>NZ_CM200279.1:2267500-3520000 GCF_058197095.2 Pseudoalteromonas sp. J2K-J031
CTGCCGTACTTATAATAACCCCTTCAGCACCTATTTTTTTTGCTAATTCAAAAATAGCGTTTGTCTGATCTACTTTATAAGCTTCTAATAAATTATTCTCTGCCAATAAAAATGGCAGCATGATAGGTGTTATAACTTCGATTTTATTGGAGGTAGCAAGCTCATGTTCTAATACTTTCTCAAGTGTAAGACCGTAATCACCTAATGTGGGTGCAAGTACAACCTTACTCCAGCCACTACCAGCAAAACGATCGTTAAAATTGAGCTGAGCACAACCCGAAAACAACAGAGATAGAATTAAAGGGATGATAAGTTTCATAATTTTCCATAATTAAAAATAAGAATAACGGAATGTTACTTCTTTTTTAACGCCATGAAAATAAATATAATTTTGGATTTTTATTTTTTAAACAGGATGGTGCCCGGGGCCGGACTTGAACCGGCACGACTTGTTAGTCGAGGGATTTTAAATCCCTTGTGTCTACCGATTTCACCACCCGGGCATCGGGTTGCTTTCGCAGTGTGAAGTGATTGGAGGCGGAACCCGGAGTCGAACCGGGGTAAACGGATTTGCAATCCGGTGCATGGCCACTCTGCCATTCCGCCAAAATCTAAATTTGGAGCGGCACATGAGGCTCGAACTCATGACCTCAACCTTGGCAAGGTTGCGCTCTACCAACTGAGCTAGTGCCGCTTAAATTTCGGTATAGTTATTATTTTACAACTTCGTAGATGGTGCCCGGGGCCGGACTTGAACCGGCACGACTTGTTAGTCGAGGGATTTTAAATCCCTTGTGTCTACCGATTTCACCACCCGGGCATCGGGTTGCTTTCGCAGTGTGAAGCTAAAAACTAATATGGAGCGGTACATGAGGCTCGAACTCATGACCTCAACCTTGGCAAGGTTGCGCTCTACCAACTGAGCTAGTACCGCATCATATTAATTCTTTCGGTATATTTTTTACTTTATTCTCTATCACTTTATAACTTCATAGATGGTGCCCGGGGCCGGACTTGAACCGGCACGACTTGTTAGTCGAGGGATTTTAAATCCCTTGTGTCTACCGATTTCACCACCCGGGCATCGGGTTGCTTTCGCAGTGTGAAGCTAAAAACTAATATGGAGCGGTACATGAGGCTCGAACTCATGACCTCAACCTTGGCAAGGTTGCGCTCTACCAACTGAGCTAGTACCGCATCATATTAATTCTTTCGGTATATTTTTTACTTTATTCTCTATCACTTTATAACTTCATAGATGGTGCCCGGGGCCGGACTTGAACCGGCACGACTTGTTAGTCGAGGGATTTTAAATCCCTTGTGTCTACCGATTTCACCACCCGGGCATCGGGTTGCTTTCGCAGTGTGAAGCTAAAAACTAATATGGAGCGGTACATGAGGCTCGAACTCATGACCTCAACCTTGGCAAGGTTGCGCTCTACCAACTGAGCTAGTACCGCATCATATTAATTCTTTCGGTATATTTTTTACTTTATTCTCTATCACTTTATAACTTCACATATGGTGCCCGGGGCCGGACTTGAACCGGCACGACTTGTTAGTCGAGGGATTTTAAATCCCTTGTGTCTACCGATTTCACCACCCGGGCAGCGGGCCGCTTTCGCGATGTGAAATCTAATAAGTGGAGGCGGAACCCGGAGTCGAACCGGGGTAAACGGATTTGCAATCCGGTGCATGGCCACTCTGCCATTCCGCCTTAATACTTACTAAAATTTGGAGCGGTACATGAGGCTCGAACTCATGACCTCAACCTTGGCAAGGTTGCGCTCTACCAACTGAGCTAGTACCGCTTCAATGTCATATCATTTAGTTTTCACTCGGCAACATGACTCACCGCTTTATTAAATGGCTAGTGCCTTTCAACGAGGACGAATTCTACAGAGATTATCTTTATCGTCAATACAAAAAATGTCACTTTTGAACTGTTTGCTTATTTTTTATCTAAAGCGCTGTTTAATTGAACGTTTACGATGAACTTTTCTGCAATTCAGACCAAGCTGCCATTAAATATTGCACCATTGACCAGAAGGTTAAGATGGTTGCTATATACAGTAATCCAAAACTAAGTTGTGTCATCCAAGTTTCAAATTGCCAAATTAAACCAATAATCGCGAGCATTTGTGCTGCCGTCTTGATTTTACCCAATTGAGAAACGGCCACATTACCTCGTTTGCCCTGCTGCGCCATCCACTCACGTAAAGCAGAAATCACAACTTCTCGACTGATAATGATCATTGCGGGCACTGTGACATAAAGACTTTGATAATGTTCAACTAAAATGACTAAAGCCACACATACCATCACTTTATCCGCCACGGGATCTAAAAAGGCGCCAAAAGGTGTTGATTGTTGAAGCTTACGAGCAAGATAGCCATCGAGAATATCGGTAATTGACGCGAACCAAAAAACAAAGGCTGCACCAAAATAGGCCCATTCACCGGGAATATAAAAAATCACCATGAAAACGGGGATTAGAGCAAGTCTAAAAGCTGTAAGGGTATTAGGAATATTCCACATAACGACTAGGAGGTTTCTTTTTAGTTATATTCGCATGAAGCATTAGCTTTTGTCATGCAAATGATTAAATATCTTTTCAGCCAATTCTTGGCTGATCCCGGGTACTTTTTCTAACTGGTTTATACTGGCGCCTAAAACACCTTGCATACCACCTAAAAACTTTAATATAGCTTGGCGTCTTTTTTGTCCAACATTCGGTATTTCTTCAAGTACAGATTGATTACGCTGTTTTTGGCGTTTATTTCTGTGACCTGCAATCGCAAAACGATGTGATTCATCCCGAATATGTTGAATTAAATGTAGCGCTATTGAATCGGCACTGAGGTTAATGGTTTTTCGGCCCGCGTCAATCAATAATGTTTCTAATCCTGCTTTTCGACTTACTCCTTTAGCCACACCAACAAGTAGCGGTTGTTTTTCAAGCGTCCAAGTCGAAAAAAACTGTTCAGCTTGGGACAACTGCCCTTTACCACCATCAATAAAAATTACATCGGGCACTTTAGTCACGTCACTCATTTTGCTGTAACGTTTTTTCAGGGCGAAGGCCATCGCGGCATAATCGTCCCCTCCGGTTATCCCTTCTACATTATAACGGCGATATTCTTTTTTATTTGGGCCTTGGCTATCAAAGACCACACACGAGGCAACTGTATTCTCACCCATAGTATGGCTTATATCAAAACACTCCATCCGATTAATATCATCTAATTGCAGTGCCTCTTTTAATGCTGCATAACGTTTATTAATCGAGTCTTGTGCACTTTGTTTGGTTAATATGCTATTGAGGGCATTTTTATTGGCCAAGTCCAAGTATTGCGCACGTTCTCCGCGCTGCGCTGTTTTTAACGTAATTTTCTTTTGCGCCACTTCAGAGATAGCTAAGCTTAGTACTTCAATATCCGTTAAAGCAAAAGGTAAGATGATTTCTTTTGCAATACGGCTTGAGCGTCCAGCCGATAAATAATACTGAGCTATAAACGACGATAAAATTTCATCGTCAATTGAGTCTTTTGGAATTTTCGGGAAAAAAGTATTGCTGCCTAGTATTTTATGATCGCGGATCATTAATAAATGCACCGCTGTTAACCCATTTTTTGTCTCATAGCCAATCACATCCATTTCAGAAAAATTGCCGCTGACCGATTGCTGCTCTTGCATTTTACGAAGCACTAAAATTTGGTCACGGATTTTAGCTGCCAGCTCAAAGTTTAGTGCCTGACTCGCTTTTTCCATTTTCGCAACCAGTGCTGCAATAACTTCAGAGGATTTACCACTTAAAAACAGCTTCACAAATTGTACTTCTTGTTGATATTCCTCATCTGAAACTTTATCAACACAAGGCGCAGAGCAACGCTTTAATTGGTACTGTAAACAAGGGCGGCTTCGTGCACGATAATAAGCATCTTCACATTGACGCACCGGAAAGATTTTTTGCATTAAACGTAAGCTTTCAGACACCGCTCCAGAACTTGGAAATGGGCCGAAATAATCCCCTTTTTGCTTACGGCTGCCACGATGAAATGCAATTCTAGGATGGCGGTGGTCTGTAACCAAAATATAAGGGTACGACTTATCATCACGCAGTAAAATATTGTAACGCGGCATATATTGCTTGATAAGATTATTTTCAAGTAATAATGCTTCGGTTTCAGTATTTGTAAGGGTTACTTCTATTTGATCTATATTTTTAACTAAAGCTCGGGTTTTACTTTCGGGAATGTTAGCTCTGAAATAACTACTGACTCGTTTTTTAAGATTTTTAGCCTTACCGACGTAAATAACATGGGCATCTTTATCGAGCATCCGATAAACTCCCGGCTCACTCGATAAAGTTTTTAAAAACTCAGTTGCATCAAACACAAACGATTACTTACGAAAAACTATCAGTATCAATTTCTATCATTTTATGACGAATTGCCAGATGGGTCAGTTCAACATCACCACCAATACCTAATTTCTCAAACATCCGGTAACGGTAGCTGTTCACTGTTTTAGAACTTAAATTAAGTTGATCGGCAATATTTTGTACTTTTTCGCCGCGGGTGATCATTAACATAATTTGTAATTCACGATCGGATAAATTTTTAAATGGATTCTCATCGCTGCGGCCACTAAATTGTGCCAATGCAATTTGCTGTGCTATTTCGGGAGCGATATAACGTTGGCCAGAGTTAACGGCACGAATGGCATTAACCATTTCGTCATGCCCACCTGTTTTAGTTAAGTAACCATGTGCCCCAATCTGCATAACTTTGCTTGGGAATGGATCTTCGCAGTGCACGGTTAAGACAATCACTTTGACATCAGGGCAATAGCGACAGATTTTCTTTGTTGCTTCTAATCCACCCATGCCAGGCATATTCATATCCATCAACACGATATCTGGATGATGTTGACGACAAAAAGTAACTGCTTCTTCACCCGTTTTTGCTTCACCGATCACTTTAAAACCACGTACATCATCTAAAATACGTTTGATTCCGGTTCTTACCAGCTCATGGTCATCAACTAAAAGCACGTTAATCAAAGAAGGCTCCTCATATACATCTATCGCCAAAATTGGTCATTACAGAATAATGACCAATTTACCATATTTCGTTTTAAACGCTATTAATAAAGGGTTTTAATCAACACTCTTTAACAATAACTTATTCTTTTTCTTGTGAAAACTTATCAACCCACAATGCAATAATACCGTCACCTGTCACATTACAAGCTGTACCAAAACTATCTTGTGCTAAATAAAGCGCAATCATTAATGCAACAGCCGCTTCGTTAAACCCAAGCATTGATGTTAATAAACCAAGTGCAGACATTACAGCTCCGCCCGGTGCGCCTGGTGCTGCTATCATGACAACGCCTAACATGAAGATAAATGGCAGCATATACCCTAAGCTTGGTAATGCAAGATCTGGTGATAAAAACATCACAGCCGTTGCACAGGTCACAATCGTGATGGTTGAGCCAGACAAGTGAATCGTCGCACATAAAGGCACACAAAAGTTCGCAATTCCCTCTTTAACTTGGTTGTTTCGTGTTGCTTGTAAAGATACAGGGATAGTCGCAGCACTCGACATCGTACCCAGTGCAGTGAAATATGCTGGTAGCATATTTTTAAGTAATTCAAGTGGGCTGCGTTTTAATGCAATACCTGTTGCTACGTACAGTACCGTTAACCAAAGCCAGTGCATTACTAATGCCATTGTTAAAACTAACGCAAAGGTTTTTAATGTATCAAATACTGTGCCTGCTACAGTCATTTCAGCAAACACACCAGCGATATAAAATGGTAGCGCTGGAATAATTACTTTTGCTAATAAACCATCAATCACGTCGCGACCTTGATCTGAAAGCTGTTTCAAATGCGTTAAATTCATATTACTAATGGCAATACCAAAAACAAACGCTGTAACAAGCGCAGTCATCACGCCAAACAAGGGCGGTATTTCTAAGTAAAAAAATGAATGCATCTCCACGGCCTCGCTACTTGCAAGGTTTATCTGCCCCCCTAACATAGGGATCACTAAACTAGCCACTAGATAGGCTAATGTACCTGCAATTACCGTTGAACCGTAGGCGAAACCAACAGTTTTACCTAATAGTGACCCTGAATTTTGCGGTAGACTGGCAATCCCTGAGGTAATAAAAAAAACAATGATCAAAGGAATAGTAAACCCAATCAACTCACCGATAATTACTTTGGCTGTATATAGAAGTTCGACGATAAAAGTAGGTGCATACAAGCCTATTAAAAAACCACCTAAAATACCCAGTATTAATTTTAAAATTAAATTCATTACAATTTCTCGTTACTAACAGTCTGTAGTGTTAAATCCTATGCTCTCTTTTATCATTATTTAACGACTTATAAACAAAAATTCGCTCAACATCAGTTTAACTGCTCGATAAAACACCAAAACATTCATTTTAGGCATAAGTTTACTCTTATTAGCATTAAAAGCACCCAAATAAAGAAACCTAAACTCACTTTGAGTTTAGGTTTCTTTATTTGACATTAAGCATCGTTTTTCTTTTAAAGCATGAGAAACTTACTTCAATTCTTGGCGTAATTCTTTGGCAGCCTGTACCATGTTTTTTAATGCTTCACGTGTTTCGGGCCAAGCGCGCGTTTTTAAACCGCAATCAGGGTTAACCCACAAACGTTCAACCGGTATTTTTTTGGCCGCTGTGTGAATTAAGTCTTTCATCCATTGCACCTGCGGCACATTAGGCGTGTGAATATCATAGACACCAGGGCCGATATCATTCGGATAAGCAAAATCTTCAAATGCATTGAGCAAATCCATGTTAGAGCGCGACGTTTCAATCGTGATCACATCGGCATCCATATCTGCAATTGAATCAATAATGCCATTGAATTCTGAATAACACATATGAGTGTGGATTTGAGTCTTGTCTTTTACCCCACAGGCCGACACTCTAAACGCATATGCCGCCCATGCTAAGTAATCTTGCCATTGTGAAGCTTTAAGCGGCATGCCTTCTCTAAACGCAGGTTCATCAATTTGAATAATTTGAATCCCAGCGCGCTCTAAATCAATCACCTCATCACGAAGCGCAAGCGCTATTTGGTTGGCAATACTTGGTTTATCTAAATCATCACGAATAAATGACCAAAATAAGAGCGTGACCGGACCTGTTAGCATCCCTTTAAGGTGCTTTTTAGTGTGCGATTGGGCATAGGTCGTCCATGCTACCGTCATCGGTTTACTTCGGCTTATATCGCCGAAAATAATTGGCGGTTTTACACATCGTGAGCCATACGATTGCACCCAGCCGAATTGCGTAAAGGCATACCCTTCAAGCAACTCACCAAAATGTTCAACCATGTCATTACGTTCAGCCTCACCATGCACCAGCACATCTAAATCAACCGCTTCTTGTTCTTCAATTGCATAACGTATTTCGGCTTGCATTTGCGCCTCATAATCAGCAAAGGCTAAATTACCCGCTTTATAATCGCGACGAGCCTGACGAATAGCGTGAGTTTGCGGAAATGAACCTATTGTAGTTGTTGGCAAAACAGGCAGCTGCAATGCCGCTTGTTGGGCTTTAATACGAATATTAAAATCGCTTTGTCGTTGCCCATCAGCCGGTGTTAATGCAGCAACACGTTGCTGTACCTCTTTATTGTTAACGCGTGCAGATATTAAACGCGCTTTAACAGGTGCAGAGTAATGAGTAATGGCCTGAGTATCACCTGTTTGTAAAGCCGTCTTTAATAGTGCTAACTCACTGCCTTTTTGTTTGGCAAACACCATCCACGATTTTAATTCAGGATCAAGGTTTTGCTCTTGTGCTAAATCAACCGGGCAATGCAGCAGCGAACACGATGGCGCTAACCAAATATTACCTGCACGTTCCATCACTAATGCATTAATTTTTCCGTATACCGCACTTAAATCGGCACGCCAAATATTACGACCATTTACCACTCCCAAAGAAAGTACCTTCTGAGCACAAATCGCTTGGCTAATTTCAGTTAAAGATTGTGGCTGCGCCACTAAATCGACATGCACACCATCTACGGAAAATTTGGCTATTTGAGGTAAATATTGCGTAACTGAGCCAAAATAAGTCGCCAACAGTATTTTAACGCCTAAACCCTGCAATGCATTAAAGCTGCTGCTCAGTGCATTTAAATAATCATCTTGAATGTCTAATGCCAAAATGGGTTCATCAATCTGGATCCACTGCACCCCTAAGGTGGCAAGTTTTTCAATAACTTGCTGATAAACCAGCAGTAGTTTTTCAAGCAGTGCTAACTTGTTAAATGACCCCCCCACTTCTTTGGCTAAATATAAATAGGTGACAGGACCAATTAATACCGGCTTCACATCATACCCCAGCGCCTGCGCTTCTAAAACGTGTTCAAATAACTCGGTATAAGTTAAAGCAAACTCTTGCTCTGCATGTAACTCAGGTACAATGTAATGATAATTGGTATTAAACCACTTCGTCATATCACTGGCCGCACAAGCACAACCGGTTGGCGCTCGGCCCCGAGCAATTCTAAAAAGAGTATCAATATCAACTACATCATTACCATGCTGATGACGTTTAGGAATAGCGCCCACCATTAATGACGTTGCTAGCACATGGTCGTACCATGCAAAATCGCCCACAGGCAACACCTCAACACCTGCTGTTGCTTGTAATGCCCAGTTTTGAGCACGAATAGCTTTGCCTGTTGCAAACAGATCCGAGCGTGAAATGTCACCTGCCCAATATGCTTCAACAGCATGTTTTAATTCTCGACGCTTTCCAACTCTTGGAAACCCGAGGTTATGTATTATTGCCATACTTTTATTTCACCTTGATTGAGGACGTTTAGATGGCTAAACAATACATTTAAATCCTTGTGTGTAAAACCGAAACATTTTCGACTTCATGATGAATTTTTTTAACGTTCTAAAAAACTACCTCGGCAATGGGCCTTTCACCATCTAACGTTTAAAATTAAAAAACATTACCTACCCAATAAGTGAAGTAAATTCATCTAAATTATCGTTTTTTATAAAAGTCATTTTACAAGAGTGAAATAAAAGAATGACAACGCTGTCTTGTTGGTTCATTATTAACCTAAAGAGGATAAGCAACCATTAAATATAGCCATCTGGAAGTTGAAACATCTAAAGTTTATGGTTATGATTGATTTCCAGTACGTTCTCTCACATCGAACATGAGAATTATTAAAGATGATAGATATAAAGCACCTAAAAACCATTGCCACCCTTAAAGAGACCGGCTCACTGGTCAATACAGCGCGAGAGCTCTTTTTGACTCAATCTGCTTTATCACATCAAATCAAAGATTTAGAGAACAAACTCGATTGTCAATTATTCGAAAGAAAAACCCACCCTGTGCGTTTTACCCCACAAGGTATGTTATTACTTGAACTGGCATACGACATTTTACCTAAAGTTGAAGCCACCAAATGCCGCTTAAAAGAAAGTCTAAACCAGCCTATTTCTCAATTACGCTTGAGTGTTGAATGCCACGCTTGTTTTCATTGGCTTTTGCCTACAATAAAAGAATTCAATAATTTTTGGCCCGACATTAAAATCGATTACGAGCGCGGCTTTAGCTATGATGCCATTCCTGATTTAGTGAATGATGAATTAGATTTAGTCTTAACGTCGGATATTCGAGAACCAGATATTCTCGAATACGCCCACCTTTTCGATTTTAAGCTCAAATTGATTGTTTCACCTGATCATGAGTTGGCTAAAAAAGCCTACGTCACCGCACTCGATTTAAAAGATGAAACTATTATTTCATATCCTATCCCAAAAGAGCGTCAGGATATTTTTAAGCATTTTATTCAAAATGCCCGTTACGATGGTAATTTAAAAACGGTTGATCAAGGCTTATTGATTTTTCAATTAGTGAGCGCAGGCATGGGCGTAGCAGCTTTACCCGATTGGCTCGTGACTCCTTACGAAAGCCAAGGCTTAATTAAATCAATTCCACTTGGTGCACTGGGTCTCAATCGTCCAATGTATTTAGCAATGAAAAAGAACATGAAAGATAACCCTGTTTATCGCCATTTTTTAAATACTTGCAAGCAAAACCGCCGCTAATGACCTCTGGGCGTGGCGCAGTTTATCTAAGTCCACGCGACCAGACTCGATTGTCATGATAGGCACGCGACTTTTTTGTAGGTTTAGTCATGATAACCCCGTAAGATAGCCATTATTAATTTCAGCTTTAAAAGATTGTTTAGATGGATTTTTTTGAATTAAAAAAACTCATTGGCAGTGTCTTAATGCCATTACCTTTGATGTTAATGCTGGTTTTTGTTGGCCTAATACAATTAATTAGGCAAAAACGCAGTAGTGGCTTGTTACTAATGATTTCCTCTTTAGTGTTACTGACGTTGCTCAGCACGCCTTTTATCAGCAGCCTCATCATTGGTAAAACTGAAAGCAACTTTGGTGCATTTAACTCACAAAAACATCCAACCATTCATTATGTTGTGGTACTTGGTTGTAAAATTATGCCCAACAAAAGCCGTCCAGCCAATTCACAACTAGGCCATTGCTCTTTAGCTAGGCTTTATGAAGGCTTAAGATTGGCAAAACTTTATCCTAACGCCAAACTGGTTGTCTCTGGTGGTGGTTTTAAGGGCGTCAGTAATAGTGAAATTATGCGCCAAGCCACCATTGCCATTGGCTTTGATCCGCAACGAATTTTACTCAATCCCAAAGCCCGTGATACCGCAGAAGAAGCCTTACTCCTAGCACCTAAGTTAGTTGATAACCAAGTTGCTCTCGTTACTTCGATAGCCCATATGCAAAGAGCGGTTGAATTGTTTAATCAACAAGGTGTTGAAGTTATTGCGGCCCCTACCGATTGGCAAGAAATGCCGATGAATCCGATGTGGCGCCAGTTTGTACCAACCCCTGAAGCCTTAATGGCACTCACAGAACATCAACATGAGTGGATTGGCAGTATTTGGCTTGAAATCAGTCAATAAAAAATGGGCTTTATTTACCCATTTTTTATTTTAAGCTGTGTTCAAACACCCTATACCGGATTATCAATATCGATAAATTCAACCGAGAACTCATAATGTGCAGCCAAATAATCCCCAAGCGCTTTAATGCCATAGCGCTCAGTGGCATGGTGGCCTGCGGCAAAAAAATCAATGTTTTGTTCTTGTGAGCTATGAATGGTTTGCTCAGATGCTTCACCCGTTAAATACGCATCAACCCCTTGTTCTGCGGCTAAATCAATATAGCCTTGACCACCTCCCGTACACCAAGCAATGGTTTCAATTGGAGTTTGCCTGACTAAATTGCTAAGCACTGGGCGATTGAGCGTCACACTGATTTTATCGGCAAAATCTTGCCCTAACATTGGTGTACGTAAACGACCACGAACCGCCACACTTGGCGCAGTTCCTAGCTCTAAACCTTGCTCAAATTCTAAATCGAGTAATTTAGCCAGCTGAGCGTTATTACCCAATTCGGGGTGAACATCAAGCGGCAAATGGTAAGCAAATAAGTTAATATCATGAGCCAACAATGCCGCTATTCTGCGCTTTTTCATCCCGACAATTGGGTAAGCTTCATTTTTCCAAAAATAGCCATGGTGCACAATAATGGCATCGGCTTGAGCTTCAATTGCAGCATCAATTAATGCTTGACTGGCCGTCACCCCAGTAACAATTTTTTTAATCTCATTTTTACCTTCAACCTGCAAACCATTTGGGCAAAAATCTCGCACCAAATGAGGTTTTAATAAGGCATCTAAAATGTGAAGTAAGTCTTTGCGTAGCATAATTGACTCTTTTAATTAATAAAAAACTAAGTGCAATTGTCAGTTTAAAAGCAGCGAAAATAAAGAAAAAACGGCAAAAATTTGAAAGTTAGTGCAAAAATCGGTATAACTATTCGCTTCAAACTAATCTTCGTATCGATAAAATAGGATATACGATGACCACTCTTGATAAAACAGCTGTATTAGCAGCATTTGAAGCAGCATACGTTGCAGCCAATGGTACATTACCAGAGATCACCGCTAAAAACGGCTGGTACAGCGTTGATGGTAATAAAAACGTACGTTTGGCAGACCTTAATGCGCAAATTGATGATTTAACGCCATCAACCGGCGCCGCACCTTCTTGTGTAGCAGGTGATATGACACAGAAAACACCTTTCACAGTGATTAAAACCAACGATACCGGTTACACTGCCGAAGAGTTCTGGATAGTCAATTTAGCACAAGCATCACATGAATGCCGCTTACCTCGCGGCCTAGTTTAATCCGCTCGGTTATTTTGCTAAATAAAAGGTGCGTTTTTACGCACCTTTTTAACGCTTCAAAATATACGCATCAACCCATTTACTGTGTTCTGTCTTTTTCTAAACGAGCAAATAAACTCGATGTATCAAAGCGATTGCCGCCCATCGCTTGCACTTGTGCATAATATCCATCAACCAATGCTGTCAGGGCAAGGGTTGAGCCATTTTTACGGGCTTCTTCCAGTGCAATACCTAAATCTTTTCGCATCCAATCCACTGCAAAACCAAAGTTATACTCACCCGCCCACATTGTTTTATATCGGTTTTCCATTTGCCATGACCCTGCGGCACCTTTGGCAATCGTCTCAATCACTTTTTCGCCATCAAGCCCTGCATTGCGCGCAAAATGAAGCCCTTCAGCTAAACCTTGTACCACTCCAGCAATGCAAATCTGATTCACCATTTTACACAATTGCCCCGACCCAACAGGGCCTAGTAGCTGACTAAAGCGTGCGTAACTGGCCATAATCGGCTGTACACGATTAAACACAGCCTCATCACCACCCACCATTATCGTGAGCACGCCATTTTCAGCCCCCGCCTGACCACCTGAAACAGGCGCATCTAAAAATTCAACACCTTGCTTATTTGCCGCCATCGCAACTTCTTTTGCGACATCGGCAGAGGTTGTGGTGTGGTCAACAAGAATAGACCCTGATTTCATGGACGCTAGCACTCCGTCATTGCCAAGCGTTACCGCACGTAAATCATCATCATTACCAACACACACAAAAACCATATCAGCATCAACCGCAGCGAGTGCTGGTGTGAGCGCAAAATGCCCCCCAAATTCATTGGCCCAAACTTCTGCTTTAGCGGTTGTACGATTAAATACGGTAACGTCGTAACCGGCTTTTTTTAAATGCCTTGCCATGGGAAACCCCATCACACCTAAACCAATAAAAGCGACTTTGATTGACATAATTTTGTCCTATTTGCTTGTTAGACTGTGAAAATTAACTCGATTATAGGGAGAACACTCGGCTTCTCCTAGCACTTTAAAGGAGCCATGATGGCATCAATTTTTGATTTTACTGCCCCACTAACCAACGGTGAAGACTATGATTTAGCTCAATTTAAAGGAAAACCACTTTTAATTGTCAACACCGCCAGTAAATGTGAACTTACACCTCAGTATTTTGCTTTAGAGCAGCTTTATCAAAAATATAAAGATCAAGACTTCACGATTTTAGCTTTTCCCTGTAATCAATTTGAAAATAAAGAACCTGCCGAAAACGATGAAATAAAACACTTTTGTGAGCTACAATTTGGCGTCAGCTTCCCTATTTTTGCTAAAGTAGCTGTCAATGGACCCGATGCATTGCCGCTGTTTAACTTTTTGAAAACAAATTCAAGAGGATTATTACAAGCTCGGGCAATAAAATGGAATTTCACTAAATTTTTGATTAATCGCACCGGCCAAGTTGTTGCGCGCTATGCGCCCCGCACCAAACCCGAGGCTATTAGTTCAGTCATAGAGAGTATTTTATAACATGAAAATCGCATTTTTTAGTGCACAAAAATACGAGCAAACTTTTTTTACCAAACATAATCAGGCTGGCCATGAGCTGTTGTTTTTTAGCGAACGTTTAACGCTATTAAGTGCCAAACTAGCACAAGGGTGTGATGTGGTCTGCGCGTTTGTAAACGATGATTTATCGGCTACCGTCTTAGAAAGTTTACATGCATTCAATATTAAGCTTATTACTTTACGTTGTGCAGGCTTTAACAATGTCGACTTGATCAGCGCTAAAAAATTAGGCCTGCACATTACCCGTGTACCAGCTTACAGCCCAGAAGCCGTGGCTGAACATTGCATAGCTTTAATGCTCACGTTAAGTCGAAAAACTCATAAAGCATATAATCGGGTCAAAGAAGGCAATTTCGACCTTAATGGCTTATTAGGATTTAACTTGCATCAAAAAACCGTTGGTGTGATCGGTACCGGAAAAATTGGCTTAGCCTTATGCAATATTCTAACGGGCTTTGGCTGTCGTATTTTAGCCCATGATCCAAGCCAAAGTGCCACTAATTTAAACTACGTCCCGATGGCCACTTTATTGGCGCAATCCGATATTATTTCACTCCACTGCCCTTTATTGCCCGCAACCCATCACCTCATTAACGACGAGGCATACAACCAAATGAAACCGGGGGTGATGCTGATCAATACCAGCCGAGGTGCTCTCATCGATACCAAAGCAACCATTACCGCACTTAAAAACAGAACTTTGGGCTATTTAGGGCTCGATGTGTATGAGCAAGAGTCTGAACTCTTTTTTAGGGATATGAGCAGCGAAATTATTCAAGATGATGAGTTTCAGCGTTTATTAACGTTTCCAAACGTCTTGATCACGGGTCATCAAGGATTTTTCACCCAAGAAGCCCTTGATGAAATTGCTGCAGTGACATTTTTTAATATTGAGCAATTTGGCGAGCAACGCACTTTAAATAATGCCGTTGTTTAAGCGATCATTTTAATACACTAGCCAATAAAAAGCCGAACGGGTAATGTATCGTTCGGCTTTTTAACATCATTTATTTGTTATGAAAATGCTACATTTAAAAACACTGCTGTCATTAAGATTGGACAAATAAACCGGACATATTGTGCAAACCAGTAATGCGGCCCTCTGGTTACTTGTAATAGTTTATTGCCTCGGCGCCACAACCAACCCACTGTAATGAAATAAAATAATCCCATTAATGGTAACTGGTATTGCGTAAACAGCATAATCACTAAACCAAATAACCAATCGAAATTAATAATAATGATACTTGAACAAGCAAACACCACTAAAGTCACTAACCACGTCGCTTTTGTACGGTCAAAGCCATGACTTTCAACTAAAAAGGCAACCGGAATTTCGGTTGATGAAATCGTAGACGTAAGCGAAGCTATCGACATCAAGACAAAAAAGCACAGCGCAACCAATAATCCAATTTGACCCATAGTGGCAAATAACTCAGGGAGTACGGCAAAAATCAGGCGGCCTTCTCCAATCAATTTACCATCTTGAAACACCTCAACGCCATGTTGCTGCGCCACAAAAATAGCAGGAATGATCAGTAAACCGGCTAAAAACGCCACGCTGGTATCAAGTAATGCCACCGAAAAAGCAAGCTTAGGTAAATTTTCTTGCGGCTTTAAATACGAGCCGTAAATCATCATACAACCCACACCGAGCGACAAAGAGAAAAACGCTTGTCCCATCGCAGCAATAATTAAATCAGGGTCCATTATTTTAGAAAAATCAGGCACTAAATAGGCTTTAAAACCCGCTATTGCACCATCAAGTGTTGCGATATAACCAATTAACCCTATAAGTAATAACAACAACATCGGCATTAAACGACGAGACCAAGTTTCAATGCCTGACTTCACCCCTTGTAAAATAATACCCGCGGTTAAAATCAAAATAATTGGCGTGAAAATAAAATTACGTAGCGTGGTATCGCTATTTAAAAAATCGGCCACTGCCGTTGCACCAAAAAAACGAGCAACGGGTTCAAGACTGTATGCAATCATCCATCCTGCGACAATTGAATAGAAGCTCAGCATTACAATTGCGCCACTTAAGCCAATATATCCCGCTGCAGCCCCCATTTTTTTGCTTTGTTCGCTACACGCATTTCGCAGCGCCACCACAGGATTAGCTTGTGCGCTGTGGCCCAAATATAATTCAGTATATAAAGCAGGTAAGGCAAGTAAAAAAATTACGATAAAATATACCAGCAAAAATGCCCCACCACCGTGGTTTGCAGCTTGTGTTGGAAAACCCCAAATATTACCTAAACCAACAGCAGCACCTGCCGCTGCTAATACAAAACCTAAACGACTCTGAAAACCATCACGAATCTGTGCCATTGCGTCTATCTCTTATCATTTTTTTGTATTAAACCATATCAAACGTGCTTCATATAGCTAAAACAGTTACTAGGATCACTTACTTAGGTATAATTCATAACCAATTGAACTTAGTTGCCGAATTTTTATGCCAATTGATTTTTTTTCCAACAACTTAACCATTCATACCGCAACTTTTACTAACCTTGCAGAACCGCAATTAAATGAGGGCGAACTCACTGTTTTTATCGCCAATGCCAGTGAACTCAATTTAGAGCAGATAGTACCTGAACACTTTCTTTGCCAAGCAGAAATCGCCATTTTAACCAAGCGTAAACAGCCCAAAGCCAAGCGTGAATATTTAAAAAGCCGCCAAATTATCAAGCAACTCCTTAGCGCTCATTACAACGATCACTGCACTACGTTTGAAACTCGCTTTAACGATACAAAAAAAGAGCTCGAGCTCTACCACCATAATCAGCTTTTACCGATAAAACTCAGCCTCTCACATAGCCATGAAATGGTGGCTGTGGCACTGTGCATGCAACAACAGCATGTATTTTCGTTTGGTATTGATCTTGAAAAGACGACTAAACTACGCGCGTTTGATAAACTTGCGCGCCATTTTTATCATGTTGGTGAAGTGGCATTGATTGAACAAGCAGGCCGACTTAGCCCAAAACAACAAGCCGAGTATTTTTATCGCATTTGGACACTCAAAGAAGCGCTCGCAAAAACCCTTAAGCGCCCTATTGCACAGTTATTAAGCCCTAATGTATTTGAACTAATTGAATATCACACACTTAAACGCTTTAGCGCCAGCATCAATGACTTTGATTTAACGCTTTTAACGACCGAGCAAACAGACAAACTTACACTGATAACGCTCAACAATTAAGTCAAATAAAAACAAATACGTATTAACAAAAGCAAACTCTTAATGCTATAAAAACCCCCCAATCATTGGATGTCCAACTATTGGGGGTCGCTTCAATAAGTTCGCTATTTTAATTGATGAGCGTGATTAACACCCTTCAAGCAAACGGCGATGAATTGACTGTACCACCGCATCTGATTCGCTTTGCTCAACTAAAAAGCAGAGGTTATGTTTGCTGGCACCGTGGCAGATCATGCGGATATTAAAATCAGCCAAAACTTGCATTAGGTTTATTTCATGTTGACGTAGTTGAATCTCAGAGCCAACCAGTGCCACTAATGTCAGGTTATTTTCAACCGTTACATGGCAAAATTCGCTTAAACGCTCAAGACAAGCCTGATCAAGTTCTGGGCGGCTCGCATTTGGCGCGTTATCAAGGGTTAATGCTACGCTGATCTCTGATGTTGTAACTAAATCAACCGAAATATTGTATTCAGATAAAATAGTAAATACGCGCGCTAAAAAGCCACTGGCCAGCAGCATTTCTGGGCTTTTTAAAGTCAATAAAATTTGGTTTTTACGCTGAGTGACCGCACGAATTCCTGGGTGCTGCGACTTTTCTTTTTCAATCCACGTCCCACCTTGTTCAGGGGCGCGGCTTGAGCCAACAAATACGCTGATCCCTGCACGGCTTGCGGGTAAAATAGTAGCTGGATGCAGCACTTTAGCACCAAACGTAGCCATTTCAGCGGCTTCATCAAAACTCAGTTTTGGAATTGGTTTGGCTTTTTGGCATAAACGTGGGTCAGTACTAAAAATCCCTACTACATCAGTCCAAATATGCACACTGCACGCATCAACCGCTTCAGCAAGAAGCGCAGCGCTGTAATCGGAACCACCACGGCCAAGCGTCGTAGTGCGACCATGTTGATCTGACCCAATAAACCCTTGGGTCACAATCACAGCATCGTTTAATAATGGCACTAAATGCTCAAGGGCCGCTGCACGGGTTGCCGCCACATTCGGTGTTGCTTTACCAAAATGCGCATCTGTTTTAAGGACGTTACGCACATCAAAACGCTCGGCTTTAATACCTACGTCACGTAATACTTGGGTAAATAAACACGATGATAAACGCTCACCAAAGCTCAGTAATTCATCGTTATGTTGCTCGCTGGTACTTGTTAACGCAGCGCATTGCTCAAAATCAGCCAAGGTTTGGCTAAATAAAGTGGCTAAATCGGCATCGAGGTTAAGTTTGGCTAAAATATTATTTTGAATCGCTAACACACCATCGATATTGTTTTGTCGCTCTGAAGCACTGATGTTTTTTTGGCTTAACGCAACTAAATGGTTAGTCACACCCGCACTTGCGCTCACAGCAACAACACGAACATTATTATCATCGTGAATGATCTGCGCACAACGATACATGGCGTCAAAATCGGCTAAACTCGTGCCACCAAACTTGGCAACAATAAAAGATGAACTCATTGGGTCTCCTTATTTATCAACATTATACGTTGATAAAAATACACAAGGAGAACTGCAAGGCAAGGGTACTTTGAAATGAAAACGGTAATCCACTGCCAGAAGCTCTCCACCAAAATAGGTGACAGTTCAGAGGATTCAGCCTCTTAAACCGAGAAAATAACTGGACGGTGGTTATTTTCCCTCGGCGAAGGTCCCCCTCAAAACATCGTCATCGGACACCGCGCCCTCAAATGCTCTACCTGGCCTTCGCACCTCTTCTGTTTATTGCTCAAAACTAAACCCAAGCAATAAAAAACCCCACTGATTAGCGGGGTTTTAAATCTAACGTTTAGACGTCTAGCTGTCAATCATTAATTTACAGTAATTAATAATCCAGCGAAATACGAACCAACATAACCAATGGTGTAAGCCGTAAGTAAATAAAGGCTTAAACGTAAATAACTAACAAACGTTAACTCTTTGACTTTACTCATCGCAATAATACCGGCAGCCGAGCCAATAATAAGCATTGAGCCACCCACACCGGTTGCGTAAGTAAAGGTTAGCCATTGGCGCGCATCCATTGCAATGTCTGCTTTTAATAACGCCGCCGTTAACGGTACGTTATCGACCGTGGCTGATAATAGCCCCATAAAATAGTTTGCGTATTCTGGCGCTAAAATCTCGTATAAATGCGTAAATTGAGTCAGCACCCCGACTTCTTTCATCGCACCAACAAGCAATAACACCCCAACGAAGAACAACAAGGTGTCGTATTCAATTTCACGAATATAATCGATGATTTTTTTGTTTACGTCTTTTTTGCGCATTAAAAATTGCGCCACTAAAAACATAAAGCTCAATCCAAATAAAAACGTCAGTAATGGCGGAACTGAATATAAAACGCTCAGTGCCAAAGTACCAAAAATGGTTGAAAGGAAAATAACCGCAATGGTGATATCTGTTTTTTCAATTCGACGTGAGGTATCTGGTTCAAAATACACTTTGCCATTCATCCCAACCGACAACATCACAGCAAGTGCCAGTACGCTAAACATTGCAGGCGCAACCAACAGCAATAAATGGCCTATCGTGACTTTATCAGCCAAGAAAATCATCAAAGTGGTTACATCACCAGTGATGAGCGATACACCGCCTGAGTTCACAGCAAATATAATCAAGGTCGTGTATTTAATCAGCTTTTTACTATCGAGTTTAAGAGACATGACAACCGCAAGCGATATTAAGGTCGCAGTCACATTATCGGAAATCGATGAAAACAAGAACGCAAAGCCACCAACCAAAAACATCAAGCGACGTTCACTGATTTCTTTTGGCATAATGCGGTGAACTAAGTTTTGAATAAATCCTTTTGAGTTCAAATAGGCAACAAAGGTCATGGCAGCCATCAAAAATAACCACAAAGTCGCTATCTCGAGAATGTTATGATCTAATTGATGTTGAATAGTTTCAGGGCTTTCACCGTGAATAGGGAAGATAAAGGCGATTATCCAACATAAAGTACCAAAAAAAAGCGTGGTTTTGGCCTTGTTTACGTGAATAATATCCTCTATAACGATCAGCACAAACGCAAGTGCGATTAGCGATAGAATAATACCAGTAACCATTTTTCGTTAACAACCTTTGTTAGAAAAGTAAAATATTTGCGTTACAATCAAGCGGCGCGTAGTCTAGCACTTAAAATGTCATAAAACTACCGCACTGTACCTACTATCTTAGTAGTACTTTCTAAGCAGAATAATTATTAAACAACGTAGTGGATAGGTATGATCCCACCTAAGAAAATATTAACTATTTTGTCAGACCATTGGCCTTTGATAGAGACGTTGATCCGGCGTTTTAATATGGCTGACTTTAATATTCATGATGTGCAAACGATTTTAAAAACCAAGTACCCCACTTGGCCGGGTGATAAAATTTTTAAAGAAGCAAACCGTCTCCTTAATCACGATATTTTAATTCCGCTGGCAAAATCATCTCAGCTCGAGCTCAATCGTGCTGTTGCAGAGTTTGCTCAATATTTATTACAAGAAGAGAGCCTTGGCATTGCAGAAGAAGTGCATGTCCTTATCAAAGATTTAGCGCGTCTTGGCCATCGTTTAGCACAAGCGGGTCAAGACAATGATTTTGATGAATTGCGCCGTAATTGCCGCATTATGGATGAACGGGTACGAAAAATCGTAAAACTGTTTTACCACAACGAAAATGCCATTTTAAATATCGTTGAACAAGCCAAAGCCGATCACTCACAGCGCTCGCTCGAAAAACGTTATCAAGCCGTGATTGAAGCCTTTGATTTATACATCGAGCCCATGCTTGAAATGGTAGATATTGGCGGTGAATTTAAAGCGTGTTTTAGCGAGATTGAGCAGCAGATCAGCACGCTACTCGACCAAATTCAAATTACCGGCAAACTTTTTAGCGAAAAACGAATGTTAGAGCAGTTACGTACTCGTATTTTAGACATGCACCTAACCGGGCGAGAAAGCTTGCGTAAAAGCGCGGATATGCTGATGCCACTGCGTGAAGAGTTACGTCGCAACACACTACTCACCCGCCAAGCTGCCAAGGTGCTAGGGTCAATTCGTAAAAATGGTGTCGATGCAGTACTTAGTGCCCATCAACCACACATTGCATCGGATCAGCAAAAATTCTCACTGGGTACCGCGCATCAAATGGTGGCGTACATGGCACACATTGCCGAGTTTGAACAAGAAGAATACCAATTACCCGATCAAAGCCACGTACCTGCATTCATCAATCCTAACATTCCTGACTTTTTTAGCGTTAAAGCCCGTTTTACTGCAGAGCTTGGTAACAAAAATACGGGCATTTTGGGCTGGCTTGATAACCAATATCCAGAACTAGAGGCCGACGAACTCCTATTTTTATATCAAAAAATGGCCAATGATCCTGATTTAACGGTCACACACAGCGCACAACCAAGCGTTATCGCATTAGCTGATTGCCAATTTAAATTACACCCTTATCACGCATCGTTAAAAACGACGTCTTTAAAATCGAATTAATATGACACACATAAATTTAGCTGAACTCACCGAATTACAGCACATTAATAAAAAACTGGTCAGTGGTTATCACATTAGTGAACAAGATGTGCAACTTTGGCAACAACTTGACCATTGCCATGAGCAATATACCGAACTTTTTCAGTCACTTGGTCACAATTTAATTAAAGATGGCCGAGGTTTTTATTACCTCGAAATTGAAGATAGCACCCCCAACATGGGCAAAATTTCCCGTGCCTTCGCGCTCACTACCTATGTCTTGGTCGAATACTTTGCCAACTTAGGTAAAGACCCACTGCGCGCCCTCTTTGAACAAGTCTGTGATTTAGAACTGATGCAAACCTTAGTGCAGCATAATAAACACTTATACGATCAGCTCGAAATTTTTTCAGGCTCAGATTTACGCAAAGATGTATTTATGCGCATGAGCCGCTTTGGTTTAGCCAAAGAAGTTGAGCAAGGTTTTGTAATTCAAAGTCCGATATATCGTTATCTCGATGCATTAATGCAAATCAACGAACTTGATGTGCAGGAGGACAACTAATGCAACATTTATACGGCCTAACAAAACTTGCCTTACTCAATACCGCCGGATATGCCAAATGTGTGATCCCGCTTGATAAAAGCAGCTCAATTTGCGCGCCAAATAATACTGGTAAAAGCTCGGTAATTAATGCGCTGCAGTTTCCACTAATCAATGATTTACGCCTCACCGAATGGGATGGTCACGACTTAGAAGAAACCCGTAAATTTTATTTTAGCTCTGATCAATCGTATATTTTACTCGAAGCCGAGCTCCCTCATGGCCCTGTGGTGATTGGCGTAGCTGGGCTTGGTAAAATTGCAGGATTTGCCCATCAATTTTTTTGCTACAACGGCAAACTCAATATTGAAGATTACACTCAAGGCAAAACCATCGTTAAATATACTAAATTATTTAACCACCTAAAAAGCTTAAACTTCACACCTTTTGAGCTCAAAGCACAAGAGCTTAATGCCCTACTTACTGGTGGCGCCAGTGCCTTTGATTCGCAGATAAGCTTAAAAATGATCCCCTTAAACAATGTGCAAGACTCTGCCATTTACAAAGAAATTTTCAGAAAAATCTTAAACTTGCATAAACTTGGTGCACCGGATGTAAAACGCTTTATGCTACGCGTGTTTGAGCGCCACATGTCAAATTCTAAAGTCGACTTTTATGAAGTCTGGCGCCGCGCATTTGATAAAGTAAATCGCTCGCGCAAAGAGCTCAAAGCACTCGAAGCAATGCAAGAGCCCATCGCTGCGCTTGAAGCCATGCTTGAAAATCAAAGCGTCTTAAAGGGCAAGCTGGCAGCACATGCGCCCAAAATAGACCAAGCATTAATTGATTTTGAACACTATCAAGATGCGCAACTTGAAGAGCTTGAGCAAAGCTTGGCCGATATCGAAGCTGAAAAACACGATTTTGAACAAAAACAAACTCTGTATGTACAGCAACTGCGTGATATTGAGCGCCGAAATAGCCAAATTGAGCAATGGTTTATCCAATTTAATGGCTTACATCACGAGTTTGAACTGGTGGGTTTACCGACGTTGAAAACCAATTTGCAACAGCTTAAGCTCCAATACGAGCAACTGTCGCATTCCATTACCAGTGCTCAAGGGCAAAGTTTGCATACCCTTGATTTTCGGATAAAAGAAACCGAAAAACAGCTAAAAAGCCTAAAACTGCAACTAAAAAACCTCGAATACAATCTTTATACTCGAATGCGTGAAGAGTTGTCTCTCAAAGAAGTAGAAGAAATATCACGAATTTTAAACCCAGATTTATTTAGTTTGGCAACGGGAAGTCAAGGTGATGTTGCAATCACTGACGATCACGCTTTTGGCGAGTTTTTGGTGCAGTTATCCGATGCAGTAAAAGGCGGGATCCTGACCTTACCGGGTGCCAGCATAAAACTAAAAAAACTGCCCGCATTACAAATGCAAACCAGTGATAGCAAAGTACAAATTCAGGCCCAAATCGAAGCTCTTGACATCGCACTGGTTGATTTTGCTCGCCAGCGTGAGGTTGCAGCAAACGTTGCAGGTAAACAAGCCGAAAAAGAAGCGCTCTATCAAGAACTCATGGGGATTGAAAGTGCCCTTGAACGTTTTAACCATTACCAAACCATGCTACAAACACGTGAAGCACAAGGCCTATTAAAAGCGCAACTTGAGGCAGAACAAGAGCAGGTAGCCGATTTACTGCGAGAAGTGCAGCAAGATGCCGGTGGAATTGCCGATCGACGCTCTATTGTTAAAAGTAAAAAAGAGCAATTACAACGCCAAGCCGATCGTTTACGCCAAGTTAAATCGGAGCGCATTGATCACACTTTAGATTTTTACAGTGGCAAATGCACCCCTTATCTAATTGATATTGCAATTGATTTTGATAGTTTAGCCGACCTTGTCCATCGTTTTAATAAAGACAGCCAAGAGCTGCGTAATTTTGACATCAATGTCCGAAATACTTATTTGCATATTTATAATGCCGGGATCACCAAGTTTGATAACGAACCTGATGAACTCGTTAAATATCAAAAACTCATTGCCGCCTTTCATAATATTGATAATGAACGTGAAGCGGTTGAGCGCCAAGCTCGGGTCGCCTTAACCGAAGTCGCTGCCACTATTAAAGGCCTTCGCGAAGATCTCGACCGTTTGCGCCGTGAAATGAATAGTTTTAATAAAGGTATCAGTCAGCATCAAATTTCAAACTTACAAGCGTTTAAAATCAATGTATTACCGCGTAAACAGCTGGTCGACAGTATCGATACCCTTATTGCTACAGCTGATTTATTCGAACAAGGCGATACGCTTGATTTGCTCTCAAGCGAGCCGGTTAATGAAAAAGAAGTGAATGCAGCCAAAGATCATCTGATTCAATTTGCGAGCGATAAAGCAGGTCTCACCTTATCAGACTTATTTGATATTCGCTTTGAAGTGGTAAACCGCGCCGGTGAAACCGACCACTTTGATAAAATTGACTCTGCAGGGTCAAATGGCACACGGATCACTATTAAGTTATTGTGTGGCATGCTGTTTATTCGCTACTTATTGTCGGATCAAGAGCAGAACCGTTACCGTATTCCAATTTATATTGATGAAGCGGCCGATATTGACCCGCAAAATCAAAAAGCGATTATTGAAACAGCTCTCAGTTTTGGTTTTGTGCCCATTTTTGCCTCGGTTAAGCCTCAAATTAGCTGTGATTATATTGTGCCTATTCGCAGTGTCGAAAACGGCGCACAAAACTGGGTTGATGAAAAAGACTGGATTGAAGTACAGCACCCTCATACATAGCGTTACTCACGTCCGATTAAACAACCATGCCAAACCTAGAATTGGCGTGGTTGTTTCAATCAAGGCTCTCGCCTCACTGCTCATTTCATTAAGCTTACTTGTCCAGTTCTGTCAGCGTATTTAACCTAAATACTTGATAATAAAATGAACTCTGGATAATAAATCTATCTCCAGTGGCTATTTTCAACAATAACTACGTTGAGTTTACTTGCAATAGACCCGCTATTGACGCGTAAACTCACCTTGTTATCCCTGTAAATCTCCGACTGGAGAATGTCTGGATTTTTATATAAATTAAATCAATACGTTACTAAATCTCTTAATCAGAGATCAGGTTCATAAGTATTTCTCAGACAGCTATTGCGGAGTTAACTTCACTCAGTTCTCGGGAAGAGGTTTAAGCATCACTCTGTTTCATACAAAAACTCACAGGCATAAAAAAGCCCCGCATTAAGCGAGGCTTTTATCTAAATAATTTCAATTATTTAGTGAATTGAGCAACTTCAATCGTTACACGACGGTTGTTAAAACGTTTTGCTTTAGTTGCATTGCTAGCGAATAAATCTGTTTCACCAACATGTTTTACTGTTAATTGTGTTGCATTGACACCTTTAGCAGCTAAATATTTAGCAACTGCATTAGCACGGCGAAGCGCTAATTGTTCGTTATATTCGTTAGTACCTTGGGTATCGGTATAACCTGTTACTACCGCTTGTGCTTGTGGATTTGCAACTAAATGAGCTGCTAAATCTTGTAATGATTGTGTTTCTTTTACTGCTGATTTATCAAAATCGAATAACGCAAATGCATTCACTGCAGGCACAACAACTGGAACAACAACTGGCTCTACAACTTTAGCTACCGGAGCTGGAGCAACTGGCGCTGGCGCAACTGGAGCTTTTTTAGTTGTTGAACCAAAACGGTACGATAAACCTAATGAAGTTACATGGCCATGATCACCCGCGAACTGAGAATCACCTAAGTCATGTAAAAAGTTATATTCTACGCGGCCTTGTAATGATTGAGTGAAATCATAGCTTACACCTAAACCAAATAACGCAGCCCAACCTTTGTCATCAAACTTAGCAAAAGCGTTTTTCTCTTCGCCGTCGTAGTACATTGCGCCTAATTTCGTGAACAAGCCTGCTTGTTCAGTTAATGGAAGACGGAATACACCAGCAAACTCTAAGCCTGTCATTGATGTAACAGCATGATTACTTAAGCCATTGACTAAACGCGTCGTTGAGTAATCACCTAAATCAGTATAACCACCTTCAAGCGCCCAATGTTTTGAGAACTCATAACCAAAAAATACACTCCAAGCGTCGTCACGGCTATCACACTGGGTAAGTGATTTTTTACAAAGATCATCTTGACGTTTACGGCCAAACTCACCGCCAACATACCAGTTATTGAAATTGAAGTTATCCGCTTGAGTTTCTTCACTGTGCGCTGCAAAAGAGCTAGTAGCGAGTAACACACCACCAACAAGAGAAGTTGTTAACCCTAGTGAAAAAATATGCTTAGACATAGTAAATTTGGTTCCTTGATTGAGATGAAAATTGCACATTTATTGAGTGCTAAATTTTATGGGCGCATTCTACTTTAAAGAAAAGAGCAATAATACTGTTTCAGCACATTTATTTTATATATTTTAATAAGATGTCCCATCTTTTAATGTGCTTTTAGCAATTAACTAACCAATCTCTCACTTATGCTTTTGAAACTGGTTCTTGTCCCTGTTTAATTCTTGCTTTAGGATGCTCATTTTAGACCATGGAAGGATAGTTAAATGAAAAAATTGATATTTTGTTTTGATGGCACCTGCAACGACCCAACTGATTTTAATGATTTTGCAACCGACACCAGTATTACGAATATTTTAAAGTTACATTTGTTACTTGGTGGCACACTCGCAAACGAAGCCACAATAAGCAACCACGCTCAAACTAGTTTTTATT
Source organism: Pseudoalteromonas sp. J2K-J031 (assembly GCF_058197095.2). Classification (NCBI taxonomy): domain Bacteria; kingdom Pseudomonadati; phylum Pseudomonadota; class Gammaproteobacteria; order Alteromonadales; family Pseudoalteromonadaceae; genus Pseudoalteromonas; species Pseudoalteromonas sp. J2K-J031. The sequence goes on from NZ_CM200279.1 coordinate 2,294,404, forward strand.
ATTCAGGCGTCGGTACCTACGGCTCTTGGCTCAGCCGTGCATTTAATAGTGTTTTTGCTCCTGAGTTTGCTGACGTCAACTCGATTTTACAACAAGCCAAACACGATTTAGCTCGCTATCAAGAGCAAAATGTTGAGGTATTTATTTTTGGCTTTAGTCGAGGGGCTGCGCTGGCACGCCGCTTTGCCGCTTCAATTGACGCTAAAGTCACTTTTTTAGGTGCTTTTGATACGGTTGCCGCCATTGGCTTGCCCGATTTAAATAGCCAATCTCGCCCAGCCAGTGATGTGGTATTTGAAAATGGTACTTTAGCGCACAATGTCAAACGTGCTGTGCACTTAGTCGCCCTTGATGAAAAACGCTTAGCCTTTCAACCAACCTTGTTCAATCAAGACGCCCGAGTACTTGAGGTGTGGTTTTCTGGTGTGCACTCGGATGTTGGAGGCGGTTTTTGGTTTGATGGACTGTCGGATGTCTGCCTGTCATTTATGATGCAACATGCAACTGACGCTGGTTTAGTCTTTTATCAACCAACCGATGTAAATTATGCGCAATTACACGACCAATATGGGTTAGCCATTTGTTTAGATGATATCGAAATCGTGCCATTAATTAATGGTGTTCTTCATCAACAGCAACGTAATCAACAGCTTGCTAACAAAACCCTTGCTACACGCAAAGTGTGTGTTCACCAAAACGATGCACCGGTTACAAACCAAATAGTTATTGTGCATCACAGTGTGATGAACAGGCTCAATCAAGTGACTGAATATCGGCCTGTTTCGCTACGTAATGCGAAATATCGCATTCTTGAGGCAAATGGTACTCTGAGCGAAGAAAAGATAGGTATTGCGGCATTACGAACTGCGCAGCAATAAAAAAGACGTCCTTGGACGCCTTTCATTTTTTGACGAATCAAAACTTATTTAACTTGCCACTCAATTTTTTCACCTGCGCGAATAGGCACAACTTTATCGCCGCCAAGCGGATAAAACTCTGGAACATTCCAGCTGGTTTTTTCAAGTGTAATGGTATCGCTATTGCGTGGTAATTGATAAAAGTCTGGGCCATTATGGCTTGCAAATGCTTCTAGCTTATCAAGCGCCCCTGCAAGTTCAAACGCTTCAGCGTATAACTCGATAGCAGCATGCGCTGTATAAGATCCTGCACATCCACAGGCCGCTTCTTTTTTATCTTTCATATGCGGCGCAGAATCGGTGCCTAAGAAAAACTTTTTCGAACCGCTGGTTGCTGCTTTCACTAACGCATCTTGATGCGTATTGCGCTTTAAAATCGGTAAACAATAAAAATGAGGGCGAATGCCGCCCGCTAACATGTGATTGCGGTTATATAATAAATGATGCGCTGTAATTGTGGCTGCAATGTTATCACCGGCTTGATTCACAAACTCAACCGCATCAGCGGTAGTGATGTGCTCAAGCACCACTTTTAACGTTGGGAAATCTGAAACTAATTTTTTTAATTTCGTTTCAATGAAGATTTTTTCACGGTCAAAAATATCAATACTTGAATCAGTGACTTCACCATGAACAAGTAACAACATGCCCACTTCTTCCATCGCCGCAAATACGGGAGCCATATTCTCAATCGAAGTCACACCTGAATCTGAGTTCGTTGTCGCACCTGCTGGGTACAATTTTGCCGCAACCACTTTACCAGTCGCATACGCTTCCTTAATGTCCACTGCTGTAGTTTTATCGGTTAAATAAAGCACCATTAATGGCTCAAACTGACCTTGTGGCTTAGCAGCCTTAATGCGGTCGTAGTAGCTTAATGCCAATTGTGTATTGGTTACAGGTGGCACCAAATTTGGCATGATAATCGCGCGGCCCATATAACGGCTTACATCACGTACCGTATCAACGAGTTGTTCACCGTCACGTAAATGAATATGCCAATCATCTGGGCGAGTAATCGTAATACTTGTCATTGCTTTATTTTCCTTTGCGAAATTTGAGTGATCATATTGATCCTATTGCCAGCTGTAAAGTGGATCAACAATACTTATCGCAACAGTGATTATCCATCAGCACGGCTGTGCGATTTAGAATAAAAGCACTATTGCGTTTCATTTCATTAAATGATGCTGGAATATTCGTAAAGTGTCTCTATTTATAGTACCTTTTGAATTTCATATATGTGTTTTTTTGGTTAACGATTTACATGCAAAAAAAATCATCGGCAAAGTTGCCTCTTTCTTCTCAAGTATCGCTGTTACAGCAGCAAAGCCAGCAACTAAGCATCATTAATCAATTTTCGCTTTCGTTAATCGAAATTAATGATTTAAATGAGTTATTTCATACCGTAACTACCAAAGTGGTAAGCCAACTGGGTTTTGTCGATTGTGTTATTTACTTATGCGATAAACAAAAGCAGGTGCTTAATCAAGTGGCCGCAATGGGCGACAATTTACTCGATGATCACTATGTTATTAAACAACACGCCATTCCTATTGATGTGGGTATTACCGGATATGTCGCAAAAACTGGGCAATCACTTCTGATTGATGACTTATCGAACGACCCGCGTTACCTCGCCGATGCCCGCCCTGCACTCTCTGAATTGTGTGTACCGCTCATTTATAATCACCAAGTGATTGGTGTGATTGATTGTGAGCACCCTAAAAGCCATTATTTTACCAGCGCACACCTTGAAATTTTAACCACTGTAGCTTCAATGCTCAGCGCTAAAATCAATCAATGCCAAATATTAACGGATTTAAAAGACACCGTTAATCAGCTTAATAATGCGCAAAAGCTTGAAAAAGGCATGTTACAAATTGCTAATTTGACCTACCAATCGTCTAACCTTGATTTGTTTTATCAAGATTTGCACAAAATTGTAAAATCGTTAATCAACGCAGAAAACTTATTCATTGCACTTTTTGATAAAAAAGCCAACATCTTAGATATTCCCTATATTGTTGAAGAGGGTGTACGCAATCAAGCACACAAAAAATTTAATACCAATCAAATTGGCCAAACCGCCTCGGTATTTTTAATAAAAAGCAATACCTCCTTGGTACTCAACAAAGCACAATACTTAAAACACATTGAAAAAGGGCATTTTAAATTAGTGGGTGATTTACCCCATTCATGGCTTGGTGTGCCTTTTGAGATAAACGCAGGATGCAGTGGCATTGTGGTGGTGCAAAGTTATGAAGAGTCGCATATTTATACTCAACACGACTTAGAAATTCTTACCTACATTAGCCGTCAAATAAGTTTAGTGATCAACCGCGAGCTCACGCGTCAATCTCTTGAACATAAAGTCATGCACGATGAATTAACCGGCTTGGCTAATCGCGTATTATTAATCGATAGGCTCAATCAAGCTATCTCGCGCTTAGCGCGTCAAACATATTCCACTATGCACGCCCTTCTATATTTAGATTTTGACCGCTTTAAAATTATAAACGATACCTTGGGTCATCAAGTCGGTGATAAATTTTTAATTCAAATTTGTCAGCTCATTTCAAGCTGCATCCGTCAAAGCGATACTCTTGCACGATTAGGTGGTGACGAATTTGCCATTTTGATGGAAGACATTCAAAGCCAAGAAGAGGTCAAGCTTTTAGTTGAACGCATCCAGTTAGCCTTAAAAGAACCGATTGAAATTGATGGTAATTTATTACAAGGTTCAACCAGTATCGGCATTGCCTTTGCGAGTCATGAAACCGATGCAGCGTATAAAATTTTACAACGCGCCGATGCGGCTATGTATGAAGCCAAATCGCTTGGCCGTGGCCAAGTGCAGTATTTTAGTGAATCAATGCGTGCCAAACTCAAAGGGGCTGCCTTATTTGAGACAGATATTCAACGTGGTATTCAACAGCATGAATTTGAACTGTATTATCAGCCTATTTTTCGTATTCAAGATAAAAAAGTCATTGCATTTGAAGCACTTGTTCGTTGGCATCACCCTGATAAAGGTTTTGTATCCCCCAATGATTTTATTCCCATTGCTGAAGATACCGGCCAAATCATTCAGCTTGACTTGCACCTCTTAGAGCAAGCAGCCAACCAAATACAACGTTGGCAACAACAAACCAATAGCAACTTTCGTGTTACGGTCAATGTCTCATCACGCCATTTTGCCAACTTAGAATTTGTTGGCTTCATTGACCGACTCTACAACACCTATCAGTTAAAGCCCGGAAGCTTGTGTATTGAGATCACGGAATCTGGATTAATTGAAAATCTAGCACTCGCCACCCGCATTATCGAAGGGCTTGCACCTCATCAAGTAAAATTATGCTTAGATGATTTCGGCACTGGTTACTCTGCGCTGGGCTATTTACACCAATTACCTATTCACATTCTTAAAATCGATAAAAGCTTTATCGATCATTTAATACATGGCCAAAATCACCCGTTGGTTGAAGCGATTTTAACCCTTGCTCAGTCCTTAAACCTTGAAGTGGTTGCTGAAGGCATTGAGTTTGATACCCAGCTAAATGTGCTCAGCCAAACCAGCTGTACTTTTGGCCAAGGCTTTTTAATTGCCAAACCCATGCCCGCTGCTGAAGCTATTTGTTACTTAATTTAAGGGCATGCTCTCGTTGTAATATTTTATAAATTCGATTGTTGATGACTTGCGATAGATTCCAATCATAGCCATTCAGATTTGTTGTATTGATCACTTGAACTACCACGGTATCAATGTCTTTGTGATATTTAGCCAGACTTTGGTAACCAGGTAATAACCCCCCATGTTCATAAACATAAATTGAAGCGTAAATAGCTGCTTCATTTTGAGAAAATAGTGACCCTTCATTCAAGGCACGCAGAAAAATGCCGACATCTTCGACAGTCGCGAGCATCGAACCGTAATTATTAGTTTTAATATCTTGTTCAACACCCACATAGTAGCCGCCCATTACATCATCAATATTTACTTCACTTAACGAGCCAAACGTATTTTTCAACCCAAGGGGTGCCAAAATGGCTTGTTGAATATACTCCACAGACGTTAAACCGGTGACCTTTTGAATTAATTCTGACAGTAACAAATAATTGGTATTTGAATATTCATAACCCTCATCAGGTTTAAACCGAGCCGGTAAATTAAGCGCGAGCGCCAGTTTATCGTGATTAGTCTGCGGTGGGTTTTCCCAATAAGCATTAAAGTCGGTGTAATTTGGAATGCCACTACGATGCTGTACCATGTTTTTTATCGTGATCCTGTCGGCATATTCAATTGAACCAATCAATTCAGGAAAATAATCGGCGAGTGTGCGATCAAGAGATAACTGTTGCTGGCTAACCAATTTTGTTATCGCAACGGCATGATAGAGTTTACTGATACTCGCTATTTTAAATAATGCATGAGAGTCTGCAGGTATGTTGCGTTCTCGATCACGCCAGCCCGCTGTATAAAATTTAGCAGGCGAACCTTGCTGTTCTATATAGACCACCATGCCATCAAAATCATGACTAATGGCTTCATCTAATTGCCCTTGCACCGTACTGGGTAGTGGTAATAACCACGCATAAACAATAATCCAAGGTACAAAAAACAGCGAAACCAAGGTTGAAACTGCCAATAAACTTTTAATGATGATTTTTTTATTTTTTATTATCATTTGCCATCCCATCTTAATCTTTTATGCTTTGATAAATTGCATCGAAATCAAGAGTACCAAAATCAATAGCACTGAGCTTATCACGCATATAAGTAAGCCGTACAAGCAATCCGTTTTTGTGATGCTTTTATACAAAATATGCACACCTAAACTTTCTGTTTAAATCTATGAGTTGAGTCAAAAGGTTTAGATTTAACCAAGCTCTTGCCCCTATTTTTGAAATGATTACTTTTCAAGTGAATGATTTTTGATACAATTTATCGCCCAAGGATAAATTCTAATAAACGGCAGTTAAACCGACGTTTACAATAGGTAACAACATGCGACATTGGATGTGTATAGCACTACTATTTTGGCTTTGCCCATCGCTGATGGCAAAGCAAGCGCCTGCATTTAGCCCAACCTCATCGCATACTATGCACATTATTTACCCTCGCCCTTCTCGAGATGAAAACCTTGAAAAATGGTACCCGCTGCAGTTATTAACCGCGGCACTGGATCACAGTGGCCTGCATTATTCGTTACAACAGACCAATAATGTGATGGTACAAAGCCGTGCACTTAAAGAGCTGGCCATAGGTAAAAATCTGACCGTAACATGGACCATGACCAATAAAGAGCGTGAAGAAGATTTATTACCGGTGCGTATCCCTATTTATAAAGGGCTTTATGGCTGGCGTTTATTGCTCATCCACAAAGAAAAACAGAACGAATATTTGCAATACAACAATCTCGAGCGTTTTCGTAAATTAGTCTATTTACAGGGTCACGATTGGCCCGACACCGATATTTTAACTGCAAATGGCTTAACCGTAAGTACAGCGGTCAGCTACGAAGCGCTATTTACGATGCTTTTAAAAGGCCGAGGGGATTTATTTCCGCGCAGTATTATTGAGGTTAATTGGGAGCTTGCACACCGCAGCGATAAAAATGAGTTTGCGGTCTTACCCCATATTGTGTTGCATTACCCTTCTGCCATGTATTTCTTTTTTAATAAAAAAGATACCGCACTGGCTGCTGCAGTAGAACAAGGTCTCATGAAAATGCATCAAAATGGAGAATTTGATCAACTGTTTAATCAATTTTTTGCTCAAGAAATCACCCAGGCAAACCTAGTCAACAAACACATAATACAGCTGCAAAATAATCAATTACCTAAGCGCACCCCGCTTAATAAACACCATTTGTGGTTTTCACCTAGCAAAGCGATGAAATAATAATCCCCTACAATAATCTGTCCGGCACAATACGTAACCAGCCTTAGGCCAATAAACGGTAACCTTTTTAATGTGCTCAAACTTATACCAATCGTAATAAATAACTGATCACCCTAGCTTGTTAAAACACTCGATAACTTCGTTAGATTTTTTGATTGTAGAATAACTACTTATCGAAAAAATCTGCCTTGTTCTCAAGCGTTTTTCCTACGCTACTTTTTGATCTCTTACTTATTGTGATTGGTATTAAACGTGCCAAACGGCACAATAAAATCGACTGCTCATTAATTTTGCTGACTATTGTCTTTTTATTGAATAAAAACAGTTTCCATTTAGGGTAAGCGCTGCTAGGATTCTGTGTTATTTATCAAGTGATTGGACTGACAACCTACTCAGCCATTACACTAAAATACCCCATAACCCAACTTATCGTTCTAAATGAAAAGGATATTCGATGCGCCGTTTATATTTTATTAGCTCTTTGTTTTTTACCCCTGTTATCTGCCAAGCCAATACGTATTTTGGTGATGTGCATGTTTCCCATGTCACACCTTCAGCAGATCAAGCCATTTGGCAAGCAAACAACCAGCCAACACCTAAGTACCCTGTTGCATTAGCAAAACAATTGACCATGGGTTGCGGTATTTTTAATGTTGAAATTTCAGCTGAGGGCAAAACAAACAACGTAAGCTTAATCTCAGAGGTAACAAACAAAAAGTCCTTAGCTAAAGAGACAATTAAAACGTTAAAACGCTTTAAATGGCAACTTCAAGCAGGCCAAGTTGCCCAAGCAAGTGAACAAACTATCCGTTTTGATTATTGTTTAGGTGGCGATAGCATTGAAGGTGCACAAGCCCAATGCCAAGCACAAGCAAAGTTACCTTGTTCAAAAGCATAAATTATTGTCACTTTAGTTTATACCCAAGCCACCTCAAGGTTCGTGTTATTTGCGTTATAACATAACAGTTTATCGCAGAGCCATTGACGTGGGTAACGCAATACACGTACCCTAAAGGCGATATAACAATAAGGAACAAAAAATGCGCTTAAAACCTCTTGTTGCAACGCTTTCGCTTGCACTTTGTGGTACTGCGATTGCCGATGAAGGCATGTGGCAACCACACCAACTTCCTGAGCTTGAATCAATTTTAAAAGCAAAAGGGCTCGAAATTGATGCTAAATCGATTTCAAAACTAACCGAATTTCCAATGAATGCCGTTATCAGCCTAGGTGGTTGTACCGCGTCATTTGTATCACCACAAGGTTTAGTGGTCACAAACCATCACTGTGCGTATGGTTCAATTCAATACAATTCAACACCTGAAAACAATATTTTAGAAAATGGTTTTTTAGCAAAAACACCCGCTGAAGATTTACCTGCAGCACCGGGTTCTCGCGTTTACGTAACTGAAACGGTTACAAACGTGACCGAAGCCGTGATTAAAGGCACGCAAAAGCTCAATGCAAAAGCACGTTATGATGCGCTAGAAAAAAACGAAAAAGCCCTAGTCGCACAGTGTGAAGCCGATAAAAACTACCGTTGTAACGTGTATTCATTCCACGGTGGATTAGAATTTTACTTAATTAAATCACTTGAAATTAAAGACGTACGCTTAGCGTACACGCCAGCAATGGGTGTGGGTAAATACGGCGGCGATATAGATAACTGGATGTGGCCACGCCATACCGGTGATTTTGCCTTTTACCGCGCTTATGTTGGCAAAGATGGCAAACCAGCTGAATTTAGCCAAGATAACGTTCCTTATGTGCCCGCTTCTTACCTGAGTGTGAGTGCAAAAGGCGTACAAGAAGGTGACTTTGTGATGGTAACGGGTTATCCAGGTCGTACAAATCGCTACCGCATCGCGGCTGAAGTCGATTACACCTTTAATACCAGCTATCCAAAATCACGTGAGCATAATTCAAAATATGTGTCACTGATTGAAGAAAACTCTGAAGATGGCAGCAAAGCTCGCATTGCTTATGAAAGCACTATTGCAGGCTACAATAACTACATTAAAAACTACGGTTCAATGATTGAAAGCTTTAACAAAGGCACCATGTTTGAACGTAAAAAACAGTTTGAAATCGAGCTAAGTGCTTGGATCAACAGCGATCCAAAACGCAAAAAACAGTACGGTAAAGTATTGAGCGAATTATCTACCCTTGTCGCTCAGTCACAAGAGCATAATGAACGCGACCGCATGCTTGGGTATGTACATCGTTCACAAATGATCAGTACTGCCCGTGGTTTATATCGTTTAGCGTATGAAAAACAAAAACCAGATGCTGAGCGTGAATCAGGGTATCAAGAACGTGATTTACCGCGCTTTGAAGCCGGTTTAAAGCGCATGACACGCCGATTTGATGCAACTGTCGATCAAGCTATTTTACTTCACTTTTTAGAGCTTTATGCTGCGTTACCAAAAGAAGAGCGTTTTGCGGAAGTTGATAAAGCGTTTAAATTAGGCAATGGCTTTGATAAAGAAAAGCACAGTGCATTACTTAGCAATATGTATGCAAAATCAACGCTTAGCGATGAAGCAGCGCGCCTAGCCATGTACCAGCAATCATTTGAAGAGCTGTTTACAAGCGACGATCCGTTTATTCAATACGCAAAAGCTATTTTTGCTGTAATGAAAGCGCAAGAAGACAAAGACAAGGCACTCGCTGGTAAATTACAAGCTGCTCGCCCGCAGTTAATGTCAGCTATCATCGCGTTTAATACATCGCAAAATAAACCGGTTTATGCTGATGCAAACAGTACCTTACGTGTTACCTATGGCACTGTTGGTGGTTATTCACCACAGGATGGTTTGATGACAACGTCATTTACCTCTTTAGAAGGTTTATTAGCTAAAAACACCGACGTAGACCCATTTAATGCGCCGAAAAAACAGCAAGAGTTAATCAAAGAAAAATTATTTGGTGATTACACCGGTGGCATGAACACCGTGCCAGTTAACTTTTTATCGAACGTTGATACAACCGGTGGTAACTCGGGTTCACCTACTTTAAATGGCAAAGCGGAATTAGTCGGCTTACTGTTTGATGGTGTGTACGAGAGTATTATTGGTGATTGGGACTACAACCCTGATCTTAATCGTTCAATCCACGTTGATTCACGTTACATGCTGTGGGTGATGGATAAAGTTGATAATGCACAAAACTTATTAGACGAGATGAAAATCGTAAAATAAGCATAAAATAACAATCAAGGGCGCATAAGCGCCCTTTTTTTGCAAGTAATCATCGTTATAAACAACATCCTAAATATAAGCACGTTATTTGCGATTACAACTCAGTGATAAAACGAGCGCTATTTTGGCCCCTGTAACTTTAAATTCATTTTAGGATCTTTGAGCAAAATCCCTTTTTTTAACAGTAATTTATGCAGCTGTTTTTGTAATTTAGTTTCGACATGGCTATCTAGTGCAACGCGCAGAGTTTGTGTGTCGGTAAAATGATAATTCACTAATAAACTGCCGGGAAAACAATCAAACTCCACAGTGTGGCTTAAATGGCTAACGCCTTCGATTTGCTTTGCCTCTTCGCTCATGAGCGACAAGACCGCTAATAGTTTTTCGTTTAAACGCTGGCAAATTTTACTCATTTTCATTTTTTGGACTCACAACTTTAATCACTAATTTATCGAGGCGCAGTGTAACCTGTTTATCCTCCTTTTACTGCATTAATCCAACTGATGCACTTTTAAACTCCCAAAACACCTAATAAACCTGAGCTCTGGATAATAAATTTATCTCCAGCGGCTACAGACTTGAAAAAACATTTACCAATTCAATATCAATACGTTAGTAAATCTCTTAACCAAAGCTCAGGTTAATAAAGGATGATCGCAAATTAAATTAACACGAGTAAAACACCTCCTCTTCACTTTAAAATCTTCGCTTTAAAATCTTCACTTTAAAAATGCCTAACAACTAAAAATGAAAAAACGAATTTATCACGTTGTTTTTTATCACATAGATTGCAGTGACTAACCCACAAACCTATTTGCAATCTGAAGGTTTGCAAACAAAGTTTTACTGAATATCACCTAAGGATTAAAAACAGGTAAAGCAATTGTAACCAACCAATCATGCACCCTTTTTTAAGAGCCGATTACATTTGATTACACACTCACCGTTAACTATTACACTTGTAGCAATTGTCATTTATTGTTTATTTAGTATGATGAATTTCAAGTGTTTTTAGTTGTACAAATTGTTTACATTCATTCTTAAATTCCATTTAATTGCATAAAACAAAACAATAAGTACAAGAATCAACCCTTCATTCATTTATCATTCAGTTTCAGAATCCTACTTTGCGTCTCGTCTCCAACAGGCTCCCTCTAAAATCACACTCTGTTGGCTCTAGTTTTATTAACAACAAGTAGGTACAAATGAAAAAAACGCCTCTGAATTTAGCTGTCCTTGCGACACTTCCCCTTTTTTATAGCGTTGGTAGCTTAGCTGAAACAACATCTCTTGATGCCATTGAAACAATTCAAGTGACAGGCTCACGCATTAATCGTACGGATATGGAAACCGCAAGCCCAGTAACGGTTATTTCAGCTGAGCTAATCGCCCAAAGCGGTTATGCGTCTGTTGAAGAGATCCTGTCTAAACAACCTGTTGCTGCAGGTATGAATTTAGGTGCAACCTCAAACAATGGTTCAGGCGGCTCTGCCACTGTGAACCTTCGTGGCATGGGAACAAACCGTACTTTAGTACTGTTAAATGGTCGCCGTATGGTTGCATCGGGTACAGGTGCTGATTCATCTGTTGATTTAAATACCATCCCGGTTGCGATGATCAAATCAATTGAAATTTTAAAAGATGGCGCATCTGCGGTATACGGCTCAGATGCCATTGCCGGTGTAGTGAACATCATTACCAAGCAAGATTTCGAAGGCACAAAACTCAATGCTGACTTGAGTGAAACCGCTAAAGGTGATGGTACTAGTGGAGGCATAAGCATTCTTCATGGTGTTGAATTTGCTGGCGGTAACTTAGTTGTTGGTGCGCAATTCTCTGAACGCGGCAAAATTATTCAAGCTGATCGTGATCATGTTGAACCCGGCTGTTCATCATTTGTACCTCAAGGCTCTTTAGGTGGTAAAACACCTGATGGCCAAGGTGGGTTTAAAAAACGTGACAATTGTTATGATTTTACGCAAGACAGCTACGCACAAACACCGAATGAATTATTCAGCGCCTTTTCAAGCTTTACAGCAGAGTTAGATTCAGATACCCGCATCAATGCCGATTTGATGTACACACATCGTGAGTCAAATCAGCAAATGGCTCCACAGCCTGCGACCATTGATTTACAAACTGCACAGTTAGCCACTCAATACACGCAATTATTTGCAGATACCGATGGCACCGTAGCTGATGAACTCAATTATCGTCGTCGTATGACTGATGCAGGCCCACGTATTTCTGAGCAAGTGACCGATACTTACCGCTTCTCTTTAGGTATTGCAGGTGAATTAGAATCTGATGCAAGCTGGGACGTGTCTGTTACTTACGGTCGCAATGACTCAAAAGATAAAGTACGAAACTCAATTCACGCCGGCAACATGGAAAAAAGCATTTATGCACACCAAGATTTATGGTTTAGCGGCAATGTATTAGATACTGCTTTCCTAACTAGCCAAGGCACCATCTACACTGAAAGCAACAAAGGGGGTAATGAGCAATTCATCATGGCTGCGGGCTTAAGCGGTGTAACGTCGTTTGATTTAGGTTATGCAGTGGGTGTTGAAAACCGTTTTGAAAGTGGTTTTTATACCCCTGATTTAATTACGCAAGCGGGTGAAAGTACTGCAGCGCAACAAGACCCAACGTCAGGCAATTATTCGGTTCAATCTGTGTATGGCGAAGTATCGATGCCAGTGAATGATGAATTATCCCTTGAAGCTGCAACCCGTTTTGATAACTACTCAACCTTTGGTAGTGCAGTTACATGGAAAGTCGGTGCAACATACCGCTTTAGTGATGAGTTTATGATCCGCTCAGTCGCAGCAACAGGCTTTAGAGCACCAAATGTTGCTGAGCTTTATGGCGGTAACTCAGGTTCGTTCGATTACTTAGACGATCCGTGGGGCAATGCACCGGATGCACAAATTTTAGTAAACTATACGGGCGATTTAAACTTACAACCTGAAGAAAGTGACTCATTCACCTTTGGTATGGTGTGGGAAATCACAGATGGTTTATCAAGCACATTAGACTATTGGTCATTTGATATTACCGACGCTATAAGCCGTTTAAATGTTCAAAATCAAATGAATAGCTGTTTTGCTGGTCAGCAACAAGCGTGTACTTCAATTAACATCACCGCAGCGGGTGATTTATCAAATATGACGTCAGTATTAACCAATGTGGGTTCACAGCAAACATCTGGTATTGATTGGAACATTAACTACCGTCAAGACACGTACCGCCTTGCATTAGATACTACTTATCTAATTGAATTTAAAGAAGATGATATCAGTTACGAAGGTACAGTCGATGGCAACATGGGGGGTTATTCTCAATTAAAAGCGAACGTTAACCTTGATTACAATCTCACTGATACAGTCACACTTGCGTACAACGCGCAATATATCCAAGGTATGGATGGTGACAACTACGGCGACAAATACACCACTGATGACGTGATTTATCACAACATCAGTGCAGCGTATGAAGTAAACGATCAATGGCGCATCAATGGTGGTGTTAAAAACTTACTCAATGCCGATCCTGAATATGTGCCTGATGGCAACGATATGAATACAATCCCAAGTTTATATGATGTTGTGGGTCGTACATTCTATGTCAGTACCCATTACCGCTTTTAAGCTAATAGCTTAAACTGCAATCAATTAAAAGACGACTTCGGTCGTCTTTTTTATTAAAAGACGCTCATTAGAGGTAACAGGCTATGTTAAGTTCCTTGCTGACACGCTAATTAACACCCTGAATCTAGAGGTGAGTCAGCATCAAAATCGACAAGTATTCAAGTTTTATATTTCTAAAAATAACACTCCATGCCACCATATCGTGCCTATTTTTGCCGCTACAAAGTTAAAGTCCAGTTACAATTTATTACTGCAAAATAGCATCAGAGCCTTTACACTGGCCACTCCTCGATTGTTAAGAAGGTACTGTTTTGAACTATAAGTGGATTTTATTTGATGCCGATGAAACCTTGTTTCATTTTGATGCATACTCAGGCTTACAAGCTATGTTTAGCGAATTTGAGGTTGTATTTAGCCAAGCCGATTACGCTGAATATCAGGCAACAAACCAACCTTTGTGGCACGCATTTCAACTTGGACAAATCACCGCTGAACAACTCCAACATCGGCGGTTTGCGCTATGGGGAACTAAACTCGGTATTGATCCGGCGACATTAAACAGCCAATTTTTAAAGTCTATGGCTAATATCACTCAACTTATTGAGGGCGTTGCACCTTTATTAAACGCGCTAAAAGGTCAGGTTCAGCTGGGTATTATTACCAATGGTTTTGAAGCTCTGCAAAGTGTACGTTTGGCAAAACTTGGCTTAACCGACACGTTTAAATTCGTAGTTTCATCAGAGCAAGCAGGTGTGGCCAAGCCTGATATTCGCATTTTTAATTACGCCCTTAATTTAATGGGTCATGTAGCCAAATCAGAAGTACTGATGGTAGGCGACAACTTTGTACCTGACATCATTGGCGGCCAAAAAGCAGGTTTTGATACCTGTTGGTATAACCCAAAGCAATTGAGCATACCACAAGCACCAGCGCCAACATTTACAATCAGCAACATGGCGCAACTAATTGATATTCTAAAACTTAAAGCTTAAGTTGTATTAAAGAAGCCAAAATTACTGGCTTTTTTATTATTTAACCTGAGCTTTGATTAAAAGATTTACTAACGTATTGATATTGAATTGGTAAATGTTTTTTCAAGTCTGTAGCCGGAAACTTTTAAGGATAACAAGGCGAATTTACGCGTCAATAGCTGGCCTATTGTAAGTAAATTCAACGCCGTTAGCGTTGAAAGTAGCCGCTGGAGATAAATTTATTATCCAGAGCTCAGGTTATTTAACCTAAGTTCTGGATAAAAGATTATCAAGGCAGGTTGACACGCGAGCGCTGGCCTATTGCACACTCATCCCACACAGTTAGCGCTAAAAATAGCAGCCTAAGTATTATTTATTATCCAGTAATGAGCTTATTTATGTGCAAACAAAGTGGGATGTAAAAATGGTGCAAGGGCAAGTAATAACGCATGGTGGTAATTGCCCTCTCGGTTCGCAAGCCCATTGGTTAATAACCCAATCGCCCCGCCTTTTTGCTTAATATTGTGAGTATTAAACAATTCATCCATCAAAGGGCCCAGCTCTTGACCTTCAAGCAGGGATTGATAAATTGATGCTGGCAGTGGCAAATTCGCTCCTCGTCCTACATGTTGCTCGTGTGCATTCGCAATAACAACAAAAGCAAACGTGGCTGCACCATAACTAAAATTATCGACACCGCCTTCAATGGCAACATAATAATCGGCCGAAAATTGCTGACAAAACACCACTCGATTCATTGCACCTTGCAAAGTCTCTTGCTCTGTCATGGGTTGATCGGCAACCTCTGAAGGGGCATCTGTCGCAATACATTCAATCACATTATTTGGAAAAGCAGCAGAGAATGCAGTTTTAACAGCGTTAACTTTGACTGGGTTGGTCGAACCAACTCTAATTTGAATTACAGTAGACATAAAAAACCTAAAAAAACACGATGACCTATTGTGGCACAATTGTATTGTAGGACGATTAAAAAATTAGAAATCTATAGAAGAATACTCATCAAAACAGTGTCTTATTTCAGATAATAACGTTTCTGTTGCTTTAATAATGTCGCCCTCACCTTTTTCTTTTGCTACACACTCAAGCTCACTGGCAAGATCACTAATTTGGCCAAAACCAAACATCCCTGCAGCTCCGCGAATTGCATGGGCATTTAGTGCTAATTCTTGCCAGCTTTTGGTTCGCATTTGTAATTCAATTGAACTGATACTTTCTTGCAGACTTTTGACAAAATTTGTCTTTAGCTTTGCCATCTCTGCAGGAGAGAGTTCAATATCATCGTCTAATTCAACTTGTAAATAATGAGATATTTTTTTCACAAACATAGTTCTATCAATCGGCTTTGCCAAATGATCACTAAACCCGAGTTTTAAATAACGCTGTACCTCATGATCCATCGCATTTGCAGTGAGCGCAATAATTGGCGTCGTACAACCTGTTGCTAAAATAATACTGATGGCTTGAATACCATCCATAACAGGCATTTGAATATCGAGCAAAATAAGATCAAATTCATCATCTAGGGTGGCCTGTACGGCATCTTGCCCATTTGCAACCGCTGTTACCTGCAGACCCATTCGCTCTAAAATGCGTTTAACTAACGCACGGTTATCAGGATGATCTTCTGCTAGTAATATTGTGCCAGAGAGTTTTTGCGTGGTCTGTTCAGCCTGATAGCCTGTTTCAGGTAGTTTGATCAAGTCGAGCATATCTTTAATCATGCGATTATTCGGTGCTAAGCGACATGCCAACGTGACGATAAATTCAGAACCCTTACCTATTTCACTTTTCACTGAAATATCGCCACCTAATTTATGCGCTAAATTTTTAGAGATATTCAGCCCTAATCCAGTGCCACCATATTTGCGCGTTGTGGAGGTATCTGCTTGCGAAAAGGCCTCAAATAACTTTTGAGTTTGCTCTGCACTCATACCAATACCACTGTCTTTCACTCGAATAACCAGCTTACCTTCTAGGTAAGAGACAATTAAAGTAATTGAGCCATAATCGGTGAATTTCATTGCGTTATTAGTCAGGTTTAACAGAATTTGTCGTAAGCGAGTTGGGTCGATAATTATTTTTTCAGGCAATGGGAAAACATACAACACCTTAAACTCAAGCCCTTTATCTCTAATCTGTTTACCTAAAATAGATTCAACATTTGCAATAGTCGAAAATAAATCGGTTTCAATCCACTCCACTTCAAGTTTGTTTGCTTCGATTTTAGACATATCTAAAATGTCATTGATAATCCCCAGTACATGGTTGCCATTTTGGGCGATGACCTGCACGGCTTTGCCGTGATTTCTCGGTTCAATATCCCCTAAAATAATTCCATCGGCATAACCAATTATTGACGTCATAGGGGTTCGAATTTCATGACTCATATTAGCTAAAAACCGACTCTTCGCTTCATTTGCATCACGCAATTCGTGCGTCATATTTTCTAGCATTTGCGTGCGTAACAATACTTTTTCTTCTAAGTTACGCGTTAATTCATGATTTTCATTATTTAAAATGCGTAATTTATCGGCCACAGCAAATGCCAATAATAATGCATCTAATGTTGTGCCAATCAACCCTAATAAATACAAGTTAATGTCAATGGGCGGTAACACCCCAAGGTTGGTCATGTTGGCAAACATATTGGGTAAAAACATGGCCAAATACGCCATAATGAAATATTTAGCTGGCTTAAAGCCTCTAAACCAAGCACATACCCCCACATAAAAACCAAACATCATGGCAATTCCAGTAACCAATGATGCCCAAATAAAACCAAAGCCCGGTGAATACATCACCAAAGGAATCCCCAGTGCCGCGACCCACCCAATAGTTAATGATATTTTCGCCTGACGTGGAGCTGCTTCGCGTAATTTTAAAAAGTGGTTATAAAATAAAATATTCGTGATGGGTGTTAGGGTAAAACCAACCCAATGAAGGCTTGAGTTATGTATATCAAATAACTCTTTTGGAATATGAAAAAAGAATGACCAAGCAAAAATCCAAGTAACGGTAAATAACGCATAATACAGATTGGTAACATCTCTAGAGCCAATATAAATAAGTAAATTATAAAAGCCTAGCGCCAAACCAAACCCCAAACACAAAACTAAAACAACCGTTTCATTGGTCACTTTTTTCACAAAAGTATGATCGGGTACTAAAACAAGTTTTGCGGGGGTATAAAAATACTCACTTGTAAAGAGTGTCACAATATAATGAGGTTTACCCTTTGCAATAAACACTCGATTACCATAATGAAAATCAAATTCAGTTTCAAATTGAGCACCCGTTTCAATTTTTTGAGTAAAACTTGGGGAATAAATATGAGATTTAATACTGTCTATGACCGTATTATAAGGATAAAAAACCATGTCTTGCTCATCGGTTTTATTTTCTAACTTTACAACAAACCAATATTGCCCACCAAAATAGCTAACATCCTCAAGGGGTTTTTTATCTGCAAACCACGACTCGACCTGATCAAATTCAGCTGGAAACTCGCTGTCCGTTGCAGCAAATAGCTTTCCCTCCACCAGCAAATTGTCATGTAATGTAGCGGTGTTTAATATAAAAGTTTTTAAAGGATCAGCTGTACTTGCTACAGAATAAAAGCTTGTAACAAGACACAGTAATAAAAATACTGCATAGAATCGGAAAGCGTCTTTGAGCAAGTACTTCACTTTTATATTTACCGCCTCATTAGATCTACAAAACCTGTATGTTTAAAAATGATATTGAAATAACACACCGTAGCGACGCCCTTCACCTTTAAAATCTTCAAGCATGCCTAAAAAGCTACTTAAGTCGAATTTCAAATGACTGTATTGTTGACCAAATATATTTTTACCCCATAAAGAGACATCCCAGTCATCACTTTCGTAGCGCACAAACCCATTCCAAAGGGTATAGCCTGACTGCTCAGCATATGGGTTTTCGTTTTGGTCAAAGTAGTAATCCGATTGATAATCAAAGTTTAATTGTAAAATGAGGTGATGACTAAAAAGCGGCATTTCATAATTAGCTAACCCACTAATATTCCATTTAGAGGTAAATGGAAGGCGATGATCTGTCAGCTCTGTACCCGTTGGGTCAATAAATTTGTCAAAGTTGGCCTCTGGTAAATATCCTACACCAAATTGAAAATAAAGCTGAGATGTTGGCGTGTAAAATAGTTCAATTTCAGAACCATAAATAGTCGATGAACCCACATTTTCAAGCAATTGCAACGGCGGTGCATTAGGCACAGTTGAAGCCTGATTCATAAAAACTTGTTGGTCTTGGTAATCATAATAAAACGCAGCCATATTAATGGCCAAGTCTTGGTCAAGCAAAGTCAGTTTTGCACCTACTTCATGCGCATTAAGTGTTTCAGCACCATAATCCGCCAATTGAGCTTGCTCAAGCGATGATAAAAAGCCGCCATTATAGCCACCACTTTTGAACCCATTAGAAAAACTGTAATAGACGGAGTTATGGCTATCAAGCTGATGATTTACAGCCAACTTTCCTGACCATTTATTGTCATCTTGGGAACCCGATACTTGATAAAAAGGAATAGTTAAACCGACATAATCATTAGGGTCAGTGCCGACATTTAAATGAGTAATACTTTCATAATCAGTTGACTCAGACGTATAGCGTAAACCTGCCGTGAAGGTTGTTTGCGTACTAAAGCGATAATCGTACTGAGCAAACAAGGCACTTGATCCTACCTCTATCTGATTATCGTAAATAAACGTCACAGCTTGCGGAGTAACACCTCGAAGGTCACGAAGAATATCATTGTAATTATCTTGAACAATACTTTCATCAAGCAAAAAAGCACCTGCAATCAGGTAATGATCGCCCATTTGATGATGCATCCGTAATTCTTGCGTGATCACATCATTTTTAAGCCCAAGATTTCCCTCACATAAACGACTAGGAGACCCATCACAATTAAACGCATGTTGTCTTTTTAATGTGTCCCAACTTGTGACAGACACTAAAGTCGTATCTGCGTTTAACTGCCCGGTTAAATTAAGGCTAAAACCTTTGGAGTCAGTGTCATGTGGGCTATTATTATTGACTTTCACATCATAAAAATCGTTGCTGCCAGAATTATACCCAAACGCATCAGTACAAGATGTTGACCCTGCTTCACTCACCGTACACGGAGCTTGCGTAGCTGGATTTTTAAACAAACCAATACTGCCAACAGGTTGTACGATCCCGCTCCAATCTTCAAGGTGCGCTTTGATTAACACATTCAGTTTACCAAAATCACTGCTCAGTAAAAAACGATAATTATCTTGTTTCATACCTGCAATGGGCGAACTAGCGAGTAAATTATTCGTTGAATAATCATAATCTTGATGACTAAAAGCAAAACGAGCAGCGGTATCATCAGTAATAGGTACATTAATCGCACCTTCCAGCGTTTGATGATCGTTATTAGCAAGCCCAGCAGTCACATAACCACCAAACTCACTCTCTGGGCGTGCTGAGCGTAATAAAATCGCACCGCCTGTGCTATTTCGACCAAACAAGGTGCCCTGCGGACCGCGTAATACCTCAACTTGTTCCATATCAAACAAGTTTACAATTTGATTATTTGCCGAGCCTGCGACAACATCGTCGATATAAAAACTAACCGGTGACGTATTAGAAGTATTGTAATCAATCAAGCCCACGCCTCGGATATTAATCGCTGGGGGGGTGCCTTCTGCAGCATTTTGACTGATTTTTAAATTTGGCGCGAATGAAGCAAGTTCAGTGGTATCTTTAATCCGTTGCTCACGCAGTGCTGCGCCATTAATGGATGTAACAGCGACACTGACATCTTGAATGCGCTGTAATCGTTTTTGCGCATAGACTTGAATAACTTCAATTTCTTTAATTGTATCATCGGCTTGAGCAACATTTACAACGGTATTAACTGCAAGAGTGAGGGCTGATAAAGCAAAAAAAACCGGATAAGAGGCCATAGAAACATCCATTATTTTAATTAACAAAGCAAAAATTGAATTTCAAGTTGCAGTATAGTAGATATAAAAAATATGCCATTAAATAGGCGCAATAATAACAACGATTTAGCTGTTATTATTGCGTAATTATCATCAGTAAAACAGTTTTTTTCTAAAGTAACTTCATAATCAAGGGCCGATTAACAAACTAACGTTAATCGGGATCAAAGCCATTTTCGCCATCAATATGAGTAGGGTAACCACTTATAGCACGTGATGTTTGCATGCCGGCCATCACCGCCGCTTCAACACACCCCGCATTGACCCCGGTTTTGATCCAATCACCCGTTAAATACAAGTTTTGAAAAAGACTACCATCTGTATCTAATCGATACGCACTGCTTCCTTTTACCGATAAAACATAGCGCTCTGATGGGTCAACGTTAGCGCGCCAATATTGGCTATCAAAGCGGGCTTCACCGCTGCGATTTTGTGGGTCAATTAAATGCTGCCATGCAAACTCCCCTTCGCTTGCCACAGCAGGCCAAAGTTCAAACATCTGATTTTTAAGTTTAAAAATAGCGTTATCTTTTACTTGTTCAGTACACATATCGGCAAAATTGGTTACCGATTGAGGTGGATAATTATCCATTGGCAAGGCACTGCAAAAATAAGCGACATTTTTAGGTTCAAGCTCAGGTGTCCACGTTTCGCGGCAAATCAGTTGATCCATTGAAGCCCAAGTATCAAATGGTTCACTAAAACCACTTAAAATAGGTTCTTCGCCAGAAGCAGGAATATCTGTCCAACCCAATTGGTTTAATGGCACATCAAGCCATAGTTGAAATGCTTGAGTGGCAACGGTTTTGACCTGCTCTGAAGTGTCTTTGAGCGCCGCGTCAATATCCAGCAATTTGGCCGCCACATGGGGTAAACCACCGACTGAAATACCAAAAATCACCTCATCAAAATCAATCCCACGTTGTAAGGTTCTAGTCGGCAGCGGTTGGCCAAATGCTGCTTGGTAAACCTTGGGCCAGGTCGTCCAAAATGCTTCTAAATTAATGTTATGCTCGGTAATTAAAGCAGCTTGGCTTGGCTCAATTTGCGCCAGTAACGGTGAACTTGGCCAGCATGCTAAGCCTTTCACGTCCACCAGCGGTACATATTCTTTTGCGGGGTTGGCTAACGCTACTTGCTGCACTAAATTAATTTGTTCGATGCAGTCTTGTTGCAATAAGTCTTTGCCTGGTACTAACTCAGTCACTTGATTAAAAAATTCAAACTTCACCCCTTGGCGGCTTAACAATTCGTACATTGGACTAAAAATAGTATCGCCCATGCCCGCCTGCATTTTCCACATCACCCCACCGCGATAACACAATGCAATGCGCAGCATCGCTAAACATGCCACCCCAGCTTCAACGTTTGGTTGGTCAAAATTGCCATTTTCGTAAGCAAATACTAAATCATAAAAACCTCGTACTGGCGCAGAATGCACTGAATATTTATCATTCGCGCCACTTTTTAATAACCACTGCCTAAAGTCATATTGATTAAGTACGCCAAAGCCATGTTTATACACTTTGTCATCAAGCAAGCCGGTTAAAATCGCAAGGCCTAAATCAACACAAATATAGATACGGCGAATGTCATCGTGATCGTCTAACAGATCATCAAACTCATTCACTAACCACGTTTTCATTTTGCGAAGTAAGAACGCCAGAGCACTGTGATGTTTATGATTATTCAAGTCTTTATCATCAACCCGTTTTTGTAAAAACTGGCCTACTTGTAAGCTCGATAACCGAATATGATCACTTATTTGTGCAAGTGACTCTTCTACCCCATCTTTAAATTCTGCGAAATCATCAGCAATATCATCAACTTTATCTTTAATTTGGTCATAAAAGTGTGTGAGTAAGCCTTCATCATCATCTTCATAAACCGCCACTTTGCTGCTTTTGTCCAGTAACTTGCCTTTATGCTCTAAATCATCAATAAACTTTTTTAGCCACACATAAACAAATTGAACAATTTCCCAAAAATGAAACTCCAAAGTCCCTTCTGCTGGATTACCTGGAATTTCAGGAAAATCGATAGCCCAAGTATCCCACTGCGCGTCAATCAACTCTTGCAGCACCACAAAACTGTGGGGTTTAAATGCTTCTTGCCACGTTGCAAGTGGTACTCCTGCTGGGCGGGCCAATTGATCATACACAGCTTCAATAGTTTTAAACGAGTTTACATACGCGCCAAACCACACATGCAAACCATGCTCTTCAATGCGCTCGCCTAGCTGGGCGTTACGGCCACTGGCCCCTTTGCCACCTAAACGCCAGCCTTGCTGATAAACAGTGATGTCATATTTTTCTTGCCAATTCGCTTGCTGGGTCAAGTAAAATGCCGATGTCATCGCAGAGACGCCACCGCCTAAAATGGCAATTTTTTGTTGTGTCATGGTGTTTTCCTTAACAAGCTGGGTTAGTTGCGATTTCAAAAGCGGGTTCTTGATCAAAATCCATCAACACGCTAAAAGGCAAAATCGCATCTTGTGTGCCTACTTTTAAACCAAACATCTGCTCAAGTGGAAACGTGTCAATCTGATGAAATGTGACTTGGTATTCATGGGTCAGCAGCGCTGCTTTATGGATTTTTTTAATAATAGAAGGCGAATGCATCACCGCTTGATACACCGCTTTATCACCTTGACCATCGGGAAACTGTTTAAATAAAATTTGATCCATCTGAGGGTGGATAAATCCATCGAGTAACTGTTTTAAGGCATTTAAATCTAAATCAAAAAAGTCTTGTTCAGCCTTTAAAAGCGCAAACGCCTCTTTGACTAAATCGACAAATTCAACAATCGGATTTTCACTGCCTTCGGCCACTTTTTTTACTTCTAATAACGTATGTTGGGCCATTTTTGTTTCTAATGAAAACGGTTCAAATGCATCCACCGACAGCGAAAAATAATTGGCGGGCTCACCGATGTTTGGCATTTGGTATTGGCACAAATATTTGTTGTAGCCCCATGTTTCACGGCCATTGATCAGGGCATAAATATTGTTTACACAAATAAATGCTGGATACCAATAAATATGATCAACCTTCTCTTTGCCGTGTTTTTTAACCATTTTAGCCACCGGCAACCAAATAATCACATCGGTTTCTTGCATCCAGCCTTGTTGCTGGTAAGGGGGCACCTTTGAAGCAATATTTTCAATATCTGTAAAGGTCAAAAGCGTATAGGCCGACAACGCTTTAAAGCGCATCTCGCTGGTTGCTACTGTGTTTAATGTCTGATCTAGGTAAGCTTGAATAAGCGCTAAATCCCCTTTAACAAAAAAACCATACATGTTGGCATTGAGCATGCGACACGGCGGTTTAGCAATCACATTCCCTGGAAAATGAACATAATTTGGTCGAATTGATTCTGACATCCTGATCCCCTTACTTTTATTTTTAGACTCAACAACTGTAATCAAACTTTACTAAATTAGGTACTTAAAACGCATGAATTTTTTATGCTGTGCCGACCAGTGCATCGCGCACTAGGCGTTGATAGAGATCACACGACGCTTGATTAAAATTGTCTGATTGTGGATTTAAACAACCATGTAGATACTGACTACGAGACATTGTCACCATTGGATTTTGCTGTGCTTTAAGCAGCGCCATAACCCTCACAACATCAAAATGTGTTTCGTGATGAGCAAAAATAACTTCTGTTGGCCAGTGTGGCTGAAGTGACGTTTGATTACGAATTTGACTGGGATAAAACAGCATCACGTGCGGCTGCACATGTGTGGCGTGTTGACTACTTAAGGCCCATACAGCAGAAGCCCCAGCACTAAATGCAATAATGTAATGTGCATGGTGCAGTTGATGCGCCTGTTGTTGTAATAATTGAAGATAGTGAGCATGACCGCCCTGCGATAAAAAATACTCATATGCGTGTTGATCATTTAAAAATTGAGGGGGAGCTGTGCGATATGGGGTTACGATGTCACATTGTGCGCCTATTGACTGAAGCTGCGCTGCCCACGTTACTAAATGCGGTGTCAGGCCAAAAATATCACTTACAAATACCACTTTCATAATAGCCCTTTGAATTTGTGTCTAAATTCTAGCCAATCTTAACGTAGCAGTCAGAAAATAGCAGTTTCTTTTTTCTGGCATGATCCTCGCTATCTTAGGCTTATTCCATGACAACAACGCCCGATTTTCCCTTTACTGCACTGTGTTAGTGCAGTTATGGATACGTCGCGCACAAGGACAGAGCACCGATGCATTTTTATGAAGTTAACTATGATGGCCTAGTCGGCCCAAGTCACAACTACGCAGGCTTATCGTTTGGGAATGTTGCTTCTTTGCAAAACTCCCAACACAACGCCAATCCAAAACAAGCCGCATTGCAAGGTTTAGCAAAAATGAAAGCGATGCATGACCAAGGATTAGTGCAAGGCGTATTTGCACCCCATGCCCGCCCCGATCTCAGCACTTTGCGCAAACTCGGCTTTTCAGGTACCGATAGTTACATCATCAATCAGGTTGCACGGCAGCAACCGCACTTATTAAAAACGTGTTATTCGGCCTCTTCGATGTGGAGCGCCAATGCAGCAACCGTCAGTGCCAGTGCCGATTGCGAGGATCAAAAAGTACATTTTACCCCTGCTAATTTAGCGAATAAGTTTCACCGCGCCATCGAAGCGCCCACCACAGGACGTTTACTGCAAGCCATGTTTAAGCATGATGCCCATTTTGTTCACCACGACCCATTACCCAGTGGGCAACATTTTTGCGATGAAGGTGCCGCCAATCATATGCGCTTATGCGACACCCATGGCCATTTGGGGTTAAATTGTTTTGTTTACGGAGCCAGTAGTTTTGACAGCACACACCCTAAACCGCTGCGTTATCCTGCACGCCAATCCCTTGAAGCAAGCCAAGCTATTGCACGCTTACATCAACTTGGCGAACCCACCTTTTTTATTCAACAAAATCCACAGGTGATTGATGCAGGTGTATTTCATAATGATGTGATTGCAGTGGCAAATGAAAATGTCATGTTGTTTCATGAAGAAGCCTTTTTAAATAGCGCAGCACAAATACAGCAAATCCAACAAGCCTATCCGGGCAATCGACCCTTGTATCTCATTGAAGTCAAAACTCAGCATGTGAGTATTAACGATGCAATCAGCAGCTATTTATTTAATTCGCAATTAGTCAGCTTACCTTTTGGTGGCATGGCCTTAATCGCACCAAGCGAATGCCAACACAATGATCGAGTGGCAACGTATCTAGCCCATTTACAGCAAGCCGACAATCCAATTAGCCACATCCATTATTATGATTTAAACCAAAGTATGCGAAATGGCGGCGGTCCTGCGTGTTTACGTTTAAGAGTGCCGCTGTCATCAAAAGAGCTGCAAGCGGTTAATCAACATTGTTTGTTTTCAGTAGATCTTTACCACACGATATGTCACTGGGTTGAAAAACATTATCGCGACCGCCTAAACCTAGCCGATTTAGCTGATATTAGCTTACTCAACGAATGCCAAACAGCGCTTGATGAGTTAAGCAAAATTCTACATTTAGGGTCTGTCTATGATTTTCAGCGTTAAGCGCGCGATTTGTCATCACCACTGATTGCGTAAAATAGACATTTTAGATTGTAACTTCAGGGGCGCTTCACTAAAATTAGCGCCCTTATCTCTTTATTGGAATCTTTATGTCTTCTGCTATCTATCTTGAAGCCGGTCGTGACAAAGCACTTAAACGCAAACACCCTTGGATTTTTTCTAAAGCCATCAAAAAAATGAAAGGGAAGCCAGGCCTTGGAGACACAGTTGATATTTACGATGCCAATGGTCAGTTTTTAGCAGTTGCCTCATACAGCCCGCATTCGCAAATTCGTGCAAGGGTCTGGAGCTTTGAACAAAACGAGAGTATTGATCCTGCTTTTTTTGAAAAACGCATTCGTCGTGCACTTGATGCCCGTCAATCAGTTATCAAAGCAGGTGGCTTAACTGGCTATCGTTTAGTGGCTGCAGAATCAGATTATTTACCTGGGATCACCATTGATAAATTCGACAATTATTTAGTCTGTCAGTTACTCAGTGCAGGCGCCGAGCGCCATAAAGGCGATATTGTGATGGCACTGCGCGCTATTTTCCCTGAGTGCAACATCTATGAGCGCTCTGACGTGGATGTTCGCACCAAAGAAGGCCTTGAGCCCACAGTCGGTGTGCTGCATGGCGTTGCCCCAACTGCACCTGTCATTATTGAAGAAAATGGCCTTAAAATTGAAGTCGATATTATTGGCGGTCATAAAACAGGGTTTTACCTTGATCAACGTGATAGCCGCGCAGCACTTGAGCGTTTCTCAGAAGGCAACGATGTTCTGAACTGTTTTTGTTATACCGGTACGTTTGGTTTATACGCACTACGCGGTAACTGTAAAAGCGTAATCAACGTTGATGTGTCACAACCGGCACTTGATACTGCAAAACGTAATGTTGAAATCAATAATTTAGATTTAAGCAAAGCCGAATTTGTGAAACAGGATGTATTTAAGCTGCTGCGCCAATACCGTGAAGAAGGCCGATTATTTGATACTGTGGTGATGGATCCACCAAAATTTGCCGATAATAAAGCACAGCTCACAGGTGCATGCCGTGGTTATAAAGATATTAATATGATTGCGATGCAAATTTTAAAACCAGGCGGCACATTACTCACGTTTTCGTGCTCTGGTTTAATGGATCAAAACTTATTTCAAAAAGTAGTGGCTGATGCAGCCCTTGATGCAGGCAAAGATTTATTGATTATGGAGCGTTTAAATCAAGCGGCCGACCACCCTATTGCAGGCCCCTATCCAGAAGGGTTTTACCTCAAAGGGTTAGTCTGTAAAGTTTATTAATTCCTTTTCCATATCAATCAGCAAACTCCAAAATGTTGGGGTTTGCTTTATTTACTAAATTGGCCTCACTGATTTAAATACGCTGGTGACTCCCCCTCCTCTTTTTAGCGCTGCTCATATTCAATTCACCTGAGATCGGGTTAATTAACCTCAAACATGACGTTGCTCCGACCATACTTTGGTTTTAGCCTCATGTATTTTGCCACACTCAGGGTCAAACCTTATCGCTTTCATGCAAGTACAAAATGAACATTATTCGGTTTCTAAAGATTAAATAAATATAAATACTAAAAATTACGTTATAAATCCGTCAATAAATCGGTACAAATGCAGTTTATAAAATCCATAATTAGTGTAAATACTCCATAGCGAGTTCAGTACTTCTAACATACAGCAAACACTCTGTATAATATTCGGTACAGTCATCTATCACAGGCATAGCAAGCCTTTTTCGTAAAATAAAAATTGACAGCGTTATCATTTGTTGCTTTTTTAGGTATGTGAATTTTTTGTAACGTCATTCACTAAACCTAATAAACCATCATTCATTAACATTGGAGTTGCAGCACATGAGCAAGAACAACACGGTTAACTTTCGCAAAAATGCTATTTTACTAGCGCTACTCGGCGGGGTCGGTTTTCATACCATCGCAACAGAACAACAATTAGAAACGCCACTAACAGAGCGTTTTATAGTGCAATATAAAATCAACCCTGTGTTTGAAAACAGCCAAAGCACATCTGAACTCCAAATTGCTACTGTTAAACAAAATATGGCTCACGCCATTGCTGCATCTGTACAAACAAATGTATTACAAGATTTACCTTCTATTAATGCTATCGCCTTAGATCTTACTGCAGATCAAAAAGCATCTCTTGAAAATAACCCCAATATCGCCAGCATTGAGGTTGACCCTAAACGCTATTTACTGGCCGAAAGCACGCCTTATGGTATTAATATGGTGCAAGCGCCGCTGCTTTCTGATGCGATGAGTGGCCAACGTAAAGTCTGTATTTTAGACACCGGCTACACCCTAAATCACCCAGACTTACCAAGTACGGGTATCACCGGCGATGATGGTTATGGCAGCAACAATACCGGAAATTGGTATAACGATGGTAACGGGCATGGTACTCATGTGGCAGGTACCATTGCCGCAATTGGTGGTAATAACCAAGGTGTGGTTGGGGTTAATCCTTCTGGTCAGCTTGGTTTACACATAGTTAAAGTATTTAACGACCAAGGTCGCTGGGCATACGGATCCGATTTAATCAAAGCCATTTCACAGTGCCAAGCGGCTGGAGCAAACATTACCAGCATGAGTTTAGGTGGCGGGGGTTCATCGGCCGCAGAGCGCCAAGCTTTTGATAATAGTTATGCGCAAGGGATGTTACATATTGCCGCAGCAGGAAACGATGGTAATAATTCATTAAGCTATCCTGCATCGTATGATTCGGTCGTCTCAGTTGCAGCCGTCGATAGCTCCGAGAACAAAGCATCATTTTCACAATTTAACAATCAAGTTGAAATTGCCGCACCGGGTGTTGGGGTGAATTCGACTTGGAACAATAATGGCTATAAAAGCATTAGCGGAACTTCAATGGCGACACCGCATGTATCGGGTGTTGCAGCCCTCGTATGGAGTAATAACCTTAACTGTACCAACCAACAAGTGCGTGATGCTATTAATAAAACGGCGAAAGATAAAGGCGCGTCAGGTCGCGACACATCTTACGGTTTTGGCTTAATTCAAGCAAAAGCTGCATCAGATTATTTAGCTAACGATTGTGGTACGGGTGGTGGCACTGATGCAGCGCCGACTGCACGCTTTACAGCCAATGTAAGCGGTAAACAAGTCAGCTTTAATAATCAATCAACTGATGATAAAGGCATTACCAGTTATACATGGCAATTTGGTGACACAAATAACTCAACCTCTACAGCACAAAATCCAACTTTTACCTACAACGCTGATGGCCAATATACCGTTCGTTTAACAGTAAAAGATACCGCAGGTCAATCGGCTTCATTGTCCAAAGTCGTCACTATTAGTTCTGATTCAAATACGGGCTGTAATGGTTTAGTCGCATGGAATAGTGCAACCTCATACAAAATTGGCGATAAAGTGGCTTACAATAATAAGCAATTTGAAGCAACTTGGTGGTCAACTGGTGCTAACCCAGAAGTGTACAGCAACGTTTGGAAACGCTTAGGTAACTGTGTGGGTGGAAATACAAATAAAGCACCGGTGGCAAACTTCAGTTTTAATACAAACAAACTTGCAGTCAGCTTTACTGATAGCTCAAACGACGACAAAGCGGTCACAAGCCGCACGTGGTCTTTTGGTGATGGTGCCACATCAACACACACATCCCCAAGCCATACCTATAACCAAGCTGGCAGCTATCAAGTTTCGCTAACTGTAAAAGATGCTGATGGGCTCGAAGCGACAAAAACTCAACAAGTTCAAGTCAGTGATAGCCAACAAGGTTGCTCAGGTGCAGTGGCGTGGTCAACAAGTGCTGTGTATGTTGCGGGCGATCAAGTGGCCTATCAAAATACTAAATACACCGCTAATTGGTGGACCAAAGGCGATAATCCTGCGGACCATTCAGGGCAACATCAAGTTTGGACTGCAAATGGTGGCTGTAACTAGCCCTTGCGCTCTAGCCCCTGCATATTAGCCTCTAACTCTTTGCGCGCTAAAAACAAAAAAGCCCTCATTTAATTGAGGGCTTTTTAAGGTAGTTCCATTAAAACTAGTTCATTTCAATGATTTCTAACCCAAGTAAATATTCATTTGATTCTAACGAAGTACAACGTACTACTTTAGCAAGCGCTTCAAGAGATGGCACACTGTTGTTTGATGACGCTATTTTTACTTTTAGTGTGATATTCATCTCAATTGGCTCATCAATTTCAATCGCCATACCAGTAGCACTTAAGTCCCGGCACACACCATCAATTTGACGACCCGCTTCAGAATCAATTAAGGTTAACTGCACTTCAGCATTGACCATCATTCTGAAAAAATTCCGTTTATCTTCATATAACATAACAACCCCCTATCTCATCCTGTATTATCTCGGTGTGCTTATTTGGCAACATAATGAGATATTTTTTCTATTAATTGTGGCAACGAATATGGTTTGACTATGTAATCGTCACAGCCCGCATCAAAGCCTGCTTTTTTATCCCGTTCAGATTCCAAGCCTGTCAGCAACAACACTGGAATATCTTGGGTCTCTGGCGTATTTTTTATCATTCTGCAGGTATCGTAACCGTCTAAACCAGGCATACACACATCCAATAAAATCAAATCTGGATGCTCTGTAACAATCTGCCCAAGGCACAACTGACCACTGGCTAAATACTCTAATTGAAAACGCTCTGGAATAATTCCTTTGAGCAACTCAAAATTAAAATACTCATCATCGACTAATAAAATTTTTGCTGGTTTTTGGCAAAGATCCATTGCAGCGTCCTTGATCATATTTCCTCCATATCCATAGTCATGTGCAAGATTAGTCTGTTGCGCATGACTATAAAGTAAAGCGGTTGATATTTTTTGCAAGCATTTAGTACAACCATTATCCAAAGCCAAGACTAAGTATTTGTGTTACCACTAAATAACCCAAAAATTATTTTAGTTCATTAATCGCATTTAGCACTCTTTTTGCCGAAACTGGATACGGAGTCCCTAAGGTTTGCGCAAAAAATGAGACTCTTAACTCTTGCTGCATCCAAAAAATAGCCTGTAATGCTTCAGGTAATGCATAACCTTTTGGCACTTTATTCACTTCGCCTTGATAGGCCTCTGCCACTTTATTCAGTTCAAGCACACACAAGCGGTCGCGATTTGGGTCAACGGGTAATTTCTCAAGACGCCGTTCAATCGCTTGTAAATAACGCACTAAATCTTTGAGTTTATTAGCACCAAAATCACAGACAAACCCTTTAAAAATAAGCGTTGAAAGCTGTTGTTTTACATCGCCATGAGCGGTGATCATGGTCAAATCAACTTTGCCCTTTAGCCGTTTATGAATTGCATTAGCAAGGCTCAGTACTTGCTCAACTTCAGTGGCAATTTGCACCACGGTATCCCCAAGCTCACCACGCACTTTTTCTTTGGCGCGGTTAAAGTCCGTTTCATCGCGGATCAGCGCAAAGTCAGGGCATAAGGTATCAACCCCTGCGGCAATACAGTCATCAATTAAATCTTTAACTTGGCCAAACGGATTAAAATAAAGCCCCAGCTTGGCTTTATTTGGCAGCTTTTGCTGTAAGTATTTAATTGGCGATGGAATATTAAGCAAAATTAAGCGGCGCAATCCATGTTTATGGGCTTGCTCAGCTTTGAGTTGAGAATCGAACAGCTCAACCGCCGCCGATGATTTTTTATCGACTAAAGCGGGAAACGCCTTGATTTCGTAACCAGCTTGTTTTTTAACATACGCTTGTGGCAGCGCGCCAAAATCCCATTCGATTAGCTCGGTTTTTTCAATCCCTTTATCCGCCACTTTAGACAAAGTATCGCTGACCTTACCTTGCAGCTGATCTTTGAGCGCTTGTAAATTATGGTTACGCGCAAGCAACGCGCCTTTGTCGTCACGCACTTCAAACATAATACGTAAATGTGATGCAAGGGCGGTGTAATCCCACTCGCTTTCATCAATGCGGATCCCACTCATTTTCAGCAGCTTTTGGCTCACCGCTTCAATAAACTTACCTTGCATTGGTTCAAGGGTCGCCATCACTGCATCCGCAAAATTAGGCGCTGGCACAAAATTGCGGCGTGTTGCTTTAGGCAACGACTTAATTAAACCCGTAATAAGCTCATGGCGAAACGCCGGAATATGCCAATCAAAGCCAATGTCCTCAACCTGATTGAGTAGCGCCAATGGGATTTGCAGTGCAACCCCATCCACCGCTTTACCCGGCTCAAAATGGTACTCAAGCGGTAACATTAAACGGTCTTGCTGCCAGACATCAGGGTAATCTGCCGCTGAAATATGGTTCGCTTGATGCATCATCAAGTTTTCGCGGGTCATGTTTAAAAAACCAGCATCCGCTTTGTGCTGTTTTTTCCACCAATGGGCAAAATCGTTACGGTTATTAACATGCAGAGGGATTTTTTTGTCGTAAAACTCAAACAAGGTTTGGTCATCAACCAAAATATCACGACGACGCGCTTTATTTTCAAGGCTTTGAATGTCTTCAACTAACGCCAAATTATGCTTTAAAAAGCCCTCGTCTTTACCGAGCTCTTGATTCACAAGCGCTTCGCGAATAAAGAGCTCACGGCTCAGTTTTGGGTCAATTTTGCTGTACACAGTGCGGCGCTGATTAACAATAATCAACCCGTATAAGGTTTGTTGCTCAAGGGCAATCACACAGCCGGGCTTTTTCTCCCAGTGTGGTTCAGAATAACTGCGCTTAATTAAATGCTGCGCTAATGGTTCAACCCACTTTAAATCAATTTTGGCGTTAATGCGGGCAAACAAACGGCTGGTTTCAACTAGCTCCGCTGCCATCACCCATTTTGGGCTCTTTTTGAATAAACTTGAGCCCGGAAAAACATGAAAACGCGAATTACGTGCGCCTTTATAGCTGTTATCTTCATCTTTAAAACCAATGTGGCTCAGTAAACCCGCCAATAACGCTTGATGAATAGCATCAAACCCTGCAGGTTCATTGTTTATTGCCACATTCATTTCTTGGCAAATGGTGGTCAGTTGATAGACCAAATCTTGCCATTCACGCACCCTCATATAGGCCAAGAATTCGAGTTGGCACATGCGTCTAAATTGATTGTTCGACAGCGCTTGTTGTTGCTCTTCAAGGTAACGCCATAAATTTAAAAAGGCGATAAAATCAGAATCTGGCTCATTAAAGCGCTGATGTTTTTCTTCGCTTTGCGCTTTTTTCTCTCGTGGGCGCTCGCGCGGATCTTGAATCGACATCGCCGCGACAATCACAATCACTTCAAATACTGAATTAAATTGTTTGGCTGCCAGCACCATTTTAGCCAAACGCGGATCAACGGGTAAGCGGCTGAGTTCTTTACCTGATTGTGTCAGTTTTGGCGTTTTACCCGCTTGAACTTCTTCAACGGCTTCGAGCTCTTCAAGCAAGCGTAAGCCATCGGTAATATTGCGGTTATCTGGCGGCTGAACAAATGGAAATTGGCTAATGTCGCCAAGCCCTAAAGCCAACATTTGCAAAATAACCGAAGCTAAATTGGTGCGCAGTATTTCAGGATCGGTAAATTCTGGGCGACCTAAAAAGTCGTCTTCTGAGTATAAACGAATACAGATACCCGCTTGCACACGACCACAACGGCCTTTTCGCTGATTGGCCGACGCTTGTGAAATCGCCTCAATCGGTAAACGTTGCACTTTGGTGCGGTAACTGTAACGGCTAATACGCGCTGTGCCGGGGTCTATAACGTATTTAATGCCTGGTACGGTTAACGAGGTTTCAGCGACGTTTGTTGATAGCACAATGCGCCTGCCCGAATGACTGGCAAAAATTTTGTTTTGCTCTGCATTTGATAAGCGCGAATAAAGCGGCAGCACTTCGGTATGTTTAAGGTTACGTTTACCGAGCGCCTCGGCGGTATCACGAATTTCGCGCTCACCATTCATAAAAATCAAAATATCGCCTGGGCCTTCTGCCATCAGCTCATCAACCGCATCAAAAATCCCTTGCAGTTGGTCGCCTTCGGCTTCCATTTCGTCTTTATCAACCTCGGTGATGGGGCGATAACGCACATCAACCGGAAACGTACGACCCGATACTTCAATAATGGGCGCATCGTTAAAATGCTTTGAAAAACGCTCAGGATCGATGGTAGCAGAGGTAATAATGACTTTTAAATCGGGGCGACGCGGTAATAGGTTTTTTAAATAACCTAAAATAAAGTCGATGTTTAAACTGCGCTCATGCGCTTCATCGATAATGATAGTATCGTATTGATTTAAAAAGCGATCGTGCTGAATTTCGGCCAATAAAATACCATCGGTCATCAGTTTAACCGCAGTTTTATCCGATACCTGATCGTTAAATCGAATTTTAAAACCGACCTCTTGGCCAAGTGGGCAATTAAGCTCTTCAGCAATTCGGTTGGCAACGGTACGCGCAGCTAAGCGGCGTGGCTGGGTATGGCCAATAAAACCCGCCGCACCTCGGCCAAGCTCTAAACAAATTTTAGGTAACTGCGTGGTTTTACCCGAGCCCGTTTCGCCCGCAACAATCACCACTTGGTTATTGGCGATGGCTTCTTTGATATCGTCTTTTTTCTGACTGACTGGCAAATTTTCGGGATAAGACACTTTTGGCAAATTGGCTAAACGTTGCGCCCGTGTGGCGATGCTTTTTTCAATCGCCAACGTGACTTCAGCTAATATTTTGGCTTGTTTTTCTTCATTTTTTATTTTTGAAATACCGTCTAAACGACGTTTAAAGAAAAACTGATCTTTGTTTAAACACTGTTTTAATGAGCGATATAACTCACGAGTTGCCTGTGCCATACGACTTACAATACCAATTTGCAAAAGGACCGTGAGTTTATCAAACTCTGCAAGGGAGTGAAAACCTTTACGCGCCGCTGTTTGGCAATTAAGTGGCAATAATTAAGTGCCTCTATATTACTTGGTAAATCAAGTTATTATTGCTAGCGTAATTTCCCGCAAAGCTTAAACTAGCGTATAGCAATCGTTTTAATCTGGATACCTCATACATGGCCTCGACTTTTTTACAGCGGTTTGGCAATAAAGTTGCCAGCTACTTACGTTTAACCTTGTTTATGGCTGGCGTATTAATTGGCGTACAAGTGCCGGGGTTTGTTGATCAATACGGCAAAAACCTCGAAGCACGGTTACTCGAATCAAGCCAAGCCCTCAATCAATTTCAAGCCGATGCCGATAAATTTTTTGACGGTGATATCAATAAACTGATTGCCTACTATCAAGCTAAAAACGATGCGGTGATCACCGCTGGCGCAAACAGCATTACCGCCATTGCAACCCGCCAAGCGATGCTAAAAACGGCATGGCAAGCGTTTAACCAATCAACCTTGGCGCAATATCAACATGTCGCCCTCGCCCCAATTAGCGACATTCGCAGTCAAGTATGGCAAAGCTACAATTACCTTATTGTTCTCAACCCCATCGCAATTGGTTTTGGCTTAATTGCTGGTTTATTACTGGCAATGATCTTAGATTTATTCACAGGGCTAATTGCCATGCTTGGCAGCAGGGTTACAAAAGTTAGCAAGGTGATAAGGTGATTTAAAAGGGTTATTAAAACAACAAAGCTGGTCGTTATGCCTACACAATGTTTTTTGCTAAAACCCTTGATGAGTTAGCTGAGCAATTTCGCCAATTAGCGATTGAAAAGTAGATCAACTAGGCTTTTTCAACCGCATCTACGATGGTAGAAAGATTTTTATTCAGCATTGCTAAAGAGTCATTTAACTGATCAATCAATTGCGCACCGTGTTGAACTTGTTCGCTACCGTGCTCAATAAACTGGCAGGCTTCATCACACAAGGTTAAGTTACGTTGTACTACTTGGGCAATTTCGCTGGTTGACTCTGTGGTTCTTGCTGCAAGGCCCCTTACTTCATCAGCAACGACCGCAAAACCACGGCCTTGGTCGCCAGCTCTTGCAGCCTCAATGGCAGCGTTAAGCGCTAATAAATTTGTTTGCTCTGCAATCGCGCTAATGGTTGACACAATATTATTAATTTCGTCTGATTGTTTGTTGAGCTCGCTCATACTTTTTGAAGCGTGCGTCATATCTTTTGACAGTTTACGCATGCTATCAGCAGCTTGGGTAGCAATACTTGAACCTTCTTTGCCGGTTTTATCTGCACACGCCGACGCCTCGCTGACTTGTTGCTGCACATGCGCTATTTTTTCAATACGTTGGGTTATATCAGAAGCAAATTTGATCACTCTTACAACACGCCCTTGCGAGTCCATTATGGGGTTATAACTAGCCTCTAACCATAATGCTTTTGCGTATTTATCAATGCGAGGAAACTGGCCATTAATATATTGCCCTTGTTTCAATTTTTGCCACATCGCAGTGTATTCTTTACTTTTAGCGAACTCGCTAGTACAAAAAATCTGATGCTTTTTACCAACAATCTCCCCGAGCTTATAACCCGTTGCGGCCAAAAAATTATCGTTCGCATTAATAATTGTACCGTCAGTTTCAAACTCAATAACCGCCATCGAATGATTTAATGCGGTAATAATTTGCGACTGTGTTTGTGCAAGGTCTGTTTTATCGGTAATGTCGACGGCCAGCTTAATGATTTTTTGAATCTGACCATTTCGATCAAATATTGGGGTGTACTTAGCCTCAAGCCAGACATGCTCACCGGATTTTTTAAATCGTTCAAACTGCCCATTTAATCCCTTACCTTGATTTAAGCTGTTCCAAAAACCGCTATATTGAGAGGATTGGGCATATTTTGAGTCACAAAAAATTCGGTGGTGTTTTCCCTTTATTTCCTCAAGGCGATACCCCATAACACTCAAAAACGCTGCATTCGCCGTAATAATGTCGCCCTTAGGTGTAAACTCAATCATCGCCGAAGCGTTTTCTATCGCGGTAAGCTTGGCTGTTAACTCATCAAGTAATTGCTGCTGTTTAATCAGTTCATTCTGTGCTGAAAGATCTTTTTTTAAAAATGAAAACATACCGAGGCCTATGTAATGGTGTTATTGGATGAATAGCGCTTGATGGTAATAAACTAGTTATCAGATACCCAAATCGCACTGCTAGCTTACTTTTAGCTTTGTCAATAGTTTATCAAAAAGCAAGAAAAAACCACAAGATAAGCCCAACGGACGTAAACACCCGCAGGTCTAACCAACACATAGTTAAGGCAATAACGCGCAAGTACTTTTTAGTAATGTGTTTGGTTTTACGTAGGTGCAAGCCTGCTTGCGAAGGCGAGCGAAGCTTGCCCGCTTTTGTGGTTGGGTATTAGCCTGATGTGGCTTTAGCCCGGCAACTATTTAACAGCATTACTCGTTTTCACAGCAACAACTGCTTTTAAATGGAAAAACCGCTTTTTAAATTGGTATTGTTGTCGCACTGGCGACGGCAGCCAAGGGGAGGCTATCGCCGGTCTCCCCTTGGAACCCCTCGGCGCCCCTCAATCAAACGACTCTTCAAAAATACATTTGATGTGAACCATAAACGCCATGAAGCGGCATCCATGCCTTAGCATAGCTTGCTCGACTTCCTGTCGTGCATTATTCATCAAATCTATTTTTTCAGGTTTGATTTAAGGGGGAATTGTTTACATCGACGTATGTTTTGATATTTGCGTAGGTGCAAGCCTGCTTGCGAAGGCGAGCGAAGCTCGGCAGGTTTTTCTTTAAGATAAATCAATTTATTAAGCCAAAGACAAAAAGCAAGACACGACCCCATAGCCCCTGTTTGACGTACAGTGACAAGTTAGTCGGTTATCTTGCCCGTTATACTCGAAAGGGGTGATGTCAGAATCACGATTGATATCAGCGAATGAACACACCGTGAGTTTTAAATACCGTGATTATGCAGATAACAACCGTGATAAAGTGATGACACTGAGCTGCGATGAATTTTTACGGCGCTACTTACAGCATGTATTACCCAAAGGATTTATGCGCATTCGCCACTATGGATTTTTAGCGAATGCATGTCGCAAGCGAAAGTTAGCGCTGATAAGGTCACAGGCGCCACAGACAGATAAAGCGCAAAAACGAAAGAGAGCAAAAGAAACACAGCTACCTCATTGGCGGTGCCAAAAATGTAAAACAGGCACACTGCGATTGATTGGCATCGTCACTGTTGATGAAGTGATGAATAAAGGAGAGCGAACGAGCTAGCGGCCACGTTTGCTTCGTCAAATCAGAGAGTTAACCTGTTTAAGTGTTCAGGTAAGGTGACGCTGTGCCCACGAAAAATAAGATTGCCTCAACGCAAAAAATTAGGTGTAATGGGAACGTAAAAATGGCTGAGCCATGCAGGGAAGGCTAAGAAAACACCGTTAATCCGATAAAGTAAGCGTAATGTAGCCTACATCACGAAAAGCAAATTCCCATAGCATAAACAATACCCACTCAAACACCGAGCTGGTAGCGCCTCAGTCCAACAAGCGATTATGCAACACAAACAGCGTGTCGCATAAATACTAAGATGTTAGAGGTTTAAAAGGTTGCTCATAATCACCTCTCATTTTAAACAAGGAATAGTAAAATGAAAAATAAACTGTCGTCGATAATATTGATATTCTGTATTTCAGGCTGCGCATCAAATATTGTAAATAAGGTTAATTTATTAGAGGATAAGCTTAATACTGAAGAGGTAATATTAAACAACGCGACACTTACTCTTAATCAGAAAAGGGAAGAGATAAAGAAACACGAAGAAGAAATAAACCAGATAGAGAATGATAAAGTTAAAGTTTATAAAAGCATCACGTTAAATAAAAAAAGTTTAAATGATTCTAGGCTTTATTTTCAATCTCCTGAAGGAATAAAAATATTTTCAGATGGATCTTGTAATCTGCCCGCTAAAGGTCCTAAACCGAAGCCTTTTTGTGCAAGTGAAGTCGAAGCCAAGGAGTTTGGATTGGCTTATTGTTCTAGTTCTGCTGGTTGTGATGCCACATTATTTGCAGTCAGTGATAAACTAGATACATTTTCCAAAAGGTTTTTAGCAAGCGAGGCTTGCTCTAGACTAGTAGCTGAAAGTTTTAATTCTGGGTACTCTTCAGATAATACAATTGTAAATGCATTTGAAGCCGCATCTGATACTGCCTGCAGTAATGAAAGTGATGGTTTCTTATCAATGATAGTTAAAGCTGGTGGCTGCCTTATGAGTGTATCAACCAAGATAGCAAAAGTAGCAAAGTATATGGATTGCAAAGATAGAGAGTCTAATAAGTGTTATCAATCTTATATAAATTGGGAATCTTCACCTCAAAAAAGAAAAAATGCTTGCGACGGTAATCTAAAAAATATTTCATTAAAAGAAAAGCGACTTGATAGCGAAGAAAAATATCTAGTTAATTTAGACGAATCAATAGCTAATCATAAAAGCAATATATTAGAAGCTGAAGAAGAAATTCAAAAACAAGAGAAAAAAATAACTTATAGCACTCATCAAGTAGAAAAATATAAATCATTAATACGAGAAGCAAAGGATTCCGTTAGTTGGAGAGTTTATGGAGAATAAACATCTAACAAGAGACTATGGCGTCAATAGCTAATTTTAAACTTTTGGCGCTTCCCACATTACCCCGTCTCTGTGTTTGATGGGTTTATTATCCATACAAGGCAAATCAAAAAGGGCGGACAAAAACCAGTTGGCTTTGTTCGTACCTCACAAATTTTAGCCAACTAATTTTTGCCGTTTATTTGCGGCGTTAAGTGGCCATGAGAATCATATTTCGCTCCCTAGCTCTGCTGGTATTTATCGTTGCCATCGTTCAGTTATTTGGAATAGGTGATCGTATTATTTCAGCTCTCTGGCAGTGGTATAAATTTTACGGTTATGGCAATGACGGCCATATTACTATCAGCTACTTTATGGTGGGTATTACAGCTACGGTATCAATCGTTGCTATATGTATCGGCATATTGGTGGCAAAGTATTCTCGTGAGGCCTTCATTGCAAAATCAGCTCTGGTAAGTTCACTTATGCTAATGGCTGGTTTTCTTAGTCTTTCGGCTTTACTTATCAGTCCGCTAGCATCAATTGTATCGCGGTAATGCACTTATCAAGGTTATCAACCCGACCTCCACTGCGTTGCTTCGTTTGCGCTTAAACGCTACGCTAGCGCAAACAAACCAACTCCGTTCCGGCGGGTTATAACGGCGTTGAGGCTGTAGAATTACTCTTTTTTAAGAAAAACAGGCTGTTGGAGTTTTCCTACAGTCTCGTGATGTTGTAAGGAGGGTTCGGAGTGTTAGTAAAATTGCAAAAGCATATTTTTGCACTGTCATTCGTATGTATTATCCTTTTCTTCCTTTTTAATTACCTTGGTTACAACAACGGATCGCTACTAAGTATTTACTTGTTTTTAAGTGTTTGGGGTATGGAAAAATGCTTATCTTGGCAACTTGGTTATAAAATTGGAGTTGCTCCAATGATAACGATACCTGCGAACGCAAATAGCAAAATAAGACTCCTTGGGTTAAGTTGGGGTGTATTTATCTTAGCTTTGGGGGTTTATAATTTAATCAGTGTATTAGCACCACAAGCAAATTAACATGACTAAAAACGCTTGGCTTTCGCTGCGCGATTTTAGCCAATCATTTTTAGCCCGTTATTTGGGCGTTAGTATGGATTAATCAGTCATATCGGAGAGTTGGAGTGTATATCAAGGATGCATCTGAGTTGTCTGGTGCAACTCAAAGAGCCATTAGGTTATATGAGTCGTTAGGCTTGCTGATCGTTTCACGTTCAGGAAAGTATAGGGTGTATTCTGAGACTAATATCAACTTGATCAAGATTATCAAGGAAGCGCAAACCCTTGGGATGAAGCTTTCTGAAATCGTGAGCTTGAAAGATGCAAATGAAGACTTCGATTGGGCAGTTGTAAGAGATTTCTTAGTTGAAAAACAACAAGACGTAGAGTATCAAATCCGCCAGCTCGAAATACAACGAGAGAAAATTCAACAATATCGGCAATCGATTGATATGTGCTTGAAAAGGGTTGACTCTGACCTATAGGTTAGACCTTAAACTAAACTTTTCTTCAATATGGATGATTATCTTATGAAAAAAGTATTGGTTATAAATGCAAACCCAAAGAATCAAAGCTTCTGTAAGTCGCTAGCGGACAACTATGCTCTTGAAGCTGCTTTGACACATGAAGTCAAACAACTTCATGTTAGTGACATGAAGTTCGCCATAAGTTTAGACCAAGGGTATGAGAGCGTAACTACGTTAGAGCCGGACCTATTACACTTCCAAGAGTTAGTTTTGTGGTCTGAGCATATTGTAATAATAACACCAGTTTGGTGGGGGACCCTGCCTGCTAAATTTAAAGGGCTAATTGATAGAGTCTTTCTGCCAAACTTTGCTTTTAAATATGTTGAAGGTAAAGTGTTCCCTGAGAAATTGCTTCTAGGACGCAGTTCAGAGCTCTATATTACGCTAGATACACCACCCTTTTGGTACAAGTATTTCAAAGGAAATGTAATTTACAAACAGTTAAAAACCTCAATCCTGGATTTTTCTGGTATCAAGAATCGCTCTACTACCTATTTGGGGCCGGTGATTGGGTCAAGTTCCGAGACAAGGCAGAAATGGCTTAGCAAAGTTGTCAAACAAGCGGGAAAAATTCCATAATTTGTATCATTGTGGAAAATGCAACTACAAGCGCATCAATAATGGACGTCTTACGCTGGCTGGCGCTCATTCTTCGCTAACTTTAGCCAAGCTAATCCGCCCATTATGCGGGCGTTGAGGTTGTGGCTCTACACTATTTTTGGCAAATAGGGTTCAACTTATAAAAAATTTAAGCCTTGTTTTAATAATGATGACGCTTGGCCATACCCACTTTGCTCTAAATAGCCTGTTAACATATCGGCCATAGGTAAAATAGTTTCTTTAGGAATACCTAGCTTTTTAAAGGCTTTATCTAAATAACCTAAGCTTGCCGCGGTTTGCGCTTCATCGCTTGATTTACCAAGCATGGCACTTAAACCCGACATTTTAATACTTGGCGCTGATTGAATGTATTGCTCGGTATTAGGTAAAACACTGCTGATCATGGCAAAGTTTTCTTTTGAAACATGATCTTGTGCCACTTTTAATAAACTACCAAGTCCTGCTTGCGCAATCTCGGGGCTTAAGCCAAATTGGCTTGCTGCCATATCAATTAAACCCGATATCATTGGCGGTTGTGCAGCGGGTTGCGCTGCGTCTTTAGCCACACTTTTAGCTTGATTTTCGAGTGATTTAGTTAAATCTGTCAAGCCCGCAACGGCTGATTGAGAAGCCAAAACGAGCGCGCTGCTCATTACTAAGGTTAATAATTTCATATCGTTTTCTTATTTCAATTGGGGATGGCGCCATCATAGCGGTAGAGCCATCAAAATGTAAAACACTGTTTTGTGACTGAAAAATGAACCATCTTTAACTGTGTTTATTTAAGCCCTGCTTAAGGTTTCGATTCTTAATCGGCTGACTGGGCGTACATTTAAGAATGCTTTTTAACTAACAAAACCGCTGAAATACCGCCAAGCACTAAGCTACTGGCAATCACTAAGCGTAATGTGATGGGTTCAGCTACAAACATTACGCCACCTAATGCCGCAATAATGGGTACAGACAGTTGCACCACAGCGGCTTGAGTTGTCGATAAATAAGCCTGCGCTGCGAACCAAATGGTGTAACCTACTGCTGAGGCAAGTGCCCCCGACAGTACAGCCAGTAAAATACCTGGCCCACTAGTCTGAAAACTTGGATACATAATCACAGCCAATAGCGCCACCAGCGGTAAAGTATAACTAAAATTAAAGGCGGTTTGAGCGGTTGGGTTCACACTGCCCCGCCCACTTAAACTATAAAAACCCCACGCTATGCCTGATAGGCTCATCAAAATAAATCCTGAAATACTGGGTGTTGAAAGCGTTGGCCACACTAAATAAACCAAACCACTAAACGAGATAGCCACCCCTGCCCATTCGATTAAACGCAGGCGATTACCCATCCGTAAACTGGTCAAAATCATCGTGAGCTGCACGAAGCCAAAAAGCACCAAAGCCCCAGTGCCGGTTTCAACCGATACATAAGCCCACGAAAAGGTAATAGCGTAGATAAACAACCCTATTGCAGGCCACTTAGTTGCGTTTGTTTGTTGTCTCAGGGCTGCATATTTGCCCGCTTTAAAGCCAAATAGTAATGCAAACATGACCACTGCAGAAAACAGACGGATCGCAGTAAAGCTTGAAGGGTCGATGGCCTGATCTTTAAGTGCTAAACGACACAATACCGAATTGGCCGCAAAGGCTATAAGCGCAATAAGGGTATAGCTGATGGTTTTGAGGGAGTTATTCATACTTTGCCGCTTACGTTCAGTTAATTGTCGGGCTTGTTAATGGTTCGTACTTGATCAAGGTAGCAACGAGTACCATGCTGATCCCTCACTCACCCCATAAATTAGCGTTCAATTATAAGTGTACAATCAATGTGTTTAAGCATGTAATTAACAATATTTGGCACTGATAAAATAGTAGGCTCTGTTGATTCATCAGACGATTGTAACTTTTGCCCTGATATTACAATTTGGCATTGTTCAACACTGAGTTGTTGTTTGATAAAAAAACTGATGATGTTGTCAATCTGTGCTTCATAGAGCGGGATCTGGCCACTAAACAACGCAGGTGATTGAGTTGTGCTGTTTTGTTGCAGGTAGCGTGCTGATTGTACTTCTCGTTGTAAAGTTAGCGCTTGTAACTTATTGAGGTTATTAAAACAAAACATCACACTGGCCATTACTTTACTCATACACACTCTCATTCTTGCCTATTTTAATTTCAGTGCCGAGTTTACCCGATTTTTATCAATAAGGCGGCATTAGTTGCCGCTGTATTTTTACAGCCTTCGTCGCTGACAGCACATAAGAAAAACAGGCTCAGTTACAGGCCTGTTTTTTGGAGATATTAAAAGATAAATAAGTAAATTCAGATAATTAAAAACGAT
Organism: Pseudoalteromonas sp. J2K-J031; assembly: GCF_058197095.2. Classification (NCBI taxonomy): domain Bacteria; kingdom Pseudomonadati; phylum Pseudomonadota; class Gammaproteobacteria; order Alteromonadales; family Pseudoalteromonadaceae; genus Pseudoalteromonas; species Pseudoalteromonas sp. J2K-J031. Next base: position 2,338,670 of record NZ_CM200279.1, read on the forward strand.
ATTCAACATCTAAAATGATCTGGCGCCCTTGGCCTTCAATAGGCGATTGACTCCCCCGATACGGTTGAATCATGACATGCTTATTATTTAGCAGTCGCTCTACTCCGACATTAACGAGCCATTGTTGATTGTCAAACTGATAAAATACCCGCATATCGGTTTCGCTTGGCATGGCTTTTTCTTCTCCACAAACCCAATTAATGTCATCAATACAGGCATAACGTGCTGATACCGATTGTGCCACCCAATGCAGAGATGAAAAGCGATCAAACGAATAATGAGCATCTATTTTTAACATCTGATTTGGAATACCGAGCACATCATTTTTGCTGCCATGAACACTAAAAGCGCCAATATTATTTTGTTCGATAGCAAAATAACTGTAGCTGGCATTGAGTCCAAACTGATGGTAATGCCAATTAGCTTGTAATTCTGCTCCGTAAGTGCCAAGGCTACCGAGCGTTGCATTTGATGCAGTTTGCGGATTAAAACCAATGTAGTTATCAATTTGTTGTAAAAATACATTACTTACTACTGCCAATGAATCACTCAATTGATAACCCAGTTCTATTTCCCAGCTTTGGGTTGTTTCTGCTTGATTGATGGGCGTATCTGCATTTTGCGCACTGGCAACCGTATCAAACTGAGGAATTTTAAATGCTTCGTTATACACTAATTTTAAATGCAGCCGTTGCCAAAGTTTTGTAATTGAAATTCGTGGCACAAATTTACTACCTGCATATTCGTGGCTTTCAAAGCGACCACCAAGCGTCAGATTTCCCCAATCAAACACGGTTTCATATTGTAAAAAGGCTGCCACATCATCAATGCTGGACTGTGAATCACCTTGATAACGGGTCGAGGGTTCAAAGATGTAAGACTGCGTGACTTCGGCAGTGTCATGATAAATCGTACTGCCAAACAAAATATTAGATCGCGCTGATAAGGTAGCCATTGCCGTTAAATCTAGCCGAGTTCTTGTAAGTTTTCGGGTCAAATCATGCTGATATTGCCCTTGGCTATTCCAAGGCTTCTGACTGACATAGCTCATTTTACTTTCAAGGCTAAGTGCATCATTAAGCTGCCATGATTTACTAAGGCTTATCGCCTGATGCAAAAAAGATAACTCATTGGGCTGGGTATAACGAAGATTTGGCGGATAAAACAAACCTGAATCGCCAAATAAAAGTTTATCTTGTTGTCTAAATTCACTGTGTTGTAAGTGAAACTGCCAACCTAAATAATCAAGATTTAGGTTCATTTCAATAGGTTTTGAATTACTATTATTGCGTAAATTAACCTGATAACCATCAAGCCCTATCCATTGTTTATCGCTATAATCCCCCTGACCAACAGTCGCTGCAAAACCTAATCTCATCGTTTGATTGTTGACCGTTAATTGATGGGCAGCACGCATACTCATATTTGTTTGATGATTACCACCTTGGCCTAAATGGCTGACATAAGAAACAGCATTCCCTAATTGGCTGGCACTTTTTGTGGTAACGCGGATCACCGCAAGCGCAGCTTGGCCACCATATCGCACTGAACCCGGACCGCGAATTATTTCAACTTTATCAATCAAGTTAGTTGGATAACGATTGCCAAGCACCATAGAACCAAATGCCAACTCATTTTGTTCTATCCCATCGATGATCAATAAAATTTTAGCTTCCATCCCCCATACACCACGAAAACTGCTTGAAAAAGTGCCGATGGTATCGGTACCCAGCCAAAAGCCTGGCACTTGCTTCAGTAAATCCATTAAATACAGTGCACCTGTGTGCTGGATTTGCTCGCTTGTAATTAAAGTAACTGTGCTTGGTTGTTCCCGTAAGGTGGTTTTTTTGTTCGAAGCGATATCAATTTCAACATTGATAAGCTCTTCGAGGCTTAATGCAAAAAAATCATCTATGGGCTCAGAGGAAGTTGCTGCTACAGGGCGTGCAGAAAGACAACAAAAAATACCTGTTGCTAGTAATAAATACGGTGAGGACCAATGAAGTTTCGAATCTTTTATCAGCATTGTTACATTAGCAATAACAGTAGTTAAACTTAACTGTAGCACAAATAAAACCCTTTTATTTTTGATTCAATCATTTAAAAGCTGAATTTTTTCTGATTTTTTAGATTTGACGTCGAGTTAATTCATCGAGCTTGTTAAGGTAATAAAAACGTTTAAGGAGAAAACATGAAACAACTTTTAGCTTTAATATTGTTAACCAGTTTTAGTGTTAACAGTGCGACTTATGATGGTGTTTGGTATTTTATTAGCGGTCAATATACGCTTGCCAATGGTGACATTGTACAAGCCGATAACCGCTCTGTGGTGGCAATTAAAACAGTCAATGACAATAAATTTGCACTGACAAATATGAAAGCAGGCACCTTTAGTGGTTATTTAGCAGGTGACTTTACCACCGATGAACAACATTATTCAGAAGTGATCCGCTCTGGTACCAGCGACGAGCACTTAGGCAAAACATTTACCTTTAAAGGTTGGCTTGAAAGCAAAAATGTAGATGGCATAGAAACCATATTTTGGCACCATCAAGGCATGGTGAATGGCGTACTTGAACAAGAAGTTTGGCGTAAAATAAAGCCTTAATTAGCAAGTTACTTGCTAATTAAAAACGGCCCCAAAAGAGGCCGTTTATCTCTATAAAAATGAGCTAAAACGCAGCTTTACTTTAAGCGATCCATTAAATACGCAAAAGTAAGGCTACTGACCATCGCACGTTGTTCATTATTAGCTGCGCCTGCATGGCCGCCTTCCATATTTTCAAAATACAGCACATCGTGTCCCATTGCTTTCATCTTCGCTACCATTTTACGAGCATGAGCCGGATGTACCCGATCGTCACGTGTTGAAGTGGTAAAGAATACTTTTGGATACACAGTGTCTTTATTTAAATTATGGTACGGTGAATAGGTTTTAATGTAATCCCATTCAGTTGCAATGTCAGGGTTTCCGTATTCACCCATCCAACTTGCGCCCGCTAAGAGTTGATTAAACCGTTTCATATCAAGCAATGGCACTTGGCAAATCACTGCATTATATAAATCAGGACGACGAGTAAATGCAGCCCCCACTAACAAACCACCGTTACTGCCACCTTGAATACCTAAATGTTTTGGTGACGTCACTTTATGGGCAATTAAATCCTCCGCTATGGCTTCAAAGTCTTCATAAGCTTTATGACGGTTTTGTTTGAGTGCCGCTTGATGCCAACTAGGGCCATATTCACCACCACCACGAATATTTGCCAAAACATACACACCGCCTTGCTCTAACCAGTTTTTACCTATACTGGCCGAATAATATGGCTGCATTGACACTTCAAACCCACCATAGCCATAGAGCAAGGTTGGGTTTTTACCATCATGCTTCATGTTTTTTGCATGAACGATAAAGTATGGCACCTTGGTGCCATCTTTTGAGGTGGCAAAACGCTGCTCGGCAACAAATTTACTGCCATCAAAATGCGATTTTGCTGCTTTTAATTGAGTGATCTTTAAATCATCACCCGAGACTAAAAATAAACTGGCTGGGGTTAAAAAATCAGTATAAGTAACAAAAAAATCGTCTTTATCTGTATCAGTATTAAAGACCGAGATAGTGCCAGTTTCAGGAAAGGCAATTTGTTCGATTTGCCACTGACCATCTGGTTTTGCCCGATAGCGATAGACTTTACTTTTCACATCTTCCATCACAGAGACTAAAATAGCTGATTTAGTAAAGCTCAGCCCTTCGATAGATACTTTATCTGTGGCTTTAATAAAACTTTTAAACTTTGGTTTATTGGCAATTAAGTCATTCACATCGGTGTAAATAACTTCGGCTTGGGCAAATCCCTGCCAAGGCGATTTTAACTCAATAAAAATCTGCCCGTTGTTGATCCCTTTGATTGACGAGTCAGCAGGAATAGCTAATTTAATGCGTTTGCCATTTTGCACCAAATACATATCACGAGTGTAAAAACTGGTACCATCAAAAATAAAGTGATATGGCGTTTCACTATCATACGCAGTGTAACCTGCCGCAGAAACGGAGCTTTTATCAGCCGTAAAAAGGGTTTTAGCGTCGGCCAATGCCGTGCCGCGTTGCCATAGTTTCACCACCGCCGGATAACCCGAATCTGTCATTGAACCTGGGCCAAAATCGGTGCCGACAAAGACGGTATTTTCATCAAACCACCCGATTGCATTTTTAGCTTCTGGTAAGCTAAAGCCATCTTTAACAAACGATTTAGACACGATATCAAATTCACGAACAACTGTGGCATCAGCACCACCGCGTGATAACGACAACAAACACCGTTGATATGCTGGGTAATGGCAACTCATGCCTTTATAAACCCAGTTTTCGTTTTCTTGCTTGGCTAATTTATCTAAATCGAGCACGATTTCCCATTTAGGAGACGATTTTTGGTATTCTTCAAATGTCGTACGGCGGTACACACCACGAGTACGAGTTTCATCTCGCCAAAAGTTATAATAATAGCCAGCACGTTCAGAGGCATAAGGAATACGCTCTTTATCGTTTAAAATTGCCAGCGTATTATCATACACTTGCTGATAACTTGAATGACTTTTAAGCTGTGCTAAAGATAAGTCGTTTTGTTGTTTGACCCAGTTTAATGCTTGCTCGCCTTCGACCTCTTCAAGCCAAATGTATGGATCGTCACCACTCGCTTTGGCAGAAAATGATGCCAAGGTAGTGGCAAGAACCACACTTGAGAACAAAATTGATTTTTTCAATGTAATTTCCCTTTAATAAACAGTCCCCAATACTATAAAACCCGTATAGGGGACGCAACACACCCACAGAATTGATTTTTTATTAAATGTAACGAATGATGTCGTAAACCTCACAACAGCCCATCACTTTAGTAATGCGTATTGCTCGATAACGTCATCACAAAATACGGTTATTCATCCGCAAAAATACCCACATAGGTGGGCGATAAATTAGCTTTACTCGCGCGATACATGCCAGAGGTATTAAACGGCATACTAATATTGCCTTTTGGATCGACGATGATCACGCCACCTGTTCCCCCAGCACTAAACATTGGGCCAAAAATAACCTCTTTGCCGGCTTGTTCAATGGTTTTTCCTTGATACTGCACCCGAGCACAAATATCTGCCGCAACATTGTAGCGAATAAAAAACTCGCCATGTCCCGTTGCCGACACTGCGCACGATTGATTATCAGCAAACGTGCCAGCACCAATAATAGGCGCATCGCCAATACGGCCAAACCGTTTAGCTGTCATGCCTCCGGTGGAAGTGCCTGCCGCAATATTGCCATGCTTATCAAGGGCAACAGCACCAACCGTGCCCATTTTGTACTCACTTGGCAGGGCTTGATGCGCGGCTTGATAATCTTTCGTATGGTTACTGGCTTTATCGAGTTTCTCTTTGGCTTTGAGTAAGGCTTCGTAACGATCTTGTGTATCAAAAATGGTATTGTCGACCAGAGGCACCCCTTGAGTTTGAGCAAACTGCTCTGCCCCCTCTCCCGCCAACATCACATGCACCGATTTTTCCATTACCAAACGCGCTAAATTAATGGGGTTTTCGATACGTTTTACACTCGCAACGGCCCCCGCTTGGCGCGTTTTTCCTTCCATGATTGACGCATCGAGTTCGTGCTCTGCGTCATAGGTGTATACAGCCCCTTTCCCCGCATTAAAAAAAGGCGAATTCTCTAACACATTAATGGCGGTGGTAATGGCATCAAGACTCTGGCCACCTTGTGCTAAAACCGCATGACCCGCTTCAACGGCTTGTTGCAATGTGGCACGATAGGCTTTTTCTTGCTCTGGCGTAAAACGAGTTTTAGCGATCGTGCCTGCGCCACCATGAATGGCAATCGCAAAAGGCGCAACATCTTGTGCGTGTAAGGCTTGACTAAACAAAGCGAACGATAACGCACCCACGGATAATATTTGCTTCATAACACACCCAATTTTGTTATTGATTTTTATAGGAAAAAACAATGTGCAACCTTTAATGGTTAAACACAACTAAATTGCGATAAATGGAAAGTGTTGAGTATTTGTTCTAGATCAAGTTCTTAATTTAAAAAAGGCGTAGTTTAAAACTCAAGCAATAAGGAGAAAACACATGGCAAATGACACTCTCTTAGTCACACTAAAACAACAACAAGCTGAGCTCATTACACGGATCAACGCAATTGAAAATGACTTTAAACAAGGCCGTAGCGCTGATTTTGCCGAGTACGTCAGTGAGACTGAGAATGACCAAGTTCTTAATACCATTCGCAATGAAGCAAAAAGCGAATTGCAATTGGTCAATCAAGCAATTGATAACCTGCAACAAGGTCATTATGGATTATGTCAGCAGTGCCTAAAAGCCATTACGCCCGCAAGGCTTATTGCACTCCCTTATACCCAAACTTGTATTGACTGCGCTTAATAGGAAGAAAAATATGACAATTGAAAAACATGACATTCACCATGAGTTTCCAGAGTTTAAAGACGAGATCCGTGATTTAAAAATGAATAACGCCCACTTCTCTCGTCTTTTTAAAGAATACCACGAGCTCGATCATGAAGTGATCCGCATCGAAGAAGGCGTTGAAAACACCTCTGATGATTATTTAGAGCATTTGAAAGTAAAACGTTTACGCTTAAAAGACGAGCTGTATGCCATGCTGAAAAAACACGCAGCCTGCGTATAAATCAACCTCAACTAATTGTTACTTGCACTCGAAGCGCCTTAGGGCGCTTTTTTTATCCGAGAATACAAGTAACCTTAATACTGCATCCGCCACAATTAATCACCAAAAAATCGTCATTAAAGCTTCACATCTACCATTTAAGGCTTTGCTAAACTAGATCCAGTTAAACGCAGTTAATACCAATCACGATAAGTAAGTGATCAAAGATAGCGTAGGAAAAACGCTTGAGAACAAGGAAAATTTTTTCGATAAGTAGTTATTCTACAGTCAAAAAATCTAACGAAGTTATCGAGTGTTTTAACAAGCTAGGGTGATCAGTTATTTATTACGATTGGTATAACCCTAGGCCTACGGTTATTGCGCCACCTTCTGCTTTATATGAGTAAACATCGACTATGGATTTCAGCTACTACCGCTATTACCGCTGGTTTGAATTAATTGCTGTATTTATCATATTACCTTTAGTTGGCTACCTTTTAAAAAGTCAGCTAAAACTCCTACTCATCCCAACCTTGTTACTATTAACTGTGTGGTGTTGTTTTTTACTGCTCAGAGATCCCAAATTTAAGCGCTTTCGCTTAACTAATATCGCTCAACTGAGTGTCGCTAAAAAACGTATTTTCACTTTTTTTAGTGCGGGTGTGATTTTTAGCTGTGGATTTTATGCGCTATTAAATCAAGAGAAATGGTTTCAATTACCCCTCGAATCACCAGTTAATTGGCTGATGCTGCTGATATTTTATCCGTTAGTCTCAGTGATGCCGCAGGAGTTGATTTATCGCACCTATTTTTTTCATCGCTACAAAAAAATTATTCCCGATAAACGCTGGCGCATTGTACTGAGCGCTAGCACCTTTAGCTTGGCACACATTATTTATGATAACTGGATTGCAGTCCTTTTGTCTTTTGCTGGTGGGCTAATGTTTGCCTATACCTATGCTTACAGTCGCTCAACCATTGCATGCGTGGTTGAACATAGTGTCTGGGGGCTATGGCTTTTTAGCTTGGGGCTGGGCCAATATTTAGATTCAGGTGCGATTGTCAGCACATAAAAAAGGGCTTGCACAAACCATGCAAGCCCTTTTTTAGATAAAACGGTTAAAAACCCAGTAAACTCACATTAAAAAACTTTGCAGCCACTGTATTAATAAAAATCGCCAACAAAATCACAGGAATAAACGTAGAAAGCGAAAAGTTAACATAACGCTCCATAAAGCTCCCCTGATAATGCGCTGAGCCTTGGCTAAGCTCTTTTGAAAGCTCACTTTTTTTCCAGCGATACATTACAAATAAACACACTAACAGGCCATTTAGTGGCAATATGGTGTCATAAAACACATCATACACCACGTCGAATAAACTCTTATTACCAGAGCCATAACTAGTGAAGTTAGTTAACGACTCAACCATCCCAAATGACACGGTACACAAAATGGTTAATAAGCCCATCGTCAGCGACAAAATACCCAATGCTTTTTTACGGCTCACGCCTTTTTCTTCTATTAATGTGGCCGTCGGCACTTCAATAATCGACACTAATGACGTAATCGCTGCAAAGAAAACAAGTAAGAAGAAAATAAAGGCCACTGCAGAAGCACCGAAATAACCAATGTCAGCTTGCAATGCGAGTAAGATTTTTGGCAAATACACAAAGATCATTGATACCGATGAATCCGATAACTGCGTAGGATCGGTCTCTGGATTAAAACTAAAAATAGCAGGTAAAATCATTAAACCGGCAATAAACGCCACTAAAGAATCCGTGACAGCGACCATTTTAGCCGCGCCGACAATATCATCTTTTTTAGAGATATAAGAGGCATAGGTCATTAAAATACCCATTCCCAATGAAAGCGAGAAAAATGCCTGAGAGAGTGCCCCATTTACAACGGTTGCATTGAGCTTTGAAAAATCAGGCACGATATAATACTTTACCCCGGCCATGGCATTATCTAAGGTTAAAACATACCCAACCAACACGATTAATAGTACAAACAAGGCAGGCATCAGGATTTTCGATGCTTTTTCAATCCCTTCTTTTACACCACCCACCAAAATAAGGTTAATAATTACGCCAACAAGCGCCATATAAATAAAGACAGACGTTTCGTTAATAAACAGACCAAAATGCTCTGGTTGAGCTAATAAATCTAAATTCCCTAAAGCGGTTTGTACTAAATAGCCAAAAATCCAGACAGTGATCACCATGTAAAAAACAGCAATCATAAAAGGCGTCAACACCGCTAACCAACCCGCTTTACGCCAGCCAGAGTGGTTGTTTGATAACATACGATAAGAACCCAAAGGATCTTTTTGCGCATGGCGGCCCATTGCCATTTCGGCCATCATGACGGGTAAACAAACAAATGCGACAAATAATGCGTACGCCACTAAAAAAGCGCCACCACCATTTTTTGTAGCTGAAACAGGAAAACCCACTAAATTACCAATCCCAACTGCAGAACCCGCTGCAGCGAGGATAAACCCTAAACGTGAGCTAAAATGCTCGCGACTTGCACTCATGGTAAAACCTTTTTTATTATTGGAATCGACCGATGCTAGCAGCCTTACACTGATAGTTTCAAGCTTTTGTAGCGATTCTTTACAGAACAAGGATAAAACAGTGATAATGCGACTTTTCACACTCGATTTTGAAGGTATGTTATGTGGTATATGATTTGCTCAACCGATATTGAAAACAGCTTACCCCTTCGTAAAGAAGCCCGCCCAGCGCATTTAGCTCGTCTTGAAGCATTAAAAAGCGAAGACAGATTGTTTGTTGCAGGCCCATTACCAGCGATTGATTCTGAAGACCCTGCAGAAGCCGGATTTACAGGTTCATTAGTGATTGCTCAATTTGATTCTTTAGAAGATGCCCGTCAATGGGCTGCGCAAGACCCTTATGTTGCAGCGGGTGTTTATGCTGAATCGATTGTAAAACCGTTTAAAAAAGTGCTTCCTTAAATTCTCCCTAAACAAGCTTGGGATAACTCAAGCTTGTTTAGAAAAACTCGGTTATTTAAATTTAAACGAACTCATTCAGGAATAATTCAGTCATTGACCGCTAATTTAGTCTGTAAGTTACGCAATTAAAGTGAGTCTGAATTATGAAAGCACGACTAATTACCTTCTGTTTACTTATTCTAAGTACCAGCGCTTTGGCCAAACACACCCAATGGTATGATGAAGCAAAAGTGGTTAATGTGACGCCTGTTTATCAATATGATTATCAATATGATAAACAACATAATCGCTATGATGATTATTCAGATAAGAAGGTGACTGTCAGACATCACGACAATCATCACCGCACCAAAATAGTGATTGCATCAAACAAGCAACATCATAATCGCCATAATAAACATAACCGTGTGATTGGTTTTAATGTTACTTATAAATACCGCGGCCAAATATTTGATACCTTTACCGAACACCATCCGGGCAAATTCATCAGTGTAAAGCTCAATATTGAGCCTTTATTTGATAGAAATCGGATTGTAGTTAAACAATACCGAGATGATTAAAGCAAATGAGTAATTCTACTTGAGTTTACTGAGCGCTTTTCTTTACACTGATGTGATTGCAAGCAAAGATAAGGTGCGACATACCATGACAAAACTCAGTTTACTCTTATTATCTAGCTTTTTAATGAGTGCACATTTGTTCGCAGCTCCCCCGAGTGAACCAGTTGTTAAAACACCCACCAAAACAACGACGGTTGGTAAACGTCAAGCAATGCAAATTGTTAAAAAAGAATATCCGGGCCAAGTATTAAAAGTAAAAGAAAAAGAGTCCCACTTCAAAGTCAGGGTATTACAACCTAAAGGCCATGTGGTTGATTTAAAAGTTAATAAAGCCGATGGCAAAGTAAAAAAGGATAACGATTAATGCGTATTTTAGTAATCGAAGATGATTTACAGTTAGCAGACAACTTACGCACTGCATTAGAGAAAGAAAAGTACAGCGTTGATCTTGCTCATGATGGCCAAAGCGGCTTATTTCATTTGACCGAATACCCTTTAGATTTAGCCGTTATTGACCTAGGCTTACCAAAAATGAACGGTATTGACGTCATCAAACGTGCTCGCGCTCAGCAAGCAGAACTGCCAATTTTAATTTTAACAGCTCGCGACCGCTGGCAGGATAAAGTTGAAGGACTTGACGCAGGCGCTGATGATTACTTAACCAAACCATTTCATCCTGAAGAGCTTATTGCACGTTGTAACGCGCTTATTCGCCGAAGTGCAGGTCAAGCCAACCCAGAAATGGTTGCGGGCCCTATTCGCATCAATACCCGCTCGCAACAGGTTTGGCTAAATAACAGTGAAGTAACGTTAACTGGCTATGAGTACCGCGTATTAGAATATCTAATGGTCAATCCCAAAAAAGTGATTTCAAAATCTGAACTCACAGAGCATATTTATGACCAAGATTTTGACTTAGACTCCAATGTTATTGAGGTATTTGTTTTGCGGTTACGTAAAAAAATCGACCCTGAGGGTACACTCAATCCGATTGAAACATTACGCGGTCGTGGTTATCGTTTGCGTAGCGAATGGTAATGCCTGTTATTTCGCTCAAAATCAGACAAGGATTTATCCTTGTCTTTTTATTAGTGGTTGCCCTCCCCATCTTATTTATTTCGATCGGTAAGTCTTATTACGCGTCATTAGTCAACGCCACCGAAAACACCTTGCAAGCCCATATTTACACTTTGGTCGCCGAAGTCGACTTTGCTGAAAACGCTGTAGAGATGCCACAAAATCTCTTTGCATCAGAGCTCAACCGGATTAACTCTGACACTTTTGCCTATATTTACCAAGATGAAGAAAAACGCTGGCAATCAGAATCAAGCCTTAACCAAGATTTAGTACCACAAATTGGCCAAGCCCCAATTGGTGAAACCTTGTTTGAAAAAATTCAATTTCAAGGAAAAGAGTATTGGCAAATGCGCTTTTCATTAGTGTATGAAACAAGTCTATCAAGCCATACTTTTAGTTTTTACTTGTTAAAAGATAACGCCTCACTACTTGAAAACATGCAAGAATTTAAACAAACACTCATTGATTGGCTCATTATTATGGGCGTAGTTATTACCGCCTTATTAGTGCTTGGGTTTATCTGGAGCGCAAGACCACTGCAACGCCTTGATCATGAAATTCAAGAAATAGAGCTTGGTCAAGCGACTGAAATTACTGGCCGCTATCCTGTTGAATTAGTTAAAATCCAACAAGATTTAAATTTACTGCTTGCATCACAACTACGCCAAAAAGAGCAATATCGAAAATCACTCAGTGATTTGGCTCATGCGTTAAAAACCCCCCTTGCAGTGCTTAAATCTAGCGAAATGGCCCACAGCCCTGAAAACAATGAACAACTCGACCGCATCAATCATATGATTGAGCATCAACTCAAACGTGCAGCAACGGGCGCCACAGATACCTGGAAAAAGCAAACTCCTATCAAACCAATCTGTAATGCCATCATCAATGCCATGGGCAAAGTTTATCGTGACAAAGCCTTTACGATTGACCTAAGCTGCGATGAAGAGATGTTTTTTCTCGGTGATAAAACCGATTTAATGGAAATTTTAGGCAACCTGATTGATAATGCCTGCAAAGCATGTGTCAACCACATCGCCATCACTGTTCAAAACGAGTTACATACTTTAATTATTCAAGTGGCCGATGATGGACCGGGGATCAGACCCGAAGATCGTGCAAATTTAGGCCAGCGCGGCAAACGCCTTGATAGTTATGAAGCAGGTCATGGCATTGGCATGGCCATCGTCAATGATTTAGTATCCGCCTATCAAGGCCAATTAACCATTAGTGACAGCCCCTTAGGAGGCGCATTATTTAATGTTACCTTTAACCAAAACGCTTATTAATCTTGCTGTGTTTTTAGTATTAGCAAATGTCAGTAGTAGTGTAAAAGCCGATTTTAATGATGGCTGTGATAATGATAAGTCAACCAATCCACGCTACATTCGCTGTTTAGAGAATAAAATCACTGAACAAAAAAATGTTGCGCAAACTTGGCGCAATAAAATTGAATTCGATTTAAAGAAAAAACAAAGTGAAACGGGTAATGTTCAATTATTAAAAGTATTTGAACGAGCAGAACAAGAGTTTATTAAATACGTTGAAGACAGTTGCCGTTGGCGCTATTTAAATTTACTGCCCGATACGATTGCAGCCACCATTACCTACAAACGTTGTGAGCTACAACTCAACCAACAACGAGTTGATGGGTTAAAATTCAAATAAAAAGCACTTTGCAGTGCTTTTTCCTTAAGCTTTACGAACGTTCTTCTATTTGAGTCTCTGGTGTTTTACATAGCTGTTCTATTGCTTGTGATTCAGATTCCCCCGAACCCAGTAATACTGCAAGCCAACGACCCTCATCACTCGATTCCAGTCCAATCTTCACAATCATAGTCAGCGGCACAGATAACAACATGCCCACAGTACCGAGTAACCAGCCCCAAAAAATTAGTGATAAAAACACCACTAAAGTTGAAAGCCCTAAACCACGGCCCATATATTTGGGTTCAACCACATTACCCATTACAGTATTAATTGCGATATAGCCAAAACCCACCATGCCAGCAACCGCTGGACCTTGAAGAATGAGCGCCAGTAATACCGCAGGCACAGCCGCAATAATAGAGCCGATATTTGGAATATAATTAAACATAAATGCAATCACGCCCCAAAGGACAAAGTAATCCACATTTAAAATCCAAAGCAACAAGCCTACCAATACACCCGTAGCCAAACTCACTAACGTTTTTATCGCTAAATAAGCATTAACCGACTCTAAAAACCGATCAATTTGACGCATTTTCATTTGAGGATCATCAAGCGCTAAATGCACCTTTTTGCTTATCACCGGCGCTTCAAACAGCATAAATACTACGGTTAAGATAATTAAAAACAAGTTAGCCATCACACCGCCGACTCCTGCCAGCATGTTTGACGCCATATCAATCACTTTACCTGGATCGAACAACTCTAATATTTGCTCTTTATTGAGCAAGATATTGTATTTAGCAGCAACTTCGACCGCCCAGACAAACTCTTGTTGTAACTTAATTTTATATTCTGGGATATTGCGGGAAAAATCATTTAAAGATTGCCCAACTAACCCAGCCAATGACATACCAAGTAATACAATTAACAAAATAACCAAAATGACTGCTATGCCCTTTGGAATGCGATAACGGGCACAAATATTAATCAATGGGTTGCAGATAATCGCCAAAAATAGTGACAATAAAAATGGCACAATCACTACACTAGCCGCTTTCACTCCGGCTAAAACCACCACGGTTGCGGCTAAAATAAGCATTCTTTTGCTGATCCCTGAAAAATTAGGTTGGACCATAGTTATTCCTTGTAATGAAACCGCAGCGGTAATTAGATTAGCTGCAGGTCACAGAGTAAATGTGAAAAATATCATGATGTAACCCATCATAATGTAAAATAAACAAAAGCTCGACATCCAATCATGCGATCCCCCTATTTTAGTCTGATCGACCTAACACGATGCTACGTAAAACAAATTATAAAGCAGCACAATTGTTAAAGATTAAAAAACAACCAAACATTAACTACACTTAGGGACATATACCGTGGTAATAGAAGCTGAAAAAATGAATATTCTCGTCACAGGTGGAACCGGTTTAATTGGTAAAGAACTGATCAAATTTCTAAACAATCATCACCATGTTACCGTATTTACTCGCTCAATTAATAAGGTATATAAAATTAATGGGCACCAAGTAAATGCCGTTAGTGATCTAGAACAGCTTGATTTTAATACCCTAGATGTAGTGATAAATCTAGCCGGTGAACCTATTGCAGATAAACGGTGGACGCAAAAACAAAAACAAAAAATAGAACACAGTCGCTTCAACATTACACAACAGTTAGTGGAGCAGATAAAACAGGCTCATAACCCACCTCATACCTTTATTTCTGGCAGCGCCATTGGCTTTTACGGCAGACAATCCCACACTGTTGATGAATCATCGCTAGAGTGTTATCCCGAATTTAGTCATCACTTATGTAAACAATGGGAAGACATTGCGCTGCAAGCTCAAAGCGCGCGTACCCGAGTGTGTTTATTACGAACAGGCATTGTTTTAAGCGATAAAGGCGGTGCGCTTAAAAAAATGTTACCCGCCTTTAAACTCTGCTTAGGCGGGCCTATAAGCCATGGTGAACAAATGATGTCTTGGATCCACATCGATGATATGGTCAGCGCAATTTTGTTTATTTTAAATAAATCGAATTTAAAAGGTGCTATTAATTTAACCGCACCTAACCCTATTTCAAATACCTGCTTTAGCCAAACGTTAGCAAAAACGATTCATCGTCCTGCTGTTTTCACTATGCCTGCAAGCGTACTGACCTTGCTATTTGGCGAGATGGCCGATTTACTTTTACATGGGCAAGCAGTTAAACCGAAGGTCTTACTCAATGCTGGTTTTCGCTTTCACCACCAGTATATTGAAGAAGCACTCAGTAATTTACTACACAAGTAATCACGTTTTAATCAAAAAACACAGCTTATGAAAAAGGTGTGTAGAGCACCCTAATACTGATGCTTTTAGATATTTAACCTGAACTCTGGATAATTGAATAAGAGGATGAAATTCCTTGTAGATAGAAAAATAATGCCATTCGCTTTAAGTGAATGGCATTACACTTTTGATGGCTTGTGTTACAACAGCGATTTAAGCCAGTGCCATGCCACCTTTTATATTAAAAACTCGTTCAAAACCCAATTGTTTTAAGTTTAAACAGGCTTGTCTTGAGCGATTTCCACTTCGGCATAATAGTACATACGATTGATTTTTCGATAATTTACCTTGCCATATTGCATCTGAAATACGATTAAGCGGTATATTGATCACTTGCGATGCGCGGATCCCAAACATATCTTGCGGTAACGATGCGGTATGTTCATACGATTCACGAATATCAATCAGTATTGCAATCTCATCGGATACCATTTGAATGGCATCCTCAACAGATTGCTCAATTAAAGGGTCGGTTACCACAGTGATCACTGCACCACAAAAATAATCATCTTTTTGTTCGAGCGGTTCATCCATTTTTACTTTTTGGGCTACGAAGTCGTGCTGTGTAATAACACCATTCACAACTTGCTCTAAAAGAGGGTTTGTTCGCATTTGCGTTTGCCAATCGGTGGCAAAACTTTGAGAATAATCATGAGAAGCACATATTAAGGTGTTTTTCGTAACTTGTTTTGATAACGCTTGTATTGATTGATACATCGCACCCGCATCACTTTGGACTAAATTTGTCCGTCCAAGGCCACCACTTAAGATCAAATCGCCACAGAAACACAATTCTGTTACTGCGTTATTTTTCAGTAAATAGCTGACACTATTTGGAATATGCCCAGGCGTAGCAATTGACGTTAACTCATATTGTCCTAAACGAATAACTCGCTCGCCCGTTGGCCATCCTAAAGCATCAATTTCAGTTGCTGGGTTAAGCTTTGCCATTTGATAAAAAAGTGCGATCGCTGATTCTTGTTCTGGATGTTGATGTGTTAAGAGGATAGAAACCAACTCAAGTTTTTGACCTTGTACCACATTAATCAAGCGTGGAAGTAACTCTAAAACCGGATCTATAATAACTGCTTGCTTTTCATTGGTCACAAACAACCAGCTGCAGGCACCTTGATGCCTAAATTGGCTTAAACCAAGCGAGCATACTTCTTTATCACCCAAGGGTTCACTGTCAGAAACAGTTAAACACGCTGATGCTAAAACAGATTTAAGTTGTGCAATACGTTTACATGCTAGATCTATTTCTTGCTTAGTCGCAGCTGGTCCAAAAGAAAGCCTAATAGCATTTTCAGATTGCCAGCTTGGCACATTCATCGCATCAAGCACATAGCTGCGTGATGCCCCAGAACTGCATGCTGAACCTGCGCTCACGCGAATGCCTGCAGCATCAAATAAGTCCATTATTTCTTTGCTCGATACATTTTTTACTGCAAAGTTAAGAGTGGTCGGCACTGACTTATTAAAATCATGATTAAATACTATGTCAGGAAAAACAAAGGCAAGGATTTGGCTTAGCTGCTCTCTGTAAGCACATAGTTGCGCCATTGATTTGAAGACTGTTTGCTGTTCATCCAGTAATAAACTGAACAAACTATTTAAGCCTGCAATTCCAGGCAAGTTTTCAGTGCCTGAACGCATACCACTTTCTTGACCACCTCCAGCTATAAAAGGGGTGTAAGCACTATTTTCTTTAATATATAAAAAGCCTATGCCTTTTGGCGCATACAACTTATGGCCAGAAAAAGGGGCATAATCAATACTGGTATCACTGAGCTTTAAAGATGTTTTACCAAGTGCTTGAACACAATCGACCATCCATGCAACGCTAGAATTATTAACTCGAATTGCATGCTCTAACGCCTCTAAATCTTGAAACACGCCAGTTTCATTATTTACAGCCATAGTGCAAATCATTAATGCATCTGGAACATGCTTGGCAATAAATGTTAAATCCAACAAACCATCTCCGTTCACCGGAATGGCTAAAATTTCTGCATTAATTTCAAGCACCGCATTCCAATGCTTTAACGTATTTGGCACCGCTTTATGCTCAGTTGCACCATACAATAACACTGGATTTTTAATTTTGTGTTTTTTCTGGCTCAACAAAGCGGAGACTATTGCTGTTTGGATCCCTTCTGTAGCACCAGATGTAAAAAGCACCTGACCTGTTTTAGCCCCAATAACCTGGGTAGCTAACTGTCGAGTTTGCTCCATTAAATGCTTGGCTTTTATACCGGTAATATGCGAACTCGAAGGATTACCAAAACACACTTTCATCGCGTGAGACACGACTTCTGCAATTTGAGGTAATACGGCAGTTGTCGCATTTGCATCTAAATAAATCTGGTTATTGTCTAGCTGCAATGGAATGTTTTTTGGCATGGTCAACTCTATATTACTTAAAGATATATCTTATAACGCATATTACACGCATTATATAAAATCGCTAATAACCAATTTTAGACATATTTCTCGTTCTTATGCTTTGAGATCATCATTGATCTCAAAATTTCATGCAGTAACAGGTAGATTTAATATCCAGAATATACTTTTTTAAATTAGTTGCGCTTTCCCGTTGAATTTTCAGCATCTCTTTAACTTAGCTTTGCCTACAGTAATAATGCATTGAGAGATTTATCGCTTCGAAGCCATGGTTTTTGTGCTGCCAATGGTTCGGATAATTGAGATAGCGCTGCTTTTGCTGCGGCTTTACTATCAAAAGCGTGACTTAATATTAAATAAGCGGCCTCATTTTGAAGTTCAATAACTTGAGATTGGCCCTGTAATTTATATTTTCGTATAAAATGTGCCACGCCTTCTGAGCTGTGAATTTTAGCAAATTGAATGAAATAACCTTTTAATTTCGGTATTTCATTTTCTACTGGCGTACTTAACATCTCTTGTGCGGCGGTTTTAGGCTCAGTTTGAGATAATAGCTCTTGAGGAGCTTGAGAGACAGCCAAAGGCTCAGTCACTAAAGACTGTGATTGAGACGTTTTTGCTATCTCAAGATTTTCTGAAGGGTTACGTAATTGATTTATCGCAACTAAAATTCTTTCACTGGCAGGTTGGCCACTTGCAATACTTTGTTTGGCATAACGCTCGCTTTTATCCAGATCAACCGGTACTTTTTCACCTTTTAAATAAATAGAAGCCAAGTTATGCATTGCGAAGTTGTTACCATTTGCAGCCGCTTTCTCATACCAATACAGTGACTTATCAACATCGCGATTCCACATTAAAGTTGCAAGAGCAAATTGTGCTTCAACTTCGTTTTGTTTTGCCGATTTTTCAATCCAACTTAGCCCAGCTTCAATATCCTTAGGCACTACTTTATCTTGCAGTAAAATTGCACCCAACTTTAATTGTGCATAAGATTCCCCTGCTTCTGCGGCTTTTTTATACCAATGATAAGCTTGTTTCGCATCAACAACAGTGCCCTTGCCTTTTTCATACATTAAGGCCAATTTACGCTGTGCAGGCAAAAAATTAGCTTCAGCAGATTTTTGATACCAACCTAATGCATCCGATGCACTTTTACTCACCCCACGCCCAAGCTCAAACGCCACAGCCAAATTAAACATCGCTTCAGGATGCTTTAGCTCAGCGGCATACGTTAAGTAACTAATGGATTGGTCAACATTGGGCGCAACACTCAGCCCTTTGGCATAAATGGTTGCCATAATGAAACTGGCTTGTGCATCTGCGTTGTCACTGGCTTCTTTACAAGCACTAAACGCATTGACGTAATCAAGATCTAAAAAAGCGGTTTGGCAATCGACCGCATAGGTAGGAAGAGAATAAAGCAGAGACAGCGCTATTATTGTTATTTTTCGCAAACTTACCTCCAAAAAAAAAGCTCGGTTAAATACCGAGCTTTCATTGTAGTCGTTTTCGTTAAATATATTCAACCGCTATAATTTCATACTCAACATTGCCTTTTGGCGTATTGATAGTCACAGCATCATCGACTGATTTACCAACAAGACCGCGAGCAATCGGTGAATTAACTGAAATTAAGTTGTTTTTAATGTTTGCTTCATCATCACCGACTATTCTGTAAGTCACTTCGGCATCGGTCTCTACGTTCACAATTGTTACTGTCGTGCCAAAAATAACTTTACCAGTGTTAGCCATTTTGGTGACGTCAATCACTTGTACGTTTGATAACTTTGCTTCAATTTCTTGAATTCGTCCTTCACAAAAACCTTGCTCTTCACGTGCGGCATGATATTCAGCGTTTTCTTTTAAATCGCCATGTTCACGTGCCACTGCAATATCTGCAATAATTTTTGGGCGTTTGACTGTTTTAAGTTCGTTAAGCTCTGCTCTTAGTAGCTCAACGCCTCTCACTGTCATAGGGATTTGTTGCATAAACTCTCACTTAAAACCTCTGATAACACAGCTACCAGAGGCTCAATTACTTATTTAACGCGACGGTGTAGCTCTTGTAATGAATTTACTTTTGAGCGATCGTCTGCGGCATTTGCTTTACAGTTAGCAAAAGCAGCATTAAGCGTTGTGGTATAGTTTGTTTTATGTTGAAGCGCACCACGACGAAGAACTTTAGAATCTTCAATCGCTTGGCGACCTTCAGTCGTGTTAACGATATAGCTATACTCACCGTTTTTGATACGGTCAAGAATATGAGGGCGACCCTCAAACACTTTATTAACTCGGCGTACTGCAATGCCGGCTGTTTCAAGTGCTGCAGCTGTACCACCAGTAGCATCAAGTTCAAAACCAAGTTCTGTCATGATACGAGCTAGTTCTACAATTCGTTTTTTATCGCCGTTACGCACGGATAATAATGCACGACCGCCGCGAGGTAAAATGTTTCCTGCACCTAACTGAGCTTTTGCAAACGCTTCAGCAAAGTTATCACCGACACCCATTACTTCACCTGTCGAGCGCATTTCTGGGCCGCGAATAGGATCAACACCTTGGAATTTAGCAAAAGGAAGTACCACTTCTTTTACGCTGTAATAAGGTGGGATTGTTTCTTTGGTAATACCTTGGCTTGCAAGTGATTGGCCCGCCATACAGCGTGCAGCAATTTTAGCAATCGGTACACTCGTTGCTTTAGAAACAAACGGAACAGTACGTGCAGCGCGAGGGTTCACTTCAATTAAATACACATCGCCATCTTTAACAGCAAATTGGGTATTCATTAAACCAACGACACCAAGTTCAAGTGCCATACGGGTAACTTGGTCACGCATGCGGTCTTGAATTTCAGCACTTAACGTATAAGGAGGTAATGAACATGCTGAGTCACCAGAGTGAACACCGGCTTGTTCGATATGCTCCATGATACCGCCGATAATGACTTGCTCACCGTCACAAATGGCATCAACGTCAACTTCAATTGCGTCATCTAAGAAATGATCAAGTAATACAGGCGCTTCGTTTGATGCTTGTACTGCTTCAGTCATATAACGACGTAAATCATCTTCGTCATAAACGATTTCCATTGCGCGGCCACCTAATACATATGATGGGCGAACAACTAATGGGAAACCGATTTCTTGCGATTTAGCCATCGCTTCTTCGGTTGACGTTACTGTTGCATTGTGTGGTTGTAATAAACCTAAACGTTCAACTAATTGTTGGAAACGCTCACGGTCTTCAGCACGGTCAATCGCATCTGGTGAAGTACCAATTACTGGCACACCATTCGCTTCAAGGGCACGAGCAAGTTTCAGAGGTGTTTGACCACCGTATTGTACAATCACGCCTTTTGGCTTTTCTACACGAACGATTTCAAGTACATCTTCAAGGGTAATTGGTTCGAAATATAAACGATCTGACGTATCATAGTCGGTAGAAACCGTTTCAGGGTTACAGTTAACCATGATGGTTTCATAACCGTCTTCACGAAGAGCAAGTGCCGCATGAACACAGCAGTAATCGAACTCAATACCTTGACCGATACGGTTAGGACCACCACCGATAACCATGATTTTATCGCGGTTACTTGGGTTCGCTTCACACTCTTCATCGTACGTTGAATACATGTAAGCAGTGTCTGAACTAAATTCAGCCGCACACGTATCTACGCGCTTGTAAACTGGGAAGATATTGAAATTATGGCGTTTTTTACGAATCTCAGCTTCTGATACACCTGAAATTTCAGCAATACGGGCATCAGCAAAACCTTTGCGCTTTAAGCTACGTAAAAAGTTTTTGTTTAAGCCAGCCATGCCAGTTGAAGCGATTTTAGCTTCATCTTTTAAGATGTCTTCAATTTGAACTAAGAACCAACGGTCGATTTTAGTGTATTCAAACACGTCATCCACTGACATACCGTGGCGCATTGCATCTGCAACATACCAAATACGCTCAGCGCCTGGCTCACGTAATTCGTGAATGATTTTTTCTCTTGCACTTGGGTCATCAAGCGCCACAATTGGGTTAAACCCAGTTGCGCCCACTTCTAAACCGCGTAATGCTTTTTGTAATGACTCTTGTTGGTTACGACCAATCGCCATTACTTCGCCCACTGATTTCATTTGCGTGGTTAAACGGTCGTTTGCACCAGCAAATTTTTCAAAGTTGAAGCGAGGAATTTTTGTTACTACGTAATCAATTGATGGCTCAAATGACGCTGGTGTTTTACCGCCAGTAATGTCATTTTGTAACTCATCAAGCGTATAACCTACAGCTAATTTTGCAGCGATTTTAGCAATTGGGAAACCCGTTGCTTTTGACGCAAGTGCAGATGAACGTGATACACGAGGGTTCATCTCGATAATAACCATGCGGCCAGTATCAGGACAAATACCAAACTGTACGTTTGAACCACCTGTTTCAACACCAATTTCACGCAGTACGGCCATCGAGGCATTACGCATGATTTGGTATTCTTTGTCAGTTAATGTTTGTGCTGGGGCCACGGTGATTGAGTCACCTGTATGCACACCCATAGGATCAAAGTTTTCAATTGAACACACGATGATGCAGTTGTCGTTTTTATCACGAACCACTTCCATCTCGTATTCTTTCCAGCCAATTAACGATTCGTCAATTAACAACTCTTTAGTTGGCGAAAGATCAAGACCGCGTTCACAAATCTCTTCAAATTCTTCTTGGTTATACGCAACACCACCGCCTGTTCCACCCATAGTAAAAGAAGGACGGATGATACACGGAAAACCGATACGCGTGACGATGTCGCGTGCACTTTCCATGCTACGTGCAATTTCAGCGCGTGGTGTTTCTAAACCAATCGCTTTCATTGCCACGTCAAAACGTGAACGGTCTTCTGCTTTATCAATTGCATCAGCTGTTGCGCCAATTAGCTCAACACCATGTTTTGCAAGTACACCACGACGGTCTAAATCAAGGGCACAATTTAATGCCGTTTGACCACCCATTGTTGGTAAAACTGCGTCAGGCTTTTCTTTTTCAATGATTTTTTCGACTACTTCCCAATGAATTGGCTCGATGTATGTTGCATCAGCCATTTCAGGGTCGGTCATGATAGTTGCAGGGTTTGAATTCACTAGAATGACACGGTAGCCTTCTTCGCGAAGCGCTTTACAGGCTTGTGCACCCGAGTAGTCAAATTCACAGGCTTGGCCGATTACAATAGGGCCTGCGCCTAGGATAAGAATGCTTTTTATATCAGTACGTTTTGGCATTGTTACTCTCGGTCCTAAATTAGTGTTTACGTTCTTGCATCAAATCGATGAAGTGATCAAATAACGGTGCGGCATCGTGCGGGCCTGGGCTTGCTTCGGGGTGACCTTGGAAGCTAAATGCAGGCTTATCAGTACGATGAATACCTTGTAAAGTACCATCAAATAATGATTTATGCGTTGCACGTAATGTTGCAGGAAGTGTTGATTCTTCAGCAGCAAAACCATGGTTTTGCGCCGTGATCATCACTACGCCACGATCTAAGTCTTTCACTGGGTGGTTACCACCGTGGTGACCAAACTTCATTTTCACTGTTTGTGCGCCTGACGCAAGTGCTAATAATTGATGACCTAAACAGATCCCAAAAATAGGCGTATCAGTTTCTAAAAACGCTTTAATTGCTTCAATCGCATACGTACATGGCGCTGGGTCACCTGGGCCATTTGATAAGAAAATACCATCTGGATTTAAGGCTAATACGTCAGCAGCAGACGTTTGAGCAGGCACAACCGTTAATTTACAACCACGGTCAACAAGCATACGAAGAATGTTGCGTTTAACACCAAAGTCATAGGCAACAACATGGAACTTTGCATCAGCGTCAGCAAGCGTCTTAAATCCTTGACCTAGTTGCCAACTGCCTTCATTCCATTGATATTGCTCAGTAGTTGTTACTACTTTGGCAAGATCCATTCCTTTTAAACCTGGGAATGCTTTTGCAGCCTCTAAAGCTTTCGCTTCATCAATTTCACCAGCGATAATACAACCATTTTGAGCCCCTTTATCACGTAAGATACGTGTTAATTTACGGGTATCAATGTCTGCAATCCCTAGGATATTGCGAGCTTTTAAATATTCATCTAATGATTGCTCATTACGGAAATTACTCGCTAGCAGTGGCAAATCACGAATCACTAGGCCTTTGGCCCAGATTTTATTCGCTTCTTCGTCTTCGCTGTTAGTGCCCGTATTACCGATATGTGGGTAAGTCAGGGTTACGATTTGTTCCGCATATGAGGGATCAGTAATAATCTCCTGATAGCCTGTCATTGATGTATTAAATACTACTTCACCGACTGAAATACCTTCAGCCCCTATCGCAGTACCGCGGAACACTGTGCCGTCTTCTAGGACTAACAAAGCGGATATAGTCAAGTTAACCTCCTAACAGTAAAAAACGGGTGTAAAAACTGACGATTTACGACCCGCTCAAGGCGTTTGGAAACACGCAAAATAAATTTTGGCAAATTGTGCTCATTTTAGATTAAAAACGCTTCGAGGTCTAACGGTAATTATAAAAAAACTAAAAATAGCGCCTTCTTCATAAAAAAACGCTCAAAGCGTCAAAAAAAACGGTTTACTCCTTAAAACCTAACACATCTTGCATATCATAAAGTCCTGCTGGTTTATTTTTCAACCAGCCCGCAGCCCTTACCGCTCCTTGAGCGAAGGTCATTCGAGAACTTGCTTTATGCGTTATTTCGAGTCTTTCGCCGATAGAAGCGAAATAAGCCGTATGTTCACCGACAATATCCCCCGCTCTTAGCACAGAATAACCAATTTCATTTTGTGATTTAGCTACATGGTCTTGATGACGTTCGTAACGAGCAACGTCGTCATGCACCCATCCTTTAGCTTCAGCAATCGCCTCACCAATCGCAAGTGCGGTGCCAGAAGGGGCATCTATTTTATGACGGTGGTGCGCCTCAAAAATTTCGATATCAATGTCATCATTCAATGTTCTGGCGGCTGTTTGTACTAAATTAAGTAATAAATTAATACCAACACTAAAATTGCGCGAAAATACAATGGGAATAGTTTTAGCAGCTTGCTGTAATTTCGCAAATTCATCAGCTGTTAAACCCGTAGTACCAATCACCATAGGAATTTGATTCGCAACCGCATAGGCTAAATGCACCAACATGCCTTGTGGTAAAGTAAAATCAATCAGTACATCCACATTGGCAGTATTGTTTTGCTCTACGGCCGAAAATGACTGTTCAATGCCATTCACACCAATAACTGGGCCAACCTTAATACCAAAAAAGTCAGATGTTTCTCGTACATAAGCTGCAGCGATTTCACTATTAGGACTTTGATAAGTCGCCTGTAAGAGTGCTTGCCCCATGCGGCCATTTGCACCAAACACGCCTATTCGATTCATATTATTCTCTTTATAAATAAAGGGTTAAATTAAGTTAATTTGCTTTTTGTTTAATTAAAAAGCAAAAAGATTCTTTTTAACGCTAACAAATTACTATATGTTAATAGTTTAATGTTTATTCGCATCAGATGCATTAAAGGGTTTTTATGCACTTTTGAAGCGCATTAACTTTTGGCACAGTGTAACAAGAAAAATTTGACAAAACATCTAGCCATCTATACATTCGCACTTCCTTAGATATAAGGCGCCGATTTGGTCTTTGGCTTGCGGGCGCTTGAAAAATGCAGCTAAAAAGGGAACTGTGGGGCTGCAACATTTATTTTAGAGGTTTTTAATGCAGTCTACTTTTAGTAAAACTCAAGCAAAGTTATCTTTGCTTCCCTTGTTAAGTTTCGTCGCTATATTTTTAGGCGCTGGCTTATACCTTCAATCACAAGGTGTTGACTATGCTTTTTATCAACTACCTGCTCCTGTTGCTATTTTACCCGCAATTTTACTCGCTTTTATTTTAAATAAATCAACAATTAATGGTTCTGTTGAAACCTTTATCAAAGGCGCAGGCCATAGCAACATCATTACTATGTGTTTGATTTATTTACTTGCCGGTGCGTTTTCAACCGTCGCTGGTGCAACCGGTGGTGTAGATGCGGTTGTCAATGCCGGTCTTGATTTAGTCCCGCCAAGCTTTTTACTGCCAGGCTTATTTTTAATTTCTGCCATCGTAGCGACAGCAATGGGCACTTCAATGGGCACCATTGGCGCAATTGGACCAATTGCTTATGCGTTATCGCTCAAAACAGGCATGGATCCAGCACTTGTAGCGGGTGCCGTTGTTTCTGGCGCAATGTTTGGTGATAACTTATCAATTATTTCTGATACCACCATTGCTGCAACCCGTACACAAGGTTGTGAAATGAAAGATAAATTTCGTGAGAATATTAAAATTGCAATTCCTGCAGCCCTATTAACTGTTGCACTGTTATTTATTCTTACCCCAGCTCCACAAGCCATTGAAGTGCAAGAGTATGATTTATTGTTAGTGCTACCTTACGCCTTTATTTTGGTACTCGCTGTACTTGGATTTAACGTATTTGTGGTGTTATTTAGTGGTATTGTTTTTGCGGGTGTCATGGGTTTTACTGGTGATTATGAAGGCAGCGCGTTTATAAAAGATATTTATGCTGGCTTTAGCAGCATGCAAGAAATCTTTTTACTTTCAATGCTGATTGGCGGTTTATCTGAGTTTATTCGTATCAATGGCGGCTTAGATTATATTGCTCATAAAATTCAATATTTAACCCAAATTATTGCTAAGTGGAATCGTAAAGTAGCAGACCAACTCGGTATTGCTGCCCTTGTTTTAACATCTAACTTATGCATCGCAAACAATACGGTATCAATTATTGTTGCTGGCCCTATTGCAAAAAAACTTGCAGAAGATGGTGAAATATCCCCTAAACGCTCAGCAAGCTTATTGGATATTTTTGCCTGTGTAATGCAAGGATCTTTACCTTATGGTGCACAAGCATTATTACTGGGCGCAACATTTAAAATTTCACCTTGGCAAGTTGCAAGCTCTTCTTACTACTGCTTTATTTTGGCTTTTGTCGCTATTTCTATTATCTGTTTGAGTCGCCATAAAGCGTAATAAATAAGAGATACCAATCAAATGATTGGTATCTCACCTACCTTTTCCGTATTGATTTAACTTTTTGCTCCTCTTACTTTTTTTCATCTACAATTTGTTCATTACCCACTTATTGAACAGGCCTATGAAAAAACTACTCTTTGCTGTGTTATTTATTGCACCAACTGCATTTTGTGCGAGTTGGAGTCAAACACAACTCCACCTGAATCGCGGCTCTTTTACAAACCCGTTTAGTAAGCACACAGCTACAACCTCGGTTGCAACGTTACAACACAGCTCTACATATCAACTAGGTGACAACTTCTTTTTTATTGATTTTATTAAAGATAATAAAACTGATGGCTACCAAGACAATGATTATTACGGTGAGTTTTATTCTGCAATAAGCTTCGCAAAAGCGAGTGGCCGCTCAATGAAGTTCGGTGCAATTAAAGATATTGGCGCTGTAATAGGTGTGAATGCAGCAGGTGATTCAAACGCGGTTAAATACCTGCCCGGCATTAAATTATATTGGGATGCGCCGGGATTTAGCTTTTTAAATACCTTGATAACGGGCTATATAGATGACAATGAGGGGACTAGCCGTGGTTCAGCACCAAAAGAAACGAACAGCTGGATGCTGGATACTGCGTGGGGTTTGCCTTTTACTGTCGGCAATCAAAAATTTAATTTTACAGGCCATATTGAATATATTGCGTCGCGAGAAAACGAACTAGGTAATGAAGTTAATGACTGGATTTTAGCCCAACCTATTTTACAGTGGGACTTAGGCAATGCCCTACAATTTGAGAAAAATACACTTTTATTGGGTATAAAATGGCAACTTTGGCATAACAAGTTGGGAACCGATACCTTTGAATCAGCTCCCCAACTCCATGTTGCATGGACTTTTTAAATTACAACGTGCAACCAGGCTTTTGGCCTGCTTGCACAGCACTATAATGCAGTTTCATTGCCTCTGGCATCCCTTTGCGTAAGTCGTCAATTCGAGTTTTAGGTGATGGATGAGTTGATAAAAACTCAGGCGCTCCTCCGCTACCAGCAGCGCTCATATTTTGCCAAAGTGTCACTGATTCTTTTGGATCAAATCCAGCCCGAGCCATTAAATCAAGCCCAATTTCATCGGCTTCAGATTCATGTGTGCGGCTAAATGGCAGTATCACCCCATATTGTGTACCAACACCCAGCGCAGTCATAATGGCACCATGGTATTGATTTTGAGTTGTTTTTAGCGTTGTATCTGCGGCTTGCATTCCAATTTGAATCGCTGAGCTTTGTGAGGCACGCTCATTAGAATGCTCAGCAATAACATGGCCCACTTCGTGTCCCATTACAGTAGCCACTTGATGCTGATTGACCGCTACTTTTAATAAACCTGTGTGAACACCAATTTTTCCACCCGGTAATGCAAATGCATTTGCTGAGTCTTCTTCAAATACAACCACTTCCCATTGCTGACTGGCGTATTTCTGCGGTAATACGGCAATGATGTTATCTGCTATACATTGCACATACCGATTGGTTTTAGCATCGGTATTAATAGCCATTGATTGTTTTAATTGATTAAAACTTTGAGCGCCCATGCTATTCATGTCGCTATCAGAATATAGGGCTAATTGAGTACGTCCTGTAGGTGATGTTTTACATCCAAGCAGTAATCCTGTTACTGCGAGCGCTAAGAGTGCATTTTTCATGTTGTTCCTTTAAATTTAGCGTTTGAAAGGAGTGTAATGGAGTCAGGTTAAAATTAATAGTCGACACGCATTTTGCGTTTTTATTTTATTACCCCCATCCATTAAGCTAAAAGTAGCCGTGCCGATATAATTATTTATGAATCAAAAACGCGTGGTGCTCTGCAAAACTGCAAGGCCATTGTGCACAGTTAATGCTTGTTTCAAAGATCAAAAGTCTTACACTACTTGCCCCCTAATTAAAAATTGCTTTTAGTATGCAACCAACTTTAAACAAACGCATTTTATTACCTTTATTAGCTAGTATTGTGGCCATCACCCCGCTTGCAATTGATTTGTATTTGCCAGCCATGCTGCAAATTGCTCAGGATTTAGGCGCGTCTATTAACCAAGTGCAATTATCATTAAGCACTTATTTGGCCGGATATGCGTTAGGAATGCTTTTTTTTGGCCCACTAGCAGATCAATTCGGTCGCCGAAAGCTTGCTATTATTGGCTTATCAGGATTTTTATTTTTTAGTGTCGCGCTCGTTTTCTGCCGTAATATTGAGATGTTTTTGCTCACCCGAGCTTTTCAAGCTTTTTTTGGTGCCGCAGCTACCATTGTAGTTCCTGGGATCATTCGTTATATCTATCAACAAGAAACAGCCAAAGGTATGTCTTACGTATCAATGATCATGATGATGGCCCCGTTGCTTGCTCCTTCAATTGGCAGTGCCCTAATGGTCGTATGGCATTGGCAAAGTATTTTCATCTTTTTAAGTGGTTATACCGTTATTATTTTACTTTTCATCATGCGCTACTTAATTGACATCCCGATAAGCAAAAACCCAAACAAAGGGCTTAATTTATTTATTGATAGCTATAAAACTGTCTTAAGTTATCGCCCGGCTCGCTTTGATATTTTAAGTTCAATGTTTGCATCCTTTGCTTTCTTTTGTTTTTTAACGTCGGTCCCGTTTATTTATCTCGATTATTTTAAAGTTGAAAGCCAAACTTTCGGCGTCTTATTTGCGTTTAACGTGATTGCTCTTATGGCAGGTAATTTCATCAATACACGCCTTGTTGGCCGTTTTGGCTCAAGAACGATGCTTTATAGTGGTTTAGTCTTGGCAATATTGAGTGCTAGTTGCTTAGTGATGGCCTCTATGATGCAACCAACACTGATGTGGGTCGTTATTTTTATTGCCCCACTGATGATGAGTTTAGGGTTAATGGCGAGTAATGCCGATGCATTAATTTTAATCGCTTTTGCAAAACAATCTGGCACTGCGACAGCCGTCATTGGCACATTACGTTTTGGCTGTGGTGCACTTGCAGGTCCACTTTTAGCTCTACTTCATAGCCAAGATACTTTTGCTTTTTCAATTTTAATGTTCAGTGCAGTGATCGCTATTTTATTGTGCCAATATTTGCAACGAAGACACAGTAATACCATTTAATGGACATAAAAAAACCGCATGACTGCGGTTTTTTATATTTACTCACAACTAAAAATTATTCAGCTGCTTTAGATACCATTACCATCGCAGGGCGTAATAAACGACCGTGTAATGTGTAACCTTTTTGCATCACAGCAAGTACAGTATTTGGCTCTACATCAGCACTTGGTTGTAATGCCATTGCTTGATGATATTCAGGGTTAAAGCTTTCACCTTGAGGATTAACTACCTCAACGCCAAACTTTGCAACCGCAGTCACAAAGCTTTTTACTGTCATATCAATACCTTCAAGTAATGGTGTTAATGCTTCATTACTTTTATCAGCAAATTCGATGGCACGCTCTAAGTTATCAATAACAGGTAATAACTCATTTGAGAATTTTTCTAGTGCAAATTTATGCGCTTTTTCAATATCTTGAGCTGTACGACGACGTACATTATCCACTTCAGCGGCAGCACGGATCACACTGTCTTTTTGATCTGCAATAGTTTGATTTGCAGCTTCTAATTCAGCAGATAATAATGCAATTTCAGCCTCAGGGCTTAACTCTTGTTCAACGTGTTCACCATCAACCGGTTGGTTAACTGTTTGCTCGTTCAGTTCAGCTTCTTGTGAAGCATGATTTGTTTGTTCAGACATTATTTCTGATCTCCAATTCTTTACAACTGCGGGTAATTATGGGGATGGAATTTTAAGATTCAAGAGCCTTTTTAGCCCAAAGCGGCAAATTCATTAATTAAAGCTTCTATGGGTGCGGTTTTTTTACAAATAATACAAAAACGCCCTTGATAAACCCCTTGAGTAAAATAAGGAGCACTGAGTATAACTAACTGCTCAAAGCCATGAAATGGCATGTCATCACCCAAAATAACCGACAAACCACGTTTAAAGGCCAATTTATCTTCAACAAAACTAAGTAAAGGCCTACCAATACAAGGTTGTTCAGAGCCTTTTAACGATTCAAATAAATAATTCTCACCAACAACAATGCTGTTTTCAGATCCAAGTTTGTCGGCCAACAATCGTGTCCACTGCGCCAGTGAGCCATGACAAAACATAGGCGCGGTTGCAGACATAGCGCGCATTCGTTGTAACCCTTCGGCCAATGTTTGCTGTGCAAATACCGTATTAAGCCAGCCGTTAAATGCCAAACGAATTTTTTCGTTTGCCTCTAACGGTTTTGTAATTACAACATTGTGGCTTTGCCCTTGACGATCGAACAATAAAATAACCCAACTTTGCTGATCAAAATCGAGTACTTCAACTCTAAAAATAGCTTGGGTAGTAACTTGTGGTAGCCCAACACAAGCGCACACTTTGTACTTTTGGCTTAAAAAATGAGTAAATTGAATTAGCCTTTCATTACTAGGCTGCCAAAAATCGACAACATGAGGTAAATCAAAATATGTTTCAAACCAATATTTAAAGCCTTCAACTGTCGGAATACGCCCAGCTGAAGTGTGAGGTGAACAAATTAAACCTAATTTCTCCATCCGTACCATCGAATTACGAATTGTTGCAGAGCAAACCGCCATCCCATTTTGTTTCGCAATACGTGACGACGGCACAGCCATACCTTGGCCATCGCAATAAAAGCGCATAATGGCGGAGAAAATTTGTTGATCGCGAGTATTTAAATTCATAATCACTTAATGTGGGCTAGGTTATTTATTTTCAAGTAGCTAAGCTTTTAGATATACTGAATTTACTTTCAATTTCAGTCAATCTCCATGAACAAAACATTCAATACCATTGGCCTTATCGGAAAACCTAACCACGCGGGTGCAAACGCCACCTTGAAAAAACTCGACAGCTTTCTTGATGCGCTCGGTTATGAGGTCTTTATCGAACAACGTGTTGGTCTTGATATGGGTGTGCCAGAACATCGTTTAGTTGAACTGGTTGACTTAGGTCGCCAGTGCGATTTAGCGATTGTGGTTGGTGGTGATGGCAATATGTTGGGTGCGGCCCGCGTATTATCTCGATTTGACGTTGCTGTTATCGGTGTAAACCGTGGCAACTTAGGTTTTTTAACCGACTTAGATCCACATAACTTTGAAGCTGCACTTGAACAAGTATTAAGCGGTCAATATCGTCAAGAGACGCGGTTCCTACTGGAAGTTGAAGTGTACCGCCACGAAAAACTAAAAAGCTCCAACTCTGCAGTAAATGAAGCGGTGCTTCATGCTGACAAAGTAGCCCACATGATTGAATTTGAAGCTTTTATTAATGATGAATTTGTTTTTTCACAAAAATCAGATGGTTTAATTGTCTGCACCCCAACGGGGTCAACCGCTTACTCCCTATCAGGTGGCGGGCCGATTTTAACACCTGAGCTTAATGCGATGGCCTTAGTGCCTATGTTTCCCCACACATTATCAAGTCGGCCCTTAGTCGTCGATGCCGATAATGAGATTCGTTTAAAACTAAGCCTTGAAAATGACGATAACTTACAAATTAGTTGTGATAGCCATATTGTGTTAGCTGTCATGCCTGGCGATGAAGTTGTGATTAAAAAAGGCACTAAACCGCTACGTCTCATACATCCAAAAGAGTATTCGTATTACAATGTTTTGCGCCAAAAGCTCAATTGGGGCAGTCGTTTATATTAGGCTAAGTCAAAACCTGTAAATCATTAAAATGTATTTTTATAGGTTTTACCTTGTTTAACATTAAAAGTATTTATTTTAATAGTTTGTGCTTGCTAAGTAATTCACTCTATTAAAGTTCACTGAGTGACTTTTAATATTTCAAATTATCGCATTGACTATTTTATTTTGATAAAAGTTTAAGTATGCTGCCGTTTAAAGCTGTTTATCTTGGATTTTTTAAACATTATGACTTATGTAGTATTGCTATGCGTTATTCTTCTTATCGCTGTTTTTGCCACTTACACTGTGGTAGAAAATAACCGAAAAAAAGCTGAAGCCTTTAAAAAACAACAATTCAATGACAGGGTCAAATACATCACCGAGTCATATAAAAAACAACTATCTCTTTACGCCGAAGCGAAGCTCATACGACCAAAACATATCCCTATGATGCAAGCTATCGTTAATAACTTCTTTGTTGTCCAGTCTCACACAGAATCTAATCTTATCCTGATGGAAGCGTGCATTGAAAATTTAACCAATGTACTTGCCAGTG
The DNA here is from genome assembly GCF_058197095.2 of Pseudoalteromonas sp. J2K-J031. Taxonomy (NCBI): domain Bacteria; kingdom Pseudomonadati; phylum Pseudomonadota; class Gammaproteobacteria; order Alteromonadales; family Pseudoalteromonadaceae; genus Pseudoalteromonas; species Pseudoalteromonas sp. J2K-J031. The sequence goes on from NZ_CM200279.1 coordinate 2,371,724, forward strand.
AAATGGCGAAATGCCATGTAACCGGTAATAAAGATCAACTCGCTGAACGCATGCTCAATTTTGTTAGCGAATTACCCACTGGCCGTGATTTCAATAAGATTTTTTATGAGCAACTGTTACCAGCGCTTGTGATCGGATTAAAATCACCAAATGTGTTAAATGAAGAAACTGTTGACGCCCTTCATGCAGAAGAAAGCGGCTCACAAACTGAAGAGAAAACCAGCACCACAATTTAACTAAAATAGTTAAAAAATATTTGCGAAACGCACAAATACTGTATAAATTAACAGTTAATGAACTGGATGGATAAACAGTATGTTAATTGCGTTAGAAGTAAATAATTTTGCTATTGTTTCCGAGCTTAAAACAGAATGGCACTCGGGTATGACCACAATTACCGGCGAAACAGGCGCCGGTAAATCAATCGCTATTGATGCGTTATCATTATGTTTAGGCGAGCGAGCTGAAGCAAGTATGGTGCGTCCAGGCGCCGATAAAGCAGAAATCACTGCTGAATTTGATATTAGAAAACTTCCTAGCGCACAAAAATTTCTACTCGATAATGATTTAGTCAGTGATGATGAATGTATTTTGCGCCGAGTTATCAGCAATACAGGCCGCAGTAAGGCTTACATTAATGGTACCTCAGTTACAGCAAGCCAATTAAAAACATTAAGCCAATCGCTCATTGCGATTCATGGACAGCATGCACATCAATTATTAAGTAAGAATGACCATCAACTCCTTCTGCTTGATGAATATGCTGGACATACGCCACTTCTCGCCAATACAAAAAACCTCTACAAACGCTACCAGAGCATCAAAAAAGAACATGCTCAACTTCTTGTATTACAAACACAACAAGATGCACAACAACAACTTATTGAGTATCAAGTAGCTGAACTCAATGAGTTTGGGCTTGAAGATGGTGAATATGACAATGTTGAAGCTGAGCATAGCTTGCTTAGTAATATGCACACTTTACTTGAGTCGAGCCAACGAGAGCTGCAACATTTATATGAAGAAGATGGTGCAAACGCACATTCCATTGTGCAACATAGTGCAAATCGGTTTGCCGAACTTGCGAGTATTGACCCACAGCTAGCACCGATTGCTGACTTACTCTTTGAAGCTGCGGTACAAATTGAAGAGGCAGCCAGCAATATCCGTCGTTATCAAGAAAGTAGTGAATGTGATCCACATCGCTTAATTGAAGTAGAAGAGCGAATGGCAAAAACTTTAGAGTTGGCGCGTAAACATCATATTCGTCCTCAAGAATTATACGCTTATCATCAGCAGCTAATTTGCCAACTTGATAAAATTAGCAATGACAGTGCTCGATTAGACAGCCTTGAGTTAGAAATAACAGCTACGTTAAAGCAATATCAACAAAGCGCCCAAATATTAAGCCAAAGTCGGCATATTGCAGCTAAAGCGCTTAACACTCTAATAAGCCAAAGTATGCATCAACTATCGATGGAAAATGGTCAATTTGAAATTGAGTTAGAGTTTGAAACAACCGCAGCTCCAAGCCCTATCGGCTTAGACAAAATTGATTTTTTGGTTTGCACTAACCCAGGCCAGCCGATGCAACCACTGGCAAAAGTGGCCTCGGGTGGTGAGCTTTCTCGTATTAGCTTAGCCATACAAGTGATTATTGCCGCTAAAGTAACCACTCCAACCCTTATTTTTGATGAGGTGGATGTAGGTATTTCAGGCCCAACGGCATCTGCAGTAGGCAACCTTTTACGCCAGCTCGGAGAGTCAACTCAAGTTATTTGTGTTACCCATTTACCGCAAGTGGCTTGCAGTGGCCATCAGCAGTTTTTTGTTGCTAAATTCAGTGACGGTAAACAAACACATACAAAAATGAGGTTGCTTGATCAACAAGGTAGAATTAATGAAATTGGGCGATTATTAGGTGGTAATAATATTAGCCAAATAACCTTAAATAACGCCCAAGAGTTACTCGAGGCTTGTTCGTAATCGATAACTCGCGAGAGCTTGTCGGGAACGAAAAAAGTCACTGTTATTACAAGTAGCATGAAATGAAATAAAAAAGGTAAGCATATGCTTACCTTTTTTATTATTTTATAAAAGCTATAATGTTTAGCTTACACCGCTAAATAATCTAAGATCCCTTCTGCTGCATTGCGCCCCTCAAAAATAGCAGTCACAACTAAATCTGAACCACGCACTATATCACCACCAGCAAAAATTTTAGGATTCGTGGTTTGATGAGTATGACCACTGCCTTGTTCAGGCGCTTTGATCCGTCCCCATTGGTCACATTCAACACCAAATGGCTCTAGCCAAGGCATTGGATGAGCTTGAAAACCAAACGCCATAATCACAGCATCTGCAGGTAAAATATGCTCAGAACCTGGTACTTCTTCGGCTCGACGACGGCCTTTAGCATCGGGCTCACCGAGTGCAGTTTTAACCATATTCACGCCAATAACTTTACCTTCGACATCAAGCTGAATTCCTTTGGGCTGGACATTAAACTTGAATTTTACGCCTTCTTCTTTGGCATTTTTCACTTCACGTTTTGAACCTGGCATATTTTGCTCATCACGACGATATGCACAAATTACTTCTTTGGCACCTTGGCGAATTGACGTGCGCACACAGTCCATCGCGGTATCACCGCCACCCAATACGACTACACGTTTATTCGCCATATCCTGATACGGATAAGCCTCGTTATCAAAACCCATTACTTTATTCGTATTTGCGATTAAGAATGGCAAAGCATCAAACACACCTTGTGCATCTTCATTTTCAAGACCACCACGCATATTTTGATAGGTACCAACACCGACAAAAACCGCATCGTATTCAGCAATTAAATCTGCCAATTGCACGTCTTTACCCACTTCAGTATTTAAACGAAACTCTACGCCCATTTCAGTGAAAATTTCACGGCGCTTTTCCATCACAGACTTTTCAAGTTTAAATGACGGAATACCAAATGTAAGTAGGCCACCAATTTCAGGATGACGGTCAAATACCACAGGTTTAACGCCGTTACGGGCCAAAATATCGGCACAACCAAGCCCTGCAGGACCCGCTCCAATAATGGCAACTTTTTTGTCCGTCCATATTACATAGGAAGTATCGGGTTTCCACCCCATAGCAAAGGCAGTATCGGTAATGTATTTTTCAATATTACCAATCGTTACCGCCCCAAACTCATCATTGAGCGTACATGAGCCTTCACATAGCCTGTCTTGTGGGCACACTCGGCCACACACTTCTGGCAAACTATTGGTACGATGGGAAAGCTCCGCGGCTTCAAAAATTTTGCCATCTTTAATTAGCTTCAACCACTGCGGAATATAATTGTGAACTGGACATTTCCATTCACAATACGGGTTACCGCAATCTAAACAGCGATCCGCTTGTGAATCGACCTGTTTTGCTGAAAAGGGTTCGTATATTTCAACAAACTGTTTTTTGCGGGTTGAGATTGGCTTTTTACGCGGATCAACTCGCTGTACATCGATAAACTGATAAACATTCTGCGCCATTGTTTTTTCTCCTTACTGAGCTTGAACTCTAAGCTCAGCACTACTGCGAGCACGATGACCTAATAAACTTTTTACATCGCTTGATTTAGGTTTAATTAACCTAAACTTGGCTAAATAATTTTCAAAATCGGCTAAAATTGTTTCAGCCCAGCATGACTTGGTCGCTTCTAAATGCTCAATGATTAGGCCGCGTAAATGCTCATGGTGAATAACTAATTCATCCATTGCGATAAGCTCAACAAGCTCCGAATTAATTCGTTTCTCGAAGTCTTGAGCTTCATCAAGTACATATGCAAAACCACCCGTCATGCCTGCACCAAAATTGATGCCCGTTTTACCTAAAATACAAACCACACCGCCAGTCATGTATTCACACGCATTATCACCAGCACCTTCAATAACCGCTATCGCACCTGAATTTCGCACGGCAAAACGCTCACCTGCTCGCCCTGCTGCAAACAATTTACCGCCAGTTGCACCGTACAAACAGGTATTACCAATAATGCTTGCTTGATGACACGCAAACGATGATCCTGGTGGAGGACTGATACTCAACTTACCACCTGCCATACCTTTACCAACATAATCGTTAGCATCGCCCACCAGTGACATTTCTAGACCACCGGCATTCCAAACACCAAAGGATTGGCCAGCCGTCCCAGTTAAATCAATTTGGATTGGATCAGCAGCCATGCCTTGATTACCGTGTAATTGCGCAATGTATCCTGATAACAAGGCGCCAACGGAACGGTCGGTATTGTTAATTTTAGCGCGGATCACTTTTCCTAACTTTTCCTCAATCGCGGTTTGTGATTTTGCTAATAAAGTTTCATTTAGTCGGCCTTGATAATGCGACGTATTAGGCGTTGAACAAAATAATGTTTGCCCAGATTTATTGTTAGGACGATACAACAACCCCGATAGATCAAGCTTGCTTTGTTTAGCTGTTTTGCCTTCAATAGCCGCTAATAAATCTGTGCGCCCAATCAAATCGACTAATTGGCGAATACCCAAACTAGCCATAATTTCACGCGCTTCTTGAGCGATAAACTTAAAGTAGTTCATCGCCATTTCTGGCAGGCCGTGATAATGGTTTTGACGCAGCTTTTCATCTTGGGTTGCAACACCAGTTGCACAGTTATTTAGATGGCAAATACGCAGATATTTACAGCCTAACGCCACCATAGGGCCAGTGCCAAAACCAAAGCTTTCAGCGCCTAAAATGGCCGCTTTGATGATATCTAAGCCTGTTTTTAAACCGCCGTCCGTTTGTAAACGAATACGATGACGCAGGCCATTTTCAACCAAAGCTTGTTGCGTTTCAGCCAAGCCAAGTTCCCACGGTGAACCTGCATATTTTACCGATGTTAATGGGCTTGCCCCAGTACCGCCATCGTAACCTGCAATGGTAATTAAATCGGCGTACGCTTTAGCCACACCGGTTGCAATCGTACCAACACCTGGCTCAGACACTAATTTCACTGAAATCATTGCCTTTGGATTCACTTGTTTTAAATCAAAAATAAGCTGGGCTAAATCTTCTATTGAATAAATATCATGATGCGGTGGCGGTGATATTAATGTCACTCCAGGCACTGAATAGCGTAATTTTGCAATATACGGCGTTACTTTTTCGCCCGGAAGCTGACCGCCTTCACCTGGTTTTGCCCCCTGTGCCACTTTAATTTGAATCACATCTGCATTAACCAAATAATGCGGTGTCACTCCAAATCGGCCCGAAGCCACCTGTTTTATACGAGAGTTTTTCTCGGTGCCATAACGCAGCACATCTTCACCACCCTCGCCTGAATTTGAACACCCACCCAAGCGATTCATTGCAATTGCCAAGGCTTCATGGGCTTCAGGTGATAAGGCTCCGATACTCATGGCGGCAGAATCAAAGCGTTTATACAGTGCTTCGGCAGGTTCTACTTCATCAATTGAAATTGCGCCATCACCCGCTTGCAATTGCAATAAGTCACGTAGCGTTGTGACTGGGCGATTATTGACTAAGTTTGCGTACTGTAAATAATCGTGGTATTCCCCAGAACGCACTGCAACTTGCAGCGTTTGAATAACGTCAGGGTTGTAAGCATGGTATTCACCGCCATGGACATATTTTAATAAGCCGCCATGATCAAGTGGTTTACGTTTCACCCAAGCTTTACGCGATAAGTTTAATAAATCTTGATGGAAATCAGTAAAGTCAGCGCCTTTAATGCGGTTTACAACGCCTTCAAAACAAGTCGCTACAATTTCATCAGCTAAGCCTACCGCTTCAAACAACATTGAACAGCGGTAGCTGGCAACGGTGCTTATACCCATCTTCGACATGATTTTATACAAGCCTTTATTTATCGCACTGCGATACGATGAGGTAACTTGGCAATAACTTTGCTTAATGGTGCCTTTATCTGACATTTGTGTCAGGGTTTCATAAGCAAGGTAAGGATAAATGGCTGTTGCACCAAACCCGAGTAGCACCGCAAATTGGTGAGGATCACGACAACTTGCTGTTTCAACAATAATATTAGCATCACAACGTAGATTATTTTTAACTAACCGTTGATGCACCGCGCCCACAGCCATCGCAGCTGGAATTGGCAAATGCGACGGTGTTAAGCCTTTATCAGATAATACAATCAGTACCACGCCTGATTCGGCATGCGATTGCGCTTCATCACACACTCGGTGCAGCGCAGCTTCTAATCCTTCTTCAATCAGGTAGTTAAGATTAATCGTCGCTGAGTTGTAATGTGTTTGATCAGCAAGCAGTAACTGGGTCATATCTGAATACATCAACACCGGCGATGAAAATTGTAATCGTTTTGCATGACCCGTGGTTTCGTTAAACACATTTTGCTCACGGCCAATACAAGTGGCCAACGACATCACGTGATTTTCACGCAAAGGATCTATCGGAGGGTTGGTTACTTGGGCAAATTTTTGACGAAAATAGTCATAAATTGGGCGCTCTTTTGACGATAAAACCGCAAATGGCGTATCGTCCCCCATTGAACCTGTCGCTTCTTGACCTATGGCACCCATCACACGAATGACTTGGTCAAGCTCTTCAAAACTATAGGCATATTGTTTGTGATATACCGCTAGTAAATCATCATCTAGTTCACGTTGACCCGTTAGTTCATGAGCAAGATCTTCAAAAGGCGTTAAACGTTGCACATTTTGCTCAAGCCATGATTTGTATGGATGACGACTTTTAAGGTCGTTATCAATTTCATTAGAATGCCAAATTTTACCGTGTAAGGTATCAATAACCAGTAATTCGCCAGGTCCTACACGACCTTTTTCTTGCACTTCATCTGGGGTGTAATCCCAAATACCCACCTCAGATGCAAGCGTCATTAAGCCATCTTTGGTCACTACATAGCGTGCAGGACGTAAACCATTGCGGTCTAAATTACAGGCGGCAAAACGCCCATCAGACATTACAATACCGGCTGGGCCATCCCAAGGTTCCATGTGCATAGAGTTAAAATCGTAGAAGGCTCTTAAATCTTCATCCATGGCTTTGTTTTTTTGCCAAGCTGGCGGTACTAACATCCGCATCGCACGGAAAATATCCATGCCACCCGCTAAAAACAATTCCAACATATTATCAAGGCTAGAACTATCTGAGCCGGTTTCGTTTACGAACGGTGCTGCTGTTTGTAAGTCAGGTAACAACGGAGATGAAAATTTATACGCACGTGCGCGCGCCCATTGCCGATTGCCTTCAATGGTATTTATTTCACCATTATGTGCTAAATAACGAAATGGCTGCGCTAACGGCCAGCGAGGTTGAGTATTAGTTGAAAAGCGCTGATGGAAAACACAAATTGCCGACTCCATACGAATATCAGCCAAATCTAAATAAAAATTAGGCAAATCCGCAGGCATCACTAAACCTTTATAGACAGTGACTAAGCCTGATAAGCTACAAATATAAAAATAATCATCATTTACAATGCGTTGCTCAATACGGCGGCGTGCAATGTACAAACGACGTTCTAAATCTTTTGGTCGCCAGCCTTCAGGTGCTGAGACAAAAATTTGTTGAAATTGCGGTAATTGTTCAATTGCAATCGGACCAAGAGAGGCAGGATCAGTCGGCACATCACGCCAACCTACAATTGTTAATGTTTCTTTTTCGAGTTCTTGATTAACAATATGGCGCGTTTTTTGGGCTAGCTCAGGATCTGGATTTAAGAAAATCATTCCTACAGCATAATTTTTACCTAGATGCCAATTTTGCTCTTGAGCAATACTGCGAAAGAAGTTATCAGGCTTTTGCAATAACAAGCCACAACCATCACCTGTTTTACCATCGGCCGCAATACCTCCACGGTGTTGCATCCGATCTAAACCAGTAATGGCTGTACGAACCAATTTATGACTGGCAGTTCCGGCGATATGGGCAATCAAACCAAAACCACAATTATCTTTTTCTAATTTTGAGTCATATAACATGAATGAACTCCTCTCCATTGCTACAGCTAGAGTAGAAAGTTGCAGATTAACCGATAGTGGAAATAAGAACTCTAGCAGAAGATAGAAGCTATCGAGAAAAAAGCATGCCGTCAATCAAATTTTGAATATATATTCATGAATGTGAATATATTTCACGATTGAAATAAAACACTAAAATTTAACATTATAGCCAATAAATTGGCATATTTAGAAAATTAACACCCAATGACACCGGTGACATTTTATCATTATGTAAATTAAGCAACGCCAAAGAGTAAGCTTACGTAAACGTAAGGTATAGCTAATTATGAATATTTATTCACAACATTCATTAACTAAATGAACTTAAAGTTCATTCTTTAAGATGATTAAATCATATAAACCCATCCCTTATCACTGGTAAATAAAGGTATTCTTATGGCTATGCACCCTAGCCGCTTTCAGTTATTAACTATAAAAAAACGCCTTATTCGGCAAGCTGAATAAGGCGTTCATATTTATGCGACTTTTAAACCTTATAAGTTAGCGACTTCAATCATCATTGCTGTATACATAGCCAAGTTCAATTTGATTTGTTCTTGAGTAATAAACTCATGCTCAGAGTGACCGGTATAGGGTCTTCCAGGCATTGATGGACCAAACGATACCGCACGATCAAATAGCTTCGCGTTCGTACCACCACCGATTGAAACCGGTTTGACATCTTTTTGACCACTAAAATGGCTGAAAATAGCCAACAAAGTTTTTGCATGTGGCGCATCATCAAGCAACATAGGTTCAGACAGGACGATGTCCGTTTGCGGTAACGTGAGTTGATGTAACGTTTGCCATTGTTCAACGGCATCCACAATTTCTTGCCGAAGCACTTTTTTATCCTTGCCCACTGGTCTGCGTAAATTAACCGTTAAAGTTAAATTATCGCTCCGCTTTGCACTTAGTAAAGTTGGCGCAACAGTCATTGGGCCCATAAAATCATGGCTATATGCAATTTTACCAAATTTATCACCATACAAACTTAGTCCAATTAACTCATTGATGTAGCTAATCGCTTGCCCACTGGCATTCATTTCTAAGTTCAGCTCTGTTAATAACTGCGCTAAATGTGCGATAGCATTGACACCCGCCTCAGGTTCTGAGGAGTGAGCAGATTGACCTTTTGCATGAATTATGACGGTTTGCTGATGCTCAGTGAAATCAAATTGAACCGCATTGAGTTGGTCAGCTTTCTCTTTTAAAGAAGCGAGCTGCGGCTTTGATAAATTGTGCAGCGTGACATAAGCATCTTCTGGAATTTGACTTGCAAATGCACCACCGGAGAAATGCTCAGCAAATGGCTTTGTTTTGTCAAAGGCGCGCTCTGGGAATTGATTTTTAACACTGCACCAGCCTTTTTCAGCTACAACCACAGGATAAGATGCATCAATCGTTACTGCAAAATCAGGTTGTTGGTAGTCCTGCATAAACAACTCAAGCGGTGCCCAATCAGACTCTTCTGCAAGATAAATCATCAACTCGAGTCGGCGCTTGAGCACTACATTATTATCTTTAATCGCTTTCATCGCATACAATGCAGTTGCAATGGGGCCTTTATCGTCTTCACTACCACGCGCAATTAATTTGCCAGGCTCAGAATGACTATCAAGCTCAAACGGACTGCTTTGCCATTTACTTGTATCAGCAGGTTGTACATCACCATGAGTAACAACCGTTATTTTATCGTCTTGCTCACCATAGCTAATTAATACGGTGTAGCCATGATCTTCATACTTGAAACCCAGCTGTTTTGCTTTTAATGCAAGGTAGCGTTTAAAAGCGATAAAATTAGGATCATTTGGCACCGTTAAGTCAGGGTTGTTAACAGTTGGAAATGCAACTAAGTTACTCAAGGTATGGATTTGGGCTTGTTGGTAATGCTCCACGGCATAATGTGCAACATTTTGAGCATGTGATGAGACATCGCCCCATGCAAATGTGCTCAACAATGGCAAAATTAGGGGTAATTTTTTAGCCAACATTCTTATTTCTCTCAATTTTAAACATAAAAAAAGCGAGCTAAGCTCGCTTTAAATTATTCTGCAGCTTCTTCAGCTGGCTTGTTTCTGGCCGCAGCCTCTGCGATGAGTGGCTGTAATTCGCCTCGCTGAAACATTTCAATGATAATGTCACAACCACCAATTAGTTCACCTTCAATCCAAAGCTGTGGGAAGGTTGGCCAATTAGCATAATGTGGTAATTCAGCACGAATATCTGGGTTAAGCAGGATATCAACGTAGGCAAATGGTTCACCACACGACATCAATGCTTGTGAGGCTTGAGATGAAAAACCACAGTTTGGTAACTTAGGTGAGCCTTTCATATAAAGTAAAATTGGGTTCTCTGAAATTTGCTGTTTAATCTTGTCAATAGTTTCCATGGTCAACCTCAAAATGCACCACATTTGGTAAAATCAAATAATACTTCTAAATGAGTTTATAACCAAATCTTTGTATTAATAATTGAATAAAATAGTATGCTTTCAATAATCTGATAAGCTATGGCATTGCTGTTTAGCAAAACTTGAGTAAAATACTCGGGATTATAGTAACACCATAAACCCATTTAACAAAAGTCGATGGAGATATAAAAATGGCATTTGAACTACCGTCTTTACCATATGCAATTGATGCACTTGTACCACATATTTCAAAAGAAACATTAGAGTTTCATCACGGTAAACACCACAACACTTACGTTGTTAAATTAAACGGTTTAATCGCTGGTACTGATTTTGAAAACAAAACTTTAGAAGAAATCGTACGTACTTCTGAAGGCGGTGTTTTCAATAATGCAGCTCAAATCTGGAACCACACTTTTTACTGGCACAGTTTATCACCAAATGGTGGTGGTGAACCTACAGGTGCTGTTGCTACTGCAATCAATGCAAAATGGGGCTCATTTGCTGCATTTAAAGAAGCTTTTAATGACAAAGCTGTAAATAACTTTGGTTCAAGCTGGACTTGGTTAGTGCAATTAGCAGATGGTTCTTTAGATATCGTTAATACATCTAATGCAGCAACTCCTCTTACGCAACCAGGTGTAACACCTTTAATGACTGTAGATTTATGGGAACATGCATATTACATCGATTACCGTAACGTGCGTCCAGAATACTTAAATGGCTTCTGGGCATTAGTAAACTGGGACTTTGCAAACGCAAACCTAGCTTAATAACTTAAGTTACCCTCTCTATTAAAGGCGCATTTGCGCCTTTTTATTTTATCAACACTCTTTTCACCACAACGAAGACACCGATGCTTTCGTTTAGAACTAAACAAAACCTCCTTTCTTAACAACCTGAAAATAATGACATGGTTATTATTGACATTTACGCAATAGACGTGTTTTTTTCTTTAAAAATCGTCACTTTAAACAAGCAGATTATTTTTTTGTAGCTAAGCTTAGTGCTATAGCAAATATAAAAACGATGTTTTTTTGCTATGCATTTATCCGTTCCATTGGAGGTCATTATGACAATATTCGATCACTACCAAGCACGATACGAAGCAGCAAAAGAAGAAGAATATACCATTGCAGAATTCTTGGAAATTTGTCGCAATGATAGAACTGCATATTCAAGCTCTGCTGAGCGCTTACTTGCAGCAATTGGCGAACCAGAAATGGTCAATACCGCGCAAAACCCTCGGTTGAGTCGTATTTTCTCTAATCGCGTTGTTGCTCGTTACCCCGCATTTAATGAGTTTTATGGCATGGAAGAAGCTATTGAACAAATAGTCGCTTATTTAAAACATGCAGCACAAGGCCTTGAAGAGAAAAAACAAGTACTTTATTTGTTAGGTCCTGTTGGCGGCGGTAAATCATCGTTAGCTGAAAAACTTAAATTTTTAATGCAAAAAATGCCTATCTATTGCATTAAAGGATCGCCGGTGAATGATCATCCATTGGCTTTATTTGATCCAGTTGAGGATGGCGAATTACTACAAAAAGAATACGGTATTGAAACAAGATACATTAAAACCATTATGTCTCCTTGGGCTTCAAAGCGTCTTCATGAGTTTAATGGTGATATCACCAAATTTACCGTTGTAAAACGTTATCCGTCTATTTTGGATCAAATTGCAATTGCCAAAACCGAACCGGGTGATGAGAACAATCAAGATATTAGCGCATTAGTGGGTAAAGTTGATATTCGAAAACTCGAACATTTTGCTCAAAATGACCCAGATGCGTATGCCTATTCGGGCGCTTTGTGTAACGCAAATCAAGGTTTAATGGAATTTGTCGAAATGTTTAAAGCGCCAATTAAAGTATTGCACCCGCTTTTAACCGCGACCCAAGAAGGCAACTATAACGGTACAGAAGGTTTATCTGCATTGCCTTTTGATGGCATTATTTTAGCGCACTCGAATGAATCTGAATGGCAAACATTTAGAAACAACAAAAATAACGAAGCATTTTTAGACCGTGTTTATATTGTCAAAGTACCTTACTGTTTACGTGTTTCTGAAGAGATGAAAATTTATGGTAAATTACTAGAGCATTCACAGCTAAATAACTCCCCTTGCGCACCAGGCACTTTAGAAACCCTAGCACAATTTTCAGTGTTATCTCGAATGAAAGATCCTGAAAACTCCAGTATCTATTCCAAAATGCGCGTTTATGATGGCGAAAGCCTTAAAGACACCGATCCTAAAGCAAAATCCTATCAAGAATATAGAGACTATGCTGGTGTTGATGAAGGTATGAACGGGCTTTCAACCCGATTTGCTTTTAAGATTCTGTCTAGAGTATTTAACTTTGATCATGTCGAAGTAGCTGCAAATCCAGTGCACTTGTTTTACGTGTTAGAACAACAAATTGAGCGTGAGCAATTTAGCCAAGAAGTACAAGACCGTTACTTAGAACACTTAAAAGGCTACCTCATTCCAAAATATGTTGAGTTTATAGGTAAAGAAATTCAAACCGCTTATTTAGAGTCGTACTCTGAATACGGGCAAAATATCTTCGACCGCTATGTCACTTATGCTGATTTTTGGATTCAAGATCAAGAGTATCGCGACCCAGATACAGGTCAGTTATTTGATCGTGCTGCATTAAATGCAGAGCTTGAAAAAATTGAAAAGCCAGCTGGGATTTCTAACCCTAAAGATTTTAGAAATGAAATTGTTAATTTTGTTTTACGGGCCAAAGCGCATAACAATGGTAACAACCCCGCTTGGACTAGTTATGAGAAACTTCGAACTGTTATTGAAAAGAAAATGTTCTCTAACACCGAAGATTTATTACCTGTTATTTCATTCAATACCAAAACCTCAACCGATGATCAGCAAAAACATGAGGACTTTGTAAATAGAATGGTAGAGAAAGGTTATACCCAAAAACAAGTTCGTCTCTTGTCTGAATGGTATTTACGCGTTCGTAAATCGCAGTAAACAGCAATCACTCACAGCGGAGGTAGCTTTATGGCACATTTTATTGACCGCCGCTTAAATGGCAAAAAGAAAAGTACGGTGAATAGACAAAAGTTTATTCGCCGTTACAAACAGCAAATTAAAGAAGCTGTTTCTGATGCCATTAGTAAGCGCAGCGTTACAGACATCGATTCAGGTGAAAGTGTTTCTATTCCTCACAAAGACATCGGTGAACCGATGTTTCATCAAGGCAAAGGGGGGATCAGAAATACCGTACACCCTGGAAATGACCAATTTAGTACTGGTGATAAAATCAAACGCCCGCAATCAGGCCAAGGAGGAGGAGCTGGTGAAGGTGACGCGAGTGATCAGGGCGAAGGATCTGACGAGTTTGTTTTCTCAATTTCAAAGGATGAATATCTCGATTTACTATTTGAAGACTTAGAACTACCAAATATGCAGCAAACTCAACTCGATCGGTTAGTACAAATGAAAACCCATCGAGCGGGCTTTTGCCAAGATGGCGTTGCATCTAACATTGATATTGTGCGCTCCTTACAAGGTTCCTTGGCGAGGCGCGTTGCAATGACTGCGGGTAAAAAACGTCGCCTAGCTGAAGCTGAAATAGAACTGGCTGAGCTGTTATCTGCGCCACAAAGAGATGAGTCACTTGTTTCACAGCTTACTTGTGAAATTGAAACATTAAAGCAAAAAATTGCAGCAACCCCTTTTATAGATACATTTGATTTACGCTTTAGAAATTATGAAAAGCGCCCCGAACCCACCAGCAAAGCTGTGATGTTTTGTTTAATGGATGTATCAGGCTCAATGGATCAAGCAACCAAAGAAATGGCAAAACGCTTTTATATTTTACTTTATATGTTTTTAACGCGTAGTTATAAAAATATCGAAGTTGTTTATATCCGCCATCATACTCAAGCTAAAGAAGTCGATGAGCAAGAGTTCTTTTATTCACAAGAAACAGGCGGAACCATCGTCTCAAGTGCATTAAAACTAATGGATGAAATCATCACAAAACGTTACAACAGTGCAGAGTGGAATATCTATGCTGCTCAAGCATCAGATGGCGATAACTGGGCTGATGACTCACCAAACTGTACTGAAATTTTGAAGAAAAACTTATTACCTGCGGTTAGATATTACGCTTATATTGAGATCACTAACAGAGCACATCAAAGTCTCTGGCGTGAATATGAAAAAATAGCCAAAGCACATTCTAACTTTACGTTACAGCACATCCGTTCTGTTGAGGATATTTACCCTATTTTCAGAGAGTTATTTCAAAAAAATAAACAAATCTCAAAAACAGTCGCATAACACCATCAATTGCGAGGTATGAATATGACAACAACAAGATTGCCTGATGGTCCAGATTGGACATTTGAATTATTAGAACAATATCACCAAGAAATTGCACGGGTAGCAAAGCATTACCGTTTAGATACCTACCCAAATCAAATTGAAATTATTGCCGCAGAACAAATGATGGATGCCTATTCAAGTGTCGGTATGCCGATTGGCTATAACCATTGGTCATTCGGTAAAAAATTCATTCAAACAGAACAAAATTATAAGCGAGGTCAAATGGGCCTTGCATATGAAATAGTGATAAACTCTGACCCTTGCATTGCCTATCTTATGGAAGAAAACACCATGCCAATGCAAGCACTGGTTATGGCCCATGCTTGTTACGGTCACAATTCATTTTTTAAAAACAATTACCTTTTTAAAACTTGGACTGATGCAAGCTCCATCATCGACTATTTAGTTTTTGCCAAAAATTACGTAGCAAAATGCGAGCAAAAATATGGTTTTGAACAAGTAGAAAGTTTACTCGATTCTTGCCATGCCCTAATGAACTATGGGGTTGACCGCTATAAACGCCCTCACGAAATTTCTTTATTTGAAGAACAACGCAGACAAGAAGAACGAGCTGACTATCTTCAATCTCAGGTCAATGAACTTTGGCGTACTATTCCACATCATCAACAAGAAGCAAAAGCAAAAAAAGTCCGTTTTCCTGAGGAGCCACAAGAAAATATTTTATATTTCATAGAAAAAAGAGCACCACTATTAGAGCCTTGGCAACGAGAAATTATTCGAATTGTGCGTAAAATTTCTCAATATTTTTATCCTCAAAAACAAACTCAGGTTATGAATGAAGGCTGGGCAACTTTTTGGCATTATACTATTTTGAACCATCTGTATGATGAGGGAAAAGTCACTGACGCCTTTATGCTCGAAATCCTGCAAAGCCACACAGGAGTGGTCTATCAACCTCCATATAATAGTAAATACTACTCTGGGATCAATCCTTATGCATTAGGCTTTAATATGATGGTTGATATAAAAAGAATTTGTGAAAACCCAACGGATGAAGATAAATATTGGTTTCCTGATATTGCTGGAAAAAATTGGCTTGATACTCTGCATTTTGCAATGCAGAATTTTAAAGATGAAAGTTTCATCAGCCAGTTTTTATCACCTAAATTAATGCGTGATTTTAAATTATTCTCAATCTTAGACGATGAATCTCAAAATCATCTTGAAGTTGGTGCCATTCATAATGAGCAAGGTTATCTTGCAGTTCGCCAAGCATTATCTGAGCAATATAATTTAAGTAATCTTGAACCGAACATTCAAATTTATGATGTCGATGTCCGAGGAGATCGGTCGCTTACCTTACGCTTTGTTCCGAACAAAAAAGTTCCTCTTGCAGACTCAAAAGATGAGGTAATGAAACACCTTTACAGATTATGGGGCTTTAAGGTAAAACTAGAGCAAGTATCCGAATCTGGCTTAGTAACTGAGATTGCGATATGTCCGCAGCCAGAACATCAAAAATCATCTGAACTAGAAGCTTAAACACTTATGGATAAAAGAATTTTAGTTATTATTGACCAAATAGAGTACGCATCACCTGCCCTCAAACAGGCAATTTCGTTGGCTAAGTATTTTAACCAACCTATCGAGGTAATTTGTTTTACCTATGAATATACAGCTCAATTAAAAATTGAGCTGTCATCTTCGCAACTAGAGCAAATAAAACACGCAAAACTCGGCCAGATAACTACTCAGCTAGTAAGCGACATCTCACAATTGAATGATGATGTGCCCATAACACACTCTGTACTTTGGCATAAATACCCTAGCCAATGGCTAGATACTGATTGTGACATGTCACAATACAGTGTGATTATAAAAACACGCCATATTGATGACCAACAACAGTTTTCGCAATTAGACTGGCAATTAATTCGAAATTCCTCAGTCCCTGTGTACTTAGCAGCAGATCAAACTTGGCGTAATAATAAAAATATCTTTGGTTCTTTAGATCTCGCAAGCAAAATACCAAGTAAAGTTGCATTAAACCAATCCATTATCGATAGCTGTATTTTGTTTTCCCAAATAAACCAAGTTTCGGCCAAGTTTGGCTATGCAGTCAGTATTTCACCTCTGCTACGTGATTTAGGTTTTGTTTTTGTTGATGAAACACAAATGAATGCCCTAGATAATTTACCTGCTGATCAGCAAGCGTTATTAAGCGACTATAAAATAACTGATAGCCTTGCAGTTAAAGCGGGCCCAGCAGAGAAGGTGATCCCTAGTTTAGCTGCCGATGCAAATGCTGGATTAGTCGTGATGGGATCTGTAGGACGGAAAGGTTTGAAAGGTAAATTATTAGGTAATACGGCTGAAAAAATTCTAAACTTACTTAAAACTGATTTATTAATCTTAACACCTGAAAAAGAATAGTGCGCTTTGGCACTATTCTTTCATTTATAAATCGATTTTTTGGTAAACCTAAGTAGTCTGACCAAATACAGTAACTCGATTTCGGCCATTTTCTTTTGAGTAATACAACGCTTTATCTGCATCTGCAATCCATTGTTCATGTTGCACATAAGATTTGTTATAAGGAGCAAGACCCAAACTAATTGTCATTTTTATTTGATTATTATCGAAAATAATTGTTGATTCTGACATTATTTTACGTAGTCGCTCAGCAAAGATTTTACCACCTTCAACATCAGTATCTACTAAAGTAACAGAAAATTCTTCACCACCAAAACGCCCAATTAAATCAGACTCTCGCAAGGTTTTTTTCAGTACATCAGCGATATGGCGCAGCGCTGCATCACCACCACTGTGACCATAGGCATCATTGATACGCTTAAAATGGTCTACATCAAGCATAAGTAAACAGCTCTGACCTTCATTACGTTGTAATCGTTTTGTTTCTTTTTTTAAGCTTTCTTCCCAAAACCCTCGATTGTATAAACCAGTTAAACGGTCTATTCGACTTAAGCTTTCTAATTTTCGGTTTGCCTCTTCAAGCTCTTTTTTATTTATAGCTTCATCAGTTACATCATAAATAATGATGCAAATATGTGACACCTCTCCCCTAACATTCGTTAATGGAATGAAAGTAGAGTTTTGATACATATGATCCGCTTTTCCTGTAATCGGCCGATAGTTTTTAAATTTAAAAATATATGGCTGCTGCTCCCAAATCGTAAAAGAGCGATTCTTTAATACAAAAACAGACTCAGCTTTACTGCGAAACCACTTTTCATCAATACTTGGATAAATATCACAGACATTTTTATCTTTCACAGCACTAGGTAATAGGCCAGAATGATTTTCCATAAACCCGTTCCAAACACAGACACGGTAATCGCGATCTAATACCACTAATCCAACATCAATAGTATTAAACATATCCATCATCCAATGGATTTCATTCATTTCAAAATCAGCTGCAGGCATAGGATTAATCTTCTAATAGATACTGAACTTTATACTTCAGCGTTTTTAATGAGTCTTCGGTAAATAGCAACATTAAATCACAATTAATATTATGATTTTCAATGCCATAACTGATTTCTATGGCAAGTGTCCGCTGCCAACGCGATTTATTTGCTTGCACTAGTTCACTGACATCACAATGTTGGCCCATTACAACCGGATGACCTTGGCTAAATGGCATATCAAGTTGCTTAGAAAGGCCTGTGAGCACCGAACCAATTAAGATATTACTAATATCCATTAATAATTCGAGTTCAGTTTTACTATTTAGCTCACCATCAAAATTCATCAAAGAGGCGATTTCTTTAAAGCTAGAGTCATTAAGTAGCAAAAGAGCTTCACCTGAGACGCCACCACCAATAAAGCCTTGGCAAACACCCGATGTACTTGCATTACTATCAATAGACTGCAGTGCCATATCAAGTTCACTGACTTCTAACACATTGACGTTTGGGATAGGTAATTTTACGAATACATTGAGTAAACGAGCCAGCAAATCACCAGCCTGCCCCATAGCAACATTGGTCAGTTCTTGATAAATATCACGAATATCCGGATCTAGCTGCTCACCTAACGCATTAGCTAAGCGCTCTCGCATTGCACGGTCTTTAATGCCATGTTTTTCGATGATTTCGGCAAGCTTAGTGGCATCACACGGTTTTTTTATAAAATCGATTGCACCTAAATCAAGCACTCGTTGATGCGCTGTAGGCTGTATATCTCCTGATACAACCACAGTTAATACATTCAGGTTTTGTTCTTGGATTGCTTGAAGTACTTCATAGCCATCCATTTGCGGCATATTTAAATCTAAAAAAAGAATTTCTGGGGAGATTGCTCGGATCTGTTCCAAGCATTGCAAGCCGTTTTCGGCAAATTCAATTTTGATGTCCCAATCTTCGGGTAATGAACGAGCAAGTTGACGCCGTGCTAGTCGAGAATCATCACAAATTAAAACAGGAGTCGCCATAAACATTCTCTTTATTTATTATTATTACCAGTTTAGAGCAGAATTTAGCTAAATTCACACATTCTTTACTTTGGTTTTAAAACATAACAAAATTTGTCTCATAATTGCACAATATTTCAATTAATATCTGTTTTATTTAACATTATTATGGCTACAACAGCATTAAATAAATACACTAAGCTCAATTGTGATTTAAAAATATTATACGGAGCACTCTATGCTTAAAATAGCGTTACTTTCTTTAGCGTGTTGTTTTAGCGTTTCTGCTTATGCAAAAGACTATGCAGTGAATAAACTTGATCAAGGCAAGGTTGTCGCAGGTAACAAATCGGTAGTTTTATTAGGTAAAGGCGTTAAAACTGGTCAAAAAGCGCCTAACTTTAAGGTCGTTGACGAAAACTTTACGCCTGTAGAATTGGCAAAATATAAAGATAAAGTAGTGCTAATTAGTGTTGTTCCAAGTTTAGACACTGGCACTTGCAGCTTACAAACCAAGCACTTTAATGAGCAAGTAGCCGCTCAATTTCCTGATGTTGAAATGCTCACGATCAGCGCTGATCTACCTTTTGCTCAAAAGCGTTTTTGTAAAGCAGAGAATATCGATAGATTAACTACTTTATCTGATTCAGTCTGGCGCGACTTTGGCCGTAAATACGGTTTAATAATTCAAGATATGGGCTTACTCAGCCGTGCGGTATTTATTCTTGATAAAAACCATACCATTGTTTATAAACAATTAGTGCCGGTTTTATCAAAAGCGCCTGAATATCAACCTGTAATAGATATGCTAAAAACTCTTTAATACATTGATAAAGTATTTAGCACCAAAACTGAGATATAAAAAAACCCTCAACTGAGTAATGCCGTTCACTTAAGGTGAGCGGCTTTTTTATTTTTAGCTACAGGGTAGCGGTTTTTCGATACTTTTAGTGTTCTTGGGTAACTTCGTTCTCGTTTTCCCTCTAGCTTAAATTGACTGGCATTTCTTTCTATTTCTAATATCAGTCCGGGGACATTACCGGGCGCATAAATTGGCATCATAGTCAGCTTATGGATGATGTGTGATGAGGCATCTCTAAAGCTTAGTTGGTTTGGGAAAACACTCTTGAGCGACTTCGCCATCAGGACCATCTTATAGCGGATTAAGTTGTACGCCAACAGCACCCCCCATAACTCCTGTCTAATGAGCTCTGGTAAGTTGCTTCTTAACGTAAACCTACTTGCCAGCAAGTGTTGCTTCATTTCTCGGTAGCCCATCTCTATTTCCCAGCGATGACTATAAAGGTCGACTATTTCTGCCGATGGATATGCCATAGGGTCGACCATGGACGTGAGTATTTTGACTTCTTTTCCTTTGATTAGTTTGGTGATAAGTCGCACGTCCATTGTTAAGGGCAACTCTGGTCGCTTTTTTCTCGCTTGAGGTGTGGTGGTTAGGCGGATGAGTTTATCTTGCCTGCCAAGACGTTTGATTTCCTCATACTGTACGTTCTTCTTTAGCGGTAATAACCAATGTGTGTTGATGCCTTTATGCTGCCAATCATGTAACAAGCCTAGTGAGTAAAAGCCTTTATCAAACAATGTTAGGCTGTTATCTGGTACACGTGCTATGAGCTGTGCTGCCAGTGTCATCTCATTTTCACTCACGCTACTCAATGCACTATCAAGAATTAAGTGGCTACTAAGCTCCATCAGACATACCATTCGTACCTGAGGATAGCCTGCTTCACTGGCTTTATTCGCTGTACGGGCAAAGGCTGCGCTGTTTTCTTTACTATCGGGCGTGCGCCATACAACGCCATCAACACCAAATAAGTTCAGACCACACCAATGGGGATGCTCAGCTCGCTCATGCCACTTCTGTGCTGAAAGATGAAATACATCTCGAACCACATCACTGCCTAGCTTCTTTCTCGCTTGTGTCACGGCACTGCGTGCGACGTAATCCACATCCTGCGGTAATACAATATCGAGCTTGTTGATGAGCAGGCGGACTGATTCAGTGCGAAAAAGTGACATACCTATCACGGCCCAAATCATTGCATCCATAGGCAGCTTGCGTTTACGCAATGTGGCCACACCATTAGAGGCTAAACACGATTGAATAATTTCGGGGTCTAGGACATCCGCTAATGACGAAAATTCGGTAAGGCGGTTAATTGAGGTGCGTGCTAAGGCTTCTGACAGTTCCATAAAAAATCCGATGACATGTGGGCTCATCGGATTGTTACATCTACAGAAGATCGGTCAACCGATCAGTAAAATATTTCTTAACTGATCGGCATTACCTCAACTGAGGGTTTTTTTATCAAGTGGGGCTTATGCTAATAGCTCAGCTAATTGAACACTTACCGCATCAACAGCTTGAGTACCATCTAGTTTATGATACTGAGTATTACCTGCATCCGCTTCTGCCTGATAGTAGCTTACAAGTGGCTTTGTTTGGTCATGGTAAATACCTAAACGTTTACGCACTGTTTCTTCTACATCATCATCACGAATAATAAGGTCTTCACCTGTTACATCATCTTTACCTTCCACTTTTGAAGGATTGTAAACAACATGATATACACGGCCAGAACCCGGATGTACACGACGTCCACCCATGCGCTCAACAATCACTTCATCTGCAACGTCAAATTCAATGACGTGATCTACAACAACGCCATTTTCTTTCATTGCATCTGCTTGTGGGATCGTGCGTGGGAAACCGTCTAATAAAAAACCTTTTTCGCAATCCGCTTTAGCGATACGCTCTTTTACAAGACCAATGATGATATCATCAGAAATCAATTGACCTGCATCCATCACTTTTTTGGCTTCTAAACCAAGTGGTGTGCCTTCTTTAATCGCAGCACGTAACATGTCGCCCGTAGAAATCTGTGGAATCGAAAACTTTTCCATTAGAAATTGAGCTTGAGTACCTTTACCTGCACCTGGAGCGCCTAAAAGAATAATGCGCATTTCACTGTCCTCATGTGTCATCAATAGTTAAGAGACCGAATTCTTCCACAAGCGCTATGGATACTCAAGAGTATATAGCCAAAAGTTTTAGACAATTGCGCACTTAATTAATCCAAAATACAAAAAAGGAGAGTTTTCACTCTCCTTTTCGGTTTTAAACTTAAATGCTGTTGATTACTTACTTAAATCAAGCATTAATTTATTTAAGCGACTTACAAAACCGGCAGGATCTTTTAAGCTACCGCGCTCTGCTAGTAAAGCTTGGTCTAGTAATACCTCAGACCATTGTGCGAACTTGTCTTCATCTTGCATATTATTTAAATGCTGTACTAATTGATGATCTGGATTTAATTCAAAAATAGGCAATGCTTCTGGTACCGCTTGACCAACCGAAGCCATTAACTTAGCCATTTGTGAACTCATGTCATTTTCATCAGTGACCACACACGCTGGTGAGTCAGTTAAACGATGGGTGAAACGCACTTCTTTCACTTTGCCTGCAAGCGATGTATTTACACGCTCAACTAAGCCTTCAACTGCTTTTTCAGCTTTTGCTTGCTCTTGTTTAGTTTCTTCATCATCTAAGCTACCTAAATCAAGATCACCACGCGTTACCGAGCGTAATTGTTTACCATCGAACTCAGTTAGATGGCTCATCATCCACTCATCAACACGGTCTGATAGTAACAATACTTCAATGCCTTTTTTGCGGAAAATTTCTAAATGCGGTGAGTTTTTCGCGGCACCAAAACTATCGGCAACAACATAATAAATTTTATCTTGCCCATCTTTCATACGCTCAATGTAATCAGTTAGTGACACATTTTGAGTACTTTCATCGCTGTGCGTTGAAGCAAAGCGAAGTAATTTAGCAATATCCTCTTTATGAGCAAAATCTTCTGCAGGGCCTTCTTTCATTACTTGACCAAACTCATTCCAAAATACTTGGTATTCTTCAGGACGATTTTTACCCATACGATCAAGCATTTTTAAAACGCGTGAAGTACATCCTTTACGGATAGCTTGCGTTACTTTGTTATCTTGTAAAATTTCACGTGATACATTCAGTGGTAAATCATTGGAATCCAATAGGCCTTTTACAAAACGTAAATAGCTTGGCATAAATTGCTCTGCATCATCCATGATAAATACACGTTGAACATAGAGTTTTAAACCACTTTGACGATCACGGTTCCACATATCAAACGGTGCTTTTTTCGGAATATACAATAAGCTGGTGTATTCTGTTTTACCTTCGACTTTATTGTGTGCCCATGTTAACGGCTCTTCCCAATCATGGCTTACATGTTTATAAAACTCTTTGTATTCATCGTCTGATAATTCTGATTTATCACGTGTCCAAAGGGCTGTTGCACGGTTAATAGCTTGCCATTGACCTTCCGTTGCAGCCACTTTTTCACCGTCTTCACTTTCTGATTCAGGCGTACCTTCTTCCCACATTTCAACCGGGATGGCGATGTGATCAGAGTATTTTGTTACTATGCTCTTTAAACGGTAGTCACTCGCAAATTCTTTTTCTTCTTCACGAAGGTGTAAAATAATCTCTGTACCACGGCTTTCTTTTTCAATCTCAGCTAAGGTGTATTCACCTTCACCTTGAGAATGCCATTCAATCGCTTTTGTTTCTCCAGCTTTACGTGTACGAACCGTTACTGAATCTGCAACGATAAAAGCAGAATAAAAACCGACACCAAATTGACCAATTAGCTGCGAGTCTTTTGCTTGATCGCCCGTTAAATTTTTAAAGAAATCAGCGGTGCCTGATTTTGCAATCGTACCTAAAGAGCTGATCACTTCCTCACGGGTCATACCAATGCCGTTATCAGAAATTGTAACCGTACCTTTTTCGCTGTCGGCACTAATGCGGACACGAAGGTTTGCATCACCTTGGTATAAATTACCATCTGAAAGCGCTAAAAAACGTAACTTATCCGCGGCATCTGAAGCGTTAGACACTAATTCACGTAAGAATATCTCTTTATTTGAATACAGTGAGTGGATCATTAGGTTTAATAGTTGTTTTACTTCGGTTTGAAAGCCTAATGTTTCTTTTTGAGCTGCTGTCATTGCGTTCTCCATTTAAAATGCGATAACCAAATTCTTCTGCTCATTGATATGGGGCTAGGCGTCGAAACTTCAAGGCGGGTGGATAGAATTTTTTAAATAACAAAAACAAAAACCAACCTCTAGGGTTGGTTTTTGTTTTTTCAGCAATGGTTAACTTAATCTATCGCAACTGTTTTTCGACCATTAAACGCATGGGCCAAGGTTTTACCATCAACTAAATCAAGCTCCCCACCCACTGGCACTCCATGTGCAATGCGAGAGGCTGCTATGTGATATTTTTGACACAACTCGGCAATATAGTGCGCCGTTGTTTCGCCCTCAACGGTTGGGTTGGTAGCTAAAATCACTTCGCTTATATGCCCTTGCGAAAATTGAGCTTCGAGTTCATCAAGACCAATCTCTTTTGGACCAATGCCATCAAGCGGCGATAAATGCCCCATCAAGACAAAGTAGCGCCCACTGTATTGCCCTGTTTGTTCAATCGCTAATACATCAGAGGGAGATTCGACCACACATAACAAACCAGAATCAATACGTTTAACGTTTTGGCATAACTCGCAAACAGGCTCTTCACAAAAAGTACGGCACGTTTGACAGTGACCCACTTTAGCCATTGCATGAGTCAGTGCTTGACCGAGTTGGCGGCCACCATCACGATCGCGTTCCAATAAATGAAATGCAATGCGTTGCGCTGATTTTGGTCCAATACCAGGTAAACAGCGTAAGCTACTGATCAACTGAGTTAAACTTGCTGAAAGTTTCATAATTTACTCATTAAAATGGCATTTTGAAACCAGGTGGCATTTGCATTCCACCAGTTACTTTGGCCATACGGTCTTTGCTTTGCTCTTCAACACGACGCACTGCATCATTTACAGCAGCTGCCAGTAAATCTTCAATCATGTCTTTATCATCTTCCATCAAGCTATCATCTAGCTCAACACGGCGAACATTATGGTTACCTAGCATGGTCACTTTTACAAGGCCTGCACCTGATTCGCCAACAACTTCCATTGTCGCGATTTCTTCTTGGGCTTTTTGCATACGCTCTTGCATCATTTGCGCTTGCTTCATTAAGTTACCCATTCCACCTTTCATCATAATGCTGTTCTCTCTTTATATGTTTAATCACGGCAAAAGATAATGACTTATTAAGTCAATTACAATGCCCGGATACTATTTTCATCTATTACTGCAGCAAAACGCTGAATAAATTGCTGTGTTACTGCATCATTTGTGATCACTTCTTTAGCGTGATACCAGCGGTTTTCATCTAACTGCTGCTGGATCTGATAAGGAGTGCCACTGATAGAATCAACAAATTCAATCTCCAGCTGAATGTTCCCACCCAAAGCTAAACTTAGTGATTCAGTTATTTTTTCACGCATCGCTTGGCTATCTAAATGCTGTTGCTGGACATCAACCTGTAGCGTAACGGTTTGATTGTGTTGCTTAAACAACCCATGCAAAGCAAATTGACGAATTCGACCACCTAATTGCATTTGCTCGATTAATTGAGCCCACCCATCTTGTTGATGTGCGTAACGAATATCGCTCAAGGGACTAATAAACCCTTCTGGTATTTCAATAATTTGCTCTACGGGAGCTTCTTGAACTTTTGGTTGTTCACTAATTTGAACCAAGAGCTCTGGCGCTAAATTCGCTGGATCCATCACATGGCGTGAGCGAGGCGACTGCGGCTTTTGATCAACAACTGACGTTAAAGTGGGCGCTTCAGATGACTTTTGTCCGTAATGAGTATGCTCATAAGTCTGTTCATACGACTGCGGTATTACACTGCCTCTTTGCTGAGGCTCAGTCTTTTTTTGCGTATCAACCTGTGCTGTAGTGATTGCTGGTGATGCATTTGCCGCAGGTTTTACTAATCCGCTACTGGATATTTTTCGGTTACGTAAAATAGCAGCAATAGCCGACTGTGCACCTGATAGCTGTTGTTCTAGTAATTCACTCGAAGACGGCTCAATCTCGGGCGTTAGTTGCTCAGTCTCAATAGTCTCGGCATTTTGCTGAAAATTAGGCAATGGTGTTATCGCAACATCAGGTAAAGTAGCCTCATTCGCTTTATGGGCTAAATCTGAATAGTCTCGATACTCTTGCGCTTGAGTTAAAATTTCATCGTACTGATGTTGCCACTCATCTTGGGATTCTTCTCCCAGTGATTGACTATTGGGATCAGTAACCTGCACTGGCGCTGTTGCGAGAACCGTTCCGGCTATCGAAGGCTCGTTATTGATGACCTGCCCAGCGGCTAACTCAGGTTGTTGCTCGGTGGTTATAACTGGCGCAATTGTTTTGATATGCTCAGTCGCAGCACCTATTTCTGGGCCATTATTTCGGGCTGGTTCAGCGATTGGCTGAGATTGATTACCCGAAGTTTGATTCGACAGAAGTTGGCGAATATTACTCATCGCTTTATTTGATGATGACGGAGCACTCGGCATCGCGGTATTTGCGACAACTGAGCTTACACTCGGTTCAAAAGCCAATAATCTTAACAACACCATTTCTAAGCCAAGCTTTTCATCAGGTGCCCACTGTAAGTCTTTTTTACCGCCCAATAATAATTGGTAATAAATTTGCACTTGCTCAGGCGATAAGGTTTGGCTCATTGCCTCAATAAACTCTGCATCGTCTTCATTAAGTGCTGTGGCACTTGGGACGAGCTGAGTAAGTAGTAATAAGTGCGTTAAACTTAGTAAATCATCCAGTACCGATTTTGCATTGGCATTTTGTCTCACTAAATCTACAACTAACTGCAATAATTCAGAGCCATTTTTATCAACAATGCTCACTAATAAACGCTTTGCCCATGAAGAATCCATTAAACCAAGCATGCTTTTTACTTGGAATTCATTCACTTGACCGTTTGTTTGGGCAATCGCTTGATCAGTTAAGCTCAATGCATCACGCATACTGCCATCTGCAGCTTTAGCTAAAAGTGCTAAGCTTGGCGCTTCAAAGCTAATCTGCTCTTGTGTTAAAACAAAGTTGAGCTGCTGTGCGATTTGCTCACGGCTTAAGGCGCTTAAATTAAACTGCAAACAACGCGATAAAATAGTGATTGGTAACTTTTGTGGGTCAGTTGTCGCCAGTAAAAACTTAACATGCTCTGGCGGCTCTTCGAGTGTTTTTAATAACGCATTAAAACTGTGCTTAGACAGCATATGTACTTCATCGATTAAATACACTTTATAGCGACCACGGGTTGGCGCATATTGTACATTATCGAGAATTTCTCGAGTATCTTCGACTTTAGTACGTGAAGCGGCATCTACTTCGAGTAAATCAATGTAGCGTCCGGCTTCTATATCCAAACATGCGCTGCATTGACCACAGGGTGTTGCGGTTATGCCAAGTTCACAATTTAAGCTTTTAGCAAAGATCCTTGCGATAGTGGTTTTACCCACACCACGTGTGCCAGTAAATAAATAAGCATGATGTAAGCGTTGCTGTGTTAGTGCGTTCACTAATGCTTGTTTAACATGCTCTTGACCCACTAATTGATGAAAATTTTGTGGCCGCCATTTTCGTGCAAGGACCTGATAGCTCATGGCTTATTCGCCTTCAAACTCGACTAATTTTAAAATATTGATGCCTAATTTCTCTAGGCGCTGCTCACCACCTAACTCAGGTAATGACACAACGAACGCTGCATCAGATGCATGACCACCTAAGCGTTCAACCAATTTAATTGTGGCTTCTATCGTACCACCCGTCGCTAATAAGTCATCAACTAATAGTACTTTATCGCCTTGTGAAATCGCATCTGTATGGATTTCAAGCACATCTTCGCCATATTCTAGCTGATAGGCCTGGCTAATCACTGCTCGTGGCAATTTACCGGGTTTGCGTACAGGAATAAATGGAATACCCAAAGCGACAGCAAGGGGCGCTCCAAAGATAAAACCGCGAGATTCTGTGCCAATGATTTTATCAAAACCTTGCGCCTGATAAGCTGTAACAAACGCGTCAATAACAGCTTTGAATGCAACAGGATCTGCAATTAGGCTCGTTACATCGCGAAACATAATGCCGGCTTTAGGGTAATTAGGCACGGTTGCAATACTGGCCTTAATATAGTCAAGGGTTGACTGTGTCATAGTTTCTCTCACTCTTTCATAAAGGGCAATTATACAAGTTTTCACTCAAAAACGAACGCCTAGCTTTCTTATCGCCATAAAAAAAGGCTGCTGAGCAGCCTATTTTAAAGTATTTATGCATCATTTAATTAAAATGAATATTAATTATACTGATAATACTTTAAACCAACCTAAAATTGCATTTAAACAACCAACTCCCGCAAATACCACTAAAAATGCTAAAAAGTATTTGATGTTAAACGGATCTTTAAATTCACCTTTGTGGGCCATTTTTCTACCTCTAAATTAAACACGACAACGACGGCGCAATGATAGTGCAAGCTTAAAGGTTTATAAAGTCACAATAGTAATTATCTAGCGAGTAACAACAATGTTACAGTCTAGCAATTGCGCGAGTATCTGCTCTGCACCACTTTTAATAAGCTCTTTTGACAATTGTGTAGCGTGTAGTGCAATTTGATCACATAAGTCGAAAAAACCAATACCTGGTTGTTGCTGTAATTGTTGCAAGAGTAATGCTGTCATTACGTTAATGGATAAAAATTGGATTTCATCATCACCATCTCGATACACTACAATATAGTTGCCTTGCGCTACGGGCTCAGGAACATTGTTTTGCGCGCTAATAAATTGCACTGGATACTGATAACTTAAATTCCACGCTAAATGGCTTAAATATAAAGGTTTTTCACTTATTTGTTCTTGAAGCAATGGCTGTTCGCGCTCATCAGCCTCTTCTATCGATAACGCTAGCTCAACCCATTCATAATGGGCTAATTCTATTAAAAAAACCGGATCAGAAGATTGAATTTGGTATTCTTGGCTTAAAAAATCTAAAAATTCTTGTGCAATATGCAAAAAATAAGGCGACTCACAGCGGTGAGTAGAGAAAAAGGCTCGAACCAATCGTTGCCATTGCGGTGCGCTATAAAGTGATTTTAATACAGGAAAGCCCGACGCTAAAAATCCTTCAACGTTATTAAAAAACAATTCGCGATAAATATTAAGTCGCCTATCTTCTATTCCCTCTGGCGCAGGTTGCTGATCAGGATCTCGAATATGCGCCATAAATTGCTGCTGGATGAGTTTAAAATCCGTCATCATGCACGTCCTTGTTGCAAATATTTTGCTTGGATAAGCCGTATACGTGCGACCTCTTGCAGTAATTCTTCACAAGGAGGTAAATTAAAATCGCGCTCTAATAACGTAGGAAATACGCCATGAAATTGATAAGCTTTTTCTAATAACTGCCACACAGGTTCAATCACATCATCACCATGCGTATCAATAATCAAATCTGCAGCTTCATTGTAATGGCCTGCGATATGCCCGTAAGCGATCCGATTTGTTGGTAACGCTTTTAAAAATTCTTCAGCGTTATAACCATGATTAACCGAGTTGACATAAATGTTATTCACATCGAGCAATAACAAGCAATCCGCTTTTTCTAACACGCGATTAGTGAATTCAATTTCGCTCAGAGCTTGTCCAGGTGCTGCATAATAAGATACATTTTCGATCGCTATTTTTTGCTCTAATATATCTTGTACTTGACGAATGCGACCAGCAACATAATCGGCTGATTGCAAAGTAAAAGGGATAGGCATTAAATCGTACATGTGGCCATTACCAGAGCAATAACTCAAATGTTCGCTATACAACTTAATAGAATGCGCTTTAAAAAAATCTTTTAACTGGTAAATAAAGTCAACATCGATGGGATCAGGCGACCCTAATGAAAGTGATAAACCATGGCAAACAAAATTATATTCTTGGGTGATTGCTTTAAATTGCTTACCAAATTTACCTCCAAGTACCAGCCAATTTTCGGGGGCAACTTCTAAAAAATCAGGGCGATTCTCACGAAGATCCAACATATCCTGCAGCATTTCTCGCCTAAGCCCGAGGCCTGCCTGTCCAAAGTTATCATCTTTTAACACTGTTCACCTTCTAAACCTCATAAAAACAATTGGCCAGCTAAGCTGACCAATTTCTTAACCAATGCAAGCGCTTAGTTCATTCCGCCGCACTTTCCTTCGCCACATTTACCTTCTTTATGCGCCTTTTTAGCATCGGCCGATTTACCTTCTCCGCATTTACCTTCTTTTGCAGCTTTTTTGTCACCACCGCACTTGCCTTCGCCACACTTACCTTCTTTAGCCGCTTTTTTATCTTCGCCGCATTTGCCCTCACCACACTTACCTTCTTTATGGGCCTTTTTAGCTTCGGCTGATTTACCTTCGCCTTCTTTGGCTAATTTTTTCTCTTCGCCACACTTACCTTCACCACATTTACCTTCTTTGTGAGCTTTTTTCTCTTCGCCGCACTTGCCCTCACCACATTTGCCTTCTTTTTCGGCTTTTTTATTCTCGCCACATTTTCCTTCACCGCATTTACCTTCAGCGGCATCAAGTTGGTAACCACTTACCATTGCATTCATTTCAAATGGGTTAGCATTAACACTGAGTGTGCTCAATGCTGAGGCACCGATTGCTACAGCTCCAATAGTTAAAGCCACTGAGTTCTTTTTTAAATTTTTCATAGGGTTCTCTCTTATAAATGAATACGTAGTAAATCAAACTTAATAATAAGACCTGAATCTCAATATTAAAATTTCACTTAAAATGAAAATTTAATATTTTTTATAACTAACACTATGTTAGTAAATATTAATTTTTTCAATTTAATTCTAAAAATCACTGAATTATTTAATGACCAATAACACCCTGACATTGCCTTCAGTAGTGCCATCCGTTAATGGCTTGAGTATAATGCGCCAAATTTATTCGACTAAACCTAACTAATGAAACTAATACTTGCTCCGATGGAAGGGGTTGTTGATTTTCAAATGCGCCAATTATTAACTGACTTGGGTGGCTTTGACTTATGTGTCACCGAGTTTATCCGTGTTGTCGATCAACTTTTGCCTCCTCGTGTTTTTACTCGCTATTGCCCTGAGCTCAAGCAAGCTGGCTTAACCCGTTCAGGCACACCGGTTCGGATTCAATTGTTGGGGCAAGAGCCAGATTGGCTAAGTGAAAATGCGGTAAGAGCCGTCGAACTTGGCTCTCATGGTGTTGATTTAAATTTTGGCTGCCCAGCCAAAGCCGTTATGAAAAATAAAGGCGGTGCAGTTCTTCTCAAAGAGCCTGAGGTCATTTATCGCATTGTTAAAGCTGTTCGTGATGCAGTTCCTGCTCAACATGAAGTTACCGCTAAAGTACGCTTAGGCTTTGATGACGATAGTTTAAGCCAAGAGATTTTTGATGCTGTGGCCAGTGCAAACGCTTCAAGCATTGCAATCCATGCACGGACAAAAAAAGATGGCTATCGACCACCCGCCTACTGGGAAAAAATAAAACCCCTAAAAGAAAACTCACAACTAAAAGTGGTAGCCAATGGTGAGGTTTGGTCTGTTGATGATTACCAATTATGCAAAATCCGAAGCGGTTGCGACGATATCATGTTAGGCAGAGGAGCTTTAGCGCAACCAGATTTAGCAAAACAAATTAAAGCTCATAACTTAGGGCTCGATTATCAACCTTTACAATGGAATACATTGCTCCAACATATATTAGCATCCGGCATGCATAGTTGCGGTGATCAGAACACACACTATTTTGCTTCGAGAACAAAACAATGGTTGGCCTATCTCAAGCTAAAATACCAAGATGCACACAAACTATTCGAGGAAATAAAGCCTATTCATGACAATCAGCAAGCATTAGATATTGTGATTAAACACGCTAACTTATGATCTGTTGATTCAAATCATATCGGTTCAGCCAAAGTGCAACCTATAATCTTCAGATAAAATACAGGAGATGTTGCCAGTGGCTGACAGATTTAACGCATTTAAAAACCGATTGGACCAAGAACTCACTGAACTACAAGGTTTGTTAGTTCACCAACTTAGTAATTCAACAGATACTTTTGAACAACAGCTAGCACAACAGCTCATCCATAACCCCAACTCGAATTGGGTTGAGTTATTGGAACACCAAGTATCACCTCAATTTAATCAGCTGATCGCTAAATTAAACCGTGTAGAAGCGGCTCTTTGCCAATTTGATATTGGACAATATGGGTATTGCGCTGATTGTGAAGAATTAATTGAAATGGCTCGGTTAGAAAATGACCCAACCGAGCAGCGTTGCTCAACCTGTGCTAAGGGTTAAATTTATTTAGTTGAGCAAAAGGGCTCAATAATACAGCGGGATAAAGCACGCTATAGTCTATTATTCTATCCGCTTGTGAGTCTGACAAATTAAGATGCGTCTTGAGCACATTACGCGCATGTTGTTGTGTCCACGCTTGATAGTGAATACCTAAGTCGATTTGCGCTAATAAAGCAGCGATAAAACGCATATCATTGGTAACTTGCTGGCCGTTGATTGAAGCGAGTGAAGATACCACATCAATATAAGAATGACGCCAATCTAACCCATCTAAAATAGTCGTTACCGGATAGAGCCCTAAAAACCAATTATTAGATAGTTGTCTATCATTCAATAAAGAGATATCTAAATCTTCTTTATTCAATTCGCTAATTCCTAGTTTTGTTATTACATCATTAGTTTCATTGAGCCATTGTG
Organism: Pseudoalteromonas sp. J2K-J031; assembly: GCF_058197095.2. Taxonomy (NCBI): domain Bacteria; kingdom Pseudomonadati; phylum Pseudomonadota; class Gammaproteobacteria; order Alteromonadales; family Pseudoalteromonadaceae; genus Pseudoalteromonas; species Pseudoalteromonas sp. J2K-J031. The sequence continues at coordinate 2,404,703 of NZ_CM200279.1, forward strand.
CGGGAGAGTTTACAGCTGTTCCGTAATAATTTAGTTTTGCTTGATACCAACTTGCGCCATTTGGTTGTTGAGATAACGCCAATGAATTTCGAGCACGATAGTCGCCTAGATATTCATTTAAACGTTCGAGTGATGCAATCAATGCCGCTTCATTCACAGATGGCTTTATAAATGCCTGATTAAGAGCTGTGATAGATTGTGACACTTGCGAAGTTAAATAATGTAAATTAATTTTATCCAAGACTAATTGTTCAGAATAACGCCCCTTTAGCGTTGTAAAGACAGTGTTGATCCAACTATCTAACCCCTTAATATCTAGGTGCTCTTTATTATTTTTTTTCTCGTTTAAATTCAACCAATTTAAAACAATCGAGGCTGTAGGAGGCCACATAAAAAATCGCTCAGCAAATCGCTCTTCGATAATCAAATAATCCAACATTTCTGTAGGATAATTATTCGTATCGCTATTTTTAAGTAATTGATAGGTATCGTGTCTTGTTTTTAAATAGGGTTGCGAAAATGGATAATTAAACGTAACCCCTTCAATTTCATTATCTAACAGCAAAGCATTATTATGCTTAAGCTGTGCTATTAATTGCTTTTCTGACATTTCTGGAGCTGAACCATCGCTACAGCCACCCAAACTTAAAAGTAATAAAATAAATAATACATAAGTAAATTTCTGCAAGTTAATCTAACCTTATAGATGAGTCGTATTTTTAGGGGTCACAAATTATGATTTTTTCTTTTCAAAATGCATCTTTTAGAGATCCAGAAACAGGATTATACAATCAAGCTTACTTTATGGAAGTATTTGTCCGTGAATGGCACCGCTTAATTAGAGATCAAGATTCTTTGACCATCATGTTTTTGAATCCGCATATAAATCTTCAAGATGAACAACAACACAAACTGTTTATAAAACTCGCCGATATTGTTCGTAAACAAACCCTACGTAGCACAGATATAGTTTGCCGATTCGATAACTCTTTTTTTGCTCTTGGCTTATTTGGTTTAGATAATGCAGGCACAGACATCATTATTAATCGAATAAAATCTGCACTTAAAACAAACTTTACAGGCCTTAACATGAACTATGGGGCTGTTAATTTAGCTCCAGATAACTCGTTTAATGTAGAGACTATTTTTGAACAAACTGCAATAACATTAAAAGCAGCAGAAAGTGAAGGGATTAATTGTTATAAGATTAAAACAATCAGTCATCATTAAGCAGATACAAAAAAGCCCCTTTCGGGGCTTTTTAAAACAACATCTAAATTTTAACGCCTTTGCGAGCGGCTTTATCTTTAATAAAACCAGCCCAGCCTTTAGCGAACTTAGCTGTTGCAGGATCTTCCATCGCTTTTAAGATAGCAGTGTGAGCTTGCTTATATTTTTCCTGATAGAAATATGCTTCCGCTAAATCAGTATAAATATTGCCTTCTTTTGTTGACCCTAATTCAAGTGCTTTATTTAACGCTACAATAGCCTGAGGAAACTTCTCAGCCTGAAGTAACAAAGCACCTGCTTTACGGTACAACTCTGCATCATTATCAATAGCCGCAGCTTCTTGATAATACTTAACCGCTTTAGCGATTTCTTTAGACTGATGGAAATAGCTACCTAGAGCCTGAAGATTCGTTTTATTTGCTTTAACTTTCTCTTCTTTTAATGCCTTCTCAAGCGTTATTGCCGCTTTATAAGGAATATCATTTAAAGAATATAAGTTAGACAAAACACGATAATCTGTATCAGTTTCTAAGTAACCATTTTTATAGGCGATATCCATCACAGAAAGACCTTTAGCAAAGTCCTCAACCTGCATATAGAATCGACCTAAATTAGTCCAAGATTTCGGATGATCAGGCCACGTTTTTAGCACTTCTTCAGATACTTTCACCGCGCTTTTAAAATCTTTCAACTCGATGTAAGCACCGATTTTCAGATCAAAAGCACCTTTATTAGGTGTTTTATCTTTCAGTAGTTCAATTGCGCGATCTGCGGGAGCGATAACTTGTTTAAACTCTTTGAGCTCATATGAAGACTGAGCAATACGAAGGTAAACATTAGCATCTTCTTCGCCGGTAAAGTCCATCCAAGCAAGGTATATTGCCTTAGCTTCTTTGTACTTTTTATTACCGGCATATAAATCACCTAATAATCGCATTGCAAGCGCATGATCTTTAAAGTTTAGTGCGTCAGCATCTACCGCTTTTTTGATGTGCTTAATGGCTAAATCATGTTTATCAATTTGCACGTTCATCTGTGCTAAATAATAATCAACCATCGCACCATCAAAACTGTCTGAGGTTTTTATTTCATTAAGAATTGCTAGAGCACCAGGAATATCCTGTGGCTCAGCTTGAAATAACTCAAACGCTTGAGATACTTTCTTACCAACTCGCTCACCCATGATTTGAGTTTTAGCTTTTTTACGCTTTTCAATTTCAGCATAATCAGGCTTAGCTACCACTGCTGGAGCAGTGAAACCAGCACCAAGTGACATAAGAAGTGCAAGAGCTGTTACTTTAGATAAGTGTTTCATTCCATTCCTCCTTAATTACCTTCTTGGTTCAGTTTAAAATCAAGTTGAACTTGAAGACCAGTTTGCTTAATCGGCTTACCATCAACAATTTTTGACTTGTATTTCCATTTCGAAAGTGCACGTTTTGCTTCACGATCGAAAAGGCGTTTTGGTTCTGCATCGATAACTTCGATATCAACAACCCCACCAAGTTCATCAATTGAGAATGAAAGCTGCACCCAACCTTCTTTACCATCTCGAGCAGCTTGCGGCGGGTACTTAGGTTCGATACGTACGATAGGTGTTGCATCACCGTCACGACCAAAAGCACCAGGGCCTGTTAAACCACCACTCATACCACCAGTATTAATGGTAGGCATATTAAATGTTAAACCACCCGCTGAAGGGTTGCTATTTTCCGGCTGAGGCGGCTGCGGTTTAGGCGGCTGCTTCGGCGGTGGAGGCGGCGGAGGCGGAACACGCTTACGCTCCTGCACCTTGGATTCAGGTGGATTCGTCATAATTTCGACTATGATTTGCTCTTGATCATTTTGGGCACGATCGGCTCCTCCGGAGATAAGATATGCCATAAAAAAGAACAAGCCGAAAGTAACTGCCCCACCTGCTAAAAGTGAAAACAGAAAACGAATCATCACTGGTCTCCAGCTATTGATATTCTTAAGTCACCCGTTGCTTTGATTGCATCCATAACTTTTACAACAACACCATGTTTCGCTTCTTTATCCGCTTGGATAATTACAACGTCAGTAGGTTGTTCTGCAAGTAAACTTTCAATCTTAGCAGCAACACGTTCAACGTCGACTTGCTGCTTATCAATCCAAACTTCACCATTGTCACGAACTGCAATAAAGATGTTTGCATTTTTTTGCTTGCTAGCCTGAGCTGCTTTAGGTTTGTTGACTTCAATACCCGCTTCTTTAACGAATGAAGTCGTAACGATGAAGAAAATCAGCATGATAAATACGATGTCAAGCATCGGTGTCATATCTACTGCTGCGTCTTCGTCTTCACGGAAACGTTGTTTACGTGCCATATTAAACTCTCTCTTTAGTGATGAGGCAGACTATCTACTAATTTTGCTTTAGCCACTTTTGCCTTAGCTTCAAGGCGTGTACTAAAGAAAACACCAGACAGTGCCGCAACCATTCCAGCCATTGTTGGGATAGTAGCCATTGAAATACCAGCTGCCATTAAACGTGCATTACCTGTACCTTGATTTGCCATTGTTTCGAAAACAGCGATCATACCAGTTACAGTTCCTAGCAAGCCAATTAATGGGCAGATAGCAACTAAGGTTTTTATCAACAACATACGCTGATTTAATTTTTCAGCCGCGTCAGAAATCCATGCATCACGGATTCTGTGTGCATACCAGGATGTTGTATCCTGGCGGGCGTCCCAACTAGCAACAATACTGTTTCTCATACGAGGAAACTCTGCAGTTAAGAACCAATAACGCTCAATCATTAATACCCACATAAGAAAGAGTGCTATTGCGACCACATAAAGAACTTGGCCGCCTGTTGCCACAAAATCCCTGACAGATTCCCAAAGCTCTATCAGGAATAGCATTAGGCTTTCTCCTTCTCCGCGTGAGCGGCGATAATACCAGCACTTTGTTCTTCAAGTACGTGAACAATTGACTTGCTACGACCATGAACAACAGCATGTAATAAAATTAATGGTAATGCAGCGATCAAACCTAGAGCTGTTGTTACAAGCGCCATAGAGATTGAACCAGCCATGATCTTCGGATCACCTGTACCAAATAATGTGATTTGTTGGAACGTATCGATCATACCAACAACTGTACCTAATAGACCTAATAACGGAGCGATTGCTGCGAAGATCTTGATGATATTGATGCCCGCTTCAATACGTGGTGTTTCACGTAAAATCGCTTCGTCTAGTTTAAGCTCTAGATTTTCAACATCTTGGTTTTTGTTGTCATGGTAAACTTTAAGAATACGACCTAATGGGTTATTTGTATTCGCAGCACCAGGATTTTTAAGCTGAGCTTTCATTTTGCCTGAAACTAGTGAAAGGTCGATTAAACGCACTAAAGCGATAATAAAACCAATTACAAGTAATACAGCAATGATGTAACCTACTTCACCACCTTGGTGGAAACGATCTTCTGGTGTCGCTTTTTGCGTATTTAGACGCAAGATTGAACCGCGAGTTGGATCTAGGTAGAAACCTACATAGCTTCCTGGTGCAGCTTTACGTAAAGTATTTGCACTGTCTGTAATGAAAGCATCTGGTTGACGACCTAAAGGCTGTACTTGCTTAGTTTCTGGGTGATAGATTAAATAACCGTCTTCACTTACCAAGTTAAAAGTACCGATACGTGTTACTGACTTAACGCTTGTAGCGCCGTCTAACTGAGCAACTTCAACATCAAAAGTAGCTACTTTTGCTGATTCAGTCATTTCAGTTTGTAAACCAATCCATAACTCTTCAAGTTCACGAGTAGTAGGAAGTTCTTTAGCAGCAGCTAATGAACGTAATACTTCTTCACGATTTGGGAATTGAGCACTTACTACAGACGCTTCGATTGAACCAATAGTCTCTGCTGCAGCGCGGCGAACAACACCGAACATCTCACCTAAAGTGCCTTTAGCTGTTTCAAGTTCTTGCTCTTTAGAAGCTAATGTTAATTCATTTTGAGCATATTGCTTTTTAAGCTGATCACCACGTGCTTTTTCAGCAGCAAGATCACGTTTAGCATTATTTAATAAAGCTTGTTTATCAGAACGAGCAGATAAAAACTCTTGCTCACGTTGCTGATTAATTTTGCCTTCAGAAATACGGTCTTTCTTAACTTGCTCTAGGATTTGGTCTAAAGCAACAGTGTTCGCATGAGCGTTTAACGCAACACCTGCAGAAACAGATAGCACTGCCGCAACAGCAAAACCTTTAAAAAGTTTCTTCATTAGGATTACTCCGCGCCAAAGATTGGAAGTTTAACAAGATCGAATGACGCTTGTTTGCGTGACATACGGATTAATTCTTTCACAGGCTTAAGGTATTCTTCACCTAATGCATCCCATGATTTAGTCGTATTATTCCATACCCAAGCATGTTTCATATCTAAAGACTGAGCAACATAAGCAACGCGACCTACACGACCGAAATCTACTGTAATTTCACGACCATCTAACTTTAAAGAACCTTGGCCTGAAGCAACGATTGAGCTGTAATCTTTCTCAATTAAGTATGCTTCGAGTACTTGACGGTACTTTTCAGAAGTCGTTACTGACGAATTAATCATTGTTTCACGTAAACGTGCTACACGAGCAAGACGCTTTTCAGTTTCAAAAGGAACGTCCGCTTTGATGAATTGCTCAAGCGTATCGATCATGCGATACATCAAAGGCACAACGTTTTGTTTTGTTTTATCGATCGTCGCGATTTGACGATTAAACGACTCAATACCTGCATTTTGGTCAGCAACCAAATTTGCAACGTGATCGTTATAGACTTTAAGAATTTCTCTTTCATCAACAACTGAACGGAATTCAGAAATTAATTCTTGAGTTTGATCAAAAGTGTTATCCACTTTTGCTTGCGACTTTACAGCAGCCTTATGAATTACATCTTCCGCTTTGTGAAGTTCATTCAATGGATCTGCCATCACACCATTGCTTGCAAATGCAAATGCGCCAACCAACGCTGTTGCTACAAGACTCTTTCTGATTTTAACAGACATAGTTCCCAACCAATTAAGTAATGTTACTTTTTAGAATTTAAAACTGATTAAAACTCAACCAGAACCAACGCTTCTTTTACAGAGGCGTCAACTTACCAATAATGCTAAATGCTATTAGCTGTGTCAACTCGATGTTTCTTCAATTCAACACTTTTTATTTAGCACGGACTATTGAAATAAAATTTAAATACATAATATTTACAATTGTTACATTTCAAATAACTATAAAACCGCTTTAAATATGACTTAGTCATAATAAAGTGTTAATAGAAAATTTTTATTACCTCCTCCATTTTAACCATAAAAAAATATTTTTTTTTATGTAATCCGAACCCACTTAAGGTAACATATTTGTAAATATGGTAAACACATTGTTTTTCAGGTGTTTTTTTTAATGGGTTTTCTTATTTTTGGAATTTCTTCACATGAATTTTTCTAGTTCATTTCAGGCAGCGTTAAACGCTTTTAATAATAAAGACCTCGACTACGCTCAACAAATGTGTGAATTGCTTTTAAAACAGCGCGAAAACGCTGACGTTTTTCATTTGTTAGCCCTGATAAATAAGGCAAAAAATCAGCCAGACAAAAGTGTTTTTTGTTTTGAGTCTGCACTTAAAATATCTGCCAACAATCCAAAAATTCACGGTAATTATGCCAATCTGCTTGCCAGCTTAAATGAGCAAAAATCCGCTAAATCTCATTACACTCAAGCCTTGAAACTTGACAAGAACTTTGTAGATGCAAAAGTGAATCTTGCTTTACTATTAAGTAAAGAACGAAATTTAGCAGAAGCTTCTGCGTTGATCGATAACATTGTAATACCTGAGTCAAACTCGTTATGGTTACTAAAAATAAAAGCAAAAATATTTCAAAATTGTTTGGATTTTAAGGGTGCATTAGAATTATTCGAAACCTGTCTAAAACAAGATCCTACTGATTATTTTTGTCTAATTAATTACGTGTGTGTTTTAAGAGAATTAGAAATGCGCGAACAAGCACTTTCTGTTTTGAAGGAAATGGCCATAAATCAACCAAGAAATAGTGAAGTTTCATGTTTAATTGGATGTATTTATTTCGATCTTTTCGATTATAAAAAATCAGAATTATTTCTTAAACAAGCATTAGAGTATTCACCTGAAAATATCCCCGCTCATGAGGCATTGAATAAACTATATTGGGAGCAAGGTCAACAAACACTCTTTTTACAAAGTTATAATTTATTAAATAACACTCCGCTTTCCCCTAAAATATGTTATTCAAAAATCGCCCAACAAATTCAAGCATGCCAATATGAAAATGCGCAAGATGAACTGAATACCTTACCAAAATCAATTGCTAATGAAGCAGGGTTTATTCATCTACAGGCAATTATTGCAGACCGTTTTGGTGATGACAGTAAAGCAAATGATTTCTACTCTAAAGCAGCACACGCAGAACCTAATAATTTAAGATTTCAGATTGATTTCGCAAATGTTTTAATAAAAAAAACAGAATATTTACAAGCCCTTTCTATTCTTGACTCTCTCGAAAAACAGTATTTTTTTAATCAAGAACTATGGGCTTACAGAGGGATTTGCTGGCGTTTACTCGATAATCCTAAACACGATTGGTTAAATAATTATGACCAATTTATTCAGCCAATTGATTTAGGTTATCCTGAAGGATATGACTCTCAGGCCCATTTTTTAAAAGAGCTTTCAGAAACCCTAAACAACCTGCATACCAGCATTCATCAACCATTAGACCAAAGTGTACGTAATGGCACTCAAACACTGGGGAATTTATTAAACAAAAATATAGACATTATCCAACAATACAAAAGGCTACTAACGAATGCGACTCAAAAGTATTTGGCGCTTTTACCACAAGATCCGACCCACCCTTTACTTTCAAGAAATAGAGGTAAATTTACCTTTGAAGGGAGTTGGTCAGTAAAGCTAGGCAGCGGTGGTTTCCATAGTAATCACGTTCACCCTTTAGGCTGGATTTCAGGCCCTAGTTATATAACAGTGCCTAAAGAGATACATTCCCACGATCCAACAAAAGCTGGCTGGGTTAAATTTGGCGAAACCGCATTAACACTTGGAGAAAAAGAGCATATAGGCCGAATTATTTGCCCAGAAGCAGGTAAAGTTGTGTTGTTTCCTAGTTATATGTGGCATGGTACACAACCTTTTATGTCATCTGACATACGCTTAACTGCTCCGGTTGATATTAGCCCTCGATAACAGCTGACAAATAAGGTAAATAATGCGCATGTCGACCCGATGAGCTTTTATACAAAGGCTGCCTAACCTGCCAAACACTCGCGGTCTTAACCGTATTTTTTTGCTCAAAAAAGCGTAAGCATTTATCGTCCCACTCTAAATTCAAAAACTTAAAAACCTTGGTAATTTCTTGCTGAGGGTTTTTGATTAAGCCATCATAATCGACCGTTATTATGTCGTCTTTATATTGCGTTTGCCAAAACTGCTTTAGTCTTAATTGTTCTGAATAATAAAAATTAATATCATTCAAGTCTGTTGCATAATTCATTGCAATGCCAAGGCGAAGAAAATAAACCGATAAACAATTATCTAATTTATTTCGTTGTGTCCATATTATTTTAGCTTGTGGGAACACACGTTTAATTAATCCTAGTAATAAAAAGTTATCTGGTCGTTTATCTGATATATACATTACATTTTTGCATAACTCTTTAACCGCATCCTTAAATTGCTCTGCTAACGACACCAGTTCACTTTCAGTAAGAGCAGTCACACCTTGAGGGTATTTTTTTAATTTTTGTACGATATATCTCGGAAAGAAATCGAGTTCACCACTAGTATTTATTTCATCATGTGACGCGAGTATTTGTTCTAACAACGTTGAACCTGAACGAAACATCCCGCAAATAAATACAGGTTTAAAATCTGTTTCAATAGCACACTCTCGTACAGGAAGTGTAGAAAAAACGTGGATTATATCGTCGATATACTGCCGATGTAATGTTTTATTAAAAGCCGGTACTAACTGTTTGTTTAGGGTATTTGCAAGTTGATAATAATGAAATGCTTTATCGTATTGTTGACAATCATTAAACGCTTTTCCAACGGAATACGATAAATCACATTTAACAGAAAGTTCTAGACTTTGATTCTCGATAATGTTTTGAGCTTTTACAATCTCTGGTGCTAGTGCATTGTCATGCTCCATGGCATCAATTATTCTTGCTAACGCTTCATAATGATCCGGTTTAATAGTCAGTACTTGATTAAACGTAGCAACACATAATTCTTTTTTACCCTGTTGTTCATATAAATTGGCTAAATTCATTAAAGCACTAACATAATGAGGGTTAACTTTTAAAGCATCCTGCAAATAAGTAATTGCATTGTTATCATTAAATAAATGGTCTGACTCAATAACCGCCATATTTAAATACACTTCTTCTGAGCGTTCAACTCCAACATTTATGGCCTGTTGATAATAAGCCAAAGCCTCTTTAAATAAACCATACTGTTTATGATAATAACCTGCATTGAAAATAGCATTACTATCCTTTGGACTTACTTTTACGTATTCACTGTAAACAATACACAATTCATGTAACTTATTTTCTTTTAAATACAGCTCGATTAATGCATTTACGTAATTAAACTGGCTAGGTTCTATTTCAATCAACTGCTGCAAACAATGCTCTGCTTTTGCTACATTGTGCTGTGAAAATGCTATTTTAGCTAAAAATTGAAGTGCAATTTCCTGATCTTTTTTTGATAAATCAACAAGCCCTTGCTCAAGTAAAAGTTCAGCTTGCTGATACTGCCTATTTTTAATTAATTCGATCGCTTGTTTTAACACTTAGCACTCTCTCTTAACTATTTATAAAAACAAAAAAGCGAGCCTAAGCTCGCTTTTTAAGTATTCCGTTTAGATTAGAAACGGAATGTTACGCTCGCATGTACATAACGGCCTAGTGAATCATAGAAGCCAGATACAGCATTAGCATTAGTAGATAATGTACCACCAACTAATGGCGGCTCTTTATCAAAGATGTTGTTCACACCCACTAACACACCAACATGATCATTAACTTCGAATGAACCTTTAAGGTCAAAGTAGCTTTGTGAATCAATGCCACCATCCGCTTCAAGAAGCTTATCAGTAGTACCATCATAACCTACGGCACCAAAATAACGCCATTTAAGCTGTGCAGTCCAGAAAGAACCTGTGTCATAGCTAAATGTTGCTGTGTGACGCCACTCTGGCGTTGCGAAACAATCAGTGCTGATGTTATCAACACAGTCATAGTTAGCAGTTGGAGTTCCAGGTAATGGCTCATACTCTTTGCTTAACATGTATGTACCGATTAACTTAGCATTGAAATTACCGCCCATGATTTCTGTGTTGTAGTTTGCACTAACATCCACACCTTCCCAATGACGGCTAGCTAAGTTAACAGAGGTTGCTTTAACAATACCATCACCAATCCATAAGCTTCCGTTACCGCTACGAGAGATGTTATCACAAAATGCTGCATTACCTGTTAAACCACATTGAGTTACAGTTAACTCAGGGCCAACACTACCGATAACTTCTTCAAGTTCGATATCCCAGTAGTCGATTGAGAAGTTTAAGTTATCAATCGGTTGTGCAACAAGACCAAATGACATTGTATCTGCAATCTCTGGTTGTAAGTCTGGGTTACCACCGAATAAGCCTTGGTATTGGTTTGCAGGGCTCTTAGATACATTACCGTATTGTGCAGCAGAAACACCCGTTCTAGCACATTCAGCTTGAGAAAGCTGTGGTGTTGCGCCAGCACATGGATCATTACCACCCCATAAACCTTGAGATTGCTCAGAGAATAACTCAGCTACGTTTGGTGCACGTACAGCACGGTTATAACTTGCACGTACTTTATAGTCATCAATTGGTGTCCAATCAAATGCTACTTTATACGTATCAACACCACCTACTGAGCTGTAATCTGAATAACGGTAACCAAGTTCCATGGTTAATTGCTCAACCATTGGCGCACCTGATACTAATGGAATGCTTGCTTCACCGTAGAATTCAGTTAAGTCATAACCACCCGTTAAGCTCTTAGTAGCACCACCTTGGCCTAACAATAAACCTTGTGCATATACTTCATCAGTAATACGTTCGTAGTTTTCTTCACGGTATTCAGAACCTAATACTACCGCAATTGGTGCATCTGCACTTGGAACAGTTAAATCTAGTTCGCCCGTTACATAACCACCGATAACGATTTGCTCTGTTACACCATTTTTAACAGCTACACCAGTAAGTGCTTTTGCTGCTGTTGGTGTGATACCTTGATAAGTAAATACTTCGTAAGGGATACAGCCTGCAGTTGCAGCACAGCTTTCATCATTTGCAGAAAGTGCTGTTTTGATGCGTGGGCCAAAGAAATCATTTAAATACGCTTCAGATGATGACGTTGAACCGTATTGCATTGAGAATTCATACGTCCAATTATCGTTGATCTCACCTTCAGTACCTAAAACTAAACGGAATGCGTTATGCTCGATGCTGCTCGCACGCGGGCCACCTTCAGTGTTACGTTTACCGATATAAGTAGAGAACGTATCATCCATACCAAGACCAAAACGGTCCATTAATTGTTGACGTTGTGTATTGCTTAATAACGGAGAGCTTACCGCAATATCATATTGCTCATTAAAGAACGTACCAGATTCTGCGATTTGAGCCGTTGTACGGTCACGCATGAACATCATTTCCATGTATGGACGGAAATTATCATTAATCTCGTAGTTTAAGAATGTACCAAATGTGAAACGCTCATCTGGGCGCATAAAGTGATTGATTGGTGCATAGTTATAAATATTACCTACAGATGGTTTGAATGCATCACTGCCTGAATCAAGTGTCCAGTACTCGTAATCAGCCCAGTTAAAGCCACCATTTGCATCTAAGCCACCAATGTAGAAGTTTGGTACAACCGCATTACCAGAACCACCACACGCATTACCTGCACCATTTAAAGCACATGATGAATAGTCACGTGATTCTTGGCGTAATTCATTTTGTTTTTTATAGGTGATATAACCAACAGCGTGACCTTTACCGCCATCAAATTCGCCACCTAGTGTGATGTCTAAATCTAATGATGCACCGTCAAAACCTGAGTTACCTTTTGGATAATCGAAATCTCTCTTATCCATTAGACCTTGCATATATTTATTATCGTTGTTGTGTTGGTAAGCTGAACCACCCACACTCACTTCAAAACCTTCGAAATCATCATTCATTACGAAGTTAACAACACCCGCAACTGCGTCAGCGCCGTAAGTTGAAGAACCACCACCAGTTAACACTTCTACGCGCTTAACTAATGAGGCTGGAATTTGGTTAATGTCTGGCGCTTGGCTGTTTACACCACCCGCTTGCATACGACGACCATTGATTAGCACTAACGTACGGTTAGAACCTAGACCACGTAAATCTAGTGTTGCAGTACCTGATGCGCCATTTGCTTGGAATGCAGTCTCAGAAGCTTCGATTTGAGGTAAGCTGTTCATCATATCTTCGATACGAGTAAAACCAGAAAGCGCGATTTCTTCTTGAGATGTAATTTGTACTGGGCTTGCAGATTCCATATCAGTACGTTTGATACGTGAACCAGTAACTTCGATACGCTCTACCGCTTCTGCGCCTTCTTCTGCTGCAAAAGTATTAGTAGCAAACACTGCTGTTGATGCAGCACCATAAGCAATCGCTAAGCGAACAGCTTTGGTTAGTTTATTATTTAACATTTAGATTTCTCCCTGGACCACACTCTTTTGGTGCGATTAAATTTTTTTGTTAATTAAGTGGAACTTAATAACGATTTTCGAGTCGAGCTCATTATCCGAGGAAGATATTAAACATAAGGTGAAAGTCCGGTCAACATACGTTTATAAATAATTAACACTTTCGTAGCACCTATTTCGAAACAGACACACCTAGAAACAAATAATATACAAAACAAATCAGACCAAGCACAACCTTAACCTAATGAATTATATTAATTAATTTTAAATTAACATCAAATCTCTTCCGTAATTTACTTGTACGCGAGAGATTACAAAAAAAAACTCTTAATTTTCGAACAAATTAGCTTGACCGCTCAAAAACTGGCCAAAACTCATGTTAAGCACAGGTAAGATTGAATCTGCGATAGGTGCTAATTGCTTTTCAAGGTAGTGCTGTAAATTGTATTTAAGCGGCTTTTGAGTTGCCATAACAGGCCCATCTAGCGTGATAACATATTCAATCCACTGACCTCGTTTAGGTGTTTTATCTGGGTATTTCATGCTCATTTTTTGGGCTGCTTGCGCATGAGGAGGGATATTTTTTACATATTCTGACAAATGTTGCCTTAATCGCTTTTTATACAACAATAGATGATTTAACTTGCCAGACATCAAATCGCTAATCACCTGTTTTATATAGCTTTCAACTGATTCACCAGCAAAAATCATTGTGAATAGATTGTACTGAAACTCTCGCGCTAATTCAGTCCAATCACTACGGACTGTTTCCATGCCTTTGAACACCAATTGAGCGCCGTTGATGTCATTCACTTGGCCAACATAACGTTTTTTAGATCCCTCTAAACTGCCGCGAATGGTCGGCATAAAAAATGGGCTATATAAAGTTTCGAACTCAATTTCTAAAAAACTAGGGATTTGATATGTTTTTTCGCAATACTTTTGCCAAAACTCATTAATGCTCGTTTGTAACAAAAAACCTATTTTTTTACATTCTTGCGCTGTTAACTCATCAGTCAAGAGCACAAAAGTTGAATCCGTATCGCCATAGATTACTTGATAACCCAAACGTTCAATTTCAGCCCGAGTTGCAAGCATAATCTCATGTCCTCGTAAGGTAATGGAGCTAGATAATCGAGGATCATAAAAACGACACCCTGTTGAACCAAGCACACCATAAAAGCTATTCATGATAATTTTGATTGCTTGTGACAGCATTTTATTTTTTTGCAGCTTGGCCACGTCCCTTGCTTGCCAAAGTGTTGCGATTAAATTGGGTAAGTGATGCGAGGTTCTTGAAAAATAAGCATCATGAAATCCGGCAATACTGTCTTTGGGAGCTAACAACCCCTCTACCATTCCAATTGGATCAATTAAAAATGTACGGATAATCGAAGGATAAAGGCTTTTAAAATCAAGCACGATTACATTTTTATATAACCCAGGCTCCGAGCTCATCACATAACCGCCGGGGCTGTGAAAATGATGAAGGTGATCCCCTAAGTTTGGTGCAACATAACCACTGCGATGCATTAAGGGCAAATATAAATTAACGAAGGCTGCAACCGAGCCTCCTTGGCGCTCTAATTCCAACCCCGTTAGTTGCGTGCGAAGAATAGCAAAATCAACTAACTTTTCTTGCTTAAAAATATCCCAAACTAATTGGCAATCTTTGAGGTTATATTGAGCCAATGCGAGTTTATCGTACTTAAACTGATGCTCAATTTCAGCTAATCGATCATCACTTTCAATCAGTTTTTTTTCATCGAGTAATTGCTGCGCTACATTTGCCAAACTAAAACTAGTGAAGTGATATGTCGCATTTTTAAGGGTATCAATGCCATCAAGTACCACTCTTCCGGGTAATAACAATTTCCCAACCGCCCGCTCGCTTAGCTGCATGACTTGCTGCGCGCGTCCTAAATGTAACGCGACGCCTAATTGCTCAGCTCGGCGGTATAAAAGCGCCATATCAAAATCAATTACGTTCCAACCAATGATCACATCTGGGTCTTGCTCTGTAAAATAACACTGTAACTGCTGTAATAGTTGCACTTCATCATTAACCCAAACAATGTTTTGCTCAGAATGTTGTGGCGCACCGACCATAATCACAACCTGGCACTGCTCGCTATAGAGCCCAATGGAAAACAAAATTCCTTTACCGCTGCATTCAATATCGAGTGAGACCACCGAAAAGCTAGGCTGATAAGTTGATGGCTTCATTTTTGCATTTTGCAAAGTTAAGTAGCCTTGCTTTTGCGTAACGTGGCCTTGCACTAAGACGGAACCGCGAATAAAGCGTTCCATTAAAAAACGGTCGCAATGGCGCACATCGCCTTCAAAAAGCCTGTAACTGGCCTGCTGGATTAACTTTTTAGCCTGGTAAAAACCATGGAGTGTTGAAAAGTAACAACCCGATATGGCTTGTTGATCAAAGCTTTTTAGCTCAAGCGGCTGAGTACGGAAAACGATATTATCACTGTTAAGCAAAGCAATAATTGAATTTAAATCGGAGCTTAACACAAAAAAAACCGCTTCTTGTTGCTCAACCATGACTTGAATAGGCCCTAAATCCGATGTCAGCCAGTAACACAATGCAAAGCCATCTTTAGTTTTAAGTTGCTGTTTGGTGAGTACAAACCCTTCAACGGTGATAAGCTCTGACAAGTAAAATCCTTATTTGATAATTGATGGTTGTACGTATAACCGCTTGTATTAACAATTCGCTATCATGGCTAAGTTCTGATTAAATAACAGCGTAACGCGATGAGTGTGGCATTAATTTTATCTTTAAGGGACGGTATGAGCGAGATTTTTTCTGTAATAAAGCAAGTAAATCAACTGCAACAATTGGGCACTGACAACGCACCGGCAACGCTTGAACAACTCATCCCTATCATCACAACTCATCCAGCATTTAATAACGCACAAGCGTTGTACTTTAATTTATTCCAGCACAGTGCATCACCGCAGCAAAAAATTAATGTTTTAGTACATTGGCTTAAAGCGCAATCGAATCAACCCAAACCATTGTTTGATTTAGCAAAACAACAATATCAAGAACAGTTATTTGATGAGGCAATTGAGTCACTTGATCATTTATGCCACTTTCATCCTGAACATCACGATGCGTGGCTGCTCTTATCGCAATGCTACCAAGCAACAAATAATCTTGAACAAGCACAATCAAGTCATCATCAGTTTGAGTTAATAGCAGCATTTAATCAGCAACTAGCACAGGCTGAAAAGGCATTAAACCGCGGTGACTTTAGCACCGCCGACAAATTATGCCGCCAATTATTGCAACACGTAAAAAATGAACCTCGTGTTTTAAGCATCCATGCTCAGATAGCACAACATTTTGGTTATGATGATGTTGCAGTACAGCTAAGAAGCCAAGTTTGCCAAATCAAACCACATATCAACCAATATAAAATAAACTTTGCGCTTACCCTTTTTGCTGTCAAACAATATAAAGCAGCGTTTGATGTCATAAACCAAGCTCTCACCCATGACAGTTATCATCTTGAGGCTTATGGCATTAAAGCTATGTGTTTAGTTAAATTGGCACGTTATCAAGAAGCGGTCGATTTGTACCAAGATTTAAGCCTTTGCCACTCCAACCCTTCGCAAGTGCAACTGCGCTTAGGTAATGTCTATAAAATCATGGGGCAGCCCGATAAAGCCATCGCAGCTTTTTTAGAGGCTATCACACTGAATCCGCTGCAAGGGGAAGCATACTGGGACTTGGCAAATCTAAAAACCTATCGCTTTAGTCCATTACAAATGAGCGAAATACGCGAATTACTGACCAAAGAAGCGCTTACAGATGAATCTCGCATTTTAATGCATTTTGCGCTCGGTAAAGCATATGAAGATCAACGCCAATTCGCGCTTAGCTTTGAACATTACAACACTGCAAACCAGCTTAAATTTAAAACCTTAACGCATTACAAACCGCCTTCAGGTTTATCACACATTACTTTTTTTACTGCAGAATATTTTAAGCAAACCGCTGCGCTTGGGCATTCAAGCCAAGCACCTATTTTTATTGTCGGTATGCCACGCAGTGGCTCGACGTTAGTCGAGCACATTTTATCTAATCATTCTCAGATTGATGCAACGATGGAATTGACAGAAATCATTTCAATTGCACGAAAGCTGGCAATGCAGGCGCAACGCGCTAACAGCAGTTATCCTGCAATTTTAAGTCACTTAAATAGCTCGCAGATCAGCACATTAGCTGAGCAATACCTAAATTTTGTGCAGCCATTACGCCAAGGCGCAGCCTTTTTTATTGATAAACTACCCAATAATTTTCATCATTTAGGTTTAATTAAAACCCTTTTTCCAAATGCCAAAATCCTTGATGTAAGACGCCATCCACTGGCCAGCGGCTGGAGTTTATTTAAACATTACTTTGCTGAAGGTCATGATTTTTCATACGATCTGACCCAAATTGGTTTGTACCATAATCACTATGTAAGCCTGATGGATCATTGGCACAGTGTATTACCAAACCAAATATTAACGATTTATTATGAAGACCTCGTAAACGATTTACCCAATACCCTAACCACTGTATTTAGCTACCTTGGATTAGAATTAGAACCAGCGTGTATTGCCTTTCACACTAATAACCGCGCGGTTGCAACGGCCAGTTCCGAGCAAGTTCGCCAACCTTTATATCAAAATGCGTTACATCACTGGCAAAGCTTCGACCCTTATTTAACACCATTAAAACAGGTTGTTACGCCCGATTTAGTGGGTTAGAAGTAAATGAAGGTGATCTGCGCTTGTGTGATCCCCTTCATACTCTTAAAATAAGTCGCTGTACTCTTTTACCACTCACTTAGGCCTGCTTGATGCTTTCCGATGCACTAAAAAAATCCATTCGTAAAATTCATCAACATGTTGCTGATAACTTAAGTGATTACAAACCCCGTAAAGGGCAAAATTACCTTGTAGCCGAAATAGCAAAAACCTTAAGTGGCCAATATCACCGCACTCAACGCATTTGCGTCATGGAAGCAGGCACTGGTACAGGTAAATCTCTTGCGTATTGCTTAGGCGCATTACCTTATGCATTGAGCAAAAATCAAAAACTCGTTATTTCAACTGCAACGGTTGCACTGCAAGAGCAGTTGATTGAAAAAGAGCTGCCTTTTTTTGCCAAACATTCAGGCTTAGAGTTTAAATTTGATTTAGTGAAAGGCCGCAATCGTTACGTCTGCGCACAAAAGCTCGCCATGGCACTGGAGGATGCGCCTGAGCAACTTGAATTTATTCCTCTGAGTAGCACCCCATTATCGGAGATGGAAAAAAAGTGCCTACAACAACTGCAACAAGCCTATGAAAAAAAACAATGGGCCGGCGATCGTGATAGTTGGGCAGATACTATTCCAGATGCTGTCTGGCAAGTCATAGTCAGTGATAAACATGCCTGTCAGCGCCAGTTAAATGGCCATCAGCACTGCCCATTTCATCAAGCACGTAATCGCTTGAGTCAAATGGATGTCTTAGTTGTAAACCACAGTTTATTGTTAGCAGACCTTGATTTAGGCGGCGGCACTATTTTACCAGAGCCTGACAATTGCATTTATGTGATTGATGAAGCGCACCACTTACCTCAAATCACTCGTGATTTTTCAGCCGCTTCAGGAACAGTAAAAGGCACAATGGAGTTACTTGAAAAACTCAGTAAGTTTAATCAAAAACTCGCCAACGCCATTTCATCACAGCGAGCCATTGGTATTAATTTTAAGCTTGCCGATGCCCTCAACGACTCACAAGCGCTATTAAAAAAAGTTCGCGATTTTTTAAACGAACAAAGCTTTGAATACAACGACGATAATGTCTACCGCTTTAGTGATGGTGAATTACCGCAAACACTCCAGTTGCTCAGCACAGATTTAAACGAAACCTCATCATTAGTGATGAAACACTTGCGTAAAATGCACGAAGCTCTCACCCAAGACCTCGGCGATGGTGATGTACAAAACCATGTGGCAGAACCCATTTTGGCCGAAAGTGGCGTGTATTTACAACGGATCGAAAACTTTAACAAACTGTGGCACAACTTAACGCATTCAAGCCAAAGTACGCCGCACGCACGGTGGCTCAAACAACTTGAATATAAAAATAGTAACGACCACTTACTTGCCGATTGCCCTATTGAAGTTGGCTTTTATTTAAAAGATAAACTGTGGAATGAATGTGCAGGCGCAGTCCTTTGCTCCGCAACACTCACCGCGCTTGGTACTTTTGAACATTTTGCATTTGAAGCCGGATTAGTGGGCGAAGAAGGAGTCACTTACCTCAAAGTTCCCTCGCCCTTTGACTACCCAGCACAAGCAACCTTGCATATCCCAAAAGTAAGTTGCGAGCCAACCGATAAAGCGTTTACCCAAATGCTAATCGACCGCTTGCCTGACTTTATTGAACCTACGCAAGGTAACTTGATTTTGTTTTCATCTTATTGGCAGATGGGTGAAGTGGCCAAAGGACTTCGCGCCAAAGGGCTAAGCTTATTAATTCAAGGTGAAGCCTCTCGTGAGGCTTTATTGAACCTGCACAAAAGTAAAATAGATGGCGGAAATGGCTCTATTTTAATGGGCACTCAAGGCCTTTCTGAAGGGCTTGATTTACCGGGGAATTATTTAACGAACCTGATTATTACAAAGCTACCTTTTGCGGTTCCAACCTCGCCAGTGGAAGAGGCTCAGGCAGAATATGTACAAAAACGCGGTGGTAATGCTTTTTTGTCGATTACTGTGCCAGATGCGTCTAAGAAATTAGTGCAAAGCTGTGGTAGACTCCTTCGCAAAGAACAAGACTCAGGCCGGATTATCATTTTAGACCGGCGCCTTATCAGTAAACGCTACGGTAAAGCCATCCTTGACTCCTTACCGCCGTTCAAAAGACAAATAGACTATTAATGTTAGAACTTGCTTTGGATCCAATGACTTGGACAATTCTTTGCGTCGTCGCATTTGCAGCTGGCTTTATTGATGCCATCGCTGGCGGTGGCGGATTACTGACCGTTCCTGCGCTTTTAACCGCAGGACTGCCTCCTCATTTAGTTTTAGGCACAAATAAACTGGCCGCTAGCTTTGGCTCACTGACAGCAAGTCTGACTTACTATAAAAAAAAGCTATTTAATCCCTCGTTTTGGAAAAAATCAATTGCTGCCACCGCCCTTGGTGCGTTAATCGGAACTTTAATTGTCGATCATCTCAGTACTGATTTTTTAAATAAATTACTGCCTGTTATTATTATTTCCGTGGCTATTTACAGCTTATTTGGCACCTTAAATCATGGTGAATCAGTAGAGATGCCAAAAGATATTCCAAACCTTGCACCTAAACAAATTAGCCAAGGGTTAGCGTTGGGCTTTTTTGATGGTGTAGCAGGCCCAGGAGCTGGCGCTTTTTGGACTGCAAGTAATGCGTATTTATACAAAATGAATTTGCTGCTTAACTGCGGTGTCGCCCGCTCCATGAATTTTGTAAGTAACGTGGTTTCACTTAGTGCGTTTGTCGTTTTGGGTCATGTTAACTTTTTATTAGGCATTACCATGGGCGCTTTTTTAATGTTTGGTGCATGGTTAGGCGCACATTCGGCCATTCGATTTGGCAGTAAACTCATTCGTCCATTATTTAATACTATGGTCATTTTACTGGCGTTAAAATTGGCCTATGAGGCGTATTTATAATGTCACTCACGGTTATCGAACGATTAGAAACACAAATTACTCGACTTAAGCATGATGCCAAAGCATTTGATAATGCCAAGTTGCTCGAAAAAAACCGTTTTATTCAAAATAAACATCGTTTGTTTGATCCTCATTTATTCAGTAGTAAAAGTATGCTGCTACTCGATTACGTAGACGAAATTAGTGACGCTTTAAAAAGCATGCCTGATATTGCGCAGCGTAATAGCTATACGTTTGCGGTCGAAAAAATATCCTTACAACTTGAAGCCATAGTAAGAGTATTAAAAGCAACACCGGTTTGGGTAAAAGAAAACCAGCCAGCGCGAAAAAAATATTACAAAAAAGCGGTGCAACAAATTATGCAATCATCACATGAATTGTATAAGGAGCTTTCTGATCATCATGAGTTTGAGCGCCGCCTCAATGAAATGGTTTCTATTCGTCGCTTACAACTTGATAAAGCCAATAGCGAGCAAGCAAGCAAGATCAATCTTGAAATATTGGCTCTGCATGGCCGATTAGGCCGCTGCCGTAAAGCAATTAGTGCAATTGAAGATAAAATTCAACGAGCTGAAAAATTAAAATGAGTGTGGTTTGCTATTATCACCCTTGTTACAGCGCGCTTGATTTACCGCCCTCTCATCGCTTTCCCATTGCAAAATATCGCTTATTATTTGAAGCCATCAACGCACTTGATGACTCACATGGTTTCCAATTTCAATTACCCACTCCTGCAACCGAAGAGCAACTGCTGCTGTGTCATTCGCCAAAATATGTGACGCAATTTTTAACTGGCGAGCTTGAGCCTAAAGCAGTTCGTAAAATGGGCTTTCCTTGGTCAAAGGAGCTCGTAGAGCGCACTTGCCTTTCGATTGGGGCGAGTATTGACGCGGCTCAAACCGCATTAAAACAGGGCTTTTCGGTGCAGCTTAGTGGTGGCTATCACCATGCCTTTAGTAATTTTGGCAGTGGTTTTTGTATTTTTAATGATTTAGCGATTGCCGCTGCGCAGTGCATTGAACTTGGTTTAGTAGAACGTGTACTTATTTTTGACTGTGATGTGCATCAAGGTGATGGCACCGCACAGATCAGCCAACAACACAGCAATATCATTAGTTGCTCTATCCATTGCGAACAAAATTTTCCTGCTAAAAAACAGCAATCTGACCTTGATTTTGCGCTTAATAAAGGTTGCACCGATGACGAATACCTAAGCACAGTCAACCAAGCCCTTACGCTCGCCACGCGTTTAAACCAACCGGATTTAATTTTATATAATGCGGGTGCCGATATTTTTACAGAAGATGAATTAGGGTATTTAAATATTAGCCTTGAGGGTGTCTACCAACGTGACCTTGCAGTAATTGGTTTTTGCCAAGCACAAAGTATTCCTTTGGCGTGCGCGATTGGCGGAGGTTACATGCGAAATATCAGCCGGCTGGTCGATGTGCACCTGCAATTATTTAAAGCGGCTCTGCAATACCATAAATAATTCATCTAAATGCGTAAAATATCAGGCGATACATTCTCATTAATGCCGTTTAAGTGTTACATTTAAATGCGATAAATAAGAATAACACCCAACGTTGAAAATGGAGCCGGTATGAAATTACATGATGATATTCACAATTATTATGAAAAACTCATGTTAGATGAGATCGTTAAACAAGGGATAGATAAAAAGTTCGACGATGATACTTTAGCTGATTTTTGCTGTACTGTGCTCAATCACCTACCAACTCGTTATATTCGATTCGAAGTAGACATGGCTTTTTATTCACCGCAAAAAGAGCGTATTGAAATGGAAAGTAAAGTTAAAACAGCCATCGAATCCGCACTTGAACTCATTGCCAGACGAAATACCAATGAGTGATATTACGACACAACTGGCTAACGCACCAAAACATGTGCAATTAGCCATTGATTTAATCATGCTGCTTGAGCAGCATGATGTTCAACCGCAAGATGTGATTGCCGCTTTGGAGATTGTTAAAGCTGATTATCAAAACAAGCTGAACGAGATCAATAAACCCTAACTATTATTTAATTCCCTATAGAGCTTAAACAGCCTAATACCAATCACGATAAGTAAGTGATCAAAAATAGCGTAGGAAAAACGCTTGAAAACAAGGCTGATTTTTTCGATAAGTAATTATTCTACAATCAAAAAATCTAACGAAGTTATCGGGTGTTTTAACAAGCTAGGGTGATCAGTTATTTATTACGATTGGTATAAAACCATCCTATTGTCATTCGATGCGCTCTTGTAACTTTACAAGTGCCATTTCAATAGTAAGTTCTTCGTCTTGCTTTAAAAAATGCTCAACAGTGCGGATCACAAACTTTAAATTCTGTTTATGTAATTTAGAAAATTCTGTACAGCGTTTTTTTAGTGTTTTATCGTGCTCTTTTTCTAATTGCATTTGGCCAAAACGATAAATAGCTTGATTATAATCATCTTGATAAATTTCAAGTAAATCAATTAAGGTTGCCTTTGGGATCCGATATGTTTTATTGGTATATTCCAAGGCAGCCTTCGTACTTGAAAAGGTAAACTCATCAATATTAATTTGAATTTTAGCTGCGGGTAAAACATGATGTACATCACCGCCAACTTCATAACTAAAACCTGCAAATTCAAGCCGCTCTAGCGACTCTTGGCCAAGCTTTAAACCAGCAGCAATACTGTGCGCTAACCTATCATCCAATAAAGCTAACTCATCCTCTTGCCATACATTATAAACATGCAACGCTTGCTGGTACTTTTTAGCTAATAGTACTTTAAGTTTATCTCGCCTAAGCGTCACGTAAGCGGCCTGACAACCCACTAACAATGTGACACACTCTAAACAGCTAGGTACGGCGTAAAAATCACCATCATCTTCTGATAATTGGTATTCATAAGCAAATCTCTTAGGGGGCGCGTAATCTAACTCCGTAGCAATACAACCACAATAAAAACATTGATGAAAATGCACGTTAGAACAAGCATTCATTTTTTGATAAGTAATCTTTGTTGACACAGCATAGTCTCTTTAAATATCTCGCTCAGATGATAACAATAAAATAACTTAAACTCAGCGTAATATTCGTATATTAAGCATTACAACCAAACTGGTAATTAAAGAAAATAACAAATAAACTGAATTACTTAAGTATTAAATATCAGAATAAACACAGCAATGAACCTATATTTAGCGTATCTCGGTGG
Source organism: Pseudoalteromonas sp. J2K-J031 (assembly GCF_058197095.2). NCBI lineage: Bacteria > Pseudomonadati > Pseudomonadota > Gammaproteobacteria > Alteromonadales > Pseudoalteromonadaceae > Pseudoalteromonas > Pseudoalteromonas sp. J2K-J031. Next base: position 2,428,664 of record NZ_CM200279.1, read on the forward strand.
TCGAATTTTTGGCGGCAACATTGAAATTCATGATGTGCAATTTGTAATTGGAATGTCCATTGAACAAACGTATTCGACTTTAAAACAACGTTGGATTGGTGACAAAAACTCGGTTCACCTCGATTCTTTTATTCAACTTACCCATATCGATGGCTATAAAATATCAATAAAAGAAACAGAGCAAAAATCTGAGTTAAAATTATACTTTGTAAACCTTGGCGGCTATAGAGTAGACCATCTTGCGGAGCAACATGAGTTTGGTTTATTTGTAGCAAAATCAAGTTATGAAGCTAAAGATAAAGCCATGAAAACACTGTTAACAAATACACTATTACAACACAAAGATGATTTATATGATGTCGATGATTGCTTTAAAGTCACCTTGCTAGATTTAAACTATCATATTCATTTAGAACCAAGCGGTCAGAGCCAGCCATTACAGCCTGATTGGTTTGGTTATCACGTGTTATAATTTTATTTTTTGAACTAATATTAAACCAATTTACGCCTAAGGTTAATGCCATGCAGTCTCTACCAAAAGAAAAGAAACTATCCGTATTATTTCGGTTAGAACCAGGTTGTCTCGGACCACAAGGTATTGATTTTATAGAAGCGTTCTGTGACTTTGTTAATCAGCAATTACAACAGCCTTACTTTTCTGAACTCGTTGTAGTCCCTAGGTTTGATAAAACTTTGCCTGAATGGGAATACCATATAAACAACCGAAGCCTTGATGAAGCAAAAGTAGGTATGTACCTCTCTTTGTTCAAAACAGATAAAAATATTTTTGAACAACAATTTGAAGAACAATTAACTGAAAATATTGAATTATTTTTTTCTCGTTAAATGTACAAAAACCTCTCTTTAATATTTTAGACGCTACCATAAGAAAATAATTTAATCCTAAAATCAAACAAAGTTTGCAAATAATCAGTTAGTTACTAGACTTCCCTGAGAATAGTATTTACAAAAAATAACTCTCAGGGTGACATAGTATGAAATTAAAATTATTGGCAGGTACTATTGCAATAATCTGCATGAGTATTCCCGCACACGCTGAAGTCAGGATCAATGGCTTTGCTTCAGTGATTGGTGGTATGGCTTTAGATAAAAATAGTGATTTATTTGGTTACACCGATGAACTCTCCTTTGAAAACGAAAGCTTGTTCGCACTACAGATTTCAGCTGATCTGCAAGACAACCTATCGGCAACAGCGCAAATTGTCGCAAAAGGGGACAATGATTATAACGCAGAGTTTGAATGGGCCTATCTCACATATCAAATTAATGACCATACACAAGTTAGCGCAGGAAGAATGCGCGTGCCTTTTTATCGCTATTCAGACTTTCTTGATGTTGGATATGCCTACCGCTGGATCCGTCCACCTAAATCGGTTTACAACCTAGCATTCTCTACCTATGAAGGGATTAGCTTTGTTTATAATTCTCAACTTGGCAATTGGGATTCAACATTACAGCTGATTGGTGGTGCTTATAGTGGTGATGTAACAACGTTTACTAATGACGACCCTGCTAAGTTAAATGGGATCGCAGGTATTAACTGGACGCTTGCCTATGATTGGTTGAGTTTACGTGCTGCTTATTTAGTAGCAGAAACAAGCATTAGCGCCCAAAACTCGCCTGGGTTCACCGGATTAATAGCTGGATTGAATAGCTACGGCTTGAAAGCGCAAACTGATGAGCTACTAATTGAAAAAGATGATGGTAGTTTCTTAGGGATCGGATTCTCTATTGATTATGAAAACTTTTTACTCGATGGCGAATACACTGAGCTTGAAGTAAAAAATAGCTTTGTTGCCCCACAAAAACAGTTTTATATTGCTGCAGGTTATCGTATTGATAATTGGTTAGTTCATATAACCTATGAAAATCGTGACGTTGAACACGATAGAAGTAAATTTAATACTGTTCCAACAACATTTGTTCACCCCACTTATGGAACACTTCCTCTTTCAACTGATCCGACTAATCCAAATGCACCTTTATTGCGTGATTTAACAAATGCAGCAATAAACGGAACGACCATAGATAGCAGTTCCTATTCATTTGGTGTGCGTTATGATTTCCACCCTTCAGCGGCATTTAAAGTTGATTACACGATGGTAGATAATGCTATTACGAACGATGATAGTGATGTCATTGCTTTTGGCGTAGATTTGGTATTTTAAGGAGGCTATTTATGAATAAATTAATACCGATTTTTTTATTATCATCAAGTCTAAATGTAATGGCTGAAGTCGCGGTTGTCGTCCATTCATCATCGAGCATTTCGCTGGATCAAGAAGAAATTGCGAAAATTTACTTAGGTAAAACAAAGTCTTTTGCAAATGGGAATAAAATTGATATTGCGAGCTTAGACGATGGTGACCCTATTACTGCTGAATTTAATGAAAAAGTACTTAAAAAATCCAGCAGTCAAGTTAATGCTTACTGGTCAAAATTAGTATTTACAGGTAAAGGTACGCCACCAAAAAAAGTGGATAATACCGCTGCAATGATAAATTTTGTTGCAAGCTCTGAAAATGCTATTGGCTTTGTCGATGCAAGTAAAGTGACTGGTGATGTAAAAGTAATCGCTAAGTTTTAACAAATACAATTTTCAATTCAAAAACAAAAAAGCCAGTCTAATGACTGGCTTTTTATATTTGGTGCCGTGAGCGGGACTTGAACCCGCACGAGCATAGCTCACCACCCCCTCAAGATGGCGTGTCTACCAATTCCACCACCACGGCAAATTCTTTAGTTTGGTACATCTGACTTTTTGTTTTCAGATACTGGCACATCTTCAACTGCCGGTACTATTTTCTCTACTACTTCTGCAGCGGGTGCTGTAGATAAGTCAGTCCACTCATCAGTTTTCTTAATTTGGCCAGCTGTTAGGTTACCTAACACTATGCTCAAAACAAAGAATACTGCAGCAAGTGTTGTTGTAGTTTTGGTCATGAAATTACCAGCACCACTTGAACCGAATACGGTTGCCGAAGCACCTGCACCAAATGAAGAGCCCATGTCTGCGCCCTTACCTTGCTGAATCAACACCATTCCAATCAGTGCTAGTGCAACAACTAAATAAACTATCAACAATATTTCGTACATCTTATACGTTTCCTTGTGCACTTTTACAAATATTGACAAAGCTATCTGGATTCAGACTCGCTCCGCCTACTAGGCCACCATCAATATCAGGTTGTGCGAACAATAATTCACTATTTTTTTCATTAACACTACCACCATAAAGTAGTATTAAGGATTGAGATATTACTTCGTCTAGAGAGGCAATTTTATCTCGAATAAACTTGTGCACTTGCTGTGCTTGTTCTGGCGTTGCAGTTTTACCTGTGCCTATCGCCCAAACGGGTTCGTATGCTATCACAGATTTAACTAAAGATACCACACCTAATTTGTTGATTACTGCATCTATTTGACGAGAAACAACAGATTCGGTTAAATTCTGTTCACGCTCTTGTTCAGTTTCGCCTACACACAATATCGGTATTAAACCTATTGATTGTGCACGTTGGAATTTGTTAGCAATTACATCGTCAGATTCGTTATAAATACTTCGTCTTTCTGAATGCCCTACTAATGTGTATTCGCAACCTAACTCAGCCAATAACTGAGCATCAACTTCACCAGTATATGCACCTGCTTTAAATTCAGAAACAGTTTGTGCACCTACAACAAGTTCGTTTTGCAAAGCATTTGTTAATAAAGGAAAAGGAGGGAAAACCACCACATCAACTCTATTTAGCTCTGCAGCTGAAACTGCGTTGGCAATTTGGTTTACCAGCTCAACTGAACCATTCATTTTCCAGTTGCCTGCAACCATTTGTTTACGTAATTTCATTAATTACTCCAACTCATTTAGCGGGCGAGATACTAACTCGACTCACCCTAAGATTCAAGAAAATTGTTTGATTAAACAGTCTGATTGCTCACACTTTCAACAACAAGTGCTATTTTCTTCGCACTATCTAGCACTTGCTTCTCTTGCTCAGCTTCAACCATGACTCGAACAACAGGTTCCGTACCCGATTTTCGTAATAACACCCGACCTTTACCCGCTAGTAATACTTCGACTTCTTTGACTGCTTGAACCACTCGCTCATCGCTTACAGGATCCGTTCCTTGTGGATAACGCACGTTAATCATTTTCATCGGATACTTGACAAAGCCTTTACCTAGATCTTCAAGTGTTTTATTTTGAGCTATCATTGCTGCAAGTACTTGAAGACTTGAAATAATACCATCACCTGTACTAGTTAAATCAAGATTTAGAATGTGTCCCGAACTCTCACCACCGATCTTCCATCCTTTTTCTTTTAACAATTCCATTACATAGCGATCACCCACTTTACTGCGAGCAAAAGGGATCCCACGTTGGATCAACGCATTTTCAAGACCCATGTTAGACATCACTGTGCCTGCTACACCACTTTCACCTAAACTGCCGTCTTGTTGAGCTTGACAAGCTAGGATATAAACAATGTCATCACCATCAAATACTCTGCCTTTGCGGTCAACCATCATGACGCGATCACCATCCCCATCATAAGCAATACCAACATCGGCTTTTTCTTCAAGCACTTTGCGCACCAACCCATCAACATGAGTAGCACCACATTCCAAATTAATATTGAGTCCGTTTGGTTGGCAAGCAAAACTAACCACCTCAGCACCTAGCTCCGCTAATACCGAAGGAGCGATATGGTATGTTGCGCCATTTGCACAATCGACAACAATTTTTAACCCAGCTAATGACATACGATTTGGAAATTGGCTTTTGCAAAATTCAATATAACGGCCATCCGCGTTTTCCAATCGACGAGCTTTACCTAGACGTTCAGAAGAGACACAAGTCATCTCTTCATCTAGCATGGCTTCAATTTCTAATTCAACTTCATCAGCTAGCTTCAGTCCTTGGCTTGAAAAAAATTTAATACCATTATCATGAAAAGGGTTATGTGATGCACTAATGACAATACCGGCTTCTGCACGAAAAGTTTGTGTTAAATACGCTACCGCAGGCGTTGGCATCGGGCCTAAAAGCACCACGTTAATCCCAGCTGAAATAAGCCCTGCCTCTAAAGATGTTTCTAATAAATAACCTGAAATACGGGTATCTTTCCCTATAAGCACTTTTTTCGTACCCGCTTTAGAAAGTACTTTCCCTACAGCCCAACCTAATTTAAGGGCAAAGCCTGGAGTAATTGGATACTCACCGACTAAACCACGGACACCATCTGTACCGAAATATTTTTTATTGCTCACGTTTAATTCCTTGTTCTGTCGCTTGCCAAACTTTTAATACATCGACCGTTTGTGCAACGTCATGTACTCGTATTATTTTTGCGCCTTTTTGCATGGCGATTAGCGCACCCGCTAAGGATCCCGCCAGTCGTTCATCTGTCGGTTTATTTAATAAATTTCCGATCATCGACTTTCGTGAAAGACCAGCCAATATCTGGCAACCCATTAAGTTAAATTCATCTAATCGTTTTAAAAGTTCATAGTTGTGACTTAACGTTTTACCAAAACCAAAGCCAGGATCTAGGATAATATGTTTAAGCTTAATACCCGCTTGCTGACAAGCATCTATTCGTTGCATAAAAAAACGTTGAATATCTTCAATGAGATTGTCGTAATAAGGGTTTTCTTGCATCGTACGTGGCTGCCCCTGCATATGCATTATGCAAACAGGTACATTCATCGAAGCAGCAATATCTAAAGCACCAGGCTCTTGTAATGCACGAACATCATTTATGATATCAGCCCCTGCTGCGATGGCTTGCGCCATAACTTGCGCCTTACTGGTATCAATTGAAATAATGCAATTTGATTGAGCTCTCAATGCCTTTATCACTGGGATAGTACGTTGCAACTCTTCTTCTAAAGCCACATCAGGCGCATTCGGTCGGGTAGACTCACCACCGATATCAATAATAGTAGCGCCATCTGATAACATTTTATTCGCTTTAATGACAGCGCTGTCGAGAGTGTTGTGGTGGCCGCCATCAGAAAATGAGTCTGGGGTTGTGTTTAGAATGCCCATTATATTGGGCTGGCTCAAATCAAGCGTTCGGCCATTTTTTAACTGTAGTAAAGGCATACATTACCTATCAATACATTGCTGTATTGTGTGCAACGAAGTGTGAATAATAAAAAACCCCGAAAGGTCGGGGTTTTGTAATCGGATTTTACCGCTTATTTATCTTGATCATCAAGCTTAGATGTTGTTTTTTGCTCAACAACTTCAGATGTTTCAGTTTCTTCAACAGGTTTGTCTTCAGATTTTACCTCATCTTTTTGCTTGTAATGATTATCGTGAGCATCTGTAGGTGGACGTACATCACGGCGAGCCATCAAATCATCGATTTGTTTTGCATCAATAGTTTCGTACTTCATCAGTGCATCTTTCATGCTATGTAAAATATCAATATTATCTTTTAATATTTGTTCAGCACGTTGATAGTTACGATCTGATAAATCTCGAACCTCAGCATCAATTACTTTAGCTGTTTCATTCGACATACTCTTTGCACGAGCCGAACTACGGCCCATAAAAATTTCACCTTCTTCTTCAGCATAAAGAAGTGGGCCTAACTTTTCACTTAAACCCCATTGCGTAACCATTTTACGCGAGATTTCAGTTGCACGCTCAATGTCATTACTGGCACCTGTAGTCACTTTTTCAAAACCATAAATCAATTGCTCTGCTATACGACCACCGTACAGGCTCGAAATCATTGATTCAAGATGCTGTTTAGAGTGACTTACTCGGTCTTGCTCAGGTAAATACATTGTTACACCTAATGCACGACCACGAGGAATGATAGACACTTTATAAACTGGGTCATGCTCTGGGACTAAACGCCCCACAATCGCATGACCTGCTTCATGGTAAGCTGTCATTTCTTTCTCTTGTTCACTCATAACCATTGATTTACGCTCAGCGCCCATCATGATTTTATCTTTTGCTGCATCGAATTCAGCCATGCTCACAACACGCTTATTACCACGTGCAGCATAAAGTGCAGCTTCATTAACTAAGTTAGCTAAATCGGCACCTGAGAAACCCGGTGTACCACGAGCAATTACAGATGCTTTAACATCGTCAGATAAAGGTACTTTACGCATGTGTACTTTAAGGATTTGCTCACGGCCACGAATATCAGGTAAACCGACTACCACTTGGCGGTCAAAGCGACCAGGACGAAGTAGTGCAGGATCTAGTACATCTGGTCTGTTAGTTGCAGCAATAACGATAATACCTTCATTACCTTCAAAACCATCCATTTCAACTAACATTTGGTTAAGCGTTTGCTCACGCTCATCGTGACCACCACCCATACCTGCACCACGTTGACGACCTACCGCATCGATTTCATCGATAAAGATAATACATGGGGCCGCTTTTTTAGCTTGTTCGAACATATCACGCACACGTGATGCACCGACACCTACGAACATTTCAACAAAGTCAGAGCCTGAAATAGTAAAGAAAGGTACTTTAGCTTCGCCTGCTACCGCTTTGGCAAGTAAAGTTTTACCTGTACCAGGAGGACCAACCATTAGTACGCCTTTAGGAATACTACCGCCTAACTTTTGGAACTTTGAAGGGTCGCGTAAAAAGTCAACTAACTCCGTGACATCTTCTTTTGCTTCATCACAACCAGCAACATCAGCAAACGTAGTTTTGACTTGGTCTTCACCCATTAGACGCGCTTTGCTTTTACCAAATGACATTGCGCCTTTGCCACCACCGCCTTGCATTTGACGCATGAAGAAAATCCATACACCAATAAGCAATAACATTGGGAACCAAGATATAAAAATACTTGCTAAGAATGATTGTTCTTCTGGAGGCTGACCAACAACGTTAACACCATTTTTTAATAAATCATTCATTAAGTCACTATCATACATTGGCATGATAGTAGTGAAACGCTCACCGCTATTTTTAATACCATTCACAGTACCTGAACCTTGGTCCATTTTGACTTCACGAACAGCACCACTGCGCACGTCGTTAATAAACTGAGAATAACTTGTATTACGATCTGCATGATCGCTTGGATTAAAGCTCTGGAATACCGACATCAAAACGACGGCGATAACTAACCAGAGTATGAGATTTTTAGCCATATCACTCAAGGGGTTAACCTCTTGTTTTCAATTAATTAAAATTCCAGGATTACCTGACCTAATGTACTACAGTTTGTATCCTGTCGCTACTATATAAACTTCTCGTGAACGCGCTCTTGAAGAATCTGGTTTACGAATTTTGACAGTGGTAAAACACGACCTTACATCATGAACAAATTGCTCAAACCCTTCTCCTTGGAATACTTTTACAGCAAAACTGCCATTTTTCTTTAACACTTGATGGCACATGTCTAATGCTAATTCAACAAGATACATACTGCCAGCTTGATCTACAGATAAATGACCGCTCATGTTAGGTGCCATGTCCGACAACACTACATCAACAGTTTTACCACCTATACGTTCCAACAAAGCATTTAGCACAGCTTCTTCACGAAAATCACCTTGCAAAAATTCCACATCGGCCAGGGGGTCCATAGGAAGAATATCACAGGCAATCACTTTACCTTTAAAACCGATTAACTCAGCAACATATTGCGACCAACTACCCGGTGCTGCGCCCAAATCAACGACAGTCATACCATCTTTGATTAATTTATCTTTTGTTTGCAACTCCTCTAATTTAAACATTGCACGTGAGCGCAATCCCCGTTTTTGGGCTTCTAAGACATAATGATCATCAAAATGCTCCATCAACCAGCGTTTAGAACTGGCCGAGTGCTTTTTTTTTGTCATGAAATTACACTCAACAAAATTAGTATTATTCTCTAGATGGCGTTAGAATACCGATAATTCAAGCTTTATCCAACGAAATTTGTAACAACATGATATTATCAAACAAGCAAAAACAGTTTTTAAAAGGCCTAGCACATGGTCTTAAGCCTGTGGTTTTACTAGGAAACAACGGTTTAACCGAAGGTGTAATCGTAGAGATATCTAATGCATTAGACATCCACGAATTAATTAAAGTAAAAGTACCAACAGATGACCGCGAAACCAAAGCGCTTATTTTTGATGCAATTACTCGTGAGACCGGTGCAGTTAAGCTACAGACAATAGGCCACATTATGGTGATTTATCGTCAAAGCAAAGACAAGAAAATACTGTTACCTAAAAATTAGGTTAAATTTTTAGTGTTCTAATTAAAAAGTCAGCTCAGGCTGACTTTTTTGTTTTTATCTCAGCTTACTCTATTGCTAAGTGTTTTAGCTCAATCACATACCTATCATCAAGCAGAGTTAAAACATAATACGTATTGTAATTAGTTTCAGCCCACTGTACTTGATGTGTATCACTGAGCAAGCCAGCTAATATAGGTGTCGTATTACTATGCCCGACAACCAACACTGCACTATTTAATGTTAAAAGCTGATTTTTAAATTCCAATAAATGTGCAGGGTTATAAAAAAGCACTTCTTTTTTTAGCTCCTTGGCTAAAGGCGTTATTGTTTCTATTGTGCGATTATAATTGGTGCTAAAGAGCTGCTCAACAGAATAAGGCGCTAAGACTGAGACCCAAGCACTTGCTCTTTTTTGACCTTTGGCACTGAGTGAAGGGTTTGAGCCTACTTGTTTTTCAGCATGACGAATAAGCACTATTGTTTCTGGCTTCGCCATGACGTTTGTACAAAGCAGTAGAATAAAGGTCGAAATAACTAAATTCGCTTTCACTAAATACTCCTTTTACTAGCTTTAGAAGCTAAAAGCGCGTCTATAAAATCGGTGGTTAGCTCATTAATAATACCGGCTTCTGCATTGATCATTAAACTAAAGCCTACCTCTAACCGTGGAACAACTACGATATCTGCTCGATATCCTTGAACCCAGCCACTATGGTAGTAAAGTGTTTCACCCCCATAATTATAAATACGCCACCCCAGCCCATAATCAGCCTCTTTTAATTTATTACGCCAAACACGACGGCTCATTTCTTTTTTAGTTTTTGTGTAAGGCTTAACTTGTTTGCTCAGCGCACTTTCATTTAAAACAGCAGGGTATTGCCCCAATTGTGCTTTTAACCACTGCACCATATCAGCGGCGCTCGCATTGACACCCGCAGCTGGCGCAACTTTGTAATAATCGCTTTTTAATTTTGCTGTATGCCAGCGTTTTCTTGCCATAACATGAGGAAGAGCATAATCATCATCTGCGATCATTGCGTCATAACCCACACTGGCATTTTTCATATTGAGTGGTTTAAAAAACATTTCTTTGAGCCATGTCTCATAACTCAAGCCAGTACTTTTTTGAGTAATGTCGCCAATTAGACTGAACATAACATTTTGATAACCGTAGCAACTTCCCGGTGAGCACATAGGCTTTACTTCTGATAGCTTCTCCTGAATATCTGGATATTTCATTCTTGATTCAATTAAATTGTCGTAGGCGTTAGGGACTAACCCCCCTGAATGACTGAGCAAATGATAAATCCGTAATTTTTTATCATAATTTTCAAAATGAAACGCGGGGAGGTATTTAGCGACAGGATCATTGAGTGCAAATGCACCTTCACTTGCAAGCTTGGCCGCCAAAGAACCAGCAAATGTTTTAGAGACCGATGCCAAACGAAATCGCGTACTTGCCGTAACAGCCTTACCTTTACTCACTTGGGTAGTTCCAATCCCAATAGCTACTGAGCTATGGTTAGCTTTCACAATCGAAAGAGCAGCACCAGGAATTTTTTTCGCTTTTAGCTTTTGTTCTAGTTCTTTGACATAGGAGTCGACTAGGTGCTCCCATTCTTTTGGGCTAGCACTGACTGAAAAACTCAGTAACAACGCCACTAGCCAAATTTTTTGAGGCATCTTCACTCCACACTTATTAGATAAATCATTATTTTTGACGTTAGTGCAAAGCGCTAAAATATCGAAACAATGCTCTTACTCATTATTTAAACACAGCGCAATTAACGGTATTGGCAGCACTTTATCATGAAATATCTGCAATTATAAAACCTTTCATCGCCTCGCAGTAGGCTAGTTTATTTTTTCAAACCAACTTGTGGTAGAATTTATGATTATTAATTAAAAGCCCCACACTTTGAGAACGATCCGATGTTAAATGTTTATCAGCTAATGATGTTTATCTCTTTGCTCATGCTGTCTGGTTGTCAGTTATTAACTGAGCCGGCTCCACTATTAGCCATACCAACCCCTCCTAAACTACAGAATAATAGCTATGATGTTATTTATCGGGCTAATCCAACTGAGCTCCAAATTCAATCAGTTCAATTACCTGCGCGCCCTTTATTAAAGGGTCAAATAATCACACTGATTAATCCAACATTAGCTGAAGACTCAGAGTTGTTTAGCACACTTAAAAAGCAATTTTCTGCTGCAGGTTTGGTATTACAACTTGATAAAAGTATCGATTCAGATTATCGCTTAACCATCACAAAATTAGAGTTTGTCGAAGGTGATAAAATAGACTATCTCCTAGAAAAAGACGCATCGCTTCCTTTCGTTGTTCAACAAAAATTTACACAGTTAAATCCACAATCGTGTTCGTCAATTAAAGGTACCGTAGGCATTCGATTAACGAATACCAAAACCGGCAACGTAGTGTGGTTTGCCACCGCAGCTGCAGATAACACTACACTTGGCCACACTGAACTCACTTATAAAGTTGATTGGGCGCAAATAATTACTAATAAAAAAGAAGTTAAAAAATTTGTCGATGAACAAAATAGCGAACAAGCCCGTTTAGTTCGCGCAACAGTACCTGTAGTTCCTCCGAAGTATATCGTTGCTGAAACAGCCTCAACACCCAGATTTATCTCTGGCTATTGCGCTGTAAACAATGAAAAAAATATTTCACAGCAACTTCAAACCTTTTTACTCACTGAACTTATTAACAAACTTAATGTGATTTAGTACTACAATTTTTTACAACTTCACGTGTGATTTTTCCAATACAATGACGCGTATTACACACTTGACTTAAAGGGACGCAATGTCAGCATCATCAAAGTTCAACTACCTGCTTTTATTAGCTTTATTATGGGTCGGTAACGTACAAGCTAGTAATCGTTATTATGCTGACAACGCTCTTGAGCCAACTGAAGGTTTTGTTTGGGATTGGAGTTTTGGATTAGGGTATTTTGTTGCCAACAGTTATTTAACTGGTGTAGATCCTCTTTTGGATGGTCCAGAAATAAATATAAATCTATCTGCTTCATATAATAAATTTTATTTTGATGCAGATAACAGCCAACTCAGTGGCAACTTTACCTTAGGTTACAGCCTCATCGATAAATACGATTGGGGGCTCGATATCATAGGCACCAATCTGCAAGATGGCTTTAATGAGTACGGCACTTATTATAATAGCAATACTATTGTTGAAGAATTAGCCGGAATTAACACCCGCGATTCCGACTTTGACGTTGGTTTTCGCCTAACACGTCGCATTAGTGACTCGCAATTATCATTTGAGCTCTTACAAGATGTATCTGGCAGCCACCACGGTTGGGCATTTAATAGCTTTATCAGTCACATCAAAACTTGGCGTAATTGGGAGTTTCGGGCTGGCACAGGGTTAAATTTATACTCATCTGAATTTGTTGATTACTATTTTGGCATATCAACAGACGAAGCCACGGCTCTGCGCCCACTTTACCAACCCGGTATTGGCATAAACGCTGTTGCTGAATTTCATGCTGAGTATCCAATTAACGAAAACTGGGTTTTTTTAGCAGGATGGCTATCAACGTGGTTTTCACCCTCTATCAGTGACAGCCCTATTGTTTCAAAGCAGTATCAGCATAAAGCCAAGGTAGGCGTGCGATATGTATTTTAAAATGATAATTATTTTTTATTTTTCAGTTGCTGCGCAGATTGCCCATGCAGATGAATCCATTGCACCTCAGTCTGAATACAAGCTAGATGCGACGCCAAATAAATGTGTTGCACTGCGAGAAGGTAGCAGCTGCTATGCCATTGTCACTTTACAGTGGCAGCAACCTCTGATTGGCGATTATTGCTTGCGCAATATCGATAATAAAAAAGTCATGCAATGCTGGTTATCACAAAAAGAAGGCAGTCATACTTATGAATTCAACTCAACACACACTCAACATTTTGAGCTTGTAAGTACCCAAACGGGTCATGTTTTTAGCGCAACTGAAGTGTTAGTCAATTGGGTTTATACCAGCAAACAAAAAAAGCGACGTTGGAGATTATTTTAATGGAAAATTACGGCAAAATTTTATTAGTTGAAGATGACTTATCATTGGCGCAATGGGTTAGTGAATACCTCACAGAGCAAGGTTTCCATGTTATTTTATGTCATCGCGGTGATTATGTTGTGCGCTTAGTTAAACAACACGATCCCATTCTCGTTTTACTCGATATTATGTTGCCAGCAATGGATGGTATTAGTGTGTGCCGTGAATTACGCAGCTTTTATCAGCAGCCCATTATTCTACTGACCGCAAAAGGTGAAGAGGTTGACGAAGTCATTGGTCTTGAAGTTGGTGCATCTGATTATATTATCAAGCCTGTACGGCCTCGCGCCTTGCTTGCTCGAATCAAATCCGCCCTTAGAGCGGCTCAGTCAAATACGCACTCTCAAGATGAACCGGTCGAGCGTATAGAAGTGGGACAATTGAGCATTGATTTACGTTCACGTAATGTAAAAGTCGCTAATACTGAGGTTGTATTATCAAATGCCGAGTATTCATTGTTAAGCTTTTTAGCTTCTAACGCTGACAAAGTGCTCGACCGAGACGCTGTGTTTATGGCTACTAAAGGACGCGAATACGATGGACTAGATCGCTCAGTCGATGTATTAATTTCAGCGCTACGGAAAAAATTTGCCGATGATCCACAAAACCCTCAAAAAATTAAAACCATCTGGGGTCAAGGCTATTTGCTGGTTTCGGCCGCTTGGTAAGCTATGAAAAAACTTTATATTTCGCTTTTACTAAGCGCGTTTTTATCTTTATTTGCCCTTGGGTGGTTAATTGATACCTTTAGCCAAATTGAGCATAACCCAGTTGATGACTTTGCAATTGAAAAACAGCTCATCGATGGTTTTTCAGAACAAATTGCAGCAGCCCCAAACAAACAATTAGCAACAAAAAACCTAGCACAGCATTTTAAACAATCGCTCACATTTAATGCCAATGATGAACTTGCGTTACCCCAAAGTTTAATTGATAACCTCACCATACCTGGGGGGTTAATGCTTGAAGATGAATTAGGGTTTTATATTATTAAATCCCATCCGCTTTTTAACACACATCATTTAGAAATGCGCTTGGTGAAACCAGACCAAACAGTCCATCGGTTCGATTTAATTTTAACCCTTAGTTTTTATTTAGGGGTATGCCTACTTATGTGGGTGTGGCTATCGCCATTAACAAAACGCTTAAGCTTGCTGTATAAAGCATCGCAGCAATTTGCCAGTGGTGACCTTTCTGCACGCATTAAACTCAGTAAATTTACCTATATTTCCGATGTTGAGTCGGCTTTTAACCGCATGGCAGCGCAAATCCAAAAACTTATCGAAGAAAATAAGTTACTGGCGTCAAGCTTATCCCACGATATTCGAACACCGGTAGCATGCTTACGTTTTGGTTTAGATGCGGCACTTGATACGACCGACATGGCGAAAAAAGATATGTACCTTTCGCGGATGGAAAACGATCTTGACCATATGGAGTGCATGCTAAAAACGTATTTAGAATTTGCCACATTAGAAAAAAACTCTTATCAAATCAGTTTTAGCCCGATTGAGCTCAACACATATTTAGCGAATCTCGCTCAACAAGTTCAGCCTAAAGTTCACCATAAAAATTTAAGCCTCGAAATTGATTGCCCTAATTTACTAATAAAAGCGGATCTGCACTGGTTAGGTCGTGCAATTATTAATTTATTAGGCAATGGTTGTGATTTTGCAGACAAAACAATTCGCTTAAGTGCAAAACAAGACGAACACTGTACCCATATTTATATCGAAGACGATGGCCCAGGCATTGCTAAAGAGAACTGGCTCAATGTATTTGAACCCTTTTTTAAAGAACAAAACCACCGTAATCGCAGTGATAAAAGTTATGGTTTAGGGCTTGCCATTGCAGCTAAAGTTGTCGATTGGCATTTTGGCCTCATTCAAGTCGATCAGTCTCCAACACTCAAAGGGGCGCGATTTACCTTAAGCCTTCCCTTACAGTGCCCACGTGCCAATGTAAGCTAAACGATACATTTACATTGATAACAATGATTTAACCATCATTGTTATCAATACGTTAGATTGTTGTTTTAAAATCGATACACTATTGAGCCGACATACTTGGTTTATCGCGCTTACGAATTGAGTTACATCAAGCAATTAGCACTTTTTATTTAATCTTAATTCAAGTAGATTGTGTCCGCCGTCTAAAAAATGAGAATTACGATAAAATGAGCAGTGTTAGAGGGGAGTTTAGCTCCCGTTTTGGTTTTATTATGGCCGCCGCAGGTTCCGCTGTTGGACTTGGCAATATCTGGGGATTTCCAACCCAAACAGCAAGCAATGGTGGAGCTGCTTTTGTATTTGCCTATTTAGTATTAGCGTTTTGTTTAGCCTACCCAGCCTTAATGGCAGAGTTAACCATTGGCCGCCATGGTCAGTCTAATGCTGTTACAGCCCTTAGAAAAATATCTAAACCTGGATTGGGCCACAAAACAGCTTTTATAGTTGGTTTTGGTGGGATTGTTTGCGCGTCTCTTATTTTGAGCTTTTATGCCATTGTTGCAGGCTGGATGATGGCAGCAACCATCGAGCCCATAGCGATAATTGCAGGCCAACCTGAAGCTGCTTCATGGTTAACTGAGCAATCATTAATCCGCGACCTCTTGTTTACAGCTTTTTTTACCGTGCTGACTGTCGCTATCATCAGTCGCGGTGTTGAAAATGGGATCGAAAAATGGTCAAAGCGCTTAATGCCTGCTTTATTGATAATCCTGTTTTCTCTTATCGCTTATGTATTAACACAAGATGGCGCGATGAAAGGGCTGCAAGCTTATTTAGTACCTGATTTCAGTAGAATTTTCGAACCTCAATTACTGGTAAGTGCTCTTGGGCAAGCGTTCTTTTCACTCTCATTAGGCACAAGTGTAATGATAATTTATGGCTCTTATATCAGCCGCAAAGAAAACTTAGTTACCTTAGGTGCATACGTTACTTTAATCGATGTCTTTATTGCATTTGTTGCTGGCTTACTTATTATTCCTGCTATGTATGTTGCTCAAGCGCAAGGAGTTCAAATTTTTTCAGAGTCAGGCGCCTTACTCTCTGAAGATACATTAGTCTTTCAGGTACTCCCTGCGTTATTTGATAGCATGGGCAATGTAGGACTCGTTGTTAGTTTCGCTTTTTTCGCGTTAATGTCGATAGCAGCCCTCACCTCATCGATTTCAATGCTTGAAGCACCGGTGTCCTATGCTGTAGAAAAATTCGGCATGCACCGTGTGCAAGCCACGTGGCTGATTGGAGGTATTATTGCCTTAATCAGCTTTACCATTGTGTTTAACTTTGCAGCTTTGTTTGGTTTAGTGATTAAAGTCACCACTCAATTTGGACAACCTTTACTTGGGCTAATGTGCTGTATTTTTGCAGGATGGCTCTGGCATCGCGGTGATTTATTACAAGAAATTAAGCAAGGCATGCCTGAAGCTGAACATACCCTATTTTGGAAGGTTTGGCCGTGGTACATAAAGTACGTTTGCCCTATCTGTATCGGTTTAGTATTTCTAAATTCAGTATTGTAAAAAGTAAATTTACTCATAAAAAAGCGCTATTTTTTTAGCGCTTTTTTAATTTCATATCTTGATGGGGAATACCATCTTCTAAATACGGCTCAGAACACACTTCAAATCCTAACCCACTGTAAAATTTTAATAAGTAACTTTGAGCTGAGATAAAAATATCTGAATATGGCCACACTAAGTCTGTATGCTTTATGGCAGTATTCATTAGTAAATGCGCGATCCCTTGCCTTCTTGCGCTGCTAGCCACAACAACACGACCAATTGCTGCACCTTTAAATGTTGCAGATGGCTTTAAACACCGCGCATACCCTACTAAACTCTGATTTTGATAGAGCATCACATGTTGAGTGTTGTTATCAGTATCATGACTATCGAGCTCATGATAAGGGCATTGCTGCTCTACAACAAACACATCTATACGCAATTTACCTATCTGATAAAATTCTATTGTAGAGAGTTCATTAAAGGTCTTAATTTTAATCTCTAGCATAACCATCACCTTTTTAATTCTTGCTCTGTGCGATAGCGTAAACTTTTGCTCAATTCATGTTTTTTATCGCGCTTTGCATACCAATAACCGATTAACCCACCTGCCAACGCTCCAAATAAATGGGTTTCAAAACTCATACCGGGCACAACGGGTAATAAACCCCAAATTAATGAAGCATATAAAAACATTACCACTACGGCGATAACTAACGATTTGATACTACGCTGAAATATTGCAAAGACCAGAATATATGCCCAAAGCGCATACACCACACCACTTAAACCAATATGAATAGATTCACGCCCAACAAGCCATACAGCACAACCTGCAAATACCGTTGACCCAACTAATACCCACATTACTCGCTGAGGTTTTAAAGGCCAAGCCAACGCAACAAGCACCGAAAATGATACTAAATTTTGTGCAAGATGCTGCCAGTTTGCATGTAAAAATGGATGCAAAATGATGCCATACAACCCAGAACCATGCCTTGGTAAAATACCAAAATGATTGAGCTTCATCATAAAAAGAATATTAACTAAATGGATACTCACCAATAAAATAAGGCTAGTAAGTAAAAAAGGAAGTAATTTTACGGTCGATTTGGCCATATTAAGCCACCACCAAAGACAAAGGGCAGCCATGCTGCCCAACTAGATTAATTAAGTAAACGCTCTAATTGATCGCAAATTTTAGATAAATTGACCTGATCATGTTCAATTGTTAAATCAACATAACCATCTTGTCTAAAAGCACGGTCAAGTTCAATTAACACATGCGTTTTATGAAGCTCAGGTACAAATGATAATTCAACTTCACGAATACCAAAAACACTTTGACTCTTAGGGCGATACTCAAGTTCTTGATAACAACCTGATGTTGAATGAAAACTTGGCGCAGTTAAGTATCCCTTTTCAACATCTGATTTTACTAAGGCAAACCCAATTCGCTCCATTGCCTGCATAAACGTACGCACTGCATCATTAGGACTGACATAAATAGGGTCTTTATCAGTAGGATCAAGTGCCATATCAATGTTTAAACCCGTAGCCAACCAAACACTTGATTGATTTAAACCCGTATGAATTTCAGTGATTGGCGTTTCGGAGTGAAGACGCGCTTCAAAAGGAATACGCTTTTCTTCACCGGGTGCGACAGTACATTTATCGACAATTTTCCATTTATCAATTACATGATTAACGAAATAACTCCCCTCTTCTGATTCAACTTTCACTTTGGTCATTAAAGAGAGCTCTAGACCAGAAATCTCTTGCTCTACATCACCGCCGGTAATAATTATTTCAGCGCTAAAACGTTGACCTGGATGCAAATGTTCAGTTTGTAAAACAGTATCCACTTTGGCAGCACCTACACCAATAGATGCGAGGATTTTTTTAAACATAGTGTACTCCTGTTATGTTTATCCTTTGATTTGCATATTAACCACATTTGTTTCAGCTTGTCAGCGAAAAAAATGAAAATAGAAATAATTTATTCATTTAAGCTGCTATTACAGTGTGATTTGGTAATAACTTCTATGAAAATGGATAGGTTTATCAATAAAAAGGTAAATTTAGTCGCAATCTCCTAAATACACACACTTGAATTTCTTATTCAACGCTATCTATTTAACCTGAGCTCTGGATAATAAATTTATCTCCAGCGGCTACTTTCAACGCTAACGGCGTTGAATTTACTTACAATAGGCCAGCTATTGACGCGTAAATTCGCCTTGTTATCCTTAAACGTTTCCGGCTACAGACTTGAAAAAACATTTACCAATTCAATATCAATACGTTAGTAAATCTCTTAACCAAAGCTCAGCTTATTTAGTTTTTTGGCCTACTTTACTAACAAAGTGATATATTGTTAGGTAAACTAACAAAAAAATTTATGATGAATCAGGGATATGGAACTAATATTTTTTGCTACCGCCTTCGTCTGTGGCTTTATTGTCCTTCAATTAAAATTACCTCCGCTGATTGGGTTTCTAGCAGCTGGATTTTTACTCAATTTAGCGGGCTATCAAAGTACCGATTTACTCGAAAACATTGCAGCGCTCGGTGTCACCTTATTATTGTTTAGCATTGGGCTTAAACTAAAAATAGATCACTTAACCAAACTACAAGTTTGGGCACCGGCAAGCCTTCATATTATCCTCAGCAGCGCCTTGTTTTGCGGCTTTTTGTTATTACTTGGTTTTTTCGGGTTGCCTCTTTTTACTGACTTATCAGCAGAGTCAGCATTATTACTTGGTTTTGCGTTAAGTTTTTCAAGTACCGTTTTTGCCGTAAAAGTACTAGAAGAACGCGGTGAAATGGGCAGTTTGCACGGTAAAATAGCGATCGGTATTTTAGTCATGCAAGATGTTTTTGCGGTGTTATTTTTAGCTGTGAGTACCGGTAAAGTGCCAAATTACTGGGCAATTGCCTTAGTTGTCGGTTTATTTTTCATTCGTCCTGTTTTTTCTTGGGTATTAAATCGTTCAAAACACGGTGAAGTATTACCATTATTTGGCTTCTTTTTTGCCTTAGTGATTGGTTATCACGCATTTGAATTTGCTGGATTAAAAGGCGATTTAGGCGCATTGATTATTGGGATGTTACTAGCATCTCATCGAAAAGCTGGGGAACTTGCAAAGTCACTGATGAGCTTTAAAGATTTACTTTTAGTGGGGTTTTTCTTGAGCATCGGTCTTAATGCTCAGTTAACGGCACAAGCCTTTGTTGTATCATTACTTATCATCTCAGTGCTACCTATCAAAGTGGCATTATATTATGTGCTTACAAACATGTTTCATCTGCGAGCCCGCACGTCATTATTAGGGGCTTTCACACTGTCTAATTACAGTGAGTTTGGCTTAATCGTCTGTGCACTTGCGGCAAGTAGCGGTTGGCTGACACCTGAATGGCTTGCTGTTGTAGCTATTTCTGTTTCGATTACGTTTATTATTGCTTCACCACTTAATAACCGTGCGAATGATATTTACGTCAAACTTGAAAATTGGCTCTTTAAATTTGAATCCAATGTGCGACTTGCCGAAGAAATGCCGGTAAACCTAAACCATACAAAAATTTTAATTTTTGGCATGGGCCGCATTGGTACAGGTGCTTATGAAGCGATTGCCCATAGTTATCCTGACATGGTTGGCGGTGTTGATATTAACCCAGAATGTATCGAGCGCCATTTAAGTCGAGGTCGATTTGCTATCTTAGCCGACGCTACCGATCCTGATTTTTGGCAGCGTATTAATCATTCAGAGGTGGAGATGGTTATGCTTGCTATGCCCAAGCATGTGCAAAACCTCATTGCACTTGAGCAAATTAAGCTCTCAGGCTATAGCGGGCAAGTCACCGCTATTGCTAACTATCCTGATCAACAAAGAGAATTACAACAGCTTGGTGTTAATTCGACTTACAACTTCTATCTTGAAGCGGGAACCGGTTTTGCGGAGCATGTTAAAGAGCATTTATTTAAAGATACAACAACAAATTCACCCTCAGCTTAAAAAGTAAAGCTGAAATCAACCTAAACCTAACGCCTCTTCCTTTTTGTAAAAATAATTATCAGCCCCTATTATTGGGACTGATAATTATTTTCATTTGAGCTTCAGTAAGTTACCTTTTTCGCCGTTAACATAACAGAAACAAACACGCACATCTATTTACAAACATTTACATCGGAATTAGCTTTCCATTGCATGTTCATCGTACACTTACAGCATCAAAAATAAGCCTAAGTATCTATTTTTAACACAAAAATTCACTTGGCAAGATTTTAAACACACCTTCTTTAATTATTTTGTAAAACCGTTATAAGGAGTCAGAAATGGCAAAATTTGATAGCAGATTGCAACACCAAGCGATTGCAGCAGATTCACATGCTGATTTACTTGTGAGGGTACAAACTGAACTTGAGCACATACAAAGCAAGGGGATAAGCCCTGATCAATTGCGTGAAGCGTTATTTCAAAAAATGCTAGATATGTACCAAGTACCAATGCAACACCCACTGCGCGCTGAACCAGTACCAAGCGAAGTTGATGCCCCTAACTTTAAAGTTAAGCTCAATCAGCAAGGTTTCTATCGCGGTGAAAAACCTGTTTGGCACTAAATCCCGAGGCCCTACTGCCTCATTGATAGACCAACAATGCCCCGTTGGTCTATTTTCTCCTTCAAAAGCCCATTATAATGGGCTTTTATTTTTTCTAGGTTTATCACATGGATCCTGCAGCGCTAAGTGCCGCTATTAATACCATAATGCCTTTTGGTAAATACGCTGGCCAACCCCTTTTGCTGTTACCTGAGCCCTATTTAGTGTGGTTTAAACAACAAGGGTTTCCGGATTCGAAACTTGGTCAACAGCTCGCGCTCATCTATGAAGTAAAACTCAACGGACTTGAAAGTATGCTGATGCCGCTGCTCCATGCTAAACCCTCTTTTTCTCGACATAATTAAGGTACTTTTTGTGACAACACTAAACCAACTCTCACCACAACCTTTATGGTCTATTTTTGAAAAAATCTGTTCAATCCCGCATCCAAGTAAACATGAGGCACAAATCTCGGCTTGGATCCAATCATTTGCTCAAGAGCTTAACCTTGAAGTAAAAGAGGATAAAGTGGGCAACCTTATTATAAAAAAACCAGCAACCGCGGGGATGGAAGACCGTAAAGGTGTTGTTTTACAAGCCCATATGGACATGGTGCCGCAAAAAAACGCCGACAAAGTACATGATTTTACCACCGACCCAATTGAAGCCTATGTTGATGGCGAATGGGTGACTGCCAATGGCACCACCTTAGGTGCAGATAACGGCATTGGTTTAAGCGCATGTTTAGCGGTACTTGCTAGTAAGGATGTTGTTCACGGTCCACTTGAGGTGCTAGTAACCACAGATGAAGAAGCTGGCATGACTGGCGCATTTGGCTTAGAAGCCGGTTGGTTAGACGGCGAGATTTTACTCAATACTGATTCAGAAGACGAAGGTGAAGTGTACATGGGCTGCGCCGGTGGGATTGATGTAAACGTATCACTACCGGTTGAATTTAACTCAGTAAACCCAGCACATGCGGCATTTATTTTAAGCATCAAAGGCCTAAAAGGCGGCCACTCAGGGGTTGATATCCATACCGGACGCGCCAATGCCAATAAATTACTCGCTCGCTTTTTTAAACAATTTAGCCAACTTGAGTTAAGCATTAGCACATTTGCTGGCGGCTCACTGCGTAATGCAATCCCGCGCGAGAGTAACGCTATCATTTTATGTGCGCCATCAGATATCAGCGCACTTGAAACGGCTATTGCGCATTACAATGACGTTTTAAAGGCTGAATTAAGCACGATTGAAACCAACCTTGCTGTTACGCTCACAGCCACAGAGCAACCTGCGACGCAATTGAGCCCAAGTAGTCAACGTACGCTTATTAACGCAGTGAATGCCTGTGTTAATGGAGTTATACGCATGAGTGATGAAATCCCTGGTGTGGTTGAAACATCAACCAACTTAGGGGTCATTAAAATGGCTGATGATCATATTAAAATTCAGTGTTTAGTGCGCTCATTGATCGACAGCGCCCGCACCAATACGCAAAATATGATTTGCTCGAACTTTGAATTAGCGGGTGCATCAGTTCTCTGTTCAGGTGCGTACCCAGGTTGGCAGCCAAAAGCCGAATCCCCAATCAAGGATTTATTACGCGAGACCTATCAAAGCATGTTTGGTACGTTACCAAAGATCATGGTGATCCACGCAGGCTTAGAGTGTGGCTTATTTAAAGATGCATATCCGCATTGGGATATGGTGTCGTTTGGCCCAACGATTCGTTTTCCTCATTCGCCTGACGAAAAAGTTAAAATTGATACTGTTGCGCCATTTTATGATTTACTAGTCAATGTTCTGAAAAACATTCCGGTTAAAGCCTAACACTATCAACCATAAAAAACGCCGTTAAGGCGTTTTTTTATGACTCAATTTTAGTATTATTTTTAACCGAACCCGATCGTTTAGGTTTTAAACTCATAACGGCATTAATGACTGGACGCCAATAAATTTCGGCAATTGAGTCATGTTTAACATCGTATTTACCAATGCCTATTTCAATATTTTGCACTTCTGAAGCTTTTATTAAAGTGCCCGTTAGCTTATCCCAAATAGCCAACGCAGAGCCTAAGTTCGTATCAAAATGAATTGGGTTATTACTGTGATGAATTTGATGTTGTGCAGGGCTAATAAACACCCCCTCAATCTTGTCACCAAAACTAAACCAGATGTGTGAGTGACGCAAATTTGAACCACACAAATTAAAAAGAAAGACAAACACATTCGCACCCAGCACATCAAACATACTCAGTGAGCCACCAAAAAAATAATAGCCACAGCCAACCACACTACCTTGAACAATCGCCATGCGACAGGCGTATAAATAGCTTTCAACAGGATGAGTACGATAAATAGTAAACGGCGTTAAAACTTTAGCCGAGTGATGCACCGCATGAAAATGCCATAAAAAATCAATTTTATGTAATGCAAAGTGCAGTAAAAACCGAGTTAAATCATCAACAATAAATAAAGCAAAAGTGAAAATTGCAATCACGGTCGGTTTTGACCATAAAAGCGGTGAAAAGGCACCAAATAACCACTCTAATCCATCGGCAAAAAAAAGTGCGACCGGCACCATAGTTAACACAATAGGCCCAAATAATAGCGCTTTTAATACTTTATTGAGCACCCACAAAACGTAATCTTGTTTTGCGCTGTGATGCAGCCAAACTCGTTTTGGAAAAACAAAGGCAAGAAAGCGTAAGATTGTTCGTTCAGCTGTATTGGAAGTAGCAGCCAAAAAGACAGGGATGGCCATAACCAATGCGGATGCTAAATACAGGGAAAATATACGCTTATTGGCATCCGTAAAGTAACTAGGCAAAGCGAAAATACTGTCATTTAACACATCTAACACTGTGTATCCTTATTGCTTAAATCATTTATGGCCTAAAAGGGTTTAATCCCTGTTAGGCCATATTATCAACCATTAAAATTGATATTTATAACCAATCGAGAACTGCCTTGGTTTATTTGGTCTTGCGCCATAAGGACGGCGACTGATCACATTTACATTATCAGTAATATTATCTACTTTGGCGTAAATAAGACCAAACTGACCAATATCATAACTCGCTGACACATCAATCACAGTAGCTGAATCGGTTTTAATGCCAGCTAGTGGTAAATCAACTTGCTGACCCGCTTCTGATTGCCAACTGCGACCTGCCGTTTCTTTCATGCTGCTAACGTATTTAAACGCCATGTTAATGCGCCAATTTTCGCTGCTAAGCCCTAAATTAAACGTCGCTTGATGAGTCGGTAAATAAGGTAATTCATCACCTTTTTTAACATGCCCCCACTGCACAAAATCAGAGAAGATTTCTTCTTGAAATTCACTTTTGGTATAGGTGTAAACCACACTATAAGGCACTTCAATCTGCATATTTAACGGGTAACGCTGTGCAAATTGAGTTTCTAAACCATATACATGCACTGCTCCACCATTAAACTCGGTATCAAGTAAGGTGTCATCGCCACAGTTAGACTGCGAGCAGCTTTCTTTTAGATTACTGTAATCATTAAAGAAACTCACCATTTCAAACTGAGTAATGCCATCGTTAAAACGCCCACCAAACTCATAGTTCACACTTTTCTCAAGCTCTATATCATTGCCTTGTTGTGGACTTGACGGCACAAATCCTTGGTGCACACCAAACAGCATACCGGCAGAATCAGAGAACTGATAAAAGCCACTTAAACCAGGCAACCAAATACGGGCATTTTTATCTTGCCAATCGTTGATATTGGCCTTATTGCGATAATGCATATCCATAAATTCACCTCTTACACCTGCTGTAAGAGTTAATTTATCCAGAGTAATGGCGTCTTCGAGGTAAACGGCAAGGGCGTCCGTACTTTCAATGTTTTGAGAGGTATCATATCGACTACCCGCAACTTTCATCGCAACACCATCTTCCATCAAAAAGACTTCTTCAAAATGGCTGCGGTCGATTTCATCTTGGTGATAACGGGCACCAAAGGACAATTTATGCTCAAAATTGAACAGGTTAAATTGCCATGTCCCGTCTAATTGCAATCCTTGTGAATAGTATTCACGAGCATTCGTACCCATCACTAAGTTGTGACTCGTTTCGCCACTTAAAACAGAATTACGCTCACCGGTGATTACGTCATATTCAGCTTGATAGATTTGCGGGTCGGCTAAAATGGCCGATAAACTTGCTTTAGTATTACCAAGTGCGTTTAATTTTAACCAATCGCGCTCGTAATCATTGCGATACAAACGAGTCGTTAAGCTAAAGGCATTGTTATGCATATTATGGCTAAACATAATTTGTTGATGCGCTGTTTCCATCAATGCCGGTTGCGTCGCAGCATAACGTCGATACGGAGTGTCAGCAAAATCACTGTCTGTTAGGCCTAAATAGGTTTCATGCGATGTTTCGTCGGCATAAGACAACTTAAGCTGGACGTTTTGCTCAAATCCTATCGCGTTAAATTGATAACGTACTTTGGCGAGTAAATCGTTTTTATTAAAGCCCGTGCTACCGCCGCCATCAAGATCTTTAAATCCGTCAGCCGTTAAATGAACACCTTCAACTAAAAAGCTGACATCATCCACGGCATTACCGTAATGACCATGTAATTTTTTATAACCATTTTGGCCTGTGGCAATATCAATTGCACCTTCTTGTAAATCAGGCACTTGGCGCGTCACCATATTCAATGTGCCGGCCACAGTTTGTGGGCCAAATTTAATAGCAGCAGGCCCTTTAAACACTTCAACAGCCGTCATACGCGTAGTCACTGGGAAATAATACGCAGCAGATGCAGAATAAGGCGCAGGGCCAATCAATACGCCATCTTCTAAAATCGTGATTTTTTTACTGCGCTCTGGTGTTACACCACGAAAACCGATGTTAGGTCGTAACCCATAACCATCTTCTTCACGAATATTAACCCCTGGCACTGAGGATAAAATACGATGAATATCATCATATTCAAACTTTTCGAGCTCCACCTCAGTTAATAACGTCGCAGAACCTGACTCAGTGCGTAGTCTATCGTGGTGACTGATTATTTGAATGTGCTCTAAATTAGTCGGTTGTTTTTTACTTTGCTCGTTGGCGTGAAGTGGCGTAACCACTGTCGCAATCGCAACGGCTAATAATGTTTTATTCATCATGTTCCCTTAGTCGTTATCGCCAGCTGAAGATTTAGGCAACTCAAGTGCCAATTTATTAATAAAATCATGCTTTAACTGATCGGTTACTGCTTTGACTTTGGTGTGCGTTTCGGTCACTTTATCAGTCTCTTGTTGCAAGGCTGTTTGTAAGTTTCCGTCAATAGCATCAGCGGCTGCGTTAGCCTCTGCTAAACCTGCTAACATTAACTGTTTAATATCGCTGCCATTTTCTTCATCTAAAAAATCATCAAACCCAAGACCATTTTCGTTACCTTGGCCTAAAAACAGCTTTTCAAATGCGGCTAAATTGGCTTTGATGTTCTCAAGTGAATGATTAGCAATACTTGACTCCACATCTTGTGGGCAAATATCTAAACCACATGAATTAGTAAAAAGGCCAAGCGGTGTCGCCAGTTTTTGATCTTTTACTTCTTCGGTTAAATAAAACAACGCATCAGAAATGGTGTTTACAGCCGCATGAGCCGAAGTGAAAATACTGCCCTCTTCACCCGCTGTTTTTAATGCATTGGCATAACCGTTATCAGCTGTCCAAAGGGTGACAAGCTCTTTAGCGTTTTCATCTAGGTCTTTAGCCACTTCAACAGCAAATTGGCATCGCGCTACTTTACGCTCTTGCTCTGGGCGCACATTCCAATCGGCAATTGCACCATTAGCTAATGAACAACTGTGCGCCAGATTTTGGCTAAACAGTAAGTGCTCAAGGCTCACTAAACCACGACGATTAGCAGTACGATCTTTAATGCTATAAGGTTTATTAGTATCTAAATTAATGACACCATCTTCAAAGTACGCCACATCTTGGTCGATGCCACAGATACTTTTTGAAGGCCATGCATAAATCACATTACGCAATTGCCCTTCGTTTTCAACCAATGGACCTAGCTTCATCAGCTCTGCGTGTTGCCACACTACCGCCATGCTTTTCCATGCATTAGTAGCATCAGCATAGGCGGCATCACGTGCTGTTTGGCTCGCTTGAAATGTAATGGCTTGCTCTTCTAATGCGCAGTAGGCGCCTATTTTCTCAACGGCATTACTCGTTTGCACCGTAAACTCAACAAATGTTGGCGTAATAACATTGTCGACTAAGTTTTTTAATAGCGCTTTTTCATCAAACGAAGTAGAGCCTTGATCAGGACTTGGTAAATTAGGACCAAAATCAGGGCCTTGGGTACTTGAATTTTGCTCACCACACCCGGTTAAAGCCAAGCCCAATGCACAAGCAAGTGCGAGAGGTTTTAATTTAACTGCAAACAACATTGTTTATCCTAAATATTGGTTCGTTATATACGACAAAAGGTTAGTCTGCTTAATAGACTAACCTTTTCAAATAAATCAACAAGCAGAATGATTCTACCAGTTATTTACAACAAGCTCATCAAAGTCATAGGCTTGTTGAAGCAACGTGCGAGCAGTTGCAAGGTCAGTTTTAAATGATTCAATTTTAGCGGCATCTAATACAGGCGCATCTTGGAAAAGCGCATGTAATTGTGCAAATTTAGCGACACCCACAGTATCTTTTTTCGGGTTTAACGCGCTGTCACTAAATGGTGAATACGGGCTAAATTGGAAGTTAAGTGCAAATCCTTTCATTTCTGCCCAATGCTTTGCATAGTCAGAATGATTCATCGAGTCAGTACCAAACTTAGCAATATCAGCGGTTACATCGTTAATGTAATGAATAACTGTCGCTGCGATTGCTTTTTCCCATGCTAATGAAGCGGCTGCCGCATGCACTTTTAATTGGGCCATTTGCTCAGTCGTCAGTGCTGTACCTGCAGTTTCAGCCAGTAATTTACGACCTGCGATAAAATGCACCATAGCTTCTGATGTTAAATCAGTTTTACCGCTTGCACCTAAATCACGTTTTGCAGCGTTAGATGAGTTACCCCATACATACTCAGCATTTAAATCAATTTTGCCATCAAAGTTAATGTCTGTGCTGGCATTGCCTTTTGCGATTTGAGTATCAGTCATTTCTAGGTAGTTTCTAGATGCGCCAAAATAACCAAAGCCTTCATCAAATTGATGCTCTAATTTTGAATACGCTTGGCTGCCATCTTGCGTATGTGCAGCTGTTAAGCCTTCTTCTAAGTAGTCATCCGTGCCTTGTGAAAACATCACCGCACCTAAAGTATGCTTTTGTACTAACTGAACTAAATCTAAACCATTTGGTGTAACATGCAGTGGTAATAACGTATCGCTGTTAACCAATTTGTTAGATTCGCCACTGTTTACTTTGGCCACTTGCGCCACAAATAAATCAAAATAATGCTTAATTAACCCTTCAGGTGTTTTAGCTTGCGTGCCAAAATCAGTCCAACCAACAAAGTTTCCGTCAGCTAACCAATCTTTATACATTTTTGCGCTGTCATTACCAGCAATTTTACCGCTTAGGTCTTTACCTGAACTTGAAATATCAGCAAGAGTCGTTTGCAATGAAGGGAAATCAGCACCTAAAAAAGTTAAATTACTGTCAGCTACAGCGGCATAATCGTGCCACATAGCATTTAATTTATCGGCTACATCACTTGCTTGAATGTTATTAAGTTCAGCATTTTTTGATACATCACTCATATACGCTTTAATTTCAGCTGATAGTGCATGGCGAGCAATTTGACCTGTATAAGAAACTGACGACTTACCCGCAGTGAAGGTTGAATCAAATTCATACACATTCACGCCTGCTTGGTTATCAACATCAGTGATTGCAATATCAAGGTCTTGTGTAAAGCTCAAGCCACCAGCATCGGTCACTTTTACTGCGACTTTAACTGTGGTCGCTTCTTCATAATTTAATGCAATACCCGCTTTTAGTTTTAATTGACCTTCAACAATCTCAAAACGCGTATCTTCAACTGTGAATGTGTGGCCGGTTGCAACATCATCAGTTGCAGATAACGAACCCACGACTGCGCCAAGCGTATCTTCAACAATGGCACTAGTACTAAGTTTAATTGCGGTAGGGGCTGTGTTAACAGGAGTTGGTGTTGGTACTGGCGTCTCTTTTTTATCATTTCCAGAACCACCACATGCCGTTAAGCTTAGTGTTGCAGTAATAATTGCTGTAGCTAATAAAGTTTTTCGCATTTTTAACATCACAAACCCTTAAAAAATAAATAGTTGAAACTGTTTAGTTGACTCGATTATATAGCATGAACAATGATAATCAATCTCATTAAGTTTACTTTTTAATGGTGTGACGGCTTTTTTCTGCGCTTAGCCACTTAAATAGCTGATATGTATTATTTTTATTTTTTCAATACTGAAATAAAAAATTTCAAGCTCTAATCTATTGATAATATTACAATCAATTTTAGGTAAAAAATAAGTAAAATTAGGCTAAGTTTTATTCTTAGGTATAGCAATAACAAACGACGCGCCTGTGAGGTGGTTTTGTTGCAAGTTAATTGTTCCTCGATGCCAAAGTACTATTTTTTCAACAATGGCGAGCCCTAAACCAAAGCCGCCTTTCTCTTTATCTCGACTTTTATCAAGACGAACAAAAGGCTTAAAAACATGCTCCCAATCTTGCTGCACAATCCCATCGCCATCATCACTGATGGAGATATGTATTTCGGTTTGGGTTTCACTGAAACTAATTTCAATTCTCTGCTTGGCATATTTAAGGGCATTGCCAAGCAGGTTTTGCAGTGCTCGCTCCATAAAATGTGCATCACACTCACAAACTAATTGCGACTCACCTATAAAGTGGCACTGTGGCATATCATCACCTTGTTGGAGTTTTTTGACCAAGTGCTGGGTTAATTGAACTAAATCCACCCGACTGTAATTCAGTTTTGGGGTTTCTCTGTCCATTTGAGCAAACTTCAGCATTTCTGTCACCAAGGCTTCTAGCTCAGTAATGTCACGTTTCATACCGTTTAAATAGGGAGAGTGCCCTTCATGAAGATCACTTTCTTCAATCATTGCAATCGCAAACTTAAGCCGTGCTAATGGGGTGCGAAACTCATGAGAGACCGCAGAGGTCAGATCTTTTTGTGAATTTAATAATTGTTTAATTCGCTGCTGTAATGTCTGGATCAAGTCGGTAATGGGTAACAATACGGAGCTATAACCGGTGTCAAAATTAGCTTGCTCTGGCGCATTCATTGCTTTGCATGCTTGTTTGAGTTGATTGAAGTCACGTAATAACAACACACTCCAAAGCCCAATTGGCACACTAATTAAAATCAGCATTAGAATGTATGGCCAGCTGGTATCAAAGGTTGGCGCTATCACATCAATGGGCCCTACACGTACAATTTTATCATCTAACAAAAATGACCAATAGGCTTGTTGCTGCTGATTAAACGATATTACGCCTTGTTGATTGGCTAATTGCTCGTGCTGCTCTTGTAAAAATAACACATCAACAGAATCAAATATTTCTGTCGGATAATGCGCTGTTACCTTGGCTAACCCATCAGGTGTATTTAATAATAAGGCAATGCTTTGGCTAAACTCCGCTTGCAATAAAATAGCTTGCTCGCCTTCCTTGTGCGGCCATAACTTTTCGACCGTACCAGTTAAAATCAACAAAGATAAAATAATATAAATATACAAACTGCCAAATAGTTTACCCATTTAATCCCATCCAAACGTGCGTCTGTTTAATTCCATGCATCAGCAACAAATAAGTATCCCTGTCCCCATACTGTTTTGATCCGGTATGGCTTACTTGTATTGTCGAAGAGTTTTTTTCGTAAACGAGAAATGCGTACATCAACGGTGCGATCAAGCCCATCGTATTGTCTGCCTATCATTTGCTGGTGTACATAATCACGATTAAGCACTTCGCCCGCATTCGAGGCTAATAACCACAGTAATTCAAACTCATGGGAGGTCAATATAATTTCGCGCTGTTCTAACAAGACTAAACGACTGGTTTTATCAATTTTGAGCTGGCCAAATATGCGCTCATCAACTGGACGCGGTGGTTTTTGACGACGTAAAATCGCGTTTATCCTTGCCACCAGCACACGAGGCTCGACAGGTTTAATCACATAATCATCGGCGCCAAATTCTAACCCCACCACTTGATCAAAATCTTCACCTTTGGCGGTCAGCATTAATATCGGCAAACTGTGCTTAGTACGCACTTGACGACAAACACTAAACCCATCTTTACCCGGCAACATCACATCTAAAATCATTAAATCAGGTTGTAACGCCTCAACACTGCCTAGCACCTCAGCACCATTACTCAGTACTGATACGGTAAATCCATTATGAATTAAATAAGCTTTGGTTAATTGCTGTAATACTAAATCATCTTCAACTAACAGAATATGCGCCATATTGTTCCTTTACTGAATTAAAAAAAGCTCCAAGGTGATCGTAACCGTCGTCGAGTCGGTTTTATCTCACTGGTCTGAACTTGTACTTTCGATTGCAGCAGCGTGTCGCCCTTATCGCCATGAGCGAGCCAATATAACGTATCCACCTGAATACGCGCTTTATAACTAAATTCAATTTCCCTTTGCTGCCAACATTGGATTTTTTTATCATTTTCAAATAGGCATAGAGGTTCGATGCTTGGTGAAAGCCAGAGAAAATCCAAATTGATTTCGCAATTTGGCTGCTCGCGCTCAACCACACATACTTTAGGAGTTACGTTTAATGTGACGGATGTTGGTTTCGCATGACTAAAAATAGGTAAGATCACACTTAACATCACGCCAAAGTACTTAAAAAATATACTTCATTCCTATAAAAAAACTCAGCGCAGCATCCTCCTTAAAAAGTGGGCTATCACTGAGTGATGAATAATCGGTATACGTTGTATTCAAAAAAAACGCGTTATCATGGGTTAGCGGCCACGTAAGCTGGAGTTTAACATAAGGTAAAGCACTCGAATTACTCTGATACCCTTTATGAAATAGGCTTATTTGATCCACGCCATAATAATATTGATTTAAACCTTGGCTTTGATAATGCAGCCCTATTGCGGGGCTAACAATGAGAGAGCCCAACTGTGATTGCCCTTCAAACTCAATACCCGCGCGGTCATCATGATACACACCTGAAATATCAACCAGCCAATTGAGCTTAAGAGCAAAATTATCACCAAAGTATTGATATTCAAGCCCTGCATCAAGCGCCCAGCGGCGTTTTTTTACTTGATTAACGTTTACAGGCTCTGCAAGTTTAGCGTCAGCGCCAAGCGCCATTGGTAAAAAAAAAGTATTCGGATGCCAAAATACAAAAAAGCGGTTTTCAGGGTTTAATTCGCTAATAATGCTCAATGTATATTGGCTGCCTTGTAAAACAGAGTAACCCACTTGCCCATTATCAAAATAAAAACGCTCGCCGTAATAGGCGACATCGGGTAACACCACTAAAGGAATGTCATCGCCACCATAAAGAGGATTGGTCGCTTTACCAAGCCCAACCCCAACTGCGAGGTGCCATGTATTAACGTCTAATTGGTTGTCCTTTGCGTGCGCCGCCACAGCAAACAATGCCCAAATAATCAGCAAACGTTTCAACATGCCACACTCCAAAGTAATAATTTGGCGCTACTTTAACAAGTTATGATCTTGGCTGCATCTACCCGTTACAAACAATAACAAAATGGTTAAAGCGATAAACTTTGTGCCGTTTGATACATGGCTTTGATCAGTGGATCTTGCAAGCGATTACGTAATACACATAAACCAATTTCAAATGCCTCTGGTTGAAATGGCGCTGACAAAATTTGCACTTTATCAAGCAAAGGGCTGTTATCAAGTACAATTTGTGGCACCAAGGCAACGCCAAAACCTAGGCTCACCATCGACACAATGGCTTCATTACCGGCTACTTGCGCATAAATCGGTGGCTTGATTTGCATTTTCTTCCACCAGCTTTCTAAGCGTTTTCGATTTAACCCCAGCTCAGGCACAATAAAAGGTAAGGTATGCCATTGGATTTCTTTATTATTGTGCGCACATTCAGCTAAATAGGTTGCTATCTCTCCATGCCCAATCGGTGCAATAAACTGCAAGCTTGAATACCCGATAGAACAAAATGCCAAATTAGCCGCTAACTGATCCGGGCGCGCTGCAATGGCCATATCTTCGTGTTGCTCAATAATGCGCTCTAATGCCAGCGCAGGATCACCCGTATGCAGCTTTATTTCAACTTGTTGATATTGCAACCTAAACTGCTCAAGCAACTTATATAAAAAGCTATACGAAGCTGTCACCGAACAAAACAAACTAATTTCACCTACCAATTGCTCTGATGACTGTTCGAAAGAAAGTTTTAATTTTTGCCATTGTTGTAATGAAGCATGGGCATACTCAATAAAAGCGAGACCATGTTGGGTTAGTCGCACAGTGCGATTATCACGCAAAAATAAGCTCACGCCTAAGGTCTCTTCAAGTTGTTTGATGTTTCGGCTTAAAGTCGGAGCACTGACATGGCAGCGCTCACTCGCTCTGCCAAAGTGTAGCGTATCGGCTAACGCCAAAAACACATGTAAGGATCGTTGATCTATCATAGTAAAAACACTGAGTATTTCACAATATGAAATACTTTATTGCAAATATATCATTTTACGCAAGATAATTAATTCTTTACATTCAATTCATAGCGCAACTCATATCGAGTGTTGCCAAGATTTTCAAGGATTAAAACATGACGACTAATTATTTTAATACACTAAGTTTACGTGAGCAGTTAGCGCAATTAGCGCAATGCGAATTTATGAACCCATCTGAATTTACCGATGGTGTTAACGTACTACTTGGTAAAAAGCTCGTTATTGTAGGGTGCGGTGCACAAGGCTTAAACCAAGGCTTAAACTTACGTGATTCAGGATTAGATGTAAGCTACGCATTACGTGAATCTGCTATTGCTGAAAAACGCCAATCTTTTTTAAACGCATCTGAAAACGGTTTTGTTGTCGGAACCTATGAACAATTAATTCCAACGGCTGATTTGGTACTTAACCTAACGCCAGATAAGCAACATACCTCAGTGGTTACCGCGATTATGCCGTTAATGAAACAAGGCTCTACCCTTGCCTATTCTCATGGTTTCAATATTGTTGAAGAAGGCATGCAAGTTCGTAAAGACATTACCGTAATTATGGTTGCACCTAAGTGCCCAGGCACTGAAGTGCGTGAAGAATATAAACGCGGTTTTGGTGTACCAACCCTAATAGCGGTTCATCCAGAAAACGATCCTGAAGGTAAAGGCCTTGCACAAGCAAAAGCGTATGCTGCAGGTACTGGCGGCCACCGTGCTGGGGTTTTATTGTCATCATTCATTGCTGAAGTAAAATCAGATCTAATGGGCGAGCAAACCATTTTATGCGGCATGTTACAAACGGGTTCAATTTTATGCTTTAACAAAATGGTTGAAAAAGGCATCGATGCAGCTTACGCCTCTAAATTTATTCAGTACGGCTGGGAAGTGATCACCGAAGCGTTAAAATACGGCGGTGTCACCAATATGCTTGACCGTTTAACTAATCCTGCAAAAGTAAAAGCGTTTGAGCTAAGCGAAGAGCTAAAACAAATTATGCGTCCACTTTATAACAAGCACATGGATGACATTATCAGCGGTGAGTTTTCATCAAGCATGATGGCTGATTGGGCAGAAGATGACGCTAAATTATTAGGTTGGCGCGCTGAAACAGCCAAAACAGCTTTTGAAAAACAAACCAATACCGATGCACCTATTAGCGAGCAAGAATTCTTTGATAAAGGTATTTTAATGGTGGCAATGGTCAAAGCTGGGGTTGAACTTGCTTATGAAACCATGACAGCTGCAGGCATTAAAGCAGAGTCTGCGTATTATGAATCGCTTCATGAAACGCCGCTTATTGCCAATACCATCGCACGTAAAAAATTGTTTGAAATGAATCGTACTATTTCAGACACTGCCGAGTACGGTTGTTACTTATATAATCATGCATGTTTACCGCTATTAGCTGATTTTATGAAATCGGTTGAAACTGATGTGATTGGTCAAGGTTTACCTACCACGTCGAATGCGGTTGAGAATGCAACATTGATTAAAATTAACAAGGCACTGCGTGAGCACCCAGTTGAAGTGATTGGTGCAACGTTACGCAGCTACATGTCAGATATGAAACCAATTATCTAATTTTGTATAGAAACTTTTAGTTTGTTAAGTCCTAAGCCTAATAGCTCCCTGATATTAGGCTTTTTTTATTTAAAAGCGCAAACTCCCGCAAAAATTGCAGTAAACACAACAAAACAAGCATGCTAAAGTAACAGTCTATCCATTTTTTTAGGTAACTTTGCTGTGCTGTTTAACTTATCAATCAAACAAAAAGTGGCCTCTGTCGCCTCTGTTGTCGCAATTGTGGTTGCGCTACTCATTGGTGCAAGCGCTATATTTTCATCAAAAAATATTATTGAACAGCGCATGGTTGACTCTGAGCTACCAAGTAAAGTGCAAGAGATTAATAACTACTTAAGTAAAGAAATTAACCTCTTGCTGATGGCCAGTGAGCAACTGGCAAGCAATGCGTTTATTCTTGACTGGGCTAAAACAGGAAACAATACAAACGATACGCTGCTAGTGAACGAATTAAACCGCGTTGTCGCACAATACGATTTAGTAACCGCATCGTGGGCGAATCGCGACACGTCAGAATATTGGAATCAAAGCGGCTTTTTACGCGTACTCACCCCAGAGCAAGACGGCTGGTTTTTTGGCTTTACGCAAGCTTCAGAAAAATCACTGATCAGCATTTACCAAGAAAGTCCTGGCGATGTAAAAATGTTTGTTAACTATCAGCAACTCAATGGCATAGGCTTAGCAGGATTAGCCAAAAGTGTTGATGACATGCAATCGATTTTAGAAAAATTCACCATCGAAAAAAGCGGTTTTGTATTTTTAGCTAATGCCGAAGGTTTAGTACAGCTTCATAAAGATGACCAACTTGTTGCGAAAAAAAACCTCGACCAACTCTATGAACCAGGAATTAGCCGAACCCTTCTGACAGCTAAAAACTTTAACTTAACGCAAGTCACAATCGAAGGTAAAACCCACCTACTCGCTGCAAGCCCAATTAAAAATACTCATTTGTATGTTATTGCCCAAGTACCCAAAGCAGAAGTATTTGCAGCCCTTGATAGCCTGACATGGAAAATTGTATCGATTTCAGTGGTCGTCGCTATTTTTGCGAGTATTTTTGGTTTAATTTTAGCGGCAACTATTAGCGCACCATTGAAAAAAATAACCCAACTTTTCACTGAATTAGGCGCTGGTGATGCAAGGCTCAATTATCGTTTGCCACAAATAAATCAGCCCGAGCTCAATACACTCAGTAGTGGGTTTAATTTATTTTTGAATAAGATTGAAAATGCAATGGTGCAAGTCTCTAACGAAAGCCATGACATTCGACGCGCCTCGGGCGAGGTATTAACGCAATCTGAAACCAATGCACAACAAATTGGGCAGCAAAAAGATCAAACTATGTCGGTAGCCGCTGCCATTAACGAAATGGGTGCAACAGTCCACGAAATAGCAGCCAGCGCAGCCAGCACCGCCAAATTAACCGAACAAAGTAACAAACAAGTCGTTGCTACAGCCAAGCGTGTTGATTGCAGCCAACATGACTTAAAAAACCTTGCGTCTAACATTGAATTAGCCAGCGATAAAATACATGCCCTTGCTGAAAAAACAGCACAAATAGGCTCAGTAGTTGACGTTATTCGCAGCATTTCGGATCAAACTAACTTACTTGCATTAAATGCGGCAATTGAGTCTGCCAGAGCGGGAGAACATGGCCGAGGGTTTGCAGTGGTGGCCGATGAAGTACGTGAACTCGCCAAGCGCACCTCTCATTCAACAGATGAAATCCAAAAAACAATTATTGAGCTTAACAACACCTCTAAAGAAGTGGTGAGTGATATTGCGCGCTCAAAAGAAACAGCAAGTATTAGCGTACAATCAATGACTGATTCGGTGGCTGAGCTCAACGCAATTGTGGCCACCGTTAATAAAATCAATGAAATGGCCACTGTTATTGCAACCGCAACCGAAGAGCAAAATAAAGTGGTGGCCGAAGTGGGTGAAAATGTTGAGCGAATAAGCTCACTTAATGAAGAAGCACTTGCAAATCAATTAGGAGTAACCGGTGCGATTGCCTCACTGAACGATTCCGCGCACTCACTCGATATTCTCGTTGACTCTTTTAAACTTGAGAAAAGGTAACAATATTTATGACAAGCCCACAAAGCGCTATTTTTGGACAAAAAAGTACTCAATTTAGAGTGTTAGAATACACCCTACAAGCCAATCAGCCGATAAACTCGTTACTCCAAACTTTAGCAAGCATCAAAGAAACATTAACCTCTGTTGAACTAGTTATAGGCTTTGGTCCAGCGCTTTGGCAACAAATTGACCCTATTGAGCCTGCATTACACTTTAGTCAATTTAACCCAATAACTAGCCCTAAAGGTCATCAGGCGCAAGCAAGTCAAAGCGATGTGTTTTTATGGCTTCATAGCCATAATCACGATGCCATTATTGACGCTTTGCTGTGGGTGCAACACCAATTTATAGGGGTTGCCACACTCGCATTAGCCTGTGATGGTTTTAAGTACCGTGATAATCGAGATTTAACCGGTTTTGTAGATGGCTCTGCCAACCCACAAGAGCTCGCGGGGCAGCAACACGTTGCCTTGCTGCCAACTGAACACACACACCAAAACGGCAGTTTCATTTTAGGCCAGCAATGGGTGCATAAACTCACTGAATTCAATGCCTTATCCACCCACCAGCAAGAGCAAACGATAGGCCGCACTAAAGCCGATTCAATAGAGCTTGAAGGCGATGCAATGCCTGCAAATTCACACGTTAGCCGCACCGATGTCAAAATAGATAAGGTTGCTCAAAAAATGTATCGCCGCAGCATGCCTTATGCAAATGCCAGCCAACAAGGACTTTATTTTTTAGCGTTTTGCTGTGATTTAACACGCTATCAAACCTTGTTAAATCGGATGTATGGACTATCAGAAGATGGCCTTTGCGACCGTTTAATTGATTTTTCTGATGCAGTTTCAGGATCATTTTGGTTTGCGCCTAGTGAAGACATGCTGCAAACCGTTTTATGTCATAAGTGACATGTAGTGTAACATTTAAAAGCGGAAAAATTGACCATTTACTTTTATAGTTAAGATTGACTTGAGCAATCTTAACTATTGCTCGCGGGTAGTTAAGCAAGCGAGGTCACTATGAAATATCTTTTAATCATCGGCTTAATCAATATTTTGTTACTCTCTGGTTGCCAGACAACATCAACACCCAAGCCTTCAGAACATCCATTTGAGTTAATTGAACAGCCCACATTTAAAACACTGGCTGTCGAAAGTCAGCAAGATATTTTTAAACTCGATGCACACATAATAACTCAGCTCCAACAACGAGTTACTTATTCAGATGATGCCAAAGTAATCACAAAAGAGTTACTTAAATTCATTTTTGATTCTGCCGAAAACGAAATTAATTATCGATCAGGGTCGACACTGACGGCCAACCAAACGTTTTCACAACAAAATGCCAATTGCTTATCGTTATCAATTTTATCGTACGCACTTGCCTCTGAATTGCAACTACGCACCGCATTTCAACGTGTTCATATTCCTGAGTATTGGTCGCTGGAGCAAGGCGTTAATATGTTGACCGGACATGTTAATCTTAAGATTAATTATGAATCATTCGATAGATTAAATGGCGTTAATCGTTTTTATAATTATGCCAACTCTGTCACTGTCGATTTCGACCCAAATACAAGGCAACAACCCTTTAAAACCGAGTTCATTTCAAAAGAAGTAATAACTGCAATGTTTTATAACAACAAAGGAGCAATGGCGATGGTCAATCGCCAATATGATTTAGCGTTCAGTTATTTTAAAGCAGCGATTGAATTAGCACCGAGTTATTCTGGTAGCTGGGGAAATTTAGGGATCTTATTAAAAATAAATCAACTGAGTAAAGATGCCGAGCAAGCCTACTTACATGCCATCGTACTTGATGACAATAACAATACCGCAAAAGGAAACTTAGCCATTTTATATCACCAAACTGGCCGAGAGGTGTTAGCAAATCGCATTGAGCAGCAACTACTTGAAAAACGCAAAACGAATCCTTTTTACCACCTAGCTATTGGCAACGAGGCTTTTTTACATCATGACTACCACAAAGCGATTAATCATTACCGCGATGCACTTTCTTTAGATAAAAATAGTCATGAATCTTATTTTGGCTTAGCCAAAAGCTATTTTGAGCTTGGCGATACCCCACTTGCAACTCGCTATTTAAAAAAGGCTCATAAACACGCACAATTTAGCGCGGATTTAGAACTCTATCAAAGCAAGCTCTCACACTTAAATGCATTGGTGCAATATTGAAACTCTTTTTATTACTCCTTTTATTAACAAGCACACTAAGCATAGCAAATGAGCTACTTACTGACATTGCTTATTTAGCCAGTGATGAACTCGCTGGGCGAAAAACAGGTTCTGAGGGTAACTTAAAGGCAGCGCTTTATATTAAAACGCGCTTTGAGCATTTAGGCTTAGTGCCATTTGCTGCAGGCTATGAACAACCATTTAGTTACAGCAGTGGCTTTGGCGATAAAAAAAATGGCAAAAATATACTAGGAGTAATTAAAGCAAGCCATGCGGATGCGCCCTACTTGGTTATTACTGCACACTACGATCATTTAGGTAGTCAAGGCAGACGTATTTTTAACGGTGCGGATGATAATGCGTCAGGTGTCGCAGCATTATTTTCTTTAGCAAAAAAGGCAATGCAATACCCGCTTAATTATAACTGGTTGTTTGTTGCAACTGATGCAGAAGAAAATGGATTACATGGCGCCAAAGCGCTCGTTGCATTGTTACAAAATAACCACATTCCCATCACCCTAAATATTAATTTAGATATGCTGAGCGTAAAAGGAAGAAACAATCGTGTGTTTGCATTTACCGATAAGCGCTTATCGACAATAAAACCTATTGTTGAGCAATTTAATAACACGCAAAACCTAAGCAAAATCCAATACATCACCAGCAATTACCAAGCAAATCGTCGTCAAAAAGAAAAAATTGATTGGCGACGAGCCAGTGATCATGATGCATTTCGCCGAATAAATGTACCCTATATTTATTTTGGTGTAGGCATACACCCAAACTATCACACACCAAACGATACGTTTGCTCAAATAGATTCAGATTTTTACCAGTCGACCGTTGAGCAAATCAGTTTAATTACGTTGGCATTAGATCAGCAAAAGATACCGCAATTACAGACTCAGTAACTAATTGGGTATTTACAGCTCTAAACTGCGCCACCCATTGCCTTTTGTCTACTTTTGAGAGGGATTTTATTTTTGCTTCGAGTTTACTGGCCTCACTTCGGGTTCCAACAGGAGTAGAGAAAACCAGTTTTAGCGGTGTTTTTCCACGTAAGTTTTTAGCGCCCTTTCCCGATTGATGCTGCTTAAAACGGCGTTCAACATCCGTCGTTATGCCGGTGTACCAATGCCCAATAGGTGTTTCTACTACGTAAATAAACCACATATTGGCTTTCGCTGTGCTACAACTCTCAACTATTTGGGAACTTTTATTATTCGATTCTGTCAAATTTAGACTTTTCCGCAATGCCCGCAACAGGTATCATGCTACCAGCAAGCCAATAAGGATTAAAATAAAGAATGCAGTGGTTAAAATATTTATTCGTTTCGTTGATACTTCTATCAGCATCAGGTTGCTCTAATTGGGTTTATCGTATGAACATTCCCCAAGGCAACTTTTTAGAGCAAAAAGATATTGATAAATTAAGAGTCGAAATGACTCGTGAACAAGTTATTTATGTCCTTGGTAAACCGGTTGCTGAAGATGCATTCCATAATGCTACCTGGCATTACATTTACATGCTTAATCACGGTCGTGACAGCGAGCTTAGAAAAGCGCTACAACTCCACTTCGTTGATGATAAATTAACAAGCATCAGTGGTGACTACGAGCAACCAAAAGACTTTAGCATACCGCTTGAAGGTTAAGTCTGTTAGGCGTAAATAAAAAAAGCAGCTAGAGCTGCTTTTTTTATTGAATCTCTTTTTTGGATAAGAGATGAAACAACGCATTGAATTAATAGTAAATCTTGAAGTTCTCTATCGGACTATTAAGTAAGGCCAATTGACACGCCAATAGCTGGCTTATAGCACATTAATCCAACACCATTAGCGCTTAAAATAGCTGTCTGAGATTGATTTAGTCTCCAGAATTTGGGTTATTTAAGTGGTTTTCCACCTGTTATTTTGTTCGCTCGCCCTTCTTCTTTCGCTTTTTCAGCTCGCTTGCGCCTTGCATCTTTTGGATCTGCAATCAGTGGTCGGTATATCTCAATACGATCGCCATTTTGTAATGGTTGATGTAATTTGCAGGTTCGGTTCCATATTCCAACAGAAAGATTATCAGCATCTATTTGAGGGCATTTCTCTAAAATGCCAGAACCGATAATGGCTTCTTGCACTGTTGCATGCTCTGGCACTTGTAATTTTAAACACGTTGCCGAGTCGGGTAATGCAAATACAATTTCGATGTTAATCATGTTCTTGTTCCATAAACTTGCTTTGCACGCAAGGTAAACGCCGTGATCATACTGTTTGCCACTTCATTAAATACTTTGCCAAATGCAAGTTCGACTAGCCGATTGGTAAATTCAAACTCTAGTTCAAGGGAGACTTTGCAGGCATGCTCATCGAGCGCTTTAAATTGCCAGCCACCTGTTAATTGCTTAAACGGACCATCTAACAATTGCATTTGCACTGCTTGACCCTCAATTAATGTATTTTTGGTGGTGAACCACTTTTTTAGTCCTACTTTTGAAATTTCAAGCGCGGCCGTCATTTCATTGTGCGAAGAAGAGACTATTTTTGAATTTGAGCAATGTGGCAAAAACTCTGGATAGGCCGCTACATCATTCACTAAATCATACATTTCTTTTGCACTGTACATCACCAGCGCATGTCTACTAATTTGAGGCATAACATCTCCATTTCGAGAGTGGCGATTCTAACAAGATTTCCCTGTAAACTAAATACGTTCCCTATCCTCTTAAAAAATGGATGTAAATAAAAAATCTTCACGTATAATATCTCGCACTATGGCAAATAAAAAATCAAAACCGGGTAGCAATACCATAGCGCTTAATAAAAAAGCGCGACACGAGTACTCTTTGGGTGACAAATTTGAAGCTGGCCTTGAACTACAAGGCTGGGAAGTCAAAAGTATCCGAGCAGGAAAAGTGAACATTTCTGATACCTATATTCACTTAAAAAATGGTGAAGCCTTTTTATTGGGTAGTCAAATACAACCTCTCAATAGCGCTTCAACTCATGTTATTTGTGATCCTTATCGCTATCGTAAGTTATTACTGAAGAAACGTGAAATAGATCGTTTAGTTGGTTCAACTGAACGTGATGGTTTTACACTTGTTGCAACCGCAATGTATTGGAAGCAATGCTGGGTAAAACTGGAGTTTCATCTTGCTAAAGGTAAAAAACTTCACGATAAACGCGAAGATGGTAAAGAAAAAGATTGGGCGCGAGAAAAAGAACGCACCATGAAACATGCAGCGAGATAATTCTCGCTGTTTTTATTTTAATTAATTTTACTTCTTAATTTAACCCCCTGCATTTTAAAGCGCTCGCCTTTACCCATTGATTTTTTCTTACAATTTCTCCTACAACTTTGTGATATAACCTTGCAATAACAATTGTTTATAACTTGTTAAAGTGATATTGATATATATGAACATCATGTTTTACATGTGTTTACTTTAATCATGAATAGATAAAAACAAAGACAACAAGGATTATTAAATGAAAATATCAACACCGCGTAAGCTTAGTGCTATCTTTTGCGCCCTCGCAACCACGGGCCTTACACTTTCAACTTCAACATTCGCCCAAGATGGTGCTGATGTTGAGCGTATTGAAGTCACTGGTTCTCGTATTAAGCGCACCGATATGGAAGGTCCTTCTCCAGTTCAATCAATTAGCAAAGATGATATTGCTAATATGGGTTATGACAATCTTCAGCAATTATTAGAACGTATGCCTGTCGCTGGTAGTGGCACATTTTCAACGCGCGGTAACAGCCAAGACTCAACTGCAAATGGTGCAGCAGCAGTGAGTTTACGAGGCCTAGGTGCTGATGCGACATTAGTGCTGATTAACGGTCGCCGTGTTGCAATTAGCGCATTTGCTGAAAGCATTACCAACTCATTTGTTGATATCAATAGCATTCCAGTTTCAGCAATTGAACGTATCGATATTTTAAAAGATGGCGCTTCTGCAATTTATGGTTCGGATGCTGTCGCAGGTGTAGTCAATATCATCATGAAAAAAGATATTGAAGGCATTGAAGTAAACTTAGGTTATGGTGGCACGCAAGGGCCAAACTACGAAGAAACATCAGGCAGTTTGGTATGGGGTACAGTTGGTGCCAAAAGCAGTGCATCTATTATTCTTGATTACTACAAAAATACCCGCCTCGGTTCTGATGAAATGGGCCGCTTAGGCACTGCGAATCAAACACCTTATGGTGGTGAAGATTTCCGCTCATCACGTGGCTTCCCGGGCTATTTTAGAGTAGATGGTGTTAAAACAATTGATCCAAATTGCCCTGCAGCAAATGCGACAAGCAGTGGTAGTTGTTTATTTGATTATGGCCCATTTGGATTTGTTGCCCCAGCTTCGGAACGTATTGGCGCTATTTCACAATTTGAATACCGCTTTGATAACGATATAACAGGCTTTATGGAAATTGCAGTTCAGCATAATACCTCTGAAGCCGGTGGTGCTCCAACGCCACTTGATGAAGATGCAGGCCTCACAGTTCCAGCCAATCACCCTGATAACATCTGGAATAAAGACATTGAAATTGGCCGTTTCCGTACTGTTGATGCAGGCCCACGTCGTTGGGATATCGCCTCTGACTCATTACGCTTTGTTGCTGGT
This sequence comes from Pseudoalteromonas sp. J2K-J031, assembly GCF_058197095.2. Taxonomy (NCBI): domain Bacteria; kingdom Pseudomonadati; phylum Pseudomonadota; class Gammaproteobacteria; order Alteromonadales; family Pseudoalteromonadaceae; genus Pseudoalteromonas; species Pseudoalteromonas sp. J2K-J031. The sequence continues at coordinate 2,473,300 of NZ_CM200279.1, forward strand.
TTAAAAGGTGAATTAAATGACTGGGCTTGGGAAACAGCAGTTCAAAAAGGCCGTAGTCAATCACTACAAACGGGTGATCGCAACCAAGGCTGGGTAAGAACTGACTTCCTACAACAAGAAATCGATGCAGGTAATTACAGTCCATTCGGGGGTGTTTATAACGACCCAGCTGTAATCGATCGTATTACAACTAGCTTAGTTCGCCGTGGTGAGTCGCACATGACATCGTTTGACGCCAATATTTCAGGCGAAGCGTTTAAATTTGGCACTGAGTCAGTCATGGTGGCTGCGGGTGTTGAATATCGTGAAGAAGATGTAAGCGACATTCCCGATGATCAATTCCAACGCGGTTTGATTTTTGGTACTGAGTCTGTATCTGCGCAAGCTGCACGTGACCAATTTGCCGCTTATGTCGAGTTTTCAATTCCTCTGGCAGAAAATTTAGAGTTACAACTTGCAGGTCGTTATGATGATTACAGTGATTTTGGCACCACTACCAATCCAAAAGTAGCATTTCGCTGGGCACCTGATGACACTGTCACCGTCCGTGCATCTTGGGCACAAGGCTTTAGAGCCCCATCATTAGCACAAATTGGCTTAGGCCCATCAGAAAAAAGTCAATTTTTCACTGATACGTATCGCTGCGCTGCAACGGGTCAAGATTGCGGTGTGCTAGATTACAATATCCGCTTTGCTGGCAATCAAAATTTAAAACCTGAAGAATCTGAATCTTGGAACGTTGGTTTTATCTGGGCACCCATCGCTGAGTTTGGTTTTGGTATTGATGTGTGGAGTATCACTCAAGATAACAAAATTGCCGAGCAAGCTTTTGGCCCTGTTTATGATGCAGAATGTAACAGCCAAAGTAGTACCGTATGTGTTCGCTTACCTGCACCACCAGGTCAAAGCTTAGGTGTAATCCAAAAAATTAATAGCACCTTTGAGAACATTTCTTCACAAGAAGTAGCAGGGATTGATGTTTCTGCAAACTATAACTATTCACTTGAAGAATATGGTCTATTGAAATTCAATCTTGAATGGGCTTATCAAAGCAAATTTGAGAAAGATGGCCGTGATTATTTAGGGGAATATAACTTCCCTGAACATCGCTGGATTTTTTCAACCAACTGGGAAATGGGTAGCTTCAATACCAACTTAAATGTAAGTTTTGTAGGTGAATTTGAAGATACACCAGACATCGACTTTGATGGCACGTTAGATTTTGATTCAAATACATCGCGCAATGTAAAATCACAAGCACTTGTTGATTTACAAACTGCTTATAACGTATCTGATTCAACTAAAGTATCTTTTGGTATCAATAACCTACTAGATGAAGAGCCACCATTTGCAATCGGTGATGGTGATAATGACTTATATGGTTACGCATCACAAGTGCACAATCCTCGCGGTCGTTATTTCTACACCAAAGTAACATTTCGCTTTAATTAATAGCCAGTCGCTCACTGCTTGTTTAAAATAGTGAGCGATAGAAAACGCTAACAATAATCACAAAAAAACCGCCTGTTGGCGGTTTTTTTTTACAAAGCTAACCTAATAAATTATAGGTCGCCTTCGTTTTGAGATAAGTAAGCTGCAACACCTTCAGGGCTTGCATCCATACCTTTTTTGCCTTCAGTCCAACCAGCTGGACATACTTCACCATGCTCACTGTGGAATGCAAGTGCGTCAACCATACGAAGCATCTCGTCGATGTTACGACCTAAAGGTAAATCATTTACTACTTGGTGACGTACGTTACCCGCTTCGTCGATAAGGAATGAACCACGGAAAGCAACACCAGCTTCTGGATGCTCAACATCGTATGCTTGGCAGATTTCATGTTTAACGTCAGCAACTAATGCATACTTAACCGGACCAATACCACCTTGGTTAACCGGTGTGTTACGCCAAGCATTGTGCGAGAATTGCGAGTCAATTGAAACGCCAATTACTTCAACACCACGTTTTTGGAATTCTTCAAAACGCTTATCAAAAGCGATTAACTCTGATGGACACACAAATGTAAAATCTAACGGGTAAAAGAAAATAACTGCTTTTTTACCTTTAATTGTCTCGTGAAGATTGTAGCTATCAACAATTTCACCGTTACCAAGTACTGCTGCAGCTGTAAAATCAGGAGCCTGACGACCAACTAATACACCCATTGTATTCTCCAATAAATTGAAATGATTATATCCAAATTGGGGATTTCCCCCGCTGAGTTTAATATAGTGACTAAAAATAAAAACCCAAGCCTTTATCGATTTTAAATGCCCTTTATGGCATAAAAATAACCCATAAAACGTTAAACTTTAGAGTGAGCTTGTTTTTTTATGATTAATTGTTGATAAAAAGACTCGCGCAAGATGCTACAGAGGTCAAAGCTAAAAAGATAATCAGTTTTTACGATGGGATTGATTGAAAAAATAGAACCAATAAAAAGACCCCTCATCGAGGTAATGCCGATCAGTTAAGAAATATTTTACTGATCGGTTGACCGATCTTCTGTAGATGTAACAATCCGATGAGCCCACATGTCATCGGATTTTTTATGGAACTGTCAGAAGCCTTAGCACGCACCTCAATTAACCGCCTTACCGAATTTTCGTCATTAGCGGATGTCCTAGACCCCGAAATTATTCAATCGTGTTTAGCCTCTAATGGTGTGGCCACATTGCGTAAACGCAAGCTGCCTATGGATGCAATGATTTGGGCCGTGATAGGTATGTCACTTTTTCGCACTGAATCAGTCCGCCTGCTCATCAACAAGCTCGATATTGTATTACCGCAGGATGTGGATTACGTCGCACGCAGTGCCGTGACACAAGCGAGAAAGAAGCTAGGCAGTGATGTGGTTCGAGATGTATTTCATCTTTCAGCACAGAAGTGGCATGAGCGAGCTGAGCATCCCCATTGGTGTGGTCTGAACTTATTTGGTGTAGATGGCGTTGTATGGCGCACGCCCGATAGTAAAGAAAACAGCGCAGCCTTTGCCCGTACAGCGAATAAAGCCAGTGAAGCAGGCTATCCTCAGGTACGAATGGTATGTCTGATGGAGCTTAGTAGCCACTTAATTCTTGATAGTGCATTGAGTAGCGTGAGTGAAAATGAGATGACACTGGCAGCACAGCTCATAGCACGTGTACCAGATAACAGCCTAACATTGTTTGATAAAGGCTTTTACTCACTAGGCTTGTTACATGATTGGCAGCATAAAGGCATCAACACACATTGGTTATTACCGCTAAAGAAGAACGTACAGTATGAGGAAATCAAACGTCTTGGCAGGCAAGATAAACTCATCCGCCTAACCACCACACCTCAAGCGAGAAAAAAGCGACCAGAGTTGCCCTTAACAATGGACGTGCGACTTATCACCAAACTAATCAAAGGAAAAGAAGTCAAAATACTCACGTCCATGGTCGACCCTATGGCATATCCATCGGCAGAAATAGTCGACCTTTATAGCCATCGCTGGGAAATAGAGATGGGCTACCGAGAAATGAAGCAACACTTGTTGGCAAGTAGGTTTACGTTAAGAAGCAACTTACCAGAGCTCATTAGACAGGAGTTATGGGGGGTGCTGTTGGCGTACAACTTAATCCGCTATAAGATGGTCCTGATGGCGAAGTCGCTCAAGAGTGTTTTCCCAAACCAACTAAGCTTTAGAGATGCCTCATCACACATCATCCATAAGCTGACTATGATGCCAATTTATGCGCCCGGTAATGTCCCCGGACAGATATTGGAAATAGAAAGAAATGCCAGTCAATTTAAGCTAGAGGGAAAACGAGAACGAAGTTACCCAAGAACACTAAAAGTATCGAAAAACCGCTACCCTGTGGCTAAAAATAAAAAAGCCGCTCACCTTAAGTGCGGCATTACCTCATCGAGGGGTCTTTTTATAAGCATGAAATCGAACTCTATTAATCCATAATATTTTCAGGGATAGAGTTACGTAATTCATGCCAAATTTGACCTGAATTTAAACCATATTTACGCATCAAAAAGATTGCTTCATCAAACTTATTCGTTTGTGCCAATACCAGTAAATCGCGATAAAATTGACGCGCCAATTCACGTGTACGAGGATCTGAGAAATAATGCTGTGCTATTTTAGAGTACAATCCTCTAAAACCATTCAGCGTTAATACATAAATTGGGTTACCACATGCAGAAGCAAGCTCATGGTGCATACGGTAATCATACTCTGCCAATGCCTGCGGTGTGTCTTCGATTGTTTCGCTGCGCTCTAAAATCTCAATTACTTTTCGCGGATTATTTTTAATCGCTGCTCGAGTATAAATAGCGCTGATATTTGTTCTTGCTGAAAGTAGCTGATCAATTAAATCAGGCATTTTATCTTCATCTAGGCGCGCAAGAGTTTCTAAAATATTTAAACCAGATGTTTCCCAAAAATCATTAACTCGTGTTGGTTTACCATGTTGAATAGTAAGCCAGCCATCGCGCGCAAGGCGCTGTAATACTTCTCTTAAAGTGGTACGAGTAACACCAATGAGCTCTGAAAGCTCGCGCTCTGCAGGCAGAATTGACCCTGGTGGAAACTCACCATTCCAAATCGATTCCACTATATATTCTTCTGCAAAACCAGCGGGGCTCTTCGCTTTGAAAATTCTCATTAAAATTCCACTTTAATAGTTATATGTTACTTCATCAATCACTGATTGTACCAGATGATACGCAACTAACAAGAAAATGTAGCAAAGATAAGAAGGATAAAAACATTGAATATAAGGAGGAATACGTCCCCATTTTAAACTATAAATTAATAAGTTAGAACGGAAATTCAAACCTACTTATATATTTAAGATAAATTTAGTTTACACATGCTATTGGCTAGATTAAGTTAAATAATACTCCAAAAAATAACTAGTTACACATAAAGGAACGCATATGCAACAAACTGTTTTTTCAGCACTGGCCAAAAACTTCCTCGGTAACGCGCCAAACTGGTACAAGACTACCATTATTGCATTTCTTGCTATCAATCCTGTTATTTATATGATTAGCCCCTACTTAGCTGGCTGGGCTTTAGTGTTAGAGTTTATTTTTACACTCGCTATGGCTTTAAAGTGCTATCCATTACAACCAGGTGGTTTACTTGCGATCGAGGCTGTAATAATTGGTATGACTAGCGCCAGCAAAGTAGAACATGAAATAGCGCAAAATCTTGATGTCATTCTGCTGCTAATTTTCATGATTGCAGGTATCTACTTCATGAAGGATCTCTTGCTGTATATTTTTACCAAGCTTGTTATTAAGCTCAAAAGCAAAGTCCAACTTTCAATTGCTTTTGCATTGGCCGCTGCATTTTTATCTGCGTTTTTAGATGCGCTGACGGTTATGGCCGTCATCATATCGGTCGCGATGGGATTCTATAGCATTTATCATAAAGTGGCTTCAGGTAAAGATTATGCATCCCTGCATGATGTCAATGATGATGAACAAGTTGCGATATTAAAACGTGAAGAACTAGAAGAATTCCGTGCATTTTTACGTAACCTTCTAATGCACGCATCAATTGGTACTGCTCTTGGCGGTGTATGTACTATGGTTGGAGAACCTCAAAATCTTATTATTGCAGAGCGAGCAGGATGGGATTTTACTGAGTTTTTATTTCGTATGGCGCCAATCACCGTACCCGTAGTACTTGCGGGTCTATTAACAACTTTCTTTTTAGAAAAAACAAAATCTTTTGGTTATGGTGCGCAGCTACCCCAGACTGTGCGTCAAATCTTGGTTGATTTCGATACACACCAAGATAGTAAACGCTCAAAAAGGGAAACTGTAAATTTAGCTATTCAGGGTTTAATTGCTGTTTGGCTTGTAATCGCACTCGCTGGTCATTTTGCAGCTGTCGGCTTGATTGGCCTTACTGTGATTATCTTCACAACTGCTTCCGCAGGGATTATTGATGAACATCAAATAGGTAAAGCATTCGAAGAAGCTCTTCCATTTACCGCATTATTATGTGTGTTTTTCTCAGTCGTTGCTGTGATCATTGACCAACACTTATTCACCCCTGTTATTTCTTGGGTACTCACTTTTGAAGGAAATATGCAATTAGTCATGTTTTTTCTGGCCAATGGTTTATTATCGATGGTCAGTGATAATGTATTTGTTGGCACTGTTTACATTAACGAAGTTGCTGCAGCGTGGCAAGCTGGTCAAATTACGCGTGATCAGTTTGATTTATTAGCTGTCGCGATTAATACAGGTACAAACTTGCCAAGCGTTGCCACACCAAATGGACAAGCTGCGTTTTTATTCTTACTCACATCCACCTTAGCGCCTGTTCTTAGACTATCATATGGCCGCATGGTGTATATGGCTTTGCCTTATACAATCGTACTCACTTTTGTTGGCTTATTTTTTACATATCAAAGCCTTGCTGATTGGACTGACATTTTGTACCACTGGCACCTTATTGAACACCACGTCGCTACGTCGGTGACGAGTACTGCTACAGGGCATTAACACCCCCTTATAAAATAAAAACCGTGCTTTTTAGCACGGTTTTTTTATACTCTCAAAATAAAACTAGTTATATACTTTGCCTAAAGTATTAATCAAACTATCTCAATGCCTTAATTGATATTAAATATCGCTGGATTAGCGCTTTTTCATAGGAATAAAATGAATTTTATTGCAAACCTTCCATTATCTCGACTTGCGTGGTTATCACTTGGCCTGAGTGCCGTTTTATTTGAAATCTGCGCCTTATTTTTCCAATATTATCTCAACCTAGCACCTTGCATCATGTGTATTTACCAACGATGCGCTGTACTTGGTTTAACGTTAACTCTTTTTACAGCGATCAATCCAAAAAATATAGCATTACGTTTATTCGGGTATGGCTGTTGGGCAGTATCGGCATTTTGGGGATGGATAATTGCAAATGAGCATATTGCAATGCAAACAAACACTGATCCTTTTGCATTTAGCTGTGAAATTGTGCCAAACTTCCCTAGTTTTATGCCACTACATGAGTGGTTTCCTGCATTTTTTGCTGCAACAGGCGATTGTGGTGAAATAAGTTGGTCATTTTTAAGCTTAAGTATGCCAGCCTGGATGCAAATTATCTTTGCTTTTTATAGCTGTACACTACTGGGCGTAGTCGTAGTTAAATTAATCAAAACAAAGTCACTTTAGAGAGCGTTAAACATGATTTACTTTACTTCTCGAAAGATCCCAGCTTTGCAAGGACTTAAATTTACTCAAAGAGCAGACATAATTAAGATTGCTTTAAGTTATATGTCTACGCCACAAAAAACTATTTTAAATATTCTTAAGTTATTGATCATTACACCGTTATTTTTGATTCTGGCGTCAGTAGATGGTTGGCATGTTTTACTTTATTTGGTGGCAGTTGGATTAACTTATCCCTTAATAACTAATCCATTAAGTTACTATTTTATTCGTAATAACCTAGAAAGAGCGAAGGACGATTATTTTAAGTAAAAATCATCCTTCTAATAGTAAGGGCCATCAGGCCCTTTTTAAAAACGTACTTTACCATCAAGTTTTGCGATCACTTTATCACCTATTCCTTTGACTTTCTTTAGATCGGATAAAGATGCAAACTCACCAAACTGCTCTCTGTAAGAAATAATTGCAGCTGCTTTTGTCTTACCAAGACCTGGCAGTGACTGCAACGCTTTAACATCTGCAGTATTGAGATTAATTAACTCAGATTCAACTTGAACAGGTAAATTTTCAGGTTGTGTGCCTTCATTTGCAAATACCGTAGTAGGCATTGATACAAGTAAAGCCATTACAAAACTAATTACTGTTATAAACTTCATTGTTTTTCCTCCATGATGTCCTTCTTGGACTAACGGTTTATTAGCACAATTGCTAATACTTAAAATAAAGAATAAATAATTAAAAATGTCAAAATTTATTAAAATAAATAGGAACACAATAAAAAATATGATTTATTAAGTGTTCTAACTTGAAACTCAAATAAAAAGAGATTACTGTATATAAAAACAGTAGCTCTTATGGGGTATTTATGGCCGTTATAATAAAATATGTTGTAGAAAGAAATGGAGTCGAGCGAATGACTTTTACTAGTAAAAAAGATGCCGATGCGTATGACAAAATGTTGGATATTGCAGAGTCACTTGAAGCTATTTTATCAACTATCAATGTGCCGTTAAGTGAACAACAAGTTGAATCATTAGCTTTAGAAATGGCCAAAGATAAAGAGAATATAATTAATGCACTTAAAGGTGCTTTAAAAACCAATGACGTTAAACCACAGAAGAATGAAGAAAAAAAGATACCAAGTGATGAATCTGGTAATGTGGCTAAAATCAAAAAAGTAAGTTAAATAAGCGGGTTTACCCCGCTTTTATTTTAAATAATTTATTTTAATACTGCGGCAACTGCTTTGGCGAAATAGTCGACATTAGCGTGGCTTACACCTGCCACATTGACTCTGCTAGATCCAACCATATAAATACCATATTCTTTTTGTAAACGGTCAATTTGATGTTTATTAATACCTAAAAACGAAAACATACCAAACTGGTGTTTAATAAATGAAAAGTCTTGATCAATACCTTCTGCATTTAAAGAATCAACAATCAAAGTACGTAATCCATTGATACGATCACGCATTTCAGCTAATTCTTGATGCCAAAGTGCGGTTAATTCTGTGCTACCAAGAATAGTATCAACTATCGCAGCACCATGTGCTGGAGGCATAGAATAAATACTACGTACAACACTCAACAAAACTGAATTAGCTACATCTGCCACTTTAGAATCTGATGAAATAATAGAACACGCACCGATTCGCTCACGATATAAACCAAAGTTTTTAGAGCACGATGAACAAATAATTAACTCATCTACATAGTCGGCTAATAAGCGAAGTCCTGCTGCATCATCATCAAGTCCTGTACCAAAACCTTGATAAGCGATATCAACTAATGGCGTAAAACCTACCTCAACAGCAAGCTCTGCAACTATTTTCCATTGTTCAATATTTAAATCCATACCGCTTGGGTTATGACAACATGCATGTAACAGTACCACATCGCCTTTTGGAACTTGCTTTAATGATGCAATCATTTCATCAAATAACAGCCCTTTATTTTCATAATCATAATACGGGTATTCTTTAACTTGTAATCCTGCTGCTTCAAATAAGCTAATATGGTTTGCCCATGTTGGTGTGGTCACCCAAACTGTCGCTTTCGGATTGCAACGGACAATAAATTCAGCCGCAACACGTAACGCACCGGTACCACCTGGAGCTTGTGCTGTACGGACTCTGTTTGCAAGTAGCGTTTTATGCTCACCTAGCAATTGCGTTTCCATTTTGTTACAGAAACCTAAATCACCCGCTAAACCAATATAGGATTTTGATGTTTCATTTTCTAAACGAAATGCTTCAGCCTTTTTAACAGCCTTAAGTACTGGTGTATGACCAGTTTCATCTTTAAATACACCGACACCTAAATCAATTTTATTTGGATTGGTATCTTGGCGATAAGCGGCCATTAGGCCTAATATTGGGTCTGTTGGTAACGGTTTCAAAATAGAAAACATTGAACGTATCTCTTTTATTCGGGGTTAATAAAACACTAACTTAAGCTGTATATTCAACAAATAAGTTAGCCTTGCATCGTAAATATCTATTAAATAGGGTATATAACTTAATCTATTGGTAAGCACTCAGTAATGACTAAACAAGCTGCAATTAACAATGCTAATGTGCTTTCATCAAAAAAATCTAATCTAAATGCTTCCGCATCAATAATCCCAAGTAAAGCACCTGACGAATCTAAAACAGGTAAGCAAGCTTCTGCAAGCACCTTTGGATCACACGTATAATACTCACCACCTTGTGATAAATACTGTGGAATATCATTGATTATGCGTGCCCGCTTGGTTAAGCCGACCTGAACATTATTGCTAATAGCAGCAAATTCAGTGGTCAATGGAAATGTCGCACGACTTGGCGCTCCAAAATATGCAAGCTTCACCAATTCGTAACCCTGGTTTATCGAACGTTTTTGATAAATTCCAAACCAATCTATGCTTGTTGCTTCAACAACGTAATTTACAATTGATTGTAATTTAGCAAGCGCTAAAGTGTTTTTAGGGTTGTGTTCATCAATTAGGCTATTTAACTTAAAAGGTTCTTTTTGTAACTGGCCAAATAAACTACAACTACCACCTTCACCTAGTTCAGGTACGTGATATTGCCATGTAATTTCAGTATTGTTACTGTGGATATCAAGGTAAGAAAGCAGTTTATGCTTTTGCTCTGCAACCGCGGTAGGATTACAATTTATTTGTGCTATATCAATATACGAAGCCGTCATTTAGCCATCAATGCATCTAAAAAATATTGTTTGATACTATCATGACCAAATTACGAAATGTAGTAACTCAGAAGGTTAATTATTGTCTAAACAATAAATAATTGTTATTTCATTTCCCGATTCATTATAGTGTACTGAGCTTGCTATTTCAGCGATTAAGTTCACACCTCGACCATGTTGCTCATCGCAATCATTATTCACGGTAGTCTGGTGCAATAAAAAACCATCGCCAGAATCCTTAACTGTAAATGCAATATTGTGAGTAATTGGATCATAATTAACCGTTATTACAATTTCACCATGTAATAAATCAGAAAGCAAAGTTTGCCGCTGTTCATAAAAAAGAAAAAATCCATCTTCTTTATTTTTCAATTTAGAATCAAGCTTAAGTACGCCATGATCTAATGCATTATTAAATGCTTCAGATAACAGTAAAAATAAGTTTGAACGATGCTCTGATGCACCTTCAATGCCTGATACTAAATTAATTAACTGCAAAACGGGGTCTGTTTTTTGCAGCAATGACGCATCAAGATGTAAAGAAAAGTGCATCGGTATATCACAATAAATTCGTTCAGACTGTTTTATTAAGGGGCTTGGTCGGCAATGAAGTAGTAATAAACTCAAATCATCTTGTTGAGCAATATCACCGCTAAATTGCTTCACTGCGGATACTAAATCTTTAATACCAGCATTTGGGCGATTCCCTATAATTCTTAGTAATCGCTCTTCGCCAAAATATTCATCATTTTTATCCGCTGCTTCAATAATTCCATCGGTAAAAACTAAAATCCTATCCGAATTGTCGACCTCAAAATGAACAATATCACGATCAAATTCATGATCATCTAAAATCCCCAATGCCATGTGCTGCGATTCAAGAGTCCTTTTAATCGACCCATCAGGTGCAAGTACATAGCTGTCGGGTAATCCACCTAACCAAGCAGAAAAACTTCGACCACTACTACTGAGTTCGATGATAGTGGCAGCACAAAACATATGCTCAGGTAATAATTGAACCAGCACAGTATTTAACTCTGCGGCAATATCCCCTACAGATAACCCCTTATGAGCCATTGAATAAAAAACTTTTGAAGTAGGTAATGCACCTATTGCAGCTGCTAAGCCGTGACCGGTGAAATCACCCAATAGCACATAAATTCCACCGACAGGACTTGGTGCAACTAAAAACATATCACCATTAAACATCGATGCAGGTGACATGTGATAGTCAATCAGATCGGGCACAACCAATCGTTCTTGCAATGCATTAGCAAAAATATGCTCAACAATCTCATGCTCTCTTTCTGTCTCATTTTGATGGTATTCTAAAAGCTGATTTTGCTGGTATGCTTTTTTGCTCAGTTCTCGGGTCCGGCTATGTGCTTTTATTTTCGCTGAAAGTATTACCTTATCGAACGGTTTATTTAAAAAATCATCTCCACCCACTTCAAGGCATCGCTGTAAACTATTCTGATCATCAAGGGCTGTAATGAAGATAATTGGCAAATACACATCTTGGGAGATTTTCTTAATTCTGGGTGCTGTTTCATAACCATCCATTACAGGCATCAATACATCGAGCAATACGATATCTGGCTGATATAGCTCAATCATATCAAGCGCAAGTTGGCCATTCTCAGCCGTTTTAACTTCATAACCTTCAGCTTCAAGCATAAAGGTTAATAAAGTTCTATTGAGCTGTTGATCATCTACAACAAGAATTCTCATATTTAATCTATGTCAAACTTTTTATCAAAGCGCGAAATTTGAAGAATTTTTTTAATTTGCGGTCTGCAGTTTGCAATTTGAATAGAGGCTACGGATTCCCCTAAAGATTTTTTCATATTTAGTAACATACCGAGCGCGGAACTATCCATATAATCGGTTTCACGCAAATCGACCACTACTTTTGGAGTTTCATTACCAATTTCAGAGTAAGCAGAGCGAAAAGCTTGAACCAGATTAAAATCAAATTTTCCTTTAATCTGGATTGTAAATAACTTGCCATCAGGCGATAAACTTTTGTTTAAGCTCATCCATATCTCCTTAATTTTTATGCGAACTATTGAACAACTCTCGAACAAATTTTCTCACTTAACTAAAGCTCTATATATGAAATTTATCAATAAAAAGTGATCAATTAATCTTAATAAACTTAATTTATTTTGATTCCCTATACCTCGAGTAATAAGAAGATTAGGGCATTGCACCAATCGCTCTAAGAGATTAATATCAAAATAATATTTTTGAACCCCGATAAATCATTGGGAGATTAAGGTAGTAACGATGAGTGACACCCGCTTAGTGTATTCAACCGAAATGGGACGAATCACGCCAACAGAAGAAAAAAAAGCAAGCCCAGTTAAATTATTTAGCGATGGTTTTGTTCGAATCGAACGCCAAACAAAAGGGCGTAAAGGTAAAGGGGTCATGCTAGTAGTTGGGATTAATCCAGATGAACATGATTTAAAAGCAATCTCAAAAACATTAAAAAGTAAAATGGGTCAAGGTGGCGCTTTAAAAGATAATATTATTGAAATCCAAGGTGATGACCGCGATAAACTTAAAGGGTTATTAGAACAAATTGGTTTTAAAGTTAAATTAGCGGGAGGCTAACATGGTTCAATTATCACCGGCTGATTTAAATATCCTATTGGTAGAGCCATCAATAACACAGCGAAAAGTAATAGCCCGAGAATTAGCTCAAGAAGGCATCGATAACGTTGATTTTGCAGACACTATTTTAAACGCGTTAGAACAAATAAAAAACAGTGCACCAGACTTAGTAATTAGTGCCCTTCATCTCGCTGATGGTAGTGCTTTAGAGTTGCTTGAAAACATTAAAAATCACAGTACCCTTGCAAGCTTACCATTTATGCTAGTGTCGAGTGAAACTCGTAAACCCCAACTTGAAGAGTTTAAACAATCGGGGGTCATTGCCATTTTACCTAAACCATTTACTCGAGAGCATTTAGGTCGCGCCATCAATGCTACGATTGATGTCTTAAGCCCACAAGAATTAGAGTTAGACTATTATGATGTGCATGATATACGCGTTTTAGTGGTTGATGACTCTCGCTTAGCGCGCAATCATATTATGCGAGTACTAAATAACTTAGGCGTTAAACAATGTGTTGAAGCTGAAGATGGACAAGCAGCTATTGATATACTAACTACTCAAATGTTTGATTTAATTGTAACTGACTACAACATGCCGCAAATTAACGGTAAAGAGTTAACTGAATACATTCGTAATAGTAGCGAACATTCACATTTACCTGTACTGATGGTTACGTCAGAGGCCAACGATACTCATTTATCAAATATTGCACAATCAGGTGTTAATGCAATGTGTGATAAACCTTTTGAGCCCCACACTGTTCGAAAGTTATTATATCAATTACTGGATCAAAACTAACTAATCGGTTTGAGCGCAAGCTGTTTATAAAGCTCTGGCACTTGCGCTTCAGCTAAAGGAGGGCTGAAAAAATAACCTTGGACGATGTAACAATTGTTGTTTTTCAAAAACGAGATTTGCTCTTTAGTTTCAACACCTTCAGCAACTACATTTAGGTTCAATTTTTGAGCCATTGCAATAATTGCAGCCGTAATTTCCATGTCATTCGTATCAGCAGGTATATCTTTAACAAAAGATCGATCCACTTTCAAAATATCTACCGGAAAGCGCTTTAGATAACTTAATGATGAATAACCAGTTCCAAAGTCATCAATAGACAAAGAAACACCTAGCATTTTCAGCTCAAGCAGCTGATTTATTGCAACTTCTACATCACCCATCAACATGCTTTCGGTCAACTCTAAATGTAAGCTCTTTGCCGATATTGATGTTTTAATTAAAATTCTCGACAGCAATGCTTTCAAATTACTATCTTTGAATTGACGAGCTGATAAATTAATCGAAATGTTGTTACCATGACCCAGCTCTTCAAGTCGCTTGGCAAAGCGACACGCCTCCCAAAGAACCCATTCACCTATTTCAACAATTAGACCTGTTGATTCTGCTATCGGAATAAACTTAACTGGTGAAATCATCCCCTGCGTTGGATGAAACCATCGGATCAATGCCTCAAAACCAACCACTTCATTAGTACGTGAATCAACTTGAGGTTGATAATATAATTCAAATTGCTGCTCTTTAATCGCAATGCGAAGCTCATTTTCAATCATTAAACGCTCTTTAGCTGCAGCATTGAGTTCTTGATTATAAAAGTGATAAGTATTGCGCCCTTTCGCTTTTGCTTCATACATCGCTAAATCTGCATGCTTTAATAATTGATCTTCTTCTGGACTATCATCCGGAGCCATCGTAATACCGATACTGGCGCTAATGATAACTTCATTACTACCAAGCTTAATCGGCTGTGAAATTGTTTCTTGGATGATCATTGCTACTTCAGCTGCTTTACTTTTATCATCAATGCCACTGAGTAACACAGCAAACTCATCTCCACCAAGGCGCGCAATCGTATCTTCGGCTCGTAAACGCTGTTTTAAGCGATTAGCGACCTGAAGCAATAACTGATCACCAGCATCATGACCCAAAGTATCATTGATGCGTTTAAACTCATCTAAATCAAAATAAAATAAAGCAAATGCATAATGACCTCGTTCGGCAAGCGCCATGGATTTTCGCAATTGCATTCTAAAAAACGCACGATTAGCTAAACCAGTTAACGTATCAAAATAAGCTAACTGCTCCATTTTTCGTTGGCTTTCTTTTACAAACGAAATATCTTGCGCAGAAGCAACGTAACTTGAAATTGAATTATCCTGTTCACGAATTGGCGATACACTTAATGACACCCAAATAGGTTGATTATCTTGGTTTTTTAGCACGGTATCACCACGCCAATGATGACGAGAACGAATGTCGAGATCTATATCATCAAGCAATATTTGCATATCGCTAGATATGATACTCAGTAAAGGCGCCCCCAAGAAATGATCTTTATCAAAGCCACTCATTTCAATTAATTTAGGATTTACATATTCAATTTCAAAGTTGGCATTCGCAATCGCGACACCGCTGCCTGAAAACTCAACCGCTTTAGATAACCGATTTGCCGATTTCTCAGCTAATTCTTTTTCAATAATACGTTGATTCAAGCCATCTACTAACTTGTTAACCTCAAGTGCCATTTCTTGAAATGCGCTATTTAAAGAACCAATTTCATCTTTATTTACCTCAGGAAACTTGGTATCTAACTGCCCTTTACCAAAATGAGACACAGCTTGAACTAATGTATAAATTCGCTTAAGAACTAATTGAAACAACGCTTGATGAAGCAATAAGGCAACCAATACGGCATATAAAATAAATAAACCAAAAAACTTTATTTCAAGTTCATCAAGTGCCGACAAAGCAGCCGAACGTTTTTTATATACACCCACATACCAATTGAGCGAATTTATCTTTCGAATATTCACTAAGTGAATTTCACCATCTTCCAAGAACTCATCAGCCAGTTCATTTAGTCCAGTATTATTGACCGTTTTAACAAGCGCATCTAACTCTGAGGATATTTTTCCTGAAGTGACTAAAAGTTGATTCATTTTACCTTCTTGCTGCAAAATATCCTCATTCAATTTAGGATGCGAAAGTATTTGTCCCCGCCCATCAAAAACAAAAAACTGTTGCTCAATATCTGCTAGCGGGAAGTTTTTAATCAGGTTGCTCAGCTCCAAATCACTACCAGTAACCCCCAAAAAGTCACCTTCATGATAGACAGGTACAATGAGACTCGTCACCCATTTATGCCAAATATCATCATAATAAACTGGTGTCCAGACAGCATCACGTGCTGGGTTATTATCTTCAGCCGCTAGCGTAAAAAAAATATCATTGGCAAATTTATGTTCTGCTTCAACTTGAAGTGCCCAATTAGGAGGTGAAATTCGAATAAAATCATCAATTGTAATGAGATAAAAATTAAAGAATTCTTCAGTCAGTGTCGGTGATATTTGCTGCCACAGCACTTCACTATTGTGAAAAAGGGTTTTATAAGAGGAATTAAATGAAGCTTGAGGTAAAAAAGCCGCAGACAAACCATCTGGCGCTGCACTACGGATACTGCCATCAGAGGCAAAAGAAAGCTCTGTTTTTTGGCGTTCTATATTGAGTATTTCATATTCAAACAGCTGCTTTTTTACAACCTGATTAGCTTTTTGCGCAATGGCTTCTTTATTATGAATAACACGATTAAACTGTGTAATAAAGCTATTGCTGGCATGTTTTAAAGCATCATGCTCTTCAAATATCAATTGTTTCCGTTCAGATTTTAGCATTAATACAGCTGCACAAATCCCCGCAATTAAACAAATTGCTGAAATAAGTATAGACAACTTTATACTTAGCGAATTTATGCCAAAACGCGATGGCAACCGACTGTATCCCAAAATAAAACCTTTACTAATTAAAAAACCGAAGCCGCAGGAATGTTTTATTTAACAGTGTGAATATAAAAGAATATCACTCTAAACAACACCTTTTTTTAATCTTTATCTCACAAAACAAAATAAACATTATTGAAACATCATTGCTTTAATTAATTAATATAAAAGAGTTGTTGACATCTAGGCTCACTATTTTTACATTCAAGGTATGAAACAAAATCACCGTATATACTTTTTTAGCTTTTTTATGGACCACCTAAATTTGGGAGGCGATTCCGTCACGGCATAAAAAAGTCAAAACGAATTCAAGCCTCCCACCGGGAGGCTTTTTTTTTGCAACATTGGGAATGAGGAAAACACCATGACAAACGATGTATTAGATACATTACGTAAAGACATCAACGAAATCGATGCTGAGCTATTAGTTTTATTGGCCAAGCGTCGCAGGATTAGTCACTCAGTTGTTGAATTTAAAATATCCAATAATAAACCTATTAGAGATGAGCAACGTGAACTACTCGTTCTAGAAAAACTAATTGCCTATGGAAAATCTCTTGGCCTTGATAGTTATTATGTTAACAATGTTTTTCAAACTATCATCGAAGACTCCGTACTTCACCAACAAGCTATGCTTCAACAAAGCCTCAACCCTGATGCACTCAACGAGACAAATCGTGTCGCCTATTTAGGTGGACAAGGGTCTTACAGCCAACTTGCCTGCCATAAATATTTTAGCCGTCGCGCTGGTAAACTAATTGAGCTCGGTTGCGACAGCTTTGCCAAAATAACCCACATGGTTGAAACTGGACAGGCCGATTATGGCTTATTACCAATAGAGAACACGTGCTCTGGCAGTATCAATGAAGTGTATGACTTATTGCAACATGCCCAAGTTTCTATTGTTGGAGAACTTACTCAATCAGTTGAGCATTGCTTAATTGCACAGCCTGGTGTCGAACTAAATGAAATAACTAAAGTCTTTGGTCATCCACAACCCTTTGCGCAGTGCAGCCAATTCATTCAAACCTTAGGCGAAATGCAGCTCGCGTACTGTGACTCAACCTCAAGTGCAATTCAAGAAGCCCTAAAAACTAAAAACAGTGCTGCAATTGCATCTGCTCAAGCGGGTAAAAATGCTGGTTTAGAAGTCATAAAATCAGCAGTTGCGAATCAACCCGACAACCATAGCCGCTTTATTGTTGTCGCACGTAAAGCAATGCAAGTCTCTAAACAAATTCCAACCAAAACCACCTTAATCATGGCGACAGCACAAATTGCAGGAGCACTCGCTGATGCTTTAATGATCTTTAAGCAACAGCAAATAAATCTAGTTAAGCTTGAATCTCGCCCTGTGCCAGGGAACCCTTGGGAAGAAGTATTTTATGTGGATTTAGAGGCTAATCTTGCTCAAAATAATGTTAAGCGTGCACTTGAAGAGCTGAAGGAAGTAACTGAATACGTTAGAATTTTAGGTTGCTACCCGAGTGAGTCAATGAAAGCTGTACAAGCAATCAAAAACGATACGTTACAAGATGACTAATCGTTAAACATGGTGCTAGCAAGCGATTGATTGCAATTCTTGCTAGCACTAATATTACCCCAGTCCCATTTCGGTTTAACTCACAGAGCTATAACTTAAACCACTACAAGAAATCTCTTTTATCACATCGCATATACTCAGGCCAAGTACAGCGCTATTTTAAATAATCTCAGCTCAAGATAAGAAGTTCACTAACACTTTGAGTTAAAAATAGCTGACTGATATAGATTTATTATCCAATATAAAGTTAGTGAGTAACTTTTTTATTGGAATAACCTGAAACATTATTAAAGGTTTTAATTTGGCATAAAAATTTTAGTGTTGCTAGATAGGTATAAAAGGAGAACTGGGATAAGTCAACTTTAGATTGTAACTAATAAAGTTTAGGTGGCGGTCTCACCAGCCACATCCCGGCACACACGTCACAAACTGTGGCTGCTCCCTTCCGGGCCTGACCAGGTTCGCCTGCTAGTGTTGCGAGAGGACCAATAAGACCACCATAGTGGGCCTTGTTAGACGCGGGGTAGATTATGGCTATTTTATCTACCCAGCACAAGGAAAAATTAACTAAACAGTGCTAACCGCACAGTTATTGTTCATTTTTAACAGGTTGTGGCAAGTATGGCTTGATTTGCTTTAAGGCTGCTTTGAGCTTTTTAAGGTTTTTAGGTCCCATGCGTAATAACTGTTTTTGCGCTGCAGGTAATTGTTCCCACTCGGAATAAGCAAACTTGTAAGTCACCGACTGCGCAATTAATGGCACATTTCCAGTTACCACCGGTGTAGTCATAATGATGTCTATCGCATCAAATACTCGTTGATTGAACGTGGTGTTAGGTTTTCCTACTTCTTGATAAGCTTCATCAAATAATACTTGATACTGTTTAAATAACGCTGCTGCTTGCTCTGGCGGAATTTGAGTAAATAACTCAACGTACACATCATAACGTTGATAGCTTTCAGGTGAGATGGTTAATACATCACTGTTTTGAACTGAAAAAGGCTCTAATGGTTTTACAAATGGATTATGTTTTTTAGCTAATTTTCCTTCGGCAATATTATCAACAAACACCACTACACGACGAATAATGTCATCATTAACAATAAGATTTAGCACTGGCTTAGTATAAAATTGGCTAAGCTGCTCTTTAACAAACACATCACTTTTACTTAAAGGAGGTATGGTCAATTTAGGAGTTATGACTTCAGCCATTGGTTTTTCTTTAGGCTTTGGTGCAGGCTCTTGTGGTGTCGCAATGACCTTATCAATCTTGACTTCGTTTAATTGAGTCTCAACTGGAATCAAAATAGGTCCTTTGACATCTTGCAGTACAACTGGAGCTGGTTCACTGATAGACGGTGTATTTTTTTTGCTAACAGACTGATAAAGATTAAAAACAGCAAAAACTAACACGCCTAAAACACAAACTAGCGCTAAACTGTACAATGTGCGTTTTGTGGTTGTTACATTGTTTATTTCTGACATCATATACTCACAAGAAAAGTAATTAATTTTTATTTGAAGATCTTTTAAATTAAAAAAACTAAGCGGTATTCAACTATAAATATGTATAAAAATCAAACTAACCCAGCCAATGTAAATACTGCGCTACTGCTCACAGGCGGTGGGGCTCGGGCAGCTTATCAAGTTGGCGTTTTAAAAGCTATAGCCAGTACTTTACCTCGCAATACGCCACTCCCTTTTAAAATCATCAACGGTACATCCGCGGGGGCAATTAATGCTACAGCGTTATCCTGTTATGCCTCTTGCTTTCACCTTGGTGTCAAAAAGCTTGAGTGGGTATGGCGCCACTTTCATACCAGCCAAGTTTATCATACTGATTTCATGACTGTATTTGGCCATATCATTGGAAATATGCTGTCGAGCTTTCAGTCAAATTACATCAATCATCCACCCGCAAGCTTATTTGATAACGAACCTTTACGAGGCTTGTTAAAACAGATGCTCGACTTACAACGTATCGACCGAAACATCACGCTAGGCCACTTAAAAGCACTATCTATCACAGCATCTAGCTATTCAAGTGGTGATTCCGTGGCTTTTTATCAGGCTGATGGTATTGAGCCATGGCAGAGGGCAAAACGTCGTGGTGAAAATACTACGATTAATATTGAACATTTAATGGCATCGAGTGCCATACCTATGGTGTTTCCAAGTATTAAAATCCGTAAAGGTTATTTTGGTGACGGCTCCATTCACCAACATGCACCGCTCAGCCCTCCAATTCATTTAGGCGCAAATAAAATATTTATCATTGGGGTCGATCAGCCTAAAGATAATAAATACTTTGGCTTCCAACCTCATTACCCTGGCATATCAACCATTGCTGGCCATTTGTTAGATACTATATTTTCAGACACCTTACGGGCCGATATTGAACGCCTTGAACGTGTTAATCGGACTGTATCTTTACTACCTTCTCGGGATAAGCACCAAGAATTAAAACGGGTTGAGACCTATGTGATTAATCCATCTGAAAACTTTAATGCCATCGCCAACCAGCATTATGCTGATATGCCATTTGCAATCAAAACGCTACTGCGCATGATTGGTGTGAAAAAGAATTCAGAATCGAGCTTAGTTAGTTATTTACTTTTTGAAAAAGCGTATACCAAGCACTTAATTGATATTGGCTTTAAAGATGGCCTAAACAAACAAAATGAAATTAAAGCGTTTTTAGAACTTCCTTAAAACACTAAAAACGATGTATAAATATCAATCCCCCTCAAGTAAATAACGCTCAGTTCGCTCTACTTGACGGGGTTTACCACGAATAATTAAAATATCTTGTACTTGAATTAACGTTTCTGCGGTCGGATTATCCATTTCGTTATCGTCACGGCGCAGCCCCATAACCTCAACACGACGTTTAGCAAAGTTTAGCTCTCCTAGTGTTTTATTAACTGCAAACGCATCATCAGTGATGGCAATAGCGTGCATGTATTCTAAACGACCAATACTTTGAGCACTTAAATCAGTATTCTCACCCGGAAAATAGCCATGTAAAATACCATACCTATTGGTACGTTCTTGTTGTACACGTCGTAAAATACGCTTAACAGGCACGCCCGACATAAATAAAACATGCGAAACTAACATTAAACTTGCTTCGAGTGATTCAGGTACAACTTCAGTAACCCCCGCGTTTTTTAGCTCAATCAAATACTTATCATCTCGCATTCGCACCAGAATTTTAACTGAGTCAGACAATTGACGCACTACACTGACGACACTCATCGCTTTGGCATAATCGGCAAATGAAATAATAACCAAACGGCTTTTATCAACTCTGGCTGCTTTGAGAATATCTTTTTGCCTTACATGACCAAACTGCACGTTTTCACCAGCGGCTTGCGATTCACGCACTCGAATAGGATCAATATCCAGTGCGATATAGGGAATAGCTTCCGCTTTTAAAAAGCGAGCAACGGTTTGTCCTACACGACCAAAACCACAGATCACAACGTGGTTCGTTAAATTAGTCGAAAAATTTGGCGCTGCAGTCTTTCCTTGCTCTGCTCTCTCACCTCGTGCAAACTTTTTAGCTAAGCGCTGATTTTTATCAATCAAATAAGGGGTCACTGCCATTGACACTACACCAATAGATATAAGTAATGAAGCATAAGAAGATTCAATCAATTGATGTTGCAGTGCAAGAGCAATTAAAACAAAACCAAACTCCCCCATTTGACATAGCATCAGTCCAGCAGACCAGGCATCTTTAGCAGTCTCCCCCATAAAATGGGCTAACTGCTTAATTAACAGGGTTTTGATTAAAATCAGTCCGCCAACCGCAAGTAAAATCCAATGCGCATTAAACCAGACAAAACTCATATCGAGCTGCATTCCCACAGTGACAAAAAACAACCCCATTAAGATGTCACGAAATGGCCGAATATCTGCTTCTAGTTGATGACGATACTGGCTTTCTCCTAGCATAATCCCTGCTAAAAATGCCCCTAAAGCCATCGACAAGCCAAAAAAGTGTGTCAAGCCTGCGGCAAATAGAGTCACCAGCAAGGTTGTTAAGACAAACAGCTCATCAGTTCTCAGTTGTGCAACCTCATTAAATAACCAAGGTAAAATCCATTTTCCAACAGCCCATAAAAGCAGGCAAACAAACGTCCCTTTAGAAAGCGCAATACTTAAAGCAAGTACTAAGTGACTTTCGCCCTCGGCGCTGAGTAAAGGTAAAATAATTAACAGTGGCACAACTGCGATATCTTGAAACAACAAAATACCAATCGCTAATTGACCCCGGCGGGTATGAAGTTCACCAGACTCACTTAACTGTTTAACGACAATAGCGGTAGATGAAAGAGCTAATAAAGTACCAACACTAAACGCGGTTGCAAAATGTGGGGTGTACAACATAACAATAGCAATAATCAGGCATGTGGTTGCAACCATTTGTGCCGAACCTAGACCAAATACAATATGGCGCATCGCCATTAGTTTAGGGATTGAAAATTCAAGACCTAAGCTGAAAAGTAAAAAAACAATACCAAACTCAGCAACTAAATGAATCTCTTGATATTCAGATATCCAGCCTAAGGCATGTGGCCCGACCAAGACACCCACAGCAAGATAAGCCAAAATAGGCGGTAGGTTTAGCCGTTTAAAAAGCCAAACAAGTACAACAGCAATCGCAAGTAAGCTAAACATTTCAGTAAAAATACCCTGCAAAACCATCCCCTTATTTGAGTGTTTTGGCCAAAATTCGTCCCTAGTCTCTGTGTTAGTAGACCTAAAAACGACCAGTTCTTTAAATTGAATGAACTGCAGAGCATTGAAAAAGCGGCAACAATTAATTGACGACGGCCTTTTGGCTCATCAATTAAATATAGCAAGCATCTGTTTTAATTCTAGTTTAATTTTTTGGTATTAATTTTGCTTTATCTACGATAGAAATAAGTGAGATAAGGACTTAATTGTGGAAAATGTACATGTATTAGCGCAAAGAGTGGCTGGACGTGGCGAGTTTTTGCCCCTTTCGGCAGAGTTTTACCGCTCGAACCCAATTGAGCAAGCGCACGCCTTAGTTGCTCAATTACAAAAGACCCTTGAATTGAACAAAATCATTAATATTTTTTCAATTGAGGCCGCCAAAATTTTGCCGTTTTTAAGCTTACAATTTCACAGCACCGAAGGTGTGGTAGAAATGTCAGGCTCAAAACACATTGGTCAAACCGTATCATTTGATTTAGAAGTAGAAGATGAGCGTTTAGGGCAATTAATTTACTTCACAAAACAGCCCGTTACAATAACGATTAAAGAGCAGCTGCAAAAATTACACTCCATTTTAGTGTACCCGCTTCGTAATGCACTGCTATTTCACCGTGTTAAAAAACTCGCCACAAAAGATGCACTAACGGGGTTAGGCAACCGCAGTCATTTCGATGACAGCTTGAACCGAAAATTAGAGCGCTCTCGCCGCCATCATCGTAGCTTTGGTTTAATGCTACTTGATTTAGATAATTTTAAAGCGGTCAATGATACCCACGGCCATCAAGTGGGCGATACTGTTTTGCGTCGCTTTGCTGACTTGTTAAGCTTTAGTGTCAGGGGCACCGATACCATTTTTCGCTTTGGTGGTGATGAATTTGCAATTTTAGTCGATGATGATCATCATTCGGTTTCAAAAATCCTCGCTAAACGCATTCAAGATGCCGTACACCGAGACTTGCTGTTAAAACAACATCTGGTCACTACTAGCATTGGTTTTACGCTTGCAATTAGTAAAGACGACCAGGTGCAGATTTTCGAACGTGCTGATAAGGCTTTATATCAAGCCAAAAATAATGGCCGAGACTGTAGCTTCGCCATTTAGTAAATACCACAATTATTTCTACTAAAAGCACTGCTTAGTCTTTATCGCGCAAGCGGAACTATGAACACTAATGTGGTGCTTTTTTATGTTGTACCAACCAATAAAAAGCACTGAGTAAAACAGACAATCCCAAAAAGTAACCGCTGATCAGCTGCAATAAAGCATAAAAGTTCGCAAGATGTGCCATTACAATTAAAACTAAAGGGCAGACTAGTGCCAAAATAAAAAAAAGCCCGCCCTTACCTCGCCAATAACCTAACAGCAGCAAGCCACATATCAATCCTGCTATCGTGCTTTGAATTAAGATTTCGGGTAACAATGGGGTGATAAAATAACTAATCACGATAAAAAGACCCGCTATAATAACTCCGAAATGCGCTTTACCGATAATTGACTGACCAACTTGAGCTGAATCTTTCATAGCTAAAAACTGCACTCCTTCATTAAACAATTTGCCAATACACGCCATTACTTTGGCTATGTAAGGCACTTAAATAAAAACCAACCACTTGTACCAACTCATCGTTATAAAAAACTAAAGGCACAGCATCGCGCTGCCAAGCCGGTATTTTGGCTTCTTTTAACCAATGCTTTACCGTATTACGGCCTGGTTTATGTAATGGTTTAATTAAACTTTTCATTTTTCCAAATTGCACCGTCACTTTTTCATCAGCAAACGGACTGCGGATCCCGACCCCTTGATGTTGCAAAAGTGTTCGGCCATCTGTTAGTAAGACCGATGTACTCAAAAGTAAACTGTCTTCTGGCATACTTTGATCTTTAACAACATAAAGTAACTGGTTGTACTGACGCAAGGTGCCAGCACTGAGGGGAATGACCAAGTTGGCATCGGCCTTTTGGCTTTGTAATTGATTAACCAACTCAGTTAGCACGGCATAAGAAGGCATTAAACAACCATGTAAATCAAGCCAATAACGCAGCACATTACGCCTGCGAATATCGCTTAACGCTAATAGTTTGGGGATCTGTAATTGTTCATCCAACGCAACAGACTGATGATCTAACTCTGCAATTTCATTAATTAATGTTTGTTGCTCTCGCAGTAATGAAGCACTTCTAGCAACACATTGGTTAAAACCAATAAAACGTTGATTAAGTTCAGGTAAAATCTGATGACGCAAATAATTACGATCGTATTTCACATCAGCATTCGATTCATCTTCAATATGAGTCAGATGAAATTGCTGGCAAAATTTTTCGATAGCTACACGCGCTATATCAAGCAATGGTCGCACCAAGATGCGCCCTTTAAACTCGCTCGAGTGTGACATTGCACTTAAGCCACTCAACCCCGAACCACGCTTTAATTGTAAAAAGAAAGTTTCAACTTGATCGTCTTGGTGCTGGCCTAACAAAATCACATCTTGCGGTTGAGTTGCATTAACAAGGGCTTGATAACGAAATTCGCGAGCAACCGCCTCTAACGATTGCCGATTTTTTTTATCAATCGTCACGTTGATAGCATTAAAAGGGATAGCTAACTCTACGCACAATTGCTGACAGAAATCTTGCCATTCCTTTGCATTTGGGCTTATGCCATGATTAACATGCACCGCCTGCACTTCCACATCAGGATTGAGTGTTTTGTAAGCTGCGACAAGATAAAGCAATACAACCGAGTCAACCCCGCCCGACAGCGCCACTGTCAATGATTTTGCATTAGGCGGGAGGTGTTTGGCAAACTGATGATAAAGCGGATGCTGATGCATACAAAAAAGCCGCTTAACGCGGCCCTTTTAACTTAACAGTAGCCAAAGGACATTAACCTTTGGTAACGTTGGTCTAGCATTTCCTCTACTGATAACTCTTGCAGTTCTGCTAAATCGCGCTTGATTTGCGCTTTTAACGATTTAGCAATCGCATCGTAGTTACGGTGTGCACCACCTAATGGCTCTTGTACAATCGAATTAATTAAATCTAATTCTTTAACGCGATCGGCTGTTACACCCATAGCTTCTGCAGCAAGCGGTGCTTTATCAGCACTTTTCCATAGAATAGAGGCACAGCCTTCCGGTGAAATAACCGAATACGTACTGTATTGCAGCATGTTTACACGGTCGCCCACACCAATAGCTAATGCACCACCTGAACCACCTTCACCGATAACGGTACAGATAGTCGGTACTTTTAACGCAGCCATTACTTTTAAGTTACGTGCAATAGCTTCACTTTGACCGCGCTCTTCGGCGCCAACACCTGGGTATGCACCCGGTGTATCAATAAATGTAATGATTGGCATTTTAAAACGCTCTGCCATTTCCATTAAACGTAATGCTTTGCGGTAACCTTCTGGTTTTGGCATACCAAAGTTGCGCTTAATTTTTTCAGCGGTATCACGGCCTTTTTGTTGACCAATGACCATTACTGGTTGGCCATCTAAACGCGCTATACCACCTAAAATTGCAGGATCATTTGCATATGCTCGATCACCACACAACTCATCAAATTCAGTGAAAATACGTTCGATATAATCACGCGTATAAGGACGTAGTGGGTGACGGGCTAATTTGGAAATTTGCCAAGCACCTAAGCCAGAAAAAATCTTTTCAGTCAGTTCAACGCTTTTTTCTTTTAAGCGATTCACTTCTTCTTCAAGACCAAGATCTAACGAACCACTACGGCCCACATTTTTCAGTTCTTCAATTTTTGCTTCTAGTTCTGCAACTGGAAGCTCAAAGTCCAGATAATTGAGACTCATGCTCTAAACTACCTAATTAGTTAAATTCTAAATCGATACTCTGCGCCACCAAGCGAGATAGATTTGCAAGCAAATCATCACTAGGCGTAACACACCATTCTGTTCCTAACGATAACTCTGCCACAATGTCAGGTCGTTCGTATTTTACTTTTATTGGACAAGTACCATATTTATATGGTTCTAGAACGTTTTGCAACTTATCAAAGAAGTTTACATTCACATCCTGCATCTTCACTTTCATTATTATGCTGCGAATACGCTTTTCGCGTACAGCTTCGATGGTCGATACGTCCCTGGCGGTCATTGTAATGCCACCAGAGAAGTTATCAAAGCTGACCTGTCCTGATATTACCAATATATTGTTGTTTTGCAGCAATTCTTGGTAAATTTCGAACTGTTCGGGGAAGAATCGTACATCCATTCGTGCACTTTTATCATCCAAGGTGATCAATCCCCAACGCTTGCCTTTTTTATTCACCAATACTCGCGTACTAATGACTAAACCAGCAACCGTTGCAGAGACATCACGTTCGGTTGGCTGTACATCAACGAGTCGACCTGCAGTGTAATGCTTTAATTCTTTACGATACTGATTAATCGGATGACCTGTCAGATACAACCCTAAGGTTTCTCTTTCACCATCAAGCCATTCATTATCAGTAAAATAAGGGGCAGATACAAATACATGTTCAACATCATTTGATTCTTCGGCCAATAAACCAAACAAATCACTTTGACCTAATGCCTCAGCTTTATGATGCTGTTCAGCTGATTTCATTGCATCTTTTAGAGTCGCAATTAAAATCGAGCGCGCACCTTGTACTTTTTTAGGCCCTAAATTATCAAGCGCTCCGGCCATAATCAGCTTTTCAGCTACTCTGCGGTTTACTCGCTTAAGGTCTACTCGAGCACAAAAATCGAATAAATCTCTAAAAGCACCACCGCTTTGCCTTGCCTCTAAAATAGCATCAACAGGCGCTTCCCCCACACCTTTAATGGCACCAATCCCATAAACAATCGCACCATCTAGGTTTACGGTAAACTTATACTCGCCAAAATTAACATCGGGTGGCAATAAAGTGAGTTTCATATTCTCACATTCATCGACCAAAGTAACAATTTTGTCGGTATTATCCATATCCGCAGACATTACCGCTGCCATAAACTCAGCTGGGAAATGGGTTTTCATCCACAACGTTTGATACGATACCAGGGCATAGGCAGCAGAGTGAGATTTGTTAAAACCATAACCAGCAAACTTCTCTACCAAGTCGAAGATTTTCATCGACAACTCGCCATCAACATTATTACCTATGGCACCAGACTCAAAGGTAGAGCGTTGTTTTGCCATTTCTTCAGGTTTTTTCTTACCCATAGCACGGCGCAATAAATCAGCGCCACCTAAGCTATAACCTGCAAGGACCTGCGCAATTTGCATAACCTGCTCTTGGTATAAAATAATACCGTAAGTTGGTTCCAATATTGGTGCAAGGCTCTCGTGCTGGTATTGAGCATCTGGATACGATACTTCTTCTCGGCCATGTTTTCGGTCAATAAAGTTATCAACCATGCCCGATTGCAATGGACCCGGGCGGAACAAGGCAACCAAAGCAATCATATCTTCAAAGCAGTCTGGTTTGAGGCGACGAACGAGGTCTTTCATACCGCGAGATTCAAGCTGAAATACCGCAGTAGTTTCAGCACGAAGCAGTAACTCAAAACTTTTAGGATCATCAAGCGGTATAAGCGTAATATCAATCGACTCTTTACCCTCGCGCGCCAAACGCGTATTTGCCATTTGCACAGCCCACTGCAAAATCGTCAGTGTTCTTAAACCTAAAAAATCAAATTTTACTAAACCGGCGGTTTCTACGTCATTTTTGTCAAACTGAGTAACCGGAAACTTACCCTCATCATCACAATAAATTGCAGCAAAATCGGTAATTGTGGAGGGCGAAATAACCACACCACCGGCATGTTTACCAGCATTTCGTGTACACCCTTCTAAAATACGACACTTATCAATCAGCTCTTTAACTTCATCATCAGTCTCGTAGATTTCAGGTAAACGAGGTTCCACTTCAAACGCTTTAGCCAAGGTCATACCTGGATCACCCGGAATGAGCTTTGAAATTTTATCAACAAAACCATAAGGATGACCCAATACACGACCGACATCTCGAATTACCGCTTTGGCCGCCATAGTACCAAAAGTAATGATCTGCGATACTGCATCACGGCCATAAAGAGCCGATACGTGGTCGATTACCTCATCACGACGATCCATACAAAAGTCGATATCAAAGTCAGGCATGGAAACCCGCTCTGGATTTAAGAATCGCTCGAAAAGTAAGTCAAACTGTAACGGATCTAAGTCTGTGATTTTAAGTGCATACGCAACCAACGAACCTGCACCCGAACCACGTCCTGGCCCGACCGGAATATCGTTATCTTTACTCCACTGAATAAACTCCATTACGATGAGGAAGTAACCTGGGAATCCCATTTGGTTGATTACATCGAGTTCAATCTTTAAACGCTCGTCGTATTCTTTACGCTGCTCGACCCGCTTAAGCGGATCGGGAAAGAGAATTTGTAATCGCTCTTCAAGGCCATCTTCCGATACTTTAACCAAGAAATCTTCTATCGTAAGCTTACCGGTTGGGTAATCGGGTAAAAAATAGGTTCCTAACTGAATGGTAACATTACAGCGCTTAGCGATTTCAACTGAGTTGGCCAAAGCTTCTGGAATATCACTAAATACTTCGCACATTTGTGCTTCGGTTTTAAAATACTGCTGCTCTGAATAGCGTTTTGGTCGGCGATTATCGTCAAGGGTATAGCCATCGTGAATAGCAACGCGAATTTCGTGTGGTTCAAAGTCTTCTTTATGTAAAAACACCACTTCATTGGTGGCAACCACGGGAATACCGGTTTGATACGAATGTGCCACCGCTAAATGAAGGTACTCTTCTTCTTGTGGGCGTTCAGTACGGACTAATTCAAGAAAATAATGATCAGCAAACTCACGTTGATAAAACCCAGATACACTGTCGATTAGGCTCTGATTGCCTTTTAATAAAGCCTTACCTAAATCACCATCTTTTGCGCCTGACAGTAAAATTAGACCTTCTTTGAGCTCAACCAACCAGTCACGATCAACCATTGGACGATGCATCACATGACCACGTAAATATGCTTTTGAAATAAGTAACGTTAAATTTTTATAACCTTGATTATTTTTTGCAATAACCGTCAAGCGGCACATTTCATCTGGAAAATCAGGGCTTAATAACCAAATATCAGCAGCAACAATCGGCTTGATCCCAGCATAATGACAGCCTTCATAAAAACGCACTAAACCACATAGATTCATTTGATCTGAAATGGCTAAGGCTGGCATCGCATAGTCGGCTGCCTTGGCAACGATTTTTTTAGTCTTTGCAAGCCCATCGACCATCGAAAAATCACTGTGTACGCGCAGATGAACAAAACTCGGTTGTGGCATTCTATCCTCATTGTTTGCACCCAGTTTTAAGCTGGATGCAAAGTATCACTACAATAAATTAAGTCAGTAGAATCTTAACAGGCTTAAAACTTTTGCGATGGTGCTTTGTCACACCATGTTGTTGAAGTGCTTCAAGATGCGTTTTAGTTGGATACCCTTTATGACCAGCAAAACCATATTCAGGAAACTGAGCATCGAGGGCTATCATTTCATCATCACGCGCAACTTTCGCTAAAATTGAAGCCGCACTGATCTCAGCCACTAAACTATCACCTTTAACCACAGCTTGGGCGGGAATGGTCAGTTTAGGCAAACGATTACCATCCACAAAAACAAACTCCGCTGGAATAGATAACCCTTCAACCGCACGGGTCATAGCAAGCATGGTTGCCTGCAAAATATTGAGCTCATCGATTTCAGCAACACTTGCGCGTGCAATGCAATAACAGAGTGCTTTTTCTTTAATTTCAATTGCTAAGGCTTGGCGCTTTTTATCAGTAAGTTTTTTAGAGTCAGCAAGCCCAACAATTGGCTTGGCGGGATCTAAAATAACAGCAGCAGTCACCACATCACCGACAAGAGGGCCACGGCCTACTTCATCAACTCCAGCAATAAACTGATAGTCTGGATACTTAATTTGCATGTAATAACTCCAATACTGCCTTTGCCGCGTTATCGCTGGCATCACATCGAATGTGTTGATGAATGTCAGTAAATTTTGCAATTAACTGGCTGTTGTCACCCGTTAACAAAGGATAAAGTGCTTGTGTAATCGCATCAGGCGTACATTGTTGTTGCAAAAGCTCAGGCACCAGAGGCGCATCCGCTAATAAATTCGGCAACGAAAAATACTTGATGGTAAATTTGAAGAAAGTGTTATACACCCAATAAGACATTGCTTTTAGTTTATAACCGACCACCATTGGTTTTTTATATAACATGGTTTCAAGTGTCGCCGTACCTGATGCCAATAACACCGCTGTCGCACTTTTTATCGCCAAATCGGCTTGAGCATCAAGTAAGGTGAGCTTTAAATCAGGCGCCACTTTAGCTGCAATGGCTTGAAACTGTTCTTTGCGCGCGTCATTCACTAACGGCACAACCACTTTAAGATTTGGTATTTTGGCTGCCAATAAATTTGCAGCTTCTAAATAACACTCACTCAGTAAACCAACTTCTGAGCTGCGACTTCCGGGCAATAATGCTAAAACAATATCACTTTCGCTAAAACCAAGCTTATCACGAGCTTCTTGCTGATTATGTTGCACCGCAATGTCATCAGCCAAAGTGTGGCCGACAAACGTACAAGGCACATTATGTTGATCATAAAACGCTTTTTCAAAAGGCAATAAAGAGAGCACTAAATTAGTGGCTGCGGCAATTTTGAAAATACGCTTTGGTCGCCAAGCCCACACTGAAGGGCTGACATATTGAACCGTGATAATGCCCGCATTTTTAAGCGCCAATTCAACGCGTAAATTAAAATCTGGCGCATCAATGCCAATAAATACATCTGGAGGGTTAGCAATAAAATGAGCAATAATGTGTTTTTTTATCTGCAATAAACGCGGTAAACGGCCAAGGACTTCAAACAACCCCATCACCGCCAGCTCTTCCATGTCGAAAATACTGCGACAACCAAGGGCTTTCATTTTTGGGCCCGCAATACCTTCAAAAATCACATTTGGATGGCGTTTTTGCAATGCAGTCATCAAACCTGCACCTAAAATATCGCCGGAGTGTTCCCCGGCGATAATTCCTACTCGTAGCGGTCTATCCATACTTAACGCAGGATCCCACGCTCTGAACGACCCACAAAGTCAATCATAGTTTGTACGGCAGGAAAAACGGCGGCATCTTCAGCCATCGCTGCAAGCGCATCTTCTAATGATAATGATTTACGGTATAAGGTTTTATAAGCACGGCGCACAGCCATAATTTCTTCAGAAGAAAATCCCCGACGTTTCATACCTTCGGTATTAATTGCCACAGGGCCTGCTGGCGTACCAATGGTTGTTACAAATGGCGGCACATCTTTATTTACACCTGAATACATGCCAACAAATGCATGATCACCAATTTTACAAAATTGATGTACACCTGAATTACCCGCTAAAATAACCCAGTCGCCAACATGTACATGACCTGCAACCGAAGCACTATTAGCAAAAATAACATTACTACCAATCATGGCATCGTGTGCAACATGGGTATAAGCCATAAACAAATTGTTACTACCAATTTGTGTCAGTCCTTGATCTTGAATGGTTCCACGATGAATTGTGGCACATTCACGAATCACATTGTTATCCCCAATCACTAAGCGTGTTGGTTCATTTTTGTATTTTTTGTCTTGGCAACCTTCACCCACAGAGGCAAATTGGAAAATATGGTTACCAGAGCCAATCACCGAGGGGCCTTTAATCACCACATGAGATTCGATGATATTGTTATCACCAATTACCACATCATTACCAATGTAAGTCCAAGGACCAATTGATACATTTTCACCAATTTGAGCACCTGGCTCGATAATCGCAGATGGATGGATCACTATTAAAACTCTCTTCTAGCACACATTAATTCAGCAGAACACACCACTTTGCCGTCTACTTTTGCTTCGCCATAAAACTTCCAAATATTACTACGCTCTTTAATAAACTCAACATGCAGGTGCATAGTATCGCCAGGATATACCGGCTTTTTAAAGCGCGCATTATCGATAGCAGCAAATAAGTATAGTTCATTTTCGCTGGTGTTTTTGGCTGTTTTAAACCCAAGCAAACCTGTTGCTTGCGCAAGTGCTTCTAAAATTAAAACCCCAGGAAAAATAGGCTGGTTTGGAAAGTGACCAGTAAAAATCGGCTCATTAATCGTGACATTTTTGATTGCATGCAACGATTTTCCGGCCTCGTAATCCACCACTTTATCAACCAATAGCATAGGATAGCGATGGGGTAATAACTTCATAATCTCGAGAATATCAAAGCTGTTTAATTCATTAGCCAAAACGCAGTTCCTTAACGTTATTTATCATCAGCATGCATCGAAGCATTAAATGCTTCAAGCTGCTTAATTTTTTGATTCATGTCACCTAAGTGACGAAATTGAGCGATTTGTTTACGCCACTCTTTATTGCTGCTGTGTGGTAAACCAGATGAGTAAACGCCAGGCTCAGTCACTGATTTTGTGACCATAGTCATTCCTGTGAAAATAACCCCATCACACACATCAATATGGCCGTTAATACCACATAAACCAGCAATTTGGCAGTATTTACCAATTGTAGTACTTCCCGCAATCACACTGCATGCAGCAATTGCAGTGCCTTCACCAATAATTACGTTATGTGCCAAGTGCACCATATTATCAATAATGACATTAGAATGTATTTCAGTGTTTTCAATCGCACCGCGGTCTATAGCCGTATTAGCGCCAATCTCGACCTGATCACCAATAATTACAGAGCCAACCTGTGGAATTTTAACCCACTGACCACGCTCATTCGCAAAGCCAAACCCATCCGAACCAATCACTGCGCCTGAATGAAATACACAGTTTTGACCTATCACAACATCGTGATAAATCGAGACATTAGCCCAAATTTTTGTGCCTGATCCAATGTGTGCGCCACGGCCAATAAAACTACCCGCACCAATTTGTACATGCTCGCCCACGATAACGCCCGCCTCAATCACCACATTGGCACCAATATGAGCAAGAGGACTGATACTAGCGCTTGGCTCTATCACTGCTGAAGGATGAATGCCTGAGCATGCTGAAGCTGGTGTGGTATCCATATGCTGAGCTAATTTAGCATAAGCCACATAAGGATTAGCGACCACAAGTTTGGTACCTTGGAAGTAGTCGCAATCTTCTTGGGTTAAAATAACAGCAGCAGCCTGAGTTGTCTCAAGTTGTTTGCGGTATTTTTTTTGCGAAAGGAAGCTAATTTCATTCGATTGCGCTTTATCTAAACTAGCGATGCGGGTGATAGTCACCGTCGCATCGCCAATCAGTTGCGCGCCCAAATGTTCAGCTATTTGTGCTAACGAAAAACTTTGCATTATTTTATTTTACTAACTCTTTCAATCACTTTTTCAGATAAGTCAGGTACTTTATCCGCATCGATATAAATAACGGTGTCTTTACGTTTTACTTCATCAAACTTTCCAGCCTTCGCTTCTTGCTCAATTGCTTGCATTACAAGCGCTTGCACTTTGGCTAACTCTTGGTTTTGACGCAATTTCATTTCTTGCTCAAGTGGACGAGCTTGATCAGCAAAATCTTGCTGCATTTTTTGAATTTTTTCTTTTAATGTATCTTGTTGAGCTTTGCTCATTGTTGCGCTTTCGCGCTTGAACTTCTCAGCTTCAAAACGAATGTCGCCTTGTAATTTTTCAACCGCTTGGCGACGCTCTTCAAACTCATTTTGTAAGGTTTGCTCAAGCACTGCCATTTGTGGCAATTGGGTAAAGATTTGCTGCATGTCTACGATGGCAATCTTATGGGCAAAAGCCATCGACGAAGCACCCATTAATAAGGTTGCTAAAATAGACATCGCGGTTGTTTTAATTGTTTTAGTCACAAATATACTCCTTTAGAAAGTGTTTGCTATGTTGAAGCTAATGGTTTTAGTTTTATCGTCTTCTTCTTTTTTCAACGGATAAGCAAAACTAATTAACATTGGCCCCATAGGTGAAATCCACTGGATTGATAAACCTGATGATACTCGGAAACGACCTGCATCTGAGTAATCATCAAGTTTTGCTTTTTCATCTGGTGATAAATTCGAAAATTTACTCACATCAAATTCGGTATCCCATACGTTTGCGGCATCGACAAACAAACTCGTACGTACAGAACCACTATTGTCGTCATCTAAAAATGGCGTTGGCACAATCATTTCCATACCCGCAGTAATTTTAGCATTACCACCAATACGTCCAGCGGCCTGAATTTGGTCAAACGCTGCACTGCCACCTACACCGCTTGATGAGCCATCACTACCTGGCGTACCTGGTAATAATTGCGGGCTACGAAGAATCGCACGAGGCAAAATAGTGTTTCGGTCAAATCCACGTAGCTCTTGTTCTGTTATACGAGAGTATTCTTGTACCGGTAACACTTGGTCATAACCATTGGTTTTGCCATAGCCATTACCATAACCAAATGCTGCTCGTGATAAAAACGCCCATTTATGATCGTTGCTGATAGGCCAATAGAACTTGGTATCAAAATCAACTTTAAAATACGTGAGATCCGAGTTAGGTGTTGTGACTTTTAAACTCAACAATTGGCTTGAACCATCGGTTGGGAATAAACCACGGTTACGAGTATCTCGCTGCCACGCGGCACTTAGTTCAAACTTTGTAAAATCAAAGCCTGCATCTGGGTCTTCTGGATCTAAGAACGTTTCACGCATAATACGGGTTTGTTCATATTCAGCTAATTCAGAAAGCTCTTCGTTGCTCCAAGTAATGCCAAAATTTAAACGGTTATTGGCAATAATTGGGAAACCAATATTGGTACCAATACCGTAAGACTTACTTTTATAATCAATTAACGAGAACTTACTAGCATCGTAGTTACGATAAAAAATGCTACTACCATGACTGACACCATCAGGCGTAAAGTACGGATCAGTAAACGATAAATTGATTTGTTCAGAGCCCGTAGAAGTATTAACGTTAAATGCTACTTGGTTACCACTACCTAAAAAGTTAGATTCACTGATACCAAAGTTAAACTGCACACCGTAATAAGAACCGTACGCAAGGCCCGCGTTGAAGCTACCGGCCGATTGTTCCTTAACGTTAAAATCAACATCAACTTGGTCTTCAACACCCGGAACAGGCACGATGTTAAAATCAACCTTCTCCATGTACATCAAACGCTGAATCTGTAATTTTGAACGCTCAAGTGACTGATTTGATAACCAAGCACCTTCAAGCTGCGCCATTTCACGACGTACAACATGATCAGCCGTATTTTCGTTGCCAGATACATTAATACGACGTACATAAATACGCTTACCCGGGTCAACCGACAGTGTGAGCTTTACTTCTTTGGTCGCTTCATCAACTTCTGGAATAGTTCGCACTACGGCATTGGCATAACCAAAACGCGCTAAGTAATTTTTAATAAACTCTTCAGATGATGTCACGACAGAGCCGTTATAAAGCTCCCCCGTTCTAAGTGGGATAACCGCACGAATAAGGTCTTCACGGTCCAGCAAATCACCGATGAAATCAAACTCTTTAACCGTATATTGCTCACCCTCCGTCATGTTTACTGTGACATAAACAGATTCTTTTTCTGGGCTTACTGATACTTGTGTTGAATCGATATTGAATTTTAAATAACCACGGTCAAGGTAATAACTGCGGATTTTTTCCAAGTCACCTTGAATGGTTTGTTTTTGATAACGATCATTGGCCATGAAGTCCCACCAAGGTAAATCTTGTTGAGATTCAACTTGCAGCATTAACTCTTCATCAGAGAAAAGCTCGTTACCCACTAAGTTAATTTGTCGAATCGAAGCGGCTTCGCCTTCTTTGAATTCTAATTTTAACTTAACTCGGTTACGTGGCAATTTGGTGATCGTGATATCGATATCGGCATTGTATTTACCAATACCGTGGAAAAACTCGATAAGGCCCTTTTCAACACCATCCACTATGGTGCGGTCAAGTGGCTCACCTACAACAATGTTCTGGCGCTCTAAACTTTCGTTTAGCTGCTCATCTTTAATATCTTTATTACCTTCAAACTCAATGGCGCTGATGGTAGGACGTTCTTTTACTTTAAAGATGATTTTTTCACCATCACGGTACGCGCTGATAGTGTCAAAATGACCAGACTTATATAGAGCTTTGATCGTTTTAGAAATCGTGTAGTTATCGACGTTATCGCCAATATTAATTGGTATATGAGTTAAAGCGGCACCGAGTGCTACACGTTGAAGGCCTTCAACTTTTAAATCTTGTACGATAAAGGATTCTTGGCCACAGGCAAAAAAGCTTGCCCCTAATAAACCCGTTACAGCCAAATGTTTTTTTATAGCCATGTTATTATCTTATGTCCTTTACAACCGCATAAAATCATTAAACAGCGCGATGCTGGTCAACAATAATAGGATCAGCGCGCCGATCCTAAAACCTAATTCTTGTGTCTTTTCAGAGACTGGTTTTTTTGTGATAAGTTCAATTAGGTAATACATTAAATGCCCGCCATCTAAAATTGGCAAGGGTAATAAGTTAAAAACACCTAAATTGACACTGATCAGAGCTAAAAAGCTCAAAAATGCAACTAAGCCATAGCTAACGCTTGTTCCAGCGCCAACAGCAATCCCAATTGGGCCACTTAAGTTCTGAACTGATACCTGTCCTGTCACCAGATTTGCGATCATTTCAAAGCTTAACGCTATCATTTGCCATGTTTTGGTTATTCCTTGCTCAACAGCAGCAATAGGACCAAATTGTCTGGAGCTAATATACCCTTGCGGCCACGCTTCGACCAGCGGTAAAACACCTAAATGTCCTTGGCTAAAACCATCTGCTGTGGGTTTATTTTGTGGAATAACGTTTATATTTTGCGGTACACCATTTCTCATTATGGTAAAAAGCAAACTTTTATCTGCAGAGTTCTTAATTATCTCAACCAATTGCTGCCAAGTTTCTATTTTCTGTCCATCAACTAAATGCACGGTGTCGCCAACAATTAAACCCGCTGTATCAGCTGCAGAATTTTTAACTATTTGTGCTAATTGAAGGGTCACCTTAGGAGTAAATGGTGTTACACCAATAGAATGAAGCGGAGAAACAGCATTTGCCTCAAGTGTCCAACCCGATAAATTAAGGTTTTTTACACTCATTTCACCTTGTTGATCAGTGACAGTCACCGCAACATTGCTTTCGCCCATATTTTGCATCAATGCAAATGTGGCTTCACGCCAATCAAAAATAGCTTCGTCACCAATTTTAATGATGGTCTGCTGTGCATTGAGTCCAGCCTGATACGCACGACTGCCTTGTTCAATAGATCCAATCACAGGGGTGATACTTTTAACCCCAATCATGAACATCACGGCAAGTACTGCAATCGCAAAAATGAAGTTTGCCATTG
Source organism: Pseudoalteromonas sp. J2K-J031 (assembly GCF_058197095.2). NCBI lineage: Bacteria > Pseudomonadati > Pseudomonadota > Gammaproteobacteria > Alteromonadales > Pseudoalteromonadaceae > Pseudoalteromonas > Pseudoalteromonas sp. J2K-J031. The sequence goes on from NZ_CM200279.1 coordinate 2,511,827, forward strand.
GCCCTGCTGCAACAATCGCAATTTTGGCGTAAATTGATTTAGCATTAAATGACAAATGACGCTGCGCCTCTGGCACGTCTTCAATGCGTTCATCAAGCATTTTAACGTAGCCACCCAATGGGATCGCAGCTATCACAAATTCAGTGCCACGTTTATCATGCCACCGCACAAGCACCTTGCCAAAACCAATCGAAAAACGCTGCACAAACACGCCATTTCGACGTGCTACCCAAAAATGCCCATATTCATGAACCGTGACTAGAATTCCCAGCGCAACAATAAATGAGCCCAAATTCCACAAGATTTCAAGCATCAGTTAAACCCTTTAGCAATCAATTGTTGGGCACTTTGACGCGCTTTAGCATCAATAGTCATGATTTCCTCAAAACTTTCAGGCTCACTGCACTGCAACTCAGATAGTACGGCTGCATTAATTGTATAAATATCCGTGAAACGAATTTGTTTCGCTAAAAATGCTGCGACCGCAATTTCATTAGCCGCATTCAGACTCGTTGTAGCAGCTTGACCTTGAGCACACGCATCAATAGCCAGTTTTAAATTAGGGTAACGGGAAAAATCGGGCTTACAAAAGCTAAATTGTGCCAGTTTACTAAAATCAAGAGGTGCAACGCCTGCATCCATTCGATATGGATAGGCAAGCGCATGAGCTATGGGGGTACGCATGTCAGGATTGCCCATTTGGGCTATTACTGAACCATCTTGATATTGCACCATCGAATGAATAATACTTTGTGGGTGAATGATGACTTCAATATCGTCAGCCTCACAATTAAACATCCACTTAGCCTCTATAAATTCTAAGCCCTTGTTCATCATGGTCGCAGAATCAACTGATATTTTTTGCCCCATCGACCAATTAGGGTGTGAAACGGCCTCTTCTACCGTTACATCAACTAACGTATCGAGTGCTCGAGTCAAAAATGGACCACCCGAACCTGTAAGTAATATTTTACTGACACCTTGCTCAGCTAGCGTTTTTGTATAACATGGAGTCTGTGCATCAAGGGGTAATGCCTGAAAAATCGCGTTATGTTCAGAATCGATAGGAAGTAAAACTGCATTGTGCTGTTTCACTTTATCAATAAATAAGCGACCCGACATAACGAGCGCCTCTTTATTGGCTAGCAGTATTTTTTTACCTTGCTCGACCGCAGCAAGTGTCGGAGCAAGGCCTGCGGCACCGACAATCGCAGCCATTACCACATCCACTTCCAAAGCTGAAGCAACGTCACATAACGCTTGTGGGCCAAATAGAACCTGAGTTTGACTGCCATGAGCATTTAATAGTTCTTGTAACTGCCCGGCTGTTTGCTCATCGGCCATTACAGCATAATTAGGCTTAAAAGTGACACATTGCTGATACATCAACTGATAGTTATGGTGTGCCGTTAATGCAAAAACATCAATTGTCGAATTACGACTTACTACATCTAGGGTACTTATACCAATTGAACCCGTTGAACCTAATACACACAGACGCTGCGTTGGGGTCATAAATGGAAAGCCCATGCATAACAAGCAACAAAAATTGGGGCTGCTGCAGTTAAGCTGTCAATACGATCTAAAATACCACCGTGACCTGGTAAACAAGAGCCTGAATCTTTAAGTCCAGCTTCACGCTTAAACATACTCTCTAGTAAGTCACCAATTGCAGAAAATAAGGCAATAAAAACCGTTAGAAAACCATATACCAACCACTTGCCAGCGGGTACATCGGCAAAATAACAAAAACACATGGTAAATAAAACACTTGCAACTAAACCACCCGCTAAGCCTTCAATTGTTTTATTTGGGCTAACGTGAGGCATAAGCTTGTGCTTACCGAAATTTTTACCTGTAAAAAACGCCCCAATATCGGCACTCCAAACAATACCCAACACGGCCATGATTAGCATTGAGCCATGCAAAGTGGACTCTTGATATTCAGCACTGCGTAATGTATTGAGTGCAAGCCACAACGGCACTAACGTCAAGACACCAGCAATAGCACGCATCACAATGCCTTTATTCCATGCTTTAGCTGCGCGAGGATAGCTCCACACTAAGCAGGTAGCCACTAACCACCAAGCAACTGAAATTGTAAAAACATAATTTACATCACTGGCTAGATGATGATTTTGCCACAGCTGTTCAATAGGCCAGACAAAATTTAAACCACTTAATAACACAGCCATAAAAGCAACATAGGCTAAACGCAGCGCGTTTTTTTTCAGGCCCATAAAAGCGGACCATTCCCATGCACCAAGTAATACAATACCGGCAGCAATATAACTAAATAAAGCCAATGGTGTGTAAAACACGAGAGCCAAAGCGGCAGGAGCTAACACCAATGAGGTGAGAATACGTTGTTTTAGCAAACTTTATACCTTTAACTGTGTCACTTTACTTGCGATAATAATTGTTTTATTTGTTCGCCAGTACACCCAAAGCGACGTTCACGACTGACATAACATGCAATTGCATCGGCAAATGCTTCATCATCAAAATCAGGCCACAGTGTCTCAGTAAAATACAATTCAGCATAAGCAGCTTGCCATAATAAGAAATTACTAATTCGTAAATCACCACCAGTGCGAATTAATAAATCAAGTGGGGCTTGTTCTGCCATAGAAATATTTGCCGATAGCATATCCTCGGTGATATCACTACTTTGTAAGTTACCTTGTTCGACTTCTGCAGCTAATTTTTTTGCAGCTTGCATGATGTCCCAACGGCCACCATAATTGGCGGCAATGTTTAAACATAATCCCTGATTATCTTTTGTTAACGCTTGGGCTTCAACCACTCTTTGCTGTAACTTGGTAGAAAAACGAGCAAGATCACCAATTATTTGTAATTTTACATTATTCTTGTGGAGTTTTTTTACTTCTTTGGTTAAAACCAATAAAAATAACTCCATCAATGTACTTACTTCTTCTTCTGGCCGACGCCAGTTTTCACTGCTAAAAGCAAACAAAGTAAGCGAACTGATCCCGAGCCGACTACAAAATTGGACTGAACGACGAACCGCATCAACCCCTCTTTTATGTCCAAATACGCGAGGTTTACCTCTTTGTTGAGCCCAACGCCCATTACCATCCATAATTATAGCAATGTGTTTAGGTAATGATTGTTGACCAACCGTGTCAGAACTTAAAATCATTGAGCTTTGTACTTCCTCATAAAAAAACGCCATCTAGTATATCCTAGACGGCGTTTCTTGACTAACAGTTTAGCTGTTTAGATTTCCATCAATTCAGCTTCTTTAACGGCTAGTTTAGCATCTAAATCTTTAATGAACTTGTCTGTAAGCTTCTGAATTTCATCATCACTTTTACGTTGTTCATCTTCAGAAATCGCTTTATCTTTTAATAATGCTTTAACATCAGCATTCGCATCACGACGGATATTACGAATAGCCACACGGCCTGCTTCTGCTTCTGAGCGTACAACCTTGATTAGGTCTTTACGACGCTCTTCCGTTAACGGAGGAAGTGGTACACGAATTATCATACCTGCTGACATTGGGTTTAAGCCCAAGTCTGACGCTAAAATAGCTTTTTCTACCGCTTGACCTAATGATTTGTCAAACACAGAAATAGATAATGTACGTGCATCTTCAACACTCACGTTTGCCACTTGGTTTAATGGTGTTTCGGCTCCGTAATACATTACTTTTAAGCCATCTAATAAACTTGGGTGAGCACGACCAGTACGAACTTTTGATAATTGGCTAACTAGTGCTTCAACACTTTTTTGCATGCGTGTTGCAGCATTTTTTTGAATATCGTTAATCACAATGAATCTTCCTAATCTATTTTTATACTGATTTATTCTGGCGAATTTGAAGTAATAAGAGTACCTTCATCTTCACCCATAATGACACGTTTTAACGCGCCTGGTTTATTCATATTAAATACGCTGATTGGCATATTATGATCGCGAGCTAAAGTAAAAGCAGCTAAGTCCATTACTTTTAACTCTTTTTCAATAATTTCACTGTGCGTAAGGGTGCGGTATAACGTTGCATCTGGGTTTTTCACCGGATCATCGCTATACACACCATCGACTTTAGTGGCCTTAATAACAGTATCCGCTTCAATCTCAATACCGCGTAAACACGCAGCAGAATCGGTAGTAAAGAAAGGATTACCTGTACCCGCAGCAAAAATCACCACACGACCTGATTTTAACAAGCTAATTGCTTCAGCCCAGTTATATGCATCACACACGCCATTAAGTGGGATAGCTGACATTAAACGCGCGTTGACAAAAGCACGGTGCAACGCATCACGCATTGCCAAACCATTCATTACAGTTGCCAGCATGCCCATGTGATCACCGACCACTCGATTCATACCCGCTTCAGCCAAAGAACCACCACGCAAAAAGTTACCGCCACCGATAACCAAACCCACTTCTATGTCTAATTCTACTAGCTCTTTAATTTCTTGAGCCATGCGATCAAGTACTTTTGGATCAATTCCAAAACCCTCATCGCCCATTAAGGCTTCACCACTTAATTTAAGCAGAACACGTCTAAAAATAGGCTTACGATTTGTATTCATAGTCTTCCTGGCCAGATTGAAAATTGAATTTACAGATAAAAAATAACCGCGCTAACTTCTAGCGAAATTACTGCGCGGTTATTCTAAATAATTTTGTGCAGTGAAGCAAAAAAAACTAAGTTTGCTTTGCTTCTAAGCAAGGTGATTAAGCACCTTTTGCAGCTGCGATTTGTGCAGCAACTTCAGCAGCAAAATCTTCTGCTTTTTTCTCGATGCCTTCACCAACTTCTAAACGTACGAAGCCAGAAAGTGTCGCGCTTTTCTCTTTAAGGAAATCGCCAACAGATTTTTTAGGATCCATGATGAATGCTTGACCAGTAAGAGAAACCTCACCAGTAAACTTCTTCATGCGGCCTTCAACCATTTTTTCTGCGATTTCAGCTGGTTTGCCTTCGTTAATTGCGATGTCGATTTGAACTAAACGCTCTTTTTCAACAACATCAGCAGGTACGTCAGCAGGATTTAAGAACTCTGGACGTGAAGCAGCAACGTGCATTGCAACGTGCTTAAGCGTTTCTTCATCCGCTTCGCCGGCAACAACAACACCGATACGCTCACCGTGACGATATTCTGATAAATTAACACCAGTAATATATTGAACGCGACGTACGTTGATGTTTTCACCAATTTTTGTCACTAAAGTAACACGGTCTTCTTCGAATTGAGCTTGTAACTCTTCGATTGTTGTTACAGCAGCGATTGCAGCATCAGCCACTTTGTTAGCAAATGCTAAGAAGCTTGCATCTTTTGCTACGAAGTCAGTTTGACAGTTAACTTCAACTAACGCAGCAACACCGTCAGCTTGCTTGATGATGATTGTACCTTCAGCAGCAATGTTGCCTGCTTTTTTAGCCGCTTTAGCAGCTCCGCTCTTACGCATGTTTTCAATCGCTAGCTCGATATCACCATTCGTTTCAGTTAGCGCTTTTTTACAATCCATCATGCCAGCGCCAGTGCGCTCACGTAATTCTTTAACTAGGGCAGCAGTTACAGCCATTAGTAAATCCTCAAATTCGAGTCTGTTTGAAATAAGCGGGAGCATTGCTCCCGCTAGGTAAAAATATCAAGCCTTCTTGAACATTACATGAAGACTTAATGACAGCTATTATTCAGCTTCTACGAAATCGTCTTTTTCAGCTTGAACAACTAGGTTGCTTTCGCGACCTTCGATGATGTTTTGAGCAACAGCACCTGTGTATAACTGAATAGCACGGATCGCATCGTCATTACCTGGAACGATGAAATCAACACCGTCTGGGTTTGAGTTAGTATCAACGATAGATACTACTGGGATACCTAGATTGTTTGCTTCACGGATAGCGATGTGCTCATGGTCAGCATCGATAACGAAAAGTGCGTCTGGTAAACCGCCCATATCTTTGATACCACCAAGGCTTTTCTCAAGCTTGTCCATTTCACGAGAAAGCATTAATGCTTCTTTTTTGGTTAGCTTTTCGAAAGTACCGTCTTGGCTTTGAATTTCAAGCTCTTTTAAACGCTTGATTGACTGACGAACTGTTTTCCAGTTAGTAAGCATACCACCTAACCAACGGTGATTTACGTAATACTGGTCAGAACGCTGTGCGGCTTCTTTAACTGCTTCGCTAGCTGCGCGCTTAGTACCTACGAAAAGGATTTTACCTTTGTTTGATGCAACGTTACGTAAAAACGTAAGTGCTTCGTTGAACATAGGAACTGTGTGCTCAAGGTTGATGATGTGTACACGGTTACGAGCGCCGAAAATGAAAGGCTTCATTTTTGGATTCCAGTAACGTGCTTGGTGACCAAAGTGAACACCAGCTTGAAGCATGTCGCGCATTGAAACGTTTGCCATTTTAAATTTCCTTTAAAAGTTTAGGGTTAGGCCTCCACACATCCCATAACACCAACATTTAAATCATTTTTGTGATATAAACGCACCCAAGTGTATGTGTCGATGTGTGTGTGTGTTAATAAAATTAATTAAGTGTCGTCTAAATTACAGTAAAATCAAAAAATGAGATTTTATTTGTAAAAAGACGGCGCGCTTTATACCATATCCAGAGAAATAACTCAAATGTTACGAACAAATTTCGGGCATTTTTTATACCTGACTAAGATCAGATTGGAGTCTAAATGAGTGCAGTGATCAAAACCGCAGCCGAAATTGAAAAAATGCGTATTGCAGGCCGCTTAGCAGCAGAAGTCCTTGAAATGATAGAGCCTTTCGTTAAAGCAGGCGTCACAACTGAAGAGCTAGACAAAATTTGTCATGACTACATTGTTGGGCAGCAAGAGGCAATCCCTGCCCCACTTAATTATCATGGTTTTCCTAAATCAATTTGTACTTCGGTCAATCACGTTATTTGTCATGGTATTCCAAATGACAAGCCTTTAAATGATGGTGATATTATTAATATTGATATTACTGTAATTAAAGATGGTTATCATGGCGATACCTCTAAAATGTTTTTTGTTGGTGAGCCCAATATCCAAGGAAAACAGTTAGCCGAAGTCACACAACAAAGCTTATATTTAGCCATCAAAATGGTAAAACCCGGTGTGCGCTTAGGTGACATTGGCGCGGCAATTCAACAATATGCTGAAAGTTTTAACTACTCGATTGTTCGTGAGTACTGCGGCCATGGCATTGGTGCAGAATTTCACGAAGAGCCACAAGTGATGCACTACGGAAGACCGGGTACTGGCGAAGTGCTAAAAGCGGGTATGTGCTTAACCATCGAGCCAATGGTTAATGCGGGAAAACAACAATGTAAATTACTCAACGATGGCTGGACTGTCGTCACTAAAGATCGTAGTTTATCTGCTCAATGGGAGCACACCCTGTTGGTTACAGACACTGGCGTCGAAATTCTGACCCATCGTACCGAAGAGACGATTGATAAAATCATCGTTCACAGCTAACTAGAGGAAGTCTTTGTTTAATGCCAGTCCCTGAGTCAATCATAACGCAGCTCAATAACGCCAGAGAGCTTGATGAATTTAAACAATGTACTGGCGTTTTTTACGACTGGCTTAATCAAGAGTTTGCCCACCAACCTGTTGAGCGGCTTGTGAAAGCGCGCTCAAGCTTTATAGATCAATTACTTTGTTTGGTCTTAAAGCGGTTCTCCCTCGATAAACAAGCCGGTTTATTACTGATAGCGATTGGTGGCTATGGTCGAGGCGAGCTTCACCCCTTTTCTGATATTGATTTTTTACTCTTAGTTGAAACAGAACCTAGCGCAGAATTGTGTGAAAAAATCGGTCAGTTTGTTACTTTTTTATGGGATCTTAACTTAGACATCGGTCACAGTGTTCGCACTCTTGCGCAAACATTAGAGCAAACTAAAACAGATGTAACCTTTGCCACTAGTTTACTCGAGTGTCGCCTTCTTTTCGGGGCACCGGCACAATTTGATGCCATGCAAGATGCCTTGATCACATCTGCTCAATGGCGATCGGATGAATTTTTTATCGCAAAAACCAATGAACAAGCATTACGTCACAATAAATGTAATGGTACAGCGTACAATCTCGAGCCTAACTTAAAAGAAAACCCCGGTGGCCTCAGAGACATTCAGACCATTATTTGGGTCGCTAAAAAACACTTTCATGCGCATACCTTACAAGAATTGGTTAATCACGGTTACCTCACACATGAAGAGCACCAAGAGCTACTCGAGTGTTTGCAAAACCTGTGGAATATTCGATTTGCGCTGCATCTTGCTGCGGGTCGCAAAGAAAATCGCTTATTGTTTGACCACCAGCCTCTTGCGGCCGAATTATTAGGTTTTGGCTCTGATGGCCGCGCGTCGGTCGAGCGTATGATGAAGCGTTTATTTCGCATCATGAGCCGAGTACGCGAGCTCAACCAAATGCTGCTCAGCTATTTTGAGCAATCTATTTTACCCGATACGATTTCACAAACACCTGAAGCGCTCACTGAGGATTTTAACCAAATTGGCAATCAAATCATGGTAAAAGATCCTTCGGTTTTCTTTCGTCGTGAAAAAATATTTGAATTGTTTGAGCTCATTGCTGAACACACGCATCTGACCCACATTCACCCAAGTACCATTCGTACCATACGCCAAGTAAGGCGACGTTTACTCGGTGATTTACAAGATTATGCCGCCTGCAGAAAAGCCTTTTTAGCCATTATTCGCCACCCAAAAGGAATGGGCCGTGCATTCACATTAATGCACAAACACGGCATTTTAGCGGCCTATTTACCGCAATGGCGTAACATATTTGGCCAAATGCAATTTGATTTATTTCATGCGTATACCGTCGATGAGCATACGCATAAACTAGTGCAAAATATTTTTGATTTTTTCCAACCGGATTGCGCTGCACGCTTTCCACTTTGTCGCGACATTGTTACACGCATGGAAAAACCAGAATTACTCTATTTAGCAGGAATTTTCCATGATATTGCCAAAGGCCGTGGCGGTGATCATTCTGAACTTGGTGCTGTTGACGCCATTGCGTTTGCTAAATTACATGAGTTTTCAAATTTCGATGCCCGCTTAATTGCTTGGTTAGTCGAAAATCATTTATTGATGTCTGTCACTGCACAGCGCAAAGATATTAACGATCCTAATGTGATCAGTGAATTTGCCACACGTATCAAAAATGAAAAACAACTCGATTACCTTTATTGTTTAACCGTTGCGGATATTCGTGCAACTAATGACAACCTTTGGAATGATTGGAAAAATACTTTATTACGCGAACTCTATTTATCAACTCAGCGAGCACTTCGCTTAGGCCTTGAAAACCCAATGGATTTGCGCGATCAAATTCGCGATAAAAAAATCCAAGTTAAGCAAAAACTCATTGCTTCAGGCTTTACAGAACCTCAAATTGATTTGTTATGGAGCCGGTTTAAAGCAGATTATTTTACTCGTTTTAGCTCCCAACAAATTACTTGGCACAGTGAACATTTGCTCAATGCCAAAGATGCCACTCAGCCACTTATTATGGTGTCTGAAGAGCCTATGCATGGCGGTACACAAGTCTTTGTTTATAGCCAAGATGAAGTGAATTTATTTGCCCGCTTAGTCAATGCTTTAGGTTCAAAAAAAGCCCATATTCACTTTGCCCAAGTGATGTCGACCAAAGATGGCTATGCGATTGATAACTTTGTCGTTTTAGAAAAAGATGGTGAGGCTATTAGCAGTTCTGGACGGATTAATTCAATCCGCCGAAGCATCGAGCAAGCGATTAAAGAAAGTGGTAAAAAAATCCGCTTCAAAAAGAATCGCACTCGCCGTTTTAAAGGCTTTAATATTAAACCGCAGGTTATTGTCCGCCCTCATGGCCGAAAAGACCGAACGCTCATTGAAATACAGGCCGTCGACATTCCTGGTTTACTCACTAAAATTGCCGAAGTGTTTCACTCAATGGCGCTCAATATTCATGCCGCACGGATCACCACCGTTGGCGAACGTGCTGAAGATTTTTTTGTTGTTTCTAATAGTCAATTTTTAGCATTAACAGACAAAGAGCAGATTAATATTCAAAATGCATTGATCAAACGGCTTAATTCCGACAGTGATTAAGCGAACACACTAATTTAAGGATCCTAGATGTCTAATTTAAAACTTCTTATCGAACAAGCGTGGGAAAATCGTGATCAGATCACGCCAGCCACAGTTGCCCCTCAAGTAAAAGATGCCATTATCGAAGCTCTTGATTTACTTGATAGCGGTGCTGCACGTGTAGCCGAGAAAATCTCAGATGAATGGGTTGTGCATCAATGGCTCAAAAAAGCAGTATTACTTTCTTTTAGGATCCGTGATAACCAAGCCATGCACGATGGTGTAAATCAATTTTACGATAAAGTACCGCTTAAGTTTAATGACTATACCCCTGAGCAGTTCAAAGAAGGTGGCATGCGCGTTGTACCAAATGCTGTTGCGCGTAAGGGCAGTTTTATAGGCAAGAATGTGGTTTTGATGCCTTCGTATGTCAATATCGGTGCCTATGTTGATGACGGTACCATGGTCGATACCTGGGCCACTGTAGGCTCGTGCGCACAGATTGGTAAGAATGTTCATCTTTCAGGCGGTGTTGGCATTGGGGGCGTTTTAGAGCCATTACAAGCCAATCCAACGATTATTGAAGACAACTGTTTTATTGGGGCACGTTCAGAAATCGTTGAAGGTGTGATTGTTGAACAAGGTGCCGTCATTTCAATGGGTGTCTATATCAGCCAAAGCACTCGTATTTATGACCGTGAAACGGGGGAAACTCATTACGGCCGAGTCCCTGCGGGAGCCGTTGTTGTGCCTGGCTCTATCCCTTCATCAGATGGCACTCACAGTTTATATGCGGCAATTATTGTAAAAAAAGTTGACCAACAAACTCGCGAAAAAGTAGGCATTAATGCATTACTACGTTCAATAGAGATTTAAACCATATACAAAAAGGCTAACTTAATGTGTTTAAAGTTAGCCTTGTTATTAAGAGCATTTTAAATTGCATTGCGTTCATGTAAACAGCCGCATCAACCAGCCTTTATCTAATTCAGCTTCACATTTTTTTAACTGCACTGAATAATTACTCGCACGGTGTTTTACCTTTGTCGCGGTATTCATTAACCATTTCTTTTTTTTATAAGTACCCCGTTTGTACCCACCCCAACCTTCATGATAATTAAGATATTGGGCATACGCATCCCATTTACTTACCTGATTAACTTTATGGGTTTTGTAAACAAACCACCCCATAAAATCAATTGCATCTGCGAAGTCATCTCGATCTGCACCTGAATTATCAGACTCTTTTATATAATCTTGCCATGTCGGGGTTTTCGCTTGAGAGTAACCATAAGCAGAACTTTTACGGCCAAGGGGGATAAAACCAAGAAAATAATCCATCGGAGGTTGCGCATCGTGTTTGAATGAACTTTCTTGAAACATCATGCTCATCAACACTTGTTTAGGAGCTCCCCACTTTTGCTGTGAATCTTTGGCAGCAAAATACCAATCGCGTTTTTCAGTAAAAATATCGCAAATATCATGAGGATTTTCAGGCGGTGCCGACGCACATCCACCTAAAAGCAAAATAGACGAAAATAATAAAATATTTTTCTTCATAATTTGAACTTTTATTTTCTCTACGAGTCTGATTACTTGAATGCAGTAGTTAGCATTGTTTTCATCCCTGAAGAATCCCTTTACGCAGCTCAATGAGCTGCGTTTTTTTATGCAAAATAATTTGCTAAAAAGGTATCGAAATTAACCGTATCAGCTTGCTCGATTGCATGCTGTTGTTGCAATGACTGTTTTGCTTGCTCAATAAACTCTTCTTCCGAAAACGTATTATATGCTTGCGCTGCAAACTGAGCTTTATAAGTTTGAGCTAATGAAAAAGCATACACACCATTATCTAAACCCGACGCTTTTAGCTTTTGCATGTACTGACCAGAAAAAGTCAGTTCAGGCTGGGAGATCCATTCACTAAACGTGGCTATTGTGCGTGAATATTCGTTAGTCTGGTAGGCTGTATCAAGGTAATTTGCCACTAAAGCAAGGTCACCAAACAAATTTTCTCCCCAAGTTTGTAACTTAATGGCCCGCCCCTTGTGAGATAACGAAAGCTCAGGATCTCGCCCATTATTAACTACCGCACTTAAGTTAGCAGATACTTCCGCTTGCTCTGCAAGTTGCATCTCAGCCGACGGTTCAAGCGCACAATACGTTAAAAACACATCAAGAAAACGCATTTGTTCAATGCTAATACCCACTGGTGAAAATGGGTTGACGTCTAATGCGCGCACTTCAATATATTCAATACCACCACGGGCAAGTGCTTGACTTGGTTTTTCACCAGGTAAGGTATTTCGCTTTGGTCGAATTGGAGAGTAAAACTCGTTCTCTATCTGTAAAATATTGTGGTTTAGCTGCTTGCGTCGACCATCAGGATACGTACCGATTGAATGGTACAAATTAGATGGCGTGGTAATTGCGTTTTTAATGCCAGCAATATAGTCATCTAAATTATTATAAGTAACATTTAAGGCTGATTGAGCACTATTGGTGTAACCCAAATCGCCTAAACGCAATGCAGTGCCATAGGGTAAATACAGGCTGCCTTTTCCAAACGCCTCAAAAGGAAGCTTTGTTTCACGGCCTTGCAAAAATGAATTACACAGTGCTGGTGATGCGCCAAACAAATAACTAATAAGCCATAAATTACGCTTAAAGTTACGAATAACCCCTAAGTAACTGGCTGAAATAAAATCTTGTAGATCGTCTGAGTTATGGTGTATTTCTTGTAATTTCAACCAAAACGTTTCAGGGAACGAGATATTAAAGTGAACACCCGCTATAGCTTGCATCATGCTGCCGTAACGATTTTTCAAACCTTCTCGATATAAAGTTTTCATTTGACCCGTATTTGAAGAACCATACTGCGCTAATGCAATATCATCTTGATGCTTAATAAAGCAAGGCATACTAATTGGCCATAAAATTTCATCATCAAGTTTAGATAACGTAAATTTGTGAATATCCTCCAACTGCTTGAGTGTCAATGACGCATCAGCCTGTGCTGGTGTTATAAACTCTAATAATGCTTCCGAAAAATCAGTAGTAATATATTTATGGGTAAGTGCACTGCCTAATTCGGTTGAGTGCGGTTTTGAGGACAAACGCCCTTGCTCTGTGATCCTGAGCGTCTCACGTTCAATGCCTCGGATTATGCCCACGACAGCGGACAAGTTTTGAGGCAAACTAAGAGCTTGCAAAGTTGAAGTTAATTGCTGATTTGTCAAAATATATCCTCAAAGCGAAACCGCTTTTATAGCCATCAAGATACTATGGGGGCTAGATTAAAATACTCAAGCTGCGAACTCAGCTAATAAAATAACTTTTCCAACTGTTTGCCCTGTTGCGACACGCTGATGAGCGGCTGAAACCTCACTCATAGGGAACACACTGTCAATGACGAGTTCAAGTTGATTGTTTTGATACCATTGAACTAACTGCTTTAAATCATCTAAGTTATTCTCTACCAACATGCCTGAGCAGTGAAGCCCTAATTGGGATGCAGTTGTAACAATTTGTGGCGCAGTTAGAGTGGGCACTGTCACCATTTTAGCTCCTTCTTTTAGCGCTGTTAATGCAGCTAAACCACGTTCGCCACCCGCAATATCAAAAAAAGCATCTGCTTGGTTTGATGCGTAAAAGACGTCATAACTTACGGCATTAATCGCTAAATGGCCAAATAATGCCTCAGTAGGATCACCCGTTACGGCTGTGACTTTAAACCCTAAGTTTCGTGCAATTTGTATCGCTAAATGACCAACACCACCACGCGCAGCATTAATATAAACATGATGTTCGTGCGTTAAGTGCTTAGTTAATAAGCGGATCCCTTGCAGCGCAGTTAGGCCTGCCAAACAAAGACCTGATAACATTGAAACTTCTTTCGTTTGCGTCACTTTAATTATGTCAGCTGTATTAACTAAACAATATTCTTGGTAACACCCAGGGTTGAGGGCAAAACCCACCATGCCAATGACTTTATCACCTTGACTAAATTCAATAACATCAGGTCCACAGGCTATAACTTCTCCGCATAAGTCGTAACCTAATACCAAGGGGAAGTTATCTTTATTTTGTGCTGCGGCAAAACCGATACCATTACGGGTCTTCACATCAATTGGATTAACTGCTGCGCTAATAGTTCTAATTAAAACCTGTTGAGATGTGGGAGCGACTATCTCGTGTTCAACTTGCGTGAATTCATTTTCAGAACCAAATTGGTTGATGACAAATGCATGATTGATCTGTTTTTTTGGGTGCATAGCGTGTTCTCGAACAGTTAAAACCCACTGATTTTATACTGATATTTAGATCAAAAGATTGCGTATTATTATGCGTCTGAAGGTTTTTTTTGTCGATGATGTTTGTATTATTTTTCAATTTTGCCAACAATTCTCAACAAATAACGCTGTTAAATCATTCAGCTTGATTTAAACTAATTTGATATCGAAAGAAAAGGGAAATGTTAAATGGTGAATCATTTTTCAATAAAATACCTAGCGATGGCTATTTTATTGAGTGCAAGCTTACATGTTAGTGCCAAAACGCTACGTGTTTATACTTGGACTGATGACAAAGGAATTGTGCATTATTCACAAATGATGCCCGAGCAGGTTGGCTATCAAGAGTTTGAAATGAAGGAACCCGCACATAACACGGTGCCGACAAATGACATCTTGTTTGATGAAGCTAAGCCGACTTTAACCGAAGAACTAGATAAGCGCTCAGAAGATTACTGCAAAAAAGCCCGTCATAATCTAAACGTATTAGACAACTTTGAAAAAATTACCGCTATAGACGAGAATGGCCAAGAAAAAGCCCTATCAAACGAAGATAAACTTGAACACATCGAACTGGCAAAAAAACGCATTAAAATGTTTTGTGAAGCCACATTGTAAAAAAGGGTTTGAATACCAGCATTCAACCCCTTCTACATTTATATTTTTAAATTATTAAGCATCAACCGAAATTTTAAATACCCCATCCACCAGCGAGATAACAAAACAGCTTCCAGCTGCATACTCACCTTCTAGTAATGTTTGAGCTAATGGGTTCTCAATATAATGTTGAATTGCCCGCTTGAGTGGCCGCGCACCAAATACAGGGTCAAATCCAGCCAAAGCCAACTGGCTCAGTGCTTCATCGGTTAATCGCATACTATAACCATTATCAACTAAACGCTGTTTTAGTTTAGCCAGCTGAATATCAGCAATGTATTTAATGTGCTCGGTCGAAAGTGGGTGAAAGACCACAGTATCATCAATTCGGTTGATAAACTCAGGCCTAAATTGCGTGGTGAGCACGTCCATTAGCATGGCTTTTAAACGTTCATAATCGCTGTTAACTGCATGCTCTTGAATGACATCAGAACCTAAATTAGATGTCATAATGATCACCGTATTTTTGAAATCAACCGTCCGCCCTTGCCCATCCGTTAAACGGCCATCATCAAGTACTTGCAATAAGATATTAAATACATCTGGATGTGCTTTTTCGACTTCATCGAGCAAAATAACACTGTAGGGTTTACGACGCACAGCTTCGGTTAAATAGCCCCCTTCTTCATAACCAACATAACCCGGTGGTGCACCCACCAACCGCGCCACAGAATGCTTTTCCATAAATTCAGACATATCGATACGTACCATTGCATCTTCAGTATCAAATAAGAAAGTGGCTAAAGCTTTGGTTAATTCGGTTTTTCCAACCCCTGTCGGGCCTAAAAATAAAAAAGAGCCAATTGGTCGATTTGGATCTGAAAGCCCTGCCCGTGAGCGGCGAATTGCATTGGCCACAGCGGTGACAGCTTCATCTTGACCAATCACTTGGGTGTGAAGGTTCTCTTCCATTTTCAGTAACTTACTGCGCTCACCTTGCAGCATTTTGGTAACGGGGATACCAGTCCAACGCGATAAAATTTCTGCAATTTCATTTTCGCCAACTTTATTTCGCAACAAGCGCATATCTTGCATTTCAACTTGCGAGGCTAAATCAAGTTTACGTTCTAACGCAGGAATGCGCCCATATTGTAGCTCTGACATACGTTGTAAATCGCTCGCTCGGCGCGCTATTTCTAAATCTAACCGTGCTTGTTCTAATTCAGTTTTAATGACTTGAGTACCTTGAAGTGAAGCTTTTTCAGCACTCCACACCTCATCGAGCTCATTGTATTGTTTATCTAATATTAATATTTGCTGTTTAATATCTTGCTGGCGCTGCACACTCGCTTCATCTTTTTCTTTGGCAAGTGCATTATCTTCAAGTTTTAATTGAATGATTTTACGTTCTAGTTTATCGAGTACTTCCGGTTTTGAATCGATTTGCATCCGCAAAGACGAACCCGCTTCATCAATTAAATCAATTGCTTTATCTGGAAGCTGGCGATCACTAATATAACGATGCGATAAGGTTGCCGCTGCAACTATGGCAGGATCGGTAATTTCAACACTGTGATGTAATTCGTAACGCTCTTTTAAACCACGTAAAATTGCAATTGTGTCTTCAACGGTTGGTTCTTCAACCAACACTTTTTGAAAGCGACGCTCAAGTGCCGCATCTTTTTCGATGTATTGACGATATTCGTCAAGGGTGGTTGCCCCCACGCAATGGAGCTCACCGCGCGATAACGCAGGTTTAAGCATATTTCCCGCATCCATGGCACCATCACTTTTTCCTGCGCCAACAATAGTGTGTATTTCATCAATAAATAAAATAACGCGGCCTTCCTCTTTGGCCAGTTCATTTAGTACTGCTTTGAGTCGCTCTTCAAATTCACCGCGATATTTAGCACCTGCAACTAAAGCCCCTAAATCGAGTGATAGAACACGTTTATCTTTTAGGCCTTCTGGTACTTCACCATTAATAATTCGTTGTGCTAATCCTTCGGCAATAGCAGTTTTACCTACACCAGGTTCACCAATTAGTACTGGATTGTTTTTAGTGCGACGTTGTAGTACTTGAATGGTGCGACGAATTTCATCATCGCGACCTATCACCGGATCAAGCTTACCGAGCTCTGCACGTTCAGTTAAATCAACCGTATATTTTTCAAGTGATTGACGCGAATCTTCAGCATTTGCATCTTCCACTTTTTGGCCACCACGGATGGCCTGAATAGCCGTTTCAACTTTAGAGGCATTTAATGCAAAGGCTTTAAAAATGTCGCCCAATGGGCCTTTATCTTCACACGCAGCTAAAATAAAAATCTCACTAGAGATAAATTTATCTTTACGCTTTTGCGCATATTTATCGCATAAATTCAAAAGGTTAACCATATTTGGTGACAACTGAACATCACCACCAATACCCTCTACCTTAAATAGTTTTTCCATGGCTTGCGACACTTTGCCATTCATCTCTGAGGAGTTCACACCCGCTTGAGCTAACAATGCTCGTACACTAGAACCTGTTTGCTGCAACAGGGCATACATCAAATGTACAGGCTCGATGAATTGATGATCTCGCCCTAATGCTAAAGATTGTGCATCGGATAATGCAGCTTGGAATTTACTTGTGAGTCTATCTAATCGCATCGCATTTAACCTTGAAAAACTAATTGACTACTTACTAAATGGGTGCGCTGCGGGCAATGTTCAAGGTGCAGAATAAAAGATTATTGATTTAGATCAGCTTTAGCTTAACCAAATAATATGGGCCATTCGCCCTGTGTGAGGAGTGCGGCGATATGAAAAAAATAAATCTGGATTTTGGTATGTACACAATTGCTCAGAAAACACTGCGTTAATACCTAATTGATTAAGCTGACTCGTGGCAATGGCAAAAATATCGGCCCAATATTGTCCGTTAGTTTTTACTTTAAATAATGATGCTGTTCCTAAAGATGCAAAGGCATCAACTACATCGCTTCCAACTTCAAACGCATCAGGTCCTATTGCGGGACCTAAATACGCTAAAATATCCGTAGTGGCGCAATCAAATTGTGCAACCGTATTAGCAATAATACCACTTGCTAAACCACGCCATCCTCCATGCACTACCGCAATTTGGCTGCCTTGCTTATCACATAAAAAAATAGGTAAGCAATCGGCTGTCATAATGGCCATCGGCTGATTTTTGCATTTGGTATAAAATGCATCCGCATCTGGTGTGCGCCCTTGTATTGGATAATCAGAATCGACCACAACAACGGTATTACTGTGTGTTTGATTCAGCCAAAGAGCTGGAGCTGGTAGGTGTCGATTTAAGAGTTGGCGATTATATTGAACGTGACTAACATCGTCGCCGACATGAAAACCCAGATTGAGCGCATCAAATGGAGGCTGAGAAATGCCTCCATCTCGTGTTGTTGAAAACCCATTGACCTGCGAAGGCGCAGACCAATTAGGGTAAACAAGTTCCATTAATAATCTTCGCGACCATGAAGCGCTGTATCAGCACGTAATACTTCGGTCAGATATTGCATATCATCCGGAATAGGCGCGTGCCAAGTCATCATCTCACCCGTAATTGGGTGTTCAATGGTTAACATCACTGCGTGTAATGCTTGACGGCGAAATTTTTGCAAACACTCAAATAACTCTGGTGTTGCTTTTTTCGGAGGTCTTGGACGGCCATTATACGATTGATCACCAACCAGTGGATGCGAGAGATATGACATATGCACACGAATTTGGTGAGTACGGCCAGTTTCTAAACGTAATCTTAAACGTGTGTGACTTCTGAACTTTTCAGCTACACGAAAATGCGTTACCGCAGGTTTACCTGTAATTGTTACATCCATATGAGTTCGCTTTGTTGCATGACGCCCAATAGGCTTATCTATCATGCCACCCGCTGTCATAGTTCCAGTACAAATTGCTTCATATTCACGAGTAAAATTGTAGCGGGCTTGTAAATTCGCAACTAAACGTGTTTGTGCCGGAATTGTTTTCGCAACCACCATCAAACCTGTTGTGTCTTTATCAAGACGATGCACGATACCTGCGCGAGGCACGTTGGCTATTTCAGGACTATGGTGCAATAGCGCATTCAAAACTGTGCCATCAGCATTACCTGCACCTGGGTGCACTACTAACCCAGCGGGTTTGTTAATTACTAAAATATCGTCATCTTCATAGACAATATTTAAAGCAATATTTTGGGCTTCATATTCACGTTGTGGCTCAATCGTTGCACTTATTACAACTTGCTCCTCACCAAACAACTTTTCTTTCGGAATATTTTTAACTTCCCCGTTAATTTGCACCATATCATCTAAAATCCAAGTTTTTATCCTAGATCGAGAATATTCAGGGAACAATTCAGCGAGAATTTGGTCTAGACGTTTGCCACCAAGTTCTAAAGGAACTTCAGCGGATAAAGATATTTGCTCAGCCATTTAACATGTTTACCTAATTTACCAGTGCAAGCTCGTGCTGACTGGGGTAGAATCGCTTAATTAGGTATAGTTTACTCGGTTTTACCGACTTGGCCTAGCTCAAGACAACAAAGGTAGTTAATAAATGATAAATATAAAAGGGAAACGTGTTTTTAGCGCAGCTTTAATTCTTCTAATGCTAAGTGCATGTTCATCAAAACCTGAACAAGAACAAATTGAACGAGTGCCAAACAAGTCAGCCCAAGCTTTATATGACGATGCAAAACAAACTTTGGATTCTGGTTTATATATTCGCGCAATTGAATTACTCAGTGCAATCGATTCACGCTATCCGTTTGGTCCAATGTCAAAACAAGTTCAAATGGACTTAGTTTATGCACATTACCAGTCAAACAATACTGACAAATCAATTGCAACGATTGACCGTTTTATTCGTTTAAATCCAAACCATAAAGATCTTGATTACATGTATTACATGCGCGGTTTGAATAACATAAAAGCCGATGAAAATGCATTCCAAGAATATTTTGGTGTCGATAGATCCGATCGCGACCCAATTAAAACACGCCAAGCTTACAAAGACTTAGACACATTAATCAAAAAATATCCGACGAGTAGTTACGCTGATGAAGCCAAAAAACGTCAAGTTTGGTTATTGAACAAAATGGCTCGTTACGAAGTAAAAGTAGCGAATTATTATTATGATCGTCAGGCTTATTTAGCCGCTGCAAACCGAGGTAAATATGTGGTTGAGCACTTTGGCCAAAGCAGTTATGTCAAAGAAGCCTTAGAACTCATGGTAAAGAGCTATGATAAGTTAGGCCTGACTGATCTTCGAGATCATTCAAAACAAATTTTACAAGTAAACAAAAACTAAAAAAGGCGCATTAAGCGCCTTTTTTAATGTTTCAGTAATACAAATTAAATTGCAGCTTCATCTTCTTCACCGGTACGAATGCGCACTACACGCTCGATATCAGTGACAAATATCTTGCCGTCACCAATTTTTCCTGTTTGCGCTGTTTTAATGATGACATCAATTGCACGGTCGACATCTTCATCAGCCAGTACGATGTCTAATTTCACTTTTGGCAAAAAATCCACCATATATTCAGCACCACGATAAAGCTCTGTATGCCCTTTTTGACGGCCAAACCCTTTTACTTCACAAACTGTCATTCCTGTAATATCAATTTCAGATAACGCTTCACGGACATCATCTAATTTAAAAGGTTTGATTATGGCTTCGATTTTTTTCATTGTTGCGCCCAAATTAGAACTTAATTGCTTCGATTTTAGACAA
Source organism: Pseudoalteromonas sp. J2K-J031 (assembly GCF_058197095.2). Taxonomy (NCBI): domain Bacteria; kingdom Pseudomonadati; phylum Pseudomonadota; class Gammaproteobacteria; order Alteromonadales; family Pseudoalteromonadaceae; genus Pseudoalteromonas; species Pseudoalteromonas sp. J2K-J031. The sequence goes on from NZ_CM200279.1 coordinate 2,532,572, forward strand.
TCAAGCTACTTGGCGCAATTACTGATTTTTAAGCCTTCAATTCAAATGTAAAAAATCAGTAAAAATACTGATAAAATAAGGCTTAGCAGGACAAAAAATAAACGTTATACTTAGAAAAAAGGAGACTCACATGTTGTATAAAAATCGAGGTTTTACTCTTTTAGAGCTAATGGTGGGCATTGCAATTCTTGGTATTATTTCTGCCATTGCGATGTTTAATGCAAGCTCCATGCTTGCCAGTGACAGGGCCAGTAGTTTTGTTGATGAGTTTACCCGAAACCTTAAATTTGCAAGGGCAAAAGCTTCTTCTGTCGACCAAGTTGTGACTATGTGCCCACTAAATAATAATGTTTGTAGTTCAAACTGGCAGTTAGATAAAGTTACTGTTTTTGTTGACGTAAATAATAACCAAAAGCTCGACCTGCCTGATGACACGATTTTACGAACTATGAGCACAGTCAAATCGCAAGATAAATTCAGCCAGATTTTAGGGACTGGGGCTATAAGCTACAATGGCCAAGGGCGCACATCAGGTGCACACCGTTTTGTTTACTGCCCTAAGGATCAAGTCGATAGTAATAGTGCTTTTGAAGTTACCGCAACAGGAAAAACCTACAACTTAGGTAAAACTAGTTATACTTGCGGAACATAAATATTGAGCTAAATTAGAAATAAAAGGATCATTAAAAGGCTTCAAGGATGAAGTTCATACAATCGGGATTTACCTTACTAGAATTAATGGTGAGCATCACTATTTTATCAATTCTTACTTCTATTGCGAACGCATCTTATGGACCAATGCTCGCAAAAAACCGCCAAGACAACAAACTATCCATCCTTAAAACAAACTTAGCGTACGCTCGAAACTCTGCGGTTAGCTACAATCAAGCAATGACTCTTTGTCCAATGAAAGGAGCACAATGCACCAATAGCTGGCATGACAAAATTTATTTATTCACCGATGCAAATGCTAACCAATTTTTAGATGATACCGACACCATTATATTCATGATAGAGGCAGTTCCAGATTCAGACTCTCTTACATACCCTCGCCATGCAATTACCTATCGCCCTGATGGCAGTATTGCAGGTTTTCAATCCGGTAGTTTTATTTATTGCCTTAAAGAATATCCAGAAATTATGGGCAAGAGGCTAACGATAAGCCAAGCTGGGCGCTATAGAATTAGGGATGTGAAATGCCAAAATGATCGATAAACATCACTTTGGCTTTTATTATTACCAGCATGGTCCTGCGCCAGTAAAGGTTTTTTCAGATGTATCAGCGATGGTAAAACTAGTGCATGTAGTATCTTGTAAAGCAATCCCCGAAATTGGGGTTGCCTTTACAGTAAACTTCGAGTTCGAATTGGTAGTCTTTATTTCTAAGCTATACAACCCTGTTTCTGTCGTTGTCGATTGAACACCAATATCAGCCAAAATAGCTGTATATTGATGATTATCCACATAGTATTGCTCAAGTTTATTGGCTATATCGAGTAACGCTGTTATTGCCTCTGTGCGTGCAGAGCGCTTCACATGCTCACTATAATTAGGTATTGCTATTGCTAGTAATATACCCACTATTGTGACAGCAATCATCACCTCGATTAATGTAAATCCTTTGTGTTTCATATTAATTGCCTTAAAAGTCTGCTTCTCGATAAATATAAGTTCTGTGGGTTTTTAAACCAACAAAATCACCACTTAAATCAATTCTACCATCACCATTCTCGTCTATAGGTACTAGGTTATTTGAGATAGCCTTAGCTTTAATAACACCACTACCTTCTTGACCACTCCCCACACCAATTAACAAAAATTGGCTGCTATCATCCTTACCTTTGTCAAAAATAAGCTGAGGTGTTGATGGCACTTTATTACCAACATTAAATTTTAAATTATCATAAATTTTAGCACCATAATGTAAATGAAATGCATAAAGTGCACCTGAACCACCATTGATGTCGCATTGCATTACATTAGTATCCCTTGCAGGTGTAAAGGACGTATAATAAGCAACTCCGCCAATTACCGCAGGTTTAGCTAAGGCTTTCTCAGCTGTTCCAAGTGCATAGCGCCAACCAACAAAGTTCTTCGCATACTCCGCTTCTAAGGTTCTAAAATCGTCAACTGTTTTATTTTCAAATGATTTGGCTTTAATGTCCATAAGTTGGTCAACAGTCACTATCTTGGGCTTAGAGCTTGAAGTAAATGATTGTGTTAAAACCTTTTCATCTCGGATCATAAAAAGCTGATCATCAACACTGGTATTTTTTGGGTTTGTACGATTACCGCTACCAATTAAGATGGCTTCATAAGGTGTTTGCCTGCGTGATAGTTGTTTTGATATTGAGTCGTTATTATCGATAGTAGTTTCTGTTACTTTGCTAAAGTAAGTTCGCGCAACTTCAGGTTGATAAAAGAATTTTCGGTCTGATGCACCTGAACCACCTAAAGCAGCAATCTGAATGACAGTCCAAGGTTCTGCGCCATTTGGTGAGTCACTAGGCATATCGATACGCCAAACATTACCGCCTGTATCTGCTGTGTACATTCTATCTACCATACCGTCGTAATCAGAATCGAGTAATGCTATATCTGAAGGTATGCTATTTTTTAATCCATTAAAGTTCACAGTGCCTGCACTTGGAGTAAAACTCGCAACTAATTCTCCAGTTTGCGCATCCGCAATATAAACACCTAAGCCTTTGCTGTCATTTGCATTTGGATCTGTGTCTTTTGTAACATCATAACCGGCACCAAATACTAATAACGGCTTGTTTTTATAACCCGCCACATTAATAAAGGTCACTTTAGGCTGTGACCATGTTTGCCCAAGCAAACTATAACCTGATTTTGATGGGTTTATAGGAGATGACCAAAGTAACTTTGGTTTATCAGCAACACTAATATCTAAAGCATAATAGGATGAGCCTCCGCGGCGCATGCCGACAAAAGCCCACACTTTATCACCCGATTCGATAATGCCGTTATCATTCGCATCATCAATATAAATCGTTGGCGTTAAATCCATGCCATATACTTTACCCTCACCAACATTCGGAATAACGTTGTCTTTCAAAACGGGTAAAATTGAAAAAAGTTCAGATGGAATAAACGCCCACTCTTCACTAATAGCATCCGATGTACCACTATCTTTAAACATATGGACAAAGCCAGCATTGGTGCCAACTAATAATCGAATATCGCCATCACCATAATTTATCGCAACAGGGCGTGAATGCAGTGGATCACCAAAAATCGCGGGCCTTAAGTCAGTTTTGCTGTTATCTAAATCTTCATCATTAATATCGATACCTGCACTCCAATTGACTAAATCTGCCAACTTTTGGTCGGTGTACCCACTAAATACAGGGCTCGCTTTTAAAGATGCTTTCACATTATCAAAATTAAATGTCGGCATACTGTTACCCGTACTTGCAGTACCAACATCTGTATATACTTTTCGTGACCTCATTGCAGAAAGCTGTGCAGATACGCCTCCTTTTCCAACCACATTACCATCAGCAGCTTCATTTTCTTTTAACCAAAATGTCGAGGCCGTTTTTTTAATATTCCCATCTTCATCAATAGCGGCATCATTATTTTTATCAACCAACTTTTCACCGGACATTTTCAATTTTTTGATATTGCCATCCCAGCGTGGGCCAGTATTGGGGTAAAACATCGCAAAATATACTGAATCAAGCGTTTGGGTACGGTCACTTTGACTGCTAGCAACCGAAGGTGAGGTAAAGGTATCGTTAATTTGACGGATTTTAGTAATGGTCTTTTTTAACGCTTCTGTTAATTGCGCGGCAGTACTGGCCAGAAGGTATTCACCACCACCATCTGATGCTGTTTGTTTTAATAATGCTTTACCATTAGAACTCATACCTGTACCAAAACCAATGGTAAAAGTACGGGCTATATCAGTGACGCCTGAAGTTGCAGGGTACAAATCCACATTGAGCATATATTTCGCTAAAGAGTTTAAATAACTGCCTGATTTTTCAGCTGGATTGCTACCATATTTGCTTTTATATAAATACGTTATCGCATCATCTGCCCCCTCATCATTCGTAGGATCACCATCGGTCATAATAATCATATTGATACTGTTATCACAGCGAAGAACATCTACACCATTTTCTTTTTTTGGTTTAAAAGGAGAGTCATAATTATCACCATTATCTATCGATTTATCGCGGGCATTTACGACTTTTGCATAGGCAAGGTCCTGTCCTGTTAAATAAAGATAAGACTCGTAAAACGTTTCCGTCACAGGTGTTGAGCCTGATGCAGATATTTGGTCTATTTTACTTTGAATTGTGGAATGCGATGTACCCATACCGGATAAAACATACCCACCACGACTGCCATTGAAGCGCATTAAACCGTATTCAATATCAGGATTACTTTGGATTAGTCCTTTGATTGCGGCTTTAGCTACACTTAAGCGACTGTCGGAACATTCAATTTCATTACCATCATTCGTGCATCGTGCACCATTAACAACTGACCAATTCATACTACCTGAGGTATCAAATACAATCATCACCCTGGGCTTTTCGGTGGTTTGCACATTATGATTCACATAAAGTTCAATATCCGTCGCAACTACTTTAGGTGCTTGCAATGACAAGTATGAGAATGCTAAAAGTTTTAACGATAAATTGAAGTACTTCACGGTATTTCTCTCAAACATACTATTTACTAAATTTTTCATTACTGTCCCTGCCCTGCACCACCAAGTTCTTGCAAAATACCTGAGTGAACCACTACAAGGTGCTTCTTCTGGGCACCATATTTCATTTGTGCTTGGATCCTAAGTGCATTGCATTTAATGCCATTAGTAACCGCATATTGTGGTGGGCAATCAAGCTCCGTAGGGCCTGTGTTTTCATTAAATAAAACCACTTTAGATTCAGGATTCGCATTTTCATCGGTAATATCTTGTGATACACCAATCCCGCCAAACTGCCCGTTTAGCCATAATAATTTACTTGCGCCTTTTTCATTCATCGCACCGCGTAGTGATAAGTCAGAATCACCTTTTATAATCATTTCCGCAGTTTCACTTTCTTGCGCCGCATTAACCATTTTTAAGTCTAATGAACTGGAACTCATTAAACTCACAGCAATCCCCGTCATTGCAATAATCATGACTAATGCCGCCACCAGCACGACACCTTCTTGTTTATGTTGGGTTACCATTGCCATCTGTCATTGCCTCCATTATCCAAACGTACTGTTGAAACAAACAACATGCGACGATATTGATCATTAAAAGTAAGTGTTCGCGCATTTTGCCCGGTACCGCCTAAGGTATAAGCTCGACTCTCAACTTTCATGTCTCTGTCTATATCCATCGACCGCACTAAAATGAACATTTGCACCGTTAAAATAACACCACTTTGTTGCTCCCAATCTGAAGCACCCATCTGTGTTACCGTTTTGTAAGTATCAACGCGATTGTCGCCATTAAAATCCATACCATATAAAAAGCGAATATTTTCAACTCCTTCCATAATAGTTTCGGTCGTTATTCCATTGGCTGTTAAACGTTTCCTCATTAAGGTAGGTACCGTTAATGTACGACCATTAACGATATAACTATCATCGGCAACATAATAAGCATGGTGGTTATAAGCCCAAAGCGACGACCCTGAGGGAGTGGCAACAATGGCGCCAGTGCCACTTATGACAGAAATAGCGTTAGGGTTTACAACAAAATAATATTGATTTGAACCGGTAGGTTGGCCTGTTGAATCATTACCAGCCACCCCTTTTAATTGGATCACATCACTGTTACTAACACTGTTTGATATACAACCAAGAACAGCGGCCCCATTCGTTTGCTCACCATAAACAAACCGAAAATTGGATGATGAGGCAACAGGAAAGCTCGCATTATTTTCACCTGCACTGCAATCTGGAGAGGGTAAAGCGGGCGCTAATACGTTCGCTTCATTCGGGGACTGTGAAAATGTCCCCCAAAAGCCAGCCAACTCGATATCACGACGCAAAATATCCATCGCTAATCGGCCAGACTCCTGTAAATCACCTATTTCTAAAGTATCTTTAGTGGTTGTTTTCATCGCCACATAGGTAACCATGACACCCGCGAGAATAAACGCCCCAACAAAGAGCGAAATCATTAATTCAACTATGGTAAATCCTCGTTGTTTCATTACCCATTCCTCACATTTATATAGGTATCAATGACCACCATACGACGATTTTCTGAGCTACCGCAACTAATCGCTTTATTAGCATCAGACTGAGTCATTTGTTGCCGGCCTTGCCAGCTGACGACAACTTGTAAATTTATTTCATTTGCGCCAGGAGATGAGGGGTCAATGCAAACACTTGCATTAGCCAGTGCACCGGTACGCTCTTTAGCTTTAATTGCCTTTTTCCACTCTTCAATATCATAAAGAGCAAGCTGCGTGGCATTGCATAAATTACTTAAACAAGAAGCAATAGAACCAGGCTTACTTTCACTACTAAAATTAACTTTATAGTCATTAACCAGGGTGGGGCTATCATTGGAGCGAATACGCTGCACAATGTCATTGGCAAGTGCGAGTGCCGCTGCGCGTTGCACTGAGTCATAACTCGCTTGTTTTGCTTTTGCTTGCAGTGCAACAGTGCCGAGCAAGCCAACAGTTAACACAATAAACGCGATTAAAACTTCTAGAAGAGTAAAACCAGTTTGACGTTGAGGATAAATCATAATCTGTACACAATTAGAATAATCTAACGATAAGAATATTCTGATTGAGGATCAACACAACCAAGGAAGGAGTAAGCGGTCAAAAATTCCCGATAAAAGGTCGTTAATGAATTTATTGGCTTTGAAAGAGTAGCTTTATCTTTTTACTTTCGCGGCGGCTGACTTCTAAACGCTTTTCAAGTCCCGCCAATACCACAAACACGCCATGTTCGCTCTGAAATAAACTTTCTAGCTTATGGATGTTAATTAACACCTTGCGATGAATTCGCACCAGTTGTTGAGGATATTTAAGCTCTAATTGCTTTAACGACGTATCGAGCAAAACTTCACCACCAGCATGATATGCTTTTGAAAACTTGTCGTCGGCCTCAATATACAATACCTCTGAAACGAGTAACTGGCGGGTATTTGAGCCCAGTTGATATTGAATACACGCCTCTTTTTGGCTCTCAATTTGTGCTCGATTTACTTTGCCTAATGAAGCAATGACTTTAGCCAAAGCTTCGGCTTCTAAAGGTTTAACTAAATAACCCGTAGGCACTGTTTGGATTGCAGCAAGCGCATGATTAGTATGAGCGGTTATAAATACCAATGCTGGTGGGATTGTAAATAAATTCAGTTGCTCGGCCAATTCGAGACCGTTCATCAAAGGCATTTCTATGTCTAAAAACACCACTTGCGGTAAATGTATTTTTGCCTGTGAGAGTGCTTCTACGCCATTTTGAGCTTCTGCAACCACGATAAAATTTGGATGATTTTCGTGTAATAAACGCTTTAATCTCAACCGAGCTAGCGGCTCATCATCAACAATTAATACCCTCACTTTATGCTCCTAGCGGTAAGACTAATTTCACTCGATACACACCACCGCGCTGATGAAACGTAAGCGATGCTTTATTTGCAAACGCCAAACTTAAGCGCTTTTGAATATTGGCAACCGCAACACCATTATTTTCACGAACACACTCTGCATATTCAGCAATCGGATTAATAATCATGATTGTGACAGACTGTGAGGTAACATACATTTCAATGCGGATCACACCAGTACTTGAGAGTGGTTCAATCCCATGATTAACCGCATTTTCAAGCAATGGTTGAATGGTTAAGCTTGGTAGCTGTATTTCTGGAATGTCATTGGGTATTTGCCACTCAAGTGATAAACGCTCACCTAGCCGCCATTGTTCTATTTGTAGATACTGCTGTGCTAATACAATTTCTTGCGCTAGGCTCACAGACTTACCTGCATGCATAGCCGCTCGAGCAAGCGCAGCGAGTGCTAGAATGGTTTTCTCAGCCTCTTTGGCATCATGGTGCACTAACTCAGCAGCTGTATTTAAACTATTGAACAAAAAATGCGGTCTAATTCGCGCTTGTAGGGCATCAAGCTCAGCTCGATCAAAAGCAGAAACCGCTTGGTGATGCTCTAAATGCATAACACTAAATTGTACAAACAATAATGCCAAAATAGTCGCTATTAATAGGTTTTTACTTAAAACTTCATAAAAAGAAACTGCTTGCAACATATCAAGCTGTAGTAGAAATAAAGTTGCCAATAAAGTCACCCCATTAACGACAACTAAGATAATAATAACTTGTGGGATCAGCGTACTTTTTTTTATGAAAGGTTTAATAATTGACAGTAGAAAAAGGCTCAAAAGAGCAACAACATGAACAAAAAGACTCACCAAACCAAATCGAAGCCAAGGATCTCCCGCTGATAATGGTGAAAATGATAAAATGATTGCTAAAAATTGACCAACCACTAAGGTGGCCAGTGTAATACGATCGTTAATGAGGCTTGGTAACAAGTAGCCTTGAAACTGAGCATAATAAGTCATGTTCACGCCTCATTACGATAATATCGTTATCTTAGTTCAACAGGCACGGCAAATACGACGTTTTCTATTTCACCTGGGTTTTCAACCACATGATCTGCACCCCATTCTTTTAGTTGAGCAACAACTTGCTTAACTAAAATCTCAGGCGCTGATGCCCCTGCAGTCACACCAATGGTATCACTTGGTTTAAACCATGCTTGATCCATTGAACTGGCATCATCGATTAAATAAGCCGTTGTGCCCATTTTATCAGCAAGCTCACGTAAACGATTTGAATTTGAACTATTTTTTGCGCCAACAACAAGCAATACATCAGCTTTTTCAGCCAATTCACGCACTGCATCCTGACGATTTTGAGTGGCGTAGCAAATATCATCTTTGCGAGGACCATCAATTTGAGGAAACTTAGCACGAAGCGCATCAATGACATCTGCAGTATCATCAACCGACAATGTCGTTTGGCTACAGTAAAAAAGATTAGCAGGGTCTTTAACAGCTAAATTAGCGACATCTTCAACTGTTTCAACTAAATAAATCCCCCCTTTTTTACTGTCGTATTGGCCCATAGTGCCTTCAACTTCAGGATGGCCTTGATGACCAATTAAAATACATTCAGTGCCACGACGACTTGCGCGTGTCACTTCCATATGTACTTTGGTCACTAACGGGCATGTCGCATCAAAGACTCGAAGCGCTCGGCGTTTTGCTTCAGCCCTAACCGCCTGAGACACTCCATGCGCACTGAAAATAACAATGTTGTCATCAGGAACTTGATCTAGCTCATCAACAAATACAGCGCCGCGTTTTTTCAAACTATCCACAACGTATTTGTTATGTACCACTTCATGGCGAACATAAATCGGTGCAGTAAAAATATCTAATGCACGTTCAACAATGCTAATAGCGCGGTCTACACCAGCACAAAAACCACGAGGATTGGCCAATAAAACTTTCATTAATTGGCCACCGAAATAATTTCAACATCAAACGTTAAATGCTGACCTGCTAAAGGGTGATTAAAATCAACCGTTACAGAATCACCAGCAACCTCACGAATAAGTCCAGGAAGCTCAGTACCATCTTGTTGTGTGAAAGCAATAATAGCGCCCACTTGAGCAGGTACATCAACACCAAATTTACTACGATCTAGATGATAAATATTATCAGGGTTAGGCTGACCAAAGGCATCTTCAGGTGCAAGTTCAAACGATTTATTGTCACCTGCTTTCAAACCTAACAAACATTTTTCAAAATTAGCAGTAAGACTACCATCGCCCATCACTAGTTTTGCTGGCTTGTTATGAACCTTACTTGAATCAGCAGCAGAGCCATCAGACAACTTAATTGAAAAGTGAAATACAACTTCTGATTGTGAACCAATTACTGCATCAACCATGCTTTAACTCCTCTGACTTTTGATCTCGAAAAGCATCTAAAAGTAATAACCCGGCCCCGATACAAATCGCACTATCGGCAATGTTAAATGCAGGGAAGTGCCAGTCACCATAGTAAAAGTGAATAAAATCAACTACATAACCATAAGCCAAACGGTCATATAAATTACCTAAAGCACCAGCAAGCACTAAAGAATAAGCACCACATAACACTAAATTTTTAGCCGGTAATTTTTTTAGCCACCAAGTTAATAAAATACTAATACTGATAGCGATAATACTGAAAAACCAACGCTGCCAACCACCCGCCTCACTTAAAAAGCTAAATGCGGCACCATAATTATGTACATATGTCAGATTAAACACAGGCAAAAGCTCTATCGACTGATAGAGCTCCATTTGTGTGCTAACGACATATTTCGATACTTGGTCAACAAGCAATAATACAACTGTTAACCACAACCAAACTAAACCACTTTTGTTATTTAGCACACCTTGCTCCTAAGCAAATTGACGTTGTTCACCATCGCCATCTACGTTAGTAACACAGCGACCACAAATGTCTGGGTGTTGCGCATTGCTGCCAACATCGTCGGTATAATGCCAACAACGCTCACATTTTTTGCCTGCGGTTGCACACACACTAATCGCTAAGCCATCAATTTCAGTTGCTTGTGTATCTGCACCTGCTAATGCACTCGATGAAATTGACACTTTTGAGCACAATAAAACAAAACGAAGTTCAGAAGCGACTCTATTTAAATGCGCAGCCAGTTCACCATCAGCATAAAGTGTCACTTCTGCTTGCAACGCAGCACCGATTAATTCAGCTTTACGAGCGCTCTCAAGCTCTTTGTTAACTTGGTCACGTACCGTTAAAATTAATTGCCAGAATGTATTGGTTGCTTCAGCATTTTCAGCTTTAACTAGACCTTGATACCACTCACCCGTGAAAACAAACTGCTCGCGCTCACCTGGCAATACTTGCCAAATTTCTTGGGCAGTAAAGCTCATAATTGGTGCCATCCAACGCGTCATAGCTTCAGCAATATGAAATAACGCCGTTTGACATGAACGGCGAGCTAAACCATCCGCTTTAGCTGTATATTGACGGTCTTTAATGACATCTAGATAGAACGAGCCAAGCTCAACGGTACAGAAGTTCATTAGCTTTTGCGTTACAACCAACATTTGGTAGTCATCGTACGCGGCAATGATTTCATCTTGAATAACCGCTGCACGGTCTAAAATCCAACGATCAAGTTCAACCATGTCTTCAACTGCTACTAAATCAGTCGCAGGATTAAAGCCATTTAAGTTCGATAACAAATAACGACTGGTATTACGGATACGGCGGTAACGGTCTGCTGCACGGTTAAAGATTTCATCAGAAACTGTCATCTCAGCCGTATAATCTGTAGAAGCCACCCATAAACGTAAAATATCAGCACCCAATTTATTCATCACATCTTGTGGTGAAATTACATTGCCTAATGATTTAGACATTTTGCGGCCGTTTTCATCAACCGTAAAACCATGGGTAAGCACTTGACGATAAGGTGCATGACCATTAATCGCTACAGAAGTCATCATCGATGACATAAACCATCCACGATGTTGATCTGACCCTTCAAGGTATAAATCAGCAGGTCCGACTAAATCTTCACGTGCATCAACGACACACGCATGAGTCACGCCTGAGTCAAACCATACATCTAAAGTATCTTGAACTTTGACGTATGTTTGTGAATCTTGTTCGCTTAGCAACTCTGTAATTTCAAGGTCATACCAAGCTTGAATACCTTTTTCCTCGATACGAGATGCAACTTGCTCAATTAGGTTGGCCGTATCAGGGTGTAAATCACCAGTATCTTTATCTACAAACAACGCAATTGGTACACCCCAGGTACGTTGGCGTGAAATACACCAATCTGGACGGGCTGCAACCATGTTTTCAATACGGCTTTCACCCCACTCAGGTAACCATTGGGTCTTTTTAATTTCACGCAATGAATCTTCACGCAAATTAGCTTGATCCATGCTGACAAACCATTGTGGCGTAGCCCGGAAAATAATCGGTGTTTTATGACGCCAACAATGCGGATAGCTATGAGTTAATGCTTGATGATGCATGAGAGTACCCTTTTCTTTAAGTACTTCAATAACACTTGCATTCGCTTTAAACACATGTTGACCAGCAAAAAGTGGCGTGTCTGGTAGATAAACACCATTTGCACCCACAGGGTTGGCGACCTCTAAATCATATAGTTTACCAACCACGAAATCTTCTTGACCGTGACCTGGCGCAGTATGAACAGCACCCGTACCTGAGTCGATAGTAACGTGTTCAGCCAAAATAACTGGCACAGTAAAATCATAAAAAGGATGTTGAACTTGAAGATGTTCAAGTTGAGCACCTTGGCAATAACCAAGTGCATGATATTGAGTAAAGCCATAGCGATCCATTGCATCTTTTACTAAATCAGAAGCAATGACTAAACGTTGCTTACCTGCGTCAGTTTCAACTTGAACTAAGCTGTATTCAACATTTGCATGAAGCGCAACTGCGCGGTTTGCAGGTAATGTCCATGGTGTCGTTGTCCAAATAACGACTTTAGCATCGCCTTCACCTTGGTGATCAGCAAGTAAAGAAAACTTTTCAGCAAGTAATGCTTGGTCAATAAAGCTAAAGCTCACATCAATAGCTGGCGATTGTTTATCTTGATATTCCACTTCCGCTTCAGCAAGTGCTGAACCACAATCTGTACACCAATGTACAGGTTTAGAACCTTTGTGAAAATGGCCATTTTTGATGATACGACCTAAAGCACGCACTGCATTTGCTTCAAAATCAAAATTCATTGTTAGGTATGGGCGATCCCAATCACCAAGCACACCTAAACGGATAAAGTCCGTTTTTTGGCCATCGACTTGTTGATTAGCATATTCACGACATTTTTCACGAAACTCAGCTGCCGTTACTTTTTGTCCTGGCTTACCAATTTTCTTTTCAACTTGTAATTCAATCGGTAAACCATGGCAATCCCAACCAGGTACAAATGGTGCATCAAAGTCAGAAAGGGTTTTAGCCTTGATAATAATATCTTTTAAAATTTTATTAACTGAGTGACCTAAATGAATATTACCATTAGCGTATGGCGGGCCATCGTGCAGAATAAACGTTTTTTTACCTTTTTTCGCTTTACGAATTTGGCCATATAAATCCTGTTCATACCATGTTTTGAGCATGCTTGGTTCGCGATTGGCAAGATTGCCGCGCATTGGAAACTCGGTTTCCGGTAGATTCAAAGTATGTTTGTAGTCGCTCATTAATCCTACTTTCCGTATCGGCTACTAAAATTAAATAAAACACTGCTTAGCTATTTTCACATCTGCTTGAATTTGTGAAATAAGGTCAGCTAAGGTGTCAAATTTTTGCTCATCGCGTAGTTTTTTTACTATTTCTACGCTAATAAATTTTCCGTACAAATCATCTGAAAAATCAAATAAATGTACTTCTAACAATGTGGTTTTTCCATTGAGTGTCGGTTTACAGCCGATATTAGCTACGCCCCGTAGTATTCCGTTGGTGGTTGCAACACTCACTGCAAACACCCCATGTAATGGACTTACTTGTCTTTTTAACGCGATGTTGGCTGTCGGAAAACCAAGCTCTCTGCCTTTTTTCCAACCATGGATCACTCGCCCTGAAATAGTATAAGGATGACCCAACATCTGTTGTGCCGCCGTAAAATCAGCATTTACAAGCGATTTTCGAATGGCTGTGCTGCTGACGCGACAATTTTCTTGACGATAACTTGCTGTATTTTGTACAGATATTGCAAGCTTTTCGCCCAATTGCTGCAACAAGCTAAAATCACCACTGCGATTATTACCAAACTTAAAGTCATCACCAACTGTCAGTGCTTTAACCCCAAGTTTTTGATGCAAGATAACGTCAACAAAATATTCTGGCGCTAATTTAGCAAAAGCTGCATTAAATTGAATACAAATAACGCGCTCAATACCAATTTTTTTTAATAAAGTCAGTTTATCTCGTAAACGAGTCAAACGAGCTGGAGCATGATTTTTGGCAAAAAACTCTTGGGGCTGAGGTTCAAATAACATGACGGTACTTGGTAAACCAAGGCGCTTTGCGTCCGAAATTAAGCCGTTGAGTACTGCAACATGCCCCAAATGTACGCCATCAAAATTACCAATTGTGAGTACACAACCTCGATGTCGGTCTCTAATGTTATGAACGCCTCTCACTAGCTCCATCGAGTTAATAACCTTTCTATTTTTAAGCCAAATGCACACTAAGTGGCGATTATAATCTTTTTTTTGTTAGGATTCAGCACCCATGACATTTTTTATCATATGAGGCCTCAGACCCAGTAACAGTAGCATTAAAAAATAACTCGTTGCTGCCAATATCAAAAGCCCAGTCAAAACCAAAATTTGATCTACCAAAGTGCTTTGCTGCCATGCAAATAAACCTTCAACATAATAAACAATACCCGCCATTACACATGCCGATACCAAGCACTTTAAGCTAAAAATAATGCTAAAACGAGAAATATGATAAACACCTTGTTTAGAAAGAAAGTAATATAATAACAATGCATTACACGTTGCTGAAAGAGAGGTTGCCAAGGCCAAACCAATATATCCCATAAAAGGCGCAAGCATTAAATTAAAAACCATATTCAATACCAGAGCAATAATACCTACCTTCACCGGTGTTTTTGTATTTTGCTGTGCATAAAAACCTGGAGCTAATACTTTTATCAACATAAAACTCACCAGACCAACAGCATAAGCAGTTACGCCATGTGATACTTTTTCTATATTATCAACACCTTCAGCCATAAACGCACCATGACCAAATAAAACAGTAATAATAATTGGGCTAATGACAATCAAACCAAATAAAGCAGGTAATCCAAGCCAAATAACAAACCGCACCCCCCAATCCAGAGTCGCTTGAAAACGATGACCTTGTTGTTCAACATGCAGTTTAGATAAAGCTGGTAGGATCACAGTCGCAATACCAATTCCAAACAATCCGAGTGGAAACTCGATTAACCGATCAGAATAATATAACCAAGCGATAGAGCCTGTCGTCAACAAGGAAGCTATAACCGTATCGAGTAATAAATTAATTTGACTGACTGACACCCCAAATATCGCAGGTAACATTAGTTTTCTGACTTTTTTAACATTCTCATCTTGCCAAGCCCACTGAGGCTTTGCTAATAATCGCGCCTTATACAAAAATGGAATTTGAAATAATAACTGCACTATTCCACCAATAAATACACCTATGGCAAGCGCAAAGCCTGGTGAACTAAATTGGTCATGAAGTAATAGTGCACAGGCAATCAAGCTAATATTGAGTAAAACAGGGGTAAAAGCAGCAACAGCAAAACGATTATAAACATTAAGTACCGCACCAGAGAGTGCCACTAAGCTGATAAAAAACAAATAAGGAAAGGTTAATTTAAGCATCACTGCCGCAAGTTCGAATTTTTCACCACCGGGACCATCATCAAGCCACTCAATAAACCAACCAGTGCCAAAAACAGCAACCACAACCGGCGAGCCAATCACCCCTAAGGCAGTAATAATAAGCAAGATAACACCTAAGGTACCACTCGCTTTGCCAATAAACTCTCTGACACTATCATCGCCATGTTGAGATTTTATTTCGCTTAATACAGGCACAAACGCTTGTGCGAACGCACCTTCCGCAAATAGGCGACGCAAAAAATTAGGAATACGATTGGCAAATAAAAAGACATCCGCAGCGGCACTTGCCCCGAGTAAATTCGCAACAACAGAATCTCTTACTAAACCAAGGACTCTTGATATCATAGTCATCGCACTGACTATCATTCCTGACCTAAATAACCCTTTACCCACGCCCCACCTTCAGATTACCGAAAAACAACATGCCATTATGCCACAAAACCTACAACTGCCAACGACACAACATTATCAGCAAGCAGTTTATTTTTTTCTGATAATAACAGACAATTAAGACTAGTACTGATACTGACTACTTTGTTACAATAGCGACATTAACTGCTAGAGCGGCCAAAAGGATGTTCGTTAAGAAGTGGTTTTTATGAAAAGATAATTGACATTATCACGAAATAAAGGCATATTCCTCGGCCTTTAAATTAAGCTTTATTTAAGATTGTTAGGAGCAAACCTTGGCTAACATCAAGTCTGCAAAGAAACGCGCTTTAACTAGCGAAAAACGCCGTCAACACAACGCAAGTCGTCGTTCAATGATGCGTACTTTTTTCAAAAAAGTAATTGCCGCTATTGAAGCTGGCAACAAAGAAGCTGCACAAGCAGCTTTTACAGTGGCTGTACCTGTATTAGATCGTTACGCAACTAAAGGTCTAATTCACAAAAACAAAGCTGCTCGTCACAAGAGCCGTTTAGCTGCAAAAATCAAAGCACTTTAATTTGTTTTGATTACAAAAAAACCGGCATTTGCCGGTTTTTTTATAACTAAAATTCAATAATACTTTTTTAACGGCTACTTCCCTATTAGGCATCATATTCACTCACTTAAAAAGTATGCTTAACACCTAAAAAATTATGATAGCTTTAAATCAGGTGCAAATTTTTTCAAAATAGCAGCTATTTTTTTCGGTGAAAAAGGCTTAACGACAAACCCTTTTGCCCCCTTGTCGATTGCGTCTTTAACATTCTCAACGGTCGAGTGAGCAGAAACCATCACCACATTACTACTTGGTGATATATCATTTAGCTTTTCAATAATTTCTTTACCATTTCCATCAGGTAGCTCGATATCTAAAAAAATAATCGAATATTTATTATCCTGAGTTAATTGCAAACACTGCCCTGCAGTTGATGCTTGATCTATGTTATCAATCCCTAAATGCACTAATGTTTGCTGGAGAAAGTTTCGTACCGTACCAACATCATCAACAATTAATACAGAGAAATCTGCATCCATAATTCATCCTATTAATTTAATTCTTATAATTACGCTGCGGTTGCTGCTTAAGCTATATGAGCTATTATAGACGCTAACCAATAGCTTGTGTGCTAAATTATCAGTTTACATGCCATTCATAGTCTAATTAAAAAAACCATTATGTCCATAAAGATTAAACAACAAAAAATATTATCTGCGGATGAACTAAAAAAACGACAGCGTGCAAAAAAAGCAAAAGCGCACACAATGCACGCTAAAGCAGCACCATTAAAAGACACCGACAGCCCTGTACAAAAAAAGCCTATATCACTGATACGTTTAGCAACATTCGCAATCATAACTGGTATCATTTTAATTTCTCCCAAGCCCAGCTTAATTACTTACGAGAAGTCAGGCCTTGTTGCTCAAAGCATATATTGGCCTGATTTTTATTTCATTGAAGAGCGAATACTTGATAGCCATATAAATGTATCGATAGATAATGAAGAAGAAAATATCTTTTTTTGTCACACTAATACTGATATTTCGGGTTGCCAAAAATACAGAATTATCGAAAAAAGAGGAATGTTAGCCGTATTCATTCATGTGATTAATGATTAGAAAAACTAATGAGTAAATTTTAATTATTCTCATTTGTCTACTGCATAATTTATCACCATAATAGCGCTCAAAATATCATACCGGAAAAGGAATAATGGAGCTTCTAGCTACACAATCAATCAACTTAATAGGTTTAGCACTTTGCATTGGCGCTTTTTTTATTAATAACGTCATATGGCTACGCATAGCTGCATTAGGTGGTTGCATTATCCTTTTCATATGTCATCGATTTGAAGCATTACCCACAGGCAATATTTCTAATATCACCCTAGTACTGATCAATGCTTTTTATTTATTTAAAGTATATACACATGGTCAACTAGACCTAGACTAAACACAATAAGTTACTTCTATGAGGTTTTCCTAGTAATCACAGTAAAAACCTCGTCTCACCTTCGCATAATGGTTATACTGAGCAAAAAGTTTAGAGGTGCGTTATGACCATTTCTGATGACGCTTTATTTAACGAATTCTTGCAAGATGTAGTACCTATTAGTAATAGCCCTTTCATCAGAGCAAAAAAATTACTCACACCATCGGATGCGCAACTTGAGAAACAAAAAGCTGCATTAGCCGACAATGATTTACATCAAAATTCTTTAACGCAAGAACCGATCGTATTTGTCGATCCCTACGATGTTTTATCTTACAAAAAAACAGGTGTACAAGCTGGGGTCTTTAAAAATCTTCGCTTGGGGAAATATCAACTTGATGCCAGTTTAGAACTTCAAACCGTCAAACTTAATCGTGCAAAAGATACTTTAATCAGTTTCTTACATGAATGCCAACAACGTAATATTCGCACCATTTTAATTCGACATGGTATAGGACTTTACAATAAACCTCATGCTGCTGTACTTAAAAGTTACTGTGCAAAATGGTTAACTGACATGCCAATAGTTCTTGCCTATTACAGCGCGCAAAAACAGCATGGTGGGGTTAGCGCAACTTATGTATTACTGACAAAAAATGATGAAAAGAAGCAAGAAAATCGAGAAGCGCACTTTAAAAAGAGATAAAGCCCTGTAGGGCTTTATTTTGTTTGAATGGTGTCTACACAAGAATCAACACTTTGTGCAGACGCTTGGTTAAACCAAGCAGAAATAGCTAACACCGCAACAACCAAAGCAACAGAACTTAGTTTAACTCCACGGTTTGCAGAACGCTGCATAACTCCCCCAATTAAATTTATTATTAGTTATTATTGGAATCTTTATTATTGTTATTCGCACATTTATTGTACGAACAGTAGTCTATCTAACTTTCTAATTTTTAACAATACATTTACAGCAATTAGTAACCATTTCTTCGATTAATACAATTAATGAGTGTTTTTCCAGATTGACTGCGTCGGTAATTATCTGCAATTTGCGCAACCACAGTATTGATATCAGTCAAAGCCGAAGCATGCGGAGTGATTGTTATTTGCTTGCAACCCCAAAATGAATGATCTTCTGGTAAAGGCTCAACAGTAAAAACATCCAATACTGCATGGGCTAACTGTTCGGTTTCAAGTGCCTTGAGCAAATCGTCCTCCACTAAATGCTTTCCTCGACCGACATTAATTAACACACTGTTTTTAGGCATCACATCAAACAAAGTATGATTTAAAATTCCATGTGTTTCCGCAGTTAAAGGCAATAAGCAAATTAAATAATCCGATTGGCTTGCCATCTTTATTAAACCGTCTTCACCATAATAATTCGCTATATCAGTGTATTTTTTTTCACTTTTACTCCATGCACTCACATTAAAATTATTTTGTAGCAAAACGTCTGCAACTTTACGCCCTAATTGACCAAAGCCTAAAATACCGACGTTTCGCCCCTGATGAGCGCGCTTTGGATACCAATGTACAGCTTGTTGCTGCTGCAAATACTGAGACACGCGTAATTTATGGGATAAAATATGACCGAGTACATATTCCGCCATATCCTGTGCGAGCATCGAATCGACAATACGAGCAATTGGGACATCGGGTACTGCATCACTCAAAAGGCCATCAACTCCAGCACCAAAAGATGATATTGCTTTAAGGTTGGGCAGCTGTTGCCAAATATCCTCTGGTGGTAACCAAGCTAGCACAAATGTTACTGCGTCAAAATCTCGCACATGAGGCCATACCTCAATGATTTCATTAGGTAATAAATCAGATAACTTCTGCTCCAGTTTAGCTGTATCGCGATTAGGGATCACAATTAATAAGCTCATATTTGGTTCCTGTCATTAAAGCATCATGGATTGATCATTGCTTTGTCACCAATATTTTTTACTGTTACATCATACTGAGTTTGACTAACAAGGTACCCGTGTCATGGATAAAACACTCAAAGTAAAAAGTCTTTTTATCTCTGATTTACACTTAGGCTATAAAGATTGCAAAGCAAATTATTTGTTAGACATGTTAAAACATATCCAACCTGAAGTCCTCTATCTGGTCGGTGATATTATTGATTTTCAATCCCTTAAAAACAAACTCTATTGGCCAAGCGCGCACTATGAGGTGTTACAACAATTTATCGTAATGCAACAGCAAGGCTGCAAAGTGATTTACATCCCAGGTAATCATGATGCCTTGGTACGACGTTATGCCAATCATTTTTTTGCTGGGGTCGAAATAAAACAGCAGGTAATTTTTCAAAGCCTTTCGGGTAAACAATTTTTAGTTTGTCACGGCGATATCTTTGATGCCGATGTGTGCCTTGGAAAATGGCAAGCCCGCCTTGGGGATATGCTGTACGATTTGTTGTTATTCTTAAATCGTTGGTATAACAAAGCTCGCCGAATATTAGGGCTAGAATATTTTTCGCTTGCAGCGTATATCAAATCAAAAATTAGTGGCGCGACTTTAGCTATTAGTCGCTACCAAGATGCAGCATTAAAATACGCCAAAAAACACAACCTCGACGGGGTCATTTGCGGCCATATTCACAGCGCCGAAATCGTTTATAAACATCAAATGATTTACATCAACGATGGCGACTGGATAGAGAGTTGCACTGCTTTTGTTGAACACCACGATGCAAGCATGGAATTGATTTTTTGGACTGAACAACAAAAAAGCATTGAGAAAATCAGCTCTATCGCAATTCACGCCGCTTAAATTAAATCTGACAAATTAGCGTCTTAAAACTGTCATTATTTTAACGCCAATTTGTCACAGCCTCTTTCTAATCTTGCTACAACTAGATTGTTTTTGAGGTTGCTATGATTAATGTCGAAACTGTCGTGGAAAATAATCTTCCACAATTAAACAACTCCCCAAAATTAAAAAGTATTGTTACCAAAGGCCTAACTTACCTTTTACACGAACAAGAATTCGTCAACTTCGCTGCACAATATCCCCACCTTAAAGGCATAGAATTTGTTGAGCAGGTATTAGAGGAGCTAGAGTTTAAAACGCGTTTTAATCCACAGCAAATCGATAATATTCCAACCGAAGGAAAAGTGGTCATCGTCTCGAACCACCCTATTGGTTCCTTAGATGCTTTAGCACTCATCAATCTACTGCATCAAGTTCGCAAAGACATCAAAGTGGTTGCAAATCGTATGTTGATGGCAATTGAACCGATGCATAATCTATTATTACCTGTTGATAATTTATCGGGAAACAGCAAAAAGCGTGAACTTGCCAATATTAGCCAACACCTTAAAAATGAAGGTGCATTGCTTATTTTTCCTGCAGGAGAAGTATCACGTCTCAGTGCAAGCGGCATAAAAGATGGTACTTGGAATAGCGGTTTTTTACGTTTTGCCAGTAAATGTCACGCCCCTATTTTACCCATTCAAATTATTGCCAAAAACAGCCCGCTTTTTTATGGCACATCAATGATTTACAAGCCTCTTGCAAGTTTATTGTTGGTGCAAGAAATGTTTAAACAACGACATAAATCTTTGGAATTTGAGATAGGATCCCCCATCGCACCAGAAGCATATACTCTTGATAATGTGAGCGACAAAGTAGTTGCTGAGCTCATAAAAAAACAACTGTATCGTCTTAACAGTAAAAAAGAACTCCCATTTAAAACCCAAAATCCTATTGCACAGCCTGAGTGCCGTAAAAGTTTAAAGCAAGCGATTGAAGCCACTGAATTATTAGGTATGACTCAAGATAAAATGCAAATTCGCCTCTATCGCTACGATGGAAGCTCCCCAATATTTAGAGAGCTGGGTCGTTTGCGTGAAATTGCCTTTCGGGCTGTCGGTGAAGGCACGGGTAAACGTCGGGATATCGATAAATATGATATGACATATCAACACCTTGTTTTATGGGATAACGATCAGCTCGAAATTGTTGGTGCATACCGCTTAGCTGATGCCGATACGATCACTGAAAAAGAAGGAACTAATGGTCTTTACACTGCAAGCTTGTTTAACTATCAGCCAACCATGCAGCCTTATTTTGCTCAAGGTTTAGAGCTTGGTCGCAGTTTTGTGCAACCAAAATATTGGGGAAAGCGCAGCCTAGACTATTTATGGTATGGTATTGGTGCTTTTGTGACTCGCTATCCAAAATATCGCTATCTGTTTGGCCCGGTGAGTATTTCAAACAGCCTACCGATGACGGCAAAAGCACTGTTAGTTTATTACTATCAACATTATTTTCCAGCCGCTCAAGCTCTCGCTCAACCTCTGTGCCCTTTTATTTCTGATGCAAATCAACATGCCGAGTTTGAAAGTATTTTTGTTGGTAATGATGCCAAGGCTGATTTTATCACACTGAAACATTTGCTCGCTAACATGGGCGCACAGGTACCAACGCTATTGAAACAATACTCAGATTTATGTCACGACCAAGGTGTTAAGTTTTTAAGTTTTAGCGTCGATCCTGAGTTTAACTACTGCGTCGACGGTCTAGTGTTGGTTGATCTTGATGCACTTAAAGAGCAAAAAATTAAACGCTATTTAGCAGTACACCAAACAGCCCATTAATCTCCTAACTACAACATAGAAACCAGCCACTAAAAAGTGGCTGGTTTAATAAAAATTAAGCACTTAAAACCCGATGTAAAAAATCGCAATAAATTGCGGTTAACTCTTCAAGCTCATGTATAGCAACTCGCTCATTTACTTGATGTATCGAAAAATTTCTTAAACCAAACTCAAAGACTTGCGTATTACTGCCTGCAAAAAAACGGCCATCTGAAGTGCCGCCTGACGTACTCAAGATTGGGTATATTTGGCAGCACTTGATAATACTCGTTTCAAGTATCTGCATATAATCAACCCTATTTATCAGCGATCCACCGTTATAGTAAGGTTCGCATGGCCGTTGCCACGTCAGTTGATAATTAATCGCACATTTCCCAACAGCTTGATTAATTATCCAATGAATATCCTTACTCTGATAACTATGGCTATAACGAATATTAAAACGCAATTCAGCCGTAGCGGGTACTAAGTTATCAAATGAGTTTGGCACGGTTAAATCGGTGATCTGCAGTGAGGTCTTAGAACCTTCATGATCGTTTTGCCAATCAATCCCTAGCAACTGCTGCATCACAGCACTTATTTGATGCGCAGCATTAACCGCAAACTCTGGATAAGCTACATGCCCTGCTTTGCCATAAATTGCTAAGTGACCCGATAGCGCGCCTCGACGACCATTTTTAATGGTATCGCCTATCTTGTTTTCACAACTAGGCTCGCCCACTAAACATGCATCTAACTCAATACCATGCTCTGCTAAATATGCCAACATCAATTTAGTACCAAACTCCGCTTCGCCTTCTTCATCACTGGTTATAAGCCAATAAAAACTGCCATGTTCAGGTGTAGTGTCAGCTAACCATAATTGGCATGCACTGAGCATCGCAGCAATGGCTCCTTTCATATCAGCAGCGCCTCTGCCATAGATGTGTTGATCAATGATTTGACCTTTAAAAGGTTCACTATACCAACCTTTATTATTGGCAGGCACAACATCAACATGACCACAAAAACCAATGTTTGGCCCTGCACCAAACGTACGTTTAGCAATCAAGTTTCGCACTCCAGATTGCTCAAGCCATGTTATTTCAAATTCTAGTAAAGCCAATTTTTCAGCCAACCAAGCTAATGCACCAGCATCATTAGGAGTAATTGATTTGAATTGGATCAGTTGCTGCAAATAAAGTGCAACGTCGCTAGAGGGTCGCTGAGATTGTATTGACCGCGTCATTGAGTCACTCACATCGATAATCAAGGAACTCTATTTAACCGAGCAAAGATGTCATTAACATGTCAATGATTAAAAATAAACGAAAGTTTTAGACTGAAAAAAAATAATAAAGTCCCCGTCAGTGCTTAAAAACTTAATCTAAATCAAATTTTAAATTAATGATTAATAAACCCAACAAATAAATTGATCTAGAACAGGTTTTGATTTTTTTTGCTCGCCATAATAACCCCATACAAACGAATACAGACACAGATTAAAACCTCGGAGAATCAATATGAGCACATTATTAAAAAGCGCACTATTAACAGCAGGCCTTCTTTCAGCACCTTTTGCTAACGCCAATTTGAGTGTCAATATCGGGGCAATTCATGTTAATCCGAACAGCAGCTCTTCTTCAATTAATGAAGCGCCAGCGCTTGGTTTAGGTGTTGATTCAAACACACAACTAGGTATTACCATCGATTATGCTTTAGATAGTAACTGGGTAATTGAATTAGTAGCAGCCACTCCATTTAGCCACGACATTACTGGTGAAGATGGCTTAGCCGGTGCAGGCATTGGTAAAACCAAGCATTTACCGCCAACACTTCTTGCACAATACCACTTTGGTGATGCAAGTGCGGCATTTCGTCCATTCGTAGGTGCAGGCTTAAACTATACAATCTTCTTTGATGAGCAAGCAGGTGCCGATTTAAAAGCGACATTACAAACAGATGATGTTGAAATTAAATTAGATAATTCGTTTGGTCTTGCTGCACAAGCAGGTTTTAACTACAGCTTAAACCAACAATGGGGTATTCATGCCATGGTGTCGTTAATTGATATTGATACTGACGCAACGGTGTACGCCAATGGTGCAAAGGCCCTCACTTCAACTGTAAATATTGACCCAGTTGTATTTATGTTAGGTGCTAAATTCAAGTTCTAATTAATCCGTACTCTCTTAAATAACAAGCCTCAATTATTGAGGCTTGTTATTGTTTTTTTTCTGCTCTAACATTTCTTTCCAATGAATTATTTCAGCCGGTAAAATTGGCGCAACATCATCAAAATCAGCGACATCTAACATTTCTTCAATCGAAATAATACCACTACGCTTTTTGAAAACGCCTCGCACATAAGCAATTGCATGCAAACCACGATCTGACTCAAACCGTTGCTCAATATAAAAATATTTATGATCCCAACCAACTAAACGAGTTTTAATCTCAAACTTTTGCCACGGTTTAATATCTCGAATATAAGTAATTGCGGTCGCATTCACAATTGGAAACCAACGACGCTTTAACATTTTACCAAGCAAGCCAAAGCGCTCTGTCATCCAAGTTCGGGCAATATCCATTAACGCTAAATAACGCGAATTGGTAAGATGAAAATTAATATCGCAATCTGTCGGTAACGCTGTAAATGAAATACTGACTTCATCTAACAAAGGTTGATACGTTTTATTACGTTTTATCTTAAAAAAGAGGAGCAGCAAGCGAAAATATAAATTCATCTTTAATACCAGAGGTCATACCAGGGAGGTGTATTTTCGCTGATAATCAAAATATTACAAGCGACAATTATCCATGTACTTTTTGCAGCTTACTAAATACTTTCTATAATTAATGCCAATACTTCTTCTGGTTTTATATTTATGACCCACACTCTTTATGCTCTTACATTCTTATTCAGTGTTTGCACTTTTAACTGTTTTGCCGATTTTGATTTTGCAGGTAAAGGCACACTCACTTATCCCACTGGATTAAAAAAGGAATTTGAATTTGGCTTTGCTTGGCAGGCTTCTGAAGGGCAAATGCGCATAGGTAAAAAAAGTTATGCCATGAAAGAGCTTCCTGAATCTTATTCCGTTGCCATTGCGTTAAGTCAAGATGAGAGAAATGTGTGGATCCAAGAGTTTGCCAAAGGCTATTTCGAACAATTTGAATGGATACTTGGCAAGCACGCTATTACACTTAAAAAGCAAGTTTTTAGCCACCCCGTCAAAGGCGACTATGTATTAAATATTGATGGCACCGATTATTTTTTTACTGGACGTGCAAGTAGTCTCAATATTGAATTTGATGAAGAAGGAGTTAAACAAATTACTGCCGATGGCGTTACTAAAGATATGGGCAATAAATAAGCGTTTACAATATTGAAAGAAGCGTTACTCAGCAAAGTAACGCTTGTTAAGTTACACCTTTATTGATTTACGGTTAATACCATATTCACGCAGCTTATTCGCAACCGCGGTATGGCTTAACCCCAAACGCTTAGCTAACTGCCTTGAACTTGGATAAGCCGGATACAATTTACGCAATAAAGTCGATTCAAATCGCTTCACCGCCTGCTCTAATGACCCTTCAAAATCAGACTCTAAATAACCTAAATCGTTGGTAAAACTAGGCAACTGTAAATGCTCTGCGCTAAGTACATCATCGTCAAGCAACGACACAGCTCGGTAAATTGCATTTTCTAATTGACGTACATTGCCCGGCCAAGGGTATTGCTGTAAAAACTCCAAGCAACCCGATTCTAAAGTCGGTGCTGCACGGCCAACCTGATGTGCATATTTTTGTAAAAAGTGCTCAGTTAAAGGGCCAATATCCGCATTACGATCACGCAATGGTGCAATATCTAAGTTCAATACATTAATTCGATAATACAAATCTTCTCGAAACGTACCCTCTTGCACCATGCCTGGTAAATCTTTTTGAGTCGATGCAATAATACGCACATTAACTTTAATTTCATTTTCACTGCCAACACGACGAAACGTACCATCTTGCAAAAATCGCAGTAATTTAGTTTGTAAGCGAGCAGACATTTCGCCTACTTCGTCAAAAAAGACAGTACCACCATCGGCTTGCTCTAAAATACCGCGACTTGGTTTTGCGCCATCTTCATAGCCAGCGTAACCAAATAATTCAGTTTCAGCGACATCGTCAGGCAAAGAAGCGCACGATAAAGCTAAAAACGATTTCATGGAGCGGTGTGATGCGTAATGACATGCCCGAGCTAATAATTCTTTACCCGTTCCGGTTTCGCCAGTGATTAAAATAGGTGCTTCAAGCTGTGCCATTTTTCGAGCTTCACGCACGACACGGCGCATGGCTGTGCTGCTGGTTTGGATCGTTGAAAAGCTTTCTTGACCATAACGGCGAAACGCAC
Source organism: Pseudoalteromonas sp. J2K-J031 (assembly GCF_058197095.2). Taxonomy (NCBI): domain Bacteria; kingdom Pseudomonadati; phylum Pseudomonadota; class Gammaproteobacteria; order Alteromonadales; family Pseudoalteromonadaceae; genus Pseudoalteromonas; species Pseudoalteromonas sp. J2K-J031. Next base: position 2,559,441 of record NZ_CM200279.1, read on the forward strand.
TGACCTGCTGCCCTAAACGACTTTGCGATTTAATATTAATAACCGCACCGGCTAAAATTTTATCAACTTGGTTCTCAGGCACTGAAATTGGCAAAATATCAGCGATAAAATCTTCACCATCGACTTCAACACGAGTGGTTTGGCCTAAAACCTCTTTACCTTCTAACCAACGGTTAAAATTAAACCCTTTAAGTAAGGTATTAATATTACAACCAATTATTTCAGACTGCGTGACATTTAAGTCTCGACACGCCGCATCATTACACAAACGAACCATGCCTTTGGCATCAATTGAAATAATGCCATCGGGTAAAGCGCTCAGTAAGGTATTAAGTTCGTTATGTTCGCGCTCAGAAGGCATGAATGCAGTAGTGCGGACATCTTCAACACCATCAATCAAACGGATCGATGGCATAATTTTTTGAAACTGTTCAAATTCAATCGGAGGAAAAGACACATACATACGGCAATGTTTCGAATCAACCTCAATGCCTTTGAGATCAACGCGATAACTTACCAAAATATTCAGAATCTCCTGTGCAATACCGATACGATCAGCACAATGGATCTCTAAGCGCATTCACACCTCAAGTTACGCAAAATTAGATAGCAGAATCATACTCGAAAAAAAGGTATTGAGAAGATACTTTTGTAAAGAATATTGAACAAAAATGGCTGAAAATAAACATTTTCAGGGTCCTGATATAGCCAAGACCCTGCAATTACATGAATTAGTAGCCGGGGTATAACATCCATTCACCGTCATCTAATTTTATGTAGGGCTTACCATTATGCATTAACATAATAGTTCCACTGTTTTCAGCAACCATTTGTGTTTGAGGTAAATCAGCGGTCAAACTTGGCAAATTCAATTGCCCTGTAGTGAATGGATTGAGTTGAATGACATTTGACAATAGTTGAGAAATGGCAAGGTAGCTAGAGGGTTGATTTATTTGCAACTGGTTAGGCTTAGTAATGTTTTTACCAATAAACTTCACTAGAACAGGTATGTTTGCGATGTCAGGACTTGGTATTTCGCGCATTCCTGAAACTTGCATTTTATCACCAGAAAGTGAAGCGCCATGCTCAGGTGCCATAATTAAAACAACATTACGCCCTGAAGATTCTAATTTTTTAATAAACTGTTCTATATCCGTAAATAATTTTTCTGCTCTTGGTTGATAACTATTAATGCTGTTAGAAAACCTGCGACCACCCACTATTTTGTTGCCATCATGAAGGCTAATCGAATTATAGTATAATGCGTGTCTTTGGCTTTTTGATTGTGATGTAGTCGATAACCAACGGTTAAGCACCTCAAAATCACTATAAATTGGTGTACCGTCAAACGAATTCTGAATGACATCCACACCATTTAAACTTAACTGCTCTGGATTTAAATGACCTGACTCACGAACAATCCCGATAAAATCATCAAAAAGGCCATTATGGTACATAGCAAAATTAGTTTCAAAACCCAAATTTGCTAAGTTATCAAACAGGTAACATTGTTTTGGCGAGGATTCGTATAAATTTGTGTGCGATGGCTGACCACAACTCGCTTTAAACAAACGTATCGCTGCTGGTCCACTGTAAGATGTAGCAGAGCTAAAGTTTTTGAAGACAATGTCAAATTTATCCAACAAAGGGTGCGCCATTAAATTTGCCGTTCTCATATCAGCCCAACTTAAAGAGCACACATTAAGAATCACTACATCAAATAATTCGCCTTTTACAGTGGCAGGAAACTTAGTTGTCAGGCTACTTTGTTGTTGATAAAAAAGCTTAAGTGCAGATTCAGGGCTATCAGTAAGCTGAGTTGAATTTTGAATTACTGGAGATTCTTCTGAGTATTGCGAATTAATGGTACTAAAAACCTTATTATTCCTAACAATGACATGTTCTGCGTCCCCACCAGGTAAGTTATTTTGATTAACTTGCGAAACAGTGCCAAAAATACCAAAGTAAAAAATACCTAACATTACAAAAGAGCTAAAACGAATCCAACTTTTTAAAAATAAGTACCCCACAGAAACGATGAGTAATATCGCAAAAAACTCCCAATGAATAAAACGAGATGATATTTCCACAAGATAAGCAAAAGAGAAGTCTTGCATAACACCACCACTAGATAATAAGCGTGCTATGGGTGGCAACCACGAATCATAGTGAAGTAATAATACAGCCAAGATAACAGCTATAATATTTTTTAGCTTTCTAAGTATAATACCCTTTATCGGAATAAGTAAAAATGCAGCAAAAGCCAGATTAGGCAACAAATTGAAATCAATAACAACCTGATAAAAAAGGATAAATTTAATTATAAAGTAGATATTCCAATACCCTAAACCAGAGAGTATTAAATTGTTAGAAACGGTTGGTGGAGTTGACATTGTATAAATTACTCATCTTTCTTATTTTGTTTATGATGATATGGAATCAAGATTTTATGCCTAAAAGTCCAATGATGTAGAATAGATTTGATAATACTTTTAACCTTAATAAACATACTTTTTGCAAAAATTCCTAAGGAAAATGCAATCAGGCATGTTAATAAAAATTGAGTGACACTCATCGTTAGTCATCCCCTCTTTCTTGCTTGAAATTTTGTGGGCTTATAATGGCAGAGAGTTGAAATTTGGGCATATAGTAACTCGGTTTTGAGTCATGATTTTGATGCTCAATCTCTTGGCTTTTTTCACCAACACTCGCATTATTTAATTTTTGGGTATAGTCCTCAATATCAGCATCACTGATCAAGCTATTTAAAAATTTTAACTGTTCTTCGATATACAAGTCTTGTGAATAGACATGATGTGAAAGAAAAAACTCTGAGATACTAAGCCTAAAAAGACGACTGAGTGCTGTTGTCACATCATTTTCTCGGCAAGCATGAAGATATAAATAGACTGAAGTAGAATCCGATGTGAAAAAATCACCATTACGCTTCATTTTAAATAGCTTCAAGGTATGTATGGGATCTAAATCATTTAAAATCTTTAATATCACCAAAACACCAGTAACCCCAAGATTATGTGATGACTTGCGGTGCTTGGAAACCTCAGAAATGAAGTCTGCAATATTTAGATAACCTTTACTGATAGCACCTTTGGAAAAGTTGAGTACTTCATTATAAGAATTAGGCAGCTCTCGAGAAAATTTAAACCCCTGAATAGCCTGCACCTGTGACATTACTCGTGAGATATCAGTAGATGAATGTAAAATCAAATTCACCCCAACAGTAATAAACAAGCACTCATCCTGATGCCTGATGATACCATCTATATTCTTTATAATTATTTTTAACCATGGTCCACATTTACGTCTAAGTTCAAGGCATTGTTCACCGAGTCTTACTTGATCTGTATGACGAGTCACTGTAAAGATGAGTGTGCATGACTCACGTTTTAAGCCTGCAAAATAAATAGCATCATTATCTGGTAACACATAATACAAGGGTGGTAGTTGGGCACCCGAGGGCACAGCGTCTTTACTGATGTAAACATCATCATTATCAATTAAGTTAAACCGATTCACGTTATCATTTGAAGCTATTTCTGATGATTGCTTCGCAGTTAAAAGTCCTTCACTCCTTCTAATTTCAAATTCTTTATTGGTTGTAACACCGTTTTCATGATGCCAAAAGTCAAAATAAGCTGAAAATATACCTGCGTTAGTATTTATTTCTACTACACCATTTAAAATTTGACTAAATGTCTTCACATTTAAACGATTTTTATTAGAAAGAGAAGCATCTATAATGCAAAAAACTTTCATTTCAAATTTTATCGCATACTGTTTAATATGATGAAGAAAAGTTTTGATATCATCAAAGCTCATTTTAGAAAAAACCACTTCTTCAATATGTAAAATAACAACTGCCCCGAATAAATCCTGAGTAAAGCCTAGCTCATCAAAGAACTCACGAATAAATACTTTCGGGTCGTTATATTCCAATTTAGGCTCAAAAGAATAAGAAGAGAGTTGGTCATTTTTTAATAATGAAAAAATATCTGTTTGTGACTTAAAGTAGGATTTATAAAAGCTTTCTATATGATTTGAGGCTATGAATACATGCCCATCTACATCAGAAGGGATGCAATGCAGACTAAGAATGATCCCCAACTCTTCTTGAGATGAAAGAATCACATAGCAAGAACCATCATTGATTTGGCCGCAATCACCTAAGCCATCAATCATAATTTTTGTCATACTCCTCCAGAAAATGCTCGATGTTAATCATTACCAAATCTCGAGCAAATAATTAAAAATAATAGTAATACTTTTTGATTGGTTTAGCGCTTCATTGTATATATACTTAGGCGCTAAAGTCTATAAATTAATACTCTATGAAAAATGTAAATACATCTTTAACGGTTGATGATAAGCTTTCAATAACAAATGGTTACCGTAAACATGATATTACAAACTTAACGGCCAAAATAGGTGGAAAGGCGGGTGAATACATCGAAATTATTGATCAGCATGCTCAAAATGAAACTTTGAAAAAATATAGATTATTTAAAGAAATCGATGAATCGATGAATTCAATAACAAAAACCAGCTGTGAAACACGATGACCAAACGCATTTTTATACAAGGCATAAAAGGAGGTGTTGGCGCAACATCGATTGCCGCCAATCTTGCTTCGGTACTAGCAAAAAGACAAGAGCTTGTTTACATCATAGATTTATGCCCTAAAAATGAACTAAGGCTCCATCTAGGTGGAAGATGGGATGATGATTTTGGCTGGGCTAAGTGTACGGTTAAAACGTGGCCCACTGCTTTTTATAAAAATTCAGATGATGTATATTTTTTACCCTATGGCGCTGTTGTAAATGCTAACTTATCTTACAGCGATATTGTTAATTCATCTAAAAATTTAGATATTCCGACAGATGCTTGGATACTTTTCGATTGCCCGCATCATATTGATATTACTTCAATGCCAAAAAGTCATAATGAACTGGTAATTAAAATTATTAATTGTGATGCTTCATGCCATAGTTTGATCTTTACAGATTTGATGAAGAATCAGTCAAAAGCCAATGAATTCCTATTAATAAATAGATTTAATTCTTTGTCACAATTAGAAGTTGACTTATATCAATTATGGCGAACAAAACTTAAAAAGATAACTCCATTTTTTATTCATCAAGATGAAATTATCAAAGAAGCGCTCGCCTATAAAGATGTAGCGATTAATTGTGCTCCAGATAGTGTTGCCATAGATGATGTGCAAGCTTTAGCGAGTTGGGTGGTTCATAAATTAAAATGATAACAGCTTCACCTAACAATTCCGCTATTAGTAAAAGCAATATAGTGATTCGATTATTATCATGTTTTTTAACACCTTCACTGTTAAATATATATCTCAATAATTATGATTTATATTTTAATCGTTTTCGTTTAAATGTTGCCTTATCGTTCCTGTTATCTATTGTCACTTTGTTAGCAAATTTATTTTTTTATACTAACAAATTTAATACTAAAAATACGTTTCTTAACTATTACCCTCAACTTAAAAAAAATAAATTAAGAATTGGCGATCCTCTTCGATTTTTAATTCAAAGTTGCTACCTAATATTATTTACACATAAACGTAAGAGCTCCACCGATTCAAAGTTTGACGCTAAAAGCTATCTATTTTCAATATTACCTCAAGCTATTTCTTACTTACGTAAATTTGATAGTTTCATAAGTATTAAAGTTAGAAAAGTAATGGGCAAAGAGACCAATGCCCCAAGTGCATTAGAAACGCTGCTCTCAGCTCATTTTTGGGAGAAGCCTTTAATTCGAAATACCATTTTAATTAGTATTTTTTTATTAATGGCACTTTTAATAACGGTTCCTTTCTCTCTTGAAGCCCAAGCCGTTTTTGCTACATTAATCTTATTTATTGCTTATTCATTAAGAGGCGTAGAAGGACAAATACCGACCTTAATAATGATTACACTATCAATATCCACCTCAACGAGGTATCTGTGGTGGCGTTTCAATGAGACACTAAATTGGAATGATCCTGTAGCCCTATTTTTAGGAGCAGGCCTTCTTGCTGCAGAAACGTATGCATGGCTAGTATTAATACTTGGTTTTTTTCAAACCATTAGACCTCTCAAAAGAAAGCCAGCAAAATTGACTTCTGACACATCTCTTTGGCCAACAGTTGATATCTACATACCGACTTATAATGAGCCATTAAGTGTCGTAAAACCGACAACCATTGCCGCTTTAGCTTTGGATTGGCCTGAAGATAAACTCAATGTATATATTCTTGATGATGGTAAGAGGGAAGAGTTTAGACTCTTTGCTGAAACCATAGGTGCAGGATATATCACTAGAACCAACAATACACACGCAAAAGCTGGCAATTTAAATCAAGCAATGAAAGTCACCCAAGGTGAGTATATTGCTATTTTTGACTGCGACCACGTACCTGTAAGGTCTTTTTTACAAATGACAATGGGCACAATGCTCAATGACGATAAAATGTGTTTGGTGCAAACACCGCATCATTTTTTCTCTGCAGACCCATTTGAAAGAAACCTTGACAACTTTTCTCAAATCCCAAGCGAAAACATGCTTTTCTACGGTCTTATTCAAGATGGAAATGATATGTGGGATGCTACTTTTTTCTGTGGTTCATGTGCAGTTTTAAGACGAAAGGCCGTGGATGATATTGGTGGGTTTGCATTTGAAACTGTAACAGAGGATGCCCATACAGCTCTTCGAATGCAGCGTAAGGGATATAAAACAGCTTATATCAATATCCCGCAGGCTGCGGGCTTAGCCACTGATAGTTTATCTGCTCATGTTGGGCAAAGGATCCGTTGGGCTCGAGGCATGGCGCAAATTTTTAGACTCGACAACCCTCTTTTAGGCAAAGGCCTTGGTTTTGCCCAGCGAATTTGTTATCTCAATGCGATGCTTCATTTCCTTTCAGGTATTCCTAGGATCGTGTTTCTAACAGCACCTTTGGCGCTAATTTATTTTGATGCTTTTATTATATACGCTCCATTTATCGCGATTTTCTTATATGTAGTACCAACATTACTTCAAGTAAAAATTACAAACTCCAGAATTCAAGGAAAATATAGATATTCATTTTGGGGCGAAGTATATGAGTCTGTATTAGCTTGGTATATTTTAAAACCAACGACTGTCGCACTTTTTAATCCTAACAAAGGAAAGTTTAACGTTACAGAAAAAGGTGGTTTAAATGACAAAGAACATTACGATTGGGATATTTCTAAGCCCTATTTAGTGCTAGTGGCTTTAAACTGTTTAGGCCTCTTAATTGGATTCATAAGATTAATTATTGGTGACCCTGGGCAAATTGGCGTACTTCTGATCAGTATGACATGGGCCGGCTACAATCTAATGATCTTAGGAGCAGCCGTTGCAGTTGCAACTGAGTCTAAACAAGTGAGAAAATCCCACAGAATAGCATGTAACTTCCCTGCAGTTATTCGTTTAAAAAACGGGCATACTTTAAAAGTCGATGTTTATGATTTCAGCGATAATGGGGTTGGGATATCTTTAGAACAAACTCAATTACTTAAAGTTAATGACGAAATAGAGCTTATAATGACTCGAGGGTATAAACAATTCTCTTTTCCAACAAAAGTATGTAACTCTAGAACAAAACATGTTGGTCTGAGTTTCACATCTCTTACGCTTGAACAAGAAAAAGCGTTTGTTGAGTGCACATTCTCTCGAGCTGATGCTTGGCTTAACTGGGAAGATAACTTTAAACACGATAGGCCTTCCCATAGTTTTTCAGAAGTCAGAAAAGCAAGTTTAAGAGGCTTTAAAAGCTTGATTGTTCATGCACCACAAAAGGCTAAGCCTTTTGTAAATAACATGATAAATATTATAGAAATAATCGGTTCTTTTTTACCAAGAGCGCCTAAGTTAGAAGAGCGTAATCACAATGAATAAACTTTGCTTCAAATTTACATTACTTTATATACTTACTTGTTTGATAAGTAGCCCAGTGTTTGCAGCTGTTCAACCATTAGTCGATAAATCTATTTTTGACCAAGGCTATCCAGAAGCAGCACCAACACAAGAAAAAAGTCTTACTTTTGAGGATTTAAATCGCCCTAACATGCGTTTGAGAGGGGTGCAATCAAGCGCCAGTATCGATTTTACTAATAGACTCGATCACATCATTACAGATGTTAGTTTAGATCTCGCATATTCTCATTCTCCTTCTCTAATACCTGGTTTATCTCATATAAAAGTATATTTAAATGAAGAGATAATGACGATTATACCAGTACAAGAGCTGGACAAAGTTAATCCAACTAACGGTTTTTTTAAACACAAAATTCCTTTAAATCCAAAATTAATCTCCGACTTCAATACTATCAGATTAGAATTAATCGGCCATTATACAATGGAATGTGAAGACCCGTTCCATTCTAGTATTTGGGCTGAAATCAGCAAAAATAGTCGTATCACTTATTCAAGAAAACAATTACCGATTGAAAGCCAATTAGGTAAATTTCCAGTTCCGTTCTTCGACCCTCGAGATTATGACCAATTAAACTTACCATTTTTATTTAAAGAAGTGCCCGATATTAAAACAACTCAGGCAGCATCTATTTTAGCTTCTTGGTTTGGCTCTCAGGCCCATTGGCGCGGAAGTAAATACCCTATTTTAATTAATGAGCTTTCAGCAGAACACTCTGTTGTTTTTGCTACTAATGATAATAAACCTGATTTCCTTAAAGATTATCCTGATGTTAAAGCGCCTACGGTAGAAATTATTTCTAACCCGATTCATCGATATCAAAAAATGCTCTTAATACTTGGCAGAGACACTGATGATCTAAAAGTAGCGGTTGAAGGCCTTGTTGCAGGCCAAGCTATGATGACTGGTCGAACAGCTCAAATTGATAAAGTAGAGTATTTACAACCACGCAAAGCGTATGATGCACCTAGATGGTTACGATCTGACAGAGAAGTCACATTTGGCGAGCTAATCGACTATCCAACCCAACTGCAAGTAAAAGGATATAATGCAGCGCCGGTAAAATTAGATATAAATTTACCGCCTGATTTATTTACTTGGCGCAAAGGCGGTATTCCGATTGATCTTAAATACAGATATACACCACCAACACACCGCGGTGAATCACGTTTAAATATGAGTATAAATGATGAATATGTTCAAGGGTATAAGTTAAGCTCGAAGCAATTTAAAGGCATTGCTGAAGAAGATATTAAAATACCGTTATTATCGACAGATGATACTGATAAAGACCGTTATTTTACGGTTCCAGGATTTAAAGTCGATATAAAAAATGAACTCGCTTTTCAATTTATTTTTTCGACTGAAAAAGAAGGGGCTTGTACAACCGCAACTCCAGAGGGCACCATTGCAGTCATTGACGATGGCTCAACGATTGATATTTCAGATTACGAACATTATATCGCGATGCCTGATCTTCATGCATTTTCACAATCAGGATTTCCATTTAGTAAGTTTGCTGACTTAAGTGAAACTTTAGTCTTAATGCCTGCTAATTATTCTAAAATGGAGCTCGAAACTCTGTTTAGTTTAATGGGCCATATGGGTTCTTCAACGGGTTACCCTGCTATCAATGCACAAATCACAACTTCGGATGAGAAATTTAAATCAAAAGACAAAGATATAATAATCATTGGTGACAATCATAAATTGATAAAAGAAAACACCATAGAGAATTCTCAATTAACTGCTTTAGTCGAAGAAAGCGAACGCATAATCAGACAAGCAATTTATGAAACTGAACCGTTGAAATACGCAAAATCAAATCACGATGCTAGCTCAAGAGTTACTTTAAATAGCTACGGCACACTGGCTGTAATAGCAGGTTTCCAATCTCCTTTAACCGATGAAAGAAGTGTTGTGGCTTTTATGGCTGCAAATGAAGATAGTTACTCCCTTTTGATTGATTCGTTCGCATCGGGAAGTAAACTGGCAGAGATAGCAGGAACTGCCGCAATTATTACTGAGCATAATACGCATAAATCGTATGTCGGTGAGCGCTATTATGTAGGGCAACTACCTGTATTTCAGCTGATTTGGTTTCATTTATCAGAGCACCCCATTTTGCTCGCTCTTCTCTCGATTTTAACACTTGTTTTATTGTCTTTTATTTTATGGCGCGTATTAAACTCCCTTGCATATAACCGCCTAGCCAAACAAGAAGGAAGATAAAAATGCAGAAGTACTTGTTAACTATATTATTTTTATTAGGTGTTTCAGTTTCATCGCACGCTTTCGAAAATGAACAATGTGGCTATTGGCCTCAATGGGAAGATTTTAAGAAAACATTCGTCAATAAAGATGGACGAGTCATCGATCTTGGTTCTAAAGAAAACATCACCACGTCTGAGGGGCAATCTTATGGCTTGTTTTTTGCCCTTGTTGCCAACGACAAGCAAGCTTTTGACAAAATGCTAGATTGGACTGAAAGGTATCTTTCTGAGGGTGACTTAAGCGCTCGATTACCCGCATGGCTTTGGGGGAAAAAAAGTGATGGTACTTATGGCATTTTAGATTCAAACCCAGCGTCTGATTCAGACTTATGGATAGCCTATGCATTAACCGAAGCCAGTCGCTTATGGGATGACAGACGCTATGCTGTACTTGCTAGCGTTATGAATTTAAGAATCATTCGTGAAGAAACTGTCGATATTCCAAATTTAGGTTTAACCCTTTTACCCGGCCCTTATGGATTTGAGTTAGCAAACCAAACCTGGAAATTAAATCCAAGTTACCTTCCTCTGCAAATATTTAAACGTTTTGTGTCTGTTTATCCGAACTCTCCTTGGCAGGATTTATATAATTCGTCTTATCGTATTTTATTGGAAAGCTCTCAAAAAGGCTTTTCTCCAGATTGGGTTCTTTATAATCCCAACAAAGGTTTTCATTTCGATAAAGAAACCACTGATTTAGGCAGTTATAATGCTATTAGAACTTATTTATGGATTGGACTTATGAACGAAAAGTCAGAATATAAAGAGGTCTTAGTAAGACGCTATGCGCCAATCACAGAAAAGTTTAGTCAAAATGGTTACCCTCCTGAAAATACTTATGCTTTAAGCGGTAAATCATCTGGCAAAGGGCCTGCCGGATTTAGTGCAGCCCTACTCCCGCTGCTCAAAGAAAGTTATCAAAATGTGAATATAGGTATACAAAGTCAGTTAATGCTACTAAATATGGGGCAAAAGCACAGTAAGCGTTATTATGATAGTGTCCTTTCTTTATTTGGCACTGGAGCACTAGAAGGCCGCTACATGTTTGATCCAGAGGGGATGCTTTATACAAAGTGGACGAATAAATGTCTATAAGACCCTTAATTTTAGCTTCATTTGTTTTAAGCTCACAATTTAGTTTTGCCAACTCAGAGCAAAGTTTAGACAGTGAGCCTGTTTCTTGGTTACTTGAACAGATCCGCATTGGTGAAGCACAATTAAAAGATCAATTAATTATTGATTCACTCGAAAGGCTAAAGCAAGTACAACCAAATAATCCTGATGGTTTAGCTGCTTTGGCTCGGTTTCAATTTGAGAAAAACCTAAGAGCCGATGCGTTATCAACCATCTTTAAACTTTCAACTGAGTACCCAAATCACCCTAGTTTGCAATTACTCGAAAGTTTAAAGTTAGTTACCGGCACAGGAAAATCTGATTTGCAACAAGCCAGATTACTTGCAAGAGCAGGTCAATATACTGAATCCCTTAAAGTATATGATTCATTATTTCCGCATGGCTTACCCACCCCACAATTAAAGTTCGAATATGTAAAAGTCTTAAGCCAAGACGATAAAAACTGGTTAAAAACCTTAAAAGCACTAGAAAAATTAAAAAAAGAATACCCAAACACTCCAGAATTTGAGGTCGCGTACGCAAGTCATATTCTTGATAAACAGCCGAATGATAAAAATGCTTTGGCAATACTTAAAAAATTCTCAAATTATCCATCTGTTGAGCGCGAAGTTGAACGGTCATGGCTAAACGCATTAGATGCGATGGAACTAAATAGTAAAACGCTTGAGAAATACGATGATTTTGTTTTCAGATTTCCAGCTAACGAAATTGGAAAATCGCAAAGAGAATCGTTTCTAATAAAACTAAGGCAATTACAAAAACTTCAAAGAGATCCCTATTACCGCGCTTGGATATCAGGCAAAGAGTACATGGCTCAAGAGAAATACACCTTAGCAAAAAACCTATTTCTTAAAGCGCTAAGTGGCCGCCCTAAAGATGCCGAAGTATTAGGTTCATTTGGATTGTTGCATTTAAAAATGGGTCAGCATGACACGGCTATCGAGTATTTTAAAAAAGCTGAAATAAACGCTTTAGCTCCTGAAGATCAGCTGGTATGGCAACAATTAGCGAACACCAGTCAGTTTTGGCAATACATCGCGCGCGTTAAATTAGCGATTGCAGAAAAAGACTTTTCATCTGCACAAAAACAATTAGAACTTGCCGATAAACTCAATGAAAGCAAAGTAACGGTACTTATTTATACGGCTCAATTGCATTTTGCCAAAGGTTCAGTCAATGATGCTCAAAAGATATATCAAAAGATAATTTCAGAAGATGAACTAAACTCTGAGGCCTTGAATGGCTTACTCGACATCATTGTGCTAAATCAGAGTTTAGATAGCTTAACGTCATTTACACGTAGCCTGTCAAAAAGTCAGTACCAGCTAATAGAACAAAGAGTTATCGATGAAACAAGTACTTTACTTAGAAGTAAAGCGGATGACTTAAGCTACAGGGGCGAGCTAGCAGAGGCGATTGATACGCTTGAAAAGGCAATTTTACTCAGCCCAGATGAACCTTGGTTACATTACGACTTAGCAAAAATATACCTAAAAATGGGAAATACCCCACAAGCCAAAACAATATTTAAAAAAGCGTTATGGCGTTTTCCTATGAGTGGCGACGTTCGTTATGCTCATGCGATATTTTTAAATTCTCTTGGCGACTATAAAGAAGCGGTTGATACTTTAAATCATATTCCAAGAAATCAAATCACCGAAAAAATCACTGAGTTAAAAAAAGAATTAATCTTCAGAAACCAGATCAATCAGCTTGCAGAATCGAACTCATTTGAGCTTATAGCCGATGAACTATATGCACTGACTAAGCAACCAAATATCACACCAGGAATGCGCTCAGATATCGCGGTCATTTACTATAAAAATAACCAAAGAAACGACGCCCTTTCTCAATTATCTTTGGCGATTGAGCAAGCTCCAGACGTCGCCCCCTATTGGAATTTACTAAAACTAGAATGGTTGCTGAACGATAACCAATTAGATTCCGCGACCGTGTTAGTTAACAAATTAAAAAATATAAATTTAACCACGACGGATGACCAATTAAAATTTCAAGAGTTAAAAACAAGGTATCTTTTAGCGACTACTCCAAACGACAAACAAATGGAAAAACTATTAGATTCACTCAGTCTTGAACCATCTAATAAATCCTTGATTGCTGCCATCATTGAAAAATCTTTAGAGACTGGTAACTTACAAGTTGCTCGCCAATATATGCAATCTTCTGATGATTTGAGCTTTTCAGTGAAAATAAAACTCGCTAACCAATTATTGTTAAATAATTATCACACTGATGGAGAGCAACTCATTAATAGCCTAATTAATGAAGCTAAAGTAGATGATGGCTATCAACTGATCCAGTTAATGGAAAGTTTAGTCGATTTTGAAGATCGTAATTTGGCAATGCAGCAGGTAGCAAGGATTACTTCCATTGACCCTTCAAATTCTGAGCTCCTCAATGTTGCTGGTAGAGTCGCTCAAAGTCATAATCGCCCAACCCTTGCGATAAATTATTTTCAACAAGCGATTTTAAAATCTAAAAACAACACGCCAGTGTCAGTTCAAAGCCAAGTGCAAAATATCGCCAGTACCAACAACACAAATAACAATGAACCTTGGTATGTAAACTCAGCACGCTCAAATTTAAAAAATTTAAAAGAGAAGTTCAATGGCCATGTCGCGGTAGCGCTCGATTTTAGTGGTCAAACAAGCACTCAAACTGAATCAACCATTGGTTTAGGCACTGTATTAACTGAAGCTTATTTTCCTTTGTTTAACGGCAAAGGATTTGTAAAACTTGACCCTTTACAAATATCTGCTCCCATCACTGATTTTACATCGCAGTACAATGCCAGTATTTATGGTACCGGTTTATTATGTTACCCAACGTGTTCATTAATTAGTATTAAACCTCAAGATCGTGCCTTAGGTGTCGGCTTAGGATGGCAAAATGAAAATTGGCGCTTTGATATAGGAACAACCCCGCTTGGATTTTTAATTGAAGACACCGTTTGGGGTGTTTATTATCAAGATTCTTTTAGTAATTTTGGTTGGGATATCGAGATAGAGAAACGGCCAATTACAAGTACAGTGCTCTCTTACAGCGGACTTGAAGATGTCAACAATGGCAAAATTTGGGGAGGTGTAAGAAGCACAGGCGTAACAGTGGGCTTATATCATGATCTGGGTTTAGATTGGGGATTTTGGGCGACTGCAGATTACCAGCAATATAAAGGGGTGAATGTTTTAAATAACAATCGCTATCGCTTGATGTCTGGTGCTTATAACAGGATTATTCAAAAAACAGATCTTGAGTTTTCTGTTGGCATCAACTTGATGCATTGGTCTTATAAACATAATTTGATAGAGCAAACTTTCGGTCATGGTGGCTATTACAGCCCGCAAAATTACTTAGGGGCGTCTATTCCACTTACTTTAGATGGTCGCTATGAAGATTTTGTTTACCGCATCAAAGCAGGTGTTGGCTATTCCTCAACTGAAACAGAGACCATTGCTTATTATCCTAATGATCCTCTACTTCAGCAAAAAGCGATAGAGATGAGCACTGAAAATGGCGTTTCTCCATACTTTTTAGGAAGTAAAACCAATGGAGTTTCATATAACTTCTCTGGGAGCTTAGAATACAAATTGACCCCACATTGGTTGCTTGGTGGTAGTTTTAATATTGATAGAGCCGATTTTTATGAGCCTAATTTTGGTCAAATTTATGTTAAATATGTTTTCAACTCTATTTATGGCCCATTACCTTTCCCGCCAGATAATATTATTCCTTATGCTTCATTCTGATTTGATTGTGAATTCCAAAGTGAATAGTAGTACTCATTTTTTAAGAGTAATTCGGTATGAGTTCCCACTTCAACAACCTCACCGTCTTTGATATAAATAATTTTATCGGCATCAACAACGGTTGATAAACGATGGGCTATGACTAATGTTGTATGCCCTTTCGATACCGTTTTAAGGGTATTCATGATTTGTGCTTCATTGTGGCTATCTAATGAAGATGTGGCCTCATCAAAAATAAAAATAGCGCTGTTTTTTAACAAGGTACGTGCAATTGCAACCCGTTGTTTTTCACCACCTGATAACTTAAGCCCTCGTTCGCCCACTTCAGTTTGAACACCTTCTGGCAAGGTGGCAATAAAGTCGCCAAGTTGTGCATCATTAATTGCTTGCATCACCTGCTCATCACTTGCCGTCAAATCACCATAGCGTACGTTTTCTAAAATACTATTATTAAACAATACGGTATCTTGCGGAACGACCCCTACCTGTTGCCTTAAAGAATCAATAGTGAGCGTCGCGATATCTTGCCCATCAATTTGAATACTGCCACTGCTTAAGTCATAAAAACGATAGAGTAATTTCGTTAACGTCGATTTTCCGGCACCACTTGGTCCGACAATGGCTACTTTTTTTCCACCTTCAATCGTAAAACTAAGATTTTTAAGAATGTCTCGCCCTTTACCGTAAGAAAAACAAACATTATCAAAGCGCACTGCACCTTTGCTTAATACGAGGGCTTGGGAGTTTGCTTGCTCTTTAATTACCGTTGGCTGAGCAAGTAAATTAAACATATTTTCAATATTGGTGAGTGAACCTTTGATCTCTCGATAAACAAATCCTAAAAAGTTTAACGGCATAAATATTTGCATCATAAAGGCATTGACTAAGACAAAATCTCCTATGGTCATGTTGCCTTGCTCAACATCGAGGGCTGCAAGAACTAACATAGCGGTCATCGCAAGGGCAATAATCAACGCTTGCCCTGCATTTAAGTTAAATAACGATAAACGATTACTACGACGAGCAGTTTCCCAGTCGGCTAAGGCTTTATCGTAGCTGCGTTCTTCATGAGGTTCGTTATTAAAATATTTAACGGTTTCAAAGTTAAGTAAACTATCAAGCGCTCGTGAGTTTGACTGGTTATCAGCAAGGTTTGCCTCACGAATATACTTTAAACGCCAATTGGTTACCTTGATGGTAAACATTACATAAGCCACAACCGCAAAGGCGATCACCACGGCGTATTTAAGCCCATAATTGACAGATAAAATACCAATCACAAATGCCAACTCAAGAATTGTAGGGCCAATATTAAAAACAAAAAATCGCATCACAAAGCTGATCCCCGACACACCACGCTCAATATCACGCGCAAGCCCGCCTGTTTTGCGAGAAAGGTGAAAATCTAAGTCTAATTGATGTAAATGAGAAAACACCTGTAAACCAATACGACGCATCGCCCGCTCAGTGACCCGACCAAATAGCATATCGCGCAGCTCACCAAAGATCACATTTGCAAATCGCACTAAGCCATACGCTGCAACTAAACCCAAAGGAGCGGCAAGTAACGCCCATTGACTATGAGATTGACCATTTAAGGTATCAACCGCGTATTTTAAAATAAAAGGTAACGCGACACTGGCCAACTTAGCAAAAACCAAACATAAAAAGGCAAACAAAATTCGATGCTTAAACTCCAGCAAATACGGCCATACTTTTTTAAATACAGCTAGATTAAAGCTATCTTTTTCATTGGGAGTGCTAAAACCGTGACGCATTAAATACCCTATTCATAGTAAAGTGATAACGTAATGTTGATGAGAACCAATGTCAGATGCTGATACGATACAATTAAATAAAGTTGTCTATCGTGACTATTTAAAACAGCCGCAGGCTTTTAGCCTTATATCTCATCGAACGATTGAGTAATTGATTGTAAGTATATACCTAAGTAAATAATAATATTAAGAAAGTGAAATCATTATGATTTGGCACATAGCAGACAAGATCAAAAATAACGCTTTAAAAAATGGTGCACTACACCCTATCACCTCGCATCAAGTGACGCATCATTTTGAAGGTGTAGAGTTTACTTACCATTTGAGAAATGAGTTAGCACACACAAAACCGCACCAAACGACTCAATTAAACAATCCTTTTTTACCTCATGAACAGGAAATGTTCGTTGCACACTGTGGATTGCAACATAAAGTGCTTTTGAATAAATATCCGATTATCCAACCACACTTATTGATTTGCACCAATCAGTTTGTGCCGCAAAATACAGCGTTAACCCTTGATGACTTTAACGCTTGGTTGTCCGTGATCAACGATAAAAGTGCAGCACATTCCCCACTCGGATTTTATAATTCAGAGCCAACAGCAGGTGCAAGCCAACCACATAGGCACATGCAAGTGGTGCAGTTAGCACTCCCTTTGCAAGATGGACAACCATTTTTACATACTGCATTAAAAGGGTCTGATTTTTGGGCGCATCACAATAGCGATTCAAACACAGCCTACCAACTTTATTTGAAGGGCCTAGTAACGCTTGAACTACTAAAAGAGGATCGATTGACACATCCTTACAACCTTTTAATTACACCAACGTCACTTTGGCTACTCCCTCGAAGCCAACCTCAAATCGATGGTATATACGCCAATGGATTAAATTTTACAGGGCATTTTCTTCTCAAAGATCAACAACAGCTCAACTGGCTACTTCAGCACAACCCCTTTAATCTATTAAAGAAGTTAGTCGGTACCGTTTAATGCCAATCGTCTGACCACTTAGATTTTATGGTTTTTCATTATCTAAAGCTTTTCCTCTGTAGGTGGTCTATGTATACTGGCTCGATGCATTTTGTCCAACCAATCCACTTTTTATGCATATTTATCGAATAATATATGTATAAAAAATGCATTGATAGCAGATTGCATAATACTGGCCACCCGTTCACTGAGCATCAACCCTGACTGCGCAGAAACACATAAAATATTAATAAGGCCGCAACAATAGTTTTTATTAGGAAGTTAACAATGAGTTCAATTCCAAAGACAGGCGACTTTTTAGGTCACCCTAAGGGTTTATTCCTGTTATTCGGTACCGAAATGTGGGAGCGTTTTGGTTACTACGGTATGCGTGCAATCTTAGTTTTGTATCTTGTAGCTATGGTACAAGATGGTGGATTTGGTTGGAGCAATGCCGATGCTTTAAGTTTATACGGTACCTTCACTATGGCAGTGTATATCACACCATTATTTGGTGGCTGGTTAGCTGACAACATTTTAGGCCAACGTAAAGCCATCATTATCGGTGGTTTATTAATGGCCGCTGGTCATTTTACTATGGGTATTCCACATAGTGTACTTGCAGGACAAGAAGAGAACGTTTTTTATCTTGGTTTAGCACTACTATGTTTGGGTAATGGCTTATTTAAACCAAACATCTCCACCATGGTTGGCGACTTATATCAAGAAGGTGATCAACGTCGTGATGGCGCATTTACCATTTTTTATATGGGTATTAACCTTGGTGGTGCATTAGGCCCACTTGTTGCGGGTGCTGTAGCAGCTTCATTTGGATGGCAATATGGTTTTGTTGCAGCCGGTGTTGGTATGGTACTTTCAGTATTACTTCAACTTGCCCTTAGCAATAAATACTTAGGTGATATCGGTATTGTTCCTGCGGCAAAATTAGCTCAACAACAATCAACTACAGGCACTAAAGAGCCACTTACAAAAGTTGAGATGGATCGCATCAAAGTTATCTTTACTATGAGCGTCTTTAGTATCATCTTCTGGATGGGCTTTGAACAAGCTGGCGGTTTAATGAACTTGTTTGCTAACGATTATACAAATCGTATGTTAATGGGTTTTGAAATTCCAGCGTCGTGGTTCCAGTCACTAAATTCATTATTCATCATTATTTTTGCGCCTATGGTAGCGATTGTTTGGTTAAAACTAGATAAGCGCGAGCCAAACTCACCGGTTAAATTCGCTATAGCACTTGTATTCTTAGCACTTGGTTTTTTAACTATGGTGCTTGCACTGGCGACTCAAGGCCAAGGCGAACACTTACAAATTAGTATGATGTGGTTAGTGCTTTTCTACTTATTCCATACTTTAGGTGAACTTTGTTTATCACCTATCGGTTTATCAATGGTAAGTAAACTTGCTCCACTGCGCTTAGCATCACTATTAATGGGGATCTGGTTCCTATGTACCGCGATTGCCAATAAAATCGCAGGTTTTGTAGGTTCTTACTTAGGAGAAGGTGAAGAAGCCCTTGGTAATGCAATGGGTATTTTCATTGGTTTAGGTGCAACAGCCCTCATCTCTGCGGTAGCAATGTACTTATTGAGCGATCGCTTAGTTATATGGATGCATGGCGCAGAAGGCCAAGCACCAATTAAAACTGAAGAGCAAATACTTAATGAAGAATTAAAAGTAACTGCTTCAAGATAAAAACACTTCTATAAGCTATACCCCCTTACAATAAAAGTATTGGGGTATAGCTCATCTCTTGATTTTTAATTTAAAACAGATTTTTATTTATAATATTAACGAATATTGCTAACATCTTTCTATCAAAACCCAAAAGAACGTAAACTTTAAATGATTGATTTATTTCGCATTAAAGCTTGTATCACTCTGACTTTATGTATTTTTTTGGTAGCGTGTGGGGGTGGTTCATCAGAAAAAGTTGTCGCCCCTGACCCTGTTACAGACGGTCTAAAAATCACCGTACAAGATGGTTTGAATGCCACGCTCGATAATAGTAATTTAATTCTTGATATCCCAACACAAGCTATTGATGTTGACACGACATTATATTATTCAAAAGCATCGGTTAATTCTGAACTTATTTCGCAAGGAATAATTACCGATTTACATACCTTATCTCCCCCATCAACCGCTTTAATAAAATACGCCGATATAAAAATTAAAATTCCCACTGATTACACAAAAGACACCAAACTCTCTATTTCACGCCTCGAAAATAATATTTGGTACGACAACTTAAGTTCTGTAAAAGATGAAGGGTATATTTCGGCAAAAATAAATCAATTAGGCACCTATGCAATTCGTGAAGTGACGAGTACCGAAATAACAAAAAATATAGGGCCAGCCTGTGTTTCATCAAATGCCCAACAAAGCATTAAGTTTGTTCATGTCGCTGATTTACACTCTCGTTTTGGTTACAACCAACATTTATTCAGCAAAATAAAACACTACCATAAAGAATCCCTTAAAAAGTTTCCTTTCACTGTATTTACAAATGGTGGTGACGATTATGAAAAAGGCACCGTTGCAGAGCAAATATCTCAAGGCCAAGCTACCGTTGATGCAATCAAGGCGATGGAATTTGATGTCAGGGTAATTGGTAATCATGACTACGCTTGGGGGCCTGAGCAAGTTATAGACTATGCCAATGATGAAAAAGCAATCGTCTTAGCAAGTAATACTCAGTACACAGGCGGTGCTCCCGAAGATTTTAAAGCAGCTAAATTTTCAACTATCCAAATAGGATGCATTAAAGTTGGCTTCTTTGGAATGACCTCTGTGCCTTGGAATGAGCTAGATGAGCCTGTTCAATCAGATCCGATTCCTGATTTTATTAGCAACTTTAAAATGAATTGGGAATGGCAACAAGTTGCCCAAAGCATCATCGATGATCATCGCCAAGATGTCGACTTTATGGTTATGGTGAGCCACCTTGGTGCCGGTGGTGATAATCGCATTGCTTCGCGTGTGCCAGGAGTAGATTTAGTCCTTGGAGGCCATACCCACGGTGGCGAAAGTATAGAGCAACTTACTAACGGCGCGATATTAATCCAACCTAACTTTTTTGCTCAAGGTTTAACAGATCTAACCCTTAACTTTGATACACAATCCAAAAAATTAATTGATTACCAATATCAAACGGTATTAACAGAACAGATCGAAAATGTTGATCCAGAGACCAAAAACAAAATTGATTTTATCATGGGAAAATATGCTCCTGATGCACTAACCGAAATCGGTGTATCTGAAAACTACCCAACAAAACAACAAGTATTAGAAATAACCTCTCACGCCTCTGCGTATTTATTTAATACCAATGCGGCACTACTTGACCCTTTTCAAGTACAAGACATTTGGACTCCAGGAGGTGTTTCCCAAGAAGATTTTCACGCCACGTTTTATGTAGAAAGACAACCTTCAAATACGCCAGGATTTAATTCAATTTATCAAGTGACTGTTACGGGCGAAAATTTAAAAATAATGGCAAATAGCCAACCTGATTGGTTTTTCTTTGCCCCTACACTTATCGATAACACCAAAATATACCGTGTTGCGCTACAAAAAGGGCCAGCTTTAAATCCTGAATTATTTTTTAATAATGTGAATTTCTTAGAGGTCAGTGCATTATCAGAGTCGTGGTGGGCACTTGATCAGTATGCCCGTTATAGAACGAGTCAATGCTTGCATATCGATACATTTAAAACCTTAAATTCTTGCTTACCAGAGACTTCCGTCACTATTTGGAATTTTAATGACTCTACTAATCCGTTTACGCCTGATATGGGCTCAGCGGTATTAAGCTTTTATGACCCTCAAAATAGACAATGGGGCTTTAGAGATACTATTTTTGCAAAAACCGATGAATTATCGCTCCCAGCTCTTCCTGATGGACCATCAGGTGTGATGGCATTTACCCGACATAACCCGCAAGAAGGTTTAAAAGTAAAGCATAATAGCCCTCCAAATGGAGACTTTATCAATCAATCTCGTGTATCTGATTACACTTTGGTGATGGACATTTTATGGCCTAGTGAAAGTCAATCAAGCTGGCGGGCACTCCTTCAAACTGATCCTAACAATATTGATGACGCTGAACTGTATGTCGATAAAAAGGGAGGCATTGGTATTGCTACGCGTGACAGTGGATTTTTTGGTGAATTAAAACAAGATACTTGGTACAGAATAGCCTTTGTGTTTTATTCAGCACCTAAAGGCGGTGTGTTAAAAGTCTATATCGATGGTGAGCTCGTCGGCGTCAAAGATGAAGGCGAGATTGATCAACGTTGGGCATTAGATAGCTACTTTTTACTCCTAACCGATAACGACTATGAAACAAAATCAGGTTATCTCAACTCACTTTTGTATGCAGGCCGAGCAATGACCAGTAAAGAAATTAAGTCTATCGGTGGCCCAAGTTCCAACTTAATATTTAATCCGTCTATCCAACAACTAAATAGTAAAGTAGAAAGACACTATCAAACGGTGCCTTTCATCAAAAAAAATGAATGGATGGAACAAAGAAACAAATTTTTCAACTCAAAAAGAAGCAAACGTACAGATAATGATACAGATGAAGATCCAATAAATTAATTTAAACTGTTTTTTTTTAAATATTAAGCGCCTCTGATACCTTTATAATACTCATTTTATTCAAAAGCTTATGAAAAAACAGTTTTGTTAATTTAGCCATTAACATATCCCGCTGCGTAAAAGTCTGAGCCTTTAATCTGCTAAATTATTTAGCCATTCAATTTTTTTAACTCATGTCTCATTAAATTTACAAAACCTCCTTTTACTAAATGAAGCTGCCCTCTTCCACTTATGCATAGAATCAGGAATCATCAGCACAACAGCAAGTAACAGCAACGGCTTAATCGGCCCAGTATTCGGAGTCTTGAACATGAGTGAAGTATTAAATCCTTTAGGGTTAGTGGGTATCGAATTTACAGAGTATGCCACTCCAGATGCAGATTATATGGAAAAAGTTTTTACCGATTTTGGCTTTTCAAAATTAAAAACATTTAAAGGTAAAGACATCGTTTATTTCAATCAGAACGACATTCACTTTTTACTCAATAATGAGCGCGGTGGTTTTTCGGCTGAGTTTGCAAAAAGCCACGGTCCTGCAATTTGCTCTATGGGGTGGCGTGTAGAAAATGCACAAAAAGCATTTGATGTCGCTGTCGAGCGTGGTGCAAAACCTGCCACCGATTCTGCCAACAAAGATTTACCTTACCCGGCAATTTACGGCATTGGCGATAGCCTTATTTACTTCATTGATGTATTTGGTGATAAAGGGTCAATTTTCGAAAACGATTTTGAAGATTTAAGCGAGCAAAACATTGTTGCTGATAAAGGCTTTATTCGTATCGACCATTTAACAAACAACGTTTATAAAGGCACTATGGAAACATGGGCTAACTTCTACAAAAACGTGTTTGGTTTTACAGAAGTGCGTTACTTCGATATCAAAGGAGCTAAAACAGCGCTTCTTTCTTATGCACTTAAATCACCATGTGGCACGTTCTCGATTCCGATCAATGAAGGTAAAGACAACAACAATAACCAAATTGATGAATACTTAAACGAATACAATGGCCCAGGCGTTCAACATTTAGCATTTTTAACTAATGACTTAGTAAGCTCATTAGACAAACTTGATAAATCAACGATTGCCACACTTGATATTATTCCTGAGTACTACGATACAATTTTTGACCGTGTACCTTGGGTTAAAGAAGATAAAGAGAAAATTAAGCAACACCAAATCTTAGTTGATAGCCAAAGTGAAGATTGTTATCTACTTCAAATTTTCTCTAAAAACTTATTTGGTCCAATCTTTATTGAGATGATCCAACGTGTTGATGATGGTGGTTTTGGTGAAGGTAACTTCCAAGCACTGTTTGAATCAATTGAACGTGATCAAGAACGCCGTGGCGTACTTTAATTAACGACCCAGTTAATTAATTCAAAATAAGCAGTGGCATAAACGCCCTGCTTTTTCTGTATTGGACTTTAAAAAATTTTAATCGCCACCATTTGTACTACAATACTGGCCGATTGTGCATCGCACCCAAGGAAATAACATGAATTTAATCAATGAAACACACGACATTAATCTAACCAGCTGGGTAGAATCAGCCAACTCGACAACTGACTTTCCAATTCAAAATTTACCTTTTGCCGTTTTTCGCCGCAAAGGCAGCAACGAAGCATTTCGTGGCGGTGTCGCAATTGGTGATCACGTTGTTGATTTAGCCGCTGTCGATGCAGCACACATTTTTACTGGTTTGGCACAAGAAGCTGTGCATGCAGCCAATGCACCTAGCCTTAATGAATTTATGGGCATGGGTCAAGCTCATTGGTCGGCACTTCGTTTAGCGTTATCACAAGCATTACGCACGGGTTCTGCACACCAAGCAGCCCTTGAGGGTGCCTTAGTTGCTCAAGCAGAGATTGAATTTAGCCTGCCATGTCGTATTGGTGATTACACCGACTTTTATACGTCAATTTATCATGCCACAGCGGTTGGTCGTTTATTTCGCCCAGATAACCCATTATTGCCCAACTACAAATGGGTGCCGATTGGTTACCACGGTCGCTCATCATCGATTGATGTTTCTGGTCAAACATTCCATCGCCCAAATGGTCAAACAAAAGCACCTGATGCTGAAGTGCCATCATTTGGCCCATGTAAACGCCTCGATTACGAACTTGAACTGGGTATTTATTTAGGTAAAGGAAACAAATTAGGTGATGCAATTGCGATTGAAGATGCAGAAAGCCATGTCTTTGGTTTGTGTGTATTTAATGATTGGTCGGCCCGTGACTTACAAGCTTGGGAATACCAACCACTTGGTCCATTTTTAGCCAAAAACTTTGCTTCAACTGTTTCACCTTGGATTGTGACGACTGAAGCACTTGCACCATTTAAAACCAATTGGCATCGTGATGAAAACGATCCTCAGCCATTGTCTTATTTAGATTCAACAGCGAACCGTGAAGCGGGTGCGTTTGATATCCAAATGGACGTATTACTTGAATCTGAAAAAATGCGTGCTGAAAAAACAGCGCCGAGCAAACTTTCACAATCGAGCTTTAAACATTCTTACTGGACTGTGGCACAAATGGTGACTCACCATACCGTGAATGGTTGTAACTTTTTACCGGGTGATATGCTTGGATCGGGTACACAATCAGGCCCAGAGCATGAGGAAGCAGGTTCAATGCTTGAACTGTCTCGTGGTGGTAAAGAGTCTATTACTCTTAACAATGGCGAAACACGTACATTTTTAAACGATGGCGACAAAGTTATTATGCGTGGTTGGTGTGAAAAAGACGGCTTTAAACGTATTGGTTTTGGCTCTGTCGAAGGCACTATTTTGCCAGCAAAGTAATAATCGATAGCTAGAGTCAGTGTGGCTCTAGCTGTTTCCGCTGTGATACAAAATAACAAAAGCTAGATTTTTTAATAAATCTTGGTATCTTTGAAGAAAAAATAATACTCGGCTTCCATGATAAAAATAATAACAAACTGTTTTTTATGGTTATTTCAAGAGAAACAACTTTTTATCCGCCAAAATGGGGCGGTTAAATTTGTTACTTTTTCAAGCTTTTTACAATTTTTATTGTTTTTAATGCTTGGTGGTGCCATTGCATGGACAGCATTTACCAGCAGTCAATTCCTTACTTTGCATCAAACCGTTGCTGAAAAAGACAGAACAATTGCCCAAGTTAAAGCTGAGCTTGCTGCACTTAATGAAGCCTACGCTGATAAACAAGCTAATTTACAAACTAAATTAGAAAAACTAAATCAACAGCAAACCCTAGTTCATGATTTAATTGAATCGATGCCAGGTACAATCGAGCCTGATACAACCTTAAAGCAGATACTCAATAGCGAACTCGATCAACGCGGTACTCCCCCAGAAAACCCGACAGAAACCGCCTTTACCGAGCACTTACCTGAAGACGACTCAGAGTTTGTACCCGAAGTATCACAAGACCTTGAACACACAGCACTACCCGAACAGACTCCTGCTACAAAAGTAGAGTCAGAACAAGAAAATACAAACGCGTCACTGACTCAATCATCGTATCTGCTTCAGTTGATGGATGAGCAACAAAATCAACTCGCTTTGGTTGACCAGCACTTAGAAAGCAACTTTGTGACTATCTTAAACAAAGTATTACAACGCAAAAGCACCTTGCAAGCCGCTATCGATAAATCAGGTGTTAAAATAGCCTTAACATCTACACAAAACAGTCAAGCAAAAGGTGGTCCATTAGATCATGTTTCGCTGATGCCACTGTCTGATATTCAAGCTCTTTTAATTGAAAATTTAATTCAACTAAAAGAGCTTGAGGAAAAAATCAGCTTATTACCAAATCAATTACCAGCAAAAAACTACTACATATCAAGCTCTTATGGAATAAGGAAAGATCCAATCACAGGTAAGGCGGCTATGCATAAAGGTATTGATATGGCCGGTTGGCAAAATACCAAAATATTTAGCCCTGCTAGCGGTATCGTTAAAAGAGCTGGCAATTACGGTGGTTATGGTCGCTTTATTGAAATTGAGCATGAAAATGGATTTGTGACACGTTTTGGCCATTTAGCCAAAATAAAGGTTAAAACCGGACAAAAGATAAATAAAAATGAGCTGATCGGATTAATGGGAAGCACAGGTCGCAGTACCAGCACCCATTTACACTACGAAGTGCTCCATAATAATAAACATATCAATCCACTAAAATTAGCCAAGGCATTTGCCCATGTTCTCTAAAAAACAAACCCCTTCATTGATTTCAGCAGATGTCACGATTGAAGGTGAAATCAAAAGCACTGGAATGATCCAATTTGATGGCACCATTATTGGTCAAATTTCTGTTACTCATTTAACCATTGGTGAATGCGGCACTATCAATGGCAGCATTAAAGCCGATGAAGTCATTATTAAAGGAAAAGTAACCGGCTCCGTACATGCCAATAAAGTGGTCTTAGAAAAAACGGCCAAAGTTGAAGGTGATATTTTTCATCAAACAATTAGCATTGCAACAGGAGCTTCGGTTGCAGGCACTATCAAGCAACTCAGCGAAGCTGAAAATGTGACCGATATTGCAGCATCCAAACACCCAAAAACCGCTAAAACTGCATCTTAATATCAACCACGCTTTACTATTAATGACGCACCGCCAGTAAGGAGGTGTGTTACAAATAACGCTTATTTTAAGGCCTACTTTGCATGAAAACGCTGTTAAAAGTTTTTTTACCCTTAACTCTGACCCTTTCTTTGACTGGCTGCTTTGGCCCTGACCAAGCAATTAAAGAAACAAAACAATTTATTAGTAGCGAACAGGTCGATAAAGAAAGTAAAGATTGGAAAACAAGCCTGAAACAACCCCCACTACTTACCTTTACAGAAGGTAAAAAATACTATTGGGATTTATCAACCAATCACGGCGAGCTTAGCATTGAGCTATTTCACCTTAATGCTCCAATGCATGTTAGTAGCACTATTTATCTAACTGAGCTTGGTTTTTATGATGGGTTGATTTTTCACCGCATTATCCCTGAGTTTATAGCACAAGGGGGGGATCCTTTAGGTTCTGGGCGCGGCAATCCAGGATACAAATATGCGGGTGAATTTGATGGCACATTATCGCATGACAAACCTGGGATCTTAAGTATGGCCAATGCTGGCCCTAATACCGATGGCAGCCAATTTTTTATTACCTTTGGGCCAACCCCGTTTTTAGATGGTCGCCATACTATTTTTGGTCAAGTTGTGAAAGGCCTTGATGACACGTTAACCACACTTGAAACCTTAGGTAGCCAATCTGGTAAAACCTCGACCGAGGTAGTGATTAACAAGGCAACCATCCGCATAGAATAATCTACGTTGCATACGTTTGGAGACGTTTAACGGTTTCAATTGTATATAAGACCTCATACAATGCGCAGCTCACTTAACGATGAGCTGCGCATTATGTTATTAAGTGCGCCATGCCTTCCTTCCTTACTTACTTACAAGAAGCACCATGTTTAAAACCAGTACCGTACCTACATCGACTATTTTAATCTTAATTTTACTGGTTGTATTTTGCCCTCTTGCCATTGATATTTATCTACCTGCATTTCCGATCATGGCAGAGCAATTAAACGTACCAGAGCAGCACATTCAACAAACTATTAGCCTATTTCTAATGACCGTAGGCCTTGGTCAACTAATTGCAGGACCGCTAGCCGATAAGTATGGCCGTAAACCCTTAGCGATTAGCGGCATGGTCATTTACGGCATAAGCGCCCTTAGTGCTACTTTTGCACAAAGTTACGAGCAGCTTTTAATGGCTCGAGTAATACAAGGATTTGGCGCTTGTGCTACGTTTGTTTGCGCTTTTGCGATGGTTAGAGACAGTTTTAATGCTAATGTTGGCGCGCAAGTGATGTCATATCTCAATGGTGTCATTTGTTTTATTCCTGCCCTAGCGCCAATTTTAGGCGCTTGGTTAACACTTGAGTTTGGTTGGCGGGCTAACTTTGCAGTTTTAAGTGTTTTTGCACTAGTTTCATTAACCCTGATGATATTTTTTGCCAAAGAAACCAGACCGACTGACACTCTTTATCAAGGTAAACTGCTCAACTTTAAGCGCTTCGCACCGATTATTCGCCACCGCGTTTTTGCGTATCATGCTGTGATCTGTTTATTAGCCATGGCGATTATTATCGCATTTGTGAGCTCTGCTCCAGGTTGGTTGATGACTCAGTTAGGCTTAAGCAGCCAAGAATTTACTATTTGGTTTACCATTAATGCTGTGTTATCAATTATTGCCAGTTTTACAGCACCGTATTTCATCAAACGTTCAACCAAAAAAGCACTTTATCAAGGGCTTTGTGTGCTTGTTTTTAGTGGCGTGATGATGGCCGCTATGCTTGGTTTTACAACCCCATGGGCGTTTATGCTGCCTATTTTTGTAGCGTCGATTGGTTTTTCGTTAACATTGGGTTCGGCTGTTGGTAAAGCATTAGAACCCTTTTCAAAACAAGCAGGCACCGCTTCTGCGTTAATTGGCGTGATGCAAATGAGTGGCGCTGGATTATTAGTGACACTAACATTGCAACTTGGCTTAACCGCGCCACAATTAGTGCTATTACATATTTGTCTTATCCTGCCAATGTTGTTGTTACTTCACAAAGATAAACACGCCACACTGCACCCGCTTTAGGCATAAAAGCGTTTTATTGGATCATTCACATAAAAACTACGCACTACTTATAATGCAACAAAGTTTATGATCCTTTTGTCGCAAAAAATAACTTTCAGACTAAAATTGCATAATACACAACAATCAAAGTGTATCTGTCGCAAGCCTTATGTATCTCTAGCCTTCTAATAATAACGATTTGTTCCATAGATAAATTAATTTGTACTAACTAAAAGGGACTAAAATCAGCATATAAGCTTGCAATTACATCTTAGATTGATATTTTATTTACAACATATTTACAAAAGTAAATGTCTGTAAATGAAATAACAATAATAGGTAGGGTCAAAAAATGAAGTTAACTTCAATTACCACTGCAATGATCATTGCATTAGGTGCATCAAACTCAGCTTTTGCAGATGAAGGGCGCTTTATTATTCAAGTCGATAACAGTAAAAAAGGCATTGTTAAAGCGCTGACAAAAAAACTTGGCGGGGAGATCAAGGTTGATTCTGAAGGATTTATTGCCGCGCAATTTACAGGACACGATTTAAATAGTATCAAAGGATTGTTAAACAACCCACACATCACACTCATTGAAGAAGATTACAAGCGCACCCCACTCGCTGTTTATAGCGATGACATGGGTGATGCAATGCAGCAGCAACTTACACCCTATGCGGTCTATCAATCACAAGCTGATCAAGTCACCTTTGATGCTAATGCTGGCATGAAAGTTTGCGTTATCGATTCTGGCTTAGATCAATCAAACCCTGATTTTGTTTGGGGTAATATTACGGGTGATAACGATTCAGGCACGGGTAACTGGTATGAGAACGGCGGCCCACACGGTACCCATGTAGCTGGTACTATTGGCGCTGCGGATAACAACATTGGTGTAGTTGGTATGGCACCGGGTGTTGATATGCACATTATCAAAGTATTTAACGCTGAAGGCTGGGGGTATTCTTCTGATTTAGCCCACGCAGCTAACTTATGCGGCCAAGCTGGTGCAAATATTATTAGCATGAGTTTAGGTGGCGGTGGTTCAAATTCAACGGAATCAAATGCATTTGCAAACTTTACTGCTGCAGGTGGTTTAGTTGTAGCGGCTGCAGGTAATGATGGTAATAACGTACGCTCTTATCCTGCTGGTTACCCTTCTGTAATGATGATTGGTGCTAATGATGCTGATAATAACATTGCTGATTTCTCCCAGTACCCAAGTTGTTCCTCAGGTAAAGGACGTCGCGTAACGACTGACGAAACAATCTGTGTTGAAGTAACCGCAGGCGGTGTCGATACGCTTTCTACCTATCCAGCAGGCATGGCCACCAGCGCGTCAATGTCTGTCAATAATACACCTTTTGCATCTTCGGCAATGGAAAACTCAGGCACAGTAACCGCAAGTACTTTTAACATGGGTACAGCTGAAAGCATCAATTCAGCCGCAGCTGGAAAAGTCTGTGTGATTGACCGTGGCGTAATTTCATTTCATGACAAAGTACTGAACTGCGAAAACTCTGGCGGTATTGGCGCGGTTCTTATCAACAATGAGCCGGGTATGCTTTACGGTACTTTGGGTGATACAAATGCAACAACAATTCCAGCAGTCGGTGCTGCGTTTGAAGATAGTGCAGCGATTAAAGCAGGCACAAGTATTACCATTAATATCGGCACCAGCAATTATGGCTTCATGAGCGGTACTTCAATGGCAACGCCTGCTGTGTCAGGTATTGCGGCATTGGTCTGGTCAAATCATCCTAGCTGTACCGGCACTGAAATACGTGACGCACTCAAAGCGACAGCACAAGATGCAGGTGCTGTAGGTAAAGATGATAAATTTGGCTATGGTATTGTAAAAGCTAAAGCGGCTTCAGATTACCTAACTCAAAACGGCTGCGCTGGTGATAACGGTGGCGGCAACGGCGGTGGTACGCCAAGCGGGTTTGAGTTATCCGTAAACGGTTATAAATCAAAAGGAGTAAGCTACGCTAATTTAAGCTGGAATGGCGCTAACACCTCGACTGTTGACATCTACCGCGACGGAAAAAAAGTCAATACAGTTGCTAACTCGGGTAACTACACCGATAGCATTAATGTAAAAGGCGGCGGCTCATATACTTACCAAGTATGTGACTTAGGTAGCACCACCTCTTGCTCGGTAAATGCCACAGTCACATTCTAAATCCAATAACTCATTCCCAAAGCGGCTTATATTGTTAAGCCGCTTTTTTTGTTTTTAGATTGGACCTTCTAAGGAGGAAAACAACCTGATAAGCTTACGCTTTTAAAACAACGTATAAAATATCCATGATCAGCATTGAATCCCTTATTTCCTTTTTAAGTATTAGCTTTTTACTGGCAATATCACCGGGGCCATCAAATGCGTTTTTAATGGCGCAAACTTTTACCAAAGGTAAAACAGCCGGCATGCAAACAGCCTTTGGTTTTGCTATTGCAGGGGTGATCCATACCATTTTTGCAGTGCTTGGATTATCAGCCATTTTAAAAACATCACCAATAGCTTACCAAGCGGTACAATGGTGTGGTGCTGCGTATCTGATTTATTTAGGCATCAACTCACTGCGTGATAGTTTTAAACCAGCTCAATGCAGCGATAAACCGCACGTTTCAACAAAAAAAGAAAAAAACGTGATGTTTCAAGCCATGATGACTGAAGTATTAAACCCCAAAGTCGCACTCTTTTTTATTGCTTTTTTACCGCAGTTTGTAGATACCAGTTTAAGCCTGTCACCCACTTGGCAGCTGGCTATTTTTGGTTTGCTTTATCCTCTTTTTGCTTTCCCGATTGACACGCTTTATGTCCATTTTGGCGATAAAATCGCAGGTTATTTCCGCCATCACCCCAGCGCGCAACAGTGGTTAGATAGGATCACAGGCCTAGTGTTTATTACCTTAGCAATCAATCTTATTCTATAAAATCTGTTTACAGACTGGTGTTATTTCCTCATATTACGGATGTTGGAATGAGGAGTAAAAATGAAGACAATACAACACGCTTTACCGGCAAAAAAAACCATTGCATTGGTTGCCCACGATGGCAAAAAACATGCGCTCGAATTATGGTGTACCAAGCACTTAAACGTCCTTAGCCAACATACACTCTATGGCACCGGCACTACAGGGCATTTAATTGAAAAAAGTACGGGGCTGCCCGTCCATAAACTGCTAAGTGGTCCATTAGGTGGCGATCAACAACTCGGTGCCTTAATTGCTGAGCATGAGATCCATTTATTAATCTTTTTTTGGGATCCGCTCGCCTCGCAACCCCATGATCCTGATGTAAAAGCGTTATTACGATTAGCTGCTGTATGGAATATTCCGGTCGCGTGTAATGAATCAAGTGCCGACATGCTGCTGTCGTCGCCTTTGATGAATACGCCAATGCCAAGAGAAATGCCCGATTATGAGGGCTATTTAGCCTCTCGCCTTGCCCTTTAATACTAAAAAAACCTAGAACCGAGGTTAATTTTAAAAACAAAAAAAGCCTACATAAATGTAGGCTTTATCGTTTTTATAAACCAAAGTGCTTAATTAGCAGGTAAATAAGTGATTTCACCTAAATTGAGCGATTCAATTTCAGCTTTAATTTTTGCCACATCACCAACAATAACCCACGTTAGTTGCTCTTCTTTAATCAACTCTTTCGCTTGTTGTTGTACTTGCGCCAAACTGACTTGCTGTACTTTCGTTGAATATTGTTCAAGATACTTTTCATCACGGCCTTTTTCATAAGCATTGGCCAGCGCGCTTAGTAAAGCCCATTTTTTCTCATAACTACCTGGAATTTTAGCCACTTTATTACTTACAACTTTTTCAAGCTCTTGTGAATTGGCTGGATTAGCACCAGTATAATCTTTAAGTTCTCGAACAATTTCAGCAATCGACTCTTTTGTTTTGTCTGTTTGAACAGGTGCATAAACAAAAAATGGTGCCTGACCTTGTGCGTCACTCATTGATGAACGCGCGCCATAAGACCAGCCTTTATCTTCACGTAAATTCATATTAATACGCGAAGTAAAGCTACCACCAATAATAGTGTTCATTAAATCAAGCTTAATATCTTGGCCTTGCGCTAAATCTTTACGTGCTGGGCCTAACAAACCGGCAATAATTAATGACTGAGGTGATTCTGGTTTATCAATCACAAAGACTCGTGGTTTTGTTGCAAGGGCAACGTCACTTAATTGTTTTTGTGGTTTGGCTGTATTTGGAGCTTGCCAAGTCGCAAGTTCTTTATTCAACGTGGCTGTTAGTTCAGCCATAGTGATATCACCTACCACCACTAAACGTGCATTATCAGGACGTAACCAAGTACGAGTGTATTGGATTAAATCATCACGGCTAAAGTTTTTAACGGTTTCTTCTGAACCTGAGCCAGTTAAAGGCTGCGCATAAGCATGATTATCACCGTACAACAAAGGTGGCAATATACGAAGTGCGTTCGTCATTGGACGCGCTTTTTCTTTATTGATGCCATCAAGCGTTAATGTACGTAAACGTTCCATCTCGGTTTCATTAAACGCTGGGTTTATTAATACATCTGCAAACAGCTGCGCGCTGCGTTGCCAGTTCACTTTCATTGCTGACAAACTCAGGCTTGAACCATCAAGGTCTGAACCTGAATAAATGCCAGCCCCTAAATTTTCAAGCTCTGCAGCAAGCTCAAGACTTGAAAGCGACGTAGTGCCTTCTTTTAACATACTCATTGCAAAATTAGATAAACCGGCTTTTGCGCCTACAGTTGATGCAAAACCAGCATCAAAACTAAGCTGTAAATTAACCGTAGGTGTATCGGTACGACGTGCAAGTACGACTTCAAGGCCATTCGTTAATGTTGCTTTTTCAACTGTTGGTAAAACCAATTTAGGCAATGACTCAACGGCTGGTACTTTTGAGCGATCTGCGCCCACATCTTGATTTGTTAATTGAGCAAAAGGCTCAATTGTTAAAACGAAATCACCATCAGTTAACCAGCGCTGACCTGCGGCTTTCACATCTTCAACTGTGGCTGCATTTTGAATGGCTTGTTGCTTTTTATAAAATACCGGATCGTTGTGATACACAGCGCCAGAAGCAAGCACATCTGATTTACCACCAAAACCACCTACCCCTTCAACACTTTTAACCCAGCTAGCAGCATTTGAAAACTTAATACGATTAAGCTCTGCAACCGTTGGGCCTTCTTTAATTAAACGTGCAAGTTCTTCATTAATGATGGCTTCAATTTCACCTAAATCAGCATCCTTAAACGCATCTGCGCCAATCAAAATTTGCCCCGCCATCACACGAGAATAGTTAAATGCAAACACGCTTGATGCTTTTTGTTCTTGATACACTAGACGTTGATATAAACGTGAATTTTTTCCACCGGCTAATACATCCGCTAATAATGATAAATACTCACCATCTTTAGTGCCAAGCTCTGCCGTATTCCACACTTTTACTAAACGAGGATTTGGCACGCGATCTTGCATCGACATACGTTTTGTACCCGAACGTTTAGCAACCCATGCATCGATTTGATCAACTGGTTTACCTGGTTTTATATCACCAAAATATTGCTGCGCTTTTTGCTTTGCTGTTGCTAAATCAATATCACCCGCCAAAACTAAAACAGCATTGTTCGGGCCATAATAATCTTTAAACCATTGGTGAACATCGTCTAAAGAAGCGGCATTTAAGTCTTCCATTGATCCAATGACAGACCAAGAATAGGGATGACCTTGAGGGAACGTATTTTCAGAAATAGCAGTCCACATTCTGCCATATGGCTGACTTTCACCTTGGCGCTTTTCATTTTGCACAACGCCACGTTGCTCATCCAATTTCTCTTGCGTAATCGCTCCCAATAAATGGCCCATGCGATCCGATTCCATCCAAAGTGCCATATCAACCGCAGAGGTTGGCACATTTTGGAAGTAGTTGGTACGGTCACTATTGGTTGTACCGTTTTGCTCCGTTGCGCCAGCACGTTCGAACGGACCAAAATACTCATCGTTATAATTTTCACTTCCATTAAACATTAAGTGTTCAAATAAATGCGCGAAGCCCGTTTTACCTAGCTTCTCATGCTTAGAGCCAACTTTGTACCAAATATTAACGGCAACAATTGGTGCTTTTTTATCCGTATGAACCACAACCGTCAAGCCATTATCCAATGTAAATGTCTCATATGGAATATCGACACTTGGGATTGCCACAGCTGCAACATTGGTTTTTGCTGCACTTGTGCCAGCAGTGGTATTACACCCAGTTAAAGCGATTGATACCGCTATCGCTAAGGCGCTTAGCATGTTCTTTTTCATTTATTTCCCTTAATTTTCAGACAACGAAGTGTGTTCTAAACGTTTTTTAGCTCACTTTTCGTCTTCAAGTAGTGTGCATTTTACCCTTAATCACAACCATAATAACAAAGCAAACACCAAGGCTTGGCCCTTCGTATTTTCAATTTATGACTGCTGACCTGTGACTTGGAATTTAATGGGCAAACGTGCGCTGTTATTCTTAACTTATTGATTCAATTCTGGCGAGATAAAAATATTCGCAATTTTAAATCTCAACTTGGCTATAAAACAGGAAATGGGTAAAGATTTCAATGGTCAATATAAACTAATGTAAACAACACCGTAAAAACAGCCATTGAAATTGTTTCTAAATGTAAATTGGCTACAAAATAGAGCCAGAATACCAATGAAATGGGTTAATTTAACGATGCTTTCACTGCACTAGGCAGTTAAAGCATGTATCGCTGTGGCGAGTTTATGGCAACTAAACGCCCTGACAATGCTTGTAAATCAAATTCAATTTCAGCAATCGCTGCTGTATTAAAAATCGGCATTTGGCCTTTGCAAAGTTGATCGACAAGATAACTAACCATCGGCATATGAGACACAACCAGCCAATTTTTTAGTAAAGGGTTAAGAGACATTAATGCGAGTAAATACTCGGCTGCTGCTGCTGGCGATTCATCGGGAGTAAAATCAGCGCAGGTCTGTTCAAATTCAATTTTAGGATGGCGACGCTTAATTTGAGCCGCGGTTTGCTGCGCGCGAATGTAGGGGCTGACTAAAACAGCATCAAGCTTGGGGATCCATAAACTTAGATTTACCGCCATTTCATCTGCTTCTTTTTTGCCTAGCAGGGTTAATTCACGACTAAAATCATCTGCCTTCATCGGCTCTGCTTCACCATGTCGCATGATAAATATTCTATTCATTTATTACTTAACCACTTAAGAACAAAAAGAAATCGTAAACACTATAGCCATAATAGGTATAACTCGGCTATATTTAATTTTCGCTTATGATTTTAATATTCAGGCAAGCTTGTTTTTTAATTTAAGTTGTCTTCTTCCCTGAGCCTATCAACTTACAATAATAACTGTAGTGACATTCAGGAGCCGCTTTTGAATATCAGCAGCAATGATAGCAGAGTTTATCACCCACTCAAACTGGACAATGGTCTTAAAGTTCTCTTTGTTCAAGACCTTCAAAGTGACAAATCCGCAGCCTCCTTGACTGTCAACGCTGGGCATTTTGACGATCCATGGCAACGCCAAGGCTTAGCGCATTTTCTTGAGCATATGTTATTTTTAGGCACTGACCGCCACCCAGAACCAGGAACATTATCTCATTTTACGAGTCAACATGGTGGAAGCTGCAATGCATGGACAGGAACCGAGCACTCAAGTTACTTTTTTGATATCAATAACGAGTTTTTTTATCAAGGGTTAGAGATTTTCAGCCGGTTTTTTATCGCACCACTGATCAGTGAAGCCGCGACCGACAATGAACGCAACGCGATTGATGCTGAGTTTAAACTAAAATTAAAAGACGATAGCCGCAGGATTTATCAAGTCCACAAAGAAACAGTTAATCCGCAGCATCCCTTTGCTAAATTTTCGGTGGGTAATAAAGAAACTCTGGCTAATCATGGCGGCTGTATTAATCATGAAATAAAAGATTTTTTTAATCAACATTATCTGGCTAACCACATGACATTAGCCATTTGTAGCCCTGTCGATATTGCTGAGCAAATTATCTGGGTTAAATCGTTATTTAACGAAATCAAATCAAGCCATAGCGCTAAACCTGCGATTGCGACACCTTTGTATTTAAAAGAACATTTAGCTAAACAAATTTATATAACGCCCCATAAGCACATGCAAAAACTCATTGTTAGCTTTGCAATGCCGAATATAGACCGCTTTTATCGCCATAAATCGGTCAGTTTTTTGGCCCATATTTTAGGGTATGAAGGCAAAGGTTCACTGTACGCGATTTTAAAGCAAAGAGGCTGGATTAACGGTTTGTCAGCTGGAGGTGGCATTAATGGCAGTAATTTTAAAGATTTTAATGTAAGCCTTAATTTAACCGACGAGGGCGTGGCGCATTATCGCGATATTGTTGAAAGTATCTTTGCTTATTTACCACTGCTAAAAAATCAGCATGCCGATTTTGATGCGCTTTATGAAGATAAAAAAACACTACTCGATGTCGCCTTTGATAATCAGGAAAAGTCTCGTTTACTCGACTGGATAAGTGGTTTAAGTGCCAATATGCACCACTACCCTGAACACGAATACATCAGTGGTGATTTTATAATGCTGAGCTTTGAGAAAAGTCACTGGCAGGAGCTACTCGCTTGGCTGACTCCTGAAAATATGCGAATTGTGCTCATCGACCCACAAGTAACAACAGATACCACGACGGCTTGGTATCACACCCCTTATGCGATTGAAAATTTAAGTCACACATGGTTAAAACAGCTCAATAAAATAAACAGCCCACAAGCGAATATGACGTTACCGGCTATCAATCCTTATCTAAGTCAAAAAATTACGCTACTTGAACTTGAGCCATCAGGTGTTATCCCTGAATGCTTGATTAACAAAACTGGGGTTGAATTTTGGTTTAAACAAGATCATCAATATCGCGTTGCTAAAGGGCATTTTTATCTCGCTATTGATAGTTTAGTCGCCGTAAAAGATATTCATCACATGGCAATGACGCGTTTACTTGCAGACTTATTTATGGATAAGGTAGCTGAAGAGTTTTACCCTGCAGAATTAGCCGGCTTAAGTTATCAACTGACAACACACCAGGGTGGTTTAACACTGCATACATCGGGTTTATCAACGAATCAATTAGAATTAGCCGATAAACTATTAACCCATTTATATGAGGGCCATTACAGCCCACAACGCTTTGCTGAATATAAAAAGCAACTTTGCCGACATTGGCAAAGCGGTAATCAAAACAAACCAGTGAGCCAATTATTTAGCCAACTTAGCGCCACTTTACTCCCCTGGAATCCAACCCCTGAAGACTTAGCACACGCACTTGAGCAATGTTGTTTTGCCCAGTTTGAAGTGTTTTGCACTGAAATACTCAGCGAGATTCGTATCCAAGCTTTACTGCATGGTAACTGGCAACGTCAAGATGCTAAAAAGTTCATCTCCATGCTCACGCTTCGTACCGAGGCAAGCACAAAAAATAACGAGTTTTCAAAACCTAATTGTTTTTTAACACAACAATGCCAACAGCATGTAACCCTTGAGCATGCCGATCACGCCTTAGTTGTTTACTTTCAAGCAGCAACCGATGACCCCACTGAAAAAGTTTCCTTGATGTGTTTAAATCATGTTGTTAGCCAAGATTACTTTCAGTATATGCGTACCGAAAAACAACTGGGCTATCTGGTTGGCACTGGTTATGCGCCGCTTAATAGCCGCGCGGGTATGGCTATGTATGTGCAATCTCCTCACACATGTGCTGAAGATTTATTAACATTCCACAATACATTTACCCAAACCTATGCAGACAAAATTGCGCAATTGAGCGATCTTGATTGGCATCAAATTAAAATGGGGCTACTAACCCAAATTCAAGAAGAAGATAAAAACTTACGTGTACGCTCACAGCGTTATTGGTTGAGTTTAAATAACAATGACCATACCTTTGATATGCAAACACGATTAGTTGAATGCTTAACGACATTAACAAAACAGCAACTTGCTGATTATTGTCGGCATGCATTCGACAAAAACAGTATAAAAATGATACTAATTTCAGAGCAAAGTAAAAAAAATATACAAACAACCCAGCCATAGGCAAAGTCTCTTTGACAGCGCCTGAGCATTCTATTAGTGTAACCGGGCTAAAGTTAACATTTTGTAAAGTGAATGCAGTCAAATACAAAAAAAGCAGTCTTAGTTACACTGTGTATTCAACTGGCTTCTAATTCTTTTTCGGTTAAGAGTCATGAAGTTGGTGTTACAGATTCAGTCTATTTTATACCAGCATTGCTCATCGCAATACTGCTGCTTTTTTCGCTGCTTACAATTTTTAAATTGATCCGCTCACAAAAAAAACTACAAATCTCCGAAGATCGACTTAAAAGCAGCTTCCTTGGTAGTGGTGACACTCTTTGGGACTGGAATATCATCACCGGAGAACTTACGCGAATTAACGACGGCCAATTCTTTGAACAAGACAAAAATGCCACTACCCCACCCAACCGAAAAAATATTCACCCTCAAGATTTACCCAATGTTGAATTGTTGTTAAAACAGCACTTTTCTGGTCACACCGCCTTTTTTGAAGCAAGCTATCGCACTAAAGACAACTTAGGCCGTTGGCGCTGGGTGCTCGATCGTGGCAAAGTCATTGCAACCGACCCTCAACTTAAACCAACTCGCATGACGGGCACAGTTAAAGATATTAGTCGTATTAAATCGACCGAAGAGCGATTAAATCTTTTTGCCAAATGCGTTGAAAACTTAAGTGATGCCATTGCTATTTGCGATCGTAATTTTAATGTTATTGATATCAATCCAAGTTTTTTGCGCTTTTTTGGTAAAAAACGAGATCACTACATCAATAAACCTTTCAAGCTACACGGCTATAAAGACAACTACATTGAAAAGTTAAAAACATTCCTGCTCGATAAAGGCCACTGGCAAGAAGAACTTAAGCTGCCAAATGAAAGTAAAGAGTTGATGCCTATCGATTTATCGATTGATGTGGTAAAAAATAGCATAGGTAAAGTCACCCATTTTGTTGTGCTCTACTCTGATATCAGCGAAAGAAAAAAAGCAGAGTCTGAATTACAGCGTCTTTCTAATCGTGACCGCCTCACAGGCTTACCCAATCGAAATTTATTTTTTACCAATTTAAAAAAGCTTGGCGCGCAAAAATGCCACCATGCTCTTTTAGTCTTTGATTTAGATAACTTTAAAAAAATTAATGACTCACTAGGCCACCAGCTTGGTGACATGCTGCTCTGCCGTTTAGCTAATCGCTTAATTAAATTAACTCGCCAGCAAGATAGTTTTTATCGTTTGGGCGGCGATGAGTTTGCTTTGGTGATTGTTGGCACTAACGACATCCATAAAATCACCTCAACCGCCAAAGAGTTTTTACATGAAATCACCCAACCCTTTCATATGGCGGGTCATGAATTAGTGATTACTTCAAGTGTTGGTGTGGTCTTGTTTCCAGAAGATGGAAATACCCCTGAGATATTGCTAAAAAATGCCGATACCGCGATGTATCACGCTAAGCAACAAGGCAACCGCTATTTATTCTTTAACGACACCATGAATCGCCAAGCGGTTAAAAGACTGCAAATAGAGAACTTGATGCGTTATGGTTTAAAAGAAGATCACTTTTGTGTTTATTATCAACCAAAAATGAATACGGAAACCAATGAGTTAGTGGGAATGGAAGCACTAGTACGTTTTATTACCCCAAATAAAGGCTTGATAAGCCCAGCACAATTTATTCCGATTGCTGAAGAAACCGGCCAAATAATTGAGATTGGTGAAGTCGTTCTCGATAAAGCCTGCGCCGATGTGAAACGCTGGTTAAACAAAGGGTTGTTTAGTGGCCGAGTAGCAGTCAACCTCTCTGCTAAACAGTTTGGTTTGCCGGATTTAACTGCTCGCATTGATGCTATTTTACAAAAACACAGCTTACCGTCGTATTTTTTAGAGCTTGAAATTACAGAAGGTACCGTAATGGATGACCCTAAAGAAGCGATTGCGATTATGAAGTCACTCAGTGCCCGAGGCATTCATTTAGCCATGGACGACTTTGGTACGGGTTATTCTTCTTTAGCCTATTTAAAGCAATTTCCGCTTAACACCTTAAAAGTAGATAAAGCATTTATTGATGATATGTCGACTGAGCGCGGCCGTAATATGGTCGATTCAATCGTGACCATAGCCCATAACTTAGATTTATCTGTGGTTGCCGAAGGGGTTGAATACGCAGAACAAGTCCAAATCCTCAGTGAACTCAACTGTGAGACCATTCAAGGCTATTATTATTCTAAACCACTTTCTGCTGAACATTTTGAGCAGTTCTTAGAAAAGCAACAAGGCCGTCATACAAACAAACTAACTTTAGTTAAAAGCTAAACACTTCAACAATTAAGCCCTTAATACCGTGCGGTTTTCGCCAAGCGATCGCAATAAAGCACGCCGATAATGAACATTAAATAAATACACTGCAATTGGCCCAACAAGTGCGCCAAGGATCAACCAACGTTTAACGGGCATGCCTTTTTTAAACGCCAACGCCCCCAACAAAGTTGCAAAAATAATGCTTAACACAACAATTAACATAACAGCCTAAATACAGAAATAACCAAAGGGGAATAAAAATTAAGGCGGCAGTATATAGATAAAAAGTGGTTAAATATACAGCAAGTATAAATAACCACTTTTCAGCTTTTAGCGAGAGTTAACGATAGCGCGTTTTATTTTCGGCCATAGTGATTAATGCTGGCGCAGGTGTA
Source organism: Pseudoalteromonas sp. J2K-J031 (assembly GCF_058197095.2). NCBI lineage: Bacteria > Pseudomonadati > Pseudomonadota > Gammaproteobacteria > Alteromonadales > Pseudoalteromonadaceae > Pseudoalteromonas > Pseudoalteromonas sp. J2K-J031. The sequence continues at coordinate 2,601,413 of NZ_CM200279.1, forward strand.
AAAGCAGCATTTTGCTCAGCAAAGGTGGCCAAACGCGATGCTAAATGCCCAGCTCCCAGTGTATCAATATAGCTAAATGGACCGCCTAAAAATGGTGGAAAACCAATACCAAAAATAGCGCCGATATCGCCATCTCGGGCACTAGCAACAATCCCTTCATCTAAACAACGGGCCGCTTCGTTGAGCATTTGGCTTACGCAGCGCTCTGCGATTTCCTCAAGATTAAGTTTTGGTGATTTCTGCACACCCAGTAACTCATAAATTGACTCATCGACTTTTTTATCTTTTTTACCGTAGATGTAAAAACCTTGCCCCGTTTTTCGACCTAAACGCTTTGCAGCGATTAAGCGTGAAAAAGCATCAGGCGCTTTAAAGCGCTCACCTAATTCAACTTCAAGAATTGGCGCTATTTTTGAGCCAATATCAATCCCAACTTCGTCTAATAACGCAAGCGGTCCAACTGGAAAGCCAAATTCGACTAAGGCTTGATCTATCTTTTCAATCGGCTCACCTGATAACAGTAAGTTAGCCGCTTCATTGATGTAGGGCGCCAAAATTCGATTAACATAAAAACCCGCTTTATCTTTAACAACAATCGGTGTTTTACCTTGCTTACGTGCAAAGCTCACCACTTTTGCAACCACAGCTTCACTGGTGCCTTCATGTGGAATGATCTCAACAAGTGGCATTTTTTCAACCGGTGAAAAATAATGTAACCCAATCACATTTTCAGGTCGACTCGCATTTGCGGCAATTTGATGAATAGGCAACGAAGAGGTATTGCTTGCAAAAATTGTATGCTCATTAGTATGAGTTTCAATATCAGCCACCATAGCTTGTTTTAGCGCTAAATCTTCAAATACCGCTTCAATGGCAATTTGAGTATGTTTAAAACCAACATAATCAGTCCCGCCTGTAATGCGGTTCATTTGCAGCTGTAATTCGGCTTGGGTTAAAATACGGCGCTGTTGTTTTTTCGATAAAATTTTATAGCTGTAATTCATCGCCTTAGTAATGCCTTCAGGTGCAACATCTTTAATGCGCACTCGCGCATTGGCTTTACAGGCACTGACATGAGCAATACCAGCACCCATTAAGCCTCCGCCTAATACAGCAACATGAGTGATAGGTGTTTTATCTAACGCTTGCCATTCTTTTTTCATCTCTGTGGTGGCAAAGAAAATACCACGCAGCGCCTTAGATTGACTGCTCATGCATAAATCAGCAAAACCATCAGCTTCCACTTGGTAGGCACCAGCCGTATCCATTTCGACACCGGCACGAATTGCTTTGATAATCGCATAAGGCGCAGGGTAATGGCCGCCTGTTTTTTTAGTAACATTTTCGGCCGCTTTTTTGAAAATAATATTTCGACCAAATGGATTACTTTCAAGCAACTGGCTGATTGTATCAAGCTTAGGTTTCGCCGCTTTTGCTTTACCTTTGGTAGCTTGCACAATAGCGGTTGTTAGTAAAATACTGTGTGGTACACATTGGTTTACTAAACCGGCTTTAAGTGCCTGCTTCGCCCGTACTTGCTTGCCTGTCAGTGTCCACTCTAATGCTTTTTGAATGCCCACTAGTTTTGGTAATCTTTGAGTACCGCCACCGCCAGGCAATAGGCCAAGTTGAACTTCAGGCAAACCTAATTTAGTAATGTCGGCATCAGAACAAACACGGTAATCACAAGCAAGTGCAAACTCTAAACCACCCCCGAGTGTTGCGCCGTGTAATGCAGCAACGGTAGTGAATGGCATTTTTGCCATTTCTGCAAATACGTTATGGCACGTTTTTGATAAATACAGTGCGTCATCACGGGTTTTTGCATCATCTAGCATTTTTATGTCAGCACCAGCAATAAAGTTATCTTTTTTACCACTAATAAAGACTAACCCTTTAACTCGCTCTGATAAGGCATGCTGTAATATAGCGTTAAGCTCATCGATAAAGCTTGCACGCAAAGTATTCATTTTTTCGCCTGGTACATCGATAGTAACTACACCAATCGCGTTATCATGTAACTCAAAACTAAAAACCGAATCCGTCATTATTCTACCTCCAATACAAAGGCAGCTCCTAAGCCACCAGCAGCACATGCCGTTGTGAGCGCTAAACCACCGCCTCTACGTTTTAATTCATGTAAACTTTGCGTAATCAAACGTGCGCCTGTTGCAGCAAATGGATGACCATATGCAAGCGAGCCACCATTAACATTAAACTTAGCCATATCAATTGAACCAATCGCTTTGCTTAAGCCTATTTCTTTGGCGAATTTTTCTGATTCAAACATTTTCATATTGGCCAGAGTTTGGGCGGCAAATGCTTCATGCATTTCAATTAAATCTAAATCGGCAAGCTCAATACCTGCACGGCGAAGTGCAATCGGTGTTGAGTGAGCAGGCCCCATCAACATATCATCGTGCACACCTATGGCGCTAAATGCAAAGCTGCGAATATAACCTAAGATTGGGTAACCCAGCGCTTTTGCTTTTGATTCACTCATCATCAGTACTGCTGCAGCGCCATCGGTTAATGGTGTTGCATTAGCGGCTGTGACAGAGCCATGTTGGCGATCAAACACCGGACGTAACTTGGCATACCCCTCAAGTGTTGAATTGTGACGAATGTTATTATCTTGGTCTAAAAAAGTTTTATATGGGGCCACATGAGCCGTCATCACTTCTTCTTTAAAATAACCCTCTTGCCATGCTTTGCTCGCAAGTGTGTGAGAGCGATGCGCTAACGCATCTTGATCCGCGCGGCTAATACTATGAGTTTTAGCCATTTGCTCGGCAGTTTGCCCCATCGAAAGCCCTGTAGAGTATTCAGCAACAGCCGGAGGTACTGGCAGTAAGTCTTTTAAACGCAACTTTGAAAAAATCTTAAGCTTGTCACCAAATGTGCGTGCTTTCGTTAAATCAACCAACGAGCCAGCTAGTTTTTTACTGACACCTATCGGTAAAACTGACGATGAATCCGCGCCACCAGCAACCGCAACATTTACCGAACCGGCCATGATTGATTCAGTTACATTGGCAATTGCTTGAAAACTTGTTGCACAAGCGCGAGACACAGAATACGCATCAACACCCACAGGCATCCCTGTGCCTAATACAATTTCACGGGCAATATTCGGTGCCTCTGGCATTTGCACTACTTGACCAAAAACAAGCTGGTCGATTTCATTGCGGTCAAAGTTCAAACGCTCTAGCATCTCATTGACAACCAGCTTACCTAAATCAAGCGCTGATATATGATGAAAATACGTTGCTTGTTTTGCAAACGGAGTACGCAAACCACTTACGATTGCAATACGGTCGCCTTGGGCTGTTCTTAGTTTTATTTGCTCAGACATAATAATTCCTCTTGATACAGGTCTGACCTGTTAAAGTTGCTTTGATTCTAAACAACCCTGTTTTTTTTGCCAACCATTGTTTTCATTTAATCAGTCAAATTTAGCAGTAAAACCAAACAATAGTGCGATAAGAGCTTATATTTTGAATTAAAACAGCAAACAACAGCTTTCGATTAAATAAGCAAGCACTACGGTAGGTATCCATAAATCTAAATGCATAATTATAAAACTGAGTAATTTTATACCTTTGTCATTAAAACGCTTCGGTAATACTTAAAATAATCATCAAAAGCAGGGCGCTATCGACCTAAAACTCAGTCAAACGATCAAACAGCAACTTAAAAAAGAATAAACATAAGGAAGGTTAAAGCTAAAGCTTGTAGATATTGAATATTCAACAAGTACAAAGCCAACTGCTGGCATCATACCTATAAAAGATGGCTGCTAAAGTTATTAATAGAAGGAATAAAACAGCAATAATTAGCATCATTACACCGTGAAAAAGCACAAACATCTTCACTCATACTTCACAATTAACGCGATGTTTCACCCTCCACTCCATGGAGAATATGCAGGCTCGCTTTAGGATTAAGTAAACGCTTAAAAATAGTAAAAGATGAACAAAAGTGCAGACCACTTGAGTAATGAACGTTATTTTCACGCCTTTCATCCATTTATTTTTCAATACAACTTGTTTTAAATAATAATGAACCTTATATCTGTCTTAGTGTCTCAATGGGGCAAAATGTTCCTAAATAGCAATATTAGACAAAGGATTTATTTTAGTTATGGCAGTTAACGCATTTCAACAATTACAAACGTATCTTAATTCTCAAATTATCGGCCAACCTGCACTGACACAATCGTTGCTTCTCGCTATTTTAGCCGATGGCCATTTATTAGTTGAAGGCCCACCAGGGCTTGCCAAAACACGCGCTGTGAACTCGTTAGCCAAAGGGGTCGAAGGTAGCTTTCAACGAGTGCAGTTTACACCTGACTTACTCCCTGCGGACATTACTGGCACCGATATTTATCGTCAACAAACCAGCGAATTTGTTTTTGAAAAAGGCCCTTTATTTCACAACCTAATTTTAGCTGATGAAATTAACCGTGCACCGGCAAAAGTACAATCAGCGTTACTTGAAGCCATGGCTGAGCGCCAAATTACTGTCGGTAAAAATACTTACCCATTGCCGCAGCTTTTTTTAGTAATGGCTACCCAAAACCCTTTAGAGCAAGAAGGGACGTATCCCTTACCTGAAGCACAGTTAGACCGTTTTTTATTGCACCTCAATATTGATTACCCAAATGCTCAAAGTGAGCTTGAAATTTTACGCTTAACCCGTGGCGAAGCGCTCGAACAACATAAAGTTGAAGCGCCAGAAATTTCACAGCAAACCCTATTTGAAGCACGAAAATCGGTCTTGCAACTGCACTTAGCCGAACCTTTAGAGCATTATTTAGTCCAGCTTATTATGGCAACACGTAATGCCGAAAAACTCGACAAAGAACTTGCTAGTTGGATTGATTATGGCGCAAGCCCTCGTGCCACGATTGCACTTGATAAATGTGCCCGTGCTCATGCTTGGTTAAATGGCCGAGATTTTGTTGCACCTGATGATATTCAAGCGGTCTTTTTAAACGTATTACGTCATCGCATCATTTTAAGTTATGAAGCACAAGCCGATGGCATCACCAAAGACCAAGCATTAAATCGAATTTTAGAATTAGTTGCAGTGCCATAAACTATGAATACACACAACAATCAGGCGTTGTGGTTAGAAAGTTGTCATAGTAATGGTGTCCAGCTCAATCTGAAAGAGCTGATGTACTACCGTGCGAAAGCAAAACTATTAGATTTAAAGCCCAACGCCCATATTAAACATAAATTAGCAGGCCAATACCTTGCGCCACATAAAGGCCGAGGTATGGAGTTTGCCGAAGTGCGTCATTATCAACAAGGCGATGATATTCGCTCGATTGATTGGCGGGTGACGGCTCGCACCGGTCAAACCCACACTAAGTTGTATCAAGAAGAAAAAGAGCGCCCTGTCTTCATTTTTAGCGACTTTAGTGAATCGATGCTGTTTGGTTCTCAGTTTTTACTCAAGTCCATACAAACAGCTCACTTAAGTGCATTAATTGCCTGGTCTGCGGTACTACGAGGCGATCGTGTGGGCGGATTAGTCTTTAACCAACAACAGCACTTTGAGCTCAAACCAGGCAGTCGCCAATCAGCTGTGATGGCGTTATTCCATAATTTGCTCAGCTGTCATAAACAAGCACTTGCCCTTCCCTCGCAACCAGCAAACCATGGTTTCGCTGAGAATTTAAAGCGCCTAACCCAATTAGCAAAGCCTGGCTCGTTAATTTATTTAATCTCAGATTTTACTCAGCTCGATGACGAAGTAATTAAACAATTACAGTTATTAGCGCGCCACTGTGAAATTATCGCCTGCCAAGTAAACGACCCGTTTGAGCTGCAACTGGCGGACTATTCGGACAATATTAAAGTGCAAACCGGCGACCAAGTGTTTGAATTACCTCTGGCAAACAAGCAATTTCGCACTCGCTTTTGTGAGCATGCAACTCAGCAAAAAACAAAGCGCCAAAATGCATTTAAAAAGTCAGGTATTGCAACCTTACATTTCAGTGCCGCAAGTCCATTAGAACAACAAATATTAGGAAAAGCATAACCATGAATGCCTCTCCTTTGGATAATTTAAACGATATCATCGCCCCTGCGACTGTGCCTTTTTGGCCATTAAGTCCTGCTTGGTGGTTAATCATAGCCGCGAGCCTTATATTCATACTCGGTGTATTTTTTTATTGGCGTATTATTTTTCGCCATAACAGCGCCAAACGTGAAGCGATCGTCCTAAGCAAAACCTTAACTAATAACCAAATGAATGATCTACAACAGTTAAGCATTATTTTAAAACGACTGACTCAACATTATTACGGCGCACATATTGCCTCGTTAACTGGTCAAGCTTGGTGCCGTTTTTTACAAACACGTTGTGGGTGCACATTAAACCCAACCCAGCTGCAAAGTATCTATCAAGCACAGTTAGATAAAACGACAATAAGTGAGCTCAATACTGCGTACCTAGCTGCAATCAAACAATTTAAAACCCGAGGGCAATACCATGTTTGAAATGAGTTGGCCTTGGATGCTGTTACTTGTACCACTGCCGTGGTTAGTTAAACGTTTTAGTCACAACAAATCTCAACAACTGACCCTTAGAATTGCCAGTTTTAGTGCCAATCCGTTGTTGTCACAATCGGAAAGCCACTCTGTTAAACAACGCAGCTCAATTTTAATGTGGCTATTTTGGCTGTGTTTATGTCTTGGAGCAAGTAATCCACGCTGGTTAGGTGAGCCAATAAGTTTACCTAACGAAGGGCGTGACATTATGCTTGCAGTGGATTTATCAGGCTCCATGGTTGAACAAGATATGGCTTATCAAGGCCGCTATGTTGACCGTTTATCCATGGTAAAAGCAGTGTTAAAAAACTTTATTGAGCAACGCCAAGGCGACCGCTTAGGATTAATTTTGTTTGGCGATACCGCTTTTTTACAAACGCCCCTCACCCGAGATTTAAATACAGTCAGTAAAATGCTTGATGAAGCGCAAATTGGCTTAGTGGGTAGAGCAACAGCCATTGGTGATGCACTTGGTTTGGCCGTAAAACGCTTTTCGCAAAAACAAGACAGCAACCGCATTTTGGTTTTACTCACGGATGGTGAAAATACCGCAGGTAACTTAGCCCCTGAAGAGGCGCTATTACTTGCTCGTGAAGAAGGGATAAAGGTATATACCGTAGGCGTCGGCTCGCAAGGCGGCAATCGTTTTAACCTCTTTAGTATGTCAGGTTCAAGTTCGCTAGATGAAAGCTTGCTACAAAAAATAGCCACTGAAACCGGCGGTTTATATTTCAAAGCAACAGATGTCGCAAGCTTGCAACAAATTTATCAAGAGCTTGATAAGCTTGAGCCGATTTCATCTGATACACAAACGTTTCGCCCTCAAACAGCTTTGTTTTTCTATCCCTTACTAATCGCCTTACTTATTTTGACCTTAGCTTTATTAAAACCCTACTTTGTTATGGTTAAAAAGGAGATAAATGAATGATATTTGAATTTATCCGTCCAGACTTTTTATGGCTCTTAGTTGCTGTATTGCCCTTAGCATTAGCGCTTTATTTTCAAACCCAGCATAACAGCCGTAAACAACCGCTGATAGCGCCTCATTTAGCGCAGTTTATTTTAACAGAGCAACCGCAAGCACAGCGGCAATCTCCTTGGTTGCTCATAGTGTTTATAAGCCTTGCTGTCGTCGCCCTTGCAGGCCCGAGTTGGCAGCAACAGAAAATTCCAATTTACCAAGCAAAACAAGCACGTGTCATTGTAATGGACATGTCGCTATCGATGTATAGTACCGACATCAAACCCAATCGTTTAAGTCAAGCCCGCTTTAAATCACTCGACATGATTGAGCTATTTAAAGAAGGTGAAACCGCATTAGTTGCTTACGCTGCCGATGCGTATGTAATATCGCCGTTAACCAGCGATGCCAAGACCCTTAGTAATTTAATTCCAAGCTTAAGCCCTGAAATAATGCCCACAAAGGGGTCAAATGTCATGGCGGGTTTAACCGCTGCAACCGAGCTCCTAAGTCAAGCCGGTTATTTAAGTGGTGATATTATTTTAGTTACCGATGGTATCGAGAGTGATGAGCTTTCAAGTGTGCAAGATTTTGCGCTGCAATCGGGCCATCATTTACATATCTATGCGGTTGCAACTGAGCAAGGTGCACCGATTGAGTTACCAGAAGGTGGGTTTTTAAAAGATAACTATGGCCAAATTGTGGTACCCAAAGCACAGTTTACGACATTGCAACAGTTAGCTAAACGGGGCTCCGGCCAATTTGCCAGCTACAGCGCCTCCAACGCCGATATTAATCAGCTTAATCAAAGTAATAAAGAAGAGCTCAGCCAATCTGAACAAAACCATACATTGGCTCGTTTAGATGGTGGAATTTATTTAATGCTGTTTCTGCTACCACTTGCACTGCTGCTGTTAAAGCGCAATCAAGTACTTAGCCTTTGTTTTGTGATGCTATTGCTACCAACAGAAAAATCGTTTGCGCTCGATTGGCAAAACCTATGGCAAAACGACGAGCAAAAAGCATTAGCCGCTTATCAACAAGGCGATTTTAAACAAGCAAGCCAAGCCCAAACCCCACAGCTAAAAGGCGCAGCGCTGTATAAACAAGGCGAATACGAACAAGCACTGACTGAATTTAGCCAAGATAATTCCGCACAAGGGTTATATAACCAAGCTAATGCATTAGCGCAGCTTGGAAAATTACCTCAAGCAATTGAAAAATACCAAGCGGCTCTTGACTTAGATGCTAGTTTTAATGCCGCTAAAGAAAATAAAGAGTTACTCGAAAAGCTGTTAAAAAATCAACAGCAGCAACAAAACCCAGATCAATCCGAGCAAAATAACTCAGATCAAAACCAGCGAGATAAACAAGACTCAGAGCAATCTGAGCAATCTGAGCAACAAAACTCGGATCAAAAAAACTCAGAGCAGCGAAATTCTGAGCAACAGTCTGAGAGTTCAAAACAGTCTGAGCAGCAATCTGACGATCAATCGCAAGAGGGACAACAAAGCGGTCAGCAAAAAAATTCGGATGAAAAAAACAAACCCGAAATGCAAGCTCAAACACAGCAAGATCAAGCCAAACAGCAAGCACTAGAGCAATCTGATGCAAAGTCCGACGAATCAGACAAACAGCACATGCAAGCTCAACAAAACGATGAACAAAAAGACGCCTCAAATGAAGATAAACAAGGCCATAAAATGGAAGTCACCCCGACTCCTCTTTCTGCAGAAGAACGTGAAAAAGCACAACAACTGAGCCAATTGCTGCGCAAAGTGCCTGACGACCCATCAATTTTATTAAGAAACAAAATGCAGTTGGAATATCAAAACCGTGGCCGCAACCAAAGCCCTCAAGGAGTTAAAAAATCATGGTAATTCGTTGTATTTTATTACTATTATTAATCTGCTCACACAATGTATTTTCCCTCTCTCGACTCGATTCATCGGTGAGCCAAAACCCGGTATTACAAGGTGAATTTTTTGTATTAACCTTACAAGCCGATGACAGTGTGCAAGGTGAACAGCCCGATACGAGTGCGTTATTAAAAGATTTCGTGGTTGGCCCGACGAGTGTTAGCAATCATACCAGCATCATCAATGGCAGTATTTCTAAAAAAACCACGTGGCAAATTGAATTAATGTCGCGTAAAAGCGGCCAATTTACCATCCCTGCTTTTACGCTCAAAGGTGTGAAATCTGAACCTTATACTCTCACCGTTGTTGCACAAGATTCAACCAAACAAGGCGACGATATTTATATTGAAACAAGCTTAACCCCTGAATCATTATATGTGCAGCAAGCAGGTGTTTATAACGTCAAACTCTATTTAGCCAAAGAACTGCGTGATGGCCAGCTTTCAAGCCCTGTGATGGATAATGCGCAAATTTCGCAACTAGGTAAACAAGTTGAAAGTAATGAAATTATTAACGGTAAACGCTACTTAGTCGTCAGTCGAGACTACTTAGTTCAACCACAAAAAAGTGGTGAATTTACCATTACCGCTCCTGCTTTTAATGGTCGTATCCAAGAAAACTATCGTGCGATTGCGGCTTCTGCAATTGCCGAGGACACGACACTTACGGTCAAACCTATTCCCGTCAATTACCAAGGCGATTGGCTACCAAGTGAAATGGTTTCATTACATGAACAATGGCAACCAGAAGAAAGTACTGTTGAAGTGGGCACCCCAATCACACGTACGATTACTTTAACAGCACTTGGCATTACGAAAGAGCAATTACCAAAAATTGTAACACCGGAGATAGCTGGGATCCGCTCATACCCAGATCAAGCCGACAATAACCACAGTGTCCGTGATGGAAGAGTGATCTCCCAACGTGTCGAATCATTTGCACTCTTACCACAAAAACCAGGCACTTATACGTTACCGGAAGTAAAAATTCCTTGGTTTAATACCGTAGTCAATCGGATTGAATACGCCACCTTACCGACTCGAATAATCACAGTAACAGGCACAGGCCAAGAAGCTATTTCAGGGGCGGCAAACATCACAACTCAACCGGCCATCACCAACACTGCGGTAGCCCCTTTAATGGTGAGCCCATCAACTACAAATTGGCTACTTGTTAGCAGTGGCTATGTATTGTGGATCATCACATTAGTGGTTGTTTGGCTTAAAAGACGTAAAACCCCACACGCCAATACAGAACAACAAAGCGAAAAAAATAGTGAGCACACGTTATTAAAACTGCTGAATCAGGCTGCGCGTGATAATAATGCTTCGATGTTTTATCAGCATCTACTTCAGTTGAGTAAAGTACGTTTGGCTACCAAGCACACTGACTTAAGTGCATTTGTTGAATCATACCAATCTCCTGAATTAGCAGCGTTGGTAAGCCAACTACAAGCAAGTTTATACAGTAACGATAAAGGTTCTGTTGATTTAACCGCCTTACTTAAGTCACTTAAACATACTCCCGCTGTACATACTCACGCTGCTGTAAAACTCAAACCGCTTTACTAATCATTGCTTAAGGGTTAACCCTTAAGCAGCACCAAGCTTGGCTTGTGCCCTGCTTGGTGCAATACTAATGTCATATCAGATAGATAAGAAAAAAACGTATGTTTGGAAAGAAAAATTCTGATCGTCAGGTCTTAATAGATATGACAAATAAACAAAAACGATACGAAGCCCTTGTGCAGGTGTATCACAAAGAATTATATCGCTTTGCCTATTGGTTATGCCAAGATCACAGCGTAGCCGATGACTTAGTGCAAGAAACGTTTTTAAGAGCATGGAAATCACTGGATTCATTACTTGATCAGCATGCAGCCAAGGCGTGGCTAATTACGATTTTACGCCGCGAAAATGCACGGCGCTTTGAGCGAAAACAATTTGATTACTCCGATGTTGAACAAGAGCATCTGGTGGATGACCATAGTTTTACACTCGAACAAACGATGGAGCAAACCATGGTACAGCGCCAAATTCAGGCATTGCCTGAAGAATATCGCGAGCCGTTATTATTACAAGTGGTAATGGGGTGCTCTGGTGATGAAATAGCTACTATTTTGGATTTAAATAAAAATACCGTCATGACTCGACTTTTTCGCGCGCGTTCACAATTAAAAGACGCGCTATCATCGCAAACAGAGCAACATAGGGGAGTTAAATAATATGGATGAATTAGAATTTCGCCGCCGCCTTTATGCTGATCCAAATGAGCTTGATGAAGAGTTAAGCCAGTTTGCAGCCCAGGATGCTGAGCGAGAAAAGTTAGTTACTGATCTACAAGCGCTAGATAAACGTTTAGATCAAGCGCTTAATATTGAAGTGCCTGATAATCTAGCAGAACGCATAATATTGAATCAGTCATTTAGTGAGCATAGAGTGCAAAAACGCCGTGCACGAGCTCATTTAGCGATTGCAGCCTCGGTGGCGTTTGCTTTTGGTATTATTTTTAATTTATATAATGCTTCGGCTCCGCTGAATCTTGAACAGCATGCACTTGAGCATCTTTATCATGAAATTGCATCAATGCAAGTGCAAGATAGTCGATTTAACTTAAATCAAGTGAATACAAAGCTCGCATCATTTGGCGGCCAACTTACTGATTTACCTGGCGAGATTAGTTTTTTAACTATTTGTAATTTTAAAGGCCAAAAAGGGTTGCACTTGGTGTTTAATTCCGACACAGGCCCTGTCACTTTATTTATTGTGCCGCAAAACAATGCGCGAGAATCAGTATCTGAGTTTTCAGATCAACAATTTAATGGCACTATTTTACAAACCCAATTTGCAAATGTCATAATGCTGGCCGAAAAAGCTGACAATCTAAAACAGTACCAACAACAGGTTAAACAAAACTTAATGTGGGAGATTTAGAGTTCATTTCACGCGAGTAAAACAAATGTTTTACTCTGCGCGCCCCTCAAATTTAGATTAAATTTACCTCAGAGTTAATCTATTTTAATTGTTTTAAAACAATAAGATAAATATCACACCAAGCATTGACTTCACCCCCCGACTCCCTACAATCTGTGCTTAGTTAATTGTTTTAAACAAGGCAGAGCAATGAAAAAATTATTTTTAATTTTCACCTTATTTGCAGTGTTATTTTCGACATCATTCAATGTCGATGCACGTAAAAAATTTGGTAGTAAATCAACTGGTAAAACCCAACAAACCACTCAACAAAAACAACAAGCTGATCAACCAAACAATACCGCAGCACCAGCTGCAACAGCAGCTAAAACCTCAAGTAAAAAAGGCCTAATGGGCGGTATTTTAGGTGGCTTGCTGGTTGGTGGTTTAATTGCGGCTATGTTAGGTGGCGATTTTGAAGGTTTACAAATCATGGACATGCTATTAATGGCATTACTTGCTTTTGTTATTTTCAAAGTTGTAAAAATGGTAATGGCGAAAAATCGTCAGGCTCAGCCAATGCCAGCGGGTGGACCGGCAAACAACCCTATCGAACAAACACCTCAATATCGTGAAAACACCACAGGAAGCTTTGCTACGAGCCAAAACCATGTGCCGTTTAATTTACCGTCTGGTTTTGACACCACCGCATTTTTGCAAGGCGCACGCGATCATTACCACACTTTACAAAAAGCATGGAATAATAACGACCTAACAACAATTGAAGAATACGTTAGCCCAGCGTTATTTAATGAATTAAAAGCTGAACGTGCTGATGTGACGGATGTCGCAACTGAAGTACTATTCTTAGATACTGAACTAGCACGTGCTGACAGCTCACCACTTCTTTGGGAAGTAAGCGTACGCTTTAAAGGTAAGTACCGTGATTTAGGTGATACTCAAGAAGAAATGATCAACGAAGTATGGCATTTAGAGCGCGACATGCGTCAAAGTAATGCGCCATGGTTAATTGTTGGTATTGAAGATCAAGCCGCATAAAAATAATTAAGCACTTAAGGCCAATGCCTTAAGTGCTTTTTCCGCAATACTAAAACCTATAATTTCACTAACTCCCTTCTTAGCTACACTCACTTCATCGACATACTTAGCTAAAGCATAATTTAAGTAAATAACTTGCGCTGTGCTAACACTTACGTTTATGTTCAACCACATTTACATCTGAATATTCGATTATTAAGTACAGCGTAAAACCAAGCAACAGCAAGCCTTAGGATCACAAACCAAAACTCATCTCATTAGATAATTTTGTTAATGCTTTAATCAATAGTTGCCCGCCACAAAAAAGCACTTAACAAGTTTGGATTAACATCACAGTACAAAACAAGTATAAGAAAAGACATTATATTTTAGATTGTTATAAAATAAAAAAGCCAGCAATGACTGCTGGCTTATCTAACTACTTATTCTTGATTGAACTCATACTATTTACTTATCATGCTTTTCCAGCATTTGATCAAACTGCTGTTCAACTACAGGGTCATGAATATTCGTAAGCTTACTTACCACAACGATAGCAATTGTCGATAAAATAAAGCCCGGCACAATTTCGTATAACCAAGCACTTAAAGACTGACCATCAACCAATAGCGGTGCATAAATCCAAAATAAAACCGTTGCAGCACCCACTAGCATGCCCGATAAGGCCCCCCAGGCAGTCATATTACGCCAATACAAGCTTAAAATAACGAGCGGCCCAAATGCAGCACCAAATCCAGCCCATGCGTTACTCACTAAACTCAAAATGGAGCTATCGCGATCATAAGCCAAAAATATTGCCACTAAAGCGACTAATAAGACAGAAACTCGCCCGACAAATACTTGCTCTTTATCTGATGCGTTGGCGTTAAGAAATATCTTGTAAAAATCTTCAGTGAGCGAGCTTGAAGTCACTAATAATTGGGACGAAATCGTACTCATTATGGCGGCTAAAATGGCAGCTAATAAGAAACCAGCAATTAAAGGGTGAAACAATAATTGAGACAATACAATAAAAATGGTTTCAGGATCATTAAATGGCATTCCTGTTTTGGCAACATAAGCGATACCCACAAAACCAGTTGCAACAGCACCAATAATCGACACTATCATCCAACCCATACCAATATTACGTGCTGTTGGAATATCTTCAACAGAGCGAATAGCCATAAATCGTACAATAATATGTGGCTGACCAAAATAACCTAAACCCCAAGCCATCGCAGAAATTATTCCAACGAGCGTAGTTCCACTCACTAAATTAAGCATTTCAGGATTAATCGTCGCGACGGTATTATTAAGCTCCTCAATTCCTCCGACTTCAAATAATGCCACCACAGGCACCAAGATTAACGCTAAAAACATAATACAGCCTTGAACAAAGTCAGTGAGGCTTACCGCTAAAAAACCACCAAACAAGGTATAAACAACTACAACGCCCGCTGTGATGTACAAGCCAAGTTCATAGTTTAAGCCAAAGGATGATTCAAATAGCTTGCCTCCCGCGACCACACCCGACGAGGTATAAAGGGTAAAAAAGACAATGATAACCACAGATGAAACCAATCGCAGCATATGAGATTTATCTGCAAAACGGTTTTCAAAAAAATCAGGTAAGGTAATTGAATCGTTAGCCACTTCAGTAAAGGTTCTTAGCCTTGGTGCAACAATTAAATAATTCAATAACGCACCAATGACCAACCCAATCGCAATCCAAGTGCTGCTTAGTCCCGAGATATACATTGCACCTGGCAAACCCATCAACATCCAACCACTCATGTCTGATGCACCGGCTGAAAGCGCTGTTACACTTGGACTTAAGCTTCGACCACCCAGCATATAACCAGAAACATCACTGGTTGATTTTCGATAAGCGTAAAAGCCTATTCCCAACATTACGATAAAATAAATCGCTAAAGAAATTATCGTGCCAATCGCCACATTTGCCTCCTAAGCATTGTTATTATTTTCATTACAACCTTCTTTTTAGAACTTTGAGTAGAAGGTAGTCTAAACTCTACTAAGTTATAGCAAGTAGTTTAATTTACGGTACAAAACATAGACCTTGCTTACAATATACCATGATCAAAGCTAAAATTGAGTTAATGTGAACAATTACCCACCTAAAGAATGGGTTTTGAATAAATAATTAATGAAAAATAATTACATATCTTTTATATTGATGCCCTATCAATAAGAATAAAGATTAGGAAAAAGGTCCGCAGCTTATGTATTTTTATGCAGCCAGACAGCCAATACTCGATAAAGACAAAAATTTGTTTGCTTATGAATTATTGTTCCGAGATGGTTTGGATAATGTTTTCCCAAATATAGATGGCCATGAAGCAACTACTAAACTCATTGCTGGAAGCCAATTTGAATTTAATTTAGAAGACATCACAGGTGCAAAACCCGCCTTCATCAATTTCACGTTAGAAACCTTACAAAAAGGCTATGTTAGCTTATTAGCACCTGAACAAGTCGTAGTTGAAATATTAGAGACTGTACAACCGGGTAAACGCCTTTTATCGTTAGTGAAAGAACTTAAAGAATCAGGTTATACCTTAGCACTAGATGATTACATTCATAACCCTGTTTGGCGTCATTTCTACCCGTTTATAGATATTATTAAAATTGATTTTCAAGCGCTTAGCGTTGAAGAAATCTCTAACATTCTTAATGATATAAAAGACTTTCCTGATATTAAATTTTTAGCAGAGAAAGTCGAAACCTACGAGCAATTTGAAATTGCACAACAACTTGGGTTTACGTATTTTCAGGGCTATTTCTTTTCAAAACCAGAAGTAATTCAAAGTAAATCACTTGCACCGTCAGAGATAACGCTCGCTGAACTGCTCTATGAAACATCAAGTGCAGAAATCAACCTACGCAAAGTTACCGAAGTATTTGCACGTGACGTAAATTTATCATATAAGTTATTACGCTATTCAAACTCCGCTGCATTTCGACGTCGCGCTGAAATAAACACAATTAAACAAGCATTAGTCATGCTTGGTGCTCAAGAGTTAAAAAAATTCCTCTCAGTGTTATTCACTGCGCAAATTTCAAGTAACAAACCTATCGAACTTATGAGTCTTTCATTAACACGAGCTCGTTTTGCTGAATTGTTAGCGCAAAGCCATGGTCAGATGCAAGATACTGCCATGGCCTTTTTAGCTGGTATGTTGTCATTAATTGATGCGATTTTAGATGAAACCATGGAAAATGCGTTATCAAAACTGCCGTTATCGAATGAAATAAAAAATGCTTTACTTAATAATGAAGGGGTACTAGCACAATATTTGACCTTGATTAAACTTTACGAGAAAGCTAATTGGGCAGAGGCGACAACATTAATTGAGCAACTAAAACTAGACCCCAAAAAAGTACCTAATGCCTACCACGATGCTGTCCAATGGTCTAACTTACAATTACAAGCCGTCTCTAGCGCTTCATAAACAAACTAAAGCAATAAAAAAGCCGCTTCATTGAGCGGCTTTTTTATTATTACAAATTCTCTAGGAAATCTTCATCGTAATTGCCTACGTCTTGCTTTAATGGTGGATTACCATCATATAACTCAAAGAGTTGACGTTGAAAATAGATATCTTTCATAAAAATATATGGGTCGAGCGATTCATTCAATAAAGCTTCTTGTGGGATCAAAGAAGCCCTCGCCTCAAGTGCTTTCAAAGCAAATACAATCAAGCTCTGAGGGGTACTTAATACTACTTGTGGGATCACCAAGTTATCAACTATGTCACCGGTAAAATTACGCGTAGTGCTTGGTCCCATGGCTGGTAGCATTAAATAGGCACCGTCACCAATTCCCCATACACCTAACGTTTGGCCAAAGTCTTCTTCTACTAGTTCTAAACCAATTTCCGAAGCGACATCAAAAATACCAAAAACACCTACTGTTGAATTAATTAAAAATCGAGCTAATCCAACACCTGCATTACTTGGTTTGCCTTGAAAGACAGCGTTAACGCTGTCTACAGGCGTTTGAATATTTTCGATAAAGTTAACAATCCCTGTTCTTACCGGTTGTGGCGTGACGGCAGCATAACCGACCGCAGCAGGGCGAAGTAAATATGCGTCAAGTACTTGCATATTAAAATCATACACCGGACGGTTGAGTGCTTGTAGCGGATCTCGAGCGTCCCTTTTTTCTTCTGGCACTTGGGCGCAACCGAATAAAAATAAGAGCATCCCTAGCATTGCTGCGGTTTTGAACATGCGACCTCTATTGAATCACTTGGTTAATAGTTAAATCGAGTGAAGTAGTTTGTGATAAATCAACCGTATCACTCACACCTTGTAACTCGCCTGATGCGACATCTACTTTATCATCGACAGAGATACGGGCGGTGATAATAACATGTTGAAAATTAGCTAATGTTAACGAAGGCATCATGGCATTCTTCTCGCTCAGCTCAATCACTTGTGGTAAATCAAACGACTGTAATTTCACTACAGCTAAAGGCATCTGTGGGCCATTTAACGCTTTAGCAAACACAAACAAGGTAGCATTAGCTGGCACTTGCCCCACCAAACTCTTATCAAGCTCAATTTTGACGTTTAGGCTTGGTGCTTGTAAAGAACTAGATTGTGAGTTTTTGTTAGCTGCACCTTGGATCTGACTTTCAATCTCAGTGATACGGCTTTGCATCATGGCATAGCGCGGATCATCAGAGGTCATCGAAGCTAAGAGCAATTCAAAAGCGGCTTTCGCTTCTAACCAGTCTTCTTTTTCATATGCAATTAATGCCAACAATGAAATCGCATCTACATTGGTCGGCTCTTTTTGCAACACTTGAGCTAACAGTTTTGCCGCTCTATTCATCGAATTTTCAGATCCTTCGACCAATAACGCTTGGCTAAAACTGAGCATGACTGTATGGTTATCAGGTTGTAGACTCAGTGATTTTTCAAACGCTTGAAACCCCATCGTGAAGTCATTTAAAGACATAGCCACTCGCCCTAGTAACATCCATGCAATTGGGTCATCACCGTTACTCGCAAGCTTTGTACGAAGCCCTAATGCAAATTGTTGCAGTTCGTTTGGAGTCAGTGGCTCACCAGTTTGCATGACGGCACGTTGGCCTAATTCAGGTAAACGTTCAATCGCTTGATGCCAACTTTGCACTTGCTGATGACTCCCAGTGAAGTAATAAAAAATCCCACTAAAACTGAACATAAACAAAATACCAACCAAACTTAACACGCGGTTGTTACCTTTAAGGTTAAACTGCTTTTCTGGTGCAAGTTCGTTTAATAAGCGTTTTTTTAACTCAACAATTGCTTGCTCATACGCTTGGGGTGTTAAGTTATTGAATTGCTGTTCTTGAGTCAGCTCAGCCAAACGTTGTTGATAGATATCTATGCGTTCGGCATTATTACCAGGATCGACTGACGCTAATTTATCTTCACGAATAAAAGGTAAAATAACAAAACCACACCCTAAGATGACCAAAATAACGGCGTAAACATAAAACTCAGTCATTATTTTTGTCCCTTACGCTGATAGCGAGCCATTAATTGGACGAGCGTTGCTTCATCTTGCTCAGTCCAAGCTTGGTTTTTTGACGCTTTTTTCTGACGTAATACAATCGAAATAAAACCAAACACCACAAACAACACAGGCAGTACCCATAAAACTAAAGTAGCCGTAGTCACTGGCGGCTTGTAATGAACAAAATAGCCATAACGGTCAATCATAAAATCGATAATCTCTTGTTTACCCTTACCTTCTTCAACCAATGCCAGTACTTTATCGCGTAAATCTTTAGCAACAATTGCATCAGAATCAGCGATGTTTTGATTTTGACATTTAGGGCAGCGAAGCTCATGAGTAAGCTCAGAAAATATAGAGGCTTGTTCTTTGGTTTCGAATTGATATTTATCTTCTGCTGCAAATATCAATGTTGAACTGATACAAAGTAAAATTGCGATTAAATATTTCATGGAGTTAACTCTGCAATAATCGGAGCAAATGTAGCTCGCCAAACACGCTCATTTATATCACCAGTGTGATGCAATAAAATTGTCCCTTTACTGTCGACCAAAAATGTTTCGGGTGCACCTGACACACCTAAATCAAGCAATAAAGTACGATTTAAATCGAGGATGTTAAATTGATATGGATCGCCTGCGCGCGCCAACATTTGGCTCACTTCTTTTTGCAACGCAGGGAGACTGAATTGATCATCAAAGTCAGGATCGTAGGCTTGCTCATAATACAAACCCACAATTTTTATGCCTTGTTCGCGCAGTTGCGTTAAATAACCAAGCTCTGCAATACAAGTAGGGCACCATGTTCCCCACACATTGAGCAGATATACCTCACCCAATAAATCGGTATTACGCCACTGTTTATCGGCTTGCATTAAATCGGGTAAAACAAATTCAGGCATTCGTTGACCTAACCGACCCGTTTGCAATACGCGAGGATCTGAAAACAAACCTTTAAATAAGAAAATACTCAGCAACAAAAATATAATCAGCGGAGTAGCTAATAAAAGTTTACGCTGCATGATTAGCTTCTCCTTGTTTTGATTCTTGCGCGCTTGCCGCTATCACTTTGCGACGATAACGTTTATCAAACAAAATTAAGAAACCACCTAATGCGATAATAATACCGCCAAGCCAAACCCAGCGAACAAACGGTTTATGATAAATACGCAATGACCAAGCGCCGTTATTAAACTGCTCACCCAACGCTAAATATAAATCACGTGTGAAACCTGCATCGATAGCCGCTTCTGTCATAAACTGATTACCAATAGTATAAAGACGCTTTTCAGCATGCAAAATTTCAACAAACTTTTTATCTTTTAATACCGTAACTTCCCCGGCATGCCCGGTATAATTAGGACCATTTAATGCGTAAACACCATTGAACCGATATTCATATTGATTGAGGTAAACACTATCACCCGGCTCCATTTTTACTGAGCGCTCAACAGAATAAGCTGAAGTTAATGCCACACCTGCAATTAAAAATGCGAATCCAACATGGCCAGCTATCATCGCCCAGTAACTTAAGGTTAATTTTTTTAAGCCTACTGAAAAACTTTCTGAGTCTTTGAATTTTATTGCAATATCAAATAATGACGTCAAAACAATCCAAAGTGCCGATGCAACAGCCACAAAAGTCATCACTGCAACGGTTTCATAGCTTGAAAATAACCAAGCAGCACTCACAATCACACTGATTAATAAAGCAAAAGCATATTTATTAAATACCAGTTTTAATTGATTTTGTTTCCAGCGCAGCATAGGGCCAATTGCCAATAAAGCCACAAATGGCACCAATAAAATAGAGAACATTTGGTTAAAAAACGGCGTTCCGATAGAAATAGACCCTAAACCCAGCTCTTTATGAACTAAAGGTAATAAAGTACCCAGTAATACGATTAACGTCGCAACCACCAGTAAAATATTATTGAGCCAAAGGGCAACTTCACGCGAAAAGAACTGGTATCGCCCCTCACTTTTTACATCAGATACTTTGAGCACATACAGCAGTAAACTCCCGCCAACAACGGTGAGTAAAAAGCCTAAAATAAAGACTCCACGCGCTGGATCGGTAGCAAAGGCATGCACAGAAACAATGATCCCTGAGCGAACAATAAAGGTGCCAAGAAGGCTCAATGAAAATGCAGCAATGGCGAGCAATACAGTCCAAGATTTAAACACGCCACGTTTTTCTGTCGCTGAAAGTGAATGGATCAGTGCAGTTGCCACAAGCCAAGGCATTAATGATGCGTTTTCGACTGGATCCCAAAACCACCAACCACCCCAACCTAGCTCAGAATAGGCCCACCAACTACCAATGGTTATACCTAACGTTAAGAATGCCCAAGCAGCCATAGTCCAAGGGCGAGACCATTTAGCCCAAGTGTTATCAAGTTTGCCAGTCATCAAAGCTGCAATTGCAAAAGCAAATGATACTGATAAGCCCACGTAGCCCATATAAAGCAATGGAGGATGAATAATCATACCTGGGTCTTGCAGTAATGGATTTAGATCTCGGCCTTCAACAGGATAATATGGCAGTAATAACTCAAACGGGCTTGAAAGCAATAAGGTGTAAGACATAAATCCAACACCTAAAAAGCCTAATATTCCCAATACCCGAGCACGCAATAACCAAGGAAGTGATTTAGATAACACAGCTACTAATGCAGTCCATATTGATTGCATTAATACCCAAACCAGCATAGCTCCTTCATGGTTGCCCCATGTTGAAGTGACTTTGTAATACCAAGGTAATGAAGAGCTTGAGTTATTAGCTACATACGCGACTCTGAAATCATCATGTAAGCTAAGATAAACTAACGCCAAATAAGATATAAGTACAAAAACAAACTGACCAACCGCTAAAGCAGGCGCCGCACGCATTAGCCTTAAGTTCCCGCTATGTGCACCCCAAAGAGGATAAATACACAACAGTAAGCACAATGCCATCGCAATTGTTAACGATAAAAAACCTAACTCAGGGATCATAATTAATACTCTTTTGGTATCGTGTAAGCGGGTTTTTCGTGTCTAATTCCTTTTACAGCTTCAGCAACTTCAGCTGGCATGTATTCCTCATCATGTTTTGCTAACACTTCGAAGGCTTCAATTGTATCTGGAGCCGTTAAATGTCCCTGTGCAACAATCCCCTGACCCTCTCGAAATAAGTCAGGTAAGATGCCTTGGTAACGAATTGTGACTAAAGGGCCTGTATCTATTAGCTTGAACTCAACAAATAAGGAGCTTTGATCACGTACCACACTACCAGGGACAACCATGCCACCTATTCGTAACTTTTGCCCAACATGCGGCTTTTGTTTATCAGGCCCTTTACCATCAATTAACTCACTTGGGGTATAAAACAAGTTGATGTTTTCTTGTAATGCATACAGAACTAGGCCAATAGCGCTTCCAATACCAAATAATGAAGCAATTAAAACAAATAATCTTTTTTTGCGTCTAGGGTTCATAACATTTCCCCTTCTTGTGCTTGCTTAATGCGTTTCTCGCGCCCTAATTGATCGGCAATCGACTTTAATGTTTGTTGATGACCACGAACACTCACCACCACTAAAGCCAATAAAATAAGCAAACAACTACCATAAGATAGCCACACAAAAAAACCATAACCACCCATCGCTATAAACTCTGAGAAGGAACTAAACTGCATTGTGATCTCCACTTACAAGCGCTCTCACCCAGGGGCGGTGTTTTTCACGCAACAAAATTTCATTTTTTAATCGAATTAAAGTCAACGTACCAACAAATGCGGCAAACGCAGCAATGTTGACCATTAATGGCCAAAACATTGATTTATCTATGGCTGATGAATCAAATTTGGTGATAGTCGCACCTTGATGCAGCGTATTCCACCACTCCACTGAGAAGTGGATAATCGGTAGATTCACCACCCCAACTAACGCCAAAATACAAGCTGCACGGCCCGCAGCGGCTTTATCTTCAAATGCGTGATAAAGTGAAATAACACCCAAATATAAAAATAGCAGGATAAGCTCAGACGTTAAACGCGCATCCCAAACCCACCAAGCACCCCACATAGGTTTACCCCATGCAGCGCCTGTAATTAAGGCAATCGCAGTTACAGCTGCGCCTACAGGAGCAATAGCGATGACTGCCAATTCAGCATTACGAATTTGCCAAACAAGGGCAATAAACGCAGCAATTGCCATCGATGAATATGCGCCCATCGACAAAATAGCTGAAGGAACATGAATGAAAATAATGCGATAACTATCTTTTTGTTGATAATCAGCGGGTGCATAGGCAAGCCCCCAAACCCAACCCACTACGAGTAAAACAACGGTTAAGGCCGCAAAATAAGGCAAAAATAAATTGCACAATCGATAGGCTGTCTGCGCTTTCGCGTAAGGATGTAACCACTTCCACATAATTAACTTACACTCACTTTCAATGCTGATGAAACGGCAATAGGAGCAAGCACAGTTGCAGCTGCAACCATTGCCCCTAAGATTGCTAACTGCCCACCATACGCAAGCGACATAGCCGCGGTATCAATGGCTGAAGTTGCAAAAATCAATACGGGGATATACAAAGGTAAGACCAATAAACTTAGCAAAATTCCTCCTTTTTGTAATCCCACGGTCAAACCTGCACCAATGGCACCGATTAAACTCAATAACGGCGTACCTATCAATAACGTCACAATCGTTGCTTGCCATGCTTCACTTTCTAAATTAAGAAGCAGTGCGAACAAAGGTGAAAATAAGACTAGTGGCAATCCAGTCGTTGTCCAATGAGCTGCTATTTTGGCTGAAACAATCAACGACATCGGATATGGGCTAACTAAAAGTTGCTCAAGCGAACCATCGACAAAATCGTCTCGAAATAATTTATCTAAACTCAACATTGTGGCTAACAAAGCAGCCACCCAAATGATACCCGGAGCCATCCGCGACAGTAAGGCCGGCTCAGGGCCAACACCAAGAGGAAAAAGGCTAATGACAATAGTCAAAAATAAAAGCGGGTTAATAATTTCTGAGCGCTGGCGAAATGCTAATCGCAAATCTTTTTTATACACAGCACAGAATAATTGACGATATGAATAGTGGCGGAGCATTAAAATCGATACTCCAATACAAGGGTTTTTAAGTCTAAAAAGTGCTCGGTTAAATCTTGGTGACTAGTTAAAATAATGCAGCCACCGCGTGCTAGTTGCTGTTTAAATTGCTGCTGTAATAACGTTACACCTTTCTTATCAACAGCTGTAAAAGGCTCATCGAGCATCCATAGTTTTGCGTCACTAATCCATAATCGAGCCAAAGCAACACGTCGCTGTTGCCCAGCTGATAGCATTCTAACAGGGACATCTTCAAGGCCAACTAATCCCAAGGTGGCAAGTAATCCATAATAGTCAATCGTTTGACGATAACCATGACTTTGCTGCCAAAACTGAACATTCTCAATGGCCGTTAAATGTGGATTAACTCCTGTTTTATGACCAATAAATAATAACTCAGCTAAAAAATCCTCTTCATTTTTTGCGATATCTTCACCCATCCACAACCGACGACCTGTCTCTGGTCTCGAAAAACCAGCAAGGATACGCAATAATGATGTTTTACCAGCCCCATTAGGACCTTCTAATTGCATAATCTCCCCAGCTTTTAATTCAAAAGAGAGATCTTCAAACAAACAGCGTTCTTGTTTGATGCAAGTGATTGATTCTACATTTAACAAAAAGTAATTTTCTCTATACCCCAAAGAGGGCTGTAGTCTATCATAATGATATTGCAAAGCGTAAGTTAGCTTTATCTCAGAATTGGTTAAAGATTGATTTAAGACACAAATGCAAAAAATAAATGAGGTTTCGCTAACAAGTTCGCAACAGATAAAGCCCGCAAATGGCTCATCGACTCTGTTGCAAACCTTAAAAACAGATCAACCCTACCCGGTTCGTAACATCAATTACCTTGCTCCAGCGATAAGCGCAGAGATCAAAATAAACGAGTCATGGCGACCTTTGAATTTGTCTGTTACTAATACCGCTTCAATTCCTACCAGCCCGATAGCTGAAGGGACCTTAGTCTTAAAAGGCAATTTACAACAAATTGTGATCACCCCTGCTCTTGCTGCAAACTTAAAAATAAACACCACCGCAGACTTGCTAAAACTAATCAGCCTATTACCTCAAGCAGAGCTATCTAACCAAGACAACAAAGTGAGTTTTAATGCTGAATTCAATTTACATTCTCAACAGCTACAGTTGCCTCAACTGAAGGCCCACTTATCGTTATCACCGCAACAACTTGCTGTTTTGACAGCCCAAGGTGATACAAAGCTGCAACTGGAAGTTAAAAGTGCTCATGGACAACTCAATACAGAATTAAATAATCGTCTTAATGGCCAACTGTTACTCAATCAACCCATTTCAGCTCAAAAGCTAATAGACTTACTCGCCAAAGCTCTTAACCAAGCACAAATCAATATCACTAGCGGCGGAAAAACCTCGCTAAAACTCAATAACAATCAAATTGAATTAACTATAAAATCGAGCACAGCGAGCAACAATGACTGGCAACCAATCCAAGCGAGCATAAAACAACAGCAACTTTTTATATCAATCACGCCGACACCCATTACGCTCAGCTTAAATAAAGCGATTGCGTTACACAAAGAACCAAATACAGGCAGCTCAAGCCAATACATAAATCAAATGTTAAGCACCACGCCCGCAGCACTAAGCGAAAGCGACACCGATGAAGGCTGGCTTCAACAGCCTAAAAAGCAAGTAGAGCAACAACTTCCCCCTACTCAAAAAGACAACAAACATTCTTCTGAGGTAATAAGTAACAGCAAAGGTGATGAAATAACTTTTGAAAACGCAGCTGAAAAAATATCCCAATTAAGTAAAGCAGGTTTACCTGAAGCGCAAGAACTCAACAAGCTCATTAATCAAGCGTTTAGCCGCCTTATATCACCAACTAACTTATCACCTTATAAAATCCAAGCTGAGTTGCTCAAACTATTACAGCCAAGTACTTTGAGCCTTCAACAAGCTCCCCTGATATTTGAAAATGCCTTAAGTGAATTATTAATCCATTTGCTGACCTTACAAACACATGCAGAGCTAAAACAATCGCTGATGTCATCAAATCAAGACGCCATTAATCAATTAATTGGAGGTTTATTTACAAAAGATCACATAGACTTCAACAAGGCGCAGCAACAGCTTATGCAGATGCCGGGTTTGTTCACTGATTTAGCTATGATACAAAGCAGCTTACAACAAAACCATCAGCAATTAATTCAACAACTGCGAGATGATAATCCCTTACTACACTTTTTTTTGCCAATGCATTTGATAGGTGAACTTAAGCAAACTCAGCTTAAAATTGGCCATTATCAGCAAAAAGAACAAAATCAAAACTTCACAAAAACCATTTGGTTCATTCGGCTAAACTTTGATTTTGGATCTGAAGGACAACTGCAAGCTCATGCACAATTACTCGATAAAACAGCAAATTTTGATATTATTGCCTCTACAGAATCCTTGAGCCAAAAAGCAGAACCACATTTGCTGAGTTTAAGGCAGCGCTTAACCGAGCATGGTCTAAAAATAGAGAAAATGGCCATAAAATATAGCCCAACTGATGAGCAAAATTTTTATAATGAACACAGCATTATCAACATAAAGGTATGAGGATATGACGCAAAAAGCAGCGATAGGATTGTTATATGATGGGAAAAATGCACCGAGCGTCTCAGTTAAAGGTTTTGGCGTGCTTGCAGAAGAGATACTCGCTTTAGCAAAAGAAAAAAACATACTGATCCATCAAGATGAAGGGCTCAGTGATGCAATCAAGCAACTGGAGCTAGGTGAAGAAATCCCAAGAGAGTTGTATTTAATCATCGCTGAGTTAATTGCTTTTTCATATGTACTGCAAGGAAAATTCCCCCCAGGTTGGCAACAACTCAGCAATAAATTAAATATAAAGGCTTAATTTTTCTGTTGATGCAACGAAATCAACAGCTCGGCTTCTGCACGAGGTAATTCACATTCTTTAATGATTTCATCTAAATCTGCACCTAGCTCAACCATTTTTACCGCACGTGAATACATTTTTGAATCAGGATCAACAAATTTAAGCTCTTGCTGATTTTCGATAAGCTCTTTTGTCGTATGCTCTAACTGCAAAATACGCTTACCTATACTTAACAACCCGCCACGAACCTCTTCTATTTCACTACGTAAAATAGTTATTTGTTGGGCAACAGTAGCAACTTCCTGACTCTTTTTTTCATCTAATAACTGATAGTTTTTTTTCTCTTTTAAAATCAGATAAAAAGCAAAAAAACAAACTAAAAAATTAAGTAATACTAATACTTCAAATATCATAAGAACTGAGCGCAAGGCCCCTATTAACAACTAAAAATTACTTAACTCATCCCACTCTTCATCATTCAAGAGCTTGTTTAAATCCACAAGAATTAATAACTCTCCATCGCGATTAGAAACACCTTGAATAAATTTAGCGCTTTCTTCTGTACCAATATTTGGTGTACTGTCTATTTCAGAGCTACGCAGATAGACAACCTCAGCGACGCTATCAACTAAAATACCAATGACTTGTTTATCGGCTTCAATAATTACAATTCTAGAATTATCAGTTACATCATTGCCTGATAATCCAAAACGAGCTCGCGTATCAATAACTGTTACAACGTTACCCCGTAGATTAATTATTCCAAGCACATAAACAGGCGCACCAGGCACAGGAGCAATTTCGGTATAACGCAATACTTCTTGTACTTGCATTACATTTATACCATATGTTTCATCTTCTAGATGGAATGTCACCCATTGTAAAACTTCATCATTATCAACTGATTTTGTTGACAGTATTCTATCTTTACTCATTTGAATGCTCCTATTAGCAAAGCCCAGAATTATTCTTGGCTGTCTAAACCTTTTTCTAGTAATTCGATTAATGATGTGACATCAACTAAAGCGCACATTTTTTCTTTTATCAAGCCTGCTAACCAAGGACGCTTACCTGAATTTTCACGCCACTTAATATCATCACTCTTAAGAGTAATATTATTAACAAGCCCTTCAGCCAGTAACCCCCAATGACTGTCACCTAACATAATAAGATATTGATAGTTTAGTGCTTCTTCTAACGTTTTGTCATATTTTTCTGGCATTACCCATCGAGCCGTATCAATTACATTTAATTTTTCTTCTCGATGTAACATTACGCCTTTAAACCAGCTTGGTTTACCAAAAATAGAGTTTACTTCACCAAGTTGGTGAATACCGCCTAAAGACTTAAGTGGGACGGCTAAGGTTAAACCCGCTACATTAAAAAACAATGCTTGAAACTCACCTTGTCTATATTCATCATCAATACGCTTTATTGGTGGCTCAGACGATTGAGTGCGTAACTCAGGTGCTGCTATTTCCTGATGCTCTTTTTCATCAACAACAACGATTTCTTTCTCTTTAACAGCTACTTTTTTAGTGTTTTTTTTCACTTCAGGCTGCAAAGGTTGAACTTGTTGCAGTAACTTCGCCACCGGATCTAAATTAGCAGAAAGTGCGGATGCCTCATCGTCACTCAAAAGAGCCGTTAGGTATTGCTTCATTACTTTTTCATTAGCAAACAATTGTCTGCTCATACAGAAGCCCCACCATTGATTTTAATTAAATATTTTAAAAGCGCTTCATAGGCAAATACACCTCTGGCTTTAGGACTGAATAAATTTGGTACTTTCATTGCCAAACTTGCATCACGAAATTTTGTATCCACCGGTATTACGCCAGGCCACACCTTCTCACCATAAGTGCTACGCAATGTTTTATATGCCTCTAACGAAGCTTTTGTTCTTTTATCATACATGGTTGGAACAATAGTATATTGGTAAGTTTTAGCTTGAGAACTTTGCATTAACTCCATAGTACGCATCATACGATCAAGCCCTTTAAGTGCCAAAAATTCCGTTTGCACTGGAATTAAGATTCGCTCACTTGCAGCTAATGCATTAACCATTAACACCCCCAAAACGGGTGGGCAATCCAAAATAGCGTAATCATACTCATTATCTAATTTAGCGAGCGCTTTTTTAAGTAATAAGCCCATTCCATTTTTATTCCCCATGCTTCTATCAAGAGTGGCTATAGCCATTGTGGCAGGTAATATATCTAAGTTTTCCATAGATGAAGGGCAAAGAGATTGTAATATCTCTTCTTTTTTCATATTTTTACCGCGAGAAAAAATATCATAAACACTTATTTCTAGCTGCTCAGAGTCAATACCAAAATAATACGTTAATGAAGCATGAGGATCGGTATCAATCAGCAATACTTTCTTGCCCTGCGAGGCAAGAATCCCACCCAAGGTCACTGTTGTGGTGGTTTTTCCTACCCCACCCTTTTGATTAGCCACAGTCCAAATTTTCAAAAACAATCCTTACTACTTGTTTAATTCTTCTTCTCGGGTTGTGATTCGAATTCCACCATGGGGCAACTCTATCACTTTAATTTCAGGGTTGGCTTTTTGTACTTTAGTATCTTCAATTATAACCGTTTCTTGATTTGTTGCCTGTGGACTTTCTTTCTTTTCTTTAGGTGGTAATGCATATTTAGACAACGCTATTACAACTTTTCTATTTGCTGCTCGCCCTTCTTCTGTTTCATTAGAATTAGTTGGCGAATGCTCTCCGTAACCTTCAATAGCCATCTGCGCAGAAGTCATACCTAATCGCTCCAACTCAAGTAACATTGCAGTAGCTCTTACTACTGAAAGTTGCCAGTTTGATGAAAATTGCTCATTGTTAATCGGCCTATCATCTGTAAAACCTCTGATACGTATATAGTTATCGACATTTTTAACTATTTCATAAATATCTTTTACAATTTTTTTAGCATTTTGAGTCGCAACGGCACTACCACTGCCAAACAATAAACCTGAACTCAACTCTATCGTTAGCCAATCGTGATCAAGTTCAACTTTTGCCTCACCTGCTTCAATATGATCAAATAACGCAGTCATTAAATCATGATTTAATGACTCTAATGGACTACCAAGTTTCTTTTTCTTCAGATTGACCAAATCGCCAAATCCATCAACCAACTCAGGCCCTTGCTCTTCATTCGTAATCGAATTACCAAAGAGATTAAATTCACTTTCAATTGAGTTTTTTAATAACAGCCCATCCCCTGTTACACCACTATTATCTTGAAGTTGAGGTTCAAGCTTTACAAAGATACTTTCAAGTGAATCAGACAAAACTGAAAACTCTTGCTCTTTAGTAATTGCAAAAGAATATAGAACAACAAAAAGTGCGAACATTAAAGTCATATAGTCTGCATAAGAAACTAACCAGCGTTCTGTATGGTTAACATCTTCAGATTGAATGGTTTGGCGATAACGGCGCATAAAAAGTTAAATCTGTGGATCGATGTAATGGCGATCCATTTTAAAAGCGGAAAGCTTTAATTCGATACTATGAGGGCTATCACCTTGTAAAATTGCGAGCATGCCTTCGGTTAATAATTCGTTATAAAGCATTTTTTGCTCAATTAAAAAGCGTAACTTATTTGCTATAGGCAAAAAAAGTAGATTGGCAAAACCCACGCCATAAATAGTTGCTATAAAAGCAGTAGCGATACCACCGCCCAACATTTCTGGCTGCTTAATAAAGCTCATAGCCTGAATTAATCCAAGTACTGCACCTAAAATCCCAATAGTTGGACTGTAACCTCCCATCGCTTCATAGATTCTTGCAGACTTTAATAAGCTCTCACGCTGAAACAGTAGCTCAATTTCCATTGCTGAGCGAAATTGCTCTGGCTCAACGCCGTCGATAAGCATATTTAAGCCCTTATTAACAAAATGTTCTTTACTTGAAAGTGCCTCTTTTTCTAAAGAAAGATAACCATCTTGGCGAGCTTTTTGAGACCATACTTTTATTTTATCAATCCCTTCATCAACTCTGTGTTTAGGTGGCACAAAAACCCACTTAAACATTTTTAAACCACATAAGAATTGTGCAGAAGGTGATTGCAACATCACAGCACCAAGAGTGCCACCAAGAACGATTAATAAAGCAGGAAAGTTAACTAGGCTAGATACAAGACCGCCTTCTATTTTATAACCAATACCAATTGCTAGCAGAGCAATTAAAATACCAAAAAATGAAAGCTTATCCACAACCTACTTCTCGATTGATCCGTGATGCAACATCCGCAAGCGCAATACTCGCCTCCGATAGCCCAGCATTTGCGACAGCTTGGGGCATACCATAAACAACGCAAGACTTTTCATCCTGAGCCCAAATTTTAGAACCCGCTTGTTTTAACATACGAGCTCCCTCACGCCCATCAGCTCCCATACCGGTTAACACAATAGCTAATACACTATCGCCATAACTTTTAGCTGCACTGGCAAAAGTAATATCTACACTTGGTTTATACGTTACTCGTGCATTGTCATCTTCATAAATACGTAACTTCTGACCTGAACCACGCCCCTCTACAAGCATTTGTTTTCCACCTGGGGCAAGATAGGCAACACCGGGTCTTAATAAATCACCATTTTGGGCTTCTTTGACTTCAATTTTACATAACGAATTTAATCTTGAAGCAAATGCAGGCGTAAATGCTGCTGGCATATGCTGAATTAATAAAATAGGATGCGGAAAACTTTGTGGTAATTGCGTCAGAATACTTTGTAATGCCACTGGGCCACCAGTTGAAGTTCCTATAGCAACTAATTGATATTTTTTCCCTGATGCTCTGACATCATAATCAACTTTTTTAGTTTCTAATGGGCGCGCAGGCGCAAAAGTTCTGTCTGGTTGGCGTAAAGCGGTTGTGGATGAAGATCCTCCAGCTATTGCTGAATGTGCTGTTGGTCTGACATAACGTGATATTCGTCTACGGCCAATTTCTTTTACTTTTTGCTGTAAAAGTTTCGTAGCTTCCTCTTTATCTCTAGCTATATCTTCAAATTTTTTCGGTAAAAAATCTAATGCACCTGCATCTAACGCATCTAATGTTGCAGATGCACCCGCATGAGTTAAAGAAGAAAACATAAGTATAGGGGTTGGAGTAGCTTGCATTATCAATTTGACAGCACTAATACCATCAAGAACTGGCATTTCGATATCCATAGTGATGACATCTGGCTTTAATAAAGCTGCTTGATCAACAGCTTCTTTACCATTATTGGCTGTCCCGATCACTTCAAGATCAGGATCATCATTTATAATTTCACTGACTCGACGGCGAAAAAAGCTCGAATCATCAACAACCAATACTTTTATCGCCATATTATGCTCTCTTTTTGTAATTATTTAGTTTTACCAGCATAATGTTTGAGCATGCTAGGTACGTCTAAAATTAGTGCAATACCACCATCAGAGGTAATTGTTGCCCCAGCCATTCCAGGTGTACCTTGCAAGAGTGCGTCAAGAGGCTTAATAACAACTTCTTCTTGTCCGATTAATGAATCAACCACAAAGCCAACTTGCTGAGTCCCTAACTGAACAATTACAACATGACCTTGAGAACGTTTACGTTCATCATGCACATAATTGCGAATAAGCCAACGCTCTAAGTAAAATAATGGAATTGCCTTTTTTCGAACTATGATAGTTAATTGACCATCGACCAAGTTGGTTTTAGTCAAATCAAGGTGGAATATTTCACTCACACCAGCTAATGGTAATGCAAACGTTTGTTTCCCAACCATCACCATTAATGTTGGTAAAATTGCAAGTGTAAGTGGCACCTTAATTTCAAGTGTAGTTCCAACGCCTTTTTGAGATTCAATTTTAATTGAGCCGTTCAATTGGGTAATTTTGGTTTTAACTACATCCATGCCGACGCCGCGACCTGAAATATCTGATATTTGCTCTTTGGTTGAAAACCCTGGCGCAAATATCAAGTTATATGCTTCAGTATCAGATAAGCGAGCAGCAACATCAGCATCTATTACACCTTTGCCAACAGCAATGCTCTTAAGCCTTTCAGGGTCCATACCTGCACCATCATCTACTATTTTAAGTAGGATATGGTCACCTTCTTGAGAAGCCGATAATGTAACTGTTCCAGTACGAGCTTTACCTGATGCTTCTCGTACATCGGGCATTTCAATACCATGATCAACAGAGTTTCTAACCAAATGCACCAAAGGATCAGCAAGTGCTTCTACTAAGTTTTTATCTAAATCAGTTTCTTCACCAACTAACAGCAAATCAATGTCTTTACGAAGACTCCGAGCTAAATCACGCACAACACGAGGAAAACGACCAAATACTTTTTTAATTGGTTGCATCCGTGTTTTCATCACTGCGCCTTGTAAATCAGCAGTAACAACATCCAAATTAGATATCGCTTTATTCATGCTCTCGCTACTAACTGTAGTACCAAGACTGACTAAACGATTACGTACCAACACCAATTCACCAACCATATTCATTATTTGATCTAGCCGTTTGGTATCAACACGCACTGTTGTTTCTGCTTGAGGTGCAGCAGGTTTAGGTGTAGGAGCTTTGGCAGCCACCAAAGGGGCCTTTGTTGGTTCAGGTGCTTTATTTAAGGGAGCCGGATCTTTACTTGCAGGAACTGAGGCTGGTTTTGCAACAACTGGCGGTTTTGCCTCAACTTTAGGCTGATTACTAGTAGTGCTTGCAACTGCTTTTGGTGCTCCACCTGCGCCATGAAGTTCATCTAATAAAGATTCAAATTCATCTTCCGTGATCTCTTCATCAGATTGTGAATTAACAACTGATGATTTTTTTTCTGCTAACGGGGATGCTTTATGGGATTCATTTACCACAGAGCCAAAAGAACCAGAACCATGCAATTCATCTAATAAAGACTCAAACTCATCATCAGTAATATCATCATTTGATATATCTTGTTTTTGAGCTGTTGTAGCGCTTTTACCAGATCCATGAAGTTCATCTAGCAAACTTTCAAATTCATCTTCTGTAATATCATCAATATTAGCAGTTGAGTTTTCAGCATCATCGACTGGATCAGCACCAAAAAATATATCGTCAAACTCATCTTGAGGCGGTTCATTGCCTGAAGGCTCTTGTACAATAGGTGCACTTGGCGCAGCAGCTACGACAAAATCATCATCAGAAGCTGGTTTACTTAACTTGTGTAATGTTTCAAGTAATTCAGGTGAGGCTGGTTCTGGTTGTTCACGATTCTGAATTTTAGCAAACATTTCATTTATCGTATCAAGTGCTTGAAGAATTACATCCATTAACTCAGATGTAACTTTTCTTTTTCCTTGACGCAATACGTCAAAAATATTTTCAGCTCCATGACATGCATCTACCAACTCTGTCATTGAGAGAAAACCTGCACCACCTTTAACAGTATGAAAGCCTCGGAAAATAGCATTCAATAAGTCAGTATTTTCTGGATTATTCTCTAATTCAACCAATTGCTCAGACAGGAGCTCTAAAATCTCTCCAGCCTCAACCAAAAAATCCTGCAGAATATCTTCATCAACTTCAAAGCTCATGCAGCTGTTCTCCCATTTAGAAGCCTAAGCTTGACAATAAGTCATCAACTTCATCTTGACCCGAAACCACATCATCTCGCTCTGCAGCATCAATAATTGGTCCTTCCGCAACTTGATCAAGTTCTTTATCATGAACTTTAGTTGCCTCTATTTTTTTCTCATGTACAACTTTATGACCATCTACTGGCGATCCGAACACCGTTAGCATCGAGATTAAACTATCTTCAACTTCTCTAACGAGCTCAATCACTCTACGAATTACCTGGCCGGTTAAATCTTGGTAATCTTGAGCCATCAGCACTTGTGTCATTAACCCATGCAACTGATCGGTATTGGATTGAGTGTTTTGGATAAAATGATCCAAATTTTTACAAAGTAACTTAAATTCGCCTAATTGAAGATCTCTTGACATCAAACGATCCCATGAAGGCTTTAATTTGGTTATATCTTCACTTAACTTATCAGCAAGAGGTAAGCTAGCCTCTATTGCGTCCATCGTTTTATTTGCAGCTTGCTCTGTCATTTCCATGACATAGTTTAGTCGCTGCTTAGCGTCTGGAATTGATTCTTTGGTAAGCTCAGAAATTTTATCATCAAACTGAAAATTCTTTAGAGAATCATGTAATTGACGAGTTAGTTTACCTACTTCAGCAAAGAGTTCTGATTGTCCTTCAGCTGTCAATTCCATTAAAAAATCATTAGCTTGTTCTTGCTCTCCTTGCTCAAGCAATGCAACCAAATGCCTTGCTTGGTCAAGGTTAATATGAAGCGCAGCGCTGGCTGACATGAAGCTCTCCTTCCTGTTTAACCTAAACGCTCAAACACTTTATCCAGTTTTGTTTTCAACGTAGCTGCTGTAAATGGCTTAACAATATAACCGTTTACTCCTGCTTGCGCTGCTGCAATAATTTGTTCTTTTTTAGCTTCTGCAGTAACCATTAAAACTGGTAAATGCTTTAATTTATCATCAGCACGAATAGCTCTTAATAAATCAATTCCTTGCATACCAGGCATATTCCAATCAGTTACAACAAAATCAAACTCTTGATTTTGCAACATTGGTAATGCGGTGCTCCCATCATCTGCTTCTTGAACATTGGTAAATCCCAAGTCTCTTAACAGATTTTTAATGATTCTTCTCATAGTTGAAAAATCATCTACCACAAGAATTTTCATGTTTTTATCCAAAACATCCTCCAGTGAGGTTTAAAACCAAATTCACAAAATACTTAATTAAATCCAGCCAGTGATTTTAGCTTTGAGCTTAACCATTGCCTGACCATGTATCTGACTAACCCTTGATTCACTTACATCAAGAATAAGTCCTATTTCTTTTAAATTCATTTCATCGTTGTAATAAAGTGATAAAACGAGTGCGTCTCTCTCAGGTAGACTCTTTATTGCTTCAACCAGTGAAAGGTTGAATTTTTCTGTTTGAGTATGATTAAAAGGTGAATCAAAAGCATGAACTTGATCGTCACTATGTAACACATCTTCATCTACACCTAAGTCTTCAATCCCAATAATCCTGCCACTGTTTACATCATTAAGAATATCATGGTATTCATTGAGCGTAATATCAAGTTTTTCAGCAACTTCTATGTCTTTTACTTCTCTTCCTAACTCTGCTTCTAGCTCTGATGTAGCTTGAGCGACCATTCTGGCGTTTTTATGTACTGAACGGGGCACCCAATCGCCTTTACGAATCTCATCAAGCATCGCTCCTCGGATACGGATCCCAGCGTAAGTTTCAAAACTTGCACCTTTTGTACCGTCAAAGTTTTTTGCAGCCTCAATAAGACCAATCATGCCTGATTGAGTTAGATCATCAAGTTGCACGCTCGAAGGTAGGCGGGCAAGTAAGTGATAAGCTATTCTTTTGACCAAAGAAACATGTCGTTCAATCAGGTTGGTCATTTGCTCAGTATTGCAGTAGCCGGAAACTTTACTCACTCACTAGGCCTCAGCGATTTACTAATTTTTCGATGAAAAACTCCAAATGCCCTGAAGGTTGATTTGGAATAGGCCATTTAGCAGCTTTGGCTGCAAGAGTTTTAAATGCGATGGCTGCCGGTGATTTTGGAAATAAATCAACGATTGTTTTTTGCTTGCGAATAGATTTTCGCATATTTTCGTCAAATGGCACCGTTGCCACTAACTCCAAAGCAACATCCAAAAAGCGATCTGTTACTTTTGATAACTTAGCAAACAGCTCTTGCCCTTCGCGTAAACTACGCACCATATTTGCTACAATTTTAAATTTATAGACGCCATGCTCGCGACTTAAAATTTTAATTAAAGCGTAAGCATCAGTAATCGACGTAGGTTCATCACAGACCACTACAAGTACATCTTGCGCTGCTCGCGAAAAGCTCAATACCATATCTGAAATACCCGCTGCAGTATCAACAATTAGTACGTCGTAGTCAGCATTAAGTTCACCAAAAGCACGGATTAGCCCCGCATGTTCTGCAGGTGACAACTCCACCATATTCTGTGAACCAGATGACGCAGGTACTATGCGAATGCCATGAGGCCCTTCAACTAAAATATCTTCAAGCTCACATTCACCAGACAATACATGAGATAAATTGCGCTCTACTCGCAATCCGAGCATAACATCACAATTGGCAAGCCCTAAATCCGCATCAAGAACAAGAACTCGCTGGCCTTGTTGCCCCATTGCGATTGCCATATTAAGCGAGACATTAGTTTTACCTACGCCTCCTTTTCCGCCCGTCACTGCAATTACTTTCACAGCTTGATTTGTTTGATTCATTCTCCGCAGGCCACTTGCTTGATCTAAAACTGTATTAATCATACATCCCTACTGCATGAGACTCCAAGTTTGGATGTCTTTTAAATTGCGTGTTTGCACGTTTTGCGAACAGTTGTTCAGCCTTTTTTACTAGTTTTTCTGCATTTGCCACTCGAATATCCTCAGGAACCCGTTGACCATTAGTAAGATACCCTATTGGGAGGCGATTTTGAATCGCTATACTAATAATCTCTCCTAAACTAAGACATTCATCAAGTTTTGTGAATATACAACCACTTAGATGTACCTTTTTGAAGTGTTTTACTGTTTCTTGCAATACTTCATGTTGCGCTGTGGCGCTCAGTACTAAATAGCTGCGAATGTCCACTCTGGCATTTTTCATTAAGGTATTCAACTGCTCTGTTAAACGTAAGTCTCGTTGACTCATACCTGCTGTGTCAATTAATACTAGACGCTTATTTCTTAAATGATAAAGCATTTCTGCTAATTCATTTGCATCTTTGACCTGCTTAACTGGACAACCAATAATTCGACCATAAGTTGCAAGCTGCTCATATGCACCAATACGGTAAGTATCTGTTGTGATTAGCGCTATTTTATCAGCGCCAAATTTTTGAGCACCTAAAGCCGCTAACTTTGCAACTGTGGTCGTTTTGCCAACACCTGTTGGGCCCACCAATGCAAAAACACCACCATTACGCAAAATTTCATTGTTACTGGTATAAAGTTGGCTTTGTACCATTTCAAGTAAAGCTTGCCATGCTTTTTTCTCTGACACATCATCAGGAATAAAACACGCCATTTGCTCTGCCACTTCACTGCCGATCCCCATGCCTTTTAATCTATCAACCATGTAAGCTTTTGTCGGGTCTTTACGAGCTAAGTCTTGTGACATTAAACCAGATACTTGGTGCTCCAATAGTTGACGAATTGCAAACATTTCATCGCGCATTGCTTTAATTTCAGCATCGTTTCGAGGGTGAACATTTAACAAAGGTTCAACGGTCTTTTCTGGTACTTTTTTAGTATCAGGTATCAAATCATCTTCTTCAGGGCCTTTATACCAATGCGATGTTGAAACTTTTTGTTGTTTTTCTAACATACTTGATAAAGTTGAAGATTGTGGCTTAGTTGCTTGACGATTCAATAATGCTTCAAGGCTGTCTGCCACCTTTGCTTCTGGCTCTGGCTTTACTTGCATTGCACGAGGGCGAACAAATTGACCCTGCATGCTATCTGTCTGTGTTGTTTGGCGCTCTGAGATTGGGGCTCTTGAAGCTTGGCTAACATTGCTTTTGGTAGGCGCTCTGTCGTAATCAACCGCAGCTACAATCTCAACGCCGTTAGCCATTTTTTTATTCGACATAATTACCGCATCAGCCCCTAGCTCTTCTTTTACTTCATTGAGAGCTGTGCGCATATCTTTGGCAAAAAACCGTTTAATTTTCATAAAAACCCCTTAATCCTGTCTATTGTTGACCTACAGAGCTGACTATCTTGATTTGCTTTTCATCCGGCACTTCTTGATAAGACATCACACGCAGTCCTGGTAATGTGTGCTTAACAAATCGTGACAAGACTGTTCTTAGCATTCCTGATGTCAACAATATTGAAGGCTCGCCTGCCATTTCTTGATTCTGATGCGCTACGGTTAATGAGTTTTGTAAGCGCTCAGCCAGCCCTGGCTCAATACCGGCACCTTCGTCACCTGCATTTTGAAGTGAACGATGCAACATCTGTTCCAACTCAGGTGCCAATGTAATGACAGGAATTTCAACCGTCGCTCCAACGATGTCCTGAACGATTAGTCTTCTTAGCGAAATTCGCACTGCAGCCGTTAATACATCGGGGTCTTGGCTTCTTGGGCCATACTCAACAAGGGTCTGAACAATAGATCGCATATCGCGAATTGGTACACCTTCATTTAATAAATTTTGAAGGACTTTAACTATGGTTGTTAAATGTAAAATATCAGGAACCAAGCCTTCAACAAGGCGAGGGTGGCTCTTCGTTAGCATATCTAGAAGGTTTTGAACTTCTTCATGGCCCAGTAATAATGAAGCATTATTATGCAATAGCTGGCTAATATGAGTCGCCACAACAGTAGCCGCATCAACAACGGTATAACCTAATGATTGCGCTTCATCTTTTTGATTTGGAGTGATCCACACAGCTTCTAGACCAAAGGCTGGGTCTTTAGTTGCAATACCAGAAATCGGACCAAATACCTGACCAGGATTAATCGCAAGTTCATTGCCGTGTTTAAGCTCGCCCTCACCTACAGCGACCCCCATTAAAGTGATTCGATATACATTTGGGTCGAGCTCTAAGTTATCGCGAATATGGACAGGAGGAACTAAAAAACCGAGTTCTTGAGAAAGCTTTTTTCGTACCCCTTTAATACGACTTAATAACTCACCACCTTGAGCTTGATCAACCAATGGAATTAAACGATATCCAACTTCTAAGCCAATCACATCAACCTGAGACACATCGTCCCAGCTCAATTCTTTTTGTTCTTGTGCAGAGTTACCACGTTCAGCTTGAGCTGCTGGCACTAACTCTCCTTTCGCTATCGCCTCTTTTTCTTTAATCGATTTTTGCTGAGCTAAGTAAGCGCCATAACCCATTAATGCACCCAAAGATAAAAATGCTAAATGAGGCATACCGGGCACTAACCCCATCATGATTAAAATACCTGATGTAATAAATAGCGGTTTTTCATTTCCTAGTTGGCGCTTTACTTGATCGCCCATGTTTTGCGACTCATTTTGACGAGTTACAATAATTGCAGTGCCAATTGATAACAATAACGAAGGGATTTGCGCAACAAGGCCATCACCTATCGTTAAAAGGGTATATACCTCCATGGCGACTTTAAATGGCAAATCATGTTGCATCATGCCTATAAATAAACCACCAACGATATTAATTAACAAAATGACGATACCGGCTATCGCATCGCCTTTTACAAATTTACTCGCACCATCCATAGAACCGTAAAAGTCGGCTTCACGAGTTACTTCGTTGCGTCGCTCACGCGCTTGCTCTGCCGTAATAAAACCCGCATTTAAATCGGCATCTATCGCCATTTGTTTACCGGGCATTGCATCTAAAGTGAAACGTGCGGTTACTTCTGAAATACGACCAGCACCTTTGGTAATTACCACAAAGTTAATAATGATCAGGATTAAAAACACAACAAAACCAACGACATAATTACCACCCATAACCACTGAGCCAAATGCCTCAATGACTTGCCCAGCAGCATCGCCCCCGTTGTGCCCTTCAAGCAATACTACTCGGGTACTTGCCACATTGAGCGCTAATCGTAAAATGGTCGCAATGAGCAAAATTGCAGGAAAGGCACCAAAATCAAGTGGCTTCATGGTGTACACCGTCACTAATAAAACAACCAGTGCAAGCGCAATATTGAATGAAAATAAGGTATCGAGCAGAATAGGAGGAATAGGCAAAACAACCATCGCCAAGGCAGCAAGCACCAAAATTGGCGTACCAACCCCTCGAAGGTAATCCATTTTATCTTTATTAATTTGGGCTAAGACGGCTTGAAAATTCATACACCACTAATTTCAAAAATTTGACACTAGTGGTGAAAAGCAATAATCATTCCAAGTATATTAATTAAATTTCTAATTTAAAACAGTACGTTAGAACTTAAGTTCATCGGGTATCGGTGGTTGTGCTGATGGTTTTTTAGGCCGCTTA
Source organism: Pseudoalteromonas sp. J2K-J031 (assembly GCF_058197095.2). Lineage (NCBI taxonomy): Bacteria > Pseudomonadati > Pseudomonadota > Gammaproteobacteria > Alteromonadales > Pseudoalteromonadaceae > Pseudoalteromonas > Pseudoalteromonas sp. J2K-J031. Next base: position 2,642,385 of record NZ_CM200279.1, read on the forward strand.
CCGCGTCCTTTGCTAAATTGCTTAAGCTGATAAACATACGCAAGTACTTGGGCGACTGCGATAAATAGTTGGTCTGGGATTTGTTGACCAATCTCAGTGGTATGAAATAAAGATCGCGTTAACATTGGAGATTCCAATATTGGAACATCGTGTTCCTTGGCTATTTTTCGAATTTGCAGTGCGATTTCATCAATCCCTTTGGCTACCAAAATGGGTGCTCCAGCGCGATCGGTATCATATTTGAGCGCTACAGAATAATGAGTCGGGTTGGTTACAATAACATCGGCATCCGGAACATCTTGCATCATCCGGCGCTGAGACATTTCACGCTGTGTACGACGAATTCGCGCTTTAATTTGAGGATCACCCTCAGAGTTTTTATATTCGTCTTTCACTTCTTGCAACGTCATTTTAAGCTGTTTATTGTGATTCCAAAGCTGAAAAGGGGCATCAACAACAGCGACTAAAATAAGCGTGCATGACAACCCTAAAAACATCCAAGCCAGCATGGTGAGTGCATGCTGAATATTACTTGGCGCTGTTTCGAGGCTCAAATGTAAAATTTCATAGAAATAAAACTTAATAAGAAGAATAGCGGTCACTGCAACCAATAAAAACTTCAGTAACCCTTTAAACAATTCAATAGCCGCTTGCGGGCCGAACATTCGTACTAGCCCTTTAGCGGGTGATAATTTATTGGCTTGAGGGGCTGCAGCAGCCCAACTGAAATTAAAGCCACCTAGAAAGGTGTTTCCGATAAATGCCGCCACCAATATAACCAATACAAACATGGTCATGCCAAACCATAGCTCTTTTCCTATGTCGCCCCAAACAGCAAACATTTTAGTAATATCAAACGCCTCAGTACGATTTAAATCAAGCAAACGTGCCATGACACGCTTCAAACCAAAACCAATTTCAGGGCCGTAAATAATAAGCGAAATAGCTGACATGATAAGTACCACAACCGTGCCAGTTTCTTTTGAACGTGCAATTTGCCCTTTTTTACGGGCATCCTCGAGCTTTTTGGACGTGGGTTCCTCTGTTTTTTCTTGATCTGAGCCTTCAGCCATCTAAATCACCCTATTCTTAAGGAGAGCACTCTGTGAGTTTACACATTAATTCCAACATTTTGTTCCATTGAAAATCAAACTGCACTACAAAGTTCCCCATGGTGGCCCAAATAATGACTAAACCCATCATCAAGGTAAATGGAAAACCAATTGAGAAGATATTCAATTGTGGTGCGGCACGCGTCATCACACCGAATGAAATACTAGTAATTAGCATAGCTGTTAACGGTGCCAAAGATAAAACCAGCGCAGTAGCAAATAACCAGCCCCCCCACACAGCAACCTCTCTAAAGTTTGCAACATGCCACCAACTTCCATCAATAGGAATGGTCGTAAAACTTAATACAAGCATCTTAATCATAATTAAATGCCCATCGTAAGCCCAAAACAAAAGGGTGGCTAAAATAAGATAAAACTGCCCCACTGCAGGTACGTTTTGTCCGTTAGTTGGATCTATCATAGTGGCGAAACCTAGGCCACTTTGCATTGCAAGCAACTGACCTGCCATCACAAAAGTATTAAGCATCAATACAGACGCAAATCCCATCGCAACACCAATAAGTGTTTGTTGCAATACAACAAGTACCATTTCAAATGAAAAAAGATTTGTAAATTCAGCAGGGGGAAGTACAGGTACCACAACCAACGTAATCATGACCGCAAGTGCTGTTTTAATTCGTGTTGGCACAGTGCGCACACCAATCCCAACCATAACCATGATCATGGCTGAAATTCGGGCAAGTGGCAGTAAAAAATCAGCCATCCACTGCATGATTATGGCAAGTGGAAACTCCATATTTAGCCTATCACCTCAGGAATGCTCATCACTAAACTCGTGAAAAAATCCATGAGTTCTTGCGTTAACCAATGGGCACCTATGATAAGTGCAAATAATGTAACTATTAAACGCGGCAAAAAGCTCAGTGTTTGTTCATTAATTGATGTTGCAGCTTGGAATACAGAAACTATTAAACCAACTATTAAACTCGGCACAATAATCGCAGCAACTATTTTTATAACTAAGAATAATGAATTGCTCAATATTCCTACAAACACTTCTGGTTGCATAATCAGCCCCCTAAGCCAAAACTCTTCGCTAAAGTGCCCATCACAAGGCTCCAACCATCAACTAGTACAAAGAGCATTATTTTAAATGGCAACGAAACGATCATCGGCGAGAGCATCATCATACCCATAGCCATCAAGACGCTGGCGACCACTAAATCAACTATCAAAAATGGGATAAAAAACATAAACCCGATAATAAAAGCGGTTTGTAACTCACTGGTTATAAAGGCAGGAATCACGACAATAAATGGTGCATCTTCTGGTTTGTCTAATTTATCTAACCCCGCTATTTGAGCAAATGTTTCTAGATCCGAGATGCGTGTTTGACCCAACATAAACGTTTTTAATGGATCTTTTGCCTTTTCAAGCGCTTGAATTGACGTAAGTTCCTCTTTTAAATAAGGGTCTATCGCAGCCTCATGAATTTGCTGATAAATCGGAGCCATAATAAAAATACTCATAAAAACCGACATGCCAACCAAGACTTGATTTGATGGCGTTGACTGCAGGCCGATAGCTTGGCGCAAAATGGCCAAGACGACAATAATGCGAGTAAACGAGGTCATCATAATCACAGCGGCAGGAATAAAACTGAGCGCGGTCATTATTGCCAGTACTTGCAAAGACACCGAATAATCTTGCGTACCATCCGGATTGCTGGTCACAGTAACCGCTTGTAATCCTTGCTCTGCATTCAAATTGGGGGAAAGGGCAAACAACGCAATTAAGATGATCCACTTGAGCATGTTATATTTTCTTATTATTTGGATTTAATAGCTGACTAAATGATTTGGCTAAAGCAGGCATTTCTTTTGCCGCTAACGGTTCTTCCAGCTCATAAAGATAGTTTATATTTTGGGGCGTAACCCCTAAAAGGTGTTGTTTATTATCAATTTCAATTACCAGCAAACGCTCTCGCGTTCCTAAAGCAATAGTTCTGACGACTTTGAATTCATCCTGACTGGCAACATGAGGATTTAAGCGTTTTACTAATATCGCCAATATCACGATAATAATAATCACTAACCCCAAAGACAGCACAACCGACATCAAATTTTGCACCTGTGTGGTTTCACCAAACACAGGTGTACTGAATAACGAAATTAAAAGTGCTGCTTTTAATTTCATCGTAGTTTTTTGATCCGCTCAATTTGGCTAATTACATCCGTTAAACGAATCCCAAATTTATCGTTGACCACCACCACTTCGCCATGCGCTATTAAAGTACCATTTACTAATACATCAAGTGGCTCACCAGCAACACGATCTAATTCAACTACAGAACCCTGATTTAACTGCAATAAGTTACGGATACTAATTTTAGAGCGCCCTACTTCCATCGAAATAGTAACGGGGATATCCAAAATGGTATCAAGCTTTCTCTTTTCTTCTTGTGTTATTTCTGCAGGTTGATTAGAGAGCTCTTCAAGTTCTGCAACTTCAACGTTTTCATTTTCATCGGCTTCAGCAAGGGCTGCTGCCCATTCGTCCATTGTATCTTGGTCATCACTCATACTATTACACCTTAACAATTCACTATTTGATAAGTTTACTTACCAATCTAAATTAACACCTGTAGACAGATGCAAATCTTCTTCTAGCTGCTCAAGTTCAGCATCAGAGTCGAGTTTTTTACCGCCTTTGGTAAAGACATGCATCTCTGACTTAACTGAATCAGGTCGTTTAATTTTCTCGCTGATTTGAATCGCCACATTGTCTCGTGAACGACCCATTTTAGCCCGGTACGAGGGTAAATCTTCAATAAAGACCGTTATATGTTCTGGCATTTCAACAGGAATTACATCACCCGCTTTTAAATTCATAATTTGCTCAAGCGAGAGCTTCACTTCAAGCATACGGGTCGATAAACCAACCTCAACATCCATAATTTCATCACGCAGTGCTTTACTCCAGCGTAAATCTGTATCTTCTGTATCAGATTGTACACCCGCATCAAGCAGCTCTCGAATAGGCTCAAGCATTGAATACGGTAATGCGATATGGAAATCGCCCCCGCCGCCATCAAGTTCAATATGAAAAGAGCTTATAACGACCACTTCTGTTGGGCTGACAATATTAGCCATTGCAGGATTTACTTCAGAATCTAAATATTCAAAAGAAACATCCATCACGGGTGCCCATGCTTCTTTGTAATCTTCAAAAATGATTTTTAACAGCATTTGAACGATACGACGCTCGGTCGGTGTAAATTCTCGGCCTTCTATTTTGGCGTGATAACGACCATCACCACCAAAAAAATTATCAACCAAAATAAACACCAAACGTGCTTCCATGGTAATTAAACCGGTCCCTTTTAACGGACGAAAACGCACCATGTTTAAGCTTGTTGGTACAAATAAAGTATGGATGTATTCTCCAAACTTTGTCATCTGAACACCATTAATGGATACTTCGGCCGTGCGACGCATCATATTAAATAAGCTGATCCGCATGTGGCGAGCAAATCGCTCATTCACGATTTCCAAGGTAGGCATACGCCCACGAACGATACGATCTTGTGAAGAAAAGTCATACTGGGACGCGGAGCCACCGCTCCCACCTTCACCGTCATCTACCTCATCTTCATCAACATCATCAACGCCATGTAATAAGGCATCAATTTCGTCTTGGGATAATAAATCGCTCACCTTATCTCCTCACTACTGCATGACAAAGCCAGTAAATAATATGCGCTCAACGACTTTATTCCCTTCAATCTCGGTTAAAGTATCTTGAACATCTTTTAACGCTTTAGTGCGCAATGTTTCTTTACCCGCACTGGTGCTTAATTCATCGGCAGTGGCAGTGGCAAATACACCTAAGAGCGTACCTTCAATCAGCGGGATATGTTTTTTCGCAGCTTCTTCATTCACATCTCCACGAACTAATAATTGCACTTTAATTTGCACTAGCCGGTCACGGCTGGCACCAGGGACATTAAATACGAACGGACGAGGCATCCCAACATACAATGCCGAACCCATTTCTGCCGATGTTTTATCATCTGCTGTTTTTGCGCCAGCTGTACCTGCATTTTCAGCTAAGGTTTCTTCTTGAGCGGGTGCGTCACCGCCAGACATCATAAAATACGCACCAGCACCACCAGCTATTAAAACGACTACAGCGATGATAATAAACAGCATTTTTTTACTTTTTCCGCCGCCTTCTTCTATTTGTAGATCTTTTTCGTCTGCCATGATGTTCTCTCGTTAATTAGACTTTCTATATTATTGCTTTGAATTCAGCCTAATAGCAATTATTGTTATGCGTAAAAATCAACGCCACCGGGTCGATTGCTTGCAATTCGAGCGGGAGTGAGTGAAGTTTGTGCTATTTCATCACCGACTTCCTGTTCGGAATGACCTTCACCTTGCTGTTTATGACCCTGCCCGCCCCCTTGATGATTTTGCTGCTCAATGTTGCTTTCACCTAATTGAATGCCTTGCTCAGCCAACATTTCTTTTAATCGTGGCAAAGATTGTTCGAGCGCTTCTTTTGCCTGCTGATTTTGAACAACAAAATTTATCTGCGCCTGCTCTGCGTCACTTCTGACTCTAATTTGCATACTACCAAGCTCTGGTGGATCTAATCGAATGTCTGCTTCATGCTTATTTAAGCTCAGCATCACACTTACTCTGTCATGCAGCTCTTTAGCTGCTTCACTGCGAAACATATTCAATACTTGTGAAGGTACCGCCTCTGAAGGAGTAGGTGTATTGACTTGAGTACGCTGCGTCACAAGTTGATTTAAATTACCAATACTATTGATATTACTAATGCTCTCTCTTTCACTATTCACTTCACTAACTTGTGCTGCGTAATAAACTTGAGGTGCAATACGCTCAATCATGCTATGAACAAGCTTTTCTGCCGCGAGCTGTAATTTATCTGGATTGCTAATATCCGCTTTGCCACTTTTTGGTAAGTCACTTCCAAGCTGTTCATCTAAATTTTTTGCCAGTTTTTGGTTTCCTTGCGCAGCATTGCTAATCTCATCTTTTAATGGCTCACCTTTTGGTAAAGAAGATGAATAAGCAGACAATGAAGTGGCTTGTGTCTCAGTAACTTCAGGCAATGGTGTAGTTACAAGACCTTGAGTTGAGGGTTCTAACATTAATGCACTAAGCGGAGCGGCCAAAGAACGAGCACGTTCAACCTGCTGTAATGGTTGTTCGATTGATTTTATCAACGTTGCTGCTATCGGATTACTCAACGACTTTGGATCGCGAACGATTGCTTCTTTAGTAATTAAAGCGGTATCCAACATTTCATCATCTGATATCGCATTTATAGGACTATCTTCTACTGGCGCAACTAGGTTTGCTATCTTAGAGAACAACTCATGTAATACTTTTTTATCAAGCCCAAGCTCTGGTGCAAGTTTATCAACTTGCTGACTCAACTGAGTAACTAATTCTGACATACTCGTCAACTGCGCTGTCGATAAACCAAGTTTCGCGATTGCTGTTTCGCCAGTACCTTGAGCTGTTAATGGCAAAAATCCTTGATCACTTGATTTAAGCACAGCTGCAACTTGTGGTAGTACTTCACTTAATACACGTTGTAATTTGGCCGAGTCACTGACTGACACGCCCACCGCATCAAGTGTTGCAAATTGCTTAGTGGCTATATTTGACTCAAATAATGACTCTTTAATCCCAGCATTATTAACTGGTGCAACTACAGCATTCAAAACTGATTCCATCCCAGCATTGATAGCTGGTGACGCCGTCATATTATCACTGCTTATCTGTTCCATTAATTGTAAAATACGTTGCTGTATATCTAGAGGAGACGCTACTTGTTTAGGTATAGATTGCACCACTGTCCTCATTTGATTATTTTTTTCTTTTAAATCGACATTTACTGAAGCGATTGCTGTTGGATTTTTAATAAGGTCGACTGAAGTGAGCTTTTGATCGATAGCACTAAGCACTGCAACAGCCGGTTTTAATGTGTCCACCTCTTCAGTATCACTCGCTGTTTGCACTTTAATTAATGGTATCAATTTTTCAGATTTTAACGTTTTATCATCACTCGTTTCTCCCATAGCATCCAACTCTAATGGCAACGGTAACTCTGAGGTCTCAGCATCTTTTTCACTGGTAACTTGGCCAAACCAGTTTGCTAATAAACTCGATGATGATGCAGATTCTTGTGGTAAAACAAACGGTGTTTGCGATGCAGTAAATTGGCTTAAAGGGGTTAGTGTAAAGCTACTTTTGATGGGTATTAACGCTTCAGGCTGCGTACTTGAAGTTTCAACCTCAACATTTTTCTCAACTCCCCCTCCTTGATCGGGGTCCATACCAAAATTAGCTTTGAATACTTTAACATTTATTATGGCAGTGGCTGCATTTTGCAGCTGGGCAAATAATGTAGTTACTTCAAGATTATCTGATGTTTCTAGCGGTATTTGAGCTGTTTTTTCAGCAGATCCTTTCTCATCTAGCCCCATTGAATCATCATCTACTTTAGTGCCAGCTGTTAAATTGGATACAGCCTCTTGGGTGACTACCTGTGATTTGCCTTTGTTTTGAATAGCATCCGTTATTACAAACTCAGCTCTTTTAGCGTGGGGTTTAACTGCCTTACTGTCGAGCGTGTTTGAAAAAAGAGATGAAAATTCACTTTCGACACCATCACTTTGTTCTGTAGGCTGCTTTTTATCAAAACTGATTGCTAAATTTAAGCTGTTTTCAACACTCGCCATATTCCACCCCAAACATTCCTAGTCAACACACCGAACTTAATGCTGTTTTTAGTCAGCGGCTATTGGAATTTATTAGCAATTTTCAGACCAGAGTTGCTTTTTTAAGGCGCATAAATGCATTAGAGCTGTATTCATCCAACATTTTTTGCTCATCTTTTTGTAATTTTTGTTGAGTTTTCACATCTTGTTTTTCAATTAATTTAGCTATCGCAGATGTTTTTGTTTGCTGTGTTAACCACAAGGACTTTCGCTGCTCAACAACTTGTTTGGCGGTATTAATTACTTGGTTTTGCTGCACCATTGCCGATTCAATTTTAGCAATAAAAAGTTGAAACTGATTAAATTTATCGCTCCCTAGCCCCTGCTTTCCTCGCTCATGCAATTGCTTCATATAATCGAGGCGAAAATCCGATAGACCTGTCAGTTTATTTTGGCTATCAAGTAAATATTGCTGTGCTTTTAAGTATTCAGATCGACGCGCATCTTCTTGATCTTTATTTATTTTAAGGACTAAGTCTAATTGTCTGCTAGCCATTTATCACCCCCCCTACGCTTGCCCTAATAACCACGCCAAACCGCTTAATGACTCATCATATGGGATCACTTCTTTCATGGTTTGCTGTAAAAAGCCATTCACCATCGGCATCATTGAAATCGATTTATCTAAAATAGGATCGCCCCCCTTTTGGTAAGCACCTAAGGTAATTAAATCTTTATTTTGCTGATACAAAGAGTAAACCTGTTTTAATACACGAGCTTGTTGCATGTGCGCTTCTGACACCACTTGCGGCATTACCCGTGAAATTGATTTTTCGATGTCAATAGCAGGGTAATGACCACTGTCGGCAAGCTCACGAGAAAGGACAATATGGCCATCTAAAATAGCACGGGCTGCATCTGCAATGGGGTCTTGCATATCGTCACCTTCAGACAAAACGGTAAAAAAGGCGGTGATAGAACCTTGTCCTTTGCCACCATTGCCGGCACGCTCAACCAAAGCAGGTAACTTAGCAAAAACCGAAGGGGGATAGCCTTTAGTTGCTGGAGGCTCCCCCACAGCAAGGGCTATTTCACGCTGCGCCATGGCATAACGGGTTACCGAATCTAACAACAATAAAACATTTAAACCTTGATCGCGAAAATACTCAGCAATGGTGACCGCGGTTTCACAACCTTTTAAACGCATTAACGGAGATGAATCCGCAGGTGCGGCCACGACGACTGAGCGTTTACGTCCTTCATCTCCTAAAATTTCTTCAATAAATTCTTTTACTTCTCGACCACGCTCGCCAACCAACCCCACGACAATAACATCAGCTGAAGTCCCCCGAGTCATCATGCCAAGTAAAACAGATTTACCGACACCACTGCCCGCAAAAAGCCCCATTCGCTGACCTTGACCTACAGTAATCACCGCATTAATTGCTCGCACACCCACATCCATTGGTTGTGTGATAGAACGTCGGGCTAATGGATTAATCGCATTTTGTGCAAATTTAAGTTTCTTTTCAGCTTTAATAGCACCTAAACCATCAATGGGTCGACCAAGACCATCAACCACTCGACCAAGCAAGCTCATGCCAACGGGTAATCCGGCCTCTTTTACTTGAGGAATTACACGTGCTCCTGGCAATACGCCAGATAACGCATCGTTGGGCATAAGGTAAAGAATGTCACCATTAAACCCGACCACTTCAGCATCAATAAATCCATTTAAGGTTTCGATTTGGCATTGGCTACCAACCGGCGCTTTCACACCTTTGGCTTCTAAAGTAAGACCTACAACGCGGGTTAAACTCCCTGCAACAGCGGGAGGCACTTTACGAATGTGTTTATGATATTGCGAAATGTTGTCTAGTAAAGCCGATTTTTGCATGCTTATTCGTCGTGTTTTTGACGGTCGATTCCTGAATTATGCAAAAAACTATCCAAGGTTTCACTCATGCGATATTTAACCGTGTAATCAACCGATGAGTTAGGCGTTTTAACAATGCAGCCACCTTGGGCAATGCTTGGCTCGGCTTTTAAATACCAGCCTCGCTTTGCTATTTCTTCACTACCGTAGCTTTGTTCCACTAATGCAATATCTTCAGGGTGAAGCTGTAATTGTATCTCGGGTGTATTATGCGGCAGTGCATCCATACACTGCTTTAAGGTTGCTAAAATTGCTTGCGGGTTGGTTTTTATTTCAGTAAATACGATTGCCTCTGCAAGTGCTACAGCAAGCTGCACCAACTGTTGCTCAACCGTTTCATCATAATCACGCAGCGGTTTATGCAATGAATCTACCAGCGATTGTAATGCTTGTAGTTTTTCATCAACCAATGGCTTTGCAAGCTCAAGCCCTTGCTCTTTGCCTTGCTCTAGCCCTTCATCAAATCCTAATTTCAAACCATCAGACTTGCCTTCATTTAAGCCAATAGCGTACCCTTCAGCATGACCTTGAGTCATGCCTTCATCAAAGGCATCTTGCCTGATCTGTTCGATTTCTTGCAAGGTTAATGGTGCGACTTCTTGCTCAACTTCAGGTTCAGGTTGAGCAACAGCCTTAGGTTTATTTTGATACTGTAATTCTAGCGGGGTGCCAAAAGCAGTCGAGCGCCCTTTTGCCGTGTGACGCTCATCTTGCACTTCAGGAATAGGCCAGTTTTTTAAAAGCTCACGAACCGCTTCTTCTGATTGAATTTGCTGACCATTTAAAAAGCGGGGGCTCATGCAATTTGTCCAAAGTAAATATTGTTGTTAAACAATGTCATTATAAGAACTCCTCGCCACCGCCGCCACCAAGCATAATTTCGCCTGAATCAGCTAATCTGCGTGCAACGGATAAAATTTCTTTTTGTGCAGCTTCTACTTCGCTGATGCGAACCGGACCCATAGCTTCAAGGTCATCGGCCAGCATTTCGGCTGCACGTTTAGACATATTTTTAAGAATTTTTTCTTTCAGGTTCTCATCAGCACCTTTAATAGCTTTCATTAAAATATCTTGCTGCACATCGCGTAAAATGGCCTGAATACCGCGATCATCCACATCGAGTAAGTTTTCAAATACAAACATTAAATCTTGGATTTGCTGCGACATTTCTTCATCATGCTCTCGAATTGAATCCATTAACTGGCCTTCAATATTCGTTTCTAAGTAGTTCATGATGTCAGCAGCTGCTTTTAAGCCGCCCATTTTAGCCGCTTGCGCACCTGCTTGGCCTGCAAATTGTTTTTCCATAATTTCGTTTAATTCTTGCAATGCGGCTGGCTGTACTTCTTCTAAATTGGCAATTCGCATCGTTAAGTCTAAACGCACTTTCTCAGGAAATTGCGAAATAATCTCGGCCGATTGTTCAGGATCTAAATAGGCCAATACAATTGTTTGAATTTGTGGATGCTCATTACGTATGATATTCGCTACTTGTTTTGAGTCCATCCATTTTAATGAGTCTAGACCTTTAGCACCTGACCCCATAATAATTTGATCAATTAGGTTCGCCGCTTTTTCTTCACCTAAAGCCGCTGTAAGCGCTTTACGTATAAACTCTTCCGATTGGAAACCAATTGTACTAAAGCTTTGTATTTGCTCAATAAACAAACGGTGTACCGCACTGATTTTGTCTTGACTTAAGTCAGACAAACTCGCCATCGCCATCCCCACTTTTTGCACTTGCTTGGGTTCTAAGTGTTTTAGAATTTGCGCTGCATCTTCTTCAGAGAGACTCAATAACAAGATCGATGCTTTTTCTACCCCATCGAGCTTATCGACATCAAACCCTTTTTTTTCTTCTTTATCAGTCATCTTCAGTCAACCACGCTTTTACTACTTGAGAGGATAGTTCCGGTTCATTTGCTACTAAAGCACGTACAGCTTTAAGTAAATCTTCATCGCCATGTAAATCTGGTAACTGTAAGGTACCATCAGCTGAGAAACCAATCGCTGATTCATCAAATGTTTGGTTTAGCATATCCAACGTACTATCACCAATATCAACACCAGAGCTCATCGCATCATCATCATAACCTTCCAATGTATCATCTGGGTAGATGAGTTTCTTAAGCATCGGTCTAACAACAGCAATAATTAAAACGATAATGACCAAGGCACCCATCACTAAGCGTGCAATTTTGAAAAACCAGGGCTGCTCCCACATAGGTACTTCGGCAACATCTTCAATATAAGGTTGAACAAACGGTACGGTGACCACTTCTAATGCATCGCCGCGCTGCATATCAAAACCGATACCACCTTGTAACAAGCGACGAATATTCGATAGTTCTTGCTGGCTACGAGGTTCTCGAGTCGCTTGCTCCCCTTCAGCACCTGGGGTACTGTTGTAATTAATTGCCACAGAGACACTAATGCGTCTGATCACGCCAGTTTGTTGGCGCTTGTGAGAAATAGTCGTGTCGAGCTCATAATTTCGAGTCGCTTCTTTTTGATTACGACTTGGCGCGCTGTTTGATGCGCTGCCTTGCCCGGCTTTTTCAGGAATAGATGAATTAACGGGTGGCTGATTAGATAATGCACCTGGAATACCCACAGCTAAGCCGCCAATGTTATTTTCTTCACGGGTCATTTCACTGCGAACAGCGGGTAAGTCTGGATTAAAACGTTTTTGTGTTTCTTCAAGCGAGCTAAAATCCATCACTAAATCGACTTGCGCGGTGTAATTACCCAAACCGACAACGGGGATCATAATTGAATCTATTTTTTCGATGTATTCTTGTTCGCGCTTACGCTCAACCTCGTATTCTTTACGAGAACGTGCCGCTAATGAGTTTTGTGATCCTGAATTAAGTAACCGACCATTTTGATCCGTCACTGTGACACGTGAAGGCTCTAAACCTTGTACTGCAGAGGCAATAATATCAACTATAGAATCCACTTCTTCGCCATTTAAAATGCGGCCACGTTTAAGGGTTAAGACCACAGTGGCTGATGGGGATTTTTCTTGGCGCGCGAAGACGTTTTCTTTAGGTAATGCTAATAATACTTTTGCCCGTGCTACATTTTGTAATTCTTCAATGGTACGTGCAAGTTGTTGCTCACGACTATGTTTTAACCGTTCACGTTCAAGACGTTGACTGACACCAAAACCCATATCTTGCATTAAAATATCAGTGCCCGAGTTAGGCGCTTGATCAATCCCTTCACGTGCCATCATCAATTTGATATTTTGATACCCAGTTTCAGGTACGTAAATCGTATTGCCTTCAAGCTTGTAATCGACTTTTTGTGCATCTAAAAAATCAAGGGTTTGGATAAGTTCATCGGTTGGCATTGTACCAAGTGGGCGCATGTCAGGCTGGCGCGCCCAAATAATGATGAATACAGCAATGGCCACACAAATGGTCAAAGCAATAATGAGCGTCATTTGACGTAGAACATCAACCCCACTTAGCGCACCAAGAAAGCCTGATTTTTGCTCTTGTTCTGAATCGCTTGGGCCATCACTGGAGATCATGCCACCTGAATTGGCCAGTGCGAGATCAGTTGATTGATTATCTTGCGTCACAATTTTACTCCATCACACCTAAACAGGCATATTCATAATATCTTTATAGGCTTCAACAAGTTTGTTACGTACTTGTACTGTCGCCTCAAATGCAACTGATGACTTTTCTGATGCGATCATCGCTTCTGCTAATGAAACACGGCGGTCGCCCATTTCAACTGCAGTTACTTTAGTTTTAGCATCTTGTTGCAGCCCACTGACGGTATCGATTGCATTGCGTAGCAAACTACTAAAATCAGCGCTTGATGAGGGTTCGGTAGGTAAACGATTAGAAACATTTTTACCTGCTTCCATCGCAATTGATTGCATTTCTTGTAGGAGTGAATTGCCTGATATGTTCATTGTTGTCTCGTGAGAATATCTAACTATACTCTTCAAAAGCAAACATCATACCAACTTAATTAATCATTTAATTACAGCAACTTAACGTTAATAAAAGGCACTCTTAGTTAAGCTGACAGTATTTTGACAAGAAAGAAGCCAGCAACAGCTGGCTTCTTTCTTTGACTCTAAACACGTTATTGACGATCTTAACTTGGCACCGCGATTCCTGCATCACGCATTTTAGCCAGCTTGTAACGTAACGTGCGAGGGCTTATCCCAAGCTTATCTGCCACATCTTTACGGCTGCCCTGACACGCTTCAAGTGTTTCTAAAATAATCTTATTTTCTTGATCTTTTAGCTCGTCTTTAAAACTACCATTGCTATTGCTCTCAACAACCATAGGCGTTGCAGTTGCGCTGACTAATTTAGGCCTTAAGCATTCAAGGTAAATCGCATCTTCATCAATAATACCGTGGTGCTGTAAAATTAACGCTCGTTGGATGACATTATCGAGCTCACGCACATTACCCGGCCATTCATGCAGATATAATTTATCTTCTGCAGCTTCGGTTAACGTTGGTGCACTCGTTTTTGCTTTTTGACAATGGCGTTCAATTAAATGTTTTGCTAAAGGCAAAATATCTTCTGGTCGGTCTTTAAGCGGTAGCCACTCTAACGGAAAGACATTTAAGCGGTAATATAAATCTTCGCGAAATAGCCCATCGGCGACTGCTTGTTTTAAATCACGATTACTCGTTGCAAGCACCCGAACATCGAGCTCAATAATTTTTCGACTTCCTAAACGCTCAACTTCACGCTCTTGTAGTACACGAAGTAATTTTGCTTGAAGGCTTAAATCCATTTCGGTGATTTCGTCGAGTAAAATAGTGCCTTTTTGTGCTTGCTCAAATTTACCAGGACACGCTTGAATTGCGCCGGTAAATGCCCCTTTTTCATAGCCAAACAAGGTTGATTCAAGCATATTTTCAGGAATTGCTGCACAATTTATCGCAACAAAAGCCTCGTCAGCGCGAGCTGAATGGTCATGAATAAAGCGCGCTAAAACCTCTTTACCAGAACCACTTGGTCCCATCACCATTACGCTTGCATCAGAGCGTGCCACTTTTTGTGCTAACTCAAGTAACGCTAAACTACTTGGATCAGCAACCACAGGGCCATCCGTTTCTTTCTCTTTTTCAGGAAGATAACGGCTGACCATATTGAGTAATACTTCTGGTGCAAAAGGTTTCGCCATATAGTTAATCGCGCCTAAACGCATGGCTTCTACCGCATCGTTAATGGTGGCATAGGCCGTCATCATCAATACTGGTAGGTCTGGATAATTAAGCTTGATACTTTTAAGTAAATCAATGCCCGACATCCCTCCCATCTGCACATCGCTAACCACTAAAGACACTTTGTGCTTTTTAAGCGTCATCAAGGCATTTTCAGCGCAATCGGCTGCAATACAATGAATGCCAGCCAGCTCAAGTGTATCGATGAGTGCTTCTTGTAAACCTGCATCATCCTCGACCACTAAAATTGTATTTTCGTTCATGACTCCTCCGATCCAACTGTGGTTGGAAATACGGGTATATGGATATTAAACGTGGCACCTTGGTGAGGATTATTAACTAAACTGACCCGACCTTGATGACTTGTTGCAATTGAATTGACTACCGCTAATCCAAGGCCAGTACCTTGGCTGCGAGTAGTAAAAAAAGGCTCAAATATTTTTTGTTGTAAATCCAGTGGCACACCAGGACCATTATCGCTAACTGAAATAACGACGCCATTCTCAACGCTCGGATCCCTCGAAGCTGATAAAACAACGTGCGCGCCTTTACCAATAATTTGCACGCTATTGTGAATTAAATTACCTATAGCCCCTGCCAGCGCAGTTTTATTTCCCGTAATCTCAATATCTGGTTCTGGTAGCTCAATAATCAAAACAGCGTGGTTAAGATTCATCATCGCTTCAGATCCTAGCTTTACTTCGCTTAATAACTGCTGCAAAGACAATTTTTCAACCACTTGCTGTTCACCACTTTTGGCAAATAACAGCATGTCATTTACTTGGGCTTCTAAATCTTTTAAACGCGACATTAATTTGCCATGAAAACTGGTTTTTGCATCGCCCGTAAGCGCTTTGTTGCCTAAATTAGCGGCGTAAAGCATGGCAGCTGAAAGCGGTGTACGCACTTGGTGCGCAAGCGTTGCGACCATTTTGCCAAGCGCACTTAATCGCTGCATATGGGCAAGACGCTCTTGCAAACGTCGCGTTTCAGTTAAATCGGTCATTAAAATCAGTTGGCCAGGCTCTGGTGACAATGCTGAGATCTCAAGCTTAACGCGACGACCATCACGTAAAGACACCTCATGACCATCATCTTGTCTTGGATTAAACGAGCGCTGGATCACAGTAAGCCACTTTTCACCTTCTAAAGGTTCGCCAAGCATACTAATAGCAATTTGATTCGCTTTAGCAATCATACCGCGACCATCAAGTACTATGACACCCGCAGGCAAAGTATCAACTAGATGACTTAACCAACTCGCTTGCTGGCGCAGTTCACTGAGCTCACCAATGTAGGCTTCTTGCAACAAACACGGATTGTATTGGTTGGGACTAAAATCATTTCGATAAACATGTGCTAAGGCCATAATATCTTTAACTCAACTGACTAAGACTAGTTAGTAAAAGCAAAGATCGAGCCAAAATATTTAATGTTTAATTTCAATTATTTAGGTTTTATTTTGTACTTTTTGATGGCGTCAAATTAATGACTTACAAGAAAAACTGTAAAACGCTGTTAGAAACAGCGTTTTACAGAAAATGCGTAAATTAATCACGATTGAGGTTATATTTTTTCATCTTTTCAACTAACGTTGTGCGCCTGACTCCAAGTACTTCAGCTGCTCGCGCCACGACATAATCATATCGTTCGAGTGCTTGGCTAATTAAGCTAATCTCAAGTTCAGCTAAAAACTCTTTTAAATCGAGCCCATCGTCAGGTAATAATCCCAAAGCCTGTTCTGTAGGAGCAAGCTGATTGCCCGACTCATCATCGGAAAAATCATCAAAGCCAGCACTAAAAATATCATTGAACGCTTGACGCTCTAAGATCTCTTCAGGGTACTGCGGAATATACGCATCTAAATCAACATGTTGATATTTTTTAGGTAAATCAGCAGCATCGACAACTTTTTCAGGAAACATGATTGCCATACGCTCCACTAAATTAGCTAATTCTCGGACATTGCCCGGCCAATCATGTTCTTGCAAAGAAGCCATGGCTCGTTCAGTAAACTTAGTGCTCGCACCACCTTGATTTACATTGCGCTTCATCACTTCTTTGAGTAACAGTGGAATATCGGCTTTACGCTCACGTAATGATGGATTATCGATTGGGAATACATTTAAACGGTAGTATAAATCTTCACGAAAACGGCCTTCTTCAATCATATGTTCTAGATTGCGATGAGTTGCGGCAATAATGCGGACATCAGCTTTAATCGCTTTAGCACCACCGACACGTTCATACGAGCGCTCTTGCAAAACACGTAATAATTTCACTTGCATTTGCAGAGGCATATCACCAATTTCATCTAAAAATAAAGTGCCGCCTTGAGCTAATTCAAAACGCCCTTTTCGAGTTGAGATTGCTCCCGTAAAGGCGCCTTTTTCATGACCGAAGAGTTCACTTTCGAGTAACTCTCCAGGAATAGCACCGCAGTTTACGGGCACAAACGGCCCTTCATTACGCAGGGACAATAAATGTACATTGCGTGCAACCACTTCTTTACCCGTACCAGATTCACCTAAAATAAGTACATTCGCTTCGGTTTTCGCAACTTGGCTAATGAGAAAACGAACATCTTGTACCACAGACGTTTCACCCACTAAACCATCAAAGCGCTGTTTTTCATCATCTTGACGACGCTTTCCGGGTATTAAACGCTGGTATTCTTGGCAATCATGGATCAATTGCGTGGTTAAAGCATGATTAAATGGCTCATTAATTAACCCAACAACATTGGCAAGGCATAACAATGGCTTGAGGGTATCGCCAATTAATAAAAATGGTACCGCGGGGTGAGTGCGGATCAGCGTTTCATGATCGATACTGGTCGATGCACCTAAAATAAAGGCAGTCACTGACTCGGGATATTTCACGAAATTAAGATAGTTTTCACTATCAACGATACTGTTCGTTTCATTGATAAAACTTAACGATGCAGATAACCCATAAGCGCGCTGCTGGTTTTCATCTAAAATTAAAATCGTGTTATTTTCGGTCATGCTAATTGCACTACTTTTTTGTTATTGTTTTAGATTGTAAAGTTAATACTCACAGATGCAAGTACAAGTGGCAAATTTTTGACGTTCCATACGATTTTTTGACATTCAGTTCCGATTATTGCAAGGCGTTGTTTCTGCTGTAATAAATAATTACCCCAAAGCATACGAAAATAGCATTAGTACAAAATTATTAAAATTTACACCAGTTGCTTCACACTATCTGATTTTAAATTCGCTTGCGCTTTTAAACTTATCATAGCGTCGGCCTGCATTTTATTTTTTAAATATTCGCTTATTTGTGCAGCAAAATCGGTATCTTTAATCGATGATACAGAAGCTGAATTTGCTAATTTTTGTGACGATTGCACAGCAAAATCAGAGAGCTGTTGCTGTTGCATTGCACCGATAGCTGCCGAGGCACTATTGAGATTTACTAAGTATTGCTCACTTTGCATTAATACATTTTGCACGCCATCAGCAGTTGCTAAATCACTCTTTGCAAACGATTGTACGTTAGGATCAAACCCTAAATCAGAGATAAGCGCGCTACCTGATGCAAAAATAGCCTGACCTGCAAAGGTCGTTTGCGATGAAATAGCAGACATCTGCTCACCTAGCGCGCTAATTTTCTGAGAAATTGCCGCTCGACCATCTGCATCTAAGGTACCGTTACCTGCGGCAATGCTCAGCTCATTTATTTGTCCTGCCACATCAATCAAGCCTGCAAAGCCGCTTTGTGCAACCTGATAATACGACACGGCATCACTCGTATTGCGTGCTTGACTATCTAAACTATTAAGCTGGCTCAGTAAACGATTTGAAAGCTGTAGTCCTGCTACGTCATCTTTAGCTGCGTTTATTTTAAAACCAGAGCTAATTTTTTGCTGGCTGTGAGTCACTTTATCTAGTTGATTTACAAGATGGGTAGTACTTGAATGAGAAATAGTTGTCATGGCATATCCTCCAAACTCTATAAAGGATAGCTCATTTAACGAGCAATGAAATTACTGTAATAACGCAAGCGCTACTTGGGGTAACTGATTGGCTTGCGCTAACAATGTGGTGGCTGCCTGTTGTGTAATTTGCATTTTTGTCAGTTCTGCGGTTTGAATGGCAAAGTCGGTATCTCGTATACGAGATCGGCTTGCTGATGCATTTTCAATAATATTTGTTAAATTATTAATGGTTTTATCAAGTCGATTCATACTTGCGCCCATTAAGGCGCGCTGTTTATCAACGATGGTAAGCGCATCATCAATTGCAAAAATAGCAAACTGTGGTTGGTCAACTAATTCGGTATATTCCAAGCCTAGATTTTCTGTACTAAAACTTCCCAAAGTAAAGCCAATAACTTGTTGCGACCGAGCACCTACTTGTAAATTAATGTACTCACCACCAGCACCGTGCACTTGGGTTTCGTAGTCTTGCAACCGGATTTGACCACCCCCTGGCTTATCGTAAGTAGCGCCCGTATCAAAATCAGATGTTGAATTATCATTATCATCCAATACTAAAAACTCTTGGAAGCCCTTTGAACCATCTAAGCGCCCACTGCCAGTGCCTTGCATCGTGTTTTCACGTTCTTCTCCTGCCGAAGCATCTTTACCACCTAAAGCGCCATTGTCGAGGTTGGTTAAATCCATTTTATTTTCAACAAAGGTTTGTAATCGAGTTTTGGTTGCATCAAGTGGATCTTCACCGGTAGTCATCATATCGGTAAAAAAATCAGCTTCATTGCTCCAAATTGAGCCACTGGCTGTATTTAGAGATGCATCAAAGCTTTGCCCTGTCGTCAGTTCACTCATTAAAGATTTCAGACCGTTTTGACCAATCTCTTCATACATATAGCGCATTGCCAAATATCCACCCGAGTAAACAGCTGCCACTTCGGCATTTGTTGAAGGGCTAAAAGGCATAACGCCTTGTAAATCTTTGAGACTATTATTGCCACCCGCAGCCCCATCATCAATAATATTTTTTAGCCCAAGCCCAGCGCTGTCTTGTGCAACTCGGTTATCAGCGCCTCGAATTGCTTCTGCGGTTCCTTCAATAAACCAAAGTGGTAAATTGGTTAATTCAAAATTGGAGGCCATAGTGGCATGCACCATTTCATGCAATAGGGTTTCATTTAATGCTAAGTTTGAATCATCATGTATATCAGCTGAGGTCGCAAAGTCACCTTTATCAATGACCATAATCATTTGCACCGCTTTTCCATCTAAATAAGCAGGTTTCACATATGCGGCACTACCGCCTTTACCATCGACATATTCTAAGTCTATTTTTAAAGTGCCTTGGCCAATTATACCTAGCTGATTTTGAATAATATCTTCCGATTCTGATAACCAAGTACGCTGCAGCGCTTTGACCATATCACGCTCTACAGTATCCACTAAAGAGCCACTAGCTTTTTGAAATAATTTCTTTGAGCCAAAACTCGTCGCGTCACTAATGCGGTTAATTTCACGTTTTAACTCAATAAATTCTTCGTTAATTGCTTTGCGGTCAGTTTGTGAATAAGTGCCATTAGCAGCTTGAATTGCTAAATCTCGCATTCTTTGTAGGGTATTGGTGATTTCTTGTTGAGCACCTTCTGCAACTTGTAGCATCGAAATACCATCGTTTGCATTGCGCGTTGCGACTGTCATGCCATTTATTTGTGACGTGAGCTTATTGGAGATTTGTAACCCTGCAGCATCATCTTTGGCAGAATTAATGCGAAGACCTGATGATAGCTTTTCCATTGCTGAATGTAAGCCAGCCGTCGCTTTGCTCAAACTTCGTTGACCATATAAAGCTGCAGTGTTGGTTGCAATTTTCATATACCGCCTGCACAAAAAACAATCTAATATGTTAGTAACGGCTCAATTAAAAATTACTGAAGTATTTTTTATATTTTTTTCTAAATTATTTTTTATCTAAGCCGATAAGTTTACATGGATGGATGAAAAACTTACTTTTTGGCACAAAAAGTGCTTAAGTTTATGCATTAGATCTAGGGATATTTAAAAAAAATACAGGTGAACCATGTCAAGATTATCAATCCAAAAATATAAAGATATGAAAATTAATGGGGCAGCAAATGCAAACCCGTATGAGCTTATTAATATTGTATTTACCAGCATTATTGGAAAGTTAACGGCAGCAAAAGCCTATATAGATCGAAATGATTACGAGCATAAAGGCATTATGATTGGCGAAAGCATTTCATTGTTTGGGGCATTACAAGACAGTTTAGATATGGAAAAAGGCGGCGAGATATCTAACAATCTTTATAGTTTATATGAGTTTTCACAAACTCATTTAGTACAAGCAAACGTGAATAATTCAAAAGAAATGATTGATGAAATTTTAGAAATCGTTAAAACCATTAAAGAAGGCTGGAACAGTATTCCACTTGATATTCGTAACCAATATTTAGAGCAACAATCTGCTGTAGGTGCGTAATGTCTTCAATTATTATCCAATTGATTAATGAGTTACAAAAAATTCAACTCGACATTCAAACAGCAATAAAACACAGCGATCTTGACGTCATACAAGCGCTCGATACTCGGCGCTTATCAACCTTACAAGTTCTTTTTTCTCAGCCAAGTGATGACTTAGCCACTTTTTTACCTCAATTAAAACTATTAGCAAACAATGCCACAGGCATAAATCAAAACGCACAGCTTGCTTTAAATGAATTAAAACAAGCTGTGGTTAATCATAAAAACTCGTTAAAAGCGGTCAAAAAATATCAAGTTAATAAATAAACCCAGAGTTAATACACACCTATAATTTCATTGGTTTTTATAGTAATTGACTCATCTTTAAAGTGTTGCTTCAAATTATTTAAAAGCATGTGCACTTCTTGTGTTTTACCGGTTAACCCCTTCGCTTTTGAGCCTTCATCTTTATCTTCGGTGGCAATCACTGTAGTTAAATTTGAAATAGAATTCGCTGGGAGTGAGGAAAGATCTGGCAACTTAGGTGACTGACATACCAAGCTATATAACATATTATCAGCTTGATTGAGTGCCATTACATCTTCTATAAACGCGCTGGCATCAAATGAATATGCTGGCGATGTTTCATTCATTCTTGGCATAAGCACATTTGAAAGCTTCAATTTTGATAAATAATATTCGATAAAAAGTGAAATATGCTCAGTAGTGCCAAAAAAAGTGAAGTGCTGCTGTAGATGATCAAATACCCGTCGGCCAAATTCAGTGTGGTTACATTGTTCAGGCACCTCACCCATCAGTTGTTTAGTCATCACATTTTGATTGGCTTCATCGTTATAAAAAGCGATGAAATCCTCAGTATTAGGGGTGATTTGATGGCGCATACAATAATAAGTAAAACTTGAGACTATCCGTTTAAGTGGCTCTCGCACTAACGTCATGATATTCATATTTGAATCAAATTTTTGGTGCTCTGGATAACTGAAATGGCTGGCATAGAAAGTTTTATTATCACAAGGTAATGATTTTGCGTACTCAAAAAACTGTTCCTCATCATATTTAATCACTTCGGTATGCGCTAAATTTAATTTATTTTGACCTAGGGCCGATAAATGAAGTGCGTAATAAAAACTGATCCCACCTGTTTTAGGGATATGATAAAAAAAAGTAGCCTTATCATCTTGCTCGTTTAAGTCGGCGTAACTGCGATAAAAATCAGCATCAACCATAGTAACTAAGTCATTTAATGTGTGATTCATAATATGTACCTTAAGAATTAATGGGCTGTCCAGCCACCATCTAAAATCAACGATTGCCCTGTCATGTAATTTGATAACTGGCTACTTAAATACGCGATTGCTCCTTTGACATCTTCTTCGGTTGCCATACGACCAAGAGGGACACGTTGATGATATTTTTCTAAAAATGCAGGATCTTGGCCTCTAAAGATACCACCTAGCACAATATTGTTAACACGAATATCAGGAGCAACAGTGCATGCCATCCATTTTGTCAGCTGCATTAAACCCGCTTTACTTGCTGCATAAGCTGCGGGGTTGCCCATATTAGTTCCCTCATACATTTGCATTTGAGGGCCTACAAGCGCATAAATCGACGAAATATTAATAATCGATTTAACGTTATGATCATGTGCTTTTAAAAGCGGTAGACACAATTGAGAAATTAAAAATGGCGCGGATAAATTCACATCAATACAGGCATTAAAGGTTTCAAACGATTGCTGCTCAAAAGGCACACACCAGCCGGTTAATTTGTCTGTGCCAACAAAAGCTGCGTTATTGATAACAACATGTAATTGACCAGATGTGATTGTCGCAACTTCAGAGATTGCTTTTCGAATAGCGTCTTCTTTTGCTAAGTCGCAATCAATCACTTCAACTTTTTGATTGCCTGATAAAATAAAACTGTTTTTAGCTTCAATTAACATATCATGGTGGCGGTCGAGCAATATGACGTTAGCACCTTGTTCAAGCAACGTTTGACAAGCCATTTTACCAACATGTCCCGCCCCACCGGTAATTAAAGCCCAGCAATCGGTCAAATCTTGTAGCTGATTAAGCGTTCTCATTTTTTACCTTTTTACTCATTAAAAACTCAGCGATATCAAAGTCATATTGTGTATCAATATCAATAGCACGCTCTTTTGGCACAAAAATCCCCAACGTTTTACCTGATAAAACGCCAGCATTTTCTAAAATAAAACGAGCCGTTGATACATAAAAAACAGTGGTAATATCCCAAACAACTGGCACATCCTGCCTTCTAATATACTGATGTTCATTGATCACTAATTGAACTAACCCCGACTCATTTTGCACCACCATATTAAAGTAAGGGCTGCGATCTGCCGTTGTGATCCCAAGCGCTAAATCAGCATCACTTGCGATAAATTGCGTCAGTGCATTGGTGACGTCTTCTACCTCACGAAGTGGTGAGGTCGCAGGCAAGCTAATAAAAACATCATCAAGTGCCATGGTATTATTTTGTACCAATTGCTCGACAGCGTGTTGCCACGCAAGCCATTCACTCGATGTATCAGCTGCTAAATGTGCCGGACGATCAATGACTTTTGCTCCAGATTCAATTGCAGTCGCCGCAATATCTTTTCCATCAGTAGAGACATAGATGTCATCAATTAAAGGGTGCGCTGCGCCTAATTTGATTGCGTAATCAATCAATGGCCGCCCGCATAAAGGCTTAATATTTTTATTGAGAATGCCTTTAGAGCCAGCTCTTGCAAACGTAAACGCTATTACTTTTTTAGGGTTCAATTTGTTAACTCCAGATACTCTGTATGGCATTGCTCAGCACTTTGCCTAATAGCATCAATCCATCGCATTGTTTGATAGGCACTAGTCAATGACTTAATATTGGCTTGGCTTTTTATTGTTAAAAAGTGCTGTAGTTGATTGATATATTGCTGATTTGGATCCTCTTTAATATCAATCATCTGCTCTTGCCCATCTCGTTTACAAAGCACGAGTTCCTGTGTAATTAAGTCCCAACGCAATACAGCTTGCTCACCATATACATGCAAATAACGGTTAGGTTGATATTGCAACATATCAAGCTTAACAATAATTGCCGCTTGCAAACCATCTGCAAAAGTAAAACAACCCGAGATAACAGCTTGGTTTTCACAATCCATAGTTAAAATCGAATGGTTTAATAATGTAGCCTGCACCGCTATTTTTTCGGGCGAAAAAAGTGCCAGTAAATAATCAAGTTCATGGCTTAATTCAAGTAATACACCCCCACCTAAGGCTGAATTGGCCGACACCGCAACTTGATAATTCTTTTGCGGTCGCCAATTTGGCAAATATTGGCCGACTGCGGCATCAATTCGCCAGATAGCCCCAAGCTCTTTACGCTGTAATATTGCTAGAACATGTTCAAACCCTTTAGTAAAAGGCAAGTTATAACCGACTTGTACAGTGGTGCTTTGCTGTTGCGCGGTGTTTAACAACTCAAAACCTTGAGCTGCATTCATAGCCAAAGGTTTTTCAATCAAACAAGGAATATTTGCTGCAAGTAACTGCTGGGCATAGTCAACATGGCTATTAGTGGGTGAGCAAATAAGACAAAAATCGAAACGCCCTTTTAAAAGGTCGCTGGATGGTAAGGTCGATATTTGCTGATATTCAATGGGATAATCATCAATCGCAGCACTAGAGCTGCGCAATACTGTCAGTTGCACAATTGCATCTAATGCAATCAGGTTATTAATATGACGCTTAGCAATATTGCCATATCCAATTACAAGTACGTTATACATAGGCGACATTAAAAAAAGTTAATCGCATCACTTTGCGCTCGCTCAAAATCAGACATTCTACCAATATCAAGCCAATATTCATGAATTGGAAACATCGAGATACGCTCTTCATTGGCTAAACATGCATTTATTAAATCAGGCATATCAAGGTATTCGTTCATTTTTAACTTTTGAATAACCTCTGGCGAAATAACGTAAATCCCCGCATTCACAAAATATTTTTCGACTGGTTTTTCAACAATATTCGTCACACGGTTATTTTCAGATTGAATAACGCCATACGGTACTTGAAACTCATATTCGCGCACGCACATGGTGATCGCTGCTTTTTCTTCTTGGTGATAAGCGAGTAACTCAGAAAAATCGACTTTTGTTAATAAATCACCATTCATTAAAATAACAGGCTCAAATACATCGGGTAATAAACTAAGCGCGCCCCCAGTACCAAGTGGTGTGCTTTCTTCAATGTATTCAATTGCAACACCAAGCGCTGCGCCATCACCAAAATAATCTTTAATCATGTCAGCTTTATAATGCACAGAGATATAAAACTGCTCAAAACCAAAACTAGAAAAACTCTCAATGATATTTTCTAAAATTGGCTTTCGGCCAACTTTTAACAAAGGTTTAGGGCAACTTGATGTTAACGGTCGTAAACGCGTACCAAAACCACCGGCCATAATAAATACCGGATTAGTCAGCTTACCGACACCAAATAAATGGTCTCGGGTTTCAATCCCTAAAATGCGTTGTTCTTGAGTTAAAATCGGGATGTGTAGTAATTTATTCACTTCTAGCAAGTGCTTGATTTTGCTTGCACTATCGCCTTTATACGCGGTAACCGGTTTATGAGACATAATCAAATCAACCGCCGAACTCAAACCATGATGGGCTAAAATTGCACGGCGAATATCACCATCGGTGATCACCCCTACAAGCTGTTGCTGGTCATTGATAATTAACACTATTTTTAACGTTGAAATGTTTAATGCATTTATTGCATCTTGCATTGTGCTGTTTAATGGCAAAATAGCCTGCTCAAGAGATGTAATCATATCAATCACCTATTTAGTTGCGGTTACTGTCCACTCTTTGGTGAAAATACCATCGCGGTCACCATTTTGTTGGTAGCCATATTTAAAACTTGAAAAATCAGCAAATAAAATGGGTAAATCATCTTCAGCAGTAAAACGCGTACAACCAGTATCTGACATAGGCCCAACGGCAGGCAGGTAACAGTTGTAACTGATCTTCTCGCCGGTTTCATCACCTAGCGTACCTTTAGCAAAGGTACGTGAATACAATAAACCATCTTTTTTTAATACTCGGGCGATTTCTGCATACGCTTTTTTTGAATCATCAAATTCATTGCAACTAATTGCTTCAATATCGATTACAGCATCAAAGCTCTCATCGGCAAAAGGTAAGTTTAAAAAATCACCGACTTTAAGTTCACCTTGCCAATTGGGTACTTCAAGGGCTAAACGATTGTGTGCTTTTGTGATTGCAGACGAAGATCCTTCTACGGCATAAACCGAAAACCCTTCACGGGCTAAATACCAAATATTAGCGCCCGGACCACAGCCAACCTCTAGCACTTTTATGGCACTACGATCTTCAACCGCATAAAAATTACGTGCTATAAAGCGAATAATGTCTTCGCCAGGGTATTGTCCCCAGTTTCGCGAGCTAAAAATATGTTCCCACGTTTCATCCCAAGCCATATTCACTCCAAAATGTTCAAATTTGATACTTCTAATCAAGTCTAATTAGGGAAAGCAAATTTTAAGCCAACTGCCTATATTGAAGAAAAAAACGCTGTGTTGTCGAGGGTGCGTTTAAACACAAATAATCATAGTGTTTTTGATCGAAAATAAGGCCTGAAATAATAAAAGGTAATGAAACAGAAGAAAATTTTTGTTTAAATTTCAACAATGAGTTTTCTGGTTCTGGTGAATTACCTCCCCCTAGATAAAATAATAAATAGCCTTCTTTACAATAAAAATCGAACAAAAAATCAAATATCATTGGATTTGAATTTAAAAAATAATAATCAGGATCGGTCGCACCCAAATGATAATAAACATGGTTTTCATCTAACAATACAATAACCATGTTAATAATTTCGTTTTGATATAAAACAGCAAAACACGCTACATGTTGATTTTTCGCTAAGTGTTCAAAATAGGCCTCACTAAAAAAATAAAAGTCTGCCGCATCATTTTTAACCATTGTTTTTGTATATAAAGTAAAAAATTGATGCGCATACTCATTTAAGTCAACCTGAATAACCGACAAGTCATGGCTTTTGGCTTTTTTGATATTTCGCTTTAACGAACTTGTATAATGAGATTTAAAATCAGTTTGCAATTCAACAATGATTGTCTCTCTTTCTACACAATAAAAATCAAATAAAGCGCGATTATTTAAAGCAAAACTATTAAGTGGGTTATTGCGAAAAAATTCAGCCACAATGTTTTCGTTTAAACACGCTTTTTTATAGCGGTCTAAAAACGAAATGAGCATTGTTTTATCAGTGATATTGGTTTCAAACCCGCCATAACCATAAGGGCTTTCTAAATCGTAATAGGCTTTTTTTTGAGTCGCATCGGGTATGACTCTTTTAATTGATGCATTTAAAAGGTAAAAGCCATCAAGTTCATCGTAATAGCTAAAAAGAGCGCCCTCATTCCTTAAAATAAGGTCTGCCTCTAAGTAGTTTTGGCTTTTATAAATAGATTTATGCACAAATAAACTCTTTTATTATTCGATTACAATAACGTCATCTGGATAAAAATCTTTTATTGCCGTTAAACCTACGATATGAGGCAGTTGCATAGCCGAAATACCACCAACGCCTGTGCGTTTAGCACTAAAATCATCGAAGGTAAATCGGTGCCCTTTTTTTATTATTTTGTTAGCAACTAAAAACTTTCTGGCAATCAAAATATTGCCACGCTCACTTTGCGTCACAGATTTTTCTGTATTACCAAGTGCTTGTTCTATATTACGAATTTGTTGAACCATTAGCGCTAATTCTTTAGGCTCTATTGATGCAAAATGATCGGGTCCACTGAGGTTATTATCTAACGTAAAATGTTTTTCTATCATTACCGCACCTAACGCCACAGCAGCAATTGGCACCTCAATCCCTTTAGTATGATCTGAATAACCAATTTCTAACCCTAAAACATCTTTTAATGTATTCATTACATTTAAGTTTACATCTGACATTGGCGTTGGATATTGGGTATTACAATGAAGCACTTTTATATTTTTTACTTTGTTTTTAGAGTTTAATAATTTAATAGCCTCTTTTATTTCAACTAACGTTGACATGCCAGTTGATAAAATCACATTTATTTCATGAGATGCAATTTCATTTAATAAAAAGAAATTGGTTATTTCACCCGATGGAACTTTAATTGTTTCAAGGCCCATATTGAGTAAAAAATGTAAGCTATCTAAATCAAAAGGAGTGTTTAAATAAGCTATTTTTTTCTGATCACAATATTTTTTAAGCTCTAAATGCTCATCAAAACTAAGCTCTAATTTCTTCAACATTTCAGACTGAGTTTCATTTTTACCGGTTGTAGACTCTTGATACTCAGCCTTTTTTGCTGTTTTACAAATGATATTATCTGTTTTGAAAATTTGGAATTTCACATAATCGACTTGCGCTTCAACGGCTTTATCAACCAATTTTTTTGCTAAATTAATATCGCCATTATGGTTAACACCAGCTTCAGCAATAATGATGGTACGGTGGTTTTTGTTGGTATTCATATTATAGATCCGTGAATTTTTTTACTAAATTTACCGGTGGAGTTATACACTGTAATATCTCCATCACTCTAGAAACTGTTTTGCCATCGCCATAAGGGTTTAAAGCAGTCAAGCATAATTGTTGATGCTCTGCGGATTTGGCTTTCTTAACTGATTGTATAATATCGACAGTATTGACCTTCGCATTAATACAACTGGCGGCTCTGACCCTTCCTTTTTGTCTATCACCTATATTAATGGTTGGTTTTTGAAACATAGGCGCTTCTATTAATCCGCTAGAAGAATTGCCCACAACCATTTCACTGTATTTCAGGGCGCTTAAATACCGTTTAAAACCAAGGGATGCGATTAGTTTAATCCGGGTGGGATTGTTGGCTTGCAAGCGTTTGAGTTCAGTCACAATCACATCATTACCTTCATCAGCATTAGGGTATGTGATAATAAATTGATAGTCAGTCAGCGCCTCAATGGCAGCTGTTACCTGCTTGATTTCATTTAATGCGTCATTTTGTGCGTGAGTCACAGGGTGATAAGTACATAAAATAAAAGGCGCGGTTAATGCAAAATCGATACTGTGCGCTAAATCAGCAAGGCTTAATAACTCAGTATGATAAAAATGATCGAGCCCAGGCTCACCAACATTAAAGACGCGCTCAGGTTCTTCGCCTAGTTGCAAAACTCGCTCGCGGTGCGCCTCATTTGAAACAAAATGCCAATAACTCAATTTTGTTACGCAGTGACGTACTTGATCGTCAATAATACCTTCGGTAATTTCACCACCTGAAAAGTGCGCAATAGGAATATTCAAAATACACGCTGCATTAGCAATGCCAAGCAATTCAAACCTATCACCCATCATAATCAACACATCAGGGCGATTATCACTAAAAGACTTAGCAAAAAGCTCGGTTGCACGGCCACAACTTATGGCGTTATCAAGGGCGCTGCTACCTGTCATGCCGATATCAATTTTATCAGCAATAGCAATACCTTGCGCTTCAATTTCTTGATAGGTACAACCAAATTTTTCGGATAAATGCATGCCCGTAACTAATAAGCGAAAATCAACCCATGGGCTTTGCTCTAGCGCTTTTATTAGCCAATAAAACAGGCCAAACTCCGCCCGAGTGGTCGTAACTAAAGCCACTTTTAGCATGTTGAACGATCCAACTGAGCACTACTTGGTAAATTAACCAAATGATCAATTAGGTATTCGGTATTGGTCATGCTTGATTGATAGACACCTTGGTACATTGGCAAGCGATACATAGGTTGCCATGCAGGCCGCATCATTACGTTATGCTGCTTTGCAAACTCAAGTAATGCTTGTTTTGCCTCTTTTGATGGTGCAAGTACCGCATTGAGCCAATTATTGGCCACAGTATTGGCAGGTACACTGATGAATTTAAACTCAGAATCCTTAAAAAAATGCTGATATTGCTCGGCAATCAACTGCTTAGCAGCCAAAATGTCATCAAGTTTAGCCAATTGCGCCACGCCCAGTGCAGCATTTAAATTAGGCATACGGTAGTTGTAACCTAATTCTGGATGATAATACTCAAACGCATCGGCTTGTTTGGCGGTAGTGGTTAAAAACTTGGCTCTTTTTGCGTCTTCTGCCGTGCGGCAAATAATTGCCCCGCCAGCCCCTGTGGTAATGGTTTTATTGCCATTGAAGCTCAAAACACCAAAACGGCCGAACGTGCCAAGTGGTTTCTGTCCAAAGCTAGAGCCGAGCGCTTCTGCTGCATCTTCAACTAATTCAATATGATATTGCTCGCACAATGCGGCAATTTTTACAATATCGCAGCTCAAACCAAAGGTATGCATCGGCACACAAGCACGGATCACTTTATGATCAACCTTATCACGGCAAACACCTTGGTCATCTTGATAAGTATGATTTGTTAGGTAATCAGCCAATACCTCTGCGCTTAATCCTAACGTACTTAAATCAACATCGAGTAAAACTGGTTCTGCGCCACAATAAGCGATGGCATTACAAGTCGCTACAAACGTCAATGCTTGGGTGATCACTTTATCGCCGCGGCCAACACCACTTAATAACAGCGCCATATGAAGTGCTGACGTGCCAGAATTAACCACAATGACTGGCGCAGCTAATCGCTCTGATAATTGATGTTCAAATTCATCTACATACTCGCCCACACTTGAAACAAACGTCGACTCAATAGTGCGTAGTACCAGGTCTTTTTCAAGTTGTGAAAAGCTTGGCTCATGCAAAGCTATAAAATCTTTATGTGGATAAAGACCCCGAATAAAATCGATAATTGACGACAGCTCAGTATTCATACGTTGTAAATATCCGCTTTGTATTTTTGCAAATTCTCTAAAAACCACTCAACGGTCTGGCTTAGACCTTGCTCTATCGAAACCTCTGGAGCAAACCCTGTCACAGTCGCTATTTTGCTGTTATCGCACCATAAACGCTGCACTTCGGAGTCTTTGGGTCTAAGCCTTTGTTCATCAATAATAAATTCAACGTCACTGGCCATTACTTTTTTAATTAAATTAAGCGTGTCCTGAATCGAAATCTCAAAGTTAGAGCCAATATTAAAGGTATCACCAACGGTTGCATCACTTTGTGCTAGGGCTAAAAATCCCCTACAAGTATCGGTAACATAATTAAAATCGCGCGTTGGGCTGACATCTCCGAGTTTAATTTGCTTTTGACCACTTGCGATTTGCGTAATGATCGTTGGGATCACCGCGCGAGCAGATTGACGCGGCCCATAGGTATTAAAAGGACGAGCAATCGTTAGCGGCAACCCAAAAGCATTATAAAAACTCATCGCCATCATATCGGCACCAATTTTTGATGCACTATAAGGTGATTGTGGCTGCAGCGGGTGCTTTTCATCAATTGGCACATATTGCGCTGTACCATACACTTCGCTGGTTGAGGTATGAATGACTCGAGATACGTTATTTTCTTTTGCAGCTTGGCAAATATTGAGCGTACCTGTGACATTAGTAGCAACATAACTATCGGGCGCAGTATACGAATACGGGATTGCAATGAGCGCGGCTAAGTGAAAAACAATTTCAATATCTTTAGTAATAAGCTTACAAAAATGCGGGTCACGAATGTCCCCTGTCACCACTTCCATTTCTTTTGTTAACAAAGAGTTATCGAGCCAACCCCAATGATTAAATGAGTTATATTGCACAAGCGCTCTGACTTTATAGCCTTGCTGCACCAACAGTTCACATAAATGTGAGCCAATGAAACCATCAGCCCCAGTCACCAAGACGCTTTTTTTCAAGTGAGTCCCCTATTATTTGAGCGAATGATACACATCTAAAATAACATCATTCATAAAAAAAATATCACCGCGGGCTTTGCCAAACAGCTGAATATTATTTACTTTTTCTAATATCGCATTTTTTTGGCTTTGTTGCATGGCGGTAAATTCAAGCGTTGGTATTGGAAAGCTATTAGCTAAAAAATGACTTTCAACTTCAAACTGACTATGCTTTGCCAAAACCTTACACTCAATGAGCTCGTCAAACACAAGCTGTTCAAGGTCACGCACAGCTTGATTCTCTAATTTATCAGTGACAAAAACCTCGACCGTCACCCGATGACCTTTGGTGCTGCCATGGGCCTGTATATTCGAGTATAATGTTGCGCGAAAATGCTGATGAGCCGGATTATAATTGTTGTAATAATACAAATCCGTAATCGGTGCGGTATCAATAA
Organism: Pseudoalteromonas sp. J2K-J031; assembly: GCF_058197095.2. Classification (NCBI taxonomy): domain Bacteria; kingdom Pseudomonadati; phylum Pseudomonadota; class Gammaproteobacteria; order Alteromonadales; family Pseudoalteromonadaceae; genus Pseudoalteromonas; species Pseudoalteromonas sp. J2K-J031. The sequence goes on from NZ_CM200279.1 coordinate 2,675,123, forward strand.
TATAATGCAATAAATAGGTATTTAAAAAACGCAGTGGCTGTGCAGGTTTTTCAAGTTCAATTGTTGCACTTTTAAAAAAACTAAATAATGGCACTGTCCAAATCAACTCATCACAAGTGAGTATTTCATTATTAATTTTGACGTGTGTCACTTTTTTATCATTCACAATAATATTGGATAATTGAGCTGAAAAAATCGTCTCGCCACCCATTTTTTCATATTTTGAAAACAATAAATCGACCCACTGCCCAATACTGCCATGTTTAGGATAATAATATTTAGCGTTGGGATTACCTTGGGCATAACTGTGATAAGCAAATCGTGCATCCAATACAGGTAGGGTTTTTAATTCTTGTGTGACTATTGGATTAAAACCAATTATCCGAGTCATACCAAATAAACGATTGGTATTTGGAGCAAGCTGCTCAAGTGGTGTTTTAAAGAGTTTTTCAAGGGATGGCTTAAAAACGGTTTGACAAAGAGTTTGGCCAAACTCTGACCTCAATTGCTCAGCCAAATTTTTAAATTCGGCTCTTGAATTATGCGCGCTTTCAATTAGTTCAACCATTGATTGTTGATAGAGTGAGCTTGGTAATGCTCGACTATCAACTATTGGGCTATAATCATTGAGTTTTTCAAAACTATAATTTCCCGACTTTAAACATCCTAAATGGAGCCAATCATCGTTATTTAAATCAGAAAAAAGAAGATCATCAAGCTCATCAACATTAAGGCGGCTTAATAAATGAGTACCATAATCGAATACTTCGCCATTTTTTGCTGGAAAGGCCCGCATTAAACCACCAGGCTCTTTAGCTGAATCAACTAATAAAACCCGCTTACCTTTTTTCTTTAATAATAATGCTGCAAGTAAACCAGCAATGCCCGCGCCCACTATAATAAATTGATAAGATGAGTTATTCATTATTAGCCTGCCTTTAAAACGTTTAATAGATAATCAATAATCTTATCTATTAAACAGTAAAATCAATTGATACAAGTCAAAATAACTCAACAGAATTAAAGCTCAAAATTAAGTACTTTAGTTTTCAACTCTGTTTTTAAATCAATAAAATACTCAGACATCAGTGGCAACACTTCTTTTAAATACTGCCTTCTTGATCTTTCGTTACCTATTGCATACATATGACCCAAAATGGTTGATGCTATATAGGTAAAGGAGCCTTCTAACATTCTGGCTGTAAATATTTCTTTTGTGCCATCACATTCACGAATAATTTTAAAAATACGATTAAATAATAGCGATACATCTTTGGAAGATATATCGGTGATGCGATATTTTTCATCCACTATTTTATCTATCGTACTAAACAAATGTTCGCTTGCTTGTGTCAGTTTAGTAACCCACTCTTGGGTATTAAAAAACTCATCTGTAGTGTTGCTTAATAACATTTGACGGATTAGCTCTTTATCAACATCATTTTCTAAATTAATATTTTCCATTTTTAGAGGGATTGTCCCCTCAACCAGGGCACCATCTGAACAATTAAACACTTGTTTGTGCTCTGCTGCACTAATATTGTTTCGTATGCTGTATTCTACAGAGCGTCTTGCCCAGCTAAAAATAGTGGTAGTGAACACTTCATCACAAAAGTTACCTTTTACTTTTAGCTTGTCTGTTTTTTCAACAAGATTTTTAATTTCATCGCTGTATTCGGCATAATAACCAGAGCTTTTTGAATGATGATTTTCTTTATCTTTATAGCCATAATCACATCCGAACATGTAAATATCGCCACTTTGAAGCTGATTAAAAATCCCCATAGCACCATTGGTTACTGTAGGGTTAGTGCTATAAATAACAGCTAAATCATCTGCATAATATCCGCGAATAAAATCGGTTGAGCCATCATTAGGTTTTAAATATAAAATAGAATCATCAAACTGAGATGGTACTTTTTTATATAACGTATTCATCCCAAGTAAAATAGGTTTACGCTTTAACTCAATAAAAGGGTTGGCATCTAATACATCATAAATACCTTTAGTTCGCTCAACTTCAATATGAAAATCAGACTGAATTCCATTACGATTAAGCGCTAACATCGAGGTACCACAAGAGACTATAATCGCTTTACCGTGGTATTTTCTAATTGTCTCAATTGCATTATCTAGCGAAGGGCCAGAACCACAAATAAATATCGGATATTTATGTTCCTGTTCAAAATAGCGATTCGCTAATAAAAACTTTTGTTTGTTATTAATATGAGAGTACATATGATTTAACGAAAGAATTTCATCTTCGAAAAAACCAAAGCCACTGTACATAGTACTAACATTATCGATGTATTCTTTTAACGCTTTATCTGCCGTATCGCTGGTATAGTGTTTATAAATGGTTAAACAACTTAAATTATACTGCCCAAACTTTTGTGCTAGCACCGCTAACCCATCTATAAATTCTGTAATTTTTGAACCAACCGTTAAAGTGACTGTTTTTCCGTCATATTTAAAACGGTCAAACACCTCAACCCAATTGATTGTAAACAGTGAGGCATAAAATAAATCAGAACTTGGTTCATAAATATAAAGATGGTCGATTTCTTCTTTTAAAATTCGCTTAAAGTGATAACCAAGCCCAGTCCCTATTAAGATAAAAAATGGGTGTTTACCAACGGGTTCATGAGGCAGCTCATTAAACCTATTTTGAAAGTTAGATAAATGGCGATATTTAAGCGCAGTATCTGATACTTTTTTTAAATAATCGAGGTGAATATAATTAAAATGATTGAGTTCATCCTCGCTAGGCACGAGTAAATACATGCTTTGCACTGGACGCTTGAAAAAAAGATCTGATTGCGCTTCACATATTTTCTGAGGATCGTCTGCAAAAATAAACTGGCCATTCGAGGCTATGTTTAAATGACCATTGTTATCAAAATCTAATCCGTAGTCTTTAGGATCATAGTGAATAAACTGCTTAAAAATATGGGGCATATTTTTTTGGAAAAAAACCATATTCCTATCAAATTGTTTATTGAGCTCTAATCGAAGGGCATCAATATTTTGACGTGAATTTTGTTCAATACTCATAAGACTCTCGATTTATTAAAACTATTTTGACAGTATCAAAAGTATCGGAGCAGCTGAAGTAAAATAACGCAGACTATTTCTTTTTGTTAATCCCGCTCAGTGCGTCTAATTGCGCAGTCAAATAATCACCTGTAGCTTGTAATTGCGATACCAACAAATCCATGGTGGTAAATTGCGAAAACAAGCGAGCTTCATAGCGACTCATCCGCTCATCAAAATTAGTGCGCTCTTCATTAATACGACTAATCGATGATGTGGCCGATTTAATTTTTGACTCTACAATCCCGCCAATACCCTTGTACTCTGATACTACATTCGATAATGCTTTACCAATACCTTTTTCGCCTGCAAATAGCGCACCAAATTGCTCGAAATTAGTGTTTAATTCTTTTTTCAGCGTATTTTCATTGAGGGAAAGAGTGCCATCACGCTCTGTTTTAACACCAATTGACGCCAAAGACATCGTATTGAATTGATCTACATTAACAATTCCCCCTAATGCACCACGTAACTGGTTCATCATTGTACGAATGGTAGCATCACCAACAAGTTGACCTGCTGTGCCATCTTCACTTACTTTGGTTAATTCAGTGACAACGGCATACATTTCGTTATACGACTCAACAAATTTTTTAACCGCTTCTTCTGTCGAGCCTTTATCAAGGTTGATTTTAATATTATCGCTTGCTGTCGCTTCATGTGCCTTTTTAACTTGCAACGACAAACCGGCTACCGCATTTTCAAAAGTATTTGTTTCACTTGTGACAACAATAGAGCCGTTGAGGGTGATTTGAGCTTTCGATGCTGCTGTATTTTCAGTGTAATTTGCATATTCATGGCTTTTCAAGAGCTTTGACATCGAGGGATCTGCTGAGGTAATAACAACATTATGATTACCATAATCATTTGTAGATTGATAAACCAGCTTAAAACCTCCTGCATTATCATCTTCCAAAGAGGCAGTTACATTAATACCGGCAGCATTAATTTTATCAATTACTTGCTCAATAGTTTCACCTGCTAAGACCGCAATATTAGCGGTATCTGTACCATTACTGATATCAAAAGAACCAACAGCAAACGTTTCGCCGCTATTGAAGGTTTGACTTGAACGCGTTTGAGCGTATGAGAAACCAAGTTGTGATAAACCTGAGTTATCATGCAAAAAACCATCACTGTCAGTCACGTTAAGCGATAACACACTGTTATCACCGGTTTGATTTGAGCTTAAGGTTAAGTAAGAGCCACTATCACCTTTTACTATCGACGCTGTTACACCAAAATTTGATGATGCACTGTTAATTTTTGCAGCAATGTCATTGATTGTTTGCCCTGCTTCTACATCAATCGAAAAGCCTTTATCGAGCCCAAGCGATCGAATTTCAAGAGTACCACTGCCAATAGCTGCGGTTGCGTCAATAGGACCAGTGGTAATTTTTTGTGCCGAGGCGACTTTATTGACTTGGACGTCGTAACTTGATACTGATGCGGCAGAACCGGCTTCAGCAGTAAAGAAATCAGAAGAATAATCGACTTGTCGTTTTGAGAAAGTAGTGGGGAGTTTTAAATCAAAAATTGTGTCATCTAAATCAGAAAGGGCTGATTTTAATTTACCTAAACCAGAAATTTGTTCAGTAAATTTAGTTTCAGCGGCTAGTTTTTTTTCATCAAAGGGTTTGCGCTCTGCTGCAACTAAACTTTTTACTGTTCCGTTAACATCAAAACCCGTACCGATACCTGGGGATGATAATGTAGCCATAACCTTTCTCCAACATTAGACTTTTGTTTCCATAAAAATACCCGTTGCTTGGGATAAATTTGAAACAACATTTAAAATTTCTTCTGATGGGATTTGACGGATAGTTTCACCGGTAATACCATCGATTACTTTAATTACGTCTCTTCCTGAATCTTTATGAATACTAAACTGCAAAGATTTATCAAGTGAGCTGACAAAGTCTTGCAATTGTTGCGCCACACCTTGCAGATGTTCTGTAGAAATTTCAACTGCTTCGGGTTTATTTTCAGCTTTTGCTTGAGCTGCTTCAGCTGTAGCCTGATTTTGTTTAGCGGCCGTTAACGAGGCCTGTTGAGTTGCGTTTATTTCAGCTTCTTTTCGATTACTTTTAGTTAATGATGTTAATTGACTAACATCTTTTCCTATCTCGATGTTCATAAGGTCCACCTCAATCATTATGATTTAAAAATGAATAAAAGGAATCTAAAAATTAGATTCCTTTTTTGAGCTAAAAATCTAATTAACCTAATAAGCTAAGCGCTGTTTGAGGTAACTGATTTGCTTGAGCTAGGATTGATGTGCCTGCTTGTTGCAATATTTGGTTTTTAGTCAATTCTGCTGTTTCAGTTGCAAAGTCTGTATCTCTAATACGGCTTCTTGATGCTGACGCATTCTCAACAACGTTTGTTAAGTTGTTTACCGTAGTAGATAAACGGTTTTGCACCGCACCCATATTTGCTCTTTGGGTATCAATGTACGAAAGCGCACCGTCGATAACCTCAATTGCTTTTTGTGCGCCTAATGCAGTACCGATATTGATATCGTCAACTGTTTCAGTGCCTGAAATTGAAGAGTCAGCTGCAGTGTTACCGTGTAATACGCCTGCAGTGCCCGCAGTATCAGTTAGTTTAAAGTCATCTTTACCAACCAAACGAACCGTACCAACAAAGCTTGCATAAGCAGCTGTTGCATCAGAAGCACCAACCCCTGCCGCGCCACCTGTTGCTGTGCCATATAAACGCCCTGCAGCAATGGCTGTTGTAGTATCTGATGTATTGCCATCAAAGTCATACGTTGCCGCTTGAATTGTCACACGTGAACCAACACCGTTATATTCAACTTGCATGTTCTCAAACGTAATGTTGTCACCACGTTCACTTACAAGTTGAACACGACCGTCGCCCGTTAAGCTTGCAGAAACACCTGTTTCGCCCGCCGCTTCATTAAATGCATTCACTACCGATGACAAGTTTTCAGTATTCGATACTGAGAACTTAATACGAGTACCTTCTTTTGAGTAATCTGTATTTTCACCACGTAACTCGAGTGTGAAAATTGCATCCCCAGTCATTACAGCGGTATCAGCAGTTGCTGTTGTACCCACTGAACCATAGAAGTCAAGCGTTACAACGGTTCTTGCATCGGCTTCTACACCGGTTTTAGCTGAAATTTGATCAAGTGCACGTTCTGCATCATATGCTGAACCATTTGTTCCCTTGATAGTTGCAGTTGCACTACCTAATGAGCCTTTCACGCCAATACTGATAGTCGCGCTACTTGCGATAGTCGAAATGCTGCCACGGTTTGCCGCGTAAGTCGATTGTGCGGCACCCGCTGTGCCTGATGAGATAAAGTTACCAAAACCAACTAACGCTGTTGTTGCCGTTAACAAACCACCCGTTAAACCTGTTGACGTAACACCTGCATTTACAGCACCCGCTAACACAGCAGCGTTTGCGTCGGTGTAATTTTTAAGCTCATAGGTTTCTGCACCCATGTCTTCACCGAAGAATGAACCCACACTTACGTTAATGGTTTCAAATGATTTAGCACCTACTTGGAATTGCTCAGTACCAAATGAACCATCAAGTAATTTACGATCACCAAATGATGTTGAGCTGGCGATACGGTCAAGTTCACGTTTTAACTGTGTTACTTCTTCCTGTAATGCACCACGGTCAGCGTCTGAATACGTACCATTTGATGCTTGAACAGAAAGGTCACGCATACGTTGCAGGATGTTTGAACTTTCTTGCAGAGCGCCCTCTGCAGTTTGCGCCATTGAAATACCATCGTTGGCATTTCGAGTCGCTACATTTAGACCATTAATTTGAGACGTTAATTTGTTTGAAATCTGCATACCAGCAGCATCATCTTTTGCACTGTTTATTCTTAAACCAGAGGACAAACGTTGCATCGAAGTTTCCATGCCGGAACTTGCTTTACTTAAGTTGCGTTGAGCGTTCAACGACGTAGGATTTGTTTGTACTGTTAGAGCCATTTGAACTCTCCTTAGAGGAATGTTACTAGTTTCGTATCATGTTATTTATGATAACGGCAGCGTTTGTCCTAACTTTAATAAAAATTGAAAATTATTTAAAAAATGTACAATGTTTTTGAAGGGTGTTTAAAGAAAATACAATAAGGGCAGCTATTTAGCCAACTTTTGAAGATATTAACAAATATAAAGTTGTTGGCAAATAAATCATCGCGGCAGAACAATCAGAATAAAAAACAGAGCAAACACAATAGATAAAGACAGGGACATCCTCCAAACTGCCCCTTGTAACCAAGGGGCATGAGGAGATATTTGTGAAAAGAAGTAATTAACCGCCAAGCAGTGATAGCGCGCTTTGAGGCAATTGGTTTGCTTGCGCTAATATTGAGGTTCCTGCTTGTTGTAATATTTGGTTCTTTGTCATTTGCGCTGTTTCAAGAGCAAAGTCTGTATCACGAATACGACTTCTTGAAGCTGAGGCATTTTCAACCACGTTCTCAAGATTCGAAATCGTGCTTGATAATCGGTTTTGCACCGCACCCATGTTCGCCCGCTGACTATCGATATACGACAACGCACCATCAATGACATCTATCGCTTTTTGAGCGCCAAGCGCGGTACCAATGTTGATATCATCAACAGTTTCTTTACCAGAAATCGCTGACTCACCAATGGTATTACCGTGAAGCATACTGCCAGCACCTGTCGAGTCTTGCAGTTTAAAATCGTCACTGCCGGTAATGCGCACAGTGCCAACAAACGTTGAAGTCGATGCATTTGCATCCCCATTACCCACACCACCTGCGCCATTGGTTGCAGTACCAAAAATACGACCAGCAGCAATAGCAGTTGCGGTATCTGACGCATTACCATCAAAATCATAGCTTGCTGCTTGAATGGTCATACGAGAGCCTACGCCGTTGTAATCAACTTGCATATTCTCAAATACAATGTTGTCACCACGCTCACTAACAAGCTTAATACGGCCATCGCCGGTTAAACTGGCAGAAATACCCGTTTCACCTGAAGCTTCATTAAACGCATTGACTACGCCACTGAGTTCTTCGGTATTGCTAATCGTGAATTTAATACGTGCACCTTCTTTAGTTGCATCAGTATTTTCACCGCGAAGCTCTAAAGTGAAAGTCGCATCACCGGTTAATAAAGCGGTATCTTGCCCACCAGCAACGGAGCCAACACTGCCATAAAAATCAAGTGTTACCACCGTACGAGCATCGGCTTCTGCACCTGTTTTTGAAGTAATTTGGTCAATCGCACGCTCTGCGTCATAAGCTGAACCACCTAACCCCGTAATGGTTGCACTCGCACTGCCTAACGAGCCTTTTATACCAAGCGACACGGTTGTTGTTGTGGCGACGGTTGAAAGCTTGTTACGGTTTGCCGAATAGGTAGATTGTGCTGCACCTAAGCTGCCTGTGGTAATAAAATTACCCATACCAACTAATGCCGTACTAGAATTTGCGGCAATTAAGCCTGTCATGGCTGTAGCTGTAGCAACATTATTTTGCAAGCCTGACGCCGCATTTGCAGCAGTTTGATTTTTCAGCTCATAGGTTTCTGCACCCATGTCTTCACCGAAGAAAGAGCCTACGCTTACGCTGATTGTTTCAAACGATTTAGAACCCACTTGAAACTGTTCAGTACCAAATGAGCCGTCCATTAACTTACGACCACCAAAAGTAGTGGTTGAAGCAATACGGTCTAACTCACGTTGTAACTGTACAACCTCTTCTTGAAGGGACGCACGATCACCGTCCGAGTAGGTACCATTTGCCGCTTGGATGGCAAGATCTCGCATCCGTTGTAGAATATTGGTACTTTCTTGCAGCGCACCCTCAGCAACTTGTGCCATCGAAATGCCATCATTCGCGTTACGGGTCGCAACGTTAAGACCGTTAATTTGCGATGTCAACTTATTGGATATTTGCATACCAGCAGCGTCATCTTTGGCTGAGTTAATTCTCAAACCCGATGATAAGCGCTGCATCGAGGTAGTCAGACCCTCGGTAGACTTGTTTAGATTTCGCTGGCCGTTAATAGAGGCAACGTTTGTGTTTATATACATACCCATCTTAGTATCTCCTCAATGATGGAATTTGTTTTCATCTATACCAAAGCATTAACTGTGCCAACTAGATATAATCAAACAATGATAAATTTTGCACACGTGCAAAAGCTTGCTGTGCTGCTTGCAATCCCACCCGAGAGTTTTCAAGGTTTGTAACAGCTTCGTATACATCTATTTCTTCTAAATCTGCGAGTGTTATTTTTGTCGTTTCTTTAAACAACAACTGAGCATCACCTTCATTACTAATCGAATTCATCCGCGCACCAATTTGCGAACGCGTATTGTCGATGTTGGTTTGCGCATTAGTAACTTCTTCAAGCAAAGCACCTAAGACATCCGCACGACGGTTGTTTTCAGGGCGATCTAACCTAACTGTTTCAGGAAAGTTCGGCGCAGGAGCAGCAGGAACCGTGGTTTGATTGCCAGAGGCGCCAGCCACTGTGATTTCAATACCATTAAAGTTAAGCTGCGTGCCTGCAGGGTTATACGCTTGAGCAGGAACTGGGGTAGCCAATACAGTTGGCGGAGTGGTACTTCGGTCAACTTCGCGCACCTCAACTTGGCCTGCTGATGGAAAAACCACTTCAAAATCAGCAAATTTATGCTCATCAGGAAACTTAATATTTCCTCCGGCAATACTTACCGTTGAGGCGGCAAGTGGTTTTGCCGTGTAACCCGTACCAGTAATCGACATGGCATCAATGGCTTGCTGAAACATCCAAAGTACACTTGTTTCATCGGCTTTTGCATCCGGTTGCATATCAAATACATCACCCGCTTGTGGTGGATTATTGACATCCGTTTTTACCGAAATTCCTTGGAATTCAATTTTATCACCAGGACTATAACCATAAGGACCATTCACAACATTCGGGACTGGCATTGAAACATCTATCACTTGCCATGTATCGGCTTGTGGCGGTACTGCACCTGAAAATTGAATTTGAAAAGAGTTAGCCGGCGCAGTTGGCGCACGATATTCAGCAGCGTCCGTGACAAAGCCTAATGACACTTGTGCACCGCTTGCGGCTGGGCCTGCAGGTCGGTAATGACTAAATTTTGACGCAACATTGGATGCAAATGAACTACCAGGTTCGGTCACAGCAACATCAAAGCTCGGTGCAATTAACACTTGGCGCTGACCGCTGTCACCTTTGTAATCAAAATAGCCAAAAGAATCTTCTTGATAAGGCTTGGTTCGCGTTTGAAAACCCGAAAACATAAAGTCGCCGTTGGCATTTTTCTGATTCACAATACCTTCATACTCTTCGTAACGAGAGGCGATTTGTTCGCGATACGCAATAAGCCCATCATCATCAAGCGCACCATTAATTGCGCCACTTAAACTTTCTTGCAGACGTAATAAAATATTATTCATCGACGTTAACGATGTTTCTGATTCGCGGTTGTAGCGGTTTGCTGTTGATTGCGCATCAAGGTAACGACTTGATACATCAAGCTCTTTTTTCAGCTTAATGATGCTATTGGCCGCTACCGGATCATCAGAGGGGCGAATGACTTTTTTGCCTGATGACAGCTCTTCTTGCGCACGATCAAGACTAACTTGTCGAGACTGCAAACTTGCTAAAGAGCGTTGATAAAAATTCGCTGTACCTATTCTCATATCAGACTCCTATCGTACTGCTTGCATTAAACTGTCAAAGGTTTCATTGGCAATCGAGATAATGCGTGCCGCTGCGGAATACGCTTGTTGGTATCGGATCAAATTTGCCGCCTCTTCATCAAGGTTTACCCCTGAAATCGCCGCCATACGCTGCTCAGCACCTGCAAGCAATACGGCAAAAGAATCGGCATTTATTTTCCCACTTTGAGTTTTAACCCCAACAAACGTCACCAGTTCTGCATAAGATTCTGAGAAGGTATTCGTGCCGCCATCTAAGGTTTTTTTATTCTGATATTCGAGCATTTGTAATGCGTTGGAGTTATCACCTGGACCAAATCTTTTCTCATCAAAAGGCGCGGAGCCACCTTGATTGGTGATACTAAAGACTTCATTACCAGCAAGTTGACCTTTAATTTCTAAACGCATGCCTGGTAAATCAATAATTTGGTCGGCAGGGATATTAAAAGGTCCTCCGGCAGGCGCAGCTAGCGCAGTGCCAGCGGAATCTTGAATACTGTATTGCGTACCTGCGCCATTCACTACGACTTGAATTTTAGGGTCAAGTGGCGGTGGAAAATTGGCTTGATTTGGATAATTTGCATTGGTTGCATCAGTTAATTCATATAACGACACTTCAACATTATTTGGGTTGCTTGGGGCACTGACATCCAGCGCATTGCCCGCTGCAGCCACTAAATTTGGGTCTTCTAATGTCCGTTCAATATCCCGCGAGCCCGAGTAAGTTGCTCGAATTAAAAAACGATCCCCTACCGCAAGGTTGTTTTTGGCAATATTAATATTCAGCCCAGTACCTGGAATTTCTAACCGATCATTAGTGGGGGGCGACATGGCGGTAATATCGGCAGGCGAAAAAGTCACTAATACATTTTTATCCTGATCAGACACCACCAAGTTACCTGCCGGATCAACTTCCATCGAATATTCATCACCACTAAGTAGTGATGCGTTATTAATGTTGACCGAAAAATCACTTGAGATTGGGTTTTGCTTTGAATTCAAAGTACGCGTTAATGCAATCTGAGGGTCGTTAATATCTTTAAATAAGTTAGTCCCAATATCACCATTTAAATCTCGACCTAACGATTGCTGACGATTAAAAGCATCGGCATACGCGATGGCGATTTTTCCCATATCTCGAATAGCAGGCAAGAGCAACTCTTCGCGAATTTTAAATAACCCACCTAACGAGCCACCGTCGAGTTGATTTGTAACAATCGCTTTGTTGGGCGCCCCGGGAGTCGGTGCAATGCCTATTTCCAGCTTATTGGCATCAAATTCATTTCGTTCAACCGACAAAGGTACAGCAAACGTGCCTGCCACTAACGTTAAGCCTGTTCCTACGGTTAAGTTAATGGTGCCATCAGGTAAATCAATAATATTAACTTGCACTTTTTCACTGAGTTGACTGACAAGCAAATCACGCTTATCAAGCAAGTCATTGGCAGGAAAACCATTTTCAGCAACGGAGTTTGCAACGGCAATTTCACCATTTAACTGACCAATGCGCGATGTAATCTCATTAATAGCAGCAACGGTGGTTTTTATTTCTTGATTGATATTACCTAAATGTTGTTGCTCAACCTCACTAAACATGTTGTTAAAGCGTTTAGCTGTTGATTCGGCTGAGCTTAAAAATACGTTTCGTGCAGAGACAATAGTTGGATCTTCGGTTATCCCATTAATAGCATTGAATGACTCTTCAATGCTTTTAGTAATACCGGTATCAGTATTGGCTAAAAAGTTATCAAGGCGGCCTGCATTAATAGTTTGCGTATTGTTGTAGTTAAACTGGCTTTTGTTATAAATAACTTCGGTATACGAAAACTCATTAAAAGCGCGAGAAATGGAAGAAACTTGCGTACCATTACCAAGAAATACGCCACCAAAGGGAATACCCACGGTTGAAATCTGCTCAACGGTTTGACGGTTGTAACCTGTGGTATTCACATTGGCAATATTATGGCCTGTGGTATCGAGCCCTTTTTGTGCGGCCGCTAAGCCAGAAACACCCGTTCCAAGAATCCCAAAACTCATCTAAATTTACTCCGTAAACTTTGCAACTTCGTTACTTAACATCCGCTTCACCCCCTGCTGTAAACCATCACTATTTAAGATCCCGATGATTTTTTTCGCGTAATTTGGGTCTGTGGCGTAACCTGCTTCTTGTAACTTATGCAAAAAACGCTCCATGTTATTAGATTCTTTTAATGCATCTTGATAACGACTGCCTGATGATAAAAAATTCACAAAGTCATCAAAGCTTTCCTCAATGCTTTGATACGAGCGAAAAGCGGCATTTTTCTTCACGGCAATACCGTCTTCATACTCTAGCGTCACTTTTTTAACCGACTCGCCTTGCCAATTACTACCTGCTTTAATGTTAAAAAGGTTATTACTCGACTCACCATTTGGCGCATTGATAATGTGCTTACCCCAACCGGTTTCAAGCGCCGCTTGGGCAATCATGATCGCTGGGTTGATATTTAACTTTTCAGCAGCCGATTTTGCCTTGTGCCAGAGTGATTCAATAAACGACTCTTGAGACTCAAAATCTGGAGTTTTAGATGGACTGATGGCCTCGGCAGGAGTGTGCTCATCACGCTTTGCTTGAGCCCTTTGGGCCGCGATAAATTGCTGACTGACCCAAGTCGGTAACGCCGTGTTGACCGCTCGAGTGTTTGACAATGCCATATCTGTCGGTTGCGCTTCATTACCTAAAGTAGCGTCGGCGCGCAAGGTTGACGCAGGACGATAATTTTTATAATCAGGGCTAAGCTGCTCAACGATTAAGTCAGCAAGTCCTAATGAACCATTGGAAGAAAGCTCCATCGTCAGTTGCTGATCATGCATATCTTGATAAAACTTGGTCGATTCACTATTAAAAGGGCTATCGGATTCAAAGGCTTCATTCGCTTTACGCATACTTTTGAGCAGCATATTCATAAAAATTGATTCAAAATGCTGCGCAGCTTTTCGTAGCGCTTCCTTTTCATTTCCTTGACCACTTTTAGCATCATTTCTTAGGTCATTGAGGCTATTAAAGTCAAAGTAACTACTCGGTGAGCCGTGATTGATTTCATTCATAACAGTTTGTTGACACAAGAAAACATAACTAGATGAATGCAATTGAAATGCCAAGTTAAAATAAACTTTAATTATTGATTTAATTAAATAAATAAATAAATAAATAAATAAAAATTACATTACGAGCGCAGGAGTAAAGCTTGTCTTGTTTAAGGTTGTAAAATAAAAAAACGAGCTAGGTGCGCTCGCTTTTTTCGTTTTAAATCTACTTATTGCCGCTAAATGACGATCAACTGGCCACTTATTGCCCCAGCCTCTTTAAGTGCTTCTAAAATAGCCATTAAATCACCTGGAGCCGCTCCAACTTCATTAATAGCTCGTACTAAATCATCCAGACTCACGCCAGGATTGAAGACAAAGGCCCGCGAATCATCTCGTGATACATCAATAATGCTTTGATTGGTCACTGTGGTATTACCTGCAGCAAGTGCATTAGGCTGCGACACGTCTTGATTTTCTGCAATCGTAACCGTCAAGCCACCATGAGTAATGGCAGCCGCTTGCAGTTTGACATCTTTGCCAATCACTATGGTGCCGGTGCGTGAGTTAACCAAAATTTTGGCTGAGGTATCGGCGGGTTTAAACTCTAAATTCTCAAGGGTTGATAAATAGGCTACCCGTTGTGACACATCTCTGGGTGCAATCACACGCACTGACGCGGCATCTTGCGCGCTGGCAGAATTAGGCCCGACAAGATTATTAATTGTTTCGGCCAAGCGTTTTGCAGTGGTAAAGTCTGGGCGATGTAAATTAAAGGTAATAAAATCACCTTGCGAAAAAGGATTGGGTACCGCACGTTCAACGGTTGCCCCGTTGGGGATCCTACCTACAGTCGGCGTATTAACCAAAATTCGGCTACCATCAGCGCCTTCGGCACCTAAACCACTGACAATCAAACTACCTTGACTAATCGCATAAACATTACCATCAATCCCTTTTAAGAATGTTTGTAATAATGTTCCACCTCGTAGGCTACTGGCGCTTCCAATAGAAGAAACAGTGACGTCAATTGTTTGCCCAGGCTTGATAAAAGGCGGTAGTTTTGCATGCACAGCAACCGCGGCGACGTTTTTAATTTTTGGCTTCAGATTATCAGGTAATGCAATACCAAAGCCACTTAACATGGCTTTAAAGGTTTGTTCGGTAAAACGGCTTTGTTCACCTGTACCAGGCAAGCCGACTACCAAACCATAACCGACGAGCTGATTGTCTCGCACGCCTTCAACCATTGACACATCTTTGATCCGCTCAGCAACACTGCTGGTACTGATCAGAAATAAAACCAATGCGATTGAGAATAGAAAATGTTTCATTTAGTTTCCCCTTAAAAAGGAAATAACGCACTCATAAAAAAGCGCGATAACCAACCACTGCTTTGGGCATCTTGTAGATCCCCTTTACCAGAATACTGAATACGTGCATTAGCAATACGATTAGATTCAACTGTATTGTTGGATGAAACATCAGAACCCCGTACCACACCTTCTAAACGAATAAACTCTTCACCCGTATTTAAAGTCAGCCACTTTTCGCCACGGATCATTAAATTACCATTAGGTAACACCCGCATGACATTAACGGAAATATTACCGTTTAAGCTATTGGATTGATTAGACTTTGCATCCCCTTTGTAAGAGGAATCGGACTGCAGACCTAATTCGATACTTTCACCGCCAATATTGATGCTTTTACCACCTAGGCCCACTAACGGATTGAGGCCAATATCAGTCGCTTTGCCACTTTCGGTTTTGGCACTTTTAGATGCTTGAGTCGATTCATTGAGCATGACCGTAATAATATCACCCACACGTAATGCTTTTTTATCACTGTACAAATCATTGGAATTGTAGGCATCAAACAAAGAGCCGGTTTGGATTATAGACTCTGTTTCGACCTGCGCCGGAATAGGAGTGAAATAAGGATCATCGGCAACAACATTCCGGTTGCCATTTGAGACACAGCCTGCCGTTAGAAAAATAGCACACAGACTAATTAGAGTATTTTTCATGACCCTCTCCTACTGCTTAAAGTTGTTGATTAATAAAATTCAACATTTGATCAACCGATGAAATTACTTTTGAATTCATTTCATAAATACGTTGCGTCTCAATCAGATTTACTAATTCTTCAGTGGTATTTACATTCGATGTTTCAAGTGCACCTTGCACAATCACCCCAAGGCCATCAGCTCCAGGATTACCTTGAATGGGCGCACCACTCACTGCGGTTTCCGTAAATAAATTTTGCCCCATAGGTTCAAGACCCGATGGATTAATAAAGTCTGTAATGGTTAACTGACCAATCACCACATTATCGGCCTGACCTCGAACAGTCACCGAGACTTCACCATCTTGCGAAATAGTGAGCGACTGCGCATCATTTGGCACATTCATCTCAGGCTGCACCGGAAAACCCGCCCCCGATGTCACCACACGGCCATTACCATCTGTAGTAAACTGGCCAGCCCTTGAATACGCTAAGCTGCCATCAGGTAACAGTACCTCAAAAAAACCCTGACCTTGAATCATCCAATCCATTGAATTATCGGTGGTGATCATATTACCCTGAGAAAAGTTTTTCTGGGTAGCGACTACTTTAGTACCTGCACCGAGCATTAAACCAGAAGGCATTTCGGTATCTTGAGAGGAGCGACCTCCCGGTTGATTAATATTTTGAAAGAGCAAATCTTCAAAAACCGCACGACTCTTTTTGTAGCCGACAGTACTTGCATTTGCTAAGTTATTTGAAATAACTGAAATATCAGTTTGTTGGGCATCAAGCCCCGTTTTACTAATCCACAATGCCGGATGCATAATTTATTCTCCGTCAACTACTAAATAATTCGTAATAAAGAAGCCTGACTTTCGTCCATCTTCTCTGCTGTTTTCATCATTTTCACTTGTAATTCAAACTCGCGTTGATGCGCAATCATGCCCACCATTTCATCAACCGGATTAACATTTGACATCTCCAATGCACCGCTGATGACTTGTACTTCTAAATTAGCATCACAAGAATCACACTCTTCTTGAAAAGTGTCTTTATCTTTGGGCCGAAAAAGCCCATCGAGACCTTTTACCAGTGAATTTTGATTTTGTGGAACAATCACCTTAAGACGTTCAACATCCTCAAGAAAGTTGGCCGGAGCACCTTGTGGTCGCACTTGAATGGTGCCATCAATACTGATCTGAACTTTCTCAAGTGGAATAGGTAGAATAATGGGGCCGCCTTCACCAACAACCTGCTCACCTTTCGCAGTTAAAAGCTGCCCAGTATTAGTTACTTGCAGGTTGCCGCCGCGAGTATACGCTTCTTCACCATTTTGATCTTGAACAGTCAACCAACCGCCACCTGAAACAACCACGTCGAGATTTCGCCCTGTGGTCGACAACGCCCCCATAGACATTTTAGAGCCTGGGCTTTCTTGCATCGCGAAAACACGAGAGGGCAATCCATCACCAAAGGCTTGCATTGACCGTGCTTGTTCAAAATCAGACTTAAACCCAACAGTTTTTGCGTTAGCCAAATTATTGGCATTAATCGCGACGCCGAGTAAATTTTGTTTTGCGCCACTCATGGAGATATAAAGCAATTTATCCATTTCAATACGCCAAAAATTTGATACTTACTCTATTAAAGCAATATTAATGCCAAAAAAAATGGCCATCGAATGATGGCCATTTTTAATGATCGCGTTAAATTATCGGATCTGTAGAATGTTCTGTGATATCTGGTTATTCACTTCAAGAGCACGTGAGTTTGCTTGGAAATTACGCTGTGCTGCAATTAAATCAACCAACTCACCGGTTAAGTTAACGTTTGCTTGCTCAAGGGTACCTGAACGAATTGAACCAAACGTGCCTGAATCTGGTTCACCCGCTAACGCTTCGCCTGATTCACGACTTGGTGTCCAAGAAGTATTTCCGATTTGTGTTAAACCTTGCTCATTTGGAAAACGCGCCAACGCTACTTTACTGATTGCTTGCGCATCACCATTTGAGTATTTCGCTTCAATCAAACCATCACCACCAATCGAAATACCGGTTAAGCGCCCTACCGTTTGGCCATCTTGGCTAAGTGCGGTAATTTCAAATGCGGATGAGAACTGAGTTAAACTTGTCATGTTGATATTAAAGCGCTGATCAGGATCAGCACCATTGGTCACGACGCTGGCACCATCATAAGGGGCGGTAGGCGCAGGAATAATTGAAACATTTAATGGCGTTCCAAGAGGCTCTGTTTTTGGTACTGGAAATGTCGATGATACAGGCGAACCTGATGAGTCAAATTGTAACAACATCCCAGTGTGCGACGTTGGATCGCCTATCGGATCTCCCGTTGAAAATGTGCGAGCATCAGGTGCACCACCAGCTAATAAGTCATTACCTAAATCAACTTTCTTTTGTACACCGGCATCATCGGTTACTGTGGCAAACATCACCCACGAATTGGCATTGGTTGCATCACTTGGGTTTGCCGGTAACGCATCAAAACCTGAACCTGGTACTGTGGCAGCAGCATTGGTCGTTGTAGGATCGGCTACTTTGACATAATAGAAAGAAGAAATGCGACTATTACCTAATGAGTCATAAATAACTGTTGAGGTCGATGCGGTATAAGTTGAGGTATCTAATGGGTTAAATTTATACGGATCTAACGACTTTGCATTGGAGTCTAAATTAAAACTCATTTCAACAGCACCTGTTGCCGATGGCGAACCAGCACTATCTGGAATTTGAATTGGGGCAGTTGTACTTAAACTAACCGACTTAACCGAACCATCTTCATTAACCGGTAAGCCTTGTAAAAAATCACCTCCAGCAGTCACTAAACGGTTATCCGCATCTAGCTTAAAAGCACCGCTTCGAGTGAAGGTAAAATCACGACTAAGTGGGCTGTCAGTTGTGACAAAAAAACCATTGCCATTAATCGCCATATCTAATGCGTTGGAAGTAAATAACAAACTACCTTGATGAAATTGCTGTGCAACAACTTGCGTTAATACACCTTCACCATTTTGCGTTTTAGCATTTGAAAATAAGGAGGTTGAGAATACATCCGCAAACTCCGCCCTTGATTCCTTAAAACCATACGTGTTGACGTTTGCAATATTATTTGCGGTAACATCAAGGTCTTTTTGTGCAGCTTTTAAGCCACTTAATGCGATATTGAATGACATAATTAACCTACCCTATTAACTTACTTCTAAAACGTCTTGGAATTTCACGCTGCCAAGGCCATTGAAATTGAGAACTAAACCTGTACCATTTTGCCCCATACTCACACTGTCCACTCGAGAGCGCGCTTGTACCGATAGCTCAACATGCCTGGCCTTTAACACACCATTTTCGTCCGGTACATTTTGCATAAGACCCACCGCACGAATTTTATACATTCCTTCAGGAACAACATTTCCCTGAGAGTCTTTACCATCCCAAGCAAATTCAATGTTGCCACCACTTGATGCAGGTAAAGGAATTTCCCCCACCACAATGCCTCGTTCATCTTCAATACGAATTTTGATATCCGAAGCAGGACCTTCAAGAGGAATACGGCCCGTGATTGGCTCACCTGGTGTGTTTTGCACAAAATGTGTATCAATTAAGACATTTCGACCAACAAGACTTGAAGCCTGCAAAGCTTGATTTGAAGTCATTGATACGGCAAATTGATCAAACTTAGTCGCCATATTGCTCACACCCTCAGCAATAGACATGTTCGTCATTTGGGCCATCATGGCTTCATTGTCTGTCGGGTTCATCGGATCTTGCATTGATAGCTGTTTTGTCATCAGTTTAAAGAAGTCAGATTGAGTTAATTCATTGGCTTCTTCAGCCGTTTGAATTTTGTCTTCTTTAGTACTTCTTAAGCTATCGACAAAACTACTACTTTGTGACCCATTGATAGGATTAAACATTGCAAACTCCTATTAGCGTTGACCAAGCATTATTGTTTTACTTAACATACTTTTTGCCGCATCAGCTAATTGTACGTTCGTTTGATATGCTCGTGATGCCGAAATCATATTCGCCATTTCCTCAACCACATTGACATTAGATCTATAAATAAAACCGTCTTTATCTGCCATTGGATGAGTGGGATTGAATTCAATTTGAAGTGGTTTATCGCTTTCAACAATGCCCAGCACTTTCACTCCCACGGACTCTCCCTGTTGAGAGGCGGCAGCTTTTGTCAACTCAGCGGCAAAAACTGGATGTCTTGCACGATAGGTTTGATCAACACTGGAGCTCACACTATTAGCATTAGACATATTACTTGCTGTGGTATTTAAGCGCACAGACTGCGCACTCATTCCCGTTGCTGAAATATCAAATACGTTAAATAAACTCATAATTAAGCTCCTTGACTACCTAAGGCTTTTTTCAAGCCCTGAATTTTACCAGTCATGAATCTGAGACTTGCCTGATACTCTATTGAGTTTTGTACATACAAGTTTCGTTCCACTTGTACATCAACAGAGTTACCATCACCTGTATCTGGTTGATTTGGATTACGAAATTGACTAATTGAATCGATTGAAGAAGTATTGACATTAAAATGCTTTTCATGCGTACGGCTCAACTGACTGCCTTGGGCTGACTTTGCGCTTTTGAGAGCCTGTGCAAAATCGACATCTTTTGCCTTGTACCCCGGAGTGTCCGCATTAGCAATATTGCTCGCTAATATTTCAGCGCGCTGCACTCTGGCTAACATCGCATGAGGATGAACCCCAAATGCTTTATCAAAACTGATAGCCATAACTTTCTCCAATAAATTGACTTAGAAAAAGCAATGCAAATGATAGGCCAACTCAAATGAGTCGACCTAAATAAAGAAGGTATTAGAAGAGGTTATGTACGTTTTTGGTAGATAATACCGGGGTTACAACGGATCATTTCAAACTCATTGCTAAGGCCCGTCATAGATTCAGAGGCACCTAAAAATAAATAACCTTTAGGATTTAGTGATTGAGCAAATTGTGCGATTATTTTAGCTTTTACATCAGGTGCAAAATAAATCAAAACGTTTCGACAAAAGATAATATCGAATTTCCCAAGTAGCGCATACGAATCAAGTAGATTTAAATGACGAAAACTCACATTTTTCCGAACAGAATCATTTACCTTTGCCATGCCTCGTTCACTATTTTGAAAAAACTTAGTACGACGCTCTGTCGACAAACCTCGCGCTAAAGCAAGAGAATCATATTCTGCATTTTTGCATAAATCGAGCATAGTATTTGAAATATCAGTCCCGATTATTTGGGCGCCTTGAGATAACGCGCCAGGTTTTTGAGATTGGTATTCAGCGACTGTCATCGCGATTGAGTAAGGCTCTTGCCCAGAAGAACTTGCCGCTGACCAAATTTTAATTGGCCGACGTAAGTCTTTCAGCTCAGGAAATAATTTTGTTTTTAATAATTCAAAAGGATACTGATCACGAAACCACAATGTTTCATTTGTAGTCATTGCGTCCACTACAGCGGCACGCAGTTGCCGTTCATGAGGACTTAATGTTTTATTAACCAGTTGAGACAAAGAGTCAACTTCAAAGCGAGTCATTAAAGGCCCTAAACGACTTTTAACTAAATACAGCTTATTGTCGCCAAGTACAATACCACATTGCTGCTCTAAAAAAGTGCGAAACTTGTCATATTCACTTTGTTCTAAATGTTTATTACTCAAATGAATTCACCCGTAATAATTAATCGAAATGGACCCACTTTTTGACCGCTGTTGCTAATTCATCAGGATTAAACTTAGCAATAAAGTCATCAGCGCCCACTTTTTCAATCATAGCTTGATTAAACACCCCGCTAAGCGATGTATGTAAAATCACATGTAGAGGCGCAAGTTTTGGATCCGCTTTTATCTCAGCCGTAAGGGTATAACCATCCATTTCAGGCATTTCAACATCTGAAATCAATAAAGCAACTCGCTCTGTGACATCATTTTTACAATCCTGAGCAGCTATTTCACGTAAACGAATTAACGCTTCTTTACCATTTTTTGCCAGCTCAGTTTGGACACCTAAAGGCTCTAATGCACGCTTAACTTGGTTACGAGCAACAGCAGAGTCGTCGGCAATAAACACGATACGCTCGCCCAAATCACGTTTCATCTCGCCATCATCTAAAATCGAAGTGTTAACTTCGGTATTAACAGGGCAAATCTCGTTTAATATTTTTTCAACATCGAGTATTTCAACCAGCTCTTTTTCAATTTCAGTTACAGCGGTCAAATACGAGTACCGGCCTGAACCAGAAGGAGGTGGCATAATCGCCTCCCAGTTCATGTTAACAATACGCTCAACAGAACCAACTAAAAAACCTTGAACAGAACGATTATATTCAGCAATGATAACGAAACTATTCTTAACATCTTCAATTTTAGGACCTCCGACAGCTAACGATAAATCAATAACTGATATAGTTTGGCCTCGAATATGTGCAACACCACGAATAAAATGATTCGACTTGGGTAAAGCAGTTAAGTTTGGGCATTGAAGAACTTCGCGTACTTTAAAAACATTAATACCAAAACGCTGGCGACCTCTTAATCTAAATAACAATAGTTCTAATCTATTTTGTCCAACCAGCTGGGTGCGCTGGTTAACCGAGTCTAAAACTCCCGCCATTTTAATCTCCTCGACAAAAACAAAACTTACGGAATGGTTTTTGCTTAATGTTAATTATAAGTACAGCAAGCGCCTGAAAATTGACGCAAAATATTTATACCCTGTTTTCAACCTAAAGCATAGTCGAAACCATATGAGTTTGTTTAAAAATAACCGTTCGAAAATAATTTTAATTGCATTAACGTTACTATTGTCTACAAAAGCAACAAATGCAAAAACTTATAGCAACACTGAATTGCAAAACCTTGCCATCGAGTTTATCTCAAATCAGCTAGAACCTTTAGCCAATGGCGAGCGTAATTTTAGTACTTCGAAACTAGACGATCACATCGATGGTCGAGACTGTGAATCATCGCTAGAGATTAGTAGCGCACACGCAACATATAGTAATCGGCAAACAACGGTACAAATTAAGTGTTCTGATGAAATAAAGTGGTTGCAGTATGTACAAGTACGTACAACAGAACTTATGGAAATCATTATTACCCAAAATCCGATTGCTAAGGGGCAGTTAATCACAGAGCAAGATATCATTACAGAAATGCGCCCTGCTCACTTAGTGCGCAATCAAAATATTGATGACATCAAGATGCTTATAGGCAGCAGAGCGACTCGCTCAATCAGAGCAGGAAATCCAATCAACTTGAATCAAATTTGTATGATTTGCAAAGGCGATAAAGTGACCATTTATGCCAAGCAACCTAATTTAGTGATAAAAACCAACGGGGAAGCGCTCGAGGATGGCTTATTAGGCGAAAACATCAGTGTTCAAAATAGTAAATCAGGCAAAAAAATTCAGGCACAAGTAATCAATACCAACGACGTAATAGTGAACCTATAGTATTGAAATAAAATAACTTTATTGATACTTTTCAGATTTAATTAGTATTTCTATAAAGACCAATATCCGCTATGATGTAAAAGTGCTTAATAAAGTAAATTTATGCTAAAGTAATTGAGCATATGGCCGATACTAAAGTACTAGCTTTAATAGGTTTGGGAAAGATCATGGTAAATCAAGTAAATAGCAGAAACTCGCATAACGTCAACTATGCAGACAACAAGCAACAGGTAGTCAATAGTGACAAAAGTAATGCGGCAACATTGCAGCAATCACCTAGCACTGTAAAAACGCCCGCAGACTCAGTTGTTATCACAGCTCATGCTCAGCAAATTAAAAACTTGCAAGTCAAAGCTGAAAGCACTCCTGGTTTTGATACTAAAAAAATTAATGAACTGAAAAAAGCGATTAGTGAAGGCAGTTACCAAATCGATGCTGAGAAATTAGCTAAAAATATCGCCAACTTCGAGTTTAATTTATATGGTTGATCGTTATGCCGATAAAAGTGTCGTCACCGCAATTCTTGTGCAACAAAAAGAGAATATGCGCGCGCTTCATAACGAGCTTTCTGCCGAAATAGCAGCCATTAGTACGCGTGATGCAGATAAGCTAACCGCAAGCGCTAGTGCAAAATTAACGCTGCTAGAAAAAATTCAGAAAAAAGACAAACAATTGCAATCGTGCTCTTTGGCTCAGTTAGTTACTGAATCAGCCGATATTGCAGCCTTAGTAGACGAAATAAAAACCCTACTGGGTGAGTGCCAGCAGCAAAACGAAATCAATGCCCATGCAGCGCACCAAACCAGCATTGCGGTCGGTAAAGTTAAAGATATTTTACTCGGTGCAAATCAAGTGCTCACCTACGGTAAAAAAGGCGGGGCGCAAGGCAGTTCATTACTCGGTAAAGGCATTAAAGCTTAGCTTTCTAAACACAAAACCTGCCAAAGCTAAGCTCAAACACATCAAACAAAACACGCCTAATAATAAGTTACTTTTTTAACACTGCGTGGTTTCACCTCACCAATATACAAATCGTACACTAGCTTCATATCGAGCTCTAACTCGGTGGCATAAGTATCACCTACCGCGTACGACTTAACAACTTTAGCACCTCTCACCACACCGTTTACCTGTGCATTTAAAGAGTCATTACTTGCGATCATGGCACGTACAGAAGTATTAGCTGTAATTTTTTGGCCGTAAACCTGCTCAGCAAGCTCTCTATAAGCCTCAAGTTTTGACGCCTTAATCGCTAAAATTGACTTTTGCTGCTCGCTTTTACCAGGTTGCAAACTAATTGGCGCATAACCAACCGCTTTAAGTACCGGAAAAGAATCAGGTTGTTGATAAGTGTATTCAATATGTTTATCAAAGAGTTGTGCACAGCCAGAAAGACCAACTATCACACTTGTTAAAATAGCAATTCGTTTCATCATGATTCACTTAATAAAAGTTCTTACTGAACTTTATGCACAATGCATGCCCAAAATAACAAAACAAAATTCATGGTACATAACTTGCTTTTACCTGCATAAGCACATTATTTAAGGGCTGTTCAATGACCAAATATCTTTTCGCACTGCTATTTTTATCGTGCACAAGCCTACACGCACAGTGGTACGAATCAACAGGCCAAGCACAAATACGCGATGGTGATACCAAGAGTGCCAAATCACGCGCCACTGAAGATGCCATAAAACAGGCGCTAGTCTATGCCGGGGCATCAGTTTCAAGCATACAAAGCGTTGCAGACGGCGTAATCATGCAAGATCAGCTAAAAGTGCGCTCTCACGGCGAAATAAACAATATTGAAATCATTGATGAAACCTATTCTGCCGACTTTGTGTCAGTCACGTTAAGGCTCGATATTTTTGCCCAAGACAAACAATGTTTTGCATCAGAATTTAAAAAGTCTGTCGCAATTACCCAAACACAATTCACCAATCGAGAACAGGCCGTAGAAGGCCAAATTTTTGACATCAACAAAGCATTTAGTGAACGTCTATACCAAACCATTAAAAATAATGAACAAGCAATTGCACCACGGCCCTACTTTAAAAAAGCGGTGAGAGTTAATAATTACTTCACCGAACAATTACAGCTCGACCCACGAATGATTGAGCAGATAGCCGACACAACCAATAGCCAATATGTACTACTTTCGCAAATTTCAGACACCTCGATGGGCGATCAACAAAATTCAGATCTTCTCTTTTGGCAAGACAGACAATTCGAACGGTTTTTTTCTATCGAATTTATTTTAATGAACGCACTCACGCACGAATTAGTCTGGCAACAAGATTATCAAACTAGTGGTATTTGGCGCTTTGAAAAAACCGCACGGCCTGATGTCTTTAGCAGTAAATTTTGGCGCTCAGAGTTTGGTACAGCCATAGACCAACTCACTCGCCAAATAGGCCTTGAACTCAAAGACACCCTAAGCTGCTTGCCATTACAAGGGCAGATAAGAAATATTACCGACAATACCATTGTTATTAACTTAGGTTCAGAACAAGGGGTCAAAAAAGGTCAAAGTTTCGCAATCGCATATAAATCAAATATTCTTGATACCAACGGGCAATCAAGGCCTTATATCATCGAAAGTAATAACAAAGTCAGAATCGAACAAGTATTTCAGCACTCAGCAGTCGCAAGCAGCATCTCAGATGAATTACTTGCCAATATTCAGCGAAGTGACTTAGTACTATTAATTGAATGGCAAGAACCAGAATTATAAAAGGTGTGTTTACACAATATAAAACAGCTAAATAAAGGGCTAAATAGCGAAAATTAGCACCTAACTGATTGCAAAAATAATTATCAATCGAATAAATCGATTTAAAAAATCAATACAATCAATTATGCAAAAGTAAACATTTAGGGCACACTAGCTACCATCAACGCATTTAGGAGACAAACACATGTTACAAGACAAAACAGGCCAACAGATCCCAACAGTCACTTTTCCATTTCGTAAAAACGATCAATGGCACGCAATTACCACAGAAGAAATCTTTAAAGGTAAAAATGTAATTGTTTTCTCATTACCAGGTGCGTTTACACCAACCTGTTCTTCAACCCATTTACCACGTTACAATGAGCTAGCACCCATTTTTAAAGAAAATGGCATCGATAGCATTATCTGCATGTCAGTCAACGATACCTTTGTCATGAATGCATGGGTAAAAGATCAAGAAGCCGACAACATCGACGTTATTCCAGATGGCGCAGGATTATTTACTGATGCAATGGGCATGCTAGTTGATAAAAGTGATATTGGTTTTGGCAAACGCAGCTGGCGTTATTCGATGTTAGTCAAAGATGGCGTTATCGATAAAATGTTCATCGAACCAGATTTACCAGGCGATCCGTTTGAAGTGTCTGATGCCGATACCATGCTCAATTACATCAACCCAAACCAAGAGCCATGTAAAGCAATCACATTAATCACCAAGCCAACATGTCCTTATTGCCATAAAGCTAAGTTATTGTTAACTGAAAACAATATGCCATTTGAAGAGATTATTTTAGGAAAAGATGCCTCACTAACCAGTTTAAAAGCGCTATCGGGGCGTCAAACTGTGCCACAAGTATTTATCGATGGCGTGCACATTGGTGGTTCAGACGATTTAGCCGTATTTTTAGCCCGCTAACAATTCGTTAATTTCATAAAGCGGTATTTGATAAGCAAAACCTTCGGGTTTTGCTTTTTTTATGGCTTTTAAAAAGTAAGCGTCAAAAAACTGGTAGCCCCTACAGGAATCGAACCTGTAATTGCCCCTTAGGAGTGTGTTTTAAACTTGAATTTATATAAACAACAATGAACAACAAAATACACAAATAAAATATAAACAACTGTTTTATAACAACTAAAAAACAAACAACACTCTCACCATTGTTCTTACTTGTTCTTTGTAGCACAATACAGCTGCTACATATGTGCTACACAGGGAAGCAGTTCATGCCAATCAAAGCAAAAATAACATTGTCGAGTATTAAGAATTTAACGCCAGCAGATAAACGACTTAATGATACTGAAATATCAGGTTTTCATGCTCGTATTTCACTTACAGGTTCAATCTCCTATTACTTGTTTTATCGACACAAAGGTAAACAGGTTAACTACCGCTTAGGACTGGATGGCCAAATTACCCCCGCCCAAGCAAGAGACTTAGCAAAAAACAAAATAGCTGAAGTCACACAAGGTATCGATGTTCAAGAAGTCAAAAAACAAGAACGCATTAAAGCAAAACAAGAAAAGCTATCAACTCTAGAACATTTTTTAGAAGAGAAATATTACCCATGGCTTAAATCCCGTAACCCTAAAACAGTACAAAAAACTATTAAAGCATTTCAATCTGCATTTCATAATTTTATGAACTATCAGCTAACAGATATTACAGCGTGGGAAATAGAGAAATGGCGCAATAAACGGTTAGCCGATGGCATTAAACCAGCAACCACCAACCGCCAAATTAATACTATAAAAGGTTGTTTAAGTCGCGCTGTCGAATGGGACATTATTGACAACCATGATTTACAAAAAGTAAAAGCTCAACCCGTTGATAATGCAAAGGTTCGCTATTTATCAAAAGATGAAGAATCCCGCTTACGTGAAAGCCTTACTAAAATTGGTTTAAAGCATCTGACCACTATCGTGATCCTTGCTATAAATACAGGTATGCGTAAGGGCGAAATTCTTTCGCTTAAATGGAGTGATATAAACTTAGAAAATAAAGTTCTCACTGTTGACTTTCAAAATGCAAAATCAGGCAATACCCGCCACATCCCTTTAAATACACAAGCATTTAATGCAATAAGCGAATGGAAAAAAATCTCAGGCTCAGCTGGATATGTGTTTAAAGATAAAAATCAACAACGATTAATCGATTTTAGATACGACTGGATTGCATTGTTAGAGGCCGCAAAAATCAATAATTTTAGGTTTCATGATTTACGTCATCACTTTGCAAGTAAGCTTGTCATGGCAAGTGTCGACTTAAATACAGTGAGGGAATTGCTAGGCCACAGTGATTTAAAAATGACGCTAAGGTATGCACACCTAGCGCCAGAACATAAGGCAGCTGCGGTTAATTTGATTGGTTAATGATTACTGGTCATTTTTCTGATATTTTCACGATAGCTTTTCGGCTAAAAGCCGAGTTTACCTGTAATAGCATGGAATAAATTGATGATAGAAAAAGAGTATTACCGCTTAGATGAATTAGAAAAGCGGCTTAATTTGTCTTTTAGTGATTTACGGTATTTAGTTGAAAATAAGAAAGTTGAATTAGCTTTTCGATTAGACAAAAATAAATTTGTTATTGGTGGCTGGTTAGAAGGCCAAGGCTTTGTTGGTTATGGTTCAATTTATTACAGCGGGTTTGTAAAAGTTAATCAGGATAAACAGCTAGAGCTATTACAGCAGCATAAAATCAACTGCAAATATTTTAGACTCGTAAATAAAGCCCAAATAATAGAGCAAAATGACGATTACCCTTTTAAAACACCAACTCCACATAGCTTTTTATATGGTTGGAAACCAACACCAATTCAAGCAATTGATTGGACTGAAATCCCAGCAAAGCTTTTTCCGCAAGAGCGAGAGCACACACTTTTAGCTCTAGGTAATACTTTTTATGATGTGATGAAAAGCATTAATAATAAACTACCTGAAAAGAATGAATCAGAGGCTGCAAAAACACTAAAAGCAAAGATCCCAAAAGTTGAATTTTACTCAGAAGGAATAGAGTTCTGTTTAAATGATGTTTGCTTAATAGCAACCGAAATAAATACTGCCATTGAGTCACCATCTGAAAAATCTACAACCCAAGGGTCTACTAATTATCATCGGCCTATCGATATTTTAATTTCAAAAATGCTCGAGCAATTCCCTGATGATAAACCAAGCCACACATGGCAGCGCTTAAAAAATGATTTGAGCCAAGAGCCGAGAAAGTTTGACACCGATGAAATAATTGATGAAATCGGTGAAGAAATACTTTATTGGTTTGATACTCAAGCAGAAGTTAAACAAATGAAAAAGAAGAGTTTTTATAACTTAATTAAAAAATTGAAAATAAATTAAAAGTCACCACTCCTCGAAGGAGTCCTAGGACTTAACACCGCAATTAAAGTCCTCCATGTACTTAAACAGTTAATGGAGGCACACATGCCAACTACCACAAACAAACGCGCACTATCAGAAATAGAAACAGCCGAATATATCGGTATGAGCCGCTCTTTTTTACGTCAATCACGTATGGAAGGCAATCGTATAAACCGAACCCCTGCCCCACCATTTATAAAAATTGGTCGCGCTGTTCGCTACTTAAAAGATGATTTAGATAATTGGCTCAATAGCTTTTGTCGTTTAGAGCATTTAGGCCAACACCCTACAGGGGGTGAGCATGCCTAAATTAACAAAAGAGCAAATTCGCCTGTTAATCTGGCTTTCAGAACCAACTACTCATTTAGAGGTCTGTCGTGAAATTGGTTATTCATACCGAAAAGTGAATGGTCTTGAGAGTTACGTAAACAAACAAGGCGAACCCTTTAAATTCGATACGCGAACATTAAACAAACTCGTAGATGAAAACTTAGTAACTAGCGAAATCATTTATCCCTTTGGTGTTAAATATGAACACTATAAAGTGACCGAATTAGGACGAGCTTACTTATCCGCGTTATCAATTTCACGTTAACTTTATGAGCGCTTTTAAAGAAAAAGTACTCACTAAGGTACTCAATGATCACGACCATATTTTAGCTCCTTTTTTAGCTAAGGTTGATCGATATGATGCGGCGTTTATTGTAAAAAAATTAACGCCCTTTTCTAATTTGATTAAAAGCACCATTCTAAATGAAGCATTTAATAAACCGAGCGACTATGAGCGAAATAAGCACATATTAAATACCTCAAACACACTCTATCAACTATTGCCCAAACAACTAGCAAGTATGTTTTTTTGCTCAGATGATGACATCAATACCAAAGCCAAAGAGTGTGCGACTTATTGTCGCCAAATCTCGACCAGTCCGGAAAAAATCAATTTTCTGTTGATTAATGATCATAAAAGTGCGAATCCCTTACGAACGACAAGCGAAATTAATGGAAGTACATTCGCTATGTTTCGCTATTCAAAGAGTGAAAATGAAAGCGAATTCGCTCTAATAAAGCAAAATACTGTTTATCAGTATTTATCTAGCTATGTTCGTAAATTTTCGATTGAGCCTATTGAACCAAACAAGCATATTCAAATATCTGGTTGCATCAAGCGTTACATAGATAACCGTTGGTGGTTAAGAAAGTTTCGAAAAATGATTACCCAAGCAAACGAGAAGGCCGCTTTACATTTAAATTTCGTTAATAGTAAACGACAAATTTATGCTAGTAATATCACCACCAAAAATCGTATCTCTCAACGCTTACGTAATGAAGCGCTATTAAGCTCCACGTTTATCATGAATGACCAAGGTCAACGCTACTCATTAAAAGATGTGTCCGACCTCAATGTATCAAACCCAAAAATACGAAAAGATGAACTACTTTGCCGCGCTCGCGGTTTCGAAAATTTAGCGAAAGATTTAGCCCATGAAGCCCTTTTTATTACAATTACCTGCCCATCAAAATATCACCGCGCATTTTCAAAATCGGGTGCACCTAATCCTAAATGGCAAGGGCTTATGCCTGATGAAGCAAATCAGTATTTAAATCATCAATGGCAAAAAGCGCGAGCCGAGTTCAAACGACAAGATATTTCACCCTATGGCTTTCGGGTTGTAGAACCACAACACGACGGTACTCCGCATTGGCATATGCTATTGTTTATTGAAGGTGAAAAAATTTCAGCACTACAAAAAATTATTCGCCATTATGCGCTAGAAATTGATGGTGACGAAAAAGGCGCAGCCGAAAACCGTTGTGACTTTAAAAAAATTGACCCAAACAAAGGCTCTGCAACCGGCTATATTCTAAAATACATAGCGAAAAATATAGACGGTGAAGGTGTTGGCGAGGATAAATTCGGTAACGATTCATTACTTGTAGCACAGCGAATTGATGCGTGGGCATCATGTTGGTGTATTCGCCAATTTCAACAAATCGGTGGTGCAAGTGTTTCGGTTTGGCGAGAGTTAAGACGATTACGTAATAAATTTAGCAACAAACAAGATTTGATATTAGAACAAGCGCGTAATGCAGCCGATAACAGTGATTGGCAAGGTTACACCCTTGCGATGGGTGGCCTAAATACAAAACTAAAATATAGACCTATAAAACTTCATTACAATTTTAACGTAAGTGAAGAAACAGGCGAATGCTCACAAAGTTATTATGATGGCGAAATCATACTCAAAGTAAAAGGGATATGGTTCGCTAGTAAGGTCATTATTACCCGCCACTTTAAATGGCAATTAGAAAAGGCATGACGCACAACCTAGCATAAAATTGCGAAAGCACTTTTGCAACCTTGAAACCTTGAAACCTTGAAACCTTAAAGTCTTGAAGTCTTGAAGTCTTGAAGTCTTGAAGTCTTGAAGTCTTGAAGTCTTGAAGTCTTTAGCTCTGACTTATTAGCAATAACTAAAATTCGAGATAAAAATACCATACAACTAAAGCCCTTTTTTGGCCTCCGCTCATACCATTCCCAACAAAAAAACAAAAATCCCGCTTAATAAGTCCTTTGCCAGAATGGCAAAAAAGATCTTACTTGGAGTTCTGTAAATAACTGTACTTAATATTCATACCTATAGGGAGTACTCTGCTCTATTTTCTTTTTGGTAAGTAGGGTAGCATATTGAATATTATGAATATTACTTTTTCCTAGCATTTTCATCTAGGAGTTCGAGCAATGAAAAATGGAAGTTTAAGATGAAAAATAGCTTGTTTTACAATCACATATCTAGAACTGATGTGAACAATGATTTGATCGAAGAGATCGAAAATTACGCGAATGATAACCCCTCTGCACAGCTGTATTTAGTTAGAACATTATTAGGAGAAGGTAAAAATCAATACGAATATGAAGATAATGTTGTAGTTGTTCTATCACCAAAACATAAAATATTATTTATAAATTTAGGGCAAGATCCTGATTTATTTAAAGAGTATTGTGATGACTTTATTCTAGATTTAAATTCAATATCAAATAGGTATAAATATCAAGAACACCTTGGCAGGCCTCGTAAATGGAGGAGTGACTTAACTTATGAAATTGAGCGCTATATTGGTCTAAATTTTTCTATGTTATTAAAAAATAACGAATTACCTATAGAACTACATAGAAAAAATGAACTTTTAATATCATTAATAACAGGGAGTATTAATGATATTGAAAAAGTAGGTGTAGAAACACCTGTAACTTTATTAGATAAAGTTAAACATAGCATAATGCTATTTGATGGGGAACAAACACGATTTATATACAAAAATCTTGAACAAAAAAAAGTCTCAATTCAGGGATTATCTGGCACTGGTAAAACAGAATTGTTAATGCACAAGCTCAAAGAAATATATTCATCAGAGAAAGAAACTAAAATATTTTTCACTTGCCATAACAATGTACTTGCTGATCATTTAAAGCAAAGAATACCAAACTTTTTTGATTTCATGAAGGTTGATAAGCAGATTCAATGGAATAGTCAGTTATGGGTAGAGAGAGCTTGGGGTTCTCAACAGGAGAAGAATTCTGGTCTATATAGTTATATTTGTGACTTTTATGGGCTTACTTTTTATCGTTGGTCACACCAGACTACTTATGAAATGATATTTACAAAAGCTTTAGATGAAATAAATAAAATAGAAAATTTTGAGTATGCATTTGATTATATTTTAATTGATGAAAAGCAAGACTTCCCTAACGTATTCTTTAATTTATGTGAAAAAATTGCAAGAAAAAAAGTTTATGTTGCGGGTGATATATTTCAGGATATTTTTGAGAATAATATTAAACAAGAAGTTGAAAATGTAGATTATGTTCTAAACAAATGCTACAGAACAGCACCTAACATTTTAATGTTTGCTCATGCTATTGGGATGGGGTTATTTGAAAAAACAAAATTAAACTGGCTTGAAGATACTGAATGGAAAGCTAGTGGCTATTATATAGAGAGGGACGGTAATAACGTTATTTTATCACGAGATGCAGTAAGACGTTTTGAAGACTTTGAAGAAAAACAACTAATGAATATGAACCTTATCCAGCATAAGGGTCAAGATCAAGTTGTAGAACTGATCAGGGATATAGTAAAAAACAACCCTACAGTTAAGCCTGATGATATAGCTGTAATTATGCTTGATAAAGATAATTATATTTATGATTATGTAGATTCTTTACAATTTAAAATTAAATCCCAACTAGGATGGAGTGTAAATAAATCTTATGAAAACAAGAAAAAAATCCCAAACGAATTATTTGTAAGTAATATCAATAATGTTAAGGGGCTCGAGTTTCCATTTGTAATTTGCATAACATCAAATATAAAAAATAGTTACTCATATAGAAATAGCCTTTATACAATGTTAACCAGATCCTTACTACAATCTTTTTTATTAGTGAACAACTTTGATAACCTAGAATGTCAACTTCAAGGCTTAAAGAATATAAATCAAAATAATAGTATATTATCAACAGAACCGACTGCTGCAGAAAAGGCTGTAATTAGAAGAAAGATTGTGAAAATTAAGGATGAGAAAAACATCTCGTTTTATGATTTCATGAAGAAAATATTTAATGAGCTATCTATTGAACAACCATTCAGAAAGAAGTTTATCCAAGCAATGCCTGAGGATTATAAAGTAGACTTTGATGAAGAAAATATCAAAGAGTTCATTGAAGATAATAGAAAGTACTATTGCAAATGATAAAGTACCAGTTTGAAATTGATGAATCCTATATGGATAGATTTTTTTCTCCAATAAAAAATAAAGTTCAGATTATTGAGCTACTTATGAATGCTTTAAAGTACATGACTATTAACCCCAGCGTGAAAAAAGAAAGAGTTCAAGGTAAGATAGTTTTAATTATTGATAAGATGAGTCGTTTATTTTTTATCACAGAGAATAAGTGCTTTTCAGTAACGTTTCCCTTTTCTGTTAAATATGAAGATGCATTCTTTTTTAATTTTAAAAATAAAATAAATATTGATTCGAGGCTAACCTCAGAAATTATTTCTTTAATTAATAATAGAGACTTTGGAAGCAATTGCTGCATTGAGTTTGCTTCTCCTATATCCGACTACCAAGAAATAAATAATGACGGTTATTGGGAACTGCTCAGAAGCTTGTTATTAATGGAAAGTGGTTATCTTAGATATGATTACGATAAAGCTAATTATGAAAAGCATGGAGAATCTGATATTCACCCATTAAACCATTACGACTTATTTTACTCCAGTAATGCCACCTTTAAAATCGGACTAAAAAAAAGAATAAAGCCAGAAGAATTTATAGACTTACTTAATATTAAAACTACTTGTAAATTCATCGTATAAAAATACAGCCTGTCTTAGCGGGCTATTTTCTCACGAAGTTTACTAAATCTAGGAATACAAATAAGAATATTTACATCTACGATGCTACATATACGCTACACAAAAACGTCAAAAAAACGCCATTGAAATTTAAGTTGTTGATTTTATTGGTAGCCCCTACAGGAATCGAACCTGTAATTGCCCCTTAGGAGGGGGCCGTTATATCCATTTAACTAAGAGGCCTTAGTAACTCTGTGTAATCTAACAAATTTTTTAATTAGCGCCTAGCGATAATTCACTCTTTTAACCCACTTATATTTCATGGTTTTTTTAAATAAAAAACAGTCAATTTATTGTCATTACAGCGACTCACAATTTAATTTTAAACCTTTAAAATCAAGAACTTACAATTAAAAATAAATTCAACATTAACGTCACATCGGAACACCATTTGCAATATCAAGATATCGAATGAAAAAGATCTTTTAGATCATAATGTTAATGGTGAATTATGAAAGTTTCAGCCTTTACACTTACAACTGCACTCACGGTCATGCCATCAATGATTGGCGCGCAAACCATCACAAGTACATTACGGGTAAGAACCATCACCCCCATGTATACCCAACAAATTCAAGAGCTTAGTTTTAGTGATGCGATTTTAAATAGCAAAGGGCAATGCGATATGGAGCTATCACTTAAAAATCGCTACTTAAAAATGAATAGCATTGATGACATAGATATAAAACCATCTTTAAATTCAAACATTTGCAAACCAGATGCCGCGCTTACGCCCGCAATTTTTAAATTACATGGCTTATCACAAGCTAATATAAATATTCAGCTGTTACCCACTTACCAAAACAAGTGGAAATTTGAACCAAGGGGTATTAGCAGTACCAGCCAGCATTTAAATGCCCAGCCCAATTTAATTACTCAGTTTTCGGTTGATGGTGAAACCACCTTGTATGTGGGTGGCGCGCTAACAATTAACAGCGACGAGCGACTTAAGCCCTCAACCGATAATTATTCTGAATACACAGTAAATATCATTTATTAGTATTTAATTAGCTATGTTTTTACTGGTCTAAAATTTGCATATCTTAAAGAAGCCCATCTTTGTTTGGGTTTCTTTTCTTGGTTGTGAGGCGCACAAAATGAAAAAAACACTGATTGCATTGTCGGTATTACTAACGGGCTGCAGTAATTTACTCTCTCAGTTAAAGTTACCAGACTTACCCGAAACCACCCGGCTGTGTTTAACCCCAAGAGGGGTTTATCACAAATGTGGCAGTGAGCAAGCGCTTAATACCTACACTAATAAACGTCGTAAAATTTACACTGAAGCAACCGATGATGGTTCGGGTAATAACTCAGGTAGTAGCGGCGAAACGTTTAGTGTCAAACACCATGTAAAATTAGAAGAATACATCGAGCAAATGGTAATGGAAATGCAAATGACCATTAACGTACACCAAGTACAATACCCAATTGCAGTTGCCTCGTTTGTCGAACTCGATACCGATTTCAACATTACCAACCAACTTGGCCAAGAATTATCAGAATCCTTTATCACAGAATTAATGAAAGCCAACTTTCCTTTGGCTGAGCACCGTGCAACCGGTGAAATTTTAATGACACAAGACGGTGATTTTGTATTGTCGCGTAATCCCCATCAAGTAAAAGAAGAGCAAAAAATTGGTTATGTATTATCAGGTACTTTAACTAAACGCCGAAATGGTATCTTAGTCAATGCACGTATCGTAGGGTTAAAAAGCAATACTATACTAGCAGCCTCGTCACAGCTTATACCTAAAATAATACTGACTGGTTATTAATTTTATTTTTATTTACTTAAAAATTAATATTAAAAATAAGTAATAAAAAAAGGAACTTCTAAGTTCCTTTTTTTTTATTACGCTGTCATTAACATTATTCAACATATTTATAGCTAATACCATAGTCCACACTATATTCTAAACCATGTTCTAACTGACTTAAAAACTTCAAACTCCCCCCCATGTTAATTTCAACTTCACCAGACTCATCTAGTAATATTTTTACGGGGGAATCAGTATAAAGAGCGAACTCATTAATACCTACTTTGGCTATTCCCTCTGGGCTAAATATTACCTTACCATCAGCACTGGTTTTTGATTTCAACTCTAATTCAATTGTTTTAAATGGTTCTGCTGTTAACTTTATTTTACCCTTTTTACCATCAAAATACGTACAGGTTGACTTTTTCCCACCATGAATCACCTCATTATTTTTAACATCATAATGGCAACTCCCTACTCTCGGTATAAGCATATTAAAATCAAGCTTTGTGATTTCTTGCATAATAATTTCAGTATTTTTAGCATAAGCCGAACCCATTAATGCCGTGTTGAGTAAAACAACAAAAACACCAAATACTTTAGTTTTGTTCATATTATTTACCTTTTAATTATTTAATAACCGAACTGATATTACTAATACCAGTTAATGTTCTTATCCACATATTATTTTGGATACTTTCATCCAATGTTTTAGAAAGCTTTAATGCATCTTGTTTAGTACTAAACATCCCAAGGAGTACCAGCGTTTTATCATCTTTTTTAGCGGTAAAGTAATCATGTCCTTGCGGCATTTTTTTAATGAGTTCAATCGCCAAATTCTCATTTTGAATCGCGGCTAACTGAATACTAAATTTTGCATCAGGTTTTGCCATTCCAATTGAACCTTGCTCACCAGTCGTTGTATTAACTGGTAACGATAATTGTGTAACAAAAGAGTCAATCCCATATTTATCTTTAATCAACTGACCCATTAAAGATGCTTTGTCTGCACTCTTAAAACCGGGTTTTATTACTTTAAACCAACCCTTATCTTCAACCACCGTAAGCTCTTGGTCTGCAAACTTAGTTTGAAACGCGTTTAAATCTAGCAGGGCATTATCTTTACTTTTATACGATGCAAATTGTAATACCCAAGTAGGTGTTACATTTAATACAGAAGGCGTAACACTTACATTTTCAACAACCTTGCGCTCTACCGGTTGCACCACATCTTCAATTAAAGGGCTTTCTGTATTTGGTGCAGTCTCTTCAATTACAAGACTTGGTGGCACAACAACCTCTACAGCATTATTACCCTTGATTGAGTCAACTATTTGTTCTTCAAAACCATTATCTTTAATAACAGTATATGCTGCGTTTGGTTTAACGATACTGGCCGATTTTAATTTAACCGGTTTTAATTTTTGGCTACCTGGTTTAAAGCTGCCTTTTTGCGGTGTAATATAAATACCTTGCCCCGCTTTTTCTTTTGCTACAGCAGGATCATAGTTAGCTTCGTTAAGCTCGACTTCTTTTATTCCTATGAAATCAATCTGGCTATTCATTGGATATAATACTAGCTCCTGTATTTCAACAAATCCTCCTTGAGGAGGTGTTGGAAAGTGATACATACTAGGTTGGCTCCTTAAGCCTCGAGCACTCAAAAAATCAGCATTAACTCTAATATGATAATCGCCAGCATTTACACCAATAAACTCATAATACCCATCATGACTCGTTATACTCATTTTTGATACCACCCCATTAGCATCAATTAATTCAATTGGAGCCTCTTTAATCGCATTTTCACCATTAGATGAAGTAACATAAAGATATCCAACAACGTCTGTTTTAATTGTAAATGGGATATTAGCCTTAATATAACCACCATTATGAGTATATAAGCTATAACTAGACACACTGGGCGACACTCCATTCCCCCACCCCCCTGTAAAGTTAACAGTTCGATTTGCTGGTACCCCTTGGAGAATAACCTGACCGGTATCACCTGTTTTATATTTAGTCCAATTATTATATGGGCCAAATTCAACGCCTTTTAAGGCTAAATCATTTTCATCCAAAATATTGTTGGAGTTCCTGTCTAAATAAGCGGTTAAATCAAGTGTTGCTCCACCAAATAAACCACCATTTGAAATTTTCAACTCATCATTAACATGATCATAACCCAGTGAAAAATTAAGTCCTACACCCACAACCCAACTATTATCTGAGTTATATTGGAAGTTTCCTGATAATCCAAACTGTTCAAATGATTTAATAATTGAGCTTGATATCCCCCAATAAGCACCTCGACCATCAACACCATCGTCTCTAATTTCTTTTGCTGTATAGTCAGCCCTAAAATTAAGGTTATAGCCACTGTCAAACTCACGAAAATAATTTAGCCTAGAGCCAACCAACCTAAACTCATTCTCATTCGAATAAGTACCATCAAAATTAACTCTTCCACCAAAAAACTTACCCGAATAACCCAAAACACCTGATAAATATGCGTCAGTATCAGAGTCTTCAAAATAATACGTAGTATTATTATAAAAATTTTGACTTCCCGAACTTGTAGACAAACGAGCGCTAATACTTGATAGTTGGGCTTCTTTATCATTTTTTATAAAGTTAGCTCTGAAACCATAACTGATAGGAAAATATAGTTTTGTAGCACCATTTATTTTTAAGGATGCTTGATGGGTATCTATATCGACAGGTTGAGTATCTGATTTTCCAAATTTATAATAATTGTAATCTACATTATAATTTAATTTCCTAGATATTTGCCCCTGACCTGAAAAACCGTAATGAAACTTATTATCTTCAAAAGTAAATTCATTATCTATGAGCAATGACTCAAATACAGATTGAACATTCACTTCAAGCTCTTTTTCTAACCCTGACTCAAACTCTTTTATTCCACTTAATGTGATACCAAGCTGATGCCTCTCGGTTAAACCATAATCCAATCCAAAATACATATTATCAGGGTCATAACCATCTTCTAATGCACCATGAAGTAAATATTGATTTGATTCTAACACCCCAGCTTTAAATCTTGTTTTACCCGGTTTTAACCAATTCCCTTTAATTTCTAACGTTTCAACTCTTTCTTCCTCTTCACCAAATGGGCCAAAGAGTTTTACTTTATATGTATTTACACCATATTCAGTTGCAACATTTTCAAACTTATAAATCCCTTGCTCTGACACGGTTTGTTGGGCAATAAAAAAACCATCTAAGTATAATTCGACCTCCCAACCAGGTGTAGCTTGACCTTCAATTACGGTAGTACCAAAATCCCGACTAAAATCTCTTTCACTGCTTCTTAGCGTAAAACCAAGGCCCTGCCCACCTGCCGAACCTCCAGTTGCTGAAGCTGAAACATCACCAAAATCATAGTAACCAATATTCAAAGGCATAATTTCATACGGTGACTTTGGTGTGCCTATAAATTTTAAATTAGATCTAATGGCTCTATCTTTTGTTTTAAACAAAGAAAGTGAAGCTGAATGATAAAGAAAATCAGCACTTAAACTGGTATTAACTCCATAACCAATTTTATTATTATCAGAAGTAAAAAGAGACAGTCCTACCGCCCCTGATGGCGGTGTAATTAAATGATAATGATCGAGCAATACTTCTTGTGAGAAAAAATAACGCGCATCACCTTTATTTAGATCAGTTCTTCGTTCCCTCTTGTCTTCTGCACTTCTATTTAGCCTTTTTTCTATAGGAAACAGGTAATTAGTATTAATCGGAGTTATTTCTAACAAAAGTCTAGAGCTAATATATTCAATTTTTACATTCAGTAATTCTGCAAGTACATTAATATTGATGAACAAATCAAAGCCGTTATTTGACCAATTTAAGTCATTTTTTAGCTGTAAATTACTGGTTTGTTTTCTCAAATCAATCCAATTATTTTTATCCCCTACTCTTACTTGAATATAGCCATCATTGATCCTGGTATTATTTTCAAGCTCTAACGCCTGAACTATAGGAAGATAAGGAATATAAAATTCGTTTTCATATTGATAAATCTCAGTATCAGTTAACAGCGTCAACTCTCTGACTTCAACATCTACTAAGATGTACTCTTCTTCATTAAATGTAATTTCTTTAAATACAGCAGCACTTACAACATTGATGCCAAAAACAAAAAGCAAAAAACACATAAAGATGTTAAGAAGTGAAATATCACGTATTTTGTCAATCATTTGGCATCCAAACTTATAGAAATCGTATTAACTTAACAATACAAAAAACGTGCCAATGGATTTGGCAGTTTGGCAGTTTGGCAGTTTGGCAGTTTGGCAGTTTGGCAGTTTGGGGAGTTTATATTTAAGGTAAAATAGTTGGTAAACCAATTTAGATTTACCAACTTTAAATAATTAGCTTTTAAAACTTATCAGCTGATATTTCAAATGTTTCAGTCACAGGTAAGTAAACATTACTACTTTCACTAAATTCAACTAATACTGTTGAGGTAGGTTTTTTTTCAAATTTCACGACATGCTCAGCATATTCAGCGGGGCGATATAAACTAAAGTTACGAATTAAACTGAGCACATCACCACTTGATTTATCTATAAATTTAATATCACCAACGACTGAGCGATTTCCTTGGCGGGTTTGTTTTAAAACTAATTGCGAGCCTTCACCTGAAGGTGATATTGAGACAACTTCAAATGCACTCGTCGCAGTTGCTTCCCCAATACGTACTTGAACAGGAATATTATAATTTATTTTTGCTGCTACACTTGGTTGGCCTTTAACCAGTACATCAGCCTTATCACTACAACCAATTTGGAAAAAGCTAATGTATTCACCAGGCTCTAAATTAGCGCGATGACGGTAACTGATTTTAACTTTTTGCGAACCAAGTCCAGGTATTGTTACTGTTCTTGGGGAGTATCTTAATAATTTATTAGCAGGCATGTAGGTACTCTCAGCGTCTGGTTGAGCCGCTATAACATTATCAACTCCAAAATTAAAATGAGTTAAATCCAGTAAACACTCTGCATTATTTTGTTCTGTATTTCGTAATGTAAGTTCAGTCGTTTGAATATTTTTATCTAGTAAAACGCGATATTGACTAAATGTAATCGAAGCTGCACCTGCAAATGCATTCTGACTCATACCTAAACCAATTAAAACGGGTAAAAATAATTTAACTTTCATCTTTATCTCCAACAAGACATCTATTTAATTAGTTTTTTTAAGCAATATTTATACCAAAATCAACGTCAAAAAGTTATCGGTTATAAAATACTGGCATGTATAGAAAACAAATATATCAGCAGACAAAAAAAACCAGTTAAAGATTAACTGGTTTTATCTTAAAGGCGAACTTTAATTATAAACAACGTTTACTACGTAATTTACACTGTATGTTTGATCTGGTTCTAGTTCAGAGTCAACTTCTAATGTTCCACCTACTCGTAACATCCCAAGCCCAGCAGCTGATAACGTTACTGTTTTCTGATTAAAAATTTGGGTATATTGTGCAGTTAGTAATGCATCGGCTGCAGCTTGTAAAGCGGCATTATTTGCATATACGGTTCCAGAAGGTACTACTATGTTGGATTTAGTTAAATCAGCACCTTGACTAGCTTCAAAAATACCTTCAGCCCTAAAACTACCAACCGAATTTTCATCAGCAACAGTACCAAAACTAATAGTCACTGATTGACCACCAACGCCATTTAGCCAAAAAATACCGGGCGTGGCGCTTCCACCACATCGTGTCACACCAGAAAATAAATTAACATCTGTAATAGTAAAAGTATTACTTACGCTACCGTCTAACGTTGGACTGCCTGGAATGGTTGCTTCAATTCGCTGTGGCACCGCACACTTATAACCTGCTGTGGCAGGAATCGTACCCAAATCTATTGGAGTTTTTTGTGTTACTTTTACTTGTTCAACTGTTTTTACTTTTAAAACTGTCTCTTTAGCTAACGTAGGGATACTGACACATACCGCAGCACCAGCAACCACTAAAGCTAACTTTTTATTTAACGTATTCATAATATGGCTCCTTCTTATAAATACGTTACATCTAACGTATAAGTTAATGAATATTCTTTGCTTGTTTCAAGACTTTGTTTTGAGCTCAAAGTGCCCCCAACTACCACAGTGCCAATTGCAGATGGGTGTGGTTGTGTTGCAACTAATGAGCGAAGTGCACCTAAAGTAACATCTGTATTTGTAACTGGAGTCATTGAAGGTGCGGCTTCCGTTATCGTATTAAGGCCACCATTCCAATATTCAACTGAAGCTGTAAATGAAAGATATGGATCTGTTGTATCGGATGAAACCTGTAAATTTACCTGCTGACCATTTACACCCGTAATTTCAAAAATACCCATTTGAGCTTTAGTTGATAAATAAGCTGCATTACTTCCTGAGCCACCACTACCACCACATTGGTCACCTTCGAATGTAGTGGTAGTATTGTTAACTTTTAATTGATTTTGCGTACCCGAAACAGGTTCAAGCTTAGCAACCATGATACATGAAGTACCCGATGCTACAGCCATTTGATCACCAAAATATAGCCCTTTTAACTCAGTTACTGTAGCTTCTGGTGCTGTTTTAAAGGTAACCGTTCCGATGTTGTCGCCATCGGCTGCGATAGTTGCGAATGAAGCCGCCAATAGACCTACCATGGCTAGCGGCTTCATGTTAATTGGTTTATGTCCCATGTTAAATTCCTCTGTAGTTAAAATGAATCAATAAACACGCAATGTGTAAAACGTTGCTGCCGCTTAAATTCATTTATTAATGATTTACTCAAGTAATGTATCGGGCCTATCCAAAATATCTTTAGTTTTTTTTCAACAAATAATTAAAAAAAAACTAACCGTTTAAATTTTAAGGAGTTTATTTAGCTATCCCCCTTTAAAATTGAGTTACTCAGCAAGCGCATGCGTCAAAAAAACATCGGCATGTATTTTGCTTTTAACCATCAAGCACAGATACTAAGAATTGCCTGACATGATTAAAAAGCAAAATGCATGCCTACTATTAATTTGTAGCGGATTTTTTTTACAAAGCTGCCAGAGCCCGCAGCAGACCTCACTGCAAAGCGGTATTGCGTATAATTATTCGCTGCAACAATGGCAATCAATGGCGCAAAGTGCGGCAACTCTTTACCGAAATGCCGGGCTCAGCTTAACCGCTGAACTGAAATTTGAAGATGCCCAATGGGGTAAAAGGTATTATTTTGATAAAATCAGCCTTACAGTCGCTGTTGATAACTATCGCGTTGACTTACTTAACCCCGATTTAACCAATAAATTTATTTGCAGTTGGTATTGTGAGCGTATAGATGAGCAGCGCTACGATAAACTAGCGGGCTATTATACTCATTTTATGTTTTTTTATCAGGCGCTTAAGCCCGACTTACTTAACTTGTATTCGAACTTAATTCAAATAGAAGATGATTTATTATCTTTTAATGCAAGCAACCAAGAATTGATGATAAAACTTTATAAGTTACGTGAAGAGGCAAGCACATTTGCAAGCATTCAAGAGTTTGAAAAATACGCGAGTGACTATTTATTTAAGTCTTCGGGTTATTTTGAAGCTTCAACTCCCACTGTAGCGCTTCAAAATAATGATACAAATATTGCGCCCATTAACAATTCAGATGTGGTTGAAGTCTCAACCCTTAACACCCCATTACAAACGGTTACACCGCCCCCTTCAACACTTAACATAAATGACATTGTTTGTACGTATCAAGATAACTTTTTTGGCAAGGTACTCGAAATTCATGCCGATGGCACCAAGGCGTTAATTGGCGTTAAAGGGCAAGCGAAGCGCGAACAAGAAGGTGCTATTTTAGATTTACTACCTGGCTATTTAATTGATCAAGGTGGTCATTTTGAATACGTTGAAAAAGATGAAATGAAAGTATTTGATATTGCCGATATTGCCCATTGTAATGTGGTGAGGTAAATGCGGTGAAATAATTGTAGTGAAATACATATGGCTAAATGCTTATGA
This sequence comes from Pseudoalteromonas sp. J2K-J031, assembly GCF_058197095.2. Lineage (NCBI taxonomy): Bacteria > Pseudomonadati > Pseudomonadota > Gammaproteobacteria > Alteromonadales > Pseudoalteromonadaceae > Pseudoalteromonas > Pseudoalteromonas sp. J2K-J031. The sequence continues at coordinate 2,719,803 of NZ_CM200279.1, forward strand.
AAAACCACTTTTGATTCAATGCTTTTGATGAAATAGATACGGGCTAACCCAAAGTTGCCAATAGTCAAAATACATTTAGCAAACACAATAAAATAAGGTGCAATCAGTGCACCTTTTTTATTTTAAACCTAAACGCCTGCTTTAATTTAAAAAAGCTAAAACACATAAAACCAACGGTCAATGTTATTCTAAGCGAATGCTTGCCACTTTTTGGCTACCCAATAAGGAATCCGCAATGCTTTGCGGTAAAAACCCCTGTGCTGACGCGACAATGGCTTTTGAATCAAGCCCAACAATGCGTGCATTAACTAAATAACCGGCATCGTGCTTCACTAGCGTGCCAAGTAACACGTATTCGATAGGCAGGTTTGGTTTTAACTCTAAATAATCGCGGCTTAATATAAAATCCCCTTCTGGTGTGACCCGAAAAAAATCAGTCGTTTTAAAATCAATCACCGGAATACCAAATTTGTAAATTTCATGCTGAAAGCTTTCGGCAATTTGTTTACCCAGCACCCCTGCACTGTCGAGTGTGCCATCTATTAATACAAAACTGGCAATACCTATAGGGGTTTGCTCATTCACATAGGTTAAGTTTTCAATTAAATCGTGGCTTATACCGCGAATATAATGATTAATATTACGGTTTGTGGCTTCACTATAGGCTTTGCCAATACCAGGGGAGCTAGTATAGCCTGCTGCCGATACACTATTTAAATACGTGCCATATTGATCAAACATTGCTGGTTTTTGAATATGCTCGCCTGATGATTTTTCTTTGTTTTTTATGCTGGCTTGTGTTTTTGGTTGGCTATCAAGCTGGCTCCACTTTTCAATTGATTCGCAACCCGATAAACCAATGCAAAGGCTAATAAACAGTAACTTTTTCATATGACCCCCTTAGTAAGCACTGCGATTAAGCTGACCTGCACGAAGCGACACTTTTTCGTGCCCCCATGCCACATTATTTGGAATGTACGTGGTAGCGGCCGCCACCACACTCTGATCGCTCGTATTAACTAAACGTAAGTTAACTTGTGTTTTTGTTTGCTCTGAATTGAGTGTGCCAACCACTAAATATTGGGCATTCGCATCTTGGTGAAGCTGCGCGGGGTCGCGTGATAAAAACAAATCTGCCTCTGGCGAAATTTTAATATTTTGCCGTAATGTTAGCTCGGTCAATTTAAAACCAGCTTGCGTCATCACAGTGGCTAAACTGTCTTGTAATTGCGCCCCTAATTGAAGCTGCTGTGAAGTAGGACTAGCCAATGACGGCAAAAACGTGCCGACGGCCACGCGGGCGTTGGGCGGAAAATTAAGTGGTTTGGCGAGCAATTGTGATACAAGCTGCGCAGCATAACTTTGAATGACAGGCTGGCTTTCATCAATAAAGTGTTTTGGTGCAGGCACTGGAGTACTTGAAAAGAATAAAGGTGTGCTAATTTTACACCCGCTTAACAGCAGCAGGCATAACACCGCAGGAAGAGAAAAACACGTTAACTTATTCATTTATACACGCCTTATAAAGATGCAATCATCTAAATGTTAAGCAAGTAAAATGCCAAGTAAACTAATATAGCTAAAGACTAATAATTACCGCACCCGCACACCATCTTTAAAGTCAGCACTAACAAGCCCTGCAGTAACATAATTTGGAATTAAACCGTGGGCAGAAGCGACAACTAATTTTGATTTAACACCAACAACACGGGCATTTACTAAATAACCGGTGCGATGTTTAACTAACGTACCGGCTAAAATAAATTGTGAAGCAATATCATTGCCAAGCTCTAAATAATCGCGGCTGAAAATAAAATCACCACTTGGGGCTACACGTAAATAATCGGTCACTTTAAAATCAATTACGGCAATACCGGCTTTATATAATTCGTGAATAAAGTTTTCAGAAAGCTGCTGGCCAAATAAATTGGTTTTCATTAAATCGCCATCAAGCATCACAAAGCTTGCCACTGCAACCGGCGAGCCTTTTACAATACCCGCAAGGTTTGGCAATAATTCGGCACAGAGTTTTTGCACAAAAAACTGTATATCGCGCTGTTCGCTATTAATGGCGCTACCAAGCTGATTATACGCAGCTGGGTGGCCATTGATGTCTTCAGCTGAGGTAAAGTAGGGTTCGGTAGCAAAATAGCTGCCTTGACCAACATTCACACTTTTAACGGTGGTAAAGCCCGACTCATTCCCTTGCGCTAAAACGGGGGGAACGAACAAAGACACAGCCATGCTAATTAATAGTAGTTGCTTCATTAAAAACTCCTAAAACCGCTATGACTGAGAGCAATCTAGCAAGAAAAACCACCTAAATAGGCACAGTAAATTAAGGTGGTCGTTATCTGCTATAGCGGCCGACTTGGGCTTTTCTTTAACGTTTTGTTGAAATATTTTGCAATAATACGAGGGGCAACTGCTTAAAAGTCAACCAATGCAATCTTTATACACTAGCGTAATAATTACATCAGTCAACTTTGAGTGGATTTAAAACTACAGTAAAGTTTTAATATACGCAGCTAATTCGTCTTTTAAATCAGGGCGACGTAAGGCATATGCTACATTGGCTTTCATATAACCCAGTTTACTCCCACAGTCGTGGCTTTTACCTTTCATGTAGTAGGCTTCAACGTCGTCGGTTTCCATTAATAATGCAATGGCATCGGTCAGTTGAATTTCATCGCCCGCACCTGGTGGTGTGCGTTTTAGCATTTGCCAAATTTTTTCATTTAGTACATAGCGCCCTACTACCGCTAAATTTGAAGGGGCTTCGTCAACAGGTGGTTTTTCTACCATGGCAACAATTTTTGCTGATTCACCCGCTTTTAGGGTTGCGCCTTGAATATCAACCACCCCAAACTTATCAACATCTTTATGTGGAATTTCTTCTACCATAATTTGGCTGATGCCATCTTGGCTGTACTTTGTAATCATGTCAGCCAAGTTATCTTCTTTAAGGTTGCAAGTGGCGTCATCTAAAATTACGTCGGGTAATATAACGGCAAACGGATGATCACCAATAATAGGCGCTGCACATGCAATAGCGTGGCCTAACCCTTTGGCTTCACCTTGGCGTACATGAATAATGGTGACATCTTTTGGACAAATGCTTTTTACTTCAGCTAAAAGCTGACGCTTAACCCGTTTTTCAAGTGTCGCTTCTAGCTCAAAACTAGTATCAAAATGGTTTTCAATCGAGTTTTTACTGGCATGAGTCACCAGTACGATTTCTTTGATTCCCGCTGCAATGGCCTCTGCCACAACATATTGAATAAGAGGCTTATCAACCAAAGGGAGCATTTCTTTTGGAATAGCTTTGGTAGCTGGCAACATACGAGTGCCTAAACCGGCTACCGGGATCACTGCTTTTTGAATTTTTTTCATCATCGAACAACCTTGTTTATGAATTTAGTTAAATTGCAACGGGCGCTTTTATATGTGGATGTGCTTGATAGTTCTCAAGCTCAAAATCTTCAAATTTAAACGCAAAAATATCTTTTACTGCTGGGTTTATCTTCATTGTTGGCTTTGGAAATGGCGTGCGTGACAGCTGCTCATTAACTTGCTCTAAATGATTTAAATATAAATGAGCATCACCAAAGGTATGAACAAAATCACCGACTTTTAAATCGCACACTTGTGCAATCATCATGGTGAGCAATGCATAACTGGCGATATTAAATGGCACACCTAACAAAATATCTGCACTGCGCTGATACAGCTGACACGATAATTTACCTTCGAGCACATAAAACTGAAATAACGTATGGCATGGTGGCAAAGCTTGCTTCCCCATCGCCGCATTTTCACTTGGTGAATAAGCTGTATCAGGTAAAACAGCTGGATTCCAAGCACTGACAATTAAACGACGTGAATCGGGGTTGGTTTTTATTTGCTCGATAAGCTCAGCGATTTGGTCAATCACTTGGCCGTCTTGTCCTTGCCAAGAGCGCCACTGCGCACCATAAACAGGGCCAAGTTCGCCCGTTTCAGTTGCCCAGCCATCCCAAATTTTAACGCCATTATCGGTTAAATATTTGATATTGGTATCACCCGCTAAAAACCATAGCAACTCATGAATGATTGATTTTAAATGGCATTTTTTAGTGGTAACCAGCGGGAACCCTTCGCTTAAATCAAATCGCATTTGATAACCAAATACACTGATTGTTCCGGTGCCTGTTCTGTCTTCTTTTTTAACACCATGCTCTTTGACATGGCGCATTAATTCTAAATACTGTTTCATTATGTGATGTGCTTCTACATTAATTTAATACGGTTTTAGTGTTGTTACGGTAAGCCCAAACCAACAAGCCAAGTCCCGCAAAAATCATTGGTGTTGATAATATTTGCCCCATAGAGATGAAGCCTGCAAACAAACCAAGGTGTGCATCGGGCTCTCTAAAATATTCAACAAAAAAGCGGAAACTACCGTACCCTAGTAAAAATATACCCGCAGCACTGCCCGCTGGGCGTGGTTTTTTAATGAACCATTGTAAGATTAAAAACAGCACTAAACCTTCAAGAATGGCTTCGTATAACTGAGACGGATGACGCGCAATTGGGCCAGCCCCCGGAAAAACAAAGCCCCACGACACATCCGTGGTACGGCCCCATAATTCACCATTGATAAAGTTACCAATACGACCCACCAATAAACCCAGCGGCACTAACGGTGCGACAAAATCGCCCACATCTAATAAGGCTTTTTGACGTGTTTTAGCAAACCAGATTACGGCTAATACTACACCAATTAAGCCGCCATGAAACGACATGCCGCCTTGGTCGACACGAAATAAATACCATGGGTTTTCAATAAAATAGCTAAATTGATAAAAAAGTACATAGCCTACACGGCCACCTAATATCACACCGAGCATTCCATAAAACAATAAGTCGCTAACGTGATCTTTAGTCCATACACCTTGGCTTTTTTGTGCTTGGCGGTTAGCCAAAAACATTGCACAGGCAAACGCAATTAAGTACATCATGCCGTACCATCGCACACTTACAGGTCCTACCGAAAAAATTATAGGGTCGATTTCAGGAAACGCTAACGCCATTCATTTATGCCTTTAAGAAAATAACATTCGTATTGCGACTATTACTAATAACAGTGCAAAGATTTTTTTTATCATACCCACAGGTAAAAAGTGAGTTGCTTTTGCCCCTAACTGAGCAAAAATTGCCGAGGTCACTACTATACCAAACAATGCTGGCAAATAAACAAATCCGATAAAACCATCATCCAGATTTGTTGCTTTTAAGCCCGATGAAACGTAGCCAATCGTGCCAAACACCGCAATGACGATGCCACTTGCTGCAGAGCAACCAATTGCTTTTTTCATATTAACTGAAAAAAATGTTAAAAATGGCACCAACAATGCGCCACCGCCAATGCCAATTAAGCCCGAAACGCCCCCTAATACAGCCGTACTTAAACCTAATACCCCAGAATTTGGCAATACTCTTTGTACCTTACTTGGCCGGCTTAGCATCATTCTCAGTGCAATAAATACCACACTGATAGCAAACACACTTTTGAGAAATTGCACCGGAATAAAACTCGCTAAAAAACCACTCAACAGTGCGCCTATCGCAACGCCAATTAATACTGCTGGTGCAATATCCCAAGGAATATTTTGATTTTTATGATGGGCAAATGCCGATGAGCTTGAGGTAAAAATAATAGAGGCTAAAGAGGTTGCGATTGCAACAACAAACACATGATCAGACGATAATACATGAAACTTAACAAGCAAAAAGGTCAGTGCAGGAACAATAATTAACCCGCCACCAATACCTAACAACCCTGCCAAAAAGCCAACAATACACCCAAGCAAAGCACAAAAGGTAATGATTGAGATTAAGTCTGTCATACACGTCCAAATTCAAAATAGCTATATACTTATTCTTTGCGATTATAGTTAATTTTATTTGATAAAACAGTTACTAAATTGGATCGGATATCCCATGGCAGGTGTAAAGCAGTTGGCTAAGACCATTTTCAACAATAAAATTACGCACCAAACGCTGTACTAAAATAGCACTTGGCTGACGTAAACACTCAGCGAGCAAGTCTTCCATATAACGGACTTCAAGGCGACGTAATGCCCATTTCACCTGATTTATTGAGCTTGGATTCATACTTAAACTACGATAACCCATAGCAACCAGCAAAATGGCGCCTTCAGGATCAGCGGCAAGCTCACCACATAAACTAAATGGTAACTCAAATTGTTGGCATTGTGCGGCGATATCATTTAATACCCGCAGCACTGCCGGATGAAATGGATTAAATAGCTCGGCCACTCGGCTGTTTGTTCTATCAACCGCAAGTAAGTATTGGGTTAAATCATTACTACCCACTGAGCAAAAATCGACTTTTTCAGCCCATTCAGGAATAAGCCAAGTGCTTGATGGCACTTCAAGCATCACGCCAACTTCTGGCATTTCAATTTGGTAAAATTGATCAGCCCATTCATCTGCAAGTTCGTAATAAGCTTGCTCTAATAGCTGTTTTGCTTGTGTTACTTCACTCACTTCTGTGACCATAGGAAAGAGTATTTTTAAATTACCTAATCCGGCATTAGCTTTGAGCATGGCTTTGAGTTGATCTAAAAAGAGCTCTGGATGATCTAAACTGACGCGAATACCACGCCAACCTAAAAATGGATTTTCTTCTTTCACATCAAAATAACTGAGTACTTTATCACCGCCAATATCAAGGGTTCGCATCACAACCGGTGAAGGGTAATGCGCACTTAATACTTGACGATACCAGAGTTCTTGCTCAGTTTGAGTAGGAAAGGTGCTGCGCTGCATAAACCACGCTTCGGTACGATATAAACCAACCCCATCGATATAATTTGCATTGGCTAAATCGGCTGACACCTCAAGCCCTGCATTCACCAAAAGGCGAATATGCTCACCGTCTAACGTTTCGGCAGCGAGGTGATGCTCAGAGGCAAACTGGTCATGCAATATCCCTTCTTGTTTTTTAAGTTGGGTATATTCATTAAGCAGCATTTTAGAAGGAGAAATATATAAACGCCCAGCATAAGCATCTAAAATAATTTCTTTGCCTTCTATTTGTAACACAGGTAATTCGCTTACGCCCCAAATTGCAGGGATCCCAAGCGCTCGGGTTAAGATTGAAGCGTGAGAATTAGCCGCCCCACTGACACTAATCACACCGGCAATTTTATCTTTTGGTACATCAGCCAGCATAGTTGGAGTGAGGACATCAGCAACCAGAATGGTGCTTTCTGGATAAGACTTAAACGCTTGTTGCGTATCGTGCATGTGATGCAATACACGCAATCCAATATCTTGAATATCAATTGCACGCTCTTTAATGTATGGGTCTTGCATCGCCATAAATTGGCTTGCCAGCTTTTCAATCACGATTTTTAATGCACTTTTAGCGCACCAGCCTGCTTGTATCTCACTTTCCACGCTGTTACCTAAGCTTTTGGCATCAAGTAGATTTTGATAAACATGAAATACAGCAACCGTTTCTTCAGATAAGCTGCCCGAAAGCTCTTGCGACATTAAATTAAAATCATGCCGAGTGGCACTTACTGCTTGGCGAAACAAGGTAAGTTCGGCTGAAACATCGCTATGTCGGCGGGTTTCAAAACTATTAAAAGTAAGCTCTGGTAATACAACAAATGCATGGCCAATCGCAATGCCGGGTGCACCTGATAAACCTTTTAAACATGATGTTTGATGGCCAAGCTCGTCTTGCTTTAAAATTTCTTTAAGCTCAACCAACGCCAGCTGAGAAGCCAGTTGTGCCGAAAGCGTCACTAACAACGACTCTTCGTCTTGGGTAAATACCCGCGCTATTTTTTGTTGAACAACAATGACGCCCAACACCTTTTTTTGATGCACAATCGGCACGGCTAAAAAAGCATTGTAGTTATCTTCTTTTACTTCTGGGGCATGCATAAAACGAGGGTGAGTTTGCGCAAAAGCCAAATTGATAGGTTCTTCGCGCTGGGCAACTAAACCAACGAGTCCTTCTGTAAAACCAATTCGAAACTTACCCACAGCATCAGGGTTTAAGCCTTCGGTCGCCATCAAAACAAAATCGTCTTGTGAATAATCAGCGAAATACACCGAGCAACACTCGGTATTAATCGCTTCTTTAACAGACAAGACAAAACAACGCAGTGCACTGTGTAAATCAGGCTGCTGAGACACTGTCTCAGCAATTTTACGCAATACCGCTAGCATGCTAAACACTCATTAAGGTGAGTTTCAGCGAAGGTGCATTGATTTGATGTCATGACTTTCCCTTAGTTATGTGAGCGCCAAACCTCACGTGATACTTCTTTTTTGTAAAATGGCATCGCGATTGGCGCAAACTCTTTCATTACTCGGCGATAAACATCGCGTTTAAATGACACGACTTGGCGTACGGGATACCAATAACTCACCCAGCGCCAACCATCAAACTCTGGGTGATGCGTTTTGAGTAAGTTTACATCTTCGTCTTTACACTTGAGCTTGAGTAAAAACCACTTTTGTTTTTGACCAACGCAGACTGGGCTTGAATCTTTACGGATCAGTCTTTTTGGTAATTTATATCGTAGCCAATGTTTAGAGCTTGCCAAAATTTCAACATCTTCTGGTAACAGCCCTACTTCTTCATGTAACTCTCGAAACATAGTTTGTTCAGGGGTTTCACCATCATCAACGCCGCCTTGTGGAAACTGCCACGAATGCTGACCATAACGCTTAGCCCAAAAAACCTGTCCTTGATTATTACAAATCACAATCCCGACATTGGCTCGAAATCCTTCGGCATCAATCACCTATAGAGCCTCGTAATCTGTCGACTTTTGCTGATTGTTCCACAATCCCTGAGTTACGGCAAATATAAATCCAGCTTTTACTCACCTTATTCACACCTTACCCAACACGGTGAGTAAAGATGAACATTTTACAAACAAATCCACAATAACACCCCGCAAAAACGATGTTCTCCACAGTTTCTGTGGATAAGTATGTTCATATTCATGTATTTCAATCACCAAACTTTATATAACTTATAAACCAAACAAGTTAAAAAACAAATAAAACCAATAAAAACAAATAAATACAACATTAAAAACAAAAAAAAGCAAAAAAAATAAAGCAAAAAAACAACCAGCTTAATTTTCATACAAAAACAAAGTTATGCACTTTTTATCATCAAATAACGACAAAAAAGTGCACATTTTCAACTTTACCTTGGATAACTTATTTTATTGTTCATTTTGTCAATCATCTTTTTGTTTAAATAAGCTGATACTGAATAAACTCTTTATAACTTTAACCTTGCCCAGTAAACTCCTCCTTTATAAATGAAATAGATCGTGAGTAATTTTTCCGATGAATTTGCCAACCAAGCCGACGCCACCGAGTAGTGTTACACAACTTATGTCACGCGTTGATGCCATTGCAGGTTTAACGCTTGGAGAGTTAGCCGCTCACTATCACTTTAAAACACCAAAAGACTTACTCAAAGATAAAGGCTGGATTGGACAGCTTATTGAATGGATTTTGGGCGCTTCGGCGGGATCTCGTCCTGAACCTGATTTTCCAGAGCTAGGCATTGAACTTAAAACAATACCAATTTCATACACTGGCAAACCTCTTGAAACAACGTATGTATCCGTGACCCCATTGACTCAGCTGCAACATACTACATGGCAAGATAGCGTGGTGAAAAAAAAGCTTAATCATGTTTTGTGGTTACCGATCTTGTCAGAACGCGACATTCGACCCGATCAACGCATCGTTGGCTCAGGGTTTTTATGGCAACCAAGCCCACAACAAGAAGCACAGTTACGCCAAGACTGGGAAGAGCTAACAGAAATGATCGCACTTGGCGAGATAGAAAAAATTAATGGAAAGTTTGGTCAAGTGATGCAAATTAGGCCTAAGGCTGCCAATGCTAAAGCGTTAACAAATGCAATTGGACCTAATGGCTCTATCATTCAAACACTGCCTAGAGGTTACTACCTAAAAACTCATTTCACCCAAGAAATTTTATCGCAGCAGTTTGGCCAATAATTTATCCAAATTAACCGTTGCTGTTATAGCGCATTAACTTTCGACTCTTTTGATTTAATGACATTGGTTTAAATATACTGATTTAAAGACATAAAAAAACCACCAGAAGGTGGCTTTTAAGACAAAGACAGATTACTGACCTTTGATTTCGCTACGGCCATTATATTTCGCAGCCGCACCTAGTTGTTCTTCAATACGCAGTAATTGATTATATTTAGATACGCGATCTGAACGACATAACGAACCAGTTTTAATTTGGCCCGCAGCAGTACCTACAGCTAAATCAGCAATGGTTGCATCTTCTGTTTCGCCTGAGCGATGAGAAATAACCACGGTAAAGCCTGCAGCTTTAGCCATGTTGATTGCTTCTAACGTTTCAGTGAGTGAACCGATTTGGTTAAATTTGATTAAGATTGAATTACCAATGCCATTATCAATACCACGCTTTAAAATTTTGGTATTAGTAACAAACAAATCATCACCCACTAACTGTACTTTATCACCGATTTTATCGGTTAATACTTTCCAGCCATCCCAGTCACTTTCATCAAGACCATCTTCAATCGAAATGATTGGGTAACGTACGCTTAGATCGGCTAAGAAATCAGCAAAGCCTTCTGAACTGAATTTTTTGCCTTCGCCTTTTAAGTCATACACACCATCGTGATAAAACTCAGATGAAGCACAATCAAGCGCTAATGTGATGTCTTTATTCATCACATAACCGGCCAATTCGACAGCTTCTACGATAACCGCTAATGCTTCTTCGTTTGATTTAAGATCTGGAGCAAAACCACCTTCATCACCCACTGCAGTGCTTAAGCCACGAGCGCTTAATACTTTTTTCAGTGTATGAAAAATCTCTGCGCCCATACGTAAAGCTTCGCGGAAATTTGCAGCGCCAACTGGTTGAATCATAAACTCTTGAATATCAACGTTGTTATCAGCATGCTCACCACCATTGATGATGTTCATCATTGGTACAGGCATTGAATATTGACCTGATGTACCATTTAAATCTGCGATATGCTCATAAAGTTGCACACCTTTAGCTTGCGCCGCTGCTTTGGCTACTGCTAATGACACAGCTAGAATGGCATTTGCACCAAATTTTTCTTTATTTTCAGTGCCATCAAGCTCAATCATGATACTGTCGATTTGCGCTTGTTCAATTGCATTTTGACCTACAATTGCAGTCGCGATGTCCGTGTTGACAAAGTTTACAGCGGTTAAAACGCCTTTGCCTAAGTAACGTGATTTATCCCCATCACGTAATTCCAGTGCTTCACGAGTACCGGTAGATGCCCCTGATGGCGCGCACGCACGTCCCCAAGCGCCACATTCCAGATATACATCTGCTTCGACAGTTGGGTTACCACGTGAATCCATAATTTCACGACCAATCACTTTAACTATTTTTGACATCTTTTTTCCTCTTTCCCAAACTTTGGTTGCTAAAAACAAATAGGCCGTGATAAATCACGGCCTATTTTAAATTTGATTATGATGACGCTTTTTGAAAGTCGCGAGCGGCAGCTACAAACCCTTCAAACAGAGGGTGACCATCGCGTGGTGTTGACGTGAACTCAGGGTGGAACTGAGCCGCAATAAACCAAGGGTGATCTTTGTTTTCAATAATTTCGACCAGTTTTTTATCTTCTGATAAACCAGTGAAAGCAAGGCCCGCTTGCTCTAAACGCTCAACGTAGTTGTTATTTACTTCATAACGGTGACGATGACGTTCAACAATCTCAGCTGAACCGTAAACCTGATGTACTTTTGAGCCTTCAGTTAAATGACATAACTGTGAACCCAAACGCATTGTGCCACCTAAATCAGACTCTTCATCACGTTGCTCAACATTACCTTCTGCATCAAGCCACTCAGTAATTAAACCAACAACTGGGTGTGGGCTTGCTGCATCAAATTCAGTTGAATTTGCACCTTCAAGACCTGCCACGTTACGCGCATATTCAATAAGTGCTACTTGCATCCCTAAACAAATACCTAAGTAAGGCACTTTGTTTTCACGGGCATATTTAGCAGCAGCAATTTTACCTTCAACACCACGATGGCCAAAACCACCTGGAACTAAAATAGCGTCTAAACCAGAAAGAATTTCAGCACCTTTGCTTTCAACATCTTGTGAATCAACGTATTGAATATTGACTGTGACACGATTTTTAAGGCCAGCATGCTTTAACGCTTCGTTAACTGATTTATAAGCATCTGGTAATTCAATGTATTTACCAACCATACCAATAGTCACTTCACTCGTTGGGTTAGACTCTTGATACAGCACCTGCTCCCACTCGGCCAAATTCGCTTCTGGGCAATTTAGGTAAAAACGACGACAAACCAAATCATCTAAACCCTGATTTTTTAAAATCGATGGAATTTGGTAAATACTTGATACGTCTTTAAGCGAAATAACTGCTTTTTCTTCTACGTTAGTAAATAATGCAATTTTTGCACGTTCATTAGCCGGAATTGCACGATCTGAACGACAAACTAACACATCTGGCTGAATACCAATTGAGCGAAGCTCTTTTACAGAGTGTTGAGTTGGTTTTGTTTTTAGCTCACCTGCAGCACCTAAGTGCGGCACTAAAGTTAAGTGCATATAAAGTGCGGCTTCACGACCAAGCTCTGTACCTAACTGACGAATAGCTTCTAAAAACGGGAGTGATTCGATATCACCCACGGTACCACCGACTTCAACAATCGCGATTTCACACCCTTCTGCACCTTCAAGTACACGGCGTTTAATATCATTGGTGATATGTGGGATCACTTGGATCGTGGCACCTAAAAATTCACCGCGACGTTCACGACGCAGTACATCTTCAAATACACGACCTTGTGTGAAGTTGTTTTTCTTAGTCATTTTAGTGCGAATAAAACGCTCATAATGACCTAAATCCAGATCTGTCTCTGCACCGTCTTCTGTGACGAATACTTCACCGTGTTGGATTGGGCTCATCGTGCCTGGGTCAACGTTGATGTATGGATCGAGCTTTAGCATGGTGACTTTTAAACCACGTGCCTCTAAGATAGCGGCCAATGAAGCTGCGGCAATACCTTTACCCAAGGAGGATACAACACCACCCGTTACGAAGATAAATTTTGTACTCATGCGAACCCTAAGATGTCAGGAATTAAAATGGAATATATAAGAAACAAGACGGGAAAGAATTATACTAAAAAGTGCCCTGACACTCAAATAATTTAGCAAAAACTGCCCAACTATTTTCAGCCAACACCCCGTAGTATAACGCGCTAAACCAATAAAAACGTTAACTTTGTGTTAAATTAAACCGTTTAACTTGCTCCCAAGCCTCATCCATTTGCGCTAAAGTTGCAACATCAAGGGTAAGCCCTTGTTTGATTAAAACAGCTTCAACCTGTTCAAATCGTAGACAAAATTTTCTATTGGCACTGCGCAATAATTGTTCAGGTTCATGTTTACCATGACGTGCAACATTGACTACAGCAAATAATAAGTCACCAAGCTCTTCAGCCGTTTTATCTGAATAAGGATCATCGTTAATTTCAACAGCCACTTCATCGACTTCTTCTTGCACTTTGTCAAACGCGCCACTGATTTGTGGCCAATCAAACCCTAAACCCGCCACCTTTTGCTGAATTTTATATGCGCGGCTAAGCGCAGGTAAATTGTTGGGGATCGCTGAAAACAGTGACGTATCAGCAGAAGAGTGATTTTGCTCACTTTGCCGTTCTTGCGCTTTAATCGCCTGCCATTGCTGTGCTAATTGTGCATCATCAAGCTCTATTTTATGTTCAAATACATGAGGGTGACGGCGAATTAATTTTTCATTGAGTGTTGAGACAACGTCATTAAAATCAAAAAGCTGTTGCTCTTTTGCTATTTGGGAATAAAAGATCACCTGAAACAATAAATCGCCAAGTTCACTTTTTAAACCCGCTAAGTCACCTTGCTCAATCGCATCAGCTACTTCATAGGCTTCATCAAGCGTATGGGGCACGATAGACTCAAATGTTTGTTTAATATCCCAAGGACAACCTGTTTGTGGATCGCGCAATTGCTGCATTATTTCCAACAATTGCGTGATGGCTGATTTAGTCATGGTTTACCTTAATTAGAACGCTGCGCTTCATACACACCTTCAATTTGCGCAATTTTACCCAATACGCGATTCATGGTTTCGATATCTGCCACTTCTAATTTCATTTCAAAAATAGCCAGTTGCTGCTCTGACAATGTCCGGACATTCATATTTTGTACGTTAATACGCTCGTTGGCTAAAACACCACTAATGTCACGAATTAAACCAGGGCGATCATTGGCTTCAATGCGCACAGTGAGCGTGTAAATGTTGCTCACATCTGCCGCCCAACTTACCGCAATAACGCGTTCTGGATGACTCTTTTTTAATACTTCGTATTGATCACAATCAGCGCGATGCACACCAATACCTCGGCCTTGGGTGATGTAACCGCCAATTAGCTCGCCAGGCACGGGCTGGCAACAGCCAGCAACATGGCTCATTAAACTACCAACACCATCAACAACAATGCCGTTTTTATCCCCTTTTTTATTAACTGGGCGGCTGTACCGTTTAAATTTAGGCTCATCATCAATGGCTTGATTACTTTGTAAATAATTCAGCAATTGATTTAACCGGATATCCCCCGCACCGACTGCCACCAGCAAATCATCAATATGGTTAAAGTTATATTTTGCCAAGACCTCTTTTAAGTCTTTATTGGTCAACGATAACTTTGTTAATTCGTTATCGATTATCTCTTTGCCCGCTTGAAGATTTTTATCGCGATCGAGTTGTTTAAACCAATGATGAATTTTGGCGCGTGCCCGTGACGATTTCACATAACCGAGTGATGGGTTAAGCCAATCTCGACTGGGGTTCGGCTCTTTTTGCGTTAAAATTTCAACTTGATCACCGGTACTCAATTGATGCGTAAAAGGCACAATTTTGCCAAACACTTTGGCGCCAATACAACGATGGCCTACGTTTGAGTGAATGTAATAAGCAAAATCAAGCGGCGTCGCACCAAGAGGTAAATCAATAATGTCACCACGCGGGGTAAAGACGTATACCCTGTCTTCAATCACTTGGTTTTTTAATTCTTCCGCGATTTCAGTGCCATCACTGACTTCTTCTTGCCACTGCAATATTTTGCGTAGCCAATTGATTTTTTGCTCGTAACCCGAATTCCGACCTGGTAACGAACCTTCTTTGTATAGCCAATGTGCAGCGACACCAAGTTCTGCATCTTGATGCATTTCATGGGTGCGAATTTGAATTTCGACTGTTTTGCCTTCTGGGCCTAACACCACGGTATGAATGGATTGGTAACCGTTGGTTTTTGGCGTCGCGATATAATCATCAAACTCTTTATTAAGATGACGCCAATTGGTATGCACTATGCCAAGCGCTGCGTAACAGTCTTGAATTTTATCAACCACAACTCGCAAGGCGCGAATATCAAACAGTTGATCAAACTCATAGTTTTTCTTATACATCTTTTTATAGATGCTATAGATATGCTTCGGACGACCATAAACTTGCGCGCTAATTCCCGCTTCGGCCAGTTTATCTTCTATCACTTTGACCATATTGACCACGTAACTTTCACGGTCTAGGCGCTTATCTTCTAATAACTTGGCAATTTTTTTGTAGGTATCTGGGTGTAAATAGCGAAATGAAAGGTCTTCAAGTTCCCACTTTAATTGACCAATCCCCAAGCGATTGGCTAAAGGGGCAAAAATATTGGCGGTTTCTTTGGCTGCAATGACACGCTCTTCTTCCGTCGCATTTTTCACTGCACGTAAATGGCACACTTGCTGGGCAAGTTTAATCACCACAGCACGCACATCTTCAACCATTGCAAGTAGCATACGACGAATATTGTCAATTTGAACTGATTCTTTATCCTGATACGCGAGCATGCTGATGGTGGCCATTTGCACCACACCGCTTAATAAAATCGCGACCGATTTGCCAAGCTTTTTTTCAACCGTATCAAGATCTAATACATTTTCTAAAAAGAAAGGCGTTAAATAAGCGGTTGCTAACGTGTCATCATCTAAATTCAACTCGGCTAAAATCTCAACCATTTCACGAGCGGTCGCAAAAGGCAGATTTTCATCAAGCGCAGCACAAAACTCGATAGCGTCGTGTAACTTTTTACTTTTTTCAGGCGCTAAATCTAAGTGGTCAAGCCACGCTTGTTGACTTGCCTGATTGACATTTAAATGAGACTTACGTATCGAAACCATGCTCACTACCCCTTAACAAACAAGACCATCGTTTCGATATGACCTGTGTGTGGAAACATATTCATTAGTGCGATTTTATCAAGTGCGAACCCTGCCTGCGTAATCAACTGGCTATCACGAGCGAGCGTCACAGGATCACATGAAACATATAAAATGCGTTTAAACCGTTTAAGTTTTAGTTGTTGTAGAATTTCAAAAGCGCCAGTGCGCGAAGGATCAAGTACTAAAACATCATAATGTTCGCTAAACCAAGCTTGGCTTGCCATCTCTTGATTTAAGTCTTGGCAATAAAATCGAGTATTTGAAAGCTGATTTAAAGCACTATTATGCTGTGCCATTTGTACCGAAGATTCAACGCCTTCAACCCCAACAACCGCCTGCGCTTTGGTTGCCATAACTAAACTGAAGTTACCTATCCCACAGAATAAGTCCAGCACTTTTTCATTTTTATCAAGCGCTAACCAATTGATTGCTTGAGATAACATGTGCTGATTAACCTCAGCATTGACTTGAATAAAGTTATTCAAACCAAATTCAAATCGAAGCGACTGCTCACTTAATTGATAGCTCGGTAGTGCTAAGTCGTTTAATTCAAGCTCGCCCGCTTGGCCTTGTAACACTAACAACCACTGATGCGCTAAACATACCCGCTCAATTGCAGCGATATCACTTGCTGCTAAAGGAGCAATATGGCGTACCACTAAATATGCATGCTCAACCCCACAAAGCTGTAAATGAGTGATGGCTTGACCATTTTTTAACTGTGGTAATAAACTCGAAAATTCCCGAAACACCTGTTGATAACGGATATCAAGCACATCACATTGACTAATATCAACAATTTTCTTTGACCCTTTTTGCCTAAACCCCACATTAAAACTGCGTTTTGCTTTATCGTAAAATACCGCAATGCGAGCACTGCGACGGTAATGCAAAGGCGCAGACTCTATCGCAGGTTGCCAATTAAGCGCATCAATTTTGGCAAATTTACTAAACAGCTGTGTTAGCGCATGTTGCTTTTCAATCAATTGTTGTGACAGTTCAAGGTGTTGTAACGAACACCCGCCACACTGATTAAAGTGAACACAAAACGGTTTGACGCGATGCGGGCTTGCTTTGAGCACTTTAACTGTGGTTAAACGCTCAAATTTAGCTTTACTTTGCTCAGGTAATGCCAGCACGGTTTCGCCTGTTAGCGCCCCTTCGATAAAACACACTTTATTTTTTTCACGGCTGACGCCCACACCTTCATGGTCGAGTGAGTCAATGGTTATTTCACGTTTTGTCTTAGTTTGAGTGGCTTTTTGAGGTTTAAAAAACTGCGCCATAAAGTGCCTTTCATATTGATAAAGCGAGAGTTTAGCTTTACTCTTCGAAGATTAATTAATTGTAACCAAATGCTGTTTATGACCAAATTAGGCTTAAGAGATTGGATTTTAGTATTAGCCTCAGTACCAACCTTGATCATAGGGTTACTGCTTGGTGGTTATTTTACACTAAATCGTTATTTGGATCTGAATGATTTTCTGATTGACCAAGGGGTCACCATTATTGAGCCCTTAGCGATTGCATCAGAGCAACCATTAGCAGAGCGAAATAAAAAACAATTAAATCGTTTGGTGAGCCAAAGCCATAATAAACACGCTCCATTAATTAAAAGCATTGCAATTTTTGATGAGAATAAACAGCTCCTCATTACCAGTAATTACCATAAAGACTTTCATTTACTCTCTCCTATTGGTGTCATGCCAAACCAAGGCTTAATCAGTAAACAAACCGATAATCTCTTAATTTTATTGCTCCCAATTTTAGATCATAACAATTTAGATAGCGGCTTGCTGCTCACCGCAGAGCAAACACTGCTTGGTTATATCGTACTTGAACTGAATCAAAATCAAGCATTGGTTGGCCAGCAAAAAGCATTGCTTATAAGTGGCTTTATCATCTTAGTCGCTTTTTTTATTAGCATTATGATGGCACTAAGATTTAGTAAAGTATTTTTAACTCCAATGAGCCGGCTTTTATTTGCTATTGATAAACTCAAAGAAGGCGACCAAGACACCTCTATAAATGAGCCTATGAAAGGTGAATTTGAATTGTTACGCCAAGGTTTAAATAGCATTGCAAATAATATGGCGCTGCAAAAAGATGAAATGCAAAAGCATATTGATCAGGCCATCAGCGACTACCGCGAAACGCTAGAGCAATACGAAACCCAAAATATTCAGCTCAATATCGCTAAAAAAGACGCTCAAGATGCTAATCGAGTCAAATCTGACTTTTTAGCTAAAATGAGTCACGAATTACGGACACCGCTCAACGGTGTGGTTGGATTTACCCGCCAACTTTATAAAACGCCTCTAAATAAGCATCAGAAAGATTACCTCGATACCATTGAGCTTTCAGCTAATAGCTTGCTGGCAATCATTAATGATATTTTAGACTTTTCAAAGCTAGAAGCAGGCGCCATGGAGTTAGAAAGCATTCACTTTCAACTGCGCGATACAGTAAATGAAGTATTAACACTGCTTGCCCCTTCAGCACATGACAAAAACCTTGAGCTTTCAATTAATATTCATACCAATGTGCCTGACAACCTGATTGGCGACCCAACACGCTTTAAACAAATTCTGATTAACCTTACCAGTAATGCAATTAAATTCACCGAGTCGGGCCATGTTTTAATTGATGTTGACTGTCGCCATTATGCCAATCAACGCATCTCGATTTTTGTTGCGATTAACGACAGCGGTATTGGAATTAGTGCTAATAAACAAGATGCGTTGTTTTCAGCCTTTGGCCAAGCAGATTCGAGTATCACCCGTAAATTTGGCGGCACAGGTTTAGGTTTAATTATTACAAAGCATCTCGTCGAAGCCATGGGCGGTCATATTTCATTAAATTCAGCGGTTGGTAAAGGTAGCTGCTTTACCTTTAATGCTTTTTTTGAACAACCAAAACGTCATTACAGTGATAATTTACCCACGACATCGCTTGAACAAAAACGCGTGCTGTATTTTGAAACCCACCACCATACTCATGAAGCAACCTTATCACTACTGCAAAGCTGGAGTATGCATGTAACACCTTGTTTAAGTTTGGCTGAGTTAGAACAAGCACTCTCGGGGGAGTTTAGCTTTGACATTGCTATTTTGGGTCACGCTTCATCACTTGATAATATGAGTGAAATAAAATCACTCGTGAACCGGGTACGCCCACAATGTGATTATTTATATTTAATGGTTAATACCGTATCACATAACATGCGCGAAGCATTTATTGGCACCGGTGCCGATGCGTGCTTAAGCAAACCCCTTAACCATCGTAAACTCTGCGAAAGCCTTGCGGCCCCCTACCGTCTTGATCACCCGACCATTCAGACACCTGAGCAAACGCAGCGAATTTTACCGATTAAAGTCCTTGTGGTCGATGATAACGACGCCAACTTGAAGCTAATGTGCACCTTGCTGGCCGAACAAATAGAGTTTATTGATACCGCACACAATGGCTCACAAGCACTTAGCTTGGCTAAAACACATAAATACGATTTAATTTTTTTAGACATTCAAATGCCAATAATGGATGGTGTTACAGCATGCAAACTGATCATTGAATCTTCAATCAATGAATCAACCCCAATTATTGCTGTGACGGCACACGCGTTAGCTGGCGAAAAAGAAAACCTACTTAAAGTGGGCTTTAAAAATTACCTCACCAAGCCCCTTGACGAAGAGGTGTTGCGGCAAACCATTTTTGAATACAGCCCTGACTTTGGTAAGAGCAAAACACTGATAGCTCCACCAACTGAGAGTAAACCTGCGATCCCACCTTTTGAAAGTACGCGAATTGATTGGCCACTTGCCATCCAACGTGCTGGCGGAAAAGTAGAGCTCGCCCATGAGATGCTTAATATGCTGTTATTAAGTGTGCCAGAAACATTGGCAGAACTCAGAGAAGCAAACGAACTTGAAGATAAAGAGCGGGTGCTTAATATCGTGCATAAATTTCATGGTGCATGTTGTTACACTGGAGTACCTAAACTAAAACAACTAGCCGAGACCATCGAGACCGCTTTAAAACAAGATCAAAGCCTTAGCCATATTGAGCCTGAATTGTTTGAGCTTGAGGATGAACTGGTCAATTTAATGATTGATGCCGAAGCTAAAAGCGTCAGTTCGGCATAATCTCAGCTCTTGTAGCCCCTAAAAAGGATGTGGACTAGTAAAGGTCAGCGTTTTTGCGCTATACGGGTGAATAATACTGAGCATGGTGGCATGCAAACATAATCGTGGTCGTGCTTTGACTATGGTTTCATCACCATAAAAGTCATCGCCTAAAATTGGATGGCCTAAATGCAGCATATGTACTCGTAATTGATGAGTGCGGCCAGTTTCAAGTGCTAACTCAACTAAACTACTATCTGGTCGTTGTTCTAATACCTGATAATGACTAATTGCCGACTTACCTAACGGACTTACTTTTTGATACGGTGGATTGTCTTTATCTGCCATTAAAGGCGCTAAAATACTGCCATTTTTCTCAGCTAAATGTCCTGCCACCTCTGCGATATACACCTTTTTATTTTGTCGGTCTTGAAACTGAGTTTTAAGGTGCGATTCCGCTTTTTTAGAGCGCGCAAACACCATAATTCCTGAAGTAGCACAATCGAGCCGATGCACTAATAAGGTGTCGGGATATTCTTGCTGCAGTCGTGTTAAAGCGCAATCAAACGTATGTGCCGCACGTCCAGGGTTCGATAACAATCCCGATTGCTTATCAATCACGATAATATCTTTATCTACATGGACAATATTAAGCCAAGGATCTGTCGGGGGGTGATACTCAAAAATTTGCATAAACGCTCCTATTACGGCGCAATTCTAACAAACCTAAGCGTAATTGGCAGTAACGCTGTGCAATTGTAATGAAACTTCATGTTAAAAAGAGCCTAAACTAAGGCTCTTGATTTAAAAATGCCTACACTGCTGTTTCGTTATTAAATTTTAACCGTTCCACAATACGATAAATCGCAGGCAAGACTAATAACGTCAATAAGGTTGAGCTCACAATGCCACCAATCACCACCGTTGCTAACGGGCGTTGAATTTCAGCACCCGTGCCAATATTAAAGGCCATAGGTATAAATCCCAAACTTGCGACTAAGGCAGTCATCAGTACAGGGCGCAAACGTGACATAGCCCCCGACATGATTGCCTCATCAAGCGCTTGGCCTTGATGTTGTAATTGGCGAATAAAGCTTACCATCACTATCCCATTGAGCACGGCAATACCACATAACGCGATAAAACCCACTGCAGCTGAAATAGAGAGCGGCATGCCACGCAATACAAGCGCAAACACCCCACCACACAAAGCAAATGGCACACCACTAAACACCACTAAGGTATCGCGCCAATTATTTAACGCGCTGTAAAGCAGCACTAAAATTAATAATAACGTCAGTGGCACTACCAAGGTCAAACGCGCTGTTGCCGATTGTAGTTGCTTAAACGTACCACCATAATCAAGCCAATAACCCGATGGTAACGAAACTGCGGTTATTTGTTGTTGAATATCAGCAATAACAGAGCCTAAATCTCGACCACTGACATTGGCGGTGATCACGACATTTCGTTTACCACTTTCACGGTTAATTTGATTTGGGCCTATTTGCTCAGTCACACTTGCTACCTCAACCAAAGGCACATAGGTCAATTCACCTTGCCCCTCATTTACTAAAGCAATCGGGATTCGTCCAAGCGCTGCAATGTCCCCTCGTTGATTTTCAGGTAACCGTACCACTAAATTAAATCGTTTATCACCTTCAAATATAACGCCAACTTGTTGACCACCCACGGCATGTTGTAATACTTGCTGCAAAGTTGCACTATCCATTCCCGCAAGTGCTAATTGCTCTAAGCGTGGAGTGATTGAAATAACCGGCAAACCTGCAGCTTGCTCCATAGCCACATCCATAGTACCGGGTACACGCTTGATCACTTGGCTAAGTTGTTGGCCAATTTGCTGCAACGTATCTAGATCATCACCATAAACACGCACAGCGATATCACTGCGCACTCCAGCAATCAATTCGTTAAAACGCATTTCAATTGGCTGAGTAAACTCATAATTATTACCGGGTAATAGCATTACTTTGTCACGAATTAAATCCACTAGTTGGTCGCGACTGAGTAAAGGGTCTGGCCACTGCGAGCGTGGTTTTAACATGATAAAGGTATCGGCAACATTTGGCGGCATCGGGTCGGTTGCAACCTCTGGCGTGCCAATTTTTGAAAACACCCGCAGGACTTGAGGTAGCATGATAATTTCTTGCTCGATCAATTGCTGCATTGCAACTGATTGGCTCAAGCTGGTACCTGGGATCCGCATGGCATGCATTGCCACATCTCCCTCATCGAGCTTGGGTAAAAATTCAGTTCCCATCTGTTTGGCTTGCCAAAACGCACTCATTAATACCACTAACGCAAGCAACGTGACCATCAAAGATTTGCGTAGTGCGGTTGTTAATAAAGGCTGGTAAATGCTGCGCAACACCCGCATTAATTTATTTTCATGCTCGCTAATTGGCCCTTTAACAAACAAGGCAATAGCCGCAGGAACAAACGTCATAGCAAGAATAAGCGCCCCAAAAAGGGCAGCTATAACGGTAAATGCCATCGGCTGAAACATTTTGCCTTCAACACCATCGAGTGCAAAAATTGGTACATAAACCAGCATAATAATGCCCACGCCAAACAACGCTGGGGTCATCACCGCTTTTGTTGCCGCAAACACAACGCCTAAACGTTCCTTCAGCGCTAACAGCCGACCTCGTTGTTGTTGAGCGATAGCCAGTTGGCGCAAGCAGTTTTCAACCACAATCACCGAACCATCGACAATCAAGCCAAAATCTATTGCCCCTAAACTCATTAAATTTCCGCTCACTTTATTGGCAGCCATACTACTCAGTGCAAACAGCATGCTTAAAGGGATCACGAATGCCGTAATAATGGCAGCGCGAATATTGCCTAAAAATAACAATAAGATAATCACCACCAGCAACGCACCTTCAAACAGGTTAGTGCGCACCGTCGCAATAGTTTTATCCACCAACGTAGTGCGGTTGTAATTAACCTGCACCAATACACCTTTTGGTAAGCGGGTATTAATAATGCTCAACTGCTTTGCCACATCGTGAGCTACAGTGCGACTATTTTCACCCAGCAACATCATTACTGTGCCCAATACCACTTCTTGGCCATTTTCAGTTGCCGCACCCGCACGAAACTCTTTACCAATCACCACATCGGCAACATCCTTAATACGGATCATCGCACTGTCTTGTGAGCGAATAACTACATTTTCGATATCCTGTAAATGAGTTAATTGCCCAACTGAACGGATAAGCCATTGCTCACCATTTTGTTCAATTAACCCAGCACCGACATTGCTATTGTTGCGACTAAGTGAAGCTGCTAATTGCTCAAAGGTCAGTTTCATGGCCAATAATTTAAGTGGGTCAGGGATCACCTGATATTGGCGCACAAACCCACCAATAGTATTGATTTCAGTCACTCCTTTAACTTTAAGCAATTGTGGTTTAATCACCCAATCTTGCAAAGTTCGCAAGTCCTCAGCGCTATACACGCTACCATCTGCTTTTTGTGCATTTGGCAACGCAATGACTGAATAGGAAAAGATTTCCCCCAACCCTGACACAATTGGCCCCATCTGCGGCTCAATCCCCACAGGAAGCTCTGCACGAGCAAGCTGTAACCGCTCAGAAACAAGTTGTCGCGCCCAATAAATGTCAGTTCCTTCTTTAAAAATCACCGTCACTTGCGATAAACCAAAGCGTGACAAAGAGCGGGTATAAGCCAGCTGAGGCAAACCGGCCATAGCCGTTTCTATGGCATAAGTCACTCGCTGCTCTGTTTCAAGAGGTGAATAACCATCACTTTGTGTATTAATTTGAACTTGAACATTGGTGATATCAGGCACTGCATCAATAGGAAGCGTTGTAGCCTTCCAAAAAGCAAACATCCCGAATAAAAGAGTTAAAAATATAACGCGCCAAGGCTTTGCCAAACAGGCTTTTAAGAGCATATCTATCATAATCTGCTCCTAATGCGAATGACTGGCGTTGGCTTTCATCAGGTCGGCTTTTAAGACAAAACTATTGCCACTGGCATAACGCTCACCCACCACAAGGCCCGATAAAACCTCTACATTATGATCATCTGCCAAGCCCAATTGCACAGGCTTTACAATAAAATCATTGCCTTCACGCACAAATACCACCGCTTGACTTTCAACTTGCTGCACAGCATTTTTCGCGATCACCACTTTAACTTGTTTATTCAAAACAATCACTTGCGCTTTGACATGTGCCCCTGGGCGCCATACACCACTCTTGTTGGGCAACACAGCATGAACTTGTGCTACGTGCTGAGCATTCATCTGTGGGGAAAGATAGTTAATGTGAGTCAAGATAGCATTATGATCGTGCAAATCACGAACTTGTACGGTTTGGTTGAGCTTTAGTTGCTCTAAATCAGCGCTAAAAGCCGACATTTTCAGCCTCACGGTTGATAAGTCTGAAATTTCAAACAGTGGCTGATCACTAATGCGCTCCCCTAACCTCACATATTTATGGCTAATTTCACCACTTGCAGGAGCAACAACATCATAACGATTTAAACTGGCCGTATTATAAATAGTTGCAAGCACTTGGCCTTTTAGCACCAAATCACCCACCTTGACCTTTAAGGCTTCAACTAATCCCTCATAGGGGGCGCTTACTAAAAATTGTTGCTCTGGTATAGCGGTAATTTCACCAAAAAGTTGCAAGGTTTGTTTGATGGTTTCTGGCGCAATAAGCGAGATATTTATCTTTGCTTTTTTGACCATTTCATCACTTATCACCAGACGGTCATTATGGCTGTCAGAAGCCTCATCGCTATGTTCTAACGCTGAGTTTGCTGATACGCTATGTTGATGAACTTGCGAAGCACCAAGGTACTCCAAACTAGCCGCCAGCACTTCCCCTTGCAATAGCAAAACACAACACAGCATCAAGCCACTTAAGACTAATCGTGCTTTTATACCCAATAATTTCATTGCCTGATCTCCAACGAGTTAACACTCAAAAAAGACCCAGATAAGAAGTTTTGTAGAACAGTTGTAAATAAAAAAACACAATTGCCCAAAGCGGCAAGCAAACTCGTTTCGGTAGGCACATGTTGCCCACCAAATAAAAATGTCATAGACATGGCTATGCTCCAATAAAATTAATTTAAAGAGTGATTTAAAACCTGATTTAAATTGAACTTTATTTAAGCGTTTGGCGGTGGAACAGGTGGGCTATAGCTCATTGGCAACCATGAAAACAGAGTACTAATAATGGCTGTATCTAATATAGGAGAAGCTGAAAAATGATACACATTGGTTATGTGGCAAGTAACATGTGCATGAGGTGAATGATGCTCATCATCATTCTGGTCTGAGTTTTCAATATCTTGATGATGAGCTGCATGAGCAACAATGTCGTGACCCGCATTAGCATCTAGCATAGATAAAGAATGATTTTCAGCAGGCAAATGCATTACCAAACTTTCACAGGCAAAAGCAGTATGTGTTAGCATCACTATGGTTAATAACAAAAGTCTGATAAAAAATTTCGGCATGGATATCTCTAAGTAAGAACCCGCATCATAATACACAGCGATGACCAAGCTCAATCTAAAAATACCATTGCGTTGAACTTAATAAAGAAGATAACGAGGGATTACTTTAAACTTGAGATTAACGCTTCGAGTGTAGCTAAATCAAACGGTTTATGAAGATGATAATTTGCCCCACACCGATAAGCTCTATGGATATCACTTTGGGCGGTATTAGCCGTTATCACAATAATGGGTGTCATCAATTTTAGTGTTGTACGAATTTGGGTCATCGCATCAAATCCATCTAAAACCGGCATATTTAAATCCATGAAAATTAAATCAAATGATGTATCTTTAAGTAATTCCAACGCTGCTTGACCATGAGGCGCGATATGGCTCTGAAGGGCAAGTTTATGCAACGATTGTGATAACACCAAGGCATTTAAAGGGTTGTCCTCCACAATCAAACATGAGCGAATTTTTTTTGGTATTTGAAATGGCGCTACCAACGTCATCGGAACCGCTATCTGCAGCGTTGCCCCATCAAGGCTATTATCAACTAATAAAATTGTGCCTGACATCTGAGCTAGAATATATTGCACTCGCGCAAGGCCTGTTTGCATACCTTGAAAATGAGTGGTGTTATTAACATGATTATCTTCAATTAAATAAGGGAAACCATCACTAAAGCCGCGACCACTATCACTGATCATGACACGTAATATAGGTTCATTAGACGATTGCCAATGAGCCGTAACACTAATTGATCCCTCAACAGTAAATTTGATTGCATTGGTTAACAGCTCAATCATGATTTGGCAAAGTGCTTGATGATCACAATAAACTTTGACGTCTAACTCGGGGGCAACTGAAACATGTGAGCGTAATTGCAGTTCTTCACATTGCGCTTCAAAAGGTTCAATCGCTTTGATTAAAGTCTGTTTTAAATTACCAACCTCGGCACTGAGTTGCCATTGCCCACTTTGAAGGCTTTGCAACTGCGTTAAATCATCCACTAAGCTCACTATTTTTAAAGTACTTTCTTTAGCTTGTAGGAGAGTATCATTACCCGATTCTTTGGCTAGTGAGTCATCAATGGCAGCCATCACCACTTGTAAGGGCGTTCTAAATTCATGACTGGCTCTGGCAATAAAACGCTCTTTTAATTGGTAGCTCAGTTTCAATTGGCTTTTTTGTAACTCAACCTTTTGGATTGATTCAAACACTAGTTTTTCCATCGGTTGGAAAATAAATTTTAATTCAACTAGGAGCAAAACTAACGTAATTGACCAAAACAGTACTTCTATCCGTGAGATTAAATTTACTTTATCTACCGCAGCTTGCTCAAAGAGAGATACGGCTTGATTTAGCTGCTGCAATAAAAATGCAAGTTGTGTTGAATCAATCTGATAAACGCCAGTAAACGCCACAACGTTGTGCGATAAAATCCCCTCGACTTGTTGTCTAAAGTCCCAAACTCGGCGTTCAAGATCTATCGGGGGGTAAAAATAAAGCGCCTCGAGTTCTGGGGTTAAATAGTGGTAACGCCCTTGATCATTTTTTTCAGTCAGCAATTGATGATTTTCAACAAATGCTGTTAAGGAGCTTTGTAGCTGTTTTTTTTGGGTCTCGAAATGCTCTGATGCTAACGAGTTCTTTGCAGTGTTAGCTAAAGTTAATGCTTCTAGTGCTATTTTCTGTGAAAGCATCCGCTGTTGACCGGCAATATTAATAATATTACTGTCGGTTTTTTGCATAGATAATAAGTATTGCACCAACATTCCTGAGCAACTAACCATTAAGGCTATTGCAATCAAGGCTAAGCGATACCTCATCCTAATTGAATAAATAATCTTAAACATAGTCATCCCATTTTTGTGTCAAATAAGTTTAGCCCAAAAATAAAAATCGAACGTTTTACAGCCACATATTTATGGTATAAAAAATAAAAGCTTGAAAAACTAACTCATCGTCAATGAAAGGTGCACTTCATAATTGAATTTAAAACAACAAACCTCAAAAAGCTCACAATGAAGAGTTAAAAATTAGCACCGCATCACTTACACTGAATCACTAAAAATTAAGCCCAATGTAGTAAAACTAATTAAGGTGACAAGATGTACCAAGGAAGCTGTTTATGTGGTGAAGTAACGCTTAATATCACTGGCGCTATTTCTGATATTATTCATTGCCATTGTTCACTGTGTCGAAAATCTACCGGTTCGGCCTTTGCAACCAATGGCTTTGTGCAAACAAGCCAATTGGTGATCACCAAAGGCCATAACATGCTGCAATCTTTTGAATTACGCCCAGGTAAAAAACGCTTTTTTTGCCGTCAATGTGCCTCACCCGTCTACAGTAACAATGCAGCAGACCCTACTCGAGTGCGTTTGCGCTTAGGTATTTTAGACTGCGCTATTTCAGAACGCCCCATTTCTCATAACTTTGTCAGCTCAAAAGCAAATTGGGACAGCCTGGAATGTGATTTACCTCACTATGATGGCCATGAACCTTCACGCAATGGGACTAACAACAAAGGCAATTAGCAAAAAAGCGTTGATTAACGATCAACGCCTTTTTATTACCAAACCGGAGTCTAAATAAGATATTTACCAATAACGTGAATCTAATAACATTGCTTATACATACTTCTGCCACCATTGATATTAAGGATAACAAGGCTGCTAACCTTAAAAATAGCTACCTGATAAAAACTTATTTCGAGCATTCTGGCTACCTAAAAGTTAATTCAATTTAAAGCGTGCCACTGAACTGGTTAACTTTTCTGCCAATTCACTTGCAGCTTGGGCTTGCTGGCTATTATCTAAAGCTACCTGTTGGTTTTCAGTTGTTTGCTCGCATAATACAGCCAAATTTTGACTTATTTCAGATGCTACTTTGCTTTGCTCATCTGTTGCACTGGCTGTATTGGCGGCTGTTGTTGCTAATCGCTGTGCCGCTGCGCTAATTTTATCGAGTGATTTAAGCGTTTTTTCTGATAGCTCAACACTAATTTGTGTCGTTTCATTGCCTTGTGCAATTGAGCTAACCGCTTCACTGACACCTTGCTGCAGAGTTTCAATCATTTTTTGAATGCTTAGCGTTGATTGCTGCGTTTTACTCGCCAAGCTTCTTACCTCGTCAGCAACCACAGCAAAACCGCGTCCTTGCTCACCGGCACGAGCAGCTTCAATCGCAGCATTAAGAGCTAAGAGGTTAGTTTGATCAGCAATACCGCGAATGACATCAAGTACTGATGAGATATCTTTTGAGTTTTCAGATAGTTTCGAAATAACACTTGCCGCTTGATTAACTGTTTTTGACAAACCAGCGATCTCAGACACAGCAGTTCGCGTAATACGACTGCCTTCATTGGTTAGTTGATTTACTTGCTCAAGCTCATCCGCCGTAAGCTGGGCATTTTGTGCTACACCACCAATTGCATCACTGAGTTCATTGACCGCGACAACTATCGCTTCGACCGACCTAAGTTGCCCACCGCTCGTTTTCTGAATTCGTTTCGCGCCTTGAGTACACAATCCAATCCCTTTTGTCACATGATTTGATTGGCTAACAATTGATTGAATAAGCGAGGCTAACCCTGCAATTAACTCATCAAACTCATGGGCCAAATCTCCAATCTCGTCTTTTCGTTTTGAATTAATTCGCTTGGTTAAATCACCATCACCATTGTTTAAGCCTTTTATTTTATGAGATAAATCTTCTAAGGCATCAGCCATAGTTTTGGGCGCAATAATCCCCATCAAAAAAGTGAATAAAACAACCAAGGCACTTATCACGGTAATCCAAACTAAACTACGATCGACCGATTGTGTGGTATGCAAGCTGGTATTGGCGCTTATTTCATCTGCGATTTCTCCAGCTTGATTATAAAAGCTTCTTAATTGTTTAAAGCTTAAGCTCGATTGTTCCAGACTTAAACGGGTGGCGTTGTCTAAATCATTGTTATTAAGAGCGTCAAACACCTGCTGTGATGCTAACTTCCACAGTGAAAAGGCTGCTTCAAACTGAGCTATTTGCTGTTGTGCTTGAGGGTACTGCGCCATTAAGTCTTTATAGATATGCATGCGATCATAAGCTTGCTGGGCATTTTCTTCATAATCTTGGTAATACTGAGCATGTTTGCCATCACCAAAATGGAGCAATGCTTTAAGTTCAGCCTCTTTGGCCTGATATAAGTCTCGATCAGCATTAAGTACTGCTGAAATAGCAGGGTTATACACTTGTCCTAACTGCGTTAAACCGGCTTGTGTTTTTGCCACTAACAAATAATTGAGGGTGACGAGTACAACAAAAAAGGTCGCTATACTGCAAAAGGTAGCGGTGTATTTAATGCGTATTTTATTGATATCCATATTTATCCTAAAGAGAGCAAGCTTGAGAGACCTTGAGATAAACTATAGCCAGTGGTGCATAATACGCAAAAGAACACCACTGGATTAACGACTTTGATTCCTTAGGCGTTAAAACCCACTTAAAAAGGTTTTATCACTGTAAAAACGCAGGGCAAAACAATCACTGTCTTTATTAATCACCATCGATTTATCAGCCCGCACACCACTACCTGCATAATTTCCCGCAGCAGTAAATGTACATATTTGTGTGTAATAGCCATCAATATTAGGCAAAGCAAATAACTGCTGATAAATCATATCTTGCGCAGCGAAATTACCTTTTGTTGCCTCCATAACCGTATCGGTGTGGTCAATCAATTCGATATTGGCACCGCAGCGACCTACAATCGGCTTTTTAACATAGCCGCTTGCTTGTAGCTCAGGCGTAAGTTCAAACGCACTATTGAGTAATAACGGATGATTTGGAAATAACGACCACAATACGGGTAAAATCGCTTTATTACTCGGAATTAACGACCATAAAGGCTCAAAGACCATAATATTTTCTCGCAGGAGTACATCAGATAAACGTAACGGTTGATTTTGCTGCCAATCAGGTTCATACACTCCCGCATTCAAGGTTTCTTCATCACATTCACTGCGGATTTGATCGAGCGCTGTTTCCCATGACCAAGTTTTCCACACCCATAATACCTGTTCACCTTGGGCATCAATCACCCCGCCATGTTCATCCCAGCGCAGCCCTGTTAAACCAACAATAATTTTACTTTCTATACCCGCACTTTTAAGGGCATCTTGCATAAAAAGCGCATGATAGGCTTCTTCAGCTTCATCATCTCGTAAAATATGCACCAGCCCCTTGGCATGACTTTTTTTCCATGCCCGAGCTACATCTTTAAAGAGCTCTTTGCCAGCATCATGACCTTCATTTACCCCATAATGACTAGCCCATTTGCCCTGCACCTTGCCAGATTCCATATAACACGATGCTGAGTCACAATTATACTCATAAACTTTAAGACCATTTTCCGTCATTGCAAAATCAAACCGGCTAGTAATTAGCTGATTTAAACGGTTATCCCACGATTGGCGAATTTTAGGCAATACCGATTTAGGCAAATTAAATTTTTCAAGTAAGTCTGGGTGTTCAAGTACATAATCGGTGGCATGCATAAACATGTTATGCAGTTCATTAGTGGCATATTCTAAGGCCGTTTCAGCAGACTGTGAGGCAACAAAATAACGGGTTTGCTCATCAACAATAGAGGTCAAATAGTGACCACCCATTGCATCAACAAAAGCAGCCTCATCTTCATTGGCAATATTTAACCATGACTTTTTCACAGGTGCAGAGTTCGTGGCATGATTTGTATGTAATTGGAATAAAGCGGTGTTTTTTTCATGATGCGGCTCGGCATGCTCGCTATCATCGGTTTGGATCATCCAACCTAATATTTGCGCATCGCAATAAGAGCAAGTAATCCAATACTCTCCATCTTGTGTAACTTTAGCTTTAAGCTCTCGGGCATAATTGGCGCCTTCAGGCCACAGTGCATGACCCACATTTTGCTCGGCAATACGCACATAGTGATCCGTTACCTCAGTGACAATTGCAACATGGCCTGTTTCTTCAAACTCACCACCTTCTTTCCAAATTAATAAACACCCAACTTCAGGATGGCGCTTATTTCCATTTACATACGCATTGAGTGGCAGTAATTGATTTTCTTTAACATCTCTGACCGTGCGTAAATCAAAAATATCGTACGCCATGGCAACATCATCAAAAATATAACCGTGATTGATGTACATATAACGCCGAGCGAATTCAACACATTGCCATTTATAACCCATGTAAATGCCATCATAATGGCTGCGAAAAGCACTACGCTTAGGATATTGCTGTTTTGAGGCTGTTTCATAATCGCTAGAATAAGCGGCCACACCACCTTGGGCATAACCGAGTAACGTACCAAATGCTGTAGAAGCTGAATCTAAATGTGCCAAAATACAATCCAAAATGTAAACCAAGTTAAGCAAAAGAATAACACCCTTGCTTACTTTGGCTAGCCTATTGCTAAAATATTCTTGGCTTTAATTAATTGATTGATTGATTTAAAGATTATTAATCTGGTTTTTCTGACGCCGATTGAATAACACCCGACACTTGGTGTGGATATTTGGCCATTTCAATCACATATAAATCTTGTACTCGTTGTAAGTCAACATCTATCTGGCCCGTAAGAAATAGCGTATGTAAAATAACAAACTGCTTGGTTCGATAATCAAGTGCAATAGGCACAACAGGCACTTGGGCCGCTTTAGCGATGTGTAAAAAACCACATTTCCATTCTGGACAATATTTTCGAGTGCCCTCTGGCGCAATACCTAAAATCAGCGCATCTTGCTGGCTAAATCGAGCGCTTATTTGCTCAACCATGCCATGAGCAGCGCTGCGCTCTACCGGGATCCCACCCCACTTTTTTAATAACCAACCCAGCGGTCCGATAAAAATAGAGTGTTTACCTAAAAATTGAATTTTAATGCCTAAATGTAATTTAACTGCGATAGCGATAACAAAATCCCAATTAGAGGTATGAGGCGCTACTGCAGCAACAAACTTGGCGCAATCGGGAAACTGCCCCACCACTTGCCAACCTGTGAGCTTTAAAATAATACCGCCAACAATCGGCCCTAAGAAGCTTTTCGTGCGCGGAATACTCGATGGAATTGTCTGCATCTCGATTTCTCTTTTTTCATCACAGTAGCAAAATCACGTTACACAAAAAAGCATCAACCCCCAAGCGCAACTTCTTTATTAGCAAGTAAAAAATTCAAAGACACCAACCTGATTGCTATTAGACTTGACCTCCACCATACTGAGGGGCTTTTTAACTTCAGAGGAATGATTATGTATTACCAAATTACCGTGGTGCAATTTAGCAAGATGCTCAATAACTTAGCAGCAATTTTAGAAAAAGCAGAACTCGCTGCGGTGCAAAAACGATACGATATGAGTGTATTACTCAATGCACGTTTAGCTCCTGATCAGTTTAATCTTATCCGCCAAGTTCAAATTGCATGTGATACCGCAAAATTAGCAGCTGCAAGGCTCACAGGTACGGTTGAAAATGCGCCTAAGCATGACGATAGTGAAACAACCTTAATCGAACTTAAAACCCGTATCGAAGAAACAATCAGCTATTTAGCAAGTTTCAGCGAAAGTGATTTTGCAGGGGCAAGCGAGCGTCATATCAGTCAACCGCGCTGGGAAGGAAAATACGTAACAGGTGCTGAGTTTGCTATTGAACATGCAATGCCAAACTTATATTTCCATATCACAACAGCCTATGCGATTTTGCGTCACAATGGTGTTGATGTCGGTAAAAAGGATTATTTAGGCGCAATGCCTTATAAAGTCTGATTTCTGTCACTTTAAAAACGATTTTAAACGACTAAAAATCTGAAATAAAAAAAGCCTTTAGTTAAATACTAAAGGCTTTTTTAAATCGATTAACCGTGGTTTTACCACTTAATCCATTCAACTTTAATCTCTTTGCCAACGGCTTTGCTAATGCGCGGTACAATGGCATCTTGCTCAGTGCAAACTAAAGAGAAAATATGGCCTTGAATGTCTTTGGCCACTTCAGCAGGTGCTGAGGTAAAATCATATTTACTGGCAGTAATGTCACGCGATGCAGCTTGTTTATTCGCTTTTTCTTCTAGCATTTCTTTATCAACCGACTGGCTGCTTGCAGTACGTGCAGTGCGACCAACGCGGTGAATATAATCGTTACAGTTAACCGGTAAATCAAAGTTAATCACATAATACAAATCAGTAATATCAATGCCGCGCGATACGATATCTGTTGCCACTAAAAACTGCACTTCGCGATTTTTAAAGCTATTTAAGCCCACTTGACGCTGTTTTTGTGGGATTTCATTGTGAATACCCACGCTGCTATACCCTTTATCATTTAATAAATGGGTTAAAAACGTCACGTCTTTTTTAGTACGAGCAAAAATTAAGGCGTGGTCGCAATTTACTAACTTGATTAAGCTTAATAAGTTTTCTGGTTTATGGTCGCGATGACAGCGATACATAGTATGAATAATTTTATCAAGTGCTGGTTTGCTGTCATCAGTACGGACTTCTTTTGGATTAACCAAATTATCCGCTGCAAACTTTTGTAACGCTTTACTATCCGTTGCTGAAAATAGAATTTGTTGTTTTGCCTGTGGCATCGCAGCAAGAATTGCACGTAGCTCTGTAACAATGCCCATACTCACTAAACGGTCAGCTTCATCCATAACAAAATGTTTTACTTGCTCAAGCGAAAACGCTTTGATTTTTAATAAATCAACTAAACGACGCGGAGTGGCAACAACAATGTCTGCACCGCGCTTAAAACGATTCACCTGAGATGGGATCCGCACGCCACCAGACACGCTTATGGTGCGTAAATTTAAGCCTTTGCCATATTTTGCAATCGACTCTTCAACTTGCACGGCAAGCTCACGTGTTGGCACTAAAAATAAAGCTCTAACTGGGCGCACTTGCTCGGCACTATTATCAACTCGACTTAATTCTTGCAGTGTTGGCAGTAAATAGGCTGCAGTTTTACCTGTCCCTGTAGGAGCAATCGCATAGGTATCAGTGCCCGAAAGTACGGCACCAATTGAATGTTCCTGAATATAAGTAGGTGATTTGTAACCTAAGCTTAAAACGTTAGCTTGAAGGGTTTTGTTGAGTCCAAGTTCGGCAAAAATAGTCATGTGCGCACATCAATTAGCAAATAATCGCTCATTATCCCTCAGACATCGCATTTATACCAATTTTATTCGCCAGATCAGCGATCCTATTGCATCTTTTTTGATAAATCTCAGTGCATCGTAAATCAGTTTTGCACCGTTAAAGCGTTTAATAATGCACCAATATCATTTCTAACCCACTCTTTACCCAAGCAATTATCAAGCTCCCGCTCGGCAAACCGTAAAAAGCCAAGCGCAGCTTGTGATAAGTGCCTGTCGTTACGCGCAATAAAATACCAATGACTTTCTATGGGCAAACCCGGCACATTAAGCGTGACAATACTGGTATCTTGTTTTGGTAATACATGTTGCGATAATACGGCAAGGCCCATCCCCGAGCTGACGCCAACTCTTATCGCCTCATTACTGGCCATTTGCATACTCGAGGCCAATGTAAGCCCTTTGCCTTGCAGCCAACTTTCAAACAACATACGCGTAGCTGAACCAGGCTCTCGCAGTAAAAAACGCTCTTGCATCACATCAGCCAAAGCTAATTCTTTTTTATCGGCCAAAGGATGACTCGCAGGTGCAATTAGGGTTAAAGGGTTACGTAAAAAACGCCCCGCACACGCATGCTCAAGCGAAGGTGGATGGCTAAACACGTACAAATCATCTTGGCCTTGTTCAAAACGCCGAAGCACTTGTTCACGATTACCAATTTCAACCGTGACTTCCACCTTGCTAAAGGCCTGCGAATAAGGCCCAAGTAACCGAGGTAATATGTACTGAGCGGTATTGACCATCGCAATACTAAAGTGCCCTCTTTGACCATCCTGAAGGGCATCTAAATACTGATTAAACTCAGCAAAATCGCCAAGCGTCTGCAAACAAATACGGTACAACTCTCGCCCTGCATCGGTGGGAATAACCTGATTTTGCTCTAAGACAAATAAAGGTTCACCAATGGCTTCTTTCAACCGCTTTAACTGTAAAGACACTGTGGGCTGAGTCAGGTGTAAACGTTTCGCGCTTTCACTAATTGACCCTGTTTGAATAACTTCAACATAAACCTGAAGCAATCGAAATGTTAAGTGACGGATATTCATGACTACAACGCATAGATAATTATCTATATAGTGTTGCTATACTTTTTATTTCCGTCAATAACATTCTCACTTTACACTGCGCCAGTGATTAAATTAGAAGGAGTGCGCTATGCCAGATATTGTTGTAATGTTTTTTTTGCTTGGTTTATTTGCGGGGCTAGTACGTTCCGATTTAAGTATTCCAAAAGCAACCTACGATACATTAAGCTTATTACTGATGCTGATCATCGGTTTAAAAGGTGGTATGGCCTTACATGGTAATTTAAGTTGGGGGATTTTACCTGAAATGGCCACAGTGATGTTGCTAGGTGCGCTTATCCCGCTAACACTCTTTCCGCTGCTTCGAAAATTCATCCGCCTGAGCTTAGCTGACAGCGCTAGTATTGCCGCACACTATGGCTCAGTGAGCGCTGGTACGTTTGCAGTAGCACTCGCCTATGCACAAGCTAAACAACTCGAAGTTGGCGCAGAAATCACCTTATATTTAGTGATGATGGAACTGCCTGCAATTATTGTTGGCTTATTGCTGTATCGTCGCTATAGCGCACAATTACCAAACGCAAAACCAGTCTCTGTGGCGGCACTTTGGCATGAAGCACTCACCAATAAAGGTGTTATTTTACTCGTAGGTGGTGTGATTATCGGCCTGATGTACGGCACACAACAAGGTTCACAAGTAACTGATTTACTAATGAATGGCTTTAAAGCAATACTCGCGCTATTTTTGCTTGAAATGGGTTTAACTGCAGCACAAACGCTGCGCCCTTTTCCTACAGCACACTGGCGCTTGATGGTTTTTGCCCTCATCGCGCCATTGTGTTTAGGTGTTATCGGTATTTATGTCGGTGACTTCTTATCATTAAGTGAAGGCTCAATTGTTATCCTAGCAAGCTTAAGTGCCAGCGCCTCGTATATCGCAGCCCCCGCAGCCATTAAAGCGGCAATTCCCGATGCAGATATCGGCCTTGCAATGCTAAGCTCTTTAGGCCTTACGTTCCCGTTTAATGTCACTATCGGAATTAGCTTGTATCATTATTTGATTCCGATTTTAACTTGATTTGGGTTGTGACTTAACCTCTCAAAATTAAGCTGCAAACCTTTAAAGCCTGTGCAATCCTCAATTTGTACAGGCTTTATCAATCGCAATCCCACTCTCATGCGTATTATAATTACCTACTTTTATCACCACCTCAGTTATGACCCATCATAAATGCCACCTCGACTCGAAACTATGCCCCATTTGCCTGCGCAATTTCAATTGGCGTAAAAAGTGGCAAAGGGATTGGCCAAACGTAAAGTACTGCTCAGAACGATGCCAACGTAATGCAAAAAAACAGTAGCCTAGTTATGTAGAATCA
This sequence comes from Pseudoalteromonas sp. J2K-J031, assembly GCF_058197095.2. Classification (NCBI taxonomy): domain Bacteria; kingdom Pseudomonadati; phylum Pseudomonadota; class Gammaproteobacteria; order Alteromonadales; family Pseudoalteromonadaceae; genus Pseudoalteromonas; species Pseudoalteromonas sp. J2K-J031. The sequence continues at coordinate 2,757,417 of NZ_CM200279.1, forward strand.
CGACTCACGGTTGCCTGCGCCGATTATAAATACAAAAAAAACACTTTAAAAACAGACTAAAAAAGCCAGCTCCCTAGTATTGCGCTCAAAATACACTATGGTTTAACTCTCAAAACGATCGTTATTTAAATTAATTTCGTATCGTTAAACGCAATGGTTTAAACAACTCTATTAATAACAATTTTTAGGCCTATTTATGACACAGCAACAGATCCCGCAAGAAGCATTTGATTGGTATGACGATTATGCCCATGGTGCCATGGACAGACGAACTTTTATGAAAAAACTCGGTACCTTAACCGCTTTAGGCTACTCCATGGCGGTTTTAACCAGCGCTTTGATGCCCAATTATGTGTTGGCAGAGCAGATTTCTTTTAATGATCCTGATATTAAAGCCAGTTACACCGAATTTGATTCACCACTTGGGCATGGTAAAGGGCGTGGTTATTTAGTCGTCCCAACCAATACCAGCGCTAAACTTCCTACTGTTTTGGTTGTTCATGAAAATCGAGGTCTAAACCCTTACATTAAAGATGTAGCAAGACGCTTAGCAAAAGCAGGGTTTTTAGCCTTCGCACCTGACGCCCTCTTTCCACTTGGTGGATACCCAGGTAATGATGATGAAGGCCGCACAATGCAAAGCAGCTTATCTCGCGAAAAGATCCAGTTCGATTTCACCGCTGCCAGTCAATTTTTAAAAACGCACCCGCTAAGTTCAGGCAAACTAGGTGTTGTAGGTTTTTGTTTTGGTGGGTATATGGCCAATTACTTAGCTGCATCCGCTAATGAATTAATTGACGCCGCAGTGCCTTTTTATGGTACGCCAGCAGCTAAGGAATTGCGAAAAAATATTAAAGCGCCGTTATTGATCCATTTGGCCGAGTTAGATGAACGTGTGAATGCAACTTGGCCCGAATATCAAGCTGATCTGGAGCAACATAAAGTAAATTACACCCTGCATATGTACAAAGCAGCTAACCATGGCTTTCATAACGATTCAACCTCCCGTTATGATAAAGCCCAAGCAGAACTTGCATGGCAGCGCACTCTCGACTTTTTCAAACTGCACTTAGTATAAAAAATCCTATTAGGCTAACGCTCATGTTAGCCTAATACGCATCTTCACAGATCAGAACGACATTGGCGTGGTTTAATAGAAAGCGTGTTGTTATGTGTCGCTTTTTGTTACCCTTCACCCTACTTTGTATTAGCTAATCTTTTTATTGTTATGAAATTAGACATTCAGTATCAATTCCCAAGTCCACAAATTGCGAACCGCTTTTTAAACGAGCTAAAACATTGGCCTGTGGCAAAAGTATCAGCTCGATTATTTAATCATGCTGCCTCGGTTAAAATTAGCTATCAAGCTAAAACCGAAGGCTTTGATACAACCTGCGCCGAGCTTGATAAACTTGCTGCATTATATAATGGTGAGGAATATAACGGTGAGGAATGCTAATTACATGTTTTATCAATGTGCTGCAGCGTGTTTTGCCGCAATAAAATCGGCATGGCTGACGTACAACAACCCTGAAATTCGTCGAATAATATGATCTTCATGGCTATCTAGTTCACCATCAGCAAAAGCCACCCGCCACAAAAGCTCAACAATCTCAATGCGTTCTACGTCGCTGGTTTGGTTGTTTATTTGTTTCACAAAGGCAAACAAATCTATCGCCTCCTCAACCAATGGCTCTGCTTTAGCAATCAAAGCCGTTACTTGCTCTTGGCTTAACTGGCAATGGCTGAGCAATATAGCTGATATTTTATTGAACTCGCTGCTTTGTGCTTTGCCATCCGCTCGCATTACTTCAACCAATAAAGCTGCTAATGCGGTATTAAAATCAAGCTCATTATCTGAATGAGGCTGTAACACCAAGTTCTGCAGTAGCTTTTTAATATGATCTAACATGTTTACATTCCTTAATATCATCACTCTCATTGAGACTTTTTTAAACACTTCAGTTACAAAAAGTAAAAAAGCCCATCAGGGCTTTTTTATCAAAACAAGGTATTGCTTACATTCTTGCTTCAATCATTAAACGCTTCATATCACGCACAGCCTTTTCAAAGCCATCAATAACAGCACGTGCAACAATGGCGTGGCCAATATTAAGCTCATAAATATCTTCAATGGCTGCAATTGGTTTTACATTATGATAATTCAAACCATGGCCAGCATTAACAATTAAACCAAGCTCAACGGCTATTTTGACACCCGCTTTAATACGATTTAATTCTTCTAACTGCGCTTCTTCTGTTTCAGCATCAGCATACGCACCGGTATGAATTTCAATATATGGGGCATGAACCGCCGCACAGGCTTTGAGCTGAATTGGGTCAGCATCAACAAACAAAGATACTTTAATACCTGCAGCCGTTAAACGTGCTACGGCTTCGGCGATTTTCACCTGATTGCCTGCAACGTCTAAACCACCTTCGGTTGTCAGTTCTTCGCGTTTTTCTGGTACTAAACATACAAATGCAGGTTTAATTTCAAGTGCTAATTGCAGCATTTCTTCAGTAACAGCGATTTCAAAGTTCATGCGAGTTTGGATCGTTTTGCTCATCACGTGTACATCGCGGTCTTGAATATGGCGACGATCTTCACGTAAATGGATCGTGATCCCATCGGCACCAGCGTGCTCAGCAACAGCTGCGGCATGAGCTGGATCCGGAAAAGTTGTACCGCGCGCTTGGCGCAGCGTAGCAACATGGTCAACATTCACGCCTAATAAAATATCTTTCATTACATCACCTTGGTAAAAATAGCTCTCGGCTTTTTAATTCTCGCTCACCCAAAAGAGGTTTTAATAAATAGCGAGCAAATTGTTTTGCTAATAAGCGGGTTTGTGGCTCTGAAAAGTCTAAAAGGCTAAATGCGATTAGCTGTTCACCACTAAATCCACTGTGCGACGTTTCTTGTTTACACCATCCTTGCTCAATAACGTATTGATACAAGGCATGGGGCTCGATTGGATCACCTTGCGCATCATAATTAAAATCAACACCATAGCCTAGTAATTCTAATAATTGATATTCAAATGAACGCAATGTTTGTTCAAAGGTAGTTACTGAACTTAACGCATGCAAATGTTGTTGATAAAGCTCAAAAGCTAAATCGATAGGTTCATTGATAGGAATAATACGATTGCATAATTCATTGAGGTAAAATCCACAATAAAGTGCTTTACCAGCTAACGAAATGGCATTGAGTTCTGTTGCAAGTTCAAATTGAGTAAGGTATTTGAGATCACCTTGACCTGAAAAGCCGATCAATAGCGGTTGAAAAGGCTGTAGTTGTGCGCTGTGCTTAACCGCATGCTTGCCTTTTAGGCGGGCAAGCAAACGTATTTGGCCAAGATTTTCTACCAGCATATCGAGCATCACTTGAGAGTCACTAAATGGACGTCGATGGATCAAATATGCATGGTAGAACGTATGATTCACATTAATCTTCGCCGTAACCTAGACTGCGTAACGCGCGTTCATCATCGGCCCAGCCTGATTTCACTTTAACCCAAAGTTCAAGGAAGACCTTATTATCAAGCATTTCTTCCATGTCTTTACGGGCTTCACGACCTATGACTTTTAGTTTTTCGCCTTTATTACCAATAACCATACGTTTTTGGCTTTCACGTTCAACTAAAATAAGTGCATTGATATGCCAGACACCATTTTCTTGCCATTTAAACTGTTCAATTTCCACAGTCACTGAATATGGCAACTCTTCACCCATAAAACGCATGAGCTTTTCACGCACAATTTCAGCCGCTAAAAAGCGGGTTGAACGGTCAGTTACGTAATCTTCAGGAAAAATAAATTCACTCGGTGGCAAGTATTTACGAACTTGATCTTTAATTAAATCAATATTTTTCGCTGTAGTGGCTGACACAGGTAAAATTGCAACAAAATCAGCTTGTTCACCGAGCCACTGTAAATGTGGGAACAACTCTTCTTTCTCTTTTACTTGATCAACTTTATTGATAACCAATAACACCGGACGACCTGTTTGCTTAACTTTGTGCAAAACCATGTCATCATCTGCGGTCCAATGCGTGCCTTCAACCACAAAAATAATCAACTCAACATCGCTGATTGAACTTGCTGCAGCACGATTCATTAAACGGTTAATAGCGCGTTTTTCATCAATGTGTAAACCTGGCGTATCAACATAAACCGCTTGATAATCATCCTCAGTATGGATCCCCATAATTCGGTGACGCGTTGTTTGCGCTTTACGCGATGTAATACTGACTTTTTGGCCAACAATTTCATTTAGAATAGTTGATTTACCAACATTTGGACGGCCAACAATGGCAATCATGCCGCAATGTGTTTTAGGATTCATGTTTAATAATCTTTAATGCTTTTTCAGCCGCTTTTTGCTCGGCTTTACGGCGTGAACTACCGACAGAAACAATACTGTTCATGCCTTCTACAACACATTCAACCGTAAACGATTGGTTGTGTGCCTGTCCTTTGGTATCGATAACAGTATAGTTTGGCAGCGGTAATTTTCGCGCCTGTAAATACTCTTGTAATAAGGTTTTTGGATCTTTTTGGTTTAACCCTGGCGAAATTTCATCAAGACGAAACTTGTACCAGCTCAAGATCAAATTACTGCAGGTGTCTATGCCTGAATCTAAAAAGACAGCTCCAATAATTGCCTCTACAGCATCGGCCAAAGTTGATTCGCGGCGATACCCACCACTTTTAAGCTCACCTGGTCCTAAGCGTAAATAATCACCTAAATTAAATTCTAGGCCAAATTCCGCAAGAGTTTGGCCTCGTACCAATGTTGAGCGCATTCTACTTAGATCACCTTCGCGACTTTTAGGAAAACGCTTGTAGAGCTCATTTGCAATCACAAAACTTAAAATAGAATCGCCTAAAAACTCAAGCCGTTCATTGTGCTGCCCTTTATGGCTGCGATGAGTCATCGCTTGCTCCAACAACGTTACGTTGTTGAAGGTGTAGCCTATTTTGCTGTATAAATCAGTTACATTTTTGTTCATTAGTTATTGAATACTTCCTAGGCGGTCAAAACGAACACCTGTTGGAACCCAGCTTGGTAAAATACTCTCTGGGTCTTGTTCAAATTCAAAGCTCATCCATATAAACACAGCTTTTCCGACTAACTCTTCTTTATCAACAAATCCCCAAAAGCGGCCATCTTTGCTGTTGTCGCGGTTATCACCCATCACAAAGTAGCTGTTTTCTGGCACCACCCACTCATCAATTCGAGTGCCCGGCTGCTGGTAATACGCCATTTGTTGTTCAGGACGAACTGGATTGATTAAAATATCATGACTTACATTCGCTAAATTTTCGGTTAAGCGAGTTTCAGCCACACCATCTGAAAAGAACTCGTCTTGATTAACTAACTGTGTATCGAGTTTATTAAACTCATTACAGTTTAAACCCGATGTTTGGGTTTGAGTTGCATCGCATTGAGGTTTGATATAAAGCTGTTTATTACGATAAACCACGGTATCACCAGGCAAACCAACCACACGTTTTATGAAATCGATATTGTTGTCTAGTGGATACTTAAAGACCACGGCATCACCACGTTCAGGGTCTGACACATCCATTAACTGAGAGCGCCAAACGGGATCCTTAACGCCATATGCAAATTTTTCTACCAAAATAAAATCGCCCACTAAAAGTGTTGGCATCATTGATCCTGATGGAATTTGAAATGGCTCATAAAAAAATGAACGAAAAATCGTGATAGCCGCAATCATAGGAAATATAGATTGCGCAGTTTCTGCTATAGCTGGTTGAGGTGCAATTTGTGCAATGGTTTCATCATCCAACATGGCGCTATTTGCACCTTGAGCAAGCGCAATACGTGCTTGACGCTTAGGTGCATAAACTAAGTGATCGATTAACCAAATTAACCCTGAAATAAGAGTTAATAACACTAAGAAGATTGAAAAATAACCAGCCATAGTAACTGTTGTCCTTATTTACCTACTTTGAGGATTGCTAAGAAAGCTTCTTGCGGCACTTCAACATTACCAACCTGTTTCATGCGCTTTTTACCTTCTTTTTGTTTTTGTAATAACTTTTTCTTACGACTCACGTCACCACCGTAACACTTAGCAATTACGTTTTTACGTAATTGTTTAATCGTGGTACGAGCAATAACGTGCGCACCTATCGCGGCTTGGATCGCGATATCAAATTGCTGACGTGGAATAAGTTCTTTCAGTGCTTCGGCTAATTGACGACCACGTGATTGTGCGCTTTCATGATGACAAATAATTGCCAATGCATCGACTCGCTCGCCATTGATTAAGATATCAACACGTTCCATTTTTGATGTTTGGAAACGAATGAAATTGTAATCAAGTGACGCAAAACCGCGGCTGGTAGATTTTAAGCGATCGAAGAAATCCATCACCACTTCAGCCATTGGCAAATGATACGTTAACGCAACTTGCTTACCGTGATACGACATTTTGTGCTGCACACCACGCTTTTCAATACATAAAGTAATTACATTACCTAAATATTCTTGTGGTACTAGAATGTTCGCTTCAACGATAGGCTCACGAATTTCAGCAATATTACTGATTGGTGGTAAATTAGAAGGGCTGTCTATCTTTATGATGTCGCCATTTTTAAGCAGGATCTCGTACACTACCGTTGGAGCAGTAGTAATCAGATCCATGTCGTATTCTCGCTCTAAACGCTCTTGAATGATTTCCATGTGTAACATACCAAGGAAGCCACAGCGGAAACCAAAACCTAATGCTGTTGAGCTTTCTGGCTCATAAAATAACGAGGCATCATTTAGGCTTAATTTTGAAAGCGCATCACGGAAGTTTTCATATTCATCTGATGCTATCGGATATACACCGGCGTAAACTTGCGGTTGTACTTTTTTAAAGCCTGGTAAAATTGCTGTTGCAGGGTTACGCGCCGAGGTAATAGTATCACCCACTGGTGCACCATGAATTTCTTTAATACCGGCAATAACAAACCCTACTTCACCAGTGCGAAGTATTTTGGTTTCTGTTTGCTTTGGCGTAAAAATACCCACTTTATCAGCGTTATGTAATTGGCCATTTGACATAATTTTAATTTTGTCGCCAGCACGTAACTCACCATGCTTAATTCGCACCAATGAAACAACACCTTGGTATGGGTCAAACCATGAATCAATAATCAGCGCTTGTAATGGTTGAGTAGGCTCACCGACAGGTGGTGGAACTTGCGCAACAATAACTTCAAGTACATCTTGAATACCAACACCTGTTTTAGCTGAACAGCGCACCGCATCCATCGCATCAAGACCGATAATGTCTTCGATTTCTTCTGCTACACGTTCAGGCTCAGCTTGTGGTAAGTCTATTTTATTTAGAACAGGAATAACTTCTAGTTCCATTTCAATCGCGGTATAGCAGTTAGCAACTGTTTGTGCTTCTACGCCTTGACCTGCATCCACAACTAATAAAGCACCTTCACAGGCAGCTAAAGAACGTGATACTTCATATGAAAAGTCTACGTGACCTGGTGTATCGATAAAGTTTAATTGATATGTTTCACCATCTTTTGCGGTGTAATTTAATGTTACAGACTGCGCCTTGATGGTAATGCCACGCTCACGTTCAATATCCATGGAGTCTAAAACCTGAGCTTGCATTTCTCGGTCTGTTAAACCACCACAATATTGAATCAAACGATCTGAAAGGGTCGATTTGCCATGGTCAATATGGGCAATTACGGAGAAGTTTCTTATGTTGTTGATATTTATAGGGTTTATCATCTTGAAATTTTCAGAATCCAGATTATGTACTTGGGGGTGTACTCAAAAACAGAAGTAACCCTTACTTTCAGCCAATTTATGCTTCTAATGATACCTGAATATTCTTAGCGTAGAAATAAGTAAATAAAAAGGGGGGACTGCTCCCCACTAAAATAAATCATAGACCTTATTTCTTACTTGGTATTTTATTTGCTCTAAATCTTGGTTCGGTTCAGAATCCAAAAATCCAAAGACAGATTCATAGTCAGATCTCAGACTATCAAGGTCATCATAACTACCACACCACAATCGATGAATGGGGGTGTTGAAAAGATTCGTAAAAATAGAATGATCAGCAACCAATATTTTATCTAAATGGTTCGCTTTTAAAAACGCCCCCACCTGCGCGATCAACTCTTGCTCGGTGGTATCTTCATTGAGTTCAACACGCACTACGAACTGCTCAAGTTCACTCGTTATTTCTGGCGTAGACGTAAATACACGGTTCGCGTCATCGTGGCATACTCCGACATCACAACCACCATCTTTAAGTGTTTGAATCAACGCATTTGTAAAATCAGCGTCCAGCGCCTCGTTACTGACTATGCACCAGTTGCTCATTGTGTTACCTCGATTATGCGTTTGAGTGAAAGGTTTGACAGAACCTTAACTCCCGTAGAGTTACTTTGAAGCGGGTAGTAATTTTGTGTTGCTACACCTAATTCGCTGACAACATCCGAAGGTGCTGAAACATAAACAGTTTTATCTGAAACTAACCTAGACCTAACCTGACCGCTGCCCGACTCAAATTTAAAAGTAGACAAGTACCACGTACCCACGGACAGTGGCTTTAAAGTTACAAACCCACGCCAGTCAAAAGCGGAGCTGTAACTTAACGTTTGGGAACTTAGACTAATTAGCTCCCCACCGACCCACGCATTACGGTGGTCATCAAACGTCATTAACTCTCTATCTGCCGCAGTGACATTAACCGCTTTACCGTAGCCGGCTGCTTTTCTTAATGATGGATTTTTAAATTTGAACGTTTTAGGGAATTCTTGGCTGCAATGGCATCTAAAAATCACTCTATTGCTGGTTGCAGTAAATATACCTGACACCACACCTAGACCATGTATATTCATTAGTTGCGCTGAATTGTTTGCATCACGTATTTGAAAATAACCACCATCATCGAAAAGCTCACCAGTGACGAGGTACGTTTTACCAGCTTCAACATCAATGAATTGTTGTGCGTTAGAATAGCCACCTGATACTTGCGTTATCTCTAATGCATTACCCGCCACCTGTTTTGTTGTATTTGTACCAATAACAGGCCATCCTTCGGAATTATTGCTAAAGCTTGTATTTGTTAAAAGCTCAGTACCAAGCGGCTTACTATAATCAACCAGCACACCATCGCTATCATTAAAGCGGTAGTCCCGTACTAACTGACCCGTATGTCTATCACCACCATTCCATATTTTAATACCAAAGTATGAACCGTCAAATGTACTAGTAAGTGCCGTGCGATTACCTGCCTTAAAATTAATCACACCTAAGTAAGGATTAATAGTATGTGTGCCGTACTGAACACTATCTAAAAAAACCTTTAATTGTGTACCCGCGAGTTTATAAACCGCGGTATGCAACTTACCATCATTTATAGTTTTACCTGTCACAGGGGTTGCATACTCTGTACCTTTTGACCAAAAAGATAGTATGTTACTATACGAATTCATGTAGTACGTTGTTAAATGGTCGTCACATAACAGCAACCTGTTACCCGTCTGAGTTGTTTCAAACTCAATTTCAATCTCAAAATCCGTAAGCGATATTTGGGGTATATCATAATACATCCCACCCGCAGGGTTGAGGGTAGTCACCCAACGACTGTTTGTGGCCAGAGCATTGTTAATGGCCACCCCCAAAGAGGCTAATTTGAATTGGCTAGGTAATGATGCCGAACCTAAGTTCATCGGGAACATATCATTTCCTCCGTACAAGAAGCTCAAATCGGGTTAAGTCACCTGTTAAGTTCTTAAAACGCACTAACACTTTAAGTGTCGGCCCATAAGCGTGAGGCATTTTTAAGTCCTCGTTATAAATCTCTGAGGCTTTTACTTTACCGTGCGTTGCCAGTCTGAGTCCGTTACCTTGACTCGCAACCAAGAACTCAATCTCACCAGCCGTAGGGGCAACTTTTTGATTACTACTATTATAGAAAACAAGGTCGGTAAAAAAGGTTTCAAGATTATTAAGCGATAGTTCTTCGCTATAATGCTCACCGTTTTTAAAGTTAGCTTTTATCGTTACCGTGTTTGGGGGTGTAAAAAATTCAATAAAATTAGGGTGCATATTATTTCCTACAGTTTTCGAGTTCTTCAATGTATATAAGTAAATCCGCAAGACTCTGCTCGCGGATTTCAACTATGCCTGGTTCGGTTTTACTTGGTGTTACGTTTATTTTGGGTATCGTTATCTGGCAAGGTTTTGGCCCCGACATCAACTGACAACCTGTCAGCATTAAACTTAGCGTTAAACTGATTAACAGGGTCTTGTCTAATTTCAGCTTTTCTCTTGTCAAAGTCCTTCTCCCGCTTTAGACGTAACAAAACACTAATCATTTCCAAGGCCAATAAAACGGCCTTAATGTAACTCATGACTTTTTGTTTTCGTTTTTAGCAGAACCCCAATTGAAGCTTAAGGCGTCTAATATATTGCGAATTATTTGAAGGGCTTTGTTGTCGTAGGTGTTAGGTGTCACAGCCGCGATAGCTGCAAGTACAGGCCACAAAGCAATAATCCAATGGCCATACTGAGTGAAGAAGTTTTCCATAATGTCAATCCTATAATTTTAAGTTGAAAGAGCCGTGTAGGCTCTGTTGTATGATAGAACTATTTTACTCTAAGGTACAATCTAAGACCGCTCTTACTGAATAACTCTTGGGCGATACCAATGGCACCATTAACATTATTAGCGTTAGGGAATCTTGCCGTGGCATAAGAGATATAACCCGTCCTGAAAAACTCCGAACCCTCAGTATCAATAAAATGGTCAACGACCGAATTTATAGCCCTCAATGAATTGATTGGCGTGGCCGGTGCAAACAATACTGGTGCCGAAGGACGTGGCTTGGTTGGAACTTCACCTTCACCTTCACCTTCACCAGAACAAAGTTCTTCCCAGAGGCTATCATAGACAGAACCAAAGATTGGGCCCGTGGAATTAAAATTACTAAACCCAACTGCAGGTCTATGTATAGAATCGCCCTCTTTGGTTCCAGCGCCATCATCAAGGGGGAAGAAATAAAGCTCGTCATATAATAAACGTAGAGCTATATCCCAAATTCTAAAACCTAAACCGTTATCAAAAGTATTATTTCCTATCTCGTAAAGCTCTATAAAAGGCAACGGGACGGGACTTTGGTAGAACAATACAGGTACACAATCAACATTTATGACCCAATTTTGATCCTTAGATGCCCTACGTACAGAAATACTATGGTCTTGGTCATTGGTTATATAGCCACTTAAATCAAACTCCAAAGGTTCATCGGTATCTATACGTAATATTTTTGTCGTTGGGTGAAAGGCTATATTATTTGAACCACTAAATATAATGTTGTAATTTTCAGGATTTGACGAATCTTTCAGATTAAGATTAAACCTGAAATCAATAGGCTTGTTTGGCGGTAAGAAAATGGGGTCTTTGTTATCATAGGCAATTCTCAAGGTTAGACTCTGATTAACATCACTTTTGTTATAATTCTTTACCGCTTCATTATAACTGTATCTAGAAAAATTTAAGTACTGGCGACATTTTTTAGGTTTGGTACTTTGGGAAATATCTAAAAAGGAAAGAAAGGTCGAATCCGTATTATATGCTTTCATATCTCCTAAAGAGACCTTAAACTCAATATTCTTATCACTCTCTCTAGGGTTAATGGAATAAAAGCTCAGGTCGTCGAACTCCCATTTTGAATGAAATGACCCCGATTTTAATTCAATATAGTTAAGAACCGCATTAATACAGAGACCCGATGTTGAAAAGGTAGTACCCAGAAATATTGGTTGCTCAAACTTTTTTCCCTTCCATTCTGAAGGAGTAAAATCCCAAGATTTTACGACCTCACCGTTTATCTTTAAAGATGTCACATTATTTATAGCATCGGCAATAAATGTAATAACTAAAGGTGATCCACTAACAAAAGGGATTACTACTCTGAAGCCATAATTATCAACCGAAAACAAAAAAACGTAATTAATGTCTGTGGGATCATTGTTTAGTTTCTTAAATGAAACATCCATTGCTCCATTGAGTATCTGACCGACCAACATGGAAGAACCCGCATATACCTTTACAAAATCAATAGTCAATTCCATCTGATCTAAAGGTATATTATGCTCGGCTTTTTCGGGTGGCATTACAGCCATTGGTTTTTCCATAGTTTCAAAAAGTTCTAAATATTTTTTATCTCCTATAGGCTCAGGATCTTTAACTCGGCAAATATAACCCGTATCATCTACACCTTCTACATCTCCACTCATACCTGCAAGTGAAATAGCATTACCAAAAGCACCCACGCCTGTGAATACAAAAGATGTCATCATGAGATACTCCGTACCCGCAGGTAAAGTATAGGTATGTGTGCCTCCACCCTTAAAACTCGTACTATGAGTTACACCGTTTAGCCATACGTAATCTTTACTATATGCTGTGAACGCTAAAGGTATCTCTAATCCATCAGCAATTTTAATAGTTACACTGGATAGCCCTTTTACTGGGATAAAACCAGTATTCGCTTTTCTTTCGGTAGTTTTAGCTTCAAAGAACCCCTCTTCCTCTGATACTTTAAAGATAAGAGGGACGTCACTACCAATTTCTTTCAACGTTGTATGGTATCGGGTCGTAGGTTTAACTGATAAATCATACAAAGGGTTATTTGTAGAACCATAACTACAGACTACGTGTGTAGCGCCTTCTGGTACTCGGTAATACCAAAACCCGCCAGTTCCTCCCGTTTTCATAGAATCAGAAGGAGGCCTGACTCTATGTATTGGCCCTTCAAAAGTTGTACCACCATCTAAACTATACGTCATTTGTATATAACTATTATCAATGACACCTGAAGCAGTAAACTTAAGATATTTATGTTTACCCACTGGGATAGGTGATGTAGTAATTGAAGCAGCTCTATCATGCAACGAAACTTTTTTAGTCGTCGTACTGTAGAATAACATCTTATTAACCGTTGGATATGTATTTAACTCTTCCGCATTAGCAGGGTCACAGTCATACAATACCTCTTCTACGTCTTGGATTTTACAACCGTCAGAATTGATATGGAAAATCGTACCATCCCACTTAGTGATGAATATGCCTTTGTCATCTGAAGCTATGCCATAACCACCATGACCCACTAAATCAGCAGTTCTGAAACCAGCATCATAATAAGAAAATCTTACTCCTGTTGGTTTAAGTGTCTTCAGATCCAACTGGATAATGAAGTAGACTTTAAGTGTCGTATCAGAAAAGTCAGTAAGAAAGCTTGCTGTAGAAATCCAAGCAAATCCACCGTATACAGTTACACCGCGACCTGTCATTATTTCGCCATAGTCTACTGTTATATCTTCGCCAATCTTTTCACCAGTATCAGCATTGAATTTACGGTAGATTATTCCTTTTCTTCCTAAAGCATGTTTACTCTCAGTATTACGCGCTGCAAGGACTACAGGAACTTCCTCCTCCATGTATGCGGTTAGACCAAATATACTAGTTTCAGCAATTCTAAAATCAGTTTTAGAGTTAGCGCTGAAAGCATCATCCAGTACTCCATCTTTACTTTTAAAAATAGCAAGGTAGTACTGATCCATAGTGTAAACGTTACCATTGATTGCTGTTATAACCCAGTTAGCAAAACCACCTTTTGCTACATCATACGATGCTAATAATTTACCTGTATTGTCAAAGGTAGGGATTAAGTTATTACTAAACTCTGTGGCAACATGATATTTCTTAGTGCTGGCATCATAGGCTGCATCCCAAACACGAGTTAAACCAGCAAGAGTTAAACCAGTACGTGTTACTTGGAAGCTTTCTGATGTAGCTCCTTTACATGAGAACGTGCCAGTTGGTGTCTCTGGTTCTGTCTCTGGCCCTGTCTCTGGCCCTATCTCTGGCCCTATCTCTGGGACTTCATTGATAACACCACAATATTGTGGGGGTAGGTTATAGGTTATAGAATTCGAGAATTCCCCTTCAGAATCATAACCATGAAGAAGGACAAACAACTTATTGTTGTTGTACTCAATACCATGAGAAATCTCTGTTGTTACGGACATTACTAGGGTGTCAACATATTGCCACTCTTTATTGAAGACTTTTAAGATGGACTCCCTAAACGTCTTCACTAAAAAATGTGTGCCTGTGAACACAAGCGAATGTAGCGCTGTAGGGCTGAGTTCAACACCCGTAATATTCACTACAGATACTAACGTCCCCCAAAGACTATATTTATTTGCTTTGTTACCAACCAGTGTCCAAAGATGTTCACCATCCCACGTGACATCACCCGAAAATCGACCCATTTCTATTGTAGAAACCACACCTAAACTAGGACTAATACGTAACATTTGAGTTAGATCATTAAAACCCCTTACTAGCAGCCAATGATGGCCATACGCTGTAAAAGCTCTACTCGAAGGATAGGCAGCGGTGTTGAGATTATAAATAAAGGTAGCCTGTTGCTGGTTATCTCCAAAGCGATAAATTGTTATACGATAATTAATTTTTCGGCCACTTTCAGAGGGGTCTTGATGATAACCAACAAGAAAGCGGGAAAAACCATCATTATAGGTTTTTGAAACTGACCAATATCTGTAGTCTAACAAAAGAGATTTAGTCTCTAATTTATCTAAAACAAGACTCATTATTTAACCCTCGTATAAGCTGGAACACCCATTTCATTGACGTAAGCCGTTGCCACACCAATGGCACCGTTGGTGACCGTTGCCAATGGATATGCCGCTATATCACTTGGATTATTTGAAGTGTGGCCATAACGCAGCCATACCGTGCCGTTTGGTGCGATGTAAACATTGGCGGCACTGTTAATAAAACACTCGGAGTTAATAGGTAAGCCTACGTTACTTGATGTGGAATTCATTGATTTAACGCTTGTAAACAAGGAGTCAATAGCGCCCTGAACTTGGTTTATCTGACCGTTATCTTTGCTAAATGCCAGTTTTACACTAGCTGCGGTAATTTCCTCGGTTGCTTGGCCACCGCCATCATTAACAATGGCTTCGGGGAAGTCCACAAAATCAATACCGTTTTCAGTCATTTTTACAACCAAGGCTTTACCACCTTGGTTTTGATAGTTGGCGGGTGTATCACCTAAAGATGAAAACGTGGTACTTCTAGCGCTGTTTATTGCTGTATTAAGTTTACGAACTAAACCGCTGTAGGTTTCAACATTAGCTTTGTGGCCTTGTGAGTTTATAACCACTTCTACGGTATCGTTTGGTGAAGTTAAAATTTGTGTAAAAGCACTTACAACATCATGGTTCGAGTTGATAAAACTAGCAGCCTCCCTCGCCTTGGCTATTGCTGCAGGTATTCCCTCAAGGCTGTAGGTTATCATGATGGCCACGCCCGAAACCGAGGCGTGTGGCCATGGTTCGGTTAGGCTGATTTTATTATCTTGACCCGAGTCACATTCAAAAGGCAAATAATACCCATCAACATTAAGAAGCGACCCAAAAGAAACGTTGGCGGCATCCACACCCTCACTTAAAACAACCAATGTTGAATTTTGTGTAAAAGCAGCCAGCGATTTAATTATTACGGACATAGTGTTCCTTGTTCTTTATTTTAAACGGATTAAATTGTTAACGTTCTTACAGCCCAAAGGCTAAATAGCTGAAATACTGAGTATTGTTATAACCATCATCACGGTTAAATCTGAAAGTTTGAGGTCCAGTTATTAATGGCATATTGGAACCTACGTTCACCGTACTTGGCCCCAAGGCGGTTATAGACACCCCCATTAAGCGTGTGAAAGGTGGTGATTTTGGCCCTGTTATATAGTGATTCAAGGAATCGTTATCCGAAACGGTATATATTCGGGCTTCGTTAGTGTCCACATTAATAGTCGAGTTACCATCTACCGTAGACCTAAATGTGCCCATTTTTATCCTCAAACCATTAAAGCTAGAACCCGTCATATCCCCTTCAATAATGGCCTTGTTAGCTTTTAAACTACCATCTTCTAATACTTGAAAAGGTGCCAAACTAGGGTCTTCCGAACCAGCGAAGATACGGACGGTTTCGGAGCCCGCACCGAGGCCATTAAGCCCTGCTTTGACACTACTCTCACCTACGGTAAATAAACCCTTAATTTTACCCGAAGAAGCCCTTACTTCCCCTTCGAAACTACCCGTTGCTGCTGAGAGTTCACCCGAAAAAATCCACTTCTTGGTTGTTGTGTTGTAAGAGAGCTGGACATCCCCATCA
The DNA here is from genome assembly GCF_058197095.2 of Pseudoalteromonas sp. J2K-J031. Lineage (NCBI taxonomy): Bacteria > Pseudomonadati > Pseudomonadota > Gammaproteobacteria > Alteromonadales > Pseudoalteromonadaceae > Pseudoalteromonas > Pseudoalteromonas sp. J2K-J031. Next base: position 2,773,691 of record NZ_CM200279.1, read on the forward strand.
CTACTTTGATACTCAAAAACGTCACCAATAATAGCGACCTTTGAAATCTCGCCCTCGACACCTGCCCTAATACCCGCGATTCGAGTTACACCATTTACAGTGGTTGAAGCCTCTAGGAATAACTTGGAACTTAAGGCACCTAATAGATCTTGATGTGAAGAAAGAGTAAGTCCGGCATTTGCGACATTATTTTCAATAGTAGAAATCTTTGATGCTAAGTTGGTGAGAGCTTCAGTACGGCCATCGACGGTTAATTTTACTTCTTGTAATAGTTCTGAGGCGGCACTTACCCTTTCCTCAAGGGCGTTGAATTCAACCCTTAATTGGTTATAGCCAACAAGATTACCCTCGTCATCCCGAGTTAAGGCTTGGATTAATTCGTTTGCCGCAGCTAATCCAGCATCCAAATCAACAATTGATTGAGATAAGCTAGTTATGGCTTCTTGGCTACCCGTTACACTTGATGAAACAGACTGAAGTAATTCAGCGGAAGTAGTTACCCTTCCATCAAGGGTTTCAAGTGCTACTTTTAATTGGTTATAGCCAACAAGATTACCCTCGTCATCCCGAGTTAAGGCTTGGATTAATTCGTTTGCCGCAGCTAATCCAGCATCCAAATCAACAATTGATTGAGATAAGCTAGTTATGGCTTCTTGGCTACCCGTTACACTTGATGAAACAGATTGAAGTAATTCAGCGGAAGTAGTTACCCTTCCATCAAGGGTTTCAACTTTAAGACTTAATTCATTGAGCCCCAGAACATTACCATCAGCATCCTTTGTTAAACTTTGTAGTAACCTATTTGATGCCGCTAATCCACGGTCTAAATCTTCGATGGCCTGTTCTAGGAGTGAAAAGGCTCTTTGGCTACCATCAGCGTTATTTTCAACGAGATCTAGTCGTTTTAATGTGGCTGAATATCGAGCCTTTAAATCTGAGACACTTAATCTTAGAACCTGTGCCGCCCGTTGATTACCTATGCTGTCTTGCTTTACATAAAGTAAATTCGAGGCCACAGCTTCGATACCTTCAATGGCATCGTTAATACGTGCTTCAAGACCTGAAACTATAGAAGTCATACCTTCTTGATTTGTTTCGTTTAATTCAACACGACGAATAACCTGTTCAGTAATATTACGCTCAATAGAAGTGCCAAAAATATCCCCAACATCTTCAATTAAACTTTCCCACAAGTTACTTAAATTTGAGCTCATTTGACTACGAAGACGGTCTAGTTCTGCTGAAACATTAATAAACCTTTTTGGTTCAGACCATGGATCTTTTGCACCACCAAGATAAAATACTCTAGTACTTTGCCAAACAATTCCGGTTGTTACTGGCGGGGTATCAAACCAATTTTCAGGTATCGGGTCTTGCCATGTACCTTCTATATCTAAAGGTGCTTGAGGTTTTATCGCCGAGGAATAGTAAATGTTAATAAGTTTAGATAATCCTGGGATGTCTTGGGTATTCAGTTTTAAAGTTCTAAATCTAAGACCAATGTCATTGTCAGGGTATTTCTGCATACCACCATAAGGTGACTCAACCTCTACCCATAAGCAATAAAGAGTATCGGGTGTAATCTCGGAATAACGGTTAAGACTACTGCTAGAAGAAATCAACCTTCTATTAATAGCAGATAAATTTTCGTCAACCTCAGCCAAATACCATGATGTCTTAGCGTCAAAGCTAGGTAAGGAGTCGAATATAGGTGTGGCCGTTAATTCCCTAGATGTCGCATATTTCTCAATTTCAGTTACGAGGGGCATATCCTTTGCCAAGATATGAAAGTCTTTTGACTTAATGAAATGGCCTCTTTGATCTAGGATTATGGCCTTAATCTTCAAGTTCTTAGCTAAATAAGTCTGGGTAATATTTAAGTGGTCTTTTCCCGTAAAAATAATCTTACCCGTATCAGTCTCAATCTGAGTTAATTCAATACCGCTATCCATATCACTAATAATGATAATGGCTTTGTCGATTTCTCGTAATTGAAAAAGGTCTACATAGGTTTCGGGTTTATCTAACTCAAAATGGTAGTGAACTTTAAGCTCAAAATGCAGATCCGTTTTCTTGAAGCTAGACTCGGCAAATACAAAAAGCTTTTGAGGATCATAATCATCCTCAGCAAGACTAAAACTATCAACTGTCCATACTAATGACTTGGACTCAAAGCGTTCACCATTGTAAATCAAGGCAATATTAAACTCGTAATCACCAAAGGCAACGTCAGGCACTTCTATCACATTGCGTGATGTTTTCCCGACAACACCAAAAGATACCCCATCCTTAATCATTGAGAGTTCAAAATACGAACTCAAGAAATCTGTGGGCATTTCATCCCATGAAAGCCATAGATTTGTTTGTTTTCGCCCCGAAACTTGAAGGTGTTCTTCCTTCAGCATTTTGAAGTTTTGAGGTGCCGAGCCTTTACGTGGCATTTCAAAATTGTACTTCGGACTATCGGCCAACATTAAGTTGTCAGAGGCATAGTACTTATTACGATTAACTTCCACGGCACTAATTGAAACACTACCACCCATTGAATCATTAGGTGCTATGGAAATAATTCTAAAAGGTTTAGCTAAACCTGGGGCTGAACCTGAACGCTGGATAGAGAAAGGCGCATGTTCCGGTATCTCAATGTCTATGGGCGAATCTAAGAACAGTTTGTGATGATAACCAATTTCAGAGATTTGAATGGTGAACGTTTTGACACCTTCAAACTTAGTTTGTAGGTGAAGCTGAAACTCGCCTAACTCTTCAAAATAGAGCGGTTCACGGAGACTTATAACCCGTTCTTCGAGTTTTAAAATACGACTTGAAATACCCCAATCTTGGTCAGGATCAACAATATTAATGATGTCGAATAACTCAAAGAACACACTGTTCTTTGGCATTGAAAAACTGACGGAACAGGTTTCGGTTTGAGCGGTTATCAAACGGAAATACATCTTGCGCCAAGCTTCTTGAGCATAGATACACCCAACATTTTCGAATTCGAGTAAATTAACACCGAAGCGCTGTTGAGACTCAGTATCAACTATTGGGCCAATATATTGCTTTTCCCAATTGAGATTGGTATCAATGAAACTGCTGGTTATTTCGTTTGGTCTGTCTTTTAAATCCGTATAAGAGTAACTAAAAACGATGCCCTCACTAATCACAAGACATTGCTCGGGCGTTATGGTCGCTACTGCCGGAGTATTCATATCGGCAACAATAACTATCTGACCAACACTATTATCATAGGCTTGGGCATTGGCCGAACCTAGAATATAGTTTATGAATTCCATACCATCGTAGGGCTGAGTTAAGACACCATTAAACGTAAACCTAGGTGAAAATGTACCGTCGGGATTTTCGAGTAATTCATCAGCATATACCGCCTTATCATAAAGAGAAAACCGGTTAACCGTTACGTGTGGATTTACAGAGAAATAACCGATACGCTTATTGGTTATTAACTCATGGGCAATCCAAAATGGATTGTCTGTCCAATGCTTAACACGTTTGAATTCCCCATCCCAAGGGCTTGAGTCATCATAAATTCTTGTTGTTGGGTCATAATTACTTGGTATTGAACAAAGAAGCCCTTTCCATACACCTGAAAAGGTCGGTAGCCTTTGCAACTCTTTACCAACTACAGCCGCAACCTGAAGCATTGCTGTACCTAAATGATACTCTGGATTATCCGAAGTACTTGTTTTGGTCGTTTCATATCCAATCCAAACAAGTTCTTTAATTTCTTTATGAGAATCATAATTGGGTTCAGAGAGTTTAACCGCGATTTCAATATCTTTGTCAAACTCAGTTGGAACAAAGTAGTACCCCCGAACCAAGCCGCCAACCGTAGTTTTACCGGTTATTAATGTTGAGCCTAGAACAGGACGCCATGACTCATTTGTACCAACATAGCGCCAAAGAATTCTCAGATCTGCCGAGGTCTCTTTGTATCCATTTTTAGTAATCTTTGCGAGTTGATTTACACCAATACGAACTTCAACTAAATCAAATTGACCACGAATTGATGTTGGTATTGTTCTTTTGAATTGAACATTAGGCGTGAGTGCTACCCCAACTGGATGGGGGGTAGTGTTACCCTCCAAAACATATTTAATGGGGTCTTGGCCTTTAATTGGGTCATCTATGACACTGAGTTCATTACCCGCTTCATAACGAATAAGAAAACTAGTGTCTTCAAAGTTTTTTGAACCTTGGGCATCTAAAAAAGCAACGTCATCTATGTAAAGGTTTTTAAGCTGCTCCTCTACAGTGTCACCATCTAGGCCATATATTGGCCCTTCACAAATACCTAATACCGCTTCAAAGGCATCTGTTGACCATAAATTGTCCCGAGCGCTTGACCCACCCCCACCCCCAGAACCAGAGGCAAAAGTACCTTGCTTTTTCTTTTTATCTATCATCGTCAATCCGTAAATTTTTACTTAGTTAGGTGCTATTTGGTCATCATAATAAGGCTGTCCCCTACCACCCGTTGGTCTTTTATTTCTATTACCTTCGGTTAATAATGCTTCATAGATATTAACCCATGACCCATTGTTGCTCGCCATGTTCTTAGCCGAGATATAAGCGTTTAGGTCTAAATTCTTTGAACTCTTGGATTGAGCATTAAGACTAAATAAATGGCCACCAAACTTGTGCTTTCCTAAAATAAAAGGGATAGGTGTCCCAGACCTTACGGTATTGGGGTAGTCAGAAATAGACCTGTTTTTATCGTCGTCACTTTTGTCATCTTTTTTTATAGGGTTCAGTATTTGGATAATACCGCCAGCTATCAGACTAATACCCGCAGAAGCTATCATCATTCCCGTTTGGGTTAAGCCGCCCCCTGAAACAGAGAACACCATAAAGGCAATAACAAGTAATACAATACCGATTACTATACGGACGTAAGGGTTGTTACCACTACCCGTTATATCCCTAGAACCTAAAACCGATTCAGATCGGATATGAATCATACGGGTTTCTAGGGGGGCGTCTAAATCCGTTGTAGTTTCACACCCATCTATACGACAAACATAACGGTCAGACACTCTTTTCGGGCTTAATTCGGGTATCATTTGAAGACTCGTTATAGCTTCCCTGAACGTTGTAGCCTGAACTTCTATAAATTGGCTGTATAGTTCTTTTAAAGGGCCATGTAATACGATAGTTACTTTCACTTGAAGATCCTCATTGCAACATTGATAACTTTGTCATCAACAACACCATATTGAGCAATTCCTTTATGGCTAATAATGAAATGATCATGCTTAGGTAAAGATATAAATGTCTGATAATCATCGATAGAAAGATTAAAATCCCCATCAATATGAGTATGCCAAACACCGGATATATCACCCAAGTAGCACTCAATATCAGCGTGGACGATTTTAAAATGATGCTTAGGGTCATCGTGACGGTTGGGAACCTCAATCACGTCACCGTTATTAAGAACCAAACCACAACGCTCAAGATCCCAAGTTTCAATACGTTTGAGCCAATCATAATTCAACATTAGAACCCGCCTTTAATTGTTTGCGTAATCGATATGGCAGTTTGCTTAATACCGTAGGGTTGTTCTTATTGTGTTTAATTTCAAAATCTGGATGACGAAGTATTTTTGAGACCCGATAACGCCAACGAGGGGTGTATTCTTCAACTAAACTTCTATTTCCTTGCATGTGATGTAAGATCTTGTTTCGTCCTACATAAACCGCAATGTGATTCGAGGTTTCAGTATCACCTATATGAAATAAGATAGCGTCACCGACATTAACGTTAAGTGGATTATCACCTATATCTTTAAAGCCCAATTCATTAAAATGTTCATCAAAGAATTTGAATTCTGAGGTCATGTACCAAAGGTTGGGTCTTGAATAGCTTGGTAAGACTAACCCTAACTTAAGGTCATAAAATTCTTGCACCACACTGTAACAATCCTGCCAGCCTGTTATGTATTCGTAGCCTTGAAGCTTTAAGGCCAACTCTAGCGTTGTCATGCTATAGCCTCACTTGATTGAATTCAGGTTGTACGAATCGTCTTGAGGGTAGCTTGAAACGGTTACCATCTGAAAGGCTGCTTATTTGGCACTTAATCATACGGCTATTAACTTCAGTAATACGGCTAACAAAGAATTGATGAACCTCAAAACCGGTATTTGGCAAAAGGCTTGGATGTGCCAAATAGTAACTGATACGGGCAAAATCAAGGAACCCGTTTTGGATATAGTAACTGTATATCCCTTCTGGGTTCGGTAGTACTAAGGTTGGCCTAGTTTTCTCACCGCCACTCTTAGAACCTAATCCCGAAATAAAGAAAGGTACGTGTGACCATTCATCATTAAGAAAGGATGTCTGTTTTTGGGCGCAAAATCGTTGAACAATAGGGTCAGAATCAGTTTGGATATTGAGTTTTAAAAATTCTATCGGGGTACTTGAGGATAGTTCATGAGCTTCTTCAGGTGACACGAAACTAGCATTGTTCATGTTGTCGTCAATCCAATAAATTTTAGGTGTTAAATTATCATACACCAAAAAAACAAACCTCGGAACTCAATGAGAACCGAGGCCAACTATTAGGATTGACGATATGTGCCAAAGAAGACGCATATCACGAAAATAAGGATAGTTCCAAAGTGTGATAGCGTCAAGACATTTATAGTCAAACCAAGACATTTAGTACTGATTTACTTCGGTATTTCTCGTAATTCTATTGTAAAACCTTCACTTACACCGTTCCCATTGGGAATTAATTTTGGTGTTGTAAATGGTTTCTCGAACTTTACTTCTAGTACCCCGTACAACGGATGCTGGTAAAGAAAGCTCTTATGCAACTCATGCCTTTGATAAAATAAATCTAAGGCGTATAGATTTGTTATCAATTCCATTGAATCCGAAACAATACCTTGATCGTTTAAATAATATCTCATGGCTTTGAACATAAGAGTAATCGTTCTGGCCGGAGGTGTATTTGGTTTAGACGTGTGAACCCAACCCCCACCTAACTCAACATTACTTTGACGTTGTGGATAAGCACTTTGAAACTCATGAATTGTGAATGGAAAAACTTCCATTATATGTCCCCCTTAGAAATTCGTTTGATAAGCTTCTTAGTTTCACCACCTTTTAGAGCATCCTCACGTATAACCGTAAGAATATCTTGTGGCCCTAACTGCTTCTGTTTTTCAGACTCAACGACTACCCAGATATTAACATCACCTTGATCACCCGAATCTTTTGGATTTGAAGATAACGCACTGGTTGTTGGTATCTCCCTCATACTATTTACCGTGGATTTATCCAAGCGGTTAAGTTGACGTACTCGGTCAACACCTAAAGCTTTAACGGCTGCACTTCGCAAGACAAACTCACCCTTGGCGGCTTTAATTAGGGTTGAATCTCGGCTCTCAATCCCTGTCTGAATCATACCCCCTGTGGCAAAGCTTCCACCTTGAACCAAGCCACCATTCCAAACCCTCATGCCTACATTACTAGCGCCAGCATCCCCCGCCATAGTCTGACCCGCATCACCCATAAAGAATGAAGTCCCCCATTTGATTAGCTGCGTCATTAATTGATTGGCCAGTATCTTTGTAGCCATGGATTCGAGGTCTTCAAAAATACTACTTAAAAAACCTTTAAAGGCATCACCCGCACTCAGAGTACCCCTACTGATGGCTGAAAAGGCTTGCTGTGCTGAAGAACCCATATTCTTCATAGCATCTTGTAGGCCAAAAGAAGCCTCAGTAAGTGCCTCAAAACCACTATAAGCCTTATTCGATTCTTCAAAAATAACCTTGAAAAACTCCGTGGTTTTGTCTCCTGAAAAATTAAGGCCGAAATCCTCTGTTTGTTTATTGTCAGACGTAAATTTTTCACCGTTTAACTGAGCGGTTCGTCTTAACTTCTCGGGTGTACGATAAGCATAACCCTCACGACTCAATACCGAAGTATTAAGATCAAGGCTCTCCGTCTGTTTAAGTATTTTTTCGTTATTGTCCTGCTGTTTGCCGGTTAACTTTTCTAACTCGGTATTGTTTTTATCCAAAGAAGTTTTTAGCTTGCTCTGAACACCTTCGAGGCTAGTTTTCAAGTCGAGCGTTACCGAGGGGTCTTTTAAAATGGAGGTGAGATCATCTAAAGCCTTAGCGAGTTTTAAATTCTCTGACACTAAAGCACGTTGCATAACTTCAATAGCCTTAGTATCAATAATCGCTTGTTGATTCAGCAATGCCCTTGAGGCTTGAATTTGAACAAGTCGAGTGTCGGTTCCAACTTGACTGTCTTGGGATAGAGCAACACGACGAGAGAACTCGGATTCATTCAATCGAGAGCTATTACCCAAGGTTTCAACCTCTGTCTGGGCCTTAGCCATTTCTTCAGATAGCTGGTTAAAAAAGCTTTTAAAGAAATCTTTAGCCGCCTCGGATTGTTCCTTATTATAAATAAAGGATTGCTGACTTGGTTTGAAGTTACCCTCTTCAAATTGCTTTCGAGCAACCAATCGGGCTTTTAACTGATCTGCCAGTTCATCTAAACCCTGTTCATTTATTACTTTTGACTCCAACTGCTGCGATTTAATATTACTCAGTCCTGCAGTATCTGTTGGATCTAATTTCAACTGAGAACGTCGATATTCGATTGTGGCCAGATTATCCATAACAGTCTTCATCTTGGCTAAAAGACTTTCCATATTATCCAAGGAATTCGTATCTTTTAACTGCTGCTCATAGAGCTTATATTCCCGATTCAAAGAATACTTTTCTTTTTCTGATTGAATAAAATAAGACTTCTGAGCGGGTAATCTCTGCTCTTCAGCAAACGAATTATTGTCGGATAATACCGTTGCGGCCGTTTGGGTTATCTGTGAAGATGTCAAAACATCATTGAGTTTTTCCATTGAAAAATTATCACCTAATGCCTCCGCTAAAAGTTTTTTAGCCTCGGATTTTGCGCTTTCTAAAATGGTGTCAACTCTGGTTTGAGTTTCTTCTTTATTGGTTAAAGATTGATTGTATAACTCTACAGGATTATCTTTATTGTCCGTTCTTAATTGTTGCTGTTTAACATTGGAATCAACAATCATGTTCAACAGTAGCTTTTTATATTTGTTCTGGATCTCGTCAGAGATATTCGAAATCGCTTGTGGCTCACCTGAGTTTACTTTAGAAATAAGGGCGGCATTTTTCCTTAAGCTCTGGGCAATACTTAAAAAGTCTTTAAGTTCTGAAACTTCACTTTCTATTTGAGACCTTAATTCGTCAAGTTTAAAATCTGAGGTCGTGCCTCGGGTATTATCTAAAGAGAATATACCCGCACCCTGTAGCTCTTCTTCAATTAATTTTTTAGGTAAATTACCCTTTTGACTTAAAATTGCTATCCTTTGGGATAGTTTTGAAACTACAGAATCAATATCCGTTACCGTACTTCCTGAGTTCAGGTTAGATACGTCCGTTACAATCTCAGACCTAGAGTTTAAATCAGGGCTTATCTGGCTTAAAATAAGTTCCAGACCTTCTCTGCTATTAAATAGCTTTCCTTCAGCCGAAGTCTTGGCCAAAACTCTTCCTCGGGAAGAAAAACTTGAATCCCCAAAATAGTTACGTTTTAATTCCTCAAAATCCTCACTATAACCCTCTTCTTTTTTTAGCTTTGGTTTTAATGAATTGATCTGAGCGTCAAACTCTCGACTAACTAAATTAGAGGACTCGTTGAGACCAATATTTTTAAGGCTTGTGATGTTTAACCTAAACTGTTCAAGTTTAGCATTTACATCCTCAAAAGAGGCGGTATTAGCATCAAGATAAAAACCCATGCCCTTTAGTTCATTATTTAACTTATGAATATACTTGGTTAACGAATCCGCTCCACCATCACCATTTTTAAATTCAAGCTGTTTAAGATGTAAGTTATCTACGGATTTTGAGAGTGTTTTTAACCACTCGTTGTATTTAACCAAATCCGCTTGATTGTTATTTACAGCCGCACTCGCCTTATCTAATGGATCATTGTACTTGTCATCATTGGATATTGATTGAATACCATAGACACCAGCGGTTGTTGCAGCGGCTAAACCCCAAGCAATAGGGCCACCAAATAAAGCGGGGATCAATCTTGCCGCTCCGGCTGCTCCGGCTGCTCCGGCTGCTCCTGCACCGGCTGCTCCTGCACCTGCCAATAACTTCGTAACAGGACTATTAAACAACATAGTTGCTAAACTGAGTAAACTACCACCAATTTTAATGGCCCCAAAAGCCGTAAAAGCACCTAAAACTATCTTTGCAGCCGAACCCGATTCGCGTAAGTTTTGTAACATATCCCCCGTACTTTTTATTGCCTTAGTTAAAAATTCTAAGTACGGTTCTAGGGCGTCATAAAAAACAGACTTGGCAATAGAACCAAATCGTGCCCATTGATTTGCTAAAGCCCCCATTTGAATATCGTTGGCTTTTGCTGCGGCCCCCCCCCGCTCCATATCATCACTAAGCTGTTCAGCAACATCTAAGTTGTTGGCCACGGCCCCAAAGGCGGCTGCGGCACGAACTTCCATTACTGTCATGGCATCGGCAACCGTAAACCCTGCATTAGAAAGCGTTTTCATAACATCAATTAAGCCGTGGGTTTTTAAATCCAATTGCTCCATATCTAAACTAAGAGACTTGATTTTAGCTCTAAACTTATCCGAAGGACTTTGAAGCGTTATTAAGATCTGACGTAAACCTGTACCAAGCGTAGACCCAGACTTAATACCCGAGTTTGCCATTGCACCCAATGTGGCCACTGTTTCTTCAAATGAAACGTTACTTTGTGCCGCGATATTACCCGCATACTGAATACCAAGAGTTAATTTCTCTAAATTCAATTTAGAGTTGTTAACTGACGTCGTTAGTTTATCAACAACTTCGGGCATCCTTGCTGATTCAATGTTGAATACCCCAAGGGTAGATGTTGCCAAATCTACGGCTGACTTTAAATCCGTACCAATGGCCGTCGCAAAGAGCGTGATACCCTCTACAGTATCGGAAATCTGGTCTTTACTTAAACCAGATTGTCCTAGAATGATTGCCGCATCCGTTACTTCTACGGCTGTAAATTTAGTTTTTTCTGAGACTTTTATCAGATTGGATTCTAAATCCTGCATTTCATTATTTGTTAAATTTAATATCGATTGTAGTTGCTTTAAAGAACGGTCTAAATCAACCGCAAATGAACCAACTGAATGGACACCACCAACACCAGCACCCATTACGGCATAGTTACGCAACAAGATACCTTGGTTACGAAACATTTCAGCCCCATTATCCGTTTCACGACGAATACGAGTTTTTACAATGTCCTTCTTGGCGGCAAACCGAAGGTCTTCTATGTTGATTGATTTTGCTTTTGCTGCGGCCTCAACTTCTGCTTGTCGCTGTTTAACAATTTTCTCTTGGCTTTTTAGTCGGGCATTAACTAGATCCAAGGCTCTTTTTTCTTCACTTACAATTTCTTTAGTGTCATTTCGCTCTAGGCTACGGATATAACGTAGTTGTTGAGCTATCTGAAAACGCTTGGTATCAACCAGTATCGACTTTTGAGTTTCTACACCTGCATTATCAAAACCCGATAAAGCGCCCTTAGAATAAATTTTATCGCTATAACGCTTTTGAGCCGCACTTCTAATTAAGCTATCCTCATGGCGGGTAATTTCTGAACGAGGCGATATTGGTCTTGGTTCTGAGGGTGGCTTAGTACTGTCAATTTGCTTCTGAATGGTCACCGCTAATTTCCGCATGGCTTCAGCAAGAGGGTCGTTGGCATCTTTACCCGATAACTGACGCTGATACTTAAGAGCCTCGCCACGGAGACTTACTAAACCCGCATTTGTAAACCCACCGTCAGATAAAGATGTCTTGTTGAGTGCCAAGTCCTTTAACATCTTAAATCGGGCCTTAATCTGCGGGGAGTCTTTATCCTCAATTATGGCCCTTAATTCCTTGGCTCCACCCGTTAATAAGTCACCACCACGATTGTTCCCAGACTTAAATTGCTTCTTAGCCTCAGTTATCATCGATTGCTGAAGCTCAGAAAGCGACTCAATACTCTGGTTAGTTAATTTTTTTATTGCTTTTGGGTTAGAAACAACGTTTCTAGCGGTTTCGTATAGACGGCTGATTTTTGGATCTAGGGCATCCAAGGCAGACTTTAGCTTCGAGGACAACGCAGCCATTTTTTCAGCATTAACAGTGTCTTGCTTTTTACTAAACTCCGCAGCCGATTTTTTTGCATCCTTGTAAGCCTGATTAATTTCAATCGGTTTAGAGAACTTTAAAAAATCCGTCAGACCTTGGCCCGAAGATAAATTACTTATAAGCCGATTTCGAGCATCGAGTTCGGGAGCATTACGCCTTTTTATTTCTGACGTGAGTTTTCCCTGAAGCTTTAAATATTCTTGGGACTGTGAATAATTACCTAAGTCTTGTTTCTCTTTTGAAAGCTGCTTACTTCTGGCGTTTAATGCCCGTAGTTCACCATTATCAAGTGAACGTATTTGCTTTGTTTGCTGACTTGAATTAAGCAATGATGAAGCTTTAAGTGACTCCTTATCCCTGAGTTCTTTTAAGGCCGCTTCCCTTGACTCTCGGTCTAAACGCTTTCTCTCAGCCTTTTCCTTCTGGGCATTTTTCTTTACCGTTTCTGGTGTCAGTGAGTCAATTTGTTTCTGAATGGTAGAGGCTAGCTTTCGCATTGCTTCTGCAAGAGGATCCTGAGAATTTTTTTTAGCTAATTCTTTCTGTGTTCTTATTGCATCGGCTTTTAAGCTGTTTAAACCTGATAAATTATAGCCTTGTAAATTGGTTTTACTCTCAGCAAGATCTGAAAGCTCTTTAGCTCTTAACTTTAGATGGGGGGATTGCCTATCACTAATTAACCCCTTCAATTGGGTTGCGCCATCAGATAAAAGTTGTCCTGTATTTTGCCGGCCATATCTAAATTGCTTTTTAGCTTCTTTTAACATCGACTGCTGAAGCTCTGAAAGCGATTCTAAGCTCTTATTATTTAGTTTAGAGATTGCTTCAGGATTAACTTTTAAATCCCTAGCCGTGGCATGTAGCCTCGTAATTTTCGGATCTAAACGCTCTAAGGCTTGTTTTAATTTAGACGCAAGGTGCGCCATTTTTTCAGCATTAGCGGTATCTTGCTTTTTACTGAATTCTGAGGCTGCTTTTTTCGAGTCTAAATAGGCCTGATTGATTGTCGAAGATTTAGAGCTTTTGATAAATTGAGATAGGTTGCCACCGTTAGCCGACAAGTCTTTAATTAACTTGTTACGTGTTTCTAACTCGGGATTTTTTCGACGCTTAATTTCATCCGTTAATTTCTGCGATAATGATTGATACGAGTTCGCACTTTGGTAATTACCAATGCTTTGAGTTTCCGCTCTTAATCGCTTACTTCGATTATTAAGCGCCCTTAACTCTTCATCCTTAATTTGTCGAATGGTGTTGAGTTGATCTCTGTCTGAATTTAAAGAGGCTAATCTTAAATTTTGGGCGCTCTTAGCCCGTTCAAGGCGATCTTTTTCAATTAGTCTTATTTCAGCGTTTTGCTCGGCTTTAATCTTATTATTGAAAGCCTTGGCTGCTTGAGCTTGATGTCGAGTAATGTTGACCGTTGAGTCAAAGACACCCTTCATTGTTGAGTCAACAAGGGTCTTGAGTTTATGCTCAAATTCCCTTGTGTTATTTGTTACTTTTAGGTTCTGAGCTTCTTTATTTAAAGCCTGACGTAATTGAACTTTTTCAGCATTTAATTTGCCGGATTCAATTTTTAAGAGCTTATAATAATTATCCATTTCGGTAATTTTTTGCTGGTATACATCCGTCTGCTTACCACCTTTTTGTTTACCAAGTTGTTCAATACCCTTTTGGGTTTCTTCTAAACCTTTTTGAATCCCCTCGATAGTACCATGCAAAATGCGGAGCCTTTGCGTTGTGAGGTCGATACTCTGCTGAGTATCTTGTGAAAATTTAATATCAATTTCTACGCCATTATTCTGATTCATCGCCAATCCTTAATTTTTAGCCAAAGATATTTGAACAGGCCGCTAAGGCTTCATTCCAATTTTCTGTTGGTTTAATAGTATTTTTATTATCTTCTTTGGAACCACCACCTAAAGCACGACTAACAACTATGCTTAGGTTTTCAAAATGCTGAGAGAATTCGGCCATTTTCTCACTAACACTAATCTTTAGTTTGAAACGAAAATCCGAAAAGCTATACCGCCAATAGAGTTCATTCATTTCACTTGGTAAAACTTTAAAAGCCCAACAAATTTGTTCTTGAAAAGTTAATTCTTCATACCAAGATTTATAAATGGTTAGGGTTGAGCTATTGCCTGATTCACTTTCTTCTGAATCTGAAGTTTGTTGACCAGACGTGTGATAAAAAAATCGGTTATGTGTTCCCGAACCCAAGATAAGATTTCTTCTCCTTGGGCGTAGGATAAATTGAATAGCGGGTACTCATGGAGTATCTTACCTTTTTCATCCCTTGGTGATAGGCAGAGTGTTAAAACAAAATTACGTAAATCCGGATCGCTATCCAAAAGGTGTAGGTGATCAACACTTTCCATTGGCACGACTAAAGAGTTAACTAAGCCGAAGCTCATAAAAACTACTTTTTCTTCACCACCAATTTCAATTAAAAGTCTTTCATTTGGCGTGTTATTTTCTTGTGACATATTATCAATCCTAATATTTTTGCTTCCAAGCAGACAAAAAAGCCCCATATAAAATACGGGGCTTTGGTCACTCGGAGATTTAATTAAACTCGGCTAGAAGCCACAGCATCTTTTGCTAACTTACCTTTTGTACCTTTAAAGTCGGCATAGAATGGTTCACCGCGCTTGACTTTATAACCTTTTAATTCAAAAGGCATGTTGCCGTAGTTCTCTGCTGAGAACGCTGCCGAGAAACTTGAACTCATTTTTACTTTTGGAAGTAATAACTGAATCCATGTGCCATCAGCTAACTGGCCTTGGATTTTGGCCGCAAGTTCAACTTTTTCTTTACCCGCACCTAAATCAACAACTGTTACACGCTGAACAACGGAGCCCGAAGGAATAATAGACGCATTGATGTCTGCTTGAACAATGACTACGCCCGTGCTGTCTAATGCTGAAGCATCAACAACTTTTGCTAGTAAAAGACGGTCGTCATCAGGGAATCGAATAGAAACCATATCATTAACAGCTAAAGGTTGAGGTGTCGCGCCTTTGGTTAATGTCAGGTTGTGCGTCTTGTCACTGTTATTAACACCAACCTGAGATACTGCAAACGGATCTCCTGATACTTCTTCAATATCATAACCCGCTAGACCCATAGCATAGCTAATGTTCTGGGCTGTGTATTCGTAGACTTCCATTGAAGCTCGGGTATCAGATTGCGTTACAACAGAAAACTCTAGGTCATTCATAATACCCGAAGTTAATTCCGTTGAGCTTTCTTCATTGTTTAGGCTGAAGTTTTTTACTAATCCAATTGAATGTTCAATCGGATTCAGTTCGTAGAGTTTAGCGCGTGGGCCAAGCATGACCGTTGCTACGGCCAACATGAAATTTGAGGTCTTCGATTCTGACATTTTCGCCAATCCTTATATTTTTATTTGCCTAAGCAAAGTTATTTTAAAACATCTTTTACAAACACTAAAAATCTGGTTGCACCCCCATGTTAATCAATATCCCTTGGAAAGTCTTTGTTTCACCAGAAAACTTTGGTGGAACACGCCTTGGGCCAATACATAGCAAAGAACCAATTGTTTCACCTGTATTTGTATCTAGCAAGTTAAAAGCCTTGAGAGCCTTTGTTTTATCTACTAAAAAACTTAAGCTTTGAATCAAAGTCATATTGTTAGCATCATTTTCAGTTGCAACAACTAATTGAAACGAAGTCATGGACACAGGGTCATCGTTCTCAGTATAGCTAAAATCTTCTAGGCCTATAACATGACCTGGGGGCAAATCCACTTCATCCGTAACGGAGTCAAAATTGACCACCGTAAAAGTTTGACCAATTTCAGAACTTAACTCAACGGATAAATCCGATAACATTCTTAATATCGACGTGTGGGTGTGCTGTAGTAAATTCTTCATTCAATATTACCTAAATAATTTTAAGGAAGTCTTTTTCAAGCTTTTCTAAAAGTTCACCAAAAACAGGGTCAATTAACTCTCTACCTTCAGAGGCCATACCACGTAACATTGAATGTAGTGAGGTCGTGTTCCTTCCACCACTTGGATTTGTTAAGTTAAGAAATTTAGTGTGGTTAATTAAAAAGTGTAAAAATCCTTGGTCTTTTTCGATTATCTTAGCAAAAAAGGAGCCCTTAACATTAAAAGTGAAGACACCCTCTGCAATGGCTCTCTGAATAGAAATAACTCGCCCATCAGGCCGAACCATTTTGTTCTCGTTTTTAGACCTTAGATAACCCGCTGTAATATTACCGTTATATTTCTTAGCTTCAGAAACCATTTTTTCAGAAACAATATCTTGCCATTTAGCCTTAACGAAACCACCTCGTACACCCCTTTTCATAGGTTTACCATCAATTATTTGACCTCGGGATGTGTCCACACCAGATTTAACACCAAGGCGGGAACCAATTCCCCCAGAAGCACGATAAAGGGTTTCACCCGTTTTCTGTTTACTTAGATTTAACAGTTTAGAATATAAGGATTGATTAAATGGGTACTTCTCCCTACCTTTTAGCTTCCCCTTTTTGTAACGGCTATTGTGTGAGGGTGATAAACCGTAGGCTCCTTTAAAATATTCTGGCCCCTTAGCGTTGTAGAGCTTAATTTTTTTAATCTCATAATCTCGTTGCAGATCGGGGATATCATAGTTACCGACCCAATCGTTTTTAAAAGAAACGTCTTGGGAGTCTATTCGATTTACCGCCATCAAAAAGAAAGTCCCTAGGCTTTTAATCGCTAAAGCCTCAAACTTTCTCTCAAGCTCGGAAACATACGCTTGCGGAGAAGTTTCAACCGCCACATTTAGAATGTTACCAAAAGTAGAAAATATATTTCCTTTAATGGCCACTAAGCAACCTCTGCCACATACAGACCACTCAGTTTAGTAACTAATTTTACCCGCTGTTCATCAATAAAATCTTGGGTTGTTACCTCATTACCTAGGTAATAAACCTTTTGCCGGATAACAAACCCCGAGTCTTCAGCGTCCTTAACTAAATCTAAAACAGCGGGCATCTCTTCACTTAAGACAATTTTTCTATTGGTACTTTGCTTTGTCACCGGATGAATCTCGGTAACGCTTCGCTTAACAGCAACAGTACAATTTACTTTCAGGCCTAGAAAAATATCAAAATTAGTTATCTCATGATGTTCAGCAATAAGAAACTTAGCGACCCCATTTTCATAGAGATAGCTTCCAGCCTTTAGTTTATATTTCTTGGAGACGTGTATCAGACTCCGAACGGGTGCCAATAATCTAAGACTTTTAGCGGGTTTAGTTATGAGTACTGAAACAGATTTATTCTGACACTGTAGAATCGTCTTAGAGCGCATTAAACACCTGTTATAAGGTTGGTGGTAGCCACAAGACTTATTAATGGCTCAGAGTAAGTCTCATAGCCAAATAAGCCCCCTACAATCCTGTAGTACTCAGTGCTCAATTTGTTTCCTAGAAGTTCAAAGTTAATGTTAACCCTCTTCTCGCTATGATCGTCCACTTTTTCTTCTTGGAGTAATCTTAATTCTAGGGTTGGTAAAAGCTCTAAGGCCGCACGATAAAGAATTAATTTGTTTTCCAATTGAAGTCGGTTCTGGTCTTTAAAAAATACATCCCCAAACTCTTGAATTAAACTTTGGTAAGTTTCAAGTAAATTTATACTACTTAATTGAATCTCAGTATCTTGTGCACCAAGTAATCGTTGCACGTCTTCACCCGAGTACAATAAGGGTATGAACCGTGAAAACTCTACACGGTCATTAATTCTAAGAGGGTAATCTGTGAAGGTGAAAGTTATAAAGGCATTTCCCATCACACTGTTATCAGGCAAAGTAAAAATTGATGCCGGAATTAACACGTCTTCGTTGAAGGCCACAGTACCGTTGTTAATTATCTCACCCAATGGATTACGGACAACGTAATTAATATCCCCCGATTCAGGAGAAAATTCATCGTACGTATTCTGGAAAATAGGCCTAAGCTTAAAATCTTCACCCACGGTTATTTTATGAACGTTCATTGTGCTGTGGCCTTATCTACTTTAAGCTTTTTTACTTTTAGATTTTTCTTCTGGTTTTTCTTCAGTTGATAAATCTGTCTCTAACGCTTCAGTTTTTAAACCAAATTCTTCTAAAAACGTTTTAATCGCAATTTCTTGGCGCAATGAGTCCGAACCTTTACTTTCTTGTAGGGCAGCATAATAATGTTTTTTGAAATCATCATCCGTTGCTGTAGGTTTAATTTCCTGATCTGTTGCAAGCTTAATCTTACCTTGCATCATTGCTTGTTGAATAAAAGGTGTGCTTGTAACTAACGTTGGGCGAAATGCCTCAACTACTTGATTATTTGGGTCTAATAAAAAGACGGCCATCGTTGTCACCACTAATTTTTTCATAATAAGACCTATTTTATATTGCTCTGAAATAGGGGGTTCGAACCCCCCATAGATTAAACTTACTGAGTACAGTCAAGAATGTAACGAGTATCACCGTAAATCAGACGATAACCATGGTTAATGGTCTTAACGTAAGTGATTGTTTGGTTACGGATAGCTTGCTCAGATTCGTTAATTTGAGACCCCGCTTCATTTAGCTCTTCAAGAGTATCGAACTTGGTGTAAACCAAAAGCTTACCCATAGGCATCGTGCTTGATAACTCAAACTTAGCACCTTGAAGTACATCTAGTGTTAGCTGGATTTTCGGAGTACCAAACATCTGAAGATGCTCGGCTTCGGACTTATTAACAGCCGTAGGTGTAAACATGAATAGTAGTTCACAGTACATATCCAGATTACCAACAACCGTATCAACACGAACACCATCACGCGCACAGCGAATTAAAAATTTAACAAAGGCTTTGTAGTTGTGTTGCAATGTCTTTGTGCCACTGAAATCACCACCAAAAGAACCTAATGTTATGGCTTTAGCCGGAGAATGAACCGCATCACCGTTAATCAACATGCTCGTTGCAACCCGAACTTTATCGATTTCTTTTTGACGCTCGACTCGACGAGCATAAGGAAGAAGGTAATCTAAGGTTACACGACGGCTAAATTCATAGGTTGTACGAATAGCCGAACCGAATTTGAAGAATTTTACAGAATGTTCCGTGTCCGTTAAGGTTTGAACTGGAATGTTTGCCATTTCAGCAATCACACTTTGATGGCGCTCTTCTTCTTTATCAGACAGAATTGCTCGGGTAATTAGCTGAGTGCCATTAACCGTGCGGCTTTGAGCAACTAAACCTGCAGTTGTCTCAAATTCATCTTGCTTTGATGTCCACTGAAGCATGTCATCGACTACTTCAGGGAAAAACGCTTTAGAACCAGGTTTATACTGGAATGTGTCGTTGGCTGCTTGTAATAAAACACCCGATTTAAAATCATTTTTGAATGGGATGTTAAGATGTTTCAAAGAGGCATCATAACCATTCATAAATTTACCTTCACCTAATGAAAAGGCGTTGGTTAATTTACCGTTAATTTCCACCGTTGAGTTTGGCACGTCAACTGCTAGGGTTAGATAATCACGAAGACTTAGACCATAGTCTTTTGCTTCGCGGCATAAACGCTCACCGGCTAATTGTGATACTGAAGGTTCTTTAGCATCAATACCTGACAGTACTAGCTCTAAAGGCTTTCTTTTTAAATCTGTAAGACGTGCTGTTGCACTCATAATCGTCAATCCTATTAAATTTTAATTTGCTACTTTTTAATTATAGAAAAGTAACTTGAACTGTTTTATTGGCTGTATCAATACCTTCGACCATACAGCGTCCAAAGGAGGCTGAGGCTTTGACCTTACCAGCACCAGCGCCAACAACCCATTCACCAATTTTTGGTGCAACACCGTCATACTCAAATCGAGTATAAAGTAATGGTGCTACTGCACCTACGTTATAACCTTCTTGTGAACGGTTTTCAAAAGATTCAAGCGCACCTAATATTTGTGCACCATCAGCGGCCAAACCAATTGTTAAGTTTTGTGAGGCATCCAGAGAAACGGGCATACCAACATTAACAAAGCCAGTAATTGAAGCGTTGGTGTAATATGTGGCATTACCATCTTCTACACGAATACCTTGATGTGTCGTAAGTTGAAACATTTTTATTTCCTTTCAGGTGTTACAAAGTGCTGGTTCTGGTTCTGGTTTAACTGTGATAGTTCAATCTCAGTGTCATCCGAACCACGGGTTTGCTGGCCACGAGGAATTGCGGCTAGTTTGATTTGTGCAACATCAATTGCTGTAACCATTTCTTCAGCCGTAGGCTGATCTTTAATTTCAGCGCCCGAGGCCGCACAAGCTAATTTGTATTGCTCAGTAAGAACGCCCAACAACTTGTTTGTCTTTTCTTTTTCAGCAGTAAGACTTAATTCAAGTTCAGGTACTTTGGAGTCCAAATTAGCCAACTTCAACTGCTCATTTTCGGTTTTTAGCGTCTGGATTTTTTCTTCGAAACCCGTAATTTTTTGATCTGAGAGTTCAAGTTTTGTTTTTAAATGTTCTACATTGCTTTCTAAGCGACCTTTGTCAGCCGACAACTGAATTAGCTGTTCTTGGGACATATCGTTTTCCTTTTGTTTTACTGGCAAAGTTGCCGAGGTGAATAAATATAAAGCTTCAGGTTGAGCTCCTGAAGCAGATAAGCGCGTGTATTCTGTCGCACCAATACGTTGTTTTGTTGAACCTAGAATTTTGGCCTTGCTTGAGGCACCCCGATTAACGAGTGAAAGCTCATTCCACTTTTCTAATTCGGTAACTCGTAAGTGAACACCTTCTTCGCCAATAATGTGGCCGTTCTCACATTCACCCCAATACATTGCTTCAGGGTTTTCGATAAAATCAAAACCACATTCACTACAAAAAGCATGTTTAGGTAGGGCTCCAATGGAAACTTCGTCAATAATGGCTAACTCGATTTGCTCAACATACGGGGAACTTTCTTGAAGGTAAAAAAGGGAATTTAATTCGTAATGCCCCTCTTCTGCAGAAAACACCTCAGCATCAAAAACTTTGCCTACTGGTAAGACATTGTTGTTGTGCATAATTTGAAGTGTTACTTGTGAATCAGGTAATTTACTCGCCATTTGGCGAAGGAAGTTTTCTGTTAGACGTGCGCCATGATAGCTAGACCTTTTCTGATCCACTGGGCGCGTACTTGCGGATACTGCTTCAAATACGGCAATTTTAGACTCGTCTATATCGTCACCCGCAGCCCTAATGAGCTTTTCACGGATACGCTCGGTGATACTTATGCGTTTAGCCATCATCAATCCTAAATTTTATGTTCAAATGCTAGGGTATATCAGTTAATAAATCTAGCTTTTATTTATTTTGATTCGAACTTGCGCTCTTATCGTCTTTGCTGGTTATACTTCTACCAACGGGATCACTGTTGGGGCTAATTTTAGTTGAATCCACTTCCATATTTTGAGGGTTCATAAAATTAGTTCCAGATAATTCAGGTGATAATTCGGGACGTAATCTACCATACATCTTCAGATGATATTCATCGTCGGTTATTAACCCCCAACTAAGATCTTGTCTTAATCTAGCGGATTTCATGGACAATTGCGCTTCCATTTCAAGTTCAGAACGCAAGTCAACTTCAGGGTAAATCACTTCTACTGAGCTTTGAGACCCTTGAAATCTTATAGCTTGAGTTAAGATATCACTCATTAACTCGGCAATGGGTTTGTTTATTGACCCCGCCATTTTACCGAAAAGTTGCGCCTCTACAGTACCTGTGTTTACACCGGACTCCCCTCGACCTAAAACCGTGGCCATAGTTTTTAAGCCCGCTTGATTCTGGGCGTTTAGTGTTTCAATAACTTCCTTAATATCAATCCCTATACCAGGATTTTTCTCGTTAAGAATACCCATTTTTACACTATTGTAATGTACTAAAGGTTGGTCTGCTCTCATTGCTTGCAGTTGGCCAACAATTTCATTTCTTCTTGCTCGAAGGTATTTTCTAAACTCTTGCGGGTCGGACTTCACCAATGGTGGCGCGTTTTCCGCTATTACATCTTCAAGAACCTCAGCGGTCATCCTTGGATAACCCGTTATTTGCATGATACGGTACAAATCATTTATAACTTGCTGCCTTGCGGCCATAGTGTTAATACCCGCCAAGAACAAGCTGTGGCCATAGGTTTCCATGGGGGACTTTCGATACCATCCAATGAACAACGTTGGAATATCTAACTTCTTATCTTCACCACCTTGGGTTTGCCAAGGGATAATAAAACCCGGCTCTTTTTCCTGAAATTTAAACATTGCTATGTCGGGTGTTACTATTCTATCAAGCACCAATTGTTCATTGTAAATTGCTTCTGCAGCAATACCACCACGGCACAAAAGCATATATCTTAGGTCTTCCGCTATAGACCTTAGAGACCTTTTTTGGCTAAATCCTGTGGTGTAATCTAATCGCTTGGTCAAGATGGATAAAATATTATTTACCAGCTTTACTCCCTCTCTATCTATCTGGCCATCAATATCCTTAACTAAGATAATGGGGGCAATATCCGAGGTAGTTAAGTAAGAGTTTAAGGCCGCAGAGGCATCAGGGTCGGACTTCACCAAGGATAGAATAATCTCCCGACTATTCTTGGAAGTTCTGGAATCAAAGATGTCCTCTAAATGTTCTTTGAAATTTGGTAATGGTAGAACCTCAGCCTTTTGGTCGGGATTAAAAGTGTTGGTTCGGGATTGACCTTTTTTGGGTGACTTTGGTAGCACCACAATTTGAGCGAGAGTTTGTAACAGATCCATTTTAAAATTTTACCTTCTAGTATCGGGTTATAATATTTTTAGAGTCTTGGCTTTTTACACTGTAACCAATAAGATCTTGGCAAGAGTTAAAATTCTGAAACTCTTCGCTAAGTAGACCTTCAAAAGGGTTATCCGCAACCGATTGATGACCAAGCTTTGCCTGAGATATACCGTGGTAAATCATACCTGAAACCATATAAGCTAGGGCATGAAAGTAGTGGTCCGTATTGTTTAATTTTACCCATACCGCTTGACCTTCATCACTCTCTTCCCTAACCATATCCATCAAGTGCGTTATTACCACCGATTTTTCGGAACCATAACCTTTCAAACGCCAACCAGCGTTTCTAATACCATTAGCAACATGGTCTATCATCATGGTTCGGTTTACAACAACCGCTGTTGTCCGGCCAAACGAGTCTTTTTCTTCAACAAGCTCTTTACCCGCTTTGTAGTCAACTGGAATTATCTTACCTCCGGTTAAGTCCCGAACCGCATTACTTGTTGGTGTGTACGGAAACTTATCCATACCACCACCAACAATATTGTATTGCTCGCTTAAACGGGTAACTACCGAAAAAATAGAATCAACGTGGCAGGTTATAAATAAAATAACCTCAACCTCGGCAATACTTGGGCCGGTGCCAATTACAATGTTACAGGTTTGGCCCACATCAATACCCATATAACAAGGTGTCGAAGCGCTCGGTAATTGTATTGTTTCACCCAACATCACATTCTCTATTTGCGGTTGACTTAAACGTTTGTTTCCCGCACTCGCGGTTTCACCTAATACCGTATTTTGCCAACCAGCTAAATTATCGCGTGACTTGTATTTGAACAACTCAGTTAAAATATACTTTGGGCTTAAAGTATGCGTAGAAAAAGGCCTAACGTAATAACCTCGACTGTGAGTTCTTTGTGGATGTTTCGCTACCCATTGACGATTATCATAATCTTTTAAATTTAGTGGTCTGTGACACTTACTGCATTTTAAAACGATAGTTTCTAATTGGATTTTTCCGTCATCAACCATTCTTTCTTCAAGTTCATCAAGGTTATTAACCATATCGAGACAGCCGCCCTTGATGTAAATGAAATCCTTGTTGAATAGCGGTATTTGCCAATGGTTGCAACATCGACATTTAATCATGTATTCATGCTGATCACTGGATGAAAACATTTTATGTATGCCCATCCCCTCCCACTTTGGAGTAGAGAAACTTTGTCTGATCCTTAAATCCGAACCTTGAAGACGAGAGCTAAATAGGGCTAGCATCTTTGGACACGTTAAATCAACTTCATCGTGAAATAAGAAATCCGCATCAATTGAAGTTGCATCCCCTTCAGTTGAACCCGTTACATACATGAAGTTGGATCCAATAGGTATCAAATCCATTGACAGCCTGTTTTTTCCGTTAACAACGTCCCTAAAAGCTTTATCGTATTCGACTATAGGCAAAATACGAGTCTTAGAAATACGCTTAAACATCTTATCGTTAGGCATGGTATAGATAAGATTTCTATTCTCAAAACGCTTCATGATAGTAAGCGATTTACGTATTTGTATCTCAGTTAAGCCCACCTGTGAGGGCTTTATGCAGCTTAAGTTTTCGTGCATATCATTCGCTATTTGCTCTTGGAAAGGATAGCGAGAAAAGTTGAAAGGTTTTTTATTTAAACTGGTATTGGTACAAATCCATTCACCGTTAGTCATGGTTAAACTGTCACGGTTGAACCTATCGGCCACATCACCATAAAAGCTGTTTAAACATTTATTATTCGACAAAGGGGTCATTGCTTCCCCTTTGTTCTCTGCTCCAATTTTAGCGCAAGGTCATGAACAGCGGCACTATTCGATTTCATTTCGCCAAGAAGTTGGTTTTCAAATTTAACTCTGTCTTCTTTGCGCTCTTTGATTAAATCATGAAGCATCTGAAATTTTACTTCAAAGTTTAATGTCGCAGCCGTAAGTGTGTCGTTGAGTTCTTTTTTAGAGACATAATCTTGAGGCATAGTCCCCGCAAGCTCGTATTGTCGGTCGTCAACTTTCCAGATCCAAGTTACCAAAGCCGTCAAAGCAATACCAAAAAGAGGCATGAAGATACTGACGCTTAGATTTAGCCATTTTTCATTATTATTTGCGGGCATTTAATCTGTTCCCATGAGCACGTAAAATTTCTCGGAACTGCCCCGTATCCTTATTCCAAAAAATAAGTGAATTATCATATTTTACTTTGAAATTAATACTGAGTAAGTTAGGGCAACCAGCATGAAGCCAAGTAATGTTCTGGCCCTCTTCAATAAAACTAATATCTGGGAATTGTTCTGGGTAAGCTTCGATATAATCTCGAACTTGTTGGGCGGTATAATTTTTAAAAACAGCATCTATGGCACGACCAAAAGAATGGTCACTCCATTCACGGTAATAAGGTTCGTGGGGACACCTTAAACCACTGTATTGTCTCTTACCGCCAAAAGACCAATTGTTTATGGTTGTTGTTCCGAACTGCTTTCGTAATAAATCAGCGGTGGAAAGAATTCTTGAGTCAATATAGCGTAAGGCTTTATCCCCAAGCTTTTCATAGGTTCTTCGGCTTACAAACTCTTGAGCGATAAAATGCTCTGGTGAATAGGCTAACCTCGTTCTTTGAAACTCTGTCATTTCGTCAATCCTAAATTTTTATCGCTTTTAAGTTAAGCTAAAGCAAGTATAAACTTAACAACCCTAAAATTTAAAGTTAATTGGATTGACGTATGCAGCCTAGATTACCTAGTTTTACACCTAAAGCCGTGGAAGCACTTGCCGCCCTAGGAGATATTTTATTAGCAAACCCTGAAGCACTAAATTCAGATAAGTGTAATTATAGTCCTCAGTTAAGAATGGCCATCAGCTCAATGTTACTCGCTGGTGCCTCTTTGAATAGCGAACAAGAAAAAGAGGCTCGAACTCTAAGCCAAGAAAAGGATAACTTCGACGTCTTTGAGGATGAAAATCTTGCTATCGACATCGAAAGTGAATCCCGAACCCTATACCGCAATATGAAAAAAACCATGGTTTCTATTGATAAAATGGAAACTGGTGAAAAAGTACAAATGTTCCGAGTAGCAACATCACTACTTGAGAAGTTACTTAGCCTCGAAGAAAAATCCGTTGGCGTGGCTCATTTTAAAGATTTCAAACAATACATCATCAACAGTATGGAACGATACCTTACACCCGTTCAAAAAACTGAGTTTCTAGATGATATGAAGTCAATCCTAGATAAAGACTAACGCCCCAAATGGCGCAATAAGGCTTGCGTCATTACCATGTTTCTTGAAGTACCCATCCTAAGAGAAAGCTGAGTTAATATGTTGTCAATCTTTGGGGGTAATGACATCTTCACATTTATTTTATCCTTGTTATCCCGAGCATTGAAGTAAAAACCTTCGACACTAATAATCTCATTATCACCAAGACAATAATCCTTATGCTCAAGGATAATATCTACCATCAAATCAACATCAAAAGGCCTAGATATTCCCTTTAGTTCTGTGTGCAACAGCAATTCTTTAGATAAAAGAAAGCGTGGTGTTGGTGTATATTCAGGCTCTAAAAAATCATTTAATCCCTTTGACCATCTTGGTTCCAAACATAGTAATCCATCAGCACTTAACTTATTGGCCATTAAATTAACCAAGTACGTTGAAACTGATTGGCCACGTTCACCGGCTTTTTGACGGTAACTCTTGGCTTGGTTAACGCTCATATACAGGTTTTTTTTAACGGCTTTAACCTTCAGCAAATCACTTAAATCTACTTCAGGGCAAGAATTACAATCAGACAGAAGCTCTCGGATTCTCTCTGATACATAACGTGTTCCTTGTGTCTGGGTTATAACTGCCATTATTTCGACGGGGATAATCAGGCTTATTTCTTGGGTTGGGTTCATTTGATAACTCTTGCCGTGGCTCTGCTTCTGGTTCTGGGGTCGAGCATAACAGGACTAGAATTTTTTTTCTAATTTTTAAAATTTTTTCTCCGGTAGTTCTGGGGTGGCCACCACTCCAGGGCAAAAAAGACTAGCAAAAAATATAGGGGGGCTATATACTTGTTCCATCGGTCGAGAGAAAGAAGACCGAAACCACGATCATGGCCAAACTACGCCCGTGATCCGTGGTGGGTGTCAATTTTTTGACACTCGAAAGTTGTGGGGTATGAACCCCACTAATTAAACTAAAAAATGTGGGGTGTGAACCCCACTAAAAAGGATTGACAAAATGGCTACTCAAAACACCGCTTTACCGTTCAACGCTTCAAAATTATCTAAAGTTATGATTGAGGGTTTTAAAAACTCTCGTAAAGGCGCGATACAAACAGCGTTAAGTGTTGCCGCATCTACGCTTGTCAAAGGCGCAGATTTAACAACGCTTGAACTTGCTCAATTGTCTGGTTGGACAATTGAAAAAACACCTAATAGAAATTTAGTTTGGAAAGGCGACAAGCCACCATCAAAGGCACAAGAACAAGCGATCAAAGATGAGCGAACAATGGGTGAGCGTGTGAAAAATTGGCGTCCTGATACGGTTCTAATAGCTAAAGCGGCACAAGAAATGCCCGACGTTTTGAAGGATTTAATTAAATCACTTTATGACTTTGAAGAACCTGAAATTTTCGCAATAGAAGCGGAAAAAGTCCTTGCTTCTTTACCTCTTTTTACAGGGTCTATAATTGAGTCAAAAAATGACTTGATAGGCTTGTGGTCTCAATTCGTGCCCGCTGTAGAAGCAGAAGCAGAAGCAGAAGCAGAAGCTAAACCTAAAGCTAAAGCTAAAGCTAAAGCTAAAGCTAAAGCTAAAGCTAAAGCTAAAGCAGAAGACGAAGCAGAAGCAGAAGACGAAGCAGAAGCAGAAGACGAAGCAGAAGCAGAAGCAGAAGCTAAAACATCCAACGATCCTTATTTAACGTCTAAAACGGGGGCTTTAGCTATCGCTGAGGCGGGGATCTCTTTGCTATTAGGTGAGATGCCTTTTCTTGCTGCGGCTTTTTCAGAAGCTCAAAACATGGAAACAAAAACAGAAGCTGTAAACGCTGTAGCGTCAGCAATGGCAGAACATATAAGAAAAATTGAGGCTGAAAAGCTAGCTTTAGAGCTAAAGCTATCTGAGGCTTTAAAATCCACGACTAGACCAAAAAAAGAGCCAAAAAAAGAGCCTGAAAATCAAGCTCTAAAAAAAGCTTTTGAAGCTGCGGGTTTAGTGTAAAGGCTAAAAAATACGAATAACAACCCTACCCTCTGGTAGGGTTTTTTGCGTTCCTTCACACCCAAGCACAAGCCCAAGCACAAGCCTAAGCGTGGGGTACGAACCCCCCTCAGTAGAAAGACTTACTCACTAATAAATATTAATTGCCACAACCTGAACTTGGTTCTGGCTGACGTCTTCGGTGTGGATTAAGGGCCTTAGCTGTCCATATTCATTGCGTGAAGCCTTTAATTTGGATTTGGATTCAAAATATGAAAATAATTTTAGATTTACCTTTAGACCAAAACCACATCTTGGACAGGATAATTAATTGGGGTGAGGACGTTATACCTGTCCACATACAAAACATGGACGTGTCCCAAAAAGGTGGTTATTTCAGAAAAACAATAAAAAGATATAACCAAGGCACTTTTTATAACCAATAAGTTAAAAAATGAACGTTTATTAATCAAAAATGGCCTAAAAAAGGAAATGAGACAGGTTAAAGGTCTATAATGTCATTATACCTATGTCCTGACCCAAACTTTTTACCTACCTTTTGACGTTGAATTTTAATCACCTCCTAGAATCGATTTTAAGCCTCTTTTAACCTTAATTATTCTAGTTGTTCGTCTAAATGGTTAAATCACGCCTTAGCGCTGGTTTAAGGCCTAATATTTGATTTTAACCTTCAATCTTAACCCTATTATTGCCCACGTCCAAAACGTGGCCGATATTTCGTAACTATTTCACAATATGGGCGTGGTTCATGATTAACCCCATGATTATGTTCATATTATTAATCAAGGCGTGGCCTTTATTCTGAGTTTTGTAGTCGCTAGGACGTGAAAGTGGGCGTGGGCAAAATATGTGCCAGAAGTTTAGCCTTAGGCCAAAAAATTTGGCCACGTAATTGCCCACGCCCACTTTCACAGCCTATATCTCGGACAGGCTCTAGTCATGTTCTAAATAATCGATGAAATCCAGAGCAACAACTTGAATAAGCGATTGATTCAGATTGTCGCCTAAATTCAAGGTTCAAATCCTAGTTTATGATGTTGGCGTTGGGTTTTAATTCAAATTCAAACCAGTGGTGGGGTTCAGACCCCACCTTAAGGAAAATAAATATGATTCACTTTCCAAATCAATTCAGCCAAGACCAGTTCAAGCGCTGGCATAAAAAAGCGTTAGCGGGCCAGAAGCAAATCGAGAACCTACAGGGTGAAATTGATTACTTCCTCGGTTTGCCCAAGGGCTGGATAAAAGATAAGGACTTACGCGCTCAGTACAACGAAAAAAAAGTGCAACTTGAGTCTGTCGAGTGGGCAAAAAGTTGGCTCCACTACATCAACAATTGGTTAATCAGTGATGGTGTTGTTGTCTTAAATGGTGCGGGATATAGCGTGGACAATGGGTTCACCAGTGAATTCATATTCTGTTACTACAACCGACCTTTTGATGATTATGGGCGTCCGTTATCGGATGCTGAGATTTTCTCAGGTGTTTGTGAGAGAGAGGAACCTTTTAGATACAACGGTGGTTTGATAAACCACGGAACGACTGAATCACCACGCTGGTCAGTTCACACTTAACCGTACCCAATGGAGGTAATTATGTTTTCTGTTGATATTAGTTTGATAAGTGTGGGCGGGAAACCATTTACCGTCCACAGTACAACTGAGTTCG
Organism: Pseudoalteromonas sp. J2K-J031; assembly: GCF_058197095.2. Lineage (NCBI taxonomy): Bacteria > Pseudomonadati > Pseudomonadota > Gammaproteobacteria > Alteromonadales > Pseudoalteromonadaceae > Pseudoalteromonas > Pseudoalteromonas sp. J2K-J031. Next base: position 2,803,616 of record NZ_CM200279.1, read on the forward strand.
AAGCCATTTGCTTGATGCTGGCTGTTTACCGAAGCCTAGCTAAGAAAGTATCGTTATCTGATATTTCGGTTCAGGTTCACAAAAACAAGTCTTTAATTGCTTTGGTAAACAATGGTGTCTACCACCGATTTACCCGTCAGGGTGTCATTTATTCTAATTTACTACGTCCTTTATCCTTGGCTAAAGCGGGCTAGCGCCCTAATATATTCCCGAACTAGTTAAAATTTGGATTGACGATATGCTTGTATTAACATCTTTAGAGGTTGATTTACCACAACCAAACCGTGAGTTTTTAGCTTACAACCCTAACAGCACCGCACGAAACAAAAGCCGTATAATTAATTTTGGGCCACGCTTTACACCTGAGCAAATCCGTTATCAGTTGGAAGACGAAGGGTTTACTTTATGGACTTATATCGAGGTCGACCCATGCTGCCTCAATTAAAACCTTTAGTAACAGAGCACCAGTGGCAAAAAATTACTTGGGCCGAGCTTTGTCGAGCTTTCCCTTCTGATTTTTGCCCTCAAACGGATGCTCTGGCCTTTCACTTAAAAAAAGTTCTATTAGATGTTCCTGTCGAGGGAAAACCCCAAGAGTACTTGGAAGCTGTAATGGACGCTCTGCATCGTGAGGCTGAACGTTTGGAAAGAAGTAAGTTATTGGTTAAAGCTTTGCGTTTTGATGTTAGAACATGGCCCCAATTGTAACCAAAATGATTACTGAAGGTTAATACAAGCTAAAAGGCCTATATATTTAGCTGTAGGTTATATTTTCTACTTTTTTAACCTCTCTAAAACAGTTAAATTTAAGACTTATTATTTAAAAGGACACAATAATGATTATAATCTCAAGTTCTACGACTCCGGTAGATAGCCCAGCCCCTAAACGTGGTGGTGGTGTTATTATTCCCCCAGATAAAAAACCTGAAACCAACACCCTCGCAGCAGACACTGTAACTTTTTCAAGTGCTGCAAAAGAGTTACAGCGTGGTGGCGGGGTTATTATCCCACCAGATAAAAAACCTTAATCGAACTTTTTTTTGGGGGGGGGACTGCTCCCCCCCGCTATTAACTACAACTGGATTTATGATGGATTACTTAACTCTTATGATATTTAAGATTTTGGATGCTTACACGTTGTATTTTGTTGATGTCGACGGAGGTAAAGCCTTTCAGGTCGGCCGTCTAGTTTCAATGCTACAAACAACGCTCTATATCGTGGCCACAATATTCTTGGTCTCAAATATCAGAAACGTCGGATACAGCCTACCTATTGCAGCAAGTATTTTAACTGGTACGTACATAATTACCGAATTTGCCTTTGTTGCTTTTTATACGGATATCAGCCAACAAATGTTTTTTGATTCGGGCTCAGTGTTCGTGTACGGATGGGTTTTGTTCGATGTTTTCACTGTAATGACAACGCTGGTTTTACATCTAGTGTTATCGGTGAATATTCATCCCAACACAAAAAGAATTCTGGCCTTAGTTCTTGTAAACAGTGTTAGTTATGGCCTTTTACAGATGTACGTCAACCGTTACGACTTTTGGATATCTTGTGATGTTTGTGAGGGTGGAGTTAGACCCTCTTTTTGGATGCCCATTTATTCCGCTTGGAACTGGATCAGTGCCCTATTAGTTTTGCATTACATGTTGTTTTTCAAACATACGTATCGGTATCTAAATTTGTTTAAAAAGGGGTGATATGTTAGCTATATTTCTCATATTTCTTTTTATTTGTTCCGCTTTATTACTGTTCTTCTTTGATGATATTTACAAACAAGTAGCACGTTCACCAGCGGATAAAATTAGTATTCAGATAATGCAGCTACGCTCAGAATTGGCCTCTAAAAGTATTGAACAGCGTATTGAGGATATGAAGCTAATAACTCTGCTTGAATCCCAATATGCCTTATGTGTGAAAACACATACAACTAAAATAACAACTGTAGAGATTAAACACGAACCAAGTAACGTTGATTTTGTTTTTGTTAAGAAGGAATTTAAAGAGCCTGAATCGGAATCAAATCAGGCTAAGACAAAAAAACCTATCAAATTAACCTGCGTTAAGTAAATACTCAGGTTCAGATATTTTCGGTTGAATTTCATCACAAATGAGCTTCGCTACCAAGTTAATATTCTGATACTCAACTTTGATAAGTCCTAATTCAAAGGCTTTAAACAGGGCAACCTCAAGTTCCGCTTGTGGCATAGTGGTTTTATTTGTTTCCATGGCTTTCAAAAGAAAATCCAATGAAACTTTAAAGTGGTCGGAAGCTGTTAGAGCCATATCGATCACCCGTTTAACGTTACCTTTTGAACTTATGGTGTTCGTTGTTCCCGCTGGAAAATTATAGATTTCATCAAGCGAATTAGAGTATTTGATATTGTGTAATTGTTTCAAACGTAAAAGTACGGAATCAACCCAATTTTTACGTTCTACTTCGGACATAGATTCAAGATATAACATAAAAACCTTTACCATAATTTAAGAATTTAGGTCGGCTCTACCGACATTGTAGGACATTGTAGGACATTGTAGGACACAAGACCACTAAAAGGACTAAAAAAACTATCAAAAAGAAAGTATTCGACCGTAAAGGTATTCTTTTTATATTTTTATTCGTATTTACTGGACAATAAAATATAATTTTTATATATTCCGTCCCGTTGGTTAGCTACACGCAACCACTGTCGTTTTAACAGACAGACAGACAACTATTTGGATTGACGGTATGAGTCCCCCCCACCACACAGGGGGGGAAACATCATGTTGGTGGGGGTATACCAGCCCTCTATACCCCCACCTATTTTACTATAACGAGAAAGCTATGAAAGTTATCTGCCTCAGCACAAATGTAGAGTGGCATTTCAGCCACAACGACCCCTTTATGGCCTTGGCCTACGCCTTAGCCGAAAAAACCAATCGAATGACACTGTTTGCGCTACAACCAAGTAAATTGGTTGAAGAAGTGAAACTCAATGCACGTTCTGGTAAATGGGGATTCCACCTAGGTTCCTTAAGCTGCCCGAAAATCTCTTTAATCTAATATCACCCTCCGAGGTGGCCCATGCACGTTTTATCCAACAGTTTATTAGAAACAGGTTTTTTTGAGAGTAAGGTGGGGAACGTTACCCGAAAGGCATACCAAGGCCAAGCTGTTAAAGTTTACCGAAACCTAAACAAACCTGAATTTTACTCAATACAAGCATGTGATGGCCCAGACAAAAACAAAGTCATTGGTTATGCAAAATGTATTGTCCTCAAAGATGTATTTTTTAAAGTTAGTGAAGCAAGCCGCCAACGTGTAATTCGTGAAGGCCGTAAAAATGTTCACGGCTTTTGTTTTGGCAGCCTGATAGATGCCTCAAATATAATTGTTCCAAGCCCTAAAGGCCTTGAAGCAACTTATAACCCTTATGCTTTCGGCTATTTCTTTAATCGTGAGACTAAAGAACCAGTTGAAAAAAACTATATCGTTGGCGTACTACAAGGCGCTAACGTTTACTTAAACTAAAACTAGGATTGATGATATGAAAAAGACTTTAGGCCCATTATTGGCTATTAACCCGTTAGAAGAAATTCGGTTCTTTATTCAAGCGGATAAAATCAGCCCAGATTACAAATCGGGTACTTGGGAAGATAATGTTGTAAGCGAAAGTATCGTTTACACACGCCTCGATACGGAAGAGAAATTTAAAGTTAGCAATGGGTATGAGAGTTTTGAAGTGTCAGCCGATGCTTTCAGTATAATTGTGAATTTGTTCTACTGGTCAGATTTAACGTTCCGAAGTTCAGGTGAAATCCAACGCCTGGCATCAAACCGTTTCCATGCCCTTCGGGCTTACGTTTTTGGTGACGACACCCTTCATTCCGAACACCAAGCTATCTACGCTATTACGGATTAGTGAGCCGAGTAAATGGTGTGGTTCTGTTCGACGGCCCGAGTATGTTAGATGGTCAACCTATTATCGTTGTGGCCACGTTTGATTCACTTAACCAAAAAACAGGTAATGTGATCCAAACATGGATACTTCGAAAGGATGTTTCACCTAACGTGGCTGTAAAAACAGGCCAAGACGTAAGCATTTGCGGTAAATGCCCTCACAGACATTTTTCCGGTGGTGGATGCTACGTCCTACCATTTCAAGCGCCACTGAATATCTGGCGGCAATATCATGAAAACAAATATCCTAAGATGTCCCCTCAGTATATTGGGCGTTTCTTTGGACGTTTGATTAGGCTCGGTTCCTACGGTGATCCTGCTGCTGTTCCCTACCACGTTTGGCTTGGTGTCGTTAGTTTGTGCCATGGCCATACGGGTTTTACTCACCAAATTGAGCATGAATGTTTTGACTCCAACATTCTTAAGTTTTGCCAAGTTTCGATTGAAACCGAGTCTCAACTTGAGAAATACAGCCACCTTGCAACTTTCAGAGTTAAAACAGCCGACCAGCCTATTTTGGCTAACGAAGTTGTTTGTTCTTTTGAAAAAGGTTTTCGCTGTGAGCAATGCAACTTATGCGACGGAAAGAGTAACAACCACATTGTAATTAACTTTCATGGCCAAAAAGAAAAGCGGTTCGTCCGTAAATTTGGGCCAAAAGGAGTATCTGAAGATGCCAGAAAAGAAATATCGTGAAATAGAAACCTTAACCGTTTCCATCGAAATTGATGGGACGGGTAGGGCTTTCCAAAAAGACCCCATATACCAATGTATAACGGTTTTAGAATCGGCTTTAGAACAATTTAAAAAACACACGTTTTATGACGGATCAGCTTGGGAATCATTTGGATTATTTGATTCAGAAGGTCAAAAAGCAGGGGATTTCTATCTTAATATGGAGGCGGTTGAATGGCCAACCGTGGAGGAAGCCGTTGAAAGTTTCAAAGAACATATTGAATCTGAGGGTTTAGAACTTGGGAGCGGTGATGTTCTGCATTGTTTGGATGCGGCCAAAAAAGTAGATGTTATTGCCGTCAATGAAGCATTTAACACCTACGTTGATTTTAAGATTCGAGATGGTGATTTCCCTTCAGAAGGTTATAGCTGGGATTGGGAGTAAGTCATGGCCACAATTGAAGACTTAATTGAGCAAAACAACACTCTAGTAATGAATTGTGGCTTAGGTACTAATTCAATTGCTCTTCTTGTTTTATTTAAACAAAGGGGTTGGCGTCCTGACATCATTCTATTTGCCGATGTTGGTAATGAAATGCCCCACACTTACGCCTACATTCCAATTTTGAATAAATGGCTAAAGTCCGTGGGTTTTCCCGAGCTTAGTATCTGCCGTAAGCGTTTTGCTGATGGCAGTACTAGCACGTTGTATGACTATTGCATAGAAAAGGCCACTTTACCAAGCCTTGCCTACGGTAATCACACTTGTAGCGCCAAGTGGAAAATAGCGGCTATGGATGTGTTTTATAATAATCATCCAATAACAAAAGGTACATGGGGAAAATTTCGACGCTGTATTGATATTAAGAATAAAGTAACCAAGGTAATCGGTTTTGATTCTGATGAAGATGAACGTACTTGTCGATTTGCCCTACCAAAGAAAATCAATCCTGCTATTGAGCGTGAGAAGTGCAAATTTGATGTCTCTTTTCCGCTTCAAGAGTGGGGCTTAAACCGTGAAGATTGCACCAATCTTATTCTGGCTGAAGGATTACCAGACCCCAAGAAAAGTGCCTGTTTCTTTTGCCCATCGACTCAAGTTTGTGAAATTTTAGACCTTGAGCAAAGCGAGCCTGAACTTTACAAAAAAGCGATCACTATGGAAGAAGTTGCTCGCTCAAATCCAGCAAACAATAAGCGCGTAAGAGGACTAAGGTTCGGAAAACCTTGGGATGAAATCGTCGCGGAAAACAAAATAATTTTTAAGGACGTATCATGAAATACAACCGTTTAGAAAAGCCAAAAACTGGAAATTTTGGCGACATAACCGTTGCTAAAAAAGATATTGCGAAAGCCATAAAATTTAAAAAGATAACGATAATCGAGTCCATTAATCTAACAACGATATTTTTTGAAACTTTAGGGGAAGAATTGGTTAAGGGTAATAAAATCAACGTCACAAACCTAGCAACCTTCTATCCAAAATTTAAGACCTCAAGAGTTGGTCGTAACCCAAAAACGGGTGAAGAAAAGGAAATCACCAGTCGTTGGAGACCTTCTGCCGTATGGTCTGGAAACTGTTTTGACCTTGGGTGTCCAAAACGACAAACACCCGCATCGAAGTTTCTAACTCTCTGGTTAGCGCGAGTAAAAGAGACGAAACTCAGTAAAAAAGACTTAACGATTTTTTTCTCAGCCATTATAGCGGAAATCAAAAATTGCCTAGTTAATGGTAAACGGATTGAAATTAGGGGTTTTGGCACAATCAAATTCACGTCAAGACCAGCCAGAATAGCGCGTAATCCAAAAACAGGTGAATCTGTTGAAGTCACTGAAACCAGTTATAGACCGCACTTTAAGCCAAGCAAAGCGCTTATTGATGCCATGACACAATCACTCACTTTAGACCAACGTAAGGCAGCATAATGAAAACTTTAGCAGATTTTAAACGTGCATTGGTTCTGGGTTCAACGTGGCAAACAACTTACGTGGGTGTTGGCCCTCGTTGTGGTCAAGTTAACATTAGAAAAGTGCAGTTAGTACAAAAAAACGGTGTTCAATTTGAGCCCCTGCCGGAATCTAAATCGGGTTCATGGCTTTATTTTACCAAGGCTAAAGATTATGACTTTAAAGACGGTAAGGTTATAGCTAAATTTGCAGACGGCACACCATTTGCGATTTATGAACCCCTAGTTTTAGAATTGAACCCCGCCATGGTTCCTGTTGTTGATTATACCTGTTGCGAAGTGGAGATTGACCATGGCAATTAACATAAAAGTTGGAACGGGCTTGAGTTGTGGATGCTGTGGTACTTGGTTTGAAACTTGGGAAGGTTATGTTGACCAAGACCAAGACCGAGGTTTTGGTATTTGCCAACGTTGCCAAGGTAGCATTGAAGAAAGCCATAAAGAGGAAATGTTGAGACATTTAGCTAAATTCCGAGAGTGTTTAAATGCTAAAAATCAAGCCGTCTTTGACCACATGAATGAAGAACAACGTTGCGCCATGCTCTACGCTGCCATAGATGAAGGTGTGGTAAAACTTAGTTATAGGGGTTCGAAATGAGTAACTACCAAGCAGTGTTAGAAAAAGCAATGTATTGTTCACAATCAAAACCAAAAGATGAACTATTCACAACGGTATTATCGATTATTCAGGATTTACCCGACGAAAACGCTTCACCTGACTTGGTGAAGGGATTGGCAGAACTTTATAACTTTTTCAAGCCTAAAATTACAACCAAGACACTAACTAACTTTCAGTGGTGTAGTACCTCGATGGCAAAAAAAGATATTCGCTATTATCTCAATTATGTCTATGTTTCCGAAGATAAAATAATAGCCAGTGATGGGCATCGTATGCACGTAGCGGATAACGATGAAGGTTTAGAAGACGGTTATTATAACGCTGAGAAAATAAAAATTGACGTTGATCGCCGCTATCCCGATTGGAAAAGAATTCTGAATAAGGGTCTGTACTCTTTAGATGTTAAAACCTTCAAGGATTGTTTAGCTAAGTCGGAGATCCGAATTTTTAACGGAAGTCAAAAGGGTTACATCGTAACCCTACCAACAGGAGTTAAAAATACTACGGTAGAGTTGGCACTTAAATGTAAAGATGTCACACAATTACTTTCAGGATTTGAATCTGAGGGTAAGGTTTACTTTACGGATAATTTGAACGGTGTCTATTTTGAGAACCTTGGCCGTTCGGCCATTATGATGACAATGAGGTTTTAGATGTTAGCTTTCAAAGATTTAAAGGACACATTCACGCTTCATTACAAAGAATGGATGCCTTTTGTTGATGGGGAACCTTGCGAAATATTTATGCGTAAACGTGCCGCTGAGTATGTCATTAAGCGTATGAATAACAGGCCTTTACCATCCTTTGCTTTCCGAATTATTGTGGATTTAAAACTCATAACTGGGACTCGAATTAATAAAAAAGGCTCGAAATTACTTCACGAAGTTTATGTTTCCCCTCTAGAGATTCAGAGTCAGGATATTAATGGCTCAGAAAATAACTGAAGCCTTAATTAAAATTGCTTAAATAAAATAGGATTGACAATGTTAGCTATAAACAACCTTCTCTTGGCCGAGATTCAGGCCGAACCACATAATTTTAGGGCTTTAAGACGTGTTCCTTTTACTTCAAGGACTGAATTACCAAACTACCCTATTTTGGTCAACACACCCGTTGGTGATGAAATAAGCCTGATCATGCTTGATACTGAAACCACGGGCTTAGATTGGAAGGAAAATGAAGTAATTGAACTTGGTTTAGTTAAATTTACTTATAGCCCAAGCCAAGGTCACATCACCCAAATAATCGGTTGTGCCAGTTGGTTTGAAGAACCAAAAGGCGAAATTACACCTGAAATAACCGAAATCACAGGTATAACTTTAGAGCAAGTTAGGGGTTTCAAATTTGACGACAACTTAATTTCTCAAATATTGGGTGATGTTGCTTTTGTCATTGCTCACAACGCCCAATTTGATCGCGCATTTTTTGACAAACGATTTCCACAATTAAGTAATTTGAATTGGGCATGTTCCATCAAAGATATAGCTTGGTCTAATTATGGATTGAAGGGTAATCGCTTAGAAATGCTGTTGGTTCAGGCGGGTTATTTTTACGATGCACACCGAGCTGATACGGATTGTTTAGCCACGGTTCGTTTATTTATGGATTACCCTCAAAGCTTGAATGAGTTGCTAAAAAATGCCGCTAACACAACGTATCACATACGTTGCTACACAGCGCCTTTCCACGTTAAAGATCAGTTAAAAGAACGTGGCTACCGTTGGGACACAACCGAGAAAGCCACTTCTCATTGGCACAATTTTGTGGCCTCGGAAAACTATCAAGACGAAATAGAATGGCTAAGTAAGCTTTGTCCTAATCAAGTTAAAAACTTTGTTTCATCAACGATAACCTCCAAAGAACGATACAAGGTTTAAATTATGGCCACAGAGATTAAAGTAGAATTCTACAAATTAAGATTAAATGACGAAGAGTTACAGATAGTGGACACCTTTGTTCAAGGCTTAAAAAGTCGATTCCACACCATTACGTTTCATAAGCTGTCTAATGGCGAAGTGGAGGTTTATACGTATCGTGAAGGAGTAAATCGCTTTAGCTATGACACCTTTAAAAAGTTCAAGAATAAGGACTTTTTATTGGGTGTTCTACAGGGTACAAACACGCCAGAGGATTTAATATGAATATATGGTTTCCTCGAAGCAGCTTACCACCCAAACGACGATTATTGATTGCTTATTGCCCTGATTGGTCTGAAGAAGGTTATCAGATATGCATGTATGACCATGGTAAATTTAGATATCACGGTCAATCAAATGATGGGTTTGATAACCACGTAAAAAAATGGTCGCTGTTTTTAGAGGCCGAATAGAACTAAAACTTGGTGGGGGTACGAACCCCACTGATTTAACTAAAACTAGGATTGACGATATGACTCAGACAGTTGTCGAAGTTATACCCCACAGCCCGAACCTAAGCGATTATGACACTGTGGCCATAGCGTTTAGCGGTGGTAAAGACTCCGTTGCGGCAGTTCTCCACGTTATTGATGAAGGTGTACCAATTAACAAGATCATACTTCTGCATCATGATGTTGATGGTGAAGATAGTGACTTGATGGATTGGCCCTGCACCAAAGCCTATTGCATTGCTTTTGCAAAACACTTTGATATGCGAATTTTCTTTAGTTGGAAAGTTGGTGGTTTTGAAGGTGAAATGCTCAGGGAAAATGCTTTGACTAAGCCTGTAACATTTGAGGCTACCAACGGTGCACGTATTACCGTTGGGGGTGTTTCCGGTAAAAAGAACACAAGGCTAAAGTTTCCACAGACAGCGGCAGATCTTAGAACTCGCTGGTGTTCAGCGTACTTAAAAGTTGATGTGGGGTCAAAGGTGTTAATACATGACCCACTTTTTAAAACCGGAAAAACACTATTTATTACAGGTGAAAGGGCCGAAGAAAGTGCTTCCAGAGCGAAATACCAGACCTTTCAGCCCCACATGGCAGATAACCGAAATGGTAAGAAAGCAAGCCGACACATTGACCATTGGCGACCAGTTCACGCTTGGAATGAAAAAGAAGTATGGCTTACATTACAGCGCCACCAAATATTAGCCCACCCTGCGTACCATCTAGGATGGGGTAGAACCAGTTGTTTGGCCTGTATTTTTGGATCCGCGAATCAATGGGCAACAATAAAGAAATATATGCCCGAAAAATTTAATCGTATAGCGGAATACGAAAAACAATTTGGCTTAACCATTAATCGAAAGCTGAGTGTGGAAGAACAGGCCTCGAAGGGTAAGCCTTATGATTGTGACCCAAAATGGCTAGAAATAGCACTCAGTACAGAATTTACCGCTAACATTCATACACCTTATTGGAGGCTCCCAGCGGGTGCTTTTGGTGAGTCTGTTGGCCCAACTTAAAATAAGATAGGATTGACGAAAATGTCTCAAACACATTACAACCAAACGCTTTATAAAATTCACTCAACGGGCCAAGTTGGTAGTTGGCAAATAACGGTTGACCAAGCCTCTTGCGGTGAAGTAACCCTTACCCGTTCAGCGTTAAAAGTCTTAGGCGGCAAGCCCGTGATCACGCCACAGATTTATACTGAAGGTAAAAACCTTGGTCGTGCTAATGAAACGACACCCTTGATGCAAGCGGTATTTGACGCACAATCAAAAGTCAAAAAGCAACTCGACAAGGGATATGTAACAGAAGTGCCAAAAGAAGGTGACATTGTTACGAACTCGCTTGGTTTTGCAAAACCAATGCTGGCACAGCCTATTGAAAAGGTTAAAAAGTGGGATTTTCCCGTATATGCTTCACCGAAGCTTGATGGCCACCGCATGTTGGCCACGGTGCAAGATGGCAAAGTCGTACTCTACTCACGTCAAGGTAAGGTTTTGGACGTGGAACACATTCGTTCTGAACTGCAAAGCTTGCATGAGATAATGCCTACCCTTTTAGAATCGGTAACGCTCGATGGTGAAGTTTACGCCCATGGTGAAACGCTTCAAACAATTTCGTCGTGGGTTAAAAAGCCTAAACCTGAAAGTAAAAAACTTAAATACGTTATGTACGATGTGATCAGTCAAGACCCCAACTGTTATGACTTGCGTCTTAGCTTTATAACCCGTGTAGCTAATCTTGTTAACTCTGAAATTATTGATGTTGTGCCCTCTCCTTATTTGGAAAGTGAACCCGAACTTGATGACTTTCACTCTGAAAACTTAAGCAACGGTTACGAAGGAACGATGGTTCGCCATGGTAATGCCGGATATGAAGAAGGTAAGCGTTCGAATTCGTTAATGAAGAAAAAAGATTTCCAAGATGCCGAGTTTAAGGTCACAAGTGTTAAGTCTGGGACTCCCGTCATTAAAGGCGAGATAACTTACCAAGTCGCGGTTTATGAATGTATAACATCCGAAGGCAAAGCTTTTACTTGCACTTCGCCTGGCACGATGCAAGAAAAACATCAAGCATGGTTAGACCGAGAGAACGCAACAGGGAAAATGCTAACTGTTAAGTTCTTTAACTACACACCGGAGAACATCCCATTCTTACCTGTAGCGCTTCGCTTAAGAGAGGACATCTAATGGCAAAAATGTACACTTATAAGTTTCTTATTAGCGATAAGATCAAAACTTCTGGGGAAGGTAAAACGCTCGCCACAAATGCTTTTGAGGCCGTAACCGAGGCGAGAAAGCATTTGGCGAAACTGTTTGACAGACCATTGGATAGTATCACCATAAAAAATGTTCAAGAGGTGAGCTATGAGCCCAGATGAACACGCTAGACGAGCCATGACACATTTTTACTTCTGTAATGCTGTGATACACACCCTCACTACCTTTAACGGTGATGGTGTAGCCAATATTGGGGATGTTTTGGGTGTGGGTGAAGATGTTCTAGTACAAGATCTTTATCCGTACAGCATGATTTTGCATGATGAACTGGATAATTTTGATTTCTTAGGTAGTGAGCTGTTCGAGATTACGGGTTCGTTAGCCACTTACTTTTGGGTCGCAGTTAATGTTGATGACCTTGGGAACCTTCCTGACGCCCTTTTATTTACAGAAGAAGTGAGGCGACAACTCACAGAGCTAAAATCTAAACAGGATTGTCCATGGCAAAAATAAAATATTTAGATCTTGAAATGGTAGACACAGCCCCCGCGCCTTGTGATTTCAGTCTTGGCCAGAAGGTTATGTTCACAAACGAATTTGGTATTTCGTTTGGGCCATACACGATAATTGGGTTTGATGACAGAGTAACATACGGTAGGTTTATTTATTTAAATAAGGACTCTTACTGGTTTGCCTGTAGCCCAGATTCGTTAGAAAAAATAACGCATCCATGGACACTCTCTGAACATTATTAAAACTAAACCTAGGGGGGGGAACACTCCCCCCTATTTAACTAAAACTAGGATTGACGATATGTCTGAGCAAATCAGCTATACGACTATAAAAAAGCATCGTTCGGGTGCTAGATTGTGGCTTGAAGGTGCAAAACTTCAAACTGCAGGATTTGAACGCGGTGGCTATTACTTTCGAGAGATAGACACCGAAAACAAGACCATCACCCTAAAAGAGCATCCTGATGGTGACTACAAGGTTTCGGGTCGTCTTAGAAACGATGTAGAGTTACCTATCATTGATTTAAGTCTCGGTAAGTTTGGTAATGAATTCCCCGAAGGAACACGCATTAGGGCCATTTTTTGTTCTCGGGGGGTTATAAAAATAACCATTCATCATGAAGAACAAGCTAAAACAACGCGAGAAGAGCGATTAAAAAAAGCAATCCTGTCAGGTAAATTAACAGAAGCCTCAGTGTGTACGGGTGGCGGTATTAGCACCGCTGCTGTTCATCAAGCGATTACGGAAAACGATTTAGATTCAAGTGTGGTCTGGGTTGTTGACCAAGAAATTAAATATCTTCAATCCGCAGCCGCTCAGAACTTTGCTATTACCGATGAAACCGTTTTTTTTGAAAGTAAACTCGAAGAACTGGAACCCGAACTACTTAAGCAAGTGGACATATTCAGCTTTAGTTTGCCTTGTGCGGGTTTATCCCAAGCGGGTGCATCAAGCCACAAACTAAGTCCTGAAGAGCATGAGTCTGGTACGAGTATCTTTGGCTTAATGAGTACGCTGAGGGCCGCGAATCCATCGATAATTTACTCTGAGAACGTACCACAGGCTAAAGGTAGTCCAATGTACGTGCTTATTCAGCAAGAGCTTATTCGACGTGGCTACCACGTTATAGAAGCTGTTTTAGATAACGTTCAAACGGGAACATTTGAAAATAGAAAACGCTTTTGGTTCATGGCTATTTCAAATGGCTTGCCGGTTTCCGTCGTTAACGAAGTCTTTAAATTCAAGATGACGCGAACATATCCAACACTACGAGATCTATTAGATGTAAATGTTTCTGAATCCGATTGGTCAGCTAATGAATACCTTAAAGCCAAATCCATTCGTGACGCCAAAAACGGTAAAGGTTTTGCTAAAAGACAGCTATTAAATGGTGATGAAACGCATTGTGGAACCATTGGTAGATTTTATCATAAAAGGCGTAGTACTGAACCGTTTATAGTCCGAGGGGACGGCATGGAGCGGTTACTAACGATTAACGAACATGCCCGAGCTAAGTCTATTCCCGAAACATTAATAGCGAAATGCAACATGACTCATGGCCATGAAATTCTTGGCCAGAGCGTTGATTACAGACAAGCGTTTGCACCGATGTTTAACCTTATTCATAACCTAAAAAATTACTTTAAAGGTGATGACCTTATTTACTATTTCTAATAGGTTGAAAGATCATGAGACCAAAAATAGCATTAACCTTTAGTAGTGGTCGCTCTTCAGCAACGATGGTAGATCGGTTTCTCAACGAGTATTCCGCTAATTTTGATTTCCAGATTTGCTTTGCAAATACCGGATGGGAACACCCCGAAAGCTTGGAGTTTGCTAAAAAGTGTGATGATCATTGGGGTGGAATTGTTACTTGGCTAGAAGCCGTAGTGCATCCCGGGCTAAAGTCCTCAACTCACAAGATTGTTACTTATGAAACCGCCAGTAGAAATCAAGAACCATTTAAAGCGGTAATTGAAAAATACGGTATTCCCAATAAGGGTTATCCTCACTGTACTCGGGAACTTAAAGAAAACGTTATTATAAGTTACCTGAAGTCATTAGGGTGGAAAAACGGCACTTATCCAACCGCTATAGGTATTCGTGGTGATGAACCTAAACGCCTGAACCGTGGTTTGAATAAATCTAATGGCCAATACCGTATTTACCCTTTAGCCGATTGGTTTTATATGTCTAAACAGGAGGTCTTAGACTATTGGAAAAGAAAGCCTTTTGATTTAGGTATTCCAGAACATTTTGGTAATTGTGAGGGTTGTTATCGAAAGTCGGCTTCAAAGCTAGAGTTAGTCTATTTAGAAAAACCTCAAGCCTTTGACTTTGCATTAAATATGGAGCAAGCTTATGGTAAAGTAGGAAAAAATAAAATACGTGGCGTTTACGTTGACGAACCACGGCAATTCTATCGAGGTGAAATTTCAGCTAAAGATATGATTGCCAATTTTAAACTAAAACAAGTACAAACCGCAGCTTGATTATATTTTACTGTCGCACAGGCAGCTTAGTAACTTAAATTCAATTTAATCAATGCAAGGAAAACCCATGAAAATTAAAATGTTATCAGCTTGTACTACTAAAGGTTTCACTATTAATACCGAAGCTTTCAAGCTATTCAAACCCGATGACTTAGCAGTACGTCTTTATTTTTCAGATAATAGCTTTTTTGAAATAGAGATTCATGACGAAACAGAAACAATGTCTCTCGATGAATTTATGCACGAAGTTGGCTTTGTTATGTCTAGGGAACACTTAATACAACATTCTGTGGGCCTAGAAGCTGTTCATAAGTTCTTAATGTCCGATGAAGCTAAAGTTGAATATGCGCCAAAAAGAAAGTTTGGTGACAATTCAAATGAAGCGGTATTAACCCGAGAAGTATTGAAAGTATCCCCACATTGTTCACCTCAAGAGTTTAAGAGTATTGCTTTTGATCTGTATAAGAACTTAGGTTTTACAAAAGAAGACTTGAAGCTAGCAATTAACCTCTACGCCTAATTTTAAATGTTCCCCGATTCGTCGGGGCTGTCAATTCCGACACACAAAAATTATGGAGTTATTATGATTTATATTGTTAGTTCTGAATATGTTGGCCCTAACAGTCAGGATTCTAGGGGGAATATTTTAGGTGATACGTTGGTGATGTCTATCACTTCTGAAGCGCCCCGAACCAACCTAAGCCATGAAGTTAGGGTTGATGGTTGGTTGGGTACTACAAATGATTGGTCGCATCACGCTCACGGTGAGTTTGAAGATGTGGAAGATGCTTTAATGTATCTTCATTCAAAAAATTTCACGCATCAAGTCGAAGACGAAGATCCTAGTGTTATCAGCTCATGGCAGCGTGAGAGTGCAAGCCGAGAGAATTGGAGTGCCGGAGATTGGTTGCTCAACGCTATGAGTGTTGAGGGTGTGTTAAAAGAATACGCTATCACGGCAACAACAACGGATGACGAGCTTTCGCTCATATCTGACAAGATAGAAGCTGAGGCTATTAGTGACAATATCAACTTGCATGGTACGTTAGATTTACTCACTGAGATTCGTGACGAGTTAATAGATTAGTTTCAAGGCTGGCATCCTTAACTGCCAAAGTCGCTCACAGGGAGCGTGGATTACGCTGGCAATCGTACTGCTAAAATAAATTATTAAGGATTTAAAATGGCTGATTCACGAGTAGGTGATTTATGAAATTAGTTGATACTTTACGAGGCAAAAGAAGAGTAGATGTTGCTAACAAACTTGTAGAAAATAACGATGGTGACATGGTTGCTTACACAAAAATAGTGCCTACGCACGTTAATGGCGAGCAATTGTTTGCATACGTTTATACGTGTGGCAAAGCAGCAACGGCTTTGACATTACAAGGCCACAAGGACGCTAATGAGTTGAGTGCCGAAGAGAAAGCAGCAAACTTAAAAAAACAAGCTATACGCTCAATCATGAGTGAAGGCTATGGAGATTATTAAAACCACCCACCAGTACGGTTTTTGTGAGGATTTAACATGACAGCGCAACAACGCGCAGAGCAAAAGCGCAGTGACAAGATTTTAATTAATTAATTTAAAGGTATGAAATAAATGAAACAAAAAATGGATGTAAGTTTTGTTGAAAGCTTAATCGTTAATGCTGAAAATGAGCATTATTCAAACGATGATGACTTGAAATTTTATCGCTTTTTCAATTTAAGAGCTCCAATAGATGGGATACATCCCTCACCTATTGCCCTTAAAAAACTGAAATTAATGAAAGAAAATTTTGATTTGGGTATCGATGTGGAAGAAATACTTATTTCAGTTGAGCTTAGTAAATCTCAGAGTGATTATGCCCGAAAACAGCTAATTGCTAATGATAGGCGTCGAACTTCCCAAGAAGATATGGATAGAGAGGACGAAGCCTGTGCCGATAAAATCTTGTATGCCATCGAAAATGAAGATCTTAATCAAGACTACATTGATGAATTAGAACAAGACGCTGAATCGGCTGCGAGCGAACGTAACGTAATATTATCTATGAAACACCAAGGCTTAAGATAAAACTCGTTAACTGCCGAACAGGCAGAGGCAATCACGCCAATTAATAGAGGTTTATATGGAAAAAGTAATTTTTACTATCGTAGATAATGGTGATTTACAACCCGAAGCTTTTGCTAGTGCACAACAGGCTCAAGACGAAATCAACGAGTATGATGATGAAGATGCTTATCTGATGAAAATAATCCCAATGACGGAGGCAGAATTCATTGGCCGCTTATCCTTGGGTACTTTCTATGATTCGGATGTGGCGCAACAAATTGAAGAAAAAATTCAAGAAGAACCCGAACCAGAAAAGCTTTATGCTGAAATAGGTTTTGCTCAAGATAATTGGGTTGGGAAGATGTACGCAGAACACTTCCGGTTTTGCTTAGTCGAAGGTGGCTACGCCTCTGACGAGGAATTTCACGAAATACCGCTTAGGACCTTCGCTGAATTTCTCAACCATTTAAGAAAAGAGATTGATTTTGCTGAGGACTATGACAAAGCCCTAGCAAAGTACCAATAATCGGGGGGCATTAAATTTAATTAAATGGATTAAAAAACAAATTCGGCTATACTGCCCGTGTAAGAAAGGATGTGCCAATTTTGAATCTAACGGTGATTCGCCCCACCCATTATCGGGGATTGTGCTAGTTCAACTCTAGCATTGGCACTACCCTTTACATTTGCCACAATCACTGATGTGGCGTATTTAACTAAAACTAGGATTGACGATCATGCTTAAAAAAGCTGTTATCATTATTGCTCCCGTATTTATTAAGAATTACGGTATTCACTTCACTACCCCTTCACTCTCAGGCGTAAATAATAACGCTTGGTACGAGTTAGGTATTCCACACGCCAAAGAACTAACCCCAGAAGTTTTACATTTAAAAATCCAAGACCTGTTTATGGCGGCACAATTAGCGGCTTATGTTATGTCCGTTGAAAAGCGTGGCCAAGATTGGTTAGTCACTTACAAACCTTTACCAGAGGGTGCTCGGGTTGTCTTAGTACCTTCGGGATATACCGTTGCCTGGGAGGAAGGTTATGAGCCAGCACCAGTCTGTCATTGATCAATTAACGGATGAAGATAAAACGTTGTTAATTGAAAAAACAGATTTACTGAAGTGGTATATCGAAAACGTTTATACGCCTGAATGGGTATCGCCCTTTCTGGCCTCAATTGATAACGATGCCCTAGATCAATTTCTTACTAACTCAGATTTCTTAAGTCGCGTACTTCTAGCTTTAAAAGAAACACTTAATGTTAATGAGATTGAGGCTATTCTTCTTAAGAATTTAGATGTGGCCAGCATGATTGAAGATCCATCCGAAGATTTAAGCCAAATTCTTAAAAGTTGTGGGTTGAATCACGAATCCTACGACTTGATTGAAGAGTTAAAAAAGCGCTATCATAAACATGATTCAGATGTTAAGCACTTTATTAACGACCTGAGTTCTGATCCAAAGCTTACCCTACTGCTTAGGTCATAATGATTTAAACTATAAACTAGGATTGATGATATGACATTAAGCCAAATGGGCTGTGAGGCTCAGAATTATTCTAAAACTATTAGGCCATTTAAAAGCCGACATCCACCTTGAGGCATCTTATGTCAACTTCAATTGATTCAAAAATATTACTTATTCTAAGAGTGTGTAGCGCCATTGTTCGCTCTAAAGGTGCAGACGTTAAAGTCGAAAATTCCGTTTGGAATGAAGTAAGCTTACTACGCTTGATTAAGGAAACTAAAACTCAATGTGATAGAGAAGACCGGATGGTAGAAAGTATTGATAAACTCTACTACCAATTTGAATCAAAAATTAGCGCTTTAAACTAAAAATTAGGGGGTGACTCACCCCTTCATAAAATTATAGGATTGATGATATGGCATCTGCATTAGCCAAAATTCCAGAACCAATGGATCAAATACCACATTTTGGTCTGATTGAAGGTATTAACTCACGGTTTTACCTGTTTCAAGACGTTACTCCAAACGGCTTCGATTTCAAGCCTAAAACACGACCATCAGGCAAAATTGTTGGTGGTATCAAAGGTCGTTGCCCTCATGCGATAAACGGTTATCTTAAACAACGTTCTGTTATCAAGAAACATTCCCAAACTTTCGACACTATTAAGTTTGATCCCGTAGTAAAAATGATGGCACCCCTACCTTGGGAAATAAAAGGTGAACGTGTTGTCCAAGTTAGTTCTCAAGACTTTATGATCCCATCGTTATGGTTTAAGACTTTAGAGACCCTGAGTTCACCAAATTACTCTCAAGTCTTAGATATTAATTCACAGCGTTTGAATTACATCATCCAAGCCCTTGAACAAACTAACCTACAACCTTTGGTTCTCTATGGTATTTACGAGGCTCATTATTCTCTGGTTGCCGAAATTATAGCTCTTTCTAAAAATTCACCTCGGACGTTAATCCTAGTTACGAGTTGTAAGTTACCAAACGTGGCCACTATTGAGACTAAGTTACCCGAACTAATTGGTTTAAATGAGCTAGTAACATTACCACTAGAGCATATCGGTGTTCGTTTAATTGATAAATTTATTAATGGTGGAACTCTGCCTTGGCAAGAGTAGCAAAAGACAAACAGCGAACACCGTGGCCAACAATTTTATCCGACCATGAACGTGGCCGAAGATTATCCTCAGTGTATTTTAAACTCAAACGTGATGGTGTGACTGATAATGCAACTGTGTCAAGAGAGTTAAATATTGCACCTGAAACAGTCTCAAAATACACCTATAAGCCACCGATAGATTACGCCCTAAAGTATTGTTATTTATATAATGTGGATATCTTAGAAGTGTATCCAGAACTGGTGTGGCTGCGAGACCGTTGGATGAAAGAATTTGATAAGCATCTAACGCTAATTGAACGGGCATCGGAAGTTAAAAACCCCAGAATAATAAGCCAATTAATAGAGGCTTGCCGTCATGGTCTGACGCTGTATCTAAACCCAGAAATAAATTTTGATTTGGGGCGTTTAAAGAGTGATGCACAGGATATTTGCCTAGCATCGATGGGGAACCTTCGAAGAAAACGTCATGAAACTTATCAAGAAGCGAGAGCAAAAGAGAATGAAAAATTCTTTAATACCATGCCAACCAATAAATAGCGGTCTGATAAATTTCGATTTGGTACAAGAAAAGCGCGAAACCCTAAGAGTTAGACCCTATCAATCAGAACATTTAGGTTTTTTCTTAAATGAACGCAGAGCCATTGACTGCTCTGAAGCAGGTACGGGTAAAACTCCCGTTATGTGCTTATGGATTTACGCCATGAGCCAAGAAGGTAGAGTAATTTGGTGTATGCCTAAGTCACTCTTGGCCAAGAATTATGAGGAGTTATTGCTTTGGAGTTCGCTAACACCAGACCAGATAACCCTTGTTGATGGCACTAAAGATCAGCGTAGAAAACAAATAGAAAGAAAATCGACAAAAGTCTTCATCATGGGTTTTGATTCCTTTGCCAATAACTGGCAACAAATACGGGAATTACACCGCAACACATTACATTTGTGTGTCGATGAAGCACACAAAGGCTTTAGTACTCATGGTGAAAGAGATTACCGTAATCCTCGTAGATATTATGGGCCAAGAAGAACGGCATTGATGTACGATTATTTAAAGGCCGGAGGTGCTTTTCTTCCGGCAACTGGAACGCTTTTAAATGGGCGATTAAGCTCTGCTTACCCCTCATTATCAATGATTGAACCAAGGCTTTACGGTACGTATAAAGCTTTTTTAGAATGGCATGCTGTTCTGGATGCCTGGGGCAACCCGTTTATCTGGAAGAACCACGATAGGCTATCAAAAATATTAGACCGTCACGGTCGCAGAATTACCTTCGAAAAGGCTTATGGAAAAGAAAACAAAGAGATCTTTACTATTCCATGCTTAATGAGTAAGAGCCAATCTAAACCCTATCGTGAAATGGAAGCAAGAGCGATTACTGAGCTTGATTCTGGTGAAGATTTAGAAGCAAAAAATGGTGCGGGTGCTATTCGTCGATGTCTCGAAATTATGCAGATACCCGAAAAGTATGGTTTTGTCGAGGGGGATGAAGGTAAGCTAGAACAGCTTAGGAACCTCCTAGAAGACGCTAAAGAAACTAAAGCACCAATCCTAATATTTGAGACCGTTAAGGCCGCACAATCGAAATGGTGTGCTTTGGCGGTTGAATTAGGTCTTACTTCTAAAATTATGAATGGCGATGTGACGGGAAATAACCGACAGTGGATGGATAAAAAATTCCGTGAAGGTGAAATTCAAGTCTTGGTATGTTCACCGGACGTTGCCGGTGTTGGTTTTAACTGGCAACACGTTGACACCATTATTTTTATGTCCCTTGATTGGCAAGACACAACGTTTATACAGAATTATCGTCGAGCGCTACGGGGACAAAGAGAGCTAGCGTTGAAGATTTATATCCTCATGTATCGGGCGTCAATTGATGGGAGAATAGCCGCCAAAATCAATGCCAAATCTAAAGACCGCACTCAAGTTGAAGAGGGTGTGGAAGTAAATATAAAAATACCCTAACCCGTCATAAAAAATGATAAGACAGGTATAGGTCTTTAATGACATTATAACCTTTAAGGTGTCCAAATTGATAAATAACAATACTTTTTTACTAGCTGTTTTACAGGAGCTAGTAGTTAATACTGGCAAGACTAACCCTACGGTTGAAAGCCAGAAAATGGAGTACGTATGTGAACGATTCCGGTTTTCGTATCTACAGTCTTCAAATACAACTCAGGCCGAAGTTTTGAATACTTTAAAGAACTCCGCTGTTGAACTTCAAAGTTTTTTAAAAATTCAGATTGAAGATATCGATTCAGAGTTAACAAGGCTTGCAAGTCAAGAAAAACAAGTCTAGAATAAAAATCGTCCTAGATAATTTCTAGGACGTGGGAGATTCCACCCCTAAGCAAAAAATAATGCTTAGGGGTGAAATTCACCCTCAAAATTTGGGATTGACGTATGTACCTGATTATTGAGTTAAATCTTAATCTTAATCTTAATCATAATCTAAAGAAGGCTTTAAAATAATGAATAATATCGAACAAATGATCCAAGCGGCTCAACAATCTGTAAACCAGAACCACCATCCAATTACTATCGAGCAGATGCCACAGCAATCTCAACAGCAGATGTCACAGCAGATGCCACAGCAATCTCAACAGCAGATGTCACAGCAATCTCAACAGCAGATGTCACAGCAGATGCCACAGCAATCTCAACAGCAGATGTCACAGCAGATGCCACAGCAATCTCAACAGCAGATGTCACAGCAGATGCCACAGCAATCTCAACAGCAGATGCCACAGCAGATGCCACAGCAATCTCAACAGCAGATGTCACAGCAGATGCCACAGCAATCTCAACAGCAGATGCCACAGCAATATCAACAGCAGATGCCGCAGCAATATCAACAGCAGATGCCACAGCAATATCAACAGCAGATGCCACAGCAATCTCAACAGCAGATGCCACAGCAATCTCAACTACCAGCACATCTAATGCAGTATTCAACACCAATGAATATGACAATGGAAAGCCTAGATGCGATGGGGCTGCAAGTTGACCATTGGTTAAAACCAGACTTTGCGGGTATTGCTGTAGGCGATCTTCCCTCAATTGTTCCTGAAGTAATAGCCTCAATTAAGATGGTACAGAATTCGGGCTACGTTCTGGGTATGGGGTTACGTTGGGGAAAACAGCCCGCGAGATATGATTTTACAACCGATTGTGTAACCTCGACAAAAACGGGCGCACCTTGGGTTCAATCTATTATGAACGCTCTTGCTGTAGACCCTTTAACACAGCCTTATCGTGCGGTACAACTATGCTTTACGCTTTGCAAAGACGTTGTTGCTTTTGACGGCACAAGAGTTGCTAAGGCTGGTGAAAGTTTAGGTTACACAACTCCAATGACGAACTGGGCGGAATGGTCAAATTTCTACCGGATGGTGACGGAAAAAAATCTTCACAACCAGACTGTTAAAGTTAAATTAACCAACAAGGCCTTAGATAAAAATGGTAACAAGTGGGGTGTGGTTTTATTCGAATTAATAACCGAGTCAGCATCACAAGAGCAAAACGCAGCATAAGATTACTTTGGCGGTTAAGTTGACCGCCAAATTTAAACTAAAATTAGGATTGACGAATCATGATAAAACTCATAGATGGGAATAATCGTTTCCGTTCGCGTTGGGAAAAACTTGGCCCGAACGCACTTCAAATTCTTTACAACGAATCTATTTCTACTATCCAAGGCACAACGATTATCTGGGTTTGGGATGGCCACAACGGAACTGAAACCCGAAAAAAACACTTTCCAGAATACAAAGGTCTAAGACAACCTTCTTCAGATCAGTTTCATCAAACTATGACGTTGTTTAAAGAACTCTTGACACACTCTAACTGCTTACAAGTTTCAGTTGATGGTGTCGAGGCGGATGATGTTATTGCTAAGATTTCTCTGGGATCAACACAAAAAATATTTATCGACTCTAACGATGCCGACTTTTTGGCGTTGGAAAGTGAACGTATCTCAGTTAATCGTGAGCCTATAGCGGGAGTTACAGCCGAGTTCGTACATTTATTCAAAACCCTTGTTGGCGACAAGGCTGATGGAATAAAGGGCTTGCCGGGTTTTGGCGAAGGAACATGGCAAAAGCTTGAAACTTCTGAGAAGAAACTACTTATTTCTCATTTTCTTGAGTCTCGTCGTTTAAACGGTTCGGATTGCTCAGAGTTATTAGGTTGGAGTAAAAGCCTCGCCTCAAAATGGGATGCCAATATTGATTTGCTGGATACCTATTGGCTCGTAACAAGCTTTTTTGATGTACCAGACGAACTCATATCTCGAAACCTAAGCTGCGGTAAGCTCGATATGGGAGCAGCACAACTTAAGTTAGCACCGCTTTTCCTGAACATGGATTATGAGCGTAATGTCGCTTAAGTATTAATAAGTGATTACCCAAGGCTTTATAGCGAAATATAAAGCCTTGTTGTTAAGGTGGTAGTATGCTCCAACAAATCAACCCAAATACGGGCATAACTGAGATTCTAGTTGATGCCCGAAACTATCAAGTCATGATCCCATTTATCATGGATACCCTTGATATTATGAACTCAACGTTAGTTGGGTTCGACATCGAGACCGAGGATAGCCGTAGGCATGATGGCTTGAACAAATTTATGGTCATCAATCCAAAAGCCGACAAGTATAAGAAACCTAAAAAATTAGTGTTTGATATTAATCGGACGACCATTACAGGTTTCTCACTTTATCTGGAAGGTGACGCTTATGATTATTACTTCAACATGGCACATGCGGATATAGAAAACCGTCTAAGCTACGATGTAATTAAGCCTTTACTGGATAAAATCAATTTAACTAAAACTTGGGTTATACATAATGCAGCTTTTGAATTTGTAATGTGTAAAAAGTCTTGGGATTTTGATTTCAGTGAAAATGTTATCTGTTCAATGCAGTTTTGTGTTACGGCCTACAACAATGACGAATATGATATTCAGAAATTTAAGAACTCGGATCTTCTTGGTATCACGAAACTAATACCTGAAATAAGTCGTGTTTTTGCGGGTTATGACGGTAAAGGCCAACTATCGACACAACAAAATGAGTTGATAAAAAAAGTATTACCCAAGCAATCAGAGCCAGAACATAGTTACAACGGATTTGTAAAAGCCTTAAGTTATGGTTACGGCTTAAAAAAGGCTGTTAAGTCTTGGTTCGGTTACGAGCAAATGGCCTTTGTTGATTGTCTTCAAGGCAAGGTTCACATGGGTAAGCTCACGGGTGAAGAGGTCTTGCACTATGGTGCGGATGACGCCTATTGGTGTGTAAAACTTTATCTTAGAGTATTACAGTTTGTAAATCAGACTAATCCTCAAGCGTTGAGAGTTTTTTTCGAACAAGAAAATCCTATGCCCAGAATTTGGGCCGAATGTCAGATGCGTGGCTTAAGATTAAACTATGATCAGATTGAATTTAGAAAACAAGAAGCGCGTAGTAACTTTGCCCAAGTAATACGCGAGTTTATCTCAGCGTTACGAGACTTTGAATTTTCAGAAGAACCTTCTGCCCGATTAGTTGACAAACAACATAAATGGTATGTCGGTAGTTCGGATGCCGAGCCAAAATACAGCATCTATCGGGAACGTTTTAAGGCCTTGATGGCCACTAATGTCGATGAACTCAGTGATTTTGAAGTCTCTCAATTGGTTTCGGGTTCCGTACCAGAAAATTGGGCTAAAGATACTAAGACTAAAAAAAATCCTGATGCCGGTAACATCACGCACTACATGATGGCCCGAGTTCTATATCATGACTTGTTAGACCTACCACTAATTTATGTTAAAGGCCAAGTCCAATCTGGTGAAGACGCCCGAGGTTCGCTGAGGGATAAAATCTTGTTGTTTTCAAGTGACCCACAGGCATGGATAAAGGAGTTTACTCGATACAAGATGCACTCGGATTTAACCGACCAACAGCGACTAGAATTAGCGGAAGAAAAGGTAAGATCTTATCCAAAGGACTCTGCTTTAAAGATTATGTCAACATTAAGCAAAATGGCAGGGATAGAGCAAACCATGAAGCTCTATCTTAACCCGTACTTAATGTTAGTAGATCCAGAAACACATCGAGTACACCCGACAATCAGCTCATTACTAAATACTCGTCGCATGGGAGGTGAAAACCCCAATCCAATGCAATTGAGCAAAAGGGGGGAGACAACGTTTGTCCGAGGTTTCTTTTTACCCGAACGTGATGACCATTTAATTGTCTCTGTGGATTGGTCACAGGTTGAATTGGTCTTAATCGGTGAAGAAAGTAAAGACCCCGCCTTTTTCAGTTGTTACGGCTCAATACCCTACAATGACTTACATTTGGGTGCAGCCGCTTCAGCTCTAAGAGTGTATTACCCAGATCTTTCAAATGAACAAGTTAAAGACGTTGGTAAGTTGACTGAACCCGAGGTTATTACTTTTAAAACTCAATACCCGAAAGTATTTATCAACCCAATTAAAAACGAAGAAATGCCCGTAGAGGACGTTTTAAAATTTTGGCGGGGTAATGCCGGAAAGGTCTCAAACTTTGGCTACTGGTATTCAGGATCATTAATGACCGTCCAACCTAAATTAAATTGGACGGATAAAGAAATGTGGACTGCTACGGATAATTACCGTCAACAGTTCCCTATTGCCGAGAGTTGGCGAGTTAGAACCCAAGACGATGGCAAGATGTATGGTTTTGTTTATATCTTTGACGGCTTGCGTAGAACCCGTTACGAGTCAACCAACGATTGGTACAATACCATGGTGGCGAAGTTCTCTGCTTATAATTGCCCTGCAGTAACAGCCTTTGGCCAACGAGTATGCCGAACAATACAAAGACGCTCAGGCAACCAGTTGGTAAATGCTAAAATTCAAGGTGGTTGTGCAACTCTAGCTAAGCGAAGTATAAAGCGGTTAAGGGATGAAATAGTTGCCGAGACCTCAATTTGGGATGCGTGTTTTTTACTACCAATACACGATGAATTAGTGTTCAGTGTCCGTTGGGATCAGGCTATTGCCTTTTCTGAACGTATAAAAGAAGTGATGTGTAATCATCCGGATCTAGTAAAATGGTTGAAATTAGATGGTACGATTTCAGTTGGTAAGACGCTAGAACCCTACCATCCTAAAAAGGCTAGGTTCGGCCAGATTGAGTTAGACGAGGCTCCTATTCTTGAGGGCTATTTACCAAAAGGAACACATAAGCAAAAATTATCCTACGTTGAGCGTTGTAATGTAGTAAATTACCTCATGAATTTACCACCTATAAGGCCCAATAATGACGACAAAGGGGACGAACCGAGGATTTTATAGTGCGTTCAATCAACTAAGATATGGACATAACGTGCCAGCCAGTAAAGGTTTGCATGTTATGTTTGAGGGCCGACAGGCAACGATTCATGCGGCACATGGCGAGCATTATGTTGAAATAATACTAGAAGATCGCATAGATAAAGCTAAAATACGTGTGCATGTTAAAACCTTAACGTTTGATCAAGAGCATAAACCAAGTCCAGAGCCACTTACAAAAAAGGCTTTAAACCGTAAGAATAAAAAAATTAAGACTCAACCCGATGCCTATGAAATAGGTTGGTGGTAGTAGATTTAAACTAAAATTAGATAGGATTGACGAAATGAACAACACCAATGTTGTGCTATTAAACCAAGATTTAGCCGCCAGTGAAGAACAAACACAACTACCCCGCGTTATAAATACAGATGAAATATTAAATCTTATTTCAGAACGTTTCAAAGACATAGATAGCCTTGAACTCGAAAACTTAAATTTAATAGAGCGAAACCTACGCCTTATCATTGAAAGAAACACGTCTGAAAAAAACCTGAGAGCCGCCACGGAACTTAGCGTAAACACCGTTGAAATGTTAACCGAAGAAAAACTTCGCTCTGAAACCTTAGCCCTAGAAATATTAGGTTTAACAAGTGCCGTTGAAAACTATGCTAATCAAATAACTCAACAACGTGATGGTAATCTAGGCCTACTTGGTGAGTTAACGGTATTAAAGAAACAGCTAACAACTCTTCGCGGCCTTGGTGACATCAAGAAGACCGTGGAACTTAACAAAAATCTTCGTTTAAAGAATTCAACACTTACCTCTGAATTAAATAAAGAAAAGACTCAGAATCGTAAAGTCCGTAATGACCTAAATAGACTGATACATCAGTTCAATGAATCGGGTAAGACTTTAGTTTGCTTTGCCTCACAGACAGGTGAAACCGTTGAGCTTCACTCAAAAGTACTAACCATTAAAACACCAAAAGGTATTGGCGAGTTCTTAACGTTTAAATACTGGAACCCAAAAGGTATTGGCCGCTTAGTAACGTGGAATGGTGAACAGCTAATGTTCGCAGATGGTGGCGCAGAGGTAATCAATTCAATCATTGCACCAAGCAAAGAAATAACAAATTTCTTAACCGGTTGGTATACAAGCTATGTCTATGTTAACGGTAATAAGCAACAGCTAAAAGATCCAGATGCAGTACTACAAGATAGACCCGTTCAGACCACAAAAGAACGTGTTTTAGCCTGTTTAAAAGTTGAAGGTATCAAAGCAAAAGACTTAGCGGTTAGTCTGAGCATCGATTTAAAAGAAACGAGTACCATTTTAAAACAACTGAAAAAAGAAGGTTTGGTTGATAACAAAGCCAGCCTTTGGACTAAAAAATAGATAGGATTGACGTTATGAAAAGTATTAATGTTGCAAACACAAAACTGCCCTCTGCCACGGAAATGATGGTTGAAATTATAGCTGCCAAGGGTTTAGCCTTTGTTCCTTGTAAAGAAGCCTCGTTAAGTTCATTTGGCTTTGCTATAGCAACACCGGTAACAGATTTTGGTAATGGTTCTGGTTATAAATTAGCGTTTACGTTAGAGAAAAAATCTATTTCACCAAAAGCGCTTGCTACGTATCACAAACGGTTATTGGCCGAAGCCAAAGATAAAGGCGAAGACCTTAATCATATTAGAAAACTAGAACTAAAAGAGTTGGCTCTATCTGAACTCTGCAAAAAGGCACCAACAGAATTAGATACTATCTACGCTTATTATAGTGAGGCTAAAGAACTTTTAATTATTGATAGTTCATCAGAAGAGATTTTTTCTCGATGCCTTAGCTTACTGGTTAAGTTACTTGAAAGCCTTGAAACTAAAACCCTTCATGTTAGTGGTGTTTCTAAGAGTTTAACTAAAAACATAAAAGAAAATCTTGAACAAGATAAAGGTCTTGGTTTTGCTGGTTTTTCTTTCGGTGACAAACTGAACCTAGAATCCGAAGACAAATCTAAAGCTTCATTTAATGGTGACTACCCACCCGACTTAGTTCTGAGCCTAATTAATGATGGTTATACCGTTAAAAAGGTTTCACTTAGCAAAGGAGGTTTGACCTTTGATCTTAATGAAGACTTTAGAATACAAAATATTAAAACCTCCAAATTCTTAGATGATTCATTTTTATCCCAATCTGAGTCTTTGCTTACAACTGAAGAACAGAAAAAAGACCCTCAAGTCCTAAATGAAGAAAGACGTTGCCGTTATCAGGAAATAAAAGAAGCAACAGAGCTCCATTTAATTTCAAGCTTTTGTACCGAACTACTTGAATTTTTCAAACCTAAAATGGAAGAACCTTCCATTCAAAACAACCAATAAGGATTAAGAACATGAATAAAGCATTATTAATTGAACAAATCGCTAAAGACGCAGAGATTTCTAAAGCAGCGGCAGAGCGAGCATTAAACGCTTTCCAAGATGCCCTCACAGTAACGCTAAAAAGTGGTGGCTCACTTATGCTTGTTGGCTTTGGTTCTTTTTCAGTGAAACAACGCGCAGAAAGAACAGGCCGCAACCCACAAACAGGCGAATCTATTAAAATACCCGCCTCTAAAGCGGTTGTATTTAAAGCTGGAAGTAACCTAAAAGACACCATTAATAATTAAACATCTGTTGTTAAAGGCGGGTAACGATACCTGCCTTTAAGGAAGAAACATGCACGATTTTCTAATGGTAGCCGTGGTCTTTGTAATAGTGATCGCAGTTATTTTTGAGGTTTATTTTAAGATCCAGAATACTAAAGCTGAATGGTCTAGTATTGAGCGTAGTCTTGGAAATAACCCCAATAAAGACTAAGATTGAACCGAAATTAACAATAAGGCATTGCCTTTACATAGGATTGACGATAATGACTGCACCCAGAACACTTAATACAGAACTACACCTCAAGTTTTACAATGACGTAGTGTTGTTCCGCAATACCTTTGATTTATCTGTAAATGAACCCGAAAATTATACCCCTGAACATGAAAGTCTTCATGAAAGTCTTAAGCTTGAAGAATTAGTTGAAATTGCTACTGCGGATTCTCTTGTAAAGAGCATGGACGGTGTTATCGACACAATTTATGTTACCTACGGAAAGCTTGTTCAGTTAGGTTTTCGCTCCATAATTTCCGCAAGAAAAAGCGTTCCCGAACAACTCTATCTTGTTGAATTACTGTTAGCAATGGCAACCCGACTAACGACTAAAGAAAAGTTTCTCGCTTGTTGGGATAATATTCAAGCCTCAAATCTCAGTAAGGTTTGCACCGATGAAAAACAAGTTAAAAAGACTGAGGCCAAATATCGTAAATTGGGTGTACCAACATACACAACCACCAATAACTACGGCACGATATTTAAAGTCGGTGAAGATATTACAATCGGTGAAATCTTTTATCCAAAAGACAAAGTATTAAAAAGCGCCTCTTATATTCCCGCAGACCTAACACAGATACTTTAAAAGTATCTGTTTAAAAATTTAATAGGATTGACGGAGGCTATATGACTACAAGCCCAAAAATATCGCTTAGCGTTTTAACTAAGCCAAGCGGTATTCTGACAAAGAAAATAAGTTATATCGCTGGTAAAGTTCAGAGTGATTCCAGCGAATGTAAAATGAGTTCGGGTCTTTCCGAGCGTGTAACAATAAACTTTTCTGAATTACCTTTATTACTTAAGTTACTTTCCCCAAGTCAATGTATTGCAACGGGATGGGTCGATACTCAAAGCGATAAAGTAGAGATTATTACCAGAGAAAAGTTTGAGTCCAAGAACTACCAATTTCCAGCGCAACAAATGCCTCATGGTGTTTATGCTACTAGAACACTATCAAGCTTTTGCCAAAGAGGCCAAAGCCTAATTATGTTTGATTACGACGACGATGCTAGTTGTCCTTTCAAAATTGATAATCCTGAACAATTTATAGCGCTGTTGGCACAAGCAATACCTAATTTTGACAAAACATCTTATATCCGAACCTACTCAAGTTCCTCGGCTATTTTTGATGCCAATACACACCAATGTTTAAAACCCGCAGCGGGTTTTCATATCTACATGGTTGTGCCTGATGGCCAAGACGTTAATCGTTTTGGTGAAGTTCTCGAAAAGAGACTATGGTTGGCGGGGTTAGGTTATATAAAAGTATCGCAAAAGAGTGCGTCACTTCTAAAACGGACGATTGTTGATACGGCGGTATTTAGCCCAGAGAGATTGGTTTTTGAAGCTGGGGCGGTAATTTCTGATCCAACTATCTATCAGAACTTACCAGCACCAGAATACATCGAAAAAGAGTGCCCAGTTTTAGATACCAAGCAACTATTGGATTTGAGTGACATTGAAGAAAAGACATATCAAACGACGGTACTTGAAGCAAAGATCTCGGATAATGTTCTGGAAATAAAAAAGGGCATTAAAGAAGTATTAGCTGAAGAAGCCATTCACAAAGCTAGAACGGTTGGACATATAATCTCTCGCGGTCAAGCAATGAGAATGATTGACAACCTAGAAAAGAACATCCTTCCACCATTTCACATCATCTATTTCGAGGATGGTAGTCAAGCTTCAGTAATGGATATTTTCATAAATCCAGCGCTGTATGATGGTAAGGGGTGTCTTGATCCGCTTCGTGAAGACAAAGGTTTTGGTCGTACCAAGGTTTTTGCCAATTTAGATCAAGCGATTCCAAAACCACAAATATTTTCCTTTGTGGAAGGTAATCGAACCTTCGATTTAAACTCGTCAATGAGGCTTCTAAACGTCAAAACAGTTGAAGAAGAGTTCTCGGCTCTACGCGATTTAGTTAATAGCTACGAAAGCCAGAACAGTGAATACTTCAAGGCAACACAATTAAAACCGGGCATAAACCTGATTAAGGGTGAAAAAGGAACAGGAAAGACTTTCACCGTTGCAGATACAATCCGAGAAACAGACTTGTCCGTTCTGGGTATCACGCCTCGTATAGGCCTGACTCAAACTATGGCTAAAGACTTTTCTCTAGCGTGTTACAACGAAGATGCCATGATGGAGAGTCACGTACTACGCTCTCAGAAACGACTAGGTATCTGTTACGATTCACTACATAAAATTGCTGGCCAGTATTATGACGTGATTGTCGTGGATGAAATAATTCAGGTTATGCGCCACGTTAAATCAACATCAGTAAAAAACAAATTTGTTTGCCTTAATGTTTTACGCGCTCTTATCCTTAACGCACGATACGTTGTGTTAATGGATGCCGACATTAGTGCTGACTATTTGGGTTTATTACAAGATCCTCAGTTAGGTTGTTGTAAACAAAACATTGATATACATCTAGTTATCAATCATTACAAACCAGCAGCGGAGCAAAAACGAGTTATCTATAACTACACAGATGACGATAATAAACCCGATGAAACGGCTTGGACTTTAGATTTACTTGAGCATGTTAAGCATCATGGCACCTTTGTGGCCACTAATAGCCGTGAGGGCGCTTATAATATCGCTAATGAAGTGCTTGAATCGTGGGGTATGGAAACGGTACTAGAAAAAGGCCACTTCATGACGGAGTACGAAGGGCGTCGAGTGATCACCATTACATCGGATAATTCGGGATTAACCGAAGTCTCGGATTTTGTCACCAACATTAATACTACCTTAAGAGAAAGTGATGTATTTATAGCGTCACCATCGCTTGGTACGGGTATATCAATTAATAAAAGAGATAATTTATCTGTGTTTAAGCGTGTTTATTCTCGCTTTACTAAACGAGCGGGTAATACTTCGGCTGACTGTTCACAGCATATTGCTCGGATACGGGGATGTACTGAGTTTCATTGTTTAATCTTAGATACCAAAGAATGGTATGAGACCGACCCCAATACCATTATTGATCTTGAAGTCTATGGCCGAGTTAAAGCCGTTGATCACTTTGTTAAACAAAAGGACTTGAATTTTGACCCCTATCAAAATCGGTATGTGTTTGCGGATAACAATTGGGGCCAATGGTTCGGAAGAATGACCTCATTTGAAAATATGGACAGGAATGAGTTCACGGCTAACTTTATTGACCGGTTACAGCAAGAGGGTTATACCGTCCACCCAAAAATGGTGTCACTTTCATCTTGTGTTAGAAACGAAAAAGCTGAGGCCTCAAAGTTAATAAAGGAAAATCAAAAGCTGTTAGAACTTAAACTGGTACTGGAATGTCCTTTAGTTTCAGAAACAGAACGTGAAGATCTTGAGAAAAAAGCTCAACATACCGTTGCTGAAAAGCGTTTATTACTGAAGATAAGAACCGCAGATACCTTTGGAGAATACAATCAAGATGGTCTAGCTGAATTACTTAGCTTATCTAAAAAAGGTTTGAATTCACGAAGAATGGGGCTGTATTTTGGTATGAACCCTGAAACGTTACTCATAACCGATTTGGCTAATAGATTAGATAGCGAAAAGATGCACATCGAGAAATCCATCCATTTTCCACGGTGGATCCTCATGACTAATATCGCATCCTCTTTGGGTGTAAGTTTTGATGAAGACGGTCTTCCAGTTTCGAATATGGCCCCTATAAACGATGGTGTAAAATATCAAATTTACACAACTTTGTTAGATAGAAGTGCCGATGTTAAAACGGTTCTGGGTATGAATGTCAAGTACCACTCAGATATGCTATCAATTGCTACGGTTGTAGGAAACGTTATCTCTTCCATTGGATTTAAGACCATAAGGAAAAATTTTGACGGCCCACATGGTAGAGTAAAAATACCAATGTTATGTCCTGATCATCTAAATGTCTTGAGACAGGATATCGACCGAGCCAGAAAAAACAGTCCTTCTCTTCTATACCATAAATTAGAAGATATACCCGCACCGCTGACTAATTATGTTGCCCAGAGTAATGCTGGTATGCCTGAGAAAGCAGCTAAAGAACACCGATACATATCGCAATTGAATGATTATGAAGCGCGATTAGTTGAGGGTTTTAGGCTCAGATTCCAGTAAAGCCAGTAAAGCCAGTTTAACTAGGTTTGGGCATTTGTTGGCCTAAGCCTAGTTTTTAGGTATAGTCTCGGTATATAAATTTGTAGGTAGAATTGGCAATGAAAAAGACCCTAACCCTTGGGGCAGTAAGAAAGACTACTCAGCCAAGTGTAGAAAAGCAAACCGATATTCCAAAGAAACCTAAGCCTAGTGATCGTGACATTAAAGCCTACCAATGCCTAGGTAAAGTCATGATTACACTCTGGCGATTAGGTTTTAAAATTAAGTGGCGTTCACCCCTATCTAAAAAGATATATTCCGAGATACGAGAAGTTATTAGCACCGAACTGCTTTCATCTAAGGACTTAAATACGGCAATTAGACACCATGTAAAGTCACCTTCATATCTGTTAATGCTTCGGGCGGGTGCCATTCGATATAACATTAATGGTAAACGTGATAGCCGAGTGAGTGAGAAGGAGTCAAAACATGCTCTTGGTGAGCTTTATGAGCACCACGCTGGCTTTATGCGGGATAGAAGAAAGCGCAAAAATAAACCCATAGTTTCGCAGAGAAAACCTCATGTTAAAAAATCAACACCTACAAGGCAAAGCTAGTGAAGATGACTATGTAAAATGGATTGAGAGTAATGGTGGCCACGTTTATCGTTTTGAAGACCTTTTTGACGCTTCGAAAAAAGGCAAGGCCGCAAACAGAAGACCAAGTGACTTTCTCATTACTCAAAATGGGCTAACCCATTATCATGAAGTTAAAAGTACGAGTAAAAGCAGCTTTTCTTTTGCTGGAATACAACCCGAGCAATGGCGAACCGCTCATAAAGTTACTAAGGTTAACGGTATCTATTATTTCGTTATTCACTTTTTAACTGAGAATAGATGGTTTAGATTTCCAGCAAATATACTTCTTGTTTCTGAAAAGAAATCGATTAACATAAAAGAGCTGACAGAGCATGAGATATTTCTTATCTCTGAGTAGCGTTCCTATCTAGTAATTTGGTTAAGGCTTTCGAGCCTTAATTATTTTTGGAACGCTTTTAAATAAAACTAAAATTTAGATTGACGATAGGAACCTAACATGAAGACATTCATGATGCCCGAAGATTGCCGTGCAATCACTTTTCCAAGCTCCCCTCTTGGCCCAAATTCAATGTTAAACCAATACCTAGACCACTGTTACCTTCTAGGTGATCCACATTTAGGTAAACAATTCACCACAGGTGTACCCGTTAATAAACGTGGAGTGCGCGAAGAAAACATAGCCGAGTATTTTCAACACAACGTTATAGGTCTAAAACCTGGACGTAAGTTTCATGTTTGCATGGGTGACTTGTTTGATAAGTTTACCGTGGCGAATAAATGGGTAGATTTTGCATACCAAACTTATCGTGAGGCCTCGCTTAAACATCCAGACGTTACTTTCATTGTTCTGCAAGGTAATCATGATGGGTCGCGGGATGTTAACCGGATAAGTTCATTCCAAATATTTGCCGAACTATGTAAACCGTTGAAAAATGTTCGTGTATTGACACATCATCCAG
Source organism: Pseudoalteromonas sp. J2K-J031 (assembly GCF_058197095.2). NCBI lineage: Bacteria > Pseudomonadati > Pseudomonadota > Gammaproteobacteria > Alteromonadales > Pseudoalteromonadaceae > Pseudoalteromonas > Pseudoalteromonas sp. J2K-J031. The sequence continues at coordinate 2,838,915 of NZ_CM200279.1, forward strand.
AATTTATTTCTTATGATGGTCTCAACTTTCTTTTTGTACCTTGGGTGCCATTCCAAACAACCTCCGAGTTGTTAGAGCTTGAGTTCCCATTATTAAATAAAGTTAGGTACTCCCCCTTTGCCGCTTTTGGCCATTGGGATATACAAAGCCATGGGGTAGACATCAATGAAAACATCATCCCCTTCAATCATTTTGACCGAGAATGTTGTCATGGTGTTGTAACAGGACATTATCACAAGCCCGAAAGAACGGTTAAAAGCAAAATTGAGGTTTTTGTTACTGGTTCAATGCTGCCCTACGCTCACGGTGAAGAAAGTGATAACGAACCTAATCCAACCTATGTTTCACATAGTAAGACTGAAGTTCAAGCCAATTTAGAAACGAATCCAGATTACTACAGTAACAAGGTACTACGTGTTTTATTAGAGGACGGTGAAGAGCCCGTTTACATCGACGAGTGTCTAGCTATAACGCATAAAAAGGCCTCTCAGTTAACTAACGAAGAAGATATCGATGTAGAAGTAGATGGGTTTGATTTGAAGTTATTGTTTAATAGTGTCATGCAAGCCGAGAACGTTTCCGATGAATTAACTAAAGAATTGTGGGCCAAACTATGATTAACAATTTGAAATTTGCCATAGAATTCTCTAATGGCCAAAAAAGAAGTAGTGAGGCAACCTTCAGCATGGGTTCAACCATGATAACGGGTAAGAATGGGCGAGGTAAATCTTTGAATTTAGAGCTATATGCCTTTTCCTTATTTGGAGCCCAAGCACTTAGGGGTAAAGCTGAGGATTACAAACGTATTCTGGTTGAAGTAAAGACTACGATTAAAGGCAAGCTCTACATTATTAAACGAACCAAAAGTAATGCCGAAATATTTGATGCCGATAACAATCCATTGGCAATTGGCACCAAGCCCGTAAATGAGTTTATTGTTACCTTGCTCGGTTATGGTTACGATGTATTCCGTATTGCTCATTGGTGCGCCCAAGGTGACATTCAAGCTCTGGCCAACATGAAGCCTACGGAAAGAAAGCAAATGGTGGACGATGTAGCTGGTCTTACTCAGATGGACAGCCTCATTACGTTTATTGGCCATGAGATAAAGATTTTTAAAGCCTCTATTGATTCGGCTGAAAGTGTTCTTGTTAAACCTATTAAACCTCAAGCGCCTGAAACGGAACCGCTAAAGAAAATAAAGTCCTCATTAGAGGCTCTATTAGAAGAACGTCAACACTATCTAAATGAAAAATACCAGATAGATAATTTACCCGTTTTACACGAACCAATTTCACCGACTAAACCAAACCTCCTCTCTAAACCAGAAGAGCCTAAAAAGGTTAAAACTGAACTAAAAGAGTTGTTAACGGTTGAGATACCCAGTGAATTAGTTGGTTTAGATCATAGGCAAGTGGTTGTGGATTTAAAATCAAAGCTCATGGAATTGAAACCAAGCTTTGTTCGTTATGAGTATATTAACCATCAGCTAAAACAATTTAAACTTGACCCTAATGACATCAAATATCGGGATTTAACACTTGAGTCATTGGAATATCAACACCAGTATTATCAGCAAGCCTTAAATAAGAAGCAGCTATTAGACCAAGGCTCGGTAACGTGTCCAAGCTGCAATACTAGGCATCCAATTGCACAAGAAGCCTTAGAAAGGTTCGCAGAAATAGACGTGGGGGTCTTAGCATCACCACCGTTACCGCTAATAGAATTCAAGGCATATCAGGAGTATAAAAATCTCTTGGCCGAATTAGAAAGTTTAAATCCGTTAGTTTCAACGTATAAAACAGTTGAAATGCTCTTGAATAAATTTGAGCCCGTAAGCCTAAAACTGATTGCTAATGAAGAGACCGAAAGATATAACGCCTCTTTAATGAAACGGGATCAGGATTATAACAACTCAATATATCAGGCTTGGTTAAAGAGTGTGGCAGACATTGAGAACCAGAACCAGAATATTGAAGACCAATACCTTCTTTATTGTAACCAATATCAGTTGGCCCTATCTCAATATCGTCAGAGCCTAGATCTTCAAAGCAAGCAATATGATAGTTGGAATAAATATGGTCAAGACTTTCTAGCAGACTGCAACGTTGCCATTCTGGCCAAAGAAAACGACTTAAAATTATGGTCAACCTATGACACTTTAATGGCCATGTATAAAAGCCAAATGGAAACATACATCGTCCAAAAGGAATTAATACTTAAAGAAAAAGAAAAGCTTGATGATCGTAAACGTGCCGCTAAAGCCTTGGTTGAGATAAAGTCAAAAGTAAAAAGCTATATCGTGCCAAGTTTAAATAAGGTGGCCAGTTACTTACTCAATGAAATGACGGGAGGTGAACATTGTATTGTTGAGGTTGACCAAAACTTTGAAGTACTGGTTGATAACCAACCATTAAGGACACTTTCTGGTTCTGGTAAGGACATCACTAACTTAGCGATACGCATTGCTTTGGGTCGAATTCTAACTCACCGAGTACTACCAGTAATGTTGCTGGATGAAATTGATAGTGCAATGGATGACGACCGCTCGGCTTACACATGGAATTGTATTCAGAAAATAACTCCCAACATTGGTCAGGTATTACAAGTTAGTCATAAATCCTTACCATCACAACATATAATTGTTGTGAGTTAGGTACGAAAATCCTTGTCATTTTGTTTAAAAACAATTACCTTCCGTAGTTAACAAGTCTTAACTTGTCCAGAGGTGTCTACAAGATACCTCTTTTTAACTGAAATTATAGGATTGACGAGGTTTTATGACCCACTCACAAAGAAGCCCGATCAGGCTAGATTTAATTCCAAACGATCTACTTACACCCGAAGAACTCGCCTTATTCACAGGTTACGATGTTCCTAGATACCAAGCTGAAATTTTAAAAAAGAACATGATCCATTACTTTACGGTACGTGGTGGTGTTATTAAAACTACTTGGTATCACATAAATAATCCTACAAATTTAAGAGTGCCACACCTTGCGCCATCCTCTATGGGTATTGGTTGGCAGAAAAGTTTTCATCCTCGAACTGACTATATTCCGACACCGGAAAATAGCGACTTGTCCGAAGAACTGAAAAACTTTGAATCTTAAAATTGGGATTGACGATATGACTACAAACACACCATCACATATTGCCTATTGGACAGCAGAGCAAATTTGCGAGCGTTTAGGTGGTATAACAAAACGAACTCTCAACCGCTACATTCAAAATCTAGGTTTTCCCCAACCGATAAATAACCGACTACAAAAAAAACTCTTTCTCATTACGGCTGTGGTCGAATGGGAGCAAAATCTTAATGAAACTGAAACCACGTTAAGCCGAGACTAAAAATGAATCACACTAAAAAACCCAACACCCCTTTAACACCCTTTAAAAAAAGTAAAGTGGCTTTAGCCGTTGAATTAGCGCTTAATTTTTGGCCTGTATTTAGCCGATAAATTTAAAAATAGGGGGAGACCCCTTTTTAGGATAAACAGTGAAACCAAAAAATCCACATCAAAAACCAATAACACAACTTCCACCATGCCGAAGCCGTTCACCTCTAGGAGTTTTAACGGCCATTGAGCTTGGTTACAAACCGCAACAAAAAAAGGATCTCAGCTATGAACTTAAATATTAGTCTTTTTCTTGTCGTCTTGTTTCTGTTTGTTCTTAACATAGGCTTCGGTCTTTGCATAAAATCAAAGTCTAAAGTTTCAGAGTACACCAAGCCCATATTTATTTGGGCTTGTATCTCGGTCGGTATCAGCGCTCTAGTAATGTGCCTGTTTACTCTCTTTCTTGAGTACTTAATTTGAATAATGACGCGCTGATTAATCAAACTAGCGGGAATTTTGATTATTACACCCCTGAAGATATTATTGCTCTAGTGAGTGAGGTCTTGGGTGAAATAGACCTAGACCCTGCGAGTTGTGATATTGCAAATAAAACAGTTAAGGCCACAACCTACTTCACCAAAGAACAAGACGGGTTGACTCAGCCTTGGTTCGGGCGTGTTTTTATGAATCACCCTTTTCATAAGGGCGAAAAAAAATGCTCTCCAAATTGTACCAAGAAAACGTGTCCGAAAAGAGGATATTGCATCACCGAAGATATACCCTCCAATTTTGACTGGATCTCAAAGCTAGAATCTGAGTACAACTCGGGGAATGTTAGTGAAGCTATTTGCATCACTTTTAGTAGTATGTCCGAGGCATGGATGAACCCGCTACTTAATCAAATACAATGCTTTGTTAAAGGCCGAGTTCATTATCGTAAACCAAATGGTGAAGTCTTGAACTCGGCTACAAAGGGATCTCTTCTTACTTACTTTGGCCCGAACAAAGAAAAATTCAAAACCGTCTTTTCTAAAATAGGTGTGGTGAAGTAATCACCACACCTTCTCTTCAGTTATAACCGCCTCGGGTATTTCCGAATTCATAAGGGTCTTAAGCTTATTAGCCCACAAGTTATAAGCTTGAGCTTGTTCGGTTAAATAATCGTAATGGTCATAAACTTGCCATTCGCCTGGCAGCTTATGGCCCAACATTACTTCGGCAACGTGTGGCGCTATCCGTTCACCATTTATTTCTTGTGAGAAATTAGTTCGGGCTGTTCTTCTTAGGTCATGAACCGTCCACGGCTCCATTTTAAACCCATAGAACTTTTCAATGTGGTGGATCAAATTTCTAGGTATAGATAAGTGCATGTTGGGTTTTAGAACTGTATTGTTAAATCTATGCGAAAAGAAATACTCGTCCGAATTACTCAATTCCTCAGCACGTTTAAACAAATCTCTAGTCCAACTAATAATAGGCCTGAGAAGCGGTTTAAGGGTTTTCCCCCCCATTTTATGACTCTCAACCGGTACACTCCAAATCCCTGTCTTGTAATCCACATCACAATATCTTGCTAGTCTTAGCTCACCAATACGACAACCATAAATAAAGCACAGTGTTAACATTACACGATTCTTTTCAGCCATCTGCCCATAATGCAGGGCTTTAAAGAAGTAGATAATCTCTTCGTCAGATAACGTGCGCTGGCCTGAACTCTTTGTAATCCTTAAATCCCGTTTAGCACTAACATTCGCTATCGGGTTAACCTTCAATAATCCACGCTGTAGAGCCCAACCATATACCTGTTTTGAGTTACAAAGTAATCTATCTACTATTGCCGGTCTGAATGGTCTGTGGCTTTCAAATAAGTCATACCATGCCTGTGTTGTTATATCTCGGGCTTGATACTTACCCATCGTTGGCAACACATGCAAAACCATTGAATTATTAATTACTTCAGGCCTAGTTTTATACACCATACAAAACTTTTCATACCACATTAGATAAAGTCTTTTAAATGTTAAATCCTCCGAACTAAAGTTTTCTTCTAGGGCAATTATTGGATCAACACCCGCTTCTATTTTTTTATTCAAATAATCAATTTTTACTCTAGCTTCTTTCAAGCCTAAATTAGGATAGTTACCCAAGTCTAAACGTTTTTGTTTTGAACCTTTAGGAAAGCGGTATCGAAATTGGAAAGTCATCTTCCCTTTTGCTGAGATACGAACACCCAAACCATCACGGTCGGATTTAACGACCACTTTTTCTTGGGTTTTATTCAAATTAGCGCGAAGCCATGTATCAGTAAGTGCCATAGTCAATCCAAGTACAAATTATAGTTAAAAAAGACAAATAAAAACGTTCTGTACTTAAGGGTGTACTCAAAAGTAGTGACTCTATTTGTCGGTTAATGTCTCATTGTGGACGATTATGTCTTAAAAAAAAAGCTTAGAAAAGGCTTGGTTTGTGATGTGGCGTTGCGTGAGAGGTTTTGTTTTTCAGTTTATGTCTTGGAGTGTCTTGGAGTGTCAACACATACCGTTGTCTATATGGGCAATTACTGAAAAGTTACGGATATGCTTCATAAACTGGATTCAAGACTTCTAATTAAGTGAACGATTAATGGAAAAAGAGAATTTTACAATTAATTGGACTTAATCACCATCTATTTGCGCTGGAGTTGCACTAATTGGATAAATTTTTATCACTTCAATATGATGTTTGACTGCTTTTAAGTAAAACTTTGCACAAAGGTAACCAACAAACCCAGCTAAAAATGCCACTATAATTTGCCAACCTTCAGACAAAATAAGCACTTCAGCTGAAAAAATAGCTGCAGCAATAGCGAATAAAAGCGGTAATAAATACGTTAAGAATGAACTTTTAACCACATGGCTATCATCAAATCCAAACAGCACTTGCTGACCTGGCACTAATTCTTGGTCAAAGTTAAAATCAAATAATGCTTCTTTGTTGCCAAATAACTTAGCAAATATTTGCGAACCACATTTACCATTACAGCCTTCACATGCTTTTTTTGCTTGAGGCTTAAGGGTTGCATGAGTGCCATTTACAGACACGACAGTTAGAGTTTGCTCTATCATAAACTAGGGCGCTGTACAGACTCTGCGATATTTTTAGCCGCTGCAGTGGGAATATTTCCAACCACAGAGACATCAAATCCTTCAGCATTATGGACAAATACAGTTGTCGCACCAGACGTTAGCGCTGTACTGCGACGCATTGATGAAAGAGGCCTTTGAATAAATACCGACACTTCAACTAACCCATCACTAAATAAGAAATAATCGGCAAGTTCATTATTTAAATTTAAATTATGGCGGTCCGATTTAATTAAATTAAACCCTTGAGGTAACCAACCAATCTGCCATTTACCAAGTTCAGTCGATACTTCCTGCAGCGGCAAAGGTGTAGGAAATTGTTTCTTACTCATCTCAACCAAGTCTGCAGCGGGTTGCTCTGAGAAAACCAAGTTAGTTAATTGTAATTGCTCAACTATTTCGCCTTGTTGATTTACATAAGCCGCTTTTAAAACTAACGAAGATTGTGAGTCAAGCCAAATCCAATAATTAAACTTATTATTATCTTTAGATTCAATGCGTATCAGCTGTGCAGGTCGGTCAACTATGCGACCCTTACCACCGAGCACAAAATTATAACTAGTTTCTAATGCGCTGATATCATGAAACAAAGCATCAGGTATAGGGCCTGAGATTGAACGAGAGTTGATTGAGTATGGTGGAGTTTGGGGTTCAAAATAAGTGACTTGATCATTAATTCGGATTATTTCAAGCCCTGCACCATTAAGTAAACTGAGGTGCTCTAATTCTGTTTGTTGATATTGTGCATGACGCCAACGATATGGCTCCATAGCATTGCCTTTAACGACAACAAACGACGCATCAAAATTACTTGAGTGAACGGTCAGTGCCATTTTCTCTAGGAGATCTTTGGCACTTTCCTCTTCTGTCGCAGCAAGATTAGCTGAAAATACAACGAGCGAAAATAATACAGCAATGGCTCTCATCTAATTAGTTTTAATCCTTGGCTTTTGGCTTGTTTTGATTATCAACAGTTTGCGCCTGACTTGCAATACGCGTTTGTCTTTGATGTTCAAGCACTAAAGCACCAATGCGCTGTTGTTGTAGCTCACGTAAACCTTGCTTTGCGTTTGCAAGGGCGGGCTCTGTAGAATAACTCACCGGAGATGCAACGCCACCAACAGGTGTAGTTTGAAATATAGGTACTTGGTCAACCATCCGGCTATTTTGGCTGCTAGGGATCGTTTGTACCCCCATAATAGCCACCAATGCAACACTCGCAGCAATAGCAATCTGACCTAATGGTTTTTTCCAGTTTATAGACACAACATTATTTTCGTTTTTCTTAGTAAGCGTTTTGTCATCAACCGCATTACTCGTATCTTTATGGCTACCACTAAAATCACCATAAACAGGCTCATTTTCAAGTGCTAATGCAACTCTATCGGCGATATCAATATAAATATTAGCGTGTGGCTCAGTTTTGACTACATCACCAATTAACGCATAGCGCTCAAAAGTTTTGTGATCTTCGGCAGTTAAAATATGATCTGCCAGATTTTCCTCGCCATCGAGTAACGCTGACAAATGCTCATTTTGCGTTAAGGGTGCTTTGGTCATACTAAAATTCACCTATGCATTATTTATTAACGGGTTTAATTTTAAATCGACTGCTTCGCGCGCTCTGAAAATTCTTGAGCGAACAGTACCAACCGGACAATCCATAATAACGGCTATATCTTCATAGCTCATTCCTTCTAACTCTCGCAAGGTAATTGCGGTTTTTAAGTCTTCTGGCAGATTATTGATTGCATCGTAAATTACATTTTTTACTTCATCACTCATCAGCAAGTTTTCAGGCGATGCGTTAGAATGCATCGCTGATGCGCCTTCATAATATTCAGCCTCTTCAGCGTCAACATCATTTACAGGCGGCTTGCGTCCTTGAGCAACAAGATAGTTTTTTGCGCAGTTAACCGCAATTCGGTAAAGCCATGTGTAAAAAGCACTTTCACCTCGAAAGCCAGGGATTGCACGGTATGCTTTAATAAATGCCTCTTGTGCAACATCAGCTACATCGCTTTGGTTTGATACATATCGAGAGATCAAACTGGCCACTTTGTTTTGATATTTTCTGACCAACAAATTAAACGCGCTTTTATCTCCCTGCTGCACTTTTATTACTAGCGCTAAATCTAAATCCTGCTCGTTCATTCGAGCCGGTACTCCTATTTGTTTGCTTGTTACTCTTTAATTTGTGCTTGTTTAACGTTAGGTAAGACCCATTAAAAAATAAAAAGTTCTGTTATTACGTTTTTTTTTTTAAAATACTTGTCGAAGCTAGATGAACCTTGGCTGAAAACGAGCGCCAATGGTAAATTCTCTAGCAATTTCTTGAACAAGTATTTATTGTGAAGCTCGTTGAAATTGCATTGTAACCCTAAGTATCACTTACATGAACCAAAAAAAACACCACAATACTGACGTTGCCATTATTGGTAGCGGTGCCGCTGGCTTAACGCTCGCCCTGACTTTGGCCAATCATTGCAATGTCATCGTGATAAGCAAAGGCCCACTCAAAGAAGGGTCAACCTTGTATGCTCAAGGTGGCATTGCTGCTGTATTTGATAAGGATGACAGCATCGAATCCCATGTAGAAGATACTTTAGACGCTGGAGCTGGTTTGTGCGACCGGGCAGCTGTGCATTATACAGCGAGCAATGCGAAACAATGTATGCAGTGGCTCATTGATCAGGGTGTTCCATTTGACATGGAGCGTGATAAATATGGAACTGAACGCTATCATTTAACCCGCGAAGGTGGACATAGCCATAGACGAATTCTACATGCTGCAGATGCAACAGGTAAGGCAGTTCAAACAACGTTAATTGACCGCGTAAAAGAGCATAAAAACATAACCTTACTTGAGCGTTATAATGCTATCGATTTAATCACAGCCAATAAATTAGGCTTAGCTGGTAAGCATTGTCATGGTATTTATGTATGGAATCGTGAATTAGAACAAGTTGAAGTGATAAGTGCTAAATTTGTCGCTTTAGCCACCGGCGGAGCAAGTAAGGTCTATTTATACACCTCAAACCCAGATGTAGCATCAGGAGATGGTATTGCAATGGCTTGGCGTGCAGGCTGTAGTGTCGCCAATATGGAATTTAACCAATTCCACCCAACCAGTTTGTATCACCCTGAATTACAAAACTTTCTAATTACTGAGGCCATGCGTGGCGAAGGGGCTTATTTACTGCGCCCTGATGGTAGCCGCTTTATGCCTGATTTTGATGAAAGAGCCGAGCTTGCACCGCGCGATATTGTGGCTCGCGCAATCGATTATGAAATGAAGCGCTTAGGCGCTAATTGTGTGTATCTTGATATTTCACACAAAGAAGATGACTTTATTATCGAACACTTCCCTACTATTTATGCTAAATGCTTAAGTGTGGGCTTAGATATCACAAAAGAACCTATTCCTGTAGTACCCGCTGCGCATTATACCTGCGGTGGCGTGATGACTGACTTTAATGGAAAAACAGATTTAGATAACCTCTATGCTATTGGTGAAGTAGCTTATACAGGATTGCATGGTGCAAATCGCATGGCGAGTAATTCATTACTCGAATGTATTGTATTTGCACAAGCTGCTGCAAAAGACATTATTGCTAAGTTAGCGATTACAAATGAGCAAATAGCGATTCCTGAGTGGGATGAAAGCCGAGTAACCAACTCTGATGAAGAAGTGGTAATCACACATAATTGGCATGAACTAAGGCTATTTATGTGGGATTATGTTGGCATTGTGCGCACGACTAAACGCTTAGAGCGCGCATTACGACGCATCGAATTATTACAACAAGAAATTCAAGAGTATTATGCTAATTTCAGGGTAACTAACAATTTATTAGAATTACGTAATTTAGCGCAAGTGGCCGAACTTATTATTCGCTGCGCTTTAGAGCGAAAAGAAAGTCGCGGTTTACATTACACCCTAGATTATCCAAACCTAGCAGAGCAATCAGGCCCAACAATTTTGATACCTAATATCAAAAAACTTTAATACTCTACGCTGATATGTCGACGCATTCGAGCATAATCGACTGCATTCACACTGCGACGATAAACAATTAGCCAGCGTTTATGCTGGCTTTTTAAATAGAAAAAAACTGCAGTGTCAGTAGCAAAACTCACGTGCAGCATCTGAAAATGAACCGATTTCATATCAACGACTAACTCTATATCACCATTATCAAGGAGGAATAATACGCCTTGCTGTGGGGTGCTTTTAATTAATTGATGCCAACTAAAATAAAATGCCAAGCAGGTTAAAAAAAGTAAAAACATGGCGTGAGGTACAGAGGATGCGATTAACAACAATAAACAACCAAGCGCAATAAAAAAGCCCACTATAAAAGTAGGCGATTGATTATTATCATTAAAAGAAACTCTATACACGGACTCGGTTTAAAATCAGTTTAACCATATAATTTAGTTGCGGATTTTTTGCTGTTTCATGACCCATAAACCAAGCAAATAACTCAGGATCTTCTTGAGTTAATAAATGTTGAAAAATAACTTTATCTTCTGATGTTAAAGCATCATACCCATCCTCAACAAAAGGCATTAGCAATACATCTAGCTCTAACATTCCTCTGCGACATGCCCAACGTAATCGCGCTTTATTATTTAACTCTGTCATTTGCTACCTCGTTGTGTTGTGCGCCGATTCTATCAAAAACATAATAAATTTATAATACTAAAACACTATCTTAATGATTTAATCAATCAAGTATTAATTATCTAGTTGAGATACGTTATTATTAACACCCTAATTTTTCATGGTTTACTAAATTATGTCTCAAATTTTTGCATGCTCACTTAGCGATCAGCTTATTGAATTTGCTGGTGCAGATAAAAAATCGTATTTACACGGTCAAATTACTCAGGATATTAATCTACTCAACCATGAAACAATGTTATGGGCAGGCCACTGTAGTGGTAAAGGTAAGCTTTGGGCAGTACATAAATTATTTGCCCATAACGAAAGTTACTTCTCAATTACTTCTGCCGACTCTTTGACACAAAGTTTAGCGGAGCTAAAAAAGTACGCCGTATTTGCTAAAGTGACTATTACACACAATACCGATTTCAAATTAATTGGTTTATTTGGTGACAACTTACACATTGCCTTAGCAGCGCTAGACATTAACTTTCAAAACAACAACAGCGCAGCATTTCAATTTGGCCATGCATTAAAACTTTCTGATAAGCGCATCATTTTAATTGTAAAAGACACGCCTGATTCTTTTTTAACCGACATCGCTACTTGGCTTGATAACGATTTTACTTGGCAGAGTTTGGCTATTTTAAATGGCGAACCAAGCTTAAATACAACAGCAGTAGGTGAATACGTACCACAAATGGTAAACCTTCAAGCCATTGGCGGCATTAGCTTTACAAAAGGATGTTATACCGGCCAAGAAACGGTTGCCAGAATGAAATACCTAGGTAAAAACAAACGCGCTATGTACATAATTCAAGCCAACGGCGACAAGCCTGTTAACAGCGATGAAGTGGAGCAACAAATGGGCGAAAACTGGCGCCGCGCTGGACATATCATTACTAGCTCATTTGATCCAGTTGATAAAAAAGCAGTCGCTCTAGTGGTCCTACCCAATGATATTTCGCTTGAAACGCCATTACGAACAAAACACGAACAGCCAATGCTGTTAACAATTCAACCTCTACCTTATTCATTAAGCGACAATTAAATCGGGAACCTTATGAAAATTGCACAAAACGCAGTAGTAAAAATGCATTACTCAGTAATAGACAAAAACAATAATGATATTGATAGCTCTATGAATGAAGAGCCACTTGAAGTGATTATCGGTTCAGGCTATTTAATCCCAGGCTTAGAAAGTGCCTTAATTGGTAAAGAAGTCGGTGATACCTTCAAAGTAACTGTACCCCCTTCAGAGGGTTATGGCGAGCGCCATGAAGGGCTTATGCAAGCGGTCCCAAAATCAATGTTTGAAGGAATTGAAGTTGAAATTGGCATGCAATTTCGTGCTACAACCGACGATGGTGAAGAGTCTGTTGTTGTGATAGATATACAAGGTGACGACGTCCTTGTTGATGGCAATCACCCACTTTCAGGTATTGAATTAACATTTGATGTAAAAGTACTTGAAGTACGCGAAGCTACCGCTGATGAACTCGCCCATGGTCATGTACATAGCCCAGGCGGTTGTGGCCACGACCATAGCCATTAGCATTTAAATTAGCCCCAATAAAAAAGCCGCGTTAATCGCTAATGCCGTTCACTTAAGGTGAGCGGCTTTTTTATTTTTAGCTACAGGGTAGCGGTTTTTCGATACTTTTAGTGTTCTTGGGTAACTTCGTTCTCGTTTTCCCTCTAGCTTAAATTGACTGGCATTTCTTTCTATTTCTAATATCAGTCCGGGGACATTACCGGGCGCATAAATTGGCATCATAGTCAGCTTATGGATGATGTGTGATGAGGCATCTCTAAAGCTTAGTTGGTTTGGGAAAACACTCTTGAGCGACTTCGCCATCAGGACCATCTTATAGCGGATTAAGTTGTACGCCAACAGCACCCCCCATAACTCCTGTCTAATGAGCTCTGGTAAGTTGCTTCTTAACGTAAACCTACTTGCCAGCAAGTGTTGCTTCATTTCTCGGTAGCCCATCTCTATTTCCCAGCGATGACTATAAAGGTCGACTATTTCTGCCGATGGATATGCCATAGGGTCGACCATGGACGTGAGTATTTTGACTTCTTTTCCTTTGATTAGTTTGGTGATAAGTCGCACGTCCATTGTTAAGGGCAACTCTGGTCGCTTTTTTCTCGCTTGAGGTGTGGTGGTTAGGCGGATGAGTTTATCTTGCCTGCCAAGACGTTTGATTTCCTCATACTGTACGTTCTTCTTTAGCGGTAATAACCAATGTGTGTTGATGCCTTTATGCTGCCAATCATGTAACAAGCCTAGTGAGTAAAAGCCTTTATCAAACAATGTTAGGCTGTTATCTGGTACACGTGCTATGAGCTGTGCTGCCAGTGTCATCTCATTTTCACTCACGCTACTCAATGCACTATCAAGAATTAAGTGGCTACTAAGCTCCATCAGACATACCATTCGTACCTGAGGATAGCCTGCTTCACTGGCTTTATTCGCTGTACGGGCAAAGGCTGCGCTGTTTTCTTTACTATCGGGCGTGCGCCATACAACGCCATCTACACCAAATAAGTTCAGACCACACCAATGGGGATGCTCAGCTCGCTCATGCCACTTCTGTGCTGAAAGATGAAATACATCTCGAACCACATCACTGCCTAGCTTCTTTCTCGCTTGTGTCACGGCACTGCGTGCGACGTAATCCACATCCTGCGGTAATACAATATCGAGCTTGTTGATGAGCAGGCGGACTGATTCAGTGCGAAAAAGTGACATACCTATCACGGCCCAAATCATTGCATCCATAGGCAGCTTGCGTTTACGCAATGTGGCCACACCATTAGAGGCTAAACACGATTGAATAATTTCGGGGTCTAGGACATCCGCTAATGACGAAAATTCGGTAAGGCGGTTAATTGAGGTGCGTGCTAAGGCTTCTGACAGTTCCATAAAAAATCCGATGACATGTGGGTTCATCGGATTGTTACATCTACAGAAGATCGGTCAACCGATCAGTAAAATATTTCTTAACTGATCGGCATTACGCGTTAATCGCGGCTTTTTTATTGGGGCTAATTTAAGCTAAGTAACCTGAACTCTGGATAATAAATCTATCCCCAGTGGCTATTTTCAACAATAACTACGTTGAGTTTATTTGCAATAAACCAGCTATTGACACGTAAGCTTGCCTTGTTATTCCTGTAAATCTCCGGCTGGGGAGCTCCTGAATTTTTATCTAAATAAAATCAATACCTTAATAAACCTCTTAACCACAGTTCAGGTTAAGTAATCGATAAAAAGTATCAACAGATTAAATTAAGCAACCGTAATTTTAGCAAATTTACGTTTACCGACTTGGTAAATTGCCACAGTACCTTTTTGAACTTCAAGTTTACTGTCTGATATTTTATCTTCGCCATTGAGCTTGACGGCACCTTGTTTAATCATGCGCATCGCTTCTGAAGTACTTGCAACTAAGTCAGCTTCTTTTAATAAGTTAGCGATTGAGATCACATCACCTTCAATCGATACAGTCACGTCAGGAATATCATCAGGCAATGCTTTTTTCTGGAAGCGATTAATAAAATCCTGATAGGCCGCCTCGGCATCATCGTCACTATGAAAACGCGCAATCATTTCTTTGGCAAGGCTAATCTTAATATCGCGAGGGTTTGTACCAACTGAAACTTCAACCTTAAGTGCAGCGATTTCCTCAATACTAAGCGCACTTAATAAATCAAAATAACGCCACATTAAATCATCTGAGATTGACATGATTTTACCAAACATTTCTGTTGGGCTGTCGGTTATACCAATATAGTTACCCAGTGACTTAGACATTTTTTGAACGCCGTCAGTACCTTCAAGCAATGGCATCATTAACACTGTTTGTGGTTTTTGGCCTTCAACTTTTTGTAGCTCACGCCCCATAAGTAAGTTAAAACGTTGATCAGTACCACCTAATTCAACATCAGCTTCCAATGCTACTGAATCCCAACCTTGCACAAGCGGATACAAAAACTCATGAATAGCAATTGGCTGACCACCAGCATAACGCTTTTTGAAGTCATCTCGTTCAAGCATGCGAGCCACTGTTTGATTAGATGCAAGCTTAATCATCCCTGCAGCACCAAGCTTTTCCATCCAAGTCGAATTAAATGCGACCGTAGTTTTGGCTGGGTCAAGGATTTTAAAAACTTGTTCTTTATATGTCTCAGCGTTTGCCAATACATCTTCACGAGTTAGCGGCTTACGAGTCACATTTTTCCCTGTTGGATCACCAATCATGCCTGTAAAGTCACCAATTAAGAAAATAACTTCATGACCTAAATCCTGAAAAGTTTTCATTTTATTAATTAGCACTGTATGGCCTAAATGCAGATCTGGTGCTGTGGGATCAAAACCAGCTTTAATCTTGAGTTTTTTACCTGACTTTAATTTTTCAATCAGTTCATCTTCAATGAGTATTTCTTCTGCACCACGTTTAATTTCAGCTAACGCGGCTTGTAAATCAGTCATTGCAATCTCCAAATAATATTAAGCTGATAATGTTTTCAAAAAACAAAGACTCGCCTTTTGTAACATCACAATTATTTTGCGATTCTAACTGATTATTTATGGAGTTTAAATGCACAAACCACTGGTAATAGCTTTATATTCGTTATATGCTGATTTTTGTTATAAAGTATCGTTTATTCGGAATAAGGTCCATTATGGTAGCTATGGTGCATAAATTACCTCATCAGCACAAAATTCTCATTGCTGTATTTTTTTCGGTTATTTTAACTTTAATATTAACGACTTCAGAAAAAGCCAAAGCATCTAAAGATAACAACCAAACTGAGTTAGAAGTTGGAAAGCGTTATGAATTAACCTTACAGCATTTAATTCAACCTCCAGAGCAATCAGCCCAAGCAGAAGAATCTGATAATCCTGCTGCAGAAACGGCTATTGCCGTTCCTGAAGTAGCCTATAAAGCATTTACTGTTAAAACAGGTGACAGCTTAGCAATTATCTTTAAACGTGCGGGATTTTCAGCCCAAACCTTACATAAGTTAATTAATCTAAATGACGATACTCAAACACTTACGAAAATTCATCCAGGTGAAGTGCTTTACTTTGCAAGTAATGACCAAAATGAGCTATCACATCTTAAATACCAAATTAATCAAACCGATACCTTATTTGTTTCATTAGATGAAAATAATGAGTTCATTACTAAAATTGATAACAAAAAAATTGAAACCCGTAGTCAAATTACTGCAGGACAAATTAAAACCAACTTTTGGAATGCAGGTATAGAAGCTGGCTTAACTGAAAAACAAATAATGAATTTTGCTGATATTTTTGGCTGGGATATCGATTTTGCCAATGATATTCGTATTAACGATCAGTTTGCTTTAATTTATGAAACAAAGCACATCGAAGGTGAATATATTGGTACAGGCGATGTTATTGCCGCCGAGTTTATTAACCAAGGTGAGCGTTTTTCTGCTGTTCGTCATGAAGATGGAAACTTTTATACGCCTGAAGGTCGCAGTATGCGCAAAGCGTTTTTGCGTGCTCCAGTGAACTTTAAATACATAAGCTCAAATTTCAATCCTAGACGAATCCACCCTGTAACCGGCCAAGTTAAGGCCCATAGAGGAATTGACTATGCAGCTAAAACAGGCACTCCAGTTATGGCATCAGGTAACGGTAAAGTTCTCGAGTCTGGTTACAGTAAATATAATGGTAACTATGTTTTTATTCAGCATGGTAGTCAATATGTTACCAAATACCTGCACCTTCATAAGCGCAACGTTAAACCTGGCGCTAAAGTTAAACAAGGTCAAATTATAGGTACCGTTGGTGCAACAGGCCGCGTAACAGGCGCGCATTTACACTATGAATTTTTAGTTAATGGTGTACACAGAAACCCTAAAACAGTGGCGCTACCTAAATCTGAATCGCTTGAAAAAAATGAGCTTGCTACCTTTAAGCCTTATGCTAGCTCTTTAATCGCGCAGTTAAGTGTTAAACGTGATTTTTACTTAGCGATGCAAAAGTAAGATATTAAGTACTTTGAATCCATTTTTAGTAGATGATTACTGAATACAAAAAAGCAGCCTAATACGTAATGCCGTTCACTTAAGGTGAGCGGCTTTTTTATTTTTTAGTATTGTTAGATTATTGCTCAGCGCGCATAAAAACGGGTTCATGCGGTTTTTGTGTCTGTTCTTGACTAAAATAGTAACCTTGCTCTGAAAAGGTTTGAATGCCGGCCAAATCCGTTATTTTGTTTTCAACAATAAAGCGGGCCATCATGCCACGAGCTTTTTTGGCGTAGAAACTGATCACTTTATATTGGCCATTTTTACAATCTTTAAAAATTGGCGCAATAATCTGTGCTTTTAATACTTTTGTATCAACCGCTTTAAAATATTCGTTTGATGCTAAATTAACTAAGTATTGAGTACCCTGCAGCTCTATTAACTCGTTTAGCTTATCGGTAATAATTTCACCCCAAAATTGATAAAGATTATTACCTCGAGTGTTCGCTAAGCGCGTCCCCATTTCAAGACGATAAGCTTGCATCAAATCAAGTGGTTTAAGTAGCCCGTACAAACCAGATAATATTCGTAAATGGCCCTGAGCATAATCTAGCGACTCTGGCGTTAAGGTATGAGCATCTAAGCCACTGTAAACATCACCATTAAAAGCAAATACCGCTGGGCGAGCATTTTGGGGGGTAAAAGGCTGTGACCACTCGCTAAAACGCGCTGCGTTGAGGCCTGCTAACTTATCACTGATTTTCATTAAAGAGCTCAGCTCTGCTGGAGTAAGTGTTCGGCACACTGTAATTAACTCTTCGCTGTGATCTAAAAGCTGGGGTTGAGTTGCTAGAGTTGTTGGCAGTGGCGTCTCAAAATCTAAATTTTTTGCTGGAGAAATAACCGTAATCATAATCACTATTGACTTGTATTTTATTTAATGTCAATTTCACCACTTATTGTGATGAAAATCACGTTTTTGTTTGAAATACCTCCTAATTTACACTGCTGTTACATCACCAATAGGGCACTTTTGTCTCGCTATAGCATGAGGACATTTGCCCTGTTAAAGCGCGTTAATTTAAGTGCAATATTAATGTATTAAGGTATATTCAAAAATACTTAACAAATCGTATTGTTAAGTTAATTTTGGAATGAGGAAATCCCATGAGCGCAGTATTAGCGGCTTTAAAAGCCCAATCAACCATCGTTGCCGACACGGGCGATATTGAACAAATTAAAAAGCACAAACCACAAGATGCAACCACAAATCCATCGTTGCTATTAAATGCGAGTAAAATTGAAGCGTACCAACCTTTATTACAGCGTGCTTGGAACTACGCCAAAGAACATCAATCTGATGTAGCCAAACAAGTTGAGTTAGCGTGTGATTATTTTGCGGTATTAATCGGAAAAGAAATTGCTGATGTCGTGCCTGGTTATATCTCAACAGAAGTGGATGCGCGCTTATCTTTTGATAGCCCTGCAATGATTGCAAAGGCAAAAGAGTTATTAGCTTTGTATCAACTCGAAGGCGTAAACCAAAATAAAGTTTTAATTAAAATCGCCTCTACGTGGGAAGGAATTAAAGCAGCAGAAACACTAGAGAAGGAAGGCATTAAATGTAATTTAACCTTACTATTTAGCCAAGCTCAAGCGCGCGCTTGTGCCGATGCTAATGTATTTTTAATCTCTCCTTTTGTTGGTCGTATTTTAGATTGGCACGTTGCTCACGGAATGGAAAAGCCAACCGATCCATTGCAAGATCCTGGTGTGCAATCTGTTCGTAGTATTTATGAATTTTATAAAACGCACGGGTATAATACCGTTGTGATGGGTGCAAGCTTTCGCAATACGGGCGAAATTTTGGCATTAAGCGGTTGTGATAAATTGACTATTAGCCCCGCTCTGCTCTCTGAACTAGAAAATATGACAGATGCACCTAACTATCAACTTGAGAAATTTACCGTTCAATTTGATAAACCAGAAGCATTAACTGAAAGCCAATTTCGCTGGTTACATAACCAAGACCCAATGGCGACAGAAAAATTAGCAGAAGGTATTCGTGCATTTGCCGCTGCACAAGTCGACTTAGAAAATTGCTTTAAAAAACTTTAAAGGACTTAAAAATGCCCCATATCAGCATTGAACAACGCTTACACAATAGCTTGTTGGATGCTGCACAAGATTTGCAGAAGCTCCATTTAGTGGAGCTTTTTCAATTGCAGCCAACTCGTGCAGAAATCTATCAATTAAATATCGCGCCCATTTATTTAGATTATTCAAAGCAACGGATCAATCAACAAGCGCTTGATAGCTTAGTTGAACTTGCCGAGCATAAGCAACTTAGCCAAGCCCGAGATGCAATGTTCCATGGTGAAAAAATTAATCATACTGAGCAACGTGCCGTATTACATACTGCGCTGCGTAACAGCCAAAAATTAAGCACTCATGCCCCTGATATTGCAGCCGAAATAAGCCAAACAAAACAACGTATGCTGTCATTTGTTGATGGGATATTAAGTAAAGCATTACGCGGGTTTACTGATGAGGCAATTACTGATGTGATCAGTATCGGTATTGGCGGCTCATTTTTTGGCCCTAAAATGTTACAAAGCGCCCTTGTTGAATATCAAGCATCTAATATTAACGTTCACTATTTAGCTAATATTGATGGCGCTCAAATCAAACAACTGTTAGCTCAGTTAAAGCCTGCAACGACGCTAGTGATTGTTGCCTCTAAATCTTGGACCACAATTGAAACACAAGTAAATGCCAATGCGGTAATGACTTGGTTCAAAAACCAATTTGCAGAACAAGCTGCGATTGAAAAGCATTGGGTGGCACTGACCGCAAAACCAGAGCTCGCCCAAGCATATGGCATTGCACCTGAGTATATTTTCCCGCTGTGGGATTTTGTTGGTGGCCGTTATTCTGTATGGTCTGCTATTGGCCTCCCCTTAGCGCTAAGCATAGGCAGTAAAGCATTTGAGCAATTACTTGCTGGGGCAGCTTCTATGGATCAGCATTTTTGCGAGGCTCCACTGAGTCAAAATATGCCCGTCTTATTAGCCTTGATTGGTTATTGGCAACAAGTGTATTTAGGTTATAACAACCTGATGGTATTGCCTTATAGCCACGGTTTGAAATCTTTGCCTGCCTATTTGCAACAACTTGATATGGAAAGCAATGGTAAGTCGGTTAATCTAAAAGGCGATGCTATTGCAACTTCGGGCCCTATTTTATGGGGAGCTGAAGGCACCAATTGTCAACACTCCTTTATGCAATTGCTGCATCAGGGTAAACAGCAGGCTATGATTGATTTTATTGTGCCAGCGAAAGGCGAGGCACTTTACCCAGAACATCATAAAATGATGATTGCCAACTGTTTAGGTCAAGCGCAAGCGTTAATGCAAGGCAAAACAGAACAGCAATCATTCGATGAACTGATAGCTTCAAATATGCCAACAGAGCAAGCAAAAGCACTCGCCAAACATAAAGCAATGCCAGGTAATACGGGCTCAAATACGCTCGTGATCGAGTCTTTAACGCCTTATTCAGTCGGTGCTCTACTCGCTTTATACGAACATAAAGTATTTTGTCAAGGTATACTATTTGGTATTAATAGCTTTGATCAGTGGGGTGTGGAGCTAGGTAAACAATTAGGTAACCAGCTAATGAATGCCATAACGACAAAAAATAGCAGCCAACTAGATCCTTCAACTCAAGCACTGCTTAAACACATCAATTTATAATCTGACAAATCAGAAACAAACGAACAGCTTGTTTCTGATTCCCCCCCTTTTCAGCCAAAAAGCGCCCTCTGTAACTTAACATTCATATTTTTGCAACCTTAACTACATCTAATAGTTTTAATTTTGACCTTGTTATGATATAGCTACGTTCGGGATTACGAATAAAAAAGGAGCGCAATATGGATAATCTAGATGACATTTTAACTCTGTTAGAAAGTCCGGAAGCAACAGTGAAAAGCTCGAAAAACCAAAAAAGAAAATGGCGAGAAATTGAGGCGCTAAAGGATAAGCACCGCTTGCGCAAGGAGCTGCAAGACCTAGATTGGTCACACGAAGTCGAACTAGAAGAACTTAATTTTTAATTCCTAAAAGGCTCCTTTGGAGCCTTTTTTACTCTTGCTAACTTAAATTAGCTTAAACTTGCCAATCTATCGGCTTACTCCCCTGCTCTTGCAATAACTGATTGATGGTTGAAAAATGCTTACAGCCATAAAATCCTCGATATACCGACAGTGGCGATGGATGCGGCCCACTTAATACCTTATGTACACCTTGATTTATTTTTTTGCCTTTTTTCTGGGCATGCGCGCCCCAAAGAACAAAAATAATCGGCTGTGATTGCGCATTTAACAAAGCTATCACCCTATCAGTAAACTGCTCCCAACCAAGATGTTTATGAGAATGCGCTTGGCCTTGCTCGACTGTCAGTACGGTATTGAGCATCAATATCCCTTGCTGCGCCCACTTTTGCAAATAACCGTGCTCTGGAATAGCAAAGCCCTCAATATCAGTCGCGAGCTCTTTATAGATATTTACTAAAGACGGAGGCGGTTTAATACCCGGTAATACTGAAAAACACAATCCATGGGCCTGACCTTCGCCGTGATAGGGGTCTTGACCAAGAATAACCACTTTTACATCAGCCAACGGTGTTGCCTCAAACGCACTCAAGACTAAATGTTCAGGCGGGTAAACTACCACTTCAGCACGTCGCTGCGAGACATAAGTTAGCGTATCCGCTAAATAAGGTTGTTGCTGTTCTTGGGCGATAAACTCAGACCAATTCATAATATTCTCTTGTATTCAATCGACATGCTATTATGCCAATCTCTAGCTGACAAAAATAGCAGGCATAAAAAAAGCCAGCTGAGCTGGCTTGATTAAAAACAAGTTTATTATACCAATCACGATAAGTAAGTGATCAAAAATAGCGTAGGAAAAACGCTTGAGAACAAGGCAGACTTTTTCGATAAGTAGTTATTCTACAATCAAAAAATCTAACGAAGTTATCGAGTGTTTTAACAAGCTAGGGTGATCAGTTATTTATTACGATTGGTATTAGCCTAATTTAACTAATAACGCTTCACGCAATATATGATAATCATTCACTAAATCAACCGCTAAACACGGTTTAGCCAGTGCATCGCTAAGCGGTTTTGGCATCTCTAACTTAATATCTAAAATACCTTCAACACTTTCTTTAAATTTAGCAGGGTGTGCAGTAGCTAAAAATACCCCAACACCATCTGCGGCCAAGTCACGCTTAAGCCCTTCATAAGCAATAGCCGTATGTGGCTCAGCTAAATAGCCTAACTCATTTAAATGATGCATCGCGGCTTGTGTGGTTTGCTCATCAATGGCGTGTGAGTAAAAGTTGTCATAGCTAAACCAGTTGTGATCGAGCATATATTGCACACGCGGCCAGTTATTTGGACGGCTCACATCCATTGCATTAGACAGCGACTCTTTAGTTGCAGTCGGTTGCCATTCTTTATTGTGTAAAAAACGTGGTACGGTGTCATTTTGATTGGTTGTTGCCGACAGTTTCACGGCAGGCAAACCTATCACCGCACCTATCATTGCGGCGCAAACATTACCAAAGTTACCACTGGGTACTGAAATGTGAGCTTGCGCTCTTTGCGCTTTAGGTAAACGCGCCAAAGCTTCAAAGTAATAACACACTTGAGCCACTAAGCGACTGATGTTAATTGAGTTAGCCGAATTCAAACCTAAACGCTGTTTGACTTCATTATCTAAAAACGCAGCTTTAACCATCGCCTGACAATCATCAAAACTACCATCAACGGCATAACAATGAATATTCTCACCCAAGGTGGTAAATAGCTTTTGCTGCGCAAGTGATATTTTACCTTTAGGGTATAAAATCACGACATCGATATTGTCTTTTTTATAAAAAGCATGTGCAACTGCAGCGCCAGTATCCCCACTTGTCGCGGTTAAAATGGTAGTCTTATTACCTTGGCTAAACTCAGCTAAACATTCAGCCATAAAACGACCACCAAAGTCTTTAAAAGCCAGGGTTGGTCCATGATAAAGCTCTAAACAATAAATGTTTTTTTCAACTTCAACTAATTTCAAATCAAAGTTAAATGCGCGAGCGACCATGGCAGCCACTTGCTCAGTTGAGAGTTCATCGCCAATTAAATGGCTTAAAATTTTGCTACTACGCGTAACAAAATCGAGCTCGAGTAACGCATCAATGTCTGCCATTGGGGTTAAATTTTCAGGAAAAAACACTCCTTGATCTCGCCCTAACCCTGTCTTTACCGCTTGGATAAATGACACTTTTTCTGAATTATCTTTTAAATTATGCAGTAACATTGCTTGCTCCATTTTCTAATACTCGAGTGCCTAAATTATCTAATTGGCAAATATGACAAAAACCTTGGTCGTTAATATAATTTTGCGCCAACCAAGTTGCGCATTGCTCTGCAGTTGCTAAATCAGTACACACTGCAAACAGAGTCGGCCCTGCACCTGAAATACTCATCGCTTTAGCACCCAGTTCTGGCAAAGCAACTTTAGCTTCAGCAAAACCATCAATTAACGCAGCCCGATGCGGCTCTGCAATATGATCAGCCATGATTGACAGCGCTAACTCATACTGGCCGGTTAATAAGTAACTGGTAAACGCAGATAAACGCTGAGCAAACTCCACACTATCATGGAGTGAAATTTCTTTAGGTAACACTGAGCGCGCCTTGGCTGTATTTAAACTAAAACCAGGAAAAGCAACCACATAATACCAATCAGGATTTACAGGTAAACTAATTGATTTATTTGGAATTAAATCACCCGTTAACTGCAAGCCACCTAAATAACACGGTGAAATATTGTCATAATGGCGACCGCCACTCACTATGGCTTCAAAATCGGCCATTAATTCAATCAATTGAACTTGGCTCAGTTGGGTATTGGCAAATTTATCTAACGCAGTAAAAGTAGCAACTACTGAACAAGCACTCGAACCGAGCCCAGAACCAATTGGCAAATTTTTCTTAAGCTCTAAACGTACAGGTGGCATTTCTGGCGCCACGTGTTGGCGAAAATGCAATAAACACTGATACGCCAAATTTTCTTGCGCGGCGCTAGGTAATTTTGCCGCATATTGACCACTACATACAAAGCTTTCTTCATCCGCAGCTTCGATACGGACAACATCACCTAACAAACGACCATCTATAGGCGCAAGCGCCGCGCCTAAGGCATCAAAACCAACTGCAAAATTGCCAACTGAAGCTGGGGCATAAACTTCAAACATAATGCCTCCTAGCGAGATACGATTTTTAAAATATCAGAAAAAACACCCGCTGCAGTCACTTGTGCACCTGCACCATAACCACGAATAACAAACGGGCGTGGCTGATAATACTGACTTAAAATTGCCAAGGCATTTTCACCATCACGAATATCATTAAGCGCATGATCAGCCGCAACAGCCTCAATTCCCACTTTACAGTGCCCGTTCACTATACTGCCAACATAACGCAACACTTTCCCCTCATCACGGGCTTGATTTACTTTTGCACCAAATGCCGCATCTAAGGCTGGTAATTGCGCCATAAACTCATCAACATTTGCACCTTTGGCAAACCCCTCTGGTAATACAGACTCCACTTCAATATCAGACAGCTCAAGTTCAAGCCCTGATTCTCGTGCGATGATTAATAGTTTGCGTGCGACATCCGTACCCGATAAGTCATCACGAGGATCAGGCTCGGTAAAGCCATTTTTCTTCGCTTGCAAGGTTGCTTCCGATAAAGTCAAACCATCTTGTAGTGCACCAAAAATATACGATAACGAGCCCGATAAAATACCGCTAAAACTCAGTAATTGATCCCCTGCACTAAACAATAATTTTAAATTATCTAATACAGGTAAGCCTGCGCCCACATTGGTTTCATATAAAAATTTACGGTTGTTTTTAAGACTCGTTTGCATTAATTGCTGGTAATAAGCTTGAGATGAAGTATTGGCTTTTTTATTCGCGGCTACTACATGAAAACCCGCAGCTAAAAACGAAACATACTGATCAGCCAATTGGCTTGATGAACTACAATCAACAATCACAGGATTAATTAAATGATTTGCTTTAACAAAAGCTTCTAGGGTTGCCAATTCAAAACGTTGAGTCGACTCAGCCAACTGCGCAGGCCAAGTGTGCAAACACACCCCCTCTTCATTCAATAACACTTGTTTAGAGTTCGCCACGCCATATAAATTAAGTTTGATATTACGTTGCTCAAGCCAATGCTGTTGTTTTTCAAATTGCTTAATCAGCTCAGCGCCCACTAAACCACAACCCAATAAAAACACATCGATTGATGGAATATGAGTAAAGAAGTTTTCATGACATACTTTTACTGCATCATTGCATAGTACGCCGTCGATCACTGCTGAAATCGAGCTTTCAGTAGAGTCTTGCGCTATTGCAACAATATTTACTTGCGCTTGGGCTAAAGATGCAAAAAACTTAGCAGCCAAACCCCGATGCGCCTTCATATTGTCACCCACTAAAGTGACGATAGCCAATTCACGCTTAACCTGTACCGGCTCGATTAATCCAGCTTGCGACTCAAGCTCAAAGGCCGCCTCAAGCGCACCTAAAGCCAAATTTAAATCAGCTTCATGCACACAAAAACTAATGCTAAATTCACATGACGATTGCGTAATTAATACAATTGAAACATTATCTTGCGCAAGTGCTGTAAAAACACGTGCAGCCATGCCAACTTTACCTTTCATGCCAGGGCCAGAGACCGTTAGCATTGCGAGGTCTTGTAGGCTCGATAACGCTTTTACAGGCTCCTCAGCACTTGAAGCCTCACTGATTAAAGAGCCAGGAGCTTCAGGATTATGCGTATTTTTAATTTCACAAGGCACACCAGCTTTGGCACACGGTAATATTGTTTTTGGGTGCAATACTTTTGCACCAAAATAGGATAACTCCATTGCCTCTTTATATGACAAACTATCGATTTTTGTTGCTTTACTGATATAACGAGGGTCAGCACTATAAACGCCATCAACATCGGTCCAAATTTGACACACATCGGCTTTTACACAGGCAGCTGCTATCGCGGCAGAATAATCAGAACCATTACGGCCAAGTGTCGTGAGCTCACCCGCATCATTACTAGCCGTAAAACCAGGCATAATATAAATTTGACTTGGTGCCAATGCCATTTGATCAGCAAAAAGAGGTGTACTTAAAGAGATGCTCGCTTCCGCATCTAAGTGGCCACCACGAGATAAAATACAATTAGTTGCTTCCAAATAAGTAGGATTGTGCTCACTAAGCAATGCTTGCATTAGTGCAACACTTAAACGTTCACCAAACGAAATTACAAATGCACGCACTGAATCTGGACATACACCGAGTAACGAAACGCCTGATAACTTCTGTTGTAATAATTTAAAATCAGGCCAATTGCTTATAACCTTTCCAGCATTTTCAACTTGTTGTTTTAACTCTAAACTACGCGATAACAACGCATCCCATTGCGGTTGAAAATCTGAGCTTTTTTCAGCAAGCTCTGCCAACTCAACCAATTTATCTGTCATGCCACCTGGAGCAGACAACACTAATAATACCTGTGACGATAACTGAGCATTAACTAACTGAGCGACTTGTTGCAAACAAGCATAATCAGCCAGAGACGACCCACCAAACTTCATAACTTTCATATTAATTTCCTCATCCCCAAAAACGAAAAAGGCCTGCGCTCGTTGTGAGCACAGGCCTTTTATTTTGCGTACAGACCCATGCCACTATCCAGTTAGGATGGTGGTTGTAATAATAATGGTTAGTACTGAATTATATTTGTTCATAGCCTTTAGACTGCCTTAAAATGCCTAGCGGTGTCAAGATAGAAAAAACGCATAAATTATTTCTTTTTTATTTAAAAATGATTACCTAATGCCAAACTTATGCATAACTTCTGCCAGCGCACCCATTGACACTGGTTTCTCAATAAAGGTGAGCGCCCCTAAACTCATCACTTTTTGCTTCATTTCTGGCTGAATATCAGCAGAAATAACCACCACAAAACATTCTATTTTATTTTCTTTAATATATTGCAGTACCCCAACGCCATCGATTACAGGCATCGTTAAGTCTAAACACAACAAACCAATTTCTTGGTGTGCTAAGATATGTATAGCCTCTTGCCCATTAGCAGCTTGAAAAACTTCAAACTCTGTATTTTTGGCCAGAAGCCGAACCACTTGTTTGCGTGCTAACATCGAATCATCGCAAACTAGAATAGGAAATTTCATCAGTTATTTTTAACTAAAAATCAAATCAATCTGCAACAGTTATAACATAGGTCTAAACAAAAAAATAATTTTTAGGTCTTTGATTCACTTTTAAAAATAAATAGATAAAACCTGATTAATTTATTTATTTTTTTTAATATATTAGCTAAGTTTATAGAGCAAAATGTTGCTAAATATCGTATCCATGGAGTGTTAGTTAACCAATGTTACAAAAAAGCCTCTCGAAAAGATTATTGACTAGTGTTTTATCTGTCTATTTCTTACTCACGTTTATTGTAACCTGTGGCCAAGTCATTGCTGAGTTTTACAATGCTAAAGACTATATTCGCAATGAATTAACTACTCTACAAAAAACATTTTCTGGCAGTTTGACCCGAGCCATTTGGGAGCTCAATACCCAACAAACAGTGACGATTGCCGAAGGCCTACTCGCAATTCCTATGATTGAAGGGATTATAGTACGTGATGATACAGGCGAAATAATCTCACAACTTGGCCGCTCTTTAGATATTCGCGATTTATACAGCGAGCAGTTGGTCCAAGATGCATCGACCATTGAAGACACCACTTCATCAGGCTTATTTGGATATACCTTTCCACTGATTTTTGAATTTTCAGGACGCGCAACCCAAGTGGGGGATGTCACCCTGTTTTCAAGTCGAGAAGTTGTACTGAGCCGCATTATGATCTCAATTTACTTTTTAATTGGTAATGCGATGATCAAAACAACATTTTTAATTATTTTATTCTTATTATCGTTTAGAAAGCTCCTTACCGAACCCCTTACAGAATTAACAAACCAAATTGAAGAGTTAGAGATCGATAACCTAGATGGGGCACGATTAGAAATTCATACCACTGAGCATAATGAATTAAAGATTATGGAGCATTCATTTAATAAGTTAATTGATAAAGTCAGTGATTATAAAAATCAACTAGAATCTACTCAAAAGAAACTTATTGAAAGCAACGAAAAACTCGATCAACAAAATTTACTACTCGAGCAAGAGGTTGCAAGAAAAACATCCAATCTCAGTCAAGCTATGATGGACTTGCAACAACAAAAATATGAGTTAGAAAAACAAAAGCTCACCCTTACTGAGGAAATCGAACGCAGAAAGCATACCGAGACAGAACTAATCACAAAACAACAAGATTTACAGCGCTATTTAGATGAATTAAATCAAGCTCAAGAACGCCTTGTTAGCTCAGAAAAAATGGCGGCATTAGGTGGTTTAGTTGCAGGGATTACTCATGATATTAACACCCCTGTTGGTATAGGAGTGACTGCCACCTCTTTTTTAGAAGAGCGCCTACATCAAATCGAGCTCGCTTATCAAAATAAAACGCTCTCACCCAAAGCGCTAGAGGAATTTATTAATGATGCTAAGCAAAGCACAAGCTTATTAACCACAAACCTTCAGCGCGCATCTGAGCTTGTTGCAAGCTTTAAACAAATAGCAGTCGACCAAGCGAGTGAAGCTGTACGTACAATTAACCTAAAAAGTTACTTAGGTGAGATCATTCGTTCTTTACATCCCAAATTAAAGAAAACGCTTCACAAAATTAATTTAGAGTGCCCCGAAGATTTAACCCTTAACATTCCTGCAGGTGCAGTGAGTCAAATATTTACCAACCTCATCATGAACTCACTAATTCATGGTTTTGAGGGCGAAAGCCAAGGGATTATTACAATAAAAATAACTGAACAAGATGGGATGGTTGACATCATTTTCCAAGATAATGGTAAAGGTGTCGCCCAAGAACAACTTGATAAGCTCTTCGATCCATTTTTCACAACCAAACGAGAGCAAGGCGGTAGTGGTCTTGGTACTCATATCAGCTTTAACTTAGTCAAACAAACGTTAGGTGGTGACATTATTGCCACAAGCACATTAGGTGAAGGATTGAAATACCATATCACCTTCCCTAAAAATATGCCTACCCCAATGCAATTACTCAGTGATGGCTAAGAACTAGTAATATTTAATTTTAAAGGCGCATAATGCGCCTTTTTATTTAAGCGAAGCTGCAAAATTGCTATCATCTGAAAACAATAATATTAGGATATACATTATGTGGTTTAGTAACCTTATCTGCTATCGATTCAAACAAGAAACACAATACACACAAGATGAATTCGAAAAAGCCCTTGAACAGGATATTTTTAGAGCTTGTACTAGCCAAGAACTAAGCTCATTTGGCTGGACAAAACCACTTGGAAAACACGGTCAAAGCCTTAGCCACTTTTCAAAAAATGCGATTTTAGTATGTGCAAAACGTGAAGAAAAGGTACTTCCTGCATCAGTGATCAATGAACTTCTTGCTGAAAAAATTGAGCATATTGAAGCGGAAGAAAACCGCCCGGTTAAGAAAAAAGAAAAAGACGAGTTAAAAGAAAACTTACTCCATAGTTTATTACCACAAGCGTTTAAAAAGTCGAGCTTACAATACGCATTTATCGATTTAGAAAAAGGCTGGCTAATTGTAAATAGTGGTAGTTTCAATAAAGCAGAAGAGTTACTAGCCCTCCTACGTAAATCATTAGGTACTCTACCCGTTGTTCCTGCGTTTGTTAATTATGACTTAGGAGTCTTTTTAACAAGCTGGTTAACCGAGTTTACTGCGCCTGAAGGATTTACTATTGGTCAAGAAGCTGAACTGGTTGATCCTACTGAGAATGGGGGGCAGGTAAAATTAAAGCAACACGATTTAGCCTCTGAAGAAGTTAAAAATCACCTAACAAATGGAAAGGTC
This sequence comes from Pseudoalteromonas sp. J2K-J031, assembly GCF_058197095.2. Classification (NCBI taxonomy): domain Bacteria; kingdom Pseudomonadati; phylum Pseudomonadota; class Gammaproteobacteria; order Alteromonadales; family Pseudoalteromonadaceae; genus Pseudoalteromonas; species Pseudoalteromonas sp. J2K-J031. Next base: position 2,869,150 of record NZ_CM200279.1, read on the forward strand.
GTCACTAAGCTTGCTTTTGATTGGCAAGAACGCATTAAATTTATTTTACAAGAAGACGGTTCAATTAAGCGTCTAAATTATTCTGAGGTCTTAAAAGAAGAAAATGCCGATATCCCTAAAGATGATATGGCGGTTAAACTTGATGCAGACTTCATTTTAACAAGCGAAGAGATAAAACAACTATTAGAAGAACTCATTGCAAGCCTTGGTGAGCCTGCAGATTCTTTAGCCTAACAAGCAAAATAAAAGGGCTATAAATAGCCCTTTTATTTAAATTCAGTATCGAACGATTAAGCAAAAATAGCTTTAACGTCTTCAAGCATTGTTAAGTATTCTTCGCTTTGTAACACGTCAATCGACGGAATAATTTCTTTATCTACGTAAACTTGTAGTGCAGCGTGTTTATCTGATACTTGTAATAAACCCTGCTCAATTGCACCAATACGAATAAAATCGACATAACATGGTTGTTCCGGACGATAATTAGGGTTTGCCCAACTTTCAGCAACTTCAACAAACTCGTCGGTAAAACCCCAAGCACGCATAATTGAACCACCTATTTTACCACCCAAACGTTGAATAGAATGCGCTAAAAAGCTTGGGTTGCCAAAGACCTCTTCATGACGCTCTGCCTCAGTTAAAATAGGTAATACTCCAATGTTATAGACTAAAGCGGCCAGTGTAATAGTATCAACATTTAATGATGTTCGCTTATGTCCTTTTAAATACATTTGCATCAAGGTAATAGCACTCGCGGCCACCGTCAGTGTGCGTTGCCATGCTTTATCCATATACCCTTTCACCAAAGCATTTTTTGAAACAAACAGCTGTTCCATTGCCATCGCTGTGGCGATATTTTTAATCTGACGCAAACCAATCCGTGTAACAGCTTGATTTAATGTAGATACTTTAATAGTGCGGCCTAAAAAAGCACTATTTGCAATTTTAATCATCCTTGCTGCTAATGCTGGGTCATGGGCAATAACATCTGCCATAGCCATTAGATTAGCTTCCGGATCATCGGCTGTTTTTCTAACTCTTACTGCAATTTCGGGTAACGTAGGTAGCACTAAAGTATCGTTATTAATCTTCTCGATTAAGATAGTAAGTAATGCATTTTCTGTAGACATAAGATCCTATTCCTTAATTCAAAATCCCCAAATTACAAAGGGCTAGATAATTATTGTTATGTTGATTTAAGTATCGGCTAAGAAATCAATAAAGTTAAGGGAAAAGTTTTGTTTTTAAGCAATTTTTTAAAACACTGTTAACAAACAATCTCTTTTATGACGACTTAATCTATTTACTGACAAAATACTTAATAAGACTCTGACATTTTAATAGTATCTGTATAGCCAATAACTTAGAACATCGCCATTTAGAGACTCTTTACAACTCAGATAGGTTAAATAGCCTGCCACCCCCTTTTATTTGATAGCGTCGAACTCGCTTTTTCATGCCATTTTTTGTCGTATTTGTTCTATTTCGTCATCTGAATAAGCGACAGCTGGTAACTTTCCCCACACAGGAGCAGGCCAAGCTAAATCGGTTTTATAACGGGCAATATGATGAATATGTAACTGTGGCACCATATTACCCAACGCCGCTATATTGAGCTTGTCCGGTGAGAATTGCGCTTTGATTTTATGGCTAAGCTGCATCGACTCTTGCCAGTATGTTTGCTGCTCTTGCTCTGATAAATCAATAAACTCAGTTAGTCCAGCAACTTTAGGAACCAGAATAAACCATGGAAATTGACAGTCGTTCATCAGTAATACTTTACATAAAGGCCAATCAAATAATTCGATACAATCACGCTGTAATTCAAAAGCTAAAGAGAATGGAGTCATAATAGATAAATTCGGTAATCAAAAAGGAGCCTTATTTAACCTTAACCTGCTGTTGATAGCAATTTGTTGCAGTTCAAAATAGATGCCATTACCATCAAGACAACATCAATAAAAAAAGGTCGCACAGTGAAAAAATTAACGACGCTGATGGCGCTTACTTTACCTTTGGTAATAACAACGCAATTTGTATCAGCCCAACCGCTAACTATCGAGCGTATTTTCTCCGATCCGGGCTTAGCAGGAAAATCGCCCGTTAAACTTAAGTTTTCACCTGATGGCAGTCGCGTCACTTACTTGCAAGGCAAGGTAGAAGATTACGACCGTTACGATTTATGGGAATACAACTTAAAAGATAATACCAATCGAATTTTAGTTGATTCAGAGCAGCTTTTTTCAGGCCCTGAATCACTATCAGACGAAGAAAAAGCCCGCAGAGAGCGCCAGCGCATTTTTGGTAAAGGTATCTTAGAATACACATGGTCTAAAGATGGTAAAGCCTTACTTTTCCCACTGAATGGCGATTTGTATTATTACAGTTTATTAGATGGCAAAAGTAAGAAGCTCACTAATACTCCAGAATTTGAAACCGATGCGCGCTTTTCTCCCAAAGGTCAGTTTGTTTCGTTTATTCGAGAGCAAAACCTTTATGCTCTGAACATTGCTTCCGGCCAAGAAATTAGGCTCACCCAAGATGGTGGCGGCACCATTAAAAACGGCATGGCTGAATTTGTAGCTCAAGAAGAAATGGGCCGCATGACTGGTTACTGGTGGGCAGGTGACGAGTCTAAAGTTGCTTTTACCCGTGTAGATGAAAGCCCTGTGGCCGAAGCTATTCGTAACGAAATTTATGCCGAAGAAGTAAAGCTTTTTAACCAGCGCTACCCATTTACTGGTACAGCGAACGTTGATATTCAACTGGGTGTGGTATCAATTAGCGACCAAAAGATTGAATGGGTTGATTTAGGTAAAGATAAAGATAAAGACATTTATTTAACTCGCGCTAAATGGCTCAACGATAGCCAAACTTTATCGTATCAATGGCAAGACCGTGCTCAGCAAAAATTAGAGCTGAGATTTTATGACAGCAAAACCAAGCAACAAAAAGTAGCCGTTACCGAAATCAGTAAAACATGGATTAATTTACATAATGACTTGCGCTTTTTGAAAGACAATAAACATTTTGTTTGGGCATCTGAGCGTGATGGTTTTAAACACCTTTATTTATACAAGAATAATGGCCAACTAATTCGCCAGATTACTCAGGGCGATTGGATTGTAGATGATATTAAAGGCATCGACGAAAAGTCAGGCGTGATCTATTTTGCAGGGCGTGTTGATACACCACTTGAAAGCCACTTATATCAAACGTCATTATTTAAAAAAGGCAAAATCAAGCGTATCACTGAACAAGGAAGTTATCATGGCGTCGTGATGGCTGATGATAACAAAACCTTTATCGATAGTTTTTCGTCGGTGAATCAACCGACGTCTGTTGCGTTGCGTAAAAACAATGGTGAGTTTATAACTTGGCTTGAGCAAAATAAACTAGATGAGACCCACCCTCTTACACCTTATCTAGCCGACTTAGCCCTACCTGAATATGGCACGCTTGCAGCAAAAGATGGTCAAGCATTACATTACCGCATATTTAAACCAAATAACTTAGTGCAAGGTAAAAAGTACCCTGTGATTGTAAATGTTTATGGTGGTCCACATGCCCAACGAGTCACTAACAGCTGGCGCAGCAAGAATTTGTATTTTCAATACATGGCTCAGCAAGGATATGTGGTTTTTCAACTTGATAACCGAGGCTCTTATAACCGCGGTAAAAAATTCGAGGATGCCATTTACAAGCACTTAGGTGTTGTAGAAGTCGATGACCAAATAACTGGAGTCGAACACCTAAGAAGCCTTGATTTTGTTGATGCTAATCGCATTGGTATTTATGGTCACAGCTATGGTGGCTACATGGCACTTATGGCAATGTTTAAAGCAGGCGATTATTTCCAAGCAGGCGTATCTGGTGCACCTGTCACTGATTGGGCGTTATACGATACACATTATACTGAGCGCTATTTAGGACACCCAGAAACAAACGCTAAAGGCTATGAAGCAAGCGCAGTATTCCCTTATGCTGACCAATTAAAAGGCCCTCTTTTGATTTATCATGGTATGGCCGATGACAATGTTTTATTCACCCATGCAACAAAAATGTTTAAAGTCTTACAAGATCAGGTTAAACCATTTGAAATGATGACCTATCCTGGCTCAAAACATAGCTTAAGAGGTAAAGAAGTACAAACTCACCTCCACCAAACGATTAGCAATTTCTTCGATAAATCGTTTAAACAATAAAAATCAAAAAGAGCTAACACACGTTAGCTCTTTTCCTCCCCCCTACCAAATTATTGATATAAAACAACGCCTGTTCAATCTGACTTGAGCTAAACTAAAAAGACAGTTTAATTAAGGAGGAATAACTCGTGAGCTTTTTACGAAAATTTACCATTTTACAGCGTCTAGCAATGCTGTGTGGATTAGTTATTTTAGGCCTATTAACACTCTCTTTAACGAGCTTAAAGCAAACCTATGATGCTCTAGAACAAGAGCAATACATAAAAACACAACAACTAGTAGAGTCCACCAACGGGATCATTCTCTATTTTTACGATCTGCAACAAAAAGGGATGCTTCGCGAAGAGCAAGCAAAACAACAAGCTGCCGCAGCAATTGAATCTGTACGCTATGATGGTGATAATTATTTTTGGATCACTGACTTACAACCCACCATGATAATGCACCCACTTAAACCAAGTCTCAATGGTACTTCGGTAGCCGATATTAAAGACCCAAATGGTGTCACATTATTTAGTGAAATGGTTAAAATCGCGAAAACTAAAGGAGCTGGTTTTGTTCCTTATCAATGGCCTAAGCCTGGTTTGCAAAAACCTGCGGATAAAATATCTTACGTGAAATATTTTTCCCCTTGGCAATGGGTGTTAGGTTCTGGTGTTTATTTAGATACAATAGAGCACTCTTTCTCATCGGTGCGTAACTGGCTCATTATTGATGCCGTTATAAGTGCAATAGTCGTATGCTTTTTAAGCTACATAATAGCCAATAGCATCTTAAAGCCAACCCGAACAGCTGCTAACCTTATGAAAGATGTTTCACAAGGTGAAGGTGATTTAACCCAAAAATTAGACCAGAATGGCCAAGATGAAATATCGAGATTGTCTCGTTATTTTAATATGTTCACAGACAAAATGTGCCAATCACTAAAAGAAGTAGCGCATAACAGTAATGCTGTTTTAAATCATGCCAAATCAGTCTCACAAGCAACCACACGAAACCATGAATTCATCCAAATTCAAAATAAAAATAGCAGTCAAGTAGCAGCAGCAATGCTTGAGATGACTGAGCAAATCCGCGAGGTTGGGTCTAGCGCAGGCGCCGCAGAAAAAGCAGCCAATGATGCGAAAACCAACACAGAACTTGGCAGAAGAATTGTTTCAAAAACGATAGGTGAAATAGAAGCCCTTTCTGAGGATATTACATCAGTAAGTCAAACAATTATCAGCTTAGCTCAAGAAACAGAAAATATAGGTACCGTGCTTGATGTGATCCGCAGCATTGCAGATCAAACCAATTTATTAGCTCTTAATGCAGCCATCGAAGCTGCTCGTGCTGGAGAGCAAGGAAGAGGCTTTGCTGTGGTAGCTGATGAAGTACGTACTTTAGCCAGCCGCACAGGCAAAAGTACCGAAGAAATTCAAGTGATGATCCAAAAGTTACAATCTGGCGCTCAAAAAGCAGTAGAAGCAGTTAAAAGTAGCCAAGCACGCTCAAGTGCAACCGTTGAACAAGTTGCGCAGGCAGATCAAGCGCTCACTGAAATAGCGAGACTGATTAGCATTATTTCTCAAATGAACAGTGATATTGCTCAAGCTACCTTACAACAAAATCAAACGGCAGATAATGTGAATGCTCGAATTTGTGAACTAACAGAAATGACAGCTAAATCTCTTGAGAATACAGAACTACTTGGTCAGGCAGGAAAAGAACTCAGTGCTAGTAGTCACGATATGGCAAAAGTAGTGCAGAGATTTAAATTAGGTTAAAAAGAGTAACCAATAAGCCACTACTTTTAACCTTTGCGTTTGGCCCAAATTAAGGTGTGATTAACGATTACATTTAAGCGTTAATCACTTCCCTTTTATTGCTACCGCTTTTTAGACTCAAAAAATAAGCCAGAAAACCAACCATTAGTGCTTAAAGAAAATTCACTAGATGTCGGATAACTTAAACAGCCGATAAGCACTATAAACTCAATTTACTTATAAACAATAAGTAGCAAAAAAGCTCGCTACTGCAGCTGCAGTTGGCTTGCCATGTTGCCAATCCCCCCCTTCAACACCACTACCTGCAATATCAACATGAATATAAGGTAAAGGTAAATCAGAGTCTAAGCCATGCTTATCTAAACCAGATGCTATAGCCAAAAATGCCATTGGGAACTGATGCCCGCGAGCTGTAACTGCTGAAGGTGCGGTATTGCTTGAAATCACATCATCAGCAAGTGTTCTAGGGCGCACAAAGTCATAGTCCTCTTTACGACTACGCGACACTTCACTGCCATCGGCCCATAAATCGCCTTGCAGGGCTAATTTATAAGACAACTGCTGAACCAAAGCAGGTCCATTTTCAACGAGTGCTGTATAAGGCCCCATAGCTCTTGCAGCATGGCCGGTTAGTGTGGCAACGGTAAATAACTCAGGATTTATCTCTGTTTTAGCTCGCTCTTTGAGTTCATGAAGTAAATCACCCATAGCCAAACGACCTTCGGCATCTGTATTACCAATACGCACGCGCACACCTGAACGACTTGTTATAATTTCATCAGGAACAAAACAATCTGAACCGATTGAATTTCTTACTACAGCCAGCAAAGCTACGACTTTAAGTCCCTTTGGCTGATAATCTGCTACTGCTTTCATAAAACCAGCAACAGAAGCTGCACCGCCTTTATCACGGCTCATACCAGCCATAGCGCCACCCACTTTTAAATCAGCACCACCGGTATCGTAAACTAAGCCTTTACCAACGATCAGTAAGGTTTTTTGAATCTCACCATCAGGATGATATTCTAACTTAACCACTCTAGGATGATGACGTTCAACAGCATACGAAGCACGAGCGACCGCACTAAGCATTGGATATTCTTTATCAATCACTTTAATATCGTCAATCACAGAAGCTGCGACAGAGCTATTTGCAAATAAGTCGATACAATAATCTGCAAATTTGGGTGGAGACATACGCTCAGGTTCAGTGCCGCATAAATCGCGCGCCGCATATTGCCCAGCTGTTAATGCATTTAATTGCTTTACTTGTGAGTCTGAAGCGCCAACTAAATGAATTTCAGTTACTGGCTCTATCTTAGTACCATGATGCTCTCTGGCCTCTAATGGCTGCCATAAAGCCTGACACGCCCCCATTGCAACGACCGATAATGCATGTTGATATTTATCACTATTTGGTACATTGAGTAACATAATGGCAGGTGATTTACTGCCTGCATTTTTTGCTTCTATAACCGCTAATTTAGCCGCATTAAAAAAACGTTTAACATCATCATAATCGCGATTTAAAGGCCCTGTAGGCGCCAAAATAATACGCATCCCTGGCGCATCTGGACTCACAATTAATACCGCCTGCTTACCAATTCGCTGATCAACCTGCTGCAGCTGTTCAATATTTTTTATAAAAGATAGTGATTTTAATGTCGAAAAATCATCCGCAATAATAATTAAAGCATCGCATTTTGAAGTCTTTAAATCGGCTTCTGCAATCGGAAAAATAGTTGGTTGGGCCATGATGTAACTCAATAATACAAAAATAAAATCCAATTATCGCAAAAAGCATCTATTAAACAAAGGCAATAAACAGCTCTGGCAATAAAAACAAAAATTACTGAAATTCACCTATACTTAAATAATTCTCAAAGCGGAGTTTGAACGATGAACTTAAAAGTTAAAATCGTAGCGAGCTTTACAGCCCTAGTTGCAATTTCATTGATAATTTTATCTTTTGTACTTGGAAATTACAGTAATACAAAAGCAAGCCAAACATTAACAAATCAAATATCAGAGCGTTTAATCGGCTTAAGGGATGCAAAAAAAGAGCAACTCACTGATTATCTTGAACTTATAAACAATCAACTTAAAACCCTTGCAAGCAGTGAAACATTAATTGAGGCGTCAGCTGATTTTATTCGTGCATTTCACCTTTTAAACAACGAAAAAGCAGACCCTAATTTATTATCTCAGTATTATCACAATGAGTTTATTAATCAGTACCAGCAACAAAATGGCAAAAAATTTGATGTTGAGCCTATTTTAACCAAGCTAGATACCAAAGCTCGGTATCTGCAAAGTCTTTATATAGCTCAAAACAAACATGCTATTGGTAATAAAAATAAATTAAATTATGCCAATGACAATAGTGAATACACACAGTTACATCTAAAATATCATGAATTTTTAAACCAATACCTAGAGCGCTTTGGCTACTATGATATTTTTTTAGCCGACGCCAATTCTGGTCATATTATTTATTCAGTTTATAAAGAAATTGACTTCGCAACATCATTGCTAACAGGACCATTCAAAAGTACCGGATTAGCAGAATCTTTTAATCAGGCTAGGAATTTAAAACAGGGCGAAATAGCATTTAGCGATTTCCAAGAGTACCGCCCTTCATACGATGCATCTGCAGCATTTGTCGCAACACCAATCGTTCAAAACAACAAAACAATTGCAGTTCTTATTTTTCAAATGCCTATTGATAAAATAAATGCGATTACCACTTACCAACAACAATGGAAAAGTCGCGGATTAGGTGAATCAGGTGAAACCTACTTGGTTGGACAGGATCACAAAATGCGCAGTCAAAGTCGCTACCTAATTGAGAATAAAGATCAATACTTAGCGGCGATTAAAAAATCAGGTGAAGCTCAGCAAGTTATCACCAACATTGAGCTTAAAAATACATCCATAGGCTTTCAGACCATCGATAATGACTCAGTTAAAAATGGATTATCTGGTTTGTCAGGGATAACAACTGTGAAGGACTACCGTAATGTCTGGGTTGTTTCAGCGTACACCCCAATAAAATTTCATGATCAAACATGGGTCTTAATAAATGAGATTGACCAAGAAGAAGCCTTTTCTGAAATAGACTCATTGGTGCAAAACATCACTTTTATTACGCTCGCAACCACCTCATTAATGCTAATAGCATCTTTTATCGCCTCTCTTTACTTGAGTAATTATATCGTTAAACCAATTCGTAAACTGAGCCTATTTATTCGCTCAACCGCAGATAACATGGATTTAACTCAGCGAGTTGATGCGACGGATATTACTAAAGATGAAATAGGTATAGTCATGACTTCATTTAACCAAATGCTCGATACATTTGAGCAAACCCTCCAAACGGTTAACAATGCCTCTGAACATTTAAGCCAAGAGCTCCATCAATTACAACTGCATTTTAATGATGTAATTAATAAAACAAAAATACAAACTGACCTTACAATTCAGATATCTGCAGCGATGGAGCAAATGGCAACGACATCTGAAGATGTTGCTTTTAACGCGCAGCAAACAAGTGATGCTAGCCATGGCGCGGTGATACAAGCTGAAAAAGGAAACCTTGATGTTACTAAGAACTTAACAGCTTCCAGAAGCTTGTCACAAGCAATGGAGTCAACTAGTGAACAAATGGCACAACTAGAAGAGAAAACAAAAAGTATTAGCAGTGTACTTGACGTAATTAGAAATATCGCAGATCAAACCAACTTATTAGCTTTAAATGCCGCTATTGAGGCTGCGAGAGCGGGTGAGCAAGGAAGAGGCTTTTCTGTTGTGGCCGATGAAGTGCGCTCTCTTGCTAAAAGAACACAAGAATCCACCTCTGAAATAAACCTAATTATCCAAACTCTACAGCAAGGTTCTGAAGATTCCATGCAAGCAATGAAAGTATCACACGATTTAGCAACCCACACCCTACATTCATCTGAAGATGCGGGCAGCAGTTTAAAATTAATAAATGAGCAAATTCATAAAATCGAGGCTTTCAATGAGCAAATGGCCACAGCTGCAACAGAGCAAAGTGCCGTAGCCCGAGATGTAACGAAGCAAGTCAGTGATATTACAAACTTAGCAAATGAAAATGAATCGAGCATTCAATCAGCTAATCATTCAGCTAATCTTGCTTTAGATGAATCAAACGAAGTGAAGCAGCAAATATCGAAATTTAAATTATCGAAATAAAGCGCCTCAAAATAAATATTACAGCATACCTAACAATCAAAGCTTAATTGGGTGCTGACAATTTCGTCTGACAAACCAACTCCAATTCCAATTAAGCGGACACTTTTTTGCCCGCCACGAGAATAAGCTTTAAAAAGCAACTGTTTAAAAATATCTAAGCTTAATGCATTACAACTGAAATCAGCCGTAGTGCTAATGAAATCTGAAAACTTTACCTTTACTGACAACTTGCAAATTCGACCTAATAATTGCTGCTTATCTAAACGCTGATGAAGCTCAATTAATAAATCATTAAGTTGAGTTTCACAATGTAAATAAGAGCTTAAGTCATATTCGTAAGTGTGTTCAACACTGAGTGACTTTCTAACCCGATCAGGGTTAACTTGCCCAACATAAAGGCCAGAGCATTTTTTAAATAAATCAAGGCCAAAGTGCCCTAGATGATTTAGCATCCAGCGTTCTCCCCGCTCAATCACATCTTGACCTGTAAGTAAGCCCATAACCTGTAATTTTTCAAAGGTCACTTTACCGACTCCTGGAATCTTTTGTAGTGCTAATTGAGATAAAAAATGCTTTACATTAGCTGGCTCAATCACACATTGTCCATTGGGCTTATTTAAGTCACTAGCTATTTTGGCAACAAATTTTATTGGTGCGATTCCAGCTGAAGCAGTGAGCTGAGTTTGTTCAAAGATCTCATCTCGGATCTGCTTTGCAATTAAAGTTGCACTGCCAAAGCACTGATTGCAGTCGCTGACATCCAAATATGCCTCATCTAATGACAGAGGCTCAACAAGATCCGTGTAACGATAAAAAATAGATCTAATTTGCTTTGATATATCTTTATAAACAGCCATGCGTCCAGGAACCATAACTAATTCTGGGCATAGTTTTTTAGCTTCATAATTTGACATAGCCGCACGTACACCAAATTGCCGAGCAACATAATTTGCAGTGCACAACACACCTCTTCGGCTGTTGCCACCAATTGCGATTGGAAGTTGAGTTAATGCTGGATTATCACGCATTTCGACCGCAGCATAAAAACAGTCCATATCAACATGAATGAATTTTCTCATAATAAAACACTGTTTTTTTATACAGTATCATTTTTATAATCACAAAAAAAGCACCTAAGTGCTTTTTAATTCATTATGAGTTACAGAATTTGATTCTCTTTCCAAATTTGCTCTTTAGCCATTCTTTTTTTACGCTTATCACATGGATTATCACAATCACATGCTTTTTCAACACCTACAGCACCTAAACCACCACAACTACTTGCCATCGATTTTTTTTGAAAAATCATACCAACAGCCATTGCTGCGATAACAATCATGAATAAAACAAATGAAAGAATATATAAAGACATTTTTCGCCCCAAAATGAATTACAACAGATAATACTCAGCGCTAATTATACCCCGAGCGCTTAGTAAAATCACAACTTAACTACATGTAAGGCGCAAAAGCTTTACTTGCATAGGGTTCTAAACCATTTGCAGTTTTAGATATTAAGTACGCGGGTATATTATGCGCCTCTACATACACTTTTGCTTTTTCAGTTCCCATAGCAACCAAAGCAGTAGCTAACCCATCAGCTGTCATTGCGGATGGATCCAAAACGGTAACAGAAACTAAATCTTGCATGATCGGCTTTCCTGTTTTAGGACTGATAATATGTGCATAAGGCACACCATCAACCTCAAAGAAAATGCGATAATCACCAGAAGTAGCAACCGACATAGTACCTGGATGTAATGTTTTATGAATGGCGCGCTGCAATAGGTTTGCATCAGGTTGCTCAATAGCAATCGTCCATGGTTCATTATTTTCCTTGGTGCCTGATATTCTTAATTCTCCACCTATTTCGACCATATAGTTTTTCAAACCTTGCTGCTCTAGAAATAGAGCAACCTTATCAATACCATAACCCTTAGCTATAGCAGAAAAACTTAATTCTAAATCAGGAATAGCTTTTGAAATACCTTGATCTGTTAGAGTGAGCTTATCGATTCCGATTCGTTGCTTCATAGTAATTATTTCATCATCACTAGGTACTCGCTCTGGATGTTTATCAGGACCAAAACCCCATAAATCGATTAAAGGCCCCATAGTGACATCGAGTGTTTGAGTGCTCTTACCAAGGCGTATCGATTCAGCAACAACAATTCTAAAGTCATCTGAGATCTTAAACGGGGTTAAAGCCGTTGAGTGATTAAAAAGGCTAATTTCGGAATCTGGTATATAAGTAGACATGGATTGATTAACATCAGCCAATATTTGAGTGACATCAGAATACAAATTAAGTGATTGCATCTGATTAATTGGAACAAACACTTTAACCGTAAAAGTGGTACCCATAGTCTTACCTTGAAGTAAAACCTCTTGAACGCGGTTTTCTTTTGTAGCAGGCTCACAACCTTGAAGAATTAAAGTTAATAGCAGCACGCTTGCTAGTAAAAACCAACTGTGTTTCCAACCTAAGCTCTTCATCTTAATCCTCAAACTTTTATCAATACAAACAAAAAGGCTTCTTATCAGATAATGTCTAATAAGAAGCCTTATATTACCCTAATTGACTCAATTATGGGTCTAAAATTAGATACTAGCCACCGAAATCATCAAGTAAGATGTTCTCTTCTTCAACGCCTAGCTCTTTGAGCATATTGATAACAGCTGCATTCATCATTGGAGGTCCACACATATAAAACTCACAATCTTCTGGTGCTTCATGATCGCGTAAATAGTTTTCATAAAGTACGTTATGGATGAAGCCCTTATAGCCTTCCCAGTTATCTTCTGGCTGTGGATCTGATAATGCACAATGCCATACAAAGTTTTCATTCTCAGCTGCTAAGCCATCAAAATCTTCAACGTAGAACATTTCACGTTTAGAACGCGCACCATACCAGAAGCTCATCTTACGCTTAGATTTCAAGCGCTTAAGTTGGTCAAAAATATGCGAACGCATTGGTGCCATACCAGCACCACCACCAACAAAGACCATTTCTGCATCGGTATCTTTCGCGAAAAACTCACCAAATGGACCAGAAATCCAAACTTTATCACCTGGCTTTAATGACCAAATATACGAAGACATTTTACCACACGGCAATGTTAAGTTATTTGGCGGCGGAGAAGCAATACGCACATTCAGCATGATAATGCCTTCCTCTTCTGGATAGTTAGCCATTGAGTAAGCGCGGATCGTTTCCTCGTCTACTTTTGACTCCAGATTAAAGAAACCAAAACGCTCCCAATCACCACGGTATTGCGCTGGTACATCAAAATCAGCATATTTAACGTGATGAGCTGGTGCTTCAATTTGAATATAACCACCCGCGCGGAAAGGTACAGATTCACCGTCAGGAATACCAAGTTTTAGCTCTTTAATGAACGTTGCTTTGTTATCATTAGAGATAACATCACATTCCCACTTTTTAACTCCAAAGATTGATTCTTCAAGTTCAATCTCCATATCAGTTTTCACATTAACCTGACACGCTAAACGGCAACCCTCACGCGCTTCACCTTTAGAAATATGGTCAAGTTCTGTTGGTAGAATATCACCACCACCTGAATGAATGTGTACACGACATTGGCCACAAGAACCACCGCCACCACAAGCTGAAGAAATAAAGATACCCGCATCGGCTAAAGCGCCAAGCAACTTATTACCTGCAGATGTTTTAACTGATTTAGAGGCATCACCGTTGATACCTATCAATATGTCACCACTTGCTACTAACTTAGATTTAGCCGCAATAATGACTAAAACGAGCAGTACCACGATAGCCGTGAACATACCTACGCCTAAATATATCTCAAGCATGATTTTTCCTTGCTACCTTAAAGTGAAATACCAGAAAACGACATAAAGCCCAACCCCATCAAACCAACTGTAATAAAGGTAATACCTAAACCACGAAGACCATCAGGAATATCAGCATATTTCATTTTTTCACGAATACCTGCAAGTGTTGCAATTGCAAGCGCCCAACCCACACCAGAGCCAATACCATACACCACTGATTCAGTGAAATTATAGTTACGCTCAACCATGAAAGATACAGCTCCAAAAATTGCACAGTTAACTGTGATTAATGGTAAGAAGATACCTAATGCATTGTAAAGTGCAGGGAAAAATTTATCTAAAGCCATTTCTAGAATTTGTACAAGTGCTGCGATAACGCCAATGAATGTTAAGAAACGTAAGAAGCTTAGGTCAGCTTCAGGAAAGCCTAACCATTCAAGTGCGCCCGGTGCCAATACTGCGTGAAAAACAAGATTGTTAACCGGTACAGAAATACCTAGTACGAAGATAACTGCTACACCTAAACCTATCGAAGTTGTAACCTTTTTCGACACAGCAAGAAATGTACACATACCTAAGAAGAATGATAATGCTAAGTTTTCAATGAAAACCGCTTTAACAAATAAACTAATATAATGTTCCATTGTTCTCTCCTTAACCTTTCGCTTCTACTTGGTCTTTCTTATAAGTACGTAGTACCCAAATGAATAAACCAATGATGAAGAAAGAACTTGGTGGAAGAATCAGTAAGCCCATAGGCTGATACCAACCACCATCAGACACTAATGGTAGAATTTCTGCACCAAATAGTTTACCTGAACCAAATAACTCACGAATGAAACCAACAGTGATTAATACCACTGAGTAACCTAAACCATTACCGATACCATCTAAAAATGACATCAATGGTGGTGATTTCATTGCATAAGCTTCTGCACGACCCATTACGATACAGTTAGTAATAATCAAACCAACGAATACAGAAAGCTCTTTTGCTGTCGCATAAGAGAAGGCCTGTAGTACTTGGTCAACAATAATTACTAATGATGCAATAATCGTCATTTGCACGATAATACGTACACTTGATGGGATCTGGTTGCGGATCAATGAAATAAACATACTTGAAAAGGCAGTAACCAATGTCAAAGCAATTGACATGATCACAGCATTTTTTAAGCTTGATGTTACTGCAAGTGCAGAACAAACACCTAGTACTTGAAGTGCAATTGGGTTATTGGCAAAAACCGGTCCAAATAAAACCGACTTCATTTCTTTAGTATTAGCCATTATTCAATGCTCCTTGACGAACTTTAGCAAGGAAAGGACCAAAGCCATTTTCACTTGTCCAGAACTTAAAGGTATTATCAACACCTTTAGATGTTAATGTCGCACCCGATAAGCCATCAACCTTATGAACATCACCCGCTGCATTTGCCTTTACGATATCAACTGGGAGTTGCTTACCAGTCCATGATGAAACCCACTTTGCATTTTGAATCTCACCACCAAGACCTGGTGTTTCAAAATGTTTATAAAAGTTGATTGATTTAATCGTTTTAGTATCCGGCTCAAGAGCGATAAAACCAAACATAACACCCCATAGACCATAACCTTGGACTGGTAATATGATTGATTGAATAGCACCCGTCTCATCTTTCGAGAAATAAACTGGAGATTCTGTAGTCATACGCTGAATACCAGCTGTATCTGTTGCTTTATCTAACTTAATGCTACGTTTCGCATCAAATTTTGACTTTTCAAAATCAAAACTATTAGGGTCAGTATCAACAAACTCACCTGTTTTCATGTTAACAACACGTGCTTCAATGTTTTTTTCAAACACAGCTTTAACATCTTTAACATCAGAAAAACCAGCCGCTGCTAAGATATTACGTTGAATATCTTTAGCTTTATTTTCATCTTGAAAAGGACGAAGTTGCACTGATGCAAATGATACAAAAATAGCACATACTAAACATAGTGCAGTAACCACACCAAGTGTTTTACCAATAGATTCGCTATTACTAGACATTGCGTGCTAACCTCCTCTTGATGTTAGACTGCACAACGAAGTGATCAAATAACGGTGCAAACAAATTAGCGAATAAAATAGCTAACATCATACCTTCTGGGTATGCTGGGTTTACTACACGGATCATCACAACCATAAAACCAATTAAGATACCGTAAGACCATTTTGCTTTATCGGTAAATGATGCAGATACAGGATCTGTAGCCATAAAGAACATACCAAATGCAAATCCGCCCAATACTAAATGCCAATGCCAAGGCATAGCAAACATAGGATTTGTATCAGAACCAATCGCATTAAGTAAGAATGAAGTTGCCACCATGCCAATCATGACACCCGACACTATACGCCACGAAGCTATTCTTACATAAATTAAGAATAAACCACCAAGCATGATAGCAAGCGTAGAAGTCTCACCAACAGAGCCTTGAATAAAACCATAAAAAGCGTTTAACCATAGTTCCATGTTGCTGTAATCGATGCTACCAACAACAGCTTGGCCTAGCATAGTTGCACCTGAAAAAGCATCAACAGCAGTCCATACTGTGTCACCCGAAATTTGAGCTGGGTAAGCAAAGAACAAAAACGCACGGCCAGCTAGTGCTGGATTTAAGAAGTTACGACCTGTACCACCAAATACCTCTTTAGCGATAACAACACCAAAAGTGATACCAAGCGCTACTTGCCACAAAGGAATTGTAGCTGGTAGGATTAATGCAAATAGTACTGATGTTACGAAGAAACCTTCATTAACTTCATGCTTACGTACAGATGCAAAAATGACTTCCCAAAAACCACCTACAATGAAAGTAACAGCGTAAATAGGTAAGAAGAAACAAGCGCCATAAAACATCTTAGCGCCCCAACCAGCTTCTGCAGTGAGTGTACCTCCTAGCAGTTGGAATAAACCAACTTGCCAAGTATTAGCCAACTCAAAACCACCTGCTAATGCTACTGATGCCTGATGGCCAATATTAAACATACCAAAAAACATAGCTGGGAATGTTGCCATCCAAACTAAGATCATAATACGTTTTAAATCGATATTATCACGAACGTGAGAACCTGATTTTGTTACTAAACCAGGGGTATAGAAAATTGTTGCTGCTGCTTCATATAAAGCATAGAACTTTTCGTATTTTCCACCTGGCTCGAAATTGTGTTCAATTTCTTCTAAATAATTCTTTAAGCTCATTATTAACCATCCTTCTCAATTGTTGTCAGGCATTCACGAAGGATAGGACCAAATTCGTATTTACCAGGACAAACGAAGGTACATAACGCTAAATCTTCTTCATCTAACTCTAGTGCACCAAGAGCTATAGCACCGTCTAAGTCACGAGAGATTAGATCGCGCAGTAAAAGCGTAGGTAAGATATCTAGCGGCATTACACGCTCATAGTTACCAATTGGCACCATAGAACGATTAGAACCACCTGTAGACGTTGTCATTTTAAACAAGCGCTTTGGTGATAAATGCGACAAGAATGTACGCGTTACTGAGAACTTTTTGCTTCCAGGTACAATCCAACCAAACAATTCTTTTTCACGGCCTTCGACCAGAACAGAAACTTGGTTATGATAACGACCTAAATAAGCTTGTGGGCCCGCAGCGATAGTACCAGATAAAACAGAACCAGAAATAATACGGTTTTCACCGTCTTCAAGTTCACCTGAAACTAACTCAGTTAATGAAACGCCGAGTCTTGTTTTAATTAGACGAGGGTTTTTAACTGATGGACCAGCAAGAGAAATCACACGATCAGTGAAGATTTCACCGGTCAGGAATAACTTACCAAACGCAATCACGTCTTGATAACCTAAATGCCAAACCTGCTTAGAAAGCGATACTGGGTCAAGGAAGTGAATGTGGGTACCAACAAGACCTGAAGGATGCACGCCAGCAAATTCATGTACTTCTACAGAAGCAATAGAAGAGCTAGGAACAACACTACCAGCGGTTTTACATACAAACACTTTACCATCTGTTAAACGAGATAGCACAACTAAACCCGCTTCAAATGCTTCGCTATGCTCAGCAATGATCACTGCAGGATCTGCAGCTAATGGGTTAGTATCACTTGCAGTAACGAAGATAGAGCTAGGATTTGCATCCAAAGCCGCAACTTTACTGAAAGGACGTGTTCGTAACGCCGGCCATTGGCCTGATTCAACAAGTACTTCTTTAACTTTTTCACGATCTAGGGTCGCAAGCTCGCCCGCCGAGAAAGAGTTAAAGGTGATTTGCTCGTTACCATCTAGTTCGATGACAACCGATTGCAAAACACGTTTAGCACCACGGTTAATTTCTTTAACTACACCAGAAGCTGGGGCAGTATATTTTACACCTGGGTTCTTTTTATCAATAAAAAGAACTTGGCCTTTTTTGACTTGGTCATCCATGCGAACTAGCATGGTAGGACGCATTCCGATGAATTCTTCACCTAGCACAGCCACTCGTTTGACGGCAGAGCCATCATGAATAACTTGCTGAGGCGCGCCTTCAATAGGAAGATCCAGACCTTTTTTTATATTGATCATACGCACTTGCATTACATTAACGGAAAGAAACTGAAAATTCTGCTTACTGTATAAGCCAACTTATTTTTAAGTCCACTAAAGTACATCGCTCGACAATCTTTTTATCAAACAATGCTAGGTTACACAGTGAAACCCACACATATCCACCGAATTTTAACATTATTATCCCCCTTTATGCGAGTCTAATTGTCAAAATTCTTTATACAAATTACCTAATTGAAGCTGATTTTTTACGCTGCGCAAATTTCGAAGAACAAATTAAAAAAAATGATTTAACTTTAGAAATGTCAATAGTCTATTTAGCTAAATCTAAGTTGTAAGCGCTTTGTAAAAGGCAGATGATAGTTTAGCTGAGGATAAAAAAAAGGCCGCATATTGCGACCTTTTATTTTTTAATTGATTAAACCATCTGCGCAATTGGCGTCACAGGGTTTACTTCAGCATCATAATCTAAATGGTCAATACCAAAACCGAACAAACGTAAAAATTCATTGTGGTAACCAACATAATCAGTTAGCTCATCAATGGTATCGGTATCAACACTATCCCAAATGTTTTGAATACGACTTTGCACGTCATCTTCAAGTTCTTTGTAGTTTTGAAATAAATGACCATCAGCATCTAAACGTGGTGTTGCACCAAATAAATTCTCAACAAATAAACCGTAAATTTGCTCAATCGTACCTTCATAAGTACCATCTGCTTTCATCACTTTAAATAAAGCTGAAATATAGAGCGGCATAATTGGAATTGCTGAACTCGCTTGGGTTACAACCGCATTTAAAGATGATACATACGCCTCACCATTTAAATGTGCTGTTGCTTGCTTAATAGCAATTACGGCACGGTCTAAATCTTCTTTTGCTTTTCCAATTGTTGCATGTCCATAAATTGGCCATGTCAACTCTTTACCTATGTAAGTGTAAGCAGTGGTTTTAAAGTTTTCAGCTAACACATCTGCATCTTTTAATGCATTAAGCCATAATTCCCAATCTTCACCACCCATAACTTTTACTGTATTGGCTATTTCATCTTCATTAGCTGACTCTACGGTTATAGAATCAATAGTACGTTTTGAAGTATTTAAATTTTTAGTCGTAACAGACTGACCAATCGGCTTCAAGGTTGATGAAAATACTTCGCCAGTAAACGGATCTGTACGACGAGGTGACGCTAAACTATATATAATTAAATCAATTTTACCCATTTCTGCTTTAATAGTTGCAATGGTTTTTTCTTTAATTTCATTTGAAAACGCGTCGCCATTAATACTTTTAGCCCACAAACCTTGCTGCTGAGCTTCATCATGAAAAGCAGCTGAATTATACCAACCTGCAGAGCCTGTTTTACCTTCAGTACCTTCTTTTTCAAAGAAAATGCCTAGCGTTTTTGCATTCGATGCAAACGCAGCAGTGATGCGAGAGGCAAGACCGTAGCCAGTAGAGGCACCAATTACTAAAACATTTTTAGGGCCATTTTTTATTTCGCCTTGCGATTTAACGTATGCGATTTGTTCTTTTACATGTTCAGCACAGCCGATTGGGTGTGCATTGGTGCAGATAAATCCACGGATTTTAGGTTTGATTACCATTTTTGATTCCATATCCATCACATAAAACTGTCAGCTAGTTTAAATCACATTTAATTAAAACAGGTCTGATCAGCAGCATAATATTAAAAAAAGGCGCATATAGCGCCTTATTTATCTGTTTTTTAACGATTTAGATAATACGCTTTCTCTGAAATTGTATGATAATTGGTTACTTGTTGTAAAAATGCATCATACGATTGCCAAATTTCATTCATTTTAGGGTCAACAGCTATTTGCTCTTGCATCACTTGTATTGTTGCTTGTTTCAATGCAGCCATTACTTCTGGCGGTAATGGACGAATATCAACATGATGTTTGTTTTTTAATTGTTCTAACGCTTCGTTATTTCGGGCTGTGTATTCATCTAACATATCAGTGTTAGCTACGCGCATAGCTGCTGTGACAATCGCCTGTAAATCACTTGGCAATGCACTAAAAGCCTCTTTATTAATTAGAAATTCAAGGTTTGCACCTGGCTCATGCCAACCAGAATAATAATAAAACTCAGCCGCTTTGTTTAAACCAAACGCTAAATCATTATAAGGTCCAACCCACTCGGTTGCATCAATAGCCCCCGTTTGCAATGAAGTAAATAAGTCCCCACCTGTAAGCGATACAGGGATCCCACCTAATTTTTTCAATACTTCACCACCTAAACCTGGGATCCGCATTTTTAAGCCTTTTAAATCATCAACGGTGTTTATTTCTTTTTTAAACCATCCAGCAAGCTGAACACCTGTGTTACCACCCGCTGCGGGAATTAAATTAAATGGTGCATACAAATCTTGCCATAGTTTTAAACCACCGCCATGGTGTATCCAACCATTAACCTCTTGTGCATTCATGCCAAATGGAATTGCAGTAAAAAACTGTGCTGCGGGTATTTTCCCTTTCCAATAATAAGCAGCACTATGCCCCATTTGTGCTGTTCCTGCTGACACAGTATCAAACACCTCAAAACCCGGCACCATTTCACCGGCACCATATACTTTAATTTTAAGACGACCATTACTCATAGCATCAACATTTTTAGCAAAACGTTCAGGTGCAGTTCCCAAGCCTGGATAGTTTTTAGGCCAACTGGTCACTAACTTCCATTTGATCGGTGCAAGCTCTTGATGTGCTACACTCGCCTTTGCTTGATTTTGATCCTCAAGCGTTTTATCGCCGCAACCACTCAGAATAAAGCTTAATAAAATACCACACCATGGAATGAGTTTATTTTTCATTTATTATTTTTCCTATCCATATAATTTTGAAGGTAACCATGTCACCAGTTCAGGGTAAATAGCCATCAATACTAATAGCAATAATTGGATTAGCACAAATGGAATTACTCCTTTATAAATGTCGGTTGTTAAGATTGATTTATCTGCGACCCCCCTTAAGTAAAAAAGGGCAAAGCCAAATGGCGGCGTTAAAAATGAAGTTTGTAAATTAACGGCTATCATGATGCCAAGCCAAATTGGGTCAACTCCTAGCATGAGTAGTATGGGAGCAACAATTGGCACAACAACAAAAGTGATCTCTATAAAATCTAGAATAAAACCAAGTAAAAACATCACTAGCATTACAACAACTACAGCAGAAAAAACACCGCCAGGTAATTGTCCAAATAAACTCACGACCAACTCCTCGCCACCAAAACCTCTAAAGACTAAAGAGAAAATAGCTGCACCAATCAAAATCATAAAGACCATGGCAGTCACTTTGAGAGTGCCTTGCATCACATAATTTAAATTGGCTAAATTAAGCTGCTTTTGCCAAAAGGCAAGTACCATAGCACCAAAAGCACCAATACCTGACGCCTCTGTTGGCGTAGCAAAACCGAATAAAATTGAACCAAGCACCACTGAAATAAGTATTAAGGGTGGGATCAATGCCATCAGTGGACCCACTTTTCGCCGTCCTTTTATAACCGAAATATCTTCGTCAGTTAAACTTGGCACTTGCGACGGCTTAATAACAGCAAGCAGTACAGAATAAAGAATATAAAAAGCAACCAAAATAAAACCAGGTATAATTGCCCCAGCAAACAAGTCCCCAACTGAAATCGTTTTTGGTGAAAAAACCCCCATGTTCAATTGCGCTTGTTGATAACTACTCGACAGTACATCGCCAAGCAAAACCAATGCAATTGAAGGCGGAATGATCTGCCCAAGGGTCCCTGTTGCAGCAATAATCCCTGTACTGTAACGCGCACAATAACCACGTTTTAACATTGTCGGTAACGCAAGCAAGCCCATCGTAACCACAGTCGCGCCTACTATCCCCGTACTTGCGGCCAGCAGCATACCAACCAAAGTGACTGCAATGCCCATTCCTGCCTTAGTTTTACCAAATAAAATCGCCATGGCGTCGAGTAAATTTTCCGCCACTTTTGATTTTTCAAGCATCATGCCCATAAATACAAATAAAGGCACAGCAAGCAAAGTAGTATTAGTCATAATGCCATATAAGCGATTGGGTAAAGCATGTAAAAAAGCCATATCAAAATGACCTATCAACACACCAAAGCCTGCAAATAACAATGATGTGCCAGCCAACGCAAACGCCACTGGAAAACCCGTTAACAGCACTAAACAGACCAAAGCAAAAAGGTATAACGCCAAATAATCCATCTTAAAACTCCTCATCCTGAGGCGCTTTAGCGCAAAAGAAAACGGTTATGCCCGCGCGTAAGAACATGGCAACAGCTTGCAAAAACAAGGTTAACGGCATTAATAAAAGAAGCGTTTTAAGCAGATAAACAAAAGGTAAGCCGCCCGCTTCGATTGAGCCTTCAGATAAAACCCAAGATTGCTCGACATAATGAAAGCTGGCCCAAAATATAAACCCAAGGGTGGGCAGTAATAACAACAAACAACCAAGAAAATCGACGATTGCTTGTTGTTTAAGTGATAGTTTTCGGTAAAAAACATCGACCCTGACATGACTATTATGTTTAAGCGCATAACCACAGCCCAACATAAACACACTGGCATGCAAATAAACGATTGACTCTTGCATGCCAATCCACCCCAAATTAAAACCGTATCGTAAAATTACCACTGCGGTCATAATGACCACCATCAAAACGGTAAACCACGAAATAACGAGCCCTAACTTTTCGGTGAACTTATCAACACTGGTACAAAAAACATCAATAAAACGGCGCATAACATGATTTTAAAATTAACAAGATGCGCGAAAATCTAACACTTAAATAACATCTAATAAACCTTTGTTATTTGTTTTCATACCAATTAAGCCTATCTAAACGGCTGCATTGATCTTTTTAGAACCACCTAAGCAGTTAGGCGAGACCGGAGCTTGATGATATAAATCAGTCCACTCATGAGGGGTATAGGTATGAAGCGCCAATGCATGAATGTGATTAGCCAACTCATCAGCCAAGACAGCATTAATTGCTCTGTGGCGCTGCAATAAACGCTGACCGGCAAAATCTTCTGTCACAATAATCACTTTAAAATGGGACTCTAACCCTGCACTGTGCATATGACTTTCATTAATGACTTCAAGGTGTTGACAATTAAATTGAGCTATAAGTTTTTCTTCAATTCTGATTTGCATTTGCATGGGGGCTTAACCTTTGATTAATCTTAGTGAAACTGTAGCGCATTACGCTTTAACCACAGCGCTATTTTTTAGCCGATTGAGCCAAGCGCTTGTGCGTACAACAAAGATTATTTTATTGTAAAAACGAAGAAGCCTATAGCTAAAATTCATTTTTTCGAATAACCGCTTTAATTTGAATTACCTAACATGATGAGGTAACACATAACGAAAGGTTAAATTAATTCGCCCCTCTTTAACGCCAAGCTGTTTTGGCAAACTATGTTGAAAATCAATTTGTGAACGACCAGACATTAATACGCAATCACCGCTTTGCAATTGCAAATTGTAAACTGTTTGTGTCTGCTTGTGTTTAATCTTAAATAACCGACTGGTACCTAATGATAACGAGGCAATAAAAGGTTCGCTACCAAGCTCAGGTTCATCATCGCTATGCCAGCCCATGCTATCTTGCCCATTTCGGTACCAATTAACCAATAAAGCATTAAAAGGAACACCGAAGGTATTACTCAATCTATTTTTGATTGCCAATAACACCTCGGGCCAAGGCTCTGGGCTCATTGTTAAGCCCGAATACTGATATTCAAACCCTTCATCGCCAATATAACATTGTAATCTTGGGATAGAGACCGCTTTACCATAAATGACTATTTTGGGCTGTTGCCAAGTACACTCATCAATCAAATAACGGTATAACGCATTCGCCTTATCGTGACTAATGGTGTTTTGATGATAAATAAAGCCATTTGGTAAGGATTTAACCTTGGTGTTGAACAAAGGCATGGTAAAATCACTCACACTTTGCAATTAATCCAATATGATTATGATGACACAAGCCACTTTGGGCACAAAAGTATTTTCGCTCGATCGTTTTCCTCTTGATCAAATCAATCGCAGTTTACAAGCATGGGATTCAGCAGATGAATACCTCATTGATTATGTGAATGAACACCACCCAGAGGCTGAGCGCATTTTAATTTTAAATGATAGCTTTGGCGCACTAAGTTGTTACTTTATCAGCCAAGGCAAGCAATGCACCACTGTCAGTGACTCTTATATTGCCGATCAAGCAACTTTATATAATGTTGAACAAAATCAATTAGAAAAAACACAGTTAAGCCAGCTCAATAGCTTGTCATCCATTACGGGGGAGTTTGATTTAGTCTTAATTAAACTACCAAAAAACTTAGGTTATTTAGCGCACCAATTAGCCAGCATCAGCCAATCGGTCAAGCTCAATACGCCCGTTATCGCTGCAGGTAAAACTAAAGACATCCATAATTCAACGTCTGCTAATTTTGAAAAGTTCATCGGCCCAACAAAAACCAGCTTAGCGGTCAAAAAATCGCGTTTAGTGATTAGCAATCTAACCAAAATACCACAAACTAGCCCGTACCCTATTGAATGGCCTCTTGAAAAAACAGCTTTCAGCATTTTTAACCATGCGAATGTTTTTTCTCGAGACTCATTAGATATCGGAGCACGTTTTTTTGCTAACTATTTACCCCACGGACAAAAACCGCTTGATGTAGTTGATTTAGGCTGTGGTAATGGCGTTATCGGATTGCAAACACTACAAACTGTAGGCAGTGCAAACCTCACTTTTGTTGATGAGTCTTTTATGGCAATTGCGTCAGCAAAGTTGAATGTAGAAAAAAATCTGCCAGAAAAAATCGAACAATGTCATTTTATTCAAGGCGATTGCCTAAGCGATATAGCATCTCAAAGCCAAGATTTAATTTTATGTAACCCACCATTTCATCAGCTTCAGGCCGTAACCGATCACATTGCTCGTCAAATGTTTGAAGATAGCCACCGTGTACTTCGCAGCGGTGGAGAGCTTAGAATTGTCGGCAACCGCCATTTAGATTACCACGAACAACTAAAACACTTGTTTGGGAACTGCCGCTTATTAGGTTCAAACAAGAAATTTGTCGTACTCAGTGCTAAAAAACGTTAACTCAACACTTTACACTTTTAATGGAAAAATTATGAAAGCTATTATTCTTTCGGTAAGTCTTCTTACCCTCACCGCCTGTCAAAACAGTCCGAGTCAAATCATTATTGAGCCTAATTACACAGCGTCAGGCAGCCAATTGATTGCTCAAAATTTAAATGTAACGGTCGCAGACCTTCGTAGGACACAAAACTCGTTAAAAATACAGACCACCGATGGCCCAATCTTGCTGCCAAGCAATAACTTACAGACAAGTTTAAAACGTAGCTTTGAAACCGCGCTTGAACGTCATGGAGCAAGTACAAAAAATCCAAGCGGCACACTTGTTGAACTAAAAATCCATCGCCTTGAAACGATTGTTCAGCACAAAACCTTAAAGTATGACAGTGAAACAATCGTCGAACTTGAGCTGATAGTAACCAAAGGAGAAAGCACATTTTCAAAATATTATAATGGCACTCAACGAGGTGAAGGGCCTTTGAAACACGACAGAGCTAAAATTGAAAGAGATTTGAATACCTTGTTAGAGCAGCTGCTCTCCCGTATGGTAACAGACATTGAATTTAAACAATTCTTAGAGGGCTAACTCAATGGGATTAAAAAACGTTATCGCTATTTTCTTGCTGCTTATGGCAAATTTAAGCCACGGTGCAATCGAAGGTAAATTTGTACAAAAAGATAATTTATTTCCCAAAGTGGCCATCACAACCACGCTAGGTACGATTGAAATTGAACTAGATCGAAGTAAAGCACCTCTTACGGTGAATAATTTTTTAACTTATGTCATGGATGGAAGTTACAAAGGTTCGGTTTTTCATCGTGTTGAAAAAGATGATGTAAACGAAAAAGATTTTGTGATTCAAGGTGGGGGCTATGATACAGACTACAACGGCATCGCTGAAAATGCCCCTATCTTTAATGAAAGTGGTAACGGTCTAAAAAATGATATGTACACCATTGCGATGGCTTATCAAGACAGTAAACCACATTCAGGTACTCGCCAATTCTTTTTTAACATGGAAAACAATGAGCACTTAAACCCAGGGAAAGGTTGGGGATTTGCAGTTTTTGGCAGCGTAACTAATGGCTATGAAACTCTTGATAAAATTATGGCTGTCAAAACCGATTACAATGAAAAACTCGGCTACTCATTTATCCCAGTAACGCCAGTTGTGATTCTGGATGTAAAAATGGTAGAAAGCACCCATTAATTTTTTCCCTCATGAGTGAAGTCACTCATGAGGGATACAAACATAACAACAATAAGATTTTTATGAGTAAATCGCTTTCCATTAAAGAATACTTTTCTTATTTCAAAGACCGCCGCTTAATTAATATTTTTATTTTTGGTATGGCCAGTGGCTTTCCTTGGGTATTAATAGGTTCAGTGATGTCGGCGTGGCTCAAAGACGAAGGATTAAGCCGCAGTACCATAGGTTTATTTGGTATTGTATTTGGTGTTTATAGTATCAACTTTTTATGGTCTCCACTTATCGACCGCATCAAGTTACCTTTTCTTTATCGCAAACTTGGACAAAGACGCAGCTGGATTTTTATTTGCCAATTAGTCATTGTGCTCGCAACCTTCTCACTTTCTCAACTTGTTATAAAGGATCAACTTTTTTTAGCAGCCTTATTTTGTTTCGTCGTTGCGCTTGCATCTGCAACACAAGACATTTCTATTGATGCATTTCGCATTGATTCCTTAGCGGAGCATGAAAGCCATAAAACAACTGCGGCTGCAGCAATGGCAACTTCAGGGTGGTGGTCAGGCTATGCCCTTTTAGGTGCCATTCCATTTTATGTTGCCGACTTTCCTCACTGGCAATGGGCAGATGTTTACCTCATTTTAACTGGTTTAATGCTTCTATTGTGCTCTGCAGTATTTTTTGCAAAAGAGCCTGCATCAAATCGTGATATTGTTCAGGCAGAGCTTGAGGTCAACTACCAGCGCGCTTTGGCAAACTCCCAATTTCAGTTCAAAGTATTACAAAAACCTATCGCATGGCTGATGGTCACCTTAATTGAACCTTTTAAAGTCTTTTTCAAGAAAAATGGCGTGAAGTCAGCACTTGCACTGCTCGCGTTTATCTTTTTATTCAAAATAGGAGAGGCTTTTCTAGCGAGAATGTCGATTGTCTTTTATAAAGAGATCGGTTTTAGTAATACTCAAATAGCCAATTATTCAAAGTTAGGAACTGGCATTATTACGATCATATTTGCTGTGTTTGGCAGTATTTTTAACCACAAATACGGTATTGTAAAAGGGTTAATGATTAGCGGTATCGCAATGGCAGCATCTAATTTAATGTTTTCTGTCATTGCCTTACAAGGCCCTAAAGAACATCTTTATGTTATTGCAATTGTGATTGATGGCTTCACTCAAGCATGGTCATTAGTTGCTATGGTGGCGTTTATTTCAATGTTGTGTGATAGGGCTTTTACGGCAACACACTATGCACTACTAGCTTCGCTTGGAAATTTAGGACGAACAGTTCTATCGAGTTACAGCGGCGTGGTTATAGATGATTGGCTCAATGGGAACTGGGCGCTGTTTTTTATGCTCACCGCATTAATGGTGATCCCATCACTGCTGTTTTTATGGTTAATTAGAAAAAAGCTCTACATTCTTGAAACTAATTTTCATGCAACAAGTAACCGTTAGAGCTAAGAAATAACGCGTCCATGCAAGGTTTATCCCTGTTTAAAACTTATTCGCCTTTAAGCAGCGCTAAACCTTCAATTGGATCGACTTCAAGCGCATGACAATAACGCATGAATTCAACAACATCTAAACGGCGTTCTTGATTCTCAATTTTACCGATAAAAGAATGTGGAGTACCTAAAATTTGAGCTAGGCTACGCATTGTATGACCTTTCTCTTGGCGCTTATCTTTTAACCATTTAGTTAAACGTCCGTTTTCTTCAGACGAGACAGTTTTACCCATCATATACATCTCCTACTAGATGAATGTTATTTATATAAAATTAAATGAGAATGCCCCTTCTCATTTAATGAAGTGTTTAATATTTTACAGATAAAACATTAAACAAATTGCGGCTATTAAAGCACAAGCCCTAAATTAGGTATAGACGTATTTACTATATTTACCTAATAGAGGTTCTTGTTTCTTTTTTATGACAAACAAATTATCAAGCCCAAATAGCCACTATATTTCCGAAATTACCTACTAAGTACTGAATATAGGACTTCTCAATGTGGGATGTTAGCATAAAACTATGATTTTATTAGTTGGTTTTTAATACTGTTTAATTTGAATTTAATCAAAATTTATAACCTTATTTACAAAATTAATTATTAGTAATTGTTTTTATTAAATAAAAAATTTTCATAATATAAAATAAAATCTCAAATATTTACTTACCCATCATATTTGCGGTTTCGCAAAATGTATAAAGATGTCTTAATTAAGCTAAGTCGCAATTTCCGCTTAAAAATACAAAAGTACCTGTTATACTCAACAATAATTAATCATAATTAACATGGTAATCAAATATTTATGATCCGTTTAATGTTTTTACTTCCCATTATTTTATGTTTGGTTTGGTATTTTTTTCTTAAGAAAAACAACGTTCCCCTCAAAGAAGGTAAAAAAGGATTTATCTACATCCTTGTATTCAGTGCTTTCTTACTTGGATTTTTTACTTTGATGATCCAGATAACAAAATAGTAGAAGTGCAGTACGAATAGAATGAAGCCTCTTGCAAATGAATGCTCGAGGCTTTTTGGTTAAATGGAGATTATTGTTTCTTAATTCTCAATGCTAATAAGCATGGTGTTAAAATTAAAGTCAGTACGGTTGCAAAGGCTAAGCCGCCCGCAACTGCGGTTGATAATTGCACCCACCACTGTGTCGATGGCGCACCGAAGTCAATTTGACGATTAAATAAGTCAATATTGACCTGCAACACCATCGGCATTAAACCTAAAATAGTGGTCACCGTTGTAAGTAGTACAGGCCTTAAACGCTGCGCACCGGTTCTTAAAATAGCTTCTTTTGCTTCAACACCTTGCTTGCAAAGTACATTATAGGTGTCTATCAGTACTATATTGTTATTTACGACAATACCTGCAAGTGAAATAACTCCGATCCCTGACATTACAATGCCAAAAGGCTGCTGCAAAATGAGTAACCCCAAAAATACCCCTACGGTCGAGAAAATCACCGCACTTAGAATAAGAAGTGCTTGATAGAAGCTATTAAATTGAGTCACTAAGATAATTCCCATTACAAAAAGCGCCACTAAAAATGCATTTTGTAAAAAAGTTTCCGATTCGTTTTGCTCTTCATTTTCGCCACGTATTTTGAGCTTCACTCTCGGGTCTAGCCCTTGCTCTGTTAGTTGTGCTTGCAATCGAGGCAATGCCAAGCTCAGCAATTCTCCAGCCATCATATCAGCATTAACTGACACGACTCGGTGACTATCGACTCGGCGTACCGAATCGACTTTTTGCACTGCTTGGCGCTCAACAAAATGCGTAATAGGAATTTGCCCGTATTGGGTATTTACTCTAAGGGTGTCTAGACGACTTAAATCTCGTTTATCAAAAGGAAAACGAACGCGAATATCAATTTCATCATCGACATCATCAGGGCGATATTCACCGAGCTTCAAACCATTAGTGATCATTTGCACATTTGCACCTAGCATAGCCGCATCAGCACCAAAGCGAGCCGCATCAGCACGATTGAGTTTTAGCTGCCATTCAATTCCGGGTTTTGAGCCAGTATCATCAACATTAATAAAAGCACCATCTGCCTCAATGGCTTGGCGAATGCGTCTTGCCTCTTGATTCAATACATCCGGAAATTTAGAACTAAGTTCAATCGATAAGTCTTTACCGCCACCGGGGCCATTTTCATCTTTTCGAAGCTCAATTTCGACACCTGCTATCGTGCTAGTTAATGACATCACTTCGGCGATAATTTGATCGGCAGGTTTGCGTTCGTCCCAATCTTTTAGATTAAGGCGCAACGTACCAACAACATCTTTACCACCCGTTAATGAATACAACGTTTTAATACCTTCAACGGTCAAGACTTTAGCTTCGATTGCTTGCATGATGGTATCTTTTTCATAAATAGATAAGTCACCATAAGAGCGCACTTTAATATTAACCCCGTTAGGCTCAACATCAGGAAAAAACTCCACGCCCAGTTTCGACACTCCATAACCAATAAAAACCAAAACAGAGAATACAATCGCACCTAACAGTACTTTCCAAGGGTGTGCGATGGCACGGTCAAGCACGCGAACATAACCACCAATGAATCCATGCAGCTGAGTTAAATCGCCCTCCTCAGCATTCAGTAACTCTTGCTTTTGTGAAGCGGAAAGAGGCTTAACCTTTCCAATTAAACTGCCTATGGTAGGCACAAAAATTAGCGCCATAACTAAAGAAGCACTTAAGGTTGCCATTAAAGTGATTGGTAAGTATTTCATAAACTCACCCATCATACCCGGCCAAAAGATTAAAGGGGCAAAGGCCGCTAGTGTGGTCGCTGTTGAGGCGATAATGGGCCATGCCATGCGTTTAGCTGCAAGCGAATAGGCATTTTTACGGTCCATTCCTTCGCCCATCATACGATCGGCAAATTCAGTTACCACAATAGCGCCATCGACTAACATCCCTACCGCCATAATTAAGGCAAATAACACCACGATATTAACTGTCAGGCCAAATAATGAGATCACTAAAATGCCCGTTAAAAACGAACCGGGTATTGCAACACCGACTAAAAAAGCAGCGCGACTGCCTAAAATAGCAATAATGACAATCACCACTAACAAGACCGCCGAAAGCACATTATTTTGTAAATCAGCCAACATTTGCTCAACATCAAGTGACATATCTCCGGTGTAATTCACTTTGATATGATCGGGCCAAAGCGTTCGAGTATCCTCAACCACAGCTTTAACCTGCTTAACTGTATCAATAATATTTTCGCCAACTCGTTTTTTAACTTCGAGCGAAATAGCTAACTCACCGTTAATACGAGCAATTGTATTTGGATCTTTATAAGCGCGGCGAATAACAGCAACATCCATAAAACGGACAACTTTATCATCGACCACTTTAACAGGCTGCTCCATTACATCTTGAATTGATTCAAACACTGAAGGAATTTTTATCGCAAAACGGCCCTTACCGGTATCAAGTGTTCCAGCGGCGATTAAGCGATTGTTATTGTTAAGTAACTGGTAAATATCATTTTGTTTTAAACCGTATGAAACCATAGCTAAAGGGTCAACTTCGATTTCAACCATGTCTTCCCTATCACCACCAATTTCAACTTCTAATACACTTGATATTGACTCCAATTCATCTTTTAGATTACGAGCAAGCGTCAGCAAACCACGCTCTGGCACATTGCCCGATAAAGTTAAGGTAATAGTAGGCTGCTCGTCTTCCATTAATACTTCATGTACTTCAGGCTCTTCAGATTCTGAGGGTAATTTTGCTTTTGCAAGCGAGACTTTGTCACGCACATCAGCAAGAGCTTCTTTAGGATCCATCCCCGCTAAAAACTCAAGCGTCACCGAGGCATGACCTTCGCTCGCCACTGCGCTCATTTCTTTTACGCCCTCAATTGAACGTAATTCAATTTCCATTGGGCGCACAAGCAAACGCTCGGCATCTTCAGGTGAAATACCGTCATGAACAATGGAGACATAAATAAATGGAATGGTAACATCAGGATTGGCTTCTTTTGGGATATTTTGATAGGTCACCCAACCGGCAATCAGCAGCAAAATAAATATCGATAAGCCTGTGCGAGTATGATGAATTGCTGCATCAATCAAATTACCCATAATTACTCCTGCTCGTTACTATAAACAGGTTCAACTTCATCACCAATGCGCACAAACCCTTGGCCTAGGGTAATAATGTCAGCTTGTGAACCTAAGCCCGTCATCCAAATCCCATCAACGGTTGATTTCACAATATTAATACGATTAAAAACAACCTTATTTTGGTTATCGACACTTTTAACGCCAATGTTCCCTTCTTCATCAAGTGCCATAAACGCAGGGCTAAGTTTAATTGCTTCAACCGCTTGGGCATTAATATTAAGTTGTGCCGAAAAACCCGCTTTTTGTGTCATGTTTGGATTGCTAAAGGCGGCTTCAATACGAAAGGTATTGGTATTATTATCAGCAACAGAAGCGATGTACCGGATCACTCCTTGAGTTGATGACTGTTCAAACACGTCTGCCGTAACTTGCTGGTTAATCGTTAAGTTTTTCACTTCAGCTTG
Organism: Pseudoalteromonas sp. J2K-J031; assembly: GCF_058197095.2. Taxonomy (NCBI): domain Bacteria; kingdom Pseudomonadati; phylum Pseudomonadota; class Gammaproteobacteria; order Alteromonadales; family Pseudoalteromonadaceae; genus Pseudoalteromonas; species Pseudoalteromonas sp. J2K-J031. Next base: position 2,902,132 of record NZ_CM200279.1, read on the forward strand.
CGTTACATCAGCACGAATAATCAATGGGTCAAGGTCGGCAAGTTCAAACACCGCATCACCTCGGCCAACATAGCCCCCAACTTCAACTAACCTGCGGTTAATGACACCATCAAATGGGGCACGTAAAGTCGTGCGATCTAAACTTAATGCTAAGCTGGCCAATTCAGCTTTAGCTTGAGCCAAAGCGGTTTCGGTTTTGGCCAGTGCAACTTGGTCTTGCAAACCTTGCTGTTGCAATTTTTTTGCACCTTGGTATTCAAGCTCTCGTTGTTTAATTAATGCTTTAACTGAATCAATACGCTCACTTAAATCACCTTGATCTAGCTTTGCAACCACGGTGCCTTTGGCGACAAACTCACCTTCATTAACGAGTATTGCCTCTACTTGGCCCGCTTCATAACTACTGACATTAGCTATTTTATCTGGCTCACTGCGCCCATAAAGCGCAAGTGTTTTAAATACGGGTTCAGCGACTAAGCGATCAACCTTTACTCTAGGAAGCTTTATTTTCTTAGCATGTTCAGATGCAGGCTGTTCTGCATGAGAGGGGCCTGTCAGCATCCAAATAAAAATAGCAATACAAATAACAACGGAAATAATGTGGGGTTTTTCATCGAGTAATTTTTTGATGCCTGACAGAGGGCGCATCGGGATCTCCTGTGCTGATAATCGATGATATTTTGACGAGTTGACCCGCTTTTTAATCGAACGATTAGCAATGTTTATTGTTGATATTCAATAAATAATACGAGGTTTACACAGAATGGAAAGTGATAATTTGAAATAAATTGTAAGCAATAAAAAAGCCACTCTTAAGTGGCTTTTTTACTCAGTTGCTCATTTAATAACTAAACACTAAATGATGAACCACAACCACAGGTCGCAGTTGCATTCGGGTTATTAACAAAAAAACGAGAACCTTCTAAGCCTTCGGTATAATCCACTTCACCATCAACCAAATATTGAAAGCTCATTGGGTCAACAACCAATGTCACACCACTTTTAACGATTTCCAAATCACCTGGATTTGTTTTTTCATCAAATGTAAAACCATATTGAAAACCAGAACACCCACCACCGGTTACGTAAACACGTAATTTTAGTTGAGGATTTTCTTCTTCTTCAATCAGTTGCTTCACCTTATTAGCGGCAGCATCGGTAAATTTAATTGGTATTTGATCTGACATTATTCAACTCACTAGACGGCAATGGCGAAATTATCTAATACCCGAGTGTTTTAATCAAGTACTCACTTTGGACAAGTCAATTATCAAACCTAAAAATGAGGCTAAGCCGGTATTTAAATCTTATTTAAAAAGCACTGCCTTTAACCATGACGTCATTTTTACTTCTATGATAAAAATGAAAGCGCTATCGTGCAGCTATTGCGTTTAAATTTAATGCCATAAGCGTTAAAGTAACCGCTTGATTACGATTTACTCTCTTTGTAATGGGTTAAATTCCTATAAAATAAAACGACTTAACGAAATCTATCTGATAAACTTTCACGATTGTCATTGATGTATGGAACTATTTAATGTCGCTTGAAACACTCAGGCGTAGTTTGGCCAAGCCAAAGACATCTGTACAATTATGTTTGTTAGGTGTTGCTGCAGGCCTGATTGCGGCAATATTGATCATCTTATTTCGTTTATTAATCATAACCGTACAAGGGTGGTTTTTAGTAGAAACTGACGATTTTTCCCACCTCCCCCCCCTTGAGCGCTTTGCTTTACCTATTTTAGCGGCCTTATTTATTGCTATTTTTGCCGACTTTACCGGTTTTAAACATTACCGTTTAGGCATCCCTTTTGTTTTACATCGTATCAAACAACACTACGGCAATATGCCAATTTGGAATGCTGCTAATCAATTTTTTGGTGGTGCATTAGCACTTATTAGTGGTTTTTCGGTTGGTCGTGAAGGCCCTTCGGTCCACATGGGTGCAACGGGCGCAAGCGTACTGGCAACATGGTTACATTTACCGTTTAATGCCATGCGTACTTTAGTGGGTTGTGGCGTGGCAGCTGGGATTGCCGCATCTTTTAATACGCCGCTTGCTGCGGTTATTTTTGTGATGGAAGTGGTGATGCGAGAATACAAAATCCACATTTTTGTTCCTATCATGCTTGCCGCCGTTACAGGTGCTTTAACCACTCAATTTGTATTTGGTACGCAAACTGAATTATCAATGATCCACGTGATCCCGTTATCTGGCTGGCATATTCCTTACTTAATTTTATGCGGAGTAGTCTTAGGGGCCATCGCTTATAGTTTTAATCAAAATCTAATGCTGGTAATGCGCACCTTCAAAAAAGTAAACATGTTTCCCCGCTTACTGCTTGCTGGTGTCATTACGGGGGGAATTGGTTATTTAGTCCCACAAGCAATGGGGCCTGGTTTAAGTGCTATTGCTATTTCGGTCTCCTCTCCTGATGATATTCAACTGCTCACTACGATATTTGTTGCCAAATTATTAGCCACGTTATTTGCTCTCGGGCTTGGGATCCCCGGAGGGATCATCGGCCCAGTTATTGGGCTTGGCGTTATTATTGGTTCTATGATGTCTTTTTTTGGCCACTATATAAGCCCTGAAGTACAAGTAGTGGGTACTTATGCGGTGCTTGGCATGGCAGGTTTATTAGCTGCAACATTACATGCCCCCCTTGCCGCGCTCGTTGCTGTAATGGAACTCACATCAAGCCCAACGATTACAGTTCCTGCAATCGTTGTAATCGCATCGGCCTACGTGACAGCATTGCAACTTTTTAAAAATCGTTCGATTTTTTTACAGCAATTAGAATTTCAAGGCCTTGCTTATCAAGTATCCCCTGCGGTTGAAGCGCTACAAAAAGTTGGGGTGCTTGATGAAATGGAAGAAAACTTCAAACTGCTTTATAGCGATGACAAAGAACAAATTTCTCAAACCCTCAATGCAGTTGATGCGCAAACACCTCTCATTGTTCACGATAACGAAAACGGTTATCGTCTCGCAGAATATGATTTAACGTTAACGGCTGAGCAAACTGTCGGCATTCGATATGTGCCGCTGCAAGGAGTAACTAGCCAATCAACATTGGCGGAAGTGTTCACCATACTCAATGATAAGCGTGGCGGCGCTGTTTATGTTTATAACAAACTTGATAATAAACAAATTATGGGCCTTATTCGCTGGGATCACATCCGCCATATTTTAACAATTCGTAGTAGTTTGCTGTAAAACTGAGGACATAATGAGCTTAATTTTAATTTATAAAGCCCTACACATCTTTTTTATGATTGCTTGGTTTGCAGGCATTTTCTATTTGCCCCGCCTGTTTGTGTATCATGCTATGCACCACGAAAAAGACTGTCATGCCATGCTCAAAGTGATGGAGCGAAAACTACTGTTTTTTGTTACCCCTTTTGCTATTTTCACGCTTGTTTTTGGCGTACTGATGATTACTGAATATGGTCGAGAGTGGTTTAAAGCCAGCATGTGGTTGCACTACAAATTAGTACTCGTAATTATTTTATACGCCTATCATGGCTACTGCTTTAAACTCTTAGCCGACTTTAAACATGACCGCAATCGTCGCAGCCATAAGTTTTACCGTATTTTTAACGAATTTCCGGTCCTTATTTTGCTCGCCATTGTTTTTTTAGCAATCTTAAAACCCGCATTGTAACGGGTCAAATTCAATAAAATTTATAGCTACACCCGCGCGTGAATTTGCTATAGTTACGCGCGAAAATTCCCCGTAACTTTGTTCATTAGGATTAGCCACATGCTGAACTTTCAAGGCGAAAATATTCTTTCGGTAAATCAACTAAATAGAGATAGCATCGAGGCTATTTTTGCAGTTGCAAAAAAAATGGAACCCTACGCAAAAAAACAAAAGCGTACCAAAGTGCTCGAAGGTGCCATTTTAGCCAACCTATTTTTTGAACCAAGTACGCGTACTCGTGTAAGTTTTGGCACAGCATTTAATTTACTCGGTGGTTTAGTGCGCGAAACTACCGGCATGCAAAGCTCAGCCTTAAGTAAAGGTGAGTCTTTATATGATACCGCACGTGTTATTTCGGCTTACGCAGATGCCGTGGCAATGCGCCACCCTGACGCAGATTCAGTTGCTACCTTTGCAACAGGTGCCTCAGTGCCAGTTATCAATGGTGGTGATGGTCCAAATGAGCACCCAACTCAAGCCCTACTCGACTTATTAACTATCGAAAAAGAGCTCAACCGCTTTAATAGTAAAATCGATGGTATGCACATCGCCTTAGTAGGTGATTTAAAATATGGTCGCACCGTACACTCACTATCAAAATTATTGTGCCATTACAAAAATGTAAAGTTTTCAATGGTGGCACCCGATGGCTTACAAATGCCTGATTATATTCTTGATTCGGTCAGTAATGCCGGACATGAAATTCAGTTAGTGAGCAAAATGGAAGGCAATTTAGCGGCCGATATCGTTTATCAAACACGTATTCAAGAAGAACGCTTTCCATCACAAGAAGAAGCCAATAAATACCGTGGTGGCTTTAGAATTAGCCAAGCGATTTACAATGCCCATTGCAAACCTAATTCGGTACTTATGCACCCACTGCCGCGCGATAGCCGTGGTGAAGCAAATGAGTTAGATAACGATTTAAATAATAACGATAACTTAGCGATTTTCCGCCAAGTACAAAATGGTGTCCTGATCCGGATGGCGCTATTTGCACTGACGCTTGGCGTTGAAAATCTGGTTGAAAAACACGAAACCACAGTCCCTTGGTTTAGCAACAAAAAAACCAGCTAATCGACATTAAAGGATAAAAATATGACTATCAGTCAAGATTTGTTTGAACGCGCTCTCGCCTCTATTCCGGGTGGTGTAAATTCACCTGTTCGTGCTTTTAACGGCGTAGGTGGTACGCCACTTTTTATTACGAAAGCGCAAGGCGCTTACACCTTTGATGCCGATGGTAATAAGTACATCGATTATGTTGGCTCTTGGGGTCCAATGATCATGGGTCACAATCATCCAGCCATCAAAAATGCGGTACTTGCAGCGGTTGAAAATGGCTTAAGCTACGGTGCGCCAACCGAAACAGAAATCCTAATGGCTGAAAAAGTAAAAGCCTTAGTACCATCTATCGAAAAAGTTCGTATGGTGAGCTCAGGCACCGAGGCGACGATGAGTGCCATTCGTCTTGCTCGTGGCTTTACTGGCCGTGACAAAATTTTAAAATTTGAAGGCTGTTACCATGGCCATGCTGATTCACTACTAGTAAAAGCAGGTTCTGGCGCCCTAACGATGGGTGTCCCAAATTCACCGGGGATCCCTGCTGATTTTGCTAAACACACTTTGACAGTATCGTTTAACAATTTAGATGAAGTAAAAGCAATTTTTGAAAAATATGCTGACGAAATCGCCTGTATTATTGTTGAGCCTGTGGCTGGTAACATGAACTGTATTCCACCTGTTGCAGGATTCCTTGAAGGTCTTCGCGCAGTATGCGACCAATACAAATCAGTGCTTATTTTTGATGAAGTGATGACTGGCTTTCGTGTGGCATTAGGCGGTGCGCAACAATATTACAACATCATTCCTGATTTAACCTGTTTAGGTAAAGTCATTGGTGGTGGTATGCCTGTGGGTGCATTTGGTGGTAAAAAAGAAATCATGGATTTCATTGCTCCAGTTGGCCCAGTTTATCAAGCGGGTACGCTTTCAGGTAATCCAATTGCCATGGCAGCGGGTTTAGCTGCACTTGAGCTTATTTCTGCACCGGGTTTACACGCGGACTTAGAAGCAAAAAGCAAACGTTTATGTGAAGGCTTTGAACAAGCAGCGACTGAAGCTGGTATTGCATTAACCACTAATTACGCCGGTGGCATGTATGGCTTTTTCTTTACCGATGCAGCCAAAGTAACTAGCTATCAGCAAGCAACACAATGTGACGTTGAGCGTTTTAAACGTTTCTTCCATTTAATGTTAGAAGAAGGTGTCTATCTTGCGCCATCAGCGTTTGAAGCAGGCTTTATTTGTTCAGAGCATGGCGATGCCGAAATTGAGCAAACAATTGCCGCAGCAAAGCGTGCTTTTGCAAAGCTTTAATTACGCCTAGATGCGTTAATACTGCATCCTGAGTAAACTAATAAAAAGCCAGAATTGAATTCTGGCTTTTTATTACTCCTAAAACACCTTTTCATAATAGGTGTCGCTTTCTATTAACGACAAGCAGGCTTAGCTACAAATTCATTAGCCCTAACAGGTAAGTTTACAACGTTCCCGCAGCCAGGTGGAGCTTGCTGTCCTGTTTGTTCTGAGACAAAAGCCCACTTTATAGAAGCTGGACGCTGATCGGCTATTGATTCAGGGTTGAGCTCTTTAAGATAACGAATATAGACTTCAAGCGCCCCTTGCCCGCCAGTTAAACCTGCGATTTTATTATCATCACGCCCAAGCCAAGTAACGGTCACCGTATTTTGATCAAATCCTGCAAACCAACTATCACGTAGTTCATTGGTTGTGCCTGTTTTTCCTGCAAATTGAATGGTTGGAAAAGTCTGTTTAAGTTTTTTTGCGGTACCTTCTAACGTCACTCGTTTCATCGCGTATTTAGTTAAATACATCGCATCTTTGTCAAAACGCGCTTCTTTCGTATTGTGATGTTGATAAATCACGCCTCCAACAGCATCAGTAATGGCAGCTATCGAAGTCAACTTTTGGTAGTCGCCAGAGTTGGCAATGGTACTGTACATCTGCGCGACTTCTAAGCTCGATAACTCCAGTGCTCCTAGCAATAACGAAGGGTAAGGATTGATGGCGCTTTCAACCCCTAAATTTGCAATTGTGTGGGCAACTTGGTTAACCCCAACAGCAAGCCCTAAATTAACAGCTGGCAAATTAACGCTATGGCTAAACGCTTGATATAAAGGAATTTCACCACGAAATTGATGATCATAATTATCAGGTTGCCAACGATTCCCCTGCTCATCTTGTAAGCTAATTGGCTTGTCTTCTAACAAAGTACCTAAATGATATTGCGGCCTTGAAAGCGCGGTTAAATAAACGGCTGGCTTCACTAATGAACCAATATTACGCTGACTATCAAGTACACGATTAAACCCCGACAGGCGAGTGTCGCGCCCTGCAACTAAAGCCGATATACCATTGTATTGCACGTTAACTGACACCATAGCAGCTTGTAATTCATTCACTTTTTTATTTTTCTCAAGTAAGGGGAGACCTTTTGAAACCGCTTCTTCCATCGCTGTTTGTTTATGTAAATCAAAATAAGTGAATACCCTTACACCAGCATCGAGTACGTCTTGTGAATCAAGTAGTTCATTCAGTTCGCGGCTCACTAAATCAAGATAGCCAGGATGAGCCACCTTGGCGCTTTTATCCATGTCTTCAATGCCCAGAGGGCGATTCAGAGCTATTTGATACTCTCTTGGGCTAATTAATTGATCTTCGGCCATTAAGCGCAGTACTAAATCACGTCGCTCCATAGCACGCTCTGGGTAGCGCCGCGGATTAAAATACGATGGGCCTTTTACTAAACCCACCAACATCGCTATTTGGTGGTACTCGAGTTCATCAACTGGTTTGGCAAAGTAAAATTCACTTGCTAATTCAACACCATGCACACCTTGATTGTAAGCTTGACCTAGATAGACTTCATTTAAGTAGGCCTCTAATATTTGGTCTTTGCTGTAGCGGTAATCTAAAATTAGCGCAATTAAGGCTTCATTAAATTTACGATTAAACGACCGTTCGCGGCTCAAATAAAAGTTCTTTGCTAATTGCTGCGTTAAAGTACTGCCACCTTGTACTGTACGCCCCGCGCGAATATTCGAATATAAGGCTCTTAAGATCGAGAACGGTGAAACACCATGGTGGTGATAAAAATCACGGTCTTCGACCACCAACAAGGTATCTTTTAACATTTCAGGAATGCGCTCTAAGGGCACAAATTCACGGTCTTGCCCTGTCGCATTACTTAAACGTGCAATTTGAACAGGCTCTAAACGTGCTGTCGTTAAATTACCAAGGGATAAATCACGAATAGTGCGTAGCTTTTGCCCCGAAAAGCCAAGTTCTATCTTACGCTCTGCTTCTGGACCATCAAAAAACTCGAACGAGCGCATATAAATGCTAATTTTTGACCCTTGCACAATATATTGCCCTGTCGAGCTCAACTGATTAACTCGGGAATAATTAAGACGCTTTAGCTCCCACACGACTTCATCTATTGATAAATATTGCCCCGGATAAAACTGCATGGCGCGCGCATATACTTGCGCGGGTAATTGCCATTTATTACCTTCAAATTGGCGGCTAATTTTTGAATCCAAGTAAATAAGATATAGCGCTATCACCAATGTTAGTGTTAACCCCCCTTTCCAAACAATGGACCAAAGGGTGCCTAACATTCTGTTTTTTATTTGCGACCAAGAGCGCTTAGAGGCTGTTTTTTTTGATTTTGATTTTGCTTTGGTTTTTGCCGCTGGAGCGCGTTTTTTTCGAGCAGGCTTAGCCGTTTGATCTGTTTTTGCTGGATCGGCTTGGGTATCTGCGGCTGTTTTTTGTTTTCTTTTTCTTGGTGGTTTTGCGGCAGGACTGTCTTTTTCGCTCATAACTCTCAATTCTTTACCCATTTTATGGATTGTAAGTCACTACAATCCAAAATAATGCGTAAGCATAACTCGGTTTACCCTTTCACGCAGTAACTTTTGCTATTGAATCATTGGGGTTGATTAACCTTTGTACAGGCCGATTTACTAACGCTTATTAGGTTTATTAACGTTAAATAATTTAAACCAAAAAGCGATTTCAAACAGAGCTCCTAGTATAAAAAATAATGCACCGCCTTTTACTGAGCCTGCGCTATAAAACACTAACGCCAGCATTAATAGACCAATTAAAATCACCCATTTCAAAAGTAAGCTCATAACTAGCCTCTTATTTAACCTTATTTCTTAGGTATTTAATTATGTGTATTACGCGGGTATTGTACAAGTTGGTCTTTGTAACATTCTGTTTTAACAGACTTGTTAAGCACTGTATGACTTGCTAGGCTGTGGCTTTAAATAAAAATTTGAGTGTATCGCTAACATGGACCACTTCTTACAACAATTCCCAATCCATACGTTTATTAATGTCGCTTGGGGTGAGATGGATGCCTTACAACATGTTAATAATGTGGCTTACTTTCGCTATTTTGAAACCGCACGCATTGACTTTTTCAATCAATTTAATCTCCTTGAAGAATTAAAAACTAGCGCAATTGGACCTGTGCTCAGTGAAAACAATGCACGTTATAAACGCCCAGTGACATTCCCCGACACATTAATTGTCGGTGTCAGTATTAGCGAGATTAAAGAAGACCGTTTTATGCTGCACTACACCGTTTTTAGTCAAGCGCAACAAGCGGTGACCACTTTAGGGTCATCACAAGTTGTTATGTTTAATTTTAAAACAGGTAAAAAATCGCCTTTGTCGATTGAATTAATCAGTTTACTCCGACAATACAGCGAAAATGACAAAGGAGAGTCATCATGAAATTTAACTCTTTAGGCTCAAGTGGTTTATCTGTTTCTGAAATATGCTTGGGTAGCATGACTTGGGGAATGCAAAATAACCAAGCTGATGCTGATCAACAGCTAGCTATCGCGCTCGATGCCGGCATTAACTTTATTGACACCGCAGAGATGTACGCCGTCCCGCCAAGTCCGCAAACCTACGGTAAAACCGAAGCCATTATTGGCAATTGGCTTAGCCGTAACGGCGCAAAACGAAACGAGTTAATTATCGCCTCTAAAATAGCAGGGCCAGGCCTCAGTTGGGTGCGAGAAGGCAGCCCAATGAGTGGCCAAAGCGTTTGCCAAGCGGTAGATGCGTCATTACAACGCTTGCAAACCGATTATATCGATTTATATCAATTACATTGGCCCAACCGCACGTCACCTCATTTTGGTAAACACTGGCACAATGACATTTCTTTTACTGACGTTGATCACCGCCAAACAACTGAACAAATGCTTGATATTCTTGAAGGATTACAGCGTTGTATAAATGCAGGTAAAATTCGCCATTGCGGTTTATCAAACGAAACACCTTGGGGCATTAATCAATACCTTCAACTTGCTAAAAACCATAATTTACCGCGCATGGTCTCGATTCAAAATGAATTTAACTTACTACAAAGTAAAGACTGGCCGTATTTAATTGAGCAATGTGTTTATGAAGAGATTGCATATTTACCTTGGTCACCCCTTGCTGGCGGCGCACTTAGCGGTAAATATTTAAATGGTGCACGGCCACAAGGTTCTCGTTGGAGCTTGATCCAACGTAATGGTTTATTTCGCGATACAGTTGAATCTGAACTAGCCACAGCCGCTTATTGTGAGCTTGCTGCACAACATAAAATTAGCCCTGCACAATTAGCCAACGCTTGGTGTAAACAAGTCAACGGGGTTACCTCAACCATAATTGGCGCCACAACAGTCGCACAATTAAACGAAAACATTGCCGCCTTTGAATTAGAACTATCGACTGAATTATTAGCCGAGATTGCACTTATTTTAAAACGCTACCCGCTCGCTTTTTAAGTCAAATAGCCCTGCGTCAGCCTGGGCTCTATTTCAAAAAAGTAACGCGATAAGCCTCAGATAAACGCATTAAATTAAATATTTTCTTGGGATTAGAAAACCCTTACAGCTTGAACTAAGCTTTAACTACCCAAGACATTGAATCACTTAAGATGCGTCGTATACTTATTTTATTATTGAGTTTTACTGGCTTAGTAAGCTGTTTAAAATCGCCTCACCCCCCCATTAGCATTGCTATTAATCCTTGGCCAGGTTACGAGTTTTTATATTTAGCTGAGCATCAGGGCTATTTTAAACAATTAGATCTCAATGTTCGCTTGGTACAAGTATCCACCCTTTCAGACGCACAACGTGCTTACATTAATAATCAAGTAGATGGTTTTACCAGCACCTTAATTGAAGCTGTGCAGACTGAGTCTATGTTTGGCAAACCTCTGAATGCCATTATTGTGGCTGATTATTCTAATGGTGGGGATGTGATTATTACCCATAAATCCGTGACTGAGTTCCAGCAGCTTATCGGTAAAAAAATAGGCGCCGAGGTTGGTTCATTAGGTATTTATGTTTTAAACCAAGCACTTGAAAAATACAATTTTACACTAGACGACGTAACAATTATAAATACCGAACAAGTACAGGGGCAATATGCTTTACTTAACGGTGATATTGACGCTTTTATTAGCTATCCACCTTATTCGATTGAAACATTAAAAAACCAACATTATCACTCCGTGTTTTCAAGCAAAGAAATACCAAACCAAATTTTAGATGTGATCTCTCTTTCAACAGAAGCCATAGAGAATAATCCTATGTTAGTAGCACGACTGCAACAAGCATGGCAAATGGCGATTGATTACCATAAAAGTAATCCAGATGAAGCGAACAAGATAATGGCAATCCGTGAAAATATTTCAGCAGAAGATTTTGCAGCCACACTTGGCGATATCAAAGTGCTGAGTATCACAGACCAAAAAAAACTATTTAGCAATAATAATGCTTTTGCTGATTTAGCGCTTTCAGCTTGCCAAACATTGGTTTCCATACAATCTATTGAGAGTAACTGCCAACATACCGCAGACTTGCTCCACTCAACTATCGCAAATACATTACCATGATGCATCCGATTAAGTTTTTTAAACGCATTAGCATTAAATCCAACTTACTTACCATTGTTGTTTTGGTAATCGTTGGGGTCAGCATGATGATGGCTTTTGTTCTTGAAGCAAATAATCGCATTGAGCAACAAATCAAACAATCGCTTTATCATCAAGTAAATGCGATTATTTTGGCCCTCCAAGGTAATTCAATTGAAATACACGCTGATCGCGTAATTAGCTCAACCGCCATATCACAAAAAATTGAACGTACATCTTTGATAAAAATCAGCGAATTAAACCTCATCGCCGACAGCGAACACCAGTATCAACATGCGTCAGTTAACGACGCATTTAATAAGGTGGAGTTAATGGCTATCAATACATTAATTGCCAGTCCAAATACCACCACGACCTTTAAGAGTAACAACCATTTTTATTATCTGGCTAAAATTCAACTTATTGATCCTAAGCTCAATAGACAGAAGCCTTACTTAGTCGTAATCAATTACAACCTTACTGCCGACAACAAAGCCTTGATGAACGAACTGGGTTATTATCTGGTCATTGTAATTTGTGGTTTTATAACCGTTATACTGCTCAATGCCGTTATTCAAACTAAGTTGATATTCAACCCAATCAGGGAGCTGGCCAATCAACTCTACAGCCAAGGTAAAATATTAACGCCATTAGCTGTGCCTGATAATGAAATTGGGATTTTTGTCAGGGCATATAATCAATCTCTTCAAACCCAGCAGCATCAAGAAAAGGAGCTTCATCAATCACGCCGTCACATTGATACTATCACTCATGAAATACCCATTTTACTTGCTTATTTTAACCACCTGACGCAGTTAGGTTTTATCAATAAACGCTTTTTAACTTGGATAGGCAAAGAAGAAGCTGACGTCAACAATATGACAATTGATACGATCCTTAAAAATCATATTCATACTGATCTAACCCCCTTTTATAAGCGAGTACTTGAAGGTAAGCAATGCCATTTTGAATGTGATTTTTTAGATCAAGAGCAAGAATTTAAATATGTTAAATTTACCTTTATTCCCGATATAGATGAACAAGGTGCTGTAAAAGGCTTTTTCTCATGCATCGAAGACATTACCGAAATCCAACAAGGCCATGAACGAATTGCAACTTATTTATATGAATTAGAAAATAACAATGTATTACTAGAGCAAGCTCGTTTTAGTGCCGAATCTTCAGAGAAAGTAAAATCTGAGTTTCTCGCCTGTATGAGTCACGAAATTCGCACCCCAATGAATGGAATTTTAGGTTTGTTAGCGCTTTTGAAAGATAAAACCGACATCGATCCTAGCCACCTAGAAAACATCAACTTAGCTTTCGCCAGCGCAGAATCTTTGTTGCATATTATCAACAGTATTTTAGATTTCTCAAAAATTGAATCTGGTAATGTCGAGCTTGAGCAAACGTCATTTCATTTAAAGAATGAACTGAATAATATCATCGCACTTTTATCTTCTCAGGCAATCGAAAAAAATCTTCAGTTTAATCTCAATATAACCTCAGATTGCCAGCGTTTTGTTATTGGCGATCCGACAAGACTAAGGCAAATACTGACAAATTTACTCAGTAACGCTATTAAATTTACCGCCAAGGGCAGCATAAATGTCAATGTTAGCCTTACTCCTTTTCAAAACGGCATACTTCAACTGACTTGTACAATAAAAGACAGCGGAATTGGCATGAGCGACGCACAAATAGACAAGCTATTTATTCCCTTTAGCCAAGCAGACAGCTCTACCACTCGCAAATATGGTGGCACAGGGCTTGGGTTATCCATCGTAAAACGTTTATGCCAACTCATGAAGGGGGACATTACAGTTCAAAGCTTTGAGGGAAACGGTAGCGAGTTTTGCTTTACTATCGAGTTACTCGAAAGTGAAGAAGTTGCGGTAAAAAAGACAGAGGAAATCAAATTTACTCCCCTGTGTAAAAATAAAAACAAAGTACTACTTGTCGAAGATAATAAAATAAATCAGATGGTTGCAACCAAGATGCTCGCTGAAATAGATATCATTCCCGACATCGCAGACAATGGGATCATCGCGCTTGAAAAGTTAAACCAATGTGAAAAATCCAATCCTTATACTTTAGTATTAATGGATTGCCTGATGCCTGAGCTAGATGGCTACCAAACAACCGTGGCTATTCGTACCGGTCAAGGTGGCTTTCATCACCAAGGTGTTATTATTATTGCTATGACAGCTAATGCCATGAAGGGCGATCGAGAAAAATGTCTCGATGTAGGAATGAATGATTACCTTAGTAAACCTTTATCACTCGATAATATAAAAAAAACTTTGCACTCATGGATGGAAAAGTCAACCGCTGTCATTTAATCTATTAAAATCCTTAAATCATCGATAAAAATTTGTCATTAGTCCCTTTTTTATTGCAAATTACGAAAGGAGTCGTATATTACCTACGAGCTACTTCGTATTAAATGTATATGTTACTAATTTATAAATATTTTAAGAGTACTCAGTGATACAACATGGAGAATATCATGGCCAAGTTCAGTGTAATAATTGCAGATAAATCAGATGAACAAATCAACTTGATTAATCAATGGATTAACCAAGATACGCATTTTGACTTAGCATTAGTCACTCAAAATGCGAATGAAGTTGTCGATTTATGCAACAATATACAAGCTGACCTAGTATTCATTAATCACTCTTTATTTCAATTTGAAGAGCTACTGATTTTAGTTAGCCTTATCCCTACCCACACAAAAATTGTTTTTCTATCTAATGATTCAAATTTTGCCATGCAAGCCTTTGATCTTGGAGCTATCGACTTGCTTGTCGCTCCCTTAAGTGAACAACGAGTTCATAAATTATTTGAAAAATTTAAAAAGCTGCATCAAAACCAATTTGCTTATCCATTTAAGCAAATTCAGGCATTACTCAATAAATCTTATGAGCCAGAAAAAATAAGTGACTCCATAATAGTCAGGGATTCCGGGCGTATTCGTATTATTGATACTGATGAAATTATTTGGATTGGTGGCGCAGGTAACTACGTCGAAATTCATTTAGCCCAAGAAGCGCGTCCAATTTTACACCGAGAAACCTTATCAACGATGCTTGATAAAATGGCGTGTCATGGCTTTATTCGTATTCATCGCTCTGCTTTAGTTAAGAAACGCAGCATCAAAGAAGTACAACCAACTGAAAGTGGCGACTATTTATTAACCCTTAAAAATGGTGCTAGTTTAAACTTATCTCGACGCTATAAGCAAAACATGGCTGAAATTCTAAATTAAAAATTAAAAATTAAAAATTACAAAAACTAACGGGCTACTTTTTTTATTACGAAAAAAGTCTTATATTAAGTAGGTTGTTGAATAATTAAGTATTTTGAACAAAATTATGGAAAAAACCAAAGCCGTACCAACTACAACCGAATTAAATTTACTTAATATTCTGTGGAAAATTCAACCCGCATCCGTAAAGCATGTCCATGCCAAACTTATAGAAACACAACCTGTTGGTTACACAACAGTGCTTAAAATGCTACAAATAATGCACGATAAAGGCTTAGTGATACGAGATGAAAGCCAACGAGCCCATCTTTATAAAGCATTCAACTCCGAAATACACACTCAAAACTCAATCATAAAAGATTTACTTCACAAAGCATTTAGCGGCTCTAAATACAACTTGGTTGTAAGAGCGCTGGGTGACAGTGCCAGCAAAGAAGAAATCAATAGTATTCGTAAATTGCTCGATAACTTAGAACAAAAACAATAGTAAACAGCGCAAATGGATGTCATTGAACTCATAATTAATTACCCATTTTTTCAAACTCTTTCTTTAGTATTGCTTCATTTCATCTGGCAAGCTTGCGCAATTGCGTTAGGTGTGTTTGTTTTACTTAAACTAATTTCCAACCAAAATGCACACGCACGATACCTCATTTGTATCATGGCTTTAATTCTTTGCTTTTTATCACCTTGCCTAACTTATTTATTTTTAACAAACAACGCAGCGGCCGTCACACTCTCGGACAATACACCGCTTATTATCCCAACAGATTTATTAACCACCAGCACATTAGAAACCCATTTTTTAGATTACTTTCCTCTCATGGCACTATTTTGGCTTTTTGGGGTGATTTTTTTCAGTGTTAAACTGAGCCTTGGCCTTTATTACACAAATCAGTTGCCCCGACATTTTTGTGTTTTGCCAAACATGCAGCTTCAAGAACTATTCTTTGATTTGCAGCACAGGTTAAAAGCCAATAAACATACAAAATTATTAGTTTCTTTAAAAGTAGAAGTACCTATGGTAATTGGCTGCTTTAAACCTGTGATTTTATTACCACTGTCGATGAGTTCAGGTTTAAGTTTACAACAAATTGAAATGCTACTCGCTCATGAGCTTGCGCATATTAAACGCCATGATTACCTCGTGAATTTAATTCAAACGATTGTCGAAATTATATTCTTTTTTCATCCGGCTGTATTTTGGCTATCGACACAGACCCGAACTGAGCGAGAGTATTGTTGCGATGATCTCGCCATATCTTGCTGTGGCACACCTATCGCTTATGCGAAAACATTAACCAACGCTGAGTTACTTAGACCTCATCACATTCCAACTCTTGCAATGGCAGCCACAGGTGGCGACCTAGTGCAGCGAGTCAATCGGATGATCGCTCAACATCAGTGCACTTCTAACAATAGCGTGTCATCATCAGCTTTAGCTGGCTTGTTAATGGTGTTCACTTTTATCTGTTTCATAAGTGCTCAGCAAGTGTTAGCCCTGCTCCATACTGAGCAACCCAGTGCAGCCCAAACAAGTTCATCACTTAAACAAACCATTAATGATCTAACACTAAACGCATCGTTATTGGCTGAACAAACAAATACCCTCAAACTCTCTCAAGCTCCCAATACCTCAGCATTAATTGAGGTAACAACTCAGCAAGCAAACAACATTGAAAAAACTGAACAGCCAATCGCGACTCGATTGTTAAATCAGAAAACATCGATTATTGAAGAGTTGAATAAAACACAACCAATCGAGCTACAACACCTTAAAACCAAAACAACAAAGCAAATTCCCCCCCACCAGCAGGTTCAACCGTTAACAGCACGCACCCCGCCAACAATTGAAATTAAAACAACCTCAAAAATTAACAGTCCAAAACACTCAGCACTCATCAGTCAACAAGCCGCTAAAACAGAGCTAATAACCCCTCATGTGAAATCAACCTCAATTGCGGATAAACACAAAACCACCATTAATAATAAAATAACGAACAAACAACCGTTCATTGCAAAAGAGCAAGCACCAAAACTAATCCATTTTGTAAGCCCTGAATTTCCTAAATTAGCTGTAATTAGAACAAAAGAACCTCAAGTCAAGGTCAACTTCACCATAGATAAACATGGGAATGTTACAGACATTTCGTTTATCAATGGCAGGCGCGCATTTACCAAAGCTGTCGAGAAAGCGCTTGTGCAGTGGAAATTTAAACCACGAAAAGTCAATAATATTGCCGTCGCCACAAAAGCAAGTCGAAGCTTTACTTTCTCTCATGACGCGACCGATGACATTGCAGAACTAGGCTCTCGGATTAAACGGATTTAAGATTTAACGCCGCTTAGGCAAATAAGGTATAATACGTATTTATTTTTTGAGTGACGTATGATTATTAATCCTGATTGGCGAATTCTTACTATTGGTGATGGTGATTTATCTTTTTCTGCTGCGCTTTGGCAGCACCATAAGCCTCAGGCACTGTGTGCTACAGTATTGGATAGCCGCAGCACTTTGCTCGAAAAATACAGCGACAATCAACTCGACTTTTTAGATAAAAACAATATCCCTGTACTCACTGATTTTGATGTAACGGACCCGACCTCTTGGCAAGGTTTCAGTGCGCAGCAATTTGACTTAGTTATTTTTCAATTTCCATTAGTGCCAGCTTTTAATAATGCTGCTCTTTTTTTTAATGAGTGCCAGCACATGAGTGTAAATACCCTCAATCGCATATTGCTGCGCCATTATCTACTCAACTGCTTTAAACATTTTTTAGATCCACTAGGGCAAAGGCTTGCCGTTATTACCTCAAAAGATGTTAAGCCTTATAGCCATTGGAATATCGAAACAGCATTAATAGAGCATACCAATCTGAATTATTTAGGAAAAACACCGTTCGATATCACACAATTTAGCGGCTACAAAGTGCGAAATGTTGACCGAGATAAACACGTAAAAGATACCCAAGGCTGGAGTTATGTTTTTAGTGACAACATTGCGCACCCTGTCGGTAAAAATTTAATTCCCCCGCTAGATTGCAGCAGTGGCTGCACTTGGTGTCATATAAGCCATTTTCAAAATGTGATAGACAAAACGAGTCATCTGGCCTCTAAACGTCATCAAGAAATGGCAAAATTTAATCAACAATGGCAATGGGCTCTCACGAACCATATAAGCTTTCAAAACTAATTAACCTTAGTTTTAATACTTACATGCGGCTTTTTACTCGATTGGTGGCTTGGCTAGTGCCAGGGTCATCAGGCCAGAAATGTTTCGGATATCGCCCTTTCATTTCCTTTTGCACTTCTTTATAGCTTCCTTGCCAAAATCCAGCTAAATCTTGGGTTAGCTGCAAAGGACGCCCTGCTGGCGAAAGAAGCTCCATTAATACTGCAATTTTGCCCTGCGCTATTTGTGGGCTGCTTAACCAGCCATACACTTCTTGCATCCGTACCGATAACTTAACAGGGCCCGATAATTGATAAGTCAGACCGATTGTGGAACCACTTGGCACTTCCAACTTTGTCGGTAATAAGGCATTGAGTTGATTGGCTTGCTGCCAATTAAGCAGCGACAGTAATGCGTTATTTAAGCTTAGCTTTTTAAGCTGTTCATAACTTTTAATCTCATCAAGATACGGCGCTAACCAGCTTGCTTGATTGCTCACTAACCATGATTCAGAAAAAGGCGCAAACACCTCAGTAAATAATTCGCCCGCGATCTTCAAGCGCACAAGTAATTGCAGAGACGACGCATAATCATTAAATATCACGAGTCCACGCTCTGTAACTAATCGCTGCCAAGCTAGGCTGCGCTGGGCTTTATTAATTTCACCCACCATTGCTTTAGAATGAATACAGATTGCACCGAGCATCAAACGTTGCTCCGCAATAAAGCGATTACTTTTATCATCAAAATCACATACATCTAAGTTATTGAATAAATGCGGTAATGCGCTTTGTAATTGCGATATCGCTACAGAGGCGGCGCTGAATATTCGACCCCCTTTGGACCCACCTAACTGTGCAATGGCAATATATTCATCTTGATAAAACGCATCTTCACATAAATCGGCTCCAGCGCCATTGGCAAGCAAATAACCTTTACCACGTTTTTTAGCTATGCGATCGGGATAAGCAAGCGCCACTAAGATACCTAAATATTCTGTGTTTAACTCAAGTGGAGCACTGAGCTTAAAACGCCTTAACCAAGCATGTAACGATTGCTTAAATTGAGGGTGCGCTAAATTGTTACGATTATGCAACGCTTGGGCTAAATCAACTTCTTGATAACCCCGACTTTCAAACAAGGCGACCAAATAAACAGCCAACACATAAATGCCAGCATACTCATTTTCAAGTTGCTGGGCTTTAATTAACATATGGGCTAAACGAAGATCAGTACCAAAACCCAGCATTGTTTTACCCATTGCAGTGATTTTATGCTGCTCGTCAACCGCCTCTAACATCAGTAATAATTGCCACGCTTGCTGCCTTTGTACGTCGCTAGGTTTATTAAGCAAGATTAAATCTTCTAATTCTGCTCCCCACATCGCAGTTTCAAGCAATAACGGGCTAATATCACAGCTTAATATTTCGGGTTGATCATGACTTTCGCGTCGTTCAAACTGCGCAGATGTGCCTAGTCGAAATACTTTACCCTCTGACAGTCGTCCCGCTCGCCCAGCACGCTGAATTGCAGCAGCACGAGATATTTGTGTGGTAACAAGCTCAGTAACGCCAGTTTTTAAATTAAATTTGGCTGAGCGCTGCCTGCCACTATCGATAACAACAGTGATCCCTTCGATGGTCAAACTAGTTTGCGCCACATTAGTGGTCAATACTATTTTACGTTTTGGTGCGATAGCGGGCGCAATAGCAATGTCTTGCTGCTGCTTATTTTGCTCGCCAAATAAAGCATGTACTTCGATAGATGAATCTAAATCAGTTAAAGCACGCTGTAGATATTTAATTTCTTTTTGGCCGGGTAAAAACACTAAACAGCTACCCACCTCATTCGCTGCCACATGCTTAACAGCACCAACCAAAGCCGTTAACCACTGACTTTCATCAGCAACAGGCCAGTAATGCTCACTAATTGGGAAGGTACGTCCATCAGTGCTCAATACGTTACACCCTAACGTATCAGCCATTTTTTCGCTGTCTAAGGTGGCTGACATGATCAAAATATTTAAATCATCACGAAACGCCAGTTGGCTTTCTAACGCAAAAGCTAAAGCTGTGTCAGCAGCTAATGAACGCTCATGAAACTCGTCAAAAATCAGGCAATCAATCCCTGTTAATTCGGGATCTTGCTGCAACATGCGAGTTAATACTCCTTCGGTCACAATTTCTAGGCGAGTGGCCGCAGAGCAAACATGCTCATTACGAATGCGTAAACCAATACTTTGCCCCAAAGGCTCTTGCTGACAACTTGCTAAGTAATTGGCAATATTTCGTGCTGCGAGCCGACGAGGCTCAAGCATCACGATTTTACCAAATACATTATCGCGCATGAGCTGCAACGGTAACCACGTTGACTTACCCGCACCAGGTGGCGCTTGTAATAAGTTAATTTTTTGCGTTTTTAAACGAGTGACTAATTCGCAGTAGATAGATTCAACGGGTAACACAGGCTGCAACTCAAGATAAAAATAGATCGATATTGTAGCGCTAAACTCAAACTCATTGCGAGTAAAGTGAAAAGTAAAATAAGACTGTTAAACAAGGTTATAAAGCTGGTAGAAGTAACCGTTACACAAAGTGATTTACAGGCTCAAATGCTATCGTTCGATCCCTTTATCAATCACAACACCAAAAGATGCCTGCTCTGACTACGTAAAAAATATCAAAAATAGTGCCCTATCCAAGCTGGCGTTTAAACTCAAGCATAACGTGCTCCAATTCGTTGACGATCTTAAAGTGTTCCAGTGCCATTTCTTCAAACTGCATTAAGGTAGAGTCCGTCACTGCTGTCAAGCTTTGCTCTTCTTCATCGGTTAATTGTAATTGACTAAATACCTCAAAAAACTGCCAAGACTGCTTAGTCTGAATATTATTAGTTTCTTTATTAAATTGATGCATTCGTGCTTTAACCACATCAAGCGCCTCAGCCACCTTGCTAAAATAAATTTGTTTTATGGCCTCTTTATTAAGAGAGACCAGCTTTTGCTCCACACATTCAATATAAGCAGCTAAAACATCAAGCAGTTGGCCTTTTTTAACCTCTTCATCGGGTATATTTTTTATTAACATACAAATATTGTGAGTCTGAAAAAAATAACGTTTCCCTACTTGGATCACACGATCACCTTTTTGCATCGCAAGGGTAATTAAATCTTGCTCAAGGCCCGTTGCTACATCTACCGGGCTATCCCACATCGTTAAGTTTTGGTTTTCATTGATGGCAATGGTCGCCATTAAATCCAGATCATCCATAAAAGCAAATAAACTTCGTAAAAACGAATTAATAGAAGATGTAATCAAACAATCTTGAATGGCCCGAGCTGTCGTTCCCCATACATAAGAATCAGACATGGCGGTATATACTGCTTTACTGGCTTGCTGCTCAGCGATAAAAATTTGCTGGTATTTACTTTGAAATTTAAGTGCTTGCTCAATTTTAAAGTTCAATACAGCGGGGGCAAAACTAGTTTTATCTATCCAATCAATAGCGCCAGCATTAAAGGCAGCCATTTTATTTTCTAATTCATTCGTGGCGCTAATGAATAATACAATTGGCCGAGTAGATAATAACGCTAAGCTTTGTGCCACTTGAAGACTATCACCATCAGGTAGGTAATAATCTAGTAAAACAACTTGATAAGAATTGGTTCTGATTTTCTCAAACGCTTCTCTGATACTGTGAGCAACATCAACTCGGTATCGCTCTCCCATCGATAACTTTAATAAATCACACAAATATAAATCGTCTTCAACTATTAATGTATCAATGATCATTGCTCGGATATCCGCTTTAGATTTTTATTAAGCGTAGTTAAGATTTAATTCTAACCATAATAAAAATACCATAAAAAAAGCCTATCTTGAGATAGGCTTTTGATAACACTTATGACTGATTTATATATTACTGCGAACTGTTACAAACTCGGGATACGCGTCAACACCACAATCATGCTGATCCATACCGTTGATCTCTTCCTCTTCTGAAACACGAATACCCATCACGCTTTTTAAAATTGACCACGTAATTAATGATGCGATAAAAACAAAACCAAAAATTGTCACCGTACCAATTAATTGATTCACAACAGTCGCATCAGCATTTGACAGCGGCACAAGCATTAAACCAAGCACACCACACACCCCATGGACTGAAATCGCACCTACAGGATCATCAATTTTTACTTTATCCAAAAATACAATGCTAAAGACCACAAGCGACCCACCTAACGCGCCCAGTAATAAAGCCAAGACTGGTGAAGGAGATGCAGGATCTGCAGTAATAACAACTAAACCAGCAAGGGCACCATTTAACACCATGGTTAAATCTGCTTTACCCCATAAAATTTTACACACAAACAAGGCTGCAATTGCACCCGCTGCTGCTGCTGCGTTGGTATTAACCATGATTTTACCAATTGCGGTTGAGTTTTCGGCATCAGAGAGCATTAACTGTGAGCCACCATTAAAACCAAACCATCCCATCCATAAAATAAACGTGCCTAGTGTTGCAAGTGGTAAATTCGAGCCTGGTATTGGGTAAATTTCACCATTTTTACCATATTTACCTTTACGAGCACCTAATAATAATACCCCTGCCAAAGCTGCTGAAGCGCCCGCCATATGAACAATGCCTGAGCCTGCAAAGTCAACAAAACCAAGTTTCGATAAAAAGCCGCCACCCCAAGTCCAATAACCTTCAAGTGGATAAATAAAACCCGTCATCACGACACAAAACGCTAAGAAAGCCCATAATTTCATACGTTCAGCTACCGCACCCGACACAATCGACATCGCAGTGGCAACAAATACAACTTGAAAGAAAAAATCCGACTCTAGAGAATGGTTTGCATCACTTGCTTGTGTGCCCATTAAAGAGCCAAAAGATGGGAGAACGCCACCTTCAGGGTTATTCACATACATAATGTTGTAACCAACCAATAAAAACATGGTGCAGGCTATCGCATACAAAGCGACATTTTTAGTCAAAATTTCAGTGGTATTTTTAGAGCGTACCAAGCCAGCTTCAAGCATTGCAAAGCCAGCCGCCATCCACATCACTAATATGCCCGATACTAAAAAATAAAACGTATCAAGCGCGAATTTTAATTCAATTACCGTGTTTTCCATTTGCTACCCCTTAAATGGCTTCTTCGTCTAATTCGCCGGTACGGATCCGCACGATTTGCTCTAAGTCATAAACAAAAATCTTTCCATCACCTATTTTGCCTGTTGAAGCCACTCTTGTGATTGCTTCAACAATGCGATCTAAATTGTCACTGCGCGTTGCAATTTCAATTTTCACTTTTGGGATAAAATCGACTTGATATTCAGCTCCGCGATACAACTCTGTATGACCTCGTTGACGACCAAATCCTTTGACATCAACTACCGTCATCCCCTCTACCCCCAAATCAGACAAGGCTTCACGCACATCATCTAATTTAAACGGCTTTATAATTGCACTAATCATTTTCATCTAGTGAGCCCTCGTTATCGTTTTTATTTATCTGTTGATAACAAGTTAATCCAACCTTTGTGCCAATATTTAAAAGTTATTTATTTCATTCACTTACAAAAAACAATTAACAATTTAGCAGCATGTTCGCACCATATTTGTGCAACAATCAAACAACGTAGCCTATCGTGGTGCATTGATACTCTGTCATTGTATTTTTATAAACAGCGTCTTAATTCCGAATTTAGTTACAGATTGATTTATTGATATTTTTAGCACACTATAGCCTCTTTGATTTCACCTCCATCTAGCATAGACTCGGAGGGAACTGGCTAATTTAAAAAGGAATAATCAAGGAATGACTTATTGGGTTCTGCAAGGTTTAACTGCCGTAGCCTTGTTTAGTTTGCAATTTGCATCGGGTTTAGAGCATACCTTAGCGGTATATCCCGACTGGGTTGTCTTGAGCCAAATAACCTTTAACTCCTTACTTTTTGTGTTACTCACTCATTTCATTGTCCGTGCACCACAAAAATATTTATTGCCCGAAAACGCACTCAAAAAAACGATTATAAAAACCCTGTTTATTTCAGCCATTCTTGCCATGCTTTTCGACATAACCCTAAGCCACACTTTTGAAGCGCTGTTCAATCCTAAAATAGATTATTTGACGAGCGCATTTCGTTTAGGTACAGAGCACAAGCTAGTGTTACGCGAGCACGATCTCTTCCAACCCTCATGGGAAGCAACTAAGCTGCTAATTAAAACTCTTGTAGTGACATTATTATATCTAATGTGGGGATTAGCCTATCTCGCCTTCACAGGGCTACGCAATCGTTTGGCAATTCAGCAAAAAGTTCAAGAAGGTCAGTTGGCGCTTTTAATGAGTCAGTTAAACCCTCACTTTTTATTTAACTCAATGAACAGTATTCGAGGCATGATTTTTGAAAACAAAGAAATTGCAAAAGAGCTGGTCGATAAACTCACTGAACTGTTTCGTTATAATTTAAGTTCAAAACAAAAACCCACCATTTTTCTCAAAGATGAACTAACTGTATGTGAGTTTTATCTTGATATTGAACAGACTCGACTTGAAGAGCGGCTGTTAATTGAAATTAATATTCCCGATGAATGTTTATCACTCCCCATTCCTACCATGGGCTTGCTTACCTTACTAGAAAATGCCATTAAACATGGTATTGCCCCTCGAGTTGAAGCTAGTTTATTGAAAATTGATGCTTATTTATTTGACAAAAATTGGCAGCTCGTTGTCTCTAATCCGCTTTATCAAGGTTCTTATAAACCCAGCGGAACAGGAACCGGATTAACCAACTTAAAACAGCGTATGGGGCTGATGTACAATGATGATGCCATCGTCACAACCGAGCACATCAACGATCATTTTATTGCACGTATTACCTTACCAATAAAGAACACATAATATGGATTGGACTTATCTCACCCGAACAGGTAAACGCTATTGGCAGTATTTAGGCCTCTCTTTTGTGTTGTTATTTATTTATTACATTTACTCCTCATTTGTCACTTTAAATGAAATAGCAAGCAAGCCCTTTATCGTAGGGCAAGGACTAGTGAGCTGCATAAATTTCTTTATTACATTTCATGTCCTTGTACGAGGAATGTACAAAGCTAAAGAAGGTAAAATACGCACCATAAAAATGCAGCTGTTATGGCTATTTACCATAACCATCACTGCAACTATTTGCTACATGCTGCTTGAGTGGTTATTTTTGATTTTTGCTCCTTACACCATAGAGCAATTACTGGCCTCGCTTTTTAAAGATATAGAACAACCAAGCTACCCAACCTTAATATTACTCAGTTTTTTTAGTTACTGGGGCCATACTGTAAGCTGGGTTTTAGTATATGTAATTATTGTTAGTGGCAGAAACTACCAAAAATTAAAAGAAGTGATTGAAACTCAAGAGCTTAAAATTCTTATCAATCAAATTAACCCCGACTTTCTTTACAATACAATGGATGTCATTAAAAAAACCATTGATGTCGATGCAGAACAGGCCGCCGATGTTGTAACCCAAGCCTCTGAATTATTTCGCTATAATTTAACAGCCAGTAACAATAACACCGGCAAAATTGAACAAGAGCTTGCAAGTTTAAATAACTATCTAGGCTTACTTAAATTGCAAGGCAAAGCCCCTAATGAAATCCATATCAACTTTGAACAGCAAAGCCAACTTGTTGAATTACCGACCATGACGTTAATTTTTATGGTGTCGCACATATTGAAAAACGCACTTCAGCCTAGCCATGCATTATCACTGACAGGTAAAGTGACAAACCATCAATATCAAATTGTCCTGCTGCATACGTCAGTAAAAAAACGCAAGTTAGATATGGCATACTTTCGGAATATTCAGCGGCGATTGGTGTTTATTTTCAAACATGACGCACAACTCGTATCAATTAAAGATAAAACAAGCCATAAGCTTATTTTAACCGTACCGATAAAAACACAAGCGACCATTCATCCTGATAATTTACCTTCTGTCATTTAACAGTAGGCAAATAAGTTGAATACTTTTACACTTATTTACAGTTACGCCTCATAAATTGAAGCGCGTTCTTATTATTTTAAAAGCGACTTTATGTTTGATAGCAATACCGATTCAGTGTTAAACCCACACTTCATTTTTAATAGTATGAACGCTATTCGTTACACTATTTTTGAAGATCAAGACAAAGCTAGCGAGCTTTTAAGTGAGCTTGCACAACTATTACGATTTAAATTAGCTGATGGTAAAAATCAAACCGATGTCCTTGAAGAACTTACGTTTGTACAACACTACCTTAACCTTGAAACATTGCGCCTAGAAGAACGCCTCGAGAGCAATATCACCATATCGAATGTCAGTAAACACAACGTATTAGTTCAGTCTCTTTTACTGCCTCTGGTTGAGCGCATTTGCCATGAAAAAGATATTTATAGCGTGTCGCACAATCGGTTATCACTTCATTGCATTCAAGAAGATAAAAAAATAACGTTTACCTTAGAGCTTGTTCAAACACCACAGGTAAAAGCTGGCGAAATAAACTTTAGCCATGAACTCACTTTTATCGCACCGAATTTAACGCCAACATTGACCCAAACACTCACTAAAAATAGCTATAAAATGGAGTTAACGCTTAATTATGACCATTAAAGTAATCATTGTTGATGATGAACGTCTTGCCCGTAACGAGCTAAAACGTTTATTAGCCAAACACAGCCAAATTGAGATCATCGACGAAGCAAAAAATGCCGACGAAGCAAAAGAAAAAATTGCAGAACAAAAACCCGATGCCATTTTTTTAGATATTCATATGCCAGGAGTGACAGGCCTTGAGCTTGCAGAAACCCTAGGTGATGATGTAAATATCATATTTTGTACTGCGTACGACCAATTTGCAGTCGATGCTTTTTCGTTAAATGCAATGGACTATTTAGTTAAACCGGTTAATCCAGAACGCCTCGCTGAAAGTATCACTAAGTTAGAAAAACGGGTTGAGCAAGCAAAAATAAAAACCTCGCTCCCTGATGATCATAAGCTTATGGTGAAATACGGTGAGAAAATGCGCATTATTCAACTCAACGAAATCATCCGTTTTGAATCAATTGGTAATCATGCCGCTATTTACACCCCTCACGGCAAAGCATATTTACACAGCTCTTTAAACAAAATTGAAAAGAAACTCGATGAAGCCAACTATTTTAGAGCGAGCCGCTCTGACATCGTTCGCCTGGATGCGATTACAAGCATGGAACAATCAATCGGTTATGGGTTGCTTGCGACATTAACGAATGGCCAAACCATTGAGATTTCCCGCCGCCAAGCAACCAAATTAAAACAATTACTTGAATTTACACAACTTTAAAATTTAAGTAATCAGCAATGCATCAAACCTCATTGATGCATTGCGCTTGCTCTTCAAACAACACCACTTGGTTCCGCCCTTGCCCTTTTGCGTCGTAAAGCGCCAAATCTGCCTGCTGGATACACTGCTCAAGCGCTGTGCCATTAACCACAGCCACTCCAATACTAATAGAAACCGCTATGGGCTGTTCGGCAAAACTAAACAATCGATTTGAAATAAAAAATCGAAATTCATCCATTAAATCTTTAGCTCCTGCGGTATCTTCAGCAGTAAATAAAAGGGCAAATTCCTCCCCTCCTAAACGCGCACTTAAAAAATGCGGAAAATGTTGTTGCAACAGGCCAGACAAACTAACTAGCACTTCGTCACCCGCTTGATGACCGTAGGTATCATTAATTTGTTTAAAATAATCAATGTCTATCATGGCTAAAAACAGCGTATGCTGATTAGGCTCATGTTTTAGTTGGTATTGTGCTTGCTGATAAAAGTAACGGCGATTATATAAATTAGTTAAATAATCACGATTAGCCGCCTCTTTAATTTTACCAATCATATTGAGCTGTTCCATAGTCTGCATCACCCGACAATGAAACTCTTCAGGCATAAACGGTTTAATCAAAAAGTCATTCGCACCATATTTAATAAATTTGGCAGATAAACTTTGGCTCCCCGACGCAGAAATACCAATAATTGCCAATTCATCACGACCACGACGATGTCGAATTGCTTTAGCAAGCTCAAAGCCATCCATTTTTGGCATTGCAAAATCTGTCAGCAATAGCTTGATACTGGGATCTTCGGTCAGCATGGCGAGCGCCTCTTCGCCATCAGCCGCTTCGACCACCTGATACAACAACTGCTCAAGCATTTGGCGCATCATGTTTCGGCTAGTTTTTGAATCATCTGCGACCAGTACTTTGCTGCCTTGGTTACGCAATAGCTGGGCTAATAATTTAATCGCGTAAATGTACGAATCACGATTATCTTTAAGTACATAGTCAATCACGCCCATTTCTATCATTTGCAATCGTTTGTATTCATCGATAGCCGAGGTCAGCACCACGGTCGGTATGGACGATTTCATCATCAGTTTAACAACTTCACCATTAGGCGCATCAGGTAAGGTTAAGTCGACCAATGCCAATGCATAAGTATGGTGTTTAATCAATCCTGCGGCCTCTCGCAAAGACCATGCAAAATCAACCTCAATTTCTAGCCACTGGGCAGCTAAATGCCTTAAAACCTGTTGAACAACTTTACTGTCTTCAACAATTAATACTCGCTGCATTGTTACTCTCAACTTCTTATGGCTAAACACTTATCAAAGTTAACATAACACTTTATTATGAAAACCGATGCGAACAGTGCGGCGAATGTAACAATTTGTTGCAAATTTAACAACTGAGAAACCAATGAAAAAAATCATCATCACTGGCGCAAGTGGCTTGCTTGGGCGCGCACTCTTTAATGTTTTTTCTACCGACTTTGATGTAATTGGCACCGCCTTTTCACGAGCAAGCGGCTCGCTAATCGCGCTAGACCTCACAGACTTTAGCGCCCTTGAGGCATTATTGGTCGCTCAAAAACCAGATTATTTAATTCACGCAGCGGCAGAGCGTCGCCCTGAAGTCTGCCTCGAAAATCCAACCCTCACCCAACAACTCAATGTCAGCCTGCCGCAGGCCTTGGCGCAATTATGTGATAAGTATCACGTCGAGCTATTTTTTATCAGCAGTGATTATGTCTTTGATGGTACAGCCCCACCTTATGCAGAAACCGCGCAACCTGCACCACTCAATGACTACGGCATGTCAAAATACCAAGCCGAACAAGCGGTGCTCGCCTACCCGCAGCACAATGTGGTGCGTATTCCAGTGTTATATGGTGCAGTCGAAAAAATAGATGAATCAGCCCTCACCATTACTTGGCAGCAACTCATTCAAAGCGATGCACCAAAAATGGATAATTGGGCAATCCGCTATCCAACCCATGTAGACGACATAGCAAACACACTTAAAGCCATCATGTGCGAACTTGATGTATCGCAGCGCGGTGGCGTATTTCATATTTCAGATACTACGCCTTATACCAAATTTCAATTAGCGTGCGCGCTGGCTGATGCATTTGGCTATGATAAAAGCCTAATTACAGCTATGAATAACGCAGTTGGCCAAGCAGCCAGACCACAAAATTGTCAACTTGCAGATAATCGATTGGCAAAAAAAGGAATTTTATATCAAAGAGATGCAATTAAAAGCCTAATAGATGCGGTAAGACCTTTTGTAGATTGTGTTACGCATCGTTAACTTTAACTTAAAAATTGGTCATCAGTCTCAAGAACTTTGTTTTTTGTCTAAGAGTTGCTTTTAATAACATATCTATCATTACGAGAGAAAGTTATGAACCTGTTAAAAAGCACGCTGGTCTTGTTACTGGTGATCAGCCAATTGAGCTATGCCTCAAGCAGAGAAATTGAAGCCGAAAGTAAAGTCACCACCACCCATAAAGTAAAAATCAATGGTGACACAATTAATTACTCGGCTACCACTGGCACCCAGCCGGTGTGGGATGAAGAAGGCCAAGCCATTGCCACCCTTCACTATACTTATTATCAAAGTCAAGCAGTGAAAGACTACAGTAAGCGCCCGTTGTTAATTTCATTTAATGGCGGCCCGGGTTCTGCTTCAGTGTGGATGCACCTTGCTTATACTGGCCCACGTATTTTAAATATTGATGATGAAGGTTACCCAGTTCAACCTTATGGGGTTAAAGCGAATCCTTATTCTGTACTCGATGTCGCTGATATTTTATATGTTAATCCGGTTAATACCGGCTATTCTCGAGTGCTAAAAAATAAAGACGGTAAATTACCAAGCAAAACTGACCAGCAAAAACAATTTTTTGGGGTTAATGCCGACATAAAATACCTTGCTGAATGGCTCAATACCTTTGTTAGTCGTAACGATCGCTGGCTATCACCTAAGTTTTTAATTGGCGAAAGCTATGGTACTACTCGCGTAGCAGGCTTGGCACACGAACTACAAAATCAACAATGGATGTATTTAAATGGCGTTATTTTGGTGTCACCAACCGATATCGGCATTAAACGCGAAGGCCCGGTTGATGCGGCAAATCGCTTACCCTACTTTACCGCTGCCGCTTGGTATCACAAAGCACTCAATCCTGAACTGCAAAAGCTCGATTTAGATGCTGTACTCGCTCAAGCTGAACAATTTACCCTTGATCAATTAATGCCTGCAATTGCCCGAGGAGGCTTTTTAGCCCCGGAAGAAAAACAACGTATTGCAGCGAAAATGGCTTATTTTAGTGGGTTAAGTACGGAAGTTGTGTTGCAAAACAATCTCGATATTGCCCCAAGCTTTTTTTGGAAAGAATTACTACGCGACAAAGGACACACCATTGGCAGACTTGATTCGCGTTATTTAGGACTCGATAAAAAAGAAGTGGGCGATTCACCGGATTACTGGCCAGAACTCACCTCTTGGTTGCACTCATTCACACCTGCGATTAACTGGTATTTAAGCCAAGAACTTAATTACAAAACCGACATTAAATACAACATGTTTGGTTCAGTTCATCCATGGGATAGAAGCAATAACAAAGCGGGCGAAAACTTACGCCTAGCAATGGCGCAAAATCCCTACCTAAAAGTGATGGTACAAGCTGGTTATTACGATGGTGCAACCAATTATTTTGATGCTAAATACACCTTGTGGCAACTTGACCCAAGTGGGAAGATGCAAGATCGCTTAAGTTTTAAAGGCTATCGCAGTGGGCATATGATGTACTTGCGTCGCGATGATTTAAAACTTTCAAACAATGATTTACGAGACTTTATCAAGCATGCAACGCCTCCTGCGGGCGCAGCTGCAAAATATTAAGCCAAATCGCTTAGCTTGTTTCACAGGCTAAGCGCCTTCACTGAGCACAGCCTTGACTAAATCCACTTCACGTTAAATTATAAAATACCAATAAAATCTAAGACATATTTACATTCATCGCTTGCCCTACCTCGCATTTTTTGCCAAGTTTGGTATATAATTTAAACTCGACTTTGCCAATGAGAATGATCAATGAGCGATACCTGTAAAGTAGTCTTTGAGGCACTAAGCGCCCCACTCACCGTGCAACAAGCAAAGCAACTGCTGCAAGCTAAATTTAAATTAAGCGACGCCACTATTGCTAAATTCCTACAAGGTGACGAAGCATTTAATGCAACCACTGTAGACAAAGCACTCAAACAACAAAAAATATTTGCCAGCGTCGGAATACAAGTAAAGCTAATACAACCCGAGCCAGCGATTTCCCTGACTAAAGACTCTGATGCTGGTCAAAAAGAACGTGATTTAAAAATAATTAACGCGCTCGATTACATCACCACCAGCCTAATTCGTTTAGAAGAAAAAGTAGATGAGTTAGCGCAAACTCAAAATGCAAAGCTCCCCGACTTAGACGATGATTTAGAACCAGAACTTCACGCTGAACCGCTTGATTTTGAAGAAGACCTTAATGCCCCCATTCAAAAACGATCTAATAAATTATTTATCTTAATTGGTGGCGGTATTTTACTTTTATTAATCGCACTGCTCTTACTTAGCTTATTATATCCTGAGCTTTTACAGCTCTAAACCATGAGCTTTCATCAAGCTCATCCCATTTTTCGATAGAGAATTATTCCTTGAAAAGAGATGAAATCCGAGATCTCGTGCGAAAAAAACGCAACTCACTCACTCAATCACAACAAATAAAAGCCGAAAAACAGCTTAAGGTGAATTTAATTCAACAACTAAAACCCTATAAAAACGCAAAAATAGCCCTCTACCTAACTAACGACGGAGAGCTAGGTACAAACGAATTAATTCAAGCGCTACAAGCCGAAAACCACACTCTATTTTTACCAGTAATACACCCCTTCTCAAAGGGCTATTTACTCTTTCAAAAGTATGAAAAAAATTCACCCATG
This sequence comes from Pseudoalteromonas sp. J2K-J031, assembly GCF_058197095.2. Lineage (NCBI taxonomy): Bacteria > Pseudomonadati > Pseudomonadota > Gammaproteobacteria > Alteromonadales > Pseudoalteromonadaceae > Pseudoalteromonas > Pseudoalteromonas sp. J2K-J031. Next base: position 2,934,646 of record NZ_CM200279.1, read on the forward strand.
ACCACTAATCGCTATGGTATCTTTGAGCCCAAGTTAAATTGCAGTCAAATTTGCCCGGTTGAACAGCTTGACATCATTTTTACGCCACTGGTCGCGTTTGATGAACAAGGCAACCGATTAGGAATGGGTGGTGGTTTTTACGACCGTACTTTGGCCAAATATTATCAAGAGCAATGGCAAAAACCGATAGTGATTGGTCTTGCTCACGAATGCCAAAAAGTAGCCACGTTACCTTGCGAAAGTTGGGATATTCCACTGAAGTGGATAGCAACCCCTGAATTTAACTACCGTTGGTAGTTAAAAAATTTATATACTGAGCACCCAAATTTTACCCGTTCTGGAGATGACTGTAATGACACAAGATGAAATGAAAAAAGCCGCCGCTTGGGCTGCACTCGAATACGTAGAAAAAGGCAGCATTATTGGTGTTGGCACGGGTTCAACCGTCAACCACTTTATTGATGCCCTTGGCACGATAAAAGAGGATATTCGTGGCGCTGTTTCAAGTTCAGAAGCGTCAACAGTGAAATTAAAAGCGCTTGGCATTGAGATATTTGAACTCAATGATGTCGATGGTTTAAGCGTTTATGTTGATGGTGCTGACGAAATTAATGCCAACAACGAAATGATCAAAGGCGGTGGCGCAGCACTTACGCGTGAAAAGATAGTCGCCGCAGTCGCTAAAAAGTTTGTTTGTATTGTCGATAGCAGCAAGCAAGTTGACGTACTAGGTGATTTCCCATTACCCGTTGAAGTCATTCCAATGGCACGCAGCTATGTAGCAAGAGAATTAGTAAAACTAGGCGGCGACCCAATGTATCGCCAAGGTGTTGTCACCGATAACGGTAATGTCATCTTAGATGTGTTTAATCTACAAATAAGCCAAGCAAAACAGTTAGAGCAACAAATTAATCAAATCGTGGGGGTAGTCACTAACGGCTTATTTGCCGCTCGTGGTGCAGATGTTGTCATTGTAGGCACCCCTGATGGACCAAAAATACTGAAATAAACTGAGGAATGAGGATGAGTAATAAGGTTTCGTTAGCAAAAGATAAAATTAAAATTTTATTGTTAGAAGGTTTACACCAAAGCGCCGTAGAAACACTTAAGCGCCACGGTTACAGCAATATTGAATATGTAAAAACCTCTTTAGCTGAAGAAGAACTGATTGAGCGAATTGCTGATGTGCATTTTATTGGTATTCGCTCGCGTACTCATCTAACAGAAAAAGTACTCGATGCAGCTGAGAAATTAATCGCTATTGGTTGCTTTTGTATCGGCACCAATCAAGTTGAACTCGATGCAGCTAAAGCCCGCGGTATTGCGGTATTCAATGCGCCGTTTTCAAATACACGTTCGGTAGCTGAACTAGTACTCGGCGAAATTTTGTTACTGCTTCGTCGTATTCCACAAAAAAATGCTCAAGCACATCGCGGTGTGTGGGATAAATCAGCTCACGGTTCATTTGAAGCGCGCGGTAAAACCTTAGGGATCATAGGTTATGGCCACATTGGGACTCAGCTTGGGATCATGGCTGAAAATATCGGCATGAATGTGCAATATTATGATATTGAAGACAAACTAAGCTTAGGTAATGCGACCCAAGTGCATCATCTAACCCAACTATTACAAACCTCTGATGTCATTAGTTTACACGTACCAGAAACGCCGCAAACCAAAAACCTGATTGGTGCTGCCGAGCTTGAAATCATCAAGCAAGGTGCCATTTTAATCAATGCATCACGTGGCACTGTGGTCGATATCGATGCCCTTGCCAGCAGCTTGCGTGAAAACAAACTATCAGGCGCAGCAATTGATGTATTCCCAACTGAACCAACGTCGAATGATGAAGAGTTCATTTCGCCACTGCGTGAATTCGACAACGTGATTTTAACGCCGCACATTGGGGGCTCAACCCAAGAAGCGCAAGAAAACATTGGTATTGAAGTTGCGGGTAAACTAGCCAAATATTCAGATAACGGCTCAACACTGTCAGCAGTTAACTTCCCTGAAGTATCATTGCCAGAACTGGCCGGTCGTAGTCGTTTATTGCACGTGCATCACAACCGCCCAGGTATTTTAACGCAAATCAACCAAGCATTTGCACAGCATGGTATTAATATCGCGGCGCAATACTTACAAACCAATGAAACCATTGGTTATGTTGTTATTGACGTTGATACCGATGATTCAGAAATTGCCTTAAAAGAACTGCGTGCGGTTGAAGGCACAATTAAAGCGCGTATCTTGCACTAAGTAACCCGTTTTAATTGAACGAGATCAACTCTGTGACCTCGTAAAAAACAAAAAAGCCAATCTTAGATTGGCTTTTTTAATGGGTTTAATTTTTAGCTTTCAGCTTTTAACTTCTCACCTTTAAATCAGGCGCAGTCAATTAACGTTTTGCTTTAGCCGCGCGTGCCGCATGAAGTTTTTTGTAACTATCAATTAGACGTTGATGACGCTCTAAACCTTCGAGTTTCATACTGGTTGGTGTTAAACCATAAAATCTAACGTCACCAGTCACAGTACCAATCGCATTTTTCATTACGTCAACACCAAACATGCGATTAAAGTTATGCATGAAATCATCAAGTTCAAGTTCATCGTCTAAGGCAATTTCAAGTACTGCATGAACCGCTTGGTAAAACAAACCACGCTGCACAGTATTGGTATTAAACTGTAAGAACGACTCAACTAAATCAATCGCGTCTTCAAGCTCACCTAGCGCTAAATAAATCAATATCTTAAGCTCAAGAATCGTCACTTGACCCCAAACGGTATTTTCATCAAATTCAACACCAATTAAGGTGATAATATCGATGTAATTATCAAGCTGGCTTTCTTCTAAACGCCCCACTAACTTGCGAAGAGCACGTTTATTTAACGAGTGGATATTTAAAATATCAGCACGATATTGCAGCGCTTTATTGGTATTGTCCCAAATTAAGTCTTCCACTGGGTACACTTCTGAATAATCAGGTACTAAAATCCGACATGCCGTACCTAAGTCTGAAAACTCAGCAATATACGCCTCTTTACCTAAGTCTTTTAAAATACCGAATAAACTTTCTGTTTCTTCTGCGTTAGTGCCTGAAAAATCCCACTCACAGAATTCATAATCAAACTTACTGCTAAAGAAGCGCCATGAAATCACACCGGTTGAATCAATAAAGTGTTCAACAAAGTTCTCAGGTTCCGATACCGCCATGCTGTTAAAAGTAGGCTTTGGTACATCGTTTAAGCCTTCAAAACTGCGACCTTGTAATAACTCTGTTAAGCTGCGCTCAAGTGCCACTTCAAAACTTGGGTGCGCACCAAACGAGGCAAATACACCACCGGTTTTAGGATTCATTAACGTCACACACATCACAGGGAATTGACCACCTAATGACGCATCTTTAACCACCACAGGGAAGCCTTGCTCTTCAAGCCCTTTAATACCAGCAACAATACTTGGATATTTATCAAGTACCGCTTGTGGCACATCAGGAAGTACAATTTCTTGCTCAATGATTTGACGTTTTACTGCACGCTCAAAAATTTCAGACAAACACTGTACTTTCGCTTCGGCAAAATTATTGCCAGCGCTCATACCATTACTTAAAAATAAGTTTTCAATCAGGTTAGATGGAAAATACACCGTTTCGCCATCCGAGTGACGGACATACGGAATCGCACAAATACCACGTTCAACATTACCTGAGTTTGTATCAATCAGATGTGAACCTTGCAGCTCACCTTCAGGATCATAAATCTCACGGGTATAGTCGTCTAAAATGCCCTCAGGTAAGGCATCACTTGCATCAGGTTTAAACCACTTTTCATTGGGATAATGAACAAACTCGCTATTGGCGATGTCTTCCCCTAAAAATTGATCGTTATAGAAGAAGTTACAGTTCAAACGCTCAATAAATTCACCTAATGCTGAACACAAGGCGCTTTCTTTGGTTGCACCCTTACCATTGGTAAAACACATTGGCGAGGCCGCATCTCGAATATGCAACGACCATACGTTTGGTACAATGTTGCGCCATGATGAGATTTCAATCTTCATACCTAGCTCAGCTAAAATGCTGGTCATATTGGCAATGGTTTGCTCAAGCGGTAAATCTTTGCCCAAAATGAAGGTATTTTCTGCATCTTGCGGCTTGACCATTAACATGGCTTGCGCGTCTTCGTCTAAATTGGTTACCGTTTCAATTTTAAATTCAGGCCCTGTTTGCACGACTTTTTTCACCGTACAGCGGTCGATTGAACGTAAAATACCTTCGCGATCTTTTTCAGATAAGCTCTCTGGTAATTCAACTTGAATTTGGAAAATTTGGTTGTAACGATCTTCCGGATCAACAATATTATTTTGTGATAAACGAATGCCATCGGTCGAAATATCACGCGCGTTACAATAAACCTTAACAAAATACGCAGCGCACAAAGCTGACGACGCTAAAAAGTAATCGAATGGGCTTGGTGCTGAACCATCCCCTTTATAACGAATTGGTTGATCGGCGATTACCGAGAAGTCATCAAACTTAGCTTCAAGCCTAAGATTGTCGAGAAAATCAACTTTAATTTCCATTGAATGTGTTCCACTTTGAAGAGCTAAACAGGTAGATTTTATACCAATCACGATAAGTAAGTGATCAAAAATAGCGTAGGAAAAACGCTTGAGAACAAGGCAGATTTTTTCGATAAGTAGTTATTCTACAATCAAAAAATCTAACGAAGTTATCGAGTGTTTTAACAAGCTAGGGTGATCAGTTATTTATTACGATTGGTATTATTCGCCATCAGACGTAAAAACACCCTATTCAGCATTAATCATAATTGCGCTAATTATCTGCTTTTTCAGCTCAATAGTCTTGGTCAAATTACATAAAATGCAAATTATGTCGGTATTTCAGGCAATAAAAAGCCGAACTGAATCTGCTTTAAAAAATATAGACACAACTTACTGCGCTAATGATATTTAAAAAAGAGCCTCTAATGCTTGCGATAAGTTAGTCACCGCAATCACTTCCATTCCCGCAATTTGCTCTTTGGGTTTATTCGCAACAGGCACTATGGCACGTTTAAAGCCATGTTTTGCTGCCTCTTTGATGCGCTCTTGACCACTTGGTACGGGGCGAATTTCACCACCTAGCCCCACTTCACCAAATACCACTAATTCGCGCGATAACGCATGGTTTTTAAAGCTTGAGACTAAGGCAGCTATTAACGCTAAATCCGCACTGGTTTCGGTCACTTTCACCCCACCAACCACATTGACAAACACATCTTGGTCAGCCACTTGAAGGCCACCATGACGATGCAATACCGCCAATAACATGGCTAAACGGTTTTGCTCCATCCCAACGGTCACCCGCCTAGGATTGGCCAATTGTGAATAATCGACCAAGGCTTGCACCTCAACCAATAATGGCCGCGTACCTTCCCAAATCACCATCACTAACGAACCAGGGCTTTGCTCACTGGAGCGATTTAAAAAGATTGCTGATGGATTACTGACTTCTTTTAAGCCCATTTCTGTCATCGCAAAAACGCCAAGCTCATTGACCGCACCAAAACGGTTTTTATTGCCGCGTAAAGTACGAAAACGGCTATCGCTTTCACCCTCAAGTAAAATTGAGCAGTCAATACAATGTTCAAGCACTTTAGGACCAGCCAATGAACCATCTTTAGTAACATGGCCCACCATAATAATGGCAACCTGATGTTGCTTGGCAAAACGCGTTAAATAAGCGGCACTTTCCCGTACTTGTGACACACTGCCTGGGGATGATTGCACATCGGTCATATGCATCACTTGAATCGAGTCGATGACCATAATTTGCGGCTTTTCAATTAAAGCAAGCTGGCAAATGGTTTCGACATTGGTTTCAGCTAAGGTTTTTAACTTATTAGTCGGTAAATTTAAGCGTTTCGCGCGCATCGCTACTTGCTGTAACGACTCTTCTCCGGTGACGTAAAGCGCGGTCATTTTTTCAGCCAGTAAACACATGGTCTGTAATAACACGGTACTTTTACCTGCACCGGGTGAGCCACCAATTAAAATCGCGCTCCCCGGCACAACACCGCCGCCTAACACACGGTCAAACTCCGAAAAACCAGTACTAAAACGCGGTAATTCACTTAAATTGATTTCATCTAATCGTTGGACTTTTGCTTCAACAAAACCAGCATAACCGGCGGTAGCACCAACACTGGGTTTAATGGTTGGTACGCGAAATTCCGACACAGTATTCCACGCCTTACATTCTGTACATTGGCCTTGCCAACGCGAAAATTCAGCGCCGCATTCGTTACAGACAAACGCAGTTTTCTTTTTTACCATAAGTTCACAGGCATATTTTTTGCAGTGAGGTAATTAGAGATTTTTATAATTAAATTAGTTATTCTCTAACAGCACTGTTAAGTGATTCAATCTTGTGATTATACAGCGTTTAAAAAAATAAAGGTGATGGATTTTTATGTCAGATGATGTCTTGCTCAAGTATCAAACTTTAATCGATAAACTTCGAGAAAAATTGGGCTCGACTAATTTTGATAAGTTTTTTCAAAGTAAAACAAAAAACCTGTCTAAGCCCGATCAGTTCTTATTAAAGATGGAAATGAATCGTCTGTCTCAACCAGTACAACGTTTTATTGACTTACGAGGCCAAGTTACCGGTGATGTGAAACCATACGAATACCAAGGCAAACAACACTTTATGGACAACATGGCTATTGAAGTGTTTGAAAAAGCCATCAAACAACATGGCGGTTACACTTTAGCGGTTTACGAAGCGGTGATGAATACCGATAACAATCATAAAGTCATGCAGCGCAAAGCAAAAGAAGCCGGCCAAGCAGCACCCGTTTTGACTCAAGTCGTCGAAAAGAAAATTCCTTTAACTCACCTCGTTGAGTTTGCAAGTTATGAAACCCGCTCTGAAGAGCGCATGAATTATTCTATTCGAATTAAAATTGAATTATCACGTAACAATACTATTGAAGCTAACACGTCGGATATTTCTGTCAGTGGCTGCAAAATTAAACTTCCCGTTCGTTATGAAGTAACTCAAGGACAAATGCTGCAGTTGCGATTGGTGGGCCTTGAGCAAGATTTTGATCTCGGTCTCAAAGATGGTGTGCATTATGAGGTAGTCGCGATTGAAAATACTCATACCGACTATAATTACATTCGCTTAAAGCGCACCTATGAAGAAAACAGCCCTACTTTTGATGAATTTTTACGCAGTTTTATTCATGGCAATAAACGCCGTTACAAAGTCAATATCGACAACACCTTAGAAGCTGTGATTGTAAAAGGGTATGAGCAATATTATTTGCCTAGGACGAGTGCATTATTCCTTTTTTTAAATGAAAAAAATCAGATAGTACAACCTCATTTAAGCTTAACCAACGAAAATAATATCAATACCTTGCGTTATTTTACCGATGAAAATAAGCAGTCGGTTCTATCAAGTATTCTTAATAGCGCGCGTATTCAAGCACTCAATAACCAAACATCTCACGTGAAAACCACCACACTTTATAGCTTTAATCATATCGCGGGTGGTAAATTATTTTTTTACTCGGCTACGGATCTTGAGCTCAGCCAAACTCCCGCATTAAAAGAGCTTTTTTTAGGGTTTGGCAGCCAAAAAGCCAGCTGGCGCACGTTTGTTGTGCAAATGATGCCTTGTGTTGATACCGACGCTTTTATTCCTCTATCGCTGCCTGAAACTGCCGGTACTGACATCGCAAAATTTAATAAACCCCCCTCACCTAGAGTGCAAGGGTTACTAAAAGACATTAAATTTTTAGTGTTACTGACAGATATCACGACTGCATCTGCTTCGGCTGAATATCAAAAAAATACGTTTAAAAAAGAGCAAGTGAATGCCCTTAAACAATTTGGTCATGCCAAGCAAAAAGAATACCCAGCGCTTGATGCAATTGCTTTAGAGTACATAAACTTACGCGCCGAAACGCGCTATTTATACAAAACCACCATTGAATTTGAGCAAGAAGAAAGTGTTAAAGTTACCGCTCACACTTTAGACTTTTCTGAAAACGGGCTTCAAATCGAACTTGAGACTCCAACCCGCTATGAAAAAGGTGATTTATTACTGGTGGCGTTTCCTGATTTACAAAAAATCACTAGAAAACATCAGTTAAGCAAATTGCCTTACGAAATTATGGCGATTAGCAAAACAAAAACAATTGTTAATTTAAGAAGTTATCAACCTAGCCCTGATTTACCTCATCAAGGTTCTATTTTTTTCACTCAATTGATTGCCAATAATAAAGATAAATTGCAAGCATCTGAAGAATCACCAAAAGTGCCAGGGCTTTCAAATGCATTACGCAATATAGTTACCAAAAATGTTTGCCAGTTTCCGTTTTATCTTCATAAAAAAACCTCTCACATTCAAGTCGGTGCGATCGCTAAAGGGCTTTATCCAACCAATTTCCACCTACTGCTTCAGCATTTTAATTTGCTCAATGAACACTTTTCGATTGCGCAATTTATGCCTGAGAATGTGATTGATGATATTTTCCTCCCACGTTTAAAGACCTTAAAACGCCAAGATCCGCCGTTACAAATTGATTTGTACATTCGTTTTAACCCCCTGATTAAAAGCTTAGATAAGGCGGTTATGTGTGATTATGTACCGACCGAATATACTTCGCTCAGTAAAAAGAGCTTTATCAGCGCCTCAGCGCAGCAAGATTTATTTTTTGGCTTTCGTATTTTTCTATCTCGCACCGGTCGCCCTGATACAGAGTACTTGGCTAAGGAGCTTGGCTATATCAGTCAGTATGCTCAGCATAAAGCCCGCATTCTAGAAGAAGAACTCTGGTCAGTGGTGTGTGTAGGTGAAATGATTGAAATTACAGATGAATTAACGCAGCGCTATAATATTGAAGCTAAATTACTTCATAATATGGCACTACGTAAAAAGAACTGGCTACAAAAATTAACCTTGAGCTAAAGGTCTAATGGGGGCAAAGCTAAAAAGTAAATCACTTGTAATAATGAGCCATGTTGGACTGCCACATCCGCTGTTTTAGCCACCAGCGGCTTACCGTGCACTGCTACACCTAAGCCTGCAGCTGCCATCATTTTAAGATCGTTTGCGCCATCCCCCATTGCCACTGTTTGATTTAAGGCTAACCCTAATTGCTCTGCATAACGCATTAAAAACTGTCGCTTTTCCTCTGCATCTACAATCGTGCCGAGCACTCGCCCAGTTAGAGCACCGTTTTTTGTTTCAAGTTCATTGGCATGAATGGCATCAAGCTCAAGTAAACTTTGCACTTGCAGTGCAAAAGGAATAAATCCGCCCGACGCAATGGCGAGTGTCCAATCGTGCTGTTTAAGCACAGAGCAAAGTGCCTGCACGCCATGCATCAATGGTAATTGCGCTTTTAATTTATCAATTAAGAGTTGCTCAACACCTTCGAGTTTTGCAACTCGCAAACGTAGGCTTTCAGAAAACTCCAGTGCCCCTTGCATCGCCTGCTTTGTGACTGCGGATACTTCATCATAAACCCCCGCTAAACGAGCTATTTCATCAATACACTCAATTTCGATAGCTGTTGAATCCATATCCATCACCAACAACCCGGGCTGGTATAACGTTGGTGGGGCACAAAACATAGCCAATTGTAGTGACACTTGGGTTTGCAGTCGCTCAAATTGTTCTCGCGCAATCGGTTTGACGGGTGAAAAAGCGATGGCAAGCGCAGGCTTTAAATCGCTCAACGGTTGATAAAGGCAAATTTGGCAATTGTTAATCTGTTGCTCATTTAAAAAAGCCTGCAATGTAGTTAATAAAACATGGTCAAGCTCACCATCAAAAGCAACTAAATACTGCACCTCACCTTTAGATGGCGAGTTTGAGGTGTTTTTCCCAACATTGCTGGGATACCAATGATTTAATACTAAGCTTTGCTCGATTACGAGTTGTGTTACTACTGACCAATTTAACATGGGCTTGATTACTCCAATAAAAAAGATATCTAAGCCACGTTGCCCATAAAATGCTGCAGTCACTTAGCCGTATTGCATTTTTACCAAGAAATGCGCACACTGTCAGCAGAGCATTGAGCATTATGAAAAAAACACAACTTAAAAACCCGGCAGTTGCATCCAGTTATCAAAGACTCACCCGCTTGAGTCTGGCTTTGTTATGCCTGTTTATTTTTGTCAATGTTGCGTTTAATTCGAGCTTTCAAAGCCATGATATTTTGCTCAAACAATCCCACACGACTGCTCGAAGCCTCGCATTACAGATGTCGTTAGGTGCACGTGATGCACTTAAAGATGAAGACCAACCAGCTTTGCAACGCATAGTTAATAATTTAGTGAAAGATCCTTATGTGCAATCGGCAGCTATTTTTAACCAATTTGGTGAGTTGATTGTTAAAAGTGATAATGGCTACTTATACAAAGAACAAGTTAACCAACCTAAAGCACTTCCTGGGGTCTCTACGTTACTCACCCCTGTGATTGAACCAATCGTGACACAGTCAGGTAAACGTTTGGGGTTTGTTCGTTTAACCTATTTATCACGTGCAGCAATGAGTGAAGGACACTCCTACTTCCACCAGCTTGGACGTCAAATTGCATTGATGCTTATATTGTCGATTGTAGGTACATGGTTGGTCGCAAGAAGTATTAAACGCTGGCAAGTATTACGTTATATTCGAAAAATTTCACTACACGATTGACGCAATTGCTCTGCAACTTCCTCGGCAGGCTCTTTTCTTAACGCCACCAAATGCGTGAACACATCAATTAATGCCAATGGGCTATTAGGTTGCCCTTGCGCACCAAATAAAGGCATCGAGGGCGCATCAGTTTCTATAAGTAGGCTTTGTAACGCGATTGTCGCGATTGTTTCTCGTGTTTTTTGACTGCGCTCATAGCTAATGATCCCGCCCACTCCAAGCTTAAATCCATGTTGAATATAATACCGAGCAATTTGTATGCTGCCCGAAAATGCATGGATCACCCCGCCATGTTTCGGTGGGCATTGTTTAAATGCGGCTTGAATTAAATCATGACTTTGTCGATGGTGGACGATCAGGGGTAACTTTAAATCATTAGCCAGTGCGATATGTGCAATAAAAATACGCTGTTGCAGCTCAAGGTTCGGTTGAGCTCGGTCGATCCCGCATTCACCAATCGCACAAAGTTGTTTTTTATGCTGCTTAGCAAGCAAGATGATCGCTTGCATGTCAGTGTCGGCTGTTTGCGTTAAAAAATAGGGGTGTAAACCAAAAGCGATATGTAAAAACTGAGGATATTGCACCTTAAAGCTAAGTAAGTGCTCAGATTGCTGCACACTCACTCCAGGCACGATAACATTAATGATGCCAAGTTTTTGGCACGAAGTGATTAACTCATGGCGCTTAAAATCGAACTCACTAAAATCAAGATGACAATGTGAGTCGATTAACTCAATCTTTGACGTATTCACAATTACGGATTGAGACGCTCAATGTTCCATTGGCCATCGGCTTGTTTTCGATACATAAAACGATCATGTAAACGGTGCGCACCACCTTGCCAAAATTCTATTTGATGCGGCTCAATACAATATCCACCCCAAAATGAAGGGAGTGGAATTTCCCCTTGAGCAAACTTATTTTTCATTTGAGCAAACTTTTCAAGTAAGACTTGTTTAGAAGAGATCGGGCGACTTTGTTCAGAGGTCCATGCTGCAATTTGGCTTTCTTTTGGTCGTGATAAAAAGTATTTTGTCACCGCAAGATTGGACAGGGGTTTGGCTGTGCCATAAACGATTACTTGGCGCTCTAATGGATGCCATGGAAAATGTAAGCTTATTTTATTATTTTTTGCTAACTCTTGCGCTTTGCGTGACCCGGTATTGGTAAAAAATACAAAGCCATTTTCATCAACATTTTTAAGCAATACAATGCGCTGCGAAGGCTGGCCATCGGCATCAACTGTTGCGACTACCATCGCCGTTGGATCGGGCAAATCGGCTTCTACAGCTTGCTTTAGCCATGCTTCAAATTGCACAAACGGATTATCGTTGAGCATGTCACGCTCTAATCCATCTTTGAGGTATTCCCTTCTAATATCATCCAACTTCATTTTTATCCCCTCAGATTCACAATAAAAATTAATACTCACTACAAATAAAAACAGCGCTTATGCGCTGTTTTTTTTACTAAATTACATTTGCTCCATCACTTCAATGCCCAGTAAACCTAAACCTTGTTGTAAGGTATTAGCCACTAAATTACAGAGCACCAAGCGGCTGTCACGTAAATCAGCACTAATGTCATCTTTAAGTACCGGGCACGCTTCGTAGAACGTCATGTATAAACTTGCCAGTTCATACAAGTACCCACACAATACGTGTGGTGTAGCATCAGTGATCATTTGATCAAGCACTTCTTCAAGTTGTAATAACTTAAGTGCTAATGCTTTTTCTTGTGGCTCTGCAATGGTGATTGCTGCATTTAATGTGCTTGGATCAATATTTGCTTTGCGAAATAAACTGCGCACACGCATATAAGCATATTGTAAATAAGGGGCGGTTGCGCCCTCAAAGCTCAACATGCTGTCCCAGTTGAAGATATAGTCGCTGGTGCGGTTTTTAGATAAATCCGCATATTTAACTGCGCCAATACCCACTTTACGGGCAATTTCAGCTCGTTCTTGTTCTGATAAATCAGACTCACGCTCTGCAAGTTTAGCGGCAGCACGTACGATGGCTTCTTCTAATAAATCGGCCAGTTTAACTGTATCACCACTACGAGTTTTGAATGGTTTACCATCTTCCCCCATCATGGTTCCAAATGGGCAAAACTCATAACTGGTTGCATCGCGTAATAAACCGGCTTTACGCGCTGTGAATTCAACTTGGCTAAAATGAAGGCTTTGGCGCGCATCAACAAAAATTAAGATACGGTCTGCCATCAGTTTATTTGAACGATAATCACAGGCAGCTAAATCCGTTGTGGCATATAAGAAACCGCCACCCGATTTTTGCACGATAAACGCCGATGGTTCACCATCTTTATTGGCAAGCTCATCTAAAAACACCACTTGTGCGCCTTGAGACTCAACGGCAATATTTTTCGCTTTTAATAACGCGATAATATTATGTAGTTCACTGTTGTAAGCACTTTCAGCCATAATGTCATCTTGCGTAAGTGTCACATTTAATTTGTGGTACACCTCAGCTGAATGTTTTACTGACGTATTAATGAATAAGCGCCATAGTTTTTCACAGTGCGCATCACCTGATTGCAGTTTTACTACGTAGTCTCGGGCTTTATCCGCAAAACCGTCTTCGTCATCAAAACGTTTTTTAGAATCACGATAAAAAGACTCTAAATCGGCTAAAGCCACCGCTTCAAGATCAATTCCTTGATTTAATAAATCTTCAAGGTGCGCGATAAGCATGCCAAATTGTGTGCCCCAATCACCCATGTGATTTTGACGTACCACGGTATCACCACGAAACTCAAGTGCACGAACAACAGCATCACCAATAATGGTTGAGCGCAAATGGCCTACATGCATCTCTTTGGCAAGGTTTGGTGATGAGTAATCAACCACAACTTTTTGTGAGGTTGCATGGGCTTGCACACCCAGTTTTTCATCTTGATTCGCTTTGGCAAGTTGCGCTGCTAAAAACTCAGGTTTTAAATGGATATTAATGAATCCTGGGCCTGCAATTTCAAGCTCGGCAGCAACATCGTTTAAATCCAGATGATCGATAATTTTTTGGGCTAATTCGCGTGGGTTGGCTTTTAACTTTTTAGCCGCGCCCATTGCACCATTAATTTGGTAATCGCCAAATTGTGCACGGGTACTTTGTGTGACTGCAGGATTTGTATCTTCGGGTAAGCCTGCTGCAACCATAGCTGCAACTGCTCTTTGAACTAATAACTGACGAATGTTCATGTACTTTCTCTTTTAGTCGCTGACACTGCACCAGCATCAGCTCAATATTAAAGACTAAATAATACGGCCACTGTAGGCCGTAATTAAGAATGGTGCGTTATAAAAAACATAACGCACATACGATTAATGCTCGCGTGTTTGGTGGAATGTAATGTCAGGATGACGTTCCATCGAGAGGTTTAAATTAACGCGACTTGGCGCGATATACGTTAGATTATCACCACCATCAAGTGCTAGGTTTGGCTCACACTTGCGTTTAAACTCTTCATATTTTTTGCTGTCTTTGCCAGACACCCAACGCGCAGTGCTAACATTAACACTTTCATATATCGCATCAACATTGTATTCCGATTTCAAACGAGCAACCACCACATCAAACTGCAGCACACCGACCGCGCCAACAATTAAATCATTGTTAATTAATGGTCTAAATACCTGTACAGCACCCTCTTCAGAGAGCTGTACTAAGCCTTTTAACAATTGCTTTTGTTTTAACGGGTCACGTAAACGAATACGACGGAATAATTCTGGCGCAAAGTTTGGAATACCACTGAATTTTAACTTTTCACCTTGGGTAAAGGTATCACCAATTTGAATAGTCCCGTGATTGTGTAAACCAATGATATCACCGGCAAACGCATCTGCTGCGCGCTCACGGTCACCCGCCATAAAGGTTACCGCATCAGAAATACTCACTGTTTTACCCAAACGCACATGGTTCATCTTCATGCCTTGGCTGTATTTACCCGATACAATACGCATAAAGGCGATACGGTCACGGTGTTTTGGATCCATGTTTGCTTGAATTTTAAAAACAAAACCTGAAAAGCTTTCTTCGGTCGCAACCACTTCGCGCTCTTCAGATTGACGCGGTAATGGTGATGGCGCCCATGCGGTTAATCCATCTAAAAAGTGATCAACACCAAAGTTACCAAGTGCCGTACCAAAAAATACAGGGGTTAACTTACCTTGTAAAAATAGCTCGTGATCAAACTCATGTGAGGCACCAATTACCAGCTCTAAATCATCACGTAGTTGCGCAGCTAAATCATCACCAATGGCTTTATCAAGTTCAGGATTATCTAATCCTTTAATAATACGAACCTCTTGAATGGTATGACCTAAACCTGATTGGTATAATATGGTTTCTTCGCGATGTAAGTGGTACACACCTTTAAAACCTTTACCACAACCAATTGGCCATGTGATGGGCGCACACGCAATTTTAAGTTCATTTTCAACTTCGTCCATGACTTCCATTGGGTCGCGGACTTCACGGTCAAGTTTATTCATGAACGTTACAATTGGCGTATCACGTAAACGTGTTACTTCCATTAATTTGCGGGTACGATCCTCGACCCCTTTTGCGGCATCAATCACCATTAAGCACGAATCTACCGCGGTTAAAGTACGATAAGTATCTTCAGAGAAATCTTCATGGCCTGGTGTATCTAACAGGTTCACTAAACAATCATTAAACGGAAATTGCATTACAGAGGTTGTAACAGAAATACCACGTTCTTTTTCCATTTCCATCCAGTCAGACTTCGCATGCTGATTTGAACCGCGACCCTTTACTGTACCTGCTCGCTGAATCGCATTTCCGAATAATAATACTTTTTCGGTGATCGTCGTTTTACCGGCGTCGGGGTGACTGATAATGGCAAACGTACGACGCTTGCTTACTTCTGGAGAAACACTGGACATTAAAACCGCCAATTGCTGAATGTTTAAAGATCAAAATGGGCTCAATTATAATACCAAACCAATAATTTAACTAGGTCTGCGAGGCCTTCAAATTGCCAGAAAACGAACAAGATTGCGTTTTATTGAGTATGTTTTTTCATGATTTATGGCAAAAATTTGGCTTCCCTCCATAAACTTATTCATTAAGTTATGCTAAGTTAAATTAATACTCAGCTATTGATAGTTTATTCAATGAATTATGTGTACTTGCCAGCTATTTTATTGTCCCTGCCTTGGTTTAATTTAGCCCAAGCACAACAAACCGAAGATTATGCTCTAGAAACATTACATTTAATGTCTTTGAATGAGCTACTAAATCTAGAAGTAGTGAGCGCAAGTCGCACCAAACAACGCGCGATTGATGCCCCAGCCAACATCACCGTTATCAATGCAAAAACCATATCTGAGCGCGGTTATCAAAATCTAATCGATGTATTACGTGATGTGCCTGGTTTTGATTTTGCCACAGTAGAAGACAGCGCGGGTGAATATACAACCCACAGCATTAATCGTGCTATTGGCGGCTCGCCTGGCAATGTGCAGTTGCTTATTTTAATTGACGGTGTCGTGCAAAACCATATCGCATTTAATTGGTCACAACCTTTTGGTAATCAGCAAATATTTTCCGATTTAAAGCGCATCGAAATCATTCAAGGCCCAGGTTCAGCAAGCTATGGGGCAAATGCTTACTCTGGGGTTATTCACTTTATTACCGCAGCGCAAGACGATGAATTAACGAATAAAGTTACAACACTGGTGGGTCAAAATAACAGCCACTCAACCAGCTTTGCTGTTGATAAACAATTAAGCGAACTGTATTTACAGCTTTCAGGACGCTTAGCTCAAACCGATGGTGATTCAGGATTAGATCGTTACGATCCAGCAGGTTACTTTGCGGCACACCTATCGCCAACGGTGCTAACTCAGCAGTACATTGATGGAAATTACATTGAAAACGGCCCAAATTCGTTAGCAAATAACCTGCAGGCTCCTGGGTTTAACAATCAATCCCGTGACTGGGCTTTAAGAGGTAAAGCGATTTGGCAGCCGAGTAATGCAGGATCTGGTATCAGTAAAATTGCACTCTCATTTAATAAATGGGTCCAACAACAAGGCCTTGGAAGCTACGTTACGGGCTTTGAATATCAAACTAGAGCAGACTCCTTTAAAAAACACCATCAAAATGGCCATGTCGCATTAGATATCGATTATCAATGGGATGATAATCATATGATTACCAGTAAATTATGGTATCGAGAAAACATTCAAAAACCCGATACAGGCTTCCAATATAGCTATCGTTTTGTTGATTTAGTGAAAAGTTATCATAGCGTAAACTCACAAGTTGGTTTAGAGCAGCAGCTCGAAGTATCACAAAATAACACAAATTGGCTGCTCGGCTATCGCATTCAAAATTCAAACAAAATGGATCAAGTAATCTCTCTTGGCCAATATCAAGCAGGAAACAATAGCGTTACGACCTCGCAATGGCATGATGCGACTGCAGGGCTTGGTTTATTCCGAAGTGGCAATGCTGATGCGCGTCAAGTTGAAGAATTTGCATTTTACGGTCAATACCAGCAACAGTTAACCGAACAAATAAACTACACCTTGGGTATTCGTTTTGATAAAAGTGATGAATATGGCTCAACTACTAACCCTCGGTTTGGACTAATTTATAATGCCGACAAATGGAATGACCAACTCGATTGGCGGATCAAATTGTTATATGGTCGTGCATTTCGTGAACCAAGCATTTTTGAATTAAGCGATGAATTTCGGGGTAATAAGAATTTAAAACCTGAATCTATTAGCACTTTTGAATTAGTCAGCCATTGGTTTTCAAGTAATCCAAATATTAATGCCAATCTAAAAGCGGCTGTTTTCTTTAGTCAGCAAGACGATACCATCGCGCTTGAAGCGCAAAATACTGAAGGCGGTAGTCGCTTCATCAATACAAATAGTGGTGATGTTTATGGTTTCTCTTTAGATGGTAATTGGCAATTGAACAAAAACCTAACAAGCTATTTCAATTATCAGTTTACCGATGGAAAACAAGAAGCTGAAAATTTAGCCATTGCCCATACAGCTAAACACAAAATTAATTGGGGAATTAGCTACAACGCGTTAAATGAACAGCTAAACATCAATTTACGAATGAATCATTTATTGTCACGCAGTGTGCCACTTAGCAATAGTTACTTTGAGCACCATGCACCCAATGCCTCTGTCGCAAACTTAGTGATCTCTTGGCAAGGCTGGCAGTTAAATAACCTAAGCCTTACACCACAACTGATTGTTAATAATCTATTTGACCATCAATATCTAGGTGTGGGTCGTCAAGACGGCAGTAGTGATGTGAGCCAATATAATGCTATCACTAACGTTAATCCGATTGGTTTTACTCCGCCTTATCACCCAGAACCAGGGCGCACAATATCAGCGCAATTAACGGCAACATTTTAACTAAAAAACCAATGTGAGGATGAATTAACGAACGGTATTAGCTATCGAGAGTATTTTATCGTCCCATTGCAAGCCCGATGCAGTACTCGTAGTCAAGTTTAAATAAAATTTTGGCCTTCCATCCGTTGCACCTAGCCCTAAAGTTATGCCTTTTTTAACCCAAGAAGAATGGCCACTAATCAACAAAGCATGATTGGTTGTTGCATAATGAACGGCTTGCTCGATTAAATTTTCATCTGCTACATACACCAAATCAAATGTCGAATCTGGTAGCTGCGCCCCTATTTCCAGCTTATCAATCTTGATTTCGCTATATCCTTTGCTTTTTAACTTATAAAATGAGCGGTAAATTTCAGGAGAAGCAATAATATAGATAGATATTTGCTCTTTCTTACTTAAACTGGCTTCGTAAGACAAAATCTTTGCAATCAGGATAACCTGTAAGCTCGGTGGCAACTCTGAAGCAAACGTTTTTACTGGTAATAAACCAGAAAAAAAGCATATGAAAAAAAATGCTAGCTGTTGATAAGTCGTCAATTTATTTTGCCGCTTGGCGTGGGCCATACTAATATGAGTTACTCTGCTAAGAATTAAAAATCACTGTTCTATTGTGTATTCAAATAGATAACTGTTTAATATTAAATCACTCAGTGTTATTAACAAGTACTAAAAAGGATATAGGGAAAAATAATGATCAAAAGCAAGCTAAGTATTAAGTTACTATGGTATGTAACCCCGCTTGTAATCGTTCCGTTATTATTTCTAGGTGGTTTTTCACTTTCAAATGTCACGCAATTTACCGAGCGTCAAGCTGAGCTCAGTGTGAGCCAATTTGTTGATCAACAAAAACAAAAAATATCTAATTACACCGAAGTATTTCACTCCACTACAGAGCTCTTATCCAACTCACCAGTATTAATTGATTTTCTTGAAGCATACAATAATAAATCAAGTACTAAAACAGTAAACTCAGGCTCGTTACTTGACGTTTTTGTCAGCTATATCAACGCATACCCAGATATTTTAAGTATCGACCTCATTACCCCTGAAGGTAAAAGTATCGCTTTCTATTCCAGCGATTTATTTGCAACGTCCGACAGTTATCATTTTACTGAAAGCTTACGAAACAGCTCCATCCGACGCCAACAATTTATGCATCAAAATGATCAAGGTGCAACCTCATTATATTTTGCCCAGCAAATATTTAAATCCGATTATCACCTTGAAAGCCCTAAATTAATGGCGTATCTCATTGTTCATTTAGATCCCTCTGTGCTCAACACCAGTATTTTAGAAGCCCCATTTGAAAATACGCTTAATATTGTACTCAATGAGCAAGGTAAAATTTTATTCAGTTCTAATTTTGACACACTTGGCAACTACCTCACTGAATTTGAGTATAAAAGTATTGTTGATGCCGCTGAACGCAATCATTTAGTCGAGCTAACCCTTGGTACTTTAGATACTCAAGAACGAATGGTCTATGCCAATCAAATGAATGGCGGCGCATTTTATGTTTCTTCCATCCCTAAAAATATTCTTTACGAATCAGGCAAAGCAATTACTTTATTTACCGCTTTAATTGTATTGAGCTCGATAATTCTATTACCAATATTGATTTTTATTGTTGTACGCACACTGTTACTCACACCGCTTGAAATGCTCGCAGAGGCCAGTCACAGGGTTGGTGATGGCGATCTTAAAATTTTACTGCCTATAGAGCGTGAAGATGAGATGGGCTCATTATTTCAAGATTTTAATCACATGGTGAGTCAAATCCGTCACTACCAAGGTCAACTTGAAGATTATAAAGAACACCTTGAAGAAAAAGTGGCAGCCCGAACCCACGAACTGGCAAAAATGAATCACCAGCTAGAAAAAGCCATGAACCAAGCCGAACAAGCTAGCCAATTAAAAAGCCGATTTTTAGCTAACATGAGTCACGAAATAAGGACCCCACTGACCGCAATCATGGGTTTTACAGAACAAATGCTCAACAAAGAGCCTGATGATAAAAAGTCTCAGCATTTAAATACCGTTTTACGAAATTCAAAACACCTTCTAGAACTTATTAATAATATTTTAGACTTATCAAAAATCGAAGCTGAAAAACTTGAAGTTGAACGACAACCTCTTGAACTCAGTCAACTTATCGAAGACGTCAACTCCATTGTCCTTGTTTTGGCCCAAGATAAAAACTTATCTTTTAACATTCAATATGACTACCCACTACCACGCACATTAAACAGTGACATAACACGCTTAAAGCAGATTTTACTCAATGTCTGTACTAATGCAGTCAAATTTACTACCGAAGGTTCAGTTACTTTATCCATTAGTGCCAAAAACGATTTAAACCAGTTAGAATTTAAAGTACAAGATACAGGCATTGGTATGTCGAATCAGGAACTTGAGCGAATTTTTAAACCTTTTGAACAAGCAGACTCAAGTACCACCCGAAAGTTTGGGGGGACAGGATTAGGGTTGTGTATTTCGAAAAACTTAGCTCAATTACTTGGAGGCAATATTACAGTTACCAGCCAACAAACTCAGGGGAGCTGTTTTATCATTACGGTTGCATGCCATAATGAATACATACCTGTCGATATTATCAAATCATCGCATGATTTAGCGCAGTTAAAACCAGCACAAGATCCAATAAAAAATGCCTATTATCAAGCTCAAATTTTAGTGGCTGAAGACAATCCTGATAATCAAGAGTTAATCCGTCTTTTACTTGAACAGTGGGGGCTTGAACCTCACTTTGCCAACAATGGTGCGCAAGCGGTTGAAATGGCGTTAACTCACGACTTCGACCTTATTCTAATGGATATGCAAATGCCTGTAATGGGAGGCTTAGAAGCAACCACAATGCTTAGAAACACAGCTTACGATGGCCCTATCATCGCCCTAACTGCTAATGTGATGAAACATGACATCGACACATACATAGCAGCAGGCTGCAATCAATCACTTGCAAAACCGATTGATAAACAAGAGCTTGAAAATACATTAGAGAAGTATTTAAGCCTTCAGCACCATACAAATAAACAATGGGAAGAGGTATTAAAAAGCGACCAATTTAAAAAGATCAGTGAGAATTACAAAGCAAAAATGCCCGAAATGAAAACACAGCTAACTGATTTATATAACACTAAAGACTGGGAGCAATTAACCGCACTCGCCCATAGCATTAAAGGAAGCGCTGGTTGCTTTGGATTTAAACAAATCAGTGATGCGGCCTCTGAACTCGAAAGCTGCCTGAAAGACAAGAACCAGCAAAAACTTGATTATCAATACTTAAAGCTTGAGCAATCAATCTTTTTTACATTGCAAATGGATTAAACGGTAACCCCATTAAAATTGCATTTTCATTACCATCTGCTGTTGGATAATAATTTTTTCGTATGCCCATTTCGCAAAAGCCAACTTTATTATAAAGATGAATAGCAGCTTGATTACTAGCTCTGACTTCTAAAAAAATATTTTCTGCACCGCGAGTTTCCGATTGCTCAATCAAATGAGCCATCAACCGAGATGCAACGCCCTTTCCCTGATGTGCAGGATGAACAGCAATATCCATTAGAGTAAAATCTGGTCCCGCCATTTCAGCAATATAAAAACCAACCAACTGAGCACAATCAAATAGCCCAAAATTAAAATATCGAGCGCCAAAACAAGATCCCATATTTTGTTCTGACCAAGGAAACGCATTCGCTGCAATTTCCACAGCCATCATTTCATTTAAATACTGCTCGTTTAGTGGTTGGATAATCATTATTGAAAGTCACTTAATTTAAGCCAAAGCTGCTTTTTTTCTTGCCCAGATAAGCCTCGCTCGCAGATCACCAGATGCGCAGGCTGTAACTCAAACCCTTCTTCAGGCCTAATACCAATCGTCACAATAGACTTAACCAAAACACGCTTAATATCATCAAAAAGCTGCTCTGATGCATTTAAATTTGAGTCTAGGTGTTCTATAGAAGGATAAAATTGATTACTAAAGTGAGCGTTAAGCGTTAAGGTTTCAATTTCAAAGATTTGATTTAACAGTTGAGACATTATTTAAACCATTAATGTATTCTTAGATGTTACGTTAACAGTAAAAGAGAGTTTATAGAAGAAGTAAGGAATTGGCAGGGGCGGAGAGATTCGAACTCCCAACCGTCGGTTTTGGAGACCGCTGTTCTACCAATTGGAACTACGCCCCTGCAATGTCGTCGAATTATAGAGAAGTTTTTATAAAGGTAAAGAGATAATTTAGTAAATTAGTTTAAGTGTCGTTATTTTAAACACTTAGTCTATATTTAAGCCAAAAAACGCAATTAAGCAACTCACAACGTGGCGTACTAACGTTGCATTCTAAAGCGATTCAATTATAAATAATAAATGAAGTATGCCTTTAAAGCTTCAAAAATAAAAATGAGGTCGTCATGCAAGAAGATCTATTAAATTCTGTAGTCAAAATTACCAAAAACCGTGATATCGATTCTTTAGAGTTCAGTCTTATTTCCACCATTCACGAATTTTTAAATTGTAAAGAGATTATCATTTACAAAAACCTTCCTGAAAGTAATGGCTCAGGAGTTGAAAAAAGTGCCTCATTGCATATTGATGCTGAAAATAACTATATTTGGGGTGAGCGCGAAATCTTACACGACATTTCTAAAGAGCTGGCATCATGCTTACATTCGGCCTGCACAATTAACATTCAAAAGAAAACAGGATTAGAACAACGCTGGCTACCTATTCAACTTAATGACAGACCAGTCGGGGCTATTTATATTCGCTGTAAAACCCTACAAAGCGATCAGCAAGTATTACTTAATTCTTATTGTCGTATTTATGAAAACTACCTCACCATACTCAATGAAAATGAACGGGATAAACTAACCAACTTGCTGAACCGTCAAACCTTCGATCGTAAAATAAAACAATTAATGCAAAACCAAATTAATGACCACTTCAAGGTACGAACAGAAAAAACAAACAGAAAACATTATGATGATTCAACGTCTTGGCTCGCTATGGTTGATATCGATCACTTTAAAAAAATTAATGATACCTATGGCCATGTTTGCGGAGATGAAGTGTTGCTGTTGCTTGCGCAAAGAATGTCCGCTTTTTTTCGAGTCTCGGACTTAGTCTTTCGCTTTGGTGGTGAAGAGTTTGTAATTGTGTTTGAACCAACAACGCAAGCATTGATCAGTAAACGACTAACAGCCTTTCTTAAACAAGTTAGCACGACCCCTTTTCCATTTATTAAACAATTAACTTTAAGTATTGGAGTTGCTCGAATGAGCCCTTATGATTTTCCAATTTCAGTGATTGAAAATGCGGATAAAGCGCTTTATTTTGCAAAAAATAACGGCAGAAATCAGATTGTTTTTTATTCTGACATGCCAAAAAACGAGCATATTATTGAACAAAACAATGACGAAATTGAACTGTTTTAAGCGTGCTGATTTAAATGTGGATTAACAATTACTCGACTAATTGAAAATTCGAAAATCAGTAGCTGTTATATTTATTATTCACAACTCTGTATTTAAAACAAAAAAACAGCAAATTACTTTGCTGTTTTTTTATTATAAAAACATGATATTAGCCAGTTTTTATTCCCATTCGATCGTTGCCGGTGGCTTACCCGAAATGTCATAAACAACGCGAGAAATACCATCAATTTCATTAATAATACGGTTTGATACTAAACCTAAGAAATCATAAGGTAAATGTGACCAACGTGCTGTCATAAAATCTATGGTTTCAACGCAGCGCAGTGATACAACCCAGTCGTACTTACGCGCATCGCCCATAACACCAACCGATTTTACAGGTAAGAACACAGTGAAAGCTTGGCTCACTTTATTGTACAAATCTGCTTTATGCAGCTCCTCAATGAAGATAGCATCTGCGCGACGTAACAAATCACAGTATTCTTTTTTGATTTCGCCTAAAACACGCACACCAAGGCCTGGGCCTGGGAATGGATGACGATAAAGCATGTCGTATGGTAAACCTAACTCTAAACCAATTTTACGCACTTCATCTTTAAACAATTCACGTAATGGCTCAACTAAGCCCATTTCCATATCGTCAGGTAAACCACCTACGTTATGATGCGACTTAATCACATGCGCTTTACCAGTTGCTGATGCAGCAGATTCAATCACATCAGGATAGATAGTGCCTTGACCTAACCATTTAGCATTTTTAAGCTTTTTAGATTCGGCATCAAAAATATCAATAAATGTATGACCAATTGCTTTACGTTTCGCTTCCGGATCCGACAATCCTGCTAAGTCTGCTAAAAACTGCTCTTCGGCATCCACTTTGATAATATTCAAACCAAAATGATCACCGAACATATCCATTACTTGCTGACCTTCATTTAAACGAAGTAATCCGTTGTCAACAAATACACAAGTTAGTTTTTCACCAATTGCACGGTGTAATAACATGGCTACTACAGACGAATCGACACCACCTGACAAGCCTAAAATAACATCATCATCACCGACTTTTTCTTTAATGCGCTCAATTGCATCTTCAATAATAGTGGCTGGAGTCCATAATTTTTCACAACCACAAATATCAACAACAAAACGCTCTAATAAACGCTGACCTTGTTGTGTATGTGTTACTTCTGGATGAAATTGCACGCCATAAAAACGCTTTGCTTCATCAGCCATAGCTGCATGGGGACAGGTTTCTGTTTGCGCTGTTGTAGTAAAGCTTGCAGGGATTTCAATGACTTTATCGCCATGACTCATCCACACATCTAATACACCTTGGCCGTTATCAATAACGTGGTCTTCAATAGCATCAAATAACTTACAATTGCCCAACTTAGCGACTTTTGCATAACCAAACTCTCGTTTGTCAGAGCTTTGAACTAAGCCACCTAATTGCATTGCCATGGTTTGCATACCGTAACAAATGCCAAGTACAGGCACACCTGCATTAAAGACATATTCAGGCGCACGTGGGCTATTGTCTTCGGTTGTTGACTCTGGGCCACCGGATAAAATAATGCCGTCTGGCGCAAAATCGCGAATTTGCTCTTCTGTCACATCCCATGCCCAAAGCTCACAGTAAACGCCAATTTCGCGGATACGACGGGCAATTAACTGAGTATATTGCGAACCAAAATCTAAAATAAGAACGCGTGAATCGTGGATATTTTTACTCATGAGGGTCTCGTTCGTCATAAACTAATTACAGGTCAGTAAAGCAACTTGCGCTACAAGCTCTCTACTAAGAATAAATAAGGGCTAGCCGATGCTAGCCCAAAAACTTACTTATTTTTCAAGAATTAACCTAAACGGTAGTTAGGTGCTTCTTTAGTGATTTGTACATCATGTACATGAGATTCGCCCATACCAGCAGATGTCACACGAACAAACTGTGGTTTAACATTAAGTTCTGCGATAGTCGCACAACCTGTTAAACCCATTGCACTGCGTAAACCACCGACTTGTTGATGAATAATGGTCGCAATTGGGCCTTTATAAGCAACACGACCTTCAATACCTTCAGGTACTAATTTTTCAACTTGATTTGAGTTTTGGAAGTAACGATCTGATGAACCTTCTTTTTGATTCATTGCGCCAAGCGAGCCCATTCCACGGTATGATTTGTAATAACGGCCTTGGTAAAGTTCAACTTCGCCTGGTGACTCTTCAGTGCCAGCAAGCATTGAGCCGACCATGACACAAGACGCACCAGCAACCAGTGCTTTTACAATATCACCCGAAAAACGAATTCCACCGTCAGCAATCACTGGAATATCACGGCCTTTTAAGCCTTCAACCGCATCCGATATCGCTGTCAATTGTGGCACACCACAACCCGTTACAATACGTGTAGTACAAATTGAACCTGGGCCAATTCCGACTTTAACCGCATCAACACCAGCATCGGCAAGTGCAATTGCACCCTCTGCTGTTGCTACGTTACCGGCGACGATTTGTAAGTTAGGGTAAGCTTTACGCGTTTCAATTACACGGTTAAGCACACCTTGTGAATGACCATGTGAAGTATCAATTAACAATACATCCACACCCGCTTCGACTAACGCAGCAATACGCTCATCAGTACCAGCGCCAACACCAACGGCGGCACCTACACGTAAACGACCTTGATCGTCTTTACACGCGTTCGGTTTATCTTGCGCTTTTTGGTAATCCTTAACTGTGATCATGCCTTTTAATTTAAACTCATCATCAACTACTAGGATTTTTTCAATGCGGTGTTCATGCATTAATCCCAAAATCACATCACGTTCAGTGCCTTCTTTAACAGTCACTAAATCTGATTTTTTGGTCATCACAGTTGAAACAGGTTGCTCTAATTTAGTTTCAAAGCGCATATCACGACTAGTCACAATACCCACTAAGGTATTATTTTCATCAGTAACAGGAAAACCTGAGAAACCTTTTGCTTCAGCCAAGGCTAAAGTATCGGCAATCGTTAAGTTAGCAGTAACAGTTACAGGGAAAGACACAATACCCGCTTCGTATGTTTTTACTTTACGAACGTTATTGGCTTGCTCTTCGATAGTCATGTTTTTGTGAATAAAACCTAAACCACCCTCTTGCGCTAAAGCAATAGCTAAGCGAGCTTCAGTTACTGTATCCATAGATGCAGAAACCAAGGGTAAATTTAACTTTATTCCACGAGTTAAACGAGTTGAAATATTTGCCGTGTGTGGCAAAACAGTAGAATGAGCCGGTACTAAAAGTACGTCGTCAAAGGTTAGAGCTTCTTTAGCGATCCTAAGCATTATGCAACATCTCACGAGTGAAAGTGAATATAGGGAGTTGCGGTCAAATTTTATCAGCAGATCCCCATTGAGTAAACATAAATTGAAAAAATATGTGTTAAAGTAACGTTGTTGTATTAATTTAACAGATCAGAAAACATGTTTGAGACTAAAAAATCACCCTCCATTTACAGCGTATCTCGTTTAAATAAAGAGATACGTCAACTACTTGAACGCAATTTTGCCTCAATTACGATCACAGGTGAGATTTCAAATTTTGTTAGCCCTAGTTCTGGTCATTGGTATTTTACGGTTAAAGATGATCACGCTCAAATCCGCGCAGCCATGTGGCGCGGAAATAACCAAACGATGCGCTTTAAACCAAAAAGTGGCGATCAGGTTCAAATGCAAGCGCGAATTTCGTTGTATGAGCCTCGTGGCGATTATCAATTAATAGTAGAACAAATGGAGCCTGCCGGCGAAGGGGCATTAAAGTTAGAATTTGAAGCTTTAAAAATGCAATTAGCTAGTGAAGGATTATTTAGTACGAGTCACAAAAAGCCTTTGCCCGACATCATCAATAAAGTAGGTATTATTACCTCTGCGACAGGTGCTGCGATAAAAGATATTTTAACTGTGTTACAAAGGCGTGCTCCACAACTTGAAATAATAATATATCCTGCGCAAGTACAAGGTAATACCGCACACCTACAGCTGATAGAAAAAATCAACCTCGCCAATCGCCGTAAAGAAGTAGATGTTATTATTTTAGGCCGAGGAGGTGGCTCTTTAGAAGATCTGTGGTGTTTTAATCACGAAGCGCTAGCACGGACTATTTTTGCCAGTCAACTTCCTATAGTCAGTGCAGTAGGACATGAAATAGATGTCACTATTAGTGATTATGTGGCAGATCTTCGCGCTGCAACGCCTTCTGCAGCAGCTGAATTAGTAAGTCCAAACCAAGCGCAATTACTCTCAGATATTACACAAAAAAAACAGGCACTTTTTAATGCATTTAAGCATTATATCGCCATACAACATCGTAATGCGGCCACCATAAAGCATCGGCTTTCATTGTGTCACCCACAATCTCAACTTCAACAAAAAGGACAACGCTTAGATGAATTAAGCATGAGTTTAGACAATGCAATAAAACAAAAATTACTAAGCGCTCAAAAGTCATGTTCTAGTTTAAACAATCGTTTAATGCTTCGCTCACCAAATCTAAAGCTACAACAGTCACAGCATCAACTTAATAAATTAAAAACCAAGCTAGAAACGCAATTTCAACAGCAACTTAAACAAGCTTCAAACCAGCTTGCAATCTTGGCTGCTCGCTTAAACTCTGCCAGCCCTTTGACTGTATTATCGCGTGGTTACAGCATAACAAAAAATGAAGATGGCCAGATTATTAATTCAATAGCACAAATTAAGCCTAATTCTAGAATAACAACTACTTTAGTTGATGGGGATTTTACAGCAAAAATACATGAGATTAATTCAAAATAAACCTCTGAATTATTTACATAAAGTAAGCATTAGCGAAATTGAATTATTGTTTATTCCCCCTATCATTTCATTGTTAGCCAGTGCAAAAATAAAATCTTCTATTAGAGTACAATTAATTTCATCATTGCACTCTAAAAAAGCTGCCCAATCACTTAAGTCTTCATCTGTAATTTTCTGATTTAAATATAAATTGAGCACATCGCATAACATACCTTTATCAACTAAAAGCTCATTTTCTTTACTTAAACGCTCGAAATGTCCAAGTTCACAAAATGCTTCTTCGGCATTATCAAATAAGACTATTTTCATTAATAACGTTTTTCGTTCCATTAATATGCCTTAAGAATGTTTGAAAATATAATTTGCGGATTTTATGATTAAAATGTAAAAGCGAGTATTCACATCAATTCAAAATAGCTGTTATTAAAAGCACTTATCCAATTAAATTCAATTTTTTTATAAAAAATATAAGTATGCCCTCTTCAACCATCCTTTTATATTATTGTGATGCTGAATCCTTCAGTGTTACCATTTTAGCCACAGTTACAAACTGTTATCTATTGCGACTTAACACTTAACCCGTTCAATTTCCGACCAAGAAAAATGACAGCGCTGTTTTATATGTTGGCAATAGAATAATACCTATCACGTGTCTTTTGTTATTGAAAAAGGAAAACAATGAAAAAGCTTAGCAAACTCTTTTTAGCTATGGCGCCATTAGCTACTTTAATGTCACTGCCATTTGCCCAAACCGCTCAAGCACATGGCTATATTAGCAAACCCGAATCTCGTGGTTATTTATGTCGACTGACACAAAATACAAATTGTGGCAATGTCGTTTATGAACCGCAAAGTTTAGAAGGGCCAGATCGCTTTCCAGAAACAGGCCCTGCTGATGGCAAGATTGCAAGTGCCGGACACAGTGCATTTAGCCAATTAGACAGCCAAACGATCAGTCGCTGGACTAAACGCAATATCAAGTCAGGGCCAAATGAATTTAGCTGGACATTTACCGCGAATCATTCAACTCGTGATTGGCGCTACTTCATCACCAAAACAACATGGGATCCAAATACTCCGCTCACCCGCGATCAATTTGAAGCTGTCCCTTTTTGTGAATATTCTGGTCATTACAAACAACCGCCACGTCAGGTAACGCATTTATGTAATGTACCTGCAGATCGTAATGGATATCATATTGTATTGGGCGTATGGGATGTGGGCGATACGGGCATGAGTTTTTACAACGTTGTTGATTTAATGATTGATAATGGCGATACCAGTAGTGTCTATTGGCAAGATGTGGGCGATATTTTGGCAGGTCGTGATTTAACAGCTGGTTCAAGTATTAAAACTCGCGTTTTTGGTAGTGATTCAAAAGACTTACCTTCTCTACAAACGGTACTTGAGATTGATACGGTCGAAGCGGGTCTTCGTGAAAATTGGCCTTTAGCTTTAGCGCAAAAAATTAATGCATCACAATCTTGGATCCAAGCTGGCCAGTTAGATGAAAACAATAAAGTGCAAGCAATGGCTGGACGCAATGAAATTTTTGCTCAAAGTAATTCAGGCATAAGTTCTGTTGAACTTGAATTTGTAGAAGCCCCTCTACCAAAACCAGACTTTAATGTATCGGGCCTATCGCATAGCTATGAAATAAATGACTCTGCGATTGAATTTGATTTTTCAATCGACATCAGCGAAAAAGCAACCATCACAGCAACATTAAATAAAAACTATAGCAGTGTGATAACCCAAACATTTAATGTTGAAGCTGGTTTATCAGAACTCAATATGCTGTATTCTAATGCACAAACTGGACACTATAATTTAGTAATTAGTTATCTTGCAGAAAATGGTACAACGGATCAAAAAACCCATCACCTTAATATTGTTGCAGCTGATGATGGCAGCGATCCGGATCCAATTGATCCAGTCGAGCCGCCTAAAACCAATGCAGATTTTGTATTCCCAGAGAGCTTAAGCAGTTACAAAGCAGGTACTACAGTACTGCAACCTAAAAATGGTAAGGTCTATCAATGTAAACCTTGGCCATATAATGGTTACTGTGTACAGTGGTCTAAAGGATCGAATCAATATGAGCCTGGCGTAGGTTTATACTGGACTATGGCGTGGATTGAACAATAAATAACACGTTATACTAACCAACCATCATTAAAAGTGTCTTGTTATTTATAACAAGACACTTTTACGATATCAGTAACACAATATAAAAAGCCCTTTATAGAGATTCTATAAAGGGCTTTTCTATGATGATGTATTAGAGTTTAAAAATCTTCTTCAACACTACTTTCAGCTTCTGCTGCTAAGCTTGCAACGCCATCTTCTGGCTTTATTGTTGCTTTTAATAACAGCATATCGCGTAGTTTCTTTTCAATTTCATCGGCTATTGCTGGGTTTTCTTTTAGAAATTTAATTGAATTTGCTTTACCTTGGCCGACTTTATTACCTTGATAGCTGTACCATGCACCGGCTTTTTCAACAAATTTATGCTGAACGCCCAAATCAATTAACTCACCATGCTTAGAGATACCTTCGCCATACATAATAATAAATTCAGCTTGTTTAAATGGTGGCGCCACTTTGTTTTTAACAATTTTAACACGTGTTTCATTACCAACCACTTCATCGCCCTCTTTAACAGAGCCGGTACGACGAATATCAATACGAACAGACGCATAAAACTTCAGTGCATTACCACCTGTAGTTGTTTCTGGGTTACCAAACATTACACCAATTTTCATACGAATTTGGTTGATAAAAATAACTAAAGTATTTGAACGTTTGATATTGCCCGTTAACTTACGCAATGCTTGTGACATTAAACGTGCTTGCAAGCCAACATGGTGATCACCCATATCGCCTTCAATTTCAGCCTTAGGTGTTAACGCTGCAACCGAGTCAATGATAACTACATCAACAGCACTTGAGCGTACTAACATGTCACAAATTTCAAGCGCTTGCTCACCCGTATCAGGTTGTGAAACAAGTAAATCTTTAATGTTAACCCCGAGCTTTTCAGCATAAACAGGGTCAAGCGCATGCTCTGCATCGATAAAGGCACATGTTTTACCTTTTTTCTGTGCTTCAGCAATAACTTGTAATGTTAATGTTGTTTTACCAGACGATTCAGGACCAAAAATCTCAACAATACGACCAGCAGGTAAGCCACCTATACCTAGCGCAATATCAATACCCAGTGAGCCTGTTGAAATAGATTCAATATCGAGCGCTTGGCTATCGCCTAGCTTCATGATTGAACCTTTACCAAATTGACGCTCAATTTGAGACAGTGCCGCGCTTAATGCTTTTTCTTTATTATCGTTCATTTTTGACTCTCCGAACCTGTGTAATAAACCGATTATACTGTATAGATTAACAGTATCAAGCCTAATTTAGTTTTTTATTATCTCAATTGATTTTTTTAAAGCAAATACAATAGCTTGAACTCTAACCTCAGAGCGAGAACCATTAAAAATACGTTTCAAGCTTTGAGTTTTGTCGCCTAATGTTATTGCAAACCACACTGTACCCACCGGTTTATCAGTGCTGCCGCCCCCAGGTCCTGCAATACCTGAAACACTAATCGCAAGTTGCGCATTTGCAGCTAAAGCGGCACCTTGCGCCATTTCAATTACTGTTTGCTCACTCACCGCGCCAAAGTTTGCCAATGTAGTGGCGCAAACACCTAAAAGTGCCTGTTTGGCTTCATTACTGTATGTAACAAAACATCGGTCAATATAACGTGAACTCCCTGCCGTATCTGTTAAAGCATAACTAATCCCACCACCTGTACATGATTCAGCAGTAGTGATCCAAATGCCTTTATCCGCTAATATAGCGCCTAATTCTGCAGCAAGCTGACTGATCTCTTGTTGTAATTCCATATTAAGCCTTGGGTAATTAAGTTTTTATGCCATTAGATCTGTTTTCTGAACATACTATAAGTCAACAAACACCTATGATGCAGCAATATTTACGAATAAAAGCTGAGCATCGCGAGATCCTTTTGTTTTACCGCATGGGTGATTTTTACGAGTTATTTTTTGACGATGCTAAACGTGCAGCCCAATTGCTCGATATTTCACAAACTCACAGAGGCCGAGCCGGTGGCGCACCAATTCCAATGGCAGGCGTGCCGTATCATGCGGTAGAAAACTACCTTGCCCGCTTAGTACAAATGGGAGAGTCCGTTGCGATTTGTGAGCAAATTGGCGATCCTGCAACCAGCAAAGGACCTGTTGAACGCAAAGTTGTCAGAATTATTACTCCAGGTACAATTTCTGATGAAGCTTTATTAAAAGAGCGCCAAGATAATTTACTGACAGCTATTTATTTAGCTAAAGAAGGGACGTTTGGTATTGCCTATCTTGATATCAACTCCGGGCGCTTTTACTTAACTCAAGCAAATACTGAAGAAAGCTGCCATTCAATACTGCAACGCATTCAACCCGCTGAATTACTGTATCCCGAAAACTTTAGCGCAATGCACCTAATTTCAAGCTATAAAGGAAGCCGTCGTCGACCTGAGTGGGAGTTTGACTTAAATACCGCGACTACTATTTTGTGTCAGCAATTCGAAACCAAGGATTTAATCGGTTTTGGCGTACAAGATGCCCACGAAGCATTAATTGCAGCAGGTTGCTTATTACAATATGTAAAAGACACTCAGCGAATTGCTTTACCGCACATCAACGCAATTGCATTAGAGCAAAATGAACTTCACGTTATATTAGATGCTGCAACGAGAAAAAATCTTGAGCTAACGATTAACTTGTCGGGAGATGTTGATAATACATTAGCTCAAGTGCTTGATAAAACAGCGACGCCAATGGGTTCTCGGTTGCTAAAGCGTCGCTTACATACACCTACTCGCGATCATAAAGAACTCAATGCACGTTTAGATGCCGTGAGCGAAATTATTAATAACGGTTTATTTAGTGACTTTTATGAAGTACTAAAACACATTGGCGATATTGAGCGCATTATTGCGCGTTTAGCACTAAGAAGCGCCCGCCCTCGCGATCTTTCACGCTTACGTAATGCATTACAGCAACTACATTTAGTTCAAGATTTACTTAGTCATACTTCAAGCTCTCGATTAACTAATATAAAACGCGCTTGCGCAACAATGCCAGACATTCAATCATTACTTGAGCATGCAATTATTGATAACCCTCCTGTACTTATTCGCGATGGAGGAGTTATTGCTTCTGGCTATAATACAGAACTTGATGAGTGGCGCGCTCTAAGCCAAGGCGCAACAGATGTGGTCGATGCCCTTGAAGCCAAAGAACGCGAGCGCACCGGTATTGCGACTTTAAAAATTGGTTATAATCGAGTACATGGTTTTTATATTGAAGTCAGTCGGGCTTATGCCGACCAAGTACCACCTGAATACATTCGTCGCCAAACATTAAAAAATAATGAGCGTTATATTATTCCTGAATTAAAAGAGCATGAAGATAAGGTGCTTGGCAGCCAATCAAAAGCGCTAGCACTTGAAAAGCAGCTTTATGAAAATTTATTTGATCAACTTCTCCCGCATTTAAAACAATTTCAGCAACTGGCAGCAAGTTTAAGTGAACTTGATGTAATTAATAACTTTGCAGAAAGAGCCGAAACATTACAATATTGCCGCCCAACTCTGTTTGATAATCAAGATATTACGATTGTTGAAGGTCGCCACCCAGTTGTTGAGCATGTGATGAGTGAACCGTTTATTGCCAACCCAACTCATCTTGCTCCGGCACGTAAAATGCTGATTATTACCGGCCCTAATATGGGTGGTAAATCAACTTATATGCGCCAGACTGCACTCATTGTCTTATTGGCACACGTCGGCTGCTTTGTCCCTGCGAGCCAAGCAAGTATCGGACTCGTCGACCGTATTTTCACCCGAATTGGCGCAAGTGATGATTTGGCTTCAGGACGCTCGACTTTTATGGTTGAAATGACAGAAACAGCCAATATCCTTAATAATGCAACTCAGCATTCATTAGTTTTAATGGATGAAATTGGTCGCGGCACTAGCACCTATGATGGCTTATCATTAGCTTGGGCAACTGCGGAGTATCTTGCACATAAGATTTCAGCCAAAACACTCTTTGCTACTCACTACTTTGAATTAACTGAATTGGCCGAACAAGTGCCTGGATTAGTTAACGTTCATTTAGACGCTATTGAGCATAACGATACCATTGCGTTTAAACATACGGTATTGGATGGACCTGCCAGTAAAAGCTTTGGTTTACAAGTTGCAGCCTTAGCGGGTGTACCAAAAAGCGTTATTAAACAAGCAAAACAGAAACTAAAACTGCTCGAACAACATCAATTACTTAATAACTCAGGTCAACTTGATTTGTTAGCGCAAGCCCCCATTAATCCACCTGAAATATCAGAAGTTGAAACCCAACTAGCAGCTATTAATCCTGATGATCTAACCCCCAAAGAAGCATTGGCGTTACTGTACCGGTTAAAGGAGCTCGTTTAGTTCATCTTAGTTCTGGATTAGAGGTTTAACAACGCATTGAATTAAAAGAAAATCTCAACGTTATTATCTCTAGCGTGATATTTTTAAAGCTAATAAAGCGAATTAGCGTGTCAATAGCTGGCCTAGTGCAAATTAATCCACACTGTTAGTACTTAAAATAGCTGCCTGAGAGTGATTTAGCATCCACTAACGGGGTTTGTTAGCTTATCAGACAGACCCGTTCTGATTTTTGGTAAATTAGAGTTGCTCTGGTAGTTACCGCAAACAAGAAAAAAGCCGCTTTGGCGGCATTTTTTATCATCTCATATTGGTATACACCATCAAGAACCAGTTGTTTTAATTAAAAAAACATTTCGTTTAAGTGTTAAATCGCAAATTACTGCTATTCTCTATTTAACGACTTTGCTTACACGCTTATTTAAAAATAAGCTAAGTAATTGCTTTAAAAATATTTATTAAAAATTAAGAGTTAAAAATGGAAGATAGACGTCGCTTTACTCGCATTATTTTTTCAACCCCTGCATTTTTATCAAATATGGGGATTGTTTGGTCTTGCACTTTAATTGATTTAGCACTTAAAGGTGCGCTGGTTGAAAAACCGGATAATTGGAAAGATGGTGAAGTTAAACATATCTTATTGTCGTTTAAACTCGCAGGTAGTGATATTGAAATAACAATGAACATGTCGGTTAGCCATGAAGCAGAAAAGCATTTAGGTTTGTTATGTGAGCAAATCGATATCGACAGTGCCACTCACCTTAAACGACTCATTGAACTCAATGTCGGCGATGATGCATTATTAAATCGTGATTTTGAAAACTTACTGCACCCAGAGTAGCGTGAACCTCTGGCGTTATTCGTTTCCAAAAAGAATTTAGCAACCCACTTAAGTGGCACGCGTTAATTGAACAATAACGATAAAAGCGAGTCTATGACTGGCTTTTTTTATGTCATTACGTATGATCACCCTCTTAGTCAGATCAGAGACCTTATCATGCAAAAAATCGTTCTTGCGACTTCCAACAAAGGTAAAGTAGCCGAATTAGCCTCCATGCTTGACACGCTCAAGATTAATGTCGTCGCTCAAAGTGAATTTAATGTCAGTGAAGTGGCCGAAACAGGCACCACTTTTATTGAAAATGCCATTATTAAAGCCCGCCACGCAGCAAAAGAAACCGGGCTTGCTGCAATTGCGGATGATTCAGGCTTAGAAGTGGATGCTTTAAAAGGCGCACCAGGTATTTATTCCGCTCGTTTTGCAGGTGAACATGCAACTGACAAAGACAATATCATCAAATTACTTCACGAACTCAAAGATGTCCCAAATGAACTGCGCACTGCAAGGTTTTGGTGTGTATTGGTATTAATGCGCCATGCAGATGACCCGACACCTTTGGTATGCCAAGCAAGCTGGGAAGGTATCATTACCAAACAACCTAGTGGGGAGGCTGGGTTTGGTTACGACCCAGTATTTTATATACCAACTCTTGGTATTACTTCGGCTGAACTATCAAAAGATCAAAAAAATGCTATAAGCCATCGCGGTCAAGCCTTACAAGTATTGTTACAACAACTTAAGGCTAAAAAGTGATTTTACCTCCTCTTAGCTTGTATGTGCATATTCCTTGGTGTGTGCAAAAATGTCCTTATTGCGACTTTAATAGCCATGGTCAAAAAGGGGAAATCCCACAAGAAGACTATATAGCACATTTACTCGCTGATTTACGTCAAGACCTGCACTATACCCAAGGGCGAAAATTACACTCTATTTTTATTGGCGGTGGTACACCAAGCCTAATGAGTGAGCACTCGATTAGTGCATTATTACAAGGAATTGAAGCGCTTATTCCTTTTAATGAACACATTGAAATAACGCTAGAGGCCAACCCCGGTACGGTTGAAGCTGGCCGTTTTCAAGGTTACGTTAAAGCTGGTGTTAATCGTATTTCAATTGGCGTGCAAAGCATGCAAAACGACAAACTCAAAGCTCTTGGTCGCATTCATGATGCCAATGAAGCCATAAAAGCGGCTGAACAAGCGCACCTTGCGGGTTTAAACAGCTTTAACCTTGATTTAATGCATGGATTACCAGGCCAAAGTATTGAAGATGCACTCTCTGATTTAACACAAATTATCGCCTTAAATCCCAAACACATTTCATGGTATCAGCTCACCATTGAGCCTAATACGCAATTTCATTCTAAACCGCCCGTTTTACCTGAAGACGATATTCTATGGGATATTCAAGAGCAAGGTCATGCAATTTTAGAAGCTGCGGGTTACGAGCAATATGAAGTGTCGGGTTACAGCAAGGCCGGATATCAGTGCCAGCACAACCTTAACTATTGGCGTTTTGGTGATTATTTAGGCATTGGTTGTGGTGCACATGGCAAAATTACGCTGCCAGCACAAAACAAACTTATTCGTACCGAAAAAGTTAAACATCCAAAAGGATATATGGATGATGCTCAGCCGTATTTGTATAAACAGTGGCAAGTAGAACAAAGCGACTTATCGTTTGAATTTTTTATGAATCGGCTTCGCTTACACGAAAGCTGTGCAAAAACAGCCTTTAGTGACTTAACAGGTTTACCTATTTCACAGTTAGAAGGTGCTTTTGATAAAGCCATTGAGCAAGGATTATTGCAACAAAACGCAGAAGTTTGGCAAGTGACCGCAAAAGGACGCCGCTATCTCAATGACTTGTTAGAATTGTTCGTCTAGCATAAAGTAAAAATTTTGTTACAAACGAACACTTAAGGCCTTAAGCCAAATACCATAGAATCCATTATCAAAACTCAAAAGGTGATAGAAGATGCGTAAAATGACACTCTTAGCAGCAACAATTAGTGCTGTGCTTTTAGCCGGTTGCCAACAAACGCCAAACGCACAAAGCACCCCTGCAACAGAGCAAGTTCAAGTTGTAGCCAGCGAAGTCGCTAAAGCCAATGCGCTTTTCGAAGACTCGTTTATGCGTGGTGTAATGCGCAGCCCAGTTTATCAAACCTACATGGGCATTAAACAAGATTACGATAAATGGGATGATGGCTCAGAAGCGCGTACTCTTGAAGATCTTGAATTAACAAAGAAAGATTTAGCAACGTTACTTACAATCAACCGCGCAGCGCTTGATGCAAGCACTCAAACAAGCTATGACCTTTTTAAGCAAAGCCTTGAAAACACCATTGCTGATTTTAAATGGCGCTACCACAGCTATCCTGTAAATCAAATGTATGGAACTCACTCAATGGTGCCAGCATTTTTAATTAACCAACATCAAATCAGTAATGTTTCAGAAGCTAAAGCCTATATTTCACGTTTAAATGGCGTACCTGCGGTTTTTGAACAGCTTGAAAAAGACCTCGAGATCCGTGCACAAAAAGGCATTATTGCCCCTAAATTTGTATTTCCACATGTGATTGATTCAAGCAAAAACATCATCAAAGGCGCTCCGTTTGAACAAGGCGAAGATTCAACGTTACTGGCTGACTTTACGCGTAAAGTAAATGCACTTGAAATCGCGCAAACCGAAAAAGATGCATTAATTAAAGAAGCTAACGAAAGTTTAAAAACAGCTATCAAGCCGGCTTACAGCAAACTTATTAGCTACATAGAGCAACTGGCAAAACGCGCTGATGACCGTGACGGAGCATGGAAATTTCCAGAAGGTGAAGCGTTTTATAACAATGCACTTGCCCGCACAACAACAACTGACTTAACTGCAAAAGAAATTCACAGCATCGGCCTTGCTGAAGTGGCACGTATTCACGATGAAATGCGTACCATCAAAGATAAAGTAGGCTTTAAAGGCGATTTACAAGCCTTTATGCAGTTTATGAAAACTGACAAGCAATTTTACTACCCTAATACCCCAGAAGGTAAACAAGCTTACCTAGATGAAGCGGTTAAAGTAAT
This sequence comes from Pseudoalteromonas sp. J2K-J031, assembly GCF_058197095.2. Taxonomy (NCBI): domain Bacteria; kingdom Pseudomonadati; phylum Pseudomonadota; class Gammaproteobacteria; order Alteromonadales; family Pseudoalteromonadaceae; genus Pseudoalteromonas; species Pseudoalteromonas sp. J2K-J031. Next base: position 2,973,499 of record NZ_CM200279.1, read on the forward strand.
TGATGATATGAAAGCGCGTTTAGACGAGTTATTTATCACCAAACCAAAAGCCGATTTACAAGTAAAAGCAGTTGAAGCCTTCCGTGAAAAAGCAGCTGGCAAAGCATTTTACCAACAACCAGCACCCGATGGCTCTCGCCCTGGTATTTACTACGCAAACTTGTATGCAATGGACGCTATGCCAACGTATCAGTTAGAAGCGCTAGCGTATCATGAAGGTGTGCCGGGACATCATATGCAAATAGCGATTGCACAAGAGCTTGAAAGTATTCCAAAATTCCGTAAGTTCGGTGGCTACACCGCGTATGTTGAAGGCTGGGGTTTATACTCAGAATTAGTACCAAAAGAAATGGGACTATATGCTGATCCGTATTCAGACTTTGGCCGCCTTGCGATGGAGTTATGGCGTGCATGTCGTTTAGTGGTTGATACTGGGATCCACGCAATGCAATGGACTCGCCAAGAAGGTATTGATTACTACGTTAATAATACACCAAACGCCACCTCTGATGGCGTAAAAATGGTTGAACGCCACGTCGTTATGCCTTCACAAGCAACAGCCTACAAAATTGGGATGTTAAAAATTCAAGAGCTTCGTGAGCATGCAAAAAAACAACTAGGTGACAAGTTCGACATTCGTCAATTCCACGATGTAGTCCTTAAAAATGGCCCTCTGCCATTAAACGTTCTTGAAAACTACGTAGAAGAATACATTGCTTCGGCGAGTAAAGCGTAATTTAAGGTAAAAATAGCAAACGCTATAAATAAAAAACCAGTCATGAAAATGACTGGTTTTTTATTATTTTTAAATAAGAAATCACGCCACATTTCCCCATAAAATCACATCGTAATCTTTTGTAATACCAATCACGATAAGTAAGTGATCAAAAATAGCGTAGGAAAAACGCTTGAGAACAAGGCAGATTTTTTCGATAAGTAGTTATTCTACAATCAAAAAATCTAACGAAATTATCGAGTGTTTTAACAAGCTGGGGTGATCAGTTATTTATTACGATTGGTATAATTGGCTAGAGCAAAGCCAAACCTTTGTCTGTTAGCTGACACTGATGCAAATGATAGAACTCAATATCCTGATGTAAAATACATTCATCCGTATCAATACTAATAATAGTGCGCATTTGTTCAACTAAACACCAAAAACTCAAGTCTCCCATAAAGGCCACTTCTTCTTGATTTTGATTTGCGCCAAAAAGCTGAGCCAGAGAAAGCGGGCCATTTGCCAGCGCCTCAATAATTTGCCATTGAGTGCGGTTATAACCATTATTAAGACGTTTTTCTTCTAAGTACCGCAACATGGCAGGTTTAAGGTTAGGCCAATATTTAAAATCAAGCGCTAAAGTACGCTCTAGCATATCAAGTGAGGTAACTAAGCCTAACCACACTTGCTCAGCTAACTGAAAAAACGCTGCGCTTGGGCTAAAGCGGCTTTGATAATGGTTAATCACTTCTGCGGCCGTTAAATCTTGTGGTGGCAAGTATTCAGGCAACATGACTATATTCAGTTGCTCTATTGCACGACCACTATCACGATACCAAGCTAAAAACTGCAAGCCAATCAACGCATCAAACAACTCAGGTGTAAGCCAAAGTGTCATTGGCTCGTTACTGGACCAGTAAGTCAGAACCTCATCACGTTTGGTGAACTTTGCTTGCACCGTTTTTAAATCGATACAAAAATATTCAGCTAAAAAATAACTACGAGTATTACTGATAGCAGCTAACTCGGTATGAGCCGAAATGTGGCCTTCATGCAATGCATCTTGCCAGGCTTGAAATTGCCCTAAAATACCAATGCGCTTTAAATACACATTTGCACTATCACCATTGGTAATATGAAGCATAAAAATTCATCCTTTAATTTTTAATCAATGAGGAGGTTCGCATGCGTTTTAACTTTTCAATCAATCTGATAAGTAATATTCGACCGTTGAAACTACGCGCACATTTTTAATTTGTGGTGTATTTGAATCACGATCTTCGATAGTAAATTGCCCTTGTCGAGCTGATTTTATTTTACCCAGCTGTGATTTTGAATCACTGGCAAACTTTTCGGCCACTTCACGAGCTTGCTCTGTTGCGGTTTGGATCATTTGAGGTTTAAGCTCATTTAAACCAGTAAATAAATACTGGATACGGCTTTCATAATTTTGCCCTGCTATCGCAATGTCTTGCTTAGCCAGCTCACTAATTTGCGCCAAAGCATTATCAACTTTTTCAATATCATGGCTATAAACGGTTAACGTTGAGCGAACAATATAACGGAACTGACCAGCTTGATTGGCGCTGTACTGATCGGCCAATTTATCAATAATAGCTGGAGCGGTTACAGAAATATCGCCATCTTCAAAGCCATGCAGTTTTAAATAAGCCAGCACAGCCTGATTTTTAGCTTGAATTTGCTCAACTAAAGGGGCTAGCTTATTGCCTGTATCGCTAAATTGAATAGGCCAGATAATGGTATCGGCTGCCACTTCTTGCTCGGCTAACCCTTTAACTAACACACTACGCTCCATTGCTTTGAAGGCCAATAAGCCATCTTTTAACACATAACCTAATCCTATTAGGCCAAGCGCCAAACAGCCACCTAAGATAGCGCTACTGATTGTTTTGGGTGTCATCTTAAATCCTTATTTCCAATTAACTTGCTTGTACCGACAGCACTTTTACATCTTGATCAAAACGGACTGTGATATTGGTTAAATCTGTCGGCACTTCGATAAAATCACCTTGTTTTACACAATGCACTTGCTCATCTAACGTCACAACGCCCACGCCCGTTAATACATAAATTCGCTCAGTGTGTGCGGTATTAATCACCAGTTCTGCGGATTTATTGATAAACATCAAGTGCTCTGTCGACATTTGCTGCGATCCTAAAGGATGAACCGATACCTTTGCTGATTGCCCATGTGGGATCATTTGTTTGAAATCGAAGTGGCCTGCACTCAAGGCGGCACACATAAACATTAAGGTCATTCGAATTGCCTTTTATTTTGAGTCAATTACGCAGTAAGGCTGTTGATAATAAACAAAGTTAGTTAACTAACCTAGCCTTTTAGCGTAATCTCAATCTAAAATTGAGACTTTAAAAGCGTTCGGTCTTAAATTGTTTCAATATCAAGTAATTGAAAGCTAAATTGAGGGATTAACATGAGTATCAAGCGGATCAGCCAGTTTTTTAACCCCAGCTCAGTCGCAGTCATTGGCGCATCGAATCAAGCCAATCGCTCTGGATTTGTGGTGATGCGCAATTTACTCCAAGGTGGATTTAATGGGCCAATAATGCCCGTTACACCTAAATACAAAGCTGTGCATGGTGTTCTTGCCTATCCAACCATTGCCGCCTTGCCTCAAATTCCAGATCTTGCCATTTTATGCACGAATAAACATCTTTCAATTAACTTGATAAAAGAGCTTGGCGAAAAAGGCTGTAAGCATGCAATTTTAATCGCTTCAGGCTTTAAAACTGAACAAAAGCAAGCCCTAATCGCAGCAGCGAAAGAATATGGTGTAAGCTTACTCGGCCCTAATTGCTTAGGTTTATTAATTCCAAGTATTGGTTTAAATGCAAGCTTTTCACATACCATCGCCAGCCCTGGAAAATTAGCGTTTATTTCTCAATCGGCTGCAGTGTGCTCCACCATTTTAGATTGGGCACAAAACAAAGGCATTGGCTTTTCATACTTTGTCTCGATGGGCGATTGCTGCGATTTAGACTTTCATGAGTTGATTGATTTTTTAGGCCGAGATCCTAAAACTCAAGCCATTTTGCTCTATATCGATAACATCGCCAATGCGCGCAGTTTTATCTCCGCAGCGCGAGCTGCAGCGGTAAATAAACCCATCATTGCCATCAAAACGGGTAAAACACCTCTAGGTGCGGCGGCCGCAACCTTACATACGGGCGGTCAAACCAGTGCTGATGCCGTTTACGACGCCATGTTTCAACGTGCGGGTATGCTACGGGTAAATGATTTACGTGAACTGTTTGCTGCCACACAAACCTTAGCCCTTCACCCTAAATTATTGAAAAAAGAACATTTATGTATTTTGACCAATGGCGGTGGGCCTGGGGTGATGGCCGTTGATACCCTTATTCAAAGCTCTGGTCGTTTGGTCAAACTCAGCGATGATACAATCGCTAAGCTTAATAAAGTCATGCCGCAAGAGGACATGGCGTCAAATCCAGTTGATATTTTTGGTGACTCCGATCCTGCTCGCTATCAAAAAACCTTGGAGATTTTATTAAAAGCCCCTGAAGTTGATAACCTACTGATTTTACATAGCCCTTCAGCGCTGGCACCCAGTGAAGAGTACGCAAAAATAATTGTTGAGGCTGTGAATGCCCTACCAAAAATGCAACGTCCTTATGTACTAACTAACTTTATGGGCGAAGATGCAGCTTTTTCAGCTCGAAAAGCGTGTAATCTAGGTGGGATCCCGACGTATCGCACACCTGAAGGCGCCGTAGGTGCATTTATGCACCTAGTGCAATATCGCCGAAATCAAAAGCATTTAACCCAAACTCCTGAGTCGCTACCACAATCGTATAGCGTTGATAGTAAAACGGTTAAACAGCAAATAAACCAACACATTGCAGATAAACAAACTTATCTATCGACTTATCAAACACGCCCAATTTTAGATTTTTATGGCATTGATGTCATTCAAACCGAAGTGGCACTTACCCCTTCTGAAGCCAAAGAACAAGCGCAAGCATTAGGCTTTCCCATTGCATTAAAACTGATTAGCCCCAGCATCCCCTCTAAATCGGATGTCGGTGGCGTGGTATTAAATTTAAACGATGGGGATGAAGTAGAACAAACCGCATTTTCGATGCTGCTGCGAATAAAACAAACTTACCCAGATGCGATTATTGAAGGATTTTCGATTCAAAAAATGGCACCTCGTGCTGGCGCACAAGAGCTGCGCATCGCTATTAAAACAGATCCTTGTTTTGGCCCAGTCATTTTACTAGGAGAATCCGGCACAGGCTTAAGTTTTGCCCAAGCGGCTGTCGCATTGCCACCACTGAACATGAACTTAGCTAAATACCTTATTGCCGCTGCGCACGATAAAGGCTTTATTAAAGATAAACATTTACCCGATAAAATCGATAAATACACCTTATGTGCTTTACTCACTCGTGTGAGCCAACTAGTCGTTGATCAACCTAATATTGAGTCACTCGAACTCAATCCTGTATTGGCAATTGATGGGCAGTTTTTAGTACTTGATGCCATGATGCAAGTAAAAAAATACCAAAGCACGACGCGATCTAAACGATTATGTATTCGCCCTTACCCGAAAGAGCTTGAACAAGTCATTACTTTAAAAGATGGATCAAGTGCCGTATTACGGCCAATAAAACCTGAAGATGAAGCCGCCCATCGTGAATTTGATTTATCGTTAACCAAAGAAGATAGATACAAACGATTTTTTGGTGAGCTCCCCGATTTTAGCCATGAGCAACTGGCTAAAATGACCCAAATAGATTACGACCGTGAAATGGCGTTTATCGTGTCGCAAGAGACCCCACAAGGCCCTAAAACCTTAGGTGTATCACGCGTATTAATGGATCCTGATAATTTAGAAGCTGAGTTTGCCATTGTGATCCGCTCCGATTTAAAAGGGCTAGGGTTAGGTCGAATTTTGATGCAAAGCGCGATTGACCATTGTAAAAAGCATGATGTAGCTTGTATTGCAGGTATTACCTTACCTGAAAATACAGGTATGATTGCGCTGGCAAAAAAGCTCGGCTTTACCATCAAGCGTGATTTTGAAGAAGGAACAGTTAGCATGCAATTGCGCTTACGTTAAAAATGCTTACGTCCGTTAAAAATATAGGCTAATTTTTTCACTCTCTAAAAGGCAAAATTGTGCGTCCAACTCGATTAGTACTCGCTGAAATTTTAGAAGGCTCTGGCAGAAATATAAATAAAGGCCGCTGGCTTGATGCTATTTTGGTGCTGATCATCAGCATTAATATTGTGGCGATTGTACTTGAGTCAGTGCAATCTATTGCGCTGCAATATGCAACCTTATTTTGGTGGATTGAGGCTGTTTCTGTTGCTATTTTTACTGTCGAATACGTTACTCGTGTCTGGGTCAGTGTCGACTTAGAGCAATATGAAAATAGCACTGACAGCCCTACGCTTATCCGCATCAAATACATTTTCAGCCCACTGGCTTTAATTGACCTGATTGCTATTTTACCTTTCTACCTCACCTTATTTATTAATGTCGATTTGCGTTTTTTAAGAGCATTAAGGCTGCTACGAATATTTAAACTCACGCGTTATTCCCGAGCTATGCAGTTGTTATTGCAATCATTTAAAGAAGAAAGTAATTCACTCTTAGCGGCTTTTTTTATTATGGCGGTAATTTTAATTTTGGCTTCATGCGGTATTTATTTACTCGAGCACGATATCCAACCCGATAAATTTGGCTCCATCCCAGCAGCCATGTGGTGGGCAATGGCGACACTTACGACTGTTGGATATGGCGATGTAGTCCCCATTACCCCGCTTGGTAAAATATTTGGCGGTGTCATTACAGTTTTAAGTATGGGAATGGTAGCTATCCCAACGGGGCTGCTCGCATCGAGTTTTTCAGAACAAATTCGTAAACGCCGCACACTCTTTGCAGATGAAGTACACGCTAGCTTAGCGCATGGAAAGCTCACAAAAACCGAGCTAATTCGACTAGAAGAACTAAGACTCAATTTAGGCTTAAGTAAGCTAGAAGCAAATGCAGCAATTCGCCAACAACTCAATACGCTACATCATTTAGTTTATTGCCCACATTGTGGTGAAAAGCTAGCAAATTAATACGTAAAAGGGGCGTTGCCCCTTTAAAATTGCGCTGTATTAGCGTTTAAAGCCTAGACCCCAATCAACATTGAATAGCTTTTCGACTTCAGTCTTTGGTACAGGTTTTGAAAAAAGATAGCCTTGTAAATAATCACAACCCAGCATTTGCAAAAACTCTGCTTGCTCTTTCGTTTCAACCCCTTCAACTCAATACGCTACATCATTTAGTTTATTGCCCACATTGTGGTGAAAAGCTAGCAAATTAATACGTAAAAGGGGCGTTGCCCCTTTAAAATTGCGCTGTATTAACGTTTAAAGCCTAGACCCCAATCAACATTGAGTAGCTTTTCGACTTTAGTCTTTGGTACAGGTTTTGAAAAAAGATAGCCTTGTAAATAATCACAACCCAGCATTTGCAAAAACTCTGCTTGCTCTTTCGTTTCAACCCCTTCAGCAACACAGCTTTTCCCCAAACTATGCGCTAAAGCAAGCGTTGAATGAATAATTGCCTCATCACTTGCATCTTGACCAATATCAGCCACAAAGCTTTGGTCTATTTTCAGCACATCAATAGGAAAACGCTTTAAATAACTTAGTGACGAGTAACCTGTACCAAAATCATCCATGTAAATACGACAACCTTTTTGCTTCAAAATAAGCATCGCATCAAGGGCTTTTTGACTGTCTTGCATTAATGCACTTTCAGTTATTTCAAACACCACTTGAGTGGGGCTGATTTGCGCTTGTAAAATAATATCGCTTAGCTTATCGCCTATCGCTTCATGCTCAAAATCGCGCGCCGATAAATTAATTGAAACATAACAATCGGGTGCAAGTAACAACCACGCGTTTAAATCTTCCATTGCACGACTTAACGTCGCCAAAGTTAAGGTTGTAATAACACCCATACTTTCAGCAACCGGAATAAACTCTGCAGGTGAAATCAATTTTTGATCTTGATGCCAGCGCAATAACACCTCGAATCCTTTTAATGTAAAGTCGGTCGCGCTAATAATAGGTTGATAATAATTAATAAATTGATTGTATTTAATCGCTTCTTTTAGTTCATTTTCGAGCTGTACTTTACGCTGAATTTTATGATTCATTTCTTGGTGAAAGAATTGATAAGTTGAGCCACCTTGTTTTTTTGCATGGTACATTGCAATATCAGCAGCCTTTAGTAAATCGAGTGAATTATCAGCATCATCAGGGAAAATTGCCACACCAATGCTAGGTGATACAACCATTCGATGATTTCCAAGCTGGACAGGCTGATTCACTTCTTCACAAATTTTACGGCAAACTGGAATAAGTTCATCAATAGAATCAATGTCTTCAATCAGAATTACAAACTCATCGCCACCTAAACGCGCGACCGTATCTTGCTTTCTCAACACATACTTTAAGCGCTGTGCCACAGTAATAAGCAAGGTATCGCCAAAGTCATGGCCCAAAGTGTCATTTACTTGCTTAAAATGGTCTAAGTCAATAAACAGTAACGCAAGTTGGTTTTTATGACGCCGACTAAGGTCTGTTGCATGAGAAATCCGATCAAGTAATAAAGAGCGATTAGGAAGCTTGGTTAGCGTATCGTAATTGGCCAATACTCTGAGCTCTTTCTCTGCGTCTTTTTGTTCACTAATATCAGTAATAACCACTATATAATTATTAATATTATTGTCTTCATCACCCACGGTACTCACTTTAATGATAACCGGATGAGCAACACCATCAGCAGTGATAACGACTTCATCAGACTGAAAATGCTCACCGACTTTTAGCTTGGCTATGATACGTAAGTAATTTAGTCGCGTATCTTTATTTAGCCCCAAAGATAATTTACGACTTGATGCTTGCCCCGCATTAAAATTAAAGGACTCGCGCAAAACCTGATTCGTAGCCCGAACTCTAAATTGTTTATCTAAAATAAAAACCCAATCTCGGGTATATTCAAATGCAGCACCAAATAACCGAGCATTTTCTTCAGATTCAAATTCATTGGTCATATTGGTATAAGTACCTGCAACTTGACTTGGCATTTGATCATTCCATACCATCACTTTGCCAAAATCTTTATACCAACGCCAATAACCACTTTTATGACGTACACGATAAATACATTTAAACGACCCTTTATTAGTTGATAAGAACTCAAGCCATTCGATGCGAAACTTTGCTCTGTCTTCGTGATGAATTTTGTTGAGGTATTCATCAAGGGTCACATGCTCTTGGTTGTAACCAAGTTCGTTAATCAATCGTGGTTGGTAGATTGTGGTTGAGTCTATATGCCAATCCCACACCCCTGAGCTGCTACCTTCTAGGGCAAGTTTTAAGCGCGCTTCGCTTTGTTGACTTTCTTTATGTGCCACCACTAACTTTTGTTGCATTTGGCTTCGGCGATGAAACCAAACAAAAACAATCAATAAGATTAATAAAGCATAAAAGGTTAAATAAACGGGTGAACGAAATGGCGGGTATTTAACCGCTATAAATAATGTAGCTTCTGGTGTAAAAGCACCTGTAAGGGGGTCTTTGGCACGAATTTTAAGCTCATATTTACCGGGGCTAAATTTAGGGAAGATAACTTTATTATTACGTGTAGAGACTTCTTTTTGTTCACCCAACTGATATTGAAACTCGATACGTTCTTGCTGCTTAAATGTCATTGCCGAAAATGAAACTTCTAAACCAATGTCATCATGTTCTAACTCAATTTCGGTGAGTGATGACATAGATTTCAAATCAAGATCGCGCGACATTAAACTAATGGAAGTAATATTAAGCTGATTAGTAATCGGTGATTGAGGAATTAACAAATCAGGATCAAAAACTGTAAGCCCTTTAACCGAGCCAAACGCAATTCGACCATCAGACAATGTTAGATAGGCACTATCATTAAATTCATTAGTATTTAATCCATCTTCAACTGTAAATTTCTGAAAATGATGTTTGCTTGTGTCAAAACGAATAATGCCTTGATGGCTAGAGAACCAAATCATCCCGTTTTTATCCGGTACAGCGGAGTAAAGTTTGGTACCTATATTGTTTTTATCCGCTTCAAATGGATGCAATATTTGCATCGTTTGCGAATCTAACCCTATCAATCCCAACCCAATATAGGATAGCCAAAGCACTTTATTGTTATCAATCGCATAGTTTGTCAAATCAATAGCAAAGTTTGTTTGAGAAGATTGATAAATAGGTTCTAGTTGTTCCGTTTGTGCGTTTACCCTAAATAAATTGCCAACCACCGATAATAATACTTGATCAGGCTTATCAGGTAAGGGGGCTAAAAAGCTCTGCAATTCTATAATATTTAACTTTGCGATATCCCCTCTTAAAGGAGTAATTTCAGTGGTCTCCAAATCAAAAATAAACGGTCCATTATCAGGCTCGATTAAATATAAATACCTATTTTTATGTAAATAACTGCCATAAAGCCAATTAGAAATCCAAGGTTCATATTCTTTAGAGAGTGTCGTTATCGGTTCAACCTGATTGGTACGGGTATTAAATTTCATTAACCCTTTTCGACTTGGAAAATATAAGTAATCGTTTACTAAATGGCTTTCAGTAATATTTAATCGATTATTAAATTCATCATTGAAATAATCTTGTAAGAATACTTGGCTTTGATAAGTCGCCAAATTTAACTTGGTGAATCCATTATCGGTGCCTAACCAAACATAGTCGCCTTGCTGGGCAATCGTCCAGACATTATGGCTCGATAAGCCTTCGCCACGAATATTTTCAGCATTATAGTTAACGAAATAATCACTCTCTTTGGGAATATAAAACGCACCATCATTCTTAGTTGCTAACCATAAAGACCCATGCTCATCTTCAAGCATGTCAACGATGTTTTGATCTGAAAGTCTATACGAGTCGTTAATAACAGTATTTTTAACAAGATGGTTGTCATTTTTATAATAATCAAACAGCCCTTGATCGGTTGCTAAGCGCAAATAATTACTTTTCTTATTGATACGCCAAATATTTAAATCCCCGATCAGCTCTTGGCTTTTAAAGGCAACATCAGGCATTTCAAATAATTGTTTTGCTTGTGAGATATCAACTTGATACAGCCCCTGTACAGCGCCTACCAACAAGGTGTTGTTATCAAGCAATACCAATTCTTTGGTATTAATTTGCGCCTGATTTTTCAGTTCGCTATTGATGTGCTCAACGACTCGAAATCGATTCTCTTTAATATCGTAAACAAACACCCCCTCTGAAGTTGCTAAAAACAAAAAGTCATCAACTTGCAACATTCTACGGATCAGTGATATTTTTTTATTCGCTCCAGGGATTGTAAGTACAGTATTAATTTCCCCGCTTTGGCGGTCTAGTATTGCTAAATCAGTGCCACGCCCAAGCCATAAATGCTGACCATCCCCGACATCAAGAATTTGGTATATCGTTTGTTGTTCTAGTTGCTCAACCGAGCTAGGTTGGAATAAGTATTGACGAAAGACACCCGAATCAGGATCGTAACTAAATAGACCTTGAATATAGGTTGCAATCCACACAACACCAGATAAATCTTCATAAATCAGATCTATTTGCACATCTTTTAATAGGTCATCAGGGCCATTTACAGTTGTAACTTGTAAACCATCGTATTTATTTAACCCACCCTCTGTGGCGAGCCATAAATAGCCTTTTTTATCCACCAGCATATTACTAACATAACTTTGACTCAGCCCCTCATTTGGAGAGAGCCTTTGTACCTGTGCATTAATAAGGAAGGGCAAGAAAAGTAAAAAACATAAAATAATTGCGGCACTTGTAAATCGACTAAATTGCGACATTAACTTTCACATTCTCCACTTTCTAGTTATTAAATTATTATGAACGTAAAAACGCTACTTTGTAACTAAATTGTTTTAAATTCTAATCAATTGCTAGATAAAAATGACTGCAAAGCCGAATTATGTTTTTGATATATTCCAAACATATTGGCCAATTCACTTGGTAGGTTATCTTCGTGCACAAAACCAATTAATGTATAAAATGCGGCTAATTGAGCATCGGCGAATAAATAAATGTCTGTGTGATAGGTAGATTTAATTGTTTGAATAATACGTTCGCCATAACCCTTACCTCTATGCAAAGGGTCAACAAACAAAGTTGATAAAAATAAGTGATTACCTAGATATTGAATACGACAAGCAGCGATTATTTGATGATTAATATAACCAACCCAAACATCATCGTGACTTTTTGCTCTGCCCTTAACTTTATACCGATCGTAAAATTTATTAACTAACGGATACTTTATGGGAGCGAGTTGCAATAAATGAAAATCCACACCGACAATCACATAATGCTTAGATAATATTCAAATTTTTGCTTTAAAAAGTCTTGCTCAGATACTGAACGAGCCAAAATAGTACTGTAAACCACATCTCTCGTTTTTTTTCCTTTTTTGATCTGGTAGGCCCAATATGACGCCTCGTATTCAAGTTGAATAAGGTATTTCTCTGAACGAGGTAATAAACATAAGTTGTAAGTCATAGATTTAATTTCGATTTATAAACAATTTGGTGCTAGTCTTGGACGTTAGCTTATCACACCAATGTAACTTGAAAAACTAATCCACCTGGCCCAAAGTCAACTTTTAGTGGTAGTGGCATAAATATGCAAAAAACTTACACACTCTTTTTTTTCTTGTTTTTAATATTGTTCAGCCCTCATAACTTGTATGCTAATCATGTAACGTTTAATCGCCCAAGTAACACACCTCAAGCTGCATATACTATAGAGCTACTCACAGCGGCTTATAAACAACATGGTTATGACATAGCATTAATTGACTTTCCAAGTGATGAAGTATTAACAGCTGCTAATGAAGGAAGGCTCGATGGACAACTTGGTCGAATCGCAGATATTGAACTTCTTTATCCAAATTTGGTGCGCTTACCCACACCAATATTCAATTTTAGCTTACTGTTAATTAGTAAACGTGTTCAATGTCCCAACTGCCAAATCAATGATTTTAAATCTGTTAGCATTGCATCAAACATAGTCGCGGCAACAACGTATTTAAAAAACATGCACTACCAAGGTGAAGTCGTTGATGTGAGAAGCATTAAAACCCAATTAGCACTTCTCAACCAAAATAAAATTGAAAGTATTATCGTGCTAGATTTCCAGTTGAGCACACAAATTGGGACGCTTGATAAGAATGAATACCAAATCCAAATATTAAATCAAACAAGTAGCTATCATTATTTGAATAATAAACAAGCAACACTTATCGAAAAAATAACCTATACATTAAAAACATTCGAAGAAAATGGGTTTTTGGCACAGTTAAAACTGAAGCATCAGATCAATTAATATTTTTCGACTAAAACTAAATAAGTGCCTAAATGAGATGGGTAAAGTAGTTTTTGAATTACGACATGGGATGCTTGAGGCTGTGATTCATGATTTAAATCATTCAGATCCCCTTGCCATTTAGTGTGACGTTTTAAATGCTGAGTGACCTGCTGATATTCTTTTTGTTGCGTTAACAACAACTCTATTAATGGCATACGACGGCCCATCAATTCATTTTTTTGCACAAAACGTTGGCGGCATACCTCGCTATTGACGTCTAACACATTCCAATGCTCATCAAGTAACCATACTGACTGGTTAAAACTGTCATAAAGGCTATTGATCAAATTCGATTGCGCTTGCTGAGTGTATAAACTTGTAGCATCAATGATTGAAATTAATACTTCAGCATTAATAATTTTAATAATTACACTCACTCTTAAAGGTCCTGATGAGGTATCAATTAATAAAATTCGTGTATCGGCCTGCCCGGTATGCGCTGTTGTGTCTTTAATTATCTGTTCAAAAGAAAGCGCTGCCCCACTTTCGTAACGAAACGTAATAATTGAGTTGATGTTACGTACTAACTCAACTTTAGAACCCGCTAACAAATCCGTTAACGCTTGATTGTAATATAAAATCTCACCCGTAAAGCTTGTTTTAATTAACGCTTCGAGCACACTATCGAGCATCAAGATGCTCATAGAGTCACTATGTCGTAATCGCGATAATTCTTCAGATTGAGTGCGTAAAAGCTCATTAAGTTCACTGTTTTCAGCCTTAAAACGAGCGAACACCGCATTAAGTTTGTTTTCTATCTGTTGATAGATAGGGCCTAAATGACCTATTTCTAACAGTGCTGGCTGCTGATTACGCACTTTGAGTAAAAAGTGCTTTAACCCGTGTAACGGTTTTTGATAACTTTTTTTATCTAAATACGCAAATAGAAATGACAATAAAAGGGCTAAAGCAAGTAAAATTGCATCTAAATACCACGTGACACTCAATTGGTTTTCAAACTCTTCAAACTCTAGATAATTTTCAGCTTTTGTCTCTCTGAGCAAGTTTTCAAAAGCATAGTCGAGTGGTTTTAGCCCATTTTGCCAAGCTTGATATAATTCAAAATATTGTAAAGTGTTATCATCCGCCTTAAATAAGCTGACCAAAAAGCGATGTGTTTCAGATTCAAAATCAATCACTAGCTGTGATAATTCAAGCAATTCATTTAGTTCATCTTGCTCTAATATTTTGGCTGCTTCAGATGCTAAACTCATGTCAGCTTCTACAGCATAACGCCACAAATTAAGCTCTTTGCGTAACGAGCGAAGTTTTAAACGAATAGAATCTCTTAAACGTAGAACATCATTTTGTTGCTGAAAATAAGAGGCCATAATTAAGCGGTCAACATCTCTTTTTAACTCAAGGTACTCATAACCTGCTTTTTGGCTGCGGTGAACTTCGTCTAAATTTTGAAATAATAGATTGCTGGCGCGATACTCAAAAAACCAATTGCTAAATAAACTCACCCCCCCAAAAAAACCAATTAGGAATACCACGATTTTAAAATAGCTGCCGGGCTTTATATTAAGCGCCATAATGTGCTGATTTATCCTTAAAAATTAAAATCACGTTGCTCACCTTGTTGCTTGGCTAAATTTAGATTTGGTTTTTGTTCTGAACGCCGTTTACGCTGCAAGCAGAGTTGAATTACCTGTTTTTTGTCCGCATCAGACATTTTTTGCCAATTAAAACGCTCATCTCGACTACGAAAGCAACCGATGCAGTAACCTCTCGTATTCGTCTGACATACATCAATGCAGGGGCTTGGGATTTCAAATATTTCAATCTGCTGCATACCACTGCACCTTAGTTCATAACCAATTAATCTTAGTTGAACATTTTTATGCTGTCAGGGTTATTATGCAAGAACGGTAAACCTCTTTTATGCTCTGTCAAATAAGAAAAAAGCCACCGAAGTAGCTTTTTCTATTATAAATGTTGGTCTGCTTGCTTATATACAGGCTTTGCATACATTGCTAAAACGAGCTCTTTAAGTTCTTCAGGCACCTGCGCCATACGCTCTTCAAACAGCTCTTTTTGCGCAGGTTCAATCTGCTCAACATCAATGTTTGCAGCCAGGTAATTACCTGGGTGTAAAAAGTAAGATGATAAAATTTGCTTATCAATTGTCTGTGCTAATAACTCTGGATTATCACACTCTGAGGTAATTGGTTGACCAAACGCAACATGAATATGCCCTTTACTTGAACGAAAACCTTCCATAATGCTTTCGATGTCTTCACCGGCTGCTTTTTTATATTCACCAAAGGTGTTTTTGTGATAGCGCTCTTTTGCTTTTGCAATGGCACAAGGTTCAAATTGATATGAAATTGAAACAGGAACAATTTTTAACTCGCGAACATAATCTGCAAACTCCATTTTTTGCTTACGCCCATTGAGTTGTAGCATTTTAAGTAATGCCGGATCGGTTTGGTCGTCCCCATCTTTAGTGCGACCTTCTCGTTGCGCGATCCAAATTGAGTGATTATTTTGCAACGAGTCATAAATGTAAGCCGACAACTGTGATAACGCTCTGAGCATTTCTTTTGGCGCTTTTACAGAACGCTTTACCACAAAGCTTTTATTTAGTTTCATTAACTCGGTGATATAGGGTATTTGCAATAAGTTATCACCGATGGCAATGCGTACCGTATTCATTTGGTGAGTGTGCAAACCCCAGTTAATTAATGCCGGATCAAGGGCTATATCCCGGTGATTGGATATAAATAAATAAGCTTGTTTTTTATCTAAATGCTCAAGACCTGAAAAGGTTACTTTTGATGTTGTTTGATCAATCACGCGGCCTAAATAATGCGCCACAACCTGTTGTATTTGTTCAATGGTTTTAAACTTCGACCACTTTTTTGCCAAATAACGCTTCAGTAACGGTGTCAGTAGATTACGAAAAGGCACCAACCAACTCGGTAGATTATGTTTTGCGATCAAATCGATAAACGCATTATCATTCACTAAACGCTGAATTGATGCACTGACCTCATCATCATTATATGGGCGAATATCTGCAAATAGATCTACTGCCTGTGTCATTACTCTTATTACACCAATTAAAAATTTGAGCTCTATTCTAACCTGCTTGATTAGACTAGGCGAAGATTAACAAATCGTACCAGTTAACTAGTACCGAAGAAAGTTAATATTCTAAGGTACTTTACATTAAACCAATGACTCTTTTAGGGTTTGCATGTGATTATCCCATTTATAACCCAGATGGTGCCTTGTCACTTTTTCTGTCACTAAAAATGGAGCTACATGCGCAATCTCGCCTTTGCCATTACTTAATAAAAAACCATTTTTAGCCAAAGTGACTCCTGCGCAATCTCGAATTTGATAGGTATCAATCAACTGATTGCTACTTAAATCCCAAAAGCTGACAAATCCACCTCGCGGGCAACTCACCGCTGCGACATTAATAGCATGGTCGATACAAACACTGGCCGTATATTGCTGCATTTTTTGCCACAGTGCACCTGAAGCCAAACACGCGGCCATTGGCTCTGCGCCTTGCTGGCTATAAACTAAAGAGTGTACATCACGTTTGGGCCCTTCATATTGCATCGCAATAATCACTTTATCGTCCTTATTTACCGCCAAATGACGAATGCTTAACTGATGATGAGGTGGGGAAAACTGCTGCAATATCGTACCCGACTCACTTTGTAAATACGTGAGATTGGGTGCCATGGTCAATATATTGAGTTTTTCGCGCGGTGTATCAGGATGAGTGGCAATTCCCCCATTAGCAATCACCAAGGTTTTACCATCATTGAGCCAAGCTAACTGATGAGGACCCACACCACCACTGTTAAATTCTTTGATAACAGCCAAAGATTGCGCATCCCTCACCACTACTTTGCCTTGCTGATTTTGGTAATCATTTTCAGTCGTAAATAAGTACTGACCATCAGGGCTAAACACGCCATGACCAAAAAAGTGTCGACCATCATTGGCCTTAACAATGTGTGTGATCACCCCTTTATTTAAATCGATATCATAAAGGTACTCGCCCGGACGGCGTGAAAAAGCAATTACCCTAAACGGTTGCTGGGGTGATATCGCAATATCATGACCACGAAGCGGGATTTCAACCTCACTTAACATTGCGCCAGATTGATTAAATACCGCCACAAAATGCTGCCCTTCAGTATTGCTATAAGCACTCACAAACTGCTGCTCACGTTGTAAACTACAACTTGGCAAAATACTCAACCCAGCCAATCCTAAAACCGATTGGCAAAAGCGTCGCCTAGTAAGAAGCTTGAGCATATTAGTCACCATCGTTCGAATTAAAGCTTGGATTAAACCCCGTGGTTTGCACGAAGTCGCTGGCCATAATAGTACGTAATGCTTTGACTTTATCGCTCAAAGCCATCAATTGTTCTCGCCCTTCGTTGGTAGCTATCGCTTCTTCTAATGGGGCGTTGACATTTGCCAATGCTTTAAACGCCTCAGAAAAGGCCTCTTTAATACTGATATCTAGACTCTGTGCCTGGTGAATTTCAATTAAATAATCATCAAAACCATAGCCATTTTTCGACAAATACACCTGCTCTAATGCTTGGAGGTTATATTTAATATTGGCAAGCGAGCTTTGACTACGAAATTGCTCTGCATTTTTTAACACTCCAGGAGCTAACACCCCTAATGCTTTACCTATTTTGTTATCAGTGATAATTTCGACCAATTCAAACCAATTGGTTAGCTGCTCTTCAATCGCATCTTGGGGTGAGACGAAATCGCCAGTGCCCTGAGTATACTGAGCTCGATAATTCCCCTCATTAGCACCCCAGCCATTAACAAGTTCTTGGGCAATAATTTTGACATTTGCAGCAACCGCCATTACTACTAAGCAACGTTCGCTTTTGTTTGACGCACTTAGCATGCTTTGATCTGCTTGCTCTGGATAAAGCAGATACTCTAAAGCAGGCAAGCCTTGGCCGCCATCTTGGGTTTGAGCAACAGCTTGTGCGGTGATCGGGTTAATGGCGAGCAATGTGGCGACACCTCGAGCTACTGCCGCATTATTATCAGGCCAAGTTTGTAAACGTGAATAGCGAAATTCTTTAAAAATAGGCCCAAGCTTTGTCGGCCGAGTGGCTTGCCAGCTAGCATTTAAACTAAGCCAACTAGTCCGTAATATATCAAGCTCTGGTTGTGTAGGGTCACTGAGCGAACAAAACTGAGTGGCTGCAATTTCAAATTCAGTACTACGCGCTAATAATTGCTGATAACTTGGCACAATCACCTCATCTGCGAGCGCAACCAATACCGCAGCCATTGCTTCATCTTTGGTTTTTACCACTACAACAGGCGGCTCAACTACGACTGGGGGTATCTGTGCTTTGTTGCCGCTACCACCACAAGCAGCCAACAAGATGGTGCTTATCATCACAAGTAATAATGTTTTCATGTTTGTTCCTGTATATACTCGAATTAAATTTGCTCAAGAAAAAAGAGGAGTGCTGCGCGATCATCAGCAGGTAAAGCAATAAAACCTTGCTGCGAAGCCTTCGCTTCACCCCCATGCCATAAAATGGCCTCGCTAATAGTGCGTGCTCGGCCATCATGTAAAAAGCCTTGATAACCTTGGATCCGTTGTTGTAATCCAATTCCCCACAGTGGTGCGGTACGCCATTCACGGCCGGTTGCTTGGTATTCAACTTTGCCATCTGCAAGCCCTTCGCCCATGTCATGCAAAGCTAAGTCACTGTAAGGCCAGATTGTTTGTCCTGCTAGCTCAGGCAGTTCGTAATCATTGCGCGTTACAAAGCTGGGTTGATGACACCCTTGGCAACCTAATTGGTAAAAGAGTGCGCGCCCTTGCTGCGCTTGAGGGCTCTTTAATTTACGTGTTGGTTGTACTGCAACATGAGCACTCATAAACTCAGTGGTGCGCAATAATTTCATCGGAATTTCGGGAAGTTCTTCACCGCGCACACGCTTTGACTCTAATACACACGCACTTTGAGTCGGCTCGCAAGTTTCTTTTGGAAAATAGGGATTAGTGATACCAATATCATTGATAAACGCACTGGCTATTTGCTGATTTAGGGTTGGGTGCAATCCTTTAAACCCAAAGCGCCCAAGTTCAAACTGCCCAGTAAGCACATTCGGTACCCGGTTGTAGCGTGCGCTGATCCCATTTTTATCGGTATCGGTTTCATCTTCTAGGGCGGTTAAATCCGCGGGATCAATTGCATCAAGCAATCCCATACCATAAATCGCAGGGGCATAACGCGGCGATAATTGTGTTGTTGCGGCCAGTGGCCCTTGGCTTAAGTTGACCAATCGATAATTGGGCTTACGCAGTGTATAAGACGTGCCGTCATCAAATTGACCTTCAATCATGTCATATTGCAGCTCGATTTGCCCTTCAGCATGCAGCTTTACGTTATGTGTAGGAGTCAGCACGGCAAAGGTTTGTAGCTGAGCCCCATACGTTGCATCAGCCTCTTGCTTTTCACCATGACCTAAACGAAACAACAAGGCCATTGGACTCGACACACCTTCTGCTGCCAAGCGCCCACGACCGCCTCGGCTATGACATGCTTTGCATGAACGCGCATTATAGAGCGGCCCTAACCCATCTCGGTCTGCGGTAATGGCCGGTGATGCAACCCAAGGGTCTCGAAAGAACGACAAACCATCCCAAAATTCTAATTCATCATCAATCGACAAATTACCCGATGGGTGAATAAAGGTACGTGTATTAATGTTTGCCAACGTTGCGCTGCCACCTGGGCGCAGCTCACTGACGTTAAACTCGGGTACATCCGATTGTTTAGAACACGCGCCAAGCAAACATAAAACCACGACTATCGATACGTTTTTCATCTGTACAACTTACAACGATGTTAAAAAAGTAAGCAGCTGTTGGCGCTCGTTGGCACTCATGGCTTTAAACTGGGCCTTGGCTTTTTCAGCCTCGCCACCGTGCCACAAAATCGCTTCACTCACATTACGAGCACGGCCATCATGTAAATACGTTGCTCTAGCATTTACAGTATTAACAAGGCCAAGACCCCAAAGTGATGGCGTTTTCCATTCAGTTCCACTTGCGCTACCTTCGGGGCGATCATCAGCAAGGCCTTCACAGCGCTGCACCCAATAACACTGCGCACCTTCGGTACACGCTTCACCTTGCGCGGTTTCACGCGCAATTGCGGCGCAAGAACCTCCCATATCGTGCAGCAGTAAATCAGTGTAAGGATAAATAACTTGATCACTTAATGCCGCTATTGGCGTATGGCTCGAGTTAACATCAAGTAACCCTGCATCCCCCAATAAACTGGCCTCAGCTTCGCCAGTTTTATGCCGTGGAATATGACAACTGGCACATTGGGCTGCAAAAAACAATGCTCGCCCTGCAACAACATCGGCTTGCCATATTTGATTGGCGCTATCAAAACCTCGGCGCACCGGCACAGCCAGTAAACGGTTATAAAATTCAACCTGCGCGAGGGCCAAAATACTTAAATCAAGGCCATCTTGTTCTTTATCTTGCTCAAGTTGCGCTTGCGCCAGACAAGCCGCTTGCTCTGAAGTACATGACTCTTGCGGTGCAACAATATTGGTAATGCCCATATCACCTCTATACGCACCTGATATTTGCTCAAGTACTGAAGCCGTAACGGCTTTATAACCAAAACGTGCTAATTTTTTTTGCCCTGAGATAGGCTCAGTCGTAAACACCGCTCGACCAGAAATACCATCGCCATCAATATCATCAGGATCGGCATAACTGGTAATGTATGCTTCTGGAATGGCATGTAATAACCCGGAGCCAAAAATGCTCGGTGTCACACGGGGTGACAAACGTACATCGGGGTTAAAATCGCCATAGGCGAGATCTTTCACTTTATAAATTGGTTTACGTAATTGGTAAGTTTGGCCGTCATCAAATTGGCCTTCTATTGTTTGATATTCAACCCATGCATAGGCTTCTCCATATGCAATGCCCTCATCAAGTGCGCCTCGATGCTTGGGCAATACCCCTTGGGATTGACCCGCTTGCATACCAAAGGTTTGAATTTGATCGCCATAGATTAAATCGGGTTGACCTTGCCCATCACTAATGCGTAAAAACATGCTTGTCATTGGTTCATTGGGTGAACTTGGTACTTCACCACGGCCATCCTTAATGTGGCAACCTTGGCATGTTGGATTATTAAATAATGGCCCTTGACCCGCATGTACCCCACGAAATAAATGATCGCCCGACTTAAACACCCCATCGAGTTCAAAATCACTGCGAATAGCCGGTGCCGATTGACTAAATGCATCCTGATTGATTACTTGCGTTGTCACTTCACCACCAGATAAATGCTCTTTTGGATCGGGCGTTGTTGCATTTAAAGGTGCTAAACCGTCATCAGGCTGCCCCGGCATCACAGTCACAACCGGAGGCGTTACTGGCACAGACACTTCAACTACTTTATCTTGGCCATCAGAGCCCCCACAGGCGCTTATCCATACTGTAAACGACAATAGAACGACATTTTTTTTCATTACTAACCCACACACCCTGAATAATAAACTTTGCTAAACGCAAAAAGCCCATCCAATGGATGGGCTAATCTATTAACTTAATTTAACCGCCAAATTCGTCCGTATCGCCCTCTAAATCACCCGTAGTAACTCCTAACGCTTCAATCACTTCTTTAATGACCTGCGTTTGGGTTTTGAGTGCTTCAATGGTATTTGTGACTGCACCTTTAAGTTCAGGTTGTTGAATTTGCACATCAAATGAATAACCCAGTTTTGCTGTAGTATCAATGACCGCCGCTTTTGCCATGGTATCTTCAAGTGCACCGCGTAACTTATTTGCAAGTTCTGGCTTACCCGCTACAACCAGCAAGTTATAAATACTCGCACCTTGTAATACTTCGCCATCAAAACGCGTGTATTGGCCATTAAAGGCGTTTTGAATGCCCTTAGCATTTAAGAAAATATCACGGTGGGTATTATCAGAAAAACACGAATGCTCATCTTCTTGAGAGTCTGTGCGAAGGGCAATACTCATTCGCTCGCCTGCTAATTCGCCATAACTTAAGCGACCCATTCCTTCTAGAATTTTAGCAAGAGATTGTTTTTGAGTTTCTTCTTTAATAAATGTTTGGTAATGAAAACCGGTTCCCGGTGTCCATGCATCAACCACTGATTTCAAATCATCAATCAGTAAATCTGCAGCGGCCAGTAGATACTGACTACGACGAACACAAATAGCGTTGGCAGCTCCCGCTTCACCTGAGGTACATTGGCCCATTTGATTTTCAATCGTATAAAAATCAGTGGCTTTACGATAACCAGCTGAATAATCACGGTTCGCAGTATACGTTCCATCGGCGTTTAAATCTTGGCCCCACAATAAAAACTCAATTGCATGGTAACCAGAAGTCACATTCGCTTCATCATCACCGCGTTCAAACTGCGCTTGAATGGTTGCTTTATCAATAACCGGAAAACTTTCGATATCGGCAATAATATTACCACCAGCAGGTAAAGTGCTTGGGTTTTCAGGGTTTTGTAACCCATCCATATCTTGCGTGTAATCAATTAATGCTTCAGCTAAAGGCCATGCATTAATCGCCCCCTCAGGGCCTGCTTCAGGTTCTAATACCCAGTTACCCGCAGCATCTTTGGTTAAGTTATCAATTGGGCCTTCACGAAAACGAAACACCTCAGACTGTCCATAAGGTTCGCGTGCCGCTAACCATGCTTTTTTAGCCAATGAAAAATTTTCATCACTTGGATTGGCAACAAATACAGCTAACTGCTCTTTAAGTGCTTTGGCTGCAATTAATGAATCGGCATAAACCGCATATGCATGTTGCGCATTCGTTTTGATTACATCTTGCGTAGTTACAAACACACTTGTTCCATTTACACCATCTACGCCATTTTGACCCGCAACACCTTGAGCGCCCGCGATACCATCTTTTCCATCATCACCACCACAACCCGCTAATACTGCCGCAGCGACAAAAGACAGAGCGATATTTCTTATTGTATTCATTGCGTTATCCATACACGTTTAAAAAGTAATAAATTTTATTTAAAAAATATATTACACTTTAATAAAAAACAGATCAACAATGATAATAGATATCATTTACATTAATGTTTGATGAGTGAGTTTTAGATAGCCCTTCTCAAGGGTTATTTAGCGTTATTAAAGCTCTAAAAATAGGAAGAAATAGCACAGTATAAGTGCATAAAAATGAAGGCTTGCATGCCAATACCGACAAATGAAAACAAAAGTAATACAGGCCTTGGTTTGGCATCACCAAGCTCTGCTCTTTTATTTTGATAAAAAAATGTAACAGGCTTTAAACTTGCGCAATGCGCCCATATAAATAAGTTATCAACATTATTTAATTCGCAACCAAGGTCTGTTATGAATCCAATTATCGCAATTTTAAAAGAACACAATGTCAGCGAGCAGCAAACTCGTGAATTGTTCCAATCATTTACTGAAAACCCATTTATGGCGATGAGCTTGGTTCAGCAATTAGGGATTGCACCTGAAAAACTACAACAACTAATGGGGCTAGTTATGACGCAGCCTCATTTAATTAAAGAAGCGATTGAAGAGCTAGGATTAGACTTTAGTAAATTAGAAGAAGCGAAAGAAAAACTAAAAGGCCAACAACTATAAGTTTGCACAATAAAAATAAAACTATCGTTATAAAAAATAAAAAAGGTTGAACTCAGTTCAACCTTTTTTATTACTGCAATTTAGTTGCTTTATGGCATTACATTAAGGCGTAGGCACAATGCGCACAACACCTTGGCCATCAAGACCCACATATAAATAACCATCGTGACCTTGTAACACACTACGTACTCGGCCAACGCCTTCAAACACTTTATCTTGCTTGATGACTTGGCCATTTTTAATATCAAGGGCACTGATAAAACTAAATTTCATTGAACCGACTAATAATTTCCCCTTCAAACTTGGGTATTTATCACTATCCACATAGGCCATACCTGATGGCGCGATTGACGGTGTCCAATTCATTACCGGTGCTTGCATACCTGCTTGCTCAGTTAAATCTGTAAAGCTCGACCCATTATAATTAACACCGTAACTCACAACAGGCCAGCCGTAATTTTTTGTCGGTTCGATTAAATTGAGTTCATCGCCCCCTTTTGGCCCATGCTCATGCGCCCAAAGTGTTTTAGAGGCGCTATCAAACCACATACCTTGTGGATTACGATGACCATATGACCACGTCGCTTTTTTAGCTGTAGCTTGATTTACAAAAGGATTATCGCCTGGTATACGGCCATCGTCATGTAAGCGATAAATTTTGCCACCATCACGACTTAAATCTTGCGGGTTTATATCACGGGCTCCACGATCGCCAATTGAAAAATAAACATATCCTTTGTCATCAAATGCAATCCGGCTGCCATAATGCTGGCCTTTTTGAGTATTCCCTTCGCCTTTATAAAGCAGCTGGTGCTCAGTTAACTGCTTTTTTTTACTATCAAGCTTTGCGCGCATTAATGCGGTATGGCTACCTTCACCTGCGCCTTCAGGGCTTGAATAAGTAAAATAAAGCCACTGATTGGTCGCAAAATCAGGATGCAAGGCTAAGTCTAATAACCCGCCTTGGCCATGAACATGAATGTTAGGTAAACCAGAGATTTCAACCCCTTTACCTGTATCACTTTGCAACAATAACTTTGCATTACGGTCTGTAACTAATAACTGGCCCGAAGGTAATTGCACCATAGCCCAAGGGATCGTGGCATTTTCAACAACCGATTGCACAGAATGGCTGATTGCAAGGCTTGGCAACTGTTCATAATCAACTGCCAATAAGGGATTAGCAAACCACGCGGCAGATAACCAAGTGGCTGTTTTTATAATTTTTGTTGGGTTTATCACAGTCGCTCCAAAATTTAATCGCTGACAATAAACCCGACTCTAGCATACAAATTAAAGACCTGTACGCACTTGAGATGAATCACTTTTGGCTGCGCTGTGTGCTCTTTTTTGCTCAATATAGTCGGCCACATTGGCCACCGTATCGAGCCAAAAACCATTTTTAGGATCTTTCAAATAAGCGATTAATTGCTCAAGCACTTGACTATCGACCGTATACCAATCACCCTCCCCCACTTCATGCCCAGCCAGCACAATCCATGAATTATTAACTCGCATAAATTCAATTAGCTCTTTGAGCTGTTCAAAGCTCATGCCATCCATACGTACCGCAGCCACTTGCGCCATATCAACATAATTGGGGTTATTACCGGTTTCGTCATTCCACGTACGGCCCACTTTAAATTTTTGCGCCACCAGCGGCACATAGCTTTGGGTTTGTGTGCCTTGACCAACAAAGGTATGGCCACATGGATAAGCAAACCCGGTGGCTGTTACGCCCAGCTTATCTTCAAGATAACGAGTGGTAATATCCATGTCTTCAGCCAACCACGCTAAACTAACCTGCTCTAACCCTAACCCTTTTTGGCGCAGCCATTCAAAGTTACCACTACACACGTGGTTAGCAGTATGGTTCGCAATTTCATGGCCACTTTTTACCGCCCGTTTCCAACCTGCCAAGCGATTTTCAACCGCATCGGGCACTACATAAAAAGTGGCTTTGACATTATGTTTATCAAGCAAAGGCAAACCCACATCAATTTGGCTTTGCCTGGCATCATCAAACGTGAGGCTAATGGCATTTTGGCGTTGGTTAGGATAAGAAAAACCAAGATACTGCTTCTCACTTACACTCACTGTTTGGGCGTGCGCTAACCCAATGGCTTCTTTGGCATCAACAGAGGGGATGATAAATAGACTTGATAAAAGTAACGTAGAGAAAACTAAATTTAATTTCATTGGTGGTACCTCCTAATTTTTACAGATAAGAGATATCACCATGTTTTACTTATATTTGATATGAAATAAAGCTGAAGAAAAGCTGAAAATTTGTCAGTTTAAATTAAAGTGACACCATAAAACAGACAAAACAAGTTGACCGTAAAAAACAAAAAAGATACAGTTAAAAAAGGTACAGGGATGTGAATTCATTAAACTACAAGGAGACATAAGTGACTACAAAATTATTACCACTGATACTTTTTACCGCAGCATTAAGTACAGCCGTTGTCGCTGAAGATCAAATAAAAGAAATAAGCCCACAGTTATTAAATAAGTTACTTCAAGACTCTCCTGAAGTCATTGACACCATAGAGTTATTTAAAAATGATTTATCCGCACAAGGATTAGAATTTAAAGTTGTGTCTATTAATCAAAAACTAGCTATAACTGGCGGTTTAGAACATGAGTTACAAGGAAGTTGCACGGTTAAAGGTTCGGTTGGAGGAATCGAGATAGAAGCAACCGCCCCAACTTGTAAAGAAGCCTTTGACAATCTAATGGACTTAGTCGCTGAATTAAAATAATTTATGGTTCAGATTAAACAAAATAAACGCACTTATATAAGGAGTGCGTTTATTTTTTATTTCATTACATTGATGGTTTAAAAGTGCTTTTTAGCCATATAGCCAATAATCGGACTAACAATCCCGCAAGTAAGAAAGCAGCGCCAAACTCTAACCAATAAGGCAGCACTTCATGGCCATGTGTTATGGTTGGCGCCACCACAAAGCCATATTCGGCAACTAAATAATCGGTTAAATAGCCAAATACCAGCGCCATACCAATGACCCCAGTTAAATAAGCAGCTAAAGCGCGCTTGCCCAACTCTTTGCCGACCACACCTAAGGTTGCAATGTTAGTCGCAGGGCCTGCGAGCATAAACACTAAAACCGCACCCGGTGATACTCCTGATAACAACAAACCCGCAGCAATAGGGGTTGATGCTGTCGCGCAGATATACATAGGAATACTGACTAACACCATGACTGTCATTGCAAGTAGGCCTGTGCCCCACTGCGCTAAAAACCCTTCGGGGACATAGGTTTGAATTAGTGCCGCAAAAAACAATCCGATCAGTAACCACACCGCAGTATCTTGCAATAATTTAGTGGCACTAAAATGAAATGCCTGTTTCAGCTTTGCCCATTGAGACTCTTTTTGTACTGCCTCACCGGTGTTACAACAACTTGATTGTTGAGTTTCAGGCTCTACTTCGCTCACCATAGGTTCGTTTTGGCTTACGCAGCAGCTGGTTTTTTTAGGCTTTACATCGGTTTTAGGGGCGCAGCAGCTGTTAACTTCTGTTGTCGATAATGCCTCCTGCTTACTTGTCGATGCGCAGCAGCTTGATTGTTTTGTTTTCGCTTCCGTTTCAGGTTCAACTATAGCGACTATTTTCGCACTGCGACTACCACAGCAACTCGCAGCTTTAGGCTGCTGTTCGCTTTTAGGTGCGCAGCAAGCAGTTGTCTCGTTGTGGCTATGTGAATGCTCAGGATTGTGTGGCGCTTGTTTGCTCTCTTTGCCTACCAGTAAACCTGCTGTGATTGCACTGGCAACGGCAGCAATTGGGCGAATAACCGCCATAAAAGGGCCGAGTAAAACATACGATACCGAAATTGAATCAATGCCCGTTTCAGGTGTTGACACTAAAAAGGCTGTGGTGGCACTTTTTGACGCGCCAGCGCGGCGAAGCCCAATTGCAGCAGGGATCACCCCACAAGAACACAGGGGCATAGGCGCACCAATGAGTGCCGCTTTTACCGTAGTCCAAAACCCTTCTTTACCTAAATGCTTATTCAAAAAGTCTTTGGGTAAATATACATTCAACAGAGCGGCAATAAATAAACCAAGCAACAGCCACGGTGCCGACACCATAAACAGTTGCCAAAAATTAGTTAAGAGTGTCGTCATCAACATTCTCCAAAGCAGATAAAATTGAACAATGCTGGGCTGACTCTTGCCCACCACAGCATGAAGTGTGTAATAGTTTTAAAGATTGATGAAACCGCTCAAGCTCTGCAATTTTAGCTGCAACTTCAGCCATTTTATCAGCAGTGAATGCTTTTATTTCGCCGCAGCTGTAATTTTCTTTTTCAACTTTAATCGCCAATAACTCTTTGATTTCATTTAACGTAAAACCCACGCTTTTAGCCCTGAGCACAAACTCAAGCTGCTTTACGCTACCAGCATCATAAATTCGATAACCCGACTGAGTTCTACCACTTGCGGTTAACAATTGATTTTTTTCATAATAACGCAGCGTATCTGTTGATACAGCCAATTGTTTTGCGAGTTCACCTATTTGCATGTTCAGCACTCCTTTTCGAATAACAACTTGCTTTCAAAAACAACCTACCGCCAAAGTATTTGAGCTGAGTATAAAGCTTAGAGTAAACTCCAAGGTCAATAGTTTCTACGAAAAAACTTAAATAAAATGAAAATTGTAATTTTGGATCACGCAACCCTCACTACAGGCGATATCGCCCCCATAAAAACCTTAGCAAGCAGCTTAACGTGCTACGAACATACCAGTGCAAATGATGTATTAGCACGTTGCCAACAAGCCGATGTGGTTATCACCAATAAAGTTTTATTAACAAAAGAAACACTGACCCAACTGCCAAATTTAAAACTGATCTGTATTGCAGCAACCGGCACTAACAATGTTGATTTAGAGGCAGCTAAAATAAGCGGGATTGCCGTGTGTAATGTTGCGGGGTACTCAACTGCAAGCGTGGTGCAGCATAGTTTTAGTTTATTGTTCAACCTGCTTGGCAATACGCATCGTTATATTCAAGATTGCCAACAAGGCCTATGGCAAAAAAGTCAGCATTTTTGTTTGCTCGACCATCCTATTGATGAAGTGGCAGGTAAAACTATTGCCATTATTGGTTATGGAGAGCTCGGTAAAGCCATGAGCCAAGTAGCCAATGCATTTGGCATGAAGGTGCTCATTAGCGAACGTAAAAATCACACGCCAAGACATGGCCGAGTCGCGTTTACTGACGCCTTACAACAAGCCGATATTATATCTTTGCACTGCCCCCTTACAGCTGAGACCAAAAACCTGATTGACCAAGCTGAATTTGCACTCATAAAACCAACAGCTGTGTTATTAAATACCGCACGAGGTGGCATTGTGAACGAGCAAGCCTTATTTAATGCATTAACACAGCAACAAATTGCAGGCGCTGCTGTCGATGTATTAAGCCAAGAACCCGCTCAACAAGATAACCCACTAGTTAGCTACACAAAGCCAAATCTACTGCTAACCCCTCACATTGCGTGGGCCAGTCAGCAATCTGTCAGCCGACTATTGGCGCAAATTGCCCTTAATATCAATGCATTCATTCAAGGTAAAGCGCGAAATAGAGTCGCTTAACCCCCTCAAAAGCACCCAATAACTCAAAAACATTATTGTGTTTCATCCTAGGCGCAATAATGTTTTTGTTATATTAATTTCAACTGGTGATTAGGTAATACCTCAACAATAATATCCGATTTAGGCGGTAAACAAATTAAGGCATAACGCGTTAAACGCTCAAAATATGCAATAAAATCTTCTACTTGCTCATCACTTAAGCCACTCCCAGTTTTAGCAATTAATTTATGCTCTTGCTTTTTTCGCCATGCTAATACATGACTAAAGTCACTCATTTTTAGATACACTAAGTGCTCAAACAGAGTAAATAAGTCTTGATATTCTGCCGCTAAATGCTGATTAACGAGCTGGCGAAAACGGCCATCGACGTCACATGTTTGTTCAAAATAGTTAATTGGCCTTAGCAAATTTGTGGCAGGCTCAGGACAAAGCCCTACGCACCAGCCTTCAAAAATCACAATATCTTGTGGCTGATCAACAGATTGCCAAAGGTCTTGGCTAAACACAGTATCTTGGCTTTTATCAAAGCGAGGGAGCAAACATGGTTGCTTGGCCAAAAGAGTGCGAACATCAGAAATTGCTTGAGTTATATCATGCGTCCCCGGAACTCCACGGGTACAAAATAACGGATGGTATTGCTTGGCAACATCTGCACGCTGCTTGGGCGAGTAATAATAATCATCTAGCGATAAAACAACTGTTTTAAGCTGTTCGACCGACTTAAAATACTCAACTAAATAAGCGCTTAGAGTCGATTTCCCCGAGCCTTGCGCACCGTTAATAGCCAACAGCCAAGGCCCTTGCAAAGATCGTTGCCGATATAATTCGACAATACGCCTCACTATCGGCGCTACTTGGCAAAGATAGGTCGAATCTAGCTGATGCTCATTTAAAAAGTCTGATTGCCATGAAGTGATCGTCAATCTTAGTTACTCGTCTTAATTTGTTGCTAATACAAAGAAATAGCCTTTTTAATTTAGCCAAAATACCTTATAACTGGGTACCGTTTTTTACTCGAACCCTTGTTATGAATTCACGTATTTTAAAAAAAACCGCCTTGGCAGTATCGTTAGCTGCAGCTTTAAGTTTAACCGGCTGTCAAAAAGAACCTAACATAGCAACTCCAACCATTTCAGCTGAGCAAGTACAACAAAACTTTGCTGATTATTCAACGCAATTTATTGAACGCTTGTGGCAAGAAAACCCAGAATGGTCTTTATGGGTCGGTTATGGCAAATACGACCATATTTTAACAATCCCCGATGATGCCAGCCGCACAAAAAGCCTTGCATCAACAAAAACAGAGTTAGAAAACTTAGCAAAATTTGATGTTGAACAGCTCAACCAAAACCAAAAAACTGATTATTACTTAATTAAAAATATGCTCGATAAAAACATTTGGGAGCATACAAAATTTAAAAGCTGGCAATGGAACCCTTCAAACTACAACGTAGCTGGTGCATTTGCCAAAATTATTAACAGCCGCCTTGAAGCTGAAGACAGCAAACTACAAAAAGTATTACAACGAATGGAAAACGTGCCCGCATATTACCTAGCAGCACAAAAAAATATCGATACACCTACGCTTGAGTTTACTCAGCTTGCCATCTCACAAAACCAAGGCGCATTCTCAGTTTTTTCTGATGATTTATTAGCTCGTGCGCAAAAGTCAGGTTTAAGCGAGAACGATAAAGCCCTATTCACTGAGCGTTTTAATGCCACAAAACAAGCGGTTCAAGGTTATATCGACTTTTTAACCGAACTTGAAAAAGAACTCGTGGCAAACAATTCAGCTCGCTCATTTAGAATTGGCGAAGCCTTATATGAAGAAAAATTCGCATTTGACATTCAATCGGGCTATACCGCCAAGCAAATGTATCAAAAAGCGCAAGAAGACAAAGCTCGCGTAACACAAGAAATGGTACAAATCACCACGCAATTGTGGCCAAAATATTTTGCAGACCAAACCATGCCAAGCGATAGCAATCAAGCAATTGCAACGCTGATTAACCATTTAGCAGTAAAGCATGTTTCTGCTGAAGAGTTTGTGCCAGAAATTAAACGCCAAATTCCTGTGCTTGATAAATTTGTTCGTGAAAAAGACTTACTGACTTTAGATGCCGATAAACCTTTAGTGGTGCGCGAAACACCTGATTATATGCGCGGTTTTGCCGGCGCATCCATCAGTGCACCTGGTCCATACGATAGCAAAGAAAATACCTACTACAACGTAACCCCTCTTGATGGCATGAGCGCTGAACAAGCTGAGTCTTATTTAAAAGAGTACAACCATTGGATATTACAAATTCTCAATATCCATGAGGCTATTCCGGGGCATTATGCTCAATTAGTTTATGCTAACCAGTCACCTTCTTTAATTAAAAGTATTTTAGGCAATGGCGCCATGATTGAAGGCTGGGCAGTTTACACTGAGCGCATGATGCTTGAAGAAGGCTATGGTGATTTTGAACCTGAAATGTGGCTCATGTACTACAAATGGAATTTACGTGTTATTTGTAACACCATTTTAGACTACAGCATTCAAGTGCTTAATATGAGTAAAGAAGACGGCCTTGATTTACTGATGAATGGCGCATTTCAAGAGCGCACAGAAGCCGAAGGTAAATGGCGCCGCGCCACGTTAAGCCAAGTTCAACTTACCAGCTACTTTAGTGGCTATCGTGAAATTTATGACTTTAGAGAAACGCAAAAGCAAAAACTAGGCAATGATTTTAGTTTAAAAGCATTCCATGAAACGTTTTTAAGTTTTGGCAGCTCGCCTGTTAAGTATATCAAACCATTAATGGACAAATAGGCCATTTTTCACTATAAAACAAGAAGGCTAAGCCTTCTTGTTTTCTTTAAGCTCAATGACTTAGCCTCCTGATTTCATTTATATAATGACAAGCGAAGCGATAATGAAAGTAACCTTTTATGGTACCCGAGGCTCCATCCCCACCCCAGGCCCTGATACAGTGATTTTTGGTGGTAATACAGCCTGTGTGTTGCTCGAAGCCAATAATAATAAACTCATACTTGATTCTGGCACGGGTATTCGTTTACTGGGCGAACGTTTAGCAAAAGAAACTCAACCCATTCATATTTTGTTGAGTCACAATCATTGGGATCATATTCAAGGATTTCCTTTTTTTATTCCCGCTTACCAACCCAATCGCAATATTCATATCTACAGCGCCCCCACTGAACCGATGCAACCTAAAGCCATTTTAGAACAAATGGACAAAAGCTTTTTTCCAGTGCCCGCCAATAAATTAAGTGCCAAAATTACGGTCCATTCGTTAAGTGAAGAAGTCGCAAGACTGAACATTGTAGGGTTTGAGGTGCTTACAAAACCCATCAACCATCCCAATGGCGGCTTTGCCTATAAAATTAGTTGTGGCAACAAAACAATCGCGTATGTCACCGACAACGAACTCTATTCAACCGATAATTTAAAAACTACGTTAACACAGTGGTGTGATTTTTTGGCCGGTGTTGATTTATTAATTCACGATGCACAATACACCGACAGCGAAATGCCGTCGAAACTTGGTTGGGGTCATTCATCAATCGACCAAGCAATCGCCTTAGGACAAGCGGCTAAAGTGAAAAAGCTATTACTTTATAGTCACTCACCTGAACGATTAGACAGTCAATTATTAGACATTCTTGCAGCGTACGATCAAAACCAACCTATGCGTTTTGATATCGCAAAAGAAGGTCAGGAAATAATACTATGATTGTTCGCCTTACCTGCATCATTACAGCTATGCTCATTACTTATGGATTGAATAAGGCGCGAACATGCCGTTACTGAATAATGACGATGCCTTAAAAGAATTACTGGCACTTAGCTATCGCTTATCAACGGAAAAAAACACCACTAAGCTGCTGGAGGATATTTTGTGTAGTGCAAAAGCACTCACCCATGCTGATGGCGGAACCATTTATTCAATTACCAACGACCACGAACTTAAATTTGAAACCCTGATAAATGACTCTCTTAGGTTATACATGGGCGGCACATCGAGCACCCCTATTCCTTTTAACAATATCCCGATTTATATCAACAATGAAATCAATAAAAACGCACTTGTTGCACTCGCTGCCGCCACTCAAAAACCCATTATTATTGAAGATGCGTACCAAGCCTGCTCTCACGATTTGAGCGGTGCAAGGGCGATGGACCAAAAAACAGGTTATCGGACAAAATCGGTCCTCACGGTGCCAATGCAAAATCATGAAGGTGAAATAAATGGCGTATTACAACTGATTAATGCCCAAGAAAATGGCCAAATTGTCCCCTTCAACCAACAAGAAATTGATTTGGTACTCTCAATGACATCACTAGCCGCGGTAGCGCTCACCAATAAGCAGTTAATTAGTGAAATGGAAGTCTTGTTTGAGTCATTAGCCAAAGTCATCGCCCGCGCTATTGATGAAAAATCCCCCTATACCGGAGGCCATTGCCGCCGAGTCCCTGAACTAACGATGATGCTAGCCCATGCTGTTAACAATACAAAAGTAGGACCTTTGGCTCAATTTGAACTCACTGAGCAAGAACAAAATGCACTTAACATCGCAGGCTGGTTACATGATTGCGGTAAAATAGCCACTCCAGAATATGTGATGGACAAAGCCACCAAGCTGCAAACTATTTTTGACCGCATTGAGTACATTGATGCAAAACTTGAAATTTACGCTCAACAGCGCGAACTAACAGCACTCAAAAACCCTGAACTTAAAATTGATTTACATGCTGAATTGCAACAATTAGCCAACGACAGGGCTTTTTTACGCACAACAAACTTAGGGGGAGAGTTTTTACCCGATGAGAGTGTAGAGCGCATAAAACAATTAGCAGAAAAATACCGCATAACTATTAATGGCGTTGAACAATCAGTATTTACTGATGATGAATTAGAGTGCTTGAAAATTCAGCGTGGCACTTTAACGCCAGCCGAGCGCACAATTATTAATCATCACATTGATGTTACGGTGATGATGCTCGATTCTCTGCCATTTCCAAAACACCTTAAAAATGTGCCTGAATACGCCTGTGGCCACCATGAAAAAATGGATGGCAGTGGTTACCCCAAAGGACTCACCAAAGAGCAAATGTCGGCCCCAGCTCGAATGATGGCGATTGCCGATATTTTTGAAGCTCTTACCGCATCAGATCGTCCCTACAAACCAGGAAAAAGCTTAACTGAATGCCTAAAAATAATGGGGTTTATGGCCAAAGATAGTCATATAGATGCAGACTTGTTCAATATATTTATAAAGGAAAAAGTATATTTAAAATACGCTGAAAAGTTCGTTCCTAATATAGCCAAAGAAACAATCAATGAATCTCAAATACCTTTTTATATACCGCCTTACAGTTCATAAAAAGCTATTATTGGGGGCGCTATTACTTATAAGTGCCTCATCGGTAGCTGCCTTAGAACGAACACAAAAAATATACGACACTTATACAGCCTATAATTATCAATGGCTGGATACAAATAAACAACCACAAAACTTATCCTTTAAACTCGATAATCAATTACTGCGTAACGCCAACCGTCGATTTAAACGCTATGAACCAAACGTAATACTAAACAATGTTTACCAAGCGCTCCTTGATAAAGCAAGCACATACAATCCAAGAGAAGTAAAAATCAAATTTAAGAAAAACTATAATAAAGTAACTTACACAATTAAAACTGACCAACCCGAACTGACCAATAAAATACGCTTAGAATTAATACAAGTCGAACAAGATGCACGCAAAGTACAGCTCAACGATTTAAGCTTTATTGCATTTGATAGCCCTTGGTTTGGCAAAAGAATTAAGGTAGATCACCTTCAGTTCGCTAAAAAAGCTATCGCCCATGTAACGCCTATAGCCGAGGCAATTAAAAGTCAGTTTCAAAACAATCGTCCTCGCGATGTGATCAATTTTACGCTCAATTGGGTGCAGTCAATTCCATACCAAGTGCTAGAAGATAGAAAAACATCAGATGGTTCGGGATTTAATTCACCGTTAAAAGTGATCAGTGGAAATGGTGGTGATTGCGATAGTAAAATGGTGTTATTAGGGGCTATTTTAAAAAATATTTATCCCGGTTTGAGTATAGCTTTTATTTATTTACCCGAGCACGCATTAATTGGCTTTGAACTCCCCACCCTTAGAAGTGATGAATATACCGTAATTAATGGATCACATTATTTATTAGCCGAGCCAGTTGGGCCTGCGCTTATCCCTTTGGCAAAGATAGCTCCAAGTTCAGCGCAATACGTAAACATGCAAAGTTATTACCACGAGCTTTTTTAATTGATCCGCTTTGCTGCTTTGACTTGATTTCGCCCCGCATCCTTAGCTTCATACAGGCTCTTATCTGCTTCTTCAATTAAACTTGCTACACTATTTACATCTTTAGACTTTGAACTTGCCACACCAATACTAATGGTGACATAGGGTGCTGTTGTTGAAAACTTATGCGGTATAAGTAAATCATACACTGCTTTTTGTAAGCGCTCTGCTTGCTTAATGGCATCATCTAACGCGCAAGGTGAAAACACCGCAGTAAACTCTTCCCCCCCATAACGCGCAACAAAATCACTGCCTCGCTGGCATAAAGATTTTATTGTTGCAGCAACCATTTTTAAACATTCATCACCAGCTCTGTGGCCATAGTTGTCATTAAATAACTTAAAATGATCGATATCAATCAACAACATCGCCATTTCTTCATTTGAACGTGAAGAGCGGCGCCATTCTTTTGTAATATTATCATCAAAAAAACGACGATTATTTATTTCTGTTAAGCCATCAATTGAAACCAACTTTTCAAGTAAGTCATTTTTTTGTTTTATAGTGAGTTGATTTTTAACGCGAACTAATACTATGGGAGGGCTAAATGGCTTAGTTATATAATCCATTGCGCCCATCTCTAGACCTTTAGCTTCATCAGCATGAGAGTCATTAGCTGAAATAAAAATTACTGGGATAGCTTGCGTATCTGTCGAGCTCTTTAATTGCTTTAATACCTGATAACCATCCATTTTTGGCATTTTGATATCAAGCAAAATTAAATCAACTTGATTCGATACCACAGCATCAAGGGCTTCGTAACCATTACTGGCAGTGATCACACGGTAATGCTTTTGCAAAGTCTGCCTTAAGACCACTAAATTTAAGGGATCGTCGTCAACGACCAAAACTAAAGCACGCTCCATTTGTTCCCCAATATCAGCCATTGTTATAAGTTGCATCATGCCTGTGAAACTTATATTTCAATTAAAAGTTAAGTGACTACTATAAAACTAAATATTAGCAGTACTAAAGTAATAGTTATAAATTTTTCATTATTTAACTATTTACAGACATAGCAAATACCATGCCTGTTTTTATAGTTTGATAAATTTATGGTTTTATAAATTCTCTTCAGCAAAAGCTGCTAAGCGACTACGGACTACCCCATTAAGATTAACATTGGCACTGCCTTCAAAGTTTTTAAAGCGCTCAACCAAGTAAGTTAAACCTGAAGTGACTGGAGTTAAGTAATTACTGTCTATTTGCGCTAAATTACCAGAACAAATAAGTTTTGTACCTTCTCCGCAGCGGGTAATAATAGTTTTTAGCTGTGCTGCGGTTAAATTTTGGCTTTCATCTAAAATAACAATCGCATTTTGAATACTACGCCCTCGCATAAAATTGACCGATTTGAACTGAATATTGGCCTTTT
The DNA here is from genome assembly GCF_058197095.2 of Pseudoalteromonas sp. J2K-J031. NCBI lineage: Bacteria > Pseudomonadati > Pseudomonadota > Gammaproteobacteria > Alteromonadales > Pseudoalteromonadaceae > Pseudoalteromonas > Pseudoalteromonas sp. J2K-J031. Next base: position 3,010,750 of record NZ_CM200279.1, read on the forward strand.
CCATAATATAGTTTCGACTCGATATTGGATTTTGATCACTTTTATGTAAAACCTCAAGAGAATCAGTGATCGCAGCTAACCAAGGAGCCATTTTTTCCTCCTCAGTACCGGGTAAAAAACCAATTGACTCGGCAATTTCTGGGGTATTTCGGGTCACGATCACTTTATCGTAAATACCCTGTTCAATGACTAACTCCAGCGCACAAGCTAACGCTAGCAAGGTTTTACCGCAACCGGCAGGGCCAGTTAAAATAACCAAATCCATATGGGTATCAAGTAATGCATTCATCGCCATCGCTTGATAAATATTCTTTGGTCTGATCCCCCAAGCCATTCGGGACATTAAACGTTCTTGACCTAAATCAAGTAAGGTCACATGCGTGTCGGTAAACGATTCAACTCGAGCAGCAAAATGCCCGGTATCATCAATTAAATACTCATTAACAAACACTTCTCCGATTAAATCTTTGGCAACCGTATGGTGTAATTCTCGCCCTTCTTGATCGCTTTTACATTGGCCAACAGTCTGCCAAAAATCACCCGATAACTTTTTATAACCCAAACTCAGTAGGCTGATATCATCGATTAACTGATCCGTTCGATAATCCTCAACAAACTTAAGCCCTGCCCCTTTGGCTTTTAAGCGCATATTTATGTCTTTAGTTACCAAAACAACTTTGACATTAGGGTGCTGATTTTGTAGATGAACAGCACTATTTATAATGCGGTGATCATTTTCATTGCCAGGTAATCCTGATATTTCTTCAGCAAACAAATGATCGTTTACTATCATTAACTTTCCATTTTGAGCCCGAGTACCGACGCTGGTACTGGGCAGTGCCACCCCTTCAACCATTTGCTCGGGCGTGGCATTGTGTAAAAGGCCCTCTAGCGAGCGAATAGCCACTCGAGCATCACGGCTCACATCTTTTTTACGATCTTTGATGTGATCAAGTTCTTCTAAAACCGTCATGGGAATGATTACGTCGTGCTCTTCAAAAGATAAAAAAGCGAGAGGTTCGTGTAGGAGTACATTAGTATCAAGTACATACATTTTTTTTTCATCAATTCGCATTTTTCCCATAAAATTTATTCCTTCTGTTTTATGATTTTTCTGCTTAACTTCAAGTTTAGTCTATTTCTCGAAAGAGGCGTTTTTATTACAATTTAGTAATAAAAAACCGAGTTAAATGAAAGCCATGGTTACATTTAATTCATAACCCCACTCTCCATAAGATCAGAGACGGTCAGAGAGTAAAAATAACAGGTGAAAGGTGCGCTTATTAGGGGTAACATAGCCGCCTTTTTTCAAAAGGGTCAAGAGAGTCGATGAATTTTTCCTTAGGTCAGCGTTGGATTAGTGATACTGAATCAGATTTAGGGCTAGGTACGGTAGTGGCGGTCGAGGGCCGTAACGTTACGATACTTTTTCCAGCCACCGGCGATAACCGCCTTTATTCCATTCAAGAAGCGCCGGTAACTCGTGTAGTGTTTAATCCAGGGGATAAAATTCGTTCAGTTGACGAGTGGGAACTATTAGTTGATTCGTGCACCGAACAAAATGGTATTTTGTGTTACCACGGCACTCGTGTTGATACTGATGAACCTGCGCAATTAAAAGAGACTTTTTTAGATCATTTTATCAAATTTAACCACCCACAAGACCGTTTATTTGCTGGGCAAATTGACCGTTTTGAGCGTTTTACTTTACGTTATCAAACTTGGCAATATCAGCATCAAAATCAGCAATCGTCGTTACGCGGTTTAGTCGGCCCTCGTGCCAGCTTAATTCCACATCAGCTTTATATTGCAGAAGAAGTAGGTAAACGCTTTGCACCGCGCGTTTTATTATCTGACGAAGTAGGCTTAGGTAAAACCATTGAAGCGGGCATGATCATTCACCAACAGCTATTAAGTGGCCGAGCCAATCGCATTTTAATTGTGGTGCCTGAAAACCTTCAGCATCAATGGTTGGTTGAAATGCTTCGTCGTTTTAACTTAAAGTTTTCAATTTTCGATGAAGAGCGCTGTACCGAAGCGTACGCCGACTCATTTAATCCTTTTGAAACTGAGCAACTTGTTCTTGTCAGCCTTGAATTTATCACTAAGAAAAAAACCTGGTTTGAAAAAGCGACGCTCGCTGATTGGGATTTATTAGTGGTCGATGAAGCGCACCACTTACGTTTTGATAAAAGCAAACCGAGTACTGAATACCTTCGTATCGAAGCACTTAGCCAAGATATTAAAGGCCTTATTTTATTAACAGCAACGCCTGAGCAACTGGGTCATGAAAGCCACTTTGCACGCTTAAAGCTACTTGATCCCGATCGCTTTTATGATTACGACGCCTTTGTTGAAGAAGAAAGCCATTACAAAGAAGTCGCAGATGCCGCCAATCAATTAATGGCCGAGAAAAGCATCACCCCACAAGCGCAAGTAACCCTTGAAGGTTTGTTATCGCACACAAACATTGCCGAGTTATTAACAAAATCCAATCAAGGTGATGAACAAGCACGTAAAGATATTTTATCTCAATTGCTTGATCGCCACGGTACCGGCCGCATTTTATTTAGAAATAGCCGTTCAGGTATTTGTGGCTTCCCAGAGCGAAAGCTCTCTGCCCACCCAATGAAAATGCCAAAACAGTATCAAACAGCCATGTCGGTAATGGGCAATTTAGGTGGCTCACCTAGTGCTGAAAAAAGAGCTTTACGCGCCCTATTCCCTGAGCAAATTTATCAAGAGTTCGAAGGCGGTAGTGCAACGTGGGCAAAATTCGACCCTCGTGTTGATTGGTTAGTTGATAAGTTATTAGAACTTAAACGTGAAAAAGTATTAGTCATTTGTGCCCACGCACATACTGCTTTAACACTTGAGCAAGAGTTACGTGAGCGTGAAGCCATTAAAGCGGCAGTATTTCATGAAGGCATGAGCATCATTGAACGCGACCGCGCTGCCGCATTTTTTGCCAGTGAAGATAATGCAGCCCAAGTATTATTATGCTCAGAAATAGGCTCTGAAGGGCGCAACTTCCAGTTTGCCCATACCTTAGTACTGTTTGATTTACCGCTTAATCCTGACTTACTTGAGCAACGGATCGGCCGTTTAGACCGCATTGGCCAAACCCACGATGTACAAATCCACGTGCCTTATTTTGCCAATACCGCCCAAGAAGTGCTGTATCGCTGGTATCACGAAGGGATCAACGGTTTTGAGCACACATCAAGTACAGGCCAATTACTGTATCAACAATTCTCTGAAGAATTACTCGAACTCATTGCAAGCCATAACTGCGATGAAGATGAGCTCGACCCATTGCTTGAGCAAGTTGAAAAGCAAAACAAAGTGCTTAAAAATAAAATGGAGCAAGGCCGCGACCGTTTGCTAGAGCTGCACTCAAGTGGGCAAGGTCGTGCAGAGCAGCTTGTTGAAGCCATTGCAGCGCGTGATAACGAAACCCACTTAGCCATGTTTATGATCAAGATTTTTGACGTTTTTGGCGTCAATCAAGATGATAAAGGCGAAAATAGCGTTGTACTGCACCCAAGTGAGCACATGTTAGTACCATCATTTCCATGCTTAAAAGACGAAGGCATTACCGTCACCTTTGACCGCGAAACCGCGCTTGCACAAGAAGACATTCACTTTATTTCATGGGATCACCCTATGGTACAAGGCGCGATGGAATTAATTGCCGATGACAACTTTGGTTCAAGTTCCGTAGCCTTACTAAAAAATAAAAAACTCCCAGTGGGTACCTTTTTTGTTGAGCTAATTTATATTGCCGAAGCAACCGCACCTAACTCACTCCAAATTGGTCGTTTTTTACCACCTACACCCATTCGAATTTTACTTGATAAATCGGGTAATAATCTTGCTGCTAATGTCGGCTTTGAAGGGTTTAACCAGCAACTTTCAGCCGTTGGCCGCCAAACAGGCAGCAAGTTAGTGACAGCGCTTCAACCGCAAATTCACACCTTAATCACGACGGCACAAGGCCTAGCAGAGCAACAAATGCAAAGCTTAAAAACGAGTGCACAAACAAATATGGAAGCTGCACTTAGTGATGAAGTATCACGCTTAACCGCACTCAAGCAATGTAATCCAAATATCCGAGAAGAAGAAATTAGGTTCTTTGTGAAGCAACAAACGGCTCTAGCCCAGCATATTGATAAAACCCAACTCAAATTAGACGCTATCCGTTTAATTGTTGTGTCTCACTAAGCATTTCTCTAAAATGGCCGACTTCTAACTAAGAGGTCGGCCTTGTTACTTAATTACTCCCCCCCTATGTCTCCGTATCTTGACATTATTTATCAAGATGAAGACCTTTTGATTTTAAATAAACCTAGTGGCTTACTGACCGTACCGGGTAAAGATCCGTTACATGCCGATTGCCTTGAAAAACGCGCACAACGGGTATTTCCAACGGCAAAAATTGTTCATCGGCTTGATATGGCAACATCCGGCCTTATTTGTTTGGCACTTAATAAAGCTGCCCATAGCCACGTAAGCCGTCAATTTCAAGACCGAAAAACACAAAAGCGTTATATCGCTCGAGTATTTGGCAGGTTAACACCTGAAACAGGCTCAGTTGATTTACCCCTTATTTGTGATTGGCCCAACCGCCCCAAACAAATGGTTAACTTTGAATATGGCAAACCGTCACTCACGCATTGGCAAGTACTCAATTATGAAGAGCATGCCACGCGAGTTGCTCTCACACCGATTACAGGGCGTTCGCATCAACTTAGGGTGCACATGCTCTCGCAAGGTCATGTTATTTTGGGAGATAAGCTTTATGCCCACTCTGAAGCATTTCAAATGGCCAGTCGCTTACAATTACATGCCCAGTGGCTTGCATTAACGCACCCAGTTACAAATCAGGCGCTAGAATTTACTTCGCCCTGCCCTTTTTAGGGCAGCCAAGCTATCGCAGTTGCAGTCACACGCAGATAAAAAACTCAACGTTTTGTTTTTTAGGCCGATAATAAATCATTGTTCAATCAAAGTGGATTGAGTGTGCGATACCTATTGTTATTAATGTGGAGTCTTAATCTTGTCGCGGCTGAGACGCCAGAGATTAAAGCCCCAAACTCACTTGAAAGTATTTTCCAACAAGATCAATTTCATTATTACCGCGGTGATGAAATTAAAATGGTGCTGGCTGGCGAAACGGAATTTACTACGTTATTTCGCGACCGCACCTCGGCAATGGCAAAGGGTATCGTCATTTTAATGCCCGATTGGCACATGCCCGCCAATAATCATTATGGTTTAGACACGCTGCGTAAAACCTTAAATCAATATGGTTGGGTGAGCTATGCCATGAATATCCCTGATCCTATTGACTTTTATCAGCAAGAAATTAAAAACGATGGCACGCTGTTCCATGCACCTGAAGGCGAATTGCTCGATACTGACGCCTTAAATGCATACCAATTACAACTTTTGAGCCGCTTTAAAGCTGTATACCAGACTGCACTCAGCCATCCAGGGTTTGTGATTGTAATTGCACAAGGAGCTACTGCGACATTATTAGTTGATTACTTTAGCAAGACGCCAGAGGAAGAAGTGGATGCGCTCATATTATTAAGTAGCTATTTACCAGACATGGCTAAAAATGAAGGGCTAAACAAAAGCTTTGCTAAAATAAAACCGCCCGTACTGGATATTTTCAGCACTACCGATAGCAGTCTAGTGAAAGAAACGCTCTTACAACGCAAGATCATTGCAACACGTGAACACAAATTAAATTATCGTCAACGCGAGCTATTTAACAGTCAAACAAGCCCGCAGCAGCAAGCTCGTTTAACGAAAGAAATCTATGGATTTTTAACTAAATCAGGCTTGTAGCGAGACAAAAAACTAAGCTGGATTCTTTTTTAAATATTCATAAGCAGCTTGAATATCTTGGCTTTTTCGTTTGGCAACTTCCATTAAATGCTGCGGCAACCCTTGTGATACTAATTTATCAGGATGATGTTGCCCCATTAATTTTCGGTATGCTTTTTTGATGTCAGCTGCTGTTGCATCTTGGCTGACCCCAAGCACTGCAAGTGCTTGTTCTCGATCCATGCCTGAATGCGCAGTACTTGCTTGACGTTGCTGATTATTTTGTTGGCCACGAAATTGCTGACGCTGCTGATTAAATTTAAATTCAGCTTGGTAACGCTTTAGAATAAACGCAAAATGCCTAGTCGAAAACCCCAAAGCTTTTGCTGCTTGCTGTAACAACGCTTTTTCATTGTCAGATAACACACCATCACAGAAAGCCATTTGAATTTGAATTTCTAAAAACAATTGCAGCAAATCATACCGCCCTTTAAAGCGCAGTTTAAATTCTTCAAGTGTCTCTATATAAGCAAAATCATTACTTTTACCGGCACGAAAAGCGTCTTGCGCTTCTTGGCGACTTTCACCTTGCAGCTGCATTTCGTCCATAAACACACCAGCGGCTTTGATATGCGTTTCACTCACACGGCCATTCGACTTTGCAATGTGCCCCATCACTGAAAAACAGGTATAAAAAAATAACGCTTGACGCTCACTTACTTCTTCGTCTTTAAATAACGATTGAAAACCGCCGACTTTGTCAAAGTTTTGCTTGATAGAGCGATCAAACATGTGCCCGAGGTAAAAACCTAAAATGGCTCCGAGCCAACGACCAAACAAAAAGCCAAAAATAGTGCCAATTACCTTACCCCACATCTTGCTGTCCTTGTATTAAATTTAGTTCGGCTAATCGCTCAGGTGTGCCAACATCAATCCACAATCCTAAATAGCGTTCCCCCTGTACTTTTTGCTGCGCCATTTTAGCTCTAAGCAATGGCGCTAAAGGGCGAAAGTCTGCGAGCAAACCAGCAAAAAAATCAGGATGGTACAGCGCAATACCAGCAAAAGTAAAACGAGGTGTGCTATCGGCATCTAAAAAACCTTGGGAAAAAGCAAAATCACCTGTTGGATGATGCGGTGGATTTTCCACTAAAACTAAATGCGCATGCCCGTCATCAAGACGTAATTGAGTTAAACTGCTGAGATCATAATCGGTGAAAATATCCCCATTGATAACGATAAAAGGTGTTTCACCTAATAAAGGTAACGCTTGAATAATACCACCTGCGGTCTCAAGACCATCAGGTACTTCTTGCGAATACTTAATTGTTAAATCCCACTGACTACCATCACCGCAATACTGCTGAATTTTTTCGCCGCACCACGCCAGATTAATAATGACTTCAGTAATTCCTGCTGCGCGTAAACGCTCTAAATGATAAACAATTAAGGGCTTATCTTGCACCATTAACATCGGCTTTGGTTGTTTAGCAGTTAAAGGCATCATACGTTTTCCACGCCCTGCGGCCAAAATCATTGCTTTCATAATACCTCGATTAAATTTGGAATAACGTGATCACTAAGCCAATGTTGCAGCTCTTCAAGTTCTGGATAGTCATTGGCAACCGTCACCACATAGTCTAACGTAGGTAAAATCGCAGGCACATAACCCGCTTTATGATCGCGCAATAATAATCGGCAAAAAATACCTGCGGCTTTTAAATGACGTTGCACTCCCACCAAATCAAACCAACGACGAAATTGCGAAAAAGTAATGTTAGGTAATAAACCTGAATGCTGTAATACCTTAAATCCATAATCGAATGATTGGTTAAATTCATCGGCGCTAAGTTGATGATAACAATCGCGCAATAACGACACCAAATCGTAACTCACAGGCCCAGTCACCGCATCTTGATAATCAATAACAACCCATTGATTTTGGTAATACATTAAATTACGGCTATGGTAATCACGGTGCACAGTGACTTGCGGTTGATTCAACAAATTATCACTTAAAAAAGCGATTGCAGATTGCCACAATGCGTCCTCATCTTGATTAAGACGACGCTTTAATATGCCTTCTACCAGCCACTCTTTAAAAATATTAAGCTCAAAAGCCACAAACTCGACATCGTATTTACGCATTGTGCTGTCTGGCGGCGTTTTTGCTATTAGAGGCAATAAATCAATCAACTGCTGGTAATAAGCAATTTTATGATCCGATGCCAATAAATCAGCTAAATGAACCGAACCCAAATCTTCTAATAAAAAGAAACCGAGCGACTCATCAGACGCCAAAATGGTCGGTAATCGTAACCCTTGAGTACTAAATAGTGTGTTATATACAATAAAAGGATGGTTATTTACCACGTTGGGATTTGAGTCCATCACTATGAAGCTCTTTGCTGCAGTGGTGATGCGATAATATTTTCGAAAGCTTGCATCACCCGTGATAGCAACAAGTTTGCTATCAGCAGGGAAATTTTGCAGGCTTAAAAACGCATTTAAATGGATTTCTCTTTCAGTCATAGGTCACAAAATTACATTTTTTTACTATCATAACAATTTCATTCATTAGAGAAATATTTAAAATTGTTTTATTATACAGCCCTTCTCCTAACCACCCGAGCATTAAGGTTAATAAATGAACAAAATCTGGGGCTTATTGTTGTTTCCAGGCCTTTGCCACACAACAACAGCCAATGCTGAAGCGGCACCTGCTTTATGTAAAGCTTCACTTTCAGCCCCAGCTTGGCAGCCGCTCAGTGGGTTAACTGCAAATACCATGGATATCCAAGCCGATCACGTTGAAATATTGGGTACGCGAAGCGCTGAATTTACTGGTGATGTACAAATCAACTCCCCGCGCATGACCCTTTTGGCACAATCGGCTTTGATTGATCAAGTAAAAGGCTTACTGGATGCACGCGGCCCGATTACATTTCAAGATCAACAATCGATTATTTCGAGCTCAGGGCTCAATGCAAATTTAACTAATAACGACCTTAATTTACTCGGTGCGCAGTACCAACTTACTCAGCAGCAAGGCCGAGGTAAAGCAGACAAACTTTCGATTGGTGGCAGTGAACTCAATTTATTTAACGCAAGTTACACCACTTGCCCTACAGAAAACGAAACCTGGTCAATTTCAGCATCTCGAATTCGTCTTTCACAAGAAGAAGGTTGGGGTGAAACCTACGATGCTATTTTAAGCATTTATAATACACCGGTTTTATATCTACCCTATTTTACCTATCCGATTAATGACCAACGCAAATCAGGTTTTTTGGCGCCAAATATTGGTGGTTCCGATCGTTTTGGTATTGAAACAAAAACACCTTATTATTGGAATATTGCGCCAAATTACGATGCTACGATCACCCCTCGATACATGTCTAACATCGGGCTGCAATTACAAACTCAATGGCGCTATTTAACCGAACAGCATCAAGGTTTAGTCGCGCTTGAATACTTAAATAATGATGATTCAGAACCTCTTTTAGACGAGCGCTATTTATTTCATTGGCAACAAAACTCACAGCTTAATGAATATTGGCGAGGATCAATTGACGTCACAAATATCAGTGATGATAACTACCTGACAGATTTAGGTTCTGAATACGCCAATAAAACCGACACTCAACTCTATCGCACCGGCTTACTTTCTTACATGGGCGAGCGCTGGCAAACAGATATTAAAGTGCAAAACTTCGAAGTATTAGGCGATCACTTGAGTTCTTATTCGGCTTATCCGCAAATTAGCTTTTCTCAAACCAATCCTTTTATTTGGCAAGGGCTAAATTTGACGCTTAATGGTGAACTGAGTCATTTTAAAAATACAGAGCTGACTCTAAATGAAGCAACACGATTACACATCGAGCCAAAAGCCCAATATCTGTATCAAGATTATGCGTGGTCGTTTTTATCTGAAGTCAGTTTACTGCAAACCAACTATCAACAAAAAGGCGATTTTACAGGGACCTCATTTGAAGAAAATGTCGACCGCACCTTGCCTAAACTACGCTTATACAGCCAAATATTTTTTGAACGTGATACAAATTGGTTAGTCGAAAATGGCCTACAAACCTTAACGCCACAACTTCAGTATCTTTATGTACCAAAAAAAGATCAAAGTAATATTGGCCTCTATGATACAACAAAATTACAAGATGACTTTTTTGGCTTGTTTCGCGACCAACGCTATTCAAGTGTAGATAGGATCGCAGGCGCAAACCAGTTTACCCTTGGTGCAACCACTCGTATTTTTAGTCAAAAAAACGAGGAACTATTTAACCTCAGTGTCGGTCAGATATTTTATCTTTCAAATGAGGCTAAACCATCAGAGCAACTTTTAACGTCTGGTACAGCAACCCTGAGCACTCAAAACACATATAATGCTCTTTTTGCCGGTGAAGCCATGTTACATTGGCATCGTCGCTGGTATCTATCAACAGGTGTGCAATATGACAATGAAGGTAAGCAAATCATTCAATCGCATATCACCCTAGATTACAAAGGAGATGACAAGCAACTTGTACAAGTGAATCATCGCTTTTCAAATGATGTTTCTGGCAATAGAATTGAACAAATGGGCTTATTTACCAGTTTACCCATAAACCAAAGTTGGCATTTTATTGCTAGTTTTCATCGCGATTTAGAAACAGGTCGTAGCGTAGAATTACTAACCGGTTTGCAATACCAATCCTGTTGTTGGGCATTTCAAGTAACCGGCCATAGACAAATTGAAACAGATTTAAACCAGTCTATTACTGGAGTAAATCAAGATGGTGCCGTATTTGATTCAGGAATCCGGTTTAATTTCGTATTTAAAGGACTCGGTGGAAAAAGCAGTTATGATGCTCAAAAGCTCTTACAGCAAGGTATTTTTAATTACCGCCGCCCATACTTCCTCAATAACTAAAGCAAGAATTAATAACAATGAAGTTAAAAACATTAGTATTTACCGTACTTTGCACTTTAGGTCTTAACCTACCCGCTGTAGCCAAAGAAATTCAAATTGATAAAGTTGTCGCCACTGTTAATGAAGGTGTTGTACTACAAAGTGAAATCGACACTATTATCAATCGCGTAAAAAGCCGAGCAGTGACTGATGGCCAATCGCTCCCCACCGATGACGCACTGCGTTTACAAGCCATTGAGCGCTTAATTAATCAAGAGCTTTTAATGCAAATGTCCGAGCGTATGGGCTTGCAAATATCTGATGCACAGCTTGATCAAACCTTAATGATGATGGCCAAAGAGCAAGGCGGCACATTAGCTGATTTGCGTAAAACGATAGAATCATCGGGCGAAAGCTATCAGGCATACCGTGAAGAAATGCGTGTTGAAATGACCACGCAGCAAGTATTACGCTCAAATGTAGAACGCCGTATTTATATCAGCTTACAAGAAATCGAAAACTTACTGACTATTTTAGAGCAACAAGGTCAAACCAATGAAGAATTCGACATTGGCCATATTTTAATAGACTTACCAGTTGATGGAAACGCACAACAAATTGAAGATGCCAAAGTACGCGCTGAAAAAGTAATTAAACTGTTAAATGAAGGTAATGAATTTAAGCGTATTGCAATCGCATCATCCGGCGGCTCAAAAGCATTAGAAGGTGGTCAACTCGGTTGGATGAGCATCAATGAAATGCCAACTCTATTTGCCGAAGCCGTTAAAGGTAAAAAAGCTGGCGAGGTTATTGGCCCACTTCGTTCGGGTGCTGGTTTTCATATCATTAAAGTGCAAGATATTCGCGGTCGCCAAGTGGTTGAAACCGTAGAAGTACGTTCACGTCACATTTTAATTAAGCCATCGATTATTTTAAGTGAAGAAAAAGCACGCAGTATGCTGGAAGGTTTTATTAAAGACCTAAAAGAAGGCAAAGCAGACTTTGCAGCGCTTGCCAAAGAGCACTCTGAGGATCCAGGCTCCGCTCTAAAAGGCGGTGAGTACGATTGGACAGATCCAAGCACATATGTACCTGCATTTAGAGATACCCTTTTATCACTTGAAAAAGATCAATTAAGTGAACCATTTCGTACAAACTTTGGTTGGCACATCGTACAGTTACTTGATAAGCGCGTGGCCGATAAAACAGAACTTGCTAAACGAAATCGTGCGCAACAGATGCTGTTTAACCGTAAATTTAAAGAAGAAAGCTTCGCTTGGCAGCGTGAAATGCGCGAACAAGCACACATTGAAATTTTGGTTGATGAGTAATTATGACGCTTAGAATCGCGATTACCCCAGGTGAACCTGCTGGTATAGGCCCTGACTTACTAATAAAACTTGCGCAGCGCCAATGGCCTGCGCAGCTTGTTGCTATTGCTGATGGCAATATGCTGCAACAGCGTGCCGCGCAATTAAACTTAGCATTACAGCTTATTCCCTTTAATCCTGATGAAGTGATCACCTGCCAACAACCCGGCACGCTATACATTCATCAAGTCGATATGGCAACGCCAGCCATTGCAGGCACATTAAATGATGCCAATGGCGCATATGTGCTCGAAACCCTTCGTATTGCGTGTGAACAAAACATGTTAGGTGTTTTTGCCGCAGTGGTAACGGGACCTGTACACAAAGGCATTATTAACCAAGCAGGCATTTCATTTAGCGGTCATACAGAGTATTTTGCGCAACAATCAAATACGCCTGATGTTGTGATGATGCTTGCAACTGAAGGATTGCGTGTTGCACTTGTAACCACGCATATCCCATTGGCTTATGTTTCTAAAGCAATTACGCCACAGCGTTTACGTAAAGTAACTGAAATATTGCACCGCGACTTACAAGAAAAGTTTGCGATTAGTAATCCACGTATTTTTGTCTGTGGGCTAAACCCTCACGCTGGTGAAAATGGTCATTTAGGCACAGAAGAACTGACGACAATTATTCCAACTATGGAGCAACTCATCAGCGAAGGGATGGATCTAATTGGCCCACTGCCTGCCGATACGCTCTTCCAAGACAAATACCTAAATAATGCCGATGCAGTGCTCGCTATGTATCACGATCAAGGATTACCTGTGTTAAAATACAAAGGTTTTGGTAACTCGGTCAATATTACTCTAGGCTTACCATTTATACGCACATCGGTTGATCACGGCACCGCTCTCGATTTAGCGGGTAAAGGCACAGCCGATGTAGGCAGCTTTGAACTAGCAATTAAAGAAGCCATTCTCTTAGCGACAAAAAAAGCGCAGAATTAATGACAGATAAAGTACACTTAGGCCACAGAGCCAAAAAACGTTTTGGACAAAACTTTTTAAACGATGCCATGATCATCGATAAAATTGTTACCGCGATTGACCCTAAACCTGAAGACTGTTTAGTTGAAATCGGACCCGGCTTAGGTGCTATCACCGAACCTGTTACAGATATTGCAGGCCACTTAACCGTTGTTGAGCTCGACAAAGATTTAGTTGAACGTTTAATTCACCACCCATTTTTAGGACCAAAGTTAACGGTCCATCAAGGGGATGCAATGCGTTTTGACTTCTCTACTTTGGTTGAAGAAGGCAAAAAACTGAAAGTATTTGGTAATCTACCTTACAACATTTCAACTCCACTACTATTTCATCTTTTTGAGTATGCTGAGCATATTGAGCACATGCATTTTATGCTGCAAAAAGAAGTAGTAAAACGTATGGTTGCAAGCCCAGATTGTAAAGCTTACGGTCGCTTAAGTGTCATGACGCAGTATTACTGCCATGCGATTCCAGTGATTGAAGTACCACCTGAGTGCTTTAAACCAGCACCAAAAGTAGATTCAGCAGTTGTTCGTTTAATTCCGAAAAAACCGGAGCAATTACGAGCTAAGTGTACAAAGATTCTCAACACGGTCTGTTTAGAAGCATTTAACCAACGCCGCAAAACAATCCGAAATAGCCTATCGAACCTTCTCACTACCGAGAACATGAATGAGCTTGGATTAGATAGCAAAGCACGTGCTGAAAATTTATCGTTAGATCAATATATTGACATTGCAAACTGGTTATATGACAACAAACAATAAATTAGGCTCTCCGATTAAAGTTCAAGTAGAAACATTCTATATTGAAGGTCAATCCGAACCTGAAAAAAACAAATTTGTATTTGCTTATACTATTACTATAAAAAACCACAGCCTGTGTAGCGCAAAACTATTGAGCCGCTATTGGTTAATTACGGATGCCAATGGCAAAGAAACTGAAGTTGAAGGTGAAGGCGTTATTGGTGAACAACCAACTATAGCGCCTGGTGAAAGCTACACTTACAGCAGTGGTGCTGTACTTGATACGCCGCTTGGCACCATGCAAGGTCATTATTGCATGCGTAATGAGTTTGGCACTGAGTTTAACGCTCCCATTAAAGTGTTTAGACTTAGTACCCCCAACCTCGTTCATTAAATGGCTGACTACGCGATTGGTGACTTACAAGGTTGCTTTAACGAATTTAAAGCAATCTTGGATACAATAAAATTTAACCCTAGCCAAGACACGATTTATTTAGTCGGTGATATTGTTGCTCGCGGAGCAGACTCGCTCTCATGTTTGCGATTTATAAAAGATAATGCTGGCAGTATCAAAACCACGTTAGGGAATCATGACCTCCATTTAATAAGTACATTTTTACTTAATAAACAACCCAATCCAAAAGATTACTTAGCAGATATTTTTTCAGCACCCGACAAACATGAGCTCATTGCATTTTTACAGGCACAGCCTCTGGCGCGCTTTTTACCAAAATACAATTGTCTTATCTGTCACGCAGGTTTAAGTCCAGAATGGACGCTCGAGCAAGGTTTATCTGCAGCCAAAACAGCTGAGCAACAATATCAAAGCACAGATGCGCATTTTTACCTTAGTAATATGTATCAAAATGGCCCAAACCAATGGGAAACGGCTCAAACCGAAATAGAAAAGTTTTGCTATACCATCAATGCATTTACCCGAATGCGCTATTTTACTCCTGATTTTAAAATGGATTTGAACTCTAAAAGCTCCCCCACTGAGGACTCCCCTCTTATTCCTTGGTTTGAATTACCACGCACATCGAGTTTAAATGATTTAACCATCGTTTTTGGCCACTGGGCGGCACTAGAAGGTAAAACTAACTCGAAACAATTCCAAGCTATTGATACAGGTTGTGTTTGGGGGCAGGCACTGACAGCGCTTAACTTAAAAACCCTGCAACGCACTCAACAAAAAACACTCTAAATCACGCTTGATTACTGCATAAAGCCAAATTATCTGTTAAATTCAAAGTATCCATTTAATTTATCTGCTTTGCTGCCGATATAATTAAATAACTTACAATAGCTTGAAGCGCACACGGGAATACTTATGAATCTGACAGTTAGTCAGCGGATCTGGTTTGGATTCGTTTTTATAACTTTATTACTGATTTTAATCGGCTTGAATTCATTAGGGAAAATTTCAAATATCAATGGGTCTGCACAACAGGTTAATCAATTATCTCTGCCTGCGCTAGAACAAAGCTCGACATTACAAGTTGAGTTTACTTTGATGAGCAAACATGCCCTACAAATTTATTACAGTGAAACAACTCAAGAGCTTGAGACCCTCAATGGAAAATATCAGCAAGCCCAACAACGTTATGCAACCTCAAGCAACAAGCTTAGTGATGTTGTGCGTGATAGCGCAGATTTGTATCAAACTAGCGAGCAAATTAACACTACCTACAAAGACTTTCTCAAACATGTAAATTCTCTACAACAAGAAAAACGCTCTGTCTTATCGATTCAAGCTAATTTAAAAGAGCAACTTTCTATTTTAGAAACCGCAGCTGAAGATGCAAGCACAGCAGTACTTGATATTATTGACGGTGTTGATTTAAAGGCTTTATCACCACAAGCTTTTGATGCAGCAAGTAGTATGGAAACGCGTTTTCTATCGCTTGTTAGTACCAGCACAGACTTAATCAATGTTAAAAATGATCAAATTTTAGATACTTTACATAACGAACAAAAATTCAGTGTAGAGAAATTAGAAGAAGGCTATCAACTTGTTAAAACAGCCTTAAAAAATGAAGACCCAAGCTTATTAAAAGACTTAACAGGCCACTTTAATCAAGTTAAAGATGTAATTCTAAGCCAAAACTCACTGGCTGATAAAAAGTTACGCCATTTAGCAGCCCAAGCTGCATCAGTTAAAGAGCTTGAAACGTCTGAAGCCAAAACCATTACAGCGTTAAAGCAACTAAATGATTTAGTATCACTTGCAAGCAAATTAGCGTTTGATTTACAAAGCGATGTAAATAATGACGTTGCATCTGCAAACCTGTGGACATGGTTAGGTATGATTATTGGTGCATTATTAGCAGTAATAATTGCGTATCTAACTGTACAACGCATTGTTAAACCACTTGCAGAAGTAAACTCTATATTAGAGATTGTAGCGTCAGGTGATATGACACAAAAACTCAAAGATAACGGTACTGATGAGTTTGGTGAATTAGCCCGTAGTTGTAATCGTGTAATAGATAACTTACGCGACCTTATCCAAGGTATAATTTCTCGCTCAACACAACTTGCAGCCGCCTCTGAACAAACATCAGCAATTACTGCAGAATCAACCCAAGCAATTGAAAACCAGCGCGCTCAAGTTGAACAAGCAGCTACCGCAACCACCGAAATGAGCAGTACATCACAAGCTGTTACACATAGCGCCCAAGAAGCCCTTAATGAAATTCGCCACGCTGATAGTGAAGCAGAACGAGTTAAAACCATTTCAGCTCGCAACAAAGAAACCATTGAAAAACTGGCTCAAGAAGTTGAAGGCGCCTCTATTGTTATTGATAAATTACATAAAGATAGCGCATCAATTGGCCGCATCTTAGATGTTATTCGTGGCATTGCTGAGCAAACAAACTTATTAGCGCTTAATGCTGCGATTGAAGCTGCTCGTGCAGGTGAGCAAGGCCGCGGCTTTGCCGTTGTAGCTGATGAAGTGCGTTCTCTTGCCAGTAAAACGCAAGAGTCCACTCAAGAAATTCAATCGATGATTGAGTCATTACAAACTGGCGCACAAGCCGCTGTATCTGTAATGGCAAAAGGCAAAGAACAAGCTGAGTTTTGTGTAACGCAATCAGAGCAAGCAAGCCAAGCATTAGAACTCATTACTGCATCGGTCTCACGCGCGCATAATGTCAGTGAACAAATATCTTCTGCAGCGCAAGAGCAACATCATGTATCGCAAGAAATTAGCGAACGACTAGAGTCAATTGTTGCTATTGCAGAGCAAACAGCTGAAGGGGCAAATCAAACCTCAAGCTCAAGCCAAGAAGTGGCCAGTTTAGCCGAAGAGCTACGTCGCTCTGTTGATGAGTTTAAAGTTTAAACTTCATTTTACTCAGTAGGTTATAATAACCAATATGAAAAAAGCCCCTCAGGGGCTTTTTTGTTGCATCGCGTTTTCTTTGCATGGCGTAAACCAGCGCTTAAAGCAACGCACTCGTCAACGAATCATCGGCATATTCAAGTACATTCTGATCCATTGTTTCTGCAGGGCGATTACACGGTCGACCGACTACTTTAGCAGGCACACCTACAACTGTGGTATGAGGCGCAACTGCACTTAGCACAACAGAGCCTGCACCAATTCGTGCGCCTTGTCCAACTTCAATATTACCTAACACTTTAGCGCCCGCGCCTATCATGACCCCTTCGCGAATTTTCGGATGTCTGTCACCTTGCTCATTGCCTGTGCCACCTAAAGTCACACCTTGCAAAATAGACACATTATCTTCAATCACGGCTGTTTCACCAATAACAATGCCGGTTGCATGGTCAAACATGATGCCATGACCAATTTTACACGCTGGGTGAATATCAACCCCAAACACTTCAGAATTTCGACTTTGAATAAAACGAGCGAGCTCTTTGCGGTCTTGACGCCACAAGCAATGCGCTAGGCGATGTACTTGTATTGCCTGAAAGCCCTTTAAGTTTAATAAAATACTTAAGTAACTATCCGCAGCAGGATCGCGATCTTTTACCGCTTTAATGTCATGCGAAACATGAGTAAGCATCCGATCGCAGTCAACAAACGCTTGATCGAATAATTCACGAAAGGTAAAGGGCGAAACCACAGCATCAGAAAGCTTATTGGCAACAATAAAACTAAGCGCAGAACCTAAACACTCATGATTTAAAATACATGAATAAACATGACTTGCGAGTAACGGTTCTTTTTTAACCAGCTCAGTCGCTTCTACTTTTAATTGCTGCCAAATTTGGTGTCGCATCAATACCATTCGCTTATAAATAAAATAGTCTTTAGTTTAACGTAAATATTAATTAAAGTGTCTAGCTTCATTACGCCCTGTTGTTATGGCTTATAACAAACAGTTTTATCAGTATAAAAATATCGTTATTTTGCAAGAGGGATACATGAACAAGCATGTTTTTATTTTAGCTTTTTGCCAAGGACTCATTGTCACAGGCAATATAATGCTCGTTGCGATTACGGCTTTAATTGGCCAAAAAATTAGTCCGTCTCTTAGCTTAATCACCTTACCCGTAGCGACACAATGTTTTGGTTTATTACTGGCAACCATCCCTGCTTCTTTATTAATGGCAAAAACAGGCAGAAGAATCGGCTTTACTATCGGTAACGGCATTGGAATCACAGGCGCTTTACTGAGCTGGTATGCACTTGAACAGAGTAATTTTGTGCTGTTTTGTTTTGCAACTGGCTTAATTGGGATCGGTATTGGTTTTGCAACTTTATACCGCTTTGCAGCAATTGAGGCTTGCCCAGAAAAACCAAGCCAAGCGATTTCAATGATCATGGCAAGTGGCGTTATTGCTGCAATTGCTGGCCCCAACATTGCGATTTGGATTGATCATGAGTTTGCCTCAATCAACTACAGCGCGACCTTTTTAGGTTTGGCAACACTGTACTGCTTAGCGATTATTTTACTGCAATTTGTTCGATTTCAACCAATTGCACCAAGCTTAATAACGGCACCTGCGCGACCGCTACGCGACATTATTAAACAAAGCCAATTTATTATTGCCGCTATGGTCGCCATGATTTCATATACTTTAATGAACCTTTTAATGACCGCAACTCCCCTTGCCATGCATCGCCATGGGTTTGATTTAGCAGAGTCGGCTTTGGTTATAGAATGGCATGTGCTCGGAATGTTTTTACCTTCATTTTTTACGGGTAAACTTATAGAGAAGATAGGTCAGCTTAATACAATGATTTTTGGCACGATTTTAATGCTAGCGTGCATTGTCATTAATTTACTTGGCGTCAGTCATGGCCATTTTTTAGTTGCCTTGTTTTTGCTTGGTGTTGGCTGGAATTTTATGTTCATTAGTGCCACTCAAATGGTCACTCAAAGCTATCAGCCCTCTGAAAAAGCTAAAAGCCAAGCAACCAATGAGTTTTTAGTGTTTAGCATGGTAACACTTTCTGCATTAGGAGCTGGTTGGTTAGAAGCTTCAATTGGCTGGCGAACACTTAACATTGCTTGCTTAATTCCACTTATCTTAACATTGTTTTTTATTCTTTCGAGGCAGTTGAAACTGTATCAAAGCCCAAACAAAATCAGTAATAAAATAAACAATAATCACACAACCTAATAACCAAGCCGCTCAACGTTGCAATGCTCCGCTATTATTGTTGTTCTGACTTTCAGAGTACGTAACACAAACAACCTTAAAATTGATGTATTAATCCATCTTAATGTCGATTCTGCAGTGACTGATGATAACGATTGACTAATAACGCGAGTAAAATAATCACACCACCCAAGGCTAACCGCATTAAATCCGCCTCACGATTCCATATCAATAAATTGACTAAAATCCCTGCGGGAATAAGTACATTATTCATCACTGCTAATGTACCTACATCAACAAGTGTCGCCCCTTTATTCCACGCAAAAAAACCAAGCCCCGAAGCTACAATACCTAAATAAACCAAAACTCCCCACTGCAACGAAGTCTGTGGTAGTTGTGAGGCATTGCCGAATAACCCATAACTAATAAGTGCGACAAAAAAAGCACCGATAAAAAACCAGCCAAAAAGATGGTGTTGCTTGATGGGTGTTGTCTGTCGTTGGTTTTGTTGATTCATCACCCTTTTATAACTGACCTGGCCAATCGCAAAACACAAATTAGCGCCTTGCACTAATAAAAAACCAGTGATAAAACCACCATCGATACCTTGATACCGAATGGCCACCGCACCTAACACAGCCAGTAACGCAGACACTAAAAAATGCAGATGAAATTGACGCTCAAGTACATCATTAATCAAGGTAATATACACTGGTGTCATTACCGTAAACAGCAGCACTTCAGGCACGGTTAAATACAAAAAAGAGTGATAATAAAAGCCATACATTAACCCCAACTGCACCGCGCCTATTGCCATTAGCTTTATGGCCAAGGTTTTACTGACCTCAGTCAAACGCAAAAACGGTAAAAAGACCAGAGCAGCCAAACCCACCCGCATCAATACCGCAAACCACGGGTCAACCTGCCCGGCTAAATACACACCAATTAAGCTAAACGAAAACGCCCAAAGGCCAGTGACAACAATTAAATACAGCATGATGAATTCATCGTAAATGATAAAAGCGCTATGTTAATCAATAATTCAATCATCACAAAGCACTACCCAAATCAAACAGGTTATTGTACCCTTTTAGCAAAAAGGGACTCATCATGGCACCACACACATTTAATACGATGGCTTTGCTCGCACTCAGCTCATTGACTTTACCAACAATCGCGGCCGTTGATGAAAAAGCTGAATTTTCATATCCAAATAAAACACAACGCATTGCAATTGCCGAACATGTATTATCAACCATGGAACACATAGACGCGCTCAGTATTGAGCAACGGAATCTTAGCAGAGCCTTAAAATGGTCAGCTTACAAAGAAAAAGTCATTCATAATGCAGCCTCGGCACAAAATTTTACCGAGCTTAATTTCGCCCTCGATAATATTCATTACGGCATTATAAACTTGCATAGTTTTTTGCAGGTTGAACCGCCCATCGCAAAACAGGCCAAGCCAACAGAAAAGTGGCCAAGCACCAAAATTGGTTACACTTGGCCTGAGCTCAGCTTCTTTTCGTTAGACAACAATAAAACAATCACTAAACTTAACGGCTATGACATTCATGAATTATTTAATGATTATTACAATCAATATTGTCGCCACAATCACAATAACGGCTGCCTTGCCTATTTCTCAAAAAATTTAGAATATGGCTATCGTTTTGCCAAGCCTGCAACTCTGCTAACCATTACTTACCAAGACGGTAGCCAGCAAGATATTGAATACTCTAAAAATATACACAATCAAAACAATAAAACTGAGCATTCTGGATGTACTGCGCAATACCCCAGCCTTAATTTAACGCTTGCCTACCAAGGTAGCCAATCTTGCTTGTATCAAACGGACAAAAGTTATGTCTTAAAAATTAATAAATTTGGCCCATGGGGTGCGGGCGCTGATGATATTTACTGCCTCAAACCAGACTCCACTGGTATGTGCCACGATATCAATGCAATAAAAAAAATAACTCAAACAAACCTCAAAGATAATTTAGTGATTGATATGCAAAACAATGGCGGTGGCAGTGAAAACACGCCTTGGATTGCAGCGCTCACTCACACAGGTTTTTACGATAATTTGGTCGCTTATAAAAATATTCCTGAACTTCAAGATCCGGACACACGAGCATCGACTTTTTATTCAAGTGTTCAAGCCGAAAAGTGGTATCAAACAATCATAAAAGCGCAATTAAATACCTCAGACTATCTCCCTATTAGAGCTGATTTTTGCAGAGGCAGTACACTATGCGAAAATAAGCTCATCCCATCATCAAACAGCCCCATTGCCTATAAAAAAATGCAGGTGGTGATTAATGAGCACTGTGTTAGCTCTTGTGATGATTTTGTCTGGCGAATGCGCCGTTATGCGGGTGCAACCACTTTAGGTCAATACCCTGCAACGGATGGTACTTATGCAAGAGTCAATGCAACCGTCTACCGCACTTCTTCAGGTGAAATAAAAAGCACTGTCTATGGCGAAGGACGCTCATTACAGCTTGAAGATGCCACTCCTTTAGTGACTTTTAGAATGCCACTTTCAAAAACAGTGACCCGCGAAGGAAAAATACTTGAAGGCGATAAAAGCGCCCTTGATATTGCGCTGCCGATTGATAAAACAAATTTTGCAGACATTAATCTCAGTAATTTAGCGCACACGCTGCAGCGTTTATAATAAAAAAGCCCGCGATTTACGCGGGCTGGTATCGTTTAATTAAGCTATTTTATAAATTAATTATAAAAACACGTTTTCGATATCGAGTACTTCAACGTGTTTTTTATTCAGTTTTAGCGGGTAGCTTTCAATGATTTTATCTTCATTAATAAGCGCTGCTGGTTTATCTGAATTATATTTAAGCGGCGACACTTGCTCGGTGGTTAAACGTTTTGCCATATCTTTACCATCACCGGTTACAAATACAAACTGAATATTATCGGTTTGTAAGTTGTCACGAATAACGCGGTTTACATCTTCAACGGTTAAGCTCGCAAGTTGCTTACGCACATAACTGACAAACTCATCCGTTTGATAGAACTGGCTATCGAGGGCATAACCGAGTTGGCGATCTTGGCTTGCCACTAACTGTGGCACAAAGTTCACTAAGAAATTACGGGTTGTAGCAAAGTTCTCTTCACTCATGCCGTCCTTGATTAATTTATCAAGTTCAAACATCGCAGTACGGGTAGCAAAATGCGCATCGTTATTAGAACGCAGTGGGCGTAACCAGACTTGGAAGATTTGCTCAGAACGGCCTAAGTTTGCATCCGGTTTTGTTTGTGAGCTGCCACGAGGGAAGTATTCAATATACGAATAATCACCGTAGTTCATACCACGTACTTGGCGAATACGCTCATACAAAAAGCTGTTTGAACTTCTGTGCTCACCAAAATAAGAGCGCACTAACCAAAGTGCAGCCCAATCTTTGTCGCTGCGAATAGTCTCAATTGGAAAGCCAAACGACACGGCTGTTGATTGTGCGGTTTTTTCAACAATAGTCGCATGACGACCCACTAACTTAGGTGCATCAGCAACGCTAAGGCGCTTTTCATCACCCTTTGGTAAACGAGATAAGTCTTGCAGCATTTTACTTTTCACGGCACTAGGTAAAGAACCTGTAATACCAAGATTTAGCTTAGCTTGAGTAAACTGGGCGCGATAGAACGCTTTTACGTCATCCAAAGTAATTGATTCTAAGTCGGATAAATCACCATAGTTGTAACTTTCATAAGCGTGACCTTGGTACAACTTATGATAAAGCACTTCTTTACCCAGCTCTTCATCGTTAGATGCTTTTAGTCCTGATTTTAAGCCATCAATTTGCTCTTTTTTCAAACGGTTAAAGTCATCTTCACGAAACCCTGGGTTTAGTAATTGGTCGCTCACCAATGCATACCATGCCGCAGCATTATCTTTATGAACGCGGCCACGTAATGAAATCATTTCTTTATCAAGCTGGGCACCAAAGCTACCCGCTATTGGATACATGGCTTTTTTGATGTCGTTATATGAGCGGCTTTGTGAACCACCTTGTGCTAATAAGCTGGCCGTTAATGCTGCCAAGCCTTTTTTACCAACCGGATCAGCCGCAGCACCGGTGTAAAATAAAAAGTTTACATCCACCAGCGGTGAATCATTGCTCTTATCAAGCACATTAAACGCGACATCTGTCGGCTTATTGTTAAGCTCTGCCACTAACGCATTTAAGCTGACTTCTTGCTCAAAACCTTTAATAGCCGCTAAATCAGACATCGTCACTGTAGTGCGTGCTTCATCAACAAAGTATTGGTTAGCGATGTTTTTAATGTCTTGTGCGGTGATAGCATCGGCGGTAGCGTACAAGTCATTGATCACTTCTGGATCACGCTCAAAATGCATGTAAGACGCAAGGGTTGATGCAATCGCCTCTGATGAGTCAAGCCCGCCGACAAAGCTGTATTTTAAGTTTGATTTTAAACTCGCCAGTTTTGCGTCATCCACCAGCTCGGTACGCGCTTTAGCATAAGTTTGGTTAATGGCATCACGCACGACTGCTAAGTCTTGCTCTTTCTCAACTTTGACAAATACATGCAATAAACCCGGGTCTTTGGTTTCAGCATTGTAAGTAAACATTTGGCTGGCAATTTGTTTATCAACCACTAAGTCTTGATACAGCGCTGAGTTATTTGAAAAATAAAGCTGGGAGATTAAATCAAGCGCAGCTCGGTCTTTTTGTTTTGGCTGCCATGCCGTGCCTTTATACGACACTAATAACCAATGGCCTGGTAAGCCGTCGTTTTTCTCATGAATATATTTGGCCGCTTGTTGTTTTGGCTCTACAGGAATATCGGCAACATAATTGCCTTTTTGCCAATTGCCCCAATGTTTTTTTACCATCTTCATGGTTGCTTGCGGGTCAACATCACCCACAATCACTAACGATACATATTCTGGCTTATAAAACTTTTTAAAGAACTCCTTACCATAAGCCGATTGGTCAGGCATGGCTTCAATATCTTTAAAAAAGCCCATAGTGGTGTGTTTATAAGTATGCTGTTCGAACGCTTCATTTCGCACTGCAGATAACAACTTACGAATTGGGCTGGCATTATTTTTTAAGTATTCGCCTTTTACGGTTAAAGCTTCGGTGCGGAACTGCTCTTCCGTATAAGTCAGATTTTGGAAAATATCCGCTTCAATTTCAAGGACTTTATCTAAATGCTCTTTTGAAAAGTTTAAATGGTAGTTAGTGTAATCATTAGTGGTGTAAGCCCGGTTATCAACACCTGAGTTTTTCAAGATATCAGAGTACACATCTTGTGGGTATTTTTCAGAGCCTTTAAACATCATGTGCTCAAAAAAGTGTGCAAAACCGGTTTTTCCCGCTTCAACTTCGTTACGTGAACCAACCGATACCGGGATTTGCAATGACACAACATCTGGATAATCGGTTTTAACAATCATCACGCGCAAGCCATTTGGCAGCTCTTCTAATACATAATTGTGTGAAAATACTTTATCGCTGCCCTTTGCTTGGCCAACTTGAGCATTGCCTGTAACCGATGCCGAGCTTGATACCATTGCTGCTTTATTATTTTTATTGCCGGCATCAACATGCACAACACAACCAGATAAAGTGGCCGATACGGCAAGCGCCGTGGCAAGTAACTTAAATTTCATGTGATGTTCCCTTAATTAAGGTTTATTTTTCAAAGGCTATTATGCAAAACCAAACGCTGTGGAGCGAATAAATACGATAAAAGTGTGTAAATATTTGTATCTCTGCCGACTGAAAGATGAAAATAATTCAACTTCCTTGAAAATCTTTCACTAAAAATTTCTATCTAGACGTCTAAATGGCTGCTATATTAGCCCATATAGTTTGAATTTCGTTAGGACAAGATCATGGCTTTATCGTTACAAGAAAAAATTCAAGATGCAAATCAAGGTGTTTACCTTATTGGCACAACACCACCAAAAATTGATACCGATAAAGCACAATTAAAAACGATCGCGAATAAACTACTGAGCCGTTTACATGAAATTGAATACGACGGAGTCGTGATTTATGACATTCAAGACGAAAGCAGCCGCATTAGCACTCCTCGTCCGTTTCCGTTTAAACAAACGGTTGATCCACGCGAATACAGCAAGTTACTGAGTGACATATCTGAACTTGATGTGATTACTTATAAAAGCGTTGCGCAACGTGGCGTAGCAGAATTTAAAACTTGGCTTAACGAAACCAAACAAGAATTCAACCTAAAAAATCTCGTCTTAGTCGGCAGCCCATCTTCAGAGGGCGACATTAAATTAAGTCTTCCTGATGCGTATCAAACCTTAGCAGACAGTGAACAGGATTTCTTTTTAGGCGGGGTTACCATTGCAGAGCGCCATGCATCAAAGCGCAATGAGCACAGCCGTTTAATTGAAAAAACCCAGCAAGGCTGTCAATTTTTTATTTCCCAAGCAGTCTACGACGCTCAAGCGACCATTGATTTAATCACCAGTTATGCGCGTACGTGTCGCCAAGAAGGCATAAAACCAAATCGGATTATTCTCACATTTACACCGTGTGGCGGTGAAAAAACACTGCAATTTATGCAGTGGTTAGGTATTGCTGTGCCAGAAGCAACAAAATGGCGCATTTTAGATGCCCCTGATTCACTCAATGAATCAATCCGTATTTGCCGTGAAAATCTCAACCAAATTTTACGTAGTTGCGCTCACTTAGATGTCCCACTGGGCTTAAACATTGAAAGTTTAACCAACCGTAAAGAAGAAATTGATGCATCGATTAATTTATACCGCTTGTTAAAAGCGACTATGGAATTGAATCTTGCAGAAAAACAAATTGCTTAACCCATCATAACCAAGCAATCAGGCTCAAGCTGCGCCCCCAGCCTGAGCCATTTTTTACAATTCTTTGTAAAAATAAACCGTTGCAGCCAGTTTACCAAATCCATCTTTAGCAAAATTAGGGATAGTTCCTGCTGCTCGATAGCCCAATTTGGGATATAAAAAAGACGCGGTATCACCTAATTTAGTGTCGAGAATTAACAATTGCAGAGCCTGCTTTTTAGCTTGCAATTCAAGCGCGTGCATCAAGCCTTTTGCAATACCTTGGCCTTGGGCTGATTTGGCAACAATAAGTTTTTCAACTTCTCCCCGATGCTTGCCATTAGCTTTGTGGCATAAAGCCAGCTGCACGGTGCCAACTAACGTATTTTGCTGATAAGCACCAAACAAAATACTGTCATTATTGGCAACCTTTTGTGCAACCTGCTGCCAATAAAGATCAGCATCAGCGAGCGTTAAAGGCGCGATAAAACCGATTGAAGCACCTTGTGCTACCGCTTCAATTAAAAGATGGGTTAACACCGAACTATCGTCATCTAATTGATTAATCGCTCGTACAATCATGATCTCGTCTTATTTTGTTAGTAAGTAATCAACCAACTTAAAATAAGCTTCGTTAGAGCGTATGTCTTCATGAGCCATAACTAAATACTGACCATTGACCACAATTGCAGGCACACTGTTTATCTTGTTATTATTCATTTCGTCAAAGCTTTGCTGCATTTTAGTCAGGACCTCAGGGTCTTGACCTGCGATCTTTAAAAAGGCTTCTTGATCAATATTATTACGGGTAAAAAAAGCATCAAAGCTTTCTTGGGTCATGCCTTTTTTATACAAATCAAATAAATCGGCAAAATGTGCCATGTTATTGGTTTGCGCTAACGCATAAAAAATACGACCATCATTAACCCAATGCTCAGCAGTCACTGCATGCTTGCGCACAAAACCAAGCTCTGGATGCTTGGCCTTATAAGCCTGTAATGGCTCTTCAAAATGTTGGCAGTGCGGACAACCTAACCAAAAATATTCGACTAAAAACGGCTTTTGCGCCCCTTCATTATTAATACCCGTCACTACACGATAATGCACCCCTTCTTGATAAGGTGAGGTCATCGCTGAGGCGGTTTCAATTGTCGTCGCTGTTGACGTTGGAGCTGGGGAGGTTTCATCTACTTTTGAGCAGGCCGTTAACGACGCCGCCATTAACAGACTGGCAAGTAAGTGGCTTTTTTTCATTGTTCTTATTCTTTGTTAGTTTCAATTAGCTCAATAATAAAAGAAAAAGACATGAATATCAGCGCTTAATTATAAAACCCTAACAAATAGATAAAAAATATTTTTCAACGCTTGTGATGATAATAATTTTACCACGCCATGCGTTTTATTGAGGTATCGGCCAAAGTAAATTTAGTGATGGTCACTGAGTTATTATGTTGGTTTATGGTCATTTCACCAGGTGAAATCACCAAAGAATCTTTGTTAACTTCGCCCGTTAGTAAATTAACGCGATAAATAAACTGAATCGCATCATGCACATATAAATATTGTGCTGTCATGATGCTAAAGTTAGGATCAAAGCTTGGTAAATTCAGCGTTAAACGCTCATTTGTTTCAATATTAATTAGTACATTACTTTCAATATAAAACACCTTACCAAGCTCATTTACCAATAGACTACGTCCACCATTTTCAGCCAGTAATCGATGCTTGCGAAGTACTAAATCAAATTGCCAAATTTGTGAACTATCAGGCGTATCAAGTGAGTAAATAATAGTGTTGCCAGACCAATAATAGCGGCATACTTTGTCTGGCAATTCTTTTATTTCTATTAGTTCCTGATCAGACAAACGAATCAACTTTAATCTTTCACGCTGTTTAAATAAAACATAATCACCACTGGTTGATTCACGAATAGGCCCAAGGACCCCATCAATATCATTAAGATTTGATATCTTTTTCAGTTCTCCTTGTCCACCTTGCCATAACTCATGTGTACCTGTGCGATTTGATGCGAAAAAAATACCTGAACGCTCCGATAGAACAGGATTATAACTATGCATATCAGACTGATAAATAGGTATACCACCAGCCGCAGGCGTACCACTAAACAAATCCGTAAATTGCACTAAACCAGCATGCCTTTCAATGAAAGGGGTATATAGCAGACTATTTGACGACTCATATTCAAGATAATAAGGATTTAAATTACTCGCGAGCTCTGCTTTACGCACAACCAAGGAATGTACGTTAATATGGTAAAAGTTATTTTGATCAGCAATCATGAGCTCTTGGTCGTCTAGAGTCCAATCCATCGCAAAACCATAGTAAGTATGCTCTAAATTCAACAGCGTTTGATAAGACATAGATTCAAGATTAAATAAGCCAACGTGCATCGGTGTTTTAAAATCAGCGGTAAACAAGGCTATTTTAGTTTCATCTTTCGATAGCTCAAAGTGCAACACTCCACCAAGCAGATCACGAGGTGGTATTAATTCAATTTCGCTACCACTTGCCAAATCATAGCGATAAATGCTGGTTTTAATCAGTCCTTGTATTGGTTTTACATAATATAAATACTGATTATTCGCACTTAATTGCGCTGAGTTATTAAGCAAACGCCCACAAGGAATTAAAGCTGTTGGCTCAATTAAATCAGGGAATGAAGCAATATTAAATACAACAAAATCACAAGATAATTCATCAGACACAGCCGCCAATAACTGATGGCTTTGTGCTTGCCATGACAGCACATCAATATTTTTATTTCGATAGGTTAACTGGATTTTGTACTGATCAGAGAGACGTTGCACATAACTGTGATCAAGGCCATTTAAATTATTTCTATACGCAAAAAATGTTTGGTCGAATGAAATCAGTGGATTGTATTCAGCACCCGGCTCCCAGGTAATTGAAGGGTTATGAATACTATCGCCTGACTTATCATCACCATGCGCTTGTGTTAAAAGAGGTGCTTGCTGCGTTGTTGGCATTGTTTGGCTTGCAAATATCCCCCACGCCAATACACCTATAAAAAGTAAAAACGCGAATCCTGCTGCAACATAACGCTGCATTGAGCTTTTTGTTACGGCTACTCGCTCAGGCTCACCAGCCTGTACCGATTGCTACAACAGTTCGATGTTAATTGGTAGATCATTAATGACTTCATTTAAAAGCGGTTCTTGATGATGCGCTGATACACGAGCTGTAAAACTATAACCTTTTTTATGGTGTGTTTTAATAAAAGGTTGAGTGTAATCGGGGTGATGAAGGTGTTTTCTTAGTTCAGATATTGCTCGGTATATGCCGCAACAAAATGGGTAGCTGAAAATGGTAAGAAAATTGGCATTGATGGCTCACGCCTAGCCGTAGCGGGCAACAGTGCCGGTGGTAATATGGCAACCGTTATTAGCATCAAAGCCAAAGAAGCTGGCACTCCTAATATCAAATTCCAACTATTGTTATGGCCAGTAACGGATTCTAACCCTAACTACCCATCGTATAATGAATATGCTCAAGGTCACTTCCTTAGTAGCAACATGATGGAATGGATGTGGAACAACTACTTAGAAACCCCACAGCAACGTAACGAAATCTATGCTGCACCTTTACGCGCGTCGGTTGAACAATTAACTGGTTTACCACCGGCATTAATTCAAGTGGCTGAAAAAGATATTTTACGTGATGAAGCAGAAGCGTACGGCCGCAAACTTAATGCCGCAGGCGTTGCAGTTACAGTGACGCGTTATAACGGCATGATCCATGACTTTGGTTTACTGAACCCGCTAAGCAATATTCCTGCTGTTCAAGATTCTCTTGACCAAGCAGGTAACGCATTGAAAAAACATCTGAACTAATATAATTATGACCGCTTCTTGATAAGGCTTACATTAAGCAAACTCAAGGAGCTTTCTCAATGTAATCAATTTATTATATCGATTTTGTATATTTAAACTCTATAAATTTACACCACTCTAGTACCTAAAAAACCCATAACGAACTAAATAGGCCATGCGTTTAATTAATATGAAAACAGATTCGAATTCAAATAAAACTTGGATTGCTTTGCTCACATTATTTGCGACAGGTGCTCTGCTAGGGCTCTCAACAAACTTAGCGAAAGTAGCCAATATACAAGGGATTTCACCCTTACCTTTTTTAACATGGTCATTATTCGGGGCATCGATTATTTTACTTGGTGTAGCGCTATTTAGAGGCCACAGGATCCCAAGAACTAAACGTACTATTCGCTATTACTTCATGGCAGCTTTTTTTTCTGTGGCAGGTTCGAATTTAATCTTATTTAGTGCCATTCCTCATGTTGGAGTAAGCTTCGTTGCGCTCGCAATCTCCCTACCACCTCTGCTCACCTATCTAATCGCACTTGCTATTGGGATAGAAAAGTTTTGTGTTTGGCGAGCTGTGGGGGTGGCTTTTTCTCTTGCAGGGACGACCCTCTTAGTCGCGGCACAATGGCAAACACCTAAAAGCGATCAATTTTGGATTTTAGTTACTTTAATTGGTCCAATATTACTAGCTGCAGGAAATATCTATCGAACCACCCATTGGCCAACTGGAGAGAAGCCAGAAAACTTAGCGCCAGGCATGTTAATCGCAGCAACAAGCAGCTTAGTTATTATCGGGTTACTCCATCCTAGTTGGTCACTTTCATTGAACGCACAAACACAAAATTTAATGCTCATAGCTCTGCAATCACTCGTTTTCTCAGGTCAGTTTTTATTACTGTTTATTCTTCAAAAACAAGGAGGCCCCGTTTTTCTTAGCTTAATAGGGGCTGTGAGCGCCATCTTCGGTATTCCCTTTGCTATTATCTTACTGAATGAAGAAGTTCTCCAAGCTTTGCTACCCAGCGCCACGCTCATTTTGATTGGTATTTTATTTATGATTAAACAACAGCTTACTGTACAAAAAACAACATCGCAGCTCAAAAAATAGACCTAAGTTAGTCTATGACACGTTTTTCGAGCGAGCTGTTAGCCTTTAAAGTAGTGTAGTGCTCCTCATAAAGAGGCAATAACGCAGTATAAATTCCAAACATGCGCTGCCCAAAGGACTCTTCATACAGTGCGATTAACGCTTTGTTACCTACACGGATATAGATAAGAGGCGTGAGCAGGAAGCCGAAGCTTGGCTCAATTCTTACTTAGCCCATCAGGTTACAAACCTCGCGCCGCGATTCAATCGCCCCTAGATTGAATAAATTTCAATCCACAAAGTTCAATACGCACTAAGCTAATTTATACATACCTTCACGTTTTTTCTATTTGTAGCTATATACTCTCACTCTTTTTCTTTATTATTCCCTCTTTTTTGTAAAGGTAACCGCTGTGCTTCAAACAAAATCTGTCATTATTGTTGGTGCAGGGCCTGCGGGCTTGATGGCCGCTGAAGTTATCCGCGCACAAGGGCATCATGTTGCAGTCTACGATGCAAAACCCAGTGCTTGTCGTAAGTTTTTACTGGCCGGAGTTGGCGGAATGAATATTACCCACTCTGAACCTTATGCTGATTTTATCACCCGTTACTACAACAAAGCCCAATGGCTTGAACCATCGCTGCAGCAATTTAATGCCGATGATGTACGTGCATGGATAAAAGCATTAGGCATAGATACCTTTGTGGGCAGCTCAGGGCGAGTTTTTCCAGCTGATATGAAAGCAGCCCCCCTTCTTCGTAACTGGCTAAAACGCTTAAAAGAATCGGGCGTTGTTTTTAATATGCGCCATCGCTTAATTAATTGCACTGAGCGCACACTCACTTTTAATAATGGCGATACAGATATTGAAGTGACCGCAGATGCCATTGTATTAGCGTTAGGTGGCGGCAGCTGGCCAACCCTTGGCTCTGATGGCGCATGGCAAGCATTACTTGCTAAACAACATATTGAACTTGCGCCTCTTGAAAGTGCTAACTGTGGTTTTTACAGCCACTGGAGTGAGCACCTGCAAAAAAATCAAGCTGGCAGTTCACTTAAAAACATCGCTTTTACCATCAAAACCTTAGATGGGCATATCATAACCCGCAAAGGAGAATGTATCGTCACTGTTGATGGCATGGAAGGCAGTTTAATTTACGCGTTTTCTAAGTACATCCGCGATCACATCAATCACAGTGGCGAAGCCGAATTAACCATAGATTTACTGCCCGATTATTCACATGCCCAGCTGACTAAAAAGCTCAGTAGTAAGCAAGGTAAAGACTCTTTCAGTAAATATTTAAAACGCAGCGTAGCAATTAGTGGTGTCAAAGCTGCCCTGCTCTATGAATGTTTTACTAAAAGTCAACTTGAAGGTGCTGAAAATTTAGCCGCTAGTCTTAAAAACCTCACCGTTCGCTTTTATCAAACCAAACCGATTGCCGAAGCGATATCAAGCGCAGGGGGGGTGTGCGAACACAGTGTTGATGAGTTTTTTATGTTAAAAAACATACCCGGCGTATTTTGTGCTGGAGAAATGCTTGATTGGGAAGCGCCAACAGGTGGCTATTTACTGACTGCATGTTTTGCCACCGGCCGCCAAGCAGGGCTCGGTGTTTGTCGCTATTTAAAGCGCTAAAAAGCGTCTCTGCTATATGACTTCACTGCTATATAAGTAGTGAAGCCAATACGCTTCTTTTACAACTTTGGCTAAATGCCGACAACAAGACATTCCTGATCGCATTTAACCTTCATTCTCCCAATCAGAGGTTTTTTAATCGGTGTCAAAATTTAAAGCTAAAAGCTAAAAGATAAAAGATAAAAAGCCAGCGAACTGAGTCAAAGAAGATAAAGCCAGAAAAGATAGAGCCAGCATCCTGCGTTACTTTTTAGCAGGCATAAAAAAACCGTCACTAAAAAGTAACGGTTTAAAAAGTGGTACCAGTGGCCGGACTCGAACCGGCACGCTTTTAAGGGCGGGGGATTTTGAATCCCCTGTGTCTACCAATTTCACCACACTGGCATAATTTTTCTTTCATTTTCTTCCGCGACAGTTGCATGCAACCGATTGAGAAAATAAAGAAAAACCACTTTAGAGCAAAAATTTATATACTCTATTTCTGTCTCTTGGGTTGGCATTATACAAAGTTACTGACGCTCGGCAAGCTGTTTTTTAACCCTGTATGCTCAACTGCTCAGCAATCAATCAATTTATATTTGAAATATAAAAAGCCCTCAACTTAACCTACTGATAAATAAACACTCTACTCATTCGCCAGCACTTAAGCCGAGACTAATTCATGTTTAAGTAATTGTTTGTTAGAATATCGCACAACTGATTTTGCTAAGGTAATTATGACTTCTTTTCCACGCACTGGTTTTTGGCGCCGTGCCGCCGCTTGGCTTTATGATGCATTAGTGATTATTGCTTTTGCGATGTTAAGTACTGTGCTGTATTTGTTTTTTATTCAAGGGTTGCTTTCGCTTGAGGTACTCACTTTAGGTGATTCAACTGATGTATCTGATTTAATTCAACAAAATAGCATTCTTAGAAGCATTCGCACCGCTATTTTAATTGTGGTCAGTATTGGTTTTTTTGCCTACTTTTGGACGCACGGTGGCCAAACAATAGGTATGCGCGCATGGCGACTGAAAATACAGCAGCTTGATGGGTCTAAAATCACATTAAAACAAGCGATTATTCGTGCGGTTTGTGCGCTAGGTGGCTTGGGTAATCTGGCAGTGATTGTTAATTTAAAACAGCCCCGCGCATTACAAGATTACCTCGCAGGGACTGAAATTGTGACGTTAACCAAAGAAGAAAACAAAAAAATTTATAACTCACTTGATTAATACCTGCTGATAACAAATCAAATGAACCATAAAAACGCAGCGTTAGCTGCGTTTTTTTATGAGATAAATTGAAATAGCCATAAATAGAATACTTGGAAACACAGCCCCCACCGCAGGTGGTAATTCATAAACCAATACAATAGGCCCAAATATTTTATCACTCAAGTGAAACACAATCCCAGTGATCACACCCATCACAATCCGTGCGCCCATACTGACAGAGCGTAGCGGGCCAAAAATAAACGACAACGCCACTAGCAACATCACCGCTATCGATACAGGCTGCATTAATTTACGCCACAGCGCCAATTCATAACTACTGGTGTCTTGTTCATTTTTTTCTAAATATTCAAGATAACCAATAAGTCCTGTAAATGATAAAGACTCGGCTTTAAGTGATACAATACCCAATTTGTCGGGTGTTAGTTCAGAAACATAAAGCTGCTCGTTACTTATTTCTTGACTCACTAGCTCTGGTTCTAAGTAAATTTTCTTAACATCTTTAAGCAACCAACCATCAGGATGACTGGTAGCACTTTGGGCATTGGTTACCGACACTAAGTCTAAATTTTTATTAAATTGATAGAGCTTTAAACCATTTAATTGGCCGTTATCATCAACATTATCAATATTTAAAAAGACATCACCATCTTTAGCCCACACGCCTTGACGTGCATTAAAAACGCTACCACCTGAAATGGCATAAGTACGTAACTCTTTAGCTTGCTTTTGCGCCTGCGGGACGCCCCACTCCCCCATCGCCATAACACACAGCGCCATAACAAAAGCAGTTTTCATTACTGAACGAATAATTTCAAATCGCGATAGACCCGCAGCTTGCATCACCACAAGTTCACTATTTGACGCAAGCGCCCCAAGACCTGTTAATCCACCAATCAGTGTCGCCATAGGAAAAAACGTTACCACGTCCGCTGGCACACTAAATAAGGTATATAAACCTGCGGTCATCACATCATAGCTACCACGGCCAACATACTTAAGTTGCTCAATAAATTTAATTAATGTGCTGATCCCAACCAAAACCAACAAGGCAAAGCCGGTAGTTTGTAAAATACTGCGCCCTAAATACCAATCTAAAATTTTCAATTAATGCGCTCCCTTTTGGTTACCACCGCTTTAATTAACGCACCTAACTCTCGGTCGCGTAAAATTAACAACATACCAATAAATAACGCCGTTAAATGAATCCACCACAGCCCCAAGCCTGTTGGAATTTGGCCATCTTCAATGGCAAATTTAGCCCCATTGAGCAAAATGAAATACACTAAATAAAATACAATTGCAGGTACTAACTTGGCAAACTTGCCCTGACGAGGATTTACCTCACTCAGCGGCACAGCAATGAAAGTTAAAATCAAAATCGACAAAGGTATGGCTAAACGCCACTGAAATTGCGCAGCAGCATCGGCACTATTCATTTTTAACAAAGCACTGGTTGAAATAGCTTCGAGTTTTCGACGCTGATGCTCAATGGCCTGCTCTTGAATTTGTATCTGATACCCTGAAAACTCAGTCACCTTTAATTCTTTACTAATACCATCGGTATCATAATGTTTACCCGCAGATAACTTGAGTTGCTGCTCACCCGAAGCACTTTCTTCTACCACGCCTTTTTGCGCATAAACAATACGCGCTTGGGGTTGTTTTTCACTGTCAGAAAACTGCGCAACAAACACCCTATTGAGCTCAGTGCCACCTTGGTTAATATCATGAATAAACACCACGGCTTTTTCATTACCGGTTTGTTGAAAACGCCCAGCCCGAAGACTAAACAGACCCGATTCAGCTTTGGCTTTTTCTTCTAAGCGATATTCTTGTTCGCTGGCCCACGGCGCAACCACTAAGGTCAACGCTGCGGCAAATAACGCCAAAACAAAACTCGAGACTAAAGTCACCCTCACCACATACCACTCACTGACACCACAAGCTTTAAATACCGTCATTTCACTGTCAGCATAAATACGGCTGTACGCGAGAATAATCCCAAGGAAAATACTCAAAGGTAGAATAAATGACGCTAACTGAGGCAATTTAAGCGCCAACATCGAAATAATCAATTTTGCAGGCAAAGAACCATCGGTTGCATCCGTTAAAATACGAACAAACTTTTCACTGACAAAAATTGTCATCAAAGTGAGGAACACGGCCAACTGCGATTTTAGTACTTCTGCAGACAAATAACGGAAAATTAGCAAAATGCGCCCCTATAAAACATGTCTTTTCACTGGAATAGTCAGAAATTTTAAGTAAACTTGTTATTTTCACAACTTAATTATATGTCATTGCAGGTTTTTATAAACCTAAAAGTTAATGATGGCATAAATAGTGAGCAGATTCAGTTAGGAGTCGCTATGGAATTCAGCGTAAAAAGTGGTAGCCCAGAAAAACAACGCAGTGCCTGCATCGTCGTAGGTGTTTATGAACCACGTCGTTTATCGCCAATTGGTGAGCAGCTGGATCGGATCAGTGATGGTTACATCTCAAATTTACTCCGTCGTGGAGATCTTGAAGGCAAGCCAGGCCAAATTTTATTATTGCACCACGTACCTAATATCTTAAGTGAGCGTATTTTATTGGTCGGTTGCGGTAAAGAGCGTGAGTTAAACGATAAACAATATAAACAAATCATCTCAAAAACGATTAATACCTTAAACGAAACAGGTTCAATGGAAGCGGTCTGCTTTTTAACTGAGCAGCACGTAAAAGGCCGTGATACCTATTGGAAAGTACGCCAAGCAGTTGAAACAACACAAGACTGTTTATACACATTTGATCAACTTAAAAGTAAAAAAAGCGATACCCGTCGCCCATTGCGTAAAATTGTATTTAACGTGCCAACACGCCGTGAACTCGCAATTGGTGAAAATGCGATTGAACACGGCTTAGCAATTTCAGCAGGTATGAAACTGTGTAAAGACGTGGCAAACATGCCGCCAAACATTTGCAACCCAGCTTATTTAGGTGAGCAAGCTAAATTACTTGAAGCCAATTATGAAAAAGTAACGGTTAATTTAGTTGGCGAACAAGAAATGGATGAGCTTGGCATGCAAGCTTATTTAGCTGTAGGGCGTGGCAGTGACAACGAATCAATTATGTCGGTCATTCACTATAATGGCGCCCCTACCAATCAAGCCCCTATCGTATTAGTGGGTAAAGGCTTAACCTTTGATTCGGGCGGTATTTCACTTAAACCTGGCGAAGCCATGGACGAAATGAAATACGACATGGGCGGTGCAGCAGGCGTGCTTGGCACCATGCGCGCATTGGCAGAAATGGACTTACCTCTCAATGTTATTGGTATTTTAGCAGGCTGTGAAAACATGCCAAGCTCAAATGCGTATCGCCCTGGCGATATTTTAACGACCATGTCGGGCCAAACCGTTGAAGTACTCAATACCGATGCTGAAGGGCGTTTAGTATTGTGTGATGCCCTGACGTATGTAGAAAGTTTTGCTCCAGAAACCGTTATTGATGTCGCGACCTTGACTGGTGCGTGTATAATCGCCCTTGGCCATCATGCTACTGGTTTATTGTCTACTCACAACCCACTTGCTCATGATTTAATTAAATCGGGCGAACAAAGTGGCGACCGTGCGTGGCAATTACCATTATGGGATGATTATCAAGATCAGCTTGAAAGCCCATTTGCAGATTTCACCAATTTAGGGGGCCGTGCGGCTGGTACGATTACAGCAGCGTGTTTCTTATCTAAATTTACCAAAAAATATAATTGGGCTCATTTAGATATCGCAGGCACAGCATGGCGCAGCGGCAAAAACAAAGGCGCAACCGGTCGTCCGGTGCCAATGTTGACGCAATATTTGCTCAATCGTGCCGATATTACCCCAGTGCAAGAGGCCTAACCGCCTCCTGCCATTTAGCTTTGCTTTGAGGCAACCATGAACGCTGTTTTTTACGTTCAAAAAAAAGAAAATGAGCCGGATAGTCCTATTGCGGCTCATTTTGATCTGGCCGCTAAAATTGCGGCTGATTGTTATCGCCAAGGTCTGCGCGTATTTATTTACACTGAAAATAAACACGATGCGCACTTAATCGATGAACACCTGTGGCAATTTGAAGCAAACAGCTTTGTGCCACACAACCTACAAGGTGAAGGCCCAGTGAATGGCGCACCGGTAGAGATTGGTGATTCAACACCGGTCGGCAACCGAAAAATACTCATTAATTTGGCACTGCATGTGCCCGATTTTATTCGACGATTTAATCAAGTGTATGATTTTGTGCCATTTCAAGAAGAGCAAAAGCAAGCTGCTCGTGAGCGTTATAAACAACTACGCCAACTTGGTGCCAACATTTCAACAGTTGATATTGAACATTAAGCATTAATAGAAAGGTTCTGTGCAATGGATAAAACCTATAATCCGCAAGATATAGAACAGTCTTTATACCAAGACTGGGAAGAAAAAGGCTACTTTAAGCCTTCAGGGCAAGGCGAAGCCTACTCAATTATGATCCCGCCACCGAATGTGACGGGTAGCTTGCACATGGGTCACGCCTTCCAAGATACCATTATGGATACCTTAATTCGTTTTAAACGGATGCAAGGTAACAATACTTTGTGGCAAGTAGGAACGGATCACGCGGGGATCGCTACCCAAATGGTGGTTGAGCGTAAACTTGCGGCTGAAGAAGGTAAAACACGCCACGACTTAGGCCGTGATGCGTTTATTGATAAAATTTGGCAGTGGAAAAACGAGTCTGGCGGCACTATCACAAAACAGTTACGTCGCTTAGGTGCCTCAGTTGATTGGGATCGCGAACGTTTTACTATGGACGATGGTCTCTCTGAAGCCGTTAAAGAAGTCTTTGTTCGTTTACATAAAGAAGACCTTATTTACCGCGGTAAACGCTTAGTAAACTGGGATCCAAAACTCCATACTGCGATTTCAGATCTAGAAGTTGAAAATAAAGA
The DNA here is from genome assembly GCF_058197095.2 of Pseudoalteromonas sp. J2K-J031. Classification (NCBI taxonomy): domain Bacteria; kingdom Pseudomonadati; phylum Pseudomonadota; class Gammaproteobacteria; order Alteromonadales; family Pseudoalteromonadaceae; genus Pseudoalteromonas; species Pseudoalteromonas sp. J2K-J031. The sequence goes on from NZ_CM200279.1 coordinate 3,049,759, forward strand.
TAAACAAGGCCACATGTGGCACTTACGTTATCCGCTGGCTGATGGTTTAACCACTAAAGATGGAAAAAATTACATTGTTGTCGCTACCACTCGCCCTGAAACTATGCTGGGTGATACTGGGGTTGCCGTAAACCCAGCAGATGAGCGTTATATCGATTTAATTGGTAAAGATATTGTATTACCGTTAGTTAATCGTCGTATTCAAATTGTGGCTGATGACCATGCAGACATGGAAAAAGGCACCGGTTGTGTAAAAATCACTCCTGCCCATGATTTTAACGATAACGAAGTCGGTAAACGTCATCAGCTTAATATGATCAACATCTTCAATAAAGATGCGGCGATTTTAGCTGTAGGTGAAGGCTATGACTTTACTGGTAAAGCAATTGAAATTGATGCACCCATTCCTGAGCGTTTCCAAGGCCTAGATCGTTACGATGCCCGTACTGCGATTGTTGCTGAGTTTGAAGCCCTAGGTTTACTTGAAAAAATTGAAGACCACAGCTTAACCGTACCTTACGGCGACCGCTCTGGTGTAGTGATTGAGCCATTACTGACGGATCAATGGTATGTCCGCGTTGCACCACTTGCTGAACCTGCAAAACAAGCAGTAGCGAATGGCGACATTAAGTTTGTGCCGGCTCAATATGAAAACATGTACAACTCTTGGATGAATGACATTCAAGATTGGTGTATTTCACGCCAGCTTTGGTGGGGACACCGTATTCCAGCTTGGTATGACGCACAAGGTAATGTGTTTGTTGGTCGTGATGAAGCTGAAGTACGCCGCGAGAACAATATCGCTGCTGATGTTATGCTAACGCAAGATGAAGACGTACTGGATACGTGGTTTTCATCGGCGCTTTGGACATTCTCAACACAAGGTTGGCCAGCCAATACTGACGACTTAAAAACATTCCATCCATCGGATGTTTTAGTGACCGGTTTTGACATCATTTTCTTCTGGGTTGCCCGTATGATCATGATGACATTGCATTTCATCAAAGATGAAAACGGCAAGCCACAAGTGCCATTTAAAACGGTTTATGTCACAGGACTCATTCGCGATGAAAATGGCGATAAAATGTCAAAATCAAAAGGTAACGTGCTTGATCCGATCGATATGATTGATGGTATCGACCTTGAAAGCCTAGTGGAAAAGCGTTGCGGTAATATGATGCAGCCACAACTGGCGAAAAAGATTGAGCAAAATACCCGCAAAACATTTACCGATGGCATCGAAGCGCACGGCACAGATGCACTGCGCTTTACTCTTGCAGCAATGGCATCAACGGGGCGTGATATCAATTGGGATATGAACCGTTTAGATGGTTACCGTAATTTCTGTAATAAGCTTTGGAATGCCAGCCGTTACGTATTAATGAACACAGAAGAAAAAGACTGCGGCTTTAATGGCGGCACGCTGCAGTATTCTCTAGCTGATCGTTGGATTTTGGGGCAATTCCAAACTACAACTCAAACATTTATCGACCATTTAGATAATTACCGTTTTGATTTAGCAGCAAGTACAGTGTACGAGTTTACATGGAATCAATTCTGTGACTGGTATTTAGAGCTAACAAAACCAGTATTATTTAAAGGCACTGAAGATGAACAACGTGGTACACGCCATGTGTTAGTAACCGTGCTTGAAGGTTTATTACGTTTAATGCACCCTCTAATGCCGTATATCACAGAAACGATTTGGCAACGCGTGGCTCCACTTGCTGGCATTGAAGCAAATACCATCATGCTACAAGCCTACCCAAGCTATGATGCAAGCAAAGTTGATAGCCAAGCCATGGCAGATTTAGAATGGGTAAAACAATTCATTTTAGCCATTCGTAATATTCGTGGCGAAATGGACATCAGCCCAAATACCCCGCTCAATGTATTACTGAAAAATACCAGCACTGAAGATGCACGTCGTTTGAGCGACAACCAAGCATTCTTAGCGTCATTGGCGAAGTTAGAGTCTGTTACTCAATTAAGCAATACCGACGAAGCACCAGCAAGCGCAACAGCATTAGTAGGTCAATTGGAAATACTGATCCCAATGGCAGGCTTAATTGATGTTGCAGCTGAACTAGCGCGTATTGCCAAACAGCTTGAAAAAGCAGAAAAAGGCCTGGCTCAAGTGCAAAGTAAATTAGCCAACGAAAAATTTGTTAATAATGCACCTGAGGCAGTACTGGCAAAAGAGCATGAAAAACTTGCTGAGTTCTCTGACGCTTGCGCCAAATTACTTGAGCAAAAAGCAAAAATCGAAAGTTTATAACTGCAATTATTAGCCACTTATACCAATCACGATAAGTAAGTGATCAAAAATAGCGTAGGAAAAACGCTTGAGAACAAGGCAGATTTTTTCGATAAGTAGTTATTCTACAATCAAAAAATCTAACGAAGTTATCGAGTGTTTTAACAAGCTAGGGTGATCAGTTATTTATTACGATTGGTATTAAATAAAAAGCCACGCTAACAAAAATTAGCGTGGCTTTTTTAATGCGTTAAACCCAGAAACCTATCAGCCTCCAGATTTAAATATTAAAACTGGTAGTTATACTGCGCGCCAAACAAATACGCATGACCTTTAGACTCAAAGCCCCACGCTTGACCTAAGTTATCATGTTCAACAAAATTTTGTGTATCACCACGTAAAATACTCATTCCAACATCAACAGATGAATGAGCGTCAAGTGCATAATTGGCACCTGCGCTTAACCATAAACGATTAGTATCTGGAATTGAAATTGATAAATGAGCTGGATCAGCCGGGCTTTCGTCATACGCAACGCCTACACGTAGTGTGAGCGCTTCGTTGTATTGATAATCACCACCTAAGGCAATACGGAACGCGTCTTGGAATTGCTCGCTTTTGCTAAATACTGGCGCATCTTTACCTTCAACATACGCTTCTAACTTGTCAAAACTACCCCAACCTGTCCACATAATCGAGTAATGAACTCCATATTGTGTGTTAAGTTGGTGTGAGCCTGAAAACTCCACAATCGCCGGTAAAGTAATGGCCACAGAGCCCGGTAATGCCTTACCCGCTAAACCACCTAAACTAGCAGGTAATTGATTTGAATAAGTCCCTTCAAAGGTAATATCCGTTTCACTGCGATAATGTAACCCATAGTGATGACCTTCTTTTACTTCATACGCAAGGCCCACATTAAAGCCTAACCCAGTGTCATCCCCTTCAAGATCCACTGCCGCTGTCTGCGCTGGGATTGGGTAAAGTGACGTACCAAAATAGCGCTTAATGGCTGCATCAGCATAAACATAATTAAGTCCAGTAGCGACTGAAAAAGCCTCTGTGACTTTATAGGCAATGCTTGCATTAAAGTTAACTGTGGTAATTTGCGTCTCACCAGCGAGCTGACCGGCGGCATAGTTTTCGCTGAACTGCGTCGCTAAACCAAAGTTTGAAAATGCACCAAAACCAACTGAAACTTGCTCGTTCACTGGCATTGTAAAATAAACCGCAGGAATGATGGCGCTCGGGGCAATGCTGTCATCATCTAATACATTGGCGTTAAGATCACGTGGTGCACTTTGGCCTGCTAAGCTAACATCAGGCTTAACGTAAGTTGCAACAACACTCAATTGCATCTCTTTAAATTCTGTCATTAATGCGGGATTTCTTGCAACAACAGAGGCGTTTTCGGCAATAGCGGCTTCACCCGCAAATGCACGACCTAAACCAGACGCACTGCTTTCTGCTAATTGAAATGCAGCAGCAAAAGATTGCTGCGAAACTAACGCTAAGCTTGTTGCTAATAATGTTTTTTTAAAGCTCATGTGGTTCTCTTTATTATCATTGTTATCAGTAAACTAATAACAAGGTGTGTTCTGCACGGACAACTTGATGACTTATCAAGTGTATTATTTTTAAGCAAATATTCACTTACTTATCAACCCATTACTCTATCGTTTTTAGAGTAATAACTCAGCAAAAAATTTGTAACTTAAGTTAAATAACCGCACAGACACTAAATCAGCTATTTTTTGGCGATAAAGTAAACACAATCGCGTAAGTATTCTTAAGTTCATTTAGCTTTCACCCTAAAAATAGTGAAAAGAGAAGCGCCATCAACAACACTAAAACCTTTTTCCTCGGTAATAATCGGGGATAGTAAAAACCACCAGCCAAATGATAATAAATATCATTTACATCTTTAGTATTTTTGGTATGCTTATCACATTCTCCATAAAAGGAACTTGCAACATGCTTTTACTCACTTTCGCGTTTATTTGCACCTTAATTGCGGTTTACGCCTTAAAACACAGTAATCAGTATGCCGATAGCGAATATGCCAATGCAGACGAACGCTTAACACAATATTGGTTTGCAGCGATTATTGCAGCTGTAATAGCACAACTAGCCTGCAGCTTTGTATTTGATAGCTTTTTTGGCACGTTTGTATGGTTACTGATGCTCTTAAATAGCTATGTGATTTCAAAAATACCTTTTCACAAATATGTGTCAACAAGCAGAACCAAGCGTTCAACCGCACTTTAGTGAGTCACGATCTTAACAATGATATCGAGTTAGTGACTGCCAACTTTATGGTAGGAAATACCCTGCTCTAAAACGAAGGGTGAGTAAAATTTAATGCTATATTGTTGAAATAAAAAGTAAGGTTAAACAACAACCTAATCATTGAGCGCAGGATTTTGGATTCAGACAAACACAAACAGAAGAGCTAAAGAGAAAAGCCTAGCTGAAAGCTAGGCTATGAGGCTTAGTATTACTCTTGAAAGTAAGTACCCCAACCATCATATTCAACGCGATATTCATGGGCTAAAGCTGATAATTTATCAACGTCTTCCATAATTACTTCAACATCGAGTTCAGATTCAACAACTACATCAAAACCCCAAATCTTGCCGCCCTCTTCAAGCTCAAGTTCTGCAGGGTCTTCAACATCATAACCAAGTTTAAACGCAGCTAGCGCAGCGGCTTCTAATAACTTAAAGTCTTCACTCACAAAATGATGTTCAACTTCATACAATACTTCAGTATTTGAACCATCTTCTAATAATGATTCAACGATATCTTCACTAATTTCGCGCCAGTTTTCCATTATTTACTCTCTTGCTCTGCGACTTTCGCATCTAACTGTATAATCTTGTCTTGCATAATAGCATGGACATTTTGAGCTTGCTCTCGAATGCTGCCTTTTGCTGATAATTTTATTGGCGCTAACAATTCAATATAAATTGTACCGTTATGCCAACGATTTAACTTTATTTTTTTGTGAGTGGTACTCATACACACCGGCACAACAGGCACATCGGCTTGTAATGCCGTGTGAAATGCGCCCGCTTTAAATGGCAATAAACCACGGCCATAACTGCGCGTGCCTTCAGGAAACATCCACACCGACAAGCCTTTGCGCTTAATTTTTTCAGCTGCTTTAGAAATCGTGCCCACCGCTTTTGAACGGTTCGATCTATCAATTAAAATATTGCCGGTTAGCCAATATAATTGACCAAAAAATGGGATCCACTTTAAGCTTTTTTTACCAATACTCACCGTACGTGTTGGCACCGCTTTTGTGATAGTAAAAATATCGTAACTATTTTGATGGTTAGCAACAAATACATAAGGCCCATTTTGAACTTCAGGTGCAACAGTGATCTCAATCTTAACCCCTAAAATTGTCGCAACACTGCCATACCAAGAAGCCACGCGGTGAACGTGATTGGGGTGAAAAGGAATAAAAATACACATCAGCAAACCAAACAAACCACTGCATAATATGAATAAGGCAATAAATAATAACCGAATAATTGCGAGCAAAAGCAAACTCCTCTCTTAAAAGTGGCGGCATTATAATACTAAAATGTGATAAATCCTATTTAGCGTACAATTGTACGCTGATCATTTTTGCCATAAAAAAACGCTCCTAAAGGAGCGTTTTTAGTAATATCAAAGTCTTAATCTAATTGAAAGTCAGTCACATCATCTTGCAGATCAGCACCTAAATGCTCAATATTATCGATTTCAATCGCATCAACACGTTGCAGTCCACGTGGTAATTTATTACCACGTCGGCCACGCTCACCTAAGTAATGTTCCAAATCAACAGCTTTAAGCGTTAATTTACGTTTACCTGCGTGTAAGGTCACGGCACTTTCTTTTGGCACTACCGCAAGAATAGACACAAACTCATCGCGACTTTTTGCCCGCGCCGATGGTATTGAAATAATCTTATTACCTTTGCCTTTACCAAGTTTTGGTAAATCTCGCAGTGGGAACATCAACATCCGACCTTCATTTGAAATAGCCAAACAATTGTCGGTTGTGATGTCATTGACTTTAATCGGACTAATTAATTGCGCACCAGACGATAAACTCACTAACGCCTTACCATTTTTATTTTTACTGACTAAATCAGTAAAACTGGCCACAAAACCATAACCTGCATCTGAAGCCATCAAGAACATGGTGTCGAGCTCACCCATCACTACATGCTCAAAATTAACCCCTGTTGACATATTAAAGCGCCCCGTCATCGGCTCGCCTTGGCTGCGTGCGGTTGGTAAACTATGTGCGTCGGTACAAAATGCTCGGCCACTTGAGTCTAAAAAGACCACAGGCTGATTACTGCGCCCTTTTGCTAGTGCTTTGAATTCATCGCCAGCGCGATAACTGAGTGCCGCAGCATCAATATCATGGCCTTTAGCGCAACGCGCCCAACCTTTTTCTGATAACACAACAGTTACGGCTTCGCTTGGAATTAAATCTTTTTCGCTTAACGCTTTGGCTTCTGCACGTTCGATTACCGGAGAGCGTCGATCATCGCCATACAACTCTGCGGCTTCTTGAATTTCTTTTTTGATTAAAGTCGACATTCGGCGCTCAGAACCTAACGTTAGTTCGAGCTTGTCGCGCTCAATGCTTAATTCATCTTGTTCGCCACGAATTTTAACTTCTTCTAATTTTGCTAAATGACGAAGTTTTAATTCTAAAATAGCTTCAGCTTGAATATCCGAAATACCAAAGCGTTCCATCAACACAGGCTTAGGTTTATCTTCGCTGCGAATAATTTCAATGACTTCATCGATATTTAAAAAAGCCGCTAATAAACCTTCTAAAATGTGTAAACGCGCCAGAATTTTATCTAAGCGATACTGCAATCGACGCCTAACGGTTTCGCGGCGAAAGATTAGCCATTCAGATAGAATTTCTTTTAAATCTTTAACTTGCGGACGGCCATTTAAGCCGAGCATGTTTAAATTTACCCGATAGCTTTTTTCTAAATCTGTAGTTGCAAAAAGGTGCGCCATCAAAGGCTCCACTTTAATGCGATTGGAGCGTGGAATAATCACAATACGAGTTGGGTTCTCATGATCCGATTCATCGCGTAAATCAGCCACCATAGGCAATTTTTTCGCTTGCATTTGCGCCGCTATTTGCTCAAGTACTTTGCCACCTGAACACTGATGAGGTAATGCGGTGATGACAATATCACCTTGCTCTTCAGTATAAATTGCGCGCATTTTTATCGAACCTTTACCAGTTTGATAAATTTTTTGGATTTCAGATCGTGGGGTGATGATTTCAGCTTCAGTTGGATAATCTGGAGCTTGTACATGCGCAAGTAATTCTTCAAGTTCTGCTTTAGGGTTATCGAGCAACAATGAACAAGCACTGGCAATTTCGCGCACATTGTGTGGCGGAATGTCTGTTGCCATCCCAACGGCAATACCTGTAATGCCATTAAGTAAAATATGCGGTAAACGAGCTGGTAATACAACCGGCTCATCCATAGTACCATCAAAGTTTGGTGTCCAATCACAAGTGCCCTGACCTAACTCTTGTAATAACACCTCAGAAAACTTTGATAAACGCGCTTCGGTATAACGCATTGCAGCAAATGATTTAGGATCGTCCGCAGCGCCCCAGTTGCCTTGACCGTCAACTAATGGATACCTATACGAAAATGGCTGCGCCATTAAAACCATGGCTTCATAACACGCACTATCACCGTGCGGGTGATACTTACCAAGTACGTCACCCACAGTACGAGCAGATTTTTTATATTTTGCAGCCGAAGATAAGCCAAGCTCACTCATTGCATAAATAATACGGCGCTGTACTGGCTTTAAACCATCGCCAATATGCGGCAAGGCGCGATCCATGATGACATACATGGAGTAATTCAAATAGGCGTCTTCAGTAAAACGCCCCATTGATAATTGTTCTATACCCTGTAACGACAGAGCTTCTAAATCGCTCATTCAAGCTACCTAATTATTGTTTTTTAATTTTTAACTCGTTATGCGCACTAAAACACATAACTACAGATTAATCTGTTTTACATATCACTTGGTTGCGCCCAGCATTTTTAGCGCGATATAAAGCTTCATCAGCGTGCTGAAATAGGCTTCCAAAGTCATCCACATCCGCATTAAACTGCGAAACACCAAAACTCGCGGAGACCTTCACTTGCTGACCGGCTGACTCAAAACGCAACTGCGCAATTAACTCTCTCATTCGCTCTGCTATTTCTGCCGCCTGTTTTATTGGGGTATTTTTTAGTACCACCATAAATTCTTCACCACCAATGCGACCCAGTAAGTCAGGCTCTCTTAAACCTGCTTGTGCTTTATCAGCTACTGCCACCAGTACTTCATCGCCAAAGGGATGACCATAATTGTCATTAATACTTTTAAAATGGTCGATATCAAAAATAATAATACTTAATGGTTTTTGCTGACTTTGTGCTTCTTTAAACACTATTTTAGCAAAGTGAAATGTATAACGACGATTGGCTAATTGGGTCAGTGAATCTGTATTTGCTAAGCGATTTAACCGCTTACTCACTTTCACTTGGCGATAAACAAAAAAGCTTAGCAAAATTAATATTGCAACAAACAAGCTATTAACCAATTTTTGCATTTGCTCTGTTTGCTTTGCTTTTTCAAGCGCAAGTTGATCAATGACGCTACTTTGATGAAGTAGCTTATTTTGTAACTCAGTTTGCTCAGTATCAAACATCACTTTGTACTTAGAGCGCGCATCTTCTCGTTCTTTAGAGTGGTAGACAGCAAGGAGCTCTTCACTGTTAACTTTTTCATTAAACGCACTTTCGTAATCACCTAATATCGCCAATAGTTTTGCTTTTTGATCAGATAAGCGAATAAATAAATAAATGTTTTCTTTGCGATCTAATTGACTGGTAAAGCTTTCGACTTTTTGTAGCATAAGTTGCGCTGTCGTTATGTCTTTATCTTGATTCGCTAAACTTGCCGCTAATAAATAATGTAGCGCTTGCCCATATGGATCTTGAATAAACGAAAAGTAGCTTTGAGCCTGTTGAAACTGCACTTTTGCTGCTTGATATTCTTTTTGTTTAAAATAGATTTCAGCAAGGCCAAAGTGAGCAAAATACACGAAGCGTTTTTCGCCTACATACTGCGATAGCTCGAGCATTTTTTCGTAGCAAATGGTTGCTTTATCATATTGCTTGAGTGCCAAATGTGAACGTGACAAGGTGATTTGCGCTTGCATTTCATCAAACGCTAATTTGTTTTGGCTAAAGTAACCAATGGCTTCATTAAGTAACGCAATCGCTTTATCGTAATCATGCAAGTTAATGTAAGTATTTGCTAAATTACTTTTTAAATAAGCCATCTCTAAGTCATCATTGAGCTGATTAACTAAACTGTAGGCTTGCTGATAATACTGAATTGCTTCGACATCTTGATAGGTGTAGCCATAAGACGTTGCTAAAGCAGCATATGCTTCAGCAAGTAAACGGGTATTTTCTTCCTTTTTAGCCTGTTCAATCGCTTGATTATAAATCAGTTTTGCGTCTGAAGATTTACCATAAATATCGAATAAACTCCCTTCAGTTAATGCAATATTTATCCCTGTTGCACTCGCAATATCTGGATACAAGGCCTTCGCCTGATTATTGAGCTGCATTGAAAGCTCAAAATCACCTAAATATATTTGATAATTAGCGAGCTTGTTCAATACTGTTGCCTGATCAAAGGCATTTAACTCATCAAAACGTGCAGCCTTAATTTCATCAAGGTATTGATAAGCCAAATAGGGATCTTTTATATCGAGCTGATGGGCTTTTTCAAGCACCTCTGGCAACCAATGAACATGGATATTTTGAGCTAACACCGAAGTATTTACACACAGCATTAACACCAAAGTCCACTTTGGCAAGTTAATGGCTTTTAACAGCGTTGGTAAATATAAATTTAATTTCAATGTGTTAACCCTTTAATGAGGTACCCTTAAGACTAGTTAAACCTCAGCCTTATCGCCACTATCTTCAAGCCATTGACGTCGATCTGATGCACGTTTTTTAGCAAGCAGCATATCCATCATCTCAATCGTATTTTCTTTATCTTCAAATGTGAGTTGTACTAGTCTGCGCGTATTTGGATCCATGGTCGTTTCGCGTAACTGTAACGGATTCATCTCACCTAACCCTTTAAAGCGCTGTACATTCACTTTACCGCGTTTTTTCTCTGCTGCAATACGCTCTAAAATACCGTTTTTTTCATCTTCGTCGAGTGCGTAATACACATCTTTACCTATATCAATTCGATAAAGTGGCGGCATAGCAACAAACACATGGCCAGCTTCTACCAACGTAGGGAAATGTTTTACAAATAAAGCACATAATAATGTTGCGATATGCAGTCCATCGGAGTCGGCATCGGCAAGAATACATACTTTTCCATAACGTAACGTCGTTAAATCTTGGCTATCGGGGTCAATACCTAAGGCAACCGATATATCGTGTACTTCTTGTGACGCTAAAATCTGCCCAGATTCCACTTCCCACGTATTCAATATTTTACCACGCAGCGGCATAATCGCTTGAAATTCGCGGTCGCGCGCTTGTTTCGCCGAGCCTCCTGCTGAATCCCCTTCTACAAAAAAGATTTCACTGCGACTGGTTTCGCTGGTGCTGCAATCGGTCAATTTACCGGGCAATGCAGGGCCTGATGTGATTTTTTTACGCACTACTTTTTTAGCGGCGCGCATCCGACGCTGCGCATTGTTAATGCAAAGCTCTGCCAATAGTTCGGCTTTATCGGTGTGCTCGTTTAACCATAAACTGAATGAATCTTTGACCACGCCTGATACAAATGCTGCGCAAGAGCGTGATGATAACTTTTCTTTGGTTTGGCCTGCAAATTGAGGATCTTGCATTTTGACCGATAAAACGTAATTACACTTATCCCAAATATCATCAGGCGTTAATTTAACCCCGCGAGGTAATAAGTTTCTAAACTCACAAAACTCGCGCATGGCTTCAAGCAAACCTTGGCGTAAACCATTAACATGCGTACCACCTTGAGCGGTTGGAATTAAGTTAACGTAACTTTCATAAATGCCTTCGCCGCCCTCAGGTAACCAACAAATAGCCCAATCAGCGCCTTCGGTGGTGCCACGAAACTCGCCAGTAAAAGGCTCTTCAGGCAACGCTTCATAGCCTTTAATTGATTCTTTTAAATAATCTTTTAAGCCCGCTTCGTAGAACCATTCTTGGGTATCTTTGGTTTGTTTATTAATAAAACGAATGCGTAAGCCCGGGCATAAAACCGCCTTGGCTTTTAATAAATACGTTAGTTTGCTGATTGAATAATTAGGAGAATCAAAATAGCTGCTATCAGCCCAAAAACGCACTGATGTGCCTGTATTACGCTTACCGACTGTGCCAGTAATACTTAAATCTTCAACTTTATCGCCATTCTCAAATGCAATCTGGTATTGCTGACCATCACGTTTGACAGACACTTCTACGCGCGTAGAAAGTGCATTAACCACTGAAATACCTACGCCGTGTAAACCACCCGAAAATTGATAGTTTTTATTTGAAAACTTACCACCTGCATGCAGCTTTGTCAGGATAAGCTCTACACCTGGGATCCCTTCTTCAGGGTGAATATCGACCGGCATACCACGGCCATCGTCTTGTACTTCTAAGGAGTTATCTTCATGCAGAATTACATCGATTTTACTGGCATGGCCCGCTAGTGCTTCATCAACACTATTGTCAATGACCTCTTGACCCAAATGATTTGGGCGGGTGGTGTCGGTGTACATACCAGGACGGCGTTTAACTGGGTCAAGGCCATTTAAGACCTCAATCGACTCTGCATTATAATCTTGATTACTCATATTATGCTGTTCTTTCTCTTATTGATGCATATGGGCGTGCGCCCTATGACTGAGGTTGCGAAAAACGGCGACCCAATCGCGTCTTTTTGACTTATTCTTTTACGTTATTTTAAGAAATTGTACAATCTGAGAAAAATAACGTTCAAAACCAATAAAGCTATGATCCCCACCAAATTCGACTACTTGGCGGCAATTCTTATAGTATTTAACCGCTTGTTGAAAGTCTAATACTTCATCGCCACTTTGTTGTAACAGCCATAATAACTGCGGATGAGGTAAAGTAGGCAAATAAAGTAACTGTAGCTGTTCAACATGCCGCATTGTTAACTGGTAGTGATAATCTTGGTAAGGATTGTACTGAGGCCCTAAAAAATCTTTCATTAGCCCAAAAGGTGCCACAGCGGGATTCACAACTACAGCAGGTACTTGATATTTTTGGGACAAATAAGTCGCATAATACCCACCTAAGGAACTGCCAATCAATACCGTGTTAGAGTCTATCATGTGCTCTAATGTTACTAAAGCCTGTAATGGTTCGTGTGTTAGTAAAGGTACATGATATTCAAGATTAAATTGGGATAAATATTGACCGACTAATTGTGCTTTTGCTGATGAAGGTGAGCTATTAAAACCGTGAATATAAATTACTTTTTTGCGAGCCATATTACTTCCGAGCTAATTTCACCTAATTGATTGACGTCAATAATCCGATACCCCGGACCTAAATCTTCTTGTTGCCACGTTGGGCTATTTTTTACAAACTGAATCGAGGTTGCGGGCGTAGCATAAATCGTAAGTTCGCCATATTGCTGTTGATACTCGTTATGCACATGGCCATGAATAACCGCTGTAACCTGTTTGGTTTGTGCCAATTGCGTTAGAAAAAACTCTCCATTTTCTAAAATATGCTTATCAAGATAACCTGTTATCGAAAGTGGATGATGATGGCATAACACTACGCATTGCTTAGCCGCACCTTGAATTTTATAAGCCAGTTGAGCCATATGATCTAGCTCAACCCAACCTGCAGGTGTCGGGCCTTTACTATTAACCAAAGCAATCGTGACATTAGGGCTTTTCACCCATTTAGCATTACAAATCACATTTAATGATACAGCAGCAAAAGCTTGCTGATAATATTCAAGCTCATCATGATTACCCGGCAACCATAATACAGGGCAAGGCAATCGCGCCTCTTGTACTAACTGAGCAAAAAGTTGGTAAGAAGCAAATGAATGGTCTTGTGTCAGATCACCACCAAAAACAACAAAGTCGAGTGTGTGCTGCGCCAAATCAGCCAGCACTAAACGCAGCGAATCGCAACAATTAACACCAAAGTAACACTCATCCAATTGTGAAAATAAATGGCAATCAGTGATATGAGCAAAGCGCAATTGCGGCTTATCGAAGCAGAGTTCGTCATCAAACCAAGCCATTATTCACATCCCAATGCATGGTTGAGCGCCCATGACTAATACAGAAATCTAACCAATCAAATAAAAAGGCATTAATTTGATATTTTTCATCTTTGTGACGCATTTGCGGGTTTGGATAGTGATAAGACGGTCGCACCCGATTAACATAATCAAGGCAAAAGACCTCAGCCACTCTGGCATCGTGATAAATACGCACCATTAATTGCGGGCTTACAAATCCCATAACAGCACCTTGGGTTTGTTTAAAACACACTTCAGTGGTAAATCGTGATGAGGCTGTAATTGCTAACTGATAACAAAATGAGCCCACTGCAATGTCTTTCGTAACACCAATGATTTCATCTTTTGGCATTAACCGCATAATACGAAAATAATTTTGCTCGCATAAGCTCATAAATGCAGGTAGGTTTTGACGATAGCGAAATGAACTATTGAGCATGATCTTGCAAGGCCCACTTTTCTAGTAAGCTCGCTTTATGAAGAGCAAGCCACTGCAAACTAATAACCGTGGCTGCATTATCTATGGTGCCATCATTGAGCAGTTCTATCGCATCATTAAAAGGTATTACGTGCACCTTTATATCCTCCCCCTCACTAGGTAAACCGTAAATCCCACCAGCTTGGCTCAAGTCAGCAGCAGCGGTGTACAAATAAAGCCGCTCAGTGGTGCCGCCAGGGCTTGAAAGGTAGGACAACATAAATTCAAGCTCAGTGAGTTCAATGCCTGCCTCCTCTAACGCCTCTTTTTTTGCAACTTGCTGATAATCGGTTGAACCATCGGCCATACCAGCAATACATTCAAGTAACCAAGGGCTCGACTTTGATGCCAATGCACCAATTCGAATTTGCTCAATTAATAAAACACAATCTGTTATCGGATCATAAGGCAATACAGCGACCGCATGACCGCGCTCTAAAATTTCACGATAAATTGGCTCAGAATACCCGCCCGCAAACAGTTTATGTTTGAAACCGTAACGCTCAATTTTAAAAAAACCATGATAAAGTGGTTTTTTTTCTAATAATTCAATATCTTTACTATTGAAAGTTGAAATTTTAACCATATATTACCTAGATACTGTGACCTCATAGTCACTTAGTTTACTCTCAAGAACATTCAACAGGAACTATTTATATTCTGTTACATTTGAGCCTATTGTTTTACTTAAAAGGCTTTTTGCTTTAGATGAAAAAAGTTTAACATCAAAGTAATTAGAGAATAATAGTCGAAGGACGCAAGCCCCTATGAAAATTAAATTACTCAGTGCGCTAATCGGTTTAAGCGCAACGTTTGCTACAACATCAAGTTTTGCAGAAGACCTGATGCAAGTTTACCAAATCGCGTTAGCCAATGATCCTGTAGTATTAAAAGCTAAAGCGAACAAAGATGCCCAAAGCTTTAATATTGACCGTGCAATGAGTAGTTTATTACCACAACTCAATTTGACCATGGGTTATAACAAATCAGACAGCAATTCATACCCTCAAAACGAAGACACTCTGGCTTTTTACAAACTAAATCAAGAAAGCGATACGTTTAGCCGCGGTATTTCACTACAACAATCCTTGTTTAACTTATCATCATGGAACAGCTTAAATATTGCAGAAAAGCAATCTCTACAAGCAAAAGCCACTTATGATTTTGCTCAGCAGCAACTGATTGTTCGTGTTACAAATGCCTATTTTGACGTCTTAAAGTCACTTGATGACCTTGAGTTTGTTCAAGCTGAAAAACGCGCCATTGAACGCCAATTAGAACAAACAAAACAACGTTATGCGGTAGGTTTAACTGCCCGTACCGATGTTCATGAAGCACAAGCCCAGTTTGATAACGCCGTAGCACGTGAAATCGTAACGATTAACAATGTTGAAACCAACCGTGAAAACTTACGCGAAATTACCGGTAAATATCACGAAAAATTAAATGTATTAAACACTACTAAGTTTTCAACCGTGCAACCAAATTTAACTTCAAGCGAGTTTATCAAAACTGCTGAAGATAAAAACATTCAATTGCAAGTGGCAAAAGTAACTCTAGATATTGCCAATGAGCAAATTGAACAAGCCAAAGCAGGCCATTATCCAACACTTACTTTAAACGCCAGTTATGGTGACTCTTTAGTGGATAGCACCACTCAACTTGGCGCAAACTCAATGAACATAAACGGCAAACCAAGAGGCGACCAAACATCTATTGGGCTTAACTTTGCACTTCCACTTTATTCAGGTGGCGCAACTCAAGCTGCGGTTAATCAAGCTCGCGCCTTCTATGTTGCCAGCGCTGAAGATTTAGAAGCATCACACCGTTCGGTAAGTAAGCAAGTTCGTACTTCTTACAACCAAGTGGTATCTGATATCGCAACATTTACAGCATTAGAGCAAGCAGTAGTGTCTGCAGAAAGCGCTCTGCAAGCAACAGAAGCGGGCTTTGAAGTCGGTACTCGCACCATTGTTGATGTGTTACTTAGCACCCGTAACTTATTTGATGCAAAACGTAATTTATCAGCAGTTCGTTACCGCTACGTGATCTCAACCTTAAGCTTAAAACAAGCTGCAGGGACCCTTTCAGATCAAGATGTTTTAGCAATAAACAGCGGCTTAAATTAAACCTAACTCAAAAAAAGCCAAGCCTAGCTTGGCTTTTTTTGTTTTCTGCTAAAAGTTAGCTAGAATAGCCACCCCGTTTAATCAGTAAGAGTGCCCAACGTGGTAACAAAACCTAAATTTAAACTCGCATTTATTGGTCCTCGTTTTTGGCTTACATGGCTTGGCGTACTTTTTTTATATCTCATTTCGTGGCTACCATTTTTTTTACAAATTCAGATGGGCAAAGGGCTAGGTTATTTAGTTCACCGCTTTGCCAAAAAGCGCAAACACATTGCACAAGTGAATATTAAACTGTGCTTCCCTCAAATGAGTGAAGCCGAACAAGCCAAACTGGTTTATCAAAATATGCTACAAACTGGAATTGCCATTTTCGAATCTGGCATGGCTTGGTGGTGGCCCAAATGGCGAGTTGAAAAACATTTTGGTTCTATTACCGGATACGAACACATTGAAGCTATTCAAGCTCAAGGCTATGGCGTACTGATGTTAGTCCCTCATATGTTACACCTTGAAATGGCTGGGCGTGTAATGGGATTATCTCAAGAAGGCGTAGGCTTTTATCGCCCACATAATAATGCCTTAATGGAATTTTTAATGACCCGTGGTCGATTACGTTCAAACGAATATTTAATTGGCAAACGAGATATTAAAGGCTTATTGGCTACGCTCAAAAATGGCAAGCTATGCTACTACCTTCCCGATCAAGACTACGGTCGAAAACGCGCTGAATTTGCACCATTTTTTGCAGTAAAAGACACTGCAACCACCACAGGTACCACCTTATTCGCATCAAGCAAACACTGTAAAACGGTTTGTTTTATGAGCCACCGAGATGATGATGGGCAATACCATCTTGCTATCACCCCAATGCCTGAAGATTTCCCATCTGGCAACGACCTTGCGGATGTCACTTTAGTTAATCAAGGGATTGAACGTGCAGTACTCAATGCACCTTCTCAATATATGTGGTTGCATCGCCGCTTTAAAACACGTCCTGATGAAAATAGCCCATCCTATTACTGATCTGACGATTGGCTAATCAGACATTAAGCTGAGAGAGACACTTTGTCGCTCAGCTTTTAACCTTAGTCTTTTACTAATCCATTGAGAGTAGATAAAGAGATAAAAACGGTTTAAGATAACTTGTCGATGTTTAAAGAGTGCCATTATGTGGTTTTGGATCAAACACCTATCATTAGCTTTTATTTTAATTATTGCCGCCGCGTATTTTTTACTCGCTGATGGCCCTATCTATTCTAAGTCCGAAAAAAGCAATGCTGCGGCCGACGGACTTTCCCAATTTTATGCCAATACTCGTTTATCTGCTGATCGTAACAGTGAGCAAGGTGAGTTTGTTATCGACCTTCAGCTTCCTGAAAATGACATTACGAGTCAATTACAAAGCCTTGAAAAAACAACCAAACCTTCAACAACCAAATGGCGTGGCAGCATCAAAAGCCGTAACTTTAGCAAAGGCGACACCTTAAGGTCTGTAATGAAACAATATGCTGATGAAGAAGGCATTGAGTTTTTATGGTATTTACAAAAAGATTACGTGGTAAAGCATAACTTTAAGGTTGATGACTCTTTTGTTGCCACGCTTTATCAGCTTGGCAGAGCCATTGATAGCGACTTTGAGTTTGAAGTAAA
Organism: Pseudoalteromonas sp. J2K-J031; assembly: GCF_058197095.2. Classification (NCBI taxonomy): domain Bacteria; kingdom Pseudomonadati; phylum Pseudomonadota; class Gammaproteobacteria; order Alteromonadales; family Pseudoalteromonadaceae; genus Pseudoalteromonas; species Pseudoalteromonas sp. J2K-J031. The sequence goes on from NZ_CM200279.1 coordinate 3,067,618, forward strand.
AACCTTTTTCTGCCACAAACAACGCACCGCCGTTATCACTGAAAAATCAACTCCCTATCTTAGAGAGAATTGCGTACAAGGCAAAGCTCGTTAATATTTAACCTCACTTCTGAATAACAGATTTAACAACGCATTGAATTAACAGTAAATCTTGAATTTATCTATCTCCAATGGAGATAGATAAGTTGCCCACACTTTAAGTTACTCAACTAAATATTTTTGCCAAATCGCTATTACTTGCTGCTTTAGCATGTCAACTTCACTGGTTAAAACGAGTTTATCTTGCTGACGTAAGCTCAGAATATGGTAGTGTTCACGATAAAAACAGTAGGCATAAATCAGCTGCTGCGCTTCGCTCTCACTGATAATTCCCAATTCACTTGCGGTTGTAAAAATTCGAATGTTATCAGACCAAATTGTCATATCATTACATTCTGCTGCATAGGCTAAGACCAAATATTGCGCTAAAAATTCAATATCAGCCATTCCGCCAACATCTTGTTTTAAATCAAAATGTGAACCATCGCCTTTAGCCAAATGCTCTCGCATCTTTTCACGCATTTCACGGACTTGTACTCTCAGTGCCTCTTTTTCACGCGGCAATGCCAAGACCTGATGACGTATGCCACTAAAGCGCTGCATTAAAGATTTCTGACCATAAATCATACGTGTACGCACTAATGCTTGATGTTCCCACGTCCATGCTTGTTCATTTTGATATAAACCGAAGGTCTCAATATTAATTGCTAAAAGCCCAGATGCACCTTCGGGGCGAAGGCGTGGGTCAAGTTCGTATAAGATACCTGAGCTAGTACGCGTATTAAATAAATGCATTAAACGCTGAGCAAGCTTTAAGTAAAACTGACGAGAATCAATTTGTTTGTCGCCATTGGTTAGCGATGTCGCGTCACTATTGTGAACAAATACTAAATCTAAGTCTGAATCATAACCAAGCTCCAAACCGCCAGCCTTGCCATAGGCGATTACTGCAAAACCTTTGTTATGCTCATCCGCACCTTGCGGGTAGCCAAATCGGCTAACCATTTGCTGCCATGCAATTTCAACGCTTTGCTCTACAATCGACTCAGCCAAGGCAGTGAGATGATCGCTTACTTTCATAATATCAATCACATGAGTTGCATCAGCAGCAGCAATTCGCAGTTGATGCGTTTGCTTAAATTGACGTAGCGCCTCCATCTGTAATTCTAAATCTTGTGGATCTATTCGTAAAAAATATTGACGAATTTCACTGCCATAAGCATTAAGCGCCAGTGGACGATATAAAATAGCAGGATCAATAAGCTCATCTAATAAAATAGGGTAACGAGCTAGGTGCTCTCCAATCCAGCGGCTGTGACTGCATAAATTAATCAGCTGTTTGAGTGCCCCCAAGTTTTCGTAAAGCAGCTCAAGGTATGCGGTACGAGATGCAACTTGGTCTATAACAGCTAATGTCATTTTCAATACATTGACGTCAGCTGTGGTTTGTACCAACTGGCGTAATAACAATGGCATTAATTTATCTAAAATGTCTCGGCCTCGGCTACCTATGCGCTTTTTAGCCATCAGTAACTTAAACTCTGTTAAGGCTTCTTGCCATGCTTGCTCGTTATCAGCCTCCCAACCCTGATCAAGCTGGCTAAAATCACGATCTGTCCACAGCGTGTCAAATTGCCCGCGTTCATCGTTGTTTTGCTCTTTTTCCACCCCGACCATCACACTAAACTCAGCATGAACATGCTGCATTTGCTTTTCTATGAGTGCAAGGACATCTTCATAAGACGATACTGCTAACAAGTGGCACAATCGTGCTTGGTTGAGAGTGTCTAAAGGCAAAGTCTGGGTTTGCTCATTATTAAAAATTTGTAAGTACTGTTCTATTTTTCGTAAAAATAAATAAGCCTCTTTTAATCGCGTAGCTTCTGCTATCGCAATCGCCTCGAGTGACACTAGCTCTTGTAAAGCCAATAATAACGATTGAGTTTGCAGCGCCGCCTCGCGCCCACCGCGGATCATCTGAAACGCTTGCACCACAAACTCAACTTCTCGAATACCTCCAGAGCCTAATTTAATATTTCCCTTTAACCCTTTGCGCCTCACTTCTTGAGCAATCATCGCTTTCATTTTTCGCAGTGATTCAATCACCGAAAAATCAATGTACCGACGATATACAAAAGGCTTCAGTAAGGCGTAAAATTCAGTCCAATAATGATTTTTTTGCCCAATCAGCCGGGCTTTGAGCATCGCATATCGCTCCCAATCACGGCCTTGCTCTTGATAGTATTCTTCTACAGCGGTAAAACTCATTACCAAAGGGCCACTTTCGCCAAACGGTCGTAAACGCATATCCACCCGAAAAACCTGGCCATCAGGGGTAACCTGATTTAATGCGGCAATTACTTTTTGCGCCACTTTAGTAAAAAAGACCTGCCCTTCAATGGCGCGACGACCACCTTGAGTATCACACTGGTAGGGATAACTAAAAATTAAATCAATGTCTGAAGAATAATTAAGCTCAAAGCCACCTAACTTACCCATACCTAAAATCAACATCGGCATTGGTGCGCCTTTTTTATCAATCGGTGTGCCTGCCGTTAAAGCAACTTGCTGATAGGCGTAACGATAAGCGTCATCAATAAGCTGATCTGATAATTTTGAAATGTAAGCGATGCTATCAGCAATCGAATTTTTAAGTACTAAATCTAAATACGCAACTTTTAACCAATAACGATGGCGATAACGGCGCAATAATTGAAAACAATGCTTTTCATCTAACGACGCTAAATCCTCAGGTAAAGCTGAAGCAATTGCTCGACTGTGACATTCATGCTCATCAAGTAACCAGTCAATTAAACTTGGCTCAGACGCTAAGACTTGATAAGCGAAATCACTCAGCGCTAATAATTGCACGATATTACTATTTGGTTCTCGTTCTAAAAACAACTCAACAAAGCGCTTTTGCCCCAAACTTAACAAAGGTTCAACTATCTGCATTTTATCCATTACACCCCAAATCCAAAATCTTGAATACAATCTTTAAATTAAGTTCGATATACTTAAAAAGACTCTAATAATACAAGAAATACTATGGCCTATCTGCCCCTACTACAACAAGCTTTTATTGCACTACTGAGTACCTTTGTATTCGCTTTTTTTGTTATTTTGATTGTGCGTTTTCAAACACAGCGTAAAAATAAAAAAGGACTTGCCGATGAACTCGCTAAAAAAGACAATTTTGCCGCAGGGATAAGCTATGCAGCCCACCTTTTTACCGTGCTTCTAATTATTGGTTACCTATTTAGACACCTGAGTTTCACTGATATTCAAGCTGACTTACTCTATGGCTTTATTTTAATTAGTGTCGCCATTACGTTTAGTTACATTGGCAAACAAATCCATAATAAATGGGTGCTCAGTCGCTTTAATGAAGAGCAAGAAATTGCCAAGCGTAATGTTTCTGCAGCGTTAATTGAATCAGGGGCTTTTTTAGGTAATGCGCTGATTATTTTAGGTTTGTATAAATGGTCGCATACCCAAAGTATTGACGGGCTATTAATCATTGCTAGCTGTTTTATTTTGTTACAGTATTTTTTAATCGCTCACCGCGCATGGCAAGAGTGGCTTTTTGCTAGAAGTAATCAAGGTAGTGCCTTACAAACCCATTTAAGTTTAGATAATACCGCACTTGGCCTTCGCTTTAGCAGCCAAACGCTCGCACTGTGCATGGCGATTTATGCCGGATTATCGTATGCACCTTTTTATGCTGGCGTTTTTATTGATAATATTTTAGTTGTACTCAGTTACTGCGGTATTTTAGTGCTATTGCAACAAATCATTAGTGCTTTATTTACGCGTATCGCACTACCAAAAATTGATACTGAAAGCGAAATCGAACAACAAGATAACATAGGCATTGCCTGCGTTGAGCTGGCTATTTATTTAGCTGTAGGCTTAATATTAATAGCCCTTTTTAACCGCTAATAAAAAAACAAACTAAAAGCAGCCTACGCTTGGGCTGCTTTCCATTTATCAAAGTTGGCATAATCATATTTCATGCCTGCTTGCATCACACCGGCAACAATGGTGTATGCCTCAACCCAAGCTTGCTTTACATCAGCTGTAAACGCCTGCTGTAACCCCTGCTGCAATGTCCACAATAAAGCTTCAGCTACAGTATTAAAATCTTGAATGGATATTTGATATGCAACATGACGACGACCCAATTGCCATACAGCCATTTCCAGCTTATCAAATTGCTTAAGCCCCCGAACAACCGTGGTCAGTATTTGCATTAGTTTTTTACCCTGCTCTTCAACATCACCACGAAACAGAGACCGCAATGCGGGATTAAGCTCAAATAATTTACCATAAAATAAATCGGCAGCATCTTTGGCAATCGGCACGACCTTTTCCCACGATGTTTGTACTAGTTCAACTTGCTGCGGTGTCATTACGTTTCCTTGACAGTAATAAAAAACACGTATTGTTGAGCTTAGTACACACCGAATAAATCGGCATAATATATTGTAATATTTAACTTAATTGCGCCATGTATCGAGACTTAATTCGGCTAAGAGCTACAGGAGTGATCCCCAAAAAACGTGCTAATTCAGCTTGGCTAATTCGCCGCATAATCTCTGGGTATTGCTCAAGAAAACGGCCATAACGTTGCTCTGGGGTTAAACATAAAAACTGATATTCTCGGTCTTCTTTTCGTGCAGTTAATTGATGCATAAAGTGCAATTCAACATCCCTTAACTGCGGCGTATGCATTGCAACTTCTTTCAAGTTTTTATAGGGAATTGCGATTATTTCGCATTCTTCGAGACAATAACAGGAGTAAGGTGATGGCTCGCCAAATACCACACTAAGCAAGCTGCCTGCGAGTTCATTTTCAGCTAAAAAAGATTTAATAAACTCTTTGCCGTCTGGCTGAATAAAAACGAGCTTAACTAAGCCTTTTTTTATCCAAAATAATCTAGGCTCTAAACTTCCTTGCAAAAATAGCGACTCACCCGAGCAAAAACGCTGCGCGGTTAATTGGTATTGTTGCGCAACCAGAGAAAGCAAGTCTTGATATTGATCCATTTTTTTTATCCAAATTAACTTAAGTTAATGTCAAAATGGTACAAGCATTATAGATTGGCCGCCCTAAGCACCAATACTATGGAAGGTATCATGCAAATTCATGGACAAACATTTTTAATTATTGATTACATCCCAACAATTACCCGTCGCTTTGCGATGAGTTTAAGTCAAAAAGATCAAAAGCTTGTAGCCGCAGGTAACCATACACGACATTTGCTTAAAATGATGTACGACCACTTAGTCGAAGATTACAGCTACTGTGATTTTACCAACGAGCTTTCAATAGAAGAGTTAAAAAATTATCTTGATAGTTATCACAACATTAGCAGGGTGTATGTGTTCGCTCATTTTTACAACGCACTTAGCCCCAGCTTACAGCAACAGATTCAATCGTTTCATACAGAGGTTTATCTTGTGTCAGCTGATGAGCGCACTTGTATATTTCAAAGTGTATTGTTAGGTGGTCAAGCCAAACAAACCACCTTAGTGAATCCTCTGGCAGAATTAGAGCAGATCTTTCACGCTCCATAGTACTTACTTAGTACCGACCGAGCTCAAAACAAAACGATACAGCTAAATAACCTCAATACTAGATAATAAATCTATCTCGTGCAGCACTGAGGTTAAGTATTTTAACGAGCTTGACCTTGCCAGCGGAACAACCACGCTCCAAGGACTAAAAACACAAGGCTCATCACAAGCAGCGCCATAACTTGCTGTTTGATTTGCCAAAGCGATGCGCCTTCAAGCATAATTTTCCTTGCCCCTTCAAGTAAGTGCGTTAACGGAAAAACCTGTGCAATGTGTTGAATAAACGCAGGGCTTCCTTCAAGTGAGAACCACACGCCTGATAACATCATCATTGGCCACGAGGTTAAATTAAGCATACCGCCGGTAAACTCCTCAGACTCAGAACGCGAAGCCACAAGTAAGCCTAAAGCGATTAAAGAAAATGCACCGAGCAAGGTGATCACAAATAAATCGATGTAACTGCCAATCATATAAAAATCAAACATGATGTTACAGCCAATAAAAATAACACCACTGAGTAAAAGTACTATAAATAAGCGCGAGCAAACTTGGGCAGTCAAAAACTCAATTGGCTTTAATGGCGTTGCATGCAAACGTTTTAAAACTGAGTTTTTACGATATCTGACAATGACATAACCTATACCAAACAAACATGAAAACATCATGTTCATACCCAAAATCCCAGGTACTACCCAATCAAGATAACGGATTTCCTTACCGCTGATCACCTGCTTAACGAGTCCAGCTTCACTTGCCAATAGTAATTTTTCGGCGACATAGCCATTGGCTGACGATTCATTAACCCAATAACGTGCAGCCTTAAAATCGACTAATAAATCGAGTTTATGTTGACGTAACTTTTGCTCTGCTACATCGACTTGTTGATAATCAACAAATTCAACATGCTGCAATTGAGTAAACGTATTGGCTGGTTTTTCACCTAAAATACCAATTTTATACAGTGACTTACCTTCGCCTGAAAAAATAAAGGCAAACCCGACTAGCAATAAAATAGGAAACATAATGTTCCAGCCTAATGCGGAACGATCACGAAAAAATTCATAATTACGGGCTTTAAAAACAGCTAAAAATCGTTTAAACATGGGCTGGCTCTTCTTTTGTATTCAGACCATGACCGGTCAATTTCAAAAACAAATCGTCTAAGGTTGCCGATTTAACTTGCAAACCATCAAGGGGAATTTCGTGTTTAATCAGTTCAAGCAAAGTTGCTTGAATATCCTCACTTTGAATTAAAATTTTACCCGCAACGACTTGGTAATCAAACGGCATGTTTGCATCATGATTAAATGCGCTACCACTGAGCTTAATAAGCGCACCTTTAAAGTGTTGTTTTAATAAATTATCAGGCGTATCAAGGGCGATAATTTTACCCTTATCCATAATGGCAATTTCATCACACAAATATTCAGCTTCATCCATATAATGTGTGGTTAAAATAATGGTTTTGCCATTGGCTTTAATTTTATTCACTAACTGCCAAAATAATCGGCGGCTATGCGGGTCGAGTCCAGTGGTTGGTTCGTCTAAAAAGATCAGTTTAGGATCATTTATCAACGCAAGCGCGAGCAACAAACGCTGTTTTTGCCCCCCTGATAACTTACGGTGATCTTGCTGTAAAAAGTCCCCTAGTTGGCAAAGTTCAACCAGCTCATCTAACGCAATGGTATGATGATAAAATGCACCAAACATCACCAGCGTTTCTTTTACTGTTAGGTAATCTTGAATCGCTGTATGCTGAAATTGGATCCCTAATTCCTGATAAATAGACTCTTTAAGCGGTTTTCCTTGATATAAAATGCTTCCCGATGATGGTTTTACTATGCCTTCGAGCATTTCAATCGTGGTGGTTTTACCCGCTCCATTTGGGCCGAGCAAGCCAAAACAGGTTCCTTTTTTAACATCAAAACTAACCCCATCAACCGCATTCACTTTACCAAATGAGCGCTTTAACTCTTCAACTTGTAAAATCAGACTCATGCAAGCTCCTAAGCTTCCTATAACGTAACTGAATTAAAACTAACATAGCTTTTACGATTCAAAGCAAACAATCAAAATAAATTGCACCAAACTAGCCTTTTTATTGCCAAGCGCCGCCCCCTTTCATACCATATAACAATCAAATAAAAACAGTGAATTGCCGGCTTACAACAATTCAAACAAGGTTTTCCATGCGTATTCCTCATATCTATCATTCTGGCTCCATTGAAATTGGTCAGCACCTTTCACTAGACGATGATGCAGCAAATCATATTGGTCGTGTATTGCGCATGTCAGTTGACGATAAAGTCTGTTTATTTAACGGCCAAGGCGGCCAATTTTCAGGTGCTATTTCTGAAGTTTCCAAAAAAGGTGTGAGTGTTTTAATCGATGCATTTGAAGATCATGACGTTGAATCACCGTTAAAAATACATTTGGGCCAAGGGATTTCTCGTGGTGATAAAATGGACTTTACCATTCAAAAATCAGTCGAACTGGGCGTAACAGAAATTACCCCTCTGTTTACTGAGCGCTGTGGCGTGAAGTTATCAGGCGACCGCTTAGAGAAAAAACACCAGCAGTGGCAAAAGATTGCGATTGCAGCAGCAGAGCAATCAGGTCGCAACTTCGTCACTGTCATTCACTCCCCCATTAAACTTGAGCAATGGCTTAGCCAACAAAGTGATGAGTTAAAACTCACCTTGCACCCAAGGGCTGAGCACAGCATTAAAACCATTACAAAACCAACCCAAGGATTACGCTTTATTGTCGGCCCTGAAGGCGGCTTTACCGATGCTGAAATGCTAATGACTAAAAACAGTGGCTTTATTGATATTCGCTTAGGGCCTAGAATTTTACGAACTGAAACAGCCGCTTTGACGGTCTTAAGTGCATTGCAACTTGAGTTTGGTGACTTAGCTTAAGTTTAGCGACTCGCGAGGTGGTTTGCTTTTTGTTAAATCACCCCCATATAAAAAATACTTAATCAACAGAGACATTCTATGACTATTAAGCTCGGCATTATTTCAGACCCTATTTCAGGTTTTAACATCAAAAAAGACACCGGCTTTGCCATGATGGAAGAAGCGCAAAAGCGCGGCTACGAATTACATTACATGGAAATGGATGATCTTTTTTTGCGCCAAGGCCAAGCCTTTGCCACCAGCGCAAAAGCCAAAGTATTTAATGATGCAAAACACTGGTATGAACTTGAAGAGAAACAGACCATTGCACTCGCTGATCTTGATGTTATTTTAATGCGCAAAGATCCGCCTTTTGATACTGAATACATTTATGCCACTTATATTCTAGAACGTGCCGAGCAAGCTGGTACGCTGGTTATTAATAAACCGCAAAGTTTACGTGATGCCAACGAAAAATTATTTACGGCTTGGTTTAGCGAATTCACCCCCGATACGTTAGTCACTCGCAGCCAACAACAAATTAGGCATTTTTTAGCAGAGCATGGCGATATCATCATCAAACCACTTGATGGTATGGGCGGCGCCTCTATTTTTCGCGTTAAACAGGACGATCCTAATATCGGTGTGATCTGCGAAACACTCACAGAGCACGGCTCTCGCTTTGCAATGGTACAAAATTACGTACCCGAAATAGTGCAAGGTGATAAGCGCATTTTAGTGGTCGATGGTGAAGTCATTCCCTACTGCTTAGCCCGCATTCCACAAGGCGGCGAAACGCGCGGAAATTTAGCAGCAGGAGGCCGTGGTGAAGCACGTCCATTAACTGAATCCGATTTTAAAATTGCCAATGCAATTGCACCTATACTCAAAGAGAAAGGCCTGATTTTTGTAGGGCTTGATGTGATCGGTGACAAGCTGACTGAAATCAATGTGACCGCCCCAACCTGTGTACGCGAAATTCAAGCCGCGTTTGATATCTCAATCACAGGTATATTATTTGATGCGATTGAACGTCGTTTAAGCGCTCGTTAATCACATAAAAGCTAGGAGAATCATTTAATGCAGTCATTAGAAAATCATTTTTTAATTGCGATGCCAACCATGCAAGACCCTAGCTTTAAACAATCGGTTACTTATATTTGCGAACACAGTGAAACCGGTGCAATGGGGTTAGTGATTAATCACCCAACTGATTTTACTGTTGGCCAATTGCTTGAAAAAATTGATCTAGAAAATGATAAAACTTGTGGTTCAACCCGCCAGCTCGTCTTTGCCGGTGGCCCAGTTGATACCGATCGTGGTTTTGTACTTCACAGCACCAAACATGGCTTTACTACCAGTTCAGCTTTAAGTGATCACATAATGATCACGACCTCTAAAGATGTTTTGGCTAGTATTACCACAGCAGAATCACCAGATAAGTTCTTGATCACGCTTGGTTATGCAGGTTGGAGTGCTGGCCAATTAGAACAAGAGTTACAACAAAATGCCTGGCTAACGATTGAAGCCGACCCTAGTATTATTTTTGATACACCCGCTCATCTTCGGTGGGAAAAAGCCATCGCCATGCTCGGAATTGATTTGAGCATGCTCAGCCACCAAGTAGGCCATGCCTAACTTTCTATTATTTTTAAACAAGGATTCTTATGGCAAAGCGGCCATTAAAAAATATCGGTGAACGCACCGTACTCGGATTTGATTTTGGTACTCGAAGCATTGGTATCGCTGTAGGCCAAGAAATTACGGGTTCAGCATCACCATTAAAAGCCATTAATGCCCGCGATGGCATTCCAAATTGGGACGAAGTGGCGGCAATTGTCAATGAGTGGCAACCTGACTTACTCGTTGTCGGCCTACCCCTTAATATGGATGGCACCAACCAAGAAGTGACATTCCAAGCTAAAAAGTTTGCCAATCGTTTACACAACAATTATGGCTTACCTGTTGAAACGCAAGATGAGCGCTTAACTACCGCTGATGCTAAATCACAGTTATTTGCCAAAGGTGGCTTTAAAAAGCTCACTAAAGGTAATGTCGATAGCATGTCTGCGTTACTTATTTTAGAAAGCTATTTTGAAAATCAATACGGCAGTTAATTTACCTGATACCTCAGTTTGTTTTGCGTACCAACTCCTGATTTATAATATGAGTTTTTGTTAAATCAGGAATAAACCCTGCTTCAACATACGCCCGTTTAATTCGCTGCTGTTGTCGTAATTGTTTAAGGCCAATTTGTAAGGCCTTAAATGCTCGCTCACCTTCAGGATGATGGCGACTAACGACAAAGTGCCTGCTATCATCAAGCACAATTGCGATATTAGGCACTGCTTTCAAATCGATATTACCAAGGCGGTAATGGTTATCGAGCGAGGGCATTAAAGGCATCAGCATAAAGTCGGCCCATTTTAAATAGACCATTCTTAACTGGCTAAGCCATTCTTCTTCTTCGAATAACTTTTGTAAATTTAAACTCTGTAGCGTATGCCAATCTGTCGCCCAACGAGGTGTCGAGACCGATGTTAGCGTGCGTAAATCGGCAAGGCTTTTAATGTTAAACACCGCACTATGATCAGGGTTAGCAAAAATACCAGCATAGTATTCACCTTTTCGGATCACAGCATCAGAAATAAAGACATCATTTTGAATACTCTGGGCATCGGTCAGCCAATAGCTATCAAAGCTTATCAACAACTCCCCTTGCTCTATTAATTTAGTATTACGAAAATTAACCTTACCTACTTTATAACTAAAGCTTTTGTTGTATCCTCCAATGGCAAGCGCTTGCTGCGCCAATATCATGTCAACTACATCACGGCGGATTTTAGGCCCTACAAATGAGGTAATATCACTAGGATCTCGCCCTGCTAAAAAAGTCATATAATCATCGTAAACATCATCACGTAAATATATAACAACTTTTTTACTATCATTAGCATAAATAGGCTGGATAAAAAATGAAAAACCTAAAGCGATTAGAAATATCACTAGGGTATGAATTTTTACTTTTGCTAGCATCAAATAATCCTCAAAATCATCTGTTTTAATCTGCTTGCAGATTAAAACGAGAGGCTTGTTAGGCTTATACATCCTGAGTTAAGCGAAGTCAGTAGCAGAAAAACTATTCTGATATTTCAAACTGCGGCAATATTAACTAACCTTTAACATTACCGCTAATAACTAATTTTTAGGATCGTTACCTAAACCATCTATTGTTACGCCTTGCAAAAATCCAGCGCCTTGCTGCTCGTTATTCCGTAATTTTATCATTAATCGTAAATCATTCGGTGAATCAGCATGATGCAATGCATCGGCGTAATTTATACGGTGACGTTGATAATGTTCAAACAAGGCTTGGTCAAACGTTTGCATCCCCATTTCTCGGGATTTCGACATCGTTTCTTTAATTCCCCCGATGTCACCTTTTTTGATTAACTCTGCAATCATTGGCGAATTAAGCAGTACTTCAATGGCTGCAACACGTCCATTACCATCTGCAGTCGGTATTAATTGCTGCGCAACGATTGCACGTAAATTGAGTGCTAAATCGTATTTTAATTTATCGTGCTTTTCTTTTGGCACTAAGTGCATAATTCGATCTATAGCCTGATTTGCGTTATTCGCATGCAAGGTGGCCACACATAAATGGCCTGTTTCAGCAAAACTTAACGCATATTCCATGGTTTCTTGCGAGCGTATCTCACCAATTAAAATTACATCTGGCGCTTGGCGCAATGAGCTCTTTAATGCCGACTCGAAACTTTCTGTATCTAAGCCAACTTCACGCTGTGTCACAATGCTTTTTTGATGTTCATGAACAAATTCAATTGGATCTTCAATCGTTAAAATGTGGCCTCGTTGATTACGATTACGATAACCTATCAACGCCGCAAGTGAGGTCGACTTACCTGTACCCGTTCCACCCACAAACAATACCAAACCGCGCTTAGCCATAATCACATCGGTGAGTATTGGCGGTAGGCCAAGCTCACTTACATCAGGGATTTTACTCACAATCCGGCGCACCACCATACCGGCTTTATCGCGCTGCCAAAAAGCTGAAATACGAAACCGCCCTTCATCTGTGGCAATCGCAAAGTTACACTCTTTGGTATCGTGGTACTCTTTTTTCTGTTTTTCAGACATTGCTGATTCAACCAACGCCAGCGCTTGCTCTTCTGATAACTTATTATTATCTAAGTGCGTTAGTTCACCATTAATTTTGGCGCTGACCGGCATAAAGGTTGAGACAAATAAGTCCGATGCTCCGCGAGTAAGCATTTGGCTTAAATAAAAATTTAAATTAGTCATGATTAATTTCCTGTGCCACCAAACTGCGCTTTATCGTGCGCTTTAGATTGCGCTTGAGACTGACTGATAATGCCGCGATTAAGTAAATTCATTAAACATTGATCCATCGTTTGCATCCCATGAGACGCACCGGTTTGAATGGTCGAATACATTTGTGCAATCTTATCTTCACGAATTAAGTTACGAATTGCGGGCACACCAATCATGATTTCATGAGCTGCAACTCGCCCACCGCTAATTTTTTTCAATAAAGTTTGTGAAATAACGGCTCGCAATGACTCAGATAGCATTGAACGCACCATATCTTTTTCTTCACCTGGGAAAACGTCGATAATACGGTCGATGGTTTTAGGCGCTGAAGTGGTATGCAAAGTACCAAATACTAAATGACCTGTTTCTGCCGCTGTCATGGCTAAGCGAATGGTTTCAAGGTCACGTAGCTCACCGACCAAAATAACGTCAGGATCTTCACGTAACGCGCTTCGAAGGGCATTACTAAAGCTTTTAGTATCACGATGTACTTCACGTTGGTTAATTAGGCAGAGCTTATTTTGGTGTACGAACTCGATAGGATCTTCAATGGTTAAAATATGGTGATGCTTATTACGGTTTATGTAATCAACCATGGCCGCAAGGGTGGTCGATTTACCCGACCCCGTGGGCCCAGTGACCAACACCAATCCCCTTGGGTTATCCGAAATGGTTTTAAAAATATCCGGTGCACCTAAATCATCAAGCGACAAGATATCACTCGGAATCGTACGAAATACCGCAGCCGGGCCACGATTTGAGTTAAAGGCATTGACACGAAAACGTGCTAAATTTGGCACTTCGAATGAAAAGTCACACTCTAGATTTTCTTCGTATTCTTTACGCTGTTTATCATTCATAATGTCATAGACCAATCCATTGACGTCTTTGGCCTCAAGGACTGGAATATTAATGCGCCTTACATCACCATCAACTCGGATCATAGGCGAAACACCCGATGATAAATGCAAGTCGGACGCCTTATGTTGCACACTAAAAGCGAGTAATTCGGTAATATCCATGACTAAAACTCCACAACTATCTGATAATTATATGGTTACAATAACAGAACGACTTAATTCCGCATACGCTAGAATTGCCCAAGCCGAAAAAAATCACCAAAAACCAGCCCAAAGCGTGAGCTTACTGGCGGTGAGTAAAACCAAACCAGCCCAATTAATCATAGATGCATATCATGCCGGTCACCGAAAATTTGGTGAGTCTTATGTCCAAGAAGCAGTGGATAAAATCCAACAGCTCCCGTTTAACGACATTGAGTGGCATTTTATTGGTCCAATTCAATCGAATAAAACCAAAGCGATTGCAGAGCATTTTTCATGGGTGCAAAGCATTGAGCGTGCAAAAATTGCAGAGCGACTCAATCAACAACGCCCTAAGCACATGCCACCATTAAATGTGTTAATTCAAGTCAATATTTCAGGTGAACTCAGTAAGTCGGGCTGTGCATTAGAAGATGTTGCGTCACTTGCAACGCTCATTAGCCAAAGTAAGCAGCTCACGTTGCGTGGTTTAATGGCTATTCCCGCACCAAACGATGACCAGGCGCAACTTATCGCAAGCTTTAGCCAATTAAAGGCTTGTTTTGATACACTTAAAACCCAATATCCTTCAATGGATACTTTATCAATGGGAATGAGCGCTGATGTTGAAGCTGCGATTGCAGCAGGTTCAACCATGGTTAGAATTGGTACTGATATTTTTGGTGCGCGTGAATACCCAGCACAATAACACTAATTTAAGGTTTATTATGTCTCAAACAAACATTGCATTTATTGGTACAGGTAATATGAGTTATGCCATCATTGGTGGCATGATTAAAAACGGCTTTAATGCCTCACAAATTATTGCCACCAATCGCAACCAAACCAAACTCGATAAAGTCGCTAGCGACTTTGGAGTAAAGACACAAACTGATAATTTACAAGCACTTGCCAAAGCAGATATCGTAGTACTATCAGTCAAACCTCAAATGATGGCTGAGCTTTGCCAAACATTTGTTGATTCAGGCATCGATTACAGCAATAAAGTATTTGTTTCTGTTGCCGCAGGCATTACGGTAAAACGTTTACGTGAAATGCTGCAACATGACGTTAAACTTGTTCGCTGTATGCCCAATACACCTTCTTTATTAGGTAAAGGTGTCTCAGGTTTATTTGCAGCGGGCACAAGCGATGCTGAAAATAACACAATCACAGAAATTTTCAGCAGCACAGGTATTGTTATGTGGTTAGAAAAAGAATCACAAATTAACGATATCATTGCAGTCACTGGCTCTTCTCCTGCTTATTTCTTTTTGTTTATGGAAGCAATAGAAAGCAAAGCGAAGGCATTAGGGTTTAGCCCTGAACAAGCTCGTTTACTCGTACAACAAACAGCCTGTGGTGCTGCGCAAATGGTTGAAAGCCAAACGATAGAAATTGGTGAACTGCGTCAAAACGTAACATCAAAAGGTGGCACAACCGCACAAGCGATTGCGCATTTTCAACAACACAATTTAACCCAAATAGTTGCCGATGCGATGGACGCATGTATCGCCCGCGCGCAGCAAATGGAAACTGAACTTTAAGGCTTAGTTATGAATGCATTCCAATTTTTAGTCGAAATTGCTTTTGATTTATTTTTAATGGTGGTACTGCTGCGTTTTTGGCTGCAATGGGTTAAAGCAGACTTTTACAATCCATTAAGCCAATTTGTTATAAAAGCGACCGCCCCTTTGGTCAATCCATTACGCCGAGTTATTCCAGGATTTGGCGGTATTGATTTAGCCTGCTTAGTGCTCGCCTTTATCGTGGCGATTGCAAAAGTGAGCACCATAATGCTGTTATTTGCAGGCCAGTTTAATCCTGTTAACGCACTTATCTTAGGTGCTTTTACGTTACTAAAAGAAGCGTTTAACTTGGTCTTTTGGGTATTAATTTTACGCGCTATTTTAAGCTGGGTTAGCCAAGGCAATAACCCTATAGAAGCTGTATTTCATCAATTAACCGAGCCTATGTGTCGCCCTATTCGTAAAATATTACCTCCGCTAGGCGGCTTAGATTTATCGATTTTAGTACTGATCATTGGCCTACAATTTTTACAAATTTTATTTATGGATTTAATGCGCTAATTACTTTCGTTGAAGTGAATCGCGCTCAATTAATTTGTATTACTGACGATTAAGCTTGGTCATCCATTGATGGCCAATAACCTACATTTAAAATGCTAAATATACCAAGGGACATTTTATGGTCACCCGATTTTTAACACTCTGTTGCAGTTTATTGTTACTTACTTATTCACTGACAAGCCACGCTGAAGACCAAGGTGGACAATTTAAACAATTAGGGGATTGGGAAGTACACTACATCGCTTTTCCATCAACATTTTTACAACCCAATATTGCCAAACATTATGGATTAGAGCGAAGCAAGTTTTCAGGTGTCATTAACATTTCTGTCCTTGATAGCCGCACAAAAGATAAAGTTGCGCAGCGCGTTTCCATCAAAGGCAAGGCACGTAATTTATTAGGTAATGCGATTGACCTTGAATTTAAAGAAGTGGTTGATGGCGATGCAGTGTATTACCTCGCGCCCATTAAATTTCATAATGAAGAAATCCATCGCTTCGAAATCGAGCTACAGCAAGACAAACAAATTCAAGTATTGAAATTCCAACAAAAATTTTACGTTGATTAATTTCGCCACAGCAGCTCAATTTGAGCTGCTGTTTTACTCGTCAATCTCACACCTAAATTTTCAACTTATCTCAGGCAGCGATTTTCAACCTCAAGCGTCCGCTTTAAAAAACAACTGAACGACCGATATTTGATATCGCCAATACGCATGCGATGTTTTCCCTGATCGAATCATGCTTTTTCCTTACATGACTTCACGAAAAATCAAGTAAAGCATCAGCATGAATATTTTTTATATTCAACGCTTAAATGATGACAACCACCTATTGAAAGAGGTGATTTAAGGCCAAAAATAAAAAACCAGCGCGCTGGCTGGTTTTTAACATAGCATTGAATGTTATGTTTTTAGTCTTGTGGCTCATACCCTAAATTAGGCGATAACCAACGCTCGGCTTCAGTGAGTGTCATATTGGTACGCTTGGCATAATCGGCAACTTGATCTTGTTGAATGGTTGCAACCGCATAATATTTTGCCTCTGGGTGAGAAAAATACCAACCCGATACCGCAGCGCCCGGCCACATAGCATAGGAACTTGTCAGCTCCATACCAATGCGGGATTGCGTATCAAGTAACTGCCAAATTTTCTTTTTCTCAGTATGCTCAGGACACGCAGGATAACCCGGTGCAGGGCGAATACCTTGGTAATTTTCGCGAATAAGTTCTTCGTTTGATAAGTTTTCATCAGGCGCATAACCCCAATATTCTTTACGCACTTGTTGATGTAAATATTCAGCAAAGGCCTCGGCCAACCGATCGGCAACCGCTTTAACCATGATTTTATTATAATCATCTTGTTTATCATCAAACGCTTGGGCTAAATCATCCTCTTCAAGCCCCCCAGTGACCGCAAACGCACCAAAGTAATCAGGCGTGCCTTTTGGCGCTATATAGTCGGCTAAACAGTAATTCGCAAAGTCCGTTTTTTCGGTTTGCTGACGTAAATGACACGACAACGCCAAGACTTCAGTGCGAGTTTCATCGCTATAAATCTCAATGTCATCGCCCACTCGATTTGCAGGAAATAAACCAATCACGCCTAATGGTTGCAGCGCGCCAGTTTGTTCTAGCTCATCGAGCATTGCATTGGCATCGGCAAACAGGCTTTGTGCTTGTTCACCTACAACTTCGTCGTGCAAAATACGCGGGTATTTGCCAGCAATTGACCACGTCATAAAATACGGAGTCCAATCAATATATTGGCGAAGTGTGGCAATAGAGACATTTTTAAACTCTGTCACACCGAGTTTTTTCGGCACCGGTGGCGTGTAGTTTTGCCAATCTAATTTAGCGCAGTTCGCACGGGCTTGTTCAATAGTGACGGCGCGAGCGCGCGGACGCTTACGTGCTTGTTGGTCGCGCACTACATCGTATTCTTTTTTAGTGCGCTCAATAAATTCGGGCTTTTGCGTTTCACTTAATAAAGCCGATACCACGCCCACGGCACGACTGGCGTTATTAACATAAATCACGCCCTTGTCGTATTGTGGTTCAATTTTGACTGCGGTATGTGCTTTTGAAGTGGTTGCGCCACCGATTAAGAGCGGAATCGTAAAGCCGCGGCGGGTCATTTCTTTGGCTACATGCACCATTTCATCCAGTGAGGGCGTAATTAAACCTGATAAGCCAATAATATCGGCTTTTTCATCAATGGCGGTTTGCAAAATTTTATCTGCAGGCACCATTACCCCTAAATCAATCACTTCATAGTTATTACATTGCAGCACTACGCCCACAATATTTTTACCAATGTCATGCACATCGCCTTTTACGGTGGCCATTACGATTTTACCGTTGGTGGCCCCCACTTCTTTGAGCGCATCAATATACGGATTTAAATAGGCGACCGCACGTTTCATTACCCGAGCCGATTTAACCACTTGGGGTAAAAACATTTTACCTTCACCAAATAAATCGCCAACCACGTTCATGCCATCCATCAGCGGCCCTTCAATCACTTCGATTGGGCGGGCAAAACTAAGGCGACATTCTTCGGTATCTTCTTCAATAAAATCGGTGATCCCTTTAACAAGGGCATGCTCTAAGCGCTTGGCGACTGGCCAACTGCGCCACTCTAAATCTTCAATTCGTTCTGCTTGCGCCATACCCGAATATTTTGGCGCCAACTCCACCAGCCGCTCACCAGCGCCTGGATCTTTATTAAGTACTACATCTTCAACGGCTTGGCGCAGCTCTGCGGGAATATCATCATATACCGCCAATTGGCCGGCATTAACAATGCCCATGTCCATGCCCGCTTGAATGGCATGATATAAAAACACCGAGTGAATAGCTTCACGTACAGGGTCATTACCACGAAACGAAAAGGAAACATTCGATACCCCACCGGATACTTTACAATGTGGCAAACCCGCTTTGATGCGACGCGTCCCTTCAATGAATTCAACCGCATAGTTATCGTGTTCTTCAATCCCGGTTGCAACAGCAAAAATATTTGGATCGAAAATAATGTCTTCGGGTGGAAAACCTATGGTATCAACCAGTAAACGATACGAGCGTTCACAAATGGCAAACTTTCGATCTGCAGTTTCAGCTTGACCCGTTTCATCAAACGCCATCACAACCGCCGCCGCACCATAACGCTTAATCAACTTAGCTTGGCGAATAAACGGTTCTTCACCTTCTTTTAGCGAAATGGAGTTAACAATGGCCTTGCCTTGAATACACTTTAAACCCGCTTCAATCACGTCCCATTTTGACGAATCAACCATGATGGGTACGCGGGAAATATCAGGCTCGGAGGCGATTAAGTTTAAGAACTTGACCATGGCCGCTTTCGAATCCAACATGGCTTCATCCATGTTGATATCAATGACTTGAGCGCCACTTTCAACTTGCTCACGAGCGACACTTAAGGCAGCTTCGTAATCTTCGTTCATGATCAAACGTTTAAACTTGGCAGAACCCGTTACGTTTGTGCGCTCACCGACATTGGTGAAAACCGATATTTTTTTACTCATAACAGTGGCCTTAGTTCAGATTACACGCTTCTAAACCAGATAAGCGCATCCTGACTTCAAGCTCTGGTAATGGACGAGGAGATACATTTGCTAAACCATCTGCAAACGCTTTGATATGCTCTGGCGTAGTGCCACAACAACCACCAACAATATTAATAAAGCCGGTTTTGCCCCAATCAATAATTTCAGTGGCCATTTCTGGCGCTTCTAAATCGTATTCACCAAATTCGTTTGGTAAACCCGCATTTGGATGCACTGAAGTATAGGTTTCACAAACACGTGATAACTCTTCAACATACTGGCGTAATAAATCTGGGCCCAAAGCGCAATTTAACCCTATTGATAGCGGTTTAATGTGACGAATTGAGTTATAAAATGCTTCGGTTGTTTGGCCTGATAATGTCCGACCCGATGCATCGGTGATCGTACCCGAAATCATTACTGGCAACGTGCGCCCTGCTTGTTCAAACGCCTCTTCAACCGCAAATGACGCCGCTTTAGAATTAAGGGTATCAAAAATCGTTTCAATTAAAATAATGTCTGCGCCACCTTCCATTAAAGCAAGCGTTGACTCAACATAAGCCTCCACTAGCGCATCAAAAGTGACATTACGATAACCAGGATCATTCACATCAGGTGAAATAGAACAAGTTTTCGACGTTGGGCCAAGTACGCCTGCAACATAACGTGGGCGGCTTGGGTCTAGCGCCTCAATTTCATCACACACTTTACGGGCTAATTTGGCTGACTCTACATTAATTTCTCGACTTAAATGCCCCATTTCATAATCTTCCATTGAAATGGTGGTTGAGTTAAATGTATTTGTTTCAATAATATCCGCACCGGCTAATAAATAGTCTCGGTGGATTGTTGCAATAATGTCAGGCTGGGTGAGGGATAATAAATCATTATTCCCTTTGATCAAAATATGCCAATCGGCAAACCGCTCACCACGATAATCTTCTTCTTCTAATTTATGCTTTTGGATCATGGTGCCCATAGCACCATCTAAAATTAAAATACGTTGCTTAAGCGCAGCTTTTAGCTGGGCTGATTTGTCTTTATTCGGCATAGTTGTTAGTCCTTACATCTTGGCTAACTAAGTTAATATCATACGGAGTCGTCTGATACACGTAATAATTAAGCCAATTTGAAAACAATAAAAAGGCATGGCTTTGCCAAGTTTTAGATGGCTTACTATCGGGGTTATCATCTACAAAATAGTTTTCAGGTTTTGGTGCATTAGGTCCTTTCGCGCAATCACGAATATATTCGCCTTGCAAAGTATGCGCATCGTATTCTGGGTGGCCTGTAATGTACACTTGGCTGCCGCTGGTATTTTTTAATAAATAAGCACCCACACGCTCAGAGCCAGCAAGTATAGCAAGCTCTTTAATTGGTTCAATATCAACTAAATCGATATGACCATAACGCGAATGCGGCACTAAAAAGTCATCATCAAAACCACGTGTCAACGCTGCGTGTTCAAAAAAACATTGGTGTTTAAATACGCCACATAATTTGTCATCACGTAATTTACGCTTTAACCCGTAATGGTGATAGAGCGCAGCATGGGCTGCCCAACACGAAAACAAGGTTGATGTCACATGTTGCTCAGCCCAATCCAAAATAGTGGTCAGCTCTTGCCAATACGCAACCTCTTCAAACTCCAAATGCGCTAAAGGCGCGCCGGTAATAATGAGCGCATCGTAGTTATTGTCTTTAATTTCAGAAAAATAGCGATAAAACGTATCAAGATGCTGTTCTGATGTGTTTTTACTGCGATGGGTGTCTAAGCGCAATAAATCCACATTCACCTGCAAAGGAGAATTAGCCAATAGGCGAATAAACTGCACTTCTGTCTCAACTTTGTTTGGCATTAAATTTAAGATAGCCAATTGCATGGGTCTAATTTCTTGGGTTTGCGCGCGACTTTTTGGCATCACAAACACATTTTCATGACGTAATTGGGCAATCGCAGGCAGTTCATCAAGGACAGTAATTGGCATGGTGTATTCTCAACTTAGCAGACAACAAGTGGCAATTATGACTAGATATCTGGAAATTTCAAGCTCTAGATGTTTAGATGTCCAAACCTATTTATCAACATGACCTAAATCACGCTCGGGATCTAAAATATCGCGCACCCGACGCTTGAGTATTTTAGCCTCAGGAAACCCCTCATCTTCGACCCGACACCAAATTTGAATATCGTTGTAATAAATTTTAAAGATGCCTTTACTCGCAGGCTTTAATGCCACTTGTTCAAGCTCATCACTAAAAGTGCTCAGTAGCTCTTGTGCAAGCCACGATGCACGAAGCATCCATTGACACAACACACAATAATGAATGGTAATGTTCGGTTTCATGGGTTTATCTCACAATTAAAAAATAATATTTTAATCTAAACCGTCCATTTGCCTATCAAAAATGTAACGAATAGAAAACAAAACTCGGGCGTTTTTAACCCTTAAGTACTACTCTTTAATCAAGCACGTTTACACAAGGAAACTCAATGCCTCACGTTGATTTAAATGAATCTGGTGTTTTAGAACGGATGACAGATATCGTCGCATGCTTAAACAGTAGTGATTCAATCCATCGTTTTTTACTCGACATTCACTGTATTTTACAAAAAGTGACCTATGCCGATAATTTTTATGTTGTGCTGCTAGGTGACGATGATCGCTTAACCTTTCCTTATTTTCATGATGTAAAAGATGATTTTGATGCCGATGAGCTCAATGGCATCGCACTTGAAGATTTAACCAGCACCTTAACGTATTATGCTTTAGCACAACAAAACGTGTGTAACTTCAATCAAAGCCAATTAGAGGAACTCACACAAGCTGGCACTATTAAGGTACTTGGTTCGTTACCCAAACAATGGTTGTGTTTTCCATTAAAAAACAGAGAGCACTTTTTAGGTGCTTTTATTATTCAATCCTATCGGCGAGAAGATGAATACTCAGGTGTGATTGTTGATATTTTATTTACCATCAGCCACATCATAGCCTCTGCACTTGACGCTTTTAACAATCAACAAGCACTGTTTGAAGCAAATCAACGCTTAGCAGAATACCAAACTGAACTCGAACAAGAAGTTGATAAACGTACCGAAGAATTACAAAAAAGCCTCACCGATTTACGACACGAAGTAGAACAACGAAAACAACTCCAAGCCCTATTAGAATTTGATTCAACCCACGACAACTTAACCGGTTTAGCAAATCGAAAATCATTATTTAATGAACTAGCTCGTGTCGCGGCTCGAATTGAGCGCCAACCAGCCTATGTTTATTTACTCTATTTAGATTTAGATGGCTTTAAACCGGTCAATGACACTTATGGCCACCATGCTGGTGATATTGTGTTGATTGAAGTAAGCAAGCGCCTGCTAAATGCGGTACGCCGATATGATCTGGTTGCTCGAATTGGTGGTGACGAATTTGTCGTAGTAATCCAACAGCCCCTTGATGAAAATGAACTTAACCAAGTTGCTGGGCGCATTTTAGATGATGTGCAACAACCCATTTTCATTAACGATAAACAGACCGTACAGTGCGGCATCAGTATCGGCATAGCCTTTACCACCATCGCCGATGAAGTAGGCGAAGAGCTTATCTCTTATGCTGACAGCGCTTTGTATCAAGCAAAAAATAACGGTAAAGGCTGCTTTAAAGTTTTTAATTCTTAACCTGAGCTCTGGTTAAGAGATTTAGTAACACATTGATTTAATTGATATAAAAAACAAGAAACTCTCCAACCGGAGATTTACAGGGATAACAAGGCGAGTTTACGCGTCAATAGCGGGTACGTAGTTATTGTTGAAAATAGCCACTGGAGATAGATTTATTATCCAGAGTTCAGGTTTCTTAGTTTTGTGATAATAAAAAACGCTTTATCCTTTTGGGGTAAAGCGTTTTTATTTAACTTCAATTCTGAAGATAGGTTTTTATCCAGAATTCAGGCTATTTTTTAACATGAATGGGTTATTTCACCACATCCATCTCTGCCAATAAGTTATCTGCATTATCAACCTCTTGCATTAACCACAAGATATAACGAATATCAACATGGATTGCGCGAGTGATTTTGGCATTAAAATACCAATCTTTGGTAATTGATTCATAAGTAGAGTCAAAATTTAAACCGACTAACTCACCACGGCCATTCATAACTGGCGAGCCCGAATTACCACCTGTGGTATCTGCACTACTTAAAAAGTTAACCGGAATAGAGTTAAATTCCGATGCTTTAGGCTGCTCACACCCGACTAAATTACATAACCAACTTTGATCTGGCGTTGCATCAAGCGTGTTATAAAAATAATCACCGTATTGTTTATTGTTATACGCAGCCACTAAATTAGCAGGTGCATTAAACGGTACTATATTGGTGTTTTTAGCAATTAAGCCTTTAACTGAGGTAAATGGGGTTTTATAAACGCCATCTGCCGCTGGATAGCCATCAACCGAGCCATACGTCACACGTAACGTACCATTGGCATCTGGGTACACAGGGCGACCCAGTTCACGGTTATAAGCAATTATCGACTTCATAAACTGTGGACGCGCTTGCGCTAATAAACCGCTGAGTTCATCAGATTCTTCTTCACGTTTTAAATTAGTTTGATATAACGAAACAGCCAGTTTGATAAAAGGATCGCTTGATTGCTCAAATTCTGCCACCGATTTGCCCATCCAGGCTAAACGACCATCAATGGTATTAAGCTCGGTATTGGCATAGTAAGGTTGGATCAGCGCCGTTAAAGCAGCCTCATCCATCGACGGATTTAAACCTAAAGCATCGTCAAACGCCGCAATGCGATTCGCTTCTGGCTGCGTTAAATAGAAGGCCAAAAAGGCTTGCCACACTTTGGCATCAACATCGCTATCAAATTTAGTTTGAGTGCGCTTTAAACCCGACTCAATCATTTTTAAATCACGCTCTTGGTAACCAATTTTACGGGCTGAATTGGGCTTTTCACTTTCTTTAGCAAGGCGATATAAACGGCTGGCTGCCGCGAGTAAATCTGAATTTTGCGCATAACTGTATAACAAGTCTTCGCTTTGCGTTTGCTGAATTTTATCTAGTAACGTTTTTAACGATTCGTAGCTGGCTAAATACTCAGCGCGACTGCTGTCTGCTTTCATCCATGCAACCAATTGCGCTTCTTGCGCAGCTTTAATTGCTGCAATATCGGTCACTTTAAAACCATCGAGTAACCCTAAACGTTTTTTCAAGCGATTATTGGTGCTCTTGACCGTTGATGCGTATTTCACCGCCGCTTCTGGATTATTTTGAGTCGCGCGCTCAACCGTATCAATAAATAAATTATAAGTGCTTACTTCAAGTGGATAGGCAACATCGTTGGCATACACAATTTCATCGGTTAAACGGTAACGCGATGTGCTACCTGGATAGCCTGCTAAAATAATGCCATCACCTTGCTTGACGCCAGAGCCAGAGACTTTTAACCAACTTTTTGGTTGATACGGCACGTTGTCTTTTGAAAATTCAGCCGGTTTGCCTTCTTTATTAACATAGGCACGAACAAAGCTAAAATCACCGGTGTGACGTGGGTATTCATAATTATCAATGTCACCACCGTAGTTACCAATCGCCTCTGAAGGCGCATACACTAAGCGTACATCTTTAATCATCAGCTGCTTAATCATAAAATATTCCATCCCATGATGGAACGAGCGCACAACACAGCGGTAGTTAGCATCTGATTCACATTCACCAATCAGCTGTTTACGATTATTTTCTATCGCATCGTAACGGGCTTTACCCGTTAAATCAGCAGATAAGCCACCAATCACTTTATCCGTTACATCCGTTACTTGCTCTGTAATGTATAAACGCTCTTGCGGGCCGGCTGGTAATTCTTGTTCGAAGTTTTTAGCTAAAAAGCCTTCAGTGATCAGGTTTTTTTGTGCGGTTGAATTATTTTGAATCGCACCGTATGCACAGTGGTGGTTTGTAACCACTAAGCCTTTTGGTGAGACAAACGATGCAGAGCAATAACCTAATCCAACAACGGCATTAAGTGGATACTGATCTAATTGAGATACTTGTTTAGCAGGCAGTTCAATCCCTACACGGGTGAATTCGGCTTGTAAATCGGCTAATTGGTGTGGCTGCCACTGCCCTTCATCGGCAAAAGCGCTTGTGGCTAAGACAGCCAAAGTTAATAAAGATAATTTTTTCATGGTGTTCTGCTTTTATTATGGTGGCCAAATACTAACGATTTCACCCCAAAGATAAAAGCCCCTCGCGTTCAACCTGCGATTTTAAACGGTTAATAACTCAATCAAAATTATCCTTATTGCTGTCACACCAGTTGTTTTAAGGTTAACCCTTTTGCACCTGCTATTTGGTTAAGCTGAGCTAAAAATAGCTCGGCCGTTGCCAGTGCATCAGTTAAGGCGTTATGTGTTAAATATTCAGGTAACTGATAACGACTGCGACAAGTCGCCAAATTTAAGTCATCACTGGCAATCTCATAGCCTTGCGTCATTAACCGCTTATATTCCATTTTCATGGTATCTATCATCACCGATGAACCAAGTAATAAATTCGCCTTTTGAAAGGCTACTTTTAAAAATGACCAATCAAGATCCGCGTTATGGAATACCAAGACATGATCATTTAATAAAGGTTGGAGCTCAAGCAATGCCTCGCGCAATGGCACGCCGCCTTTTACCGCAAAGCGATCAATACCATGAAATATAGGGCTTTGCTTTAACTCGTTTACTTCACAATTAATAAAATGCTCGCTGCGCCCTACAATAATGCGCTGCTCTTCAATGGGTAACCACGCTAACGAAACAATCTCATCGACTTTAGGGTCAAGCCCTGTGAGCTCTAAATCAATCACTAAATATTTCGCTCGATAGCAGTTTTGTGCCAACGTTTCTTGTTGTTCAATTTTAATGCCGAAAAAACGTTTTAATGCGTTCAACATTGCCAATTTTGCGTTCCTTATAAAGTGTTAGGTAAATTACCAAAACGACCTAACTAAACATGTCATGCAATCAAGCCACTCCTTGCTTGATTTCAAAAATAGAAAAAACTACAAACTGCCACGGGCAAATTTAAACGCCGTCGCTTGTTGGGCTTGCTTCACTAAATAAAAGGCTTCTTTAAGCTGATGTTTTTCAAGTGAAGTAAGCGCTTCTGGATTAATGCAATTACTCGGTAAACCCTCTTGGTTAATCTGACTGCGCAAACGCAACTGCGTTAAATAGCGCCAACAATCTTTTAAATCATATAAATCTTTTTTGTTGTGGGGCAAAATTTTCACTAAGGCATCGACTCGCTCAACGGTATTGGCCGCTTTGACACCACTGTTTAGCGCATAAAGCCTGACAATATCGTTAATAATCACGACCCCGCGTTTCTTTAAATCAAGGTATTTATGCTTTTGCTCGGTACGCTCTAATTTAAACTGATTAAACAATCCAATTGGCACTGAGTTGTTATTAATGTCTGTTGCCATTGAAGCAAAAAAGATTTGGTCTTTACTCATATCGCTGAGTTTTTGAGTAAAACTTTTATACAACTCGTTGGAACCTTCAACAAAACGCAAATCAAAAAATATTTTGCAGTTTAAAATAGCGCTCGGAGAAGGACTTTTGATCCAATGCGAAAATTTAGCGAGCCAATGCGAGATTGATAAACAACATTGTGGCTCGCTCGCCATAATGTTACCTGGGCATTTAGTAATGCCACACAATGCTAAATGCTCACAAACAAAACGGCCCATTGCAGCAAAATACTCGTACTGCAGGGGCGTGAGTTCATCGGGTAATAACAGGCCGTTATCTTGATCAGAATGCAGCGTTTGCTCTTCGCGGGCTTGTGAGCCAAAACAAATCCAACTAAACGGCGTTGGCGCAGCGCCATGATTTTCTTGATATAAATAAATGAGTCGAGAAGTCAGCGCATCAGTAATGCCACTCAGTAATTTTCCCATCAAACTAATATCTTCAACTTTATTAGAAAACCCTAATAACAACTCTGGAATTTCAAATGCATAACGCTTTACTTCAGCCACGGTAGTAGCTTTATAAATACGACCGATCAGCTGTACTGGGTCGGATTTTTGCTGCCTTAATAAGTCGGTGCTGGTGAGCATACCCAGTGGCTTATGGTTTTCATCTAACACAGGTAAATGATGGATATTATGACGCAGCATTAAATGCAGCGCAGAAAAGACGCGGTTGTTTTCAAAGATATATTTCGGTTTAGCGCTCATGATCAAACTAACCGATTCTTTAGGGTCAATTTCGCTCGCCAATACTCGATTGCGTAAATCACGATCGGTTACCACTCCAACAAGCCGATCATTTTCCATAATCATGATGGATGAAACACCATGCTGGCTCATTTTTTTTGCTGTTTGTCGGATACTGGCATCAGGTGATAGCGTCACCGCACCTTTGTGCATCACCTGAGAAATACGACGTTCAGACCAATTATCTGCACGATTTTTATAATGCGATGAAAGCAACCGATTGGCATGTGCGCGCACAAAATACTGTTCAAAGCCCTTATATTGATGGCGTAAAAAATCAAAACTTTCTTGGTTGAGTAAATACACAATGCCATCGGTTTGAACTTGTAAACGGTTTTTTATTTCATCGCCAGTTAACAATGAAGGATAACCAAAGTAATCTCCTTCCGATAACCGAGCCACCAGCTCACCACTTGGCTCAATTAAATCAAACGAACCAGAGCGGATCAGGTATAAATTTGGCTCCGCGGTATTTAGCCATTGATGCTGATTTTCTCGGCTGATATAGACAACTTGTAAATGGGCAATGAAGTACTCGGTAGCGGCAGGCGCTAATTCGGTAAACGGCGCTTGAGCGACAATAAATCGAAATAACTCTTTTTGCTCTATGGTCATGTCTATTACCTATGGGTTGCATCATTAAACACTGTACGCAATATAGTGAAAAAAAAAAGCTCGACCATAGTCGAGCTTTTTATTAAACACTGTTTAGACTAGTGGTCGTGAGCCGCTTCAGAACCTTTAGGGTTACGAATGCCTTCCACCATTTCTTGTACTTCAATCGGTGTTGCTGTTGTTACTTTCAATACCGCAACTGCCACAACAAAGTTTACCAGCATACCAATCAAGCCAATACCTTCTGGCGAAATTCCAAATAACCAGTTAACCGGAGAATTAAGCTCTGGGCTGATGAATTTGAAGTAAATGATATAACCCGCTGTGAACGTAATACCCGATACCATACCAGCAATAGCACCTTCTTTATTCATGGTTTTAGAGAAAATACCCATGATAATCGCTGGGAAGAAACTCGCTGCCGCTAAACCGAAGGCAAACGCAACTACCGAAGCCACAAACCCAGGAGGATTAATCCCAAAGTAAGCTGACACCACAATAGCCACCATTGCTGCTAAACGTGCTGCCATTAGCTCCTGCTTGTCCGTGATATTTGGTTTAAACGTCCGTTTCAGTAAATCGTGTGATACCGAAGTTGAAATAACTAATAATAAACCCGCTGTTGTTGATAACGCCGCAGCAATACCACCCGCAGCCACTAATGCGATAACCCATGCAGGTAAATCAGCAATTTCTGGATTTGCCAATACCATGATGTCGCGATCGATTTCCACTTCATTTGCTGAACTAGGATCTGTCATCTTACCCGCAGAGTAAGACATTTTGCCGTCACCATTTTTATCATCAAACTTAATTAAACCTGTACGTTCCCAGTTTTTAACCCATGCTGGTGCATCTGCGTACACAGTACCGCTACCATCTTTTCCGTTAATTGTATCAATCATGTTAACACGGGCAAACGATGCAACTGCAGGCGCTGTTGTATAAACAATCGCAATAAATACAATCGTCCAAGCTGCTGAAATACGTGTATCTTTAACACGTGGTACAGTGAAAAAGCGAACAATTACATGCGGTAAACCTGCAGTACCTACCATTAGCGCGGCAGTGATTGCAAAGATATCAATCATGCTCTTTGAGCCTTCGGTGTACTGCGAAAAACCAAGTTCGGTACTTAAACCATCGAGCTTATCAAGAAGGAACATACCCGAACCATCGCTCAGTGTTGCACCAAAACCCGTTTGCGGTAATACGTGGCCAGTCATCATTAATGAAATGAAGATAGCAGGCACTAAATAAGCAAATACCAATACACAGTACTGAGCAACTTGCGTATAGGTAATCCCTTTCATACCACCTAAAACAGCGTAGAAGAAAACAATAACCATACCGATGTAAACACCCGTTTCAATTTCAACTTCTAAGAAACGTGAGAACACCACACCTACGCCACGCATTTGGCCGGCAATGTACGTAAAACAGATGAAGATCGCACAAAAAACAGCAACCGTACGGGCTGTTTGAGAGTAATAACGATCACCGATAAAATCAGGTACGGTAAACTTACCAAATTTACGTAAGTAAGGCGCTAAACACAGAGCTAATAATACATAGCCGCCCGTCCAGCCCATGAGGTACACACCACCGTCGTACCCTGCAAATGAAATAATACCTGCCATTGAAATAAATGACGCCGCACTCATCCAATCGGCTGCTGTAGCCATACCATTAGCTAAAGGCGGTACACCACCACCCGCAACATAGAACTCTTTGGTTGATCCGGCTCGCGCCCAAATCGCTATCCCAATGTACAACGCAAACGTCGCGCCGACAATTATAAAAGTGAGAGTAGTTACATCCATCATCTTATTCCTTATTCGTCAACGCCGTATTTTTTATCTAATGCGTTCATTCTGAATGCATAGAAAAAAATCAAAGCCACAAAAGTGTAAATTGACCCTTGTTGTGAAAACCAAAAGCCCAGTTTAAAGCCGAAAAAGCGCACTTCATTTAGCGCATCTACTAACAAGATGCCAAAACCAAACGAAACAACAAACCACACTATTAACAGCTTAAACATCAATGACAGATTTTCTGACCAATATGCTTTTGCTTGTTCTTCATTTTTAAAAGCCATTTATATCCCCTTACATTACCAATCACATGAGTGATAATTGTATTAATCGTCACCGTTGACTCTAGCAATGCAAAGCGATGTTGAAATTGAGACCTTAGTCGTAACAATCCGTTAACGCTTCAGTTTACGTAAACGTAAGGGTGCAAGGTAATTAAGTTAACCTTATGAAATAAATAAGAAATAAGATAGAAAACAACTTTCTATTGAAGACTAAAATGACCAACATTAGCCCAATAAGACATTAGTCTTACTAATACACTAAAAATAGAACAGGAAAGATTAAAGTTACATACTTTCAACGCCTTAGCCTTAACCTTTTGCTTTTTTTAATGTCAGCAAAGTCGCTTCAATTGGCACTTCTAATTAAAGTCATGTTACAGTTTGCTCACAAATAAAAATAAGAATGCGAACTCATGACCATTGCATTGATTTTTGTAGCATTAAGCTATATTGGACTCCTGTTTTGGCTGGCTAATTGGGGCGATAAAAATACCCTGCGAGCAACTCAAATAACACGCCACCCGTTTGTTTATTCGCTGGCTTTAGGTATTTATTGCACCTCGTGGACCTTTTATGGCGCAGTCGGCACTGCGGCTAATCATGGTTGGAGTTACTTACCCATTTTACTTGGCCCTGCTTTGTTATTTATTTTTGGCCAGCGATTTTTACGCAAACTTGTTTTAGTCAGTAAAAAACAAAATATCACCACCATTGCTGATTTTATTTCTGCACGCTATGGCAAGCGCCAATTTACCGCCATTTTAGTCACTTTAATTGCTCTTTTAGCGACCATTCCTTACATTGCGCTTCAACTAAAAGCACTTAGTACGAGCTTCGTATTACTGCAGCATAATGAAGGGGTCTCAGGCACATTGCTGGCTTTTTTTGGCACATTAGCAATGGCACTGTTTGCAATATTTTTTGGTACTCGCAAAGTAGATGTAACCGAATATCGCTCAGGCCTAATGCTCGCCATCGCATTTGAATCACTGGTTAAATTGTTAGCGCTAATGGCTGTGGCGGGCTTATCTATTTATGTTTTAACCCAAGATAATACCGATTTACTGCGAGTATTTAATCATCCAGAGATGTTCACTCATTGGCACAGTAATGACTTTTTTAGTTTTAATTTTATTGGCCAGTCACTGATGGCAGCAGCGGCGATTATCTGTTTACCAAGGCAATTTCATGTCACCGTAGTCGACAATCAAGATGTCGAACACCTTAAAACTGCGCGCTGGGCATTTCCTTTGTATTTAATTCTCACAGCCGGTGTCATCATCCCGATTGCTGGCGCTGCGATGCACCCAGATATTGGCATTATGGCTGGCGCAGATAGCTTTGTATTAGCGCTTCCCCTTAATCAGGGCTTTGATGTCCTTGCGACATTTGTATTTGTCGGCGGGCTTTCAGCTGCCACCGCGATGATTGTCGTGGCGACACTCACTTTAAGCACCATGATCTCCAACGACGTTTTATTACCAATGATGCTCAGACGCAAGTTTCGTCGTAATCTCATTACCAGTAGCTATAAGCGTCGTATTTTATTGGTCAGACGCATCACCATTGCAGCTATTTTAGTGCTGTCTTATTTTTATCAGCAAATGTTTGGTGATCAGTCAGCTTTGGCAAGCATGGGGCTGGTCGCGTTTTCATTAGTGACTCAGTTACTGCCCGCGATAGTAGGAGGCCTTTATTGGCGCAAAGGTCATGCCTACGGCGTGTATGCCGGATTAATGGCTGGCTTTATTTGTTGGTTACTCTTTTTAATGATCCCTGTGATCCAGGGGATCCCTAATGGCACTGCCACACTACAACAAAGCGTGATGACTCAAGGCACCTTTATCGCCCTTTTTGCTAATATTGTGTGCTACATCAGCTTTAGTTTAGGTGCACATGAGCGCTTAGTAGACAAAATTCAAGCTGCCGCTTTTGTTAACCCCAAAGAACAACATATCTTTACTAAGCGAACGAATAAGCAAATTAAAGCCTCTGTATATGATCTTAAAGTATTACTGCAAACTTTTTTAGGCATAGAAAGAGCGAAACAAATCATCGTACATTTTGCGATGTTAAATGACATTGGCGATGACAATACCATTCCAAGCAATGAGTTTGTTGATTATTGTGAACGTTCGCTTGCAGGTGTTCTGGGCGCTTCCTCAGCTCGTGCCATCATTGGCGCTGTCGTATCAGGTAAACAAATGGCCTTTGAAGAAGTTGTTAACTTTTTTGATGAAACCACACAAGCACTGCAATTTAACCAAAACTTACTTTACACCTCGCTTGAAAATCTTAGCCATGGTATTTCGGTTGTTGATAAAGATTTAAAGCTTGTTGCATGGAATAAACGTTACTTTGAAATGTTTGAATACCCAGAAAACTTCTTAGAATCTGGCCAACCGATTGAAGAAGTGATTCGTTTTAATGTCGGTAAAGGAGACTGTGGCGAAGGTGAATTTGAAGAGCAAGTCCAAAAACGAGTTCAACATTTACGTAACGGCACACCTCACCACTTCACTCGCAAACGAAAAAGTGGCCAGGTAATTGAAATGATAGGAAATCCACTACCAGGAGGTGGATTTGTAACGTGCTTTTCAGATATTACCAATCACATTGAAACACAAGATGCACTAGAGGAAATAAACTTTGATTTAGAAAATCGAATTGAAGCAAGGACCCAGCAAATACGTGCTATTAATGCTAATTTAGAAGCACAAATTGTAAAACGAGAACAAACTGAGCATGCCCTAAATCAAGCCAAGCAAGAAGCCGAAAAAGCAAATGAAAGTAAAACTCGGTTTTTAGCCTTGGCAAGCCACGATATTTTACAACCCCTAAATGCAGCAAGACTGTACTTAGCCGCCATTGACAGCCAAGAACTCAGCGCATCAAATAAAAGCACCTTCAATAAGTTAGGTGATAGCCTTGATTCAACAGTCCATTTAATGTCTGCATTACTCGAAATTGCAAAACTAGAGCAAGGCGCAATGACCCCAAATCCTCGTCACTTTGCTATTGCAGATATTTTAACGCCATTAGCAAACGAATATTCTATTTTGGCGAAAAATAAAGGACTACAACTGAAAATTAGAGGCTCTGATGCCATTGTACATACCGACACTACTTATTTACGGCGGATCATTCAAAACTTAGTATCAAATGCCGTCAAATATACCGAACAAGGTAAAGTGTTAGTGGGCTGCAAAAAACGAGGTTTACATTTAGTGATTGCCGTTTGGGATACGGGTCCTGGGATTTCTGAATATGAACAGCAACGGATTTTTAATGATTTTTACCGCATCGGTAAAAGCGATAATAAAGGAGTAGGATTAGGGCTTGGCGTGGTCAAACGCATGGCCGATATGCTATCACTGCCTTTGATGCTTAACTCTAACCTTGGTAAAGGCAGCTGCTTTAGTGTCGAAGTACCACTTGGACAACAAGAGAAAATTCAAGCAAAAGATATCAACGCCGTGCTTTCTGAGCAACGTGAAACACTTAACATTATTATGGTTGATGATGATGAAGAGAATCTTATTGCGATGGGTACACTGTTGAAAAAATGGGGTGTGCATCATCGTGCATTTTCAAATGTCGCAAGTTGTTTAAATCACGCCAAGCAAAGTGGTGCCCCTGATGTCATTTTAATGGATTACCAACTTGCAGAGCAGTGTGATGGTATTACGTTAATAAAAACGTTACGGGAGATCTGGCAAAAGTCTGTGCCTGCAATTTTGATTACTGCGGTGCGCGATCAAGCCCTCAAAGAGCAGCTGAAAGCGCAAAATATTCATTATCTTAGCAAACCAATAAAACCTGCTAAGCTTAAAGCACTGTTAAACCATAACAGTCGCTAACTGTGCGGATGTGAGTGACATCACACCAAAAGCAATACTAAAGTATTATTTTATTTTTTTTGTTAGTTATTTAGTGCAAAAAAATTAAATATAATTAAACTGTATTTAACAAACTAAACTGTACCTAAAACGTTTTTGTATTAACGACTTAGGTGCATATTTAGCGCACCTTTAGTGCAATAAATAATGGCAACAATACGACTCACGGGATCTAACAATGAAGAAAACTTTACTTACTCTTAGTGCATTTGCATTAGTTTCAATTTCTACTTTTAGCGCCAATGTTGCAGCAGAAGGCGACACATCTGTGCGCATTTGTGAATACACTCAAATTGATGATAAATCACGTTTACGTTCATTTTTAAAAGATAATAATTTAAAGATTCGTGATATTTTTGATAAAGTTCAATGTAACGGTGAAAATATTTTAGCATTTTCAGCGACATCAAAAGCTCTTAATACGGGTGAGTTCATCATCGGTCAATTACCAAAATCAGTTGTAAGTGATAACCTAGCTACAATTAAAGAAAAATCACCACACCTGTTACTTGTTGCTGAAGAGCGTGTGAAGTAATACTTATTTTTACCAAAAGAACCGACCTTGAGTCGGTTTTTTTATTGCTATTTTTTACGCCCACTAAATCCTCTTTTATTCACTTGCCCTAAAAAAGATTCAATGATAAGTATCTACTCACTGAGTAAGGTCTTAACTCGCTCGGAAAAGTACTTAGCTAACGCTATAAGCATATCTAAATGGGAATGAGGAACCATGAAAAAAATATTATTAACAGACTGCCCCGACGCAAAAGGGTTAATTGCAAAAATAACGGGGTTATGTTTTGAACATGAACTCAATATCATTAAAAATAATGAATTTGTAGATAATCTCAATCAACGCTTTTTTATGCGCACTGAATTAGAAGGCGACTTTGAACACAAAGATTTACTTGCCCAGCTACGCACCATTTTACCGCCAAACAGCCATGTGAGTTTAAAAGAGCAACAGAAATTAAACGTAGTATTACTGGCCACCAAAGAAGCGCACTGCTTGGGTGGGGTATTATTAAAATGTTTTGAAAACGCATTCAATATTAAAGTGATGGCAGTTATCGCCAATTACGACGACTTAGCACCGCTGGTAACCGGCTTTGGTGTTCCTTTTCATGTTATTAGTCATGACGGGCTGACCCGCGATGAACACGATGCAAAAGTCGCAGCCAAAATTGCTTCGTATCAACCTGATTTAGTCGGACTTGCGAAATACATGCGGATATTAACCCCTCAATTTGTTCGTCAATTTAGTGGCAAAATAATTAATATCCATCATTCGTTTTTGCCTGCATTTATTGGTGCAAAACCTTATGAACAAGCCTACCAACGCGGTGTGAAGATTATTGGTGCAACGGCGCATTTTGTGACAGACGAGCTTGATGAAGGCCCTATCATTGCACAAGATGTTATTCATGTAACCCATGATAATGGCGCTGCTGATTTAGCTAAGCTTGGGCGAGATATCGAAAAAAATGTATTTTGCAGAGCCTTACAATTGGCGTGTGAGCATCGACTTTTTATTAATGATAATAAAACGGTGGTATTTCGTTAAGCGTTGTTAGGGGTGTTAGATTAATAAACAATTAATCTAACACTGAATATAAAAGCGTTAATTGCTTTCTGTTTGTGGTTCTAATTGCAATTTAGACGCGATTAAAACCGCCTGAGTGCGATTATACACACCTAACTTTCTGAAAATAGCGGTAATGTGGGCTTTAACTGTGGCTTCAGATATATGCAGTTCGTAGGCGATTTGTTTGTTTAATAAGCCTTCGTGTAAATAACTGAGCACTTTATATTGCTGTGGTGTGAGTGAAGCGATTTGCGCTGCAATACCGATATCGTCTGGGCTTAAGTCGGCGACTTGGTCTTTTAATTTTGTTGGTAACCATGTTTCACCTTCTAACACTTGACTAATGGCATCTGCAATTTCGACTGATGATAACGATTTGGGAATAAACCCCATCGCACCATAGCTCATTACTTTTGATACCACCTGAATCTCTTCGCTGCCAGAGACAACAACGATGGGTAACTCAGGGTAATCTTCTCTTATGCGAATTAAACCATATAAATCATCATTACCTGGCATATGCAAATCAAGCAGTAAAATGTCTAACTCGTCATTTTGCTTTAGTAATTCTAATGTCGCCTCAAAATTATCTGACTCTAATACTTCTAAATCAGTAAACGCTGATTGCAACGCCCCTTTTAAGGCCTCCCGAAATAAAGGGTGATCATCCGCGATCAAAAACTGGCTCATTGTCTACTCCTAATAAAATCGGCTGTTATCCTAACAGGTAACAGCCGACATCTTACTTGTTGTACTCACGTATGTGCAACATTTTAGCGATTGAGTCGATTCTCAATCAGCTCTTCAACCACACTTGGATCTGCAAGTGTCGACGTATCGCCTAGTTGTTGATATTCGTTAGCTGCTATCTTACGTAAAATACGGCGCATAATTTTACCTGAGCGCGTTTTTGGTAGGCCTGGTGACCATTGGATCATGTCTGGCGACGCAATTGGGCTAAGCTCTTTACGCACCCAGTTACG
Source organism: Pseudoalteromonas sp. J2K-J031 (assembly GCF_058197095.2). Classification (NCBI taxonomy): domain Bacteria; kingdom Pseudomonadati; phylum Pseudomonadota; class Gammaproteobacteria; order Alteromonadales; family Pseudoalteromonadaceae; genus Pseudoalteromonas; species Pseudoalteromonas sp. J2K-J031. Next base: position 3,104,657 of record NZ_CM200279.1, read on the forward strand.
TACTTCTTTGGTCAATTCATCTGTTACTTGTACGCCATCGTTAGGCGTAATGTACACATAAATACCTTGCCCTTTGATATCATGCGGATAACCCACCACAGCCGCTTCAGCTACCGCAGGATGAGCAACAAGTGCGCTTTCAATCTCTGCAGTACCTAAACGATGCCCTGACACATTTAATACGTCATCTACACGTCCAGTGATCCAGTAATAACCATCTTCATCACGACGACAACCATCACCTGTAAAATACACACCTGGATAAGCAGAGAAATACGTTTGCTCAAACCGTTCATGATCGCCATAAACTGTACGCGCTTGCGCAGGCCAGCTATCTAGAATAACCAAATTCCCCTCTGTTGCATCACTAAGTGTGTTACCTTCTGCATCAAATAATGCAGGCGCAATACCAAAAAATGGACGCGTTGCAGAACCTGGTTTCATTGCAGTAGCCCCCGGTAATGGCGTGATCATCATACCGCCCGTTTCGGTTTGCCACCATGTATCAACAATTGGGCATTGACCATTACCAATTTTATCATGGTACCAAGTCCAAGCTTCTGGATTTATTGGCTCACCCACAGATCCTAAAATGCGTAAACTAGTGCGTTTTGAGCTGGCTGTTGGTTCATCACCTTTTGCCATTAATGCACGGATAGCTGTTGGTGCAGTATATAAAATACTAACTTGGTGTTTATCAACGATTTCACCCATACGGCCAGCTGTTGGGTAAGTTGGTACACCTTCAAATAAGACTTGAGTACAACCGTTGGCAAGTGGGCCATATGCAATGTAACTGTGACCTGTCACCCAACCCACATCGGCACTACACCAATAAACATCGTTATCTTTTAAATCAAATACATATTCATGTGTTAGTGAGGTATAAACCAAATAACCTGCCGTGGTATGAACCACGCCTTTTGGCTGGCCTGTTGAACCTGAGGTATATAGAATAAATAACGGGTCTTCAGCATCCATCACTTCTGGTTCACACGTTGATGCTTCACCTTCAACTAAGTCATGCCAATAAATATCGTGGTCTAACCATTCAACTTCGCCACCCGTAAGCTGATGAACAATCACATGTTCAACACTTGTCACACTCGCTTGTGAAACCGCTTCGTCTACATTAGCTTTAAGAGGTACAGCATTACCACCGCGACGCCCTTGGTCAGAAGTAATAACGATTTTTGCACCTGAGTCACGAATACGATCGGCAATTGCTGAAGGTGAAAAACCACCAAATACAACAGAGTGAATTGCACCAATACGTGCACAGGCTTGCATTGCATACACAGCTTGCGGTGTCATCGGCATATAAATCGCTACGCGATCGCCTTTTTTTACCCCTAACTTTTTAAGGCCGTTAGCCAACTTACACACTTCATCGTGTAACTCTTGGTACGTGATATGCGCTCCATGCTCCGGATTATCACCTTCCCAAATTAGCGCGACTTTATCTGCTTTGTCTTTTAAATGACGGTCGATACAGTTGTAAGATACGTTCAATTGACCATCTTCATACCAGCGAATATCAACATGGCCGGTATCGAAAGAAGTGTTTTTAACTTTAGTAAATGGCGTTATCCAATCAAGACGTTTACCTTGCTCTTTCCAAAATGCAGCGGGATCGTCAATTGACCATTGATAAAGTTCTTGATATTTCGCGTCATCAATTAATGCATTTGCTTTAATTGACTCTGGTACTGGATAAATACTTTGTGACATAACAGTCTCCTAAAAAATCGTGCCTTGAGCATATACTCCCAAGAATTACCCAGCTACCTCCTATTAAACATTAGACCTTAGTATAGATAGAGCCCTCAATTGATTAAGAACAAGCCATTAACGAATATTTTTTAGTTTTTTTACAAAAAACCACCTCAAAAATCACAGTTTCTATCTATTAAAGCCAATGAATACTCATAGTTTGCTCCTGTGAACAATGTTCTGTATATAAGTGGCGCTCTTACAAATACGTTTAAAAATGGCTGATTTATTACATAATATTTACATCTAACACCTTAGTCGTATAGACCAAAAGGTAATTGAGCAAATTCTATTCATAAACAACAGTAAGTCAGCACGTTCATATGGGAAACAGTGATGAAAACAATTACATTAACAAAAAAATTAAGCGCAATTGCAGTTCTTAGCGCACTCAGCTTGGGTGTTCAAGCTGCAAGTTTAGATTCAACAAATGTTACTTATGGTGGTTATGTAAAATTAGATGCTATGTGGAGCGATTTCTCCGCTGGCACGATTTCTGGTGGTAGTATTGGTCGTGATTTTTATGTTCCGGTGACCACACCAGTTGGCTCTGATGCAAAAAATAACGATGCAGTATTTGATATGCATGCTAGACAATCTCGTTTCTTCTTCGATACAGAGACAAAGCTAGATGGTGGCAAAAGCATTAAAACTAAAATCGAACTTGATTTTATGGTTACCGCTGGCGGCGATGAGCGGATTTCGAACTCATACGTACCACGCTTAAGACAAGCCTATGTAACCTATGATGGCTGGTTATTTGGTCAAGCTTGGTCAAACTTCCAAAATGTAGGCGCACTACCTGAAACCCTTGATTTTGTAGGGCCAACGGAAGGTACCGTATTTAGCCGCCAAACAATGATTAAATATACCAGCGGCAATTGGTCTTTCTCAGCAGAAAATCCTGAAAGTACCGTAACCGTTAACGGCGCTCGCGTTGAAACAGATGACGCTAGCATCCCCGATTTCTCAGCTCGTTATACTCATAATGCAGATTGGGGTCAGCTTGTTGTTGCAGGTTTAGCCCGCCAATTAAAGTATAATAAAGAGGATATCAATGCGACTGAAACATCTTATGGTGTAAGCGTTTCAGGAAAAATTAATCTAGGTAAAAACAACCTCAAGTTTATGCTTACACAAGGTACAGGGCTTGGTCGTTATATTGGTTTAAATGCTGCAAATGGTGCAGTACTTGATGGAAATGATCTGGATGCGATTGACTCAACCTCAGGATTTGTTGGCTATCAGCATCAGTGGAGCAACAAAGTTCGTTCTACGTTTGTTTATTCATTCTTAGAAGCGGACAATAACCGCGATCTAGCCAATGTTTATGGTAGCCCGACCAAATCAAGCACTAGCTACAGTGCTAATTTACTTTACTCACCGGAGAAACAACTTACTTTTGGTGTTGAATACCGCCATGCCAATCGAGAAGTTGAAAGTGGTGTTGATGGTGATTTAAATCGCCTACAATTTTCAGCTAAATACGCATTTTAATTTTATAGATACTTCCTATCAAATGCGGCTTCGGTCGCATTTTTTCTGTACTCGATTTTTCATCTAGACTTTGCGCTTATTTTTGTGATTAAAACACTTATTTGAAGTCATCAAAATACATTGCTGTCAAATCAACAAGTATGATCTCATCTTGATAAACGCATCACTATCACGCTTTAACTGATCTTATTTCATCTGCGTTTTGAATATGAGGCTCAAGCTAGACTTCTGAGTTAAGCATCTCTATCAATAGATTTTAAGACATACCAAGGCGAATTAACGTTTCGACGACAGGCCTATTTCAAGTTAATCGAACATAAGTAGCGTTGAAAATAGCAGCCTGAGATTGATTTATACCAATCACGATAAGTAAATGATCAAAAATAGCGTAGGAAAAACGCTTGAGAACAAGGCAGAGTTTTTCGATAAGTAGTTATTCTACAATCAAAAAATTTAACAAAGTTATCGAGTGTTTTAACAAGCTTGGGTGATCAGTTATTTATTACGATTGGTATTATTATCTAGTATTGAGGTTATCTAGTCTTCTGGGTATTTAGCGCTTTAAATAAAAAAGGCCTGCAAATACTTAGCAGACCTTTTAAAAAAATAAGGGGTATTACAATCCAGCACGCTCTTTAATCGCTGCAGCGATTGCAGAACCACCATGGCCATTTGTATTAGCCCAATCGAAGTCACCACTATCAACAAGCTTTTGTTTTGGTAGCTGCTTAACAATAAATTCGCCAGCGTTGGTTGCATTATTAGTCATCGCATGACGTAATAATGAATTTCCACCACACAAAATATCATCGTAAACATTTCGTAATTTTAAACGGCTATCATCGAGCTTTTTACGAAGGCGATTTTTATCATCAGCAGCAACATAATCACAAATACTGGCTACTAGCTCATCTTCTGCACGCACAGATGTTGACATAAAAACTGCGCTACTTACTACAGCCCCGAATAAAATGATGGTTGTTACTTTCATGAACGCACCTTCCTATTAATACTTTTTACCTAGTGAGAGTGTAAAAATTCTATCAGAATGCTAAAAATCATGCAACAAGCTAATGATTATTTAGTATAAGTTACAAAAGTATAGCCATAAGGATTAAATTTGTCACTTTGGTGTTTTTCGCTTGAAACAAGCTGCCAAGGGCCTACTTTTTCATAGTCAGGAAATTGAGTATCGCCCATCGTTTCAAGGGCAATAAATGTTAAATATAAACGATGACATTTCGGGAGAAAAAGCTCATAAACATGCCCACCACCTATTATCATTACCTCATCAACTTCACCAGCAATTTCAATAGCTTGCTCTGGTGTTTTTGCAAAAAAAACGCCTTCAGCAGTAAAGCTTTCATTACGAGAGATAACAATATTTTTACGCCCTGGTAAAGGTCGCCCGATTGACTCAAACGTCTTTCTGCCCATAATCACAGGCTTACCTAAAGTGACCTTCTTAAAGTGCTGTAAATCAGCTGGTAAATGCCATGGCATTTGATTATTTTGTCCGATAATACGGTTATTTGCCATCGCAGCAATCATTGAAATTATCACAAAAACACCTAATACTTTTTCATTAAATTAATAACTAATAAAAAAGGCGCTAAGCGCCTTTTTTATCGTTGATATACGACTTCAACATCGTAATCATCTTCATCCCAATCTTCATCATCATCATCGAGATCATCAAGAATAACTTCTTGGTGATATGTATCCCACTTAAATTCGACTTCTTTTTGGGTTTCATGTTCAAATTTGTCTTTAGGCATAGAATCCAGAAGATCCATAACATTAAAACATAATTCTTTTGTATTTAGCTTACTGACAGCTGAAATCTTAAAAATGTTCTCATGCACATCTAATCGAGAAGCAATATCGCTACAAAGTGCATTTACTTCATCTTGTGGTAATAAGTCTATTTTATTAAACACAATCCAGCGTGGTTTAGAGGCAAGCTCAGGACTATAACGCTCAAGCTCTCTAACGATTGCATGGGCATTTTCTACCGGATCAGAACCATCTGCTGGCAGGATATCAATGATATGCAACAATACACGGCAACGCTCTAAATGCTTAAGGAAACGTATTCCCAAACCTGCACCATCAGCTGCGCCTTCAATTAACCCTGGAATATCAGCAATTACGAACGATTTGTTCACATCAGGTCGCACAACGCCTAGGTTAGGCACCAATGTCGTGAATGGATAATCCGCAACTTTAGGCTTCGCTGCTGACACACTACGAATAAACGTTGATTTACCGGCATTAGGCATACCTAATAAACCAACATCAGCAAGCAACAATAGCTCTAAACGTATATTGCGAATTTCACCTTTAGTTCCTAACGTTTTTTGTCTTGGAGCACGGTTAGTACTTGACTTAAAACGTGTATTTCCTAAACCATGAAATCCACCTTTAGCAACCAATAAACGCTGGCCATGACGAGTTAAATCGCCCATTGACTCGGATGTTTCAACATCAGATACGCGAGTTCCTACCGGTACTTTTAAAAATAAATCGTCGCCTTTTTTACCGGTACATTTAGCACCACGGCCGTTAGTGCCTCTTTCAGCACGATGGAAGCGTTCAAATTGATAATCAATTAAGGTATTGAGATTTTCATCAGCTTCAAAATATACACTGCCGCCATCACCACCATCACCGCCATCAGGACCACCTTCAGGAATGAATTTTTCTCTACGGAAAGAAACGGCTCCGCTACCACCATCACCAGCTTCGGCTCGGACTTCCACTTCATCAACAAATTTCATGGTTTCTCGCTTACAGAATAACTTGAATTTTTAACTTATAACAATTATAAATCGTTGCGTATTAGCTTTCTATAACATAATAGCAATCAATACTCTGAATAGAAAATTCAGTACAATCATTTCACATTTAATCTTTATCTTTTACTCAAGATACCGATATTTTACAAACCAAACAGTTTAAGTATCGCATGTGTAATTCATGCATCGTTAGTGTAAAAAACGAGTGAACCGAATGCTAGCCGCTAGATGACTGGTAATTTAGGAAGTTAAGTTAAACAAAAATAAATATTAAAAACAAAAAACCCCGCCTTAGCGAGGTTTTTCAAAACACCTTACTGATTACTCAGCTACGATGTTAACGTATTGGCGGTTTAATGGACCTTTATGCTCAAACTGAACTTTACCGTCAGTTTTTGCAAAAATTGTATGGTCTTTACCGATACCTACGTTTGCACCAGCGTGAAACTTAGTTCCACGTTGACGAACAATGATGCTACCCGCTAATACTGATTCGCCACCAAAACGTTTAACGCCAAGACGTTTACTTTCTGAATCGCGACCGTTACGAGTACTACCAGCTGCCTTTTTATGTGCCATCTATCTGTACCTTCTTAATTAAGCGCTAATGCCAGTGATCTTAACTTCAGTGAACCACTGACGGTGACCCATTTGTTTACGAGAATGCTTACGACGTCTAAATTTAACGATCTTAATTTTCTCGCCACGACCGTGAGATACAACTTCAGCTGTAACCTTGCCACCATCTACATAAGGTGCACCAATCGCAATTTCTTCACCATTAGCAACTAGAAGTACTGTATCAAACACAACTGCTGAACCAGTTTCAACGTTTAATTTTTCTAAACGTAATGTTTGACCTTCAGTCACACGGTGCTGTTTACCACCACTTTGGAAAACCGCGTACATAATTAACTCCATTCGTGCACCCTCAAATCGGTGCAACTAAATATTCTTCAATGGCCGCGAAGTTTACGCTAAACAACCAACACAAGCAAGTATATTCCACTAAAAAAAATAAAAATAAGCTTACCTATGAACCCATAAAAAAAACTAACACTTACAATGGATTAAGGTTAATAAATATCGTTCATGAATAGAATAAGATATTTTTCTGCTATCGTTCACTTTTTGAACCATCAATAGCTTTTTATCGCTAAGACTGATTTATTGACCTCCATTTTAGTTTAATTAATGCGCCGAAGCTAGCATTAAACGGTCGAGCTCATATAAATAATGATGTATAATCAGCCTTGCAAAACTACCCCTAGAAACTGGTCCGGAGATCAATGGATATCAAATCTATCCAAGCGCTTACAGATAATGATATGCAGCGCGTCAATCAATTAATTTATAAACAGCTGCAATCTGACGTAGCCCTTGTTAATCAACTTGGTCTTTACATTGTAAATAGCGGTGGCAAGCGAGTTCGCCCAATGCTTTCCATTCTGTCTGCAAAAGCACTCGGCTATCAAGGTGATGCACATATCACACTCGCTGCAATTGTTGAATTTATTCACACCGCCACTCTATTGCATGATGATGTTGTTGATGAGTCTGATTTACGTCGCGGTAATGCCACTGCAAATGCTGAATTTGGCAATGCAGCGAGCGTACTCGTTGGTGATTTTATTTATACTCGCGCCTTTCAGCTTATGGTTGGCCTTGAAGAAATGCGTGTAATGAAAATTCTAGCTGACGCAACAAATGTTATTGCTGAAGGCGAGGTTTTACAGTTAATGAATTGTAACGATCCTGACACAACTGAACAAAGTTACATGCAAGTCATCTATAGTAAAACAGCGAAGCTTTTTGAGGCTGCGACTCAGCTTGCAGCAGTCATTACGCAGCAAAAATCTGAGGTAGAAGAACAATTAAAGTTTTATGGCATGCATTTGGGCACTGCATTTCAACTCGTCGATGATGTACTTGATTACAGTGCAGACCAAGCTGAACTGGGTAAAAGTATTGGGGATGATCTTGCTGAAGGTAAGCCTACTTTACCACTCATTTATGCAATGAAACACGGCAATAAAGAGCAAGTTGCATTAATCCGCCAAGTGATAGAACAAGGAAATGGTCGTGCATTTTTAAATGATGTACTCAAAGCCTTAGCGGATACGGATGCTCTAAACTTCACTCTTAATAAAGCAAAAGAGGAATCGCAAAAGGCGATAGCATGCTTAGCTGTATTACCAGACTCAAAATATAAAGAAGCACTGATTGGATTAGCGCATTTAGCTGTTGATAGAACGCACTAAAAAGTAAAATCATTAAAACAAAAAGGCCAGCAATGCTGGCCTTTGTTATTTAAACAAGATTATTAACCTTGAATAAAATTAACACCTTCTTGAATGTCAGCTTTTAAAGTCGCTAACATGTCATTTTTAGCTTTTTCTTCAAACGCGCTTAATTGGCCGTAAGAAAGAATTTCAGCAACGCCATTTTTACCTAAACGGATTGGGTGTGCAAAATAAGGTGCATCGCCATTTTCAACAGCAACATACGCATAATCAACCACTTCTTCACCTTGTAAGCCTTTCACTAAAGACATACAGAAACGTGCTGCAGCTGCACCCATTGATAAAGTAGCAGAACCACCACCCGCTTTAGCATTTACAACTTCAGTACCCGCATTTTGAATGCGAGGTGTTAACGCTGCAACTTCTTCAGCTGTAAATGTAACGCCTTCAACTTGAGATAATAAAGGTAGAATAGTTGTACCTGAGTGACCACCAATAACGGGCACTTTAACAGTAGCAACATCAACACCTTTTAATTCAGCGATAAACGCTTCTGAACGAATTACGTCTAATGTAGTAATACCAAATACACGAGCTGCATCATAAGTACCCGCTTTTTTGAATACTTCAGCAACGATTGGTACAGTGCCATTAACTGGATTTGTGATAATGCCCACTAAAGCTTTTGGACAGTTAGCAACAATACCTTCAGCTAATGTTTTAATAATACCCGCATTTACATTGAACAAATCAGCACGGTCCATGCCTGGCTTACGTGGCATACCAGCAGGAATTAATACAATATCAGCACCTACTAATGCAGCGCCTAATGAATCAGCACCAAAACCTGCCACTTTTACATCAGTTGGGATATGAGATAAATCAACAGCAACACCAGGTACTACAGGAGCAACGTCATATAATGACAATTCTGAACCAGCTGGAAGACTAGTTTTTAATAATAAAGACAGGGCTTGGCCGATACCACCAGCTGCACCTAAAACGGCTACTTTCATTTATATTCTCCGTAAAAAGAGGTAGGTAAAAAAATTTGCCCCTAAAGATAATGAAAACTGCGCATAAAAACAAATTAAACCCGCTATTTTTATTACTATTCGCGACTATAGTAGTAAATTACTCTTTGCGTCCTGTATCATAAAAAAACCAAAACTTGCATAAACATGCAATTACCGACGTATCTTTTGCATTTTTTAGGCTTTTACACCGCATATTTTGTGCATATCACCGTGAAATTGTGTAGAATTTAATTATTAACTAAAAACTGACTAAGCAAGCGATGCAACTACACGACAAACAAGAAGCGCTAGTAAAAGCATTTAAAGCATTACTAAAAGAAGAAAACTTTGGTTCTCAAGGTGAGATTGTTGATGCCTTAAAAGAGCAAGGCTTTGACAATATTAGTCAAAGTAAAGTGTCGCGCATGCTCAGTAAATATGGTGCTGTTCGCACTCGCAATGCAAAACAAGAAATGGTGTATTGTTTACCTGCAGAAATGGGCGTGCCAACAGCAAAAAGCCCGCTACGTCAATTAGTTATCGACATTATGCATAATGAAATGATGATTATTATCCGCACCAGCCCTGGGGCAGCTCAATTAATTGCTCGATTGCTTGATTCGCTTGGTAAATCTGACGGTGTTTTGGGCACCATTGCAGGTGATGATACTATTTTTATTGCGCCGGCTAAAATAAGCGAAATAGATCTCACATTAGAGCGCATCAAGCACCTGTTTGATAACGTTTAAGTGACTATTACGTTCGCTGCGCGAGCTGCTTTAAAAAATCAATTGATGGGGCAAAAAAAGTTGCCCCCATATCTGCGCTACTAAAATCCAACCAATGATCGTATTGGATCCCATCTCCTAAACGGCTTTCAAGCAAGCGTTTAAAAGCTGTCGCATCACCACTGTAGCAGACTGAAAACATCCCCTGCTCATTCATGTCTCCGTATGGCATTCCTTGCTCTAGCAGTGATGGAAGACCCGAAAAATCTTTAAGCTCAACACACAAAGCGTGGCTATTGGGGCTAATATTAGCAACTCGCTGGTTATCTAAGCGCGTACGCCCCATGATTGACTCTTGCTCTTCTAAACTTAACAACTGCCACTTGTTTAAATTATGACGAAAGCGTTGAATATTAACAAAACTACCTAACTGAAATGCTGGATCTTGCTCTTCTATTAATGCCGTTTTGCGCTTTCCTCTACCATGAGGTAAATCAGCGCCATAAATAAAGCCATTAAAGTCGCGACCATCTAAAAAACGAAAGCATTTTATTTGTTCAACCAACTCAACATCAGGAGACAAAATATGTAAAACCCGCAAACCAAACAAATGATTTACATCACTTCTATCTGAGCGAATTTGAATAAATAGATCATAAGGTTGTGAAGGCATAGCAAAATCGGGCGCATCAAGATGCGGAAAACCAGTAAGACCATCGGGTAATTGTTCAGGGCTAAGATGTGGCCAGTATTCAGCCCCTATTGCAACCACACAAGACAATAAGGATTCAGAGAACTGATCTGCAAACTCTTCTTGTAGCTCAATAATTTTTATCAGCTTTGTCGCAATAAAATCATCATGGCCATCAAGCACATTTAATAGTAAATATAAACCATGTAAATTTGCTTCAGCACAAATACCAGATTGAGCTTGGGGCATTTCAACCTTCCTTTAATAATTCGACTAAATGAAGAAAGTCACTTGATGCGGCAAGATAGAGATATTTACACACTCCCCAACTTGAAGTACTGCGCCATCAATACTTGATAATTCGAGTTGCTGAGATGCAACCTCAACGCGGTACACCCATTTCTCGCCGATAAACCGACGCCCAAGTACAGAGGCGCGCCCACTCGCTGCAACCGTCAGTACAAGATGCTGTGGACGCAAGTATAGCTCCCCAACAATGCTTACTTCATTAGTATCAAAGTCGGCCTCAAGTAAACCCAATTCAGTAGTAAAACCAATATTTTTATTATAAGTAGCCGATAAGTATATGCCCGGACCGAGAAATTCAGCAACAAGCTTTGAATTAGGTGCCAGAAATAAATCTTCAGCATACCCTAGTTGTATGATCTTACCTTGATCCATCACGGCGAGTTTATCCGCAAACGCAAACGCCTCTTCTTTGGAGTGCGTTACAAAGATAGCTGACACTTGCTGTGATTTTATAATCTGACGAATTTCATCCATCAACTGAAATCTTACTTGGTGGTCTATATTTGAAAAAGGCTCATCTAATAATAGCAACTTAGGTTTATAGGCTAACGCCCTCGCAATTGCGACGCGCTGCTGCTGCCCTCCAGACAGTTGATGCGGGTATCGAGTGGCTATATCTGGCAGTTTAATCAATTGCAGCATTTCATCAACCCGCTCTTGACGAGCGAGCTTAGGCCAAGCAGATAAACCAAATGCAATATTTTGCGCCACGGTTAAATGCGGGAATAAGGCATAATCTTGAAACATCATGCCAATATTACGATGCTGTGCTCGCACAAATACATTAGTGTCATTAACAAGTTGCTCGCCGATTGTAATTCGCCCATTTTCAAGCGCTAATAATCCAGCAATGGCTTTCAGTGTCGTAGTTTTTCCGCAACCACTAGCCCCTAGCAAGCACACTATCTCGTTATGTTGAACTTCAAGTGACAACTCATCAATAACCGCTTTATCGCCATAACGATACACTACGCTTTCTAATAACAAACTACTCATAGCGACGAGAACTTTCCATAGATGAAGTTATAAAATACAGCGGTAATAAACCGACTATGACAATAAACAGCGCAGAACTTGCTGCCAGCTCAAGTTGCTCATCACTGGCATATTGATAAACATGCGTAGCGAGTGTTTCAAAATCAAATGGCCGAAGTAATAAAGCAGCCGGTAATTCTTTCATGCACTCAATAAAAATGAGTAGTCCGGCGGTTAAAATACCGCGTTTTAATAAAGGTAAATGAACCAAACGTAATGTTTGGCTTGATGTTTTACCCATTGCTGCACTTGCCATATCAAATGATGGTGGTATGCGAGCAAAACTAGCCTCTAGCGTCCCCTGCGCAATCGCATAAAAACGAACCACGTAAGCAAATATTAATGCAAAAATAGACCCACTTAAAATTAACCCCAAAGAATCTATGGTATTGAAAAATACCGCAACTTGATTAAGTAACCCATCAAAAAAGCTAAGAACTAACAACACTGCAATAGCTAACACAGTACCGGGTAACGCATAACCAGCACTAGCAACTCGACCAGGCCAATATTTTAAAGAGGTGCTACTTACTCGCTGATAATAAGCTATCAACACCGCAATGAGCATACAAATTACACTCACCGTCACCGCTAACTTAAAACTGTTCCATGCATAAATTAAAAATTGACTATATGAAGCATGGTCAAATGTATTAATAGCATAATTAACTAATACAATAACGGGCAATAGAAACCCTAATATCAGAATAAGTAAGCACCAAGCACTAGCTAACCAAGCTTTAATACCAAACAAAGAATATAACGGTCCAGAATTTACTAAGCCAGAACGCTCTGCAACGTGTTGATTGCGACGACTAAACCGCTCTAATCCGAGAGTTAAAAATAATATAAGCAGCATGACAGCTGAAATTTTAGCAGCGGCAGTTAGTGAATAATAACCAAGCCATGTATCGTATACAGCTGTCGTTAAAGTACTCACAGCGAAATAGTGTACCGTTGCAAAATCAGCCATCGCTTCCATACTTATCAACGCTAAACCTGCGACAATCGAGCCGCGCCCTAAAGGCAGTGATACTTTATAAAAGCTTTTCCAAGCGCAATGGCCCATCAAATGGCTTGCTTGAACCAATTTAAACGATTGCTCTTTGAGTGCTGATTTAAAAATAAGATATAAATACGGATAAAGCACTAGAGCAATCATAGCGATAGCACCGGGTAAGGTACGCAGATCAATGAACCAATAATCATGTGCAGTTTGCCAGCCAAAAAGCTGCCTGAGCCACACTTGCACGGGCCCTGCGTAATCGAGTAAATCAGTATAAATATAAGCAATAATATAAGCAGGCATCGCTAAAGGCAGCATCAAAGCCCATTCAAATTGCTTACGAAATGGAAAATCGCAATATGCCACTAGCCAAGCTAAAGGTAATGCAATAAAACAGCTAACGGCAGCAACACCAATAATTAACAGGATCGTATTATAAGTGTAGTGCCAAAGCACAGTCTGACGTAAATGATCAAAGACATCCGGAGAAGGTTTTAGCGATTCAAAAACTAAAAATGCGATAGGTAACGAGAGAACAATCCCCGCTACCCACGCAAATATCTGCCATTTAGACAGAGAAACTCGTAATTGCATTAAAGATCAAATTTCACCTCATCCATCAGCTTCAGTGCGGCAGGACGATATTTACTGACTTCAGTTAATGGCAAGGTATCTTCCTTAAATGTCCCCCAAGAGGCCACTAACTCTGATAATGGCACACCCATTTTAACAGGGTATTCCATATTGAGCGAAGCATACATATTCTGAGCTTTGTTGTCAGTCATAAATTCGATAAGTTTCAATGCGTTTGATTTATTTTTACTAAACTTACTTAATACCACACCTGATACATTGATATGAGTACCGCGATTTTGTTGGTTAGGGAAGTTAATATAAACCGAATCGGCCCATTCTTTTTGCTCAGGATCTTCAATCATTTTACCAAAGTAGTAACTGTTACCTAAAGCAACATCACATAAGCCTTCTTTAATCGCTTTGACTTGTCCACGATCATTACCCTGAGGTTTTCTAGCCAAGTTAGCCTTAACGCCTTCCAACCATGTTTTTGTCTCAGCTTCACCATGATGTGCAATCATAGAAGCAACTAAACCCAAGTTATAAGGGTGCTTACCTGAGCGCGTACAAATTTTACCTAAATATTCAGGTTTTGCTAAATCTTCGTAGTTTAGAGTGTCTAAACGCCCAACTCGGTCTTTAGAAGAATATACATTACGAGCACGCTTAGTGAGTGCAACCCATTGACCGTCGGGAGATCTAAAAGAAGCTGGCACATTCTTAGCGACAATTTCACTGTCGATAGGTTGCATTAAATTTGATTCTTGTAACTGCAGTAAAGTATTAAAATCAGATGATAAAACGATATCTGCAGGTGTATGTTTGCCTTCACGAATAATACGTTCAATTAATCCGCTTTTCGCAAAAACAACTTTTGTTTTTATGCCGGTTTGAGCTGTGAACTCTTGCAAAATAGGTTCAATTAAAAAGGGCTGGCGAAACGAGTAAATATTCACCTCTTCAGTTGCAAAGCTACTAATACTGACTAGACTAACCGCAAACGCTAATAGTTTAACTTTCATTTTATCACCATACAAATAAGAATTATTATCAAATAATAAACTTTATAGTCTCTATGTACAATCACAAGTCGTTCAATATCTAATTTTCTGGGCACTTAATGCCTTAAATCATCAAATCAACTTCTCAATTTAGGATTCAGTTTGTAAGATATCTCTCACAAACTTGACAGACATACCGCTATTTACATATTAAAAACACCAAATTAACAACATAACCTATTGAAATAAATAAACAATCAATATAAATCATTTTTATGACAAAGCATTTATCCCCCTATTACACCTATTTCTTTTTAAGTAAAAATCTATAATTTAATCATCGCTTGAAAGGAAGATGGATCACCAAGCAAGGCAGGATGCCAAACAGTGCTTAGCTTAGCACAAGGACATGGAAATAATCAGGATGTGCAGGACGCACAAAGCAGGAAGTTTGTATCATGGAATGTGCCACAGGCGTGTGGCCTAAGAGATGCAACATGGATGTCAACGCTGACAGGAGTTAGCAGCTCAGAGTAGTTAAGCGTAATGGATGACGGCTATGAGCAAGCAGGGATATAGACTTAGGATGAGTCTGCTATAGAAATATAGCTAAGGATAGACGAGTTGGAGAGCCTTAACAGGCAACGGGCAGGACGCTCAAAAAAAGATTCCGGTCAGCGTGGACTATTTATAGCCCACGCTTTTTTTTGCGCTTTTTTCTTCAAATATACTCAAACGATACACACTATAAAAATGTCAGTGATTATATCTATAAGTCATATTTTATTTATCACGACAACCAATACTATCAGCTCAACGTCTAAATAATAAATATTATTAAATTCACCTAAATTAAATTCACCTAAAAATATGGTTACTCATCTTCGCTGAGTGAGTCTCGCAGTAATTCACCTTTGTTACGCTTGCCTGCCAAATACGCTTCTCTAAAATCAATAAAGTGCTTTTCAAGCTTAGCTGCCGCATCATGCTCACCGGCTAACTCAAGCACCAGTATCGCAACCTCTGCTGTGCCCAAATGATTATCAAACGCTGCCACCCGTAATTTATATTCAGATAGTTTATCTGGTGTGATCGAGACAATAGGTAAATTATCAAGGTATGGGCTTTTACGGATCATTCTTTTAGCTTCGCGCCATGTGCCATCTAAAAAGATAAACAACGGCTTTTTACCACTCGCGCGCGGGACGGCAGTAATAAATCGCTCAGCAGGCAGATTATCCTGAGGGAAAACTATAATTCCTTGGTAAGTAGGATCTGCTAATAAAGCCAGCAACTCAGGTTCTACTTCGGTACGTTGCCATCGATAGGCATAATGATCAGGTATTATATCGGCAATTAACCGACCTGTATTTGACGGCTTATAGCTTTCATTATGTGACATCAGCATACAGACCGCACTTTGACACTGTGTTGCCACTTCAATCCCTGCACAAATACAATAATTAACGGCAAGCAAACAGTGATCACAGCGGATCATTTTACCGCCACGAGCATTAAACTCTCGTTTTGATGTTTCAAGTTGTTTGGCACGAAGTGCGAGAACGGCATTTTTCAAAATCAGAACCTAAATTACGACAAAATCGAGGCATAAAAAATGCCCACTCTTGGTGGGCATTTTATAACAAAGGCATAAGAACAGTTAGCTTAGATTAAACTAAGCATCACTTATTTCTTTTTAACTGCTTTTTTGTTTGGTAAATCAGTGATTGAGCCTTCGAAAATTTCGGCAGCTAAACCAATTGATTCATTCAATGTTGGGTGAGCATGAATTGTTAACGCTAAATCTTCACCATCAGCGCCCATTTCAACTGCTAAACCAATTTCACCTAACATTTCGCCTGCGTTGATACCAATCATGGCACCACCGATAATGCGGCCTGAATCTTTATCAAAAATTAGCTTAGTTTGACCTTCAGTACGCGCAGATGCAATGGCACGACCTGATGCAGCCCAAGGGAATACCGCAGTTTCGATATTTAAACCTTTCTCTTTAGCTTCTTTTTCAGTCACACCTACCCAAGCGATTTCTGGATCAGTATAAGCAATAGAAGGAATACACTTAGGATCAAAGAAGTGTTTTTGACCAGAGATAACTTCAGCTGCAACATGACCTTCATGTACCGCTTTATGAGCAAGCATTGGTTGACCAACAACGTCACCGATAGCAAAAATATTTGCTACGTTTGTACGTAATTGCTTATCAACATTGATAAAACCACGCTCATCAACAGCAACACCCGCTTTGTCAGCGTCTAATAATTTACCGTTTGGTGTACGACCTACTGCAACAAGTACTTTGTCGTAACGTACTGGCTCAGCTGGAGCTTCTTTACCTTCAAACGTTACATATAGCCCATCATCTTTTGCTTCAACAGCCACTACTTTTGTAGAAAGCATTACGTTGAACTTGTCTTTTACATAACGTTGATAAATTTTGATTACGTCTTTATCAGCAGCAGGTATCAATTGGTCAGCAAATTCAACAACATCAATTTGTGAGCCTAATGCACGATAAACAGTACCCATCTCAAGACCGATGATACCACCACCTAAAACAAGTAATTTACCAGGAACATCTTTTAGTTCAAGTGCGCCAGTTGAATCAATTACACGGTCATCTTTTGGAATGAACGGTAAATTAACTGGTTGTGAACCTGCAGCAATAATCGCGTTATCAAAAGTAATTGTTGTTGTGCCATCAGCACCTTCAACCGCAATAGTGTTTGCACCGGTGAATTTACCGTAACCAAATACAGTTTTCACTTTACGCATTTTAGCCATACCAGCAAGGCCACCAGTTAATTGACCAATCACAGAGTCTTTCCATGAACGGACTTTGTCTAAATCAATTTGTGGTGCGCCAAATGTAACGCCGTGAGATGACATTTCAGCAGCGTCATCAATAACTTTAGCAACGTGTAATAATGCTTTAGATGGGATACAACCCACATTTAAACATACGCCACCTAATGTTTCGCGAGATTCTACAAGTGTTACTTCTAGACCCAAGTCAGCAGCACGGAAAGCTGCAGAATAACCACCAGGACCACCGCCTAGTACAACAACCTGAGTTTTGATTTCGTTGCTCATGCTATTACCTTAATTGTTTCGAACGGGACACTGCCCACTATTATTGTCCTGCCATTTATCCTGTTACAGAAGCTCTGCAAGAGAAGAACACGCGGCAGCGTTTAAATTTGGTTCAAGATTGTATCATTGGATACAAAATAAATCCTGTTTGTTTACACAAACAGGATTTAGTTTTTTACATAACTAGTTGACGAATATCACTCAAATAACTAGCAAGTGTTGCAGTAAAGCGTGCCGCAAGCGCTCCGTCAATGACTCTATGGTCGTAAGACATCGAAAGCGGAACCATTAATTTAGGCTCAAATTCTTTACCATTCCATTTTGGTTTGATATCCGATTTCGACACCCCTAAAATAGCCACTTCTGGCGCATTTACAATCGGTGTAAACGCTGTACCGCCAATACCACCAAGGCTTGAAATAGTAAAACAACCACCTTGCATGTCTGCTGCAGTTAATTTACCTTCACGGGCTTTTTTCGAGATATCCATTAATTCACGTGATAGCTCAATAATGCCTTTATTGTGCACATCTTTAAATACAGGCACAACTAAACCATTAGGCGTATCAACCGCAACACCAATGTTCACGTACTTTTTCAAAATTAAGCTTTCGCCATCGTCTGATAAAGATGAATTAAAGGTAGGGAATTCTACTAAGGCTTTTGCCGCCGCTTTCATAACAAATACTAACGGTGTAATTTTCACACCCAGTTTTTGTTTTTCTGCTAACGCATTTTGCTCTTTACGGAACTCTTCAAGTGTCGTGATATCCGCTTCATCAAATTGTGTCACGTGAGGAATTTGCACCCAGTTACGGTGTAAATTAGCGCCAGACAGTTTTTGAATACGCGATAGTTTTTTCTCTTCAACTTCACCAAATTTAGCAAAATCTACTTTTGGCCATGGGATAAGATTTAGCTCACCACCGCCAGCATTGCCTTTACTTGCTGATAACGCACCAGATTCAACTTGCTTCACTAATGTTTTAACATAGTTTTGCACGTCTTCTTTGACAACACGACCTTTACGGCCAGAGCCTTTTACGTTTGCAAGGTTAACACCAAATTCACGAGCCAAACGGCGAATAACAGGTGATGCATGTGCATAAGCACTGTTTTCAGCAAAGTCTGTAATTTGCGTTTGAGCAGGAATAACCGCAGCTTTTGCTGCAACCGGTGCCGCCGCTACAGGAGCAACCGTTGGCGCTGCAGCAGGTGCACTGCCAGCCACTTCAAAAACAAATACTAGCGAACCAGTACCCACTTTATCACCGACAGCCACTTTAATTTCTTTAACCGTACCAGAAACAGGCGCAGGCACTTCCATTGAAGCTTTATCACCTTCAACGTTTAAAATTGATTGATCTTCTTTAACAACATCGCCAACAGCAACTAGAATCTCAGTCACTTCTACTTGGTCGCCACCAATGTCTGGCACGCACACATCTTGCTCTGATGATGCGCTTGCAACGGGTGCCGCTGCTGCAGCAACAGGTACTGCCATTTCGACACTTGCTGCGCCTGCAACGTCAAAAACCATCACCAACGAACCAGTCGTAACTTTATCACCGGTAACGACTTTAATCTCTTTAACGGTACCTGCAAATGGCGCAGGCACTTCCATTGAAGCTTTATCACCTTCAACGTTTAAGATTGACTGGTCTTCAGCAACAACATCACCAACAGCCACTAAAATTGCAGTCACTTCTACTTCATCACCACCAATGTCTGGCACATTCACATTTTGTGATGCAACTGCAGCAACAGGTGCCGCAGTAGGAGCTGAAGTTACAACTGGCGCAGCAGCAACTGCTGCAGTGCTTTCGCCTTCAAAAATCATAATCAAGCTGCCCGTGGTGACTTTGTCACCCAGAGCAATTTTAATTTCTTTTACAACACCAGCGGTTGATGCTGGCACTTCCATAGATGCTTTATCGCCTTCAACCGTCAATAAAGACTGATCTTCAACAACAGTATCACCCACTTTCACTAAAATTTCAGTGACTTCAACCGCATCAGCACCAATGTCTGGTACATTAATTTCAATCGTCATGAGTAAACCTCTTATGCGTAAAGTGGATTAAGTTTATCTGTATCGATTTCAAACTTTTCAATCGCTTGAACGATAAGTGCCTTATCAACTTCACCACGTTTAGCCAATTCAGTTAACGCAGCAACCACCACATAACCCGCATTCACTTCAAAGTGACGACGTAAGTTTTCACGGCTATCAGAGCGGCCATAGCCATCTGTACCTAACACTTTGTAGTTAGCTGACGGAATAAACGCACGCACTTGCTCTGCATAGTTTTTCATGTAATCCGTTGCAGCAATGGTGGCGTTTTCGTTTAATACTTCTGTAATATACGCATCACGCGCTTGTGCACCTGGGTTTAACATATTGAAACGTTCAACATCTTGGCCATCACGCGCAAGCTCATTAAATGATGTTACCGAATAAACATCTGACGCAATGCCGTATTCTTCACTTAAAATAGCAGCCGCTTTACGCACTTCATTCATGATAGTGCCCGAGCTTAATAACTGAACGTTTGCTTTAGCACCCGCGTAGCTTTCAAGTTTATAAATACCACGACGAATACCCTCTTCAGCACCTTCAGGCATAGCTGGTTGATGATAGTTTTCGTTCATTAACGTTAAGTAGTAGTAAATATTTTCTTGGTTTTCACCGTACATACGACGAATACCGTCTTGAATAATCACTGCAACTTCATAGCCGTACGTTGGGTCATAAGAAATACAGTTAGGCACTGTGCTTGCTAAAATATGGCTGTGGCCATCTTCGTGCTGTAAGCCTTCGCCATTAAGCGTTGTACGACCGGCAGTGGCACCGAGTAAGAAACCACGAGCTTGCTGATCGCCAGCCATCCACGCCATATCACCCACACGTTGGAAACCAAACATAGAGTAATAGATGTAGAACGGGATCATCGGTAAATCGTTAGTGCTGTATGATGTTGCAGCAGAAACCCACGACGACATAGCACCTAACTCATTGATCCCTTCTTGTAATACTTGCCCTGATGTAGCTTCTTTATAGTAAGAAACAATGTCGCGATCTTGTGGCGTATAATTTTGACCATGTGGATTGTAAATGCCAATCTGACGGAATAAACCTTCCATACCAAAAGTACGCGCTTCATCAGCAATAATCGGCACAATGTTTTTGCCAATGTTTTTATCTTTTAACAATACGTTAAGTGCACGTACAAACGACATGGTCGTTGATACTTCACGTTTTTGCTCTTCTAATAACGGAGCAAACTCTTTCACTTCTGGCAGCACAAGTGGCTGAGTAAAGTTAGGAATACGCTTAGGTGTGTAACCTTTTAATGCATTACGGCGTGCATGCAAATATTTGTGCTCGGCCGACCCTTCTTCAAGGGTTAAATACGGTAAGTCAACTAACGCTTCATCTGGCAATAAATCTTGTAAACCAAGGCGTGAACGTAAATGCGCAACATGCGTCATATCCATTTTTTTCACTTGGTGCGCAATATTTTTACCTTCAGCGGCTTCACCCATACCATAACCTTTAACGGTTTTAGCTAAGATAACCGTTGGGCGACCTTTGGTTTCTTGTGCAGTTTTAAATGCAGCATATAGTTTTGATGGCTCATGACCACCACGCTTAAGTGCAAAAATTTGCTCATCCGTCATATCAGCAACAAGCGCTGCTGTTTCAGGGTAACGGCCAAAGAAGTTTTTACGCACGTATGCGCCATCTTTCGCTTTATAAGTTTGGTAATCACCGTCAATGGTTTCATTCATTAACTGTAATAATTTACCTGTGGTGTCTTTAGCAAGCAGGATATCCCAACCCGATCCCCACACAACCTTGATAACATTCCAACCTGCACCTTTAAATAGGCCTTCAAGTTCTTGAATGATTTTACCATTCCCCATTACTGGGCCATCAAGGCGCTGTAAATTACAGTTAACTAGGTAACATAGGTTATCGAGCTTCTCACGTGCAGCAAACGAAATTGCGCCGCGTGATTCTGGCTCATCCATCTCACCATCACCTAAAAACGCATAAACACGTTGGTTTTTAGTATCTTTTAAGCCACGACCATCTAAATATTTTAAGAAACGCGCTTGGTAAATCGAAGCAATCGGGCCTAAACCCATTGATACTGTAGGGAACTGCCAAAACTCAGGCATTAACTTTGGATGTGGATACGACGGCAAACCATTGCCATCAACTTCTTGACGGAAGTTATCAAGTTGGTCAGCCGTTAAACGACCCTCAACAAACGCACGGGCATAAATACCCGGTGAAATATGACCTTGATAATAAACTAAATCGCCACCATCAATCTCATTTGGCGCTCTAAAGAAGTGGTTAAAACACACTTCATAAAATGCAGCAGATGATTGGTAAGACGCCATATGGCCGCCTAAGTCCAAATCTTTTTTAGACGCACGCAATACAATCATGATTGCGTTCCAACGGATAATCGAACGAATTCGACGTTCAAGATTCACATCACCTGGATAAGCAGGCTCTTGCTCAACCGGGATCGTGTTGATGTAATTGGTTGTAATGCCTGTCGGCATATCAACGCCATTTAAACGGGCTTTTTCTAATACTTGCTCAAGCAAAAACTGAGCACGTTCAACACCTTCTTCACGCACAACAGACTCTAAAGCCTGTAACCACTCTTGTGTTTCTAGTGCGTCTACGTCAAATTTATTGACTTCAGACATATGGAGTTTTCCTTATGTTTAAAATACGAATTTAGCTTCAAATTTTCCCACAACAGACAGCAATAGTGCTTAATTTTGTTGTGTGCGCCTTAAACTACGCTCAATTCTTGAATGTTCTCTACCGGCTTCTAATAACGCTTCTTCGATAAACGCCAAGTGAGCATTACTGGCAAGCCGAGCTTTATCTGGCTCACCATTAATTACTGCATCAAGCAATCCCTTACGGTGTTGCGCCAGTTGGTTTCTCACCATTGGTTTTTCAAGCAACACAGTTAAATTTTGCACGATATTTTGTTCTAACAATGCTTCCATGCCGCGCACTAAATGCAATAACACTACATTATGAGACGCTTCTGCAATGCTAAAGTGAAAGCCGTTAATCGCTTTCGCTTTGGCGGTTAAATCACTTTCTGCCGCTGCGATTAAATCAAAATGACGTTTGATTTTTTCATAATCAGTCACCGTACCACGCAAAGCTGCATAATAAGCAGCAATGCCCTCAAGCGCATGACGAAACTCAAGTAAATCAAATTGCGATTCAGGGTGTTTACTGATCAATTCAAACAAAGGATCGGTCATACCGCCTTCAAGTTGATTTTTTACATACGTGCCACCACCTTGCCTGCGCGTAACAAGGCCTTTGGCTTCGAGTTTTTGTATCGCTTCACGTAACGATGGGCGCGATACTTCAAACTGCTTAGCCAGTTCACGTTCAGGGGGTAGCTTTTGACCCGCAGCCAATGACCCTTCAAGGATCATATTTTCCAATTGCTCTAAAATTACATCCGATAATTTTGCTGCTTTAATTTTTAGAGACATAGAAAAAAGCTACTCACATTGCTGTAAAAGGCCAAAAGGTAAATTGGTCATACCAAAATTGAGCATAAATTAACAAAATCCACGCCAACTGTCAAAATTGTCGAACCGTAAAGCCAATTAAAATACTAAGTAGCCACAGCCAAAATTAACGATAACGGTAAATTATGAAAACTTTTATAAAAAAAGAAAGGATTATTCGACATTTGCAAAATGGTCAGACCACTAGAGGTAATATTCTAATGGTGACCTTTTAAGTAAAGACTTAGGGCTTAATCGCAGCCAATTGCAATTAAGCTCGCTGTTTAAGTGAGTTGTCCAAATAACGTTAACCCAGCAGTCAGCGCTAAAAAAAACAATACATTACGTTTTACTAACTTCACCATACACAACGCCTCAACAGTGCAACCAATATGTTGCTGCTCTATTTGCTCTGCAGCTAAAGCGGTTTCGGTAATCACTTTACGGTTGCTAATTTTAAAATCGAGCAAATGCTTTAACCAACACGATGTGCCTTTATTAAAGTTGCCAATAATCAAATAGCCAAAACTGGCAATGCGTGCAGGCAACCAATCGAGCCAAAATAACAAGGTTTGTAAAAATTGTTTTTGAGGAAACAAAAAGGTAATTTTTTGGCTTCTAACCGCATCAGCAACCGTGCGCACCAAGGCATAAAACACTGCACCCGCAGGGCCAAGTAAAACAAACCAAAAAAGCACAGCGCAATAAAATCGAAAATTAATCCACGCTAGCGTTTGCCCAAGGGTTTCACCGCCCCGTTGGTCTTCTGTGCGTTTTTGCCCTAACTGAGCAGCGTACAAAGTAGCAGCTTCACTATCATTGCGCTGCATTGCATTAAGGTAGCCTTTATATTTTTCGCGGTAATACACACAGCCAAAGCACACCAACAACACGACAACGTTAATAAGTATCTGCCATAAAACAAAGTCGAAAGTATGTACAATAAAACCAACCACTAACGCTGGTAACAAAAGCCAAAGTAATAATAAGGTGGGATACTTAAACACTGACTCAAGCTGGTTACTTTTTTTAAGGTAAGCACTTGCGTATGTTTCCATTTGCCAATATTTACCGCGAGCATCTAAGCGTTCAATAATCAAAGCAATTAAAATTGAAATTAACGTCATATCATTTACCTAAAGTGTCGATAAACCAACATGGTGTGTTGTTACAACTATCGATTAAAAAATTACATTAAAGCGTAAAAATACTGCCAATCAAAACTAGGCCCCGGATCGGTCTTACGACCTGGCGCAATATCACAATGACCAACTATTCGCTCTTTGGTAATGCTAGGATACTGTTTTATCAACATTTTAGCCACTATTGCAAGCTGCTGATACTGCACTTGCTCGTATGGGTCTGTATCAGTTCCTTCAAGCTCAATACCAATACTAAAATCATTACAGCCTTCACGCCCCTCAAAGCACGACACACCCGCATGCCACGCCCTATCTAAAAAGCTCACATATTGGATCACCGACCCATCACGGCGAATTAAACAATGTGCCGACACGCGAAGCCCCTCTAAATCGCTAAAGCTTGGGTCAGCGTTACATTCTAGGCAGCCCATAAATAAGTCGGTAATATACGGGCCACCAAACTGCCCTGCAGGCAATGAAATATTATGCACCACAAGCAATGAAATGGCATCGCCACTTGGCCGCACATTAAAATGGGGCGAACAACAATGCACCACGCCAGTTAACCAGCCGTTATTAATATCAGCACTCAACATGCAACCCTTTAAATATCTATCAACATAAATGTAAGTGAAGTGAAATGACTTAACATCAATTTTGGTAAAAGATTTACCAATCTATTAAATTAAAGCTAAATAGCCACTTTTATAATCTCTCGCCAAAAATTTGCAGAGCTAGCAAGGTAAATTAACCCCTCATTAGTAAGTCAATAACCCCTCCAACCAACGTAGTTAACGCCAAACAGAGCAGCCTAATATAGCGTTATTATCCAACATTAAAATAACTTAGCACACCCGCTTTACAGTAACGCAGTTAAAGCACCGTTTCACAATAAGCTATAGTTTCAGCCAATAAAGAGGTAAAATAAAAGCCATATTTGACAACTCGTTATCGCACGCCACCTCACTATTATAATGGCAGTAAGCCGATACCTAAACAAGCAGAGTCACACTATGAACGCAGCCACGTATATTAATGCAGAATTAATTCAACGCTTAGTTAGCCAAGCATTAAGTGAAGATTTAAACGGCCAGTCGGCAACCGATGGCGACATTACCGCCCAACTTATTCCGGCCACACAAACCGCAACCGCTAATGTTATCACTCGTGAAGATTGCATTTTTTGTGGCGAAGCGCTAGTTGCTGAAGTATTTAAACAAGTTGATGCCAGTGTTGAGCTTACTTTTTTTAAACACGATGGCGACGCTGCTGCACCAAGCGACGTTTTATTTACTGCCAAAGGCAACGCCCGCGCCATTTTAACAGCAGAACGCACCGCGCTTAATTTTGTGCAAACTTTATCAGGCACAGCCACCACTACCGCGCATTATGTCAAAGAGCTTGCGGGCACAACAACACAGCTACTCGATACCCGCAAAACCGTGCCAGGCCTTCGCCAATTACAAAAATATGCTGTGCTCTGTGGCGGCGGTAAAAATCACCGCATTGGTTTATACGATGCATTTTTAATTAAAGAAAACCACATTGCCGCGTGTGGCGGGATTGCACATGCAGTTGCCACGGCCAAACAAAATCACCCAAGCTTAAAAGTAGAGGTTGAAGTAGAAAACCTCGATGAGCTAAACCAAGCGATATCTGCCGGTGCCGATATCATTATGCTTGATAACTTTTCAGTCGCTGAAATTCAACAAGCCGTTCAAATTACCCAGCAGCGCGCTAAATTAGAAGTATCGGGCAACATGACCATTAAAACACTTCGCGAATACTCACAAGCTGGGGTCGATTACATATCAAGTGGCGCCATTACCAAACATGTTAACGCCATTGATTTATCAATGCGCTTTATATAAGTGCATAGCTAAATAAAAAGTTAGATGAATCTAGAAAATTGCTAAATGAATTTTTATATAAAAAGTTAAATACACAGTTAACAGATACACGCGGCCAGTTTCACTTTAAAAAACCGAAAATAAAAGCGTAAGGTGTTGATGCAAAACAATTGTGAGAAGTATTAAAATGTGTACAATGAATCTGGCAAATTTACCAAGCACAAGCTTGTAACTAATTTGTAATATAAATTACTATTATTTTCACAAAATGGGTGCTAGCATCTAATAAAATTGGTTTAGGCAGGAAGCGCAAACCAATACTAAAACATGATGCATGTTTAAGTTGATAACAAAGAGTTGAAAACAATTTAATTAACAGCACTTCGTGAGTACAAATTTTTGCACTACGAACTAAAGTGATTAAAGCAACTTAACAACCTAAACCATTCATTTTTTAGATGTTTGTGAAATACACAGTAAAATAAGCAGTAAAAATGTTAGGATTTTATTTGTACTGCCTTTCTCATTAGAGAAAAAACACTATACTCAACTTAATAAAAGTCGGGGCGCGATAATACTTTCCCCCCGAAGGTTAGCCCCACATGTCACTCGTAGGAGAGGTACAACATGAAACACGTTAAACAAATGAAACAACAAGCCCAAAAAGGCTTTACATTAATCGAATTAATGATCGTAGTTGCAATCATCGGTATTTTGGCTGCAGTAGCGATCCCACAGTATAACTCTTATACAGAAAATGCAGCAAACAAGACGTGTAAAGCTGCAATACAAGATTGGGGTAAACAAGTTTCAACAGCTTTACATCAAGCTGATGCAACAAATTTCCCGGTTCCTAGCTTTAAAGGAAATGCTTGTGTAAGTGTAACTCCGACAACAACGCCTACTTTTACAAGTGTTTTAGAAGGTAGCGCTCCAGGTAACGGTACTAAAAAGTATTCACTTGACTTAGCGACAAGCATAATCACAGAAGCAGCTAAGTAATATATACTTACGCTAGAATACAAGCATGTTAGAAAAGGCTATTTAATAGCCTTTTTCACCTAAAAATAATCTGATAATAATGATACTAAACTCCCCTTTTGTTCGTAAACTCATACATCTTGAGATTCTAAAATCCCCTCTGCAAAACAACAATTCAAGTACAATTTCTATTGCAGAGCTTATTTGCAAAGAATCAAAGATGTCAGCCGAAGAACTTGCCTACAAAGCTTGCCAGTTATTTCAAGTACCATTTCTTGATTTAAAGGATTTTGATTTAAATTTACTGCCTAATGAAAAGATACTGAACGAAAAACTAATTAAAAAGCATAATGTTTTACCCATAGCAATAAAAGGCAAAACCCTTTATTTAGCCAGTGCCGACCCAACTAACTTTGATGCCTTTGAAGACTATGAATTTAATACTGGCATGCAAACCGAAGTGGTGGTGGTCAATTACGAGCAACTAGCCCTTGCTATAGAGTCATTATTTGATAAAACCGATGGGTTAGAGTTAAGTTCAGCCCAAATTGCCGAGCTTGAAGGCGTTGATGGCGAACAAGAAACGTCAAGCAGTAAAAAGTCCCTTTCGACCGATGTCAACAGTAAAGACGACGACGCCCCTATTATTGTTTATATCAATAAAATATTGATGGATGCCATTAAAAAAGGCGCATCAGATTTACACTTTGAACCTTATGAGCACACCTACCGCATTCGTTTTCGGGTTGATGGGGTATTGCACGAAATTGCCAACCCGCCCGTAGGGCTTGAAAGCCGTATATCGGCGCGGATTAAAGTCATGTCGCACATGGATTTGGCCGAAAAACGCAAACCACAAGATGGTCGTATTAAACTAAAAATAACTAAAAAGAAAAGTATCGACTTTCGTGTTTCAACCCTACCAACCTTGTGGGGCGAAAAGATTGTAATGCGTATTTTAGACTCATCAAGCGCCATGCTCGGTATTGATGTACTCGGTTACGAGCCAAAACAAAAAGATCTGTACATGAACGCCCTTGCCCAGCCGCAAGGCATGATTTTAGTTACAGGCCCAACGGGTTCTGGTAAAACCGTATCGCTTTATACTGGTTTAAACATTCTGAATAAACCCGAGCGTAATATTTCAACCGCAGAAGACCCAGTTGAAATTAACTTAGCCGGTATTAACCAAGTGCAAATTAACCCCCGTGCTGATATGACCTTTGCCAATGCCCTTCGCGCCTTTTTACGCCAAGACCCTGATGTCGTCATGGTGGGGGAAATTCGAGATTTAGAGACCGCCGAAATCGCAATCAAAGCCGCGCAAACCGGTCACTTAGTGCTTTCAACCCTGCATACTAACTCAGCACCCGAAACTTTAACCCGTTTAATGAACATGGGTGTGCCGTCGTATAATATTGCAAGTTCAGTGAGCCTCATTATAGCCCAGCGCCTTGCTCGTCGTTTATGCAGCCACTGCAAAGAGCCGGAGCATATTCCTACTGAAGAGTTATTAAAACTTGGCTTTACCCAAACTGACTTAACCGATTTAACCTTATTTAAAGCCAAGGGCTGCGAGCATTGCACAGAGGGCTACAAAGGCCGCGTCGGTATTTATGAAGTCATGCCCATTACCCCTAATATTGCGCAAATTATTATGCGCGGTGGCAACTCTCTTGAAATAGCCGAAGCGGCAACCAACGAAGGGGTCAATAACCTGCGCCGCTCGGGCTTAATAAAAGCAGCATCAGGCATGACGTCGATTATCGAAATAAACCGTGTGACTAGCTATCAACCCTAAAAACAGGTTTAATAGCTGAAGATTCGAACGTCTTAATTAAATATAGCTTTAGCTATAGAATGTACGAACCAATACGAAGCTCAACTGAGATAACAAAAAGCAAAAGCGACTACGAGCAAGGATAGAATAATGGCGAAAAAAACAACAGCTACCAAAGCGCTTGATACTTATACTTGGGTAGGGGTGAATAGCCGCGGTAAAAAGCTTGAAGGCGAAATGAATGGCCAAAGTATTGCACTGGTGAAAGCGCAGCTACGCAAACAAAACATCACGCCATCAAAAGTAAAAAAGAAATCAAAACCACTGCTTGGGCTGTCATCAGAACCTAAAATTACCGCCAAAGACATTTGTGTGCTAACCCGCCAAATAGCCACCATGCTAATGGCTGGGGTACCCCTGATTCAAGCCATTGATATGATAGGGTCTGGTTCGGAGAAAAAAACCCTTCAGCGCTTAATTACCAAAATTGCCGATGAAGTAAAAGCGGGTAATCCGTTTTCTGATGCGCTGCGTAAACACCCAATCTTATTTGATGACTTGTATTGCGACTTAGTGGCATCGGGCGAGCAATCAGGTGCGCTTGATAATATTTTTGACCGCGTAGCCACCTATAAAGAAAAGTCTGAAGCGCTTAAATCTAAAATTAAAAAAGCCATGATTTATCCTATCGCTGTTTTATCAATAGCCTTTGTTGTTACTTGCATTCTTTTAATCTTTGTAGTGCCTCAATTTGAAACTGTTTTTGCTGGTTTTGGCGCCGAACTGCCTGCGTTTACCCAATTTGTAATAGGTATCTCAGAGTTTATGCAAAATTATTGGTGGGCTGTTTTTGGTGGCATGGCTGGCGGCTTTTATGCCTTTAGGCAAGCACATCGAGGCAGCAAAAATGTACGCGACAATACCGACCGCACCATTTTAAAACTCCCTATTATTGGCAAAATTTTAGATAAAGCAGCGGTTGCCCGTTACGCCCGTACTTTATCAACCACCTTTGCTGCAGGCGTACCCTTAGTTGATGCCCTTGATTCTGCCGCTGGCGCTTCAGGCAATGCGGTTTATCGCGAAGCGATTATAGAAATAAAAGCAGAGGTGAGTTCAGGTAACCAAATGAACTTTGCCATGAAAAACTCAAATATTTTCCCTGATATGGTGATTCAAATGGTCGCCATTGGTGAAGAATCGGGCGCCCTTGATGATATGCTGGCAAAAGTGGCCACCATTTACGAGCAAGAAGTCGATGACGCCGTTGATGGCCTTTCAACCTTATTAGAGCCTTTGATAATGGCAATTTTAGGGGTGTTAGTAGGTGGCTTAATTGTTGCCATGTACCTGCCTATATTTCAACTGGGTGCCATTGTTGGTGGATAGTGTAATAATGAATAGTTTAATGCTGCAAGAGCTCATAACACTTTACCAACAACATGCTTGGTTTTTTTATTTAACGGTTGCACTGGTATCACTTGCGGTAGGTAGCTTTTTAAATGTGGTGATCTATCGTTTACCTGTGATGATGCAAAATGAATGGCAAACTGATTGCCGCTTATTGTTAGAAAACGAGCTACCTAAAAATCAGCTTGGTGCAAACAATACCAACGAGCCACCAGCTATTTTTAACCTTGCTGTCCCTGCATCAACCTGCCCAAAATGCAACAATAAAATTAAAGCGTGGCAAAATATCCCGGTCATTAGCTGGCTGATATTGCGCGGCAAATGTGCGTGTTGCCAAAACCCAATATCAATCCGTTACCCAAGCATTGAATTACTCACTATGGTGGCAAGCTTAACCGTTGCCGCAGTGCTTGGCGTAACCGAGCAAACGGTGTTGTATCTTGCAATTACTTGGGCACTCATTGCCCTAATCTTTATTGATATTGACCACATGTTATTGCCTGACCAAATCACCTTACCGCTAGTATGGCTTGCCCTACTTGCATCGGTATTTGGCCTAACCATAGAACCCGCTCAGGCTGTTATTGGTGCGGCACTGGGCTATTTAAGCTTTTGGTCGGTTTATTGGCTGTTTAAACTCGCCACCGGTAAAGAAGGCATGGGCTATGGTGACTTTAAACTCATGGCGGTATTTGGTGCATTACTTGGTTGGCAAGCCCTACCGATGATTATTTTGCTGTCGAGTTTAGTAGGCGCTGTGATTGGTATTACGCTCCTTAGTATTCAAGGTAAAGACAAAGCCACGCCAATCCCTTTTGGCCCTTACATCGCTGTTGCAGGTTGGGTTGCAATACTTTGGGGCACTGAAATATCAAAGGCTTATTACAGCGTGATTTTAGCCTAATACTTAGCTTTTTTAACATCTGGAAATAATGAACAATGCCATCAAACCAAACCAAACTAAGCAAAAAAATTATTGGTTTAACCGGTGGCATTGGATCAGGTAAAACCGCCGTTGCAAATATGTTTGCCGCTCTGGGTATTGAATTAGTTGATGCCGATATTGTTGCCCGTGAAGTCGTTGCTATTGGTAGCCCAGCACTTGCAGCAATTAAACAATACTTTGGCGAGGATTTTTTAAACCAAGATGGTAGCCTAAATAGATCAAAATTACGTGAACGAGTTTTTTCAGAACCCAATGATAAGTTATGGCTCAATAATTTATTGCACCCACTTATTCGCAGCGAAATGTTAATTCAGTTACACCAAGCAAACAGCCCGTATGTGTTATTGGTTGCGCCCCTGCTGTTTGAAAATAAACTCAACGAGCTTTGCGACCATAACTTATTGGTTGATGTACCGGTTGAAACTCAACTACAACGTACCAGCGAACGCGATAATTGCACCTTAGAGTTAGTGCAAAACATCATTGCAGCGCAGATGCCTCGAGCGCAAAAACAAGCGTTAGCAGATCACACCATTGATAACTCTTTGACGTTAGACCACACAAAGCAACAAGTAATCGCCTTACACCAAAAACTGCTCGCCCTATTCTAAATATCATTGCCTAACAGCAAGCTTGCTTGCGAAAACGATATGTCATAAACGTTATTTTGGCTTTAAACCTTACCAGCAAACTGTCACCTTCGAAATAATACCAATCACGATAAGTAAGTGATCAAAAATAGCGTAGGAAAAACGCTTGAGAACAAGGCAGATTTTTTCGATAAGTAGTTATTCTACAATCAAAAAATCTAACGAAGTTATCGAGTGTTTTAACAAGCTAGGGTGATCAGTTATTTATTACGATTGGTATAAACCCTAAGCCTCGCATACGCCGAATCAAAAATACAATCACACTTGCAATATCTGTGTTCTCAGTAACACTTACTATATCAATCAATTGGATAGTGCCAGTATGAATTTAAACTCCCCTTTAATTCGAAAATTTATCAGCTTAGGGTATATAAAACCTGAAGATGTAAACAATAAGGGGCTAAGCAGTACCTCAGTGATTGAGCTTATTACCAGCAGTTCCGAATTCACCACAAAAACATTTGCCGCCAAATGCAGCGAGTTATTTAAAGTCCCTTTATTTGATTTAACCAGCTTTGACCCGCAGCACATTCCCACTGAATTAATAAACGAAAGCTTGATCCGTAAACATCATATTTTACCGATGAGCAAACGTAACCGAACGCTTTTTTTAGCCACCGCTGACCCAACTGATTTTGATGCGTTTGAAAACTTTGAGTTTAATACCGGCTTACAAACCGAAGTCGTTGTAGTTGATTTTGCCGAGCTTGAGAAAAAGATTGATCAATTACTTGATAATTCATCAGGTTTAAACCTTAGCGATGAAGAGTTTAAAGAATTTAGTGATGTTGAAATTGACACATCCGAAGGCACAAAAGATAACGATGTAGCCGATGAAAAAGAAGATGCGCCCATCATCGTTTATATCAATAAAATTTTAATGGATGCCATCCGTAAAGGCGCATCAGATTTACACTTTGAACCCTATGAATTTACCTATCGAATTCGCTTTCGCATTGACGGTATTTTGCATGAAGTTGCTGCGCCGCCTCAAGCACTAGCAACGCGTATTTCAGCGCGGGTAAAAGTTATGGCCCGCCTTGATATTGCCGAAAAACGCAAACCACAAGATGGCCGTATCAAACTCAAAATCACTAAAAAGAAAAGCATCGATTTTCGGGTTTCGACCCTGCCCACTCTTTGGGGTGAAAAAATTGTAATGCGGATCTTAGATTCATCAAGCGCCATGCTCGGCATTGATGTACTGGGTTATGAAGCCGAACAAAAAGAGTTGTATTTAAATGCCCTTGCCCAACCTCAAGGCATGATTTTAGTAACAGGCCCTACGGGGTCAGGTAAAACGGTTTCGCTTTATACTGGTTTGAATATTTTAAATAAACCTGAGCGCAATATTTCAACCGCAGAAGATCCGGTTGAGATCAATTTAGTAGGCATTAATCAGGTGCAAATTAATGCCCGTGCCGATATGACCTTTGCCAATGCGCTGCGTGCTTTTTTACGTCAAGATCCTGATGTTGTAATGGTTGGGGAAATTCGCGACCTCGAAACCGCTGAAATATCGATTAAAGCGGCCCAAACAGGCCATCTAGTGCTTTCAACCTTACATACTAACTCTGCCCCTGAAACGCTCACTCGCTTGCTTAACATGGGCGTACCAGCGTATAACGTGGCAAGTTCAGTTACTCTTATCATCGCACAGCGCTTAGCTAGGCGCTTATGTAGTCACTGCAAACAACCCGAACAATTACCTGAGCAAGAGCTAATTCGACAAGGTTTCTCTGAACAACAAAGTAAAGAGCTCACTCTATTTAAAGCAAATGGTTGCGAGCTTTGCACTGAAGGCTATAAAGGTCGTGTGGGTATTTATGAGGTAATGCAAATTACTCCAGAAATCGCTCAAATTATTATGCGCGGTGGTAATTCGCTCGAAATTGCGCAAAAGTCCAAAGAGCAAGGCTTTAATAATTTACGCTTATCAGGCCTGCGAAAAGCAGCTAAAGGAGTCACTAGCTTGGCTGAAATTAATCGTGTTACTAGTTTCTAGCTCACTCAAGACTTGCATCAAGTAAGTGAGCAGTTAAACTAGCGCCATTATTATTGTTGAGACAAAACTAATGAGCACCATTGTAAATTGCCCAACGTGTAAAAAAGACGTTATTTGGGGGCCCGATGCGCCTTTTCGCCCTTTTTGCTCGAAACAATGCCAATTAATTGATTTAGGCGAATGGGCAGATGAAAACCATAAAATTGTCACGCAAAGCGGTAACGATCAAAAAGTAACCCCTGATATGATTGAAGACATTGAAGCGATGCTGGCACAGGCCGAAAGTGAAGCTGGATTTTTTAAAGAGTAATACTTTGCTATTTGCATCGTATTTAAATTAAAAATCAAAGCGAATAAAAAGCCAATCACTTTATAATCGGATTGGCTTTTTTAGTTATGCTGGATCAGCAAGTTCAACATGGTTTAAGCATGGGCAAATGCCTTTAAATGCTCGGTAACACTTCGCCCCAACGACGATAAGTCATAACCACCTTCTAACATCGAAATAATCCCCTTACTTTGACAGGCTTGCGCAAGCGCAATAACTTGCTCTGTAAACCACACATAATCAGCTTCAACAAAACCAAGCCCACCCATATCATCTTCTAAATGCGCATCAAAGCCGGCACTAATAAAAATCAGCTCTGGATTAAACTCTGCCAGCTTAGGTAACCATAACTCTGTGATAAGTTGCTTTAATTGCACCGCACCTTGGCCTGCCGACATGGGTGAATTAATAATGTGATTATTACTTTCAACAGCGGTATTAGGGTAAAAAGGGTGTTGAAATAACGAGCAAAACAACACGCTTTCATCATTAAGAAAAATATCTTGAGTGCCATTTCCGTGATGAACATCAATATCTAAAATCGCAATACGCTTAATGCCCTGTGTTTGGGCATATTTAACGGCAATCGCAACATTGTTAACAACACAAAAACCTGACGAGCTGTCTTGATTGGCATGATGCCCAGGTGGCCTAATGGCACAAAATGCGGCGTCTAATTGCCCTGCCAATATTTCGTCCACAGCTAAAATTCCTGCACCAACAGCTCGCTCTATCGCCAAAAAGCTCTCAGGGCACAACCAAGTATCACCATCTAAATCGGCCAAGCCTTCTTGCGGTAACGTTGCTAAAATATGTGCAATATGGCTTTCGCTATGCGCTAATCCTATTTGTTCTAACGTCGCTTTAGGCGCAAGTTTATGTGCAATAGTGACATCCACCCCTGAAGCAACCAGCCTATCTTGAATTGCATCTAATCGCTGCGGGCACTCTGGGTGATCAGCAATCATTTTATGTTTTCGACAAGCAGGATGGGCAATAATGGCTGTTCGCATAAAAGTACCAAATGAAGTTACAAGTTCACAATAATCGTGCAAGAAAGAAAGTAGAGTAGCAAAGCAAGCGTTTGACTGCTTTGCTACTTTGGTCGATTTTAAAGCGATTGCTTATTTATCAGCAGGTTGTTTAACTGGTTTTAGTAATAGATTATGAAAATCGAAGCTAAAATCAGTCACATCAGGTGCAACAGCGTGCATTGTGGCACTTTCAACCACATTATTACCTTTCACGTTAAATTCAATATAGGCATCGGCTTCAAGTAACTTTTCATCCCAGCGCACCACAAATGTATTGCCATTGTAATGCTCTAAAACACCCTTAAGTCGTTTGGTATGGGTAAAGTCAATTCTTAAGGTCTTAGCCTGTTCGGTAATGTTGATATTACCATACCAGGCATCGCGATAATTATTGGCATAAACGTTATTAGGTAGGGCTGCTTGTTTGTCTGTCACTTTAGCAAGTGCTTGCGTTTTATAGGCTTTTTCTTTGCCCTCAAAATGCTTTGTTGCTAAATCTTCAACCCAGTCTTTATCTTCTAGCCCTAAGGCATCTTCGAGTATTTCATGGCTGATTGCCGACAGAGCACCAAATGCTTGCTGGTTTGATAAAATAACAATACCGAGCTCTTTTTCAGGTAACAGGGTAACTTGGGACACCATACCTAAAATACCACCGCCATGGGACATTTTTTTATAACCTTGGTAATCTTCGATACTCCAACCTAAACCATAACCTCTAAATTGCTGACGATAAGCGTCAAACGCTTTGCTCGATGCTTTACTTGTAATATGTAAATGCCACATTTCTTGTTGTGACTTTTCGCTAAAAAGCGCTTCACCATTAGGCAATTTGCCTTCGTTAAGCTGCAAACGTAACCAATGGCTCATATCAGCAACACTCGATGCTATCGCACCTGCACCACGAAAATCTTCTAAGTAATTAACAAAAAATGGGGTTAACTTGCCATTCATTGGTATATGGCCTGTAGCCCAATTATCATTACTTTTTGGAATGCGTGAAAAGCCCGCTTTTGAATAGCTCATTTCAAGCGGCGCTAATATTTTTTGCTCAATAAAATCATTCCAAGAGATGCCTGATACTCGAGCAATCACTTCACCTGCTGCGACAAACATCAAATTGTTGTAAGCATATTGGCTGCGAAAACTTGAATCTGGCTCTAAATATTGTAAACCAGCTAGAATGTCACTCACTTCTTTATCGGTATCAGGCCAAATCATTAAATCACCAGCACCTAAACCCAAACCACTACGATGACTCAATAAATCACGAATTCGCATTTCACGGGTCACATAAGGGTCGGCCAAGCGAAATTCTGGTAAATGATCAATAACTCTATCATCCCAGCTCAGTTTTCCTTGCTCAATCAACATGGCTAATGCAGCGCTAGTAAAAGCTTTGGTATTGGATGCAATGCCAAATAGCGTGTCTTTGGTGACCGCTTTTTTAGTATCTAAATGGCTCACCCCAAATCCTTTGGCCAAGACAACTTTATCATTTTCGACAATAGCAACGGCCATTCCGGGCACATCAAAACGCGCCATCGAAGCATTGATAATTTGTTCTATTTTGGCTGTATCAACGGCTGCAAGTGATGAAAATGACACAATACTCAAGCCAATTGCGGCGGCTAACGAAGTTAATTTCATTAATTTCCCTTTTATATTTTTTATTTATTAGGCGAACAGTTATTTTTTATGGATTAAAAACTCACGATGAGAGCGCTCGAAGTCTAGATCAATCTGCGTGACTTGCTGGCAAATTTTAGCAATATAATACTCAGGGAGTTGCGCCTCTTTTGCACCAGCTATTACGTGCTCTAAATACCAATCATAAGGTAGTAACAGTGAGTCAGTCGTATTGGCAACATAGCAATAAGCTTCAAAATTTTGGCCATTTTGATCCGTGACCATTAGATCGCAAATAGAATAACGCGAGCCTTCTATGCCATCTAATATCGCTTTTTCTTCGGCGCTAAGTTGGTATAAAACGCCAAATAAAATATCGTTTTTATCGCCAGTATAATACGCATCACATTTGCCAGAGTTATCAAACCCCTTTTTATGATATGCCAACTGATAACCCGCTACACTCGCAACCCCAATGCGTTTTGCATTGGGTAATCTTGCCAGCAATCGGTTACTCGACATATTAGAACCATAAGCCAAGTTGTAATAAAACGTCATAATAAGACCACCCGCACAGCTAAAATTAATAATACTATGCCAATACCGCGATCAAACCAATGGCCGCTTTTTAAGAAAAATTGGCGTACTTGAGTTCTTGATAAAATTAACGACAAAAATGAAAACCAAACCCAGGTTGCCAGCGCCATATACACCCCATAACCCGCTTGCACTAGGCTTGGCGTATTCGGATCTATTACTAAGGTAAATAATGACAAAAAGAATAAAGTTGCTTTTGGATTAAGCGCATTGGTTAAAAATCCTTTTGAAAAAGAGCGACTCACCGGCTCATCGCTCAAATTAGCTGACATTTTTTGCACTTCCCCACTGGCAGGCTTTGCTTGTAATGCTTGAAATGCCATATACGCCAAATAGGCTGCAGCTAAATATTTAAGCCAATTAAATAAGGTTTCTGACTGAGCGATGATTAATGCGACCCCTAGCAAGCAATACGTCACATGCACCAAAATACCCAGCCCAACTCCAGCACTCGCAAATAAGGCATTGCGCCTGCCATAACTAATACTTTGCTTTAAAATAATCGCAAAATCAGGCCCAGGGCTTGCAACTGCAAAAAAATGCGCCAGAGCAATGAGAATAAATTCATCTAAATAAGCCATTACTTTCCTGCCTTATCAAGTAATGCTAATAAGATAGGCTCTGGGCTTGATGCGAGCCGCTCGGCCATTTGTTTCATCGCTTTTTTATATTGGCTGCGTAAATGTGGCTTAAGCTGAGCAGCCACTTTGTGTTTATCTGCACCTTTTAATGTACTCACTAACGCCAAACACATAATGTTTTCGGTTTCGGGCAGCGCAGCTTGGCGATTAGCATAAGGGTTATAACAAGAGCCACAGCCACCTCTAAATTGATAAGCGGTGTTTGATAGCATCACACCAAAACCTAAAAAGTGCGCCAATAAATCGGTCGCTTGAGGTAAAAATGCCTCACCACCAGGCGGTAAAACACCTTTTTGCTTAATTAAAATCATTGCCAATGCTTGAGCAAAACTAGCGACTAAATCTTGCGGCTGATTAATTTGTGCAGGATTAAATGAAATGGCGATTGGTTGTGTAACGGGTTGAACTAGTTGAGCAAATTGCCCACGGCTTTGACCTACAAATTTAAATACTGGAAAATGAGCCCCACTTAATTGCTGCGGAGCCACCAACTGCAATGGCCAGTGTTGCATGCCAGCAAAACCCACAACTTGATGAAATACTTGCTGAGCCATCGCTGAAATTGAGCTCACCTGCCCCGGAAAAAACTCATTGGTTGGCAATACAACTTGGCCATGCTCAATAAAATATTGGCCATCAAAATGCTCAAACGCCCAAATAAACGTATCAATAATCCACTGAGCTTCGTTATCAGGCAGTAGAGGCTTAGGTGTAAATTTTTCTTTTAATAACGCTAACATATTCATCTAATCACTATTTATTAATACCAGCTTCATGAGCTTGCGCCCATTGCCAAGCATCTGAATTATAAAGTGGCACGGTTGAGAGTGCATGATGATGACTACCGGTTGTTTCTTTGGTTGAGTAAGATAAATACATCAATGTCTTATGCTCTGAATCGTAAATTCTGCGCACTTTTAGCGTTTTAAATAAAATACTTTTTGACTCTTTAAACACAATTTCGCCATCTTTTGAGAAATCAATTTGAGCCATTTGCTCGGCTGTGATATGCCCTGTTTGTCGACACGCGATTGACATATCAGATGGGTCGGCAAAATCTAAATTTGCTTCAACATGGCTAATATGACAAGTCACACCGGGTAACTTAGGGTCGGTTTTAGCTTTAATAATCACATCTTTAGTTGTAAATAATCCTAAGCTCACTTTACCTGCATCGTCTGAACAAGCATTAAGTAATAACGCTGTAACGGCAATACCAAGTACTTTCATCTTTATCATCTTTCGACCCTTTATCTAAAAAGTGACATTCTTTTGGCATCATAAAGAGGAAAGGCCTTAAAAAGCAACCGCGTTGCGCTAATTAGACACAAGGAGGATGAAATGAGTCTACTCATTTTGCTAAAGTCGCCACTAAGTTAGCGGCTACTGGTACCATTTAGCGCTTCATGTAACGCTGTTGATGCTAACTGTAATGCCCCTTGCAAACTAGACACCATACTTTGTCGCTGCGCCATCAACGTCATTCTTTGCTCTTCACTCAGTTGAGTATTTTGTGCTATCTCAGCAAGCTCTTGTTTTAACTTAGCAAGCTCTTGTTTCAACTTTTTAATTTGCTCTAATATTCTTTGGATATGAGGCGGTACTTCGGGCTGCTCGTTTTGTTGTTCAGTTTTTGCTTTCAATTTACCTTCATCAGACAAAGTCAGCGTATCTGACTGCAAAACAGCTTCGCTATCTTGCAGCTCTGATTTGCCATGGTTATTTTGCCCTTGATTATTAGAACTGGTAATTTTAAGAGGGTGTGTATTGAAATGTTCTGTAATGTGCATATATTGCGACCTCATCCTTGATAAGTCTTTATATCGGCAAATAAAAAGAAGCCTTAAACTATTTATTCCTAATTCAGGAAATTAATCATTATATTTTAAGCAAAAAAAAACCTAGCCGAAGCTAGGTTTTCTTTCAAAGAAAAATCAATTACTTGATTTTAGCTTCTTTGAAAAGAACGTGTTGACGGATTTTTGGATCAAACTTTTTGATCTCCATTTTTTCCGGCATAGTACGCTTGTTTTTGTCGGTAGTGTAGAAATAACCAGTACCAGCAGTAGAAACTAAACGGATTTTATCACGCATGACTCAATCTCCTTAAATTTTTTCGCCACGAGCACGGATTTCGGTAAGAACCGCATCAATGCCTTTTTTATCAATAATACGCATACCTTTAGTAGTAAGACGTAGTTTAACGAAACGGTTTTCGCTTTCAACCCAAAAACGGTGAGTTTGTAGGTTAGGTAGGAAACGACGTTTAGTTGCATTTAGTGCGTGTGAACGATTGTTACCAACCGCTGGACGCTTACCTGTAACTTGACATACTTTAGACATGTCTATATATCTCCAAAAACTTTGCTCGAGCTAGATTTCCCTTAGGCTTTAAACGTATTTTGCCCCGAGATAAATCGAAGGGCGCTCTTTATATAGCAAATACAGGAAAAGATCAAGGAAAGAGATCTATCGACGCTCATATGTGTAAATTTGATAGCGGCCAATTATAGTGATCCAATTGCCGAAGTGAAAGCAAAAACTGCAGTTAATTTAAACTAATTTACAAAAAAGAGTAAAAATTGCTGTTAGGCTAGTTTTTAAGGTCATTTTCATGCTTAAAAAAACAGCACCTAGGTTTTTGTTCTCATTTGAAGTAAGCTTAAACTTCAAAATACTTTACTTAGCAGTGAATTTTATTTATCAACAGCCATAAAAAAAGTGGCTATGCCACTTCTCTTTGCAACTGAAAACTAATTTTGACCTGTTGCGCTTCCATTAATACTTGTTGGGCATGGCAAACGCATTTTCCGCATTGGCTACCTACACCTAAACAATGTCGTAATTGTCGCATTGACTCAACACCCTCAACAACTGCTTGGGTGATTTTTTTGTCAGTGACTGCGTGGCAAATACAAACGTACATTTAGGTTCTCTGCAAGATTAATATCTGAGATTAATTTTAGTCTAAATGACAATCATTTTCAATAAGATTAACATCTACAAATTCAGGATATTACAAATAAAGCATTTTTAGTTTCATTTTTGTATGTTTATTAGACTTACAATAAGCCTCGTTCCGCAAAAGAAACAACTTGATTTCCTCCTACAATTAAATGGTCTAAAACAGATACATCAATTAAGGCGAGTGCTTGAATAAGCTTTCGGGTAATAACCTGATCAGCCTGACTTGGTTCTGCCACACCTGATGGGTGATTGTGGGCAAATATCACTGCATTGGCGTTTATTTTAAGGACTTCTTTCACCACTTCTCTTGGGTAAACAGCGGCAGAATTGATAGTGCCGTAGAACAGAATTTT
The DNA here is from genome assembly GCF_058197095.2 of Pseudoalteromonas sp. J2K-J031. Taxonomy (NCBI): domain Bacteria; kingdom Pseudomonadati; phylum Pseudomonadota; class Gammaproteobacteria; order Alteromonadales; family Pseudoalteromonadaceae; genus Pseudoalteromonas; species Pseudoalteromonas sp. J2K-J031. The sequence continues at coordinate 3,146,322 of NZ_CM200279.1, forward strand.
TTGACTAATGAGCCTATTTTGGTTATCTAAAAACAACACCATAAAGACTTCTTGCTGACGGTTTTTTAACTCTAACGCCAAGTAATCGCGTACATGTGTCGGTGAGTTAAATACGGTATCGCGCTGACAAGATTCGTGTAAAAAACGTTTACTCAGTTCAAGTACGGCTTGTAATTGGGCATATTTTGCCGACCCAAGCCCCTTCACTTGGCTAAATTCTAATAACGAGGCACTAAAAAGCTGATTGAGTGAATGATGCGTATTTAGCACGTGTTCGGCCAATTCAATGGCATTCATTCCTGGAATACCAGTGCGCAAGAATATAGCTAATAGTTCAGCATCACTAAGCGCTTGAGGGCCTAATTTAAGTAGTTTTTCTCGCGGTCGAAGGTCTGCCGCCATTTGAGTGATTTGCATAATTCCATCCTTGGTGATTGCACTTAACTTAAATTGTAGTGATAAATTTGCTTGCTGTCGCAAGCAAACGTAATATTGCAGCACACAACTTCAGTACGCGGTTTGCTAATCCGCAATCACTCTACAGTGAGTCAATGTATGGCCAACAAAAAAATCTTACTTGCTATCTCAGGAGGCATTGCTGCCTATAAATGTGCTGAATTAGTGCGCCGTTTAAAAGACCATGGTCACGATATAAAAGTGGTTATGACGCAATCTGCGCAAGCATTTATTACCCCACTGACAATGCAAGCGGTGTCAGGTCAGCCGGTTTCTGATAGCTTGCTTGACCCAAGTGCCGAAGCTGCCATGGGCCATATTGAATTGGCTAAATGGGCAGACCTTATTTTAGTCGCACCAGCAACAGCGAATATCATCGCCAAAATGAGCCAAGGCATGGCTGATGATTTACTTACCACCTTATTGCTGGCGACACCTAGTTTAGTTGCTGTTGCACCAGCCATGAATCAGCAAATGTACGCGCATGCTGCGACGCAAAGCAACTTATCGACGCTTGCGACTCGGGGGGTTAATATTTGGGGCCCTGCCAGTGGCGTGCAAGCCTGTGGCGATGTCGGCGCCGGAAGAATGCTAGAGCCCGCTGAACTTGTTGTCTTATGTAACGATTTGCTCAACCGTCCTGCATTAATAAGCCATGCAGAACAATCCCTTTTTGCTGGGAAAACAATTACCATTACCGCAGGCCCAACCCGTGAAGCGCTTGATCCTGTGCGTTTTATTAGCAACCACAGCTCAGGTAAAATGGGTTATGCTCTTGCTGCGGCTGCAATGTCGCTAGGTGCTAAAGTCAATTTAATTTCAGGGCCTGTAACGTTAAAAACGCCTAATGGGGTAAATAAAATAGCGGTAGAAAGTGCGCTTGAAATGCACAAAGTCGCCTTATCTTTGGCGATAGAATCCGATATTTTTATTGGTTGTGCGGCTGTTGCCGATTATCGTGCTGCTGATATTCAAACTCAAAAAATAAAAAAGCAAGGCGACCAGCTGACGCTCACTTTAGTTAAAAACCCAGATATCATTGCAGATGTTGCAGCACTTAAATCACAACGACCATTTACCGTCGGTTTTGCCGCAGAAACACAAGATGTTGCACATTATGCCAAAGGAAAACTACGCAATAAAAATCTCGATTTGATCTGTGCAAATGATGTATCACAACAAGGTATTGGCTTTAATTCTGATCATAATGCTTTAACAATTTACTGGCAAAATGGTCAGTTAGATTTACCCACTCAAAGCAAAGAAACGTTAGCAATATCAATTATAAAGACAATATTCGAGCGACAAAACAACTAAGTTGATGCGTAAAACAAGGCTGGAAACCATGGCCAGAAACCATTACCATGCTGTGACAAAAAGCCAAAGCGCAAATACATAATTATAAGAAGTAAGGGATAAACCATGCCTGCAAATAAGCGTAGCAATCGTAAAGAGCAAATTTTACAAGCCTTAGCGCAAATGCTCGAAACCAGCCCAGGACAGAGGATCACCACAGCGAAACTTGCTGCTGAAGTGGGTGTTTCTGAAGCCGCGCTTTATCGTCATTTCCCAAGTAAAGCACGAATGTTTGAAGGCTTAATTGAGTTTATTGAAGATACGTTACTCTCGCGCATTAATATTATTTTAGATAACGAAAAAGATACTCAAGGCCGCATCTACAATATTTTAGGTTTACTGCTTACTTTTTCAGAAAAAAACCCCGGCATTACCCGAATTTTAACCGGTGATGCGCTGCAAGGTGAGCAAGAGCGCTTACGCGAACGCATTCAAAGTTTATTTGAAAAACTTGAAACCCAACTTAAGCAAGTACTGCGCGAACGCAAACTTCGAGAAGGTAAAACATTTAGCATTGAAGAAGCGCATTTGGCTAACTTATTACTGGCCTTTGTTGAGGGTCGAATGAATCAATTTGTACGCTCTGATTTTAAAATAAAACCAAGCCATCAATTTGAAAGCCAATGGTCAATGCTAGCACTGGCTTGGCAATAATCCAGACCTAAACGTGGCAAAGTGATTTGCCACTTCTTGACCGCCCCGCTTCATCGTAAATAATTGCCACTTATCGTTAATGTTTCTATGCTCGGTTAACTCCTTGATATGGTTAGCTCAATAACCTTTTCGCTTTCACATGGTAACTAAAAATGAATAAAGTGCTTTCAACACTTGCCGTGGCGGTCATCACCAGTTTTTCGATGCCCAGTCTTGCAAGTCAAAACTTAACCTTCACCAACGTCTTTGATTTTAAAACAGCAAAAAACACTCAGCTGACAGAAGATGGGCGATTTTTAGCACTCTCTGCCACACCATACCGAGGTGATCCTCAAGGGATTGTCTATGACTTAACCAGTAACAAGCCTCTTGCAGCTATCGAAAATGGCACTAAACCACACTTTAGCAAAAATGGCCTTTGGGTTGCATTTACCGTAAAACCAACTTTATTAGCGATTGAAAGCGCAAACGAAAAAGAAAAAAAACAACTTCGTAATAGTTTAGTACTCGTAAATACCCGAACAAAACAAGAGCTACGTTTTGCTGACGTAAAAGATTTTCAATTATCTAACGATGGCCAATGGTTAGCATTTCGCCAAGATAAACCAGACGAAAAAGCAGCAAAAAAAGGCAACGATAACAAAGAAGATACTGAGCTAAGAGTCGTTGATAGCGAAACGGTCGAAAAAAGCGCCATTAAACCAGATAAAAAAGACACATCACTGCCACTTAAACTTATCAAGCTTGGTACCCCGCAAGAGCAGCTGTTTGATGATGTTTTAAGCTATGATTTTGCCCATCAAAGTGCTGGCATGCTAATTAGCCAAGTTTATAAAGAGGGTGCTCAAAATACGATTTCCTATCTATCACTTAGCGATACTATCAGCCAAAGTGCGATATTGACGGAACCTGGGATCAGCGCAACCAAAATTAGCTGGCACCCAACAGAGGCAACTGTGGCATTTTACGCAGGTAATTATGTTAACGATGATGCCAGACGCCGCAGCCACCAGCTTTATCTTTGGCAGCAGCCCACCAATACACTCACCACAATAAACAGCCATAACGAGACTTGGTTCAGCGGTAAAACAGCCAAGCTTGATTGGTCAGAGCAAGGTGAACGACTGTATTTTGAAAACCGCCCAGCACTTGATGCCAAAATTGCAGATAAAAAATATAAAACAGCCGAAGATTTGCGTGACTTTGATACTATTCGCGCCCACAAAGGCCTTAAAGTATGGCACCATCTAGACCCACAAATTAAAACGCGCGAACAAGTACAATGGAATGACGAAAACAAATATCGCCATTACCAAGCGGTTTACCATTATGCAGATAAAAATGTGGTGCAACTTACGACCCCTGTACTTGAAGATATCAAGCTACATACCGAAAAAGCGTTTTTGCTTGCTTCAAGTAGTTCACCTTACTTAAATAAGGTGATGTACGATGGTTTTTACGCTGACTATTATGCTGTTGATGTTCAAACAGGTAAAAACACTTTAATTGTTAAGCAAAGCCGAGAAACGCCTACTTTGGCACCAAATGGGCAGTACGCTGCGTATTTTGCTGATGGCGCAGTTCACCTCAAACACGTTACAACCAACCAAACGACCCCTTTAACACAAGCTATCAACGCAGTGTTTGCAGACGATCAACATGATTACCCCACGCCAACACCCGGCTATGGCTTTGCGGGCTGGCTTGCCGACAGCAGTGCGGTATTAGTGTATAGCAAGTTCGATATTTGGGCGTTTGATGTAACAAGCCTACAGGCGACTCGCCTGACTCAAGGTGCTGAAACTAAAACCCAATACCGCGCAGTAATACTCGACAAACGACAAGTGGGAATCGACCCCAAACAACCTTTATTGTTAAGTGCGCATAATACCGTTAATAAAGAAACCGCAGTTGCCACTTTCGACTTTGCAACCTCACGCGTACTAACTACTTTAAAAGGTAAGCAACGTTTTGATTTGGTTGAAAAAGCTAAAAATAGCGACCGCCTACTATTTACTAAGCAAAGCTACCAGCAATTTCCCGACCTTTGGCAAACAGATACATCCTTTAAAAAAACCAAAAGAGTCACCGACCTTAACCCACAGCTTAAAAACTTTGCCTGGGGCGCGCAGCCTGAGCTAGTACAATACAAAGGCTATGACGGGGAAGATCTACAAGGTGTACTGATTAAACCTGCTGGCTATAAAAAAGGCGATAAAGTTCCTGTGGTTATTTATTTTTATCGTTATATGAGTCAGCGCATGTATGACTTTCCTGCAATGGAACTAAACCATAGGCCAAACCTGCCAATGTTTACCTCAAACGGTTATGCCATTTTCTTGCCTGATATTCGTTTTGAAATCGGCCACCCGGGTAAATCGTCTACGCAAACGATGATAAATGCCGCACAAAAGCTAATTGATATCGGGGTTGCTCATCCTGATAAAATTGGCTTACAAGGCCACTCATGGGCGGGCTACCAAAGCGCATTTATGATCACCCAAACAGACATGTTTAAAGCCGTGGTCTCTGGTGCACCTGTATCTAACATGACCAGTGCGTATAGTGGCATTCGTTTAAAATCAGGTTTAGCGCGTCAGTTCCAATACGAAACAGGTCAAAGCCGCATAGGTAAAAACTTATTTGAAGCCCGTGATTTATACATTGAAAACTCACCGGTCTTTTTTGCCGATAAAGTAAATACGCCTATTTTAATTATGTTTGGCGACAAAGACGACGCCGTACCTTGGCATGAAGGCGTGCAATATTATTTAGCACTGCGCCGTGCAGAAAAAGACGTAATATTTTTACAGTACGAAGGCGAACCACATCACTTAAAACAATTCCCTAATCAAGTGGACTTCTCTATTCGCATGATGGAGTACTTTGATCACCACCTCAAAGGAAAACCTGCACCGAAATGGATGATACAAGGTGAAGCGTTTATCAAAGAATAAAACGTTTAACAAACAACCATAAAAATGCGCTGTTAGAGTGCCTGGTAAAAGCCATGTCTATTTGCAAGTGCGTAAGTAGAATGCCATTAGTCGCGCACTGTTAAAGGTTAATTAAAAACGTACACTCTACGTATATTAGTGTGTAAGTTTTTATTTGCGTCGAGTCCACCGGTGGCCCCATTCATCCATGAATGTTTGCAACGAGTTATCTCTAGCTCACCTGAGCGGGATGATCTTCCATTCACGCCATTCAGTAAGAGCCGATCATGAACCGAGTCACCATGAAACAAACCGTATTAGAGGTCATATACCCAATGTATCTCAAGATGCTCGTAGGCGGCAAGCACCTGAATCCTCATGAGCATAGATGTACCATGTGATTGAGGTGAAGGCGCGCGGCCAACACCCGAGCATCTTGAAAGGCGACGGGTATAGAGGTTGATTACAACAAAATCAGAAGTCATGACTTACTTAGCCATTTAAGGCCTGAGGATTTTGAACTGAAGCACAGTGCTTAGCTAACCTAAATCTTACTTAAGAAAATGAACTAAATGCCTGTTCCACGATCTGATCTTTCGAGCAATAAATATTCGAACGACAACGAACAAGCAATGAATAAATGAGTGAAATTATTTTGCGATGTTGATGACTTCTGCAACGTGCTCATCCCCCTGAGGCAAAAGGAATTCCTCGAAAATAGGCCTCAAAAACATCAACCTGATAGCCAAATGTTAAATCTACTCGCTGGATTGATGGTTTTTTTGTTTGAAAGACAGCAAGAGAAACCTTAATTTAACTGACATCGAACTTAATGCTTTAGCGGTTACTTATGCTGCTCTCGGATTATTTACACTTAGTTAAAATTTTTGTACCTTTTTTTATATTTTTGTTGTAACTTTGGAGACAGCTAAGATGTTAGCTAAATATAATTGAATCTAGGTTTCACTCACCCTCTGATTTGATTTTTAAAGCTAATTTCTTTAGTTAGTTAAGTTAAGTTAAGTTAAGTTAAGTTAAGTTAAGTTAACAATGGAATAATTACTAAAAACTATATAAAAAGGTATAAAAATGAAAAAAGCTCTTAAATTTGTAGGTGTTGTGGTATTTTCTATTGCTGGATATTCATACTCCTCCGCTTCTTTTGCTGTCGCGCATGTAAGTATTTGTAATAGCGCGGGAGATTGCATCCACTGCATAGATAATTTTTGTGTCATTTGCGAAAACCGCAGCTGTCGCCCTACTGGTGGCAACTAATTTTTTAAACTGAAGCTTTAGCGGGAGTATAATAACTCCCTTACTTATTGGAGTAATATTTTGAAAAAAACAATTTTAACCCTATTTACAGCCCTGTTAATTAATTTCTCATTCTCAGTGAAAAGCTCAGAAATTAATACTATATCTATCAGCTTAAAAGAATATGGGTTCATTACAAAACAGCTTTCCTCATTAAAACTAAATGTAGGCTTTCCTACTTATCTGATATTTGAAAATGGTATATTATCGAACACCCTCCAACATACCAAAACTGAAAATATTGACGAACTCCTTGAGTTGATTAAGTCAAAGTCAAAGCCTTCTTATAACTACTCTTTAAACGACTTTTCAAAAGGGATTCCTGAGATTAAAAAAGGTGAGGTGTTTACTGTTGTTTTAATTAGTGGTGGTAATAACGAACAAAAATGTGGACCTTGCGAAGTAGAATTAAAGAAGCTTTCAAATATCGATTCAAAAAAAGAAAAAATATCGTTGAATGAAGTATTTATTAATATCTCCCTCTAGGATTATTGATTTATTTAATTTGTCTAAGGTTGTATATGGACATTGAAATACCAAGAAAAAACAAGTTCTTTACTATAAAAAATTTAATCGCTATTGGAATATTTACTTTAGCGGTTATATTGTACTTTCAGTTTAATAATGAAGTTATACTAAGTAGTCATGAAATCGAAATAAATGATGTGCGTTATGGTGATTTAAATGAAAAAATTATTGCCAGAGGGGTATTAGAATCAGCTCAAAAAAAATTAATAGTTGCAGAGGTTGATGGGATAGTAGAAGAAATTTTTATAAAGGCCGGTCAAAAAGTTATGCCTACGACCCCCATCATACAACTAGCCAATCCTGAGTTAAAAGATGCACTTTTGTCTCAAAAGTTAGAAGTTGAAAGAACTAAAATTGATAATGAAAATGCTAAGTTGGCATTAGAAGCCGAGCTTTTTGAACTTGAGGCTGCATTTAGAATAGCCACAACCACTCATCAATCAGACGAATTGAAGTTTGAGGCCATTAATCAGTTAACTATTAATGGAATGATATCTAAGATCGAATTAAAGAAACTTCAGTCTGATATTAAAGTGAGTGAGATTAAAGCTCGTGTTGCACAAGAGCGTTTTGAAAGGGCAACACAGCAATCTGCTATAAAGTTAAAATCCTTTGAACTCAATATTCAACAAGCTATGCTAAAGCTTGATAATTTAACTCTTAAAAACTCGAAGCTAAAAGTCATCTCCGATTTTGAAGGTATAATCGAAAGTTTTGTCGACTCAATTGAACTCGGTTCTCGTCTTACAACTGGCAGCTCTATAGCGAAAGCAAGTGAGGTTGGGGCTTTCTTTGCAAGACTTTCGGTTCCTTCTAGAAACTCTGACTCCATCAAAGTTAATAAGGAAATAACGATTAATATCAATGGAACTAAAGTTCTCACTAGGATAAGTGAAGTTGATGGTGCTGTGCAAGAAGGCAGGGTTTGGTTTACAAGTGCATTGCTCAGTGACTTCCCCAAAGATGCCAAACCGAATATTGAGATTAACGCGGAACTTCACAACCTAATACGTAATGCTACCTACTATGTTAAAAATAACGGGTTATTCGAGGAATATAAAAAGCAAATCGCATACGTGAGTGATGATAATATTTTTAAAGCGGTAGAAATAAGCTTCGGTAAGTCTACGTCCAATTTTATTGAGGTATTGGATGGGATCAAACAAGGTCAGCAGATTATTACCGATATACCCAAAAGTATTTTAGATAAGTTACCTGCAACGATTAGGGTTGAATAAATTTATGTCAACAGCCATTTTATTAGATAACATAACAAAAGAGTACAATAATGGCAGGGTGATAAGCAAAGCCGTGAATAACGTTTCACTGGAAATTAAATCGAGTGAATTTGTTTCAATTGTTGGCAGTTCTGGTTCAGGAAAGTCAACATTACTTAGCATTATTGGCCTAATAGCTAAGCCAAGTAATGGCACTTATGAACTATATGGCCAACCGATGCAAGGTTTAAGCCGATCTCAATTAGCTTATATTCGAAACAAGTATATAGGTTGGATATTCCAAGGTTTCAATTTATTACCAGAGCTCAATGTTCTTCAGAATATTTTACTTCCTACACACTTTAACACCACCCCTAAAGCAGAGTCAATTCGTCGAGCCAATGAGCTCTTAGAACTCGTACACCTTTCTCATCGCAAGTTGCATTATCCAAATGAGCTTTCAGGGGGGCAACAGCAAAGAGTCGCAATTGCGCGTGGGCTCATTATGAATCCTTCCCTTATAATTGCTGATGAACCGACAGGAAACTTAGATACTAAAAATAGCCATGAGATCATTGAATTACTGAAAAGTATCAATAATGAATTTAATACGACAGTCCTAATAGTTACTCACGATGAAGCAATTGCAAATATCGCCGATCGGAAACTGGGGATGGATGATGGGTTCTTGCAATGTTTGTAACAAGAGAGTCACTTTCACATATTTATGAAAAGAAATATTTTTGCGCATTACTTTTCGTATTGGGCTTGTTTTTATCCTTCCTTTTACTTTTATTATTACCTATATATAGTCAATTCGACGAAGCACTTCCATACGGTGTTAATACAAAAGAATGGGTCACAATTGGTATGGCGGAGTCATCAGGTTCGTTATCAAAAGTTTCAAAAAATCAATTGGATCAACTAGGAGAAAGCGCTCTATTTAATGAGTTATTAATATATTCTGAGCTAAAGGTCGATATCATGATAGGTAGCACGGTTTTACCTGAAGTATCGGTAGCCTTTTATTCACCACACTTTTTTGAAAAACTAGGCGTTGTTGATCTTGATGGTAAATTGATTACTGAAAGTAACACAATGATTGCTTCTAAAAGTTTTTCTAGATCTTTTAATCAGTATAGTAGCGGTGAACCATTCATTAAACTCAATAACAAAGAATTAATTGACTTTAATTCAATAACGCTAAAAGCCTTTGAAAGTTTCAGTCGAAAGAGTATCGACCTCTGGCTACCTATTGAATTATTGGTAAATTTTTACGATATAACATTTTCGAGTGAAACCCCTGAAAATATTCAATTAGAGCTTAAGAAGCTCGTAATGATGAATCAACCCCTCTACTTTGCATTCGCACAAATTTCTACCGATAAGATAGATGCTATTCAACAGAAACTAGATAACATTGATAGCTATCAAAAAGCCTCCTATTCAGGAAAGCTAGCCGTCTATAAAGGGTTGATTCTAGAACCTGATTGGATGCTCGAAATTAAGAAGTCGATTGAGTTCAGCATAATGATAATCTTAGTTGTTTTTCTACTTTACTTATCAGGAGTTGTATCGTTTTTATTGAATATTCTTAGAAAGAGAGCGAGTGAAGTTAAAATTAAAGTTAAATTGGGGGCTAATGATACATTTATTCTAAAACAGTTTATTATCGACAACACCTCTTTTTTCCTTTTTCCTTTTTTAGTGGCTTTAGTTTTATTTTTTTTTAATCTTGATTTAATTAACAATACTTTAAAAGACCTGATATTTATTAAGTATTTTATTTTCTCCTATGAAAACAGTGTAAAAATCACTCTTATTTTAAGCACCATCATTTTTATTTTTGTTGCTTTTGTGACAATTGTTATTATAAAACCTTTATTAAATATAGATGAAACGAGTAAAATTTATCGAATAACTTTAAATTATATTCTAAAACCGTTCACTCTTATTATTTTCACTTCGGCTATATGTTCCACAATGGTGTTTGGAGCACATGTTTTAAAAAACTACAACTTGGTGATAAATCAGAAACCAGAAGACTCTGAGACCACATTATTTGTAGAGGTCAAAAGTAATTTTTCTGATATGAAGTATAAAGTTACTACCTACTCGATCCAATATGATTATTTTAATGAACAAAAAAATAGTGTAATAGTTTACTCCTCTCACCCTTTGGACCCAAATAAAATGAGGCTTCAAGCAAGTCTTCAGGGAGAGAATAAAAGTATTTCAATTGATGTAATAGAATCGAGCACTGTAACTCACTTGTTAGGTCAAGATATATTAGTTGGCTCTAGGGAGAGAATTAATTTAGACGAAATTGCCGTTAATAAAACATTCGTAAATGATATAGGGATCAGACTTGATGATGCTGTTGGCAAAAAGGTTAATTTAAAACTCCCTGGTGGCATTGCTCAAAAGACTATAGCGACTGTATTTGGAGAAGAGAAAGAAAGCCATTACGTGTTAAGTAAGCCGACTATAATTGTAAATTCTCTTCCCTTATTAGGGGGGAGTTTCTATCTACTAATTGAAGGGGATTCTAAGGAGGGGGCTTCTCGTATATTAGCGCCTATTCTAAACAGGATCGGTAAAGACATTGTTGAAATAACAACTATAAAGCGATGGGATGAAGCATTAGAAAATTTTTATGGATATGAAATTAAATTCACATATGCTTCTATTAGTTGTATAGCCACACTAACTTTAATTTGCATCTTAGGATTGTACTCATTAATTCAAGCTTATGTGCGTTCTCAGTCTAAAAGACTCGCAGTGAGAGAGACCCTTGGCGCACAGCAACTAAGTTTGTTTTTTATATTAGTAAAAAACTCTTTGTTTGAAGTTTTAATTGGAATTGGTTTCTCATTATTTTTGGTGTTTAACCATCTTCACCTTGCTTTAGATTTCCTTGAGTATGTAGATAATGTAGATATTAAATTTGTTGCTTTATCTGTGATTATTACAGGCACAATCTATTTTAGTAGCTTATATATCTCTCTATTTATTTGGCAAAAGAGTTGTTTATCGAAAAGCTTAAATTAATAAAAAAGGGGAGATGACAAATATTTTAACAAGTTTAGTTCTATGAGCGCTATTTCTTTTTGGACTACAAGCTAGTATATCTATATTTTACGAAAAATCTCTCTCTGAAAGTAAATAAATCTATTTTCAATAATGAAAAAGGCAGATTTCTCTGCCTTAGTAGAGGTTATACATAATTTAGAGCACTATATAAGACATAAAAATTTTATATTACGCTAAAACCAACCTATCTAAACGTTAGACTCATTTTGCACGCTGGCGGTTATCACCCACTCTAGGCTTTGTATTCGCTTTTTTGAACTGACTAAAACCTGTATGACGAGTGAGCGCAGGTCGGCCTTTAGTGTTGGCTTTGCCTTTACTTGCTTTTCCTGTTTGCATTTTCTCTTGACGGCTTTCTTCTGGCACAAGGCACTGAGGGCCATTTCCTATTAGCTTAGCTTTACCCATTGCACGTAATGCTTCTCGGATCATCGGCCAGCCAGCAGGATCATGGTAACGAAGGATCGCTTTATGTAAACGTCGTTGTCTCGCTCCTTTTGGCACCGCGACCACATCTTTGTTATTTTTGATGTTTCGCAGTGAGTTCATCTCTGTATGATAAATGGTGGTTGCATTCGCCATCGGTGAAGGATAAAAGTTTTGCACCTGATCCAGTTTAAAATCATTCGACTTTAGCCATAACGCCATGTTGACCATGTCTTCATCCGTTGTCCCCGGATGGGCCGAAATAAAATAGGGGATCAAATACTGCTTTTTACCCGCCTCTTTAGAGTACTTATCAAATAGCTCTTTGAATTTATCGTAAGCCCCCATACCCGGCTTCATCATTTTCGATAACGGCCCTTCCTCTGTATGCTCAGGAGCTATTTTTAAATAACCGCCAACATGATGACTTACTAATTCTTTCACATATCGCGGATCTTCAACCGCTAAGTCGTAACGGACACCCGATGCAATTAAGATTTTTTTCACACCATCGACGTTTCGGGCTTTGCGGTATAAATCAATGGTTGGTGTGTGATCAGTATCCATATGGTTACAAATATCAGGAAACACACACGATAAACGACGACAGGTACTCTCTGCTTTTTCACTCTTACAACGCAACTTGTACATGTTCGCTGTTGGGCCACCTAAGTCTGAAATGACCCCCGTAAAACCGGGCACTTTATCACGAATTTGTTCTATTTCATTAATGATCGACTCTTCAGAGCGGCTTTGAATAATGCGCCCTTCATGCTCGGTAATTGAGCAAAAACTGCATCCACCAAAACAGCCACGCATGATATTAACCGAGGTTTTAATCATGTCGTACGCTGGAATTTTAGCATCGCCATAACTTGGGTGTGGTACTCGTTGATATGGCAGTCCAAAAACACCATCCATCTCATCTGTTTCAAGCGGGAACGCTGGCGGATTAACCCATACAGAACGATCGCCATGACGCTGGAACAACGCACGTGCGCACCCAGGATTTGTTTCTTGATGTAAAATACGTGAAGCATGAGCATATAAAGGTTTATTGACACTCACTTGTTCAAATGCTGGCAGCTTTACATAGGTCTTTTCCCAAGGTTTGGGTCGTGCTGGCTGAACAATAATTGGCTTGGCCGCTTGCTCTTTGAGATCTATCCCTGCTTGTTTAAATTCAGATTTACTGCATCCGACATCATCCGCACCATATGGATTTGGGATTGGATCTATCTTACCGATTTTATCAATAGCGGTTGAATCTGCGCCACGCCAACCGGGTAAAGGCTCTTTGCGAATAACCGCAGTACCACGAACATCTTGAATGTCCGCAATTGTTTCACCTGCAGCGATGCGATGTGCCACCTCAACTAATGGGCGCTCTGCATTACCATAAATAAGGATGTCAGCTTTGGCATCAAAAATAATGCTGCGACGCACTTTTTCTGACCAATAATCATAATGCGCAATACGACGAAGGCTCGCTTCAATGCCACCAATAACAACGGGCACATCTTTATAAGCTTCTTTACAGCGTTGGGTATAAACCAATACCGCACGATCTGGGCGCTTACCACCGACATTTCCTGGTGTATAAGCATCATCATGGCGCATACGCTTTTCTGCGGTATAACGATTAATCATCGAATCCATATTGCCGGCACTCACACCGTAAAACAAATTCGGTTTACCTAAACTCATGAACGCATCTTTGCTATTCCAATCTGGCTGCGCAATAATGCCAACTCGAAATCCTTGAGACTCAAGAACACGACCAATTACCGCCATGCCAAAACTTGGATGGTCAACATAAGCATCACCACAAACCAAAATAACATCACAGCTGTCCCAGCCTAAAGCATCCATTTCTGCGCGGGTAGTAGGTAAAAAATCGGCTGTGCCATAACACTCAGCCCAGTATTTTGGATAAGAAAAAAGTCCGCGTTCAGCAGTTAACGCTGCCATAGTAAAGCCTCAGAGACAAAATATAATTCAGTGATCCATCTGTATAAACCAGCGCACATTTCATCTATCTATGAAATTGAACATAAAGTCCGTCTAAATACGCGCGTTAATGGCAACAATGGAAATAAGGGCGGGGATTATACCTGAGTTTAGTTGCAAATGAAATCGAACAAATAACAACCAACCTCGTTATTTTTAACAGCTATATTCTTGTAAAAATTTAACTAACTCCTGACTAGGGAGTGGTTTTGAATACATAAAACCTTGCGCTTCTTCACAACCTGCTTTAATTAAATAATCAGCTTGAGCTTGGGTTTCAATACCTTCGGCTATAGTATGAAGTTTCATTTTTTTACCAAGTGAAATTATGAGCTCTGCAATTGCCTCTGCATCTTCATTTGGAATGTCTTTAATAAAAGCACGGTCTATCTTAATACGATCTAACGGAAGTTTTTGTAAGTAACTTAATGATGAAAATCCTGTACCAAAATCATCAATCGCTATCTCTAACCCCAATGATTTTAATTCAGTTAATACTGCAATTACTGCAGTAGGGTCATCCATTACTATACTCTCAGTCACTTCTAATTCAATAAATCCAGGCTCAACTTGATGCTCAGCAATGGTTTGAGTCACTTGCTTCACAAAATCAATATTACGAAATTGAGGTACTGAAACGTTAACCGCCATACGAATTTTATGACCCATTGCTGCTAATTGTTTTTGCTGCTGACACGCCTGCTCCAATACCCACTGGCCAATATCAACAATCATACCTGAGTATTCAGCCAATGGCACAAACACCACTGGCGATATAAATTGCCCGTTATCTGTTGGCCAGCGTAATAAAGCTTCGCAACCAATTACTTTTTTGGTCGTTAAATCTATTTGTGGTTGATACCAGACTTGCAGCTTACCCTCTGAGAAATCTTGACGTAATTGGCGAATAATCCCTAAACGCCAGGTCATTTTTTCTTCCATTTCAGGTAAGTAAAATTCGTAATTAAATTGAGATTGGCTTTTTGCAAGATTCAGGGCAATGTAGCCCGTTTTAAGAGTTTGCAATCCTGAAGAGTCAAAGTACTCCTCCTCACAAATTCCCAAACTAAAGTTAATTGGCAATAAATGTTCACCCGCTCGAAACGGCAAACTGAGTAACTGATTAATATACTGCGGTGATGTTACATTGCGCTCAATAACTATCGCAAAAACATCCGCACCTATTCGAGCAATAATGCGTGCCGAAGGCAGTTCAGTTTGCAATCGGTTAGCAACCGCTTGAAGCAGCATATTGCCCACATCCTGCCCCAGCCCATTGTTAATATCTGAAAACTTTTCAATATCGATTAGATAAAGACGATGATTTTTGCCTTTTTTGGCAGCAAAAGAAGCTATTTTTTCTACAAAATCCGTGCGATTAGAAAGCCCTGTTAAGCTGTCTGTATAAGCTGCATCTTTTAAACGATCAATTAGTTTCACATTATCAAAGCCAACAGACACATTCGTGAGAAAAATCTCAGCAAATTGTAACTGTGAATCGGTCAGCTTTTCATTTAATTCAAGGTAAATTGCGGCATTTCGTCCGCTGCATGGCGCTAAAAAGGTAATATCATGCTCTGTTTGCTGATGAGTACGTTGCGCTAAACACTCCTGCACTTGGTGAATAATTCGACCATTATCAAGTTGCTCAATGCCTAAACCAAAATACGCATTATACTCATTTGAACCACCGAGCACAGTGACTTGCTCATCGCTATCAATCACACCACATAACACACCAGATGGCTCGCACCCAAGGACCTCTGAAAGCTGAATAATGACTGCCTTAGAGAAATTTTTAATATCACTGATACCTAAAATAGCTTTAGATGCAGTAATAATGTCTTTTAAACCATTACTTTGTTTTTCCATTTCTCGTAATTGTTGAAAAGAGCGGATGGCTGTAATTAATGAGGTGACTAATTTGCTACGAGTCAGTTCTGTTTTAGTTTTATAATCATTAATATCGTATTGACGAATAATACTTTCTTCAGGGGCATAGCCGGGTTGACCGGTGCGTAAAATAATCCGAACGTTATGGTTATGTAAGTGATCACGTATCTTCTTTACAGCCGTTAAGCCAGCATCATCGCTTTCCATTACGACATCAAGTAATACAACTGCAATTTCATGATTGGTGCTAAGGTACTCAACCGCTTCTTTGCCTGAATAAGCGTGATGGAAACGTAACGGCTTATCCCAAAATAGTACGCCAGATAAGGCAAGTTGGGTCACAGAATGAATTTCAGGATCGTCATCAACAATCAACACATCCCAGTACTCAGAATGTAGGATTTCTTGCTCAGGTTCATCTTCGCTTAAAAACAAAAACCCTTCTTGTTCAGTCTGAGTCATAGAGCTCCTAGATAATAATGACGAATAATACGTTTGATTCGGACATTGCTAGTTTTGGTCATAAACATATTAATATGATAGATAAAGATTATCTGCAATCATTATAGTTGAAACTCTACAAAAAAAAGCGGATAACTTTACTCTT
The DNA here is from genome assembly GCF_058197095.2 of Pseudoalteromonas sp. J2K-J031. Lineage (NCBI taxonomy): Bacteria > Pseudomonadati > Pseudomonadota > Gammaproteobacteria > Alteromonadales > Pseudoalteromonadaceae > Pseudoalteromonas > Pseudoalteromonas sp. J2K-J031. The sequence continues at coordinate 3,162,812 of NZ_CM200279.1, forward strand.
ACTTATTTTTTTTAAGTTCGCGATGCTTTTTTTTCATCTATCGGTACGTAATTAATGAAAATCAACATGTTAACATTAAGGTAACTCAATGCTGATTAAATCTATCTTTAGGCTAGTAACCTTTTTAATTATTTTAATATTGGTTATTGGTTTTTTGCTACCGACTCATTATCAGATAAAAAAATCTATTTATATTGAAGCAACACCAACAAGCTTAGACTATTGGCTATTTGATTTAAAAAATTGGCCATCTTGGCAAACATGGCACCTTATAAATCCTGATTTAACATTTATCTTTGGTGAGAAAACCAGAGGAGTTGGTGCTTTTTTAGCTTGGCAAGGTCGATATCAAACTGGTGAATTAACTTTTTCTATGGTCGATGATAAAAACATTCAATTTAACATACTGTTTAATGATGAACATTTAGCTTTTAGCGCATTAAAAATTGAACCTATTATATTTCATAAAGATAGAAGTAAATACCTTGTTAGCTGGACGATTGAAGGTGAAATAACTCCCCCTATTTTTGCTGGATATCTAGCTTTACTTCATAAAATTATATTATCTTCAGCCTTGGAAGTCGGTCTTAAAAACTTACAATCACAAACTGCGATTAATGCACCTGATGAAGTGTTACCTTCAAATGAGTCAATATTATGAAAATATCTGCAGCACATGACACTCTGGCACACATAATCAAACGTAAGTTAGGCAATCCTGTTGCAAAAAATAAAGTAACCACGATTTCGACTCAAAGTAACCAAGTGGGTAAAAGTCACGGTGTCACTCCGCAATATATCATCAATAGCAGTGAAACATTACAGCAACGTGCATCTAAAAGACGCCAACTCACACTGTTACGACAACAACAAAATATCGAAACTATTATGGCATTGGCGATTGAGTATTGCCCACATGTGAGTAGTGATGAAGAGCCTGATCCTGATTGGATTGAACGATTTATTGCACTTGCCGAAGACACCTCGAACCAAGCAATGCAGCAACTATGGGCTAAAATTCTGGCTGGTGAAACCATAAAGCCAGGTACTTTTTCTTATAAAAGTTTACTTGCTCTCAAACAAATGACTTTAAAAGAAGCTGAAGCATTACAGCGTGCCGTTAGTATTGCAGGTCGCTCTTCACAAGATAATAGTAGTTTGATTTTATTGGGGTATTACAAGAAGCCAACACTGTTAAATTTCTTTAGGCTACAAGGAAAAATCAATCTAAATTTAAGTAAGGCGGGTTTAAGTTTCCCAAATATTCTGACCTTGATTGATATTGCTGTCTTTTACGATCAAGAGATTGAAAGCACTGAATTAAATATTGATCAAGAGTACAGCTTATCTTTTAATAACATAGACTGCACCTTAAGAGCTAAAAAAGATGGCTTAATCCTTACTTATTATAAATTTACTCAAACAGGCAATGAACTCACAACACTCTCTAACCCACAATTAAATACCAATTATAAACAACAACTCGATACTTTATTCTCTAGCGATTTTGAAGTAATTTGGAGCAAATAAAAAAAGCTGCAAAATGCAGCTTTTTTTATTAATTTTATTCTATGAGATTAAAAATGAAATTGAATACCGGCAAATGGCCCTGTTACTTCAAAATCAGTATAAAGATTATCTAAGTCATCTAGTTCAACAACTAATGAGCGAAAACCTACTTTAACGGCAACATCAACAGCCATATTATCAATAAACTCCCAAGCAACTCCAACTTGGTAGTCTTGAATTTTACTATCACCTACTGACAATAAACTACCTTCAGCAAACACACTCAGGCCGGTAAAAGGTAGCCCGACTTGAGCTGCAGCATAAGCCATTGGAACATAACCTGAAAACTCCGTTGAAACAGAAGCTTTACCAGCCTGCTCTGCACCTTCAACTAAAATAGTGCCATCAAACTGCTTCGCGCTAATACCTAAATCAATTGAGATTAAATCGTTATCAAATATTTCATAATATAAAATCAAATCATTATGGGTAAAATCAGCAACCGTTTTAGCAGAGGTCCCAATTTGAAATACTTTATCTTCAAATTTAAAACCTGAAGTCAGCATCGTTTCACCCATAATTTCTAATTCATTATGTTTAATTTTTATATTCGGAATTAAAGGAACTGGATGCTCAAGCGCAACATAAAAGCTGGTAAACATTTCATCTTCAAAATTAAAATTTTGCAAATTACTATTTTGCGCAAAACTTCCTTTGCTTTTAGCTTGCCAAGCTTCAGCGCCAGCATATAGACCCAAAATAACATCAGCTTGCGCTAATGGAGCAGCGCAAGCAAGTGAAAGGGCTGCTGTTAAATATATATTTTTCATTCTTTTATCCCTGAGCTAGTAACTCTGTTAATTCAATCAAGGCGGCATTTGCCCGTGATATATAATTTGCCATTACCAACGAGTGATTAGCAACTAAACCAAAACCACTCCCATTTAAAATCATAGGACTCCACACAGGATCTTGTGTCGCTTCTAATTCCCTAATGATTTGCTGTAGACTAATTTTAGCATTTTTCTTTTCTAATACATCCGCAAAATCATATTCTACAGCCTGTAAAAAATGCAATAGCGCCCAAGCCGCACCACGTGACTCATAAAAAACATCGTCAATTTCCCACCACGATGTTTTTATTTGATTTGCATGAGGCGCATACGTTGCTTGTTTTGCAGCACTATCACCAGCTAAATCTGTATTTAAGCGATCTTGACCAACACTTGCACTCAAGCGCTGGCTTAAGCTACCTAAACGCTTTTCAGCCTCTTTAAGCCAACCACGTAAATTATCGGCACGTGCGTAAAATTGTGCGTTACTATTACTGCGATTTGCAATGTCACTACGATACTTAATTAAAAAGTCAACCCCTTTACGATACTCACCTTCGGCACTTGGCCATGCCCAAGCATCCGAATTAATATTAAATTGTGGCTGAGCTTGCTTAAGCATTGGATGCTCTGTTGATTGAGACTGAGAGCGACTTAAATCCTTACGCATCGACAGTGCTAAATCACGGCTCATTTCCAAGGCACCATATTCCCATGCAGGAATGTTATCCATTAAAACCGAAGGCGGCATAACATCATTGGACAAATAACCACCAGGCTTATCTAGCAAAGTATTAACAACCTCAATTAATGCGGTCGTAGTTGTATAGCCGATCACTAGTTCTTCATTATTTTTAGCAGCTAGCTCAATAGCGTGTGACTTAATATCAACCCTATTAGGCTCAAAACTCCAATAAACCGCAACAACATAGTTGAGCAGTAAAAACATTAAAATAGCGACAAAAATCTTGCCTTTATGTTGACTCATACCTTCTCCTAATGATGACTATGGTTATGTTTTTGATGCATTAAAGAAATAACCGGCCCACTCACTGTAATTTGCTCACCATCACTAAACTTAAACGTTACATCCGTCATTTCACCCGCCACAGGTAAACTCTTTGGCTCAAACAACATTAAATGTAGACCACCCGGTTGAAATACCACAGCTTCTTTGGCAGGTACTACAACTTGCTTTACTTGCTCCATCCTCATTAACCCATCAACATGTGAATGTTGATGCAACTCGGTACGCCCTACACCACTAATATTTACCTCAACTAAGGTTTTAGCTACTTCACTTTGATTAGATAACGTAAAATAAGCAACGCTACTTGAGGCTGCGGGGATAAATTCGCGTATTTTTAGATTAGTAACAGATAACTGCCCAGCAAAACTGTGGAAAGACAAAAGCATTGCAGTGAGATACAGCATTAACGTTTTCATAATAAGTCCCTCTTAATTGAATGACTTATGATACCTCAGCAAATCTTCAGCTGCACCTACCAGTTAGCGTGTTATTGGTTTTTTATCCGCAACAAGCAACCAAATAACAAAGCCTATCAACAAAAATGGCCAAAGTATCGCAAGCCCACTGGCAAGCATAATTAGCGCCACTACAAATAAAATAGAACAAATAATACCAAACAAGCCAACAGCCAAAAAAACACCTAATGCCACAACTGTAAAGATAGCTGCAACAATCACCATAACCACCAACATATTATCGAATAATGACGTATGGAATATTTGAGCAGGTATTAACCCATCAAAATCAATATTAAGCAAAGCTTGTGGCGCATTAATACACAAAAGCAATGCTAAGCAGCCAATTATAAATAACACTTTCATGTGCGCTCCTTCCCCCGCTTTCGCGGGGTTTTCATTTAATGACTGACGATCTAGTAATATTTTGCAGGTAAAATCATTGCGGCAACAAAATAACCAATTAATACAGGAACAGGAAACATAAAAAACAGTAACAATGTAGCTAAACGAGTCGCCCAAACTGGAAAATTATGGCCATTAGCAATTCCAGCACAGACTCCTGATATTTTTTTATTTAATCTGTCTTTATAAAAAGACTGCGTATTTTCAAATCTATTCATCGTAATTCTCCTCGCCACCAGATACTAAACTGCTGATTTTTTAGCTACTTTATCTTTTAAAGCGGCTAAATCATCGTCAATTTTTTCTGAACTTTCTAACTCTGAAAATTGCGCCTGCAGCGTCTTAGCTTGAGTTAACTCATACGATTCAACCTGCGCTTCGATATCATCAACTTTGCGCTCAATAAGTTCAAAACGCGCCATCGCATCGGCAATTTTGCTACTATGAAGCTGAGTATTAACTTTTAAACGTGAAGTTAATATTTGCTCACGCTGGTAGTAACTTTCTTGCTTTGCTTTTGCTTGAGTTAGCTTTTGCTGTAAGGCTTGACTATCTTGCGTTAACTTCTCGAGTGTATGTTCGATACGACTTAGCTCATCAGCTAGCGCATTAGCCTGAATCGTTGCATTATGCTTTTCAGCTAATGCTGCTTTAGCTAAATCATCACGCCCTTTAGTAACAGCAAGTTCGGCTTTTTCTTGCCAATATTGTGCACTTTTCTGGTAATTGATCTGATCACGTTGCAGCTCTTTTTTCTCAGCTAAAAACCTGGCGGATGTACTGCGAATTTCAACCAAGGTTTCTTCCATTTCTTGGATCATCAACTTAACTAATTTTTCTGGGTTTTCTGCTTTATCAAGCGCAGCAATCACATTGGCTTGAACGATATCTGTAATACGTGTAAAGACTCCCATAGTATTCTCCTTATCATATTGGCTAAAAAGGTCTTACCCTATGGCTATATCAAGTGCTGTGCCAACTAACAAAAAAGCTATAATCAATTGATTTTAAATAATAAAAAACAAACCGAAGAATATTCCACTACAAAAACAACATACCAAAAACCAAAATGTGGTTAATTTAACCATCAAAGTAGCAAAATTAACCACAGCGATAACATTCCAGTTAAATAGCAACGTTGTTTTATCCCGTGATTTGCTCTAAAAGCAAAATATTTAACTGCAAAATTAAAATCGTTAAGCTCGTTTTTAGATAAGAGGTTTATCAACAGATTGAATGTAAAAAATCTGAGCTTTTTATTTCAAGAAAAGGACTTTCAATTTAAAACAATAGATTAACAAGTAAAAAACAACTCTATTTTGGGTTACTTCAACACGATTAATACTTTAAACAGCTAGAAAATAAAGATTTTTTATTCCGTATGGCAGCGAGTTAAACAGTAATTAATTTGCTGTAATACAACAGATATAAAATCGATTTTATCTGGAAGAAATAGATCGAGGGAGATAAAAGAAACTGACAGGCATATTTTATGTTAAAAAAGATAAAATTACTTAAGTGAAATTTATTCTAATTGATGCAGTTTTTGATAGACATTGACCAGTGCAAAAGTAAAAAACAAGCTAACTACAGGCAAAACAAAAAAATACGCGAGCGAATCTAAAAAGAACATAAAAGCTACTTACATAATAAATTTTGAGTACCCGAGGTTAAATTAAATCGCATTACTCAATTCTTTTTTATGATAAACGGATAGGCAACCTGATAAGCGGTAAATATCAACGCTCAAAACGATGATAAATAGCAAACATGTATCGACTAACCTGCACACCAAAAAATGTAATTAATAAACTCAACACTGGGAGCAATAAAATATTAAGCAAAAAGAAAGGCTGGATCATGATTGCACCTCATCTTTGCTCTTAACCAAAACTAAAGATTCTTGAACTACTTCTGGTGCATCAGACTGCTGCTCTGGACTTGGCCAAAAATCAAGCTTTATGGCTTGGTCAACATCTATAAAGCTAGAATAGCTAGCAGCAATAATTGAAATAACAGCTAAAAGGTGCGTTAACTTCAACATGGTCAAACTCCGTAATTAGTTAAAAATTCAGTTATTCTGAGTTTATCTATTACAAGGCTTGTGCCAGATCTAAAAATAAAATTAACATATTGAAATAAAAGAAAAAAATAAACTCAATAAAAACAAAAAAATCTATCAGGAGTGAGTTTGACTAATAATGTGTTTAATTAACTAAAATATAACTATTTTACAACTTGGTTAATCCCAAAATCGGGAGGGGATCATCCCGATTTCGGCACACCCACGGTTATTCGAGTTTCAAGTTTGATTATTCAGTAACAAATTTAAGCGCTTGTTCCATTACTTTAATATCAGCCTCTTTTTTATGGCCATTTTCTGAAAGATGACGCCTAAATGCACGACCACCCGGTACTCCCTGAAAAATACCTAGCATATGTCGGGCAACATGCCAAAAGCTCGCTCCACCTGTCATTTCTGTTTCAAAATAATCATACATAGCACGCACAGCCTGATGACGAGTTAACACCTGTGTAGTCGCATCACCATAAATAGCGCTATCAACTTGAGTTAATAAATAAGGGTTAGCGTAAGCCTCTCGCCCCATCATCACACCATCAATAAATTGCAAATGGTCCAAACTTTGATCAATGGTTTTTACACCACCATTAATAGAGATATGTGTTTGTGGGTAATCTTTTTTTAACTGGTACACTCGCTCGTAATCAAGCGGCGGAATATCACGATTTTCTTTAGGGCTTAGCCCGCTTAACCACGCTTTACGGGCATGAATAATAAAATCATTACAATCCACTGCAATACAAGCATCCACTAATGCACATAAGAATTCATAAGAATCTTGCTCATCAATACCTATGCGGGTTTTGACGGTGACCGGCATGTTAGTTTGTTCTTTCATAGCAGAAACACATTGCGCGACGAGATTTGGTTCAGCCATTAAACATGCGCCAAAACGACCATTTTGCACACGGTCAGACGGGCAACCCACATTTAAATTAATTTCCTGATAACCGCGCTCATCGGCCTGTTTTGCACATAAAGCTAACGCCGCAGGATCCGACCCACCTAATTGCAACGCAACAGGTTGTTCATGATGACCAAAATGCAAATAATCCCCACGGCCATGAATAATCGCACCCGTTGTAATCATTTCTGTGTAAAGCACAGCATGTTGAGTTAATTTTCGATGAAATGTACGGCAGTGGCGATCAGTCCAATCTAACATAGGTGCAATACTGAACCGCCTAAACGCTGTATTTGCTGTATTTACTGGGCTAAAGCCTTTATTTAATGGTTTGTTCATAATCGCTCAATTGCTCTGAACTCCTTGTAATTCCGCTGGGTTTTGTTGTAGAGTGCCCCACATGGGCCCCTTGCGGGGTAGGACGATTCAATAACTTACGGTATTTACATGGCATCATTTAATATTGAAAAACGCGCTAAAGCTGACGGCTCTTTTAGTTACCGTTGCACTGTGCGCGTTAAAGATAATGGTGTAATGATACACCGAGAGTCTAAAACATTCAGTAAAAAAGAAGTCGCTCGGCAGTGGGGTTTAAATCTAACGAGCAAGATTGAACAAGATGGGGCCCTCAAAAAGTTAAAAGCGGTGCCCCTTGGGGCACTTTTAAATTTGTACTTTAATGATCACGACTTGTGGGCCAATACGGGGCGTACTAAACAATACGTTATTAAAATGCTGATTGATTGCGATATTGCAAAAGTTTTAAGTAACAATTTAAAAACCAGTGATTTAATTACGCATTGTAAAAATAGGCGCGATGCGGGTACTGGCCCTGCGACGATTTACCATGATATTGCCTATTTGCGTAGCGTGATGAAAAAAGCGGGGCCAGTGTTTAACCTCGATGCGAACTATAAAATTTTTGAAGACGCGGTACCGGTATTAATCGAAATGGGGCTTGTTGGCAAAAGCCAAAAGCGCACCAGGCGACCAACAGAAAACGAATTAGATCGCCTTAAAAAAGGCTTAACCGAGCGCATGAATTATCGCGCCAACGGCGAAGTGCGTATTCCATTTTTAGATATTTTAGAGTTTAGTATTTTAACGTGCATGCGGATTGGTGAAGTGTGCGCGCTGAGGTGGGATGATTTAAACCGCGAACACAAAACCATTTTAGTGCGTGACCGTAAAGACCCGCGCAAAAAAGAAGGTAATCACATGATAGTGCCATTGCTGGCAGGTTCGTTTGATATTGTGATGCGCCAAGCTAAAACCACAGATCTGATTTTTCCGTTTAAATCGCGCTCTGTTACCGCTGGTTTTCAGCGAGTTCGTAATGAATTGGGCATTGAAGATTTACGTTATCACGATTTACGCCGCGAAGGTGCAAGCCGATTATTTGAAAAAGGTTATTCGATAGAAGAAGTGGCGCAAGTGACAGGCCATAGAAACCTAAACATATTGTGGCAAGTTTATACGCAATTGTTCCCGCATAAGTTACATGATAAGTTTTTAGAGTAGCAAATAAAGGCCTGAACCTTAGGGTTCAAGGGCTGACACCCGCAACCGCATCTTGGAGACACCTAAAACCCCCTCCTAAGCCTTTAAAATCAACACTTCAACAAATTAGACTAAAACTAAGCTTTAACTAAAAACCTGCCGCAAACCTGCCGCAAACATTAAATAAACGATGAAAACCTGCCGCAAACCTGCCGCAAAAAAAACCGTATTCATCCCTCTCTGTTTGTAAAAACCCTTTGTTGTTTTTCCTCGCCACGGATTGTCGGGCGTACCAAAAGAGACTTTTAGAGTCTCTTTTTTATTGCCAAAAAATAAATTTATAAATAAAGTGATTTAATGCTTGCCTTATGGGTGCGCCCATATTAATATGTATTTCAGAGGTTAGGGCAAAGGGCGCTAACCCATCACGAAAAGATAGGTGATAAAATGTCTAAATCAATCAAAATAAATAATCTAGCAAGCGCAATCGGTTCATTAGTCATGAACGGCTTCGAGGTTAAGTATGATGCATGCGAGTACGGTGAAGATGTACTGATTAAAACGCCTAAAGGCTGGTCTGCAATCGAACTTAATTGCAATGATTTTAACTTAACAGTAGCAGAGCTGATTGAGTTAGCAAAAAAAGAAATTGACAATGCAAGCAAGCCCAAAGCTGTTTTGGACGAATCAAGCAACGTTGCTTTCGACCCTGACGCATTATAATACAAAAATAGGGCTGGCAATTTTAGCCAGCCACAATTCACGAAAAGATAGGTGATTTATGAGTTATTTAATAAATGTTAAAACTGGCGAGTTAGTTACACACACAAGCAAAAAACTAAAATCAGGTGAACGCGTTTTAGTTTCTTTTAATCGCTGCAAAGAAGAAATAAACGCAAATCGCGAGTGGAACTTGGTAAACGCATTTGAATGCAAAGCAAGCAATGCAAAAAAATGGGAAAAAGTAAGCGGAAACACTTATGCAGATAGTTGCATTGAATTGAATGAGAACGAGTTTTACATTTAAGTTAATCTACCCCGCCAAGCGCGGGGTTTTTAATAAGGAATAACATGCGACCGACTGAACATTTAAATGCCGCAAGCAAACTTTACCCTAATGTGTGGCAACAGGTTAATAAATTTAGGCTAAGCAAGGGTAAAGATTTACCCGACTGGCCAAGTTGGTGTTTTTTACCGATGGCAGCAACCTATGCCATTGTTAGCGGTGGCGGCAATATGCCGATTGAGCGCGCGGGCGATGTGGCGCGCCTATCCGCACTCATTGCGTGGCGCTATACTCAAGGCGTTTATCGTTTTGAGCCCAGCGTTTACCAAAGCATTAGCAACACAATTGCCAAGGGTGATATACCCGTTGAAGTTTTATTTCGACTACCCGAGTGGGGCTTATACGTTGAAACCCCAAGCCTTGATGAATACGGTTTTTTTGCGCATTTAGAGCGCGACATAAACACGGGCCGCGCAGAACTGCGATTATTAATCGACAGCGAAGACGCCCTTTACCCCATTATTTTACACTTGGGTGATTGGACAGTGACCGAGGCCATTGATCGCGCTATTAGCGAGGCCGCAAAACAAGGCGAGTTTAACAAATATCAATTACCCGTTGATGCCATGATCACCCAACAAAGCGCCATTGCACATCATTGTATTAGCCTATTGCTGTATTTATGCAGCGAACAGCCTGACATTGAGCCAATCGAGCGTGAGCTACCAGCGCGACCAAAAGCCAAAAAAGTAAAAGGCGATTGGAAGTTATTTCCGCCAAAAAAACCAAAAGTGTGGCGAGTTGGCGAAACAATCGCCAAACAATTAGTCGCGGTATTAAGTGAGCCAAGCGGCGAAACCCGCAACAGCCCAACGCCACACATACGTCGCGCCCACTGGCATGGCTTTTGGAAGGGCAGCAAAGGCACAAGCGAACGTAAATTTATTTACAAGTGGTTGCCGCCAACCGTGATCAACGCAAACGGCGTTTAAAAATAAATTTAATTATTTTAACTAAAGCACTTGCTTTATGGGTGCGCCCATGCCAATGTTAGTTTCAGAGGTTAGCGCAAAGGGCGCTAACCCATCACGAAAAGATAGGTGATTTATGAAATTAGTTGATACTTTACGCGGCAAAAGAAGAGTAGATGTTGCTAACAAACTTGTAGAAAATAACGATGGTGACATGGTTGCCTACACAAAAATAGTGCCTACGCACGTTAATGGCGAGCAATTGTTTGCATACGTTTATACGTGTGGCAAAGCAGCAACGGCTTTGACATTACAAGGCCACAAGGACGCTAATGAGTTGGGTGCAGAAGAGAAAGCAGCAAACTTAAAAAAACAGGCTATACGCTCAATCATGAGTGAAGGCTATGGGGATTATTAAAACCACCCACCAGTACGGTTTTTGTGAGGATTTAACATGACAGAGCAACTAACAGCGCTACAACGCGCAGAGCAAAAGCGCAGTGCTAAGCGACTTGGTACACCAACCTTTAGCGCTGTGCGCTTTAGTGACAGTACAGAAATGACCGCAGCCAACAAGAAAGCTCGCATTGATGAAATTATTAGTCAGTGCGGAGTAACGCGAGAAGCCGCATTATTAAAGGCGTTTGAGTTACTTGCCGAGAGTTTGAAAAAATAATTAAATTATTTCAACTAAAGTACTTGCTTTATGGGTGCGCCCATATTAATATTAGTTTCAGAGGTTAGGGCAAAGGGCGCTAACCCAGTTCACGAAAAGATAGGTGATAAAATTATGAAAAACTTACAAAACCAAATTAAAAATCTTGAATTTTACTTTAACACTGAAGACTTTAATCATGATGCAGTAATAGCAACAATTACATCGTTAAGCGAGTCATTAGAAAACGTTGCAAACAATGCGTTTTCAAAAGAAGAATTAACCGAATACTTATTATCTGAGCGCGACCCACTTGATAATGCTGACGGTATATCTGACCAGTTCCGCGAGGAAGTACGCGAAATTCAACACGCAATCATTAATTTCTATTCATAAAACCACTGTTCCCCGCCTTGGCGGGGATGCCAACCGGCATTATTTTAAATTCAGATGATGCAAAAAAGCTAAAAATAAAAATAGAATAACCAAGGGCGATTAGTGCCCTTTTTGTTTGGTATTGGCTTTTGTAATGATACCAAGCAACTATCCGGTATTTCCGGATAGTTCAACTTTTACCAGCTGCTCGGCTTGGCCGAACACCACCCTACCCAACCGCATTTTAATCATGAAAACGAACTATTAGGAATGGCCTAATAGTTCAGCCCTTGTTGTTTTTATCCAAGCCAAAAAACTCAGCCAGTGTTACATCGTGCAAATGCGGTAAGCGCTCGACAAGTTCGCCGATGATATCGGCACCAGGATTCGAGCGGTTTGGGTTTAGCCGGTTAACAAATGTTTGCACTTCGCTGGGTGTGCCTTCGCGGCCATAGACTTTGGCAAACAACTCTTTGCCTTTTATTTTGCCTTTAAGCTGTTGGCACACAATGGCGCTGTATCGGTTTGGCTCTTTTTTTACTGGCACGCTGCTCTGCTCAATCATATTAAAACCCGCTCACTATAAATTTATTTTTGAAATATATCAAAAATGATATTGTTTTATATCATAGATGATATATATTACATCATAATATATCAAAGATGATATTTAATTTTGGAGCGAAACAACAAATGCAAGAATTTAAATACTCACTGGCGGCTATTCGGGGCGTACAGGCTAACCGTTGTTATTACCAAGCAACGGTACCACTACGCGTATTAGCATCGATGCTTAAATTAGATGATCACATGGACGTAAACCAACGTTCGCAAAGGCTTGTTGATAAACCAAGAGCTAAAAAAGTAGCCACTTATTTAAGCCGCAATGTAGATGGTTTTTATGTTATACCGCCGTTAGTTGGTTTTATTGAGGGTGATTTTGAATTTATCGAAGTGCCGCTTGATGGGTTTATGAGTGTTGGCAAAATTGAGGTTAGCATTACATCAAAGTTTATGTTGTTTGATGGTCAGCATCGAGCCTTTGGGATCCGAGAAGCAATGGCACTTGCGCCAGAATTATCAAATCAATCAGTACCAATCATGTTTTTTCACAATATGCCGCTTGAATTGCGTAAACAAGCATTTCACGACATTAACTTTACACAAAAAACACCCGCTGCAGCACTGTGTATTGCCTATAACGGCCGTAGTGAGTTTGATAGTTGTGTGGTTGATATATTTAGCCAATCAAGCATTCGAAGCATTATTGAATACGAAAAAAACACGGTGAGCGGCACCAGTGATAAAGTTTATTCGTTAAAAACACTAAAAGATTTTGCGGCGTTGTTTACAGGTAACGAACTGAGCGAGCAAAGCAAAAATGACCTGATCAATTATTCAGACTGTTTATTCGACATCATTAATATACCAAGCCAAATCCATCTAATTGAACTGCGCGAAGGCATGAAAGGCCAAGGCGCAAAATATTATCGCGAAAACTCTATCTTACCCCACGCTGTGACATTAAAAGCACTCGCATTACTTGGTAAAGATTTATTGGTAAATCATCCTAACGATTGGAAAAGTAAGCTTGAGTTTTTAGCTGATAAAAGCCTGTTTTATCGCACATCAGATCACTGGATTAACCGCTGTGTAAACAATCAAGACAAACTTATAAGTAATCAACAAGCTGTCAGGCTCACGCATTACAAATTAAAAGAGCTTTGCGGCATTGAATTAAACGAGTTTGAGCTTAACGAGCACGCTCAAATCTATATACAAAAAGTAGCATAAGGTGGTCATTGTGAGATTAAAATACACACAAGAGCATAAGTTATTTATTTATGAAAATAGCCATCTTGATCGCAAAGAATTAACGACTCGATTCAACGCGCAATTCGGCACCAGACAAGATGTTACTGCAATTGGTTTGGCCCGCACAAGGTATGGCAACCAAATTGCAAGGCAACAGTGGCGAAGAAGCGACGCTTATACTGCAGAACAAATTGCTTATTTTAGAGACAACAGCCAGCTAGCTCGATCAGAACTTGCCCGCAACTTTAACAATAAATTTAATGAAAATAGAACGGTTGAAGCTATTGGACACGCCAGGGGAAAATACGGTTGCCAAAAAAAAATGGAGAAAACAAAAAGCGAGCATGAGCTAAGCGTAAAGCCAAAAAAAAATGATTTAATGTGTGGTTTTTTGCATATGCCAAGGCCAGTACTGCTAAGCAGGGTAAGGATTCAACATGGATGAGATGACGTTTTTACACAATGGTGAGTTGCATCAGCGGCGATGGTTTTTGACGGGCGTGGTGAGCGAGGCGCAAAATATTTATTGGAAATCGATTAACGAAGTGCTGGATCCGCGGCCAATTAGCCAAATATTCGCAATTTTAGAGGCACATTACAGTGATCCTGCTGATGCAATAAAACTGCTTAAAAAAGGCAACATTGTGCATTTGGGTGAGTGTTTGCGTGATTGTGTTTTTGATGGCGAGCCACGCGCACAAAGCCGCGAACCCGAGGCGCACTGTATTATGAGGCACAGTATTTTTGATAAAAATGCCTGCAAACTCTATTACGAACAAATCAAGTTTATTCGGTTTTATGATATGCGACGCTGGTTGGCCCCTCACGAACCAATCATTAAACGTTGGCGCGATGAAGAACCGACACCTGCCGAGCCAAGTGTCATAACACAACCAAAAACGATTGAACCATTTACCCAGCTATCGCTAATTTGAACAAACATCACGAAAAAGGGCTAACTCAAGTTAGCCCTTAAAAAGTTAAAATGGAAATAACAGACCAATCGCAATCAATAATTTATGCAAACTAATGAGCGCGGCATCTGTAATTTCCAAAGAGAAAGAGAAGTTGAATTTCAACTTTCACCTCCGAAAAATTCAGTCTAGCCTTGCTGAATATTTCTTAATGTTATACGCTCAACTTGTCAAACCTGAACACTTGTTAAGAAGTATTAGCAAGAGTTTATACGAGCACCATCTTCGAACATGGTGCTCGCCCCTCCACTAAAAGTACAACATGTAGTGTGTACCTCAGCGTTGAAGTCAAGATAGAGTGGTTTGTTATTAATTGCAAGGGACACAACCCAAGGGCTCTGTGGATAAGTTGGCAATAAAATTAATTGGTTAGTAACCACTAATCTTTTGCATTTTGATTCATTAGAATCAATTAAATATCAACAAATGATCGTTAATATTTAAAATATTTGAAATATTTTCATACATCTGATTTTATGGGATAAATTCAATGAATTATCAGCACTATATGACAAGTAACGCAGAAAAAATAACTATATTAAAGCAGCATATCGATATGTACCAAGACGCCATCAAACTATGCAATAAACTTGGTAAAACAAAAAAAGCCAGCTCGCTCACACGAAAAATTGCATTATTAGAGAAAGAGATCGAGGAGCTTACCCCTGATGAATTTCACTATTATGTGAAGTGATTACACCTCTATCTCTACAAACGTCAAATTGGCCGCATTACCTGTAATGCGGCCATCGTTTATGTAAACCTGCTGGTTTATCGGTGCATTGCCAAACACTAAACTAGTGCTGTTGTCGCTGTGGCGTACGGTGCAGGTGTCGTTATTGTGCGTGGCTGTTACCGTGGCTATAAAGCGTGTGGGTTTGCTGATGATGGCATTTAAGCGGTTGAGCGTGGTCATAGATCACCTTTTTACTAACTAGTATTTTAAGCATTTTTAAGTAGCACAAAGCGCTGGTTTACAGTGATTGCGCCTGTGCTTTGGTTAACCGTGGCACTGATTGCGCTGCTGTCGCATGTGGCTTTGTAAATCTCACTGCCATAACGTATCCCCACTAACATGCCGGGTTTTATGGGCGGTAAATCGTCCATTATTTTAGTGCGCAGCGTGCTTTGCTCTTTATTGCCTGCGTTTGCCAGTTCGCAGCTACCGCGCTGGCGGCAGGCTTTTGCGTCTGTCATCAGTTTATCAACCACATCGCTTGCATAGCTGTCGGCCAATGTCCCTGCCCGTTTAACGTTTGCAGCCACGCCTTGCTGCTCACCGCGCACAAATACCACGTTGGCATCAGGGTTGGTGAGCTGCTCGGTGCTGTGCTCTAAAATCACTGAGTCATTAATGATCACATCACACACCGCGTTTTGTGTGTCCCACGGCATCACAGGCCATTTGGGTACCACGGTAATCACCTTGCTGTCGTCGTTAACTTGCAGCATAGCGCCCAATGCTTCTGCGCAAGCTTTTACGGCCTCAGCTGGGGTTTTGTTTTGATGACTGTACGCAAGCGCTGGTACGGGGTAATCCAGCATTTGATTGTTGATAGTCCACCCCGTATTGGCTACTAAATCAGTGAGTAAACCCGCAAAGGTTTTGGGCGTTGAGTTAGTAAAATTGGTGGCCTTGGTAAACGGTGCGGCAAGTTCTGCAAAGCGGCTGCGACCAGTGGCACTGTAGCTACTTTGGCCAAACTTTAACGAGCTGCTGGGTTGCTCAACAAAGGTATAAAACACATACCCATTAACAGTGATTTTAAGCAGCTGATTAAGCGCTCGTTCGTAATCAATGCGCGAGCAAAAGTTAATGCTGCACGTTGCAGCAAACTGGCTGCGCGAGTGCGAACTGTTAAAGCTTGAGATAATAATATCAAGATCATCACTTACACGTTTGCAGGTAATGGTTGGCTGCATAAAATAACTGGTCCTTAATTGGGGCTCAATGGGGATTTTGCGGTTAATTACGGGGATGTCGTCCCAAGCGCGAATATTGCCGCCACCGTGGCCCCAGTAACATATTTTTTGCGGTGTGCCAAAACGCAAAGTTAGCGGTGTGGCCTGTGCGGTTTGTGGCTCATCGAGTCGTAAAATCACCAACCCTTTGCGGGGGTGGTTTTGCCATACACAAATATACTCGAGCGGGCTTGGGCCGTAATAAAAACCTACATTGCGGGCTACCGGCTTGGCGACACCTTGCCACAGTTGTTGTTTTTCAATGCCAAGTAAAGTGGGTGGTCGCCAATGCACAGTGCGCTCAGTGCCCAATAACGCCATGCTGCCACGCCAGTTGAAATCGGTGTTACTTTGTGGCTGGCTCATTTTAGTCTGCCACAGGAGATCGCAAGCTTGCGATATCGGTTTAATGCCACCAAAAGCGCAAGCAATTTCTTGACTTTCTGGCAGGCCATTGCGCCACGGTTTGGCAATCTCTGCGCTAATTAGTGGCAAAATTTGCACACTAAAAATGAGCTCACGGGCAACGGGGCGCGTTTGCCACACAGGTGTTGTTTGCTGCTCAAGTGCGGCTGGGCTCAACCACACAAAGCCGCATTCTAGCGCCAGTTCTTTATCTTCAACGGGCGTAATTGGCCCGCCGTTGTCTTCACCAAAAAACAGCCTAATTGGCGAAACAGCAACACCGCCCGCTGATTTTAAAGTGAGTTTGATCATGGCTGGCTTATCACTTCGTTAGTGTAAGGGTTGATGAGTTCGGCTTTGACATTGTCTTGCACTGCGGCATTAAACTCGCCATCGTCATCTAGCAACAGACAAAGCAGGTGTGCGTCACGACTAAAACGCTCAGGTAAATAAAACAGCATAATAGGCGTGCGCACTTTAAATTGATGCAAGGCTCGGCCTGTGTTGCGGTCCATCACCATTACACGCTCACCGTTTGGGTCATGCTCAATGGTGAGCATGCTTTGCTTGTAATTCGGGTCGGATTTTAGTTGCACCTGAAAATGCTCAATACCTAAAAACATTACCATTGCTCCATGTTGATCCACAGATTAATTGACCAATAGTTCCATCTCAACAACCAGTGGTTTTGGCCGTTAATGTCGCGAATTTGTGGGTAAGCAGCATTTAAATAGCCCTGTTGGATGGGGAACATCATGCCGGGTAAGTAACCCCGGTACCATGGCGTTGTCATGCTCTCTGAAAACAGCACGTTATTAGCGTCTAACTCATACCATTTTTTACCCTGCAGCATTATCTCAATCGGTAAACATTGGGTAATAGCGTTAGGTATGGTTGACTGAGTATAACGAGAATACTGGCCGTTAAAATCACCGACATCATAACGCACTCTATAGCCATACCACGCGCTGGTATCACTGCCATCTGCAGGCCATATCACTTCGCGCTGGTGCGCCACGCTTCCTGTCGTACCTCGAATTAACGAATCTAACTGCCAATAGCGCTGTGAGCGAAAGTCGTTTTCGGTCGTTGACTCGGTCAATGCTATAAAACGCCCCGCATCATTAGGAATTGCACTAATAAAATCACCCGCAAAAAAAATCGGCATTGCTGGACCATAATCATCGCGATACGTTTGATAATTTGCTGCCGTATTGGTCGCAAAAAAGTAAAACGCATGCTGGGTGCCAATAATCACCCAGTTTTTATTCTTTATGTCATGCGGGGCGAAATGATGAATGCGGCCATCTTTAAACGTACTTTCACTATTCAAATAGGCGCGACTCGCATAAATACGCATAAAACCTTGCGCATTATCAGAGCGCGTTGGATGCAGTTTAATCGTTAGGCAACCGCCACTTGCTCCGGTAGCGATATCATTTGATACCGCCAGCTTTACAGCAACAGGGTCGTACTCTTCTAAAATCCAACCAAGCGCCGGTTTGGTACCATAACCATCGCAGAGGCACGTTTTAATAATGCGAATATATTCGCTGGGTTTGGCTTCGCTCATTTGCGGGGCACCCGGGTCATCCCATCGGTAAACGGTAACTGCTTGTGCCATGTTTTACTCCTTGTTGCCAGAAAATGTTAGGGTTGATTTGTCGTACTCGATGTTTGAATGACCAGGCGATGTTGCGCGTGTCGCAACAAACGGTTTGCTGGCTGTGAGTGTTTCAAACAAAAAACACTCGCCCGGATTAAGCCCCGCACCAAACGCCTCTTTACGAATGATAAAATACGGCTCGTTTACAAACGGGTTCATCAGCACTAAATCGTTTAGCGTATCGCCGTAGTAAATTTGGCCAATGTCTTCGCCAATCACGCTAAATGCCGTGGTTGAACTAAACACAATGACCCAGCGTTGCGCTATCGCGCCTTTGTTGTTCAATTCTATTGGGTACTGCTGAGTGTTTAAACTGTTTGACGCTGCCGCACCTGTGCCACCAAAGTTGTTTTGCCACGCACTTAGGGTGCGTTCGTCTTTAACCAGCGCTTGCAAGTCACCGAGCACATACACGCTACTGACAACCGAACCTGCAGGATAAATGCGGGTTAAATCGCTTAATAATGTGAGTGTATTGTTGTTATCAATATCAATCACGGTGGCGAGTTCGCGCTGCACTGCAGTAACAATAAACGGCGGGCTAAAACTGCTAATACCTGCGTTGATTGTTGCTATGCCAGTGCTTTTGTCGTAGCCATAATTGGCATCGATTGGGCTGTATAAACTTGCACCATTGGCGTCGACAATATCAACAAAGTTGGCACCGGCTAATAAACTAAGCGTTTGGCCGCTGGTAAGCGTGGCATACTCAGCACGTTCGCGGTGCTGCACAGAAACAGTCGCGTATTGGTCGATAATATTAACTACACCCTTGTTTGGCAGTGTATTTTCGTCAATACCAAGCCACCCGCTTGGGATCACAATGGTTTCGAGCTCATTGATATCGTAATCAATGCGGCTAATGTTGGTATTATTTAGAATGGTTAAACTGACATCACCATTGCTGCTCACTGTGCCAGTGACATTGGCGTGGCTAATATTGCCTGCGCTGTCGGCTGCTGCGCTAAATACCGCGCCTGTGTCGGTGGTAAATTTTAAATACAGCGAGCTCATAGCAAAGCTGTTGGTTTGTAAGTTAAAACTAATTTGCGTGGGATATGCTTGGTTTTCGACTGTTGCGATTGTCACCACACAACCCAAATCATCTGCAATGCTGGCAACGGTTTCAACATTTTCAGCGGGCAGTAATTGGCCTGTGTCGTAATTGCCCTGTGCAAATACTGCACCTGTGCTATCTGCAAAAATACCATTGCCGTTGTCGGTATAAACCTGTGTATCGCCCGCTTTTTTAATGCGCCACGTGCGAGGTTTGATGGTTTCGTTTGCGGCTAATGTAAGTGTGGGTGTTATGGCATAGGCATGGTAGCGATAGTCTTTATTTGATAAATATTGCCACGTAAATGTTTGCCCCTGTCGCAGCGGCCATTTAAGCGCAAAGTTAAACGTGTTTGACTGGCTATCATAACTGACTTGGTCAGCGTCGGATGGTTTGTCAATCGGGCTTACCAATTGATACCCACCGCTTGAATAATACCTTTGGCTGCCATACCAAGGCTTATCTAAAAATAAATCATCAACGGGTAAGCTAAAAAACGCTAAATCGGTTGCGCCAGCGGTAATTGATACGCGGCGCATCGGCTGATGACTAATGCTGCTGTTGGGGTAAAAACTAAACGCATTAATACCCACTTTTGGCACAGTACGCTTCGCTTTTGGCAGCAATGGCGCCTTGGTTTTTTGCACTGTAATTGTGTTTAGTGTGCTTGGCGCTGTGCTTAGCGACATACCGTGAAACTTAGTTGAGCTCAGTTTAAGCTGGTTTTTAATGTCGCTCAGCAAATGGCTGTCTTTTAGCTGTGGCAGCTCAATAATGAGTGTATTAACCAGCTCGTCTGTTGGTTGCTCAGATATAAACACTTTTGCATCGTGCAGGCGCTCTGCATTGTTGGTGCTTACAGCGGCATAGAGTTTGACTAAATCAAACGCGCTGCGTGCGTGATCAACATCAGAAATAGGTTTAAATACATCGTTTAAGCGCCCGCTCACCACCTCATTGTTAGTGCGGTGGCCGCCTGCAAAATTATCATTGCTGATCAACTGCGGTTTAAACAGTTTTAAATCGGTTCTTTGCATTGTTTATCCTGTTATACAGTTTTAAAGCGCAGGGTTATTTGCGTAAAGTGGTTGGGTTTTGCATCGCAATACAGCTGGTGCGGTGTTGCGTCAATTGGGTTTTGTGCGTGGTCCCACGTTGCAGCAATATTGTTACCGCGCACATTGAGCGTGACTGTGCCAAGCTCGGTATTGGCTGAGTTTAAAAGCTGCTCAACGAGCGCTGCATCTTCAAACTCGCTAAACAGGGTTATTGGGCGACCAACACTCACCGCGGTTTTTTCAATGGCGGGCGCACCGTTCAGCGCCTGTTCTGTTTGCTCAACAATGCCAAACGCGGCAAATTCATCACGCCAGACAAATTGGTCTAGCGTGATGATGGGTGCGGTAGGGCTGGTAATTGTGATCATTGTGTTTGACTCAACTGCTCTAGTTTTTGCATAAAGTGCGCCTCAAATTCACCAAGTAAATCAGCTGTTGCCACATCGCCATTTGGCAATGCCAACTCAAGTCGCAATGTTTTGCTGGGCGCACTGCTCAGCGTTTTGTTATTGCTGCTAGCAATTACATTGGTTAGCTGAGTAATGGCGCTCATTAATGCTGCTTCGCTTGGGTTGGTTTTGTTGTTATTGCCACCGCCACCACTGTTGCCACTATTTCCACTATTTCCACCACCGTTTTGCCGTGATGTAGGCGCACTGTAGCTGTTATTGCTGTTTTGCGAATAAGCTTTGGCAGTTTGCTTTTGTGATTCAAGCGCTTTTTTTTGTGCTTCGATGGCAATATTTAACTGATTGCGCTGCTCTAAACTCAAAAAACTCAATTGTTTATTAATTTGGTTATAAAGCGCGTTTAAATCACTAATAGTGACATTGCTAGCACCAATGGCGTTTTTAAACTTGTTAAATTGCTGCTCGGCAATTTCGGCTTGGGCGCGGTTTTCTTTTTCAGCGCGGATTGCATCGGTATCGAGCGCACTGCCACTGTTAGCCTCGTTTTTAAGCTGATAATCAACCGCTTTATCGACACTTGCACCTTGAGCTGCACTAAAACGGCTGGCGCTATTGGCTGCAACTTGATACGAGCGCGAGACGTTTGCAAGCTCGCGCTGGTTGTCACGCAAGCTTTTTGTGCTTTGCTCATTTGCCTGCACTTGCTCACGTGTTGCTTGTGTGCCGCGCTTTGTTGCGGTGGTTGCATCGTCTTGTGCGGTTTTAAAATCACCGAGTAAGTTATTCACTACATCGAGCACGTCATTAAGTTGCTCTTTTTTGTAGGTGTACTCTTCAGCGGTGAGCGCCCCAACAGCGTACAACTGATTGACGTTCTCAAGCTCGTCAGACAAATTGCGCTGCTCAAGCTGCAGCTGATACAAGTTTGCTTTTTCAAGCTCTTGCACTTTAGTGAGCTGATTAGTTTGATCTATCAATCGCTCTTGCTGCACAACTAACAACTCTTGCGCCTGCGCTTTTTGCTCGGCTGTGGCCGTGGAGCTTGCAAGCACTGCTTGATTGGTTGCTATTGCTTCGTTGCTTTTTTTGATTTCAGCCGTAAAACGGTTAACGGCATCGCTGTTGGTGTCGTTGACGGGCTTTAACTCACTTGCTTTAGTAATGAGTTTATCGAGCTCTTTGGTTAAACCAAGTGCTGCTGCCGCAGCCTCAACGCTAGCTGGGACCGTTTTACCTGTTGCATCTGCGGCTTTTATTGCCGCATCTGCCCATTTTAAAAACGCTTGTTGTTGAAGTGCGATTGGCTCATTTGATTGTTTAATTAACTCAAATGCGCCTTGCATTTTTGTCGCTGTGGCATCGAGAGTTTTACCCGCAGTTAAACCCAGCTCCGTATATGCTTTACTTACATCACCCGCTAAAAAAGCTTGACGTTCAAGTGATTCATTGTGGCTTTCAAATTTAGCTTTTAAATTATCAAGGATCACAATTTGCTGAGAGTATTCCTCACCCGCGCCAAGCATTGCGGCTTTAGCAGAATCAATACTTAAAATAAAACCGTCTACACCAACACGCACACCATCTAAACTTTGTGCTTGAACTTCAAGTGTCTCAATTAATTTTAATGACTCAGCAACACTTAACTCTCGCACTTTAGTTGATTGAACTTGTGACTGATTAAGCTGTTTTAGTTGCGCATCAACATCCATGTATGCCGCAATTTCAGCGCCATACAACTCAATATTTTTGGCAATAATGGCTTGGCGCTTTTCCTCTTCTATTGCAGCTAAACGATTTGATTCGGTTAAATCAGCCTGAGCTTTCACAGCTGTGACATAGCTGTTTATTTTTTCATCCCATACCAACTTACCATCAGCAACTAACTTATCGAATTGAGCCATTGAGGTAATATTTAGACCTGTGGCTTTTGATATTTGCAATAACTGATCGGCAAGTAACTTTGCTGAAATTACGCTCTTTTGCTGCGATTGCTGCACGGATTCTTCAGCTTTCAACAAGCTTTTATATAACGAGCCAACTTTGATTAACTCATCAATTAACCAGGTGTATAAACCCGCTTTACCAATTGTTTGAAGTGCTGCACTCCACTTTGTTGCCGATGAAGTTGCAGATTTTGTGGCTGCATCGGTTGCTACTACACTCGTTACATACTGTTTTAATGACAATATGGCCGCAGTGCTTCCGCTGACAATATTGCTAAAAAAGTTGCCGACTTTAAGCGCGAGCCACACTTTTGCGACCGTTGCAATTTCATCACGAAACTCATACAGCGTGGTAAATGTTGATTTAATACCATTGCCAATTGATACAATTGCATCACTAATTGACTGAGCCCATTTTTTTAAACTGCCATCGGCCGCCATTTCGCTAAACTGCTTATTCAGTGATGAAATTTGGCCTTTTAGCCACTCCATTGCACCTGATTGAGCAATTAAGTTATAAAACTGGTCTAGATTATCTTTAGCGTTAGATATTTGGCCTGATAACAGCGCCATATTTGCGGCTGCCGAACCGGCTGCGCCTTTTCCCATTTCATCGATAAGCGCTTTTATAACATCACGGCCTAATTTACCGGCACTTGATAGCTTATTTAACTCAATTGTGTTTTTACCCGTAACTTTTTCGAGCAAATCCCAAACAGGAATACCGCGCTCAACAAGTTGTAATATCTCTTCGCCCTGCAGTTTTTGTTTGGCCCACGCCTGACCGAGGGCTAAACTAATACCTTCAACCTCTTGAAAACCACCACCCAGCTTTAGCGCCTGATCGGTGACGGCTTGCAAAGTTCCGTCCATCGGGTCCAAACCAAAAGCTTTCAGCTTTACAAAGGCTTCACTCACTTCGCTCATTTGCAGTGGTGTATTCTTAGTAAAGTCTTTAATCCATGCAGTGGCTTTTTCGCCATCAGCAATAGACCCCATAAGCGCAGTCATTTGAATACCGAGCTTTTCGAATTTATCCCCAGTTGTGAAAATACTTTTAAGTGACTGCCCCACTTGATCTAGGCCAACATAAGCTGTGGCAAGTAACGCTAAATCTTTTACAACACCTTTAACGCTGCCACTGTAATCTTTTGTTGTTTTAGTACTTGCATTCAGTACTCGCGCTTGTTTTTCAAGCTGATTATTAACATCGGCAATGGCTATTTTTGCGGCATTTTGGCGCTTTTCGAGCTCTTTTGATTCGTTGCCGAGTTTGTTTAAATCAACATTGGCACTTTTAAGCGAGCTTTCAAGCGAAGCAAGTTCGGCTTTGTTTTTATTAAAGGTGGTACCGAGTTTGTTAACCTCGGTGCGGGTTTCTTTAACTTGTAAATTATATTGCGCGTTAGTTGTGACCGCTTGTTTGTATTCAAGCTCAAGTTTGTTTAGCTCTTCGCGCTTTTGCGTAATGGCTTGTTTAGTTTGAGCTGAGGTGCTGTTACTTTGCTTTTGCTCGGCTTCGAGTGCGGCCAGTGATTTTTTTACATTGTCGTACGCGGTTTGCGCGGCGTTTAAATCGGCTTTTGATTGTTTTTGTTGTTGTAGCTGCTCGTTTAAACTTAGGCTTACATCTTTATAAGCCTGCTCGGTTTTACCAAGTGTAGTGCTTAGTTCAGTATAACGCTTGGTTTGTGCTTGCAACCCCTCAATGTTTGTTAGCTCGTCATTGAGGGCTTTGCTTGTTTGCTCTAGTTGCGCCGCTGTTTTTGCGGCTTTGTCGGCGGCTGGGCTGAATAAATCACGGCCTTTAATTATAAATTCGACAACAGTATCTTTAAACGCCATGACAACCTCAAAATTTGGCAATAAAAAACCCAAACACAAAGCTGTGTTTGGGCCTTAAAAATGCTTATTTTTTTAAAAATTAAGCTGTAATTTCTTGATAAACAAAGTCATTGGTTTGACCTGTTGGTACGTTTGCAACGCCTTCAAACTCAGCTGATACATATTCATTTTCAACAAAATTAATGGCTTTTGTGCTTTGCAATGATGCAAATGGAATTTCCAAGCTTACTTTTGCATCATTACCCATATTGATGCCGTCCATAAGTACGCGCCATTTTGGGTGCTGCACTTGGCCACCTTTGATTTGTGTACCACTTAACGCAAGTGCGGTATAACCAATCTCAACATCACCGCCTGCTTCAACAGTGCCGCCAGCTATTGGTCGTACTAAACCCAGCGCGTAATTAACTTCGATATCGGTACCCACAACTAGCTGTGTTACACCTTTTTTTGCATCAAAGCCCGCATCAACTACTTGCTTGTGACCAAGTTCTGACCACTTTCCATCGGATGTGAGCGTAATTGTTTTTGGTGTTACCGTTGCCGCACCCTGATTAAATGTGGATGAACTTGCACCTAAGATGGCAGCTAAAATATCTGAATTGACTTCATCAAATGCCAATTTAACTTTTGTAGGTTTTGACGTGGTAACGGTGTTAAGTGCTTTACCGTGTGTACTGCGGTTGTTAGATGTGCGGATTTTTTGCTCGGCATCTGGCTCTAGCTCTAAGCTTGTAGCATTGATTGGACCAAAAATGCCGCCGGTTGGAACGCCTGCCGCATTTACCGCTTGAATGTGGACTTCGCCACGTAATAAATAACCAGCCATTATTGGCTCCTTAGTTTGTTAATAAGTAGATTAATAAATAATTTTGTAATTAAGCAGCCCTTGTGCTGTGGGCTGGTTTGGGTCGGGCGCAATGATTTTGGCATCAGCTAATTCAACAATCTCGCGAGCTAGGCCATCTAAATTGCTATTGATTTTTTGCTCTGATAACAGTGCTTTTTGCACGTTTTGACAGAGCGCTATTAAGAGCCTGTCGGCATTCGTTGCCAGTGCATCGGCACTGATAATGACGAGCACTTGCAGCTCGTCTTTTTGGCCGTTTTTACTGGTTTTAATTTCAGTGGTTTGCACGGTAATGCACGGCAGTTGAGTGCTTAAGCGGCCATATTGATAAAAACCTGTGCAGGCGGGTGCGACTACACTGAGCTTTTCAACGAGTTTATCGAGCACTTGATCAGCGCTTGCTTTCATTGTGTTACCTTTTTTGATGGGCAGTTAAAGGGCTTGCTGATACAACTTAACCAAGTGATCAACAATGGCGGGTGCGGCGTCGTCTTTTATCACGCCAAATGCACCTGCCACACTTGGGCCAAACGGCAGTTTGTTTGGGATATCGCGCCATGTTTCGCCTTTTTTACGATACGCCAGCAACAAGTTGCCGTTTTTGCCAACAAAACTAAACGCACCGCGCCACGTGCCCGACTTGGCGCGTAAATATGCCCCGCTGTAACCTGCTAATACTTGCTGGCCTTGTTTGCCTTGGCGGTATAAAGGCGAGTTGGCAAACTCAATGGCGTTGGTGAGGCGCTGGCGGGCGCTAATTTTAAACAGTAGCGATTGATTGTTAATGGCCACGTCCAAGTTGTGCGCCACGTAATCGCGTTGTTTAAAATTGTATTTATCGTAAATGGCGTTACTAAATTGGGTGTGTGCAAACTGTGCTGTATTGGCCACTGCACTTCGAAGTGCGGCTTCGTTTTGCTGTTTTAGCTCCAGCAAGCGCGTGCCAAGTACGTTGATGTCTGCCATGTTTGCCCCGCTTTAACCGCTATATTTGTTATAAACGCTATAAAACCACGTATGTGACGCTGATTTCGTCTTCATCGTCAATAATGTTGAGCGAATACGATTTGCCGTTTAGCACAAATACACTGCCCTGCGCCATGCCTGCAACATCGACCCGCAAAAACGTAATCAGTGTGATTTTGTCTTTTTTAATGCTCGAATACGGATCGGCATTGCTGCGATATTGCACATCAAGATGGCATGCAACCAGATTGCTCGGTTGCGTAGCAAATGCGCCCCACTCGGCTATTGATTTAAAGGCGCGAGTTTCGGCTTCAAAGCTGCTAGGCCAACTCATTTTGTTGGGCCTAGCAAAATAACGTGACCGTCATTGGCATGGCTGCGCGCTAACTCGACTGGCCAGATGGCTTGCTCGCCTTTTAATAGCACAATGCGCTCGCCTTGGTGTTGGGTCCAAATAGTGTGGTTTGCCTGCACCAGTACGGTTAGTTCGTCTGCTATTACGACATCGTCATTCACTGTGTTTTCGATTTGCTCGATTGCTGCGTGTTCTTGCGTTTGATCATCATTGTGATCATCATCACTTTGGCTTGCTAGTAGCCGCTCGGCATCGGCAATTTGTTGTTTTAATGCATTGATGTCGCTGGCGGGTTCTATTTCGGTACCGAGCAAAATACTCAGTTCGGCCAGTGTGGTAATAAGGGCTGTTTTATCGACGGTTGGTTTATCAGTGGATGATTTCGCCATGGTTCGCTCACTTTTAAAAAATGGGTAAAAACA
Organism: Pseudoalteromonas sp. J2K-J031; assembly: GCF_058197095.2. Lineage (NCBI taxonomy): Bacteria > Pseudomonadati > Pseudomonadota > Gammaproteobacteria > Alteromonadales > Pseudoalteromonadaceae > Pseudoalteromonas > Pseudoalteromonas sp. J2K-J031. The sequence continues at coordinate 3,190,266 of NZ_CM200279.1, forward strand.
AACAAGCCGCACAACTTAGGGTGTGCGGCCTGGGTTGATTAGCTCAGCGCTAATGAGGTGCAACCATCTCGTTTATGCAAACGTGATGGTGACAAACTCGTCAGGGTTTGGCGTGGCCATGAGCGGCGCTGATTTAAGCACGGTGAACGTGCGCGATACATCGCCAACAGTGCTATACACTTTTGGATAGCGGTCTGTTTCTGACAGGCCATCTTTGATTGCATCGTCGTCTAAAATAGCACCGTACAAACGCGCACCTTGGTAATCGCTGTGGCCTAAAACCACCGTATTAGCTGGCATGTACGGTGCTTTTGTGCCGTTTACAATGCGATAGCCCGTATAAACCACAATCAATACATCGCCCAAATACCCCTTGATTGACACGTCTTTGCCTAAATCTTTTAACGCGGTTTCAAGGGCTGAACTTGAGCCGCGACGTGTTTCTAGCTTGTCTTTAACTGCTTTGAAACTAACAAACAGGTTGTAACCGGCTTGGTCAAATACAGCAATATTGACACCGCTTTCGCACACTGCGGTGGCGTTGGTGATGTCGTCGCATGGGTCATACGTTGGCTTGTCTTGCACAGACCAACGTGCAGCGCCAGTTAGCGTAATGTTGTTAGCGGCCGAGCGACCAAAATCAACATTGATTTTTTCGAACTCAGTGCCTTCGCAGGTGTACTGACCAAAAATAACCGCTTGTGAGGCCATCCATTCTTCGGTTTGAGCAATGGCTTTTTCTTCGTCCATCATGTTTTGCACGATTACCGCCTCGCGGCGCTGCGCTAAACTGAGCGAGCCATTAACGGCTTCGCCAGGTAAACGTTTTAGCGTTTTCTTTGGGTCAACCATGTGTTTTGGTTTAAGCGATGCAGGCACTAAATCACGGGTTTCGTAACCGCGCGTTTTAATGACTTGTCCGTCGACTTCTGGCGCAATAAACATGGCTGAATCAACCGCATCGTCAATCACATCTAAACTGACTTTTTCAGTGGGAAACGTGTACACGTTTGGAAAAAACGTATCTAAAAAGAACGATGACAAACGCGCACGTTTGTTGACCACGCCCAGTAAAGCGCGAGGTGTAAAAATTGGATCTAACATAATTGATTAACCTACTTTTTTAGTTGCAATTGATGTGCGGTCGAAACACGCGGCTTTTTGTGCGGCTGTGGCGCCTGCGGGCCAGTCGATTAGCTCAGGATTAAAACAACCCGAATCGTGATAAACAGACTCAGTTGCACCGCCTGTTGCGTCGACATCAAACACGGTTAAACCAATTGCGTTTTGTGTGCCATCTGTAGCCGAGGGGGCCCACGGTTTTAGCTCGCCCGATGCACTAACGCGGGCAATGGGTACGCGCTTTAGCACGGTTTGACCACTGGCAAAGGTGCCAATGTTGGTGGTGACTTGGCGCTCACCTGCGATGTACTGCTCATGTGTTAACACTGGCATTATTTAGCTCCTGTGGCTGCTGAAAAGGACGCCAGCAATTGTTGCTCGGCTTTTTGGTCTGCTGATAATTCTTCAGCATCCCCTGTTGTCTCTAAATTAGGCTGCGTTGTGCTCGCCATGGCGGTTGTGAGTGCATCGGCCATGTTTTGTGTGGGTGCGACAGCGGCGGCTTGCTCTGCTGGACTTACTTTTAGCAGTGCCACGGCATCATCGACCGACATGGATGTATTAAACGCAAGGTGCGTGGCCATTGCAGTTTTACCGATGGCATCGGCTGCTGTTAAAATACTTTGGCAGCGCTCACGCTCGGCTGTTGCGGCTTGAGCTGCCGTTTGAGCCGTTGCTTGTTCGGCTGTTGGGCCTGTTTGCTCTGCCGCTGTCGGTGCTGCAGTTGTTTGCGCGTTTGCTTGCGCTGCGACTTGAGTGGCACTGCTAGCTGCAGGTGCCTCGTTTGGTTTTAGTGACATAGCCACTCCTGTTGTTTGACTTTGTTTAAATGATGTTGAATTGATGATGTCGAGCAGCTGCGGAATGGCATCAAAACCGTTGACGACTTTGTTAGCAAAGCCAATATCGACCGCCTCTTGACCTTGATAAACTCGCGCCTCGGTGTCGAGCACCGCTTGTTTGCTCATGCCAATGTTGCTTGCAACCAGCTCTGCAAATGCATCGCGGTTTTTATCAAGATTGGACTGTATTTTACTGAGCACATCGGCTGATAAATCCTGATAAGGATTACCATCAACCTTGTGTTTACCGCTATGGATCAGCGTAATTTTTACGCCATCGGTTTTGAGCTTTTCTTCGTAACTGGCATGGGCAATGACCACCCCAACTGAGCCAGCGCGGCCGCTTTGTGTGATCCAGCGCTCGGTGCAGGCTGAACCAATGGCCATTGCCGCGCTGCACATGGTGTCGTAACACAGCGCATAAATGGGTTTGATTTGGCTCATTTGTTTTATGCGATTGGCGGCATCAAAACAGCCTGCCGCTTCACCGCCGGGTGAGTCGATATCAAGCATAATGGCTTTGATTTCGGGGTCGTTAATGGCATCGTCGATGCGCGCTAAAATACCATCGTAACCGGTTGAGCCCGAACGTGGGTTGATGTAGCCGTATTTGTGCAATAACGTGCCCGACACTGGCAAAATAGCAAGGCCATTTTGCACTTGGTAGGGCCGTTCGCGCTCGCGTGGGTTGCTAAAACTGGCGGCTTGAATTTGCATGTCGGCTTGATTGAGTGTATTGCCTTGGCTATCGACAAAACTGTGCGCACCTGCGCGCTGGCCAAGGTAGCTAAAAAAAGTATTAGCATAGGTTGGCTCAATAAATTGCGCTTGATTGCAGGCGCGACTCAGTATGTGCGCAAAACTGTTTTCGCTCACTAGGCTTGCTCCATTTCTGTTTGCTCTGGTGATAGTTGCAAGCTGGTGATCCAGCTTGGTGGCGGTAAACCTTGTGCTTTGCGCTCTGCGATTTCGCGGGCTTGTTGCTCAAAGGTTTCTTGATAGTCTTCGCCCATCAGTGCGAGCTCTTTTTCGTAAGTAGACAAGCCACCTTCGATGCGCAATATTGATTCTTTGACTTCTTTTAAGCCGTCGATACTGAGCTTGCCTGCGCCTATCCACTCGCATTTGGTCCACGCATCGCGTCGCTCGTAAAAGCTAAACCGTGATTTTGGTGCGGTTAAAATGCCTTTGTGCAAAGCTTCTTCGAGCCATATGCCAAACACGAGGCTGGCAAATTTGGCGGCAATGACTTTGCGCTTGCCCATCGTGTAGCGCCACGCTTCGTTTATTGATGCGCGAGCACTGGAATAACTCACTTTTGAGTAATCGCGGCTAAGCTGCTCGTAACTCACCCCAAGCCCTGCAGCCATGTAGCGCAGCATGCTGGCTTCTAGGTCAGTAAAACCGTTGTCGGCATTGTTGCTTTGGGTAAATTTTAGGTGCTCGCCCGGTACTAAATGCGGCACTTTTGCCCCGCCAAGCTTGATGCCTGCTGTGGCGTGGTAATCGCCCATGTAGGACATCCACTTTTGCATTTGCTCTGCCCCACCTTCGCCTGATATCAGCTGGAATGCTTGCTCTGAGTCGAGTTCGGATTCGATCACCGCTGCATACATGGCGTTGATGATGGCGTTTTGCAGTTTGGTGTCTTGCAATGTGCTGAGCGACTTCATTTGCTCCATGCTGGACAAAAACAGGTTGGCACCTCGGCTTTGCCCTGCTTCAAGCGGTTCAAACACGTGAATAAACTGAGTGCGACCCCAATTTGTCTCGCGTTTTACGTATTTCCAATTGCCTCCGTAGCTGTCGAGGTCGCCAAAATCGCTGTAATTATCTTCTTTAACCCAGTAACCAAGGGCAGCCCCGTGGCGGTCGGTATCGACACCGGCGCGCAAGCGGTTGTTATTGCTTTGGCCGTTGGGATTGCTGACCCGCTTGGGTGACACCAGTTTTATTGCGGTTCGAAACAGTGAGCCGGGACGGCTGATCCACTCTGCCACTGCCATGCCTTCGCCATGATGGCAATGGCCTGCGGTAATGGCTCGCACTAGCATGGTAAAGGTGCGTTTTCGCTCTGCATCGATGTAGCATTGCGGTGATTCGGCAAATTCGATAAAGGCTTGTTCGGCTTCTTTGATAAATGTGCGGGCGTCTTGCTCGTCCATGCCAAGCACTTTGTAATTGAGCTTGTAGCTTGGGCGAAATAGCGAACCCACTATGTTGTCTACATGCAATTGCACCCCGCCTGTAGCGAGTGCATGATTGCGCACTAAGTCGTCGGCACGGGCATTGGCTTGTTTAAGTTGCGGCAGTAATGCGGCATCGGCACTTTTGCTGCTTGGGTTCCAATTTGATAATTGGCCACCAAACCCGTGACTTGCGCCTGTGTATGCACCCAAATGCTGGCGCAGTGGGGTGACGCCATCGCTTGCTAGTAAATCCATTATAAAAATACTCCCATTGGCCCACGGCGACGGGTGCTGGTTTGGCCAAGTTCGCGTTTTAGCTCGTCGATATACACGAGTAAGTCGGCCTTGTTGGCTTGGTTAAATGTGACGGCTCGGCCATTGCGGGTAATTGCCACGGTGGCGGTGCCTGTTATCAGCTGGTGATAAGCATTTTGCGCTTCGGCCAGTTTTTGCGCGGTTGTCAGTGTTGTCATGCGGCACCTAGTTTTTTACCCAGCTCGCTAAAGCTGAGTTTGGTTTGTTCGGTTTTGGTTGCTTGGTCGGCTAAATTGAGACCAAATTTTTCGATTGATATTTGCAATGCAGCGAGGGCATAGACAAAGCAGTCGAGTGCTTCGTTTCGCCTGCCTTCGTTGTCGTACACAAAAATGACGCCTCGGCTGGTTTTTTTTGGCACCCGAATTTCGGACACCAGTTGTTTACAGACGTTTTCGTCACAGATCCGGTCATCGAGTGGTAAATAAATGGCGCGGTTTTCGCCAAGTGGAATTTCGATATCTGCATAAAATTGGTCTTTGGCGGTGTCGGTTCCGACCTGCGTTAAAAACGTGCCCGATGATTTATTAATTTTGTTTGGAAAATCTTGGATTGGCCGCTGGTATGCATTGGCACCACGAACCGGAATAAACCGCAACAAACCCACGCGCTTTGACAGTGCATAGACCACTTCGGTACGGTGGCCGCCGATATCCCAACAAATACGCGCTATTTTTAGCGTGCGGCCAAGGCTGTTGGTGTATTCGCGGTTGCAAAATTCGACTACTGTGTCTTGCACATCGCGGTCGCGTGGGTCGCCCATGCGATAGAGTCGGTCAATTAAATATTTGCGGTTGTCGGCTGTGACACCCCACACAAAACCTTCCATGCGGTTATCTTGCGTATCGCCGCCAGCGACTAAATACACCACGTCATCGGGTATTTGCGCTTTGTATGGTATGCGTTTATCAAGCAAGATTTTGTAATCGAGCCGCTTGGTGTTGGCTGGTTGCCAATGTAGCCCTAAAACAAGATTCCAAAAGGCTTGCAGTTTGTCGGCATCGCCCCGAATATCGAGCCATTCGCGGACTATTTCGACCCAGCCCTCGGTTAAATTAAGTGAGTAAAGCGCGCTGACTTTGATGCCAACGCGCTTGGGTGCGCTGATTTTTGAGCCTGCTGCGCTGTAAAATTGGATGCCATCGTGCGTGTAGATACCTGTTTTTTCACAGACCCATTTACCCGCCTCTTCCATTTTAATCAGGCTTTTGTAATAGATTTTGCCTTGGCTTGGGCTTTGGCGGCAGCTGTGATTGGCGCAGACGTAATGAGCTGTTTGCGCGGCTTCTTCGATTGTTGTTTGGCTTTGATCCCACTTGATGCCGTGATCGGTTTCTTTTGAGCCCCAATCGAGTGTTTGTTCGTGCCCGCAGTGTGGGCACGGTAAATGAAACTGAAAAACACAATCGGCTTCTTCGAGCAGGCGCTCGATAATATCGCCAGCAAATGTCACGGTTGAGCCAAAAATGGCCTTGGCGAACGCTGCGCCTTTTGTTCGGTTGCGCAGAACCTTGACGTTATCGCCTTCACCGCTGTTGACTTTCCACGCTGACATTTCATCGCCAACAACCACTTGTTTGGTCATGGCGCGAAAGTTGTTGGGTGATTCTGCCCCTAAAATATCAAACGAAAAGCCTGTGCAGACTTTCTTTTTGATGGTGTTGTTTTCGTTGTTTAGCATCCAGTCGGGAAAGGCCGCTTGAATAGCGGGAACCACTGGCAAGAGCGGGTTCATTTCGTCGACTGTAAAGCGCTTTGCGAGATCATCATTTGGCTGATAAATAACAGCGCTGCGTTTTTTGTGTACGCCCAAGTACCAAATGGCACCTGCTAACATTTTGGTGTAGCCGAAGCGGGTTGGTTTTTGTAGCGTGAATTCTTTTATTGCATCGTTGCCCATCATGTTCAGCAGTGCAAACTGAACGGGCTGGGTTTTCCATTGGCCCGGTATTTGGCTTGAGCCTTCGGGCAGGTAAAAATGTTGGTCGCACCATTCAACTGCAGTTTGTGGGATTTCAGTCTTGAGTGGACTCAACCCCATTTTCACTGCTTTCAAAATCGCTTGGATTGAAGTCTGACAGGTCTGGTTCAATTTCTGCGACTCCGTTGCGACATTGCGCAATCACTTTTTTGATCACATCGACTGACTCCGCTGGCATGTCTGGCCATGAGCGTTTGATGTGTGGTAACAGTGATTCGAGATTGGATGATAACGACACAGCCACGCGCTCAAGTGTTCGAGTAATGACCGTGATCGGTGCAAATTGTTGACGCATGATTGATAAGTCAAACTTGCGCTTTTCGATAATGAGCAGGCGATCCTCTAATTTGGCTCTCTTTTCCGCTATTTCGAGCGCCTTTTCATCGTCTTCAACAGGATCAAATGCAGGATCTACTTTTGCCGATTTTAACGACTCTAAATAACTGATCCGCCAACGTGCGACAGACTGAATACAAAACCCGCCTGCGCCCTTTGATTGCGGGAACCCCGCGATTTTTTGCCAGTTGCGAATTGTGCGAGTTTCATGACCAAAAAATTCAGCAACTTCTTTTTGTGTCGCCATGTAAAACCACTCAATTTCGCTAAAAAAAACGCACCAAAAAAAACCGAAAACGACCGGAAGCGGAAAAGCCCTAAAAATTTAAATTTTAATAACGCGTGAGAGCCCGGGAGTTTTCTACCCGCAGCGAAGGGGGGTGCTCGGAAAGTACCTTTTAAATTTCTTCGATTGCATTACTTGGCGTCACTGTAATTTCGCAGTTTGCATTATCAACTGTCACCTTTGAATGCCCAATAAACGCACTGTAAACATCTGATTCAGTGAATCTTTTTGTAACTGCTGCACTTGAGCCGACGGCTTGAATATTTAATGTTGCCTCTTGGTTTGGTGGCACTATGACCTGAAACATACGCTCAGCCGAACTGAACAGATAAGACTTACCTGGTACTAGTATCATTTGAATACTCTTATTTATTATGGAATGAATGAAAACACAGCGGCGCGCGCTAACTGTTTGAGACTTTCAAGATTATCTGTTTCACTTAATTGATTAGCGCCGAATGTGTCGGTGTAATCAGCAATAAGTTGAGTCGATGTTTCGTAACTGCCACACCACAATCTATGGATTGGGTGACTAAACAACAATGTAAACACGTTACGTGGCGCGACTAATACTTTATCTAAATGATTAGCTTTTAAAAACGCACCCACCTGAGTGATCAACTCTTGCTCAGTGGTGTTCTCGTTTAATTCAACGCGCACAACGAACGGTTCAAGCTCGGGGGTAATTTCGGGCGTTGACGTAAACACACGGTTCGCGGCATCGTGGCATACACCGATATCACAACAACCGTCTTTCAACGCTTGAATCAACGGATTGACAATATCAGCATCAAGCGCCTCGTTACTGACTATGCACCAGTTGCTCATTGTGATACCTCGATTGCTCGTCTAACGGAAATATTATCTACAGACATAACAATAGATGATGAAAAGTTTAAGTAAACTCGGGTATTTTTAGTGATAGTACCTAGGAAACTATGGTGTTCCACTGTTTCATCTAATGGATTGGTCGCGCCCCCATCAGATAATGATACGGCAAAGTTACCCAAGTCTTGATAGTCATATAAATTAATACCGACTAATACTTTCTGATTTAAGAGTGAGTTAGGTAGTGCTTGATAGACAAAATTAGTAACAGTATTAGTGCCATCATTTATCAACCGACCACCAATAACAGACGCTGAGCTTTGTGTCTGCAACCAAGAAGACATCCCGTTATCAAACCCACCGTCATTAATTAGCTCACCACCAAGCCACGCATTACGGTGGTCATCAAACGTCATTAGCTCTCTATCTGCCGCAGTGACATTAACCGCTTTACCGTAGCCGTCTGCTTTTTTGATAGATATGTTATTGAAACTATATACTTTTACATTTATATGACCATCAAATAATATTGTGGTCGTACTAGATGCTGCGGTGAATACTATGTATTTAGCGTCAAACGAAGCAGAAGCAATCACTGTTCCACTGCCATTAAAACCATCTCTAGATAAGACTACACCAGACGCTGAGCTTAATTGGTTGAAAGTTAATATATATTGTTTACCCGCTTGTGTGGTTATATTAATGAAGCAACGCTCAGAATCCTCACCAGAGGGGCTTGCAGTTCCATCAAATTCAAATCCATTGTTATGTATCTCCTTTAGTATGGAGTTAGCATGTGCCTTAGCAAACTTAGCGAAATCGTACATCTCAGTACCAAGCGGCTTACTATAATCAACCAGCACACCATCATTATCATCAAAGCGGTAGTCACGTACTAACTGACCCGTATGTCTATCGCCACCATTCCAGATTTTAATATCAAAGTATGAACCGTCAAATGTACTAGTAAGTGCCGTGCGATTACCGGCCTTAAACTTAATCACACCTAAGTAAGGGTTAATAGTATGTGTTCCATACTGAACACCATCTAAAAAAACCTTTAATTGTGTACCTGCGAGTTTATAAACCGCGGTATGCAACTTACCATCATTTATAGTTTTACCTGTCACAGGGGTTGCATGCTCTGTACCTTTTGACCAAAAAGATAATATATTACTATAGGAATTAATGTAATACGTTGTTAAATGGTCGTCACATAACAGCAACCTGTTACCTGTCTGAGTTGTTACAAACTCAATCTCAATCTCAAAATCCGTAAGCGATATTGGTGCTAATTCATAGTACATACCACCCGCAGGGCTTAAAGTCGTAACGTATCGCTGAACAGCCTGCTTAACACTCGCAGTCAACGAACCAAACAGCGGCTTAGTCAGTGATTTAAACAAAGGCTTACTCATCATCGTTCTTACTACGTTTTTTGTTATGTAAATAATTCAGCAGCAGCAATAAAAACGTAGCAATCATAATCGAATCGCTCACCGTAAAATTAAACTGAAACGTAATTAACTGATGCCAATTGGCTTTCGCAAGGTTTTCAGCAATGGCCGATTGGGGCGCAGCAATCACAGCAGCGCTTGCACCTGCAGCCGCCTTAATTAATGTTGTTGTATCCACAGCCATTGTTGTAAAGCCCTTTTGTCTAAATTGCACATCACCAGCGCATTATTCGTCAAAATCCCAAAACGCAATAAATCAGCATTACTCACCACATCCATCACTGGCCGTTCGCAAGTTTTCAGCAAATGCGCTGGCGGCAACACCTTCACCACCTTCGTCACCGTCACAACTTTCGGTTCGGGTTGACTTGTCGAACACCCGCTTAACATCCAAAGGCAACAACACAGCAGCCCAATCTTTAATCGCATCATCATTTGCCATCACCTCAATTAATTCAGTTTCAACCTTGGCCACACTAACTAGCTCACGTTGCACATCTTCAAAGTGCGATACCGTCACCCGCTCAGTTGCCCGCGCCAAAGCATTAAGTTGTTCAACCACTGCATGCTGCTCATCAAGCTGCAACACCAACCGCTCAACCTGCACCGCTTTAGCATCCAGCGACACCGTCAACTCATGCACCTCTTTAGCCTTACTCGCATAAGCCGCACTCGCAGCAAAACCACCGCACACCGCAGCACCCAAAACAACAGCAACTAACCCACCTTTAATACCAAACATCTAACCCCCTACTTATTTATGCACTAACGCAGCAACACCAAAAACAAATCATTAATCCGAGCAACATAATTGCGCGTCTCAACAGCATGCCGCCCCGTCACCATTGGCAAGCACCGAACAATATCCGCATACAACAGCGCATCACTACATAACCGCTGCGCAGCCAACACATGGCCAAACCCAGCGTTATAACTCGCCAACGCTAAATTATGTTTATCAAACTCAGGCCGTTGCCAACGCCAACCGCTGCGCAACTTCGCCATATAAAAAGCACCCGCAGGAATCGCAACCTGCGGATCAAACGGAGAACCACTTAAAACCAGCTCGCGGCTCACATCCGCCCACGTACCAGGCATAAACTGAGCAATACCCGCAGCACCCACTGGCGACACAGCATCAACCCGCAAACCGCTTTCAGCAATCAACTGCGCCTTATACAAACGCCAATCAACCCCCGGCAAATAACTGCGAGCAGATTTATAAATCTGAGCATCAAACTTATCAGGCCATGACGAAGCCGAACACGACAAACACAGCAGCAAACCGAACACTAAAATACACAGCCTTATCATGACTATCCGCCTTACTCTTCAGCCACCAATTAACATCAACACCCGCCCGCGCATCCAAATACGCCAACGCAAACCGCGCCACAGCAACAACCGTCAACGCCTTCAGCAAACTAAAACAAAAACTAATCACCATCACCGGCTGCACCACACTTGGCACAACCACCGCACTCAGCACCAACAACATCAACAGCGCAAGTACAGCCAAAAAAGGTTTAAGCATAAAAAGATCCTTAAAAAGTTAAAGGTTGAGCAATAGACCGCACAACAAACATAAAGCCTTTTTGCAGGTCAGTTTTACCGATAGACAACCAACGTTTATCCAAGCCATCAGTCGCTTCAAGCTTATTAATTAACTCACCAACCTGAACCGAAAGCGCCTTAGCATCATTCATCAAATCAATCTCAGCTTGGCTTAAATCTCTATAGCCTTTAATTTTCTTGTGCTGATTGTCCATATAAAACCTTTATAAGTAAGAGAACGGCAAATAGTTAAGTGTAAATGGCTCGCCACACCAACACCCCTTCCCAATCACGGGGCCACATCTGAACATTCACCCCAGCCACACCTAAAAAACAGCCATAAAAAAAGCCCAACTCGGTTGAAGTTGGGCTTTAACTACCGTTCAAGGTAAGCAAGATAAGGGCAAACTCTGCAAGGTTGGGAATCACCAGCGTAGACAAATCATACCGTTTTAAAGGGCAAAAAATAGGGCGGTTTCTTTCCGGTTTGAAAAAAAGATAAATAAAAAGATTAATTATTAAAATAACGAGCGTTACCTTCACCGCAACAGCAAAGAAAATAATCATGAAAAATACAGCTAAATTTATCCAAATTTAAATGTTTTATCGAGATTATAAAAAGCGTCTAAGGTTTGCGGTTGCTAACTTGTACCAAAAAGAAGGGATCTGCATTTGCAGAATAAAAATAAACAGTGGTATCATCTAAGTTCAAATAAAAAACAATGCAATTTCGCGTTGTTAAGCATCATAAAACTTGGAGATAGGAATGATTGCAACATGGCGGCAAAACAAAAGGCTTCGGCTTATTCATATTTTTTACAACCGCCGGCTTACGTCGGCTTTTTTTTGGGAGGCTATATGCCTAAAAATAAACCCGCTCGCAAGAGCAGAAACGTTAGTAATGTTGAAAGGTCTGGTAAACAAGACAACACTACTAACAATGCATCTACATTACTTGAGCAACTTAAGATTAAACTTAAAGTTGAAGTAATTTTTCAATTAGTAAAGCAATGTTACCAATGGAGTATGGACCTCATCAATAACTTACCAAGCTAACTGAAAATCAAAGCGGTCACTACAATGGCCGCTTTTTTCACACTAAAAAGCGCGAAAAGCTCAATAATTACCTGTTAAAAAACGCAACTCAGTAACTATTGGATACAGCGAGTATCTTAGTAAAGTATAAACTTAAGAACAATGTTTAAATCGCTCCTGTTATATCAATTTTGCATATTTACATATTTAATACTATTAAATAGCTATATTTGCGTAATTATTCGCACTACCCCAAAAGCGCATTAATCGCCTTCTCTAAACAAATCTCAAAAGCCGTCACACTGCTAAACCCAAACGAACCAAGCGCACCGCGCTCAACTAGCAACACAAACCTCACCCGAATCGCAACAATATAATTTTTCGGCAACTGGGCAATGCGGCCATCAATCAGCTCTAAATACTCAGGTACGTGGCGTTCTTCAGCCGCAAAGTTCGAACCATGCACACCCAACTCACAAAATTCACGAATCTTTTCAGTTGGCGACTTACTCGCATAACCACTTCCTAATTCTTGCTGCGCTTGGTAGCGACCCCACTTTTTTAATAGCAAGATAACAAGTTTTCTATTGTTCATTATTAAATAACTCCCAAGCAGTGCCCGCATCGAATTTGTAAAAATCAACCAAACTTAAAAAATCATCCACACTTACAGCCGTTTTACTCTTTTCCCAATTGCGCAACGTGCGCTCAGTCACCCCAAAAACCAACGCAACTTTTTCTTGAGAGTACTGGCGAGCCATCCGCAATTCACGAAGCACATCACCAGGTGTTTTTCGGCTTTTGGCTCCTTCTGTATTGTGGATATTTCGATTCATCATCAACCCCAGTTAAATCGCGGCCTTGCACAAAGCAAGCTCTTTAAAAAATCTCGGCAATGTCTCGGCCAGCACATCACGCAAACCCAAGTCAAAAATAAAAGCAGTATGAGCCACTAAAGTAGCCGCCTTCTGCTTTTCCGCTTGTGTGTATATGTATGTTTTATCAAGCTTTTTTAACTTGTGATTCAGTAGAATCTCACCCACATAGTAATCAACCCCCATATCAGCCCAACACGTACGTGCAAATTTACGTAAATCATGAGCAGACCACGCACTATGCGCCAAATCAAAAATCAAACGGCTCGCAGCCTGATCAGACAAACACCCAGTACGCGAAAAAAACACATGCTCACGCAAGCGGCTATCAACCAAACCAGCCAAAAAAACCCTATACGCCCGCAGCAACGCCACCACTTCAACAGGCAAAAACACCCTAAGCGGCTGGCGCGATTTCGTAATAGCCGCAGGTATCGTCAAAAAGCCCTCAACAAAATCAAACATCCGCCACTTCAATTGGCGAGTCTCACCAATCCTAAAACCAAACAACACCATCAGCGCCACAAGCAAAACCTGCTCAACCTGCGCCACTTTCAAGCGCTCAAAAATAGCAATCATCACCGTCTGATTAATCCGACACTCTTTAAGCTCATCTTTCAAATTAACAAACTGGCTAAGCCTCACCTCAGCAAGCGGATTATCAGCAATCCAATTAAGCTTTTTCGCCTTAGCCATAATCGACTTTAAATCAGCAAACACCGTCCTCACGTAATTCACCCGCGAATTCTTACAAAGCGGCAATACAAACACCTCATCAAACTGAGCCGTGCAAAAATCACTCAAAACTATATCAGCCAAAGGCGGCATCAACTGGCGAACAATCACCGACTTAAGCCCCGCCTTACGCTTTTTACTCAGCGAACTATCAGCAAGCAAACGTGCACTATAACGCTCAAACACCTCACCAAACGTCACACAAAAATTAACCCCAAGCTGCTCACCACTGCGCAGCGCCAACACATTAGCCGACAACCGCTTAACCACATCAGCACACGCAACGTCAGGGTACTGCGCCACCTTTTTTTGCACCGTTTTACCGCCAAAATTATCACGCACAAAAAAGCTCGCCTTAGTCCTGCACTTGCTCGCACGCACCTCCAACTTGTAACGCTTATCAACAAAGCGCTCAAAGTCGCTCTTCAAAAAATGAGCAATAGCCGTATTATTCAGCGCACCGTGCAACGTCCTCAAAACTGCTCACCCCTAAAAAAAGCCGCAGCAGCCGCATGTTTATAAGACCAATCAGCAACCCAAAGCGCACCCAAACCAAGGCCCGAAAACGCTACAAAACAAAAAACAGAGCCTAAAAAAGCCGCATAAGCAGCCGCACAAAACAACAAAACAGTCACCAACAGCCAAATCACCTTCATATTTCAACCCCCTGCGCCATCGCAATGTCATCACGAATCTGCGCCAACTCATCAAGCCCCGCCGCAGTCAGCTCATACAGCGGCCTACCCTCACGCACAAACCGACGCACAAAACCAACACGCTCAAGGTTCGAAAACTGCGACCGCACCACACCATCATCAAGCCCAACCAGCTTGGCATAAGCCGAAACGCGCAAGGGCTGCAACCGAACCAAATACTCTAAACACTTGTACGCATTCACACCCAAACACATAAAGTCACCCCTCATAAAAATAAAACCAATCAAAAATAGGGTGGCTTGCACTGCACTGGCCCACCAACCAGCCATGAAAATACGCAGCTAGATGTATTACTCCCGTAGTCCTCAATCAACCCCTAAAAAAGCAAGGCTCCCTGCCAGCATCTTGAGACGGACACCGCGATACACCACGCGGCCTGCATACAACTAAAATCGCTTAAACAACTTCGCCTTCAACGCCTGGCAATTTGCCACCCCTTGGCGTTGGCTAGTTTTAACCCTCACCTTCTCAGGTAACGCCTTAGGGATCACACCCGAAAAATCCTCACCCGCCATCACACGGCCACACACCACCTCGTAATTACGAGCAAACAACTTAAACACATCATCACTCGCCATCGTCTTAAACGACCAACTACCCGTTTCGCGCATCGCCTTAAACACCGCAGGGTGCGACCAAACATGATCATCAGCAAAACGATGGTGATTACACGCCTCACGAAACGCAGCCTGCAACTCAGGCAAACCAAAATCAGCAAGCGCCGGCTTACACCAACTGCAAAACTCACCAATACTCGGCAAAAACGGACGATTCGAACGCATCGCCTTACGGATCCCAAAACGCAACTGCGCCACCGACGTCACACCGTTCTCAACCAAACCCTTCGCCCACGTGCGCTTCCAATTCGCCTCACCCACCCCCGTAACAGACTGATGCCAAGCCGGAAACGTCGACTTAAGTTCAGCAAAAAACTCATCAAGCACCGCCGCCACCTCATCAGGCAAACTGCTTGGCACTTGGCGCCCGCTCGATGGCTGGCAAGGCATAGCACCCGCAGAAAAATTACCAGCAACCGCTTGAATAGACTGTAAATGCCCCATCAAAACCTCCCCAAATCTTTATGCCAACCCGCCGCATCAGCACCCACAGACTTCGCGTTTTGCATCCACGCAAACTCAAAACCACGCCAATTGCGCACCACACACTCAGCCAAACAATCATCCACACTCACACCCGCAGCCACCGCCAACTTCAGCTGGCCAGCAAAACGGTTAATCACAGTCTGGTTAACATTCGCCTTCATCCGCTTACGCATAGCCAACCAATCATGCAGCGTTTGCTCACTAGGCATGGCAGGCCAACACGAAAAATCAAAAACACTTTTTTTATTATTTTTTATAGGTTCTATGACTGGTTCAAAAGAGTGACTGGTTCTGGGTGAAATATTTTCACCAGTAACAGGTGAAAAATTTTCACTACTGACTGCAAAATTTTCACTACTGACTGCAAAACTTTCACCACTAACTGCAAAACTTTCACCACCCTCGCAAGGTGACGATGAGGGCGATTTAATGGGCTGGTCCAAGTGCAAATAAAACAAATTACTACGGTTCAAATCACTTGAAAGCTTTCGCTCCTTAATCGTAATCAAACCTAAATCTTGTAATTTTTTAACGTGAGTTATCGCAGAGCGGCGTGTCATTTCACATTGATCAGCAATATGCTGATAACTCGGCCAAGCCACCCCATCATCATTTGCATTGTCAGCAAGCTTCAGTAAAATCAATTTAGTTGCCGAATTACCAACCTTAATCGACATCGCCTTAGCCATCAGGGTCATACTCATAAACAACCCCTATTTGAAAAACAAAAAACCTGTGTCATAATCAACCTCGTTAGAATTAAACCCGCATTAATGCCTTCCACAGCGTGCGGGTTTTGTTTTATCTGCGCCCTGCAAATAACTTTGCAAGGCGCTCTTTTTCATGTGCACACGCAGCGCACACATTCGTTTTTAAAACCTTTGCACGGCCCGCTTCAACAAGCTCACCGCATTCAACACACTCAGCACTGGGCACAACATCATCAACAGCACGACTTGCCAACGAACGCTCAAGCGCCCGCTCAAGCGCCCGCTCAATCTCAATTTGTGAACGGTCAGCATTATCAGCCATTCAAGTTACCCCAATTGAAAACACCCCCTTGTTCTGGCACCATGCAAGTGCGAATCACAAAAAACCAAAACAAAGGAGTGAAAATGGACACATCTAAAAAATTCGGAACATATGGCACATTTAAAATGTTTAGCGTAATGGTGCTAAAAAACTTAATGGCACGTTTCCCAAACCCACAAACGCTTTCAATGAACGAACTAATAACGAGTATCGAAAATGGCACGCCCAATAAACTCGCCCCATCAGCCGATGCAGTAATCCGCGAAGATGAAGCAATGTACAATGAAACCCTGTGCCGCTTAGTCGAATTTGGATACATACAAAAATTCATAACAATCAAAGGGCCAGTCAAAACCCCCTCATACGCACTGACCGAAAAAGGTCTAGCGCTCTTTAGCCTCGACTTAGCAACAGAGCTAAAAAGTGAGTTAACCACAGAGCAAGAAACCATTTTCGACTCCATCGGTTAGCACTTACCGTTCAGCGCAAATAAGCAGTAGCGCAGGTCTGAACCGATCAAGCTTTCAAGTTCAAGGGCGTCATTTATCACTTGGGCCGTAATAATAGGATTGTCGGCCCAACGCTTATGCAACGCTAAAATCACTTGGCGAAGCGCTTGCACATCATCTTCAAGCGCTTGATTAATATCAAAATGTAACGGACCGTATTTTATTACCGGCCTTTCTTTACTTTCGTCAAGACAGCGCGCGTAAGCACCTCCTTCATGAATTTTTTTACGTATTTCTTCTGCATTATCAGCCATTCAAATATCCTTAGTTTTAGCTACCAAATTCAACGTCAACTGCCATCGAGTCAGACATAATGGGCTTATTCATTAGCGGCCACTCAACAGTCGGCACTTCTGAGTATTAACATCAAGCAACGCACTCACCTGGCTTAAGCAATTTACCGAATTTGCGTGAGCCAGATTTTCAAGTACATCAACCAAAAATGCACTGTGTTGCGTCTCGGTATGCAAACCTAAATCAGCCATAGCCCCCACCGCCACATGCGCAACCGCATCGACAGCCGCCGCATAGTTTTTCAGCTCTTTAAAATCAGCATTATCAGCCATTCAAATATCCTTAGTTTTAGCCATTATATTCAACGCCAACTGCCATCGATTTAATATTGGCGAGCGCTTTCTCTATTTTTTTATTTTTCGTGGTTACCAAAATAGCCTCAATTTGAAGCACGCCAGGATTAGGAATGTCACCGTTTGCAAACTTAAAAAGCGTTGATCTATCGACCCCAATTTCCTTGGCTAATCTACTCAGGCCGCCGCGTTCAGCCTTGGCCGCAGCAACTATTTTAATTGCGGCCTCTTTCAATAAACTCATCAGGTGAAAATCCTCTACTAGATTTGTAGATTATAATGGACAGGAAAGCCACATTTTGCAAGGGATTTTATTCATCACCTATGTTTATTATTTTCTACTTATGATGTACAGTTAGTAACAATACGAATTTGCATAACAGAACCGCAAATTACAAACCGAACGTAAAAATCATTAATGAGTGTAAAATGCAGAACATAGCCGACATTTTCAGAAAGAATGTTATTCATCTAGTCAAAGAAAAAGGCTGGAATGGTGGCAAACTATCTGAAGTAAGTCGCGAAGTGGCAGGCAAAAATGGAATTGATCGCACTTATGCCTACGCATTATTGAATGATGATGGTGAAAAAGAAGTGCCAAACTTTAGCTTATCAAAAGTTGAAGGTGTTGCAAAAGCGCTAGGTGTCGCGGTAATTGATTTATTCGACCCTGATGGTAAAGCCAACGGAAAAAATGCTGCGCAACTTCAACACGTTGATATTCAAATGCTTGAAGAAGCCAAAAGAGAAGTTCGCTCACTTACTTTGGAGTTAGGTATAAATAATTTGCGCTTTGAAGCTGAAGCAGAAGCATTTATGTATCAAGCAAAGCTGCGCAATCTTGATAACGCAAAAATCATATCAACGCTGACCGTTATGGCCCAAAAGCAAAGCTAAATAATGGTCGGCTTATTGCCAGCCGACTCGCTGTGGGTATCTAATGAGGTGTATAGTTTCTTTGGCTAAATCCAGCCGTATATAAATCGCCATCATACTGACACATAAACGACACTTTTAATTTATGGTCATGATCATTAAATGAATGGGCATAGTGGGCGGTGTTAGGTATGCGGATTAAGCTACCAATACGCAAATCAAATAAATCAATCAACCCTCGTATATTTACATTGTCACCTTGCTTACATTGAGCACCTTTAAAGCGAACTTGGATAAATGTAATTATTTGATCTTCATTACTCTCAAAATTAACAATGTATTTTTCGTTTTCAAAATTCAAAACCCCTTGCTCAGTAATTTTAACATTGAATGTATCGGCCACTATATTAGCAGGCATATTGATATACCAATAAGGCTTTAATGGGTCACCAATTTCAGGTTCGGTGGTTTCACAAGGCTGGTCTGAAAAGGACGCAACGCCATTGACATTGCAGCTATATATTTTGGCATAAAGCGCGGTAGGGGTATTAGTTAATATTGCGCAAATTATTAACATTTTAAATTTAAAATTGATTGTCATTAAATGTATACCAAGATTGTAAAAGGCAAAAAAACTGGGCAATCACCCAGTTATTCATACAGCGTAATTGAGTCTAATAATTTATCGGTGAATTTATAAATGTCACTAATACTCTCAATCGCAAAACGCTCTTCTTTACGTTCTTCGTTTAAAAAGCCGATGTACTTTTGCTTTGCATTAAAGTGGAGTCTACAAATTGGCTTTCTATTATTATCATCTAACAATATACCAAAATAACTTTGCGTATCTCTGGCGATTATTCTATCAATTTCAACTTTTTGGCAGAGTATAGCCTTCACAATATTAAAACCTGTAATTTCCTCTTCAGTCGTTACAATCTTCGGCTTTTCACTCTCGGTTTCATCTTCAAGCTGTTCATGCAGTCGATTTGTAGTAACTCCAGACGAATTTTCATCAATTGCAGACTTTAATCTTTGATTAATAGAATCATTGATAAATTGGGTTAACGCTTTTGTGGTGATGCTTAAAAATTGAGATTTAACTTTAGGGGTAAGAACACCATCATAAACCCTTGAAGCAAAAAATTTAATGAATTCCTCATCAGGCTCTTTGAATTGCTGGCTAAGTACTTTTTTTATTTGATTAAGATACTTAAGCTCACCAGCGGCCCCAACGATTGACTCAACATCAAAGCTTGCTTTGGTGAGCTTTTTAACCTCAGGCACGATATGTTCATCAATATTTTCTAAATCCAAGACTAAAAACGGCTTTTCGTCCATTTTGTTTGGCGCATCTAAATCAGTGAAAAAATGATATTGAGCACCATTTGTCAAAATAGCTAAACGTGCATTAGTAACAGAAAAATATCTAAAAAGCTGACCCGAATGCTTGCTTGATAGCGACTCACCATATTTTTTACATTCAATTAGGATCTGCACTTCACCGCCTTTAAAAAGTGCGTAATCAACTTTTTCGCCTTTTTTTGTGCCGGTATCAGCCGTAAACTCTGGCACAACTTCATTAGGGTCAAAAACATCGTAACCTAAAACAGAGTGTAAAAAAGGCATAATTAACGCGTTTTTGGTGGCCTCTTCAGTAACAAGATTGGCAGACACCTGGTTAATTTTTTTGTTTAATTCCTTTAATCTATCAATAAAATCCATAATTGCTCCTTATTTTTATTGCTAATCCATGACAATATTCACAGTACAACAATACAATAAGAAATAAAAATAAAGAATTAATATTAAAATATTTGAATGGCTAGTAGGTATAGAAGCAACCGCGATTGACGCTGATCAGTCACGGTAGTTAATAAGCAATATCGAATGTAATCTCATCAGGGGGGGGGAATACACGTGCTAAATATGAAAAATCAACTTAAGTTCATTGATCTTTCACATGATTAAACTTAACGTTCGATCCATCAGCTTTATTTTCAGTTTCTTTAAAAATTAACGAATCCAAAAATTTGTTACGCTCTTGTTTTAATGCCATTAAATTCGCGCATTGCACAGCCTTATCATCAATCCACTCAATATCCCTTTGGCGCTGCAATAGGCTAATTGCAAACTCATTATCACTAAGCGCTTTTTTTGCGGCTTGTTCTTTTTTATCTAAATACTGTACAAATTTTAATGCTGAAAAACAAAGACTAAGCAATAAAAACAAACCCACTAACCATTCCATACACCGTACCTCCTTATTAATTTATTATAAACTGGCAATATTAGCGCCAAAGCAATCACGCAAATTAATGCAATATTGTATGAGGCAATGCCAATACTATAAAAACTATCTGTGAAATCATTTTTCACCAAATGAACATCAAGTAACCGCACGCAGTGTAATAACCACGCAATAACATGAAGCAATATAATACTTTTAAAAATTGAGTAGCTAATAAGCTTAAAGCGTATAACGGCTAAATATACTGTAATAATATACAGCACATCAATACCAGTCCAAAATATATATCGCCAAACTCGATTAGGATCCATCAATTTAAAATCGCAGTGCAGCGAATAAGAAACCCAATAAAAAAGAGCTGTGACCAAAGCAAGCACCGCAGCCCCTTTATTCTTAAAACTAAAGGCAAGACCAAAAATAACAAATAACGCCATTATATTTCGGTTATCTAACTCCCTAAATGCAAAATCAACTACGCAGAAATCCATTTCATCACCTTTTGTTTAATTTAACGCATTAAATAATGCAAAACCATTAGCGTAATTGCTTAATTGGTTTGCCATTACCTTTATCTTTATCGTCACCACCACCAGAACCCGGCATATAAACTCCTATTGATTATTTTCAACATTTAACTACACTTGTATAATATTTTCAACAAACATATTAGACTAAGCTTCTCGATTGTAAAGAATTTCGACCTGCATTGTATACATGCAACTAACCACAAGATTGTTTTTGACGGTTTTAGTCTTTTATGTGCAGGAATATGACGGTTTAAAAGAGCCACATTGTTTAAGCTATAACTTTAAAGAATAAAGAACTGATAATGGATAAAGCCAGAGCTAACCGAATCAAGCAACTCATGAAAATTGCAGGCTTAAGCCGCGATTCACTTGCTGCTGAGTCAGGTTATAGCGCTGGGACTATATCAAACATACGCAAAGGCGCTGAAATAAAAACAGACCAACTTATTGCACTGTGCTCAATCCTCAACACCACCCCCAATTACATATTAGGTTTTAGTGATCACACGCCAGAAGTGGAGGCACTTAGCCAGATACTAAATCAACATTGCGACGCTGAAACATTACAGCTTATTACCAAACTTGTAGAAAAAATAAAAAACAGTTGATTATTTTCTACAAAACAATTGACCAATAACACATTGTTGATTATATTCTACTAAACACACAAACAAAGGTGGTTAGTAATGAACAACATTGACGTTATGATTTTTACAGGGAACACATCCCGCGCGCAAAAAACGCAACAAAGCAAACAATTCAAAAGCTTAGTACGCAAAACAGCCACAGTTGCACTGGTTGTACTCTCACTCACTGTCATTTTGGGAGCGTAAGCCATGAGCACACTATTAGACCAAAGTCTAACTAGCCAATGGCCTGTTTGCGACATCAGCAGCACCAACCTTAATCCTTACGACCAAGCAATTGAGTGCTTGCGCGAGTTAAGTAATCAAAACCAAGTGGGCCAACTGGCACAAATTCATTTATTCGAACTGCCCGATGGCGTCAACGTGGTTGTCACCGTGCAGGCCGTTAAAACCGTTTTAACGTTTAGCTATCAACTCACCGAGCGCAGCACAGAGCAAAAAATACAGCGCGTACTCGACGAAGCGCTAAACCTCACACTTTACCAACGCACCAACCAACAAGAGGCAGCATAATCATGGCTCGTGGAGTAAACAAAGTAATTTTAGTTGGCAACCTAGGCCAAGACCCAGACATACGCTACACACCAAATGGCGATGCAGTCGCAAACATTAGCCTAGCCACAGCCGAAAGCTACAAAGACAAAAACACCGGTCAAGCGGTTGAAAAAACCGAATGGCACCGCGTGGTATTTTTTGGCAAGTTAGCCGAAATCGTCGGTGAATACGTCCGTAAAGGCAGCCAAATCTATGTTGAAGGCAAGCTACAAACTCGCAAGTGGACCGACAAACACGGCATTGAAAAGTACACCACCGAAATCGTGGTCGACAGCTTTACAGGCGCAATGCAAATGCTAGGCGCTCGACCAGAGCAAGCCCCACACCACGCACAAGCCGCACAGCAATCGCATGCACCACAGCAAAATGCACCACAGCAGCACGCGCCAACACAACGCAACGTTGTTAGCCACGGCAGTGCAACCAACACAGGCACAGGCCGAGGTGTGCAACATAGCGCCCACCAAGCGCCCGCGCAACACGCACCGCAACAGCAAGCAGGCGGCAGCCCAATGAACACATACGGCCAACCAACCAGCTTTGACGACGACATCCCGTTTGCGCCAATCGGCCTGCAACACCCACAACTTTTGAATTGTATGTAAGGAACAACCATGAACCACGTAATGCTCGACCTAGAAACAATGGGCCAAGGCAGTAACGCAGCAATCGTTGCCATTGGTGCGGTATTTTTTGAGCCCGCCACAGGCACTATTGGCGCCAGCTTTTATCAAAAAGTCGATTTAGAAAGCGCAGCAAAATTCGGCAACATCGACCCAAGCACCGTAATTTGGTGGTTAAAACAAAGCGATGCAGCCCGCGCAGAAATTACCAGTAACGACACGCTCGACCTACCAAGTGCACTGGGAGAATTCAGCCAATGGATTAGCCAAATAGAGCGCACTAATAGCCGAATTGTATGGGGCAATGGCGCCAGTTTCGATAACGTTATTTTAAGCAACGCGTACAAAGCTGCAGGCTATCAAAAGCCGTGGGTGTACTGGAACGACCGCGACGTACGCACCGTAGTTGAACTTGGCAAAACCTTAAAAGGCTTTGACCCTAAAAAGCACATGCCATTTTTAGGCACAACCCACAACGCACTCGATGACGCCATTCACCAAGCAAAATACGTCAGCGCCATTTACCAGCAACTAGCGAAATAGGGACTTTAACGCATGGCAAATAAAACAGGCTTATTGTACTCGCCCCTATCAAGCCGAATTTATTGGGGTTTACATAACGGCAACGGTATAGCTGTTGGCAACAATCAAAAAGACATCACCAGCGACTTTTTGCAAGTCATGGAAATGAAATTCCCTGTTAACACCATGCAAAACATAACGATCAACGGGCAGAGCAAATACCGAATATTTGTAGTTGATATGGAAAAAGAAGTCACAATCAACGGCAAAAAGGCATAACCATGATTAACGAAACTGCACAGCAACGTGCCTGGTGTATGGGCCGCGACGAACCAAATCAGACCGATTACCACTTTGCCGTGCAGTTCGTTGAGTCATACAACAATCAACGCATCGAATTAGGCTTAAAACCAATAGAAGCAACACCTTTGAAGGACCAAGCAGCATGAGAAAAGCAAAAGTAGAAATCATCATCGGCCAGCAGTACAACAACTTAAAAGTACTGGCAATGCTCGATAAAAAATCAGCCAACGGCCAACATTTTTACCACTGCCGTTGCATTTGCGGCAACGAGCGCGAAGTAATAAAAAACAGCATTGGCAAAATAGCCGGTTGCGGCTGCACCCGCAAAGCGTACCGCAAAGGTTCGCCACTACTGCGCAGCAAACCAACGCAAACCGTAACTAAAAACACAACTGCAACGCAGGCCATTGCAACACCAAGCCAAGTAAAGGCAAAAACAAATTTAGACATCACCGACTTTGATGTCGAACCAACCGAACAACCAACGCTTGCAACACCAAGCCAGCCAAAACGCACAATGAGGCGCTTGCTCGAAAACAAACTCGACGCACTCAAACTCGCACGAGAAGAACGCGCATTAGAACGCGAACTCGACCAACTTTTAAAAGGATGTTAATGATGGGAACAACGACTACCGCCGAAATACCTGCATTTTTAATTGAAATGTCCGAACAGTTGAATACGCAAGGAAACAGATTAACTGCTCACCCTCTTTTCGAAGTTCGTTATAAAAAATCACTAATTACAGAGGAAGGGTATAACGAGTCTCATTGGGAAATTTTAGATGATGATGGGCAAACGTTGTACCACTCAGAAAATAGTGAAGATTACAGCGAGTTGGCTGAATACATTTTCGAAAATCATGAGCAGTGGTCTAGTTCGTTTTGGAGTGAACATGAAGAAACAAGATTCCTTGACTGCAAAGAGATCGACTTCGTTGAGTGCTTTAATGATCACTTTGACCCTGATTGGTCTGATTTACCTGATGACCTTAAAAAACTTCACATGCAAGAAATCGAGGTCACTGTTAATTCGCACTTCACTGAAGCTGATGCAGAAGCATTTATTGCAAGAAAGCAGCACGATTACCCAAAACTATACACTTACGTTATTAGTATGACTTATTGCTGGAAAATGATTGAACTTAGAGAATGGATATCAAGCTTAACCAATAAGGAAGTAGCAACAAGCAGCAACTGGCAGCTTTACAGCACTGGCCCAAAAGCCGACGGCACTTACCGCGTACGCGCAAAAGACGAAACCGAATTTGATATTGTCACAGTCAAAAATGGTGAAATCTACGACCAAGACAACGACATCGTGCTGTGCATCAATTGCGAATGGCAACCTGTTGAAAGCGAGGTGATGGTATGACACCTACACAAAACTTAATTTATCAAATTAAAGAACTGGCTAGTTACGAACCAAATGACGTGTGCGCAGCATTTAAGGATGCGTTAATTAACTTTAGAAAGGCGGTTAGCTATGCCTAAACTTTTATCTGAAAGCGAGCAAGTAGCGGCAAAAGATTATGATTGCCAAGCTTGTGAATGGTTATTAAATCGAGGTGTTAATGGTTATGGACACTCAATTGCTGAATTAAGAATTATAGCTAAAGCAAAAAGGCAAAATTACAAGATAAAGAAAGGCCAAAGATACATAAGACAAAGACTGGTTTTTGAAAATGAACTTTATAGCTTTATTGCAATACCTGAAATTCATGATATTTGCATAAAGCATGATGTTTACGAGTATTAAGCTGGCTTTGCTATACAGAGAAAGGCAACGAGCTACATGAAGAAAACAGTAAAACGCAGATACAAAAACTGGTTTGCACTCACCAAAACCGCCAAACCAGTTAAGCAAGAAACCGAACAGCAATAAATTAGAGTGAGTATATCATGAACACAAAATTCGCATTATTAGCCCGCTACGGCAGATCAGAATTAGAATTAAAAGAAATTTGCTTATACTATTTCGGCATCACGCCAGAAACGGCAAATCAAAAGGCAAAGGCTCACGCGCTGCCAGTGCCGACATTTAAACTACGCAATTCAGAACGTTCACCAACATTGGTAAAAGTTGAAGATTTGGCGGCATATATTGACAAGCAGCATCAAGCCGCAAAAGAAGAATGGAACACAATCCAAGCCGCTAAATATTAATCTAGCGGCTAAACTCATTCTGTTAATTCAGTTTTAACTAATGCATGAACCTTTTCAATCTCGATACTACAACTCAAAACACCTAAAATATTACTTAGTATACTCAATCCTTCCATTATCCATAACATTGCACGCATACCAATTGGCATATCAAGCCGCACGACATACCAGATCCCCAAAAAACAAAAAGGCCCCACGCGGGGCCCCTTTTTTACTATCAAACTATTAAAGGCCCCCATAAAGCCCCACAACCCACTACAAGCCTTTAAAAACGAGCTTATCAGTCCAATCTAACATTGGAGCCACAGAAAAGCGTCTATTCACAGCAGACCTCACAATAAATTAAGGCGCGAGATAATACTAAAAATTGCAACGCTGCTCAATTTATATTCTCAGATGGTCAGAGTTTTTAATAAATCAAGCGCAATACAAGACTAATAAAAATTCTATGTTAATATGAATTCCTTAGTTAAAGGATATGTAATTATGCCAATCGAAAGCTTAATTAATAAAGCAAAACAAGTCTGTGACAATAAAGGTACTCGTTTCACCACTATCAGAGAAAAAGTTTTTCGGCTCTTAGCCCAAACAAAAGGTGGTATTGGGGCTTATGATTTGTTAGAACAGTTAAAAGTCACGGAACCAAATGCAAAACCTGCTACTATTTATAGAGCGTTGGATTTTTTAGCTGATATGGGTTTTATTCATAAAATTGAAAGCACTAATGCATTTATGCTTTGCCACCATTTTGACCATATTCACCCTGTACAGTTATTAATTTGCGATAAGTGTGGCCATGTAGAAGAGCTCCACTCTACCGTGATTTCGCACGAGCTAAATAATAAAGCAGCTGATTTTGGATTTACTGTGATAGCACAAACAATTGAAGCACATGGCACGTGTAAAAAATGCTTAGCACAATAAGTTAGTTATTTTTAGTTGTAAAACAGGCACTTTGAGTTAAGAATAAACTAAGTACCTTGTCTCAATCTAATCAGAATTGGATGTAATAATGAACGTAGAATTCATAAACCCTTTTTTAGCCTCACTCATGAATGTGTTAAGCACCATGGCACAAACACAATTAAAACCGGGTAAACCTCAAAAGAAAAAAGGTGAGGTTGCACAAGGTGATGTATCGGGACTCATCGGTATGGTAGGTCCTCAAACTCGTGGCTCTTTCTCCATTACTTTTGATGAAGGATTAGCATTAACCATTATGGAACGTATGCTTGGTGAACGCCCTAATAGCATTAACGAAGAAGTCACTGACATGGTGGGTGAAATTACCAACATGGTCACCGGTGGTGCTAAAAACTTATTAGGTGAAAAAGGTTACGAGTTTAATATGGCAACCCCAATTGTTGTTTCTGGCACTAACCATACTATTACTCACAAGTGTGACGGCCCAAAAGTATTGATCCCGTTCACCTCTGATGCAGGCAACGCTAACATTGAGGTTTGTTTCGATAAAATATGAGTTGGTTCGAACGCATTATTACATTGAAGCCTCGTCAGCGAGGCTTTCATTTGATTACAGATGAACTCATTTCCAAACTGCCTGAACTCTCTGACATTGATATTGGTTTAGCCCATTTTTTTATTCAACATACCTCAGCAAGTTTAACCATTAATGAGAACGCAGATCCAACTGTAAGACAAGATCTCGAAAGCCATTTTAATTATTTCGTGCCGGAACAAGCGAGTTATTATCGCCATGATTACGAAGGTGACGATGACATGCCTGCTCATATCAAAGCCAGTATTTTAGGTGCTAGCATTAGCGTACCCATTCGTGATGGTAAATTACAGCTTGGGACTTGGCAGGGGATCACACTGGGTGAGCATCGGGATCGAGCAACCAGCAGAAAAATTGTTGCTACATTACAAGGTCAATTAAAGTTGTAAATAGCTGCAACTAATACAACTATTTATTATTTAATTTTTTACTCAACATACTGGTAATCGACCCTTGGCGTTATATTACATAATAACTCATAAGGGATGGTTTCAGCACACTGCGCCACCACCTCTACAGGTAATTCAGGGCCCCACAAAATAACTTGGTCACCAATTTTTGCATCAGTGCCTAACCCCAAATCAACGGTGATCATATCCATCGAGACTCGCCCTACTAATGGCACTTTTTTGCCATTAACAATAACTGGCGTACCACTTGGTGCATGTCTTGGGTATCCATCACCATAACCCATAGCAACTACTCCAATAATGGTATCGGTTGGGCATGTCCAGGTAGAACCATATCCGACAGCTTCACCTTTTTTAACTAACCGTAAAGAGATTAAACGCGTTTTTAAGCGCATCACAGGGGCTAAACCATGATCAGCCCCTATTTTATTAAGCATTGGCGAGACGCCATACATCATTAAACCAGGGCGTACCCAATCACCATGAGAATCTGGCCAACCAATAATAGCCGCGGAATTAGCTAAACATGTTTGCTGCTTTTTATCCGCAATTAGCTCAGAAAACACCGCGAGTTGCTGTTGCGTTTTACTATCAGTTAAATCATCAGCACAGGCAAAATGAGTCATTAAACGAATGTTAGGATTAACATGCTCGCATTGACTTAACGTTTGATATGCTTGGGAGAACTGCTCTGGGCTTATCCCTAAACGATGCATACCAGTATCAATTTTTAACCATGTCGTAAGCATGCCATCAAGGTCGCAATTAATCAGTACATCAAGTTGTGACTGATGATGGATAATGGTTTGAAAATTATTCGCTAATAAAATCGGTAAATCTTGCGGTTCAAAAAAACCTTCAAGCAATACAATGGGTTTGACCAAGCCACCAGCACGTAGTGCTAAGGCTTCATCAATACGCGCGACGGCAAAGGCGTCAGCCGAGCTTAAACGCTTAGCAATTGCCACTAAACCGTGGCCATACGCATTGGCTTTTAACACTGCCATAATTTGGCTAGCGGGGGCAAACTCTTTTACCCGCTTAAAGTTATGATCTAACGCTGGAAGATTTATTTCAGCGGTGGCTAAACGCATTTTTAGTACTCATCATCAAAAGCTGGGCCTGTATAATTATCAAAGCGTGAAAATTGACCTTGGAACGTTAAACGTACTTTACCAATTGGCCCGTTACGCTGCTTGCCTATGATAATTTCTGCTACACCTTTATCCATACTGTCTTCGTTATACACTTCATCACGATAAATAAACATGATCAAATCGGCATCCTGCTCGATAGACCCTGATTCACGTAAGTCGGAGTTAATTGGTCGTTTATCAGCACGTTGCTCAAGTGTTCGGTTAAGCTGTGAAAGCGCCACCACAGGGCATTCAAGCTCTTTAGCCAACGCCTTGAGAGAGCGAGATATTTCGGCAATTTCAAGCGTACGATTATCCGATAAGCTAGGAACGCGCATTAACTGGAGATAATCGACCATGATCATACTAATACCACCATGATCGCGGGCAATACGACGGGCGCGAGAGCGCAACTCAGTCGGCGTTAAGCCTGATGAATCATCAACAAACATTTTACCTTTTTCAATTAACAAACCCATGGTCGAAGATAAACGCGCCCAATCATCATCATCTAACTGACCAGTACGTACCTTGGTTTGATTAATTCGCCCTAAAGAGGCCAACATACGCATCATGATTTGTTCTGACGGCATCTCTAGTGAAAAAATAACCACAGGCTTATCTTGCGTCATAGCGGCATGTTCGGCCAAATTCATTGCAAAGGTGGTTTTACCCATTGACGGACGCGCTGCCACAATAATTAAGTCTGAAGGCTGTAAACCAGCTGTCATTTTATCTAAATCGCTGTAACCTGAGCTCACACCAGTAATACCATCTTGTGGCGATTGATATAAAGCCTCAATCTTATCAATGGTTTTTTCTAAAATGGTATGAATGTTTTGAGGGCCTTCAGAACTTTTTGTTCTTTTTTCAGCAATTTTAAATACTTTACTTTCAGCTAGATCAAGCAATTCATGGCTGGCACGGCCTTCGGGGTTAAATCCCGCCTCGGCAATTTCATTGGCAACCGAGATCATCTCTCGTACAACTGCACGTTCACGTACAATATCAGCATAAGCATTAATATTTGCCGCACTTGGGGTATTTTTAGCAATTTCACCTAAATACGAAAAACCACCGATACCTTCTAGCTGATTATTTTTCTCGAGTGTTTCTGAAATGGTAATTAAATCGAGTGGTTGACCTTGCTCGGCCAACTTTTCCATAGCTTCAAAGATAAAGCGATGTGTTCGAGTATAAAAATCTTGCGAAACAACGCGTTCAGCAACACGATCCCACGCCTCGTTATCAAGCATTAAGCCGCCTAATACTGACTGCTCAGCCTCAATTGAGTGAGGCGCCATTTTAATGGTATCGACTTGTTTATCTGGTTTGGCCATGACATTTCTAGTAACACTAACAATGGCGTTATTCTATCGGCTATGAAGGATGCTGCAAGTACAAAAGTGAAAAGTTTTAGTGTCACCCTGACTTAAAGTGACACTAGAAGGCAAAGCCTGAACTCTTAGCGTTTTTTTAAAGTTAAGTGCCCGCTAATCGTATCGAGTTCTATTTTACTATCACCGCCCGCCTGCTCAATCGTCAGGCTACTTGATGGGCCATATTTGGCTTTTTTCACAGCCACGTCATTAAATGCATTTTTAATCCGACCACCAGCATGAGCGTCAAGGTCTATTTTAGCGGAGATATCACTGGGTAAAGTAAGGATGGCTGAACCACTGACGGTTTCAACCGCAATACGCGCCCTTGGCATTAACTCATGCACTTCAAGGATAATATCACCATTGACTGTATTAATACTGACTCGTTCGACTTGCTGCAAGGCTAGATCCATTTCACCATTCACATTTTCAGCTTTTAGCGAGCGAGCTTGGCTTTGTGTTTTAATTTCGCCATTAACGCTATCAAAACGCAGCTCACCTTGTGAATCCATATCATCAATATCACCATTAACAGTGCGATAACGAATATCACCATTGAGTTTTTGGCCCTCAATATTGCCATTCACTGTTTCAAGACGAATCTCTCCTGCTAAATCGTTGGCTTGTATGTTGCCATTAATGGTTTCAATCCGGCTGCTTCCTTGTACTTCACTAATAGTCACGTTGACATTGATGCCGTTAAAACGAATTAGGCTTTGTGATGGTACATATATAACCAAGTTAGAACCCTGCTGCTTTGAATATTTACCCGATTTTGGCATATTCACTCTAAAATGTGTTTGGCCAGATTGTTGCTCAAGTTCATAACCTAGAGCTCTGTCATCTAGTTCGCCTTTTATTGAAAAGGCACGTTTATCCCATGCTTTGATTTCAATGTTGCCATCTTGATTTTCAATTTTAATTTGTTCACTGCTGCTCACATCGACGGTGCGATCAATTTGCTCACCCGCTAAAATACAACCAGAAAACAAAGCAAATACTAAATAGAGTTTCATGATCCTACCTTTAAATTTGTTGCCATTTAGGCTGGTGAACACGATTAATTAAATCTAATTGCTGTTGGTAAACTTGCGACAACATTTTGAGCAAGGTTGGATTTTGCGGATCGTTTTTTAACGCCGCTTTTACCGCACTTTCAGCATTTTCAAGTTCTGCCAACTGCGCTTGCCAATCGTCTGTGAGTGCTGGTTTATTTTCAAATTGTACTAATAATGCCGATTTTTCAGCTTCATACAACTGGCTCATCAGGGTAATGGCACTAGGCACTGTTTGTACTTTCATACCAATATTAACCAGCAGCGCAATAACAACCACCCCTGCAGCCACTGAAAAATAACGAAACGTTATAGGTGGCGTCGATTTTTTAACTGCAGAAAACTCCATCGCCTTTTCAATCCCCGGCCATAAGTCTTTTTGAGGGCTAATCTCAGAATTTAAATCAACTAACGATTGTGCCAAATAGGTGTCAAAATCATTCGGTTTGTTCATTTTGATACCACTCCTGTAATAAGTTTCTTGCTCGGTGATATTGCGATTTACTCGACCCAACCGCCATGTTGAGCATGTGACCAATTTCGTCATGGCGATAGCCTTCTACGGCATGTAATACAAATACTAAACGTGCTCGTTCGGGTAAGCGTAAAATGAGCTTGTCTAATCCTTCAATACCATGGCATTGCTCAATGGCTTGCTCGGGCATACCTTCGGTTTCAAAGCTGACCACTCTTTGTAGCCAGCTTATTTGCTTACGCATGTAGCTAATGGTGATATTTACGGTCACGCTGTGTAACCAAGTCGAAAATTTAGCACTGCCATCAAAGCTTGAGATTTTTTGCCATAACTGCACAAACACTTCTTGAGTTGCTTCTTGGGCAAAGGCCTCGTTGGCAGTTAAACGTAAGCACAAACCATAGACTTTTTTATGATGCAGTTGATACAAGCTAGAAAAGGCGGTTTGACACCCTTGTTGGGTTTGCATTATCAATCGCCCTTCATCATCAAGGTTGCTTACCTCAATGTCATTGGCAAAAGGCTGTTTTGCATCAATCAACATCCGTATCTCAATACTGAATTAATTTTGTAATACTCTATTAGACGCCACTGGAAAATGAAAAGGTTTAAATGAAAAGAAATTAATCTGATATTTTTATAAACGGCTATTAATAACATTAAAAAAAGCGCTTCAGCTATAAAATAGAATCAATCTTAAATAACATAAATCTAGGTTCCAGATGCACAAACGGCGCATCATGCGCCGCTCATTACTTGTTTAATATATTTGCCTCGAACTATATAAGTTACTCTCTATCTGGCTCAGCATGATAACGCCAACCTTTGAAAATAAGCTGTGGTGTTGTCGCTTTACTATTATCGTTTCCTACTTTTGCATTTTTTAGGGCTGAATCATAATGGAATGCTCCGGCACCTGTAATGGCGACCTTTTTACCGACTAATGCTCCTTTAAAATCTGAACTAGAAGCGATTACAACATCGGTTAAAGGCGCATAAACAACGGCATATATTTCTTCAGTACCACCTGTTATTTTTATACCAGTTCCACTATAAGAGCTGTAAATACTGAACCGAGGCAATCCTTTATCTGTTAACCCTTTTGCTGGTGTGTATATTTGCGCCCCTGCACCAATATTAAGCGCTCCTTTCATAATTAGCGTTAGACTGCTTGTATCAGGAATAGTTAGGCTGGAGCTACCTGACATCGTTAAGTTTCCTTTTACATAAATAACGACATCACTATCCTCTGCTATTTTTAATGTTCCTTTAATATCCAAATTATCGAACATTAAAATATTATAAGAGTTTCCCAAGAATGTACTTTTAGTAGCTGCCAAGGTCTTTACAGCACTGCTATTACTACCATTACTATTTGTAAATAAACTGGTTGATTCACCAAATGAATAGGTTGAATTACTATGAACAAATAAATCTTTTACATTAATCGCCTTTATATCAACAGCTTCGATCTCTGTTTTTATATTTAAAGGATCGCACGTTCTATCTTGCGGATTGTTAGGATCGAGTAACCCATCATCTTCAGGTAACTTTGCTATAATTTCAGCTTCGGGTATCGATACAAAATTCGTTTTAAATGGAGCTACCTTAAAACGTTCGGTGCTGCTGTTTGATTGAAGATTCCCCATGTAACGAAAGCTATCATTAGTAAAAACTTTATTTCCATCCCAACTACTTACGACTACATCACCTTTAACTTTTGTTGCTCCTAAATTACCAGATTCAAAAGTAAGGTTTCCATGGGTAGAAACCGTCCCAGTAACGTGCGAGGCTTTAATGTATAAATTACCTCCAGCAAGCACACTTCCGTCTATAGGACTGACGCCTGTAAGACTAATTTTACTTTTAGTTGTAATATCTCCTCCAACTGACATATTGAGTAGTTCAATATACCCATTGGATTTTATCGAGCCACCAACACGATTATTTTTCTTAAAAATATACTCATAGGCAATTAAATCACCGCCAATTTCGATATTGTTTGAATTATTAAAATGCCCATTTGTATGAACAGACCCTGTTACAACAGCACCGCCATTAAACTCAATTTGGCCGGGAGTAATTAAGTCGCCTGCAATAACTGCCGAACCTCTAACAATAACTTTACTTCCCCCAGTTAAAGTTCGGACTGTAACAATGTCACCTTTGTTAATCAGCGTTGCACCATTTTGAACATAACTAGCACCATAATCACCTAAATTTGAATCATAACTATCGGCTTTACCACTTCCTGTTAAGGTAACACCTTCACAACCGATTAAACCATCATGATAAGGTGACTTCAAAGATTGCCCTTTGCCAGGCACTAACTCATACAACGCTCTTAACTGCTTTTCGCCTTCATAGCGCTCTCCGCCACTGGCCACACTGAGTAAACCATCAGTGGTTTGTGATAATTCAATATTGGCGAGCATGCCTTCGAGCTTATTGGTCGCTTGGTAGGTAAATTTACCGCCTTCGCCTTTACTTGCAATAAGCTGTGTAAGAGTTGAAGTCGGCACTCTTGCCAACTCGGCTTGCAGCTGACTATGAGTCGAAAATAAACCTGATTCAGCAGCTAAACGCGCATTAGTTTGTTTTTCAAAGTTACCACTTAGGCGCTCTTGCATCGTGGTATCTTTAAGGGAGCTAATCACCACCACACTTGCCATCATACTTAACAGTAAAACCACGACTATGGTGAAACCTTGCTGTTTTTTCATTTGTTTCATCGTATTGGCCTTAATTTAAAATATCAGCGGTCAAAGAGGTATCGATAGCGAGGCCATTACCCAAATAATCAGGTAAACCAATAGGTTTTACTGTTGTTGTCACAAGTAAGCCGTTTAGCATAAATGAAATTGCTTCAACTCCTGTGAGTAAGGTTTGATTAACTCCACCATCAATAGCACACATCAAGTTTGGTGCTACAAAAGTATAAGCTTCGGTATAAGCAACAGCAGAAAGCTGGCCTAAGCAGTTAATAGTATTAGCATCTTGCACTATCGTAATGGTGTCATTGGCGATATTAGTTGTACTAATTGTTGGAGGAGCAAGCGTTTGTTTAAGCGCTCGCGTCATTACATCTGCGGTTGAACGTATCACCTCTTGTGAATTTTCAAGTGCTTCTGTGCTGCTAATGGTGCTTTTGATTGATACAAAAGCCATTGATACACCGCTGAGTAAAAACATGCTGGCAGCAAGCGCTACCATTAACTCTATAAGCGTATAGCCGTGCTGGGTTTGATGAACAAAGCGCATTATAAACTGCACCCCGCATTTAAATTTGGGTATTCAGGGCTCAGCGTTACTTCGTTTGCAAGACCATCATTCATTCTGTCATCGTTCCAACTTACTTTAACGGTCAAGTTATTTGTAAATGCAGCAGCGGCTGCCGGAGCTGGAGTGACTGTTAAGGTATAACGCGCCAAAGCAGGCGTAAGAACAGCATTAAAACCAGCATCATAAGCCACTGTGCCATGTTGTAAACCACACAAATTAGCCCACACTCGTTCAACAGCATTGTTCGCTTGTATAATCGACACCGTATAATCGAGGCTATTTGAAGCAAATTGCAGTGATTTGGCTTGCCCTGAAGCTAGGCCTAACAACGCAATGCTTGCCACTAACATGGCAATCACTACTTCAAGTAAACTAAA
This sequence comes from Pseudoalteromonas sp. J2K-J031, assembly GCF_058197095.2. NCBI lineage: Bacteria > Pseudomonadati > Pseudomonadota > Gammaproteobacteria > Alteromonadales > Pseudoalteromonadaceae > Pseudoalteromonas > Pseudoalteromonas sp. J2K-J031. The sequence goes on from NZ_CM200279.1 coordinate 3,225,873, forward strand.
CCCTTGCTGTGTTTTTGCTAATTTTATGGGCATGCGACTTCCTTACTTAACATACTTTGACCGCTGACATAGGTGCATAGCAAATAATCTTGTGTAGATGAATCACCATCGGTGACAATAAATTGTTTAGCTAACGTGCTGCCGTATTGAGTGATGGTTAAATCCTGCAACCCTGTAATAGACACAGTGCTGTGCGCCGATTCAAACTCAGCCAACATCTCGATTGGGGCAACGGTCGTTTTTACTTGCCACTTTCCCCCCTCTGAAACAGTGAGCTTTATCGGTTTTTCCCGCTTCACCGCTTCGGCTCGGGCGTATTTATACACACTGTGTAATTGATTGGCATTAGTGACTAAGCGGTCTTGCTTAATTTGCTGATAAAAATTAGGCAAAGCGATTAACGCTAAAATCGCGATGATGCTAACCACCACCATGAGTTCAAGTAATGTAAAGCCTCTGGCTCGCCTTATCATTTCCAACAACTCGCGATGGCCGCTGTTTTTACACCTTGATGGTTGATTGTCATGCTACCGCAACTATCTGCAGTTTGATCGCCCGTCGGTGTAGCAGTAAGGGTAAAGGCGCTATCTGAAACTTTGTTATAAGTAAAACCATAAAAATCAAGTGGCGTAACATTGAATGCTGCGGGATATTGACCTTGGCGAGAGTACTGGCGCTCCAATAACGCAGCATTTTGCAATAATATTTGCTGAGCATCAGCACGGCGTGCTTTTTTTATGTGCTCAGAATAAGCAGGCAGTGCAATTGCACTTAAAATGCCAATAATACTCACTGTAATCATCATTTCTATGAGTGTAAAACCAAATTGTGAACGTAACTCTTTCAATGTAATACCCTGAGTAATGTAAAAAAATGTGAATGACAGCGATGTCATTTGTAGCATGAATATTACCGAAGAAAGTGCTAAGCAGTAAAGCTGAACAATAAAATAAGCAGGAAAACTCTAGAACATTTTTTAATCACCCATGTTTTTTTTGAATATGCTTAATTCTTCTAGCCTAAGGACCTGATTAAGGTAAGCGAGGTGGGCACTGGTAGGTTGAAATGTAATACTAAATGTAGATAAATTGAACTTAAGTTGAAAAACTGTAAAGTTTAAAAAACAAAAACCGCGCCTAAGCGCGGTTTTTTTTAATCAATTAAATAATTGATTAAGCTTCAGCGATAACAACTACTGTGATAGTAGCAGTCACATCTGAATGTACTTGAATTGCAACTTCAAATTCACCTACTTCACGGATTGTACCGTTTGGTAAACGAACTTCAGATTTAGCAACTTCAATACCAACTGCAGAGATAGCATCAGCAATATCGCGAGTACCGATAGAACCGAATAATTTACCTTCGTCGCCAGCTTTAGATACTAAAGTAACTTCAGCTAGTGCAGTTAATTTTTCAGCGCGAACGTGAGCAGCAGCTAAAGTTTCAGCAACTTTAGCTTCTAAATCTGCACGACGTGCATCGAAAGATTCAACATTAGCAGCTGTTGCAGGAACGGCTTTACCTTTTGGAAAAAGGAAGTTACGCGCGTAACCTGATTTTACTGCTACTTGATCACCTAGGCTACCTAGGTTAGCGATCTTGTCTAGTAGAATAACTTGCATGTTTCTACACCTTTTAAAAACAGTTAATCCGCTGCTTACTTATGTAAGTCAGTGTATGGAAGAAGGGCTAAATAGCGAGCGCGTTTGATTGCTGCTGCTAATTGACGCTGATATTTTGCGCTAGTACCTGTGATACGGCTAGGTACGATTTTGCCACTTTCTGTAACATAGTTTCTAAGAGTAGCTAGATCTTTATAATCAATTTTTTGTACGCCTTCCGCTTTAAAGCGGCAAAACTTACGACGTCTGAAGTAACGTGCCATGAGATAAATCTCCTAAAATAATTCTTTCTATTTGATGGGCATGTAATACCAATTGACTCAAGCCGTTACGGCCTTCATGACGGTTTAAAAAACCATACACTGTCACTTGTGACCCAATCTGTATGTCTTGAGCATGATGTTGTATTGCTTCGCCACTTGCGACAACTTGCATTCGAACATAACTATTACGGTTTAGTCCGGCTTCAACCTGTTGCGACCGATGTTCCAATACAAAAATGCAGTGTGGAATACCGGCTGGGCTTTGACTAAATTTAGGTGTTTTACACACCACGCCAGAAAGTACTAACTGGTTATTAGTCATACAATCACTCAAAACGATTAAGCTTCAGCAGTTTCTCTTCTCTCTTCTCTTACAAGAGGAGATGCTTCTGTTACAGCTGATTTAGTACGCATAACTAAGTTACGTAGTACTGCATCGTTATAACGGAAAGAAGTTTCTAGCTCGTTGATTACTTCAGATGTAGCTTCAACGTTCATAAGAACATAGTGGGCTTTATGAAGCTTGTCGATTGGGTAAGCCAATTGACGACGACCCCAGTCTTCTAAACGGTGGATAGTACCGCCAGCTTCAGTGATAGAACCAGTATAACGCTCGATCATACCTGGAACTTGTTCACTTTGATCTGGATGAACCATGAATACGATTTCGTAATGACGCATGGGTATTCCTTACGGTTAATTAGCCTATAACCGTTTCGGCCGGTCGGTATAAGGCAAGGAACTGATATTTAGTGGCCGAAAAGAGCGCGTATTTTACGTGCTAAAAAATGATTAAGCAATATACAAAAAGAAAATATTAACAAGAAGATGGTACGGTAAGTAAAAAGACCTACCGCACAAGGTAAAACTAAAGAGAAATAAGGTGACGCTGGCGCAAAATTTCGAATAAACAAATACCCGTTGCAACCGATACATTTAAGCTTGAAACCGTACCAACCATTGGGATTTTAACTAAGGTATCACAATGTTCACGAGTTAAGCGGCGCATGCCAGTGCCTTCAGCACCCATAACAAGCGCAACTGGGCCTGTTAACTTCGCATCAAAAACATGGGTATCTGTTTCGCCAGCTGTACCAATCACCCATACACCCGCCTCTTTTATTTCTCGTAGCGTGCGAGCAAGATTTGTAACATGAACTAAAGGAACAGTTTCAGCTGCGCCACAAGCAACTTTTCTTGCAACACCATTAAGTTTGGCTGAGTTATCTTTAGGCACAATAACAGCATGAACACCTGCCGCATCAGCACTGCGCAAGCACGCGCCTAAGTTATGCGGATCTGTCACGCCATCTAAAACCAATAAAAATGGCGTCTCATGGCGCGCAATGATCTCATCCAGATCTTTTTCACTGTAGGTTTTTCCAGCCTTTACTTTTGCGATAAGGCCTTGATGCTGTTCGCCGTCAGCCTTTTCATCCAAAGTTTTACGATGCATATACTGGACAGAAACACCAAATTGCTCAGCTAGTTCAAGGATTGGATTTAAACGTTTATCTTCACGACCTTTTAAGGCATAAATTTCAATAAAGCGCTCAGGCTCTTTTGCTAAAATAGCTTCAACCGAATGAAAGCCAAAAATTAATTCATTACTCACTGCTTTATAGCTCCTAATTCCCTACCGAGGTATTTCGTTTACGTGCATTTTTACCTGGGCGTTTACGTTTGATGGCTTTCTTCTTTTTTTTCTTAGTCTTACTAATATCTGACTCATGCCCATGCGCAGAAACTGCAGCTCCCGCTTTTGTCACTTTTTTGCCCGCTGAACTTGGCTTTCTTTTGCCTTTTGACGTTGAGCTTCCAGCTTTATCTTTTTTCTCATCAGTTGGACGTTTTTTTGAATCAAGCCCTTTACCTTCGCTAGGAATACGGCCAGATTTTAGTTGCTGACGAACACTGATTTTTTCTTCAATCGCTTTGTTGTTGCGTCGGCGAGCATAACGATCGTTAGTCTGCTCACTTTGCAGGCCTAAATGGATACGACGCTCATCTAAGCTCACCGATAACACAGTGACAGAAATTTTATCGCCTAACCTGAATACTTGTTTAGTATTTTCCCCCACAAGGCAATGGCGTGCACCATCATAATGAAAATAGTCATTTCCAAGTGCGGTAACATGAACTAAGCCATCAATAAACAATTCATCTAAACGAACAAACAAACCAAACGTGGTCACTGACGAAACAACACCCGTAAAATGCTGACCTACTCTATCTTGCATAAATTCACATTTAAGCCAATCAGCTACTTCGCGTGTTGCATCATCAGCTCGGCGCTCAGTCATAGAACATTGTGCTCCGAGATGATCGGCTTCAATAGGTGTATAGGCATAAGCACCTGTGGTCGGCATGCCTTGTGCTTTTAATACTCCTTTTATTGCACGATGCACCACTAAGTCAGGGTAACGACGAATAGGTGACGTAAAATGGGCATAAGCAGGAAGCGATAAACCAAAATGGCCTATATTTTCTGATTGATAGACAGCCTGCTTCATTGAACGAAGCAACATCGTTTGAATAAGCTCAATTTCGGGACGTTCACCCAAACGGGTTAAACTTTCAGTAATTTCTTTTGGGCTTGGCTCTAATGGAATAGTATTTTCAACGCCGAGCTCACTTAAAAATGTTCTAAAGTGTGCTAATTTTTCGGCATCAGGCTCATCATGTACACGATAAAGTGCACTGGCCTCATGCTTTTCGAGCAACTTAGCTGCAGCGACGTTAGCCATGATCATGCACTCTTCAATGAGTTTATGCGCATCATTACGCTGTAACGTCGTGATCGTTTCGATTTTACGGTGTGCATCAAAAATAAACTTAGCTTCTAACGTTTCAAACTCAATTGCGCCGCGTTCCAAGCGAGCAGCTTTCATCGCCATATACATTTGATACAGGTCTTGCAAATGCGGCACCAATGCTTGATGTTCTTTCGCTGGCGCTTCACCTGCCAATATTGCAGCCACTTGTGTGTATGTAAATCGTGCGTGAGAATTCATTACAGCTTCATAAAAGCGATAACCCGAAAGTCGACCTGCATCTGAAATCGTCATTTCAGCAACCATACACAGACGGTCAACTTTTGGGTTCAGTGAACACAAACCATTTGACAAGACTTTGGGTAACATGGGAATAACTTGCTCAGGAAAATACACTGAGTTACCGCGATTAATTGCCTCTTCATCAAGAGGCGTTTCTTTGCCCACATAATATGAAACATCAGCAATTGCAACCCACAAACGCCAGCCACCACTTTTTTTACGCTCACAAAATACCGCATCATCAAAATCGCGCGCATCTTCACCGTCAATGGTGACTAAAGGTATTTTGCGTAAATCAACACGACCTTCTTTTGCCGCTTCATCGACTTCGGTAGTTAAAGGAGCGACTTGCTCAAGCACCGAGTCAGGCCACACATGAGGTATATCATGGTTACGCAAGGCCACTTCAATTTCCATACCTGGCGCCAAATGTTCACCAAGTACATCAAGTACCTTGCCTACCGCATTCATACGTTGACTTGGGCGTTGAGTAATTTCAATTTGCACCATTTGATTATGGCGGGCGCCATTTTCATTGCCAGGAAGGATAATAATATCTTGCGTAATACGAGGGTCTTCAGGTACAACAACCGCCATACCATGTTCCACAAAAAAGCGTCCTATAATGGGTGTTCGCTCACCGTCTAAAACGCGTACTATTCGCGCATCGCATTTGCCGCCTTTGCCTTGCGAAGCTGGTTTTGCTAATACACGATCACCATGGAAAACGCCTTCCATTTGGTGTTTAGGAATAAACCAATCTTTACCACCCTCGTCTAAGGCTAAAAAACCAAAACCATCACGATGGCCGATCACTCGCCCTTTAACCAAGCCCACTTTGTCTGGTAAGCAGTAACACTTAAGTCGATTAAAAATAATTTGACCATCTCGCTCCATTGCTCTTAAGCGACGTTTTAAGGCTATATTTCTTTCCTCATCAACAACATTAAGCTCTTCACAAAGGCTTTCAAAAGAAGCTGGTTTTTGCCGAGCTTCTAAGTGCGCTAGAATAAACTCTCGGCTCGGGACGGGGTTTTCGTATTTATCTTGCTCGCGGCTTAAAAATGGGTCTTGATTAGACATTAAGTGGCTTTATAAGTGGCTTATGTTGTTATTTTAAACCAAAAGCCTGTAATGAAACAGGTTAAATTATTTTTACTCAAATCCTAGCCAGTAATTTTTAGTTAAATTGGCTTTCTAGCTCGTTCAATAACACTTGGCGGCATTTTTTTCGCAAGAGTGGCAAGTAACGTCTCAACCTGTTTATGAGTTTTAGCTTCAGCAATGATTGAGTGGAATAACCAGCGATAAGCATCTTCATAATCCGCAGGGCTTCCTTGTCCTCGATTAAACAAATCGACCAAACGCATTTGTGCTTTGAGATTCCCTAGTGCAGCTGATTCACGCAAAAAAACAATTGCTTGAGGAATATCTACTTGAACAAATTTCCCTAAATGGTAATAACGCCCCATTTGCTCTAAAGCCTCAGCAAGTCCTTGCTCAGCGGATAAACGAATAAAATAAATCCCTCGCGCCACATCACGGTCAACACAAACACCATAAGCAAGCATGTCACCAAACAAAAATTGATAAGCAGGAATAGACATTTTTATGGCGCGCGCTTCAATATCCTGCACTAATTGGCAATCATCTGCTTTGACACGCTGTAAATGGGTATTTTTATTGATCAACATTAAAAGCTCATCTTGCGTATAAAGTTGAACGGCCTCAAGAGGCTCTGCAGCCTGATTAGCCCAAGGCATGATTAAACAAAATAATAATCCCAGTTTTTTTATCATCATTTTTATGTCATTCATTAAAAAAGTTTACCCTGATTTTTATTCAAGAATTGCGCCATATTCAACAAGCCATTTTAAATCATGCGTGATTGAATAGAATATTCATCTTTAATAAAGTTTAGTCAAAAAAAAAGCTGCCCAAGGCAGCTTTTTTCAACACGATAATTGTTAAGCAAATGGATTGCGAAGGATCATCGTTTCAACGCGATCTGGACCTGTTGATATAATATCAACTGGTACACCGGTAATTTCTTCAATACGTTTGATATAGTTTAAAGCTGCTTGAGGCAATTGCTCAACAGACTTAACACCAAAAGTAACTTCAGACCAACCAGGCATTTCTTCGTAGATTGGCGTTACTTTATCGTAACCTTCAGCTGCAAGTGGTGTTACGTTAGTAACAGTACCATCTTCTAACTGATAACCAGTACAAATCTTAATTGTTTCAACACCATCAAGCACGTCTAACTTAGTTAAACAAAAGCCTGAAACACTGTTGATTTGTACGGCACGACGCATTGCAACTGCATCAAACCAACCTGTACGACGTAAACGTCCAGTTGTTGCACCAAATTCATGACCTTTAGTGCCTAAATGTTTACCAACTGGATCTTGCTTTTCAAGGCCATCGTATAATTCTGTCGGGAATGGACCAGAACCAACACGAGTTGCATATGCTTTAGCAATACCAAGTACATAATCTAAATGTAATGGACCAAAACCAGCACCAGTAGCCACGCCGCCTGCTGTAGTATTTGATGATGTTACATAAGGATAAGTACCGTGATCGATATCAAGTAATGTACCTTGTGCACCTTCAAACAAAATGCTTTCGCCAGCTTTACGAGTTTGATCAAGTAACTCAGTTACATCAACAACCATTGCTTTTAATATATCAGCAACAGCCATTGCATCATCGTATGTTTTTTGGAAATCAACTGGCTCAACTTTGTAATAATGCTCAAGTGTGAAGTTATGATATTCCAATACTTCTTTTAACTTGTCAGAAAATTGTTGAGGATTGAATAAATCACCTACACGTAAACCACGGCGAGCAACTTTATCTTCATAAGCTGGACCAATACCACGACCTGTAGTACCAATTGGCTTATCACCACGCGCTTTTTCACGCGCAACATCAAGTGCAACGTGGAATGGCAAAATTAATGGACATGCTTCGCTAATTAAAAGACGCTCACGTACAGGTACGCCACGCTCTTCTAACATGCCAATTTCTCTCATTAACGCATCAGGTGCTAAAACCACACCATTACCGATAACACACTTAACGTTATCGCGTAATACACCTGAAGGAATAAGATGTAATACTGTTTTTTCACCGTTAATTACCAAAGTATGGCCTGCATTATGACCACCTTGGTAACGAACAACCAAAGATGCTCTGTCTGTTAGCAGGTCTACAACCTTACCTTTACCTTCATCACCCCATTGGGTGCCTAATACAACGACGTTTTTACCCATTGTAAATTCACTTAGAAAAAATTAGGGGCAGATTTTACCAGAGAACGAGGGTAAAGATCACCCTGTTTCGCCGCTTTTTTCACCTTTAACTAAAAAAGTTATTGATATAAATGTAAATAAAAGTGAAATAATCTTTTATTTTGTCGGTCAAGTAAGCTTTCGTGCAACTTTAAGGCTTAAAGCTAATAAATAAAACCCAGCCAAGCAAAATTAATACAACTCCACACAACCTAAATTGCGATAAAGGCAGCGTACTAAGTTGCTGCAGCATTTGCTGCCATTTTTTAGGGAAAAGCGCAGGACCTAAACCTTCAAAGATTAAAAAAAGTGCAAAAGCCAAAATCAGCGTTTCTATAGTCATTTTATTTGTCTCAAAAAAAAGCCTCGCAATGCGTAATGCCGATCAGTTAAGAAATATTTTACTGATCGGTTGACCGATCTTCTGTAGATGTAACAATCCGATGAGCCCACATGTCATCGGATTTTTTATGGAACTGTCAGAAGCCTTAGCACGCACCTCAATTAACCGCCTTACCGAATTTTCGTCATTAGCGGATGTCCTAGACCCCGAAATTATTCAATCGTGTTTAGCCTCTAATGGTGTGGCCACATTGCGTAAACGCAAGCTGCCTATGGATGCAATGATTTGGGCCGTGATAGGTATGTCACTTTTTCGCACTGAATCAGTCCGCCTGCTCATCAACAAGCTCGATATTGTATTACCGCAGGATGTGGATTACGTCGCACGCAGTGCCGTGACACAAGCGAGAAAGAAGCTAGGCAGTGATGTGGTTCGAGATGTATTTCATCTTTCAGCACAGAAGTGGCATGAGCGAGCTGAGCATCCCCATTGGTGTGGTCTGAACTTATTTGGTGTAGATGGCGTTGTATGGCGCACGCCCGATAGTAAAGAAAACAGCGCAGCCTTTGCCCGTACAGCGAATAAAGCCAGTGAAGCAGGCTATCCTCAGGTACGAATGGTATGTCTGATGGAGCTTAGTAGCCACTTAATTCTTGATAGTGCATTGAGTAGCGTGAGTGAAAATGAGATGACACTGGCAGCACAGCTCATAGCACGTGTACCAGATAACAGCCTAACATTGTTTGATAAAGGCTTTTACTCACTAGGCTTGTTACATGATTGGCAGCATAAAGGCATCAACACACATTGGTTATTACCGCTAAAGAAGAACGTACAGTATGAGGAAATCAAACGTCTTGGCAGGCAAGATAAACTCATCCGCCTAACCACCACACCTCAAGCGAGAAAAAAGCGACCAGAGTTGCCCTTAACAATGGACGTGCGACTTATCACCAAACTAATCAAAGGAAAAGAAGTCAAAATACTCACGTCCATGGTCGACCCTATGGCATATCCATCGGCAGAAATAGTCGACCTTTATAGCCATCGCTGGGAAATAGAGATGGGCTACCGAGAAATGAAGCAACACTTGTTGGCAAGTAGGTTTACGTTAAGAAGCAACTTACCAGAGCTCATTAGACAGGAGTTATGGGGGGTGCTGTTGGCGTACAACTTAATCCGCTATAAGATGGTCCTGATGGCGAAGTCGCTCAAGAGTGTTTTCCCAAACCAACTAAGCTTTAGAGATGCCTCATCACACATCATCCATAAGCTGACTATGATGCCAATTTATGCGCCCGGTAATGTCCCCGGACTGATATTGGAAATAGAAAGAAATGCCAGTCAATTTAAGCTAGAGGGAAAACGAGAACGAAGTTACCCAAGAACACTAAAAGTATCGAAAAACCGCTACCCTGTGGCTAAAAATAAAAAAGCCGCTCACCTTAAGTGAACGGCATTACTCGCAATGCGAGGCTTTAATATGTATTGATGAAATACTATTTGATACTTGAGCCTTTCATTGATTGAAAAAACTCACTTTCAGTACCTAGAACCATCACGTCATTTTTACTATTAAATGTCGCTTTATACGCATCTAAACTTCTTAAAAATGAATAAAACTCAGCATCTTTAGAATAAGCTGATGCATAAATTTCAGCAGCAGCTGCATCACCATCACCGCGCTCCATACGTGCATTACGCTCAGCTTCTGCAAGCATTACGGTTACACGACGATCGACACCAGCTCGAATGGTTTCTGCTTTCTCTTTACCTTCAGAACGATGCTCTTTTGCCACTGCAGTACGCTCAGCGCGCATACGTTGGTAAATAGAGTTACTCACTTCTGTTGGTAAATTAATTTGCTTCACTCGTACATCAAGTACTTCAATACCCAATTCGCTGGCACTTTCTGAAGCTTGCACTAAGGCATCTTTCATTAAAGCGCTACGCTCACCTGACACAATTTCTTTAATCGTTCTTGAACCAAAATTAGTTCTTAGACCATTATTTACTTTTTGTTTCAGTAGAGTCTCAGCGTACTGTAAATCACCACGAGTTCTTAAATAAAAGGCACTAAAGTCATTAATTCGCCATTTTACAAATGAATCAACAATTAAGTCTTTCTTTTCACTTGTAACAAATCGATCAGGTGAGCCATCAAGTGTTTGAATACGCGCATCTAATTTACGAACCTCTGAAATAAATGGCACTTTAAACTGTAAACCCGGGCCATACACAACAGCTTTATCATCAACATCTTTTTTCACTTTGCTAAATTGCAATACGATGGCCTGTTGGCCCTCAAGTACAACAAAAACTGATGAAAAAGATAAAATAACTGCAGTTAACAATATAATTAAACTAAAGTTCTTCATTTCAATTATCTCCCATTCGAATAGCGATCGCCTTTATAGCGATCTGTTGCACTATTCACTTGGCTATTACCGACAGTGTTATTCATTTGAGTGCGTAAATTCTGAATATCAGTTGTGCTATTTGGTAATTGCATCGGAGTATTACTTGCTGCACCTTGAGTTTGCTGCATGATTTTATCAAGTGGCAGATACATCATGTTATTGCCGCCCTTTACATCAATAAGCACTTTAGAGCTGTTACTTAACACAGATTCCATTGCTTCTATATATAGACGCTTACGAGTCACTTCTTTAGCCGCTTGATATTGCGGTAAAAGCTTCTCAAAACGAGCAATTTCACCTTGTGCTTCTAATGTTACACGCTCTTTATAACCTTCGGCTTCTTGGGTCATACGTGTTACTTGACCACGAGCTCGAGGTTCAATTTCACGTGCATACGCTTCAGCTTCACGAATAAAGCGCTGCTCATCTTCTTGTGCAGCAATAGCATCATCAAAAGCATCTTTTACTTCTAATGGTGGACGCGCATCTTTAAAGTTAACATCGGTTAATACTAAGCCTAAATTGTACGGTTCAATAATTTTATTCAGCTCTTCCCAAGTTTGTTGACGAATAACTTCACGCCCCCTTGTTAAAATTTGATCCATACGTGCGTGACCTACAACATAGCGTAAAGCACTGTCTAGTGACTGCTGTAAACTATGGTCGGCATCCGTAACACTAAACAAATAATCGCGAGGTTCTGTAACACGGTATTGCACTACAAACTCAACACTCACTACATTTTCATCTTCGGTAAGCATAAAGCCTGAAGCTGATAATGAGCGTACGGCTTCAACATCAACCGGTACAATACGATCAACAAACGTCATCTTCCAACGTAAACCTGGCAAGGCTATATCATGGAATTGACCAAAACGTAAGATTACGCCTCGCTCTGCTTCTTTGACTGTGTAAATACCACTTAATGCCCATACAACGATCGCAATGATCAGAACAAATCCAAGTGCTGCGCCAGTTAAGCCGCCATTGGAATTGCTCGATTTACTGCTACCGCCAAACATGCCATTAAATTTATCACCATATTTGCGAAATACTTCGTCTAAATTTGGTGGGCCTTGTTCTTTACCCCCTTTGTTTTTCCAAGGGTCTTTATCGTTGCCATTGTTACCCGGCTCGTTCCAGGCCATAGCCATACTCCATTGTTATTAAAATGAATTCATATAAATCTATCAAACTAACATTACAAAACACAATAAAATGAGGTGAACGAATGTTTAATCAGTAATGATAAATTTCTCTATTTCGGTGCCATTATCTTTTTTCAACCGGTTCCAATCCGCCATAGGTAAGCGAATATTAAGCAAGCAATTACCTAAATCATCATATTGCTCTGCGTGAATACAGTTCAATTTATATAACGCACCACGTAAAGAACCAAATCGAGCAGGGACTCGTAATCGGCACTTTAACATTTTTTCTGCCAAACACTCACTAATTGCTTGTAAAAGTAACTCGCAACCTAGTCCTGTATGGGCCGATAACCAAACTTGCACAGGCTTACCTTCATCATCCCTGTCGATACGTGGCACAAGCTCTTCGACTAAATCTATTTTGTTATAAATGAGAAGTTGGGGTACTTCATCGGCTTCAATTTCATGAAGCACATCATTAACTTGATCAATATTTTCTTGGCGCCTTTCATCTGCAACATCGATAACGTGAAGCTGTAAATCAGCCTCTCGTGTTTCAACAAGAGTTGCTTTAAATGCAGCCACTAAGTCATGCGGTAAGTGACGAATAAATCCTACCGTATCTGCCATAATGACACTACCCACATCGGTCACATCTATTTTTCTAAGCGTAGGATCGAGCGTAGCAAACAATTGATCTGCCGCATACACATCTGCAGAAGTAACTCGATTAAATAAAGTCGATTTTCCTGCATTGGTATAACCGACCAAAGACACTGTTGGAATCTCATTACGGGTACGTGCACGACGACCCTGCTCACGTTGCTTGGCTATTTTTTCAAGCCGCCTTAAAATTGTTTTAATTTTATCACGAATTAAACGACGATCAGTTTCTAATTGCGTTTCACCGGGACCACGCAATCCAATCCCCCCCTTTTGCCTTTCTAAATGCGTCCAACCTCGTATTAAACGAGTTGATATATGGCGAAGTTGCGCCAACTCAACCTGCATTTTCCCCTCATGGGTTCGTGCTCGCTGAGCAAAAATATCTAAAATCAAGGTAGTACGATCAAGCACTCTGCATTGACAAATGCGCTCTAAATTTCGCTCTTGGGAAGGTGATAGCTCATGATTGAAAATAACAACATCAGCCTGATGTAACTGGACAACCTCAGCAATTTCTTCAGCTTTACCCGTACCAACAAAAAACTTTGGATGAGGTGACTGGCGACTGCCTTGCACAATCGCCAAAGAATTAGCACCCGCAGAAGAAACCAACATTTCGAGCTCCTGAAGATCTTCACGATCTCCTTCTTTTGGAAACTCTATATGGACTAAGATAGCCTGTTCACCAGCTTTATAACGGTCAAACAAGCACTATGCTCCTAAATTAAAAGTTACCAGCATCTTCACCATCAGCTTCAGGAGTTTCTGTCCCTATTGCTTGAAAATTAATAGCTCGAGCAGGAACAACAGTAGAGATAGCGTGTTTATAAACCATCTGATTGACTGTGTTTTCAAGTAAAATTACAAACTGGTCAAATGACTGAATTTTACCTTGTAGTTTAATACCATTCACAAGGTAAATAGACACTGGAATTCGCTCACGACGCAGTGCATTTAAAAACGGATCTTGTAGAGATTGGCCCTTTGCCATTATTATTTTCCTTCGTTTTAGGTGTTTTTATATAATTATTAATCTGTAAAGATTTCAACTAGTTTTACTGCAATCTCTCTAATAGCTTAGCGAACTTAATACACGTTGCAAGTTTTCTTCTGCACCTGATTCTAACCAAGTTACATCAGGCCAACTACGCAACCATGTCAGTTGACGCTTAGCTAGTTGACGGGTCGCTGCGATGCCACGAAAAACCATTTCATCGTACTCAACTAAACCGTCTAGATAATCCCACATTTGGCGGTACCCGACGCAACGAATAGACGGTAATGCCGTATGCAAATCATCTCTTTGATATAAGGCCTTTACTTCACTTTCAAAGCCCTGCTCTAACATGATTTTGAATCTTTTTTCAATTCGCTGATGCAATACACTGCGATCAGACGGTGCGATTGCAAATTGTAACACGTTAAAAGGCAAAGGCTCTGACTTTACTTTTTGTAGCTCAGTCATTGTTTTACCTGTTAGACGATACACTTCTAACGCTCGATTTATCCGCTGTGAATCATTTTCTTTAATCCTAAGCCCGGCTTCAGGATCGACTCTTTGTAATTCTTGATGTAAATGCGGCCAGCCAAACTGTTTAGCTTCATTTTCAAGCTCTAAACGAATATTAGGATCAGCCTCAGGTAAAGGTGAAATTCCCTCTAACAAAGCTTTAAAATACATCATAGTCCCGCCAACAAGAACTGGTATTTTACCCTTTTCATGTAGTTCGGTGATGTGAGCTAGTGCATCACGACGAAAATCAGCTACCGAATAACTTTCGCTAGGATCTAATATATTAATTAAACGGTGTGGCGCGCTTTTTAGTTCACTCGCTGTTGGTTTCGCAGTCCCAATATCCATTGAGCGGTAAATAAGCGCTGAATCTACACTAATAATTTCGGTTGATAAATGCTGACACAAATCAATCGCGAGATCAGTTTTTCCGGCTGCGGTTGGGCCCATTAAAAAAATAACCGGTAAGCTATGCAATTGTATTATTCCGCTCTAATTGTTGAATGAAATCAGCTAATTCTATTTTAACGGCTTTTTGTAATAGCCGCTCAATTAATTGTGGTTTATTCATAATAAATTGGTATATAACCTTATTTTGAGTTTGAGTAAAATAACGGCTATTTACCCACTCGGCTTGCCATTTTAGCCACTGCGTTATGTTAGATAACTTTAATAAACATGCTGCTAATATTGCACTGATCACTTCGTTAACATCATGTGCATACACTGAAGGCGGTAATCGCTTCACCATGACAAACCCCGCATTAAGCTGTAATTCATAGCCTAACACTGTCAGCCAAGATAATTGAGAATCTAACTGTAATTTTGCATCAGCATCGAGTGCAACCCTTACAGGTAATAATAAAGCTTTTCCATGCAATTGCGCATGCTGGCTAATTTCATCTAGCCAAAAATCCGCTAACACATATTTAAGGTGGCTCAATTGCAATGCTTCATCTTGCTTAATTAGGCAATGTCCATTTTGTAGTAACATCACCTCTTCTACTAATGGATGACCCGCATCATGATTGTGCAATTCAAATTGCTGTATAGCAGTGTTTTGTGCAATAGAATCAAAATGCTGCGCTCTTTGTTCTGCGACCCCTTGATAAAACGCATTTACATTTTGTTGCTGTTTTTGAACCTGCGCAACTAAAGGTTTAGGCTGATAACCTTGGCTAAAGCCCTTATTTTGACTATAAGACACCTCCCGCCCCATTGATGACGACATTCTCGGTTCTTTTGGAGCAATACGCTCACCGGTTAATCTTAGGTGTTCATAACAATCAGGAACGATTAAGTCATTTATTTGAGCGGTTTCAGATACACCCAATTGATTTGGTTGAGCTGCTTGTTTAACGGCTTGTAAAATAAAATCATGTACTAATCGCGCTTGGTGAAAGCGTACCTCGTGCTTTGCTGGATGAACATTAACATCAACTTGCCGAGGATTAATCGTTAAATAAAGCACAAAAGCAGGCACGTCAATGCCAGGGCAACTTTCTTCAAAAGCCTGACGAATAGCATGCAAAATTAATTTATCTCGCATCATCCTGCCATTTACATAGGTATATTGTGGCTCAACCGAGGAGCCTGGAGGTAAAATCCAACCAAAAATACTCAGCCCATCATCACCCGACTCTAAGAACAGTGCTTGTGATAAGAACTCTTTACCTGCAACTTGGGCAATGCGTTTTACATGATCTTCTCGTTTCATGGCAGGCCGATACTGACGCACTACTTTACTATTGTGCTTTAAAGTAATAGCGACATCAAAACGGCTTAATGCGATACGTTTTAGCAATTCATCAATATGATTAAACTCCGTTTTTTCAGTGCGTAAAAACTTACGCCGAGCTGGCGTATTAAAAAATAAGTCGACCACTTCTATTGTGGTGCCATTAGGGTGCGCTGTGGGTTTGACAGTAACAGCCATATCACGACCTTCAGCAAAAGCTTGCCATGCATCGTCTTGATCGGCTGGTTTAGAGCTTAAGGTCAATCGAGAAACCGAACTAATCGAAGCGAGAGCTTCGCCCCTAAACCCCAATGAACAGATATTTTCAAGATCATCTAGGGTTTTGAGTTTACTCGTTGCATGGCGCGATAACGCTAATGTCAGCTCATCTTTATAAACACCCGAACCATTATCACGAATCCGGATTAATTTATGGCCCCCTCGTTCAATGTCAATTTGAATCTGAGTGGCACCCGCATCTAAGCTATTTTCAACTAATTCTTTTACAACAGAGGCTGGGCGCTCAACGACTTCACCTGCCGCAATTTGATTTGCTAAACGGGCAGGTAAAATTTCAATGTTCATGTGAGTTAACTTCTAGGTATAGTTAGGGTTTGCCCAATAACTAAGGTATCGGTCGATAATTTATTTGCCGCCTTTAACGCTGAAATTGAGATCCCATATTGGCTCGCAAGCACACTAAGAGATTCACCCGAACGTACTTTATGAATTTGATCTTTTTTAGAGTCTGTCGTTTTTAATTGGGCAAATAACGAATCATCTGGCGGATTATTCATAAAATAAGTTTTAACAGCACTAAATACCGCTGTCGCTAACTTTTCTTGATGCTGTTTTGTTTTCAGCAAACGCTCTTCTTCAGGATTCGAAATATATCCAGTTTCAACCAATATTGAAGGAATATCAGGGGATTTTAGCACTGCAAGGCTTGCTGCTTGAGGGCGGCTTTTATGAAGTTTAGTGACTTTACCAAGCTCACTGACGACCTCATCGGCCACCTGAAAACCGGTACGCATGGAATGATCCATCGACATATCAAGTAAAGTTTGTGCCAAATACTTCTCATTCTGAGTATCTTTTAAAACATCAGCAGCGCCACCGAGTAGCTCAGATTGTTTTTCACTATCCTCAATCCATTTACCTATCTCTGAGTTAGCCCGTTTTAATGATAAAACGAACACTGACGCGCCTCGAGGTTGCGGTGTTGTAAACGCATCAGCATGTATAGAAATTAAAAAATCAGCTTTATATTTTCGAGCTCGCTCAGAGCGAGTATTGAGCTTGACATAATAATCCCCGGTACGAGGTAAAATTGCCTTCATGCCTTTTTGAGAATCGATTAATTTAGCTAGCCGTTTGGCTATTTGTAGTGTGACCGTTTTTTCATAGGTGCCAGCGGGACCAATTGAACCTGGATCTTCACCGCCATGCCCTGCATCAACTGCAATTATAATGTCGCGATCACCTCGTATATCACGATTTTTGGCAATTAAGGTGTTGTTGCTACTTTTATCGGTGTCTGCAGGTTGTGTATTAGTGTTATATAAATCTACAACCAAGCGATCGCTGTAAGGGGCTGTCGGTGCCAATGCAAATAGCACGGGTTTAACTGGTTGGTTAAGTTCTAAAACAACTCTAACCCACCCTTTTTTCTTCGGAGAACTATAACGTATTTTTTCAATAACCGAGCTGGTATCACTGATAGTGGGCAAGACCTGATGCTGCGTGGTGTCTTTAAAGTCAATCACCAAACGAAGCGGTTTTTTTAGCATAAAATAGCTGAAATCAGGTTGTTGTTTTAAATCAAATACAACACGAGTGCTCTCTGGTGAAGGCCACACCCGAACACTGGTCATTTCATTTGCTGCATTTGCAAGCATACTGAAGCAACTAAGCAGCACATAAGTAAAGAGATAAGATATAACAGTTAAAGTTTTAATTCGCATGTGCTCAAAGTTGGTTTACGATTGAGATACCTTTATTTGTACGGCCTATAATACTGATTTTTCGCTGTTCATCAACATACACAAGTGTGATATCCAAATCTGGCTCAGCTAATAACATTCCACCTTTTTCTGGCCATTCAACTAAACAAATGGCATTTCCAGAAAAATAATCACGGATCCCCATAAATTCGAGCTCTTCAGGGTCTGCTAAACGATATAAATCAAAATGATAAATGCTCTGCGTTTCAAGCTCATACGGTTCAACAATAGTATAAGTTGGGCTTTTTACTTTACCTTGATGACCAAACCCTTGAATAATTCCGCGGGTTAAGGTGGTTTTGCCTGCACCTAAATCACCATGTAAAAAGATAACAGCACCACTTTTAATTACCTTAGCCAACGCATTCCCCATAGCAACGGTTGCTAATTCATTTTCTAGTTGTTTTTCAAACATGTTTATCACTCTTTATTAGCCAATTAATCGTCTGATTTGGGGAAATAAGTCACTTGCCAACAACCCTCGAGCACCGTCATCAAGTAAATTATCTGCAGCTGCACCATGAAGGGCTACTGCAAGCTTAGTGGCAGCAAAGCCTAACATCTGTTGCGCCATCAGCCCTGCAATAATACCAGATAACACATCTCCCATCCCAGCACTTGCAAGCGCAGCACTCCCTGTTTGATTAATATTTAGGCAACCTTTATCATAAACTAAAGTACCTGGGCCTTTTAATAAAGAAACTGCACCAAAGCGCTCAGCTAATTGCTGCACCGAGGCAAATCGATTTTGCTCGATCTCGATATTAGAAATCCCTAATAATCGTGCAGCCTCACCGGAGTGAGGAGTTAACACCCACTCTTTAGATGGGTCTTTTATATATTGGTTACTTTTGGCTAAAAAATTTAATCCGTCAGCATCAATCACCAAACGGTTGCATTGGGCAGCCATTACCCACAGCCAAATTGCCCGAGCCCAGCCATTTTGACCAAGCCCTGGACCAATCACAACAACTGATGCTTTTTTAATAAGCGCTAAAAGTTCATGTTTATTATCATGATCAACCCCATGTACCATTAATTCATAGCGCCCTTGTAATACAGCAGCGCAATTATCAGGATGAGTTGCAACAGATACCAAGCCAGATCCACTGCGTAAGGCCGCTTCCGCACTTAACCTGATAGCACCTGCCATTCCTTTATTTCCACCAATACACAATACATGGCCAAGCTGATTTTTGTACGTTGAAATGGCTCTACGGGGTAATGTTTGCATTAATTTTTCTAGTTTGCATCGCGAGACATTCGTGTGTACATCGGAACTAAACAGCTTATCAAGCCCTAAGGGAGCAAAAACCAACCTCCCGACATGCTCAAGCGCCCGACCCGTTAACAACCCCTGTTTTAATGCTATGAATGTAATTGTTACATTTGCTTTTATCGCCTCACTTACAACAGCACCCGAGGTTGCATTGACACCCGACGGCACATCGATAGCAATGACTGGCAACCTACTTTGATTAACTAAATGACTCGTTTGTGCATAATACTTAGGAAGCTCACCACGAAAGCCAGTGCCAAACATCGCATCAATCACTAAATCAAACTCAGCCAATCCATGCACTAATACATCATTAAATGAATGCACTTTCAAACCTATTGTCAGGCATTGCTGATAGGCTTTATTAGCATCGCCTTTTAATTCCTGAACATCAGCAAGTGACACCAATGTAACTCGATAGCCCTTTTTCTGCGCCAAATAAGCAACAATATAGCCATCTCCAGCGTTATTACCTTTCCCAACTAAAATCAATAGTCGACGATAACATTTATAGTGATCCTCAATATATTGAAAAATAGCCGTACCCGCATTTTCCATTACTTGGTATAGATCACAGCCTAATTGCGCTGCAACATGCTTTTCATTGTTTTGCACTTGTTCCGCTGTATAGGCGAACTGTGGTAAATTAGTCGTGTATAAACTTTCCATAATGGCTCATCGGTGACAAAAACAACTATTAACTATCCTGAACTAGCAATCAAAATTAAGCAATGGGGCCAAGAACTAGGCTTTGCCGAGGTGGCTATTAGTGACATCGATTTAACTAAGCACGAAGCACAATTTCAGCGCTGGCTCGATCAGGGGTTTCATGGCGAAATGGAATACATGGCAGCTCATGGTATGAAACGCGCCCGCCCTGCAGAACTTGTTCCGGGCACGCAGCGGGTTATTTGTGTCAGAATGGATTACCTACCACCTGATGCAAGCTTCGCTAAAACACTGCAAGACTCGAAAAAAGCCTATATTAGCCGCTATGCTTTAGGGCGTGATTATCATAAGTTAATACGTAACCGTTTAAAAAAACTGGGGGAAAGAATAGAGCTTGAAGTTGGTCAATTTGGCTTTCGCCCATTTGTCGATTCAGCGCCTGTACTTGAAAGACAGCTAGCCGAAAAAGCAGGTTTAGGATGGACTGGTAAACATACGCTAATCTTAAATCAACATGCTGGATCGTGGTTTTTTTTAGGTGAGCTCTTCGTTGATTTACCCCTTCCTACTGATGAGCCTGTTGTAGAGCAATGTGGTAAATGCGTCGCTTGCATTAAAATCTGCCCTACAAATGCAATTATTGAGCCCTATGTAGTCGATGCTAGGCGCTGCATTTCATACTTAACAATAGAATTACAAGGCGCTATTCCAATTGAGTTTCGCCCACTGATAGGTAATAGAGTGTACGGTTGTGATGATTGCCAACTTATTTGCCCCTGGAATCGCTATGCTCAAATCACTGCTGAAGATGATTTTCATGCCAGATCGCAACTAAAAGATAAAGATTTAATTGATCTTTTCTTGTGGGACGAAACTACTTTTTTGAAAAACACAGAGGGAAGCGCGATCCGTCGCATAGGCCATGAACGTTGGTTAAGAAACATGGCTGTAGGTCTAGGTAATGCAGCTTATAACCCAAATATTATCAATGCACTAGAACAAATGAAACCTAAAGCTTCTGAGCTAGTTTTAGAGCACATAAATTGGGCAATAACACAACAAGAGCAAAAAAACGCTTTAAATAAAAAAACGCAGCGTTTAATTACTGCAATTGAAAAAGGCCTACCTCGAGATGCCTAAACACTAATTACTCGATCATTTGGCCTAGATCTTGTTCAATATCATAAAATGCTCGTTTAACATCTGTGAGTAAATCCTCACGAGCTACTGAACGTAAAATTGTGTCATCTACTTTTTTATAAATGTATTGCTCCTGATCATCATCAAGACCCATGTGTGGGATCCGCTGCTCAAATTCATTTTGCAAATCACGAAAAATAGCCTCATTCATTTCATGACTTAAATTTAAAACGCCAACAAGATCCTCAAATTTATCTCTCACTAATGAAAACGCACGCTGCAGTTGCATTTTTTGATACTGTAATTTCCGCTTAGTTAAAATAGCGTCTAGTTGTTGCTCAGTCACACTTACGATAAAACAGATATGATCCCGAATCCGCCCCATTTTATCTTCGTCATCAACCGGTAAATTCAAGATTAAAAGACTAATTTTAGGGTAGTTCACTAAAATACGAGGAGAAAACTCATACAACCGCCCCTTTACTTGCAGAAGCTCAAATAGCTCAACCACCATTTGAGAGCAAGCACCTTCAGAACTAAAATGCGACACTTTATCGTTATACCGAAACGCCACACAAGACTTAAGAGAAAAACCTTTAATGCAATTAATCAATGCTTTAGCTAAGTCTTCAGGTGCATCTAGGGTGCCAATATTTTCGATGTACTGAACAATATTACCCATTTCACTGCTATTGGTCATCGCGTTAAACGCGGTTTCAGTCGCATCTTCAATTTGTTGCTCAAGCAGCTTGCGGTTTTCAATTACCTTAAATAACGCACTGAGCTTTGCTTTTAGTTCTTCTTTAGCAAAAGGCTTAACAATATAATCTTCTGCCCCTACATTATAACCAGCAATGCGCTCATCTATAGAGCCTCTGGCCGACAAAAACATCACTACAATATTTGCAGTTGCTGGGTTACTTTTTAATTGTCTACATACCTCATAGCCATCCATATTTGGCATACTCACATCGAGTAAGATAACTTGAGGGCAAATTTGCTCAACCTTTGCTAAGCATTCTTGACCACTGCTAGCAAAATGAAGAGGGTAATCCCCGTCTAAAATCTCTTCTAATATTTCTAGATTAAATGGCTCATCATCAACAGCTAAAATTACTTTTTCAGACATATTCGCTCTACTCCATCTTCGAATTATTTATAAGGCCTCAAAGCACATTACAAATAACTATCCATACCTTATCCAAGCGTAGTCAAAGCTTTAAATTTACACTAATAATTATTTAAACTTGAACGATAAAAGGCAGAACAAAAAATATAGAAGCTCCCCCTTGAGCATTATTTTTCGCCCAAATGCGCCCATTATGAAGTGAAATAAACTCTCTACAAATCGCAAGCCCCAAGCCTGTACCACCCGCACCTTTATTAGTTTCACTACTTTGCGCAAACTTATCGAATACATGCTCAAGCTCTTCTTCAGGAATACCAACCCCCTGATCACGAATTTCTACCTGAACTTGCTCTGATGAAACAATAAGCATAATACAAATACGAGTGTCTGCTGCACTGAACTTAATCGCATTTCCAACAAGATTACGTACAACTTGATTAATATGCGCTGCATCACATTCAATCAAACATTCAGAGTGTTCTGTTTCTAGCATAACCTCAATATTTTTTTGTAATGCGCTACCAGAAATATCTTCAATCCCTGTTTTGATAATCGATATTAAATCTTGCTTTAGTGGATTAAAGGGAAATTGCCCTGCGTCTAATTTAGACAAATCGAGTAAATTATTAAGCAACGACAATAAACGCTGGCCACTGACTTCGATTCTCGATAGATATTTCTCTAATTTATCGATAGGGACAGGTTCACTTTCTAATTTTTCTAAACCAAAACGAGAAAAGCTGAGGATCGAGTGCATTGGGGTACGCAATTCATGAGACATGTTAGCCAAAAATTCCGATTTACTCTGATTAGCTTTCTCAGCCTGCTCTTTGGCAAGCTGAAGTTCCGCAGTACGATGCTGTACCTGCTGTTCAAGTGATATTTTAGCCTCTCTCAGTAACTCTTCTTTTTGCTTTAAATGAGAGACATTTTTTAAAATAGCGGCAAACGCACACTCACCATGGAAATCAATTTCACTGAATGACCCCGCTAAAGGCACCATGGAGCCTTGACTATTTTTTACCGTAATATCACAGTGAAATTGCTTGTTATGCATGGCAATAGCAATGGCATCTCGAATTTCGTCTGCCGATGTACGATCAATTAACTCATAAATAGAACGCCCTATTAGCTTGTCACGCTCAACCGCAAACAAAAAAGCACAAGAATCGTTCGCTTCTAAAATTAGCCCAGACTGCGCAAAAAGTACGATCCCATCAGGTGTATTTTTATAAATAACACGCAACAAGCTGTCCTTTTCAATTAAGGCATCTACAGTATCTTGCAAGCGCTCAACTAATTCATCGTTATTGCGTTTTAATAATTCAGTTTGCCACATGCGATGCAATGCTTGTAACAATAGACTTTGATCTAGTGGCTTCTCAAGTACATCATCAACTCCTATTCGAATAGCTTCTATTAATGCGCTTTGATGTGATTGAGAAGTAATTAATAAGCAGCGGCAATGAGGGTTGATTTGCTTCACTTTGCGATAGATATCAATACCACTACAGTTTGTTAAATTATAGTCTGAAACTAAAATATCAATTTTATGGATAACGCACTGCTCAACAGCTTCAGTTAGATTTGTAGCTGTGACTACTTTAATATGAGCGCCTTTTAGTGCTGATTCTAATTCCGTTAATTCATCTATTTCACTGTCGACCAGCAACACGCGAGGTAATAGAATTTTTACCTCAGCCTCGTTCATCATCAATAGACCTTCTAAAATAGAAATCAGCTCTTTGTTATCATAAAAGGGGTAAATAACCTGTGCCTCAGGCAATAACCGAAACATTTCCGAAAACGACTCTAAAATGTTCCCACCTTGGCTTTTTGGTGCAATGAGCAATAAGGGCACACCGTTAAAGGCGTTTTTAAATTCAAGCACTAGCGGAATAGGGATACCATATGCCATTGCAACCATTTCATACGATTGCAACTGAATATTTTCATCGATGTCGCTAAAATGACACAATGAGACTTCACAGCCAATTAACTCTAACAATGCCTTAACTCTCATAGCTAACACGCTTGAGTTATCGACTATTAATATCCTTTTTAACATAGCTACATTGTTCTTTTCGTCTTTGCTTACATAATATTAGCGTAGCTTGTTTTTCCTGTTCGCCCATATCATGCCACGATAAAATTTCATTCAAAGTACGAAAGCACCCTAAACAAACATCATCAGGTGTTAAACAGCAATTTTTGATACAAGGGTTATCTGAAGCCATAAAGGTCAAAAAAGGTGTTAAAAGGGTATTAGTGAAGTATATGTGATTACAAAAAATAGATGGAATGATTTTGAATTGGAGCGGCACACGAGGCTCGAACTCGTGACCTCAACCTTGGCAAGGTTGCGCTCTACCAACTGAGCTAGTGCCGCTTCATAAACGCGTCAGTGATTTGTTCGTTGGTGCGCAACCTTGGAGCTGCGTCTAACGTTCTGGCAACTGAGCGAGTGCCGCTTCATAAATGTGTCTGTAATTTGTTCGTTGGTGCACAACCTTGAGGCTGCGTCTAACGTTCTGGCAACTGAGCGAGTGCCGCTTCATAAATGTGTCTGTAATTTGTTCGTTGGTGCACAACCTTGAGGCTGCGTCTAACGTTCTGGCAACTGAGCGAGTGCCGCTTTATAAATGTGTCAGTGATTTGTTCGTTGGTGCGCAACCTTGGGGCTGCGTCTAACGTTCTGGCAACTGAGCGAGTGCCTTTAAAACTCTCAATGAAAATTTGGAGCGGCACACGAGGCTCGAACTCGTGACCTCAACCTTGGCAAGGTTGCGCTCTACCAACTGAGCTAGTGCCGCTTCATAAATGTGTCAGTTATTTGTTCGTTGGTGTACAACCTTGTGGCTGCGTCTAACGTTCTGGCAACTGAGCGAGTGCCTTTAAAACTCTCAATGAAAATTTGGAGCGGCACACGAGGCTCGAACTCGTGACCTCAACCTTGGCAAGGTTGCGCTCTACCAACTGAGCTAGTGCCGCTTCATAAATGTGTCAGTAATTTGTTCGTTGGTGCGCAACCTTGGGGCTGCGTCTAACGTTCTGGCAACTGAGCGAGTGCCGCTTCATAAATGTGTCAGTTATTTGTTCGTTGGTGTACAACCTTGTGGCTGCGTCTAACTTTCTGGCAACTGAGCGAGTGCCTTTAAAACTCTCAATGAGAATTTGGAGCGGCACACGAGGCTCGAACTCGTGACCTCAACCTTGGCAAGGTTGCGCTCTACCAACTGAGCTAGTGCCGCTTTATAAAATTATCAGTAATTTTCGCGTTAGATCAGAACCTTAAGGTTGTACCTTCCGCTCTAGCAACTGAAAAAATATTATTTTGAAATTATCGAGCTTTATTTGGTATTAAAGCTTCTAATTAACTTACAAAAACGCCCCGAAGGTTTGTTATCCTAAGCGGGGCGAGATTTTACAATATCGAATATTCTTTGCAAGTATTTTTATAAAAAAATTACAACTTAAAGAAATCTTGCCGATAAACACGCAACTCTGCAATTGATTCGTGAATATCTTCCAATGCTAAATGGACACCTTTTTTCTTAATACTCGCAAGAACTTCAGGTTTCCAACGACGCGCCAATTCTTTAATTGTACTGATATCTAAATTACGATAATGAAAGTAATCTTCAAGTTCAGGCATATAAGCATTTAAAAAGCGACGATCTTGACCTATGGAATTACCACACATCGGTGACTTACCTTTAGGCACCCATTTTTCTAAAAAACTAATGGTTTGTTCAATTGCATCTTGCTCAGTAAAAGTGCTCTGCTTACAACGAGCGGTTAAACCTGAACCACCATGCTGATTAACACACCATTCATCCATACCATCTAATAACTCATCAGATTGATGAATAGCGATTACAGGGCCTTCAGCTAATATATTCAAATCACAATCTGTTACAATAGTTGCGATTTCGAGTATTTTATCCGTTTTTGGTTCTAAACCCGTCATTTCGAGGTCTAGCCAAATCAAATTTGATTCATGAAAAGACATAAATTACCTTAGCGGTGCTTTCCTTTCGATTTAATGCAATTACATATATCATATTACGCTTCGAGTGTGGATAAAATGCTTTTTTTAAAAAGCACTCCTTTTAATTAAGTTATAGGCGAAAAGTGACAAAACGAAAGAAACTAAGTAATGGCCAATCCCGTCGGATCCAAGCCAACCATGAGAAACGCTTAAGTACAGCTAAACAAAGCAGCACTAAAAAAGATGATTCATGGCAAAATGATAATTTAGGTGTGGCTGAACCAGGCTTAGTGATCAGTCGTTTTGGACAACACGCCGATATCGAAACCAGCGATAATGAACGCTTACGCTGTAATATTCGCCGAACAGTAAGCAATATAGTCTGCGGTGATCGCGTTATATTTAGAAGAGCCAAAGTAAGTGAGGGTGACTTAGCGGGTGTAATCGAAGCTGTTGAGGAGCGAACCAGTCAACTTACTCGTCCTGACTTTTACGATGGTATAAAGGTAGTTGCAGCAAATATTGACCAAATTCTTATGGTTTCAGCGGCATTACCGGAGTTCACTCCAAATATCATCGATCGTTATCTGGTTGCCTGTGAAGATATGGGTATCGAACCCATCCTTATTCTGAATAAAACCGATTTACTGAGTACAGAAACCTTAGCTGAAATTGATGCAGTGCTCGATATCTATCGCAGCATTGGCTATCGCGTACATTTAATTAGTACCAAAACAGGCCAAGGAATAGATGAATTAAAAACAATTTTGGTCGACAAAAATAGCATTTTTGTTGGTCAAAGTGGTGTTGGTAAATCAACCTTAGTAAACAGTTTATTACCTGACAGCCAAATTTTAACCAAAATAGTGTCTGAAAATAGCGGTCTTGGGCAACATACCACTACAGTTTCTACACTGCACCACTTGCCAAGTGGCGGCAATTTAATTGATTCTCCCGGCATTCGAGAGTTTGGCCTTTGGCATATTGATCCTGACCGTGTGACATGGTGTTTTACCGAGTTTCGCGAGTATTTAGGCGGCTGTAAATTCCGTGATTGTAAACACCTTAATGACCCAGGATGCCTATTAACCGAAGCTCTTAATGAAGGCAAAATTTCGCAGTTGCGCTTTGATAGCTATCATAAGATTTTGCTTTCAATGGAAGATGGCCGAGCGGGAGCGCGCAACCCTCGAGTTTAAGCACAAAATAAAATCATTTGGTCTTGTGGCTGAGTTTTCGCTAGAATTGGAAAAATTTCTTTTGGAATGAACAACGTGAGCTTGGATAAATTTAAAATTGCAATGCAGTACGCTATGCCAAAGCATTTAGTATCGCGCATAGTCGGTAAGTTAGCAGCCGCTGAAGCAGGCGTTGTTACAACGTCATTGATTAAAGCATTTATCAAACAATATCAAATAGATATGTCTGAAGCGGAATACGAAAACCCAAAGCATTATAAAAGTTTTAATGCGTTTTTTACCCGCCCTTTAAAGCCAGGTTTACGTACCATTGCACAAGACCCAAGCATAATTGCCCATCCTGTCGATGGTAAAATCAGTCAGCTTGGTGATATTGTAGATGACCGTTTAATTCAAGCTAAAGGCCATGATTTTAGCCTGCAAGGGTTATTGGGTGGTGACGAAGTCACAGCAATGCCATTTCAAGGTGGTAAATTCGCCACGATTTACTTGGCCCCTAAAGACTATCACCGTATTCATATGCCAATTGACGGCACATTAACCAAAATGATTTATGTACCGGGCGATTTATTTTCAGTAAACCCACTCACAGCGCAAAATGTCCCCAATTTATTTGCGCGTAATGAGCGTGTAGTGGCTATTTTTGATACTGAAATAGGCCCTATGGCGATGGTACTAGTTGGCGCCACCATTGTTGCAAGCATAGAGACAATATGGGCTGGAACAGTAACACCACCAGCGGGTAAAAAAGTCTTTAGCTGGAACTACCCAATTTCAAAAGCCGAAAAAATCACGTTGAAAAAAGGCGAAGAAATGGGCCGCTTTAAACTCGGTTCGACCGTTATTTTAGTTTGGCCGCAAAATGTCGCTGAATTTTTAGCAACTGAAGTACCAGGAACAGTCACTCGCCTAGGTCAACCTTTTGCCACAATTACAGACAAAGAAGAGACAAGCACTCAATAATATTCGCCTGCTCTCAAATAATAAAAAAGGTCTGCAGTGCAGACCTTTTTTTTATTATGGGGTTTAACTTAAATACAATAAATCATAAAGCCCTGCGACGACGTAATATTAACAACCCAAACAGTGCAATCAACCCACCCAAAAAGGCCGCTCCGCCAGATTTTTTCGCTTCTGGGGTAACAACCTCTGGTGACTCAACAACTACAGGAGCTGCCAAACTGATGGTAGAACGCTGCTGTGAAATTTGGCCATGCTCATCGGTCACTTGCAGCTGCACATCATAGCTGCCAGCTTGAACAAAATCATGTTGATAACCTAGCTCTGAAGACACAACTTTATTATCAATTTTCCACTCGTAATTGAGTCCTAAGCTATCGGCATCTTGACTGCCTGATGCATCAAACTGACAAATAAATCCTTGGCATTGCTCAGTAAAACTAGCTTGTGGTTCAATTAACTGCGTCACATTTGCAATGACATTAAGCTGGCCTTGCACTGAATACTTATTGCTTAATTGATATAAGATGGTTTGCTCTCCCATTTGCGGCAGAACAAAAGTAACTGTTTTTTCTGTACTTGTGCGCCCATCAGGAAGCTGCCACAAATAGCTAAAATCAGCCGATAAGTTTTCTGCTTTGAACTCGCATTTTGCACCGACACAATCGACACTTGCCTGCAACTGAGGTAACCGAGTATCTATTTTAAATGCTGATACTGGGCCAAAATTTCCCTCAATATCCTGCGCTTTAAAATAAACAGTCGCCTGCCCATCGATCAAATCACTATCATTAAGTTGAGCAATAATAGTTTCACTTTCAGAATTGGCCATGCCATCGGCAAAATTAGCCGTTTTTAAATTATTCGGATTAGGGTAGCTATTGACACTGTAATAAGTCTGCGCAATTGCATGCATGGGTAAACCGCCATTTCGTTTGCTAAAACGCGCTTCTGTTGCCACAGCTTTGATACTGATTGAACCATCTTGCATCCCAAGCGGTTCAATATTTTCAATATCAGGCCCTTGGCTTAACAAGTATGGCGCTTCAACAACTTTGGCAGCATAAAGAAGTGCCTCTATGTTATCTGGTTTTAATACTTGCTCGTAATAGCTACACGATTGAAAAAAATCAGTTCCAAGCTCAAAGGTAATATGTGCGACGCCCAGCTCACCATAAGCAAGGTTGTCGGAGGTTCCATCGGTCGGATATAAACCAACCGATTGCTGCGGTAAATAATTGTTAAAATAAGCTAATTTCTTACCCAGCGCTTCGAATCCTTTCTGATTAGGTGAAGGTTGCTCGGTATGACCCCAAGGCCATAAAATTAACCGACTGTAACTATGAATATCGAGGTAAAGACCTTGTGTGGTATTGGGTGCTGCATCGGTATCATTTTCACCGCGCACATCGGGATACAGCGTTCGAATATAACTTTCGATGGCGGCAACTTCAGGTTCAGAGCCCGCAGAAGGCCCACGGTAAGTTTCTTGGCATGCTTGGCCGCTTGAACCACCTTCAACTGTATTCCAGCCAAAAGAAAAATTCCGGTTTAAATCAACACCAACTTTAGTACTCGCACAATGGTTTTCATTATAGTTTTTTCGTTGTAAGTAGCCTCGTTCAGCTATCTTGCGACCATCAGGATTTGATTGAAATAAAATATGAATTTGGTGACGCGCTAAAATCCAAGCAATATCAGGATCTGACTTAGCCCCTTCTAACAAGACTTTTGCGAAATCAAGAGTGAGTCCCGCTGTTGCATATTCGCGCGCATGCAAAGCACTTTGAATAAATAATACCGGCGGATTAACTAATGATTTATTGCCGATTTTTAGTACATTAAGGTCAAAACCCACTTCACCATGCTGTTTTTGCCAAGAATCACCAATATCAATCCATTGGGTTAAATCGGGATAATCATTCGCTAGTTTTTCAGCTTGAGCAAACGTTTCCTCTACAGTTGCATAACAAGGATAACCCGTAATACCGCTGGTTTGTGCTTGAGCTAATGCATGCTGACTGCGCGCTCGCTCAACTTTATGGCTCCAAAGTTCATCGGCTGAACTAAGAGAGATGCCGCTTTGCTTTAATAGCAACACTTCTGCGTTACTTAATTGTAATAAAATCCCTTTTTCATCATCAGCAAGTAATGCATGATGAAAGCTAATTCGCGTTTTAATTTCTTGTTGTTTATTTTCGAATTTAGCCAGATAAACTGGATTTTCGACCCCTGCCATGAACAAGCTAGACGCAAATAAAAGTGGGCTGAGCAATGCCATCCTTGAAAACCACAATTGTTAATTAAGTTGTTAAACAAAATATAACAATTTAGGCACAATTAACACCTTTGGTCACAGCTTATTTGTCAAAATTTGTAAATCTAGCCTTCTAGCATGCTCTACAAATTAAACAACTGTCATCAGCAGTGATCGACAAACGCGTTTGCCTAAAGCTTATTGCGTCAAATGCAATAAACTGAGAGGTAAAATCATGGTCAAGCAGCACATTGAGACATTGCTGTGCTTGCATAGCGCCCATGATGCCAAGTAAAGGAGCAAACACACCGGCATTACTGCAATTTAAATTTTGCTGAGCTGATGAAGGGGGAAAGATACACTGATAACACCCATGTGTGTCTCGATGGGATTGAAGGTGATTGGCAATACAAATTAATTGACCTTGGGTTGCAATTGCAGCTCCTGCAATCAAAGGCTTATGTAATTGCACACAATATTGATTAACTAAATAACGGGTCGCAAAATTATCGCTGCAATCGAGAATAACATCATGCTGGGCAATTAATTTTTCAGCATTGTGCGACGTTAATTTATCAGCGATACCAATACATTCAATTTGATTATTTAAACTCAGTAAGCTTTTTTGCGCTGCAATAACTTTCTCTTGACCTAAATGATTCACTTTATAAAGAATTTGGCGCTGCAAATTGCTAAGTTCAACTTTGTCATCATCAATTAAAGTCAGATGGCCAATACCTGAAGCTGCTAAATACAGTGCAGCTGGTGAGCCAAGCCCACCAGCGCCAATAATTAATACTTTGCTTTGCTTGAGCTTTTGCTGCCCAGTAAAACCAACCTGCGCTAACATTAACTGTCGGCTATAACGCACTTGTTCTTTCTCTGATAATTCCATCATGGCACTTTATACGCTTAGTCTTGAACCTTAATGGCCTGTTGTAATTGGCTTATCGCAAGTATCGGATCAGCTGCTTCTGTAATCGCCCTCACCACGGCGACACTGCCAACACCTGTTGCGGCGACTTCTGGCGCTCTTGCCAAATCAATGCCACCAATTGCAACAGTCGGGTATGCTTTCATCAAAGGCACAAAATGTTTTAATTTTTCAAGACCTTGAATTTGCCCTGTCATATCTTTGGTGGTTGTTGGGTAAATCGCGCCAAAGGCTAAATAACTCGGTTGATAATTATGTGCTCTGAGCATTTCATAAAAGCCATGAGTCGATAAGCCAAGCTTTAATCCAGCTGCTTTAATGGCTGCTAAATCAGCAGTATCAAGATCTTCTTGGCCCAAATGTACCCCATAGGCACCGTGCTCAATCGCCAGTTGCCAGTGATCATTAATATACACGCGTGCCTGAAATTGCTGCCCAAGGGCAACAGCCGTTTGAATTTGAACGGCTAAATCTGGGGCGTCGTTATTTTTTATTCGAAGTTGGACGGTTTGAATGCCATTTTCAAGGCAAAGTTTCAGCCAGTCACAGTTATCAACCACTGCATATAAATCCAATTGTTGTGTTTCAGAAGGTGCAAATTCTGTCACCACGGTGCGTTCCCAAGGCTCTAATTCAAGCTCTTTGCCCAACCAACTGCCAGCTTCAATCACAGTTGGAAAATCAGCTAAATCATGGGGGAACCCTTTATGAGTCACAGGTCCAATGCCCTGCCCAATACGCACAGAAACTTTTAAACCTTGATTAATATAAGCTTTTGCTAAAATAAAGGCATCTTTAAGTGGATAGCCTAACCCTAAACACGCAGCGATACTTGAGGCAAAACTACACCCAGTGCCATGACTATGCGGCGCAATTATTTTTTTATTACCTAACCAGTATTCTTGCCCTGGCACAGCACAGTAATCCACACAATACCCTTGTGGGTAATCCCAATGTCCACCTTTAATCACAGCTGCGCCTACACCTAAATTAAAAAAGGCTTCACAGGCATCACGCACAGCGCTTGGGCCAATTAAATAATGACCAGTGAGAATTTGGGTTTCTTGAGTATTCGGGGTGATCACATCCACCAGCGGTAACAAGGTGCTTTTGAGGGTAGGAATAATGTCATCTTCGGTTAACGCTTCGCCACTTGACGCCACTGCAACAGGGTCATAGACCACTAAAGGAGGGGTTGGCCAATTGGCTTTAAAATGAGCAAGCTTAGCGGCCACAAATTCAACTTGTTGAATATTGGCAAGCAAACCAATTTTAATCAC
The DNA here is from genome assembly GCF_058197095.2 of Pseudoalteromonas sp. J2K-J031. Lineage (NCBI taxonomy): Bacteria > Pseudomonadati > Pseudomonadota > Gammaproteobacteria > Alteromonadales > Pseudoalteromonadaceae > Pseudoalteromonas > Pseudoalteromonas sp. J2K-J031. Next base: position 3,258,788 of record NZ_CM200279.1, read on the forward strand.
GGCGGCGGGCATATCACTTTCAAGCGCAGCAAACTGGGATTCTAGCACTTCAATACTGACCGCATTAATAGCCTCAACACCCATACTATTTTGTGCGGTAAGTGCTGTGATAAGGGTGCAAGCATGACCACCAAAACTTTCAATTGCTTTAATATCGGCTGCAATACCCGCTCCACCGCCGCTATCAGAACCTGCGATTGTCCAAATAATACTTTTCAAAATTCACTACTCACTCTGACCAATTGATTCAACAATTGTAATTTTATTTGTGTCTAATTCTGGTGCCAAAACGGCATGCCCATGGTTGGCGTTGAAGGTTTAGCCAACTCTTTTTCGGGCATAGCTTGGGCTAAATAGCCCGCACGCCCGGCTTCGACCGCCGCAGCAAACCCCTTAGCCATTAAAATGGGGTTGCCTGCTTGTGCAATCGCAGAATTAAGTAAAACCGCATCATACCCTATTTCCATCGCTTGGCAGGCATGAGAAGGCAAACCCAACCCCGCATCAACTAATAACGTGGTATTGGGTAGGCGCTCGCGGATCACTCTAAGGTTATAAGGGTTCAGTAATCCCTTGCCTGTACCAATCGGTGCGCCCCATGGCATGAGAACTTCGCAGCCAAGCTCCACTAACTTTTGGCAAATCACTAAATCGTCAGTGCAATACGGCAACACTTCAAAACCCTCGGCAATGAGAAGACGTGTCGCCTCAAGCAATGCAATTGGGTCGGGCTGTAAGTTATATTCATCGCCTAATAACTCCAGTTTAATCCAATTCGTTTGAAACACCTCGCGGCACATTTGCGCTAACGTCACCGCTTCTTTAACGCTATAACAACCTGCAGTATTGGGCAGAATATCGAGCCCCGTTTGTTTTATTAGCTGCCAAAAATCGGCACCAGCTTCAACGGTCCCTTGGCGACGCAATGACACCGTCACCACCGAGGCATTCGATGCAACAATTGAATCGAGCATCACTTGCGGTGACGGATAAAGTGCCGAACCAATAAATAAACGGCTGTTCAGCGTTTTGCCATAAATAGTCAAAGGCTTATCAAATAATGCCATGATTAACCGCCTTGAATGGGCGACAGTAACTCAATGCTATCGCCAGCTTGTATTTGATAGTCATCACACTCACTGCGTGGCACAAATGCTTGATTAACTGCCACCGCAAACGGCTCTTGTGCACCTTGGTGCTGCAACAGCTCGGTTAAATTAATTTGTGCGGTTGCCAAAGCCAAAGTTTGGCCATTAAAAATAATGTTCATGTTTATTAATCCACCCGTTGCACAAGCCCAGCTAGATGTTCGCTGGCTGGCATAAAATCTAATTCTAATAAGCGTTGACGAGCTTGGCGCACCACTTCATCCACCAGCACTGGCGCCAATAAATACCCATGGCGATATAAACCATTGATGCTGATTAGCTGTTTGCTAAGTGTAATTTGGGGGCGATTATCGACAAAGCTTGGCCGCAAGCCGCTTTTTAAACTCAGGATTTCCGCTTCTGCAAAACCGGAATCAATCGTATAAGCCGCCGATAACAATTCAAGGGTTGAGCGTACCGTAACAGCGCCATCGTCTTGCGACTCAATTTCAGTCGCACCTATCACAAACTCATGGTTTGGTTTTGGCACAATATAAATCGGGTAACGCGGGTGCATTAAACGCACTGGTCGCGATAACGTCACTTGTGGCGCAAACACCCGAGCGACTTCGCCGCGTACACCTCGAAGCCCTGAGCGCTCTGTTTTGGCACCCAAACCTCTGCAATCAATCACTAAATCAAAGATCTGCTCTGCGACCTCATTACCGTTGATAGTGACCTTGTTACCAAAGTGCCACGCAATATCCTTTTCCAATAAGGTCTGATAGCTAGCTTGATAAAAAGCTGCATTATCAAGCTGACCTTCGCAGGGCAAAAACATCCCTTTTTGAAAACGAGTACTCAACGCTGGTTCTAATTGAGCAATTTGTTCACGATTAAGCCATTGACCTTGTTGCTGCTCAAGCGGCTTTAACCGATTGGCAAATAGCTGCAAATCAGCAAAATCTTGAGGGTGCGCCACAATCAACGCACCTTGTTGCTGAAAAAACACCTCACCCTGTAAATGCTTGATGATCTGCGGCCAGCGAGCAATAGCACGCAAACCAAGCTCGGCTAAATCAGGTTCACAGAGCACAGATTCCGCAAGCGGTGCGAGCATGGCTGCTGCAACTGCCCCTGCGCTTTTACTAGCATGACAATCACCCGCTTCAAAAATACTCAGTGAAAATTCATCTGCTAGCTGCAATGCGGCTAGTCTTCCCGATAAACCAAACCCTACAATAGCAATGTGTTTTTTCATGGTCATTCTCGCTTACCTAACCAACCGGATGATAAAGCTCAGAGCCTGATTGTTTAAACTCATCCGATTTAGCTTTCATTTGGGCTTCAACATCCACCATTTTGATGGTGATGGCCTCCCCCGCATTGTTAGGATCAATGCCACGTGATTCTAAATCATTGGCGTAATCACGTACCTCTTGCGAGATTTTCATCGAACAGAACTTAGGGCCACACATCGAGCAAAAATGAGCCACTTTTCCGGACTCTTGCGGTAAGGTTTCATCGTGGTATTCGCGAGCGCGATCGGGATCTAAACCTAGGTTGAACTGATCGTGCCAACGAAATTCAAAGCGCGCTTTCGACAGTGCATTATCACGTACTTGTGCACCCGGATGCCCTTTGGCTAAATCGGCGGCATGGGCTGCTATTTTATAAGTGATTAAACCTTCTTTTACATCTTCTTTATTTGGTAAGCCTAAATGCTCTTTTGGCGTCACATAACAAAGCATGGCACAGCCGTACCACGCAATTTGCGCAGCCCCAATGCCTGACGTAATGTGATCATAACCAGGTGCGATATCGGTAGTCAGTGGACCAAGCGTATAAAACGGTGCTTCGTCACAATGTTTAAGCTGCTCTTCCATATTGGCTTTGATCATATGCATGGGCACATGTCCTGGCCCTTCGATGAACACTTGCACATCATGTTTCCACGCTAATTTAGTTAATTCACCTAAAGTGCGTAATTCCGAAAATTGTGCTTCATCGTTGGCATCGGCAATTGAACCCGGACGAAGGCCGTCACCGAGCGAGAAGCACACATCGTACTGCTTCATGATTTCGCAAATATCTTCAAAGTGGGTGTAAAGGAAGTTTTCTTTATGATGTGCCAAACACCATTTGGCCATGATCGATCCGCCACGCGATACAATGCCCGTGACACGCTTTGCGGTCATTGGCACATAGCGCAATAACACACCAGCATGAATCGTAAAGTAATCAACACCTTGCTCCGCTTGCTCAATCAAGGTATCGCGGAAAATTTCCCACGTTAGGTCTTCAGCCACGCCATTTACTTTTTCAAGTGCCTGGTAAATTGGCACAGTGCCAATTGGCACAGGCGAGTTACGCACCACCCACTCACGGGTTTCGTGAATATAACGACCGGTTGATAAATCCATCACGGTATCCGCGCCCCAACGGGTTGACCAGACTAGTTTTTCGACTTCTTCTTCAATGGATGAAGTGACAGATGAATTACCAATATTTGCGTTTACTTTAACTAAAAAGTTACGCCCAACAATCATCGGCTCGGATTCTGGGTGATTGATATTGTTTGGTAAAATTGCTCGCCCACGGGCGATTTCGTCTCGTACAAATTCAGGGGTAATAAATTCAGGAATACTCGCACCAAATGATTCACCCGCATGCTGCTGCGCCAGAATTTCTTCGCGTAATTTGGCACGGCCCATATTTTCACGGATCGCAACATATTCCATTTCAGGCGTGACAATCCCTTGGCGCGCGTAATGCATTTGCGTGACATTTTTCCCCGCCACAGCACGGCGAATTTTTGGTAAATGCTCAAAACGAATATGATCTAAGCCTTCATCAGCCATACGCTGCTGTGAAAACTGTGAGGTGACTGAGTCAAGTAACTCGGTATCATTACGGTCTTTAATCCATTGCTCACGAAACTTAGGCAAACCATGGCGCACATCAAGGGTAAAATCTGGGTCGGTATAAGGGCCAGACGTATCATACACACGTACCGGATCGTTTTTTTCAAGGATTGGATTTTCTTCTGTGCCACCTTTGAAGCTATCGCCTAAGGTGATTTCACGCATCCCAACATTTACCCCTTTTTGCTCGCCAGCGACATATACTTTGGCAGAATTTGGGAAAGGTTGACCGGTTAAGTTATAAATAAAATCTGACGCTGCCTGACGCGTTTCGCGACGAGACGGCTTGCTTGCATTGCTGTTATTTTGTGACATGACGCACCTCATTAAATATGAATGACGGTCTTGTCAGAGATCTTTGGCTTTCAAGATATGTGCATAAACACTGAAAAAAGGTTCAAGGCGACCGAAGTCATTGCATCATTTTGGCAGAGTGTGCACGTTTTTCGAGTGCACAAACACACCCGAATGAGGGCAGCTTGTTTCCTACGCAGATATGAGTCTGTTCAGGTTCACGGATCCCGCTTTCGCGATCTCAGCCACAGTTAGTTTCCTAACATAGGCACTCCGACAAGTAACTGGGCTTAGTGTACTGATCCTAAATTTGAGACGCAACAGTCAAATATCGCAAAGCTGTTAATTTTTAGTATAAGGGCATGCAAACTATTAACGAAATAGCCACAGTCGCAGATTTAAAAAATTGTTATGATCAAAAATTGTTTCAATATTGAGTATTTTCATGAGATTAGCCGCCATTCTTGCGTTATGTTTAACGTTTTTACTGACAGGATGTCAATCAACTAGCCAGCAGCTCAATAACAAAATCAAATTTAATCAATATCAGCTCATTGAATTAGACAACGTTGTATTAACCAATACTGCAATTCGAATAAGCTTTAGTAATGACCTAAGAGTGCATGGCTTTGCTGGATGTAATCGTTTTTTTGGCCAAGGTTTAATCACCGATAATCAATTTAAAATTGAGCAACTCGGCATGAGCCGTAAACTTTGCAAACCTCTGATTAACCAACAAGAAGAGCTAATCATTAGTACATTAAGTCAAATAGCATTTTTAAAAGTTGAAAACGACCAGCTCATTATGGCCGGTCGCCATCATTTAACTTTTAAGCGTGTCGATTTATTGTAATTACGGCTGCTTCAAGAGGAAATACTAAGTCAATCTCGGCTGGCACAAACGGGCGACCACGTTCATTAACCGATGTACCAGTGATCAACGCGGCAACGACTAATTTATCATCGCGCGTTCTAAAGATGTGCTGCTCAAAGGCAAACTTAAGCTTTGATGTGCGCTTAGGTGTTACAAGAATATAAAACTCATCACCCGGCACTAACGATGCTTTAAAATCGATTTCGCTGCGGATCACCACCAAGTTGATTTTATCGGCTGCCAGTTTGGCAAAATCAATTTGATTAGCATGCAAAAACTCATGACGGGCATGCTCTAAATAATTAAAATAAACGCCATTATTAACGATACCTTGTAAATCACACTCATAATCACGCACTTTTAAATCTATTCGAAAAGCCATTATTAATCCTCTAAACGATTATTTTCAGGCTTTATAACACAGCAAAGCCCGCCTCATGGTATGACAACTATCACACATTTAATTTTGTAACAGCTCTTCAATCCCAAACCACCACTTTGGTTATATGATAAAGCCAAATTTACACCCAACTAAAATGGCAATGTCTTTATAAAGTTTGGACTTTTTTATACACTACAACCCCCAAATTAGGACAAGTGAACTTTGATGAATTTACGTACTTCTTTACTCGCGCTCGCTATTAGCCAAGCGATAGCGTTTCCTCTTCTTGCCGATGACAGTGACATTGAGCGCATCTCAATCACTGGGGATTTTAAAAAAGAAAGCATTCAAACTCTAAGCGCGAGTGCTTGGGTTGTTTCTGAAGCAGAAATTAATCAACGAAACGCCTCTTACTTAGACGAATTACTGGCCGCTGCCGCCAATGTTAACTTTACCGCAGGTGCTTCGCGTGGTCGTTTTGTGCAAATTCGTGGTGTTGGTTTGCGCTCTCAGTTTGTAGACCCTATCAACCCATCAGTTGGGGTGATTATTGATGGCATTAATTATTCTGGTTTAGGCGGTGCTGCGCTTCTATTTGATAGCCAACAAGTAGAAATTTATCGCGGCCCACAAGGCACGCGCTTTGGTGCCGATGCTCTTGCTGGCATGATCAATATTCATACCGCCCGACCGAGTCAAGATCAGCAGTTCAAAGTCAAATTAGGCGCTGGCACATACAATAGCTCAGAAGCAGGCATCGCCTTTGGCCAAGGTATAACTGATTCAACCGCATTTCATGGCAGTGTGTATCAATCAAACAGCGACGGTTTTGTTAACAACCCTTATTTAGGTATTAAAGACAGCCAAGGCCGCGATGAATTTGTAGGCCGTTTTAAAGTATCACAGCAATGGAATGATGAGTTTTCAAGCCTTGCAACGGTGCACTACACCGATATCAATAACGGTTATGATGGTTTTACGCTAGATAATAGCCGCACGAGTGTCGCCGATGAACCCGGTGAGGATAATCAATTAAGTAAGGCCTTCGCCCTACACAATAAATATACCGGTTTAACTGCTGCTAATGTTGAATTTAGTCTTACAGCAATTAACTCGGAGCTACTTTACAGCTACGATGAAGACTGGGTTTGTAACGATGCCAAACAAGCAACACTGTGTGAAGCTGGGTTGCATGATTGGGGTTATAGCTCAACAGATGCCTATTTGCGTGACCGCGCCGACCGCACTGCAGAATTGAACTTTAAAGGAAAACAGCAAAACTGGGTCACTGGCCTTTATTATCAAAGTCGTGATGTCGATTTAACGCGCCAATATACTTGGCAATCAAATGATTTCACTTCGTCGTATAAAACTGAAAACATCGCACTATTTGGCCAATATGAACATAAAATAGACGACAAAACACGTTTGATTTCGGGTTTACGTTTAGAGCATTACCAAGGTGACTACCTCGATAATAACGGTTTTAATCAAGAAACCAACGATACCATGCTAGGTGGGAAATTGGCGCTTGAGCATGATGTAAAAGACCGTACCATGATTTACACCAGCTTATCGCGTGGCTATAAAGCCGGTGGCATTAATGGTGAAGCATTAGCAAAAGCACAAGATGACGGCCTCGAAATCGATGCGAACAACCATTATTTTGACCCTGAATACTTATGGAATGCTGAATTTGGCGTAAAAGGCATTTCACTTGATAACCGTACCGTTTTACGTTTAACCGCCTTTTATATGTATCGTGAAGGCATTCAATTAAAAAACTGGAAAATAGCAGGACAAAAATTTGCCGGATATATTGATAATGCCAGTTCTGGTACTAACTATGGTTTAGAAATTGATGGTTCATACCAACTAACTGATCGTGTCACCCTAACTGGCAGTGTTGGCTACCTTGAAACCAAAATCAATGATTTTGTGACCTCATCAGGCCTAGATAAAAACGGTGATGAACAAGCTCAAGCACCTAAATATCAATATGCGTTTAATGTTAATTTTGCCGCTTCTGAGCATGTATTAATCAATATCGGCGTCGAAGGCAAAGACGATTACTACTTCTCTGACAGTCATTATTCAAAATCAAATAATTATAACTTGATGAATGCAAAAATCGCCTATCAACGTGATAACTGGGAGCTAAGTGCTTGGTCACGCAATGTATTTGATAAAGACTATGCGGTGCGCGGTTTTGAGTTTGGCAATGACCCACGTGATGGTTACGAAACGCATACCTATGTGCAATATGGTGAGCCTCGTGTGGCTGGCATTACCTTCAATTATGGTTTTTAAGCCGTAATAATATCAATTAAGAGGTAAGTAACTATCTACTTACCTCTTCAAATTATGAGACTAAGCAATGCAACTTTCAGTAGAAATTAGCAAATACCCACTGCATCAAGATTACATTCCGTTCATTAAAGGGTTTATTGACCGCTTAAATGAACACTCAGGCTTAAAAGTCATCACCAATACTATGTCGACCCAAGTTTTTGGCGAATATGACTTAGTAATGAGCGTATTAAGCCTAGAAATAAAACGTTCGTACCAAGAATTTGGCAAAGCCATTTTTGTTTGCAAATTTATTAATGGTGATTTATCGCCTGAGCAAGTATGAGCGAGTTTTTAACGTCAACTCTCAGCGGCTTCACTGCAATGTCTCACTGGGAATATATAGCCGTTACGCTCTCTGTGGCTTATTTACTACTCGCAATAAAAGAAAGCTTATGGTGTTGGCCGGCAGCTTTTTTTAGCACCGCTATTTATACATTACTTTTTTGGAATGGCGCACTACTGATGGAATCAGCACTGAATGTCTATTATCTCTTAATGGCAATTTATGGCTGGACTATTTGGCGCTTCAAAGGCCGTAAAAACAATAACACAAGCTCAATTCAATCTTGGTCAGCCCAGCGTCATTGCAATATTATTTTAGCCACTTCAATTGCCAGCATTGCTTTTGGCTTTATCATGAAAAATTATACTCACGCCGACTTTGCCTACCTTGATAGCTTTACTACCTGCTTTGCTATTGTAAGTACCTATTTAGTCGCACAAAAAGTACTCGAAAACTGGCTATATTGGATTGTAATTGATGCCGCATCTATGTATCTCTACTTCGAAAAAGGCTACTACCCAACCCTAGTTCTTTTTATTTTTTATACCGTAATGGCAGCGTGGGGATTTAAAACTTGGCAGCAGCAATACCAGCAAACCCCTATCGAAACCGACCGTGCACCCACTTAAATTTAATATATCAGGGCCATTTCCTGAAGCACTATTGTGCGTAACTAGCAAGTTGCTGCCTAGTGAGCAGCTCCAATCAGCACAATACCTTAAAGCAGGATTGAGTAACGCTAATTATTGGTTAAAAACTAATAAACAAGAATATTTACTAAAATTTTATCAAGCAAGCTTTCCCAAAAAACAGCTACAAATACAACAGCATTTCGCATCGTTTAAATTATGCCCAGACGTTATAGCAACCGATAGCGAGGCTAATTTAGCCGTCTTTGATTTTATGCCCGGTGAAAGCCCTAACACGCTTGAAATTGAACCGCTATTGACCTTGCTCAGCCAAATACATCAATACGCTTTTACAGGCCCACAGCTTAATTTTTCAGACTACTTTCAAAAATACCAAATACTTGAAATTTACACTGAATTTTCAACTTTAATTCCCGACCTATTAAACAAAATCACAGAATTCACAGCAACTGTTGGTTGTTGCCACAATGATTTATTAATCAACAACATTATAGTAAATAGCACTGAGAATAAAAAAATATGGTACTTAATTGATTTTGAATACGCAGCAAACAACGATGTATTTTTTGATTTAGCTGCGCTGTGCTGTGATTTTAAACTAGAGGATAAATCAGAAATCGATTTATTGAGGTTTTACTTAAGCCACAATTCATTGGAAATAAGTTTGGACGAAGCCAAAGCAAAACTCCATTGCTTTAAGTTGATTTACTGTTTGTTATGCTACTTTTGGTATGCTTCACGCCAACTGCAACCAGAGGCTGGGCTGACGTATCAGCAAATCCAAACACTTCTACTATTAAAGAGTTAAATGCCGCCTATGCGCTCTGCTAGCTCTTTATAACGCTGTACATCATCTTCATTAAACATCGCATTGCCAGCATCATCTTTGTCTTTACCAATCAACAAGCTTTCACGCTCTAAACGTTTAACACGCTCAACTTGGACACCTAAATATTCTGCAACTTGCTCAATTGTCATTAATGCCATCAGACTCTCCTAGAATTCAAATTTAAAAAAGTGAAACTACTTACATAATTAAAGCGCAATTGACTAAAATTGCTAGAAAATATCCTAACACAGAAAATAAAAAAGGAAATATCGCTGATTTAATAAGCATCTAGCATATTCGCGCTAGCATTTCGCTAAAGATACATTTATCATTCCCACCGAGCTTCACGCTCACCACATCAAAACGCTCTCGTAGTGAAATGGATATCACGTGGCCCTCCGGAGGCTAAAGTGCAGGTTCGATTCCTGCCGAGAGCGCCAATCAGCTAATACTTATAACATTATTTTTCAATAGCTGTCTTACCCACTAACTCGCGCTTGGCAGTAGCTGTCAGTAAAATAATCAAACCAATCATTGCATATACACTATTTAATGCGCTTACAGATAAACCATTAAAAAATAATATTGAACAAGCTGCAAAGTTAACTCGATTAGAAATTCCGCTGATTTTTATTAACGTCCAGATACTTCCAAAAATAAAAATTAATCCTAATACTCCATGATCAAACAATACTCTTATAATATAAGAATGGAGTATGACTGAATAACATCGACTTGGATCTGCAGCGCTAAACATGGTCTTATAAAAAACTAACCGCTCACAGACAACATCTGGCAAAGCTGTTAAAGGAGGCGATCCTGTTAAATAATCTAACAAGCCCCAGTCCATCACAGCTATTACAAAACCTTGCAAGAAAACAAATCGATCTATTGATTCAATTCCACCACCAGATAAACGGCTTATAAATATAAGACCGACGCCCACACCAACAAATGAAAGTAAACCTATTTTCAATATAGTGCGCCAATCGAAAGACTTAATATATAATATGCATAACATTACAAAAAGCGCTAAAACACCAGAGCGAGAGCCAGACAAAAACACAATTGCAACTAATGTTAGCAACTCTACCCGAGATAACTTACCCACGGCAGAATACACAGATAACGAAAAAAATAGTAGCAGCATTAATTCAAAATTATTCTCTGTAAAGACCCCCGGCCTTTCAAAGGTAGCAATTAATAACCACAGCACATACTTTAAAATAAATAAAGCTAATACTATATGATATAGCTTTATGAGCGCTGTTTTCTCGAACAACTCTTTTCCACTAAAAAAGCAAAGAATAGCTATATAAACAAATGTTTTATAGGCAAGAAAATAATCTTGAATGTGTACGTTATTAATTAAGGAAATAGAAAGTGTATAAACAATATAAAAAACACAGGCTGCAAAAACAACCCAGGCTTTGACCTGCATCCTTTTTGCAACAAAAAAGAATGCACTTAACACAAGAAGCTCAAATATCGCATTTGCAGGTAATAAATTGTAATAGTTATAAGAAAAGAAGCTAAAAAAAGCCAAACCTATAATGAATATATAAAACTGATTTTTTATCATTTTATTTTTCAATTAGCTCATTTAAAACTGATTGAGCAGCCTCTCCGGACAATCCAAACTCTATTGCCAAACCGTGCGTATTTGATTCTTGCCTCTCTAATAATTCTTTGTTTTTTAATAAATACTCAACCATCAAATCTGCTGAATCGAATATAAAAAGGCCATATCTCTTTAAAGTTTCCTCATCATATTTATTAAAGAAATCATAAGCCAACCCTACGTCTTTTGTTGTTAATACAATACAGTTAGCTAACATAGCTTCAACCATACAGTATGAGTAAGTCTCTATTAATGATGGGATCAGTACAATTTTAGCTTCGGCATAAAATGAAGCCATTTCTGATGCATTTAAATCTTGGTGATTATTATTAATAATAAATGAGTGGCATTTCTTTATTAATTCAAAACCTTTAATTTCTTCATTTTTACGATTTGGAAAAAAACACCCTTGTCGTTGTAACAATGGCTTTTTCAAAAAGTCTGGATTAATACCAAAGCGAATAACCTTATCTTCATTTGATCTTAAGTATTTAGCTTGCAATGTAGATAAGCAATAAGTCTCACTGGCTAACTTAACGCAAATACGAGAAAGAAAAAGCGAAGAGATTAAGCTTCTTGGAAAAGGGATTGCCCGTTTGAACTGCTTTGGAAATAAAGGCTCTCCTTCGTGAGGAATAAATACGACTTTCTTGAAGAAACAACGAAGCAATGGCCCTAGCAACAAAAACAAAGATACATAATTTATAATTATAACCTGACATTTTAAGGCTTTACGCATAACCGAAATGTAATCTGAAAAAAAAGTTTTTATACTTTTTCTAAAGTAGTAAAACTCAGCATTTTGGTTTTTATTGTAATAATCAAAATAACCTACACCATTGTTACTCGATGCAGGGAAGGAAATGCAAAGCACCTTTTTCATTTAGCTTTTTTTCCCAAAATCTGACGTTTAAAATATACCAACGAAAATATAACAAGCCTTTTAGCCATAACTAGCATAGCTAAGTACCAAGGAGTGTGCCTTTTAATAATTTTAAAATCCTCTTTGATCATTCGAGTCATGTTACTAGATATACTTCCTGCTGATTGGCGATAATACGAATAGCTTCCAGATACAGACAACAACTTCATATTATTCTTTGCCGCTCGAATAAAAAAATCATGATCTTCAATAACAACATCTGTTGAAAAGCAACCCAGCTTTAAGAAACTCTCTTTTTTTATTGCACAGCCAATAATACTATATTTCCGTTTATTAATACTCCCCCAACCAAAAAGCACATTTGTCAGCTTAAGTTGTAACGTATCAACAATGGCAGTATCTGTTAGCGAAAGAATATCAGTCGAGTAAAAAAACTTAACAGGTGAAAAAACGATATCAGCACCACCATCAAAATGAGGAGTTAGCCAATGGGTAAAGTTTTCACCTAACAAGTCATCACCGCCAAGTACAATTAATACCTCTCCTTTAGCCAAATTAGCAGCACGATTGAGTGTCTTAACATGACGCATATTAACTTCATTCCGATACACTCTAACACGGCTATCTGAAGTCACATGCTGTAATACATGCCATGTATTATCGGGGGAGCAATCATCAATAGCGATAACTTCATCGTTAGGCCCTATTGCCAAGAGCACAGATTGAATCGTCTGCTCAACATATGCAGCTTGTTTATAGAAAGGAATTATTACACTGTACATTTGATCGACTTAAATTTAGAAAATTAAAAATCAAAGCTTACTTACAAAATAAAACTCTGCTAAGTATGCGATGTGTAAAACGACTTAACTTGTGGTGAAGATTTTTTTCGATTATTAAATAAATAAAAGTCGATAAAATCAAACATGCTGCAAGTAAAGAAAACAACAAAATAAATTCATTAACACCATCAAAATATGAAAACAATATATAACTTGCATTTTGATGCACTAGATAAAGTGGATAAGTTAACCCACCTAAAAAAACAACCAACTTTACATTAAGATATTTTACAAAATAACTAGAGTATTTTATTAAAAATATAAAAAGCAGGTACATTACCACTATAACGCTATTTATTACTAACAATGAGAACTCAGCACGCTGCACCACATCAAAATACAATAGGTAGTCTGCAGCTTTAAGCATCGAAACGCCTAAACTGACAATTAACGCGCAAAACCATATTGGCGCCCTATTACCTTTATAAAATAAATAAAAAATAATACCCGATAAAAAATAAGAGACCCAATCAAGTAATGGAACACTTTTAAGTAATTTAGGAAATTCAACAAAACAGCTCAACAAGGCCAAGCAAAGCAGAGCAAGAAAAAAATAGGGGATCGCACTAAGCCTTTTGCAAAAAATGAAAATAAACATCCAAAAATAGAAAACCAACTCAATTGTTAATGTCCAATAAACGCCATCAACATGAGTTACATCTAAAAAATCTTGTAGCATGGTTCGATTAATTAAAACATCACTTACTGACAAAGGGAGCTCTAAGTGCCCAGGTAAACTAAAAAACAGCACTGATGTAAAAAGTATCGCAAACCAATACGCAGGAAATAATCGACTAACTCGAGAAGCGATAAACTCACGCCAATCTTTCTTTTCTATTGACAAATAAATAACAAATCCACTAATCATAAAAAAGAAATTAACACCCAAATAACCATATTGAGTGACCGGTGAAAAAAACTCAAAAGTTGTAGGTTTACTTGGTAAAAAATAAGTTAAGTGATATAAAACAACAGCTAATGCAGCAACAAAACGAAATAAATCTAAAAAAATCAGCCTAGTACGTTGCTCTGCTACATTAATATTACTACTTTGCATCTTATCTTCTACTTATTTTTTTTAAAGTGGTGAATAAAAATGCTGCAACTCTCAAAGTAACCGCGCTAAAAGTACTTAATAATAAGAACATATAAAAAGGACGATGATACTTTAGTGATGAAAATGTAAAATGATTTTTCATTACATCTCTACACATAGTTATTCTCTTTCTTATTTCGTCAATTTCAATCTGAGACATAAGATGTTTGTTTTCACTAAAAACCACTCCTGCAGACCAAATACACACCATTAATTGAGCGCAATATCGTGCTTTACACAGCTCAAAACAGCCCAGTTCCTGAAGCAAACTTCTTATTTTCAACTGGTTATCAAGCAACCCAAAGCGACTCATTGAAAAGGCTGATGTTGAAGAGCTGCCATGTTGGCGGTAAAAATATTTTCCGGTTGAAAAGCTTACGCGCTGACATTTCGAAAACAGCACCCGAGTAGTTAGCTCATCACCATGAAGATTAGACTCATCATAGCTAACACCGCTAAACACGGCTTTGCTAAACATACCAACACCTGAAATAGTCCAGTCTAATGATAGCTCTAAAGCCTCAAAACCAGTGACTGAACCAGTCGTTCCAACCTGTTTGAATTTTGCACTACCCCCATCTTGATATAGGTAGTAAAGATCAAACAACACAGCATCTGCTTGTGTATTTATAATAGTTGACACCAATCTTTCAATTGCATCACTGGCGATATAATCATCAGAGTCGACCATGCAAATAAAATCACCCTTGGCATGTTTAAGCGCAAGATTACGAGCCGATGATGCTCCACCATTCGCTTTATCAAACACTTTAATTCGCGGATCGCTGTTGGCAAATGTGTGTAACAAATCCAAAGAGCTATCTTTAGAGCCATCATTAACACACAACACTTCTATATTTTGATAGCTTTGGCCAATTAAGGACTCTAAACATTCGGTGAGAAATAACTCAGCATTATAAACGGGAATTAAAATAGAAACTAAAGGTGTCTTCATATGCTAGCCACTTCTTGTTGTTTAACATCGCTAAAACGGTCCATTTTTCGTAAATGGATAATAAATACTGTCGAAACAACCAAGAAATAAATAGCGTAATTAATTAAGTGAGCGTAACTTGCACCTATAATTCCTAACTCAGGGATTAAAAAATAGCTTATCACTGCAAAATTTAAACTTGCTATAATTTCACATATTGCATTCATTTTAAAATAGCCTTTTGCCATTAACAGCAATGCAGGTATGTAACTTAAAATACGAACTAGGTCGCCTAATAACTGCACACCAAATAATTTTTCTGTATATTTAAACTCTTCAGTTGCCAATAAAGTGATTAATTCGACTCTTATAAAATAGATCATCCCCGCACCAATTAAGGCTAGCGGTATGATTAAAATAAAAACCTTTAAAGTATCACTGGTTAAGTGTTCAAAATATCGACTTTTAGCTAATTTGGGATAGTAATACACTCCAACGGCTGTCGTTAGGACTGATATAAATGCCGTTGATATGCTCCACATTAACTGCCAATTCCCTGCAGCAGCTAAAGAAATATTATTTTCTAACGTCTCTCTTACAAAGATTAATGACATCGGCCCAGTCAACGCACCAACAACACCAAGCGCCATGTATTTAGACATGACACTAATTTTTTCAGCATCAGTTTGACCAAACCATTGCGTTAAATTAAACCACTCTGCTTTATAGACACGTGCTATTACAATTAAGCCTGCTAAAGCATTATTTAGCGCAACAGCTGCTAAGCCACCATTAATACCATAAAAATAAATGAGTACAATTGCCATTATTGTTGAGGCAACTGTCGAGAGCATGAGTGATGTTATATATTTTAGATGCTCTTCTTTTCCATTTAACACACTTAATAAAAAGCTATTACAAATATTTAATGGCAGAAAAACCATCAATAACACAATAATCCAATAAAGCTCTGTTGACCCTATTAACCAATTAGCAAGTTGCGATGAAAAAATGATAAAAACAGGTGTAACTAAACACAAAATATAAACAAGTAATTTAGTTGCGGCACGCCAATAAAGCGAAGGAGATTGCCCATCGCTTCCATTTTGAGCGGTAAAACGCGCAATACCCTGACCTATTTGATTTGAGACTAACCCATTAATAGCGGCTACAAAGCTTTGTAATTGCCCCATCATTGCAACCCCCTCAGGGCCTGCATAAATCGCAACAACTTTAGAAATCAAAAAGCCTTTGACCATATTAAGAAAGGTCAGTAGCCCACTTAATATGGTTACACTAAATAACTTCATACAGTAAAGTGATTCACCCTATCAATTACATAGGCTATCTCATCATCACTCATTGTTGGGTCTATCGGTAAAGATAATACTTCTCTATGCAACTGCTCGGTAAGCGGTAATGTTAAGTGATTATATTGCGAATACGCTTGTTGCTTATGTGGTGGAATTGGATAATGGATTAAATTTTGAATGCCGTTATCAGTTAAATACTGACTAAATACTGCTCTATTAGCTGATTTAATTACAAAAAGGTGCCAAACATGGCTTTGCTGTGACTGTATAAAAGGCAACTGAATTAACGGGTTAGTAATTTCATTAATATAACGATTTGCAATATGACGACGACGCTCAACCTCTGCGTCTAAGTGATTTAATTTAACCCTTAAAAACCCAGCTTGCATTTCATCTAAACGACTATTTAATCCCTTATATAAGTTTTCATAACGTTTATGTGAACCATAATTGCGTAGCGCTTTAATCGTGGTAGCAAGTTCATCATCGTTAGTTGTAACTGCGCCTGCATCACCTAAAGCGCCTAAATTTTTACCTGGATAAAAACTAAAACCAGCCGCATCGGCAAAGTTACCCGCACGCACACCGTTTAACTCAGCACCATGCGCCTGAGCACAATCTTCAAGTACCAATAAACCATGCTGCGCTGCAATGTTATTAATTGCTTTCATGTCAGCTAATTGGCCATACAAATGCACAGGGAAAAGCACTTTAGTTTTTGTTGTAAGCGCAGCAATCACATTGATTGGATCTAAATTAAATGTTACCGGATCGGGTTCAACAAATACTGGGACTAAATTATTTTCTGTAATTGCCAAAACCGTTGCGATATATGTATTTGCAGGAACAATGACTTCATCACCATTTTGCAGTTTACCAAGCTCTTTCCATGCCCTAAGGACCAAGTTTAATGCATCTAAACCGTTGGCAACGCCTATCGCATGCTTTACACCACAATAAGATGCGAACTCTTGTTCAAATTGAGTTACTTCATTACCCATAATAAACCAACCAGAGTCTATAACTCGTGTTGCAGCAGCAATCAGCTCATCACGATATTGAGCATTAATTTTTTTTAAATCGAGAAAAGAAACTTGTTTAGACATTTAAAGATGACTCTTTATCAATAAAACGAATATGTTTAGCGGGATTACCCACTACGACTGAATAGGGTGCTACATTTTTGGTGACTACCGCACCGGCACCTACCATTGCTTTTTCACCGATAATAACACCAGGTAAAATGGTAGCATTTGCACCAATTGAAGCCCCTTTCTTTATTAAAGTAACAGGGTACTCCTCTGGGTATTGTTGTGATCTGGGGTGTATATCATTGGTAAACGTTGCATTTGGACCAATGAATACATCATCTTCAACCCTTAAGCCACTCCAGAGAAATACACCACTTTTTAACGTAACGCGATTACCAATAAGTACATTACCTTCTACTAAGGTATGAGCGCAGAGGTTGCAATTTTCACCAATAATTGCACCATCAAGTACAACCGAGAATTGCCAAACTCGTGTCCCTTGACCTATTTTATCTGTATGTACGTCTGCAAGAGGATGAATCATCATTGGTTCACTTCCCGTAAAAACTGCTCATAATCTCGGATATAATCGCTCTCGTCGTAATGCTCACTAGCAATAACCATCAAAATACAACCTTCACTAAAGTTGTGCATTTCACGCCATTGCATGTGCTCAATCAAAATGCCTTTGGTTGGTGAATCTAAAACCACACTTTGACGAGTCTGGCCATCATCTAAAATAAATTCACACTGGCCTGCAATACAAAAAGCGACTTGGCGCAATGCCTTATGAGCGTGAAAACCTCGAGCGACGCCTTGTTCGGTATTAAAAATGTAATAAACTCGCTTGATTGAAAAAGGAATATTGCCATTCTCTTCGAGTGAAATTAAATCACCACGGCTATCACCTAATGATTTGATGTCAATAAAATTGATTGAACTCACTAGTTACCCTTCACTAAAGACTTTAAGTACTGACCATAACTATTTTTGCTCATTAACGATGCTTGTTTTTCTAATGCATCGTTTGTTAACCAACCACGGTTCCAAGCAATTTCTTCAAGGCATGCAACCTTTAAACCTTGGCGGTGCTCGATAGTTTGCACAAAATGACTCGCTTCAAGCAAGCTTTCGTGAGTGCCCGTATCTAACCACGCAAAACCGCGACCTAATATTTCCACATTAAGATTGCCACGTTTTAGGTACTCATTATTTACACACGTAATTTCAAGCTCACCACGGGCAGAAGGTTTAATCGATTTAGCAATTTCAATCACATCATTATCATAAAAGTACAAGCCAGTAACTGCATAATGTGATTTTGGCTTTAGTGGCTTTTCTTCGATTGATAAAGCTCGATTCTCACTATCAAATTCAACCACACCAAAACGCTCAGGATCTCTGACTTGGTAGCCAAAAACAGTGGCACCATTTGGGCGTGCCGCCGCATTTTGCAACTTGGGTGTAAAACCTTGCCCGTAAAAAATATTGTCACCTAAGACTAAACAAACACTATCGCTCCCAATAAATTCTTCGCCAATAATAAACGCTTGCGCTAATCCATCGGGACTTGGTTGCACAGCGTATGAAATATTGATACCAAACTGCTTACCATCTCTAAGCAAACGCTCAAAACCGCCAATATCTTCAGGGGTTGAGATAATTAATACATCACGAATACCTGCAAGCATTAAAACCGATAAAGGATAAAAAATCATCGGCTTGTCATAAACAGGTAATAACTGTTTTGACACTCCTTGAGTGATAGGATACAAACGAGTACCCGAACCACCAGCTAAAATTATTCCTTTCATAGCTTTAACCCTCTAATCCTAATCGTTGACCAGCATACGAGCCATCTAATACACGGCTCCACCATGCTTGATTATCTAAATACCATTGCACCGTTTTACGAATACCACTTTCAAAAGACTCTTCAGGAGTCCAACCTAATTCATTGGCAATTTTAGTGGCATCAATGGCATAACGCACATCATGGCCGGGCCTGTCTTTAACGTAAGTAATTAATCCTGCAAAACCTTGCTCGCTGCCACTTGCTTTTGAATGAGGGTTACTTGGCACTAACTCTTCAAGTAACGCGCAAATAGTGTTAACCACATCAATATTTGCCTTTTCATTATGGCCACCAATATTGTAGGTTTCACCAACAACACCTTGCGTTGCGACTAAGTACAGTGCTCGTGCGTGATCTTCAACGTACAACCAATCTCTAATTTGTAACCCATTACCATAAACAGGAAGTGCTTTACCTTCAAGTGCATTTAAAATCATCAATGGAATTAGTTTTTCAGGAAAATGATAGGGTCCATAGTTATTAGAGCAGTTTGTTACTAACGTTGGTAAACCATAAGTGCGAAGCCATGCACGCACTAAATGATCACTGGCCGCTTTTGATGCCGAATACGGAGAGCTTGGTGCGTAGGCCGTTATTTCAGTAAATAAATCTTCAGGCCCTTCTAAATCACCATAGACCTCATCGGTCGATATATGATGAAAGCGAAAACGAGCTTGACGAACGGCATCTAAAGCCAGCCAATACTGGCGCGCAGCTTCAAGTAACGTATAAGTGCCTATAATATTCGTACCAATAAACTCCGCAGGCCCATCTATCGAGCGGTCAACATGACTTTCCGCTGCCAAATGCATAATAATGTCAGGCTGATGCTGCTCCAACACACGTTGAATCGCTACAGCATCACAAATATCAACCTGTTCAAAGCTGTAACGTTCACTTTGTGCAATCGACTCTAAAGACTCTAAATTTCCTGCGTAGGTTAATTTATCCACGTTAACAACTGAATCTTCAGTGTTATTAATAACATGGCGAATTACAGCAGAACCAATAAAACCAGCACCACCAGTAACTAAAATTTTCATTTAGAATCCCTATAAACCTAATAACAGCCAAATTGGCCAATAAACTGTTGAAATACAAACCAAGCTATGAATTTTACTCTAAATTTGACATAAAAAAGACCATTTATTTTAATTAATGGCCCTTACTTTTAGTAAAAAAATCAGCGAGAACTTTAAATACAAACTTGGGATAATCAAAAAACAACCTTTTAGCTACATACGAGTTAGTTAATGCACGATACAACCAACGTAAATTAAAGCGATTAATAAAATGCGGATAGTATTCTAACCGCTCAGAGCTTTGATGTAAAAATCCACCACACGTATAAACTTGCTTGATTTTACCTTGCTGAAATTGCTTTAACTTTACAGCAAATTCGTCTTGGCGCGGCGTCCCCATACCACAAATCACATATTGAGCACCGCTATCAACTACAGCCTGCATCACAGCGCCATCATCACTGAAATAACCATCGCGATAACCCACAATATTTAAATTAGGGTATTCTTTTTTAAAAATCGCAACTGCATTGTTTATCTCAGCCTCTTTAGCACCCAATAAATAAATAGGGAACTTATGCTGATTTGCCTGCTCAAAAAAATGGCGCGCATACGAGCCTAAATCAAAACTTATCCGAGGAATTTTTTTTGAAAACAACATCGAAAATATTTTTGCTGAAGAAATTGCATCGGTGTACAAACAATCTAAGTCAGCTATTAACTGGCGATTATTTCTTAGCAATAAATATGAGTATGGGTTTACAAAGCTAATAGCTTGAGTTTCACGCACTTCTTCAGATTCAATAGTGGCAGCTAATTGCTTATAAATATCAGGGGATGATTTAACTTTATCTAAAATTTCGTGCATAACCATAAAACCTAGCAATTAACCACTTTGGCAAAATTAATAAACCAAAAGCGATAACTCTATATTTATCCCAAATTAATTTATCGTTATTAACTAACAAATCAAATGCTTGCGAACGCTCACCAGCTATTAAATTATTTTTAATGCAACTCATCACACTTAAATGAATCAGCTTTTGCAAACTTTCTTTCAAATGACTCGGAACAGCATGACTTGTCAATAAACTACAAAATAAATCAACATGAGGAGAAAGTAATAACCGTTGCTGAAAATGACGTGTACTATCGGAAGCCAACAAATCATATACAACACTGATATCTGAGTGATATGCAATGTCTGCCTTACACGCTAAAGCGCCCCAAACAGCTTGATCTTCGCCTATTTTAATCGACTCAGGAAACCCGCCAACAGATAATAACAAGGCTTTATTAATACACACTGAAGAAGCCGTAACAGGTAAATCAACATTACAGCAAGCCGCAAAGTAATCATGAATAATGCCAGATCCTACAGGTAAATAAGGATTTTTTATTTTAACAAGCGCATCATCTTTAAAAAATTCATAAGCTGTGCAAAACATTCCAGCATCAGGAAAAGCCACTTTCACTTGCTTAATATTTGAAATAAATTGAGGATACCAATAATCATCTGCATCTAAAAAGGCAACATAATCTGACTTTGCTTGAGCCAAACCTGCATTACGCGCTTTAGACACACCACAGTTTTGTTGGCTAATTAGAGTAACCTTGTCAGCAAAATGCTTTTGTACAAGCTCCCCCCCACCATCGGTCGACCCATCATCTACAACGATAATTTCAAATACTGATTTTGATTGGCTCAAAATTGACTCTATCGCGCGAACAATATACTTAGATTTATTATAAAGAGGTACGACAACAGAGATTTGCATATCAAATATTAAGCCTGAATAAAACCCTAAAAAAGCCTAGAGACATTTTAATTTTAAGAACGGTAAAAATATAACTAACAACATAACTCTCAAATTAAAAAGCCCATATCAGACCAAACAATAACTGATAACCCAAAAACCAGTTCATTTTAAATTAATTTCAAATGAACTCAACTAGTTTAACGATTATTACACTCAATCAACTTATTAGCTAAAACCACCCAATTGTAGTGTGCAGCAACTATCTTTCTTGATTCTTGCGATAACAGTCTCATTGTTTGTTCGTCATCACCAAGGTTTAAAATAGCCGACGCTAACTTTTCTCCTGATAACTCATCAACAAAGACAGCTTCTGACTCTGATAATATTTCAGCAGTAGCCGTTTCAACCCCCGACTTAACACTAAAAGCAATCACAGGCAATCCGGCAGCCATAGCTTCCAAAATAGTTTGTCCAAACGGCTCGTAAATTGAACTCATTATAAATAGGTCCGCAGCTGCGTAATAATTCTCAGTATCGAACCTAACGCCTGCAAATGTCACCAAACTAGTTAGTTTATGCTCAGTCACATAATCTGTATATTGCTTTAGCTCATCACCACTACCAACAATAACTAAATGGTGATTATCCAAATAACCTAGTGCCTCCAAAGCAAACCGAATTCCTTTAGCCCGAACAAATCGTCCAACAATTAATAAGATCACTTTATCTTGAGGCAAATTCAGCTGTTCCCTTAATGCTCTTTTTTCTGACTTATTAGCGGGTGAAAAACGCTCGCATTCAACACCTGGTTTTAAAATAAAAGCCACCTTACCAATAGAGCTCTTAATTTGATTTTGCATTGATAAACTAAACACAAATAATTTATCTGCCCAAAATAATGCTAACTTTTGTAACGCAAGATCTAACCAAAAGCTGACCGCTGATTTAAAGGCGTTTCTTTTCTTGAATGACATGTTTTTATTGGAGTTTTGCCGACCAACTTCGCCCGGCACTAAATAAACAACATTTTTTAACCCCACCAACTTAGCTAAAATAGTATTTGTATGAAAGCGACTAATAGTCAATTCTGGTTGGGTCACGCGTTTAATTTTGTAAAGTATTCTTAATGCATTCAATTGTCTTTTGAAAAAGCAAAAAGGCTTCAAGTATTTTGAAGCTAATTGATAACTCGCATATCGATGTATTTTAATACCATCGACCTCTTCAAATTTAGGCAGTATGTCATCATTAACCAAATTGACATCACTCACTACTAAGTCAACGTCAAACCCTAACTTTACGTAACTTTTGGCTAAATATAATAATGAATTCTCTACCCCCCCAATATTCGGAAAGTAAGCATTACTAGTTATTAAAATTGCCATATTTAACTCGTCGTCAGATTATAATTAAAAAGTGTGTAATCTAAATGATAAAGTGCTTTCACCTTTTCAGTAGCTTGCGCACTTAATAATATTTCAACATCAGGTTTAGTTGTTTGATTTTCACAAGGTAACGATAAGTTTAGGCCTAGCAAATCATTTAGCCTCAGCCAGTCACTTTCAAGGTTTTCATATTTCAGTAATAAATCGACTTGTTTGTTATAATGGCGATCAAAAACAAAAACATATTGCGGCATAAACAAAATTTGAATCATTAAAAAGTCATGGTCGAGCACATTCAATATAAAACTTTCAAAATCAGTTGAGTTTTTTTGTATTTCATCTTTTAGTAAAAGATCGGAAGAAGTTCGGTTACCCCCTTTTATCGCATAGTTATAAGCAGAATAAAGCCGACTTAGCGGCTCTCTTACAATCGCAAACTTGGTATACTTTTCAAAAAAATAGCCATTTGATTCATAAAAATCATACCATTTAGCATGCTTTCGATAACCTTTATCTTTAAATGCCCTTAATACACTTGTGCCCGCATTTTTAGGAATATGAACAAAAATGCATTTATGCTTATGCATAAATAGCTTAAATGGGTAATAAGGCAGGGGAATTCGGTGAACAAGGGTCAATAAAATTTTTTTTATTATTTTCATATTTCTATCATGAAGTACTTTGTTACGGCTTTTAATTGATTATCATTATTTAGCAAATTATGTTGCCATAGCCCTCTGTGAGCAGTTTTGGGTATTTGAAAATAATCATCTATGTCGCGTGGATGTGAAACTAATTGAGTACCCGTATTGTTTAAACAAGCCATTACTTTAAACCAAATATCATCAGCATACGGGCAAAGCTCTGTAAATAGCTCGCGCTTGTATACATCCTGATGAAGTGAACGTGGTGGATATAAAACTCCCCCAATACCTACTGGAAATAAATCTATCGTTTTTTCACTAAAACTCAAATCTTTCTCCCATAGCTTATAAGGTAATATATCACCATTTTTATCTCTAGTTATTCTGTGTGCTCGATGACAGATAACATTAGTTGGTGAGTTCAAATGAGCCAGATAAAGCATTTCTAATTGTGAATTAGGATAAATAACATCATCATCAAATGTAACAATAACCTTATCAGGATAAAGTTCGAGTGTCGGTATTAATTTTTTATAAGATCGAATGTCAGCACAATATTTAATTTCCAAACCAAAAGGTATTAAATCAGTGAGCGTACTTGGTAATTTATCTATAGTAGGTTCATCATCAGCAAGCCACAATATTAATTTTTCAGGTGTAATTGTTTGGTTTAAAAGACTTAAGATAGTGAGATGGACGGTATCTAATCTATCGCTGTATGATGTTAACGATACCAACAAATCAACCTTTTTTCGGTTGTTAGTGAAGCGCCCTAAGCTAATATTGGCATATAAGTCAGTCACTAGCTCAAGCTGGTGTTGCAGTTTTTTATTTAACGAATAAAGGCGCTTAATTTTTAAAAGCCAGCGAAATATAAAAAAACGCTCAAGCACTCGCATAAATAACTCTCTTTTGTTGGTTATCATTCAACTGGTCTACTTTTCTGATATATAAAACAGTAAACAGCAATTAACCCCGCAATATTAAATGTTATTAAATTAAAGGTCATCACATAAGCCGCGCCGAGCACACCATTTAAAGGCACAAAAATATATAATAAAACAATCGTTAAAATAGCATGAGCAATTGAGTTTGTACGGTGGAATTTTTCATACCCAGCCATCACTAAAATTGTCACCACAGAACCACAAGATAAATTAACTACCTGACCAAACGCTAAAATAATCAGCAACCGCGCAGCTTCGACATATCCATCACCAAAAATAAGAACCATATCACTAGCAAAAAACACAATCAGCGCAAAACCAATCCCCCCCAACAACATCAATATCCGACTAGAAAGTTGGGCAAGCGATTTTAAACGCGTAATGTCTTTATTCTTGTACAAGGTGGCATATTTAGACGCCATCATTGCATTAACAACAAGTAATGGATAACCCATTACAAGTGATATCTTCAAAGCGACATTAAAAATAGCGACATCAGTAACGCTCGAAAATTTTGCTAATATTAAAATGGCACATTGCTGTGAAACTAACGCTGCAAATGCGCTAACAAACAAAGTACGACTCACTTTAAATATCAGCTTTTTATCCTTTTGGTCACATTTAATATACCCTTGGCCTAACAATACAAATTTATTTGAGACGACAAACAAGCTCAATAACAACGAAATAGCAGCACAAAATACAAAAATCAAAACAGCTGTTTCGGCCTGTGCAACACCAAAAATGAGTAAATAACCAACTACGCCACTTTGGGTAATTAAACCGCTAAAGATCAAACTCCAACCAGCTTCACCACGCCCTTTTAAAACACTACTATTCAATGCAAGATAGGATTGAAAAATAGCGAATAAAAACATCAAATAGAATAATGAATTACCAATTTTAGCCTTATGAAAAAAATCAATTATTGAATCAAATGTAATATAAAAAATAACGAGAGTTGCAAGGTTAGAATATATAAATAAACAGAAAAAATATCGATAAAGCCCAGATAATTGTGCTTCTTTATATTGAGCAAAAAATCGCACTACTGCATTTTCATAACCGAATTTAGCAGTTGCAGTCATAAACATCACAACCGTCATAATAACACTGAGCAAACCAAATTCATCAATCGATAGCATTCGGGCAAGTAATACATAGGCTATCAGTGATAAACCAGCAATTGCCAACTTTATGCCCATCAATACAGATGCTGATTTTAAAACCTTTAAATATTGAAACATATTATCCATTGAAATACGTTATTTAAGCCTATTAAACCACAAATCCATTACAGGCCTTTCAATCAACGCATCGAGCCCCTGTAATTGGGTATAAAAATAGTTATCAAGAAACTCTCTTGTTGCCTTATTCATTGGAGGAACTTTTTTTTCAATCAAGGGATTGAGCAGCCTATACACTTTATTAAATCCATCACTGATTAAATGTTTTTTATCTTGCGCTAAACCAAAATGCTGTTGATAAGCTCTATTTGAAACACCCCTAAATAGTCGATTTTTAATGATATCTAAACCAATAAATCGCGGCACTTTACCTTTGTTGGCATGGATTGAATATGCACTCGTGGGTAACAGTGCAGCATCTACGTTAATAAACTCACAAATTGATTTTATTGTACTAATAGGCTGCTGTGTTAATTCATCAAACAATACTATTTTAATTTGCTCTTTAGGGATATGCCGATAAAGCACCTCAAGCTGCTGTTTATATTGGCTGCGAGCTAATAATAAGTGCGGTAAATATTCAATGGTTTTTTCAAAACTAAATATTGCTTTGCCTGCTTTTAGCATATGCCAATAATGCGAATACACACGGTCTGTAGGCTGCCTTAAAATTACTATTAATTTTATCGCTTTGTGCTGCATTGCAATACGCTTAATGGCACGCTCTGATGCTAAATAGGTGGTAGAATCTTCACCTTTAATCACTTTAGCGTGTGGTGCACTAAATTTGTTTAAATACCACTGCCAATAATGCGCTTTATTTTGCTCAATGCGATGCTGCTGCCAGTGTTGTTGCGTAAAACATGAAAAGTCAGGGTGTTCAAGCACATCATCCATGTCAAAAAAAAACACTTCATTATCGGGTAAAAACACATCAGGATGACAATTTAGAGTGTAATGCAAGCTGGTTGTGCCCGTCTTCATCGCCCCTACAATCATAAAGTCAGGTAATTTTTCGGGTGTATCACAAACCCAATCAGGTGCAACCTTATTCATTTTCACTCTTTATTATTTTTGACTCATCAATAAAAAAGCGAGCCTAAGCTCGCTTTTTAATCAACAATTAAATTATTTTAATTATTTAGCAGAACCATGCTTACCGAAAGTACCTACGAAACCGCGGTCATTTTCGTCTTTAACACGGAAACCAGCATACACAGTTACATCATCAGATGGTACATTTGTAGTGATTTCAATTGCTGCTTTACCAGATACTTTACCTGATTTAGTTTTGATTGCATTGATCACTAAGTCACGGATGTCTTTAACACCACGGCTAGATTGACCAACTACACCAGCAGAAATCCAATTAGAATCAACACCTTCAAGCATATAACGCACTGTGATATCACCAGTTTGAACACCCGTGTTAGTGTGGCGCATAATTACCGCTGTGTTGTCATCAAACGGCATGTAAGGAATTGTTACTACAGAACCATTTAATTTCCACTCACCGGCATCAACAGCTGAAGTTGCTGTCATGTTGATTGTGTTTGGAGATGCTGTGGCATCGTTAACAACTGCTGCGATAGTATACTTTTGCTCGTTAATAACTGGGTTTGTCGCTGATTTACCAGGAACAACTAACTTCACACCCCACGTACCATGTGCGGTAGCTGTAGTTACTTTAGCTGTTAATGTTTTTTGGTCTGATGATAACGTTACAGAACCAGGAGTAACAGCATAAGTTGCACCTGCATCGCTAGACATAAACGCACCTAAGTGAGTTGCAATCTCAGCATTTGTTACAGCAACGTTATCGTTAGATGTATTAGCAACGGAAGCTAACCAAGAGAAATCACCTGTTAACGTAAAGGTAATAGCCTGAGCAGTTACTAGGTTGTCTGTTGCATCTCTTTTCACTTCAATCAACATAGTATCTGTTTTAGCAACAAACGCATCACCATCATTATCATCATTTGCAACTGCGCTTCCGCCAGTTGCAGTGAATAAGTTTTTACGATCTTCACTTACATCGATGATACCGTCGAATTTACGTTTTACTGTAGCTGAGTACTGAGGTACTAATTCATGAATTTTTGTAGCATCAATAATATCGTACTTTGTACCTGATGTATTTGTAGCAAATGTATCGATAGATACGTTTGAACCAGACGTTAAACCAGTAGTGTTTAACTTAACACCAGCAAGAGTTAAAATCGCATTACCAGGAATATCTGCTGTAGCATCAACCGTGAAACGTACTGTTGTAGCTGTGATATCAAGTAAAACGATGTTAGCACCAGATGCCGTTGTTGAAAGTGTTGGAATCACAGAAGGGTCAATTTTAGCACCCGTGAAGTTAATTGTGATTGTATCTTCTTTACGGTATCCACCTAAACCAGCTACGATTGCAGCACCAACGGTAACAGTACCTTTTTGCTCAACAGGACTTTTAGCTGAAGAAGCTGAGACTACAGTTTTAAGTGCAACTTTACATGCATCATTTGCAGTCATTGTAACTTTTTCATTTGCATAGAACAAACCAAGATCTGTACCAGAAATAACAGATACATCATCGTCATTTGATGCTGCAACATTAGTAAAACCATTAGCGACTAAGTCACCAGTTAAATTCGTTGCTGCAACCTCACAGTTACCTGCTGTTGATAAAACATTGCCAGCAGCACCTGCGATAACACCAAGAGCCTCACCAGCAAGACCAGCGCCACCATTACCAATAGTAAAGTTTGCGTTTGTTGCAGCTGTATTTGTAGCAGTTGAATAAATTGCACCCGCTTGAGCACCAAATGCAGCACCGGCTACAGAAAGGGCTAGTAGAGTTTTTTTGAACATGTTTCCATTCTCCAAGTTTCATGAAACTAAAATAATGTCATCATTATTTTAATATTTACTTTTGTTATTTTACTTAGGCCGTCACCTAAGTAACAACCAAACAACGATAGTTTAAGTACAATTTTATTTTTTTGTCAATACACGGCTTTTAAATACACAATTAAAGTATATTTAAAGCTATGTTTTAAATAAAAACAAAACGCCTTACAACCTACCTTTGTAAGCCTTCGTGATATTACTTAACTTTATTAAGTAATTCAATTAATAATCTAAATTTTAATGAATTGTTAACTCAGTTAGGTTGCTCTTAAACATTTCAAGCAGCGCTTGCCACTCATCAGCAGACTCAATCACCCGAGGGGTAACAAAAATCACCAACTCGGTTTTATCGCCACCGCTTGTTTGTGCCTTAAATAAGTTACCAATAATAGGAATTGAGCCAAACAAGGGCACGCTTGATTCTTTATCGCTGCGATTTTCGCTAATTAAGCCACCTAAAACAATGGTTTGTGCACTTTTGGCGATCACTTCGGTTTTTATAGTCCGTTCAAAGACACTTGGATTACCCGCAACCGTTGAGCCCGATTGCACTTGGTTTGATATTTTTTGGTCAATGTCCATCACTATCACTCCTTGCGCATTCACTGTTGGAGTCACCTTCAACTCTACACCCGTTTTACGGTATTCAATTTTAGTCGTTTGTCTGTCGCCATTGATTGGGTCAGACGCTGTTTCGCCGATAATTGGGATATCCGTTCCAACATTAATTGAGGCACTCACACCATCGCGCACCACCAAGGTGGGGCGTGATAGTATATTGACCAAACTGTTTGTTTGTAGCATATTCATTGCCAGCTGGCCATTTTGGCCTTTTAGCAAATACGATAAGCCACCAAAGCCGTCGCCCATAAATGCACCGGTGGTTGATAAACCGTAATTGCCATTATTAAAGGCATATTCAACACCTAGTTTAAACTCATCCGTTAAACTCACCTCTGCAATTAACACCTCTAGCATCACTTGTTTTGGTTGTATATCAAGCCGTTTAACTAAAGGCAGTAATTTTTGATATTCTTCACCTGTCGTATAAAAAATCAAACTGTTTGCTCGCTCATCCACCACCATTTTCATGCGTTCAGATGATGCTGAACGCGCTGTATTAGTGGCTTTTGATGCACTATTGTTTTCGTTACTTAACGAGGTTTGATTGCTAATTGAACTTGACCCATCGGTAATTAATGCTTCTAAACTTGTGCCTAAATCAGTTGCGCGAGAGTATTGCGGCACATAAATAAAGTATTGCTTTTCAAGTGTCATTATCGGTTTATCTATTTTTTGCGCCCAAAACACCGCTCGGTCAATCACTGACATTGAGTTAGCAAAAAAAACCAGTGTACCTTGCTGATTTAACTCAACCACTGAAATAGCAGTCTTAAAATTGCCTTGCTTACCAAGATCTAAGCCCTCTTGTTTAAGAAGTTCTTCTAATTTATTAATTAAATCTCCGGTCGATAAATAAGTAGCTTTAAATAATCCTATTTGCCGATTAAGCATGGCTGGCCTATCCATCAACTGCACGAACTCTAAAGCACGAATAATTTCGGCGCGTTTACCTTGAATAATTAAAGCACTACGGTCGGTATCTGGATTAATTTTCACCCCTAATAATTGCCTAATGGTGTTGGCAAGTGAAATTTGCATGCCATATTCAAACGGCACCATTTGCACAATTTCGGCAGAGGTGTTTGGTACGTCAGCTACATTTTTACCATAACCATACACAATTTCAGATTTTGCAGATTGTTCTGTATCTTTATGTACGTAATAAATTTTATCTTCTAGCCGAATAATGTAGCCTCGCTGTGCTAAAAGCTCACTTGTAAGGGTGAATAGCTTTTTTTCGCTGACGGTGCTTTGTAAATTTAATGTTACTGTTTGCGTATCAGTATTGAGTTGCTCGTCGAGCACGTAGCTCACTTTTAATAAGTCGCCCAATACAAGGTGTAGTAAACTTTTTAACTCTAGCTTATCTGCGGTGAGTGACACCTCTTTCGTGTCGCTAAAATTATCAAGTAAATCTGGGGTGTTGTTATTTGAAGAAACCTGGTGTTGCATTGATGGAACGCTTTCGTAACGTTCAGGAGTAACCTCAACTGTTTTTTTGGCTTTTGCCTGCGTCACAGTGCCATCAGTTGCTGTACTAATTGTTAGCTTATTTTCTAAAAAAGATGGGCTAACTTTGTATTTGCTATTTTGAGTTGAAGTTGCGCAGCCATTTAGCAAAATGATGCACATCATACTTAGTGTGGTTTTTTTAAAGCAATTCATATCACTCGATACTTACATTTATTACAACGACTGTTAAAAGATGCTAACACAAACAAAACGTTAGCTTTTAATTAATTTCATACATGGTTAGCAGTATTGGTTCTGCAATACCTTTGGTTAATTTAATTTGTTTATTACTATTAATTTTAACGAGATAATCATGAAGCAAAGCTCCATTTTCTATTTGAATTAGCTGCTGCTGGTTTTCTTTTAGATTGTGTTCATTAATCAGTACTTGGTATTTAGGTTTTGATAGATTTAACGACTCCACCTTTACAATCGCTTTTAAAGTTAATGCATAATCACCTGAATACACTGTTTGTAAAACCCCTTTCTGTGCTTGCTGCTCTTCTATCGATAGACCTAGCGGCTGTTCATTTAGGGCTTGTTCGGATTGACTTTTTGGTGTGAGGCCTTGGTACTGAAGTTTAATTTCATTGAGATAACCTTGATTCAAAATCGGCGTTATTGTTGCTAATTTATTTTGATTCTGCATTACTAAGTCAAGATTTTTCACATCACCAGAATCTGGTAAAAAACGTAAATAAAAATCAGCAGCGCATAAAATAAAAACGCTAACAACGATAGCTAAAGATGTTCTATTGATTTTATTCAACCGCATTTGCATTCTCTTTAGAATTAATATTGGCATACATTGATAGTAAAAGCCGCCCCCCCTTCACAAAACCTAATTGATTTTCTACATCGCCAACAAATGAGATGTGGAACTCATTTATTTTGACCCAAGGAGTGGAGTTCTCTAAGGTAATAAATACATTCTGTATTTTATGAAAATCACCATCAAACGTTAAATGTAAACGATATTCGATTAAACCTAGCTCATCCACTTTTGAAGATGTTTGCCAAGCAACGTTTGTTAAAAACAGGCTGTTTTTATCAAATAGTTGCTCAACTTTCTTTTGTTGTTCTAACTTAAACTCTGCCTCAGTTTTCGATTCAAAAAATAAAGGCTCTAACAAGCTCAACTCTTTAGTTAATGACTCATTTTGTAGTAAAAAATAATCTTTATTTTTTACTAACTGCTCAATTTTACCATGCTTTTTTTCAAGGGCTACATTTTGCTCGTTCAAGTCATTTTGCCACTCAATAAATGGCAAAAAAACAAACTTTGTAATAACTAAAAGCAACAAAATGACGAGTAAAAACTTATTGTTTTTTAGTTCATTCATGATTTAATGCCTTTTGCACGTCACTTGATGCACTTAACTTTTCAATTTCCACATCTGATAATGAAAAACTTATAGCAAAAAACTCACCATATTGATTCTTCATAACTGGGAAGTCGAATTGAGCACTTTTAACCATTGAGTGCGAGCTAAGTAAACTTAATACATCTGTTGCTTGCTTTGCCGTCCCCCTTATAACAAAACGCCCTTTATCTAAAGATATGTTATCAAATTTTGTTTTACTAAAATGCTCTGCCATTACATCCCAAACAGGTGACGTTACATGTTTATCTGATAAGAATTTATTAATTGCTAAATACCGAGTATTTTGCTCTTCAAGTGTTGCCTGTAAGGTGAATACCGAATCAATGCTTTTTGTTAATTGTTCAACCTTTGAATTTAATATCCAATTATTGGCATACAGGTAGAGAGTAGAGGCCATAACATAAGCAAATAGCGTAAAGGCAAAAGGGTAAATGAGCGCTTTAACCTTATCTTTCTGCAAAGGCTTGTGTATGTAAGTAAAAAATGATGGTAAATACTTAAGCACATATAAATAATTTCTGCTTGTTAACTCTTCAACAAACTGTTCCTTATTTACTTTTATTACATTTAAATCGGATACAGCACCAATTGAATATAAAAAAGATGTTGCATCTTTAATTACCGGGGTTTTTAAAGTCGAGTATATACAACTATCTTTTTTTATAACGTAAAAAGGATGCACAGCGCCTACTTCATATAATTCACTAGTATTTTTTTTCAGCATAAAAAGAAAAGTTATAGGCAAAGTAAAGACAGCTGAAGGTACCTTTTTTTCAAAAAACCAGCTATTTACATGTGACTGATTATCTTTTTTAAATTGAACTACTGACTTTATTAATCCATTTTCAGCATTTAACTTTAATAATTTTTTTAAGTCTTTATTACTTGTGACTGGATATTGTTCTTTCTTTTCGGTGTAGCACTCTCTTCCAACAATAAGAAACAAAATCTTATTTTCTACTTTAGAAACTTCTTGAAGCTTAAAAGCGCCGTCTAACTCACGAAATGCATGTAACGAACCATCATAATAATAGATATATTTAAATAATATTTTTTTTATCACATTTAGCTTTTTTAAAAATCGCTGCCAATAAAGCATATTAATACTCGATCACTTTGAATACATTAAAAGGTAAACTTTCACCTTCAGCATAGGGATTTAAGTTCATATATATTTTTTTTGTTGCTTTTGAACCTTCAACATTTGCAGCAAGCTGAATCATTAAATAGTTTGAAGTATAAAAATACTGCCTATCATTTTCACTAACCCCGGTTAGATCGGTAAACATATCCAGACTTAGTTCACCCTTTTTCCTTGCATTTAAAACTAATTGTAACGCATTGTCATCTTGAATTAGTGCAGATAAAATATCTTCATGGGCATTTAATATGCTTAATGCGCCAGTCTGATAAATAGTACCTAAAGCTATTAATTCATTTTTAATCACTGGAGACAACGATTTTATATTTTTTACATCAGCTAAAGAGGGTATAGCACCATTTCTAATTGTGTAATTTGATGTGCTTTCTTCCAAACCGTTTACCCGAGCATCTGAATCGAGATCCTGCCAGTCAAGTAATATGTCAACGACTTGATTCGACTCTATATCGTCCAAACCTTTATTTATTAGCACTTTTTTTAGCAGATCTTGATTTATAAAATGTAAATTTAGTAGTCCACTCTGGTCTTGAATGAGCACTTTAACATTGTCGTTAAAGTCAAAACTTTCCCCATAAAAATTCCAAATAGGAGAATCACCGATAAGATTTGATGACATTAATTCAAATTTATTTCTAGTCAGCAAATCAAATAAGATCTTCGATTCTGCACTATGTAACCTCAATTGAGCTTCAACCTTATTATTAAACTGATAAGCTTGTTCAACTTGGCTTTTTGCTGAGGAAATAATAAACAGGACTAATATTGACAATATAGCGACTATCAATAAAGTTTGTATCAGAGCAATTCCGTTAGACGTTTTCATCTTAGTGGTCCCTATCAAAATAAGGAGACATCCATTTTTCTGGCTCTGAGTCGAAATCGGCTCTAAATACTAACCGATGCTTATTTCTAGATAAAGATAATTCAAGTTTCTGTGGCATGTATTGGCTCTGCACCCCTGAATAAGAGGATGTCCACTTTTGCTGGTGTTTAATTTGATCATCATTTTTATGAAACAAGTGCTGCCAACCAAAATAACTAAACTCCACTTGCTCTAAATTATCAAAAAGAAGAATGCTCCTATCAAATTTGATAGTTTGCTGCGCATTAGTAAGCACAAACCTATCTTCACTCACTGATTGATAGATTAAGTCATACAATCCCAAATCATTCTTAATAGCGCTAATCTTAAATATTTCATTACTTCCGTTTGAGAAAATACCCGAACTAGTTATACCAAAAAGCGAATCTGATTTACCTATGAAAAAAAATACAGGCTTTTTTTCATCTAGCACTACTGTGGGTACAACGCCCTTAAGTAAACTGGAAGTCAAATCGATTTTTTTTGCTATATCAAAGGATTCATTAAACTCACCAAGCTCTTTATCCCAACGGGTAACTAACATTTTGTATACATATGTCCCAGTAAGCATTAAAGAAGACAAGATAGTAATGACGATCATCAACTCTATAAGACTAAAACCAACAATAGACTTTTTTCCCCTAAGCATCTGACCAACTTAACTCTTGATATTTATATGTTTTTTTTAAAGAAAGATAATTCATATCTAAAGTTACATTCCATAACTTATATTTCAAAGGGGGGGTGATATAACCACCTGAATCAACATTAATTTTTTTTGGTGCAGCTTCATGTTTAATTAGCTCTGCGGTCCAAGAATATTTAATCTCGAATACATCACCTGAACCGCTCAACGTCACTTCATTTAAATGAATATCACGTACTTTTAGTCTAACCTCTTCAATTATCAGAGTAACAACTCGACTTACTTTGATTTGTTGGTTAGATTTTTCGCTACTAATAAATGCCCCTCGATATCCAATAGTGACTATTGTTATTGAAGTAAACATAATAACTGTGGCTATTAATATTTCAATTAATGTAAAACCCGCTTGAATACGTGTCGACATTATTTATTTTCGCTTAAATTAAAATCAAAATTAATCGACTCTGAAAAACTCACTTGTACTTGTCTATTATTTAAATAAACATCTAATGTATAAGGTTCTATATAACCTTTAGCATTAATGGTTAGATTTTCGTTTTCAAAAACTAAATACTTATATTCTATTATAATTTCCTCATAAGGATCAGTTTTTTTAATAGACAGCTTATTTTCTGTTAAAAATAAATCGAATGAATTACCAGTTAAATATGCTTTATTACTTAAATTTTTTATTAGCCGTTGAAACGTTTTAAACTCATTTTTCACTTGAACTTTTTCGACTTGCTCAATGGCTAAAGGCCCAACCATCGATAACAATAATGTAACAACAATCATTACTATCGTTAGTTCAATAAGCGTAAATCCATTCTCTTTGGGGTCACTTGAACATGCAATTAAGCTAGTCATTAAAAACCGACATCATTTAAAGAAACCATACTCAGTAGCATAACTACAACCACACTGCCCACAAAGCCGCCCATAAATAAAATCATTAACGGTTCGATTAGGGTAGTCATTTTTGTAGTCCAGCTTTCAAATTCTTGGCGTGAGCGGTTTGCAACTTCATTAAATACTCGCTCTAAATTACCCGACTCTTCACCAACCTCAAGTAATGATATAAAAAAATCAGGGTAAAGTGAGGTTTGTTTAAGGGCGGGTGTAAGGGCACTGCCTCGCTTTACTTTTTGTTTTACGATTTCCATTTCGCGGCGCAGTTGATGGTTTTTAATGTTACCAGCTGAGAGGCCCAATGCTTTATCAATGGGTACACCGGCTTTTACCATCATGGCTAAACCGCTGTTAAAGCGAATGCGCTCAATAGTTACAATCGCGGTTTTGATTACAGGCAGTTTAAGTGACGTATTTTGCCACCAAGCCAAAAATTTAGGCCGTTTTGCAGCGGCAATAATGCCAAATACACTAGCAATTAAGCCAATTAAAAGCAGGCCTTGATACTGCATCATCCACTCGCTACTGCTGAGCATCATTTGGGTGTACCAAGGTAAGTCTTTGGCGTCGGCAAACATGCTCGACATTTTTGGAATAATAAAATTAAAAATAAAGACAATACTTAAAATACACACAAAGAAAATAACACTTGGGTATGTTAGTGAGCTAATGATTTTGCTACGTAAGTCGCGTTTAAATTTTAAATCTTTGGCTAAATCAGCAAAAATTTCACTTAAATTACCCGACGCTTCACCTAATTCAATTAGGTTGCAATAAAGTTCATCAAATACTTCAGGGTGTTCACGACACGCATCTGATAAATTATTGCCTTTTTTAATGCTCTGATTGAGTTCATTGAGTAATTTAGCCAGTGCAGGTTTTGCTTTAGTTTTACGAATGATGTCGATACCGCGGTCAATTTTAACGCCCGATTCTAATAACAAACTCAGCTCAGCGGTTAAAAACTCTAAATCGGCCAGATTTACTTTATCACCAAAACTCAATACGCTTTTGCCAGGCTCTTGATAGAGTTTAATTTCTGAGGGTAGTAAACCCTGTTTTTTCAGTAATTCGAGGGCATGAGCTTGGTCGATGGCCTCAATTTGACCATCGGTTTTAGCACCTGAACTATCGTAAGCTTTGTAATTAAATAGTGCCATTAACCCGCAACTCGTAAGACTTCGTCAATGGTCGTTAAGCCTTGCACTGCTTTGTATAAACCATCTTCAAGTAATGTACGACGATTTAACGTTTGGTTATGCGCTTTGGCTTTGTTGATAAAATCGGCATCTTTTGGCATTGCTTTAATTGCATCGTCACAGCCTAAGTATTCAGTGACAGCCATACGGCCTTTGTAACCGGTATTAGAACAATGATCGCAACCGGCCCCTTTGCGTAAATTAATTTCACCTAAATCAAATTTATGTGCAAATGCATGTAAGTCATATTTTTCGATTAATTGCTGCGCTTGCGGGTGTGGTTCGCTGCATTGGCTGCAAATTTTACGCGCCAAACGCTGTGCAACTATCGAGACTAAGGCAGCATTGAGTAAAAATTCCTCTACCCCTAAATCAAGTAAACGAGTATAAGCGCTGGCAGCATCGTTGGTATGCACAGTTGAGAATACTAAGTGACCTGTTAACGCTGATTGCAGGGCTATTTGGGCGGTTTCTTTATCTCGAATTTCACCAAGCATAATGATGTCGGGATCTTGGCGGACAATACTTCGAAGGCCAGCAGAGAAGTCAAAACCAATGTCGCTGTTAACTTGCACTTGGTTAATGCCTGGCAATTGATATTCAACAGGATCTTCAAGTGTGATGATTTTTACATCATCATTATTCAGTGCATTTAAAAAAGTATACAGTGTGGTGGTTTTACCTGAACCAGTCGGGCCGGTTAAGAGCACTACACCCGCTGTGGTGCGAATATCTCGCTGGATCATGGCTTCGATATCAGCCGATAACCCGAGTACCGACATTGCATATTGCACATTGTCTTTACGTAAAAAACGCATTACCACGGATTCGCCATCGTTAAGCGGGAGTGCTGATACACGAATGTCGATTTCTTGATTTGAGATTTTCATCTCAATTTTTCCATCTTGTGGACGGCGCTTTTCAGCGATGTCCATCCCCGATAAAATCTTTAAACGCGTGACGATTGGCAGCTGCATTTTTGGCGCTAAACGCTCAACTTCATGCAATACCCCATCAACACGATAACGTACGCGGTAACGCCCCTGATAAGGCTCAAGATGCATATCTGATGCGCCTTGGCGCAAAGCACGCGATATTAAAGAGTTAAGCAGGTTAACTGTGGGTGCTTCGGTTGCAAGCTCACGTAGCCTATCGTCTTCATCACCTATAAATTCAGAGTTATCTTCTTCTACCGTATGTTGCTCATATTGGCTAAGTAAGCTTTGAATATCAGATTCGGTTGCGATAAATAATTCAGCATTAATATTTTTTTTGCTAAGCCATTCGTTAATGGTTAATTCTAAAGGAAACACACACGCAAACTGCCAGTTATTACCTTCAACTTTTAACGGCAACCAATTTTTAGATAACAGCAGTTTGAAGTCTTCGTCGGCAATTTTTGGCAATAGTTGTTCTTGCCAAAAAAACAAGTCGAATAAAGGAATAGCTAAATAACGAGATAGGAAATGCGGTACTTGGTCATCAGGCAAACTACCCATGTTAACCAATATTTGCTCTAAACGACCGCCAAAACGCTGTTGAAAACTAAGCGCACGCTCAAGGTCTGCTTGCGTGATAAAAAATTCATCACGCAATAATTGTGACATATCCATCAATTGTGAACTATATCTGCGTTGCTGTCTTCGCCGCCAAGCTTACCATCGGCACCATACGACATGATGCTATATGGGCGGCCGTCTTCACCTGGTATTTTATAGATATAAGGATTACCCCAAGGGTCAAGTGGGATGTCTTTTGGTAAATATGGACCATCCCAACGAGGCTCGGTGCCCGCTCGTAAGTCTTCTAATTTTTGTGGGTATTTACCTAAGTCTAAGCGATAAGTATCTAAAGCAGTTTCAAATGCTGACATTTGCGTTGCTGCAATGCCACGCTCTGCTGTACTTAATTTATTAAAAAACTTAGGCGCAACAAGCGACATCAACAAGCCTAAAATAACGATTACAATCAGTAGTTCCATCATAGTAAAACCCGATTGAGGAGCTAAATTTCTTTGCTTCATAATTTTTATAATTTCTATGTTTAACGGATGTAATATGGGTGTCGATACTAACAATATTGCAAGGTACTGTCGATGGGAGAAGATTGATTGAAATACTTTTTTGCGATTTGATACCGTAATAAAAAAGCCAAAGATTCAATACAAGAGAAACCTTTGGCTGTTTATAGCGCTACGCTTTTTTCTTGCGACGCCTTAAAAAACGCGCCACTTTCCAGCAATGTTGAATACAAGTTGAATAACAAATAAATACAGCAACAAATAACACCAACATAATCACATCAGGAACAGCTAATAACTCGCCAATAATACCAATTAAACTCATGGTCATTGAGAACATTACAATAACAGAAAGGGCGCTGCGTGATGTAAAACCAATGCGCATAAATACATGATGCAGATGGTCGCGATCGGCCATAAAAGGTGATTGCCCCTTTTTAACTCGGCGAATAATAATTGCCAGCATATCCATTAAAGGAATTGCAATAATCCACAGTGCGGTAACAGGCCTAAATGCGATGGTATGACCCTGCGTACCAACCATTAAAAACCAAACAATGCTCAAGCCAATAAACATTGAGCCTGCATCACCCATAAAAATTTTACGATTGCGATGCCCTTTTACACCTAAGTTAAAGGCTAAGTAAGGGACTATTGTCGCAATAATTATCAAAGGTAATGCCGCTAATGAAAAGTTACCGCTAAACATCATGAGTAAAAAAACTGAAACAAGTGTTGTGATACTCAGCGATCCTGCAAGGCCGTCGATACCATCAATCATGTTAAACGCATTTATGGCTGCAATCACGCAAACTATGGTAAACGGAATACCTAGCCAGGCTAAATCAATCGCACCGAAATAAAACAAGTTACCTAAATTGTGAATATAAACATCTGAACCCCACATCATCACTAAAGCAACAATGGTTTGAATACAAAGCCTTATTCTTACACCAAGCTGACGGTAATCATCTATCACGCCTAATACAACAATGGCACCAGCACATACTAAATAGCTGACTAACGATTTATCTAAAGGATAAAACATCAGTACCGACATCAATACGGCAACAAAAATGGATAAACCACCAATTAAAGGAATTGAGCCTATATGCTTTTTTCGCCCAGAAGGGACGTCGACTAAACCCACCTTAATTGCCAAAGGTTTAATGGTGAGTATTGCAAAATAAGATGCAAAAAAAGCAAAAAATACAGTTAATGTTTCAGTAAACATGATTTCAAATACAATTCCAATTGTGGTGAATATTGTAATACAGGCCATTAAAAAAACAAATCTAAAGGCTTAAATATTAAATTGTAAAAACAGCACCTTAGTGCACTAAATTAGAAACTAAGTTGGGCTAAAATACTTAATGCGCCTCTGTATGTTATTAAAAAACACCTTTAAAGTAGTTTAAAGTGAACATAGTAATTAATCTTTTTGAATAAAAAATCGAACTAATACCATGCTACAACCGAGCGCAAAACCAAAAATTGCACCAACAATACAAATAAAGGCTCTTTTAGGGCTATCTTTTAACTCTGCAACAACAGCTGGGTCAATCACTTTAAATACATATTGATCGCGCGCATTGGCCAACATTTTAGTTTGTTCTTGCTGCTCAATAAGCTGATAAAATATTTTTTGCATATCAGCAACAGCTGTTTGACTTAATGCGGATGTCAGATATGCAATACTTTTATTCGCTTCATCGATGTCATCTTTCTTAATTTTGGCATTGATTGCAATCACCAACTTATCGGCAATCTCTTTGGCGACATAAGGTGATACATGGAAGATAGAAATAGAAACCAAGTTCGATTTTTTATCTGAGTGTATCCATAGGTGCTCTTTAATAAATTTTTCATGCACTTCTTGCGCACTCGGCTCAGGTAAACGCGGCAACTGAGCCTCTCTTACCCAAGTATTTGACTCAGCATTATAAAGTGACGAATTATATGACACTTTATTTGCACCTAAATCCCAACTTTCTGCAGCCATAATCACAGGTTTAAAATTATTATTTTCAATAAAATCAGCAACAAAAGCGCGACTTTTTATAATTTCGAGGGCAAGAGCAGATTTGTCAACACCTGAAGAACCTAAATTTACACCTGCCATTGCAGCTAACCCACCAAATTGTGAATTTAATTTAGACATACCACTGTTTTGAGTATCATCGGCAGCGGTGAGTAACACTGTCGATTTATAAATATTAGGCAAAGATAACGCGTAAAAAACACTAAAAACGGAGCTTAATATAACCAAAAAAACTATTAATATTTTGCCTCGCCAAAGTGCGGATATTAATTGAGTTAATTCGATTTCATCGTTGATTTTATTTGCAACTGACTGCATTAATTTTTTATTCCATTTTTTTAAATAGTACTGATGAATGTGCTTCGCAATACGAATATTGCAAAGCCCATTAGACATAATTTACTACAATGCTGAGATAGCAGCCGCTGCCAAACCTAACTGATAAAGAATCTGTGTGGCTGTACTCCAAAGGGTCAGCTTATCCACATGCTCTGCATCAAGAGGTACAACTATGGTATCGCCAGGTGCTAAATACGTACCGCTATTGATTGAAAACCAACTACTTTCATTGGGCATCTGCACAGAGCCATTCGCTTTAATAATATAAACTCGTTCTTGATCTGCTCGCTGTTTATAACCACCACTGGCTGCTATATAAGCTTCAAGCGTCATTTCTTTATTAAACAAGTGTGATGTAGCTACATTCACTTCACCAATCACGCTAATTGTATTTTGAACAACTGGGATATATAACGCATCGCCATTTTCAAGCTCTAATGTTTGATTACCGGTATAAATATCATCAATATCAATAATCAAACGCCCCAAAGCTTCAACTTTAGC
Organism: Pseudoalteromonas sp. J2K-J031; assembly: GCF_058197095.2. Classification (NCBI taxonomy): domain Bacteria; kingdom Pseudomonadati; phylum Pseudomonadota; class Gammaproteobacteria; order Alteromonadales; family Pseudoalteromonadaceae; genus Pseudoalteromonas; species Pseudoalteromonas sp. J2K-J031. Next base: position 3,301,082 of record NZ_CM200279.1, read on the forward strand.
TAAGTCATCTAATAATTTGTTAGTATCGTCATAATTAAGAGAGGAGTCTGTAACTGAATTTTGAAAGCTTCGCGATGCAATGTCGCGCCGCAAATCATTAGATAATTTATTTAACTGGGCTTGTTCTTTTTCTCTGATTGACTCTCGGGTAAAAATAGCACCTTTTGGTGCAGAAAACTCAGTAAAACCGCCCGCTCGAGCAAGCACACTTTCAAGTGTCTCACCACGCTTGATAGAGTAAACCCCAGGAAACTTAACTTCCCCTAATATTTTAACCGATAAATCCCCCTGCCAGCTTGGTGATGAAAAAATATTAATCGAATCTTTGCTTGTTAGTTTATATTTTTCACTTGCTAAACCTTCTGAAATATTAAAAGTGAGGTGTTCGACTCCATTATTATTTTCAGTAAACCGAGTAATTTCTACATTCTCTAAAAATGCAGATTCCAGCAAACCTCCAGCGGCATCTATCGCTGAATTTATAGTAGCTTCACTCACCAAAGGATAAACCCCAGGATAACGGACATTTCCTTTAATTGCATATAGCTCAGCCTCGCTTCCTGAGAATGACTGTCCCTGTAACTTTAAAATAACAGGCTTTAATAGATAGTGGCGACTAAACTGTGAATATTCTTTTAAGTTACCTGCTTCATTTGTTAATAACTTTGTTAAATTGCCCTCTTTATAATTTTCTTGATTACTTTTATTAAATGAAGCCCCTATATAATGATGAAACTTTTCATTTTCGTATCGTTGCCACTGCTCAACCCTATTCTGTGTTGCTAACTGTTCTTCAGTGTAAGCCATCTTAGATAATACACGTTTTTCATCGTTTTTATCCTCATAACGACTAAATACAATCACACTATCTTTCGGTTTTAAAATAAAGTCTTCTCCGACATCTGAGTACAGATCAGTTAACGAAAACTGAAGAACTTCTATGTCACCTCGTATATTTTTTTCACGAACAATCAAAGAATAGTCAAAATCGGCAATAGGTAATACGTCTGTTTTTAATGAGGCTATTAGACTTGAAACAGTATCTCCTTCTTGCCACGCATAGTTACCAGGATGGGCTACAGCCCCTATCAATGTAACTACATTTTCAAGTTCTTTAGAGGATGCAAGCACATTAACAGCATCTCCATCTTGCGGTGTGTAATCGAGTGGTTTTTGTGTAAAATCGAGCGTTAACACAGTCTTAAAACTATTGTCATTAAAACGCTCAACCAGTGTTTTTTGTGGAAAAGCCTCAGCTTTAAAGCCTCCCGCCATTTTTATTAAATCGTCAGCAGTTTCATTTTGTTTTAATTCAAAAATTGCTGGGCGCTTCACCAAACCTGAAATAGACACTTGCTTGCCTACCGCAGGAACAAACACCACATCACCAGGCTTAAGCATTACATCGTCACTATTATCACCGTGGATAAGTAAATCGTAATAATCTAGGGTAGTGATTGTTTGGCCTGCGCGTTTTAATTGAATATTTCGAAGTGATCCAATGTCGCTAATACCACCAGCCACAAATAAAGCATGACTTAACGACGATAATGACGAAACCGTATAAGCACCTGGTTTATATACTTCACCTAAAACCATTACGCGCATCGAACGAAGTCGCCCTAAAGATACAAAAGCCTTTACACCGATAATTTCTTGCGAAATTTTTGCTGTAATAAGCTCTTTTACCTGTGCAAAACTAAGGCCAGCAACGAGTACAGGTGATAAGTCAGGAATGGCTAAACGCCCCTCACGATCAACTTCAACGTCATAAAGCTGATTTTCTTTACCATATAAATTAATTTGAAACTCATCACCACGCCCTACAATATAACTGTCAGGTATCGCCGACATTTCACTTGGCATAAATGACATAGGCTCGCCAGCAAACAAGTCATAGCCAAAAGGTTTAAGCTCTTGTGTTTTAGGTTTAAATTTTAGTTCTAGCTTATCCTCTTCAGACAAAACATCTTCTTGACGAGGGAATACTGAGATGTCGTCACCATTATTTGTATCGGTGCTTTTTTGAGATTTTTTATTTAGCGTATTCGCATCGATACCATATTGTTTTGCCAGTATCGCTTGCTGCGCCTTTGGTAGCTTTTTAAATTGTTCTAATTGTTGCGGGGTTGGAGTTGCGGCAGAAGCCTCGGCCATACCAAATAACATCAGCACGGAAAATATTAAGCTTAAAAGTTTCACGCAAATCCCTTCTAAAAAAATTTAAATTTAAACAAAGAGCCGTATTCTACCTGACTTTAGCCATAAAAAAAAAGGGAGCATTTGCTCCCTTTACAAATAATAACAATTTGAGCCTTTAGAAATTGTAAACCAAGGTCAGTACTGTTTCTGTATCTGTATTTTCTTTATCGTCAGCAACATCGCTATTATGGGTAACGTTAAAGCCAACTTTCATTTGCATAGAGCCATTGATTTTAGTTAACAAAGCAGTCTCTGAATGTGTTTTGGTGTTTGTTTCACCATATTCAACTTGCACTGTTTGCCTAAAACGGGCGCCTTCACTAATTTGCCATTTGAAGTTCAGCATACCTAACGCAATGATCTCACCATCATTATCACCAGCAAGTGAATTTCCGTTTGAATCTTCGGCGGTACTGTTATCTGCATAACTAAAAAATTTATAACCCGGACCGACTTCTGCATCCAATGTCATATTATTTTCTTGATAAAAGCGCGAACCATAACCTAGCGATGCTACAGACTCAGTACGATATGCACCGAATGAATCAGATAAATGCGAACCGTATAAGTACAAGCTCGAATGTTTATCAGAAATGTTATAACTACCTTTGGCTGAAGCAAAATATTTTTCATTGGTACGTTGCGTCGTTTTCAAGCCACTTTCAAGTGTTACTTCATCTTCTTCATACAGGCCATCAAGTTTATACTCATTTACCCAATCTTCTAGGGTATGCTGGGCTGTAATTGCGCCCTTAAAAGTATTCGTCTTAGTATTACCACTGGTCAGAATCAAACCTAATTCACTCGATACTTGCCAATTTTTATTTTCTTCGGATGCAATAGCCTCGCCCTGAAGCGTTACTAAAACAACCGTTGCTAATAATATCTTTTTCATTAAAAAACCTTTTACTTCACATACTATTGGTTAGATTATGCGTCTTTGTGTAAATGCACATCCATTTGTGGGAACGGAATAACAATATTCGCATCGTCCAGTGCAATTTTAATGTTTTCCATTAAAGCAAAATAGGTTGGCCAATAATCACCACTATTCACCCAAGGGCGAACCACAAAATTAACACTTGAGCTTGCAAGTTCTAATACCGCAACTGTATAAGCAGGGTCTTTTAAAATACGACTTTCAGCGTTTAGTACGCTTTCAAGCACTTCTTTAGTTTGTTTTAAATCAGCACTGTAACTCACACCAATGACTAAATCGATGCGACGAGTTGCTTCGCGAGAAAAGTTTGTAATTGGGCCGCCCATAATGGCAGAGTTAGGCATAATAATAACTTTGTTATCTGGGGTCCGTAATTCAGTAGAGAATATTTCGATTTTTTGCACACTACCTGCTTTACCACCCGCTTCAACATAATCACCGGCTTTGAATGGGCGCAAAATAATAATAAGCACACCCGATGCAAAGTTAGAGAGTGATCCTTGTAGCGCTAAACCAACGGCTAAACCGGCAGCACCTAAAATAGCCACGAATGACGTTGTTTGAATACCTAGTTGTGACAGCGCCATTAAAATAACAGCAGCAAAAACTAATGCATGTACAATACTTGATAAGAAGCTCGCAACCGCTTTATCTATTTTGCGTTTTTCTAATCCTTTAGCGGTTAACTTACTAACGAACTTAGCTACTTTATTACCAATAATAAAAATAATAATGGCTAATATTATTTGTATTCCATAGTGAATTAACATATCAGAGTTATTTGTTAACCATTCTAACGCTTTATCCATTTTTATATTCCTAGTTTGTTTTGTAAATTTAGCTATTTATTATATCTGAACTTTATTTACAGAGTTATTAAAAAGTTAATTAATTCTTAACCTTTGGGTTGATTTTATTTACCCTATTTTTATCTTCAGGTCGGCTATATATAAACCCCATCACACAAACCATGATAAGTAACACTGCAAGCTTTAACCCAAGATGAATAGATAAAAATAATATACTTAGCATACAAACAAGCAATGCAATAATTGCATACCTTTTCGCTTGTTTATTGATCACACCATATTCTTGCCACTGCGTTATTAGCTGCCCAAAAATTGGATGCGCAAGTAACCAGCCATGCAATCTTGGTGAGCCTTTCGAAAAACAATAAGCAGCCAGCAACATAAAAGGTGTGGTTGGTAGTAAAGGTAAAAACACACCTATCAAGCCAAAAAACACACCCACCATGCCTGCAACAGTCCAAAATGTATATTTAATCATCGAATAAAAGACTTTTATAAAAAATAACAAAAAAATACTATCATAGGTCTTCACAAGGTCAGTAGTTTTATGTATTATGCGCGCCACACCAAACGGTGTTTGTGGCGGTTGTAGCTCAGTTGGTAGAGCCCCGGATTGTGATTCCGGTTGTCGCGGGTTCGATCCCCGTCAATCGCCCCATTTATTTCCTCCCCTGCATTACTCACTCGTATTAAATAATCAATTGTTAATCTCATCGTTATTTTGTAACGACGTAATAACTGCTAAACTGCGCTAGAATTTTTTAATTTTGGATTATTAGCATCATGTTAAAAGCGTTACTCTGCTCAGCCCTTTGCATTTCTAGCATGCCATTATTTGCACATTGGCAGATTGATAACAACCTCAGCCGTGTTAATTTCGTTTCCGTTAAAAAGAATACCATTGCTGAAGTGCATTCATTTAAAAAAGTGTCTGGTGAAATTGAAGATGATGGCTCATTTGAAATGGACATTGATTTAACCAGCGTTGAAAGCTTAATTCCTATTCGCAATGAGCGCATGCAAGAGTTTTTGTTTCAAACAAAACAATTTCCAACCTTAAAGCTTACAGCTGATTTAAAAGATGTTTTAGCCAAAACTAAAAAAGGCCAATCAGCCATCTTTAATATTGACGCAACCATTAATCTACATGGCGTCAGTAAAGTAATTAACACTGAGGTATTACTCACTCATCGTGTGACAGGTGAATTAACGGTTGCCTCTATGATGCCTGTTATTATCAATGCCGCTGATTTTGGCTTAAGTGCAGGCCTTGATAAACTTCAAGAGTTAGCCACTTTACCTTCTATCGCCCAAGCAGTTCCGGTTTCATTTGTATTAACGCTTGAAAAACACTAGCAATGAATTTGTCGGCACTTAGCCTGCAACTAGAAGGTGAGATCCCACCACTCGATACTTGGGATCCACCTTATTGTGGTGACATTGATATTTTAATTAAAGCAGACGGCACATGGCATTATCATGGCACACCAATCACACGTTTGAGGCTCGTTAAATTATTCGCCAAGGTGCTGATAAAAGAACACGACGAATATTTTTTAAAGACACCAGCCGAAAAGGTGAAAATTTCAGTCGAAGATGCGCCATTTTTGATTGTTAATTGGTATTTAAGTCAAACAGAGCAAGGCGATGTTATTTGCTGCATTGATAATTTAGAGCGAACTTTTTTACTAAATCAAAGCCACCCATTATTATTACGCGAATCAAATCAACAGCTTTTGCCATACCTTCAATTACACCATGGTTTAACCGCTAAAATTAACCGCACCACCTATTATCAATGGGCAGAAATAGCAAAGCAGGTAGGTGATGAGTTTTTGATTAACTCGGCAGGCATTGAGTTTCAACTTGGTTAATCTTTATTTTAGAGACAAAAAAAGCACCCTTAGGTGCTTTTTTTTGGACATCAACAACAAATTATTTTTTGCTGCTAAGTGCGCCAAAACGCTTGTTGAAGCGATCAACACGACCACCTGTATCAAGAATTTTTTGCTTACCAGTGTAGAACGGGTGACACTCAGAACATACGTCTAAGTGAATGTCTTTACACAAAGTAGAACGAGTTTCGAATTTGTTACCACATGAACAAGATGCAGCAATTACTTCGTACTTAGGATGGATATCTTTTTTCATAGCAAACCTCAGTTAAGGCCGTATCGCTCTCCAAACCCGAAGTCTGGCACCATACGTTGTTAAACAAATGTAGTTAGGGCGCGTATATTAGACAAAAGCGGCCCACTTCACAAGATTTATATCCTCAGTCAAGTTAAAAACTCTAACTTAAAGGATGTCTTTGTCATAAGCTGAATTATTTCGCGACTCGCCCTTTAAGTAGAGTTGTGGTTATAATCACTGTTAACTGATTGGTGGGATTAAAAATTATTCAATGAAAATTGTCGAAGTCGCGATAAAAGTGCCTTTAAACAGAACGTTTGATTATCTCGTGCCTGAGGATCTTAATACTGATATTTGTGCAGGAATGAGGGTTGAAGTCAATTTTGCCAATCAAAAAAAAATAGGGATTGTTCTGGCTGTTAAAACACAATCAGACTTTGCCCTCGAAAAACTAAAACCCATTGCAGCACTTATCGATACTACCCCCGTTTTTCAAAACGATATTCTCAGTTTATTAAAATTCGCGAGTCAGTATTACTGTTTTCCTTTAGGTGAAACCTTACAATTGGCACTGCCCACGTTACTGCGACAAGGAAAAAGCCCAGATAAAACCAGTGTACTTTATCTTGACCTCACAGCTGATGGCCAAGCAACAACAACGCTTCGAGGGGCAAAACAACTGGCTTTAATTAAACAACTACAAGCATCGGGTAAAACCCCAGTCACAGAAATAAAAGCACTCGGCTTTGCCTCTGCAACAATTAAAGCATTATTAAAGCAGCAATTAATTCATGAGTTTGTTGAACATGATAATTGCTGGCAAACCACCGAAATCATCGTAAATAACGCTTTAAAACTCAATCCCGAGCAAGCCATAGCATGTGCGGCAATCAAACAAAATACTGGCTACCAAACCTATTTACTTGAAGGCGTCACCGGCAGTGGTAAAACGGAAGTTTATCTGCAAGCGTTAGCCGATATTTTAGCCAAAGGAAAACAAGCGCTCGTGCTCGTACCAGAAATTGGCTTAACACCCCAAACGGTTAATCGCTTTAGACGTCGCTTTCCAAATATCCCAATTATGCTTTGGCATTCCGCCCTGACTGATAGTGAACGGCTGCAAACATGGCGTTACTGCGAACAAGGTAGCTGTGCAATTGTGATTGGCACACGCTCGGCTATTTTTACTCCTTTTGCACATTTAGGGATGATCATTGTAGATGAGGAGCACGATAGCTCGTTCAAACAACAAGACAGTTTACGTTACCATGCCCGTGATTTAGCTGTGTACCGAGCGCATCAAGCTAATATCCCTTTAATTTTAGGCACTGCAACGCCCGCTCTTGAAACACTGCATAAAGCGCTGAACGGTAAATATCAATTACTGACCTTAAACCAAAGAGCGCAAACCGCGACCAATAATCAATATTCCTTAATTGATATGCGTGGCCAGCAAGAACAAGCAGGCATTGCACAGGCTAGCTTAAGTGTAATAAAGCAACACCTAGCAAAACAAAAACAGGTCATGATTTTTTTAAATCGCCGCGGGTTTTCTCCTACTTTAATTTGCCATGAGTGTGGCTGGCTCAGTAACTGCAAACGCTGCAGTACTAGCGCGACTTACCACAAAGGGATCCGCAGTTTAATTTGCCATCATTGCGGCGAACAAGAACGCCCGCCAATGCAATGTCCTGACTGCGGCAGCACACAAATATTTCCCGCAGGAAAAGGCACTGAGCAAGTCGAAGACTTTTTAGCAGAACAATTTGCCGACATTCCTATCAATCGAATTGATCGTGATACCACGCGCCGCAAAGGTAGCTTAGAAGAAGCACTTGAAGAAATTAATACCCCTGGCGCACGCATTTTAATTGGCACACAAATGTTAGCCAAAGGGCATCACTTTCCTGATGTATCACTAGTTGTGATCCTTGATGTCGATTCAGGACTTTACTCTTTTGACTTTAGGGCTACCGAGCATTTAGCCCAGTTAATAACACAAGTATCAGGCAGAGCTGGACGAAGTGGCGAAGCCGGTGTTGTGCTATTGCAGACACACTTTCCTGAGCACCCTTTATTGCAAGATTTAATTAATAATGGCTACCAAGATTTTGCGCGCTTTGCCCTAACAGAGCGAAAATTGACAGCATTTCCACCATTTAGCCAACTGGCCTTAATTCGAGCCCAAGGGCATGATGCAAAGTTAGTGCAGGCTTTTTTAAATGATCTCATCCCCAGAACTCCGATTAACGCAATTGAATTACTTGGCCCCCTCCCTGCACCGCTTGAAAAAATAGCAGGGCACTATCGCTATCAACTCCACATTCAAGCAAGTAATCGTACTCAGTTACACCAATACTTAACACAATTAGTTGATTACCTAAACACCAGCAAACTCGCTACAAAAGTACGCTGGCATATTGATGTTGACCCTATCGATATGAATTAAAGCCTCCTTGGTAAAATATCAGCAAATGCTTTGCCCTATTCAACGTAAAGCATTAATACATTCGCAGTAAAATGTATTAGAATAGCAACCGGAATTATTTTCTTCTTGCTTAAAAATAAAAGTATTAAACACCTATGGCACAACACGATTATATTAACAAAAACCGTCCGACAAAAAAAAATGCTCCTGTAAAAAAGAAGCTACCAACAAGCCTTATTTTACTCGCTGTTTTATTAGTGTCCGGCCTCTCATATGGGCTGTGGTATATCAGTAATCACCAACCGGCTACCACGCCAGACAGTGGCGCTCAAAAGGCAGTCACAAAACCTGTTGAGCCAAAACCTCAAACGCCAAAATTTATTGAAGAAATAAAACAACATGAAGTGGAAGTAATGGTCAAGGAGCAGGAACAAAAAGGCCCATACGCCCTTATTTGCGGTTCATTTAAAACCGATGACCGCGCACAAAGCCAAAAGGCCCTAATTGCATTTGAAGGAATAACCTCTGAAGTGCGCCAAAGCCCCAATGGCTATTATCAGGTAAGAGTCGGGCCTTATAGCACCAAACGAAAAGCTGAAAGCGAGAAAAATAAACTTAAACGAGCCAACGCTGCACGCTGTGACATCATTAATTGGTCTTGATATCTCATAAATTACCCCCATTAATTGCTTCATATCATATTAAACGAGTGACATAGTCACTCGCTTACAAAGGAATAACGATGACTACGATTGTGTCTGTACGCCGTGATGGCAAAGTGGTAATTGCTGGTGATGGCCAAGTGTCTCTTGGTAATACAGTAATGAAAGGCAACGCAAAAAAAGTGCGCCGCCTATATAACGGAAAAGTACTTGCAGGATTTGCTGGCGGCACCGCAGATGCGTTCACTTTATTTGAGCGCTTCGAAAGCAAGCTCGAAATGCACCAAGGCCACCTAACCAAAGCCGCTGTCGAAATGGCAAAAGATTGGCGCAGCGACAGAGCCCTTCGAAAACTCGAAGCATTACTTGCCGTAGCCGACCATACCGCGTCATTTATTATCACAGGCAATGGTGATGTTGTGCAGCCAGAAAACGACCTAATTGCGATTGGTAGTGGCGGTGCTTTTGCACAATCGGCTGCAACCGCCCTATTAGAAAATACCGAATTAAGTGCTCGAGAAATTGCAGAAAAAAGCTTAACAATTGCTGGAAATATCTGCGTCTATACCAACCACTTCCAAACAATTGAAGAGCTTTAAGAGGAATAAATTATGTCAGCTATGACTCCAAGAGAAATCGTACACGAGCTAGATCAGCATATTATTGGCCAAGCTAACGCTAAAAAAGCGGTTGCTATTGCACTTCGAAATCGCTGGCGCAGAATGCAGCTACCTGAAGATTTACGCGCAGAAGTAACACCTAAAAATATTTTAATGATTGGCCCAACCGGTGTAGGTAAAACTGAAATTGCACGTCGCTTAGCAAAACTTGCCAATGCGCCTTTTATTAAAGTAGAAGCAACAAAATTTACGGAAGTCGGTTATGTGGGTAAAGAAGTTGATACCATCATTCGTGATTTAGCCGACATAGCCATCAAAATGGTACGCGAACAGCAAACTAAAAAAGTACGCCATCGCGCAGAAGAAGCCGCTGAAGAACGTATTTTAGAAGCGCTATTGCCAAGTGCCAAAGACTCTTGGGGCGAAGTTGAAACAAAAGATAGCTCAACACGCCAAACGTTTCGTAAAAAACTACGCGAACGCCAATTAGACGACAAAGAAATTGAAATTGATTTAGCTCAAGCCCAAATGGGAGTTGAGATTATGGCGCCTCCAGGCATGGAAGACATGACCAATCAATTACAAAGCATGTTTCAAAATCTAGGTAATGAAAAGCGCAGTAAACGTAAACTAAAAATTAAAGATGCGTTTAAACTGTTAGTAGAAGAAGAAGCAAGCAAACTACTAAACCCTGAAGAATTAAAAGAGCAAGCCATTCACGCAGTCGAACAAAATGGTATCGTGTTCATCGATGAGATTGATAAAATCTGTAAACGAGGCGAGTCATCAGGTCCAGATGTCAGTCGTGAAGGTGTACAACGTGATTTACTACCACTTGTAGAAGGCACAACAGTAAGCACGAAACACGGCATGATTAAAACAGATCATATCTTGTTTGTCGCATCAGGTGCTTTTCAGATGTCAAAACCTTCTGACCTCATCCCTGAGTTACAAGGCCGCTTACCCATTCGAGTTGAATTAAGCGCCCTAACAGCGCACGATTTCAAACGAATTTTAACCGAGCCAAATGCCTCTCTTACTGAACAATACCAAGCTTTAATGGGCACCGAAGGTGTGAAAGTTGAATTTAATGAAGAAGCCATAGAAAAAATTGCAGAAGCCGCTTGGCGCGTCAATGAAAAAACCGAGAATATCGGTGCACGTCGCTTACACACTGTGATGGAAAAGCTAATGGAAGAAATCTCTTATGATGCATCAGAAAAATCAGGCGACCACATTGTAATTGATGCTGCGTTTGTTACTAAATACCTCGGTACTTTAGTTGAAGACGAAGACTTAAGCCGCTTTATTCTATAAGTTCAATTAAAATGCTGGGCCCTTTAAGCTCAGCATTTTTTTATGGAGACAACCCCATGCTGGTAAAAAAAGTGCATTATCATCAACAATCAAAATTACTCGATATTTTTTTTGAAAATGATGTTCAAACTACCTTTACCGCTGAGTTTCTTCGAGTGCACTCCCCTTCGGCTGAAGTACGGGGTCACGGCCCTAATACAGCTAAGTTAGTTACCAATAAAAAAAATGTATCAATAAGTAAAATCAATGCCGTTGGGCATTATGCAGTGCGATTAGTTTTTGATGATGGCCATAATTCAGGTTTGTACAGCTGGCAATATTTACACCAGCTAGCAACTAATCAAGAAAGCCTTTGGCAGCAATATATAGAAAAACTCTCAAGCAGCAACGCCACTCGAGAGCCTTTAATTAATATAAAAATGGTCTAATGCTGCGTTTTATACTTTAAATTTAGCAATAGCGCGATGTAAAACTCGCGCCTGTTCAGAAACCTCTTCGCTGGTATGCGCATTGGTTTGCGCATGAACAGAAGCCTGCTCAGCAATATCGCGGATCCTCACTACATTTTTATTTACTTCTGAAGCAACTGTATTTTGCTCATCAATTGCAGTCGCTATCTGTGTACTCATATCCATAATGGTTTGTACATTTTCAGTAATAAATACCAGTAAATCACCTGCTTTTCGTGCTTGATTTGCGCTTTCGTCGCCCTGAGTACGACATTTATTCATTAAGCTAACCACTTCGCGTGTCCGCCCTTGTAAGCCTGTAATAATGCCTTCAATTTCCTTAGTAGAATCTTGAGTCCTTTGCGCAAGCGAACGCACTTCATCAGCAACCACGGCAAAACCACGACCTTGCTCACCCGCTCTTGCAGCTTCAATTGCCGCATTAAGCGCTAACAAGTTTGTTTGTTCTGCGATTGCTCGAATAACATCTAATACTGAACCAATTGTTTCCCCATCTTTTTCAAGCTCACTCACCACAGTTGCAGCCCCACCTAAGGAGTCACTTAATTGTGAAATAATTGCCACGGTCGAATCAACTTCACTTTTACCACGTCTCGCACTGTCATTGGTATCTTCAGCTTTTTTAGCAGCCGCTTCGGTATTAAACGAAATATCTTGAATTGTGGCTTGCATTTGGGTTGCAGCGGTCGCCACCATATCTGCTTCATGCAATTGATCTCTCATCCCATCACTTGTTGCTGCGGTTGTCTCGGCTAAATTATCGGTTGCGACACCTAATGTATTAAGTGCTGAATTGACTTCAAAAATCAGGTTTTTAAAGTCATTAATCAAACTATCAAAGTCTTGAGTTAGTACCGACACTTCATCTGAACCATCTGACTTAACAGTAAGCGTTAAATTATTATTACCTCTAATATCCTTAATAACGCTACATACTTTATTGATAGGAGCAATAATTGAGCGACTGGTTAAATAAACTAAAAATAAAACAATGACGATTGAAACAGCAAAAATACTCACACTTACCACTTTAACTTGTATTTGGCTTTGCTCTATTGACGCTTCTGTTGCTTTAACTAGTGACTGAATAAATTCATCATTTGCATCAGCGCTAACAGTGAGCTCACCTAAAGCACCACTTGTTAGGGTCAAGCCCAATTTTTTTTGTGCCGCTACCAAGCCTGAAAATTTAGTGCGGTAATCAACTAATAAAGCTAATAGCTTTGATTTATTACTATCACTTAAATCACTTTGAGAGACAGCATCAGAAAATGAGGCAATATTTCCTTCAAATTTTTGTAAGTACTTTTCATCCAAGCGCAACATAAAATCTTTTTCATCACGTCTTAGTTGCAACATATTACTCAGCAGTTGGTAATTACTTTGCTGTTTAAGCACTTCTTCTACTTCGTGTACAGCAGCACGTAAATCACCATACAAGGCATCTTTTGGGTCTAGACCGATGGTTTTTTGGAGTTCAATCACTGAATTGAACTTAGTTTCATATATTCCGACAAGATTTTTTAATCGATTTATTTGAGCTTTATCAAATCCTATTTCATCAAACAAAGACTCTAACTTTATAATTTTTGCTTGCATATTATCTGATTGCTCAGCAAATTTTGAGAGCGAACCTTCTTGTTTATACGCTAAAAAATTCTTTTCATGCTTACGCATTTCCAACTGTAATATGCTGAGCTCTTCTGTTGTTTGAATTGTTTTATTTAATAGAGTCATATTGCTTATCTCATTAAGCAAAACAAACAATAAAGCGAGCATTGCAATAGCAATGATCCCTGCATTGATTTGTAAGCGCATTTTAATAGACAAACGTTGCAGTAAATCCATATTAGCCTCAAGGGTATTTGTTCAATGACTAAAGTATAGAAAACATTTAAAAATTAGCTATGTTGATGCCTCGTTATTTATATGAATGCCCTGCCATAATTGCCGATTTAACGCTGTAGTATCATGCCATTGTTTTGCATGTAGCCAGTCAATTAAAGGTTTAGGATCAGATGGAAAATTAACTTGTGCAATTTCAGGTGTGGCTAGCCAATAAGCCAGTGCATCTGCATCTAAATATTGCATGACACTCGCCAGCCCCATTTCACTTAACATTAAAGCGTTAGAGCTTTGCTCAAACTGTCCCTCAAGAGGCTTGAGCAATAACTTTTTACCAAACCATAATGCTTCGCTGGACAGTTCAAAACCGGCATTAGCAATTACACCAATTGAACTGGCTAAATCAGCTAAAAATGAATTTCGCGAGGGTTTTCGCAAATGAATGTGCGCTAAAGACATGTTATCTGCATCTGGGTGATAACAATAAAACTCAAAATGTGGGAATTCATTTAATAAATTAACCACTTCACTTAATGCTTCAAAAGGTAAATAAACCAGCACTTTATTGCTAATTGCCATATGAGCGCTTTTTTCCTGTTCTGTACAAATAAAGGGGGGAATTATATTACTGGCTAAATCTTGCCAATGAACTCCCAAGTAAACATCTGCTGGAGCAAACTGGCGGATCATTGTGCGAGTTAAACAATTACTGCCAATAATTGGAACTTTTGGTGAGAGAAACGCAGCCTGGTGACTCATAGCAATAACTGGCACTTTCTGGCGCCTAGCGGCCCATGCTGTAATAGGTTCAAAGTCATTTAATACTAAATCATAATCAGTTAAATTTAGGTTTTTTACATCTTTCAAAAACTGACCTACCTTTGCTTGGCGCAGTGTTTGCCAACTATTAACCTTGCCATTGCACGTTACAAAAGTGAGACCTGTGCGAGTTTGGTACTGACCAAACTCTTCCATATCAAAATACAGTTCAGGGTCTCGGCCTGAGAACAAATAATCAACGTCGACATTATGCTTTTTAAATGCTTTGGCCATAGCTCGTGCCCGAGTGGTGTGGCCATTACCCGTGCCTTGAATACCATATAAAATTCTCATAAGGCGCCAGTGATCTGTAAACTTAAATGAGCACAGCCATAACCCATTAATGACCCTAGTATGATGTCAACAGGATAATGCACCCCAAGCATCACTCTAGAAATTGCAACGCTTGATGCCCAAACCATTAACAATGGCCACAATTGGGGATAAAAAAAACCAACTATAGTAGCAAACAACCAGGCCGCAGCGCTGTGACCCGATGGTAAACTAAATTGATCGCTTGGTTTGATATACGAAAAACCACCTTGCCAATGGCAGGGTCGAGTTCGTTTAAACATATTTTTTAATAAATAATAAAAGGGTCTTTCAATTGCAAACCCGAGCAGTAATACATTGAGCATTAATAATGCACGGTTGTCATTTTGATAAAGTAAGTAACTGGCAAGAAGCAAATAAACAAACCCATCTCCTGTTCGAGAGAGATTAACAAATAAGTGCTGCCACCATTTAGGCGCATTCGGCTTAAACAATCCTTTAAAAATCGCATGATCTAACTGTGTAATTTTGACCAGTAACATAAGATTTCCCTCTTAGTTTTAGATAAGACTAGATCTTGGAGATAACAATTACATGAAGATTTCAAGACATTAATATTTCTATCTAAATTGTTCATATAATTGATTGTATTGCAGTGGTGTAAATGTATACTGGGCTCCAATATGTGTTTTATATGACCACCAAAAGGATCAACTCATGCAATACAATACTTCAGAGTTATGTGACCAATTTGCCGATTTAGTCGATGTACTCGAACCTATGTTCGTTAACTTTGGTGGCAGAACATCGTTTGGTGGCCAAATCAAAACCATCAAATGTTTCGAAAGTAATCAATTGATCCGCACAACGTTAGAAAAAGATGGGACTGGCTTAGTACTTCTTATTGATGGTGGTGGTTCAACACGTCGAGCTTTAATTGACATTGAGCTTGCTGAATTAGCACTTGAAAATAATTGGGAAGGGATCGTGGTTTACGGTGCAGTACGCCATGTTGATGAACTAGACGAACTTGACCTTGGAATTCAGGCAATTGCATCTATCCCTGTTGGTGCTGATGATAATAACAATGGCGAAGCTGGCGTACCGGTTAATTTTGCCGGTGTATCCTTTTATGATGACGATTTTATCTATGCCGATAGCACAGGTATTATCATTGCGCCTGAAGACCTTGAAGGGACGGATACAGATGACTTAGTTGAAGACGATTTTGAGGATTCTGAAGTACAATGAGTTACCGGTTAAATGTCTATTCTGAGCAACATTTAGCACCTTACTTAAGCAAACGCGCTGGTGAAAAGCGCGTTGGTGAGGCGCTTTTTTTTATCAATACTCAAGTAGACTTTGACCAGGCCCTACTTGATGCCAATCATTTTGGCATTAAGTACGTATTAGTAGGTATTCCTGAAGATATTGGCCCTAAAGCTAATTGTGGCCAAGGCGGTGCGCAATTAGGTTGGAAAGCGTTTTTAAGTCGCTTTGTAAATCTGCAAGCTAATCGACACTTTCCTGCGGAACAAGTTTTGTTACTGGGCGAAATCGAGTTAAGTGATTTACAACAACAAGCCGACAGCTTAAACCCCGCAATTGCATCAGAACTCACAGCCTTACGTGCGCTTTGCTCACAAGTAGATGATGCTGTTGAGCCTGTGATCCGCGCCATCTTTAATGCCGGTTTAGAACCCATTATCATCGGTGGCGGTCACAATAATTGCTTTCCTATTCTAAAAGCGCTGGCAACAAGTAGCCAAGGACAAGTTAATGCTATTAATCTTGACCCACATGCAGACTTTCGCGCAATTGAAGGGCGCCACAGTGGTAATGGCTTTCATTACGCTTACCAAAATCAGTTTTTAGCTCATTATCATGTAATTGGTTTACATGAGTTAAAAAATAACGAAGCGATTTACACCGCCCTCGAACAAGCCAATTTTGGTTATGATTCTTATCAAAAAATAAAAGTACGCCAGCAGATCACATTAAACAAAGCGTGTTTTAATATTAAACAAACTTTTGAGCGCAGCGAGCTACCTGTTGGGGTTGAAGTCGATGTAGACAGCATTTCTTACATGCCAGTTAGCGCATTTACTAATTGTAGTTTTTCGGTGAGTGAAGCTGAGCAGTTTGTATTTAATATGGCTTCTCTTAAATACACTCGATACCTTCATTTATGTGAAGCAGCACCAGCACAACATGCTGCAGGCTTATCGCAAGGCCTCAATGAAGCAGGCCAAACATTATGTGCTTTAGTTTATGCCTATTTAATGGCGCGTACAGCCATCAAATAATACCGTTATTAATAAGGTTTTTGTTGATGATCAAGCTTATGCTGCCATTGACCAAGCCATGCAGTTACCCCAACAACACTCAGTGGACGTGTAAATAAGTAACCTTGTGCAGCATCACATTCTAGCCCTTCAACAAACTCTAATAATGCACTTGATGCCACACCTTCAGCAATCACCTTACTCTCAAGATTAGAACACATAGTAATAATGCCCCGTAATAAGTTGCGAGTATTAGAGTTATGGCTTAACTCTGTGATCAATACATCATCTAATTTCACATACTGAAGTGTTAGTTTTGGCAATTGTGTCAATAAAAGAGGGCTCACACCTAAATCATCTAAACAAACAGGAATATCCATTGCTTTTAAGCGCTTTAATATAGCTGAGCCTTTATCCTCCAAGGTGAGTAATACATTTGCAGGGCATTCAATAATTAAACATTTAGGATTTAGTTGATGCTCACTCATTAACAGGCTTAGATGCTCAATCATCTCATCATTAAAAAGTTCTGAACCAAATAAGTTAACACTCACAGGTACGTTAAAATCGGCTATTTTAAGCATTAATGCCGTTTTGGCTGCTTTTTCTAACACCCACTTAGTCACGCTGTAAGATAAGCCTGCAATTTTGATTTCATTAATAAAGGCACTTGCATCAAGCAAGCCTTTTGTTGGGTGATTCCATCGTAGTAGTAACTCAATAAAAACAATTTCTTTGGTTTTTAGATTAACCACCGGATGAAAATACAGTTCGAAATCCCGTTCATAATCGACTTGATCAAGCAAACTAATTTTAGCAAGCTGCTCATTACGTAATTCCGACATGGCAGGCGAATATTTACTTAATACATCATTCTTTTTAAGGCCGACATCAAGTGCTAAATAAGCTCGTTTTAACTGCTCCTCAAGCGAGATAGCATGTTGTGGCATCACCTCAACCATCGCAGCGCGTAATTGAGTTTGCATCAAACAACCTTTAATACTAATTGGCTGATTTGAAATCTGAATAAGCTGCCCAATTAGTTGCTCATAAAGGTGCTGTTGCCCTGTATTTGTGATTAAAAAAGCATATTCAACACTATTAAGATGACAAAAATAGCACTGTTTGTTGTGTAGATAAGCGATCTCAAGCAGTTCAGGCGCCTTTAATACCGTATTAATTCTCGATGTAAGCTGTACTAACAATAAGTCACCAAAGTCATGCCCTAGTTTTTGATTTATTTCACTAAAACCATCAAATTTAAAAACAACAAGATGAGCCAAACTGTTTGAATTTTTTTGCCAATGACTAAATTTTGCTTTGAACATTGCGCGATCTGGATAGCTTATTTTTGTATTTAGGTTATCAATAGCAGGCTGTTGTGCTTGCACCAAAGGTGCTGGCGATGAGCTATCTAAGTCCATTAATAAACTTTGAACCAGTAAGTAAACAATACTCGACAGTGCTAAGTAATTTGGGCTTACAGAGATAAAATTTACAACAGCAAAAGCCACTATCGCACAGAGTAATGCGCTATAGCTGGCAACGGCTGCACGGCTATAACGTTGGTTATCTTTAAGTTCAAAAAATAGCTGTACCAGTATTGCAAAAATCACCAACAAAAAGACTAACGGCTCTTGAAAGCTCAAAAAAGCGAGAGTCACCAAACCCACATTAATATTGAGAATGCGCGTAACCGTATTTACTCGCAGCTGCAAACACAAAAGCCATGCAATCAATAACATCCCAGCTAAAAAACTGGTGGGATTAAACATTGAATTATATTGGGCTGCCGATAAATCGAATGAAATCAAAATAACAGCGAAGAAAAAAAACCATCTATGCATGGCATTGTGTCCTTTAAAACCTAATGAGCGCGATGTGCTCGCTTAACCTTAGCGTGTAATGGCTGTTTTTCCGTTAATCCACAGCTGCGTTAATGGATTAACGCCAAATTGGTATGCCAGCTCGGCTGGGTGTTCAATGTCCCATAAAGCCAAATCAGCCCGTTTTCCAACTGACAACATGCCTCGGTCTGAACATCCGAGTGCTTTTGCTGCGTGTACTGTCACACCAGCCAACGCCTCTTCAGGTGTCATTCGAAAGAGTGTACACGCCATATTCATCATTAACTTAAGTGAACAAATTGGCGAAGTACCTGGATTAAAATCTGTCGAGATTGCAATCGGTACTTGATATTGTTTTAGTAATTCAATAGGTGGAAGTTGCGTTTCTCGTAAAATATAAAAAGCACCGGGTAATAATACAGCCACGGTACCTGCATCAGCCATTGCCTTTACCCCTGCTTCATCTAAAAACTCAATATGATCAGCTGATAAACCATTAAACTCAGCAACCAATTGCGCGCCAGCTAAATTAGACAACTGCTCGGCATGAAGCTTAACGGGTAAACCCAGCGACCTCGCTTTTTCAAATACTTTGCGAGTTTGAGCATTACTAAAACCTACGCCTTCACAAAATGCATCCACCGCATCAGCCAAACCAAGCTCAGCTATTTTAGGTAGCATCTCCTCACATACTAAATCAATGTAGCCATCTGCATCACCTTTGTATTCAGGTGGTACAGCGTGCGCACCTAAAAAAGTCGTTTTTACCGTAATAGGATGATGTTTATCAAGCAGCTTTGCCACTTCTAACATTTTAATTTCAGTTTCAAGATCAAGACCATAACCCGATTTAATCTCTAAGGTTGTCACACCCTCATTAAAAAGTGCCGTCAGACGTTTATTAGCAGCAACAAATAAGCGCTCATGATCCGCTTCGCGCGTTGCTTTGACGGTCGAGACTATGCCACCACCTTGGGCTGCAATTTCTTGATAAGACACGCCTTGAAGTCGCATTTCGAATTCTTTAGCACGCGAGCCACCAAAAATTAAATGCGTGTGGCAATCAATTAAACCGGGCGTGAGCCACTTGCCTTTGCCTGAAATAACCGGTGTTGCTAGGGTATCAAATTCTGGTAGCGCAGATTTAGGACCCAACCAGGCAATATGACCATCAAGCAATGCCACAGCAGCATCATAAATAGCACCGTAAGCATTAAGGTTGCTTGGGTCCATAGTGGCAAGATTTACATCAATGATAACCTGATCAAAGTAGCGCATTTTTTCATCCAAAGAGTCACAATTAAACAATAATTTAAGTCTTTCAACATCACTTGTATATACAATATTTCTGTGCCATTGTTGAGAATAACTTTGTACGTACTTGCAATATTGTAAAGCAAAACGAAGGGAAATCGATGTTAGAACCTAAATTTGCCCAAATAAAACAACATATTATTAGCAAAATCAAGTCGACTGAATGGATAGAACATAGCCGTATTCCTTCTGAAAACGAACTAGCAGATCTCTTTTCAGTCAGCCGAATGACGGCAAGGCGGGCAGTAACGGAATTAACCGAAGCCGGGGTTTTAACGCGCAATCAAGGAGTTGGGACGTTTGTCGCAAGCTTTAAGTCTCAATCGTCTTTGCTGGAAATTCGCAACATTGCTGATGAAGTCAAAGAGCGAGGCAGTGCTTACAGTTGTAACCCCGTTTTACTTGAGTCTATACACGCAATTGCGCCTATCGCCATCGCCCTTGGCGTTGAAGTCGATAGCTTGATTTATCATTCAGTCCTTATCCATTTAGAAAATGAAAAACCATTGCAAGTAGAAGAGCGCTTTGTTAACCCCAAATTTGCACCCGCGTACTTGCAGCAAAATTTTGAATTGATTACACCTCATGAATATTTGTGTCAGGTTGCCCCACTCACTGAAGCACGCCATACAGTTGAAGCTATCAGTCCTAACAGTGAAATGTGTAACTGGCTTGCACTTTATAATGAAGAACCTTGCTTACAAGTGATTCGACGCACTTGGTCATCTAACGACATAGTGAGTTTCACTCGTTTAGTTTCACCGGGCAGCAAATACCGCTTAGGCGGTCATTTAACATTTAAACATAAAAATAAATGACGGCTCACCTCTTAACTGGCAGCCACTGCTAGCACTGTGTAAGCGCATCAGACAAATTGCGGAACTGATAACTAAACCCTAATTTTTCGAGAGCAGAGCCATCGATAATCCGCTTTATTTGCTGTTCCGATCCAAATGTCGGGGCTAACGTCCCTAACTGTCTACACGCTTGTTGATAAAAATCAGCTTTATTACTGTGCTCAGGCAACACCACATTGTAAATTGCATCAGCATCACTCCAATGCTCTAAAATATGCACAATCGCATTACTGGCATCACGTTGGTGTACCATGTTGACACACTCGTTAGCGCTAGATGACAATTGTTTACCCGCCACAAACTGACCAGGATGACGTTTTGGCCCCATCAAACCCGCTAAACGTACTACTTTCCCAAAACCTGTACTTAACACCATTTGCTCCGCTTGAAGTAAACGCTGCTGATTAAGGGTTAAATCATGTAAATCAGATTGCTCATTAAAATGCCCCGTATCGCTTGGATACACCCCTGTGGACGAGCACAGTAAAAAGCCTTTCATAGATTGCGACTGTGCTAATTTTAGTGCGCAAGCTAATGCTGCTAAATAGTTTGAACTGTCACGGCGAAAACCTGGCGCAATACAACAGACCCAAAACGCATTAGGGCAATTAATATTGTGGTTTAAATTTTCGCCAGAGAGCGAAAAGTGTTGCACTCCAAGTGTTGCAGCTTTTTCAGGATCGCGAATGGTGGCACTAACCTCATACTTTTTCACTAAAAGCTGTTGCTTTAAGTCTTGCCCCAACCAACCATGCCCCAAAATTACACACTTTTTCTCATTATTTTTCATTAACATCGAGATTAACAACTAGTACTCAATTTTTAGATATGGTTATATTACCGCTTCATCAGCTTTAGAGAACAACAATGTTAAAAAATATCTCATTGCGCAATAAAACCTTATTACTGATTGGCGGCACAATTTCTACTTTATTGATCATAGCCTCTATTTTTTTAGTCGGTCATATTGCCAAATTATCCCGCGACTCCATTGAACAAGATGCAGCCAGTTACATAACATCTGAAAAACTCAATATAGAGTCGTTTTTTGCGCAATATGGCCGAGTCGTTGAAACTTTTACGCAAAACCCACATTTGGTTAACTGGCTAAGTAATTGGAATAGCCGTGAAGGCGATCTCTCTCAATCCCCAGGTTTTAATGACGTTAATGCAGATCTTGTGCGCTTAAGTGAAGATGATTTTATTCTGTCTGCTTTTTTTGCATCCGCACAAACTGGTGAATATTTTAAAGAAAATGGGCGTACGGTTGTGAATAATAAAACCGGTGAAGCCTATTACGCATATAAACGAGGTTGGTGGCAAGAAGCTGCGACGATTAATCAATTATATGTTGGCCCACTTTCTGTCGATTTATCAACAGGTACCGTTTCGGCCGTGATCCAACAAACGATTTATAATGATGAGCGTAAATTAGTGGGTATTGGTGGCGTTGATTTAGAACTAAAAAAAATTAACAAGCTCATAGAAGACATTCGCTTTCACAACCAAGGCTATGGATTTTTACTCGATAATCAACAAAAAGTGGTACAGCTATCAAACAAAACAGGCCATTCGCTCTGCATTACTGATGAAGGTGATTGCAGCAAACGCGGCAAAGAAGGCTTAGATGCGCTTGAAAAGCAAATGCCAGATACTTCAGGCTTTACTGCGCTTAATCAAGCAATGAAACGTAATAAATCGGGAAATCAGCTTGTTACTTTAAAAGGGCAAGAATACTACGCCACCTACCAACGCCTAGAATTAGATAAACCGCTGCTTGATTGGTATGTCGGAATTTTGATCCCAACCAGCATGATTGACGAGCCTGTGGCCGATGCTGTATTGACAACGACGCTTGTTGTAGGTGCTATCTTGTTGATCATTATGGTAATGATCGTCATTGCAAGCCAAATGATCACCAAACCCATGCTTGAACTTACCGCCACCATGCACGATATTGCCTCAGGTGATGGCGACTTAACCAAAAAAATAACCGTAGATAGCAAAGATGAAGTTGGCCAACTTGCCAGCCACATGAATACCTTTATCGATAAATTACATACCTTGATGCTCGAAACCTCAGAGCAAGCGTTAAAAGTAGGCGTTGCTGCAACACATTTAAGCCGAGTATCACATGCAACCAACTCTGAAATTCAACAAGAAAAACAGCAAGTTGATAGTGTCAGCGCTGCAGTCACTGAAATGGCCGCCACAGTGATGGAAATTTCACAAAATGCGCAACAGACAAATAAAGCGGCCGAGTCGGTGCAGAAGTTAACCAATAAGGGCACCGAAATCTCTACAGCCGCCCAAAAGACTATGACCTCGTTATCAGCGCACATTAGCGAGGCTTCAACCGTTGTTGCAGGTCTTGCCCAAGAGTCAAGTAATATTGGCGCTGTGGTTGATGTGATCAATTCAATTGCCGAACAGACCAACTTACTGGCATTAAATGCAGCCATTGAGGCAGCACGTGCCGGTGAGCAAGGGCGCGGTTTTGCTGTTGTAGCTGACGAAGTAAGAACCCTTGCAAGTCGCACTCAAGAATCAACCGAAAACATTCGCACCATGATCACCCGTTTACAACAAATAGCGCAGCAGGCATCAGCTATGATGCAACAAGGCAAAGATCAAGCTGAAGGGTCGGTAACCCAAACTCAAAATGTACTCGATGCATTAAAAGCGATTTCTGATTCTGTGATGCTTGTTGAAGATCAGAGCCATCAAATTGCCACCGCTACCGAGCAGCAAACCATGGTTGCGGAAGATATTAATAGCAGCCTAAATGCCATCAATCAGTTAGTGAATAATACCGCAGAGCATGCTCATGAGTTAGCCACCGAAGCCAAAGAACTCAATAGCTTGTCCAATAGCCTTACCGCAAGCGTGAGTCAATTTAAACTATAAATGCCCTGAACTTCGATTAATAAACACCTAATAAAAAAGAGCTGCAAGGCTCTTTTTTATTATTTTAAATTAAGCACTAACCTCAGGCTGGATAAGCATTGATTCATATTGACCAGTAGCATTAAATCATACTCGCATAGCAATATTCTTATGCTCGAAGATCAAGAAATTACAGTCCAGAAATTTAAAAATTAGGCTATGGGTACATGCCCAAAACAAAACTGATCACTTTAATCAATTTAAAATATGCGACCAATGGTATCGTTTACTCCTTATGAAATTAACGGCTCAAGTGCATATCAGTTAATATTTGCTTTAAAAGATCATGCTCTGTTAATTGAAAAATATAAAAAATGCCAGTCAAGTGACTGGCATTACACGGGAATATCTCAATAGAACGAGAATTTATTATTTCCAGCTTTTCATTTTATGACCTTTTAAGGCATAAAATAAAATGAACAGGTAACATGGTAGCATCACAATATAACCACCTTGCTGTGCAAGAGCTGCAGCACCAGGTTGGCCAATTTGGTCTGCAGGCACAGAGCTTGCTAAACCTACAAATAATGGTCCAAATGCACCACCTGCAATACCCATTACCAATAAAGCTGAACCTGTAGCAGTTAACTTACCTAAACCAGACAAGGCTAAAGGCCAAATCGCAGGCCAAACAATCGCATTAGCTAAACCTAAAACAGCAATTAGTAATAAAGGATCAGGTAATTGCGCTCCGCCAAATGGCACAAGTAACGCATTGGCAATCGCATAAGATTGGTTATCACCAAATACAATAGCGAACGTTAGGATCACACCTAATACAGCCGATGATGATAACGCTGTTTGCTGTGAAATCACGCGAGGGATTAAAATAATACCTAAAATATAACCAAGCACCATACATGCCATCGTATAAGACGTCATAACTGCATAGTTTTGTACACCTAGCGATAAAGCAAATGCGCCAATGGTATCGCCGGCAATTACTTCTACAGCAACATAAAAGAACAACGCAATGACACCCAAAGTTAAGCTTGGAACTTGTAATGCCGCTTTAATTAAACCAGTTTCATTTGCACTATCACTGCTTTCTTCTGACTCTAATTCAGGCAATGGCGATTTAGTAACTGAAAATGCAAGAATACCAATAAATAAGCCTAAGCCTATGTATGGAATAATCAAGCTATTGGCCATACCATCAATTTGCTCTTGTGATAACTCAGTACCCACTAAACCTGAAAAACCACTTAAAATTAAAGCGCTAAATACGATTGGTGCAACAACACCCGCGCCTTTATTCAAAATACCACAAATACTAACACGAACAGCCGCTGACTCTTCTGGTCCACACTTTACAATATATGGGTTTACAGCCGTTTGCAGTAATGTTTGACCAGCACCCATAACTAGTTGAGCAACAAGAAACAATGCAAACATTTGTGTTTTAGCAGCAGGAATAAATAAAAAACACGCAAACATCATGGTGGCTAAACCTAACGCCATGCCTTTTTTGTAACCTACTTTACGAATAATTGCTGACGAAGGCAGAGCAGTAAAAGTAACTGCAATGTAAAAGGAAAATAAAATTAATGAAGCTTGAAACGGGCTCAATTGTAAAACTTGTTTTAAATAAGGCATCAAAGAGCCATTCATCCAAGTTACAAAACCAAGTATAAAAAATAATCCCGCTACAATAACCATGGGAATGGCATTGCTTTTTGAATTGATTTGATTGTCCACTGTCGCTTCCATAAACTTCTTCTTATTTAACATATGAGTTTAAAACAATTCATTTAAAACCTAGAGAAAATTTTAAATTTATTGCCATTAAAGTGTTTTTGTCATTCGATAAAAATACGTAATTCATAAAAGAATCACAGTACTAACACAAAATGACAGCGCTATCATAAAACTTTACGTGAATTAATGACGTTTTACTAGCTTAAGATGAATAATTATTCGCCAAGAAAAAGGGGCTATGCGCCCCTTTTTTATTAGCATTGAATTAACATATTAATTTACAAAGGTAATTCGGCTTACTACTTCATCATTCAAACGACTTCTCAATGCCACTTTTTGCTGAGGAGTCACAGAGATCGGAGCAGTATAAAGACTCCAAGATACACCATTGTCTAAACTATATTCAATTGGCAAGTAATCAAAAGCGGCATTGGCTTTTAATTTTCCTTGTTCAATCACGCCACCTGGAACTGGCAAATAAGGCTTCACGCCACCTTTGGCCATCTTCGATAGCTCTTTCAATGCTAACGCTGCAGAAAACTCAGCAAAATCTTTGCTGCGCGCAACCGCATTTGGCTGCTGTCCTTCCCAATCGGCTTTATACCAAGCACGCTCTGCCACTGAGAGTAAACGAGGAAAAATCATTGCTAATACTTGATCTTCAGTACGAATTGTCTCAGACCATACTTGACCTTGGATCCCTAAAATATTTTCAGGTTTTTCAAGTGCAGGCATAGGGCGGCCCACTAACGCCTCAAGGTTGTCAATTTTTTCGCCTGTACGAGTAAAATCGGCATTGGCATAAACATCATCTGGCATATAACCAAATGCTTTTTCTGTATTAGTTGCGCGCGTTGCCCAGTAATAGCCGCGCTCCTCTGGGTGAGCTTCATAAGGGTGATCAAAATATAAATGTGTTCCGTGTGACATCACAACTTGATAACCGGCATTAGCTAAACGATAAGCTCGATCAGCCACGCCCCACTCCCAAATATTGTCCCACACATTGGCTGTAAACACTGGATTTGGCATTTCATTACGATTAAATGGATTGGTACGGTCGTACATTAAACCATCTTCCCATGCACCAGGTGCAATACCACGTTTATGAAGCATTTTTGCAATACGCTGCGTAAAGTAAGGCTTTAAATCAGCAACACCAGACACACCATTGGTAGGATCCGCAAAAATAGCCTGACACGCAGGTGAACCAGTCCAAGAGCCCGCACCGACTTCATCACCACCAAAATGCAGGTTCGTTAAACGCACACCTGCCTCTCTGTACATTTGCTGCAATTCATAAGTTACTTTATCGAAAAATTGATAACTTGAATCTAAACAGACATTTACCGAGTTATCTTTGTAGAGCTGCACGGTTTCATAAACGGAAGTATCGGCTGGATCACTTAACAAATAAGCGGTCGCTGCTGATGATTGTAATACCCCCCCTTCAGCATCTGTAGCGGTTGCTTTTATCGAACCTGCACGTAATTCTTGCTCTTGTTTTAACAATTTACGATAACGTGCTTCCATCGCTTTAATTGAAGCTCTCGCATGGCCTGGACCTTCAATTTCAGGAATGATATTAACATGACGGGCAGCGGCAAATTTCAGTAACTCGACAAACTCAGCACGTGTTAAATAACCATTGCCAGAGCCTGATTTATGCGGTCCTGTGCCAAGTTGGGTTAATAAACATTCGTTTTCAGCCAAGTCAAAACAACGGTACGCACCGATTTCTGTTAGCTCAGGCAAGCCTGGAATTTCTAAACGCCAACCTTCATCTTCAGAAAAATGCCAATGCAGTTTATTGAGCTTATAACGCGCCATTTGCTCAACTAACTTAAACATCGCCTCTTTACCATGATAATTACGCGCATTATCGTAATGCATGCCACGCCAGTCATAACGTGGGCTATCTTGAATTTCAACTCGAGGTAGAGTCACTGATTGATTTGCATCCGAAGGCATCAGTGCCAATAAGCTTTGTAAGCCGTAAAATGCTCCGGCATTATCGCTGCCGATGACCGTAATTTTATCTTTATCAATATTTAAACGGTAACTTTCGCCTTTACCTTTATTAACCTTAGAATCTACTTTTATTTCAATTACAGGTTGGTTAGCCGTTGCAATATGGTCGGGCTGAGCTGTTAAAGTAAGCTGATGGTTTTTTGTTAAATCTTCAACAAAAACGGCAACTTCTGAAGTTAAACGCCCGGCAAAACGAATCTCCCAAGTATTGTTTAATGTCACTTCACCACGATTAAAATCAACCTTTTGTGGCATTGGGATAATACGCTTGAGCGCAGCTTCTTGCGATACCGTATATTTTTTATTCACTAAGTTTGCTTGATAACGATTCGCGGCATCTGCAATAACTGAAAGATCTTTCGGCTCATTGAACTTTTTAAGCTGATTTTCACGCACAAAAGGCGCGACAAATGCCTTCATATCTTCGGTATCAGTATTGGCAAACACTTGCGCTTGATTATTGCCAGACACCATAAATGCACGAGGCATAAAATCGGTATATGACACAATATAAGCACTCGCTTCATAATTAAAACTCAGCGTTTCACCTTTCGCCAAGCCTTTAAATTGCGCATTAGGCACAATACGGTGTAAATCACCATTAACATGCTCAATCTTCAAGCCGGAGTTATCAACACGAGTGATTTTACGAATTGAGTGAAGGTAAATTTGCCAGTCACTTTCGCCTTTAGGTAATGCAACATTTGAGTTATTGGCGAGGCTTATTTGACCGATAAAACCGCCATCTTTATTATGGAAATTATCAACAACTGCAAATTGAAATTGCGTATTTTGAGTAAACTCTTGTAATGCTTGCTGACTTAATTGACCTTGAGCAAACAAAGGTGCCGAGATAAACAAGCTTGCGATAATGCTTTTTTTAAAGTGCATTAATGGAGCCTCCTAAAGGTGAAGTGCGCTCTAATATCAGAGTCACTATAGATGATATTTAATTATTGGTTTGATTCATCATAAACAAATCAAAATGACAGCGCTATCTTTAGCTGGTAAATAAAAGCTGATTTTTTTCTGAATGAGCTCAGAACCTAAATTAAATACTCTTTTAAAAATAAATAGTTAATAAAGTTTCTTTAAAGTTGTGCGCTTAACTCAGTATTTGACGGTACGTTAAAAAAATCAAAATATAAGAAGCTGCTTTTCCGTAGAAAGTAAAACAATAAAGAGCAAATTGACACAATGACAGCGCACACCGAGTTATACCAATCACGATAAGTAAGTGATCAAAAATAGCGTAGGAAAAACGCTTGAGAACAAGGCTGATTTTTTCGATAAGTAGTTATTCTACAATCAAAAAATCTAACGAAGTTATCGAGTGTTTTCACAAGCTAGGGTGACCAGTTATTTATTACGATTGGTATTACTTGCTCAGTCTATGCATTGCGTAAATTAAAAAGCCCAGCGAATGCTGAGCTTTAAATAGTTAAATTAGCTGTGATTACCAAATTTTTACACGTTGCTCTGGAGCGAGATACATTTTATCTTCCGGCTTCACTGCAAATGCTTGATAAAACTCAGGCATATTCGACAAAATACCAATAACACGATATTGACTTGGTGAGTGCGAGTCTGTCATTAAGCGATTGCGCAACTCTTCATCACGATAATTACGACGCCAAACTTGCGCCCACCCCATAAAGAAGCGCTGCTCTCCTGTAAAACCGTCGATTTCAAGTGCTTTATTGCCAGACAATGACATTTGATATGCTTTATAAGCAACGGTTAATCCACCTAAATCACCAATATTCTCACCCAAAGTCAAAGAGCCATTTACATGTGCATCATCAAATGGCTTGAAGCCATCATATTGCGCAATCAACTTTG
This sequence comes from Pseudoalteromonas sp. J2K-J031, assembly GCF_058197095.2. NCBI lineage: Bacteria > Pseudomonadati > Pseudomonadota > Gammaproteobacteria > Alteromonadales > Pseudoalteromonadaceae > Pseudoalteromonas > Pseudoalteromonas sp. J2K-J031. The sequence continues at coordinate 3,330,420 of NZ_CM200279.1, forward strand.
CTCCGCGTTTTTGAAACTGCGCTAAATCGGTTTCATTCCACCAATCACGTAAATTACCATCACCATCATATTTTGCCCCTTGGTCGTCAAAACCATGACCTAGCTCATGACCAATCACCGCACCGATTGCACCATAATTAACAGCATCGTCTGCTGCTAAATTAAAAAATGGTGGCTGTAAGATTGCGGCTGGAAATACAATTTCATTGTTCACAGGATTATAATAGGCGTTTACCGTCTGCGGCGTCATAAACCACTCAGTGCGATCAACAGGTTTACCTAACTTACCACTCATGTCAGCATAAGCCCATTGACTGTGGCGAATAAAGTTACCAACTAAATCATCGGCTTTAATTTCAAGCGCTGAATAGTCTTTCCATTTATCTGGATAACCAATTTTTGGTGTAAATTTATTAAGCTTCTCTTTTGCTGCAACTTTCGTTTCAGCACTCATCCACTCTAATTCATCAATCGCAACGCCGTAAGCTTTAATTAAATTATTAACCAACACCCCCATACGCTGCTTGGCTTCTGGCGGAAAATTATCTTTTACATACACTTTGCCCAATATTTCACCTAGCACATCATTTGCTGAGTCTACCGCTGTTTTCCAGCGGGGCTGCTGTTGCTCAACCCCACGTAACGTTGTGCTATAAAATGCAAAATTTAAATCAACAAACTCGTCACTGAGCTTGCTGGCATAGCTATTTACAAAGTGAAAACTTAAATAGTCTTGCCATGCCACTAAATCTGTTTCGGCAAAAATAGCCGCTAGTGCCACTAAATAACTCGGCTGGCTGACGATTAACTCTTTAACATTTAAATTCGATTGTGCTAAAAATGCTGCAAAGTCAAAATCACCCAGCAATGCATCCACTTCGGCCGTTGTTAATTTGTTATATGCTTTGGTTGCATCGCGGTTTTCAACTCGTGACCACTGTGCTGTCGCAAGTTTCGTTTCAAGCGCCATAATATTACTTGCAGCATCAGCGGCATTTTCATCACCTGCCAACGCCAACAATTGAGTAATATATGTGTGATACTGTGCACGGATTTTTGTAAATTTTTCATCATCTTTTAAATAATAATCACGGTCTGGCAACCCTAAACCAGATTGAAAAACATATAGCGCATACTCGCTTGATTTCTTTTCATCATTATTTACATACCAAGCAAATGGCGTTGTACTGCCTTTTATCCTAAGTTCAGCCATTAAGGCAGCAAGTGCGGCTTTATCGGTCACAGCTGCTATATTAGCTAAATCAGCTTTTAATGGATCGAACGATAATTTATTAGCTGTTGCCTCATCCATATAGCTTTTATAAAAATCACCTAACTTTTGCTCATCACTGCCCATTTCAACATTAGCATTTGCAGCTGCAGCCTCAATCACCGTTTTCAGCGCGGCTTGTGAATTATCGTACAACTGAGTAAACGAGCCATAATTCGATTTATCGTCAGGAATTTTTGTATCACGCAGCCATACGCCATTAACATATTGATAAAAGTCATCTTGGGCACGCACTGTATGATCGATATTCTCTAATTCAATTCCCGATACAAGTGATGGCTTAGCATCAGTGATAACCATGGTGCTGGGTGTTTTTATTTCTGGCGCAGTGTTAGCTTGCTCACCACATCCGGTTAAGCCTAAAGCTAACGCGACACTGGTCGCTAAAAAGGTTATTTTTTTCATTATTATAAAATCCTAGAATGGGTCATTTCATTAATCGACATTCAATTAATTACAAACCATCATAAAGAGAATTAACCACGCTGGAAATGATTTTTTTCTTTGGATACAATCAAGGCAACTGAGGGCTTTCGCCTTGATAAAACTCGTATTTAAGTAATAACTCTTGGTACGCTGCTGAGCGTTTATATTCATTTAATTGCTGGTTAAACAACTGCTTTAAAGCAAGATCCTTAACCCCTAAATGATATTGGCTTGCAGGAAATAGCTTGTGCACATTAACGTTATTCATTTGATTTTTATGCGTATAATCACGACTCAAGTAATTAAAAATATTAACATCCATTACGACAACATCGGCCCTTCCTTTGAGGAGCATTTCAACCTGATGCGCTTGATCTGGCAACTCTTGATAAAAAGGCGATTTTTTCACAGCTTGCGCATACTCAACCCCTAAAACCACCTTGGCATTTTGAAACGCTATCACCGTATAGCGTGATAAATCAATCACGTTATTAATGGCTAAATGCCGTTTTTTTAGGCTAATCGCAACATTATGATAACTGATATAAGGTGTGCTCAACTGCAGTTGATTAATATCCATTCGAGGGTTAATTGTCATGGCCAAATCAATCTCCCCCTGATTAAGTAAATATGGTGAGCGAGCAAATGGCACATAAACAAACTTTAACTGATAACCTAGCTGATCAAACACAGCTTTGACTAACTCAATTTCAAATCCAGTTTCATCTTGTTGAATAACATAAGGTGGTTTTGACCAACCAACACTCACATCTAAGATTGGCTTTTCTGAAGCTAAAGGTGAAAGAGCGAATGTTAGGCAACATACACTCAAAAATAACCATGTTAATCGCTTCATGTTAATACGCAGAATCTCCTAATAAACTATTCGAGTGTAGAACATTATTACGCCACTGCTTGATAAATTAAACTGATTATTTTATCTGTTGAGCTAACCTTGCCAAAATTGGTACGTTAGCCGCTGGAAACTCAAAGGCATCTAGTTTATCTATTGCAACCCATTGACCTAATTGTCCTTCAAGACCAACAGGTTCACCACTAAAATCCTCAACTAAATGAATATCGAGAAATACCGCTTTGTCGCCATAATCATGATGAATCTCCATAAATGAACATGAGCTTTGCACATCAATATTCACTTCTTCTTTTAGTTCACGTTGCAATGCTTCTGTTACGGATTCTTCTTTTTCTACCTTGCCACCTGGGAATTCCCATTTACCACCTTGATGTTTATCATCTGGGCGTTTGCAAATGTAAATTTCGTTTTGGCGCTTAATAATTCCAACAGCGACATGAACTACTTTTTGATTTTGGTTTGATGTTGTGACCATTTCATTCTCTACTTATTTTTTACAATAAAAAAGCGACCTAAGTCGCTTTTTTAGTAACAGTAATGAGTTATTTCAATTTACCGTGGCATTGTTTGTACTTTAATCCAGAACCACATGGACAGGCATCATTACGACCTACTTTTGGCTCTGCACGTACCATACTTGGTGCTTCAGGTGCTTCACCACCTAAATGCTCGGCTTCTTCATGTTGATACTGACGCTCTACATTTTCAGCACGGCGACGCTGCGCTTCAACGGCTTCAACATCTTCTTCAGCACGTACTTGTACTTTACTTAGAATGCTAACAACATCAATTTTCAAGTCTTCAAGCATTTGTGTAAACAATTCAAACGACTCACGTTTGTATTCTTGCTTTGGATTTTTTTGCGCGTAACCACGTAAGTGAATACCTTGACGCAAATGATCCATTGCCGCTAAATGATCTTTCCAATGTTGATCTAAGCTTTGTAGCATAATTGCTTTTTCGAATTGACGCAGCACTGAAGCACCCACCATCTCTTCTTTATGCTGATATGCCGCTTCGACACTTTGCTCAATACGCTCACGTAGCTTTTCTTCAAACAACTTATTGTCTTCATCAAGCCATTGTTGTACAGGTAAATCAACTAAGAAGTCAGCTTTTAAACAATCTTCTAATCCTTTGATATCCCACATTTCAGCCAATGACTGTGGTGGAATATAAAGATTAACTTTATTGTTTAATACATCTTTACGGATCGCCGTAATTGTTTCTGAAATATCGCCTTCATCTAACAGCTCATTACGCTGTGAATAAACAACACGGCGCTGATCATTGGCAACATCATCAAATTCAAGTAATTGCTTACGAATATCAAAGTTGCGCGCTTCTACTTTACGCTGAGCGTTTTCAATGGCACGGTTTACCCAAGGGTGTTCAATTGCCTCACCACGTTCCATACCAAGTTTGCGCATCATGTTCGTCATGCGATCACCGGCAAAAATACGCATCAATGAATCTTCCATTGATAAGTAGAAACGGCTTGAACCTGCATCACCTTGGCGACCTGAACGACCACGTAACTGGTTGTCGATACGACGTGATTCATGGCGCTCAGTGGCAATGATATGTAAACCACCTGCGGCAATAACTGCATCATGCGTTTCTTGCCATTGTGTTTTAATTTTTGCAATTTGCTCATCAGTTGGATTGTCTAACTTAGCAATTTGTGATTGCCAGTTACCACCTAACACGATGTCCGTACCACGACCTGCCATGTTAGTAGCAATCGTTACTTTACCCGGTAAACCAGCGTCAGCAACAATGTCGGCTTCTTGTGCATGGAATTTAGCGTTTAATACGTTATGTTGAATTTTTTCTTTACGTAAGAACTGCGATAAATACTCAGAGCTTTCGATTGAAATAGTACCTACAAGCACAGGTTGCCCACGTTTTTGGCAATCAACGATATCTTTTAAAATTGCTTCGTATTTTTCTTCTTGGGTTAAATAGACTAAATCAGCGCGATCATCTCGTATCATCGGCTTGTTAGTTGGAATAACCACAGTATCTAAGCCATAGATAGATTGGAATTCAAACGCTTCGGTATCTGCCGTACCTGTCATACCTGACAAGGTATTATAGATACGGAAATAGTTTTGGAATGTAATTGACGCTAATGTTTGGTTTTCATTTTGAATTTTTACACCTTCTTTTGCTTCAACTGCTTGGTGTAAACCTTCAGACCAACGGCGCCCTTCCATTGTACGGCCAGTATGCTCATCAACAATGATGATTTCATTGTCTTTAACTACATAGTCGACATCTTTTTGGAATAATTTGTGAGCACGTAAAGCGGCATAAACATGGCTTAATAAAGTAATGTTTGCTGCTGAGTAAAGTGATTCACCATCTTGCATTAAGCCACGCTCAAGAAGCAAGTCTTCAACTTTAATTTGACCACGTTCAGTCAAATGAATTTGCTTACCCTTTTCATCAATCGTGAAATCACCATCGCCTTCAATCCCTTCTTCATCTTCTTTTTCTTGACGAGTTAAAAGAGGTACGATTTTGTTGATTTCAATATACAGCTCAGAACTATCTTCGGCTGGACCAGAAATAATTAAAGGGGTACGAGCTTCGTCAATTAAGATTGAATCCACTTCATCGATAACGGCAAAATTGAGTTCACGTTGTACACGTTCTTCAGGCGAAAACGCCATGTTGTCACGTAAGTAATCAAAACCAAACTCATTATTTGTACCGTAAGTAATATCAGCTTGATACGCGAGTTTTTTCTCATATGAATTCATGCCAGGAACATTACAACCCACAGTTAAGCCTAAAAACTCAAACAATGGACGGTTAGTTTCAGCATCACGCTTAGCAAGGTAGTCATTTACGGTAATAACGTGAACACCTTTGCCACTTAAACCGTGCAGATATGCCGGTAAAGATGCCGTTAATGTTTTACCCTCACCGGTGCGCATTTCTGCGATACGGCCTTGGTTTAGCACCATGCCGCCAATCATTTGTACATCGAAATGACGCATATTAAATACACGTTTCGATGCTTCACGAACAACCGAAAATGCTTCAGGCAGAATCTCGTCAAGCGTTTCACCTTCATCAAAACGCTTGCGGAATTGTGCAGTTTTTGCTTTTAATTCGTCATCTGTTAATGCTTCAACTTGCGATTCTAGTGCATTAATCAGCGCCACTGTTTTTCTTAAATTTTTAATGGTGCGATCATTGCGACTACCAAAAATTTTGGTAAGTAAATTAGCTATCATGATAAAACCGTTACAACCCTTGTTTTTGTCAGCCTCTGCTAACGCCTAATTTGCACTTGTGCGATATACAGTACGAAGTGAATTGGTAACATTACCATTATTTAATCACTCATAATGGAGATAAACGTTTGTTGAACGTCCCGTATTGCCAATACAGCTATCGCCTGCCCTTTTTCAACTACATCACCAACCTTGACTTAAATGGTTCGGTTTTAACCAGTACAGCTTGCAATTTTTTGGCTATGGTTCATTGGTAAATTACCATAGCCCTGAAATTACGCACCTATCTGGTTCCCCTGCACCTGTCATGATGACAGCATCACCTTCTTTTGTAGCAAAATCTAATCATCTGTCGCTGTAAAGTTCATATTTACTAGCTCACAAATAAGATCATAACTCGCCTGCTAAACAGGTTCACCCGAAATTTGTGAACTCTACACTATATGGGGATTCATAAACACAGATTCAAGTAGCGACATTTTATGCGCTTGACTGGCTAGCGCCAAGTCTATTTGATCAATTTCTTTGAATACATCCAATGCAGCCCACTATTAAGATGCTATATCATCTGTTGCAACACATCCCTACAATAGATTGCTATCTATCGTATTCTTTTTAGGGAAACCCCGCAACCAGAGCAAACTTATAACCCAATGCAGCTAACAAGCTAACAACTTAACTGATATTGATCTCATTTGATTTGATACACTGAATCATTGCCTTGAGAGTAAAGCTTTGGTGTTAGCGTTAGCGCTCAGCATAATGCAATGAGGTTCAGCCATCAGTTTTTAGACAGGCAACTGATGATCACAAACTTTCGTTTTCACTTATTACTAGTAAAGGTTGAGGACTACATTCATACTTAGCGCAATCGAGATAAACACGCATACCCATGCACTCGAACGAAAGAGACACCACAGTCGCTTTGTATTTCAATTAAACTCATAAGTACGATGTTGTTCACTATGGCTAAAGACAGATACGCACCAAAAACTTTGGATGATCTTATGGCAAATATGTCGAGCCGAATGTCATCGTATATTGGTAAAAGCCAGCAGCTTAACCACCATCAAGAGCTACTGATTCAGTGTGTCGGCGCCACTATGGCGCAAAAATGTCGCATTAGCAACTATCGGGATTCAATCTTAATAATCGAAGCACAATCAGCGGCAGTCGCCATGCGTCTAAATTATATGAAGATGAGTATCATGTCAGATCTTCGTAAAAATGGGCTACCAGAGCTAAGCCAGATAAAAATTCAGACCTCGCCTCATGCAGCGGCAAATCAACGCGCTGAGTCGATTCGCTCACAACCGGTAGTTAATAGTCGAGTATTAAGCCAACAAACAGCGGATTCATTACTCGAAGTAGCTGAGCATGCCCCTGCATCGCTCAAAGCGAAATTAGAAAAACTCGCTGCGCACGCAACTAAAGTAAAACGTTAATGAATAACTAAAATGAGAGCATAAAAAAAGCTGACAGTGTCAGCTTTTTTATTGTGCTTATTGAGTACTCGTTAAACGCGAGCTAACTCTAATCCCGGTGCAGGCATAGTGACAGATTCGTCAAAAGTTGCCCATTGCCAAGCTGACTCAGTCGCCATTACTTTACGCAATAATTTGTTATTTAAATCATGGCCTGATTTATAGGCTGTTACTTTGCCAATTAAATTATGCCCTGTCATAAATAAGTCACCAACACAGTCTAGTATTTTATGCTTAACAAACTCATCAGCATAACGAAGTCCATTTGGATTAAGTACTTTGTACTCATCTAAAACGACTGCGTTATCCATGCTACCACCTAAAGCTAAGTTATTGGCGTGCATGTATTCAATATCTTTCATAAAACCAAAAGTACGCGCACGACTAATTTCTTGTGTGAAACTTTGCGCGGTAATATCTAAACCGATACGCTGACGACTGTCATTGATTGCCGGATGATTAAAATCAATTTGGAAGTCAATATGGAAACCATCATAAGGTTCAATTTCAGCCCATTTACCGCCATCTTCAACACGTACTTTTTCAGTAATACGAATAAAGCGCTTGGCAACAGCCTGCTCTTTAATACCCGCTTTTTGAATCAAGTAAATGAATGGGAGCGCACTGCCATCCATAATTGGTACTTCAGGGCTATCTAATTCAACAACAAGGTTGTCGATACCTAAAGCAGCAATCGCAGCAATTAAATGCTCAGTGGTGGATAAGCGCACGCCATCTTTATTGATTAGACAAGTACAAAGCTGAGTATCGCCCACGGCGTCAGGTGTCGTGTAAAAATCCACAACCGGATCAAGGTCAACGCGACGAAATACAATCCCAGTATTCGCTGCGGCAGGTCGGAGAGTTAAAGAGACCTTTTCTCCCTTATGAAGCCCAACTCCTATGGTACTAACTAACTCACCAATTGTACGTTGTTTAATCATAGGCTAAATCGCTTATTCTATGGTTCAAAATAAATGGCCGCGGATCTTAGCACAGCTAAGACCAGCTGACAATTGCATTGATTATTTATTAATCAGCTTGTTTTCTTAAAAAAGCTGGGATATCAAAATAATCGCCTTCTGCTTGCTTTTTAGGTGCAGCAGCCTGTTCTTTTTTTACCGGTGCTTCGGTATTCGTTGGTGCTTGTTGTGAGCTAGTTTGATTTGCAAAACTTGGTACAAAAACACCAGGATTTGAAGACACATCCGACCCAGCTACCTTTTTAGTACTGTTTTCAACAATACCAAATTGAGGACGACGATCACCACCTAAACCAGTTGCAACAACAGTAACACGTAATTCATCTGTCATATCAGGGTCAATAACTGCACCGACAACAACCGTTGCATTTTCAGATGCAAGCGCTTTAACGTGGTTACCTACAGTTTCAAACTCTTCAATCGCGATATTCATACCCGCTGTGATATTAACTAAAATACCTTTTGCACCTGTTAAATCAACATCTTCCAATAATGGGCTAGAGATTGCAGCTTCTGCAGCTTCTTGCGCACGATCAGGGCCTGTTGCTGATGCAGTTCCCATCATTGCAGTTCCCATGGCAGACATTACTGTACGTACGTCGGCGAAGTCCACATTGATCAAACCTGAGCGAGTTATTAATTCTGCGATACCTTGCACAGCACCATAAAGAACATCATTCGCTTTTGCGAATGCATCTAATAATGTCGTACCTTTACCTAAAACCTTAAGCAATTTATTGTTAGGAATTGTAATAAGTGAATCTACAACCTCTGCAAGCTCGGCAATACCTTGATCTGCAGCGGCCGCACGCTTTTTACCTTCAAAGTCAAATGGGCGTGTTACTACAGCAACTGTTAAAATCCCCATCTCTTTGGCAAGTCGAGCAACAACAGGCGCAGCACCAGTACCAGTACCACCACCCATACCAGCTGCGATAAATACCATGTCAGCGCCTTCAAGGCTGGCACGAATAGTATCAATATCTTCTTCCGCAGATTGGCGACCGATATTTGGATTAGCACCAGCACCCAAACCTGAAGTGATTTTAGTGCCTAGTTGTACCGTAATATCAGCTGATGATTTACGTAATGCTTGTGCATCAGTATTAGCTGTAATAAAACGCACACCTTCAATTTGGCGTTTTACCATGTGCTCAACTGCATTTCCACCGCCGCCACCAACACCAATAACTTTAATGACAGCTTCTTCGCTATGCTGTTCCATATAATCAAACATATCCACTCTCCGACTAGAGTTTAAAATTCACCTTGGAACCACTTTGTAATACGGTTCCACCAATTTGCGCTTGTACTTTCTGTAGACTTTCGTGCATTTGCGACTTGCATAGTACGGCCATACTGTAAAAGCCCTACTGCAGTTGCAAATGAAGGATCATTTACATAGTCTGAAAGCCCAACCATCCCGATTGGACTGCCGACACGTGCAGGCATTTGAAAAATTTCTTCTGCTATTTCTAACGCGTAGGCCATTTTTGCTGTACCACCGGTAAGTACCACACCGGCAGCTATTTGTTCTTCTAGGCCTGAGCGACGGATTTCTTCCATCGCTAATTCAAATAATTCTCTAAACCGAGGTTCAACCACCTCAGCCAATGTATGGCGCGACATTATCCGTGCAGGGCGTCCGCCCACACTTGGGACTTCTATAGTATCCTCAGTGCTAGCCCTTTGGCTACTTGCACATGCATATTGAACTTTAATTGCTTCTGCGTGGGAAATTGGGGTACGAAATATTTTTGCTATATCACCCGTTACTTGATTGCCAGCCACGGTAATGACCGCTGAATGGCGCAATGAACCATTGGTATAAATAGTGATATCCATAGTACCACCACCAATATCAATCACTGCGACACCGAGTTCTTTTTCATCCTCAGTAAGCACCGAGTAACCCGACGCCAAAGCTGAAAAAATAAGCTGATCTACTTGCAAACCACAACGTTCAACACATTTTTCAATATTTTTGGCCATATCATTTGAACAAGTAATAATATGTGCTCGGGCTTCCATACGGACACCACTCATACCAAGGGGATTTTTAATGCCCTCTTGCATATCAATGCTGTATTCTTGCGGTAAAGCATGTAGCATTTTTCGCTCTGCTGATATTGGTACAGATTTGGCAATATGAATAACATTTTCAATATCATCAGCGCCAACTTCAGCATTATTAATGGCAACGACACCATTCTCATTTTGACACTGAATATGCTTACCTGAAATCCCTAAATATACAGAACTAATCCGACAATCAGCCATAATTTCGGCAGCATCAATCGCGCGCTGAATTGATTCGGACACTAGGTTCAAATCATTCACGCCACCTTTGTCCATACCATGCGACACTTGCGTGCCAACACCAACAATACTTATTTTGTTATCTGCTGTAATTTCGCCAACCGTCGCAACGACTTTAGATGTGCCCACATCAAGCCCAATGACTAGATTACGTTCCGCTGACTTCGTCATGCTTTACTCTTTTGTTGTTGTAATTGTTGAGATGACAATGGCTTCCAGCTCACCGCCAATCCAGTATCATACCTTAAATCGACCACATCGACCTCTGCATCCTTGCGTTTTAACATATAGGGATACAAATCGATAAATCGTTGTACCCGTTGCGCTTTTTCTTCTCGACCTAAATTTAGCTTTATGCCGTTATCTAACCAAAGTTGCCAAGAAAACCGCTCCGACAACGCCAAACTGGTTAGCTTAAAATTATTGATATAAAACAGTTCATGAAACTGCTGAAACACTTGCCACGCTTCTTGCTCGCTCCCCTCTGGACCAAACAAACTCGGCAACGTCTTTTTTATCGAGCTTTTAGGTGCTTGAAATGCCTCACCATAATTATTTAATAATTGGTCATCGTTCCAAATTGCCACCGGTACGTGCTCAACAACATATACTTTTAATGTATCAGGCCATTGCTTACGGATCGAAGCGCTAGCAACCCATGGTAAATCAACAACTTGTTTTTGAACCTCATTAACGTTTAGCTCAAAAAAGCTTGATACATTCGCTTTTCGGATCGCAGCTAAAATCTCTTGCTCCGTGGTATGCTCAGGCAAGCCCAATACTGTTACTTGCTTAATCTGACTATTTTGCTCACTGGCCATCCAATTACTAACAAAAACAAAGCTTTGCGTCAGTAAAATTACGACAAACAAAAAGAAACCCAAACCAAAAACCAGCGACCAATCGATACGCTGTTTTAAGTGGCTTAAGGTTTCCAGAAATTGTTTCATATTAAAGCGTCTGCTCCAATATATTTATGACTAATTGACTGAAATTCATACCATTTGCTTTAGCTGCCATCGGTACTAACGACTTCTCTGTCATGCCTGGCACTGTATTTACCTCAAGCAGGTAAAACTGGCCTGCTTGGTCGCGCATCGCATCAACTCGTCCCCAGCCACTTGCTCCAACCAACTTAAATGCTTGTTGTGCTAAAAGCTGCAAGTTATCTGTTTCAGATTGGCCGAGCTCTGCTGGGCAAAAGTATTGGGTGCTGTTCGCTTGATATTTAGCTTCGTAATCATAAAAACCACGTGGCGTCACCATTTCAACAATCGGTTGTGCAACGCCTGAAATCATCGTAACGGTAAATTCACGTCCGGTTATCCACTTTTCAAGCATCACCGTATCATCAAAACGAAATGCATTATTAATGGCTTCATTTAATTCAATCGCGGTTGTTGCTTTTGCCATGCCGATGCTTGAACCTTCATGAGCGGGTTTAACCATCACAGCACCAAATTCGTTGATGATTGCTTCACTATCAAACTGCGCACCTTGCTCAACCACAACAAACTCAGCGGTACTTAAACCACGTGCTTTAAACAACTCTTTGCAACGCACTTTATCCATTGCTAACGCTGAACCTAAAACGCCACTGCCAGTGTAAGGCAATCCTAAAAATTCAAGTGCTCCTTGAATAGTGCCATCTTCACCACCACGGCCATGCAGAGCAATAAAAGCACGATCAGTTTGTAAACTTTTAAGATCGAATAAATTGCGCTCTGCAGGATCAAAAGCAAATGCATCAACACCTTGCGATACTAATGCGTTTAACACAGCTTGGCCTGAACGTAATGAGACATCGCGTTCAGCTGAACTGCCGCCCATTAGTACTGCTACTTTGCCAAATTGTTGTGGATTCATGCATTCACCTGTTTTAACTTTTCAATATCGAGTTGTGTTTCTGCCAGTACTTTAACGAGCTGGCCTATATTCCCCGCACCTTGAGTGAGGATTAAATCATTACCTTGTAGCACTTCGCTTAGCACCGTCATTAATTCATTTGGGTTTGAAATGTACACAGGCTCTTTACCACGCAGGCGTAAACTACGGCATAAGCTTTTACTGTCAGCACCTGCAATGACTTGCTCACCTGCGGGATAAACTTCAAGTAACAGCAACAAATCAACCTCAGCCAAAACCTGCACAAACTCTTCGTATAAATCACGGGTGCGCGTATAACGATGTGGTTGATACGCCATCACTAAACGCTTATCTGGCCAACCTTGGCGAGCAGCTTTTATAGTCGCAGCCACTTCTGATGGATGGTGACCATAATCGTCCACTAACATAATCTCACCACGTTCGGTGGCAAAATTACCATAATGCTCAAAACGTCGGCCTATGCCTTCAAATTTTGCAAGCGCTCGAATAATGGCTTCATCCGCAATGCCCTCATCTTTAGCAACGGCAATGGCTGCTGTTGCATTAAGTGCATTATGTAAACCAGGCATATTCAATTTAACGCTTAAGGTATGCCCTTGCTTATCAGTCACAATAAACTGGCTGGTATTGCCCGACTGAACAAAATCACTCATGCGATAATCTGCTTGGCTTGATTGGCCATAAGTTAAAAACTTTCGCCCAAACCGCGGGATCAACTCGTTGATCACTTCATCATCGCAGCACACCACAGCTAAGCCATAAAAAGGTAAGTTATGAATAAACTCAATGTAAGTGTCTTTCATATTTTCGAAGTCACCTTGATACGTATCCATATGATCCGCTTCAATATTGGTGATCACCGAGACCATCGGCTGTAAATGCAAAAATGACGCATCACTTTCATCTGCTTCAGCAATTAAAAATCGGCTTGAGCCAAGCTTGGCGTTTGTACCAGCACTATTGAGTAACCCACCAATCACAAACGTAGGATCAAGATCCGCTTCGGCAAACACGCTCGCAATTAAACTGGTTGTGGTGGTTTTTCCATGAGTACCAGCAATCGCGATACCGTGGCGAAAACGCATTAATTCAGCCAACATTTCAGCACGACGCACAATAGGAGTTCTATTTTCTTGCGCTGCGATTATTTCTGGATTTTTTTGATCAATCGCACTTGAAACCACCACCACGCTGGCATCATCAACATTGCTTGCCTGATGACCTATAAAAATTTTAGCGCCTATCGCCGCCAAACGTTTTGTCATCGCATTTTCAGCGATATCCGAACCTGTAATTTTATAACCTTCATAGGCGAGTACTTCTGCAATCCCACCCATACCCGCGCCACCTATACCAATAAAGTGGATAGATTCAACACGTCGCATCGCGGGTAATTTACTTATTTGATTCACGTAATTCTCTTTCTATTTTTTTAATGGCTCAATTGCTGACAAAAATACGCAACTTGCTCAGTCGCATCGAGCTTAGCCAAGGCTTTCGCTCGCTGAGCCATTTCACTAATTAATTCATTATTTTCAACATAAGGCTTGAGCATGCTAACTACTATCTCAGTGTCCATATCACCTTGTTGTAACAACAACGCGGCGTGATTATCCACTAAATACCCTGCGTTTGCAGTTTGATGATCATCTACAGCATGAGGAAATGGAATGAACAACGCCATTTTACCCGCTGCGGCAATTTCACTGACCGTAAGTGCTCCAGCTCGGCAAATCACAATATCTGCCCATCGATAAGCAAGATCGATATCATCAATAAACTGTTCTACCTTGGCTTCAAGCTCTAATGCTTTATATTGTTCGGTTACGCCACCTAGCTGCCCTTTACCAGTTTGATGCCAAATTGATAACGCTTTTGTGTGCTGTAATGCGGCAAATGCTGCTGGCAAGTTTTCATTTAAGGCACTGGCCCCTAAAGAACCACCGACCACTAAAATTTTACAGCATTGTGGATCAAATTGATGCCCCACTAATGCCATACTGCTTCGTACCGGATTGCCAACTAATGTAGCCACACCATCTTCAAAAGCACTTGGAAAGGCAGCACACACTTGATTGGCCAGTTTAGCTAACAACTTATTGCTCAATCCAGCGACTGCATTTTGCTCATGCACTATTAGCGGGATCCCTAAACTTTTAGCCGCAATACCCGCAGGGCCGGTTACATAACCGCCCATGCCAAGCAGTACATCTGGGCGCTCCTGCTGCATAATTTTACGTGCTTGCCAAATCGCTTTAAGCACCATAAATGGTGCCGTAAATAAGCGTTTTAAACCATTACCACGTACGCCTTTAACTTCAATAAAACGAATCGCAATATCGTGCTTTGGCACTACATCAGCTTCCATTCTATCGGCTGTACCAAGCCAAACCACTTGCCAGCCTTGTTGTTTTAAATGCTCTGCAACGGCAATACCAGGAAAAATATGCCCACCGGTACCACCTGCAACGACCATGAGTTTTTTGGTCATTTTTTTCGCCCTCCGGTTGCTTGCCGTGTTGCCATATTCACTTCAAAATCAATACGCAGTAGAACCCCAATTGCAACTGTCATCACCATCAAACTTGAGCCACCGTATGAAACAAACGGTAAAGTTAGCCCTTTAGTTGGCAATAAACCGGCACTGGCACCCACATTCACCACACTTTGAAACGCAATCCAAATGCCAATCGCGAGTGCAAAATAACCTTCGTATTCTTTACCTGCTTTTAATGCTTTTTGGCCGATGTTAAACGCACGATAAACCAAAGTACCGATGACTAATAAAATACTGAGCACCCCAATAAAACCAAGCTCTTCACCAATCACGGCAAAGATAAAATCGTTATGCGCCTCAGGTAAATATTGTAATTTTTGTACGCTGTTACCTAACCCCTGACCCAGCCAACCGCCGCGACTATACGCCATTAAAGACTGAACAAGCTGATAACCATTACCAAAAGGATCATCCCAAGGCTCTAAAAAGCTTACAACACGCGCCATACGATAGGGTTCAAAAATAATTAATAGCGTGACCAAGCCTGAACCTGTCAAAATCAACGCCAGAAACTGCCACACTTTTGCACCAGCTAGAAACAATAAACCCACTGTAGTGACAAACATTACCAATACCGTACCTAAATCAGGCTGCATTAAAATTAAAAAAGCGTATACAGCAAACACGGCCATCGGTTTAGTAAACCCTTTAATATTATCTTGTACTTCAGCGCGTTTTCGAACCAAATAACCTGCGATATAACTAAAAAAACACAGCTTTGCCACCTCAGCAGCCTGCAAACCGACAGGCCCTATCGGGATCCAACGCTTAGAGCCATTCACTTCACGCCCAACAAGCAGCACCAACACTAGCAAACCTAACCCTATGAATAGTAAAGGCATATTAAAATGTTTCCACCAAGACATTGGAATGGTGGTACTAAACCAAAAAAGAATAAAACTCATGCCTAAAAACATGCAATGACGGGTGGTTATATGATAAGGATTATTATAAATTCGCTCAGAAACAGGCATAGAAGCACTGTTGACCATAACAAAACCAAGCCCAACTAATAACAGTACGCAATACAATAAACTGGTATCAAATAAGCTATCTGATTTCCTAGCAAAAAAACGGGCATGAATAGTGGCAACTAAGGACATAATTTTTCCTCAGTCACACAATGAACAAAGTCATCACCTCGCGCCATGTAATTGTTATACATATCTAAACTAGCACAGGCAGGGGCAAGTAATACGCTATCGCCTACGTTGGCTAATTTTTTTGCACAGGCTACCGCGTGCGCCATAGAACTAACCAAGTGCGAACCCACCTTTAAAGCAGCTAGCGCATGAGCGTCACGGCCTAGGCAAATCAACTCGCTCACTTGCGTATTAAAGTAATGCCCAAGTGGACTAAAATCAGCACCTTTACCATCACCACCCACAATTAAAACCAATCCTTTGCTTGGGCTGTACAAACCTTCGATTGAGCTAATACATGCACCAACATTGGTTGCTTTTGAGTCATTATAAAAATTGACGCCGTCTATTTGCGCTACAAACTGGCAACGATGTGCAAGCCCAGAAAAAGCTTTAAAACTCTTAGAGAAAACAGTTGTTTTAATATTAAAGGGCTGCAGCAACGCCATCACAGCAAGGGCATTAAGCTGGTTGTGTTTACCTACAATCGTCAAATCGCTAACAGGTAAAATCGCTTGCTGTTGATAAGCAAAGTACGAATCTGACTCGCAATTTTGCAGATGATAATCACTATCTGTTAAACCGAAACTTAATGTGGCTTTTGCCTCTTGTGGATACGTCAGTAAATCGGCTTGGTTATACACCGCCAATTGGGCATTTCGATAAATAGTCTGTTTTGCTGCGCAATAGTCATTCATACCTGCGTACCTATCCATATGATCTTCACACAGATTAAGCACTGTTGCGCTGATAGGCGCCAAACTGAAAGTAGTTTCTAATTGAAAACTCGACAGTTCAAGCACAAAAACATCAATATCGTTACTTAATAAATCCAGTGGTGACGTACCTATGTTTCCGGCCAAACCGACGTTATAACCCGCATCAGCCAAAACCTTAGCCGCTAATGTCACCACGGTTGATTTACCATTCGAACCAGTCACAGCCACTACAGGTTTGTCATTAATACGCGCAAACAGCTCAATATCACCAATGACGTCGACATCTGCAGCTAATGCGCGTTGTACCTCGTGTGTACTAAGAGCAATCCCTGGGCTGATAATAATCATATCAACCTCATTTAACGGCGCATGTGATAAAGAACCAAAATAACAAGGTAAATGAGGTGCATGATCGATTAACCATTGAGCACCCGGAGGCTCTGCTCGGCTATCAACCACGATAGGGTTAATGGCTTGACCTAGCAGAAAACGCACAGTGCTCAGACCGGAAACACCGAGCCCAAGCACCATTATTTTTTGTGTTTTTAACTGCGTTAAGTAATTCATTTATCTTATCTTTAACGTCGCCAAACCAGCTAAAACCAAGACCACAGAGATAATCCAAAAGCGCACTATCACCCGAGGTTCAGGCCACCCTTTCAATTCATAATGATGGTGAATTGGTGCCATTCTAAAAATCCGTTGGCCTCGTAATTTATAAGAGCCAACTTGCAAAATAACCGACACGGCTTCCATCACAAAAACGCCGCCCATGATAATCAGCACTAACTCTTGGCGCACTAAAATAGCAATAATACCCAGTGCTCCACCCAGTGCGAGCGATCCAACATCTCCCATAAATACTTGCGCAGGATACGTATTGAACCACAAAAAACCTAACCCAGCGCCAACAATCGTGGTACAAACAATCACCAGTTCACTGGCTAGAGGAAGATGAGGAAGGTGTAAATATGCTGCGTAATTAATGTTACCAGTTACATAAGCAATAAATGCTAATGCCCCAGCAACTAAAATGGTCGGCACTATGGCCAACCCATCTAAACCATCGGTGAGGTTTACCGCATTTGAGGTACCAACAATCACAAAGTAAGTCATTACGATGAAGAAAATACCGAGCTGAGGTAATACATCTTTGAAAAAAGGCACCACTAACGATGTCTCTGCACTTAATGATGCACTGCTGTATAAAAAGATACCCGTTGCTAAAGCAATAATGGATTGCCAAAAGTATTTCCAGCGCGCAATTAAACCTTTACTGTCTTTACGCACTACTTTGCGGTAATCATCAACAAAACCTACAACACCAAGCGACCCAATAACGAACAATGTCACTAATACATACTTGTTACTTAAGTCAGCCCATAGCAAAGTGCTTGAGAAAATAGATGCCAAAATCAAGATCCCGCCCATAGTCGGCGTGCCCGATTTAACTAAATGAGACTCAGGGCCATCGGTGCGAACTGTCTGGCCGATTTGCATATCTTGTAAATAGCGAATCACTTTAGGGCCAAAATATAACGAGATCAGTAAGGCCGTTAAAATGCCTAAAATAGAGCGGAATGTCAGGTATGAAAAAACATTAAAGCCTGAATAGTATTGAGTTAAATATTCCGCTAACCAAACTAGCATGGTTGTGCTCCATTATTATTTTTATGTTGAGCACTGGCGACAATATCTTGTACCAACAACTCCATTCGTGAACTACGAGAACCTTTTACCAAAATAGTAATAGGGCCATCAACGTGAGCAATATCATTTAAAATTGCTGCTAATAACTGTTGGCGTGACGAAAAGTGCAAGCCAGCTTTTTGATAAACATCACTGGCATAGCGACTTAACACGCCCAAGCTATAAAAGGTATTAATTCCTTTTTGCTGCGCATAAAGGCCAACTTCTTCGTGATATTGGCGCGCTTCTTCACCCAGTTCGCCCATATCACCAAAAGCAAAAATTTGATGACCTTTAATTTGGCTTAGTAAATCAATACCCGCTTTAACCGACTGGACATTGGCATTATAAGTATCATCAATCACAGTTAAATTATCATTCACTTCAACCAGATTAACGCGCCCTTGCACCATCGGCATAGCAGCCAACCCTTGGGCAACTTGCGCAAGTGTCACGCCTAATGGCAAAGTCAGTGCACAGGCAATCAAGGCATTGGTGATGTTGTGCTTACCCGCAATAGGTAACAACACCGCAACCCGTTCGGTTGGAGTGCATAAATCAAAACTAGCACGACCTAATTTATCTAATTGAATGTTTTCAGGCCAAACGTCGAGCTTTTGACTCATTGAAAATTGACACAGGGCCTTATCATCAAGGCTCCCCAACCAATAATCAACATAGGGGCTGTCGGCATTAATAACAGCAATGCCACCGGCTTTCAAACCGCTAAAAATTTCACCTTTAGCTTGTGCCACACCATCTAAACTACCAAAACCTTCAATATGAGCAGCGGCAACATTACAGACCACGGCCACATCGGGTTTCACTAAATCGGTAGTGTAAGCAATTTCACCAATGTGATTAGCACCTAGCTCAATCACTGCATATTCATGATGAGGCTCAAGGCGCAATAACGTTAATGGCACGCCAATATCGTTATTAAAATTACCTTTTGTCGCTAACACTGCACCATGGCTTGATAAAATCGCAGCACACATTTCTTTCACTGTGGTTTTACCCACACTACCAGTAATTGCGATCGTTTTAGGATTGACTTCAGCCATGACAGCCGCACCTAATTGACCTAATGCCAATCGGGCGTCGGGCACAATAAACTGTGGCACTTTAACCTGAACTGAATGTTCAACAATTACAGCAACCGCACCTTGGGCAACCGCTTGCTCAGCAAATTTATGGCCATCAAAATTGGGCCCTTTAATCGCTAAAAACACCTCACCCGCTTTGATTGTGCGTGTATCGGTATTGATATTAACAACCTGCTGATTTTTCCCTTCGAAAGACACAGCCAAAACATTTTTAATCCAATTTAAGTCCATTGGGATCATTGGCTATACCCTTTTAAATATTTTACTACTTGAGTGCGATCACAAAAAGGCAAAACTTGCGTTCCGATCAGCTGATAATCTTCGTGCCCTTTTCCTGCAATTAAAATCACTTCGTCAGGTTCAGCCTGCTCTATCGCAACTTTGATTGCTTGTTCACGATCGATTTCACTCAAAATACGATTACTATCATTAAAACCAGCCAAAATATCCGCAATGATCGCATTAGGATCTTCGTTGCGAGGATTATCGCTGGTAACGATTATTTTATTTGCAAAACGTTCTGCCGCCTGAGCCATCAAAGCTCGCTTGCCTTTATCGCGATTCCCACCACAGCCAAATACACAGGTTACTTTGCCAGGAACATGTAACTGTAACGCTTGCAGCGCAAGTGCTAGGGCATCGGGTGTATGCGCATAATCAACCACACAAGTAGGCTTATTTGGCTCACTAAATGGCTGCATTCGCCCTGCCACTGGCGATAACTTATTCACCGCTTGCACTAACAAGTCAATTGAATAACCCAAAGCAAGTAGCGTGGCCAGAGCAGCGGCAAGATTATAAAGATTAAATTGACCATATAAAGGACATTTTATCTTTACATTGCCCCAACTGGTATAAAACTGCGCACTTAAACCGGCTGCACTATATTCGACATCATCAAATAAAACATAACGCCCTGCATGCACAGTCGTTTTACCTTGACCATACACAACCGCATCAACAAGTTCCGGTTGCATTAGCCATAACTTTGCAACTTCATCATCTTGATTTAACACTGATATATCAGGATTACATTCGGTAAAAAGCATCAGCTTGGCTTGAGCATAACTTTGCATATCACCATGATAATCAAGATGATCTCGTGATAAATTACTAAAAACAGCAGCTTTAAATTGAGTGCTAGCCACTCGCCCTTGCACTAAACCATGAGACGATACTTCCATCGCCACCACCTGATGCTCGGTTTGATACAATTGCGCCAAAATATCCTGCAACTCAACCGAGGATGGCGTGGTATTGGCAAGTGGAGTTAATTGTTGAGGATGACCCCAGCCTAAAGTACCGATGACCGCACTTTTTTGAGCGCACGCTTGCGATAAATGGGCAATCATACTCGAAATTGTGGACTTTCCATTAGTGCCCGTGACACCAATTAAGGTTAACTTCTCACTAGGGTTACCATAAAATTCAGCGCTTAATTGCGCCAACTTTTTATCTAACTGATTAATTCTAATTATTTTATCTGATTCAATCTCACACTGGCATTGCTCATCAACTAAGGCAATCTTTGCACCATTTGCGAGCGCCGAACCTACAAATAGGCCACCATCTTGAGCATGGCCTTTAATAGCAATAAACACATCACCACTTTTTATTTTTCGGCTATCAAGCACCAGACGCTGTACATCAATTGGGTCGTGGCTAATAGCAAAACGCGCTAAAATTGGGGCAAGATCAGCCATCATTGCTCTCCGAATCTAAAGTTGCAAAGGTCTCAATATCAGGAGCTACATTGAGCATACGCAATGCTCCTGACATAATTTCAGCAAAAGCAGGGCCTGAAACCGCACCACCATAATACACATCACCACCGGGCTCATTCACCATCACAACTACAGCTAAACGTGGATCTGACACTGGGCCTAATCCTGCAAAATAGCCCACATATTCATCACCATAACCACCTGCAACCGCTTTTTTTGAAGTACCGGTTTTACCAGCCACTCGGTAACCGTCAACTTTAGCATTCGGCGCTGTGCCACCTGGTTCAAAGACACTTTCCATCATTTCAACCACAGCACGCACATTATGCTCTTGCATAATGCGCTCACCCTGCATCGGCTCTGTTTGTTTCAAAATGGTTAAAGGACGAGATATCCCGCCTGAGCCCAATGTTGCATAAACACGAGCTAATTGTGCGGTACTAACAGATACTGCATAACCATATGATAAAGTTGCAATCTCAAAGTCAGACCATCGGCGATCAGGACGATACAGCCCACTGCTTTCACCTACCATGTTAGTCCCGGTATCCTCACCAAAACCTGCTTTTTGAAAAAAACGAACTAAGTAATCTTTTGGCAATGTTTGCGCTATTTTTGCGACCCCCATGTTGCTTGATTTCTTTAAAATTTCACGTAAATTCATTTCTCTATTATTACGAGGATCAGAAACAACACGCCCGCCAACACGCATCCAACCCGGATTCGTATCAATAACGTCATTTGCAGCAATACTGCCATATTCTAGTCCGGCTAAAACTGATAAAGGCTTTACAGTCGAGCCAGGCTCAAATAAATCGGTCACCGCCCGATTGCGGCGCTTATGAGCCGCTGAATCGCCTAAATTATTTGGATTAAAAGAAGGGCTATTGACCATTGCCAATATTTCGCCAGTTTTAACATCTACCACTATGGCTGAACCTGAGGTCGCTTTATAGCTTAACACTGCCGATTTTAATGCTTTATAAGCAATGCCTTGAATACGCTGATCAATACTCAAAGTAATATTTTCAGGCTCAACACGCTCACGCTCATCAAGCACTTCAATTTCACGCCCTTGTGCATCTTTACGAACAGTACGCCTACCATCTGCACCTGTTAGCGCTTTATCAAAAAGATTCTCAATTCCTTCAATACCTTGTCCATCAATATTTGTGAAACCAACAACATGTGCAGACACTTCCCCTGCTGGATAATAACGTTTTGACTCATCGAGTAGATGAATGCCTGGCAAACTCAAATTACCAATATAATTAGCAACTGCTGGCGTTACTTGGCGCTTTAAATAGACATAACGTCGATTAACATCTTGACGCAAGCGTTCATTTATTTCTGATTGAGAGCTTTGTAACACTTCAGCAAGCTCACGCCAGCGGGGGTCATTATCATAAATTTCAGTCGTACGCTTAGCTAACTCAGCAGCATTTTTTTGTAAGGCTTCAATGTTCTCACCTGCTTTTTTTGCACGCTTAAAGACTTTTTGCTGCAAAAACTGTTCAAGCGCTTTGGGATCCGCATACACACTCACAACAGGTACACTCACCGCCAACTCTTTTCCTTGGCGATCAAATATCATTCCACGCTGGGCATGGAGTGCTTCAACACGCAATGTGCGTTTATTATTTTCATCAATGGCCATATCCGGCTCAATAATTTGGATATAGGCCGCACGTGACGCCAATGCGACAAAAACAGCAGCAATAGCAATAGAGACGAGAAAAAATCGCCAAGCAATAAAACTGGAAGCTACTTTTTTTCGTTGGCCGTCGGTCATGGCAGCATCACCACCTGTTCGTCCTTACTATCAGGTCGTTTCATTTGTAAATTTTTACTGGCGATTGCCTCAATACGTGCATGTTGGGCATAAAACTCTTGCTCAACTAACAAGTAGCGCCATTCCAAATCCAATTCATCACGTTGTTGTAATAATTTATCTTGATTCATCAGTGCTTGACGAGAAAAGTGCGTCACTTGCACCACCGCCAAGGCAGATAAAAGAATAAGAAAAAGCAGCCCCGAAGTGAACTTCTCCCTAAAAAGTTTCCCCGCAATTTCTGCAAAGAGATTGGGTTGCCGAATTATCGGTTTCTGACTCACCCTAACCTCTGTGCAATACGAAGAACGGAGCTGCGCGCACGGCTATTTCGGGCAAGTTCTTCTTCGCCCGGTTTAATTGCTTTACCAATTGCTTTTAACGTTAGATTTTGTTTTAACTGCGCATCCGTTAATGGCAAACCACGTGGTAAAGCCTCACCTTTACTTTGCTTTTTTATAAATTGTTTAACGATACGATCTTCTAATGAATGAAACGAAATCACCACTAGACGACCACCGGGCTTTAATACTTCAAGCGACGCACTTAATGCCGTTGTGATCTCTTCAAGTTCGCTGTTGATATAGATACGAATAGCCTGAAAAGCGCGTGTTGCTGGGTGCTTGTGTTTATCTTTTACCGGCACAGCTTCATCAATCAACTTAGCTAATTGTGCTGTAGTTGTGATTGGAGTGTGTTCGCGAGTTTCTAAAATTTTATGAGCGATACGACGACCAAACTTTTCTTCACCATAGGTTTTAATGACCCAAGTGATTTCTTCTAAATCTGCAACGGCTAACCACTGTGCAGCACTTCGACCTGCGCTTGGGTTCATACGCATATCAAGTGGGCCATCTTTCATAAAACTAAAACCACGCTCAGCATCATCTAACTGAGGTGATGACACACCGATATCGAGTAAAATACCATCGACTTTACCAATTAAATCGGCTTCTTCAGCCACGTGTTTAATTTCAGAAAAGGTATTATGAGCAATCGAAAAGCGGGGATCATCGGCAAAACGCTCAGCCGCTTTGATCGCTTGAGGATCGCGATCAATGGCTTGTAACCGGCCATTTTCACCTAATTTTTTCAGTATTTCACCCGAATGACCGCCACGGCCAAAGGTACCATCGATATAAATGCCATCGGGTTTGATGGCTAATGCGTCAATGGTTTCTTCCATTAATACCGAAATATGTTGAAAATTGTCTGACATTAGTCGTTGTAAGCCTTATTTATAAGTTTTTCGATTCAATTCAAATATTAAAAAGAGAAGTCTTGTAGGCGCTCTGTTAATTCAAAATCACCTTGCTGCTCTTGGGCAATATCTGCCTGCATTTGTTGTTGCCAGCTATCTTCATCCCAAATTTCAAATTTGTTCAATTGGCCTACCAGCATCAATTTTTTGTTCAAACCAGCATGCGCTCTTAGCGGTGCCGAAAGTAAAATTCGACCATTTTTGTCAACCTGACAATCCATGGCATTGCCTAATAATACGCGTTGAACTCGTCGTTCATGTGGATTCATATTTGAAAGCTTTAGTAGTTTACTTTCAATAAGTTGCCATTCACTTAATGGATAAAGTAATAAACAAGCCTGCTGTAAATCTACCGTACAAACCATTTGGCCATCACAATCTGCTTGCAGCAAAGTGCGGTACTTGGTCGGAATGGCCAAGCGCCCTTTATCGTCAAGACTGATTGAAAACGCACCACGGAACATAGACAGGTCCAATTTATTATTATTTGATCCTAAAAGATCCACTTTTACCCACATCCTACCACGAAAGTACAGTTTAGGGCTTGACAAGCCAATTTGTCAAGCAATCAAAAAGTGAAAATCGCCCTGCTAAGCCAGAAAAAATAAGGCCTCTAGCGAACCTCATGAATTAAGTGGAAAAAAGTGGAGAGATACTAAAAAAGAAGTCTTTTGATGTTTTTTTGTACGCAGAGCGCCATTTAACCTATCTAATTTTTGGCTCAAATGGGTTTTAGATTAACTAAATGTAAAGAAAGGTGAATATACGCTTTTAGCCCTAACGCTGATGGCCATTGAGGTCTAATATTTTAATTCTAAAATGCAATAAACTCTTAATTGCTCGCGCTATACCAATTTGATATGTTCTCAAAACAACAACATTCTTTAGGGATTATTATGTTACTGGGCAAAAAAACAGTCACTACCTCATTGCTTTCATCGATTATTATCGCACTCTGCGGCTGTGGCGGAAGTCGTGGCGGTAATAATGAAACAGAAACACCGCAAACTCCAACAACCAATTCCGTTGCTTGGACGCCAGGAAGCTTTCAGCCTGCCACCAATTTTGCTCATTTTTGCCAAAACCCTCGTACAGGTAACGATCCTTATAATCAAAATAGACCGTATCCCGATAAATCCGGCAGCCAACAGCATGAAAAAATGTGGTTGCGTAGCTGGAGCAATGAAACTTACTTGTGGTATCGCGAATTACCCGATAATGATCCTGCTAATTTCACGGTCGCCCAATATTTTGCTCAACTAAAAACCACCGCGACTATCGAGTCGGGAGCTAAAAAAGATCAATTTCATTTTTCCCGAGAGACAGCCGATTATAAAAAAGAGACTCAATCTGGTGTTGTTTCGGGATACGGCATTGAATGGTCAGTGACAAAAACCTCGCCACCGCGTGATTTTAAAATTGCCTATGTTGAGCCTAATTCACCTGCAGCACTTGCTGGAATTGAGCGCGGCTATAAATTAACCCACGTTGATGGGGTTGATTTTATTTATGATGGTACATCTGAAGGGGTCGATAAACTCAATAAAGCGCTCTTTGGCAGTGCCTCTGGGGATACTCATGAGCTCACATTTATCAACCGTGAAGGGCAAAGCGAACAATTTAGTTTAGTCGCTGCTGAAGTTGACTCAAGCCCAGTACAAAATGCCAAAGTGATTGATACTAATAAAGGAAAAGTAGGCTATGTGCAATTTAATGCTCATATTGCTAAGGCGCAAAATGGCTTGATTGATGCCGTTAGTGTATTTTCTGATGCCAATATCAAAGAGCTTGTGGTGGATTTACGCTATAACGGTGGTGGCCTACTTGCAATGGCATCACAACTGGCTTTTATGGTTGCAGGTGATAACGCGACCCAAAACCGAGTATTTGAAAAAACACTGTTTAATGATAAATATCCAAATACCGACCCAGTAACTGGGCGCGCATTACAACCGACTCCTTTTTATGACTTTAAAATTGATTATGTCGCTGGTAAGGCAACCACTGCTGACTTACCGACTTTGGCGCTATCACGCGTATTTGTACTCACTACCGCTAATACTTGTTCAGCCAGTGAAGCGTTTATTAATGGACTGCGTGGGATCGATGTCGAAGTCATTCAAATCGGCGGGCAAACATGTGGTAAACCTTATGGTTTTTACCCAACTGATAATTGCTCGATGACATACTTTACCATTCAATTTTCAGGTATTAACGACAAAGGATTTGGTGATTACGCTGATGGTTTTAAACCCAAAGCAACCCCAGTATTTGATGATGAAATCAAAGGCTGTGCAATAAACGATGATTTCAGTAAATTACTTGGCGACCCCACTGAAGGACTGTTAAATGGCGCACTCACATATATTAAAACTGGTAGCTGCCCAATTAATAACCCTCAATTAAAAACAGCACCGAAACCTGCGACAGCAATCGATAGTCAAAGCGTATTTGATATTCGCTATCAATCATTTTTGCTTGAGAATAAAATCAGCACCCCTGTTATTGAGCAGGTGAGTAAATGAGCGCAATAACACACAAATGGCTGTGGCCCTCACTTATCAGCACCTTGCTACTTGTAACGGGTTGCCAACAAGCTAAAACTCAGCTAGTACCGGCTGTTGTAACGAGTATAACCCCTGCATCTAAAGCGCAATTACAGCAAGCAATTAAAAGCCTGCTGTATCGCGATATCACAATTGCCGATAACGCATTTAGCCAAACAAGTGACATATTAATTGAACGTGCTGTGATAAAAGATGAACGAGGGTTACCCATAATGGGGCGCGACTTAGGTCAGGCATTAAAATTATCACTCTTGACCGATGGTAAAAATTGCTTTTTACAATCAAGTGAAACGGGTACGGAAAAAGTTGCTGTTTCGGCTATAGGCTGCAAACCCGCATTATAAAGCTTTATTTTTGCTCAGCTTCGTACGAAGCTGGGCAAATTTTGATACACACGCTGTTAAGCCTCCTTTTGAGACAACCAACCGAGGACTTTTTGCTCAAAAGTAATTGGATCGATTGGTTTTGCAATAAAATCATCCATACCCGCTTGAATACAAGCATCTTTATCGCCCGACATCGCACCCGCTGTCATCGCGATAATACTCACTTTTTGATAGTAGCCCCCTGCCTCCCCAAGCCTAATACGTCTGGCTGTTTCAAAGCCATCAAGGACAGGCATTTGGCAATCCATTAAAATAAGATCAAATTGCGCTGTCTGCTCCTGCATTAATAAATCCAATGCTTTTTGTCCATTTTCAGCACACGTTATCTCTAACGGTAAATGTTCCAATAAGCCAACCGCCACTACACGATTAATTTCATTATCGTCAACAATTAACACCGAGTAGCGATGACTCAGTTGATTGGTTTGAGCTGCGTTATTAATAAGTGCTTCTCGGTTCTTTGATATTTTACTGAGCTTATTGTAAGTGTATAAAAGCTGCTCAGGTAATACGGGATAGTTAATTGAGGCGCAATTTTCTTGGCAAAAATCCAAGCCACGACTCGCCGTCGCACGCTCCATTATAATCAGTTTTGTTTTGCCCTTTACTTCATTACCATTTAGCCAATCAAATAAAGGTTTTTGAGTGAATAACTCATCCACCAAAAGTAAGTCAGGTAATAGACTATCGTTTTGCTCAATGAACTCAGACCAACTTCCAAAACAACCTACTTCAGCCTGCCAAAACCCTAATTGACGTTGCAAAATATCATTTGCATTCTTTTTATCACTTAGCACATACACTTTTCGCCCTAACAATAGCGGTGAGTGCAAAGTCGACTGTTCATCATCAGGTAATTGCGCCTTAATGGTAAACCTAAACGTACTCCCTTGACCCGATTCGCTGTGCAGCGAAATATCACCCCCCAATAATTTCACTAATTGCTGAGATATTGACAAACCTAACCCTGTCCCACCAAAGTCTTTTGCTATGCCACTGTGCGCTTGAATGAAGGGTTGAAATAACTTCCTCTGTTGCTCAGCGGTAATACCGATACCGCTATCCTTCACCGCTACCTCTAACTGAACATGGTGATCTTCATCTCCAAGAGCGATTGTTTTGGCGGTCACTTTGATATGCCCTTGAGCGGTAAATTTAATGGCATTGCCAATTAGATTGACCAAAATTTGTTTAAGGCGATACGCATCACTAATCAACAACTCGTGTTCAATCTGCGTCCAGTCAAACAGTAATTCCAGCCCTTTTTCATCACAACGTAGTGCCATTGAACTCATCACCGCGCCTATGGTTTTAATCACATCAAAAGAAGCAAGCTCAATATCTAATTTGCCAGATTCTATCTTTGACAAGTCCAATAAATCATTAATCAATATGGTTAATGTCGATGCACTACTTTTAGCCATATTTAAATAACTGAGCTGTTTATCTGAGAGCTGTTCACGCTCTAACAAAGCCATCATCCCTGCAATACCATTTAAGGGCGTTCTTATTTCGTGACTAATATTAGCCACAAAAGCACTTTTAGACTGATTCGCAGCCAAAGCCTGATCTGTTGCAAGCTTTAATTCAAGAGTACGCTCAACAACTTGACGCTCTAAAGACTCATTCATTGTATGTATTTTAATTTCGTTTATTCGCGATTCTGTAATATCACGGATCAACGCAGCGACAGAAGCCGTTATGGCTGGATTTTGAGAAAAGACTGGCGATAAAGTAACACTTAAAGTCTTAGCTTCTCCTGCAGCATTCACCCCCTCAAGCTCAAAAACCTCTGGTTCTTTTTGCTCTATGATGCGCGCTAACACACTATTATTAAGCGACTCAGTGGTATCATTAAAAATAATATCTGCAAATTTTCGATGTATTTTATCGCCATCTCGCAAGCCAAATAAATAAGCTGCAGATTCATTCCAATTTAGGAGCTCTCCCTCTTTGGTGACATTAATAATGGCATCTAAAGAGCCTGCAACAATTGCTTCATATCGGGAGTTTTTATCATAAAGCGACAAGAGTTTATTTAAATACTTTTGATAACCAAAAATAAACACATTGAAAATCATAAAAATAGCAATTATCAGAGCAATTACCGCACCTCGTTGTTGCAGCCAAAGCTGCTCAACCTTCTGGGTTGATAATGCGCCTATTACATATAAAAAACGCTGCTCTCGCGTCGACAACACGGCTTTATTGCCGACCATCCAATAACTTTGCTGTAAAAAATTAACCAAATGAATAGTATCACTGTCTGGTATTTCACTTTTTTCAGTAACGTTTTGCCATGTTGCATCAGGATTGCCTAAATCAAAACCAAACCCTAACGAAGGTTTTGGGGGTAAAATAAAAAAACCCTGCGTATTTAAAATATAAAGTTCAAAAGCGGAGTGCTCGAATTGTTGCTGTAGATCATTGAGCAACTGTGACGCGTCAATATTGACGATGATAAAACCAAAAAACTGATAATTATCATCAAACACCGGCTTTGCCACCCTAAAGGTGGGCCAGAGGGGATTTTCGATGACACCATACTCTCGATTTAGCGTGATATCAGAAAGGTAATCTTCACTTGGATGTAGCTGAGTAATGGCCTGATAGTAATCAGTATCTCCTTTTTTTTGTAATAACTCGCTTGGGGTGATCGTAACGCGGCCCTCTCTGCGCTCTACTCGAATCACTTCTTTGCCTTGGTTGTGACGACTAATATAACGTATTTGCCTTATTTCAGGATTGGCTTCTATAAAGGCTGAAAATATAGTTTGTAATCGAGAAATCCACTGACTGGTTGTCGTACCATCATAAGGGTCAATACCGCCATGATTAAATGCTCGACTAATTCCCATAACAGGTGGTGTTGAATGTAAAAACTGCACCTTTTTTCGGCTTTTAGCAACATTACTTTCAAGAGTTAACAGTGACGTTTCTGTTATTTTTAGCAATGACGCGCGATGCTGCTCTGCTATTTGCTCTTTGGCATACACACTGTAAATGAAATAAATACTGACACATAAACACAAAATAATGCCAATACCAATAAAGGGGAGCCACCGATTATTACGAAACCTTAAGATGTAATTTAAGTCCATTTAGATAAGCACTCTCTTTAAAGCTAGTTATTTAGGTATTGTTAACAAAGCCATAAATGCATCATCAGCCACAGGTTTACTAAATACATAACCTTGCCCTACCTCACAACCAAGCTCTGCAAGCGCGGTGAGCTGAGCCTCAGTTTCCACACCTTCAGCCACTAACACTAAATTCATCGATTGTCCCAATGTAATAATCGTTTTTACAATTTCGTGATCGTGTTGATTAACCAACATATCCTTTACAAATGACATATCAATTTTCATTACATCAACGGTAAATTTCTTTAAATAAGCCAAGCTAGAATAACCGGTACCAAAATCATCAATCGACACTCGAACACCTAATGCTTTGAGCTTTTCAAGTACAATTTGAGTTGTCACCACATCACCCATCAAGGCAGTTTCTGTGATTTCAAGCTCTAGGTAACAGGCTGGTAATTTACTTGCCAGTAACGCACTTTTTATATGGTGCTCTAAGTCTGGATCTGAAAACTGCTGCGCAGCAACATTGACTGACACCTGAATATGAACCCCCAAAGAGTGCCATTTACTGGCTTCTTCACATGCTTTAAACAGCACTTGGCGACCTAAAGGAATAATCAAGCCCGACTCTTCTGCTAATGGAATAAATTCCGCAGGCGAAATCAACTCACCATTAGTACCAAGTAAACGCACTAAAGCCTCTGCGCCAACGATTTCTTTGGTTAATAAATTAAATTTTGGCTGGTAGAGAACAACACACGAGTTCTGTTTAATCGCCTCTCGCAACTGTATCTCAAGTGCATGGCGCTGCAACAAACGCTGCTCTAATTCATCTGAAAAGAAACAAAATCGGTTTCGTCCCTCCTGCTTAGCCCGATACATAGCAACGTCAGCATGACGGATCAGTTGCTCTTCATCGGTCGCATCATCTGGAAAAATGCTCACACCTAAACTTGCGCTCACGCTGTAATGCTCTCTCGCCAATTGAAAAGGCTCATGCATTGATGCAACCAGATTGAGCGCTTGATTGGCAACATAATCTAATGATTGAATATCATCCATGACCACAACAAACTCATCCCCTCCTAAACGAGCAATCGTAAGTACATCGGGTAAAATACGTTTAATTCTTTTTGCCATCAAACAAATCAACTCATCGCCTTGCTGATGCCCCAATGTATCATTCAGATATTTAAAATGGTCGATATCAATTAATATTACAGCTACTTTATGATGCTCCGAACGGGCACTCGACAAGGCAACACTCAAACGGTCTTGCAGTAAAATACGATTAGGTAAATCAGTTAATTGATCGTGATTCGCAAGATGGCTCATTTTAAGTGCCATTGCCATCGCCTCACTCACATCATGAAAAACCATAATGGCGCCAATGATTTCGCCACTTTCATCCCTAATCGGTGCGGCAGAATCTTCAACTGAAAAAACCTGCCCATTAAGCGACACTAGCTCACAATTAAGAGCCATAGCGACAACACGTTGTTCTTGAAGCGCAAGATAGAGCGGATTTCTCATCTCAGATTTGTTCATCGCATCACGAAGTCGCATTACCGTTTCTATTTTTTGGTTTTGCGCATCACGAAATCGCCAGCCAGTCATTCGCTCTGCGATGGGATTCATAAATGTAATTTGACCTTCGGTATCACATGCAATGACCGCATCACCTATCGAATTGAGCGTAACCCGTAACCGCTCTTTTTCTGAATGAAGTGCTTTTTTAGCTAATTTAGCTTCGGAAATATCAATGCATGTAACCAAATACCCGATGCAATGCCCATTTTGCATCATAGTCGATAAAAAAACGTTTAAAAAACGAGGTTCGTCTTGTTCATATAATTCAATAATATATTGCCCATCAATACACTCATCACCTTCGGCACGCACCAATATTGAGTCCACCAGCTCATCAGGAAAATAGGTAGTAATGTGTAAATTTTTCCCCACCACCCCTTGGTGTTTAAACCACTGGTCAGTTTGATCATTAGAAAAAACCTGATGCCAATGCGTATCCCAATAAGTGATTAATACTGGAACTTGCTTCACCAAATGATTTAATTCTTCCTGTGTTTGCTTGATAAGCTTAGCTTGCGTACACAGCTGCAATTGATTTTGTACTCTTAATCTACAAATGGCGGAATTAAACGGTTTAGTAATAAAATCAATGGCGCCCGTTTCAAATGCTTGTAGCTCAATATCAGCACCGTCATGGCTGGTAACAAAAATAACCGGAATGTCTCTGGTTTTAGCATTGTCTTTAAGTTGACGACACACTTGCCAACCATCAAGTTGAGGCATTTCAATATCTAATAAAATTAAACTCGGTTGCAGTTGCTCACTTAAAGCCAAACCATCGTGGCCATTTGTAGCAAAATAAATAGTCGCAATATCCGATAATACTTCTTGAAGAAATAAAATATTTTGAGCCGAATCATCAATAATCAAAACACTATTGGGTTGTTTTGCTAAATTTGAAAATAACAATTGCTCTTTCCTCATCGATATTGAATTTGTTAATTATCTGTTTAATATAAAAGTATTTTAGAAAAATAATATTAGTTGATAATTAAAATAAAAGTAGTTTAGGTCCAAAAGTAACTATGCTTTAACACAACCCAGCTAAATAACCTGAGCTTTGGTTAAGAGATTTACTAACGTATTGATATTGAATTGGTAAATGTTTTTTCAAGTCTGTAGTCGGAAACTTTTAAAGGATAACAAGGCGAATTTACGCGTCAATAGCTGGCCTATTGTAAGTAAATTCAACGCGGTTAGCGTTGAAAGTGGCCGCAGGAGATAAATTTATTATCCAGAGCTCAGGTTAAATATTATTTGCTTGCTTCAAAAGGGATTAACAATGCTCGGAATGCGCATTCAATTTTTTACCACCACTGCGAAATGGTTTTTTCTTTTTTTTATCATTGTTTTCATTTCGGGCATTTACAGTGCGTTTCATTTAGCAAGCGTGGTTGAAAAAAACAACAATTCTGACTTACAACACAGAATTAACCTTGAACTCAATCAAATTAGTCTCAATGTGCAAGAAGCTCTCCTTCGTTATGAATATAGTTTACAAGGCCTTAGGGCCAGTATTCATGCTATGGGTATTAATAATTTCAATTATCAAACCCATTTAACCTATTTTAAAAGCCGAGATTACACAAAGGAGTTTCCTGGAGCTCGGGGCTTTGGCGTTATAAAAAAAGTATCGCAAGCAGAATTAGCGACCTTTTTAACTTCAGCCCGCGCCGAACGAAACGGTGAATTTGAATTAAAGCAACTTGATAACCCTCAAGATCCATTGTTTATCATTCAATACATAGAACCCGAAGCGAATAATTTACAAGCGGTAGGACTAGACATTGGCTCTGAGAGTAACCGACGCTTAGCGGCAATTAACTCAGCGGCATCTGGCGTACCGCAACTGACTGGGCCAATTACATTAGTGCAAGCTAATCAACATAAGCTGCATGGGTTTTTATTACTCTTACCATTTTTTAAAGACGATCTAACACAAAAAGTCGTGGCAGGCTGGGTTTATAGCCCCTTACTCATCAATGAAATTATTGATGTGGTAGCCAATAACAATAAAAAATTTACTATTGATATTTCCGATATTTACATCAACGAAGCCACGCTATTTTATCAAAATGATGCATCCACACAGGTAAATGATAGGTTTACAGTCCGAAAAATAATTAACCTATATGGCCGTCAATGGGAAGTCGCCATTTCACCAAGCGATGCATTTATTGCATCTTTGAATTATCGCAATCCCAAGCAAATAAAAATTCAAGTATTGGTTTTTACAACCGCGATATTATTATTTGGTTTTTTCTTTGCGCTGCTGATAACAAGGCGAGTTGAAACAATTAAACATAAACTGAGCTACGAAGCTGTGGTAAAAAATGCATCAGAAGGCATTATTGGAGTCGATCCGCTGTTTACAATTTTGCATTGGAATGAAGCTGCCGATCAGTTATTTCACTTTTCTGACGTCAATGCCAAAAACAAACCCCTTATAAACTGGCTCAGTACTTTTATCTCAAGTGATAAATTAATTACCTATTATAAACAAATTGCCCGAGGGGAGGCGGTTAAAAGCATTCCATTTACATACACTGGCGAAAATACAGATTCGGACACTTTTTTATTATTAAATTTTATGCCGTTAATGCGCGGCATTGAATTTATAGGCGCGACGATTAGTATTTCTGATGTCACCGCCATACGACGTTTACACAACACGCTAGAGCAACATAATCAGCAGCTAGAAAATAAAGTGGCTCAACAAACCCAATTACTAGAACGAAAATCTAACTTCCAAAAAAGTGTGTTAAATAGCACGCAAAGTGCCATCATAGCAACTAACCAATACGGTGATATAACACTGCTTAACCAAAGCGCCATTCATTTATTTGGTTTTTCTGAAGAGGCACTATTATCAAACAAGAGTTTGCTTTCTTTGATTAAGCAAGATGAAACCCCGCCACTCGAATCCTTTTTAAGCTGGATAAAACTTAAGTTAAGCCAACAAAATCGATCTGTTGCAGGATCATTTTATACCCAAACAGGGGCCATCGTTCCGGTTAACATGACAATCTCTCATATCTTAAATGAACGCTCTGAACCTGAAGGCTTTTTAATTATTGCCGAAGACTTAGCTGAAAAGCGCTCTCTTGAGCGGCATATTTCATTAGTAAATGCGGCACTGGATACCTCACAAGATATTCTTTTATGGTTTGATGAAACTGGCAAAATATTACTCTCAAACCCTTATGCTTGCTTAGCCCTTGGCTATAATAATGAGCAATTTAATTCATTAGCTGTGCAAAATTTATTACAGTTTGAACCAAAAGAAACATGGAAAAACATCAAAGAAAGAATTATTAGAAATAACCGAATAACATGTGAACGAAACTTTATTACAGCAGCAGGTGAGTTAATCCCAACGCTGATTTCAGCCAGCGTACTGACTGTCGATAAAAAAACTGTAATTTATTTTGCTGCTAAAAATATTACTGAAAGACTCCAAGAAGAAGATGAACTTAGATTTGCGCTTGATCATGCCGACAAAGCCAGCAAAATAAAAACTGATTTTATCGCCAATATAAGCCATGAATTGCGCACCCCATTACACGCAATTAATGGCATGCTACAAATTCTGGAACTCACTAAATTAACTGAACAGCAAGCAAATACATTAACGTCGGCAAAAAATTCCGTCATAGCCCTCAATGAAACCATTAACGATATTATGGACCTCACGTCGATTGAACGTGGTGATTTACTACTTGATAATAAAGACTTTAATTTTGAAGAGTTATTAAAAGAGATTGGCGCACAACTTAATATTTTGTGCGGTGAAAAAGCACTTGAAGTGCATTTTTCTTTAACCAAGGAAGTCCCTCTCACTTTGCATGGTGATGCAAAAAAAATAAAACAAATCATCATAAATCTTGCAGGCAATGCGATTAAATTTACACACTCAGGCGAGGTCGTTATCGCCTTTTCTACTTCACAAAAGAGCATAGATGAGATTTGGCTTAACATTGCCATCTCTGACACAGGTATTGGTATCAATCCAAATAAACTAACTAAAATCTTTGAGTTATTTAATCAAGTCGATAACTCCAATACCCGACAATATGGTGGATTAGGCATTGGCTTAACAATTGCTAATCAGCTTGTACAACTCATGGAAGGCTCAATCAATGTAATTAGTCAATTGCACGAAGGATCCACATTTAGCTGCACTTTGCGTCTGCAAAAAGCACAATCCGCCACCCCTTCTGTACTTCATAACCCATACCAACTGAATATTTTGATAGTTGATGACAACCCAACCTCGCTCGAAATTTTAGCAAATACAGTTGCATTACTAGGCTGTGATGCCACGCTCGCCAACAGCCCAGAGCATGGTTTAGCATTATTTAAGCAAGCAATAGAGAGAAAAACTGCATTCGATCTTGTATTACTTGATTGGAAAATGCCGGAAATGGATGGTTGGCAACTGGCTGAGCAAATCAGGCAATATACCGATGATGATAATCTACCTTTGCTCATAATGGTGTCAGCGCATGGTAAACAAGTTTTAGCTTATAAAAACAATGAAACAAAACAAATTTTAAATGGCTTTTTATCAAAACCAGTCACGCGTGTTACGTTACTTGATGCTATTTCAGATGCCATGTCAGCTTCACAGCATAAAAGCCCAATGATGAAGACCCAGCCCCCTCATCACCAGCCACTATTAAATAAACGTATTTTAGTTGTTGAAGACAACCCTACAAATCAACTCATTGCAAAAATGCTGCTTGATAACCAAGGCGCAAATACCATCATCGCCAATGGTGGGTATCAAGCATTAAACGAATTAGAAAACTGCTTATTACCTTTTGATGTGATTTTAATGGATATTCAAATGCCAGATATGGATGGATACGAGACGACGCGCCGTATTCGTGCGAATGAAAAATATGTTGATTTACCCATTTTAGCGATCACCGCTAATGTAATGGATGATGATAAACGTAAATGCTTAGCTGCAGGTATGAATGGGCATATCGGGAAACCTTTTCAGCTTGAAGTAGTAGTACAACGAATTATTGCGGCCACTTTATCTCAAAGTGAAATAAGTCCCCCCTCAATCAATCAATCAATTGATTATCAAATCGATCCTGCTGTTTTAAGATTGTGTGTACAACATAAGATTGATATCAAACAGAGCCTGTCACGCTTTAATTTTTTAGTCCCGCTGTATGTCAAAACACTCAGATTATTCTTGGACGACTTACAGCAATATCAACTTGTACTTAATGACCTTACTCACCCGCTTGAACATAAAGCCATCAAACTTATTTTTCATACATTAAAAAGTACTGCCGGAACACTTGGTTTTACACCGCTAAGTACATTAGCAAAAAAATTAGAGCATCAATTACAGGGTAACAATCAAGATGATCAGCGCTTAATTGCAGAGCAACTACCTCTGTTTAATCAAACGAACACTGCGGCAATGACGGCTATTTCACACCTTTTAACACTTCTTGGATCTACACCCGATAAAACGACTATAGTCAATAGGGGTAATCAAGAAGTAATTGATATGGATGAATTTGAGCTATTATTTGATGAGGTCAGCACCTTTAATATGAAAGCAATCAACCGCTTTCAACAGATCTCGACATCATTACGACCCGTATCAACTGAGTTATGTGATGAGCTAACTACGCATCTAAATAAATTAAACTTCAAAGAAGCAAAAAAAATATTAATGGAATTAAGGTATTTAATTGAAGGACGACAGACATGAGCATCTTATTGCTGAATGAAAATGCAGATATCGACCTGAGCCTATCAAAAGTTTTAGTCGTCGATGATCAGCCAATTCATATCCAGCATGTATATGATATTTTATCAGACCTTTATACTGTGCTTGCTGCAACAAGCGGAGAAGAAGCCCTTGAAGTCTGCGCCAAAAATAGGCCTGATTTAATTCTTTTAGATGTCGAAATGCCCAATATGAGTGGGATTGAAACATGTCAAAAACTCAAAGCAAACAGTTTAACTGCTGAAATTCCAGTTATTTTTGTGACAACCTTTAAAAAACAAGAAGATGAAAATGCATGCTGGCAATGCGGGGGGATCGACTTAATTGCAAAACCTATCAACCCTATGACAGTTAAAAATCGTGTTAAAGCGCATCTCACAATAAAGTTACAACGTGATATGTTATTACAGCTCGTATACGTTGATGGGTTGACCGGTATTTACAATCGAAGGTACTTTGACAATCATTTAACCAAAATAGAGTGCTATGCGGCTCGTGAACACAGCAGCAATGCTTTGATACTGATTGATATCGATCACTTTAAACTACTCAATGATCATTATGGCCATGTACACGGCGACCATATTTTAAAAGAAGTTGCCACAACCATCAAAAGTAACTTAAAACGCCCGATTGACTTTGTTGCTCGATATGGCGGAGAAGAATTTGTGGTGCTACTTCCTAATACGGACTTACAAGGGGCACTCAGTGTCGCACAGCTGATAAAGCAAGCTGTATTTTCACTCGCGATTGAACACGCAAAATCAGAACATGAATTTCTCAGCATTAGCCTTGGAATTTCAACAACTCAAGCTTGCCAACAACAGCAACGTTCTTTAGTTGAAGACGCTGATTACCACCTCTATCAAGCAAAAAAACAAGGGCGAAATACCGTATCTTACCCAGCACAATATGATACTGAAGCAAAAGAAAACTCCCCCTTAATTTAACTTCAATACTGAACAATAAATCTATCTTAAGCAGCTATTTTCAACACTAACAGAGATATTTTCCTCATACTTTTTTTGATATATACAGTATATAAAAACCCACACCACCAGAGTTCAGATTTTAATCGCTCAAATAAAGGCGGTAATACGTTGAGCCTACTTATTAACACCAAATAATCCTAAAAATAGTGGGGTAGTATTGAAAATTATAGAAAATAAAGCCAACAAAAAGCCCGTAAACTATAAGTTTACGGGCTTTTTGGTAATACTAGTATTTAGGCAATACTATCACATCATGCCGCCCATACCGCCCATTCCACCCATGCCGCCCATATCTGGGGCTGAGCTGTCTTTTGGTACTTCGGCAATCATAGCTTCTGTTGTGATCATTAAACCTGCAATTGAAGCTGCAAATTGTAATGCTGAACGGGTTACTTTAGTTGGATCTAAGATACCCATTTCAATCATGTCGTTGTATTCACCCGTTGCTGCATTGTAACCAAAGTTGCCAGTGCCACCTTTAACAGCGTTAACAACAACAGATGCTTCATCGCCCGCATTCGTTACGATTTGACGAAGTGGTGCTTCCATTGCGCGAAGTGCAACTTTAATACCGTGGTTTTGATCTTCGTTATCACCACGTAAATCAGCAAGCTTGCTTGCTGCACGAACAAGTGCAACACCACCGCCAGGTACAACACCTTCTAAAACAGCCGCGCGAGTGGCATGTAATGCATCTTCTACACGGTCTTTTTTCTCTTTCATTTCAATTTCAGTTGCAGCACCTACTTTGATTACCGCTACGCCGCCTGACAATTTAGCCATACGCTCTTGTAGCTTTTCTTTGTCGTAATCAGAGGTTGCTTCTTCGATTTGTGCTTTGATTTGAGATACACGACCAAGAATGCCTTCTTCTTCGCCAGCACCATCAATAATAGTGGTATCATCTTTAGTGATCACAACACGTTTCGCCGTACCTAAATCTTCCAAAGTTGCTTTTTCAAGCTCTAAACCGATTTCTTCAGAAATCACGGTACCGCCAGTTAGCACTGCAATGTCTTGTAGCATTGCTTTACGACGATCGCCAAAACCAGGTGCTTTAACAGCTGATACTTTAACGATACCGCGCATGTTGTTTACAACTAAAGTTGCTAGTGCTTCACCTTCTAGGTCTTCTGCGATAATAAGCAATGGCTTGCCTGATTTCGCTACAGCTTCTAGTGTTGGTAATAACTCACGAATATTAGAGATTTTTTTGTCTACTAATAAAATGAATGGGTTATCTAATTCAACAGCGCCTTTTTCTGCATTATTGATGAAGTATGGTGATAAATAACCACGGTCAAATTGCATACCTTCAACAACATCTAGTTCAGTTTCAAGTGCTTGACCGTCTTCAACAGTGATAACACCAGATTCGCGGCCTACTTTTTCCATTGCAGTTGCAATGATTTCACCGATTTCTGTGTCAGAGTTGGCTGAAATTGTACCTACTTGTGCAATCGCTTTTGCATCCGCACATGGAACTGACAGAGCTTTTAATTCAGCAACGGCTGCAATAACCGCTTTATCAATACCGCGCTTAAGATCCATTGGGTTCATGCCTGCAGCAACCGCTTTTAAACCTTCATTTACGATTGACTGCGCAAGCACTGTCGCTGTAGTAGTACCATCACCCGCTGCGTCATTAGCTTTAGACGCAACTTCTTTCACCATTTGTGCGCCCATGTTTTCGAATTTATCTGTTAATTCGATTTCTTTCGCAACTGTTACACCATCTTTGGTGATGATTGGTGAACCAAATGATTTGTCGATTACAACGTTGCGACCTTTAGGGCCTAATGTTACTTTTACTGCGTCTGCTAAAATATTTACGCCAACTAACATTTTACCGCGTGCTTCGCCTGCAAATAGCACTTCTTTTGCTGCCATGTTCAAAATCCTCTAAATTCGTTTATTTCGTAAAAACATTAATTATTAATGAAGGGCTTGTCTTAGGTTGATTTGATTAACCTATGATCCCTAGGATGTTGTCTTCACGCATGATCAAGTATTCTTGACCTTCAATTTTCTCAACTTTCTCAATATAAGAACCAAATAATACGGTATCGCCTGCTTTAACTTCTAACGCGCGAAGTTCGCCGTTATCTAACACTCGGCCGTTACCTACTGCTAACACAGTACCACGTGTTGATTTTTCTGCTGCAGAACCGGTAAGTACGATACCGCCAGCTGATCTTGTTTCTTCTTCAAGACGTTTAACAATCACACGGTCGTGTAGAGGACGAATATTCATTGGGTTGTGCTCCTAACTATCTCTGTTGTTTCAGAAAAATTGACTAAGTTTAGTATGCTTACATAAATGGGGATGCGATGTTCAAATCCCAAGCATATTTTTAAAAAATTATTCTTTACGTTGAAACTCACCTTCAATAGTTGAGTTTGTTTTGCTAATACGCTCACTGCGAATTTCAGTAAACTCTTCACTCTCATAGACATTACTTTGTTGTGAGTGCTGCTGATAATAAAACCCTGAATGTTGAGGACCCATTTTCACTTTGGCATTTTTTGCTAATTGCCCAGCCAATTTAACGCGTACAGCGGGCACAAGTAGCAATAAACCAAAAATATCCGTCATAATTCCAGGTGTCAGCAATAAAACACCAGCAATAATAATGCACACACCGGCTAATAATTCATGCGCAGGCATTTGCCCTTGCGCCATTTGCAGCTGTGCATTTTGCAAGGCACTAACACCTTGCTGCTTCACTAATTTTGCACCTATAAAGGCGGTTAAAATAACAAGCGCAATCGTACTCCACCCTCCGATTACATCACTGACTTGGATTAACAACGCGATTTCAATAATCGGAACAATAATAAATAACACAAATAATGCTTTAAACATGGAGACTCTCTTTGCTCGTGAATGAAATTAAAGTGGGGGTACGTCGGTCTATTTTCAAGACTTTAAGCAGCCAAATACTGATCTTCGGCAAAAAATACGTTATAAGGAAACGAACTTTAAACTCATTTAAATCGTATTGTGTCGTTTTACGTAGGAGATAACGTGACAGATTATTGCTTAGTCTTTTGTACCTGTGAAAATGAAACGGCTGCAAGAGAGCTCGCCCAATTACTTTTACAACAGCAACTTGCGGCATGCGTCAATATTTTACCAACGATTGAATCTCATTATGTATGGCAAGGAAAGCTTGAAACAAGCACTGAAAGTAAATTAATCATCAAAACCGAACAACGTAAAATTGATGCATTAATTCCTTTCATAAAACAACATCATAGTTATGAGGTTCCCGAAATTCAGGTTGTACCTGTTATTTCGGGTAATCAAGACTATTTTAACTGGATTAATAAGGTACTCAGTTAATGCATCGCATCTTACTTTTACTTAGCTTTTTTTGTTTTTCATTCGCACATGCCAATAATGTGCTCGATGACCTGATTAAAAATGATCAACCCACTTTTTTACCTGTAGACCAAGCCTTTAAACTCGATTTTGATCAACAAGGCCAGCAACTTTTTATCTCTTTTGATATTGCTAAGGGATATTACCTTTATAAAAAACGCTTTCAGTTTGTTGCCAAAAATGCCCAAGCAAACGACCCAACATTGCCAGAAGGGGTAATGGTTGACGATGAAACCTACGGCCATTCTGAAGTTTATTATGATGAAATGACCACCATCGTTAAATTTGATCAAATAGACGCTAACGCCGAGTATAAAATTCGCTTTCAAGGCTGCGCTGAAGCAGGTCTTTGCTATCCATTTGAAACCATCAGCATTCCTTTAGTAAGCTACCAAACCACTAAAGCAACCCACCCCCCCAGTACTACACCTGCAAAAATGGACACCGCAGACACAGCTAATGCAAAAACCGATGATAAAGAGCAAACACTCACTGAACGCTTAGCAGGCCAAGGGCTGGCGACAAACCTTGTTATCTTCTTTTTGCTTGGTTTAACACTAGCACTGACACCGTGTGTTTTTCCTATGTTCCCTATTTTATCAAGTTTGATTGCTGGCCAATCTGGCGTACTTTCAACCAAAAAAGCCTTTATGCTTTCTTTTGTTTACGTGCAAGGTATGGCAATTACTTACGCAGCGCTTGGCTTGGTTGTTGCGACATTAGGCGGACAAGTACAAAACTATTTACAACACCCAACCATACTGATCACTTTTAGTTTATTGTTTGTTGTTCTTGCGATGTCGATGTTTGGTTTATTTGATATTAAATTGCCCGAATCGTGGATGACACGATTAACCCAAGTGAGTAATAAACAAAAAAATGGCCAATACGTTGGTGTGTTTTTAATGGGAATTTTATCAGGCTTAATTGCCTCTCCTTGCACCACCGCGCCACTTACAGCTGCACTGCTTTATGTTGCACAAAGTGGTGATTATTTTGTCGGGGGTATTACCCTGTATGTGCTGAGTTTAGGCATGGGCGTGCCTTTATTACTGCTAGGCACGTCGGGTGGTAAATTATTACCCAAAGCAGGCGCTTGGATGAATCAAGTTAAAACCTTGTTTGGTTTTATCATGCTGGTTGTGCCGCTAATTTTGCTAGAGCGTATTATTGATGATGCCGAAGTAATTATTACCTTAGCGGCGATATTGGCCATGGCTACTGCGACTTATTTATATTACTGGCATACCCAAACTCAGGGTCCTAAAGTAAAAACCGCTTTATGGCTTAGCGCATTTATCTTGCTATTTATGAGCTTAAACGCCCTCAAACAGCAACTTTTTCCCACTCAGGTAAATGTAAGTACCTCGACTGAGATTACAAAAACAGTGACCAAAGATGAGTTTATTAAAATAAAAAACTTAGCTGAGCTCGAAAGCAAAATTGAGCAAGCTCGTGCGCAAAACAAATTAGTCATGCTCGACCTTTATGCTGAATGGTGTATTGCATGTAAAGAGTTTGAGCACAAAACATTTCCTGCACCGAGCGTGCAAACTGAGTTTAAAAACTATTTACTACTCCAGGCTGATTTAACCGAGCTAGACGAAACAACCAGTGAGTTTATGGACAAACTCAAGATCTTCGGACTTCCGAGCATTTTGTTTTTTAATCAAGATGGTGAAGAAATTAGCGCCCAACGGGTGACTGGATTTCAAAATGCCGAGGAATTCAGCGCACATCTAAAACAACTCAGCCAAAAAGAGTTAAATTAACCAAAATAAAGCGGCTAGATGGCCGCTTTTTCATCCCCGCTGATTAGACCAGTATTTTGCTGCTATTTCCTTCGAACTCTCTATAATAGTACGCTAAAGTGAAAAAAAGTTGCTATTTGATGTTCAAGCACTTAAGTTTAAGCATCAAATTAATTCGTTCTTTAGGAACAAGCGACTTATCGGGATGTTCATGCACAATGACTGCAAAATTTAAACTTTTAGTCCTCAATGGTCCTAACTTGAATATGTTAGGGAAACGCGAACCTGAAACGTATGGCTCGCAAAGTTTAATGGATATTGTCACCGCACTGACCACACAAGCCGACACTTTAGGGATTGAGCTTGAACATTTGCAAAGTAACGCTGAGCATGAATTAATCAATAAAATTCACAGCGCGTGGCAAAAGGTTGATTTTATCATAATTAACCCAGCTGCATGGACTCACACCAGTGTTGCACTGCGTGATGCATTACTTAGCGTTCAAATCCCTTTTTATGAAGTGCACTTATCAAATGTGCACAAACGTGAGCCCTTTCGCCATCATTCGTATTTTTCGGATATTGCTGAAGGGGTTATCGCAGGTTTCGGAGCAATGGGTTACCACATGGCATTAAGTGCCGCGGCTAACCGATTGCAAAACACACATTACTAATTGCTAACCCAAAGGTGGGGTATTCGATGGATATTCGCAAAATAAAAAAACTAATCGAACTGGTAGAAGAATCAGGTATTGCAGAGCTAGAAATTACTGAAGGTGAAGAGTCGGTACGTATCAACCGCAGTAATTTCAGCAACGCTCAAATGTTTGCAGCACCACAACAATATTATGCACAGCAACCTGCTCCTGCAGCAGCA
The DNA here is from genome assembly GCF_058197095.2 of Pseudoalteromonas sp. J2K-J031. Lineage (NCBI taxonomy): Bacteria > Pseudomonadati > Pseudomonadota > Gammaproteobacteria > Alteromonadales > Pseudoalteromonadaceae > Pseudoalteromonas > Pseudoalteromonas sp. J2K-J031. The sequence continues at coordinate 3,375,353 of NZ_CM200279.1, forward strand.
CCTGTTGCAGCAGCTGCAGCGCCAGTAGCTGTTGAAGCAGCACCAGCAGCGGCATCTGGTCACCAAGTAAAATCGCCAATGGTCGGTACTTTCTATCGCTCGCCATCACCAGAATCAGCCTCATATGTTGAAGTAGGTTCAAAAGTGAACGTAGGTGATACGTTATGTATTATTGAAGCGATGAAAATGATGAATCAAATCGTTTCTGATAAAGCGGGTATTGTTAAAGCTATTTTAGTTGAAAACGAAGATCCAATTGAATTTGATCAACCCCTATTCATCGTTGAATAATCGAGCAAGTTAGAAGGCCAACTCTATGTTAGATAAAGTAGTTATCGCAAATCGAGGTGAAATAGCACTTCGTATTTTGCGTGCCTGTAAAGAGCTCGGAATAAAAACCGTAGCGGTTCACTCTACAGCAGATAGAGATTTAAAACATGTGCTTTTAGCCGATGAAACAATTTGTATCGGAAAGCCTGCCGCATCAGAAAGCTATTTAGATATTCCACGTATTATTGCCGCTGCAGAAGTTACTGATGCTGTTGCTATTCACCCTGGATACGGGTTTTTATCTGAAAATGCAGACTTTGCAGACCAAGTTGAAAAAAGTGGTTTTATTTTTATCGGCCCTCGTGGTGACACCATTCGCATTATGGGTGATAAAGTTGCTGCAATCGAAGCAATGCGTAAAGCCGGCGTACCTTGCGTACCGGGCTCTGATGGCCCATTAACTGCAGATAACGAGCGCAATAAGCAAATCGCTAAACGTATCGGTTTCCCAGTAATCATCAAAGCTGCTGGCGGCGGTGGTGGTCGTGGTATGCGTGTTGTACGCAGCGAAGCTGAATTAATCGCTGCAATCGCATTAACACAACAAGAAGCCAAACAGTTCTTTGGTAATGGCATGGTTTACATGGAAAAATTCCTTGAAAACCCTCGTCACATCGAAGTTCAGGTACTTGCTGATGGTCAAGGTAACGCCGTTCACCTAGGTGAGCGCGACTGCTCAATGCAACGTCGTCACCAAAAAGTAGTTGAAGAAGCCCCTGCACCAGGTATTACTGCTGAAATGCGTAAATTCATCGGTGAGCGTTGTACTCGTGCATGCCTTGAAATTGGCTACCGCGGTGCTGGTACATTTGAATTCTTGTATGAAAATGGTGAGTTTTACTTCATCGAAATGAATACTCGTATTCAAGTAGAGCACCCAGTAACTGAAATGGTTACCGGTATTGACTTGATCAAAGAGCAGCTGAAAATTGCAGCTGGCCAACCTCTTTCATTTAAGCAAGAAGATGTTGTTATTCGTGGTCATGCGATTGAATGTCGTATCAATGCAGAAGATCCGGTATCGTTTATTCCATCACCTGGGCGTATTACACGTTTTCACCCAGCCGGTGGTTTAGGGATCCGTTGGGATTCACACATTTATGCCGACTACACCGTACCACCGTATTATGATTCAATGATCGGTAAGTTAATCACTTACGGTGAAAATCGTGATATCGCCATTGCCCGCGCTAAAAATGCGCTGAATGAATTAGTGATTGATGGCATTAAAACCAACATCCCACTACACAAAATCATTATGGCTGATGAAAACTTCAAAAATGGTGGCACCAACATCCACTATTTAGAGAAAAAATTAGGCATTCAATAATTCATTTCTTAAGTTTCTATTTAAGCCAGCATTCGCTGGCTTTTTTATGCGATGAATACCACAACCTAAAACTCAACTACCTAAAACAACCCAGTGATACCAATAAAAGTTTACTCTTTTAAAATAGCGCTTTAGTAAAAACAAAATCAATTATGAGCCCGATTCATAGCACTAATGCTTAATCAACCCATCAAGCTGAACATAAACTAGTCATTTACGCTTCATATTGAAAGAATTAAGCTTTTTGCTAGTGACAACTGCTATAAAAATTTTTATACTGCAACCCGCTTAACAAGTTAACCCTGTTAACGCATCTTTAAGTGGCCCCTTAGCTCAGTTGGTTAGAGCACACGACTCATAATCGTTAGGTCCCCAGTTCAAGTCTGGGAGGGGCCACCATTTTATGAAATCAAAATCCTCATGTTACACCACCTCATCATATGTTTTAACTTAAAAATAGACCTCATAAAAAAGCTATTTATCACTTACAAATACGCTACAACTTAGCATAATTTTATTGGTGGGTATTCAATATTCGCCGTCACTAGTTAGGCAGTGTTATATTGCAAAATAAAATTTGAAGCAAAAAAATACCGCGCACATTAGGTGAGCGGCATTTAAAACAAATGTGGTGCTTGAGCGAGCGTTATTCTGCGACTAACTGCTCTATACGGTAAAAGCCATCAGGCTCACTGAGTAATGATACTAATTCAGGTAATACTTCAGTCATGGTTTTTTGCAGTGTCCAAGGTGGATTAATCACTATCATACCGGATGCTGTCATACCAAACTCATCGGTATCGGCCTCTGTTGCCAATTCAAATAAGCTAATGTTTTTAATACCTGAATCTTTAAAGCGCCGCTCCATTCGCTCAATTCGCTCACGACTCACTACCGGATACCAAACCATGTATGTCCCTGTAGGAAAACGTTTATACGCTTTAACTAGCGCATCAACAACCAGATCATAATCTGATTTAATCTCATAAGGGGGATCGATTAAAATACACGCTCTGCGCGACTGGGGTGGCACCAAACCAATCAAGCCTTTGAAACCATCTTCGAACTTTACTTTGACGTTACGGTGCGAACGAAAGTTATCATCTAAGTGTTTAATATCTTGAGGATGTAATTCAAAAAACCACGCTTTATCGTATGGCCTAATTTGCGATGTTGCCACTGATGGAGAACCTGGATAAAACGCAAGCTCACCCGTAAGGTTGTAATTTTTAATCAGCTCTACATATTGTCCAATTGCCTGATTACTGCCTTGATACTGCCAAAGTTTGGCGATACCTGTTTGGTATTCTTGTGTTTTTTGAGACTCATCAGAAGCAAGGGTGTACATACCAGCACCTGAGTGGGTATCAATATAATCAAACGGTTTATCTTTTAACGTTAAGTATTGTAATACTTCTCGTAAAACTAAATGTTTAATTACATCTGCAGGGTTTCCCGCATGAAAAGAATGGCGATAGCTCAGCACAATATTATCCAACTGAAAGTCAATTTTGCGCAGTGAAACACAAGCTAAAAACAATAGCAAATAATTGTCTAAAATCAGACTACAAAGCCTGCCGGGACTGTTCGGCGAGCAATTCAATCGCAAAATAGACATAATGCCCTCTTGGTTACAAAAAAAAGACTAATATTCCTGTATTTGGCTATGTTTAAGGTGGTAATAAGCAGGTAATTAGATTAAATTGCAAGTCTATTTTAGCCAGTTAAAAGAGCGCATTATGTCAGACAATACTCTTCTTCAACTCGAACAACTGATCAATCAACTAATCGAGCAAAAAAACAAATTACAGCAAGAAGTTGCCGATTTAAAGCAACAAAACAGTCGCCTTCTTGATGAAAATGAAACACTGCAACTTGAAGCTATCGAAAACGATGACAAGCAAAAGCATGCTGCAAGCACGCTAGAAAACCTTTTGTTAAAATTACAAAAAGCGCAACAGGTTAGCTAATGTCAGATCACGATCCGAAAGGTATCGTTGTTGAAATCTTGGGGCTGCAACATCAGTTTGCATGCCCTAAAGGTCAAGAAGATGCTTTACGCCAAGCAGCCAAGCTCCTCAATACTAAACTTGAGGACACAAGACAACGAAGTGGTACTCGCAATAACGAGCGCTTACTATTGATGGTGGCACTTAATCTCAGCCATGAGTTAATGATTGCTGATGAGCAACTGCAGCTTCAGCAAGAGAAGCTAAACGGACTACTTAATAAAGTGACTCATTCGCTTTAAACGTAAACAATAGAAAGTTTCACTAGTAATTGTTTCTAAAATAACATAAAAATAGGTTTCTTTTTAACCAACTAGTACTTTCTCATGGTGACTACAAATCGCATTTTAGGCATAAAGTTTATAATGGTCAGTCTTATTCTACTGACCATTTTTATTAGTGACGCTTCTGTTTTTGCAACTCTTATCAATATTGAAAACCCTTCCAATTTAAGAAAATTACAACTTATAGGCGCATTGCTGGTGCTAGGCGGCATTGTTACCGGTTTTGCATTAATTAATTTAAAAAACCAAGATCATAAACGATTAGCCGTGTATTTATTGATGGTTGGGCTATTTGTGCTCATTCCGTTTATTTTAGCTAAATCACCTTATTCTATCTTAACCCTATTTGAATAAAGGCGACCAATGACACTCACTCAGCCATTTGCATTACTATTAATTTTATTAAGCCTGACAAGTCAAGCCGAGGTTAAATGGCTGCCTATTGATAACCATGTTACTTTTATTCAGCAAGCTGATAAATTGAAATATTTCGACTCAAATCAGGTTATTTTAGCCGGTAAAGACTGTGTGGCTATTTTTGACGCCAGTGGTGACTTTACCCAAGTAGAACTCATGGCAAGCCAAGTCAAAACGCAGTTTACTCAACCGGTGTGTTATTTAATTGCCAGCCACCCACATGATGACCATTTGCTAGGGATGGCGGTACTGCAGCAAGCATTTCCACAGGCTAAACTCATTACACATTCAGCTGTCGGGCAAGGCTTTACCCAATACCAGCAAGCATTAAGCCTAAAACTAGATAACTTTAAAAAAAGCATTTCTCTAAATGAACAACGCATTAAACAGCTTGAGCCGACACAACAGGCTATCTGGCATGAGAAAATAACTCTCGCAAAAGAGCGTTTAAGCCGATGGCAATCACTCACTCTTCATGCTCCCGCCATTCGCGTTGAGCAAAATATCACACTTAATCTAGGCGATTATCCTTTAGAGATCCTTCCTACTGTAGCGCATAGCACTGGCGATTTAATGGTTTTTTTACCGCAAAGCCAGTTATTGCTCAGTGGCGATGTGGGTGATGCGCTGCCTTATGCCGGCGAAGCGTCTTTTGACACCTGGCTCAGTACGCTTAATGCACTGCAAACTTTATCAGCAACACACCTAATTCCTGGGCATGGCGATATCACCACAATAAAAAGCCTAACCACAACCCATTTATTTTTAAGCGCTTTACACAATCATGCCAACACAAGAACATCGCAAAATGAGTCAGTTGAAGACCTAATTAAAAAATTTGATTTCAAAGAAAAAACAACCATAGTTAAGAGCCCATTAGATGAACAGGCATATCGTATGTTTGTTGGATCGGGCCTAAAACAAGCCACTAAGCAGCCCCCCGCGCCAAGGGTTGGAGACTAAAGCAGCAAAAAACTCAATTTGCACTAGGCTTAAGGAAGCAATTGGCCGTGGAGTATGTTTTATGACAACATTGCTAACCCTAAAAAATATAATCGTTATTAGTACAAGCCTCTCAACGCTTGTTGCTTGCCAAACACTCACACAAAATAAAGCAGCGCACACACCCACCCCTTCACATTCTTTAGATAATCAACCAACATCGGTTGCCATAAAATCAGACCTCAAAGCCAAAGATACGGTGACACCTTTAGCTAAAACTCGCGAATTTAAACAACATAAAAAACAAGAACTACCGACAAAAAAAGCCCTTGAACCTTACCAAGTTAGCAACCTGTGGCAACGCATTACAATGCAATTTACTTTACCTATTCCCAAAAGAATAAAAATAACCGAACGTAAGAACTGGTATTTAAGCCACCCTAATTATATGAAAGCAGTGAGTAAACGCGCTGAACCCTTTCTCTATCATATAGTACAGGAAATTGAGCGCCGTAAACTGCCATTAGAGCTTGCGTTACTTCCGGTTGTGGAAAGTGATTTCAATGCTAAAGCAGTGTCATCTCAAGGAGCTGCAGGGATTTGGCAACTAATGCCATCAACAGCAACACATTTTGAACTCACGATTGAACCGTGGTTTGACGAAAGATTCGATCCCCATCAAGCGACGAACGCAGCACTTGATTATCTCCAGTATTTAAACACTAAATATCGAGGTGATTGGCTATTGAGTATTGCAGCTTATAACAGTGGCGAGGGGCGTGTTGATGATGCAATCAGCAAAAACAAAAAGCTGCGTAAAAAAACCGATTTTTGGTCTTTAACACTGCCACCAGAGACCACGAATTATGTACCAAAACTCCTCGCTTTAGCAGCACTTGCAAAACAAAATGCACATAGAAAATGGCCTTTAATTGCCAACAAACCCACCACAGTAACCGTCGATTTTGGTCAGCAGTTTGATATTTTAATTGCGGCAAAATTAACAAAAACAGATATGCACACCCTGTACCAATTAAACCCAGCTTATTTAGGTGATAAAAGCGCAAAAGATGGTCCTCATTTATTGAAGATCCCTATCGATAAAGCGCCTTACATTAATAACAGGCAACACATAAAAGCAGACATGCTCGGTATAGAGCATTATCAAGTCCAAAAAAACGATTCGCTTTATCAACTTGCTAAACGCTTTAATAGCACAGTTGCAGAGCTCAAAGCGCTGAACCAATTACAATCTGATGTCATCAAAATTGGTCAATCTTTACAACTTCCAGCTCAGCAACCTATTCAACTCACCATTGATTACCAAATTAGCCCTTTTATCGTGCGGGCCGCAGAACCTGAAAAAATAAAAGTCAGTATCAACTACCAAGTAAAACCCGGTGATACGCTATGGGATATCAGTCGTTTATATGATGTAAATTATCAAGATCTTGCAAAATGGAATAAATTAAAACCCCGCAGCATTTTAAAACAAGGTAAAACTCTGACCATTTGGCTTGAACAAAATAAGCCTAGTGAGTCAGACAGCGACTCAGAGCAAAATAGCGTGCTAAATACTCCAACTTGGCTAATACGCGGGCAAAACAGCATTAATCCACTTTAGATACTTCGTTATTAAATCGCTTTCTAGTACACTTATTGCCTGTCTAACGAAGAGAATGCACATGTCTATTACTAAAAATTCTGTAGTTGAATTCCACTACACCCTAAGCGAAGCTGGTGAACAAATTGAAACTAGCACTAAAACTGAGCCTTTAGTTTACTTACATGGCCAAGGCAGCATGCTACCAGGTCTTGAAAATGCCATTGAAGGCAAAAACGTAGGTGATAAATTCGAAGTGACTTTAACACCTGAAGAGTCATACGGTGAACGTCGTGACGATGCAATGCAGCGCATTCCATTAAAACACCTTCAAGGTGCTAAAGTTTGGAAACCAGGCATGACAGCTATTGTTGAGTCTAACCAAGGTCGTCATCAAGTCACTATTGTTAAAGTGGGCCGTTTTAATGCAGATTGTGATTTAAACCATCCATTTGCGGGTAAAACACTGACATTCGCGGTTGAAATTGTATCAACTCGTGCAGCCACTGAAGAAGAATTAAGCCATGGTCACGTACATGGCACTGGCGGTTGTGGCCACTAGCATTCATAAGCCAAAGTAATTACTTTGGCTTACTTTTTTAAGCGTCATTAAGATTTAAATTATGAATAAAGTAGCTGTGGTAACGGGTGGTTCTAAAGGCATAGGGTTAGCGATTGTGCAGACTCTTTTAGCACAAGAATATCAAGTCTATAACTTAGACATAACCCCAAGTGATGTAGGTTTTTTTATCCCTTGTGATGTGAGTCAGGTTGCAGAAGTCACTCATGCAATTGGCAATATTGCAGCTAAAACCGGTCGGATTGATTGTTTAGTGTCTAATGCTGGCGTACATTTTAGTGCAACCATTGAAAATACCTCAGAGCACGAACTTGATAGAATTTTTAGCCTCAATGTAAAAGGGGCATATGCTGCCATAAAAGCGGTGCTGCCAAGTATGAAAGCGCAAAAAAATGGCTCGATTATCCTCATTTCATCCGATCAGGCATTAATTGCAAAACGAAATTCATTTGCTTATAACTTATCAAAAGCAGCGTTAGCCTCTATCGCCAAAACCACCGCTTTGGATTATGCCCAATTTAATATTCGTGCCAATGCCATTTGCCCTGGCACCATAGAAACCCCGCTTTATCATGCCGCAATTGATAATTACTGCGCCAAATCAGGGGCAAATAAACAACAAGTTCATCAAGAAGAAGCCGCTTTACAACCCCTTGGGCGCTTAGGCCAACCAGAAGAAGTGGCTAATTTAGTGGCCTTTTTGGCAAGTGATGCGGCAAGCTTTATTACAGGTAGCTTGCAAGTGATTGATGGCGGCTACACCGCGCAATAACAAGGATTGTCACTGTGGCTGTTCGAGTAATTATTGATCCTCATTTACACTTTTTTGCACTCAATAAGGGAGGTTATCATTGGTTAAAGACCGAAAACGCTCCTTTTTGGCCTGATAAAAACGTCATTCAACGTGACTTTTCATCTGATGATTTATGTTTAGATAACCACTTTAAACTCAAAGGCTTTATTCATATTGAAGCGGGATTCGATAATGCTCATCCTTGGCGCGAACTCGATTACCTAGGGCGTACCATTACAGATTATACCTATCGAGCCATTGCTTACCTTGATATTACTCAACCACCTGATGACTTTAAAAGATCGCTTGCACACTTAACCGAGCACTCTCAATTAGCAGGGATCCGTGATATTTCCGAAGGTGCAGATGCAGCTCGATTACTCGCACCTAATGTTGCACTTAATTTAGCGCAAATTGCGGCTAACAACCTGATTTTTGAAGCACAATTTGAATTAGTGCAAACTCCAATCTGCCACCAGCTAGTGCAGTACTGTCGAACAATACCCAGCTTAAAATGCGTAATCAATCATGCAGGTTTAGTCACCTCTGATACCTTTGAAGCATGGCAAGCAAACTTAGCTATCGTCACTTCTGCGCCGAATATTTGGCTAAAAGTATCTGGTTTTGAAATGGCAGACCGAAGCTATCAACCAGCTTGGTTGCAGCAAGTTGTTGATGCATTATTGCGTCACTTTGACGCTAATCGGCTGATGTTTGCCAGTAACTTCCCACTTTGCTTATTTAGTAAATCGTATTTACAAGTATGGCAAGACTACCAAGGGTTAGATTTATCGCCAGATACTTGGCAAGCAATGAGCCACGATACGGCATTGCATTTATATCAACTAATCTAAAGCAAAAAGCCAAACAAAATGCTTGGCTTTTTGAAATAACCCTATGTATTAAAAGGTTATTTAATTTCAACTCGTTGCGAGCGCATTACCACTTCATCGTTTAGCTCAATTCCGATACCTGGCGCTTCAGATACTTCAAAGAAACCATTTTTTGGCTGTGGATCTTGTAAGCACAACTCACGGTTCCACTTTTTAATCGCATACGTATGATGCTCATGAATTAAAAAGTTTGGTATCGCTGTTTCTAAATGTAGAGAGGCTGCGGTTGCAACTGGGCCACCACACACATGCGCTTGAACACGAATATCAAAAATATCAGCGTAATCACAGACTTTTTTAGTCTCAGTAAAGCCACCACATAAACCGATATCAGGTTGTAAGACATCAATACTTTGATCTTCAAAGTAAGGACGCACACCCCAACGATTATATAAACGCTCGCCACCAGCAATGGGCACTTTTACCTTATCGGCCACTTTAGCGTGCAGCGAGTGATTTAAATAATTCACAGGCTCTTCATAGAACATACAATCAAATTCTTCAGCGATTTCACCAATTTGAATGGCCGACGTTGCACCTGGCAAACTGTGGCATTCAAAAATAATATCAACTTCATCGCCTACAGCTTCACGAATGGCCTGCATACGGGCACGGTAGAGTTTCATTTCTGTGCGTGAAATGATATTGGTACGATCGTAATACGTTTTACCGTCTTTGTTATACATGATAGGGTCAACTTTAACCGCATCATACCCTTCAGCTATCGCTTTTAACGCTGCTTCTGCATACTCTTGCGGTTGCACTAATGCTTTAAACTCACTGTCCCAATCAAATTGAATTTGTGAGGCATAAGTACGTAATTTATCGTTAACTTTACCGCCCAGTAATTGATATACCGGTAAACCTAATGCCTTACCTTTAATATCCCAAAGCGCGGTATCAATCGCACTCATTGCAGCATAAATGACCGGACCGCCACCTAAACCCCAAAAACTCTCACGTAACATTCGTGACCATAGCTTTTCGGTTTGAAATGGATCATAACCAATTAAAAAGGCTTCAGCCATTTCTTTGATCATGGCAGCTGCAGCACTGTGACCTAAATCATATGCAAGGCCCGCTTCTCCCACACCAGAAATACCTTCATCGGTATGAATTCGGACAAATACCGGAGTCCAAGCCGGTCTATCTGGACAATGAATATCAAATACTTCGACGCGAATAATTTTCATAAAAACTCCGTAACTAAGCTTTGTTTAAGCGACAAAGCTAGGATCTAATCGATAGGCTTTGCGCAGCATCGCAGGCCAAGCTTTTTGACCACCTGTGATTCCGCTATGCACTACATTTGCTTGCTGATAAATATTATCTAAAATCGGTTGTGGTACTAACGTTGCGGCTTGTCCTGTTGATTGTAATAACAGCTGCACCTCGCACGCTTTCTGTAAATCATAAAAACGCATAAAAGCATCGCCGATGGTTGGGCCAACCGTTAAACCACCATGGTTAACCAACAACATATGATTATTTAAGCCCAAGTCATCTTGTAAGCGTTTTTTCTCATCAGCGTTAACCGCCAAGCCTTCATAGCCATGATAAGCAAGTGAAGACAATGAAAACATTGAATATTGGCTATATGGCAACAAACCTGCTTCTAAGGTCGCCACCGCAATGGTTTCTTTTGTATGTAAATGAATCACACAATGGGCATCTTCACGTACTTCGTGAATAGCACTATGAATGGTAAAACCAGCAGGGTTAATCGTAAAAGGCGTGTCATCAATCACATTACCTGCTAAATCAACTTTGACTAAATTAGACGCAGTAATTTCATCAAAGCTCAAGCCAAATGCATTGACTAAATAATGATCGCTCCCCGGTAAACGAGCTGATAAATGCGTGTAAATTAAATCGCCCCAACCAAAATGCTCAACTAAGCGATAACATGCAGCTAAGTCTACGCGTAAGTTCCACTCTTGTTCTGATACTTTATCTTTTAAACTAAACGCAGGTAAATCAAACATACATTCCTCGTTGCACACTGAGATTTGAAATTGTGACCGATTATATAACTAAAGCTGATAGTGAAAATAGAAGTGTAGAAGTCTAAAAGAAGAAAAGACATCATTCAATGATCTCAAGCAATAAAAAAGCCACTCAGATGTGGCTTTTATACTCTAAAGGCAAAATACAGAGCGGTTATTTAACATTGGCCAAATACGCAGCAATTGCGTCAATTTCTTGATCAGACACATTGGCAACCATCGCTTTCATCGCAATCGACATGCCGTTAGAGCGAGCGCCCGATTTAATATCTTTCATTTGTGCCGCTAAATACTCTTTATTTTGTCCGTTTAATTTAGGATATAAAGGCATAATGGGCGCTTTACCTTCAGCACCGTGGCAGGCCATACAACCTTTAGATGTATACAGTGCAGCGCCATCATCGGCCATTGCTGAATTAGCTATAAAGCCTGTCATTACGATAGCAGTACCTGCTAAAATTTTAGTCATTTTTTTCATTGCTTTTACTCTTCTGTTTGACGGATATTGATGTATTAGAGTGTAGACTAATACTTAAAACAAAGTTAAGCACGGTTATTAAACTATAAAAAATATATCGACTTAACTGAATTAAAACAAGATTTAACCATCTTGGCACTATCGTGTTTAACTCATTTATACTGCCAGCTTACCAAATAAGATCGTCAGGGATCTCAAACTCAGCATACGGATCATCTTGATCTTTTTCTTCTTTACTCGTGACATGAAAAACAATGTATTTTTCATCTACTTCTGCAATTTTTCGAGCTGGCTCATTTTCTAACACATAAAACTTATCTTCAAAAACACAAATAGCAAGACGCCCACCAGCAAGTGCTTTTTGCGTGACAGCACTAACGTCTAACTCTTTAATCTTATTTAAATAAGTGAAATTAAAGGTCACATTACCGCGAATACCATCTTGATTATTTCGCTCAAGAATTTGCTTCACTCGGGCAACTTGCTCTTTTTCTTTTTGGCCAGCTAACTTCGCTTTATTAAGCTCATCCGCTTTTTTCTGTTGCTCTTGTTTGGTTTTTTCGATGTGCTTTGCAAGCTCAGATGGGTTACTTGTTGCACCTTTCTTTTGTTTTTGCTGCTGTTTACGCTGCTCTGTTTTAGCAACTTTCATTTTATGTTGCGTGGTTAAACCAGATTTAAGCAATTGATCTTGTAATGATCCCATGGCTATCTCTCATTGAAATCTTGTGCTGGTATTTTAATAACGCACTGGCGGAATTAACAGCTTTAAAATGATTTATCTGCATTTTTGCTGATCTAACCCCTACGAAATTAAAACCAAAGTGGCATAATTACCTCTGGCTTATTAAAAAGTGATTGTGGCTAAATGCACTTACTCCAGTTATTGATTAGTTCTGTGGTGATTTTTTTTGTTCTCTACGCACCGCAACCCATATTACCTTTATTAAGCACACAATTTGCAGTCAGCCCTGCGACTGCGGGGAGTCTAATGACGGCGACAATGCTCCCTCTAGCTATCGCGCCCTTATTTTATGGATTATTTTTAGCGACAAAAAACCCTCTTAAGACCCTTAAAATTACCATGCTCTTACTGGCACTAAGCTGTATTTTTGTGCCTTATGCTGTTTCTTTTGAGCAGTTATTTTTTATTCGACTGCTACAAGGCTTTTTATTACCCGCAGCACTCACTGCCATGACAACGTATATTGGTAAAACCTACCAACAACAATTACTACAACGCAATATGACGCTTTATATTGCAAGTACCATTGTCGGTGGTTTTTTTGGTCGAGTACTCTCTGCAAGCTTTGCTGAATTGCTACAATGGCAAGATTTTTACTTTGTAATGGCTGTGACGTTATGCATATTTGCACTATGCATTAAAGTTGAAAAAGAATTTAAAGCAGGGGTGAGAGTTTCTATTTTAAGCCATTTAAATGATGTTAAAAACGCTCGGTTGATAAAAACCTATTGCGCTGTTTTTTGTATGTTTTTTTGCTTTGCTGCTGTACTTAATTACCTACCCTTTATGCTCAAGGATAGTTTTGCAATTCAAAGCACGCAAAACATTGGCTTAGTTTATATCGCCTATTTACTTGGAGCCATTGCATCCTTGTTAAGCCCTTGGCTGGTAAAAAAGAGCTCAAACACCTTTCATTTACTCGCAGCTGTATTTGCGGTTTATTGTTTATCAATTATCACCATGCTCTGGCAAAATTTTATACTCTTCTTTATCGCCTTTTCTGTATTTTGTGGCGCTATGTTTATCATTCACTCTATTGCAGCGCCGCTGGTTAATCGCATTAGTGAAGCGACAACAAGTGTTACCAATGGATTATATGTGTCTTTTTACTATAGTGGCGGTGCTTTAGGCTCGTATTTACCAGGTTTGATTTATCAAAATTTTGGCCAGCAGGCTTTTTTATTGTTGATTTTATTGGTTTGCGTGATGGGTTGGGGATTGGTTTATTCTGCTAAAGTTGGTACAAAAATAACCTGATAATGATGCCCCGTAATCTCCATCATACGTTTTAAATCCGCTATTGAAACTAACCACGTCTGATCATTTCGCATCGGATGGCATTGAAGCACTTGATTAGACTGCCAAATCTCTTGATCTAGCAATACTTGTACATGAGCCATACTGTCGTTGGTCAATGCCAGTAAAGAAACACAACCCGGTTTAACTGCAAGGTAAGTAGCTAATCGCGCATCGGAAGCAAACCCTAATCGTGATTTAGTTAATTTCTTAGAAAGCGCTTTAATATCTACTAATTTATTGGGCTGTGTTATTAATAAAAAATGTTCACGCCCATAATTATCCCGTAAAAATAAATTTTTTAACCGTACCCCGGGTCGATTAATGCCCAGTTCGTCAGCCCTAGCACAATTGGCCAGAGGTTCATGAGTGAACTTCTGATACTTAAGTTGATGAGCGGTAAAAAATGCGACTAAATCAATTTTTTCCATATCTCTACATGACATTATTAATGTTAGATTAAATAGTATTGGCTGAAACTACTTTAAGCAGCGCCCACTAAGTCGAACACTATATTCACGCCATTTTACTTCTTCAATATTATGTTTGTCGGCACAGTATTGACGCTGTTTAAGTTCTTGCTCTAACAACAATACAGCGTGATCTTCTAATTCCATTCGTAATACACTTGAGTTATCAAATGTGTCAGTATTGAGCATTTTTTTATAGTCACTGCGACTCATCTGCTCACCGGTTTTCATATACTGGCTGGCGGTTGGCTTAACGGCTGCAATAAACGAAAATAATTTATCTCCTGCAGCATTTGTCTGACTGGCAAATTCTTGATGTTGAATTTCAAATGGCTCGACCTCGACCGGACTCTTGCAACCAACCAATAAAAAGATACATAAAACCGAGAACGCTTTGATAATTTTATTCCTCTAAATGATGAACACCAAAATAATACAACTTAAATAACCCAAAAAAGCCGTCAGTATTAGCCTAACACAACTTTGTTTTTAAGGCTGTTAGAAATCTTTTCATCAAGTTGATTCATAACCTAGGTTTACTTTGATTATAAAAGCAACGATATGTTTATTTATAAAGCAAACAAATAACTATTTTAAATTATTTAAATATTTATTTGAAAAACGCCTTGACGATATTATCAAAGCTCTTTATTATTCACCCCGATTTCGAGCAACGCTCGAAAGAAGGAAATGTGGGGCTATAGCTCAGCTGGGAGAGCGCCTGCCTTGCACGCAGGAGGTCAGCAGTTCGATCCTGCTTAGCTCCACCACTTTCTTTCTTATACAATCATTTTTAGTACAAGCTAAAAAAATTTATACTAAAATCTATTCTTGTTTCACTCTTATACCCACATATTAAATTAGTTATACTTAAATAGTTAACCTTGCTCTTACACACCACTTTTAAAAAATGCAAATTTTAAACTTATCTTTATTCAAGTTTATACCAAACTTCTTTTGTTATTAAATTAACCCCTAATTTCACAATTCCTTCAATTACTGCCAATGCTCTACGCTTTAATTTTAAAGTGTTTTAAAAACAGCTTGGGTTCATAAAGCAAAATGCTAAGATGAAGTTAATTAACACAATTAGTTGGTTGCTATGCACTCTCACCAGCAAAGTTTACTGTTTTTACATTGCGCCGTTTTTTTATTTGGTGGCACTGCATTATTTGCCAAACTTATTGGCCTACCCGCAATCGATATCACAGTGTACCGTACGGCCGTTGCTGCAGTTGCATTACTAATATTGCTGCTGCTGAGCAAAAAACAGATTCGATTAGACAATAAAAAAGATTATTTTACTGCTATTTTTCTGGGTGTTGTGATTGGTTTACATTGGATCACCTACTTTGGTGGCATGCAATTGGCTGGGGTTACTATTGGTGTTATCGCTTTTTTTTGCTACCCAGTGATTACCGTTTTTCTTGAACCTCTCATCACAAAAACAACCCCAAAAATTGGCGACTTTATCTGTGCGAGTATTGTTTGCCTAGGTATTTATTTATTAGTCCCAGAGGGCACGCTTGGTAATGATGTCACTTTAGGAGTTGGTCTTGGTGTCATTTCGGCCTTTTTCTTTGCGCTACGTAATGTCACTCACCGTCATTATTTTTCACGCTATGGCGGGCCTCATACTATGCTCTATCAAACGTTGGTAGCATGTATTATGTTGAGCCTATTTGTTGAAGTACCACCAGCAGAAGTCATAGAGTCAGACTGGTTATTAATTTTATTGGTTGGTATTGTATTTACGGCGCTCCCCCATTCACTGTTTGCGTCTAGTTTACAACATCTATCGGCTAAAACGGCGGGCTTAATCTCATGCCTTCAGCCACTTTATGGCAGCATATTAGCGTGGCTAATCTTGCATGAAAGCGCTAGTTTAAGCACTATTTTAGGTGGGTTATTAGTCGTTAGCGCTGCATTTTATGAAACTTGGGCTGTGACGAGGAAAAAATAATATGATGAAAATTTTTGCCCACCGAGGGGCCAGTGGAAATCATCCTGAAAATACCTTAAAAGCAATTCAGGCCGCTCTCGATATTGGTGTCGATGGTATTGAAGTTGATGTGCAAAGTTGCCTTGATGATTACGTAATTATCCATGATTCATGGTTAAATAGAACAACAAACGGAGTGGGTAAAGTTCACGATACCAGCCTTAGCAACATCAAAACGCTTGATGCAGGCCTTGGGCAATCTGTTCCTACCTTACAAGAACTATTACATCTAATCAGTGATCAAACAGTCCTGAATTTAGAACTAAAACATACTTTTGAGCTAGATAAGCTCGCTGATTTATTAAATTACAACATCAACAATAAAATAATCACTCCAAATAACTTATTAATTTCATCGTTTGATCATCATCAACTCAAATGGATGAAACAACAATTACCTTGGCTTAATATTGGTGCGCTCACAAGTTCAATTCCACTGCAATACGCTGCTTTTGCACAAGAACTTAATGCATTTAGCGTACATGTCGATAAAGATTTTGTGAATGCAGCCTTTGTGCAAGACGCTCATGCCAGATCACTCAAGGTCTATGCTTATACTGTTGATAAATATGAGGATGTAAAAAGACTACATCAATTAGGGGTCGATGGTATTTTTAGTAATTTCCCCAGTAAAACCAAGTCATTTGTACAATTTACAAAACTTGAATAATAAGTAACTTAGCTAATAATTAAGTGCATCTGCCAAAAATAAAAATCTATTTTGGCAATCACTTATAGCGAGTTCACCCATGAATGAAATTGACAACTTTTGTTTTCGTCAAGAAAGTGAACGATTAATGAAACTGTGCATGGCGCAAATGTTGTTAAGCTTACAGCAAAGCGATGAAGAAGTTGAAAAACTCACCTCAAGCTTTCAGGAACTTGCAAATATTTGCCCTGAACTTGAAACTATTATCAGTCAATTAAATTTGACTGATAATAGCAAAATCGAGGCTTTACATGAAAAAATGCACCTTCAAGTCAATCAAAGCATTATCGCATTCCAGTTTTACGATCGCCTCTCACAACAATTAAACCACGTGATTAAAAATATCGAGCTATTGAATCAATTAACTCAAGATAATACTAATTTGGCCGATGAATCAAAGTGGTTAGAATTAAGAACGCACGTATTAAAAAGCTATTCGATGGAATCTGAGCATTTAATTTTTCAAGCCATCATGGCAGGAAAAGAAGTCTCGCAAGCGATTCAATTACAACAAGCGTCATCACAACATAATGATGATATAGAACTGTTTTAAGATTTATATACCAATAAAAAGGATCAGTAATGAGTTCAACAATTGTGCAAATATATCAAAAAATTGAACAAACATTCTTTTTTACTTTATCCCGAAAAATCATTGGAAATTTGATTTTTGTTTATTTTTTTCAGTTTGTTACCTTATGTTGGCTTTACACCACCTTAACTGTTCAGCAAGTAAATATGGCTAGTTTTTGGTTACTTTGTCTACTAATTAGTTTCGCTTTCTTTTTTACTTTATTTTATCTTCGCTATTTAATTGTGCGGCCAGTCTGCGCCTTACGTGATGCGTTAAGTAAAATTAATCGGCAAAAAGCTGATTTATCGAGCCACTTACCCCAATTTACTTTTGATGAATTTAGAGAGTTAAGTGAGCAGTACAATACGTTTGTCAGTCGTTTGTCAGCGATTTTAAAACAGACCTATACAAAAGCAGAACTTGCAGCTCAGACAAATATTAGTGTGAGTGAATCAATGAGTACAACCGTTGCTTTAGGAGAACAGCAAACCAAGGTAAGCCAAGCGATTTTTGCCACTTCAGAGAATGTAACTCGTAGCCTTGAGCAAATAGCAATCAATACCGATCACGTTTTTACTGCCAATAATGAAAACCTAAGCCACGTTCAACATTCAAGCAAAGCCCTTCATCGAATCGTTGAGCAGGTCGGTAATATCACGGTACTGCTGAATAATTTTTCACATACAATTGCAGGACTCAAAGAAAACTCTGAAAATATTCGAAGCATTTTGAAAATGGTCGAGGAGTTTTCAGATCAAACAAATCTTCTTGCTCTGAACGCAGCAATTGAAGCGGCTCGCGCAGGTGAGGCTGGCCGTGGTTTTGCTGTTGTGGCTGATGAAGTAAGAAGTTTATCGGTTAAGGTTAATAATGCGACACGTCAAATTAGTGAATTTATCAATAAAATGAATCACCTCGTAGGTGAAACAAATAAAGAATCCGACAAACTAATTACACAATCGAGCGATGTAGAACAGGCTATAGCGCAAACATCGTCTGTATTTGCAGATATGGTGATTGAATTTGAAAATAACCAACAACAGCTACAAGCTATCGTCGCTGCAGTTCATTCGCTTGAACAAACTCAACAAATAACTCATGCATCAGTAGAGCAAATTCTTGCCTTAAGACAACAAGCTAACCAACAAATTGCTATGGCTGTAGCTGACAACAAAACATTATTAAATCAAACAGCAGAAACTAAAAAAGAACTTAATCAATTTATTTCGTAAGAATTGAATCTATTAAACACTTTTTAATTAAACCCAAGTGTCGATGTTCGAACCTAAAGTCGGGGATGCTGAAGAAGATGGCATACTTGCAAGCGTTTGTGCTGATGCTGCAAGTAACGCTAAAGCAGCCTCGCCTTCAAGTTTTTGTTGTGATTTTGCAAGTGCCGCCGTATAGACTTGCGCCCCTTCGGAGCCATTTACAGGTGTAAAAGAATGCGTATTTATATTCATAGCAACTGACATTTAGTTAAACAACCTTTATTATAACGGCCGATTTTGAATAAACTTTAGGGTTACAATGAACGCTGTCATTGAGCAATTGAACAACAATTTAAAAATTGTGTATCGTCAGGCACTTGATGCCGATTTGCAATTAGATGAACTCGCAAAACAAGGTAAAGGAAAGTTTGTTGCTTTGTTTAATAAAGAGTCAGCTTTTGAGTTAGAAGCAAAACGATTTAAGCCATATGTGCTTGATCTTGCTGCTGATGTTGATTCTTTATCACAACAAGATCCGATTGATACCGAGTTACTCAAAATTGCCGTTTTAAAGTTACAGCAATTACATCAACTCCTCAGTACCTTTAAAGCAGCATAAGTCAAAATATGGCAGCACACGTATTTGCTGCCTATAATCAAAAGTATCCGACCTTACTGTATTCTGTGGGAGGAAATGTGATTAATCTTACCCAACTTCAACCTACTATTATCGAGCCCTTTTCTGCCACTTCTCCTGTGGAGAAAAAATCACTTGAGTCTTTGGTCTCTAATTCCGCCAGTAATGAATTAAAACCCGATACGGTTACTATTTCAAATGATGCGAAGCGGCAACTCGATTTATCCGCCTCTACCTATGCACAAACAAACCGTTCTATCGATCAAATAGCTAATGAAGTGGTTAGAGTAAGCTCATCAATAGGTCAGGCGCAATCGCAAGGAAATTTAAATGCTGAGGAAGCCAATAAGCTTTATCATGAAATAGCAGCACTGCTATAAACGTTTTTAAGTGCTGCTACTGAGTTTTAGATTGAATTACTTAATTTTATTGAGCAATTCATCATTAAACCAATCACTCAAAAGACGCTTTTCATAATAAAACTCTTCATCACGACCGCGTTTCATTTTATCCATAAAGCCCATGTCTTTAAGTGATGCATCTGATTTATCAATAAGTTTGCCTGAATCGTCAGTTAGCACATAACTAAATTCCACTTTTGGAAAATAGATAGGCTTAACAATACGCAGCTGATCAGTACCTGAAAAATCAACATCACCCGCTAAATCAATGTTCGTTATGTTAACGCCTAAATTATAGCCTTGCGGCAATTGTGCGGCTAAAGAGGCAAAGTGTTGCTCAAATTGAGTTTGAATTCGTTTATGGTAACCACCGCGGGTTTCATTACTTGGTCTAACATCACGGAAATCTTTTAAGTTGCCCCAGGCAACATTAGCTTCACCCGCCCACGTTATTAAAGGGGTTGTTAAAGCCAGCGCACAGATTATCTTTTTAAATCCTGTCATTACATTCTCCAATAACTAATGGTGGTATTTCTATCCATCACTATCACATAGACTAGCTTAACTTGTTATGAATAAAGACTAACCATCTTTGTATAAATATAAAAAACGGACCTAAAAGGTCCGTTTTTTATATTCCTAAACTAACATTAATTTAAGGCTAATGGGAACAGCTCAGCGATAGATTCTTTTAATTCACCCGTCATGTCACCAATAAAACACACCTTTGCTTTAGCTGGGACCTTCATAAGCACCTCTTCGACTTGCGCTTTAATTGAGCCGTTAGAGATTTTAAGCTCTTCAGCAAAATAATCCGCTTGCTCAGGATTAATGCGCGTTAGCGCTTCAAACGCTCCAAGCCCAATTGGTGTAAAGGTAATTTCATTGTTTTCAACAATACCGCCTGATAAACAACAATACACTTCTTTGTCATCAACCATTGTATGGTAGACATGATACTGCACTGCACCTGTATGCTCTTGCATGCCTAGTATTGCTAATATCTCTTGATTTGTTTCCTGACTGGCGCTGATATCAGTCATTAATTCACTATTAATTTGCATGGTGCCTCCATATAGGCCAATTTTTTGTCAGACATATTTTATCTTCAATAATTATGCCAACGTTTAAATAATAGACTGCAAACCTGAAACATTCCGCTTTTTATTACATTTTTCAAGAGTAAAAGACGCTAAAATCTATTTTTTGAATTACTACAATCACTTTATCCCATTTTACGGAATGATTAATTTCTCATATTCTGTGTTCACAGCAGCAAAGCAGCTGCAATAAATTTCCAACCAACCTAAAGGATACAAATAATGAACACAACTTTAATCAACACTAAATTAAAAGCATTCAAAGCAACTGCATACCACAACGGCGATTTTAAAGCGCTAACAGAACAAGACTTACTAGGTAACTGGACTGTAGTATTTTTTTACCCTGCTGACTTCACGTTTGTTTGCCCAACAGAATTAGGTGACTTAGCAGATAACTATGCAAAATTTAAAGAGCTAGGTGTTGAAATCTACTCAGTATCAACTGATACCCACTTTGCACACAAAGCATGGCACGACAGTTCAGAGACGATTGGTAAAGTTCAATTCCCAATGATTGGTGACCCAACAGGCACAATTACACGCAACTTTGGCGTAATGATTGAAGAAGATGGTTTAGCACTTCGCGGTACATTTGTGATGAACCCAGAAGGCGAAATCAAAATTGTTGAAACTCATGATTTAGGAATTGGCCGCTCAGCAACTGAATTACTTCGTAAAATCCAAGCTGCACAATACGTTGCAAGCCACGATGGCGAAGTGTGCCCGGCAGCATGGCAGCCAGGTGAAGAAACATTAGCACCTTCATTAGACTTAGTTGGCAAAATCTAAGTCGTAATGTAAAAAATCGGCAGTTAAGGTCACTTAACTGCCCACTCTCTGAAGAAGGTAATCACCATGTTAGACGCAAAAATCAAAGCACAATTACAAACTCATTTAAACAACATTACAAAACCTATTCAATTGGTTATCAATCTTGACGAGAGTAAAAAATCAATTGAATTACAATCACTTGCAAATGAGCTTTCTGAACTAAACTCACTGATTAGTGTAAGCACAACCCAAGACTCAAACGTTCGTGCACCACAACTGAGTGTAAAAGGTGCACAAAGCGAAATTAACTTTGCAGGCGTTCCGATGGGCCATGAATTTACTAGTTTAATTCTGGCGTTATTACACACCGGCGGCCATGCAACAAAAGCCTCAGTCGAAGAACTTGAGCAAATAAGTGCGCTAACAGGCCCACTTGATTTCGAAATTTATATTTCATTGAGTTGCCAAACTTGCCCTGCGGTTGTGCAAGCCCTTAATTTAATGGCGGCAATAAATCCGGCAATTAAAAGCACCATGATTGATGGCGCTTTATTTCAAAGCGAAGTACAACAACGCAATATTTTGTCGGTTCCGGCTGTTTACCTAAATGGCAAACCA
Organism: Pseudoalteromonas sp. J2K-J031; assembly: GCF_058197095.2. Classification (NCBI taxonomy): domain Bacteria; kingdom Pseudomonadati; phylum Pseudomonadota; class Gammaproteobacteria; order Alteromonadales; family Pseudoalteromonadaceae; genus Pseudoalteromonas; species Pseudoalteromonas sp. J2K-J031. The sequence continues at coordinate 3,397,555 of NZ_CM200279.1, forward strand.
TTTAGTCACGGTGCAATTAGCCTTGCTGATATTTTAGCTAAACTTGATAAAAATCATGCCAGTAAAGTAGCCAAACAGCTCAATGAAAAAGAACAATACGATGTACTCATTGTCGGTGGCGGCCCAGCAGGTGCAGCGGCGGCGGTTTATGCAGCACGTAAAGGTTTAAAAACAGGTTTAGTGGCTGAACGTTTTGGTGGCCAAGTAAGTGATACACTTGGCATTGAGAACTTTTTATCCGTTAAATCAACTCAAGGCCCACAATTAGTTGCTCAGCTTGAAGAACACGTCAAAGAATATGACGTAGATTTAATTACCGCGCAAAAAGCCAAACAGTTGAATACTGAAAATGGCTTTGCGATTGAGTTAGAGAGCGGAGCGCAATTACGATCTAAATCAGTCATTTTGGCAACAGGGGCTAGATGGCGTGAAATGAACGTTCCTGGTGAGCAACAATACCGCGGTAAAGGTGTTGCGTATTGCCCGCATTGCGATGGCCCACTGTTCAAAAACAAAAAAGTGGCGGTTATCGGGGGTGGCAATTCTGGAATAGAAGCAGCAATCGACTTAGCCAATATTGTTGAACACGTTACAGTATTAGAATTTGCACAAAACTTACGCGCTGATGCCGTCTTAATTAAAAAAGCACGCAGCATGGGTAATATTACGATTATCACCCAAGCACAAACCACCGAGGTAGTCGGTGATGGCAATAAAGTAATTGGACTGAACTATCATGATCGCGCCAATAATGAGGAACATCACTTAGCGCTAGCAGGTATTTTTGTTCAAATTGGCTTACTACCTAATACCGATTGGCTTAAAGGTACAGTCGAGCTTTCGCAGCGAGGTGAAATTATCACAAACAATCATGGCGCAACATCGATTGCTGGCGTATTTGCCGCAGGTGATGTAACCAATACACCGTATAAGCAAATCATTATTGCCATTGGAAGTGGTGCAACTGCAAGCTTAGGTGCGTTTGATTATTTAATACGCCATGATCAAGCCCAAACCGAATTCGCAGCGTGATACTTAATACACCCAGTCACGTTGAGTTTACAAAGCCGCATTAGCGGCTTTTTTCATTCAAAAATAGAGCGCTTTAAAGTTGCGGCATCCCACCCTACTATATTTAAAGCAAGTGTGTTTTACAGTGGAATTAAGCTGTACCACCAACGGTGAGCTCATCAATTCTTAAACTTGGTTGACCAACACCAACAGGTACACTTTGACCATCTTTACCACACACCCCCACCCCTTTATCAAGTGATAAGTCATTACCAACCATAGATATTTTTTGCATCACTTCAGGGCCATTACCAATTAAAGTCGCCCCCTTGATTGGACGTGTTACTTTACCATTTTCAATTAAGTACGCTTCGGATGCCGAAAATACAAACTTACCAGAGGTGATATCAACTTGCCCACCACCAAAGTTCGCTGCAAAAATACCTTTTTTAACACTGGCAATAATATCTTCTTGGCTGCTTTCACCCGCTAACATATAAGTATTTGTCATACGAGGCATTGGCAAATGAGCATACGATTCGCGACGTCCATTCCCCGTTGGCGCAACCCCCATTAAACGAGCGTTGAGTTTATCTTGGATATAGCCTTTTAAAATCCCATTTTCAATCAGTACGTTATATCCAGCAGGCGTACCTTCATCGTCTATATTCAACGAACCACGACGATTTGCCATCGTGCCATCATCGACAACTGTACATAAGCTTGATGCCACTTGCTCACCAACGCGACCACTAAATGCAGATGCACCTTTACGATTAAAATCACCTTCTAAACCATGGCCAACCGCTTCATGTAATAAGACCCCCGGCCAACCACCGCCTAATACAACTGGCATAGCCCCTGCTGGTGCATCAATGGCTTCTAAGTTAATTCGGGCTTGATGAATTGCATCTTCGGCATAGGCCATCCAACGTGGTTTACCCTCAACCAATTCATAAAAATAACCATAATCTAAACGGGCACCTCCACCGGCACCACCGCGCTCACGACGGCCATTTTTTTCTAATAATACAGAACAATTTAAACGAATTAATGGGCGGCGATCGGTGGCAAACGTGCCATCGCTAGCAGCCACTAAAATCTCTTCATATACAGCTGATAATGAAGTAACAACCTGGCTTGCTTCAGGTGCTAACTGCCTAATGTAATTTTCAATTTCACGTAATAACTCAACTTTTTTATCATCACTCATGCTGGAGATAGGTTGAGCTGCGGCAAATTGGATTGGATGGGGAACTTCTGAGAAAACTTGTACTGTTTTGTTTTGGCCTGCTTTAGCAATACTTCTTGCAGCTGTTGCTGCTTGGTTTAACGCTTCTAGCGTAATTGCATCAGAATATGAAAAACCAGTTTTATCGCCACTGACTGCACGCACCCCCACACCACGCTCAATATTATATGAACCTTCTTTAACTAAACCATCTTCTAGCATCCAAGATTCATGGTAGCTAGATTGAAAATACAAATCAGCATAATCAACATTGTGTTGATGAATAAACGCTAAAGTCTTTTCCAGATCTTCACGACATAACGAACTATTTTTTAACAAGTTATTTTCGACTTCAGAATTCATTTTTTAACTCACATGTAAACTTAGTGTGTGAAATTATAGGCATTTTAGCTCTAATTTGCGCAACCAATGCCAAGTCAGCTTGATGGGAGATCAAACCGCATTGTGTTTTTTGTTCTGCCAATATTTCTCCCCAAGGAGAAACAATTAAACTATGTCCATAGGTATGGCGATTATTACCATGTTCACCAACCTGCGCCGCAGCAATAACATAGCATTGCTGCTCAATGGCACGCGCTTGTAATAATGCATGCCAATGTGCCGCACCAGTAACTTGTGTAAACGCACTGGGTACCAAGATTATCTCAGCACCTAACTGGCGCAGTTTACTATATAAAGCAGCAAAACGAATGTCATAACACACAGATAAACCGAGCTTACCAAAAGGCGTATTCACAACACAGACTTGCTCACCCGCTTGGGTATAGGTTGATTCTTGATAGCTCCCAGTTTGATCTGCGACTAACACATCAAATAAATGCATTTTATTGTACTGCGCGACAATTTCGCCTTGTGCATTAAACAGTAACGATGCGGCGTAATGTTTATTATCATTCGCTTTGAGCGGCAAAGTTCCGGCACTGAGCCAAATATTATGCTTAACGCACAGTGCTGCCAGCTCATCTAAAACCTCATCAATTTGCTCACTGTGCGCCAACTTTAAATTAGCGTCAGGCGCACCAGCAAAACACACAAAGCTTTCGGGGAGGCATAATAATAAGGGCCGACCTGTCGGTAAATCATCACAGGCATTCCTTAACGCCTGAAGATTTTGCCCAACATCGGGGCCAGAACACATTTGTAAACAAACTATCATTTATTTTCGCTATTTGGTTCAGGAGTTGGCACTACTGGAGGTAATTCAACTTCACGGCTTTTACGGCCAAGTTCAGTAACCACAGGCTTGTCGATAGTGCCATCAATTCTGAAGTTAATTTCTGAAATCACCCGAGCAGAATGAATCACTTTATCAATCGCAAACGCGGCCAAGCCAGGGACAGGACCTGCAAGCCACCCTAATAAAACGGGTAAACTTGAAGTAACCTCAGGCGCTACAGCAAGATTATAGTTAATCTCTTTCGTGGTTAAATTAGCATAACCCCTAATACTGATGTCGGCAGGCACACCATCTATTTTGGTATTTTGGGTGGTCGCAATGCCATTTTCAATTTGCAATGAGCCTTTTAGGCTATTGTAGAAAAAACCTTTGGCAAACACATCTCTAAAATCGAGTTTGAGTTTACGCACCAACGAATCAAGACTTAATAATGAAAATACCCGAGCACCGCCATCGCTTACCTCTGTTAAATGCCCTTCACCTAAATCAAGCTGCAGTTGTCCACTTAAACTAGCAGCATCAAATTCATAAGGCGTGCCAAGCCACGCTAGGTTAAATATTCCTTGAGCGTTCGAGTCTTTAATACTTGAAGTTAAATCAAATTCATTAAAAAGCTCACCAAGATCACGGCTATTGAACTGACCATTTATCTCGGTTTTACCTGCCTGCCAAATACCTTTCGCCACTACGTTATGCTTATCTTTTTCGATGATAAGGTCGCTGATCGAAAGACCGTCATCTACGGGATCTAAATTAAGTTGCACTTGATCTAATTGATATTGATCGATCTGACAATCAGCACATTTAAAACGAATAGCAGGTATGTTTTTTAGCCAGTCATTATTGGCTTTTTCGGCTAAAGGATCAGGTACTGAAACAGGTAAAATAATGCGTAAATAGTCCGCTTCAATATTAATAGGTCGCTGCGCTAATACTTTAGGAATACTGATGCGCGTTCGCAGCTCTTTACCTACAAGTTTAATGTCAACTGCTTGGTCTAAATTATCGAGTTTGAAATCAACTTCATTAAATAAAACGCCTGCTAAATCGGCTTGTACAACGCTACCTTGCACTTTCACTAAAGGAGGCAATAAACTTGGACCCGAAGACCCCTCACCAGCATTAAGTACATGATCAATAAAAGGGATCCATTGATTGAGATTAGCCTGATTAAGGTGCACACTCACATCAAAATCTTTTTGATTTAGCCCTAAATCATGCTCCCCAACTATCAGATGGGCATGTGTGAAACGAGCGGTATCGTTGGCTAAAATACCATTGAAATAGAGCTTATTATCAATACCAAATGTAATAAGGTTAGATATCTCATCGCCTCGAACTTGTCCTTTTAAGGCCCATTTCTGCCCTACTGTTTTGGCAAAAGGTTCAGGTAAAACACTGCTCAACCCTCTTAAATCCGATGAAATCTCTGCTTGATAATTAAAACCTTTAGCCGGAAAGTTTAAGTTAACAGTCGCCTTTAAAGGGAGTCGAACAGCCAAGTAACCATTCATTAAGCCATTACCTAAGCCAATCAACTTCTCAACAGGCCAGTTAGCATTGAGATCAAGTTTTACTTGATAACCAGTATTTTGCTGTTTACCGTCTAAACTAAATCGAACAGGCAACCCAAACCAAGAAGCCCTTGCATTATTGAGACTAATGGTTTCATTATTAAACTTTAAAATTCCCTGAAGTCGCTTAAGCGGTAAGCCCGGCTGAGTCAGATAAACATTTGCCTTATTTAAATCAATACTGCCTGTTGCAACTACCTCTGGTTTATCTAACCCTACATGTAAATTAACTGATCCCTTTACTTGGCCTTTACCTTGTACAATTTTCAGAATATTTTCGAGCGGATCTGCTAAAGGTGTCGCGGCAAAAAAAGGAGCTAATTTTTGCGCCTCAGTTTGGGTATCAATGGCAACGTTTAAAAAGGTTGCATGAGTCAAATCATCAATACTGACCGTAACACTGTCTTTTATAGGTAAATTAACCAATTGCCCTTGTTGGCTATAAATATCCATCCGATTACCACTAAAAACAAGCTCAGCAGCTAAGTCAGTGATAGTTGGCCACCTTGGTTCAAATTGAAACTCAGCTTGTTCAACATGAGCGCGCACTTCAAACTTGCCACTGTGATCTTCATAAGGAAAGTTGGCAAATTTACCTTGCCAAAGTACCTGCGCTTTGGCTATTTCCCCTCCTTTAATGGCACCATTAAGATAATCAATGGTTGCTTGCGGTAAATAACCTCGAGGGTAATAATGTCTTGCAGATAATGCAGAAGGGCCTTTTACTTCCAAATAAAGGCTCATTTCACTTTCTTTTCCAAGCGTTAGCGCTGTTTCGGCCCCAATACTGAGCTCTTCATTCTGCAGCCAAAAATTATTTGTTTGTAATTGCCAGTGTTCATTTTCTTTAACAATGTTTAAATCAAAATTGAGTTGCTGATAGCTAATTGCCTGAGTAAAAAGATTACCCGTTAAAATATAATTATCGGAACCTGATAACGATAAACGGCCTTTTTGTGGTTGCATAATAAAATCGAGTGCAAGATCTTGCATGCCCGGTATCTCATCAACATTATTCCAACCCACTTCTTTGGCATTTATCACCGCCAGCCAGTTATCTTGATTTACAAACTTAAAATAACCTTGCTCAATCAAGCCGCTTGGTTGACGAGCGACTAGATCTTGTAACGCATTGTCAGGTTCAAATTGAGCAAACTGACGTAAAATTGCTAAATTTAAATGTGATAATTGACCTTCAAATTGATCATTGTATTTACTCAGCGCAAAGCCCAAATCAGGCCATTCTTTTTGATTTGCAGTTAGTTTTAATGGCGATGTCGCCAAATGCCATCCCTTCTCTTTTGGTTGCCAACGAAACCCTCCTGATTCAATCGAAAATTGTTGGGGGGTATCATTATACTGCCATTGCAAACTACTCGGCTGCCATTCAACTTGTAATGATTTTATTGCCTGATTATCGATGCGAGCCCAAAGCTCAAAGTTCACGTTAGATTTAAGCGCTTTAATATGGGAGGGCGTTACTTCAGCCAACAGGGGAGCCAAACTCAGCTTGTTACCCACCACATATAACTCACCAAATGCGCGAGCAAACGTTTCACCATATAAGTTAAAAATTACACTTAGTGAATTGTCTGCAATACCTGGCAGACTAATTCGTCCCTGCCCTTGATGTTTTTGATCTTGATTTTGCCAACTCACCTTTTCAAGTACGATTGTACGTCGATGACCATTAGCTAAATAAAGCTCTAAGGTACTATTTTCGAGGGAGAAGTGGCCTATATTGCCTAAAAAAAGGCTTTCAATAAATTCAATTTGCCCTGAACTATCGGTGAGTTCTTCACTTTGATTTTTTAATAGCTCAGCCGTTTTAATAGTTGCCGTCACGCCGTCGAGTACAAAATAGCTAGAACGAATTTGTCTATCGAGGATTGATTGCCAAATATTAATTTTCAATCTAGTTTGAGCGATTAATAAATCTACCGGGGCTAACTCATTAGGTTGAAATGAAATGTTATTCAGTACCAATGCAGGACCATTATTTTGCCAAGTTGCACTGATACTGCCAATATATAAATCGATGCCAAATTGCTTGGCGATCAGCGCTTCGAAGTCCGATTTATATTGATTGGCATAAGGCAAACTGTATTTTAAGACAGAAATAATCACTGCCAGCAACACAAGAGTCACTGCTGTTAATTGCCATAGTTTGCGCAAACAAAAAAAACACCATTTCGAAACGTGTTGCACTACATCATTACCACATCAAATTGTTCTTGATTATACAAACTTTCAATTTGTATCTTGATAGGTTTACCGATAAAAAGCTCTAACTCAGCGAGGTTGTGATACTCATGATTAAGTAAGGCTTCACTCACTGCTTGTGATGCATACACTACAAACTTATCAGCCGCATAGGCACGATTAACACGTACAATTTCACGTAAAATTTCATAGCAAACAGTTTCAACCGTTTTCAATGCACCGCGCCCGTCACACACAGGGCAAATACCGCATAAGATATGACCCAAACTTTCACGGGTGCGCTTACGCGTCATTTCAACTAAACCCAATGCCGAAAAGCCATTAATATTCGCTTTAGCACGATCTTTTTGCAGTGCAACTTCAAGTGAATGAAGCACTCTTCGCTTATGATCTGCAGTCGTCATATCGATAAAGTCGATAATAATAATGCCGCCTAGATTGCGTAACCTAAGCTGGCGCGCAATGGCTTGTGTTGCTTCAATATTAGTATTAAAAATGGTCTCTTCTAAATTACGATGACCAACAAATGCACCCGTATTGATGTCTATCGTAGTCATCGCTTCGGTCTGATCAATAATGATGTAACCACCAGACTTAAGCTCAACCTTTCGATGCAAGGCTTTTTGTACTTCATTTTCAACATCAAATAAGTCGAAAATGGGTCGCTCGCCAGGATAATATTCTAGTGTTGCCGTAAGTTCGGGGACAAACTCTTCAGTGAAAGCCTTAAGCTCTAAGAATGCGAGTTTTGAGTCAACCCTAATCCGCTCCATATCCTCACCGACATAATCGCGTAACGTGCGAAAAGCTAAGGTTAAATCATCATGTAATAAGGTTTCTTTGCGAGCCGCTTTACGTTTAATGAGTACTTTTTTCCACAGTTTTTTTAAAAACTTGGCATCATGAGCCAGCTCAACTTCACACGCACCTTCAGCTGCAGTGCGGACAATAAAGCCACCTTCTTCATCGTTGTATTCAGCCACAATCTTTTTAAGACGACTACGCTCTTCATCTGTTTCAATTCGTTGACTTACACCGACATGAGTCGCATCGGGCATAAACACTAAATAGCGAGATGGTATGGTAATTTCGGTCGTGAGTCTTGCACCTTTAGTTCCGAGTGGATCTTTAACCACTTGCACCATGATTTGCTGACCTTGACGAACAAGCTCTCGAATATCCTGAACTTTTTTTATCGGCTGCTCATCTACGCCTTCAACAATAGAGGCACTATTAACAATATCTGAAGCGTGCAAAAACGCCGCTTTATCAAGTCCAATATCAACAAATGCCGCTTGCATACCAGGTAGTACCCTGCTGACTTTTCCAAGATAAATATTACCGACAATACCCAGATTTCCAACACGCTCGTGTTCAACCTCTTGTAATACACCGTTTTCAATTAAGGCCACGCGTGTTTCATTCGGGGTTACATTAATTAAGAGTTCACTGCTCATGGCTAATCCTTGTCTTTATAGGGCTGCCTGTTGAAAACGAAGCAATAAACGCTCCGTTTCAAACAATGGCAAGCCAACTACAGCAAAATAGCTGCCTGATAAATGCGAGACAAAACGCCCTCCGAGCCCTTGGATCCCATAGCTACCCGCTTTATCGGCTGGCTCACCCGTATGCCAATATGCATCAATTTCATCTAAACTTAATGTCTTAAATGTGACATCTGTAATCACCACATCACTAAACACAGCGTTTTGATTTGCTACCGCAATAGCAGTCATCACCTGATGAGTTTGCCCTGATAGCTTAGTCAACATAGCCAACGAATCTTGTTTGTTTTTTGGCTTACCCAATATTTCGCCATTAATTACAACAATGGTATCGGAGCCAAGCACGGGTCTATCGTGATAACCCATAAAAACACCACTTTGCGCTTTTAAGCGCGCTAAACGTTCTACATGCGCAATGGGCTGTTCGTTATCCAAAGCTGATTCATCTGCATCAACGCTAAATTGCAAAAACTCAACATTAAGTTGAGTTAGTAATTCACGTCTACGAGGAGAAGCGGATGCGAGGTAAATAGGTTGTAGCATTAACGGATCCTAAGGTTACGGCGGTATTTTCGCAGTAATAAAAATATCCACGGCCAACATAAAGCACCTGTAAGTACAGGCCATAGATATTGAGGTAAAAAGTAAATTTCAATAAGAAAGTGGCTCAGCCAAAATTGTACTAAATGATACAGGGCCAAAAATAGCGCTATCAAAAATGCTTGTTGCCATACAGAGAAATTACGAATTTTTTGATAATTACTCGCAGTAATATAAATCGATATTGAATATGCTAAAGAATGAACACCCAAAGGAGAACCGAGAGCTAAATCCATCAATAGCCCTGTCACCCAAGCAATACCGATATTCACACGATGCGGTAATGCTAAAGACCAATACATAAGTACCAGTAAAACCCAGTCAGGTCGAAAGGCCTCTATACCAATTGGAAGGGGTACTAGCGCCATGACTAAAGCTACAAAAATTGAAAAGCAAATCAGTAATATATGACGACTAATCATACTTTTCGCCCTTTGATGTTTGCCACAATAATATGACTAAGCGAATACGATCTAATTGAGCTACGGGCTCAGCATAAACTTGCGCAAATGGTTGGCCTTCATCTCTTTTAATGCTGGTCACTGTTGCCACCGGGTACCCTTCAGGAAAAACACCCCCCAAGCCAGAGCTATAAAGAATATCACCAATTCGAATATCCATACTGTGTGGTACATGAGACAGTTTAACTTGATTGATTTTGCCAATGCCTTCGACCACAGTACGTACATTATTGCGTAGTATTCGCACTGGCGTGGCATGCATGGTATCGGTCATCAACAAAACTCGACTTGTTGTTGATCCAACTTGTGTCACTTGCCCAACAATACCCATTTCATCAATCACAGCAACGCCCTCAACAACTTGGTCAAGCGTCCCTTTGTTAATCATTACTTGATGGCTGTATGGATTAGAATGAACGGACAAAACTTGAGCAACTAACTTTTTATTTTTTTCAGCTTTAGCTGAACCAAGTAACGCGCGAAGTTTGTTATTTTCTTGCTCTAAAAAAGCAAGTCGCTGGAGTTTTTCACTTTGCAGTAATTGCGCTGTTTTTAATTGTTCATTTTCTTGATTGAGAAAACGGCGACTATGGAGGTTATTAGAACTCCAACTAAATAATTCATGTGGGAGATTAGCCAGATAAAACAATGGGCTAACTATAGTATTTAAGCTAGTACGAATAGTCGATGCGCCATCAGTATAGCGATCACCAAACATTAAAACCGCACTCAATACAACTGCGATAACTAATCGCAGTTGTAACGATGCACTTCGTCCAAAAAGAAGATTCATCAGTCGTAACTAAAAACATCACCACCGTGCATGTCTATCATCTCTAACGCTTTACCGCCGCCACGCGCCACACACGTTAATGGGTCATCGGCAACCACAACAGGAATACCCGTTTCTTCCATTAATAAACGATCGAGATCTTGCAGTAACGCACCACCGCCTGTTAATACCATGCCATGGGCTGAAATATCTGAGGCTAATTCTGGCGGTGATTGCTCAAGAGCAACCATGACTGCACTCACAATACCTTGCAGCGGTTCTTGCAGCGCTTCTAAAATTTCATGAGAGTTTAAAGTAAATGAACGAGGTACTCCTTCGGCCAAGTTACGACCGCGCACTTCAATTTCTTTAATCTTATCTGTTTTAAAAGCAGAACCAATTTCATGCTTAATACGCTCAGCGGTGGCTTCACCTATTAAGCTACCGAAATTACGGCGCACATAGTTGATAATCGCTTCATCAAACTTATCGCCACCGATACGTACTGAAGAAGAATACACAATCCCGTTTAATGAGATGATGGCGACTTCTGTCGTACCGCCACCGATATCAACAACCATTGAGCCAGTCGCTTCAGAAACGGGGAGACCTGCACCGATTGCAGCAGCCATTGGCTCTTCAATTAAATACACTTCACGCGCACCGGCTCCCATTGCTGACTCTCGAATCGCTCGTTTTTCAACTTGAGTTGCACCACACGGTACACAAATCAGTACGCGAGGACTTGGGCGAAGGAAGTTATTGTTATGTACTTGCTTAATAAAATGCTGAAGCATTTTTTCAGTGACATAAAAATCAGCAATCACGCCATCTTTCATGGGTCTAATTGCTTTAATATTTCCAGGTGTACGACCTAACATACGTTTTGCTTCATGACCGACAGATGCCACACTTTTTGGGCCGCCTGGCTTGTCATGGCGAATTGCAACTACTGAAGGCTCATTTAGTACAATTCCCTGCTCTTTGACATAAATAAGCGTATTGGCTGTTCCCAGATCGATGGATAAATCATTTGAAAATAAACCGCGTAATTTTTTAAACATGGAACTGGCTGATCCTTGTATTTTTTGTTCTTAGTTTCTGCGCTAACTCTACCAATGACTATCTTAATCAGCAAGAATTACCACGGGTTAAAGCCTTTTTTTTTAACATTGATTAAATATAATGCACAATAGAAAACGGGAAGCTGTGCTTCCCGTTTATTTAACGCTCTCTAACAAGTCTAAAACCAATGTAGTTAGCCCTGAAATCGGTTGTTAAAATTAAACGTGTCGGTGAGCGAGCTAAGCTCGGGGCAAAGTTCCATGCGCCGCCACGTACCGCAACATCGGATTGACCCGCTGTTTTTTGTGTCCACTCCCAGACATTGCCAACCATATCGTAAAGACCATATTTGTTTGCTTGAAATGACCCTACAGGTGATGCACTTTGGTTTGACCAAGCACTGCCACACCAGCCGCAATTGGCTAGATTATTACCGATATCATTACCCCATGCATAATCGGTTGCGGAACCAGCACGAGCTGCGTATTCCCACTCAACCTCAGTAGGTAAACGGTACTGTTGACCTGTTTTACTCACAAGCCAATCTGCATAGGCTTTAGCATCGTTATAAGTCAAACACACAACAGGAAAATCATCACCTTGTTCATAACCTGGGTTTTTCCAGTTAAGACTTTGCTCCCAAACTGGTTCACCATTTAAATAATATGCGCACCCTTTACCCGCTTCAGCTTCAGTAATGTAATTCGATTCATTAATAAACGCATGATATTGACCTACAGTGACCTCTTTCTCATGCATAACAAATGAGTCACTAAGAATCTTTTTTACCACAGGTTGCTCATTAGCAAGACCATTGCCCGTTAAGTCACCCATCTCAAATTCACCCGCAGGAATAACAACCATACCTTGCGTTAAAATACTATCTGAGCTAGTTGCGGTCACTGTTTTAGCAATTTCTGTAATTGATGGTGCACTTTTAACTAAAACAGCTCGAACAGTACTATTGCTGCGTAAATCAATACTATTTCGATATGGTTCATAACCCGCTTTGCGGATTTCTACATCGTGTACGCCTTGGGGTAACTGAACTGATAAACGAGTTGAACCATAGCTAACGCCGCCAATAAATACTTCATCATCACGTACGTTAGAGCGTAAAGTTAATTCGTAATTTGAATCTTGGTCTTGACGCTTTAAAGTAGACACTTGCGGTACTGATGATGCAACCACAGAAGACGCAGAGGTACTACTGATAGGCATATCTTTAAAACTCACCACAGGGATAGACAAATCGGGGGCGATTGTTTGCTGGTACACATTAGCTATTGGATTGCTGTAGTCATTGCAAAAACGATTATCGAGATTCAATAATTGGCACAGTCGTGATGTATTAACAGAACCACGCATCGCAACATTCAGATTAACACTATAATTGCCTTGACCACTAAATTCACTGCTCACGACGTGGCTATTTAAGACTTGAACTTGTGCCCCTGCCATATTACGTTTTGACTCTACGGTACGAATTTCCGTCAGGTTCGCAAATATTTGGTCTAAAAAGCGCTTGGTTGCTTTTTGCAATCCTAAGTGCTGGCCTCGTTGTTCACACGCTGCAAGTGTTTCTGTGCGCTTACAATTAATCGTGTTGTTAACTTCAACTGTGCCTTCGCGAGAAAACTCATTGCGTAAACGCTCAACCCGAGCACTATTACGCTGCTCTTTTAATCCTTCTAAAGTATTGAGTAACGCGTGCTTGGCAACACGAATTTGTTCAATCTCTTGGCGGTGCGATGCTATGGCGGCCAACTGCATCGCTATATCGTCTTTATTTTGTTTATGTGACGAAACAGCTGCTTGATAACGATTTTGTGTTTCAGTGATATTGACACTTGGATCTTCAATCATGCGTCGATACATTTCATTCATTGCATCAAGCGCTTGGTTTTTTTCTTTTTCTAATTTTGCAGAACGTGCGCGCAACAAGTCCAATTGCTGTTGCAATTGACTTTCTTCTTTTAAATGCTTTTCAAGGACATCAGTAAAGTTATCAAACTCAGATTGTTTAAGTGTGATTTCTGATTCAATGCTAGTAACAGTGTTTACATCTTGTGCGTGGGCACTTAACGCTAATAAACTGATTGATATTAAAATAGATAAAGGAGCTAATCGCATACATTCCATTCCCAAAACGGCCGATTTTTGGTTATTATTGTTTTTTTATTGCCCTTAATGCTATTTAGTTGCAAGGCAAAACACAAGCTTTGTTAAATTATTATATAAACTTTCGAGTAATAACTTATTTATATCATGATACTTAGTTAGATTCACGCCAATATATCACGCGATCATTGCCACGAAAACGACCAAATTGAATATTCGCTCTCGGATTAAGTTGAGAACCATCGCCAAGCCAGTCAAATTGTAACCAAGTTGGGGTCGCAGAGTATTCTATATTAAACATTCCCGTTTGTTCTTGTGATAATGGTTCAACCACAAGACCCTGACCTAACAAGTAGTTATATTTACCGCGAACAAGGCTATAAGGTGCCGCACCACTACCTTGCACTGAGAAAGATAACGTTGGGCTCAATGGAGCAACTTGCGTTAAACTTTGCTGATAAGTACTACAGCTATCATCTGCACTTAACAACCATTGTGTTTGCGCCCAATATTGCGCTTTAAGCGGCACTTGAATTGAATTAAACGCAGAACCGTAAGTATCTTCTAATTCATAGCGGCCATAGCGAAATACTTTGGGGCTGCTATTTAATTTAATACCCGTACAATTGGTTGAGGCCAAAGGCCCGCAAGCGTTCGTTAAATTATTTTGCTCGGGATTTTCATTTAAATTTGCCAGCTTTGTATTGCCATCAGTGGCAGACAATACAAAGTCAACATCAGTAAACGGGCCATCGGGCTGATCATTGCGCTTAAGCATAAAATCATCTCGATTTAATGTGTAAATGCCATTAGCCCAATTTCCCATCATCGCCTTATCCACTAATAGGTGCTGATTAGCCGCATTTTTAAACGCACTATGAGCCTTATAATTAGGATCACCGACAGCGTCTAGCCCCAGTTGGTTATTTTCAATTTGAGTGTGTATTTGCGCCTTAGCAAAACCTGCAAAATAATTTTGCGTAACAGCATTAATATCAGCAGCATCATTGACTGCGTGTAAAGCAAAAGACACAGTAAATGGCTGTTCTAGATAACTAAAACTGGCACTGCAAGCTGATGCAACATTACTTTCTTTGAGTAAAAATGCAGCGGGAACAAATCGGCCAATATCTGTAAGCGATCCAGAAAATGATTCTTGATGCCCTAAATATGACCCACCAGGGGCGTTAATATTTAAACCTATAATCCCCACTTCATTCCAATTGCCATTAAATTGGCTCAGCCCTTGGTCAAAAACTAAAGCACTGGCGGCAGGTGAAAACTGGCCTAGCACTCCACCTTGGGCTGCACTAGGCGCTTGCAACTGATGGCTAAACGACAACGCATTTGCTAATAAATTAGCAGAGCGGAAGTTAGTTGTAGTCAAACCTGAACGATTAACGGCTTTGATCGTAATAGGGAAATCTTCTTTGGCTTTTTTAAACACCGAGCCATTTTCATCAACCGCATAAGATGGATCGCCTACGCTATGGCTATCTTCTAATATAATCTCAAATCGATCGGGTCTTACGGTAAAAAGATTTGACGCCCCTTGTAACAAGGCACCATTTGCAACCGTTTTTTGCGCCTGAAGATTGATTTTACCTGCATCAGGATAAAGATTACTCAAAGTAGCCAAGTTATTATTACTAGGATCAAAATTTAACGACACATTTGTGAAGCTATTACTTAAAAGCGGCTGACTATTAATTGAATATTGCATTGCAGCATCATTACTGCACGCATTTGGCGTCTGACACGTGTATTTTAAACTAACCGTTTGCGGCCCAGTTAACGCTGTTTGGCAAGCGCCTGTAGTGGTATTTTTTTCAACCGCTTTTAGATAACTTGTAAAAGGCACTGCCGCAACTTGGTTAGCAATGTCATTACCAAGCGCATCGGTAAATACAAACCCTGAATCTTTAAACGTTGTTTGGCAAGCAGACAACGCTACCTCAGTACCACCAATAAAACAACGTAAAGGCACATTAGGTGAGGCATTGCTCAAACTGTATTGCACTGTAGCAGGTTGGGTATAGTTTAAGCTTAACGACTGACTACCTGTAAAGCTCAAAGTGTTACTTGGTGACCACGAAGCCGCAGTATTGGGTGACACATTGAGTGTCCCCGTAACCCCTTGAGAATAAAACGACGAGCAAGTAGCATCGGCACAAGCCTTAATTTGCATTGATTCAGCTTGACAAGTTAGGCCTAAGTTATCAGCTAATTCTAACCGGTAATGATCAATTGGTGGCGGCAAAGTACAATCATGGACACGCGTCATATCCGCCTGAATTTCGGCAAGCCCTAATGCACTTGCATAAATTTTTACCTCATCTATTTTACCCGTAAACCGGCGGCCATTTATGACACCACCACAAGCGTTTGCAGAGGATGTTGCCGTATCAATACCAATATAAAAATCACAAGGAGTATCAAATAATCCATTATTAAAACTACTCGAGTTATCAAGCACACCATTGATGTACATACGCTGTGCACCCGCTTTATACGTTACAGCAACATGGGTCCATTGATTAAGCGGTAGCTGCTGGTTGCTAGTAAGCGTTTCAGAATTACGACTGTTATTGGTCCACCACCAATATAATCGCCGCTGGCTATTTAGGTGAAACTCAAAATGTTCATCTTTTGAAACAATAGATTGCAACCCACTTTGCGTACGGGTTGGATAAATCCATGCGCTCACCGTAATTTTTTCTTGATTATAATCGCCAGAATCATTTACTTTGGCATAACTTTGGCCATCTAAATCTAAATATCGACACGTGCTATTCGGTGGTGTGCCATAAGCTGGATCTGGGTTAAAATAATTAAATGCAACATTACCCGCTCCTGTTAGGTTATTGATTAACTCTGTTGATGAATCATTAAGATTATTTTCAAAACGATACCAGCCAATTAAGCAATCAGGTGCGGCATGTGCTGTGCCACCATTGTAACTTTTACCTGTATTTTGATTGTTATAAACAGCACTCGCTTGAGCTAAAGATAACGACTTATCAAAAAATACCACTTCATCAATTGAACCCAGATAATCTTGGTTGGCAGTAAAGCCAGCGCCTTGAATTTTTTGCCCAAGTACCATTTTATTTAAGCTCACAAACGCGGTACCAGTGCCAAAATCGACACACTGGGAAGAGCCTCCATTAATATAAACGCAAATATTGCGCTGCTCGACAGAAACAGTTAAGTGCTGCCAACCAGATGAACTTATTGGGTTATCAAACCAATATTGGAAACCTTTAAACGATACCTGAGGATAAAATAAATTATTATTACTCCATTGGCGCAGCTCCACTGTCAGCTCAGCGGCACCAGCTGCCGACGTAGCCGAGAAAACGGTTTGCAAAGCGCGAGCGGGATCAAAATCAAGCCACATTGAAAGCGCAAAACTGCTTTTACCTTGCCACATGTTTAAATTGGTAAATTCTAAATAATCCGAGGTAGAACTTGCCGAAAAATCAGCACTGTAATAGATTTTTCCGTTGCTGTTTTCAGCTGTATTATAAGCAACACCTAAATAGTTATTAATTAGATCATAGACATTAGAACTGACCACATCAAAACAAAAATCAAGTGGGTAATGGGCATTGGCAGTGCCGCCGCCATGAACAGGAGCACCAGTACAGATACCGGGTAAACTCTGTGGTGCTTCATAATTGACCCGAGTTCGGTCACCTAAATCAACACCGTTACCGGCAGTGAGAGCACCAGTAAAAGTCGTTGCACTGCCAATATTTATATTTCCTGTTGCAAATAAAAATGCCTTGACGGTAATAGCGGTATTGAGTTGCACATTGCCATTGATAAAAATACTTAGATTACTGGCACTTCCGGATAAATTCACATTATTTAAAATGCTTAAAAAGGATACTCCACCATTTGAAGAGTCAATAAAAATACGTGAAGGGCCAGAAACAGTGATTTCATTTGTTAAAAAAACAGCGTTATTTTTAATAAAATAATCACCATTGAGATTTGAAGGTAAAGTGGATGTTGAGCCATTATTTGTTACATTTGGAATTGTCGCTGCTTGCGCCGCACTTAGTACCTCACCACCCACACGGCAAGTTTGCTCAGCTCCACAACTAGGCTGATTTCCTACACCATTTCCTGCTTGGTTATTAATACGAGATGTAAATAGTTCACCGCTATTTGTATCTGATATCACAACTTTTTTTCGTAAAATAATTTCGGAATTATTAAATGTAGAGACACCTCCCGGAAAAACAGCGTCACATTTTGGCAAAGCCAATACCCATTCAACATGCAAAATGGTAATCAACAATACGAGGCTTTTAATTAAGTGTTTTAGCTTCAACGCTCAGCGTCCTCTGGGTTTGCCAAAAATCTTTGCGACAATCTTCACCTAATGCACAATCATTTACTTTGCACGTTGCACTACTTGATAAGCGAAATACCGTCACGGTATTACTGACGATGGTTTTATCTTCTACCGGCCCTATTTTTACGCAATCAACTTGCACTTGGCAATTGGCCAAATACCCAGAATTAAAGACTAAACTAGGTAAAACAGGGCAATTTTCAGGCACAGCGTTAAGTGGAAATAACGTAGTGAGCCCCTTTTCTAAACCACTTTGCGCGGCTAAAAATGCCCGTGCGCCATAATATTCCACCGCATTATTATTCGCTGAGCCCGACAATACTTTTACCAACGTTAACCCCAACGCCAACATTAAAATCGCTATCAATAACGCAGTTAACAGCATACTGCCTTGCTGTTTAAATAATGAGTGAGGAGGTTTGTTATTCATACGGTTACTCATACCTTATGGCACATTCGGTAAATGTATTTCATGATTAAACGCCACCGATTCCGTATTATTAAAGCCCATTTCTAACCGAATATTAACGATAGAATTGCGAGTTAAACTCGCGCTTTGATAACGAAATACTTCGGAAATATTTAATGCGTTTTGCACAAACTGCCCAATAACCACTCCCGATACGCCATTAATTTGGTTTAAAATACTCGGGCTCGGTTGTGAATCAAAAAAACCATACCCTTCATAACGAAACAAGGCATTATCTTTGATACAAAAGCTCACAGGCCCTGCTGAATTTAAAACATAAATCCGTTTACTTGGTGAATCAACACTAAAGCCCTTATCAACTTGCCACACATCAGGCTGAGTTGTATTAGCACCTTGAGTCACATTGGTTATTTTACGCCGCTTATTATTGGCAAGCTGGTAAACATCCGCCGCAAAGAGCGCATAAATGCTCACCCAATCATTAATTACCGGATCAACCAGCGCATCAACCACAGTAACGTCTCCACTTGCGGCAAGATCATTGGGTAAATTATCAGTATAAACAGTGCTGCTTTTAAAGGGCGTAAACTCTAGGCATTGCATCACAGTACAGGGGTTTGACGTTGAGTTGTCACAACTTAACCGCACTGAATTTGGCGCTGCGTGTCGCAGCTCTTTACTTAAGCGAGTTTGTAAAAAACGCGCTTGTGATACGACTTCATCACGTTCAGTCGCTTGTGCATAAATTTGCGAGCCAAAACTAAGATATTGCGCAGTTCCAACCGACACAATACCTAAAATAACAATCACTAAAATAAGTTCAACTAAGGTAAAACCAGAATGCTTCATTAGTAGTTTCCCCGATAAGCAGAAAAACCATACTCTTCGTTAGTACTGGTACTGATTTTTATAGTAATTAATTTGGCTGTTTTGCTTGTTTGCTGCCCAGTACCATCATAATTATCATCGTACTGCACAGTTATAATAAGGCTAAATCCTCGGTAATAATCGGCGGGTAAATCAAAAAATGCAGCAAAATCGGCATCGCTATTGAGCGCTAAATTATGGTAGTCATCTACATCATTAAAGGTACTTCGGGTTTCTAAACTTGAACCCGTGCATGCTGGTGCGGTTTTACTGTCATCTAAGCAGTCTTTGCCAAAACTTGCTTGTGCCGTACATACTAAACCACTTTCACCACAACGCAGCCAAGGTGCACCGCGTTGTGACTGTTGATCAAATGATTTGGCTAATATTTCATTCATTAAAGCTTGACCAAGCGCCGTTGCTCGAATTTGCACTAAAGGATCGGCACTTTGTCTGGCTTGTGGTGCCAATAAATTGGTGATAATCGTCATGGTAATGGCAAGCACAACCATGCCAATTATTAATTCGACTAAGGTAAAACCTTGCGCAAGCTTAAGCTTAGCTGTAAAAAACGAGCGCCTGAAGTGGTTACTGGCAGCCATAAATCAACCCTTCGCTATTGATACAAATATCAGCTTCACCTAAATCAATCCGGCACATTGTATTGCAATTTGGTGTGTTATTGGTGCGACCTAAACTATCAAACTCAATGGTTGTAAATGTGGCATTATTAGCATCTTTGGCGCTAAAACGAACGTCAGTCCGCGCGACATCTAATGCGACCACTAAATAATCCGCATTATTGTTGCTGGCAGTATTAGCGCAAGTATCAACCGCAGGCGGTGCAAGCAAGATGGGAGAAATAATGATTTTATGGCAAGGCGCACCTGTATTTTGCATAGCGCGCAACTGCATCGCCCGCAAGGCGCTTAATGCTTGATCACGTGCAGTATAAGAATCAAAAATACTGGGGCCAAAAAATTTGGGCACCACCGTCACCGACAGCGTGCCCAAAATAACGATGGTAATGATCAGCTCAACTAAGGAAAAACCGCGAGCTATCATTTAAGGATTAACAGCCGTCAGTTTTCACAGTTGTAGATGCTGGTGTATAAACAGCAGGTGGACCTGCAGCAAATGAAGCGCCGGTATACCAAACAAAGCAACCAACTGACGTAGCTGCTGTCGGTTTAGTTGAGCCATTAGCATAGATAACCGCTGCAGTACCTACCACATCAAAATTAAAATCCGCTGAATTTTCAACAGCCGGAGTTGTTGCTGTCAGATCTGCTGCTGTAATATCTATAGCAGCTAAAACACCCGCAGCGTTTGCTGTAGGGTAGCCATAATTTAGAGTGATTGAGCTACCGTCATCTGACGATATCACAGGAGCTGGTGATGCTGTAGAAATCGTTTTATGTGAACCTGCTATTACAGCTTTTCCATAAACGATATTCATAGCTCCGTTCAATGCACCATCAATACCTTGTATAGTTGATGCATTAGCATCACCTTGAATATTCAAAAACTTTGGCGCTGCGGTTACCGCTAAAATACCTAAAATAACGATAACAATGATCAATTCGATCAACGTAAAACCCTGTTGCTTTTTCATTATGAGTACCTCTTTGTAAAATTATAAAATGTGTGATTCGTTGCTGTTACTGATTAAACACTAATACTTGCCCTGTTTGTGGGTAATAAGAAAAACCATGCTCATTACCGGTTGCAGGCACTTCAACGCCATTAGCTGGAATTGCCGCAGTATCAATTGAATTTGTTAAATAATAAATGCATTTATCGTTACCGCCATTTTCAAAAAAACGGACCAAAAAACGATTGGCTTCAATATCTGCAGCCGTAGCATTTATGGTATTTGAAGGCGAACTTTGTAAAATAGAATCAAAAACTTGTTTACACTTTTCAGCGCTCATCGCGGTGGCTAAAGTACTCGCTCTTTCAGTATTATCTGTTGTTGGATAACCATTAGTATTATCAACGCCAACATCTATCGTATCGTAAGTGATAAATGTGACATTTGCAGTACCTTTAGGTCGCCCGTTTAACTCCCACTGCGCACGCACTAAGCCTACCGCAGCAGCAAAACCACCCGCCATACCTTCAACAGAGGCATCTTCAGCCTGATCAGTCACATCTAAAAAGCGCGGTAAAGCAGTTGCGGCCAACAAACCTAAGATAATAACAACAATTACCAGCTCAATTAAGGTGAAACCACCCTGTTTGGTTTTCATTTTTTGTTTCATCGTTAACCCATTAATTCTTATTTATAAATAAGTTAGATTCATTTAACTGAATTTATCACAAAGATACAATTCATTTTTCCCATTTAATAATTATTTTTTACATTTAGGTACTTAAATCAATTTAAGCGCATTTTTTGCTTGTCATTGAACGTTTAAATCCACCAAATTTACTTTTCCACTGCTGCTATTATAGCCAAACAGTGCACGTTCATTATTATAGTATCGACACGTTGTAGGCACACCTTGAGCATTAAGATCAACGTTTACTTTATGCACTTTTTGCCACGGCTGCGATTGCATATTAATCCATAACGCTTTGCAATCTAAAACACCACTTTTTAAACCTAATGGATACCCCTGCTGATTGACGAAAAAACGTAAAACTCCTTTTGCTTTCAAATCAGGGCTATCGGAGAGCGATAATTCAACTAACTCTCTTTTATCCGTTAACCACTTGCTTCGAATCGCGGTAATACTTTGCTTAAATTCAGAAGCAGACTTTTCATTATTTACCGTTGTCACTGACTCCAATAAATTAAAAACGTTAGTACCAAATAAAGCAAAAGCAATCGCTATAATAATCAAAACTAACAAGCGATAAAATAACGCTGGGCTACCTTCTTTATATTGCTCGACAGGAGAGTAACCCACCTAACGCCCCTTGATCGCCGACATCATGTCCCACATAGGTGTAAAGATACCCAGCGCTAACACTAAAACCATAATCGCTACCGCTGAAATAAGTATAGGTTCAATTTTTGCGGTTAAACTTTTAAGATCAAAATCAACTTCACGCTCGTAAAATTCAGCCGACTCTTGCAATAACTCATCAACTTGCCCTGTTTCTTCACCCACAGCCACCATTTGCAATACTAACTGAGTAAACAAACCACTTTGCCTAGAGACACGCAATAAACTTTCGCCTTTTTCAATCCCTCGGCGCATATCCAGTACTTTTTGCTCCATAAAGGTATTATCAACCGCTTCAGCAACTAACGATAAACCAGTTGTCATTGGCACGCCTGAACGTAAAATCATGGCAAAACTTCGACTATACCGCGCCAATAATGAACGCTCAATAATTGTGCCTACCAGAGGAATTTTAAGCTTAACTCTATCCCACTTTAACCGACCAGAAGATGATTTTAGATAATTACGAACCAAGAACACAGTCGCAACCATTGCAATGATCAGCACCAGCCAGTAATTAACAAAAAAATCTGAGGTCCCGATTAAAATTCGCGTCATCAGCGGTAGCTCTGCATGAAATTTATTAAACATGTCGGCAAAGGTGGGAATAACAAAAATATTTAAAATAAACATTGCTGCGACAAGGGCAAGTATAACAAACGTTGGGTAGCGCATAGCTGACTTAATTCGCTTACGAGTTTCTTGCTCTCGCTCAAAATAAGTCGCCAATTGCAAAAATGCGTCTTCAAGTCGACCAGTACTTTCACCCACTACCACAATAGACACCATCAAACGATTAAATATTTGTTTATGGCTGGCCATTGCACTTGATAAGTTACGACCTTGCTCAAGTTGCTTGGTTAAATCAGTTAACGCTTCAGCAAAACGTTTATGTGTGGTGGTATCTGCCAAGCCAATAATCGCCCTAATTATCGGGATCCCGGCTTTAAGCAACGAGTACATTTGCCGACAAAATATAATTAGCTCATCAAGCTCAACCTTAGGCTCAAAGTAGCGCATAAAATCAGTATCACTGATTGCATCTTTAGTTTGGGTAATGCTCATTGGGATATAGTCACGTTTAAATAATGCATCTGCGGCTGCATTTTGATTGGCAGCTTCAATGACCCCTTGGATGAGCTTACCTTCGCGGTCTTTGGCTTGATATTTAAACATGGCCATAAATTAGTTAATCACCCACTACTTCAGGTAAACCTTCGGATACGCGAAATACTTCATCTAAGGTGGTGATCCCCTGACTTGCATATTGCAATGTCATTAATGCTAATGGTTCAAAATCAGGATTATTTTTTGCTGCGGTAGCAAATGCCTGAGTATCAGCAAGGCGCAATGCATCCATCATAGGCTCATTCATTTCTAATAATTCAAACACCCCTATCCGACCTTTATAGCCAGTATGGTTGCAAGATGAACACCCTCGACCCGTACTAAAACTATGTGAAATTACATGCCCTTTTTGCAAATATTTAACCCAAGCAAGCTCTTGCTTATCGGGTGTATAGTCGCCTCGGCAGTTGTCGCAGATACGACGCACTAAACGCTGCGCTATAATTGAACGTAATGAACTGGCGACTAAATACGAAGGTGCGCCCATATCGATTAAACGCATGGCACTGGTAATGGCATCATTAGTATGCAAAGTAGATAAAACCAAGTGACCCGTTAAAGCACCTCTAAGGCCTATTTCAACCGTTTCTTGATCGCGCATTTCGCCGACCATGATCACATCAGGATCTTGACGCAACGTCGTGCGCAGTACATTCGCAAAAGTGAGGCCTATTTTAGTATTAACCTGCACTTGATTGATCCTGCTTAAACGATATTCAACGGGATCCTCTACAGTAATAATTTTAGTACTTGGTAAATTGAGTTCACTTAATGCGCCATATAATGTTGTCGTTTTACCCGAGCCTGTTGGCCCAGTAACAAGGATCATGCCATGCGGGCGCTTTAACGTTTCACGCATTCTTTTGAGCATTTTTTCCGGCATACCCGTTTGATCTAAAGTCAACAGACCCGCTGATTGATCAAGCAAACGCATTACAACCGACTCGCCATTTTGCACTGGCATGGTAGAAACACGCACATCGATACTGTGTTTTTTTACTTTAATATTAAAACGGCCATCTTGCGGCAAACGCTTTTCAGAAATATCAAGCCCTGACATCAGCTTTAAGCGCAGTACCAAAGCTGCTGCGATCGCCACTTGATCTAAGGTGTTTTCATGTAAAATGCCATCGATTCGCTGGCGAATACGCAACAACCCTTCATCAGGTTCGATATGAATATCCGACGCTCGCATTTGCACTGCATCTTCAAAAATAGACTGAAGTAACTTTACAACGGTGGCATCGGATGCATCAGCATCAATGGCATTAAGATCAAACTCCTCACCTTCTTGATATTCTTCTTCTAACTGCGAGGCGAAATTTTCAATATCTTGGGTGCGCCGATACAAATTATCAAACGCCTCCATGATTTGGCTTTCTTGTACAACGGCCAGCTCAATTTGCTTAGGTGCCACAATCGGGGCTATCTGATCTAAACCACTTAAATCGGCAGGATCACTCATTCCAAGTAAGATAGTTTCACCACGGTCTTCAATTACTAACGCACGGTAACGTCTGGCATACACCTCAGGTAAAATTTTTGCAACTTCTGGGGCTATGCGTTGCTGAGAAATATCTAAAAAAGGCACGTTAAGTTGCTGAGCCAAAAAGCGCAATAACTGAGGCTCGCTCAGCATATTAAGCTCAATTAAGGTCGAACCTAGTTTACGGCCGGACGCTTTTTGAGCCTGAAGAGCTTGTAATAATTGATACTCTTCGATAATACCTTCATGAACTAAGAGATCCCCTAAACGCATCTTTAACCGAGGTCTGATCATTTACTATCTCCTAGATATTCAAGACGTTGCTGAGCATGATCCTGCGAGCTCGGCGATAACCCACCTAACTGTAATGCGGTCATATAGTAACGGCGGGCATTATATTGATCGGCTGCAATTTCACTGGCACTCGCCAAGGCTAACCACCATTTTGCTTGCTCTGGCTGTAACTGAGTTAATTTACGAAAGCACTGTAACGCAATGTCATTTTCGCCCAATTGCTGCGCCGCAGTCCCTTTTAAAATCCAAAAGTCAATGTTTGCATATCGTTCAAATTGTGAGCTTAAAATAGGCAATACTGATTCATAACTTTGCTGCTCAGTTAAAATTTTAGCTAGCAATACACGCCAGCGCATCACATCTGGGCTAAAGCGCAATCCTTGTCGTAATATAGCATCCGCCTGAGCAAGTTGACCGCGTCCGTAATAAGCGGCTGCAAGTAAACTTCTGGCATCAATATGCAGTGGCATTAAGGTTAAAGCTTTATCTAGGTCGATAATTGCATCTTCAATCAAACCAAATTTAAATGCCTCTTTCCCCTTGTTAAACCAATTGTTAGCACGTTCCTGAGTCGAAATTTGCCTCACATTAATTTTAGCTTGTGCTGCAGTGGCTGTAACGACTGAACTCTTGCGTGGCGTGTCTATTTTGATTGCCTGCGCTTTGCGCTCTATGATCGCAGTTTCATTTTTTACAGTGCTAATTTTTGCAACTTGAGCCGGTTCTGAAGCTGTTTTTTGTACATCAATAGGGTAATTTTGTGCCTGAGGTAAGGTGGCTGCATCAGAAATTGTAGATCTATCTATTTGATTTACTGCCACCGCTTGACTTGAATGCTGTTCAGACTCACTGATTACTAGCACTGAGTCGACCGTTTCTTCGGTAGGTGCTAAAGTAATGGGTGGTGTAATTTCTAACGGTGCGTCTATCGCTGATTTTTGTGGGATAAGTACATAAGCAAGCACTACAATACTGCATAATAACAAAACAAATCCGATTCGCTTTCCCATAGTGACATAATCGTAAATAGGCTGTACTTCAATCGTTTTTTCAAGTTCAATGTCGGGCTGTGGTTTTCTTTGCTCAATATCTTTGAGCATTTTATTAATAATACTCATAGCACTTGTCTCCACAGCCATAAAAATAACACACTGAAAAAAACTAGCGCTAAACCTGCGCCCCACCACAATACATCACTATTTTTTGCACAATCTTCAGTATCTGCTATCGCAACAGCAACATGTTTTGCTGTTAGCTGTGTTTCACCTGCACCAAACGCTTGCAACAATACTTTATGGCATAACAAATTAACTAAACGTGGGATCCCCCTGCTCGCTTTTGCGATTTTAAGTGAGATATTTCTATCAAACAGTTTAGGGTTGTTACTGCCCGCAATACTCAGGCGATGTTCAATGTAATAAACCACCTCAGCCTTGGTCATAGCCCGTAAAGTATAAGAAAAACTAATACGTTGGCGTAGCTGCCTCACGCGATCGTGCGCTAGTTTTTGATCTAATTCAGGTTGACCAAAAAGCACAACCTGTAGCAACTTTCTATTTTCAGTTTCTAGATTGGTAAATAAACGCAGAGCTTCGAGGGCATCCCAACTGAGACTTTGCGCTTCATCAATGATCAGCACCACCGATTTTTGCTCGGTTTGCAATTGCAGTAATTTGTGTTCAATTTTTTGGCTTAAGGTTTGTTGATCAAGTGCAGAGTCCAACTGCAACCCAAGTTCTGTAGCAAATGCCCAACGTAATTCATCTGGATTTAAATAAGGATTTGGAAGATACGCCACTACTACATCATTCGATAAACTATTGAGGAGCTTACGGCACAGTAAGGTTTTGCCCGTGCCAACTTCACCGGTAACTTTAATAAAGCCTTCGCCCATTTTAAGTGCCGTTAATAATACTTGCATGGCTTCGTTATGCGGTTGCAGCGCACAAAAAAACTGCGTATTCGGCGTTAGCGAGAAAGGCATTTCTTGAAGTGAAAAAAAGCTTAAATACATAATTAGTTTGAATACCAACTTTTTAACAGTTGCATAGAACGCTGCTGCTGCTGTTGCCAAGTATCAGCCATTACAACAGTCGGTTTAATTAAAATGATCAGCTCTTTTTTATCTTGGCGCTTGCGAACACTTTTAAATAAATGCCCAAGTACCGGCATATCACCTAATAAAGGGGTTTTAGATTCTTCATCTGTGGTTACGGTTTGCATTAAGCCACCAATCACGACTATTTCACCACTTCCAGCACGAATAACCGTATCTGACTCTCGAATATTACTTTGCGCTAAAGGCAGTACAAACTCTTCATTATTGAGCGTAATCACTTTACGTTGCTCTGCCGTTTCGGTGACAGAAGGGTGGACATGTAAAATAACCGAGCCGTATTTATCAATTTGTGGAGTGACATCGAGTGCAATCCCAGAGAAAAATGGCGTCAGTGATATTTCAGGTGTGGTCGTTGTGGCATTACCTGTTACTGTGGTACTTGAAACTTCTGTGACAAAGTATTCGTCTTGCCCAACTTTAATCACTGCTTTTTGATTATTAGTCGCTGTAACCCGCGGATTAGACAGCATTTGCACATCGCCTTGGGTTGATAATAAACTAACAACCCCTGAAAAATCTGCATTTTTAAAGACTAAGCTAGATACACCACCAATTCCTGCTGTAATTGAATTACCAATTTGCCCTGTCGCAGTGGTAGCAAATGTTAAGTCGGTACTCCCAATATGACCAAGCACTTCTGTCCAGTTAACACCTTGTTGATAATCATCTTTTAGTGTTACCTCAATAATTTTTGCTTCTAAAATCACTTGGCGCTGCAAGCTTTCTTCGCTTAGGCGTAAAAACTCTTTCATCGCTGCAATTTCGCTAGGTAAAGCATGCACAGTGACAAGGCTCGCTTGTGGGCTAACTATGATATAACGCCCATTTTCTACTCCAACTAAAGATTCGAGCGCTGTTTTAAGATCTGTCCAAAAATCAGATTCTGAAGAGGTTTGGATGCTTGCACCATTCATCTGTGAGCTATTATTCATGCCGCCTGAACCCGAATTTTCATTATTTCCAGAGTTCTGATTATTACCCCGAGCACCTGAATTTGCAGAACCACCGCCACCACTTTGTCCAAATTGACTTACGCCTCCAGCCACTACGCTGACAGTCGAAATTCCTGTACGCTTCATCATTAAATAATTAACCGCTATCGATTCGGTTCGCATACGAGCAGGTAATACTTGCACGACCTTACCATCGCGAAACACATCTAACGGATACATCCGCGTGACAATTTTGATAACTTCATCAAGGGTCACATCTTTTAGGTTAAGGCTAATTTTACCTTCAACCTCAGGGTGGAGCGCCACACTGTAAGGCGTGCCGTCAACCAAACTGGCAAAAAAACTGCGAACATCCACTTCATTTGCCGCAATTTCAAACCGCTTCATATCAAGCTCGTTAGGGGCAAATAAATTAGAATTTACTGATGACAATAACTCTTCAGTAAGTTGAGCAGGCATTTTTGCGGCATTTTTTTGCTGGGCACTTTGTTCGGATGAGGCAGTTAATTCATCACTGATATGTGAGCGAATATCAGGATCTTTTTGGGTGATCTCACAGCCCACAAGGCTCAATACGACACAAGGGAATAGAGCTAACTTTAATACTTTTTTAACGTTTAATTTCATGATGATATAATTCTAATTTTAGTTGTTCGCTACCACGAGTTAAATAAACAGTATCAGCGTTAATTTTACTAATAATGTAGTCGCCAACTTGCTCACCTTGAGTGTACAAGTTGCCTGAAATAATCACTTTGATTTTACCTTGTTTACGAATGACGGACTCCAAACGCAAAGGCCCAGCAATGCCAACGTTTGAAACGTTGTGTTGATGCTTGACGTTAGGTCGCGTAGGGTCTTGATAACTTTGCCCAAATGCGAATACTGGTAATATTAACAGCGTCGCAATGCTAAATTGATAAAAACGCTTCATTCGCACTCACCGTTGTAATAACTAAACTTAATTGTGCTACGGGGTATTCAATTACCTCATAACTGAATTCTTTAACGAATAGTTTTTCTTCTAAATTTTGCACTGCATGTAAATACTTGAGTAAATCAAAGTACTCTCCTTGCAGAGTAATCGCCATTCCGTGCTCATAAAACGCTATTTTTTGTTCTTGGCCTTCACCAATTAAAATCGGCTCGACCCCAACTAACTTAAATGCTTTAAAAGACAGCTTTTGGTTATCAAGTAATAATTTTTTAAGTACCGAGGCCATTTTATAAGGAGGCACAAAGCCTTGGCCAAATTGGCTTAACGTCTCATCCACTTGGCTTAATGCCTGCTCTGCGGTTATGATTTGCGCTCTAAGCTCTTCAGTATAGTCTCGAGTGAGTGCATCACTAAATAGTGCAACTTGCGCTGTATTTTGTGTGATACTTTGCTCTGCCGCTTTGAGCGCTTGCATATTTTTTTGCCATTTCGCATAAAGGGGGTTCACTAAATACATGCCAAATAAGTAGCAAATAAGAAATAATCCAACCCCCAATACGAGGTATTTTTCTTTCATTTGTAAGGCTGAGAACTTCTCCCTATAACCTTGCCAGAGCTGTTTCATTTGGTCTCCGTAACTGGCACGCTTGCAACTTTGAAATACGTAATACCTTCACGTTCCTCAAATCCAATTTCTGATAGCTGCTTACCCGAAAAATAATAAGATGCTTTTAAACCATCTAACCAGTGTGGGACTTGCGAAGGCGCATCTGTTTGGCCCTCTAGTAAAATGTTTTTAGCGTTAAACTTAAAGCCTGTTAGCCAAATTTTTGGGTCATGAAAACGCGCCAAATCTTCCATCACTTGTGCATATAAAATGGTTTGGTCGTGCGTCGAAATAAAATCCATCACTAATTGCTTATGATTTATTTCAGCTTGAATTTGAGCTAATTGCTGCGCCAACACACTTTTATCTTGTTTTTTTGCTAATGCCGCTTGTAATTCACTTAGCGTATTTTGCTGTTCCGAGACAATTTTTTGTTTATTTTGTAGGTTTTTTTGCTGCTTCATGACCTTGGCTTTTAAAGTGCTTGAAAGCAAGACCACAGCAAGTAACGTTACTAATAAAAAAACAACTACACGATTGAGACTTAATGGATCTTTTTTAGGCCTAAGTTGCGGGAGGTATAAATTAATTCTAGTTTTCATTATCCGCTCCTATCAGCGCTATTGCCGCGGCAATAGCTAGGTGATAAACAGGGTCTTGCCCTTCGCAGGCAGATAATGCAGTCGTAAATCTTTCAACTTTGACAGGAAAGTGCTGCCCTAGCTCAATGGCGAGCTCATCTACATATGGGCTTGGTAAACTTAATAAAATTGCACGCAGTGGAGGCTGCTTAAGTTGACTCTCAAAAAAATCGATAGAACGTTGTATTTCTAGACTTAACGAATCTAATAAACCCTGTTTTAAATCGTCTAATGTCATCGAAGAAATACGACTAAACCCTCTTAAACGCCGCGAAAACACGACAGCGCCATCGCGTACAATTAATAAACTAGGCTCTTGCCCAAGCTCTTGTGAAATAATTAGATTAGCCGCACTGTGTTTGCCAACCAATGTTGTAAGCATAATTTCTTCACAGCCGATCAACTCCAACCGAGCAGATGATTTTTTAAACACATCGATAATAGACGAAATCAGCGAACGATTAGTCACAAATACACTAATTTTATCTTGATTCCCCTGCTTTATCGGCTGATCGATATAGTCTGCAATAATTTCTGATGAATTAATGGTGACTAAATCTTTCACCAACCACGGTAATGATTGCTGGATTTCTTCAATTGACAAATTAGGCTTATCAATTTGCACCAATTGATAATGATGATTCGGTAAAACTAATGAAATAGAGGCAGCAGGTGCTGCTATTTTTTTAATGCAGGCTATCAAAGCTGAAGGAAGTTCTAAATCTGATGTGAACTTTGCAGAATAATGCTCCACGATCAACCAATTTTGCTGCTTTTTTTCCATACATACGGCAATAATTTGTTGTTGTTGCACAACAATCCCAATCACCATAGATTCATTATGATTAAAGTTTAAAAAAGGCACACGTGAAAGCAGAGTTTTGATCATATAATTATTATAAAATTCAGCTGATATCTTAAATTATCAGGTATTTAGCTAAGTTAGCAAGTTAATTGCCCGCTTAATTCAGTAAGTCGTCTTTAAAGGTCGAAAAATGAACATTGCACTACCCGAATCCCCTTTACAGAAAATCACCCACCCCCTGCTGGCGTACCATAACATTCACCTAACAATAAAAAGAGATGATTTACTCCACCCTATTATTAGCGGCAATAAATGGCGAAAACTTAAATATAATCTAATTCATGCAAAAACAAATAAAATAACAGACTTGATTAGCTTTGGAGGCCCTTTTTCAAACCACATTCACGCTCTCGCTGCGGCAGGTCGAATCTTTGGATTTAATACCACGGCTTACATTCGAGGACCGGAGCTGGATAAGAACAATCCTACACTTAAATTTGCTCAATCATGTGGCATGGATCTCATAGCTATTGATCGCCTTACGTATCGTAAAAAAGAGCAGGATGATTTTTTGTCAAACCTTGCAAAGCAACACCCAAATAGCTTCATCATCCCTGAAGGTGGTACTAATTGCGCAGCAATCCCTGGAGTCAGTGAACTAGCAAAAATACTCAACCATGCCGACGTATTAGTCACCCCCGTAGGAAGTGCAGGTACACTATCAGGCTTAATTGAGGGGGCTGACTTACAACAGAAAATTATTGGTATTGCGGTGCTTAAACAAGCTCAATATTTACTTTCAAAAATTCATGAATTGAGCCCTAAATCGAGCAAACAAACAAACTGGCATTTAATGACTGAGTTTCATGGAGGTGGCTACGGAAAATTCAACTCTCAAACGTGGCAATTTTGCCAATTAATGCAGCAATACTATTTACCTTTAGAACCTATTTATAGTGGTAAAATGTTTTTTGCATTGTTTGAATTAATTACTCAAGGTTATTTTTCATCAGGTACACGCATTTGTGCACTGCATACTGGCGGACTACAAGGGTTAGCGGGCTTAAAATACTGTGGCCGAATTTAATTAATGACCTGCTCCTTGTATGTCCACATGTTTCTTGAGTGGCATATAGGAACTTGGAGCAGGCATTTAATTAATCTGATTAATTACTCTTGCGTTTAATATTTGCACCTAACGCGCTGAGTTTATCTTCTATACGTTGATAACCTCGATCAACGTGGTAAATACGATCTACAACAGTTTCACCTTTAGCAATAATACCCGTTAATATCAGGCTTGCTGACGCGCGTAAATCAGTTGCCATCACTTGTGCACCCGATAGACTCTTTGTCTCGCCACAATAAGCTGTATTACCTTCTAGACGAATATTAGCGCCCATTCGCTGTAATTCTGGCACATGCATAAACCGGTTTTCAAAAATGGTTTCAGTAATCGTTGCACTGCCATTGGCTATCACATTAAGTGCAGTAAACTGCGCTTGCATGTCTGTTGGAAAACCAGGGTGAGGCATGGTTTTAATATTAACAGCTTTAAGCTCACGGCCACGCATATCTAAATAGATGCTATCGGCTGTAATTTCTAAATAAGCATTAGCAGCCTTTAGTTTCTCAAGTACCGGCTCTAAACTTAAATGTTCTGTATTGCGACATAAAACATGACCTTGCGCCATTGCTGCTGCGACTAAAAAAGTCCCCGTTTCAATACGATCAGGTAAAATCTTATGCTCACAGCCTTTTAAAGTTTCAACCCCTTCAATTTCGATACGGTCACTGCCAGCACCTTTGATTTTAGCACCCATGTTATTTAGATAAATTGCCAAATCAACGATTTCGGGTTCTCGCGCAGCATTTTCTAAAATCGTTAAACCATCAGCTAATGCAGCGGCCATCATTAGGTTTTCCGTTGCACCCACACTTACAGTATCCATAAAAATAGGCGCACCTTTTAATCTGCCATTAACGATGGCGTGGATATAACCACTTTCAACGTTGATGGTAGCACCCATTTTTTCTAAACCACTGATGTGTAAATCCACTGGACGCGCACCAATAGCACAACCGCCAGGTAAAGAGACTTTTGCCTCACCAAAGCGCGCCAATAAAGGGCCCAATGCAAGCACTGAAGCGCGCATTTGCTTTACTAACTCATACGGTGCAATGATTTGATCAACCGTGCCACCATCAATTTCAAGCACATCATCACGCCAAACGCAGGTTGCGCCAAGCTGGCTTAATAAAGCCTCTGTAGTTTGGATATCTCGTAATCGAGGAACATTTAAAAATGTACTTTTATTTGATGATAATAACGATGCAAATAAAATAGGAAGAGCGGCATTTTTAGCGCCAGAGATAGTCACTTCACCAGCTAGTGAAGTGCCACCTTGAATAATAAATTGGTCCATTAATAGCCCCTATTTATAGGAACATTAATTTGCGTTCACGTTCCCACTCAGTTGGAGTGAAAGCACGAATAGACACAGCATGGATTACACCTGAAGCAATATCAGCCATTAATGGTGCATAAACTAATTGTTGTTTTTTCACTCGGCTTACGCCTTCAAAACATTCACCAACAGCAATCACTTCAAAATGGCTACCATTGGCTTTGACTCGCACATCGCTTAATGACAAAGCGTCTTTTAAAATACTTTCTACTTGACTCGGTTCCATGGGGTGTTTCACTCAAAAAGTTGGCTAACCTGAACCAATTGCATTAATTTTTGCAATTGTTCAGGTATGTTGCGCAGCGTTAAATGTTTATTTTGCTGCTGTAATTCAGATAAGGTGTGAATTAACCAAGCTAAGCCCGCTGTGTCAACCCTAGAGATGGCTGACAAGTCAAAAATAATACGATTTACGTCATTTAGTTTAAATTTTTTGCTAAATTCAATTTCAGCCACTGTTTCGTGACCCAACTCTCCTGACAAAATAAATTCGTCAGGAGTGCGCTGCTCAAAGCTAAGCTGGATCATCGCCAGACTTCCCTCTAAATTGGATCGGCAATTTACTTTTTTTATCTAAAAGGTCGATAACATAATCTAAACCTTCTTTGCGCAAAATACCGTGTAACTCGCTTTGTTTAGCATCAAGTAAACTAATGCCTTCAGCAACCATATCGAATGCACGCCACTCACCTTCTTTGCCTTTTTTGACTTTAAAAGCAATATTGATATCAGGTTTACCATTTTCAATAATTTTAGTTCTGATGATCGCGATTTTGTTATCGCCGATGTTTTGCACTGGTTCAAATTCAACCTTTTGGTCTTTATATTGAGTGAAAACACCTGCATACGTTGCAACTAGGTAGTTTTTAAACACTTCAATAAACTGCCTTAACTTAGCAATCTCTCGTTCTTTTTCAGCTGCATCTGTAATACTACTGATTTTTTGAATGTAGCTACCTAGCACCTTATACGCTGCATAATTGTAATCGATGTAAGGTAACAACTCTTCTTCAACCACTACTCGCAATTGCTCGGCATCACTTTTAATCAAGTCTTGATCTTGTGATATCCGATTAAAGGTGTTTTCTGCGACTTGTTGAACCATTCTGTATGGCTCGTTCATTTGTACTTTATTAGTACTTGCATACGCAGTACTTGCGGTTAATAAAAGCACTGATGCGACTAAACGTGTAAACATGGCTTATTCCCCACCTTGATTAAATAAGAACTGACCAATTAACTCTTCTAAAACTAAAGCCGATTTAGTATCTGTAATAATGTCGCCATCCTTAAGCACTTCAAGCTTTTCTTGTTCAAATACAGCATTCAATTCATCAGTTCCACCATTGGCCAACACGCCAGGATTTAGCCCTAAATATTGTTCACCAAGAATGCCTGACGTTAAAATATTGACTGAGGTTGTTTCTGAAAACTGATTAAACTCATTTGATATTTTCATATGTACAATCGGTGTATAATCTGACGGATCAAGATTAATAGCCTCAACACGGCCCACTACAACTCCGCCCACTTTTATTGGTGAGCGCACTTTTAAAGAACCAATGTTGTCAAATTTTGCATATAAATTGTATGTTTCTCCACCACCACTAATACCTGCATTAGCAACTTTAAGCGCTAATAATGTAAGCGCTAAAATACCAAGAGAAACAAAAAAACCGACTAATATTTCAATTTTACGTGACATAAAATACGTTACCTTTAGCTGCCAAACATCACAGCGGTCAATACAAAATCAAAACCTAATACAGCTAACGATGACTGTACTACGGTTTCGGTTGTCGCTTTACTGATCCCTTCAGATGTAGGGACACAAAAATATCCTTTATACAAAGCAATCCATGTTACAACAAAAGCAAATACTACGCTTTTGATCATGCCATTTAGGATATCTTTTTCAAAAGAAACCTGAGCTTGCATAACAGACCAGAAACTACCTGAATCTATTCCCAACCAGTCAACACCCACTAAATGAGCACCTAAAATAGCGACTGCTGAAAATATTAAGGCAAGTAATGGCATGCTTATCATGCCAGCCCAAAAACGTGGTGCAATAATCCGTTTAAGTGGATCAATGGCCATCATTTCTAAACTACTTAATTGCTCGGTTGCTTTCATTAACCCAATTTCAGCGGTTAATGCACTCCCTGCTCGCCCTGCAAACAACAAGGCTGTGACAACCGGACCTAGTTCACGCAACAAACTCAACGCAACCAAAGGGCCTAGGCTATCTTCAGCGCCATAGTCAACTAATACAGTATAACCTTGTAACGCCAAAACCATGCCTATAAACAAACCGGAAACGATAATAATAATGAGCGATAAAAAACCCACCATATAAAGTTGTTTGATTAATAATGGCGTACCTTTTTTAAAGTTTGGCATACTAAAAATAGCGCCAACCAACATCATCAATGCCCTGCCAACTGCAGCAAACCGATTAAGCGTTTCTCGACCTAACTGCTGCCAAAATAAAATCATGACTTTGCTCCCGTCATTAGTTCAGTCATAAACGGCTGAGCTTCAAAATGAAATGGAACAGGACCATCACTCAAGCCACCTAAAAATTGCTGCACTAATGGCGATGTATGTTGCAACATTTCTGCAGGTGTTCCTTCTCCTATGACTCCTTTATCAGCAACAATAATGACATGGTCGGCAATACTCATGACCTCTGATACATCGTGAGTCACAACTAAAGAGGTTATGCCAAGTACCTGATTTAGCGACTTTATCAACTTTACTAATACCCCCATAGAAATAGGGTCCTGACCAGCAAACGGCTCATCGTACATAATTAAATCTGGGTCAAGGGCAATAGCGCGGGCTAGTGCCGCACGCCGTGCCATACCACCTGATAATTCAGACGGCATTAAATCTTTCGCACCACGTAAACCCACCGCCTCGAGCTTCATTAGCACGATGATACGGATCAATTCGTCATTTAGCTTAGTATGCTCGCGTAATGGAAAGGCTACATTGTCAAATACAGATATATCAGTAAATAAAGCACCGCTTTGAAATAGCATGCTCATTTTTTTTCGCGCTTGATATAATTCTGCACGTGACATATTTGGAATGCTCTGATTTTGAAAGAGAATATCTCCAGAATCTGGTTTTAACTGCCCACCAATCAAACGCAGCATAGTTGTTTTTCCTATACCACTTGGCCCCATGATGGCCGTGATTTTACCTTTAGGCACAGAAAAACTCATATTCTGGTAAATCAGCCTTTCTCCACGAGAGAAACTTAGATTTTTGATTTCAACTAGGTTGTCAGACAAGCTAGACTCCATTGCAATATTGCTAGTGCATCATTTTATGCTTATTTGTCTATAAAAGGATAAATAAAAACGTAAAAATTTGTAATAAAACTCTGCTAAACCTGTATTTTTTTATACATTTACTAAGGTATTTGTTAAGATTCTCGGTCAGAAATTCACTCACTGGTTGGAAACATGCTGTTGTCATTTGTTATTTTAGTCTTAGGTTTTGCTG
The DNA here is from genome assembly GCF_058197095.2 of Pseudoalteromonas sp. J2K-J031. NCBI lineage: Bacteria > Pseudomonadati > Pseudomonadota > Gammaproteobacteria > Alteromonadales > Pseudoalteromonadaceae > Pseudoalteromonas > Pseudoalteromonas sp. J2K-J031. Next base: position 3,434,887 of record NZ_CM200279.1, read on the forward strand.
CATTAGTATGGAGTGCCGATCGTTTTGTATACGGAGCGGCGGCGTTAGCTAAAAATTTTGGCGTTCCAACTTTAATTGTCGGCCTAACAATTGTAGCAATGGGTTCATCAGCACCAGAAATGATGGTGTCGGCTTCTGCCGCATTAGCCGACAAAACCGATACCGCTGTTGGGAATGCGGTTGGTTCAAACATCACAAATATTTTACTCGTTTTAGGCTTAACAGCCTTACTTCGCCCGCTAACCGTTTCTTCAGGGATTTTAAAACGCGAAATGCCGGTGCTCATTTTAGTCTCTTTAGCGGCTTGGTATGTTTTATCTGATAACTACTTTTCAGCCACTGAAGGCTATGCACTAATGGTAGCATTTGCAATTTTTATCGGCGGTTTAATTTTTATTTCTATGCGCCAAAAAGATATCGATGACCCACTTGTCGCCGAAGCGTGTGATGACGTACCGCAAGGTGTCAGTAATATCAAAGCGATTGCTTGGTTAGTGGTAGGTATGATTATGTTACCAATAAGCTCACATTTTTTGGTCGGTTCAGCTGTTGATATTGCAAAGTTTTTTGGTTTGAGCGATTTAGTCATTGGCTTATCAATTATTGCTATTGGCACAAGTTTACCTGAATTAGCTGCGTGTATTGCTGGCGTGCTTAAAAAAGAAGATGACCTAGCACTGGGTAATATTATTGGTTCGAACATTTTTAATATTTTAGCGGTGCTGTCACTAGCAGGCATAATTAATCCTTCTGGCATTGACCCATCAGCTGCCAGTCGTGACTCTTTAATTATGCTGCTTGCAACTTTTGCTTTGGTTGCCATGAGCTTAAGTATTCGCGGTACACGTCGTATTAATCGTTTTGAAGGTGGTTTATTAGTTTTAAGCTTTTGTGCCTACCAATACGTTGTTTTTTCTCAAGTAGCTTAAGGCCTGATTTCCATGTCACAACCTGAATTTATCGCTAGCGCAACCCGAGTGCTTGCAATTGAAAAACAAGCAATTGAACAACTAAATCAATACATTGATATCCACTTCTCCCATGCTTGTGAACTTATGCTCAATTGCAAAGGTCGTATTATCGTCATTGGCATGGGTAAGTCAGGTCATATTGGCAATAAGATTGCTGCAACACTTGCAAGCACGGGCAGCCCAGCCTTTTTTGTGCACCCTGGTGAAGCTAGTCATGGTGATTTGGGCATGATCACTAAAGATGACGTGGTTTTACTTATCTCGAACTCAGGTGAAACGAGTGAGATACTTGGTATCGTTCCAGTGATCAAACGCTTAGGTGCAAAAACAATAGGCATGACTGGCAATACCCAGTCATCCCTTGCAACACACTCAGATGTTCATATTTGCATTAAAGTAGAACAAGAAGCCTGCCCTTTAGGGCTTGCTCCAACAGCGAGCACAACCGCAACCTTAGTTATGGGTGATGCATTAGCGGTTGCTTTGCTTGAGGCTAGAGGCTTTACGGCTGATGATTTTGCACTTTCTCATCCAGGTGGAAGTTTAGGGCGTCGATTATTGCTTACATTAAAAGATCTTATGCACACCGGTAATGCAATGCCAAAAGTCAATTCAGATGCCATTATTCGAGATGCACTGATCGAAATGTCAGCCAAAGGCTTGGGTATGACTGCTATTGTAGGCAAAGACGATACACTGCTGGGCCTATTTACTGATGGTGACTTGCGCCGAATTTTGGAGCAGAAGATAGATATCCACACCACTCCAATCCAAGCCGTTATGACAAAAAAGTGTACAACCGCATCCTGTGATATGCTTGCTGCTGAAGCACTCAATATCATGGAACACAAGCGCATTAATGGATTATTAATTGTTAACCAACATAATCAGGCAATCGGCGCACTTAACATGCAAGACTTATTGCGTGCTGGAGTTATTTAATGACCTTTGACCAACTTTATCAACCTATTAGCCAGCAAGTGTTCACTAAAGCAGCAGCAATTAAGTTATTGATTTGTGATATAGATGGCGTCTTTTCTGATGGATGTATTTATTTAGGCAATAACGGGGAAGAACTAAAAGCATTTAATACCAAAGATGGATTTGGCATTAAAGCATTAATTAATACTGGCGTTGACGTTGCTGTTATAACGGGTCGCCAATCCAATATTGTTGAGCAACGAATGAAAAGCTTAACTGTTACCCACATATATCAAGGCCAAGAAAATAAACTGATTGCCTATGATGCTTTAAAACAAGCATTAAACCTTACCGATGATCAAATAGCTTACATTGGAGATGATGGTCCAGACCTTCCAGTAATGGAAAAGGTTGGTTTTGCTGTTGCAGTTAATGACGCACACCCAGTGATTAAACACATATCTCATTATACAACCATGATGCGCGGTGGATATGGCGCCGTTAGAGAATTGACCGATTTACTCATGTTATGCCAAGGTCACTCATTAACCACTCAAGGTACGAGTGCATGAATTTAACGCGCCTTAGCTTAAGTGTTATATTTCTAGCAATAATGAGCTGGCTTTGGTATCCCCATCTAAGCGAACCTCAGCAAGACATAACGCTGAAAAAATCTGATGTCGCAGAACCAGACTATATTGCAACTGAGCTAAAGCAAACCGTATTTGATAGTGATGGCCAAATCAGTCACAAAGTTTCTGCAACAAGAATGGAGCGCTACCAAGAACTTGGTTTCACCCATTTTTTAGCACCTGTTTTTACGCTTTATTCAAAGCATGGTGTGTGGGAAGTAAGCGCAGCCGAAGCCACATTATACGAAAGTAAAAAGCTCATTTTAGAAGTAAATGTCGTGGCGGTTAATCTAGATAAAACTGCAATGTTACAAAAGATTAAAGCTAATTATATTGAAGTAGATATTCCCAATTCCACCATGCTTTCAGAACAACCAGTAGAAATTTCAGGGCCATCCATCCTTATTAAAGGCAAAGGGCTTATTGCGAACTTTGAGTCAGAAATAATTGAACTCATTAACCATACACAGACTATTTATTATGACCAATAAAATCATACTCACCCTGACACTTTTAGCTGCAAGCTTATTTACTCATGCAGCAAAGCTAGACTCTAAAGTTATTATTGATGCTGATAACCAAAAAGCTGATATTAAACGCAATGTGATTATTTTTGAACAAAATGTCGAAATCACACACGACAAGCGCTCAATAAAAGCAGATTTCCTAGAAGCTTATCGCAGAGCTGAACTTGGTGAAAACAAACAACTTCTTATCGCCAAAGGTGCCCCTGCTAAATACTCTGAAACCTTAGTAAATGGTTCTGTTATCACAGCAAGCGCAAATGAAATTAGCTACGATGTTGCCAGTTCAATACTAACAATGTCAGGTAACGCATCCATTACACAAAGTGGCCAAAAAATAAGTGCTGAAAACATCATTTATGATATAAACCAGCAACTTATTAGCGCAGAAAAATCAGAAAACTCAAGCCAACGAGTGCGCACCATTTTAACGTCTCCTGAAAAGGATAAAAAATGACAACATTAACCGCCACCCAGCTAGCCAAAAGTTATAATGGCCGCCAAGTTGTTAAAAATGTTGGCATTGAAGTAAAAGCCGGTAGTATTGTTGGTTTACTTGGCCCTAATGGGGCGGGGAAAACGACCACCTTCTATATGATCGTCGGCTTAGTACCTAGTGATAAAGGGCTTATCACTATTGATGATCAAGATATCACTTTATTACCTATGCATAGCCGTGCACGTTTGGGAATTGGTTATTTACCGCAAGAGTCATCAATATTTAGAAAGCTCACCGTTTATCAGAATTTGATGGCTATTTTAGAAACTCGAAAAGGCTTAAAGCATACGCAACGAGAAGAGATCCTCGATAGCCTCTTAGAAGAGTTTAATATTTGCCATATCAGAGACAGTCAAGGTATGGCACTCTCAGGTGGCGAGCGCCGCCGGGTTGAAATTGCACGCGCACTTGCAGCAGATCCAAAATTTATTCTACTTGATGAGCCTTTTGCTGGCGTTGATCCCATATCAGTGATAGATATAAAGAAAATTATTCGCCATCTCAAAAAACGTGGTATTGGTGTTTTAATTACAGATCATAATGTTCGAGAAACACTCGATGTATGTGAAAAAGCATACATAGTTTCTCATGGCGAATTAATCGCTACTGGCACACCCAAAGAAGTACTCGAGAATCAAAAAGTACGTGATGTTTACCTAGGTGAACAATTCAAGCTATAGTTAGTTTACTTCGTAACTTAAGTGCCATCTATTTTAATAACTAAAAGGATTGTTAGGCGTCAATGAGGCAATCATTACAACTTCGTCTTGGGCAACAACTTACAATGACCCCACAATTGCAGCAAGCTATTCGCTTACTGCAATTGAGCACTTTAGATCTTCAACAAGAAATTCAAGAAGCACTTGATAGCAACCCATTACTGGAACTTGAAGAAACCGAATATAACAACGAAACAGAAAATAACGAAAACCAAGAGTTTCAAAACGAGAATTATGATTCGGACTTTGAACCGACAGCAGATGCTGAAATTGAAAGTTCCGATGCGTTAAACAAAGACTCGCTAACTGATGAACTACCTATGGATGTCGGTTGGGATGAATATATTAGTGCCGGCCCATCAACATCTTCATCTGGTTCAGCTCCTGACAACGACACCATTTATCAAGGTAGTACCAGCGAAACCTTACACGACTATTTAATGTGGCAATTGCGTTTAACTCGCTTTAGCCCAACCGATGAAGCCATTGCGATTGCAATTGTAGAAGCTATTAATGACGATGGTTATCTCACACTTTCAACTGAAGATATTTGCGAAAGTATTGGTGAAGGGAGTGATGGATTAGCCGTTGAGTTAGATGAGGTTGAAGCAGTATTAAAACGTATTCAAGTATTTGATCCTATTGGCATAGCTGCAAGAAACTTTCCCGAGTGTTTGCTTATTCAACTTAACCAATTTGCGAAAGACACTCCGTGGCTTGCACAAACTAAAGAAATTGTTCAACAACACATTGAACTTTTAGCCGCTCGTGATTATCGAACTCTTATGAAGAAAACCAAGCTCAAGGAAGAAGAGCTTAAAGAAATCATGACGCTCATTCATACGCTTAACCCAAAACCAGCAGACAGCATAAATACTGAACAACCTGAATATGTGATTCCTGATGTGTCGGTAAAAAAAATTAAAGGTCGTTGGGTAGTTGAACTAAACTCAGATAGCATGCCAAAGATCAGAGTGAACGATCAATATGCGGCAATGAGTCGCTCAGTGAAATCGAGCGAAGATAGTCAGTTTATCCGTTCTCATTTACAAGAAGCAAAATGGTTTATCAAAAGCCTTGAAAGTCGTAACGATACCTTGCTCAAAGTGGCTAATTGTATCGTGCTACAGCAACAAGCGTTCTTTGAATATGGTGATGAAGCCATGAAACCAATGGTGTTAAATGATGTTGCTGAAATGGTAGAAATGCACGAATCAACAATTTCTCGTGTCACAACTCAAAAGTTTATGCATACCCCTCGCGGTATTTATGAGCTTAAGTTCTTTTTCTCAAGCCATGTCAGCACTGAAAATGGTGGTGAATGCTCATCAACGGCAATTCGAGCACTCATTAAAAAGCTAATAGCTGCAGAAAACCAAACTAAACCTTTGAGTGATAGTAAAATTGCAGATATATTGGCAGAACAAGGAATTAACGTGGCTAGACGAACTATCGCAAAGTATCGCGAATCGCTATCCATCCCCCCGTCCAATCAGAGAAAAAGTTTAATCTGAGGCGTTTAATAGAAGGAAAATGCTTATGCAACTTAATTTAACTGGTCGTCACGTAGAAATTACAGAACCTTTAAGAGACTATGTCACTAACAAGTTCGCTAAGCTCGAAAGGCACTTTGATCACATCAATAACGTGCATGTTATTTTAGATATTGAAAAACTAGTTCAAAAAGCAGAAGCAACATTACATGTAACAGGTGGCGAGCTATTTGCTACTTCAGAACATGCTGACATGTACGCTGCCATTGATGCACTAATTGATAAATTAGATCGTCAGGTTATTAAACATAAAGAGAAAAATTCACGTCATTAATCATGAAATTAAATTCTTTTATTTCTAAGGACTGCATCAAAGCTGCAGTCCTTTTTCATAGCAAAAAACGTATTCTTGAACACATTAGTGAGCTTGCGCATCAAAAGCTGCCTGAGCTATCTGAACAAGAAATTTTAACCGCATTACTTAACCGTGAAAAACTAGGCAGCACAGGAATTGGCCGAGGCATTGCCATCCCACATGGTCGCCTAACCGGTATCACTGAAAGCTTGGCTATTTTACTCGTCAATCAAGAAGCGATTGATTTTGATGCCATTGATAACAAACCCGTTGATATTTTTGTTGCACTGCTCGTACCTGATGCAGAATCACATAACCATCTAAAGACGCTTGCTGCAATAGCTGATAAACTTAACGACAAACAGTTTTGTAAGCAATTACGGACCGCGCAATCTGACGAGGAACTGTTTTTAATCATCGACGCAGCATAATCAAGTAGGGGAATACAGTGCAACTTATCATTATTAGTGGCCGTTCAGGATCGGGGAAATCAGTTGCACTTCGCGTCTTAGAAGACTTAGGTTATTACGCCGTTGATAACATTCCGGTTAATTTACTTCCTTCATTAGTACGCAGTGTATCTGACAACTACGATAAAATTGCAGTGAGTATTGACGTTCGAAACCTACCAAAAATTCAACAAGAATTTAATGAAATTTTAGAGTATCTTCCTGAGTTTGCTAAACCAACATTATTTTATTTAGACAGTGACGACAATACGTTAATTCGCCGCTTTTCAGAAACAAGACGATTACACCCCCTTTCTATGAATGCACAACCACTTGATGCTGCAATTAGAGAAGAAAAACAATTACTTGATGTACTTGTATCAAGAGCTGATATTATTATCGATACCAGTGATTTAAGCGTTCATCAATTAGCTGAAGCCATTAGAGCGCGAGTGCTAGGTAAAAAAGATAATCAACTGATCATCACATTTGAATCATTTGGCTTTAAACATGGCATCCCAAAAAATGCAGATTATGTTTTTGATGCTAGATTTTTACCCAACCCACATTGGGAGCCAATGCTCAAACCCCTCACTGGCCTTGATCAGCCAGTAAAAGACTTTTTAGCTAGCCACAGTATAGTGCACAAATTCACTTGGCAAATTCAAACATTTTTACAAACTTGGCTGCCACATTTAGAGCGTAATAATCGAAATTACCTAACCATTGCGATAGGCTGTACTGGCGGGCAACATCGTTCGGTATATTTAGCTCAAACTCTGGCAGATAATTTCAGCCGAAGTCACAAAAATGTGAAAGTTCACCATCGCGAACAAGAGAAATAGGATGCGCTGTCAAAACACTTTTTTAATTCAAAATAAATTAGGCCTTCATGCTCGTGCTGCGACAGTGTTAGCACAACTTGCCACAAGTTTTGATGCAACCATCACGCTAGAGCAAGATCAAAAATCAGCAGAAGCAGACAGTGTACTTGGCTTATTATTATTAGAAAGTAGCCAAGGCAAAGAAGTAAAAGTCACGTGCGAAGGTCCTGATGCTGAAAAAGCATTGATTGCGATTGGCAATCTAATAGCTGATAAATTTAACGAACAAGACTAACTGACTAAACAAGCGAGTTACGCTATACTAACCGAGCTAAAATCAAAGACTTGCCGACAATTAAAAAATAAACAATAAGTAAGTAATAATTCAACCCCACTCATCAACTAGAAAGAGCCGCCATGCCTGAAGCGATAGAATTAGACAACACTCAACTTCGATTGCACGAAATTACTCGCGCACTAAATAGCGGGATGTTTGTTCATGTTCGTCGCATGCTAGCACATATGGCTCCGTGTGATATTGCATTATTACTCGAATCATCTCCTCATAAAGGTCGCTCGGTCCTTTGGCAACTGGTTGACTCTGACTTACAAGGTGAAGTACTCGAAGAACTCTCCGAAGATGTTCGAAATGGTATCATTGCACGGATGGATCCTGCTCTCATTGCAGCTGCAACTGAAGACATGGATGATGATGACTTAGCTGAAATGCTCAGAAGCCTTCCCGAAACAATTTACCAAGAAGTTATTGGTTCGATGGCAAGCCAAGATCGTGAACGTGCCACACTAGCACTTTCATATCCCGAAGGGTCTGCTGGCGCGTTGATGAATACAGATACCGTAACCATTCGCCCAGATGTTACTTTGGATGTGGTTTTACGTTATCTTCGCTTAAAAGGCGATTTACCTGAGGGTACTGATGAACTCTACGTTGTTGATAAAAAAAATAGCTTTTTAGGTGCCGTATCTTTAGCCACGCTTTTAACACGCAACCCTGATTTATCTGTACGTGAAGTTATGGATGAACATTGCGAATCGATTCCTGTTACTATGGATGAATCTGAAGTCGCTCAATTGTTTGAGCGTCGTAACTGGATTTCAGCTCCCGTAGTGGATGAATCTCAACATGTACTAGGTCGGATCACCATCGATGATATCGTTGATGTTATTCGTGAAGATGCCGAACACAGCATGATGAGCATGGCAGGTCTTGATGACGAAGAAGATACCTTTGCCCCAGTTGTTAAAAGTACTAAGCGTCGCTCGGTTTGGCTTGGGGTTAATTTAATTACAGCCCTAATGGCAGCATTTGTGGCAAGCTTCTTTGAGTCCACGTTAGATATTTTACCAGTACTTGCAGTATTAAATGGCATTGTGCCCTCTATGGGCGGTGTTGCGGGCAGCCAAACCCTTACCCTTGTTATTCGAGGCATGGCCGTTGGCCACATAAATCAGGCTAACCAACGATTTTTACTCAGTAAAGAACTGGCGATCGGCGCTTTAAATGGCGCACTTTGGGCACTTTTAATTGCCGGTGTAGTCGCACTTTGGAAGTGGGATTTTATCCTTGGCTGTGTCATTGCATTCGCCATGTTCATGAACTTATTGGCTGCGGGTATTGCTGGCGCCAGTATTCCTTTATTCTTAAAACGCATGAATATTGACCCTGCATTAGCAGGCGGCGTTATTTTAACAACTGTAACTGATATCGTCGGTATTTTTGCATTCTTAGGCACTGCAACATGGTTTTTACTCCCGTAAAAACACACTAAATATCACAAAAAAGCACGCTTCACTTTGCGTGCTTTTTTATTAACTGAACAACGCATACTATTTTTCAACAATAGGGAAAGCTTTAATCTTTAGATCCTACTTAACCTGAGCTTTGGTTAAGAGATTTACTAACGCATTGATATTGAATTGGCAAATATTTTTTCAAGTCTGTAGCCGGAAACTTTTAAGGATAACAAGGCGAATTTACGCGTCAATAGCTGGCCTATTGTAAGTAAATTCAACGCCGTTAGCGTTGAAAGTAGCCGCTGAAGATAAATTTATTATCCAGAGCTCAAGTTACTTATCACTCATTAAATATTTGCCTGTTATAAATATAAACGCAGACAGCCATTAGACGTTTTAGTACTTACTAATAGACTGCAATACTCACAAATGAGTTTATCTCTGGTTAGAAATGGCAAATTAGATATCTACCTTTAATCCAATAACGTTGGTAAATATCTAATTCAGAGCTGAGGTAACAATACTATTTCTATTTGATAATTTTTAATTACTTTTAAAATTAAAAGGTTAGATAAGGCTCCATCTCCCAATACTCCCAACTTTCTAGTTGCTGAGCTTGAGCTAATGCCAGTGCCTTTTGATGGTGCTGCGTTGCCAGTTCTTTCTCACCTAATTGCTGATAGCTCAGTGCAAGTTGGTAATGCCATTTGGCTATATTTCCCGCTTCTTTTTCAATGCTTAACAATAATGCTTTTGCAGGTTCTGCCAACCTTTTTTTGTTATACCCAAGCGCAAAGTTGATCAGCACTTCATGGTAGGAATCTGCAAAATTTACCTGAATCCAACTTAATGCTGCAGGTATGTGTTCACTTTGCTTTGACGCAAAAAAATACTTACTTAATGTATAACTTTGCAGCCAACCAAAATTAAACCCTGCCCATTGCGATTTTTTCGCTTCAAATTGTGCCAAAACGGCAAGGTAATTTTTTTGCTTCATCATTTGGTCAATATCAATAAAGTAGTCGGGTGCTAAAAAAACCAAACCATCGTACAAAGCTGGCAATGCTGTACTGTAATGCGTTTCTTTTAGATACTCTTTAAATTGCCATTTGAACTTCGCAGGCGGCGCTTCTTTTAATAACTCCACCAATGGGCGTACACCCATTCCAGTTTCATTAGCAAGAGAAATAAACAAAGGTCTTCCCTGCCAATTTATACCTTTAGCATTTGCTTCAAATCGCTTTTTGTAACCATACTCGTCATACCAAAGGCTTGGGCTAAACGCTAAGAATGCATTAAATGGGCTTGTTGCATCAAGCAAACTTTGCATCACAGTTAAACCTCCCAGTGAATACCCGGCTAATGCTCGCTGCGAAGTAGTACGATAATTTTGTTCAATAAGCGGAATAAGCTCTTGCTGCAAATATTGCGAAAAAATCGCAGCCCCGCCAAACGCTTCGCCTTCTAATTCACTGGGCCAGGTATTGCTTTTAAGGTAATCTCGATGACCTTGCGTGGCAATTCCAACCACTATCATTGGTGGAATTTTTCCCATACGAGCAAGGTTATGAACGGTTGCTGCGACGTGTTGAAACTGAAAGTCTGCATCAATAATGTACAAACTTGGGTAATGGCGTGCATTTGCATGATATTGCTCTGGCAATGCAATCATGTAGCGACGCTCTTGAGCAAATACTTTTGATACATGGCTGTCACTATAGCCCGTGATCAAAGGTGTTTTTGCCATGACTACGCTGCAAAAACTTAACATTAACACTAAAACCAATACACGCATTTTCAACCCCTTAATCAAAGTTATCTGCATGATAACAATACTTTTAATCACTGCACCCATCAAAAACGACCACGAATGGATAATTTGATACCTACAGCACGGTATTAAAACTTAAAGTTTGCCAAATTATCTTGTAAATCAAGCGCAGCTTGCGCCAATTGCCGAGACTCACGAGCCAATACAACTGACGAGTCTGTCACTCCCTGAGCTGAACTACTAATGTCACTTATGTTTTCACTGGCTTGTTCCGACACCATATTTTGCTGCTCGGCTGCAGCGGCTATTTCGGCTACCATCTGATTAGTTTGTTGTAATTTAGTTACAATTTTAACTAACTCTTGGCTGGTTTTATCCGATGAAATCACACAGCCTTTCATCTGCTGCTGTGATACGCGCATAGCATCCGCTGCGTTCATTGCATTTTGCTGTAAGTTATCAATCGTACTTTTTATTTCTTGCGTTGATTGCTGCGTTCTCGCTGCTAGGGTTCTCACTTCATCGGCAACAACCGCAAAACCTCGGCCTTGAGTACCGGCACGCGCCGCTTCAATGGCCGCATTAAGCGCTAATAAGTTTGTCTGCTCAGAGATCCCTCTAATTACTTCAGCAATATCACCTATTTGCAATACTCCATCTTTTAGCTCTTGCACTATGGTGTCTGCGCGCGCAATTTCTTTCGCAGCAAGCTGAATATTATCCATCGTTTGACCCATCTGCTGCTGGCCATCGGCGGCATCTTGCTGAGATTGCTCACTCATCACCGCCATTAATTCGGCATTTTGTGCAACATCTTTACTGGTGACAGCCATTTCGTTCATCAACGTGGCAAGCCCCTCAAGCTGAATTTGCTGTTTGGCAACAATTTTACTACTCTCATCGGCGCCTTGCATCATGGTATTAACCTGAATATTAGTTTTATTTACATTATTTTGTACCACCATAAGCGTATCTCGAAAACTGGCCAGCATTTTGTTAAAACTAACGGCTATTGTTGCTATTTCATCTTGCCCATTTTGATCTGCTTCAGTAGATAGATGCGATGTCTCAGCAACATAAATAAAGGTTTGCTCAAGTTTATTTAAAGGCTGAACAATGCTTTGCGCAATTAAATACAAAAGCGTGAGTACTAATATAAGCGCAATAACACTTAAGATAATCAAATTCGTTTTTTGTTGCGCTACAGTTCCAAGAGCTATGCCCTCTTCAGCATCACTTAATCGGGTAATGACATCGGTCACCTGCTGTGCCGCTCTAAGCATGGCTTGAGTTTCTGGCCCTGTAGGCTGATGTGAATCCCGAAAAGCAGTTTCAACTGCTTGGCTATAAGCACGGATACTTGCAATTGCATCTGACATTTGGGCAACAGAACTTGGTACCATCATCTTTGTTTTTAATGTTTGGGCCGCTTCAAGTGCTAACGCTGTTTTGTCGTGATTAATTGTTAAAAAATGAGCTTCACTGGTAATAATATAATCCGCTTGCCCTAAGCGCGCCTGATACATCCACTTATTAATATCGACTAATTTATTATCAATATGAATTTGAGTCAAAATGGCATTAATTGAAGAAATAGCTATAAAACCAAGCAAGGTTAAAGCTGCAATAGTGATTAATCCTAACCAAAGCAATCGAGTTTTTATTTTAAAATTTCGAAACATTACTGTCCTTAATAAAAAAAGTTGCACGCAAGATTTGAACTTCAGGGGGAGGACAAACAATAGACAAGCAAGGGAATGATCTAATACCAATCGTAATAAATAACTGATCCCCTAGCTTGTTAAAACACTCGATAACTTCGTTAGATTTTTTGATTGTAGAATAACTACTTATCGAAAAAATCTGTCTTGTTCTCAAGCGTTTTTCCTACGCTATTTTGATCACTTACTTATCGTGATTTGTTGTGGTTGAATTAGCAGGACACTTTAATAAAGGAATATAATGCCATTATTGAGGTGAATATGACTAAACGAATAAATAAGCAGTATCCAAACGATTTTAAACAAGAAGCAGTGGCTTTGGTGCTTGAGCAAGGTTACACAATAGTTCAAGCAGCCGCTTCTTTAGGTATCACAGATAAAATCCTTTACAGCTGGGTTTCTAAACACAAAAAGCAGGCACAAGGTGATACCTTATCTGTCGATGAACGCACCGAACTTATGCTGTTACGCAAAGAGAATAAACGCTTATTAATGGAGCGTGAAATCCTAAAAAAGGCCAGCGCCTTCTTTGCGAAAGAAATGAAGTAAGGTACTCATTTATCAAGACTCTTGTGTCGAAATATCCTACTTCGATGGCGTGCAAAGTGATGCAGGTCAGTACATCAGCGTATTACGTTTGGCTTAAAAGTCCTGGTGAGCTTATCACTGCCGATACACTCGCATTGTTTCGTCGAGCTAAAGCATTATTCAAGGCCAGTCGGAACAGCCTAGGTAGTCGAGAGTTAGCTAAAGCGCTACGCAAAGAAGGGTTTAGTATCACACGTTATCGCACCATTAAGTTAATGGCGCGACTGAAGCTGCATGTGACGCAACGTCTGGCTTATAAGGTCACCACAAAGCGTAAGCACAGTGAGAGTGTGGCTGACAATTTGCTTAATATGAATTTTAATCCTGTGGGGCCAAACCAAGTTTGGGCAGGTGATGTGAGCTATCTTAAAACAGGCGAAGGTTGGCTGTATCTCGCAGTGGTAATGGATTTGTATTCTCGCAGAATCGTCGGCTGGAACATATCTAAGCGAATGACGCGAAGCTTAGTTGAGAAAGCATTTATAAAGGCTTACAACTTGCGCAAACCACCTAAAGGCTTGGTGTTTCATAGCGATAGAGGTTCGCAATATACCAGTAAAGGTTATCGACGTTTATTAAAACAATTGGGCTGTCGAGCAAGTATGGGTGATGTGGGAGCATGTTGGGACAATGCTGTTGTAGAGCGATTTTTTGGTAGTTTAAAGCATGACTGGTTGTTAAAAGTACCACAGCCAACTCGTCAACATATGCGTGATGATGTGGCGGAATATATGAAATATTACAATGTAGAACGACTGCATTCGGCAAATGCTGATCAGTCACCGATAGATTTTGAAATCTCTTTTAGAAAAGTGTCCGGTTGGAGTTGACCAGAACAATTGGTATAATTGAATAAAAATAAATTTAACTCTTTAAATATGGCGGCAAGGGTAATTCTGAGTTCAGTTGGGTGCAAGTTTTTTTCAATAGTATCAAAAGGAAAAATTAAGAAATAAAACCTTATTTTTAGAATAACTATGATTAATCAGTGTTTGGTTTAAATTGTTTAGTCTTGCATCATTGTTATTGCTGTAGGGCTAAAAATCACAACCTGCTCAGCTAAATCATACTGTTTTAAATACGCTGCAATAGTTGAAAATGTCGCTGTTTTTACTTTTCCATGATGATCTTTAGTGCTCACTTCAGCTAACAAAAGCGATCCTAACATGAGTTTTAACCGACTAGTTGCCACCACTTGAGGCGAAAAATACGCTTTAGCATTGGTTTTGAGCTTATCGATATCCGTAGTGCCATATATCGCCGCATTGATCATATCCAAAGTAAACTCGGTACAATTTTGAAAAGTACGATTAAACGGATTGGCAATAACGGAGTAATTTTCATTATGTAATTGTTTATATTGGCCTGTCGCCACTAATTTGATTAATTCATTTTGCAGTTTTTCGGTCGGGATGATAATTCCCGCCGTTAATTCATTCACACTCCAAAAAAAATCAACTGGATAATCAACCATCAAAGTACTTTTTGCAGAGTCCTCTGTGGTTTGATACAAGTTATGAATCGCGTACCCTTGCACCACTTTACCATCCGTTAAAGTTATATCTGAATAAATGGCCAATGCAGTATGGGTAAAGCGGATCCCTTTTGGTAACTCTTTAGCAGGGCGACCAACACGGGCGATTATAAACGCTCTTGCACCTTGGTTTGCGGCATATTTCTCAACACCTTTAGCAAATTGAGTAATTTCATCCGCTGGAAATAGCGCTTCACCGGCATTATTGCTGCCCGCAAAACTTGCTGGCGACAAAATCGTCACCAGCAATGCAAAAGTTACTAAGAATGAATTAAGCTTCATTAGCTTTATCTACCGATTGACTCGTTTTTTCAATCGCTAAATTAGGTGCCTGATCCGCAGTTAATACTTCATCGCTAATCGTAAGCGGCTTTTTACTGACCGTGGCATCTAATATCTTTGTTCCAGCTGCCACACTTGCACTCCCAACTGCAACCGTTGATGCACCCACCACGACAACGGGAATTGCAACTGCAACACTCGCTACTTTGGCAACGGACTGCGCCCCAGTACTTGCAGCAAGAGCTGAGTGTTTACTTGCTTTTGCACTATGATTGAGTGTTTCTGATGCACCTGCATTTAATGTGATTAAAGAGGTAATAATAAGTAATGTAGTCGTTATTTTTTTCATGATGCTTCCTTGTTGTTATCAGCAGCATTAAAGATAAAGCAAATAATCGTTGAGTAAACCTACGTGTTGTTTGTTTACTTTTTAAAGACTAAAAGTATAGTATTTTAATACTTAGCACTTACTACTCAGCACTGGTATTTCACCTTATGAGCCAAATAAAGCAGATTAATCAGACCTTAAAACAATTACTGCGCCAACATCAACTCACCTACAAAGATATCGCTCAAGCACTCAAAATGAGCGAAGCTAATGTAAAACGCATCTTTGCAAATCAAAGTTTTACCCTTGAGCGATTAGAAGAAATTTGTCAGCTGATTAATATCAATCTTTCGGACTTGTTTTTACTTTCAGAAAAACAAAGTGAGCAGTTAAGTCAGCTCACCTTGGAGCAAGAACAAGAGCTGATGGACGATCCCGAATTATTTTTAGTGGCAGTATGTGTTAGGGATGGTTGGCAATTTGGCGAAATCATTCAGCATTATCAGATTAGCGAACATCAATGCATTCGTTTATTAGCGCGACTTGATAAATTAAAAATGATCGATTTACTGCCAAATAATCGCTATAAACTGCTCATAGCTCAAGATTTTCGCTGGATCCCCAATGGTCCATTAGCAAAGTTTATCGAGCGCGAAGTGATAAGTTCATTTATGGCTGATAAATTTAACCAACCGGGAAGCTTTCGCTTTTATTTGCGTGGCAGCTATTCAACCAGCTCACTGGCTATCATTGAACGTAAACTTAACCAACTCACGAAAGAGGTGGCATTACTCAATCAAGAAGATACCAAATTACCACTTGAACAACGCCAGCACACCGGATTATTACTCGCCATGCGACCGTGGCAAATTTCATTATTTGAACAATTTAAACGCACTCATACTATTTAAAACAGGATGTTATACCATGCGATTACTCTATAAATTTACTCTGCTCTCTCTGGCTTTAAGTCTGGTCAGTGCTTTGCAGGCGCAAACGTTTACCGACGATTGCACTACTATTAACCATGATTTTTCAGCTATGTTAAATGCCAAAGAACAAGGATCATTTCGTTTTAGCACACCATCAAACACCACGGCATTTAGTTACACCACACACACCCCTTTTAGTGACTACCTCAATGCATCTAAAGCAGGTATTACAGCGCGTAATCCTCAAGCAAACCGACCTTGCCCAATCGATACGCCAGTGACGACAATTCAAACAGAATCAACCATGCAAACTAGAGTTGTGAGTGATTTAATTGCTCCTTTTGAGCTGAAACAAACCAATAATCATAAAGCGATTTTACTGATCCACGGATTAACCGACTCCCCTTACTTATTTCATGATTTAGCGGGGTATTTTTTCGAGCAAGGCTTTAATGTGCGAACCTTATTACTACCGGGTCATGGCACTGCGCCATCGGATTTAATTGATGTGACTTACCAACAATGGCAACAAGCTGCTGCGTATGGCATTAATCGTACTTTAGCTGATTTTGAACAGGTGTACTTAGGCGGCTTTTCAACTGGCGGCGCACTGATTTTTGACTACCTGATGCAGCAAAAAACGGTCAGTGATAAAATTAAAGGCTTAATCATGTGGTCACCGGCCTCACAGGCTAAAAGCGAGCAAGCATGGCTCGCTAAATATGTTGCCAAAATCCCTTTTGTTGATTGGCTTGATAAAGATGCCGATAGTGATTTTGCCAAATATGAGTCATTTGCATTTAATGCCGCAGGCCAAGTTTACTCTTTAATGCAGCGCATTGATGTGACCAATACAAGCCAGTTAAACAGTCATGATATTCCATTACTCCTGATTGCCAGTGAAACAGACCAAACCATAAATACCAATGCAAGCTTAGCGCTTGCCAACTTTTGGCATGCAACAACAGGGCGCAAAACGGCCCTCAAGGATGAAGTCATTTATTATGGCGCAACCGAAAGCGCTAAAAAGATACTTAATTCCGACATCAAATTAACCGTGCCAGTCTGTGAGGCAACCAGCCTGTGCGCTGCTGTTAAAAACATCGCCCATACCTCGCCCACGAACAGCCCTGATAACCTGCATTATGGCGTACAAGGTCAGTATCGGAATTGTGGCCATTATTTAAGTAATAATAAACAGTACAAAGCCTGTAAAACAAATGAACAGGTCAATGTTGGCGAAGTAACGAAGGACAACATTGAAAGATTTAGCCCAATCAAGCGCCTCACGTACAACCCTTATTACGAGCAAATGCTAAACAGTATTGGGGATTTTGTACATTAACCAAGTACTTTGCTTGGGCAGTTAGCAACAAAAATGCCGCGATATTGCTATCGCGGCATTTTATTAGCCAATAAGGCATTACATTTTATTGAGAATTACAGTTCAAAATCTTTACGGAATTTTAAACCAAACTCGCTGCGGTCGTTGCTGCGCATCACCCCCACAAAACCACTTTGTTGCAAGCGGCCTTGGTCGTAAATTTCATTAAAGACGTTTTCGCCATATAACGTGACTTCCCAATCACCTGCAGGCGCTTGATACGATACGTTAAAGCCGACTAACTCACGTGAATCAATGGTTTCAGATGCGTTATAAACTGACTGACCTTGAATTTCACTGCGGTATGAATAATTAGCATTCATCGCAATCGTTGCGCCATTTTCTAAATCAACAAAATATGACGGTGCAATCATGATAGTCCATTTTGGTGTCAGTGCTGGCGTATCGCCTTTACCGATACCAATAACACCTTCATCAACCTTGGTAATTTCAGCATCTAAATAACCAATAGCACTGCGAATACTAAAGTCTTCGGTCACTGCAATCGTCGTTTCAAGTTCAAAGCCTTTTGCTTGCGATTCACCCGCATTTTCTACAATCGTAACAAAACCGCCGCCCGCAGTTGGATCGGAGAACGGTAATGCTAAATCTGTGTAATCGGTCATAAATACGGCCAATAACATCGATACGTTTTCAAGTACTTGGCCTTTTAAACCCATTTCGTAGTTAATTGCATGAGTTTCATCAAACGATACAAACTGCGCAGGGCCACCAAATGGACGTGGTGGGAAACCGCCTGTTTGATAACCTTTTTGAATTTGGCCATAAACATTCATACCATTAGCTAACTTATAAGATGTATTAACATCCCACGTTACGGCATCAAACTCAGCTGTTTCGTATTTACGCTCACCAAACGATGGGAAAATAGCATCCGCTGCTTTTTCATCTTTAGAATAACGCAACCCACCACCGACACTTAAATCGGCGCTTAAGTCGTAACTCATATTAAAATAAGCAGCATATGAATCTGTTACTTGGTTTACATCAAAGTAGCCATAATCGCCAAACGATGCCGTAGTGCCATCATTGAGTAATCCGTTAGGCGTATTCCATGGGCTAAAAACAAACGGGCCTGAACGGGTATAACCATCTTCATTGAAATAATATAAACCCGAAACAAAGTCCATATTATCAAACGTGCCGTTTACTTGAATTTCGAATGAATATTGATCTGCCCCACCCTCTTCAGGGAACTCAGATAAATTCAGTGCTGATGCATCATCATCTAAACCACCTTCGTACTCAGAGCTTCTGAAGCTACTGATAAACTTGGCAGTGTAAATATCGTTAATTTGCCAATCAGCAATAAACGATGTGCCCCAACCTGAATAACCCGTTGATTCGATGCCCGCAACCGTAGTAGCTAAATCATCTGGGTTTGATGGGATCATATCAGGGGTTAATAGCGGGAAATCACCATTAAACGGATCATTTGCATCAAGTGGCGTGGTAAATTCAATAGTATAAGGTGATTGACCGGCCTCGTTATCAACCGCATCCACACTCACAGTAAAGGCTAATGCAGAAGTCGCTTGCCATTTGGCGCTCATGCGACCGCTCAACTCTTCTTCTTCACCGATTTCTTTTTCTGGATTGGCTAAGTTAATCGCTTTACCCACACCATCGCGTTTTTTAAATGAGCCACTGGCTGAAAAGCTAAACTCATCACTCACTTCTGTATTAAGGTACAGATCACCTGCAATACGACCGCGGCTTCCAAGCTTGGTATTGACCGTAACAATATTATCACTACCGGGTTGTTTGGTAATGATATTAACCGCACCACCTAAGGTATTACGGCCATATAACGTACCTTGTGGGCCACGTAAAACTTCAACACGTTCCACATTCGGCAAGGCTAAATTAGCGCCCATTTGGCGACCTAAATAGACACCATCTAAATACACACCTACACCTGGATCGGTGGTAATGATGTGATCTTGTAAACCAATACCACGAATAAATACCGACGCATGCGCCGCATTACCAACACCATAGCGAGTGATATTTAAATTTGGTACATATTTACCGATGTCATCTAAATTACTCATATTAGCGCTGTCGATTAAACCAGAACCAATGGATGAAATAGCGGTTGGGGATTCAAATAAGCTTTCGGTGCGTTTACGCGCAGTGACTTCTATTTTTTCAAAGCTGGCTTTTTCGACTTCATTTTCTGTGGTTTCGTTTGCTAATGCATAACCCGGTAGGCTTAAGCACACTGCTAAACTCAGTGCGGATAACTTTATGTGACTCAATCTATTCTCCAAAGGTTGTTGTCTGTGAGTGGAGGTAATGATCCTGCTTGCAATGTGCAGCTTGGTCCAAAACCTAGACATAAAAAAAGATGCTGCGGTGCAACATCTTCCCTCTGGAAGGGTAATATAGCGCATTATGACGATAATATGAATTTTCTTAAGCGTATTATTTAAAAAAACAGAATAATCTTTTTGCTTGTAAACGATTAACTAAACATTTTATTTTTTAATTAATGTGTTGTTCGTAAACGCTACTGAGCCCATTTATCGACCGTTTGAAGTGCTTTTATTTATTTTATATCCCAACTCAAAAGCAGTGAACCGATGAATTTATATTCAAACACCTCACACCAAGCTAATAAAAAATAACCTAGCATTATGCTGATAATTGACTGTGAATTAGGATATTTAATTTATTCCTTTATTACATAGTCAGAATACACTGGTATTTATGATCATTTATTTCTTTTTAATAAAAGAATTTTACGACTTGTTAGCTATTATTTTCTTTCATTTTTAACTATTTTTTGTCATATTTCACATCCAAAATTTGAATTTTGGTTTCGACTAACAAAAATTAGCTCCTATCATTTGAGCTAGCATAAACATCAACATATCGGGAGCTATTTTATGTTAAAACGTAGTTTAACATCGGTTGCACTATCTTTAAGTTTGCTGACTGCTGCTCATGCCAATGCAGAAAGCTTGCATATTTATAATTGGTCAGATTATATCGCCAAAGACACCATTGCGAATTTCGAAAAAGAAACTGGCATCAAGGTTACTTACGATGTTTATGATTCAAATGAAGTACTCGAAACCAAATTATTTGCAGGTAGCAGCGGTTATGATTTAGTGTTTCCAACTGCGCGTCCATTTGCAGGTCGCCATGTCAAAGCTGGCATTTATCAACCTCTTAATAAAGCGTTACTGCCTAATTTAGCAAACATCGACCCTGTAATTTTAAAGTCACTAGCAGATCTTGATCCTAGTAATGCACATTTAACGCCTTACATGTGGGGAACCACGGGGATTGGTTACAACGTTAAAAAGGTAAAAGAGATCTTAGGTGACGACATGCCTTTAGATACTTGGAAACTTATTTTTGACCCTGTCATTGTGCAAAAACTGTCAGTGTGTGGCGTATCACTAATGGATGATGCCACTGAAGTATTTGCTGCAGTTCGCGCTTATTCAGGAAGTGACCCGGCTGACTTTAGTAAAAAAGCTGTTACTGAAGCAACTGAAATTGTTAAAGCAGTTCGTCCACACATTAAATATTTTCACAGCTCCCAATATATTAACGATTTAGCCAATGGTGATAGCTGTGTTGCTCATGGTTACTCAGGTGACTTATTACAAGCACGTGACCGCGCTGCTGAAGCAAACAACGGTGTTGAAGTTGCTTATGTTGTGCCATCTGAAGGCGCAGTGGTTTGGACTGACGTTATGGCCATTCCTGCTGATTCAAAAAATGTCGAACAAGCTCATAAATTTATCAATTATATGATGCGCCCAGAAGTGATTGCTGAAGTCACAAATTTTGTTGCCTACGCCAATGCCAACAAACCTGCAGCACAATTTGTTGATAAAGCCATTGCAGCTGATCCAGGCATTTACCCACCACAAGCAACGCTTGAAAAGCTAATGATTTTAAATACTCCAAATGAAAAGCAAGCACGTGATATGAATCGCTTGTGGACTCGCTTAAAAACAAATAAATAACTAACTTAATCGGCGTGCACGCGCGCCGATTACTTTCACTCAAGAAGACTCGAGGTGCAACGCTAAATGACCGCTGTTGACAAAGTTGAAGTTCCTATCGTTCAGATTAAAAATCTAACGAAGAATTTTGGTACCACATACGCAGTAGATGATATCAATCTAGAAATTCACCAAGGTGAATTTTTTTCGCTTTTAGGTGCATCTGGTTGTGGAAAAACAACGTTATTAAGAATGCTAGCTGGGTTTGAAACCCCAAGCAGTGGCACCATCATTATTGATGGCCAAGACGTCACTAACCTGCCGCCGTACAAGCGCCCTGTTAATATGATGTTCCAATCTTATGCATTATTCCCACATATGACAGTGGCTGATAATATTGCATATGGTTTAAAACAAGAAAAAATGTCGCGCCATGAACGCCAGCAACGTGTTGAAGAAATGATGAATTTAGTGCAAATCACTAAATTTGCCAATCGTAAGCCACACCAACTATCTGGCGGCCAGCGCCAACGTGTTGCATTAGCCCGCTCATTAGCAAAACACCCTAAAATTCTATTACTTGATGAGCCATTGGGCGCATTAGATAAAAAACTGCGTGAAGAAACACAGTTTGAACTAGTTAACATTCAAGAACGCCTTAATACTACTTTTATCGTGGTTACCCATGATCAAGAAGAAGCCATGACGATGTCGACTCGCATCGCATTATTGCACGAAGGTCGCATTGAACAACTCGATACACCACGCCGCATGTATGAATACCCAGCTTCTGTTTACGCTGCAGGTTTTATTGGTTTGGCTAATATTTTTCATGGCGTTGTTAAATCGCAGCAAGATGAATTAGTCACCATTAGCAGTGACGATTTAGGCGCTGATGTACAAATTAGTCATGGCCAACCGCTCGTTGCAGGTATGGATATCAGCATGATTATTCGCCCTGAAAAAATCCAAGTATCAACCGCAGCACCGGATCAAACTAATAGCATTACAGGTGTCATTAAAGAAATTGCATATTTAGGGGATGTGTCGATTTACCACGCCGAATTACCGACGGGTAAACGCATTAAGTTTACTCAATCGAATGTTCAACCTTTGGCTGAACAACCGTTAACTTGGGATCAAACCGTGACCTTGTCTTGGTCACCTTATAGCTGTGGGTTATTAACACAATGATTGCGTTAAAAAACATCAAAATTCGTAGCCAAACAATTGTTTCAGCCATTCCAACCATTTGGCTGACATTGTTTTTTATGCTGCCTTTTTTGTTTGTGCTCAAAATCAGTCTTTCTGAAGCGACACTAGCACAGCCGCCTTATTTGGATCTGGTACGTGATGTTGAAGATGGCTTGGTCACAATCAAAATTAATTTTGCCAATTATGTTTTACTGCTTGAAGATTCGCTTTATTTTAGCGCTTTACTAGGCTCGCTCAAGGTAGCTTTTGTATCAACAATTCTGTGTATTTTTATCGGTTACCCAATGGCTTATGCCATTGCTACCGCTCCGGAAAAATGGCGCACGCCGTTACTCATGTTAATTATTTTGCCATTTTGGACCTCATTTTTAATTCGGGTTTATGCGTGGATTGGCATCTTAAAAAGTAATGGTGTAATTAATAACTTTTTAATGTGGCTCGGGGTTATTGACCAACCTTTAGAAATACTCCATACCTCAACAGCCGTGTATATCGGTATTGTATATAGCTATTTGCCTTTCTTTATCTTGCCGCTTTACGCTACCTTAGTAAAATTAGATGGCTCATTACTCGAGGCGGCCGCTGATTTAGGAGCAAAACCAATTACACAATTTTTCACCATCACATTACCGCAATCGGTTTCAGGCATTTTGGCAGGTGCAATGTTGGTATTTATCCCTGTAATGGGGGAATTTGTTATTCCCGATTTACTTGGAGGTCCAGATACCCTAATGCTAGGCAAACTAATGTGGATTGAATTCTTTAATAATAAAGATTGGCCTGTCGCTTCAGCACTAACTACTGTGCTATTGATTGTATTGATCATTCCGTTCATTTACATGCAAAATTATGAACGCAAAGTTGTGGACGATATTTAAGTGAAAAAGACTAAACTACTCTCAATTATTGTTTTACTGATTGGTTTTGCTTTTTTATATGCACCCATTTTCAGCCTTATCATCTACTCATTTAATGAAAGCCGATTAGTGACAGTCTGGGCTGGTTTTAGTACTAAATGGTATGTTGAATTAGCGCAAAACGAACCCTTGCTCAGTGCTGCATGGCTCAGTGTCAAAATTGCCTTTTTTAATGCTTGGATTGCAGTAATGTTAGGCACGCTTGCCGCGATTGCTTTAGTACGGTTTCCAAAATCCAGAGGCAATAAAACGCTTGAAGTAATGACTACCGCACCTTTAGTAATGCCCGAAATTATTATTGGTTTATCCATGCTTTTACTTTTTGTGGCAATGAAAGACATGTTTGGCTGGCCTGAAAATCGCGGCCAACTGACAATTATTTTAGCCCACAGTACTTTCTCAATGGCCTATGTCACGGTAATTGTACGCAGTCGCTTAAAAAACATGGATCGCTCTTTTGAAGAAGCAGCACTTGATTTAGGTGCACGTCCTTTAAAAGTATTTTTTACCATTACGCTTCCGTTGATAGCCCCCGCACTTGCTGCTGGTTGGTTACTAGCGTTTACGCTCTCGATGGATGACTTAGTGGTAGCAAACTTTGTTTCAGGCCCTGGTGCAACTACACTGCCTATGATGGTGTATTCAAGTGTTCGTTTAGGCGTAAGCCCACAAATCAATGCGCTCGCAACGATTATTATATCAATAGTGAGCTTTGCAGTATTGGTCTCTGGCATTCTGATGTACCGCAAAGAAAAAGCCAGCTTACTGAAACACAAGTAATAATCAGCACAAAACCCACCATGCTAATTTAACACCATTCGCTCTTAAGCGAATGGTGTTATTTCAATATCTAAAAGGCAAATTCATCGCCTTGTTTAACTTGAATACGAGATAATTGAATACGAGCTAGTAAATCGACCTTTTATACCAATCACGATAAGTAAGTGATCAAAAATAGCGTAGGAAAAACGCTTGAGAACAAGGCAGGTTTTTTCGATAAGTAGTTATTCTACAATCAAAAAATCTAACGAAGTTATCGAGTGTTTTAACAAGCTAGGGTGTTCAGTTATTTATTACGATTGGTATTAGGCCTGGCTGAATAATGCCAATTGCTGTAGAGGCTCAGCAAAAAAGTGCCCTTGTGCGCCTTTTACACCTAATTTTTTTAACAGCTCAAGCTCAGCTTTAGATTCGACTCCTGTTGCATAAACATCTACCTTTTGCATTTTCGCTATCTTAATAATTTTTTTGATCTCTTGCTGCTTATTCACGTTGAGCTCTAACTGATGGATTAAATTAATATCTAATTTAATCGCTTTTATATTTAATTGGGTGAGTTGAGTTTTGAATACAAATAGACGTTCAATATTATCTAAAACAATCATCACCTGAGCCTGAGCCAACAATTGTAAAGCCCGAAGTAAAGCCAATGACTGACCAGATAAATCTTTAATGCTAATTTCAAGCGCTATACGATGGGCCATTTTAGCTTGCTGGATCATTGTGATAAGTCGAATTAAATGCTCACTATCCAAGATAGAGGCGCTGTTAATATTCACGCTAACAGTTGAGAAATGTGCTTCATTAGCAATGACCCGAATGATGTGTGCCAACACCTCTTGATCTAATATCTTTTGCTCGTTATCGGCTTCAATAAAAGCCATAAATTGTTTAGCACACAACAACCCCTGCTCTTTATGGCGAATACGCATCAATGCTTCATGCTGCAAAATATCACCATTTTTAAGAGAAAAAACTGGCTGAAACAAAAACAAATATTGCTTTTTTTGTATTATTTCTACAATTTCTTTTGTACTCAACACCGCTAATTGCGTTTGAGACTGGTTGTATAACAAACGGCAATAATGCTGCCAACTATTTGATTTACTGATAGCTAAAGCAGCTTCAGCTAATTGATATACCAATGCCTGATCAACTGCCTTATGATTGCTAACGCGGTAGTTACACGCACCTAGCTTGATATCTTTAGCATCTATCAACCCTTGATATTGCAAACTACTAGAAAGTAATAATTGGTGTAATTTCTTTTCAAAACCATTCAATGTTATTGAGCATATTTCACCAAGGGTGATAGTCATTCGTCCTGAGCGTAAACATTTTAAAGAGCAATGGGTGATATCACTAAAATGCACCCCAATATTCTGCTCGAGCTGCGAGGCAATCACATTAAGATGTACTTCCTCGACACGTATGGGTTGCTGCCACTCGATAATAATAAATAAATTATATTTACTAGCACTTAAACCCAGTAAAGAGTTATTAAGCAATGGCTCTAAAGGAGCAGATAGCTTTTTTTTCACCGCTTTTTTGGCGGTTATTTTTTCGATGTTAAACGGTTTCGCAGTCTGTTTAAGCTGAGCTAACATCAAGCGTTTTCCACCAATATTCATAAGTACAGCATATTGTAACAAGCCAAAGACCGTGAAAATAAAAACATTTAATAACGTAAAAATATGCCAATAACTTACCAATATTGACGGCGTTTCAAAGTGCTGACCAGCAACATAAAGAGTGTTTTTAGCTTCTTGCTGTTGAGGAGGGGGAATTTTTTGATAATGCCGAGCTGAAAATAACTCCACCTGTGCCAACTCAGGCAGGCCATCAGCTTGATTCAATAGCGTGTTAGTTTGTAATTGCTGATGAAATTGCAAATAACTGTGGAGCTGCTGATTAGCGAAACATAGAATTAACAAACAAAGTACGTTCAAACTATAAAACAGCATAGATTGATAACGATTTAAACAAAGTTTCATTAACAACCTTACCAGCAAATTAAATACCTAGAGATGCATTAAGTGTTGTTCAAAAACGAGGGAATACAAGCTATGCAGCAAATAATCTGCATAGCGTGTAAATTTACTTGGCTTGAGATTGCTTGAGCAACTCAGTCATCTGGGCAATTTGCTTTTGCACTTCATTGAGTTGAGCTTGTGTTGCAGGCTTATCACCCTCGGGCATTTGCTCATCAACAAACGCCTGATGCTCGGTATTCATGACTTCTAAAATTACGCCCACCATCATATTTAAAAAGATAAACGCCGTTAAAAATATAAAACTTAAGTAATAAACCCAGCTCAGTGGGTAAACAGTCATCGTTTCATACATCACGTCAGTCCAGTCTTCAAAGGTTGCGACTCGAAATAATGTCAGCATTGCGATTGATACATCGCGCCACAATACTTCGTTAATATCGCTAAACAACATGCTGCCGACAGTGGCGTAAATATAAAAAATAACAAACATCAATAATGCAATGTGGCCCATTCTCGGAATGGCCTTTAGCAATGCATTTACCAGCATTCTGAGTTCTGGCACCATAGAAACCAATCGCAACACTCTGAAAATACGCAACAAGCGCGCAATAAAGACAGAGGAACCCGCCAGCGGTACTAGGCTTCCCACTACAATTAGTACATCAAAAATATTCCAACCTTTAGAGAAAAAGTCTTTAAATCCTTTAGATGCAACATAGCGAATAATAATTTCAACAAGGAAAAACAACGTGATTGCTTTGTCTAACCACAGCAGCGCATTTTCAAACCACACAGGTAACGCATAAGTGTGTGCACCAACACTAATTGCTGATACAACAATCACAAAAATAATAAAAGACTGAAATACTTTACTGTTATCAATTCGTTGAAATAATAACTGTAGCGATTCAAACATTTTAAAACCTCATATAATCAAAAAGCCTCAATACTTATTGAGGCTTAAATTCACATAAAATGTTTATACCGAGTTCAGGGGGCTCAGAACATTTATCTTTGTTTCTAATAAACTTTAGAACGGAATATCATCATCAAAGTCAATTGATGGTTCCATTGGACTTGATGCACCGCCTTGTGGTGAATGTTGCGGTTTAGGCGCAAAGCCACCTTGTTGTGGTGCAAAGCCGCCTTGTTGAGAACCGTAGTTACCTTGCTGTGGTGCGGCTTGTTGTGGCGCAAACCCGCTTGGCTTTTGTTGAGGTGCGTAACCACCTTGCTGAGGTGCTTGCTGCTGAGCATAACCACCTTGCTGCTGCGGTGCTGTTTGTTGCGGAGCAAACCCACCTTGTGGCTGCTGTTGTGGTGCAAAACCGCCTTGCTGAGCTTGTGGTTGGTAGCCACCTGACTGAGCATTTTCGTTGCGACCACCTAGCATTTGCATTTGGCCGGTAAAACCGTCAACTACGATTTCTGTGGTGTATTTTTCTTGCCCGTCTTTATCAGTCCATTTACGTGTTTGAAGCTTACCTTCAACATAAATTTGTGAACCTTTACGTACATATTCGCCAACGATTTCAGCTAATTTGCCAAAAAACACCACACGATGCCACTCAGTTTTATCAACCATTTGACCGGTATTTTTGTCTTTGTAGCTTTCCGCAGTCGCTAAACTAACATTTGCAACAGCGCTGCCATTGGGCATATATCTTACTTCTGGATCTTGGCCTAAATTACCTACCAAGATGACTTTATTTACACCACGTGCCATAGCACCTCTCCTTTATACTTAATTCAGACCAACAACCCGACGAGCTTGTTCAAGGTTAAATGTTTTATCATTTACTTTTAAATAGGTGCGATTTTCTTCCCACACTACAGTTGCTTCGATTACACCATCGAGCTCAACAAGTTTAGCAGCGAGGGCTTCAGCCTGCTGCTCTGTTTCTGTATCTGTGATTAAACTGATTAATTTACTACGAGGCGGAACAATCATTCCCCACGCGATAGCCAGCCATATTACCCCAATCAATGTCGCTGCGGCAAACACTGCTTGCCCTGATTCAACTGATGCAATAAAACCACCCAACATGCCACCTAAAAAGGCACCAAAAAATTGCCCCGAGGAAAACACCCCCATTGCAGAGCCTTTTTGGTTGGCGGGCGCCATCCGCGATACCATCGCAGGCATCGTTGCTTCTAAAAAGTTAAACGCAATAAAATAACCCAGCATAGAAATACCAATACCCCACACCGAATTAGCGGTAAGAGTTAATGTCATTAAGCTGGCTACTAGCAAGGCGATTGATGCGACAAACGTTTGTTTTTCTTTTTCTTTTTTTATCGATACGATCATCACTGGCACCATTAAAACAAATGCCAGAATTAAAACCGGAATATATAACTTCCAATGATTTTGCGCTAAAAAACCATCCGCAATTAATTTACTGGGTAATACAACAAACACAGCTGTAAGCGTTAAATGTAAAAACATAACCCCGATATCAAGCCTGGCTAATTGCGGATCTTTTATTAATTTTTTTATATCGGCAAATACAGCAAGGGTATCACCTTTTGGTGCGCGATTAACTGCGGTGGGTACGACGGTGAGAACAATCACGATCCCACATAATGCCAACGCGGCTGTCAGCCAAAAAATACCGCTAATACCAAAACTGGCTGCAATCATCGGCCCGAGTAACATCGCAAAAGCAAAACTTAGACCAATACACATGCCAATCACTGCCATAACTTTAGGGCGCTGTTCATCTCGACTTAAATCAGCGGCAAGCGCCAGCACAGCACTGGCAATTGCTCCCATGCCTTGAATGGCTCGGCCAAGTGTCATCATATAAATTGAATCAGCGAGCGCAGCAATCAGTGAGCCAACAGCAAACATAATTAACCCTCCAACAATAACGCGCTTACGGCCAAATCGATCTGAAAGCCACCCCATCGGAATTTGTAATAAGGCCTGTGTCAATCCGTACGCACCAATTGCAAGACCCACCCACAAAGGCGAAAAACCTTCAAGCTCTTGGCCATAAATGGCTAAAACGGGCATTAGCATAAACAAGCCTAACATCCGAAAACTAAACACACTCGCTAACGATACTGCGGTACGTTTTTCTAATTGATTAAGTGATGAAGAAGACATAGCACCCAATTGTGAGTTCAAAAATACGAAAATAAGGGCGATATATTAACACAGTTTTTTCAGGTGAGTCTAAAGCCGATTTTTAAATCATTGCCGATGAAACTCACTATGAGCCAAACATTGCGTCATATCCGTAATGTAAACAGTACTCAACTTTTTTCTAAAGTATGCGATACTGGTCGCAAGACCTGATCGAACGTAAATCAGCCACCGTAACATCAAGATTTAGAGAACTCATGGATAATATCGAAGTAAGAGGGGCCCGCACCCACAACCTAAAAGACATCAACCTGACTATTCCTCGAGATAAACTCATTGTGATTACTGGTTTATCTGGCTCAGGAAAATCCTCTTTAGCATTTGATACGCTTTATGCTGAAGGCCAACGTCGTTATGTTGAATCGTTATCATCTTATGCCCGTCAATTTTTATCTCTGATGGAAAAGCCAGATGTGGACCACATCGAAGGCTTATCACCGGCTATTTCTATTGAACAAAAATCAACATCGCATAATCCGCGCTCGACGGTCGGCACAATTACCGAAATTTATGATTATTTACGCTTGCTGTTTGCCCGCGTCGGTGAGCCTCGCTGTCCTCATCATGATTTACCACTGGCTGCACAAACCATTAGTCAAATGGTTGATCAAGTCTTAGCGCTTGAAGCTGATACCAAAGTCATGTTGCTCGCCCCTGTTGTTAAAGAGCGCAAAGGCGAACATGTCAAAACCCTTGAGTCACTTGCAGCCCAAGGGTACATTCGCGCTCGTATCGATGGTCAAGTGTGTGATTTATCTGATCCACCAGAATTAGAACTTCATAAAAAACATACTATTGAAGTCGTTGTTGACCGCATTAAAGTAAAAGATGGTTTACAGCAACGCTTGGCTGAATCGTTTGAAGCCGCATTGGCCCTGTCAAACGGCGTAGCGCAAATTGCCTTTATGGATGAACCCGACAGAGAAGAAATTGTTTTTTCTGCCAACTTTGCCTGCCCTACCTGCGGCTATGCAATGATTGATTTAGAACCGCGTTTATTTTCTTTTAACAACCCAGCGGGGGCATGTCAAAGTTGTGATGGGCTTGGTGTTCGCCAATATTTTGATCCCAATCGTGTGGTGCAAAATCCTGAACTGAGTTTATCAGGAGGCGCTATTCGTGGTTGGGATAAACGCAGTTTATATTATTTCCAGATGCTGCAAGCGGTGGCAAAACATTATAAATTTGATGTTGAAACACCTTTTAATCAGCTCAGCAGTGACGCGCAAAAAGTTATTTTAGACGGCTCAGGTAAAACTGACATTGAATTTCAATACCGAAATGATCGTGGTGATGTGGTATTACGCAAACATCACTTCGAAGGTGTTTTGAATAATATGAACCGCCGTTATAAAGAAACGGAATCAAGCTCTGTCAGAGAAGAGCTGGCTAAATATCAAACCAGTCAAGATTGCCCAAGCTGCCACGGCTCACGTTTACGTGAAGAAGCGCGCCATGTATTTATTGGTAACACTAATTTACCGCAAGTCACCCGCATGAGTATTGGAGATGCCACTGTCTTTTTTGGCCAGCTATTACTCACAGGTCAAAAAGGGCAAATTGCTGAAAAAATCCTAAAAGAGATTCGAGAACGCTTGTCCTTTTTAGTCAATGTCGGGCTCAATTATTTATCACTCGAACGTAGTGCCGATACCCTTTCAGGGGGTGAAGCTCAGCGAATTCGTTTAGCCAGCCAAATTGGCGCAGGGTTAGTCGGGGTCATGTATGTACTTGATGAACCTTCAATCGGCTTACATCAACGCGATAATGACCGTTTACTGGGCACCCTGACTCACTTACGAGATTTAGGTAATACCGTTATCGTGGTTGAACATGATGAAGATGCCATTCGTGCTGCAGATCATATTATTGACATTGGCCCAGGGGCCGGTGTTCATGGCGGCTACGTCATTGCTGAAGGTACCCGTGATGACATCATGAAAAATGAAAAGTCCATTACAGGTCAGTTTTTAAGTGGTGTACGCAAAATTGAAGTGCCCGCTCAGCGTAATCCAACTAACGACAAATGGCTTGAAGTGTTTGGCGCAACCGGAAACAACCTAAAAAATGTCGATTTACGCATTCCTTTTGGTTTGATGACCTGCGTTACCGGTGTATCAGGCTCTGGTAAATCAACATTAATAAACGATACCTTATTCAAAGTTGCTCACACCGTATTAAATGGCGCAACAACCGCTGAAGCTGCGCCCCACAAAGAAGTTAAAGGCCTTGAGCATTTTGATAAAGTGATCGATATCGATCAAAGTCCGATTGGTCGCACACCGCGCTCGAATCCGGCAACTTATACCGGTATCTTTACTGCGATTCGTGAGTTATTTGCAGGCACTCAAGAAGCTCGCTCACGTGGCTACAAAGTGGGTCGCTTTAGTTTCAACGTCAAAGGTGGGCGCTGTGAAGCCTGCCAAGGCGATGGTTTAATTAAAGTTGAAATGCATTTTTTACCTGATGTCTATGTACCTTGTGATGTGTGTAAAAGTAAACGCTATAACCGCGAAACCCTCGAAGTGCTCTATAAAGGCAAAAACATTCATCAAGTGCTTGAAATGACGGTTGAAGATGCTTATGGATTTTTTGATAAAATCCCTGCAATTGCCCGAAAACTACAAACATTAATGGATGTAGGATTGTCTTATATTCGATTAGGTCAAGCAGCCACGACATTATCAGGTGGTGAAGCACAGCGGGTTAAGTTAGCTCGTGAATTATCTAAACGCGATACAGGTAAAACCCTATATATTTTGGATGAGCCAACCACAGGTCTACATTTTCACGATATCCAACAATTACTTTTGGTATTACAACGGTTACGTGATCACGGTAATACCATTGTTATTATTGAACACAATCTTGATGTTGTTAAAACAGCAGATTGGGTGGTAGATTTAGGCCCTGAAGGCGGTGCAGGCGGTGGTGAAATTCTGATTGCTGGCACTCCAGAAGATGTTGCACACTGCGAGGCATCACATACCGGTCGATACCTTAAACCTCTGCTATAGCAGAGGTTTTACTTTGGAGTATTCATGGAACGACTTACTTTTTTAAATAGCTCTATCAGCCATCGACTGGCGCATTATAAAGTTAAACTACAGCATATATGGTTTGCACTTAACACTGCGCAGCGCCTTTACTTATTGTCTTTATTATTACTCCCCACTGAAGACCTGCTACTGATCAGCATCCCAGCTGCACTGGCATTAGCTCTCGAATTCTGGCCACGTTTTGTAACATGTTGGGATTCCATTTTAGGTAAAGCCATCATTTTGCTGATTTATGCCACTATTGCTAATTTTGCGTTAGTTAACGCATCTGGCATAGTTAACGAAATCACCACAGTCTCAGCAGCCCACTTTACTTACAGCCATAATTTCGCCATTTTATTATTTTTGCCAAGCTGGATTGTCGGTATTTCATTTCTTTTTTTATTACTTTTTCAATTCATCATGCCTTTTTACTTATTGGCTCTGTTAGCACTCAAACCTTTTGGCATCAAAGGTGTGCGCTTAATTAGTCGCTGTGAATATCCATTTATTACCGCATTAGTTCGTTTTATTGTTTCGATGATCCTGCTCGTGCAAATTATCACCTTATCGGAGTTTGGGCTCAGTAATGATGCAAAAAAAATCATTGCTGAAGTTGAACAAGGCTTAAATAATGATACAAGCAACGCCACCACCGACACCCCAACAAAAATCGCCACTAACACTGCCAAAAAAGAGCCACTAGAAAAAAACACTGTCAACATCGGCATTATTGATGACTCAAATCCAGACTCAAATGGGATTCAGATTGATTTAAATCAGGATTACCCCAGCATTGCCAAAAGTATCATCGCTGATTTTATTTATGAGCTTGAGGCGGATGAGTTCTCTCGCTGCAAACTTTCTGAAAACGTGAAAGTTGTAGAGCTCAATGACTATGAAATTGTTGAGATTAGTAAAAGTGACACCGCTCAATATGGTTATCAATTTACGGTGAAAAAATGTATTTCACCTGCATTTCCGGCCAATTAGAAGATTCGCATAATGAAAAAAACACCTCAATTACTCACTTACGTTAAACTTACAACGGCAATAAGCATTATCGGCTTTACCAGCCTTGCACATGCAGCGACTACCTCACTGTGGCAAGTAACTAAACATGGCGACTCTATTTATCTTGGTGGTACTGTGCATGTTTTACCGCCAAGTGAGTTTCCGTTACCAAAAGGATTTGAGCAAGCCTATCAAAATACCAATGTGCTGATGCTCGAAGCACAAATGCCAGACAGTAATGATGCAAATGCGCAATTGGCGATGATGCAGCAACTCACATACCCCACAGGACAAAGCCTAAAAACCAAGCTATCTCCTGCTGTCTATCAACAATTAAGTCTGTACTTTACACACTTAGGCGTCGACATTGCGATGTTTGAGCAATTTAAACCCGGATTAGTCGCCATGACCCTGCTTACTTTTGAGCTGCAAAAAGCACAATTACATGGTGAAGGTGTTGATGCCTATTTTGCCCGTTTAGCCAAACAAGATGGAAAAAAAACCATCTATTTAGAGAGCCTTGATTTCCAACTGTCATTATTTTCGGCTTTTGGTGAAGATAATCCAGATGCCTTTATGCAAAGTAACTTAGAGCAAATGCAAGACTTTCAACCCAGTTTTAATAAAATGCTCGCAGCATGGCGCTCGGGGGATTTAAGCGATATTGAGCATTTAATGACCACAGAAATGCAAAAAACCGACCCCAATACTTATGACTTAATGTTTACCAAACGCAACAAAGATTGGATCCCCAAACTCGAAGCGTTATTTAATAACCAAGATAAAGAATTAGTTTTAGTGGGTGCTGCACATTTAGCGGGTAAAAATAGCGTACTCGATTTACTAAAACGACGCGGTTATCACGTCAAACAAGTTCAATTTTAAGTATTTTTAGCGGCTTATATTAAATGAGCCGCTAATGCTTCACGCTCTTGCTCATTTAAAGCCTGTGAACATTTATTGGCAAAATCGTAGCGTACCATTACTGTTTTTCCCTCTGCACAGCACTGCCCGTGCTGCCAAGCTTGCTGCACAATCACAAACGAGCTACCACCTATTTTTTCAATCATGGTTTTAACTTCAACATCTTGGCCATAAAACAGCTCACCTTTAAACGTGACCTCGATTTTAGCGACAATCAAACGCCATTGATGTGGGTTTAAATCTGGAGTAAATATTTTAAAAATAGGAACCCGCGCCGCTTCAAACCACACCGGCAATACGGTATTGTTGATATGCCCTAAAACATCGGTTTCAGAAAATCGTGGGGCAATTTTTTCTATAAACATAAGAATCCTTATAAGGAACGACCATGACGGACTTTATCCGAATTTATGATGGTGCTTTAAGTCCGCAATTTTGTGATCACTTTATCAAAATATTTGAACAAAGCCCGCATTTAAAACAAGGTACAACAAGTGGAGGTGTCGATTTAAAGAAAAAAAACAGTCAAGATTTATATTTAAATATGCACCCAGAATATGCCGAACAGCTAAAACACATTCAACAAACCACTGCCTTGCACTTATTTAATTATCTTGAAGAGCACTTTTTTATTTTAATAGGTGCCTTTGGACTCAAAGTGTATCACCCAAAAACAGGTCAGCCAGTTGATTTAACCGCTGATAATTTTGCCGAAGTCGCCAAACCTCAAATGCACGTTTTAGTGCCGCAACTGTTTCGCTTAGGGAATATCCAAGCGCAAAAATACCTTACTGATCAGGGTGGTTACCCTTATTGGCACAGTGAAGTATATCCGCAAGTAGGACACAATGAAGCTCTACACCGCGTGCTGCTTTTTATGTTTTACCTGAATGATGTTGAAGAAGGCGGGGAAACAGAATTTTATTATCAGCAGCGTAAAATCAAGCCAAAAAAAGGCGATATGGTGATTGCGCCAGCCTACTTTACTCATACCCATCGTGGCTGTATTCCTAAATCCAACGATAAATATATTTTAACCTCATGGGTGCTATTCAATCGTGCTGAGCATATTTATGGCCAACCTTCGCAGTAACGTTGAGACTCAGTCAACATCACACTAAATATTCAGCGAGAATGCAAACGTCATATCCTCATTATCACGCATTGTACCTATGAACTTACGGGATATGGCGCCAACGAACAGATCACATTCAACAACTAATTCTATACCCTATAGATTTCAAGGTGCACGTAGGCGACAAGCACTTGAGCCCTCAATCACATAGATGCACTATGTGATTGAGATGAAGACACTCGGCTAATACTCAAGCATCTTGAAAAACGACGGATATAGGCCCAATCAACCTGAAGATTCGCTGAAACACTGCGTATTCAGGTTGATTGGGTCTATATCACAGAATTATCAGCTCGTGGTAACTCTATAAATCAGGTTAATTAAACGTACCCTGTAATAAACAATAACTTCAATTTGCCCAATGTATGAGTTGGTATTACTTTTATTAGAGCGTATTGCCCTTTTATGTATGTTTTTACAACGTTTTTTGATATTCGCACAAAGCATAGCTGATGATTGTGGTTACTCTGCATAAATCGGCAAGAGTGCTGTAGCAATGCCAAACAAAATTCTACCCTTTGGGCTCACTATTTAATACTGAGCAAAATGATCTGAGGTCGTATAATCAAGCGAAATTCATACTTAAAAGGTCAACACACCCTTAATAATGATAATTATTTTTAACAAGGATAATACGAATGCTCACGAACAAAGAATGTTTATTAATGCAAGATCTGCTTAAGCCAGCGATTAAAAAGCATCGAGAAGCACTCGATAATTTAAAAAATGATGAAAGAGAAAAAGAAGAAAATAAGCTCATCAGTTTGGTTTCCGCCTTAAATAAACTTCGACATCAAATTGATAAACAATCAAGAACAATATCTGACACCCACATGCCTAAAATATTATTAGTTGATGATGCTCCATCCATGCTGGCTGTTGCTTCGAAATTGCTCTCTGAAATGGGTTTTGAAAAAATTCAAAGCGCTGAAGACGCTGATAAGGCCTTAAAAATATTACTTTCCGCGGTTGAAAGCGAGACCCCGATAGATATCGTTATTACTGATTGGGAAATGGAAGGGAAATCAGGTTTAGATCTACTTAAAATCATTCGCACTAATGAGCTATTACTGGAAACTGACGTATTTATTCTTACATCACACAGTGAACAACAAAACATTGTTCAAGCAATTGAAGCAGGTGTCACAGGTTATATGCTCAAACCAATTAACTTCAACTTACTGAAAAAGAAGCTCCAAGATTATTTACCGCCTGATGAACAAGACACACCAACATAACCGAAGTATCAGAATCAATCTCAAAATTTTTAAGGGTAACAAGGTCAAATAGCAAGCCTATTGCACGTTAATCCAACGCTCTTAGCGTTGACAATAGTTGCCTGAGATAAATTTATCATCAAGAATTGAAGTGAATGTATATGAGTAAGAACAGCCTCCTTTAATGACATGTTTACGTAATAAAAAAGCCGCTTACTGTTAGTAAGCGGCTTTTTTAATTCAGCAAACACTAAAAACTAGTGAAGACCGTTTAAATATTTAGAAAGTACTTCAATATCATGGTCAGTTAGTTTTTTAGCTACATCACGCATCATGCCATTTAAGTCATTATGACGTGTGCCAGCACGGAACTTTTCAAGCTGTAACTTAATATATTCTGGATGTTGCGACGAAATTTTTGGAAAGCCAGCTAACGATGTACCATTACCACGAGGGCCATGACACGATGCACAAGATGGAATTCCACGCTCTGCATCACCTGCTTTATACAGCTTAGTGCCAGCATCAACCAACTCTTTAGGTGTTTCACCCTCTTGAATAGGTAAAGAACTAAAGTACGCAGCAAGATCTTTCATATCTTGTTCCGTTAATGGCATGGCCATGCCACTCATTACCGGATCCATACGACCTTTTGTACCGCCGCTAGTCATGCCTAATTTAAATTCATTTAATTGCTTGTAGATATACTCAGCATGTTGACCAGCAATTTTTGGATACATAGTGATAGGCGCATTACCATCGGCGCCATGACACGCTGCACATGTTGCAGACTTTGCCTTACCTGCAGTTGCATCGCCATCAAATGCAGTTGCGTTGTTTGCAGCTAATGCACCAAACAACATAGTTAAAGATAGTGCTATTTTTTTCATGGTGGATTCTCTGTTTTTCGACCCTGTTAACCTGCAATGCAGGTATACCTACCAGCATTAGAATCTTATTCTACACGATATTAATTTCTCTGGCACGTCTTATGCCCTGTAAAAACTTATAAAATATAAGGGTTTTGACTTAGATTAAGAAGTTTAGCCCTTTTTTTTCATTTCACAGCTAAACTGACTCGATAGTTGCTCAACATTTTATTGATATTAGTATAAAATACTCTATTCGCAGTTTAATCGCACATTTTGCAGCTTTGCCTGCAGTTTATCCCAGCATACCTTAAGGAGTCACTGTGCTTAAATCACGTGTACAATACAGTGCTGCAACTTTCATGACCAGCGCACCCGATATTAGCAAACTCCCACCAGATACGGGCATTGAAGTTGCCTTTGCTGGCCGTTCAAATGCCGGAAAATCTAGTTCACTCAATACGTTAACAGATAAAAAAATTGCAAAAACCAGTAAAACAC
This sequence comes from Pseudoalteromonas sp. J2K-J031, assembly GCF_058197095.2. NCBI lineage: Bacteria > Pseudomonadati > Pseudomonadota > Gammaproteobacteria > Alteromonadales > Pseudoalteromonadaceae > Pseudoalteromonas > Pseudoalteromonas sp. J2K-J031. The sequence continues at coordinate 3,473,310 of NZ_CM200279.1, forward strand.
CTGGTCGTACGCAATTAATTAATGCATTTGATTTAGGCGAAGATATGCGTCTAATCGATTTACCCGGTTATGGTTACGCTAAAGTACCAATCGAAACAAAAAAGAAATGGCAGCGTTCGCTTGGTGAATACCTCGAAAAACGTAAAAGCTTAAAAGGCTTAGTGATTTTAATGGATATTCGCCATCCATTGAAAGATCTTGATAAAGATCTCATTAATTGGGCTGTAGATAGCAATATTTCAACCTTGGTGTTACTAACCAAAGCCGATAAATATAAGCAAGGTAAGCGTAAGTCTGAAGTATTACGTGTTCGTCGTGAGCTAAAAGAGCTTAACGGTGATATTACTGTTCATGCATTTTCATCACTTGATGGTATTGGCTTAGTTGAAGTAGCTAAACATCTTGATAATTGGTACTTAGGTGAAGTTATTCATCAAGCGCCTGAAGATAAAATTGCGATTGAGTCTGAGCCAAACGAAAACGTTTAAGCAAAAAAAAACCGGCTTATATAAAATAAGCCGGTTATAGCAATCTGGGGAGAAGCTATTAATACGCTGTATCTCCAATTAAGGAAGACACATCATCAACAGGATGCCTACCGAAGTAGGACGGCGCGCACTTTAACAAAGCCCCCCCAATAAATAAAGCAAGTTCGGTGAGTTTTAGACGTAAATTTTTAATCACTACACAACACTAACTAAATACTAACAATCACTTCTTTTTATTTACCTAAACGGTAAGTGATGACAAACTTTGTCACCACCTTTTGAAGTATCGTTAATGTGCTTGTTGCCAGTTATCACCGCTATCGGATTCAACAATTAACGGCACATCTAACACTGCAGCTTGCGACATCAACAAGCAAATGTGCTGCATATATTCATCAACACACTCTTCTTTGATCTCAAATACCAATTCATCGTGTACCTGCATTAATAAACGCACCGTTTTATCTGGTTGAGCTTTAACCCACGCATTGACTGTGATCATTGCTTTTTTGATGATATCGGCTGCCGTACCTTGCATCGGGGCATTGATAGCCGCTCGCTCGGCTGCTTTTCGACTTGCACCATTTCGCGCATTAATTTCAGGTAAATACAAACGACGGCCAAACAAAGTTTCAACATAACCAAGCTCAGCGGCTTTTTCACGTGTGCTTTCCATGTACTCAAGCACACCTGGGAAACGTTCGAAATACTTATCAATATAATGCTGCGCTTCATGGCGAGGCACATCAAGTTGGCGTGCAAGACCAAACGCCGACATTCCATAAATCAAACCAAAGTTAACGGCTTTGGCTTTACGGCGCATATCAGTAGTGACCTCAGTAACAGGCACGCCAAAGACTTCAGCTGCTGTCGCACTATGCACATCAAGCCCTTGTGCAAACGCATTCAGCAGGCCTTTATCTTGTGATAAATGTGCCATGATGCGCAGCTCAATTTGGCTATAATCGGCCGCAGCAATTTTATAGCCTTTGGCTGCAACAAACGCTTGGCGAATTTTTCGGCCTTCTTCGGTACGAATAGGAATATTTTGTAAGTTCGGATCGGTTGAACTTAAACGCCCCGTTGCCGTAATTGCTTGATGATATGAGGTGTGTACCCGCTGTGTATCGGCATTTACCATTAACGGTAATTTATCGGTATAGGTTGATTTAAGTTTTGATAAACCACGATGCTCAATAATCAACTTGGGTAATGGGTAATCGTGAGCAAGTTCTTGTAATACTTCTTCTGCGGTTGAAGGTGCACCTTTTGGGGTTTTTTTAATCACAGGTAATTCGTGTTTTTCAAACAAAATGACTTGAAGTTGCTTTGGCGAACTTAAATTAAACGCTTCGCCCGCCAATTCATGGGCTTCTTTTTCAAGCTCATCTAAACGTTTACCAATTTCAAAGCTTTGTTTAGCCAGCATATCACTATCAATTTCAACGCCAGTGCGCTCAATATCAGATAACACACTCACTAACGGTAATTCAATGGTTTCAAATACTGCTTTGAGTTTTTCATCCGCCTCAAGTTTTGGCCATAACATTTGGTGCAAACGCAGTGTAATGTCCGCATCTTCAGCAGCATAAGGCGCGGCTTTGTCTAACTCAATTTGGTTAAACGTGAGCTGATTTTTACCTTTGCCTGCTATTTCTTCAAAACTAATGTTTTTATGACCAAGGTATTTTAGCGCCAATGAATCCATATCATGGCGTGTTCCTACACTACTGAGCACATAAGATTCCAGCATGGTATCGAACTTAATACCGTTAAGCTCAAGGCCAGCTCGCGCCAACACAGATTTATCGTACTTTAAATTTTGGCCGACTTTAGCGTGTTGCTCATCAGCTAATAGTGGCCCTAATTTTGCAAAAACCAATTCTTTACTTAGCTGCTCGGGCGCACCTAAATAATCATGTCCAATCGGTAAATAAGCAGCTTTACCCGCTTCGACTGCAAAGCTCATCCCGACCAAATCAGCCTGCATATAATCTAAGCTGGTTGTTTCGGTGTCAAAGGCAAACAATGGCGCGCTTTGTAATTGAGCAAGCCACTTATCAAGCTGCGCTTCGGTTAAGATTGTTTCATATTCAACATCAAGTAATGTCGCTTCTGGCTCTGAGTTTGCTTCATCATTCACCGCGCGCTGGGTTAAAGGTTGAGGTGCTGCAGCTGCACCATCTAACAACTCAGCCAACCAACGACGAAATTCACAATGGCCATATAATTTAATCAATTCGTCTTTATTAGGCGCTTGGATCGTTAATTGATCAAGATCGTCCGAAACATCTACATCTAACTTAATAGTCGCAAGTTCAAAACTGAGCGGTAAATGCGGCACAGCAGCTTGTAATTTTTCACCAATTTTGCCTTTTATGGCAGCAGCATTTTCAATGACGTTAGCCAATGATCCATATTGCTGTAGCCATTTAACCGCCGTTTTTGGCCCACAACCATCAACACCAGGGATGTTATCGACTTTATCACCCATTAAGGCCAAATAATCGATAATCAACTCAGGCGGAACACCAAACTTTTCCGTCACTCCGGCAGGATCAAGCACGGTATCAGTCATGGTATTAATCAGCGTGACATGCTCATTAACTAATTGAGCCATGTCTTTGTCGCCCGTAGAAATCAGCACATTACGCTTTTTCTCGGTTGCAATACGCGCAAACGTGCCAATCACGTCATCAGCTTCAACACCTTCAATGCTAATTAACGGCAACCCCATCGCACGAATAATCTCATGTAATGGGGCAATTTGACTTCTGAGTTCATCGGGCATAGGAGGACGATTGGCTTTATATTCTGCGTACATATCGTTACGGAATGTTTTGCCTTTAGCATCAAATATCACCACCATATGAGATGGATCAAATTGTTTTACCAAACTTTTGAGCATATTAACCACACCATAAATGGCACCGGTTGATTCACCACGAGAGTTCGTTAAATGCGGTGGCGAATGAAATGCGCGAAAAAGATACGATGAACCATCAACCAAAATCAGTGGATTGTCTTGGATCTGCGCCATTGTTAAGGATCCTGTAATTATAAAAAAGTTACTTAGTCATTGTGATTGCCTAGCATGCCACAAGGACTCTCAGAAAACGAGCTACTGACGGAGATAGCATTCGCTAAAAAATCAATAAGCTGTGGATAAGTTTGTAGATAAAAAGAAATGACTAAACGCACCAGCTGAAATTAAACATCTGGGGTTGTTTTATATCTTTGTATTTAAAGGTTTTTTAAAAATAAACTCGCTCTGAATTTTATTTTTATTATTTTTATCTAATGTGGAAAATGTTTTTACTGCTTGATACCTGAGTGTGGATTACTACGTCACGAAAGTCTCAGAGGCAGTACTTTACCACAAAGGATCAAAGATCCTAGTGATCCTTTTATATTTTTTTATTCTTTAGGTAGAATCCTTTGCGCTATTTGTTTATAAACAAATCAACTTATTGCCAATCGGGAAAATATTATGAAAAAAATTGCTGTTATATTAAGTGGCTGTGGCGTCTTTGATGGCTCTGAAATCCATGAGGCGGTGCTCACCTTATTATCAATTACACAAGCAGGCGCGCAGTACCAATGTTTTGCGCCTAACATTTCTCAGTTTCATGTCATAAATCATTTAACCGGTGAGCCACAAGCAGATCAGCAGCGCAATGTACTGGTTGAGTCAGCACGTATTGCCCGTGGTGACATCCAAGATGTGGCTATGTTAGATGTGGCTGAGTTTGACGCTTTAGTATTACCCGGTGGGTTTGGCGCAGCTAAAAATTTATCTGATTTTGCATTTAAAGGCGCGCAGTGCCAAATGAACCCTAAAGTTTTAAATGCTTGCCAACAATTCGCCCAAGCAAAAAAACCGGCTGCTTACATCTGTATTTCACCAGCCCTTATTCCTTTGGTGTACGGTAAAGGTGTTGTTGCAACGATCGGCAACGACCCAGCTACGGCTGAACAACTGACTTTATTAGGCGCTAAACATCAAAATTGTGCGGTTGATGAGTTTGTCGTAGATGAAACAGCAAAGGTTATTAGTACGCCAGCCTACATGCTTGCAGGCTCTATTTTACAAGCTGCTCAAGGTATCGATAAAACAATTAAGCACTTGGTCGCGATGATCCTATAAAAAAAGCCAAACTAAATTTGGCTTTTCGATCGGGCTTAAACTCTAGGCTGTGTAAAAAACGTGCATCATAAAATGCACGTTTTTTAATTCTTAAAACTGATAACCCGGACGGGTAATATCAACTTCTTGCACAGCACCGTATTTTTTAACTGATTCACGCAACTCATCTGCTTTACCAATTAATACAAACTGTAAATTAGTAGCTGGAAAATATTGCTCAATTAATGCCTTACTTCGTGCAACAGTTAATTCGTTTACTGATTGTTCAAACTGATTGATCATGCTCTCTTCAATACCATAAACATACATATCGGCTAAAAAATTAGCTAAGTCAGCACTGGTTTCATAACGTGGTGGTAATTGCCCTTTGACATAGGCTTTGGCTGAATTTAAGGTTGCCTCGTCAATTCCTACTGACCACAGCTTTTGGTACGTTGTTAGCGCTAAATCAATCGCCTCAATTGTGGTGGCTGTTTTAGTAAAGGTAGAGATATAAAAAGTACCTGCTTGGGCCTGGCTGTTAAATTGGCTACGTGCACCATAGGTTAAACCGCTATTAACCCGCAGTTCATCATTAAGCCATGAGGTAAAACGCCCACCTAAAATGGTATTAATAACCTGAAGTTGAACAAAGTCTTTGGCATTTTTTGCAACACCAGCCCCACCGATTAAAAATGTGGTTTCATTGGCATCGGCTTTATTAACTAACAGTACTTTAGCCTGTTGCGGTTGAGTAACCTTTTGCTGCGTCTGTACCATTAATTCGCCTGCTGGCCATGAAGCAAACATCGCTTGTAAACGCACTTTCATCGCAGCACTATTAAAATCACCACTGACAATAACTGCTGTATTATTGGGTTTGTACCATTGTTGGTAAAAACCTTTAACTACTTCAAGATTAATTGCCGAAATGGAGTTTTCATCGCCTGATACCGGCTGAGCATAACTATGATTTTGGTAATAAAAGCCATCAAAATAACGGCTTATTACATTTCTAGGGCTTTCTTTTTGTTGAGTCAGCACACTTTGATGACGTAATTTAAATTTGTCGAATTCTGAGGCTGAAAAGCTAGGTTGTAACACCATATCCCGCACTAACCCCATAACTGTTGCTTGATCTTTAGCAGCAAAAGAAGCACTGACTTGGCTCGCATCATGATCAGTTGTAACAGTAACATTGGCACCTAAAAAATCGAGTTTTTCTTCAATTTCGTTTTTTGACGCTTTAGTTGTACCCAGCATTAAGCTTTCATTAGTTAAATACGCTAAACCTTGGTGTACACCATCGGCCTGTGCACCGGTTTTAATCACAACCGCCATATTGATCAACGGTACTTCATGTTGTTCCAATAGATAAACGGTTAATCCATTATCGAAAGTCACACGCTCATATTTAGGAAGCTTAAAACTACTCCCAGCTGCAAATGCTGCTGTAAAAAATGAAGTCACAACCACTATCGAAACAGTTACACATTTAGAGATCATTTTCATGGCTATCCTCCTTGGCAGCTAATACACCCACAGTACGGTTGGCTCGCTTAAGATAGGTCGCAGCAACACGCTGTACATCCGCCACGGTCACTTGAGAAAAATCTTGGGGTGCAGTAAACAACTTTTGATAATCACCAAAAAACACTTCGTAAGTTCCCATTTCATTAGCTTTACCATTAATGGTTGCCAGTGTTCGATAAAGGGCTAGCAACCGTTGATTTTTAACTTTATCTAATTCAGCTTCAGTAACCCCCTCTTTGATCACTTTATTTACTTGTGCGATAAGAGCACGCTCTAACTCATTGGCTTCAACCTCTTTAGCTGCAACGGCATAAAGATAAAATAAATTAGCATCAAATGATTGAGGTAAATAGGTGGCTGTCGAAAGGGCGATTTGGTTTTCCACTAAACTTTTATTTAAACGTGCACTATTACCGCTAGATAAAATATCAGAGAGTAATGCCAGCGCATAATAATCAGGATGAGACGTTGCTGGCACATGATATGCCAACATAATATTAGGCGATGAAACCGATTCTTTTTGAACATATACACGACGCTCGCCTTTTTGTTCTGGCTCAACGGTGTGGATTGCTCTTGCTGCAGGTTGGGCAGCAATTGGCCCTAAATATTGCTGGGCTAATCTTTTTACTTCAGGTGTTTTTACTGCACCTACAATCACCATGACAGCATTATTTGGCGCGTAATACGTTTTATGAAAACGCTTTAAATCGTCTAAGGTCCAATTATCAATATCAGACTGATGGCCAATAACAGACCATGAATAAGGATGCGCTCTAAACGCAGCTCCCTTTACTTCTTCAGATAATGTTCGCCAGTTAGAGTTTTCAAGCCCCGTGCTACGCTCGGATGTTACTACACCACGTTCACTTTCAAGTACTTGCTGATTAATATCTAAATTTGCAATCCGGTCGGCTTCTAAATCAAAAATAATTTCTAGTGATTCTGATGGAAACCAATTGGTATAAACCGTTAAGTCTTCCGTTGTATACGCATTATTTCGGCCACCATGATTTTCCATCGTGCGGTCAAACATTTTAGGGCCATATTTTTTAGCCCCATTAAACATCATATGCTCAAAAAAATGCGATAACCCCGTAATACCCGGTGCCTCATTACGAGAACCTACTTTCCAAAACGTGTACATATTGGCATTCGGAATAGAATCATCTTCTAATACAATAACTTTTAAACCATTATCCAAAGTAAATGTATTAACATCCTTAGGACTCACCAAAGCATGTGAAGCTGCAGCTCCAAACAAACTTATAGCAATTAGTATGCGCCCGGCTAGCTTCATGCCCGAACCTCCAAAAAAAACAAACACAACGGCTTTTACATATTCATCTCTAAACATGTACTTTTGCACTTAAGTTAGTAACTATAATTTACTATTTTGTAGCGATTTGTTCATATTAACGTAAGTAGAACCGATTTTAATATTAAATATGTAAAATTTGATGTTTCAACATAGTGTTAAGTTGAGAATAGATTGCATCTACAACCTTTTTTCACCTAAATTCTTTGCGCTAACGCAATTTTTTGTTTTTTTTATAAATTAATCCTGCGACTAAGCATTTTATAAATTTGCTTAGGGCGTTATAATTGGTTTAATTTCCGTCTATCGTGTTTGATCGCGTTCTAATCGAAGTGAGCAAGGTAATGAAAAAAATTTCTGCAGTATTATTGCTGTTAGCAACAACCGTATCAGCCCAACCTTATGATAATTCTATGACCGAAGAAGCGATCAAAAGTCGTTTAGCACCAATTGGTTCGGTATATCTTCAAGGAGATAAAGCCGCTGTTGTCGCCGCTCCGGCTGGCCCAAGATCAGGTCAAGATGTGTTTCAAGCCAGCTGTTTTGCTTGTCATGGCACAGGTGCATTAGGTGCTCCAAAAACAGAAGCCGACTGGGCCCCTCGTCTTGCCAAAGGCGCTGATGTACTTTTAGACCATGCTATTAATGGTTTTAACTCAATGCCTCCTCGTGGTACGTGTATGAATTGTTCTGACGATGAGATTCAAGCTGCTATTGATTTCATGAAAACAGGTCATTAATTAAGACCTTAAAAAAAGGCCGCTCGCGGCCTTTTTTATTGCAAAAAAAACATTAGTTCTTGACGGATTTTTCATTCAATGGAATGATTAAGCTCAAATAATAACCGATAACTATAACAATACGGTTTGATTCAGTGGACGAACTCAGTAGCGCAAAAAATAAACTGCTCCATAAAAATAAGCGCTTAAAAAAAATATTAGCTAAATATAAACATATCCACGATATGCAATCTGCTTTGATCCAACTATCAGAGCAAGCCAGCAATGTTGCCGAATTAACATTGCTTTACCCTGCAATTCATAAAATTCTTGAAGATTATCTCCCGACCAGCAACTTTTATGTCGTGTTATTAAACCAAAGAACAGCACAACTAGAACTGACTTATTTTGTTGATGAAAAAGATCATCAATCCGTGCCCTTAGCTGAAGATCACCATTTTAATGAAGGATTGACTGGCTATGTTTACCGTACAGGGCAGACGCAATCACTCACCAAAGCCGATATTATTGAGGGCCAAGCCAATAATCTTTTCAAGTTATTAGGATCGGTATGTGAACACTGGCTTGGTGTCCCAATCTATCAAGACAAAGTGATTATTGGTGTTATGGTGTCGCAAAGTTATCAATTAGAACAAAGCTTTAGCCATACACAAATTGAATTATTCGAAGTTATTTCACTTTATCTATCAACTGCAATTGAGCGAGTAAAAAAACGTGAACTACTTGAATTAGAAGTAAAGTATCGTACCTTTGCGCTAACTCAGAGTAATGAAGCATTACAAAAAGAAATATTAATTCGTAAGCAAGCGTTAGAACGTCAACAAATTTTGTTTAAAATCTCAAAATTAGCGACCCAAACCGAACGTCTTAGTGATTTTTATCAACAAATTCATAACATATTAAATAGCATTACTTACGCTGAAAATTTTTATATTTGCCTCTATAACAAAACAAATAATACCCTAAGTTTTCCGTACGCTGTTGATGAAAGGATCCCTCATTATAAAACACGGCCATTTCGCCAAGGTTTTACAGAATATGTCATCAATCAACGCTGTGCACAGCTCATTGATCACCACAAATCGGCTCAGTTAATTGAATCTGGACTGGTCGTACGTACCGAAAATCATTGTACCGACCAGACTGAAACATCTTGGATCGGTGCTCCCCTGATCAATAACGATGATGTCATTGGGGTTATTGCGTGTCAGTCATATGATAAAAAACATTACTTTAAAGACGATGATGTTGAGCTAATTAATTTTGTATCACAGCAAATTGCCAATGTGTTGCAAAAGCATTTAGCAAATGAAGCGCTGCAACAAAGCCATGAAAAATTAGAAAAACGCGTTGCTGAAAAAACCAAAAAGTTACAACAAACCAACCTTTATTTGGAACTACAAATTGAGGAGCGCAAAAAAATTGAGCAGCAACTTTATCATGATGCACACCATGATGCGTTAACAGGCCTTGCCAATCGCAGCTTGTTTTTAATGCAACTTGATAAAACGCTACAACAGCATTTGCGCCACCCACAACCGGGCTTTGCAGTACTGTTTATTGATTTAGATAATTTTAAAGCTGTTAATGATAGTTTAGGCCATCAAATAGGCGATCAATTTCTGGTTGATGTCGCCCGTTCTTTTAGTTTATGTATTCGCGAACATGATTTACTCGCTCGGTTAGCGGGCGATGAATTTGTGATTTTACTGACTCATTTACATCACCCACAAGAAGCCATTGATGTAGCCAATCGTATTATCGAAATCATGAAAGAACCGTTTTGCCGAAACGGGCTTTGCATTCAGTCAGGCGCAAGCATTGGTATAACACATAGTCATAATAATTATGCCAATACCGATGCAATCATCCGTGATGCTGATACTGCGATGTATCAGGCAAAGAAAAACGGCCGAGGCCAAGTAGAGTTTTTTCATCCTTTATTAAGGCAGCTTGATAACAAAAACATGGGTTTAGCCCACATTGAACACCAACTCACTCCTGCTGACTTATCATTTAATACCAAAGCCGTGATCCAAAATAGTCATGCGCAGATCCAAGCCTATGTCACTCAACGTGTTTGGCAACATCCCGATCTCGGCCTGATCCGCTTTAGTCAAATAGAAAAATATTTATCTAATTGCACCAAGTTGCCAGAAATTGAAATTAAAATCCTAGAAACCATTCTTCAGCAACCTGCGGTTAACGCGCCAATTTTAGTTAAATGCAATATTGCCATGCTCAGTAGTGAACATTTTGCGTCGCTGAAGCACACATTGCTTGCCAAAAAACCGGATCAACAAGTATGTTTGGTATTTCAAGAACAAGCGATTGCCAAAGCGCACAATAAAACAATTGAGCATTTAGCAGAACTGAAGCAGCAAGGGATCTTGATTGGTATTACGGATTTTGGCCACTTTCGCTGCGATCTCAACATAATCACTCGCTTGGCATTCGATTTTATCATTTTGAGCGCTATTTTTAGTCAACGCGTTTTGCAGCAACCCGCACAACAATTGCAATTACAAGGTTTATTAACGGTCGCAAAATTAACCAACAGCCAAGTTGTTGCAACCGGTCCTGCTATTTTAAATTACCAGCAATTGTTAGAACGCCATGGTTTAGCACTCTATGCAGCACCAGCAACGGCTGAACAACAACAGCACAGTGCTGCGGTACATCCAGCTTCATTACACTTATTATCTCGTTAATCTTTTTTCAGCATAGCCCTTAAATTGGCTACTCGCGCTTGGCCTTTTTCCATCCGTTCGGCTTGTGAAGTTGGTTGTTGGCGGGATTCAAACGCCAAGTCGTCTTGTGGTAACTCCTGCACAAAACGGCTGATTTCAGTATTCGACGTTTCACCAAATTGACGTCTAATTTTGGCGTAGGTAAAAGTTAACTCTTGCTGCGCACGAGTGATACCGACATATGCCAATCGGCGCTCTTCATCAACGTTATCTTCATCGATACTCACTTGATGCGGCAGCAATCCCTCTTCCATACCGACCATAAAAACATAAGGGTATTCAAGGCCTTTTGAAGCATGAAGTGTTAACAGTTGCACCGCATCTGATTCATCTTCCCCTTCGTTACGCTCCATCATGTCGCGAAGTGTAAGCTTGGTGACCACTTCGGCTAAGGTCATTGGCGGGTTATCGTCATTGCCACTAATCATATCGGTGATCCAACGATAGAGCTCAGAGACGTTTTTCATCCGCATTTCAGCGGCCTTAGGGCTTGGAGAAGATTCATACAAATAATCTTCATAATTGATTTGTCGCACCATGGTTTTCACCGCTTCAAGGGTATCGCCTCGCACAGCTTCATCCGACAACTCAACCACCCAGCGTGCAAACCCTTGCAACGCATTATATCCACGTCCGGTTAAACGCTGATTTAGTTCGGGCTCAAAACATGCAGCAAACAAACTAATGTGCTTTTCATTGGCAAACGTCCCCAACTTTTCAAGTGTGGTCGTGCCAATTTCACGTCTTGGGGTATTAACGATCCGCAAAAACGCATTGTCGTCATCTTGATTCACTAGCAAACGCAAGTAAGCCATAATATCCTTTATTTCTGAGCGACTAAAAAACGACATACCGCCACTGATTTTGTATGGAATACGGTTAGCCATCAGCGCCTTTTCAAAAATACGGGCCTGATGATTACCACGATATAAAATGGCGTAATCTTTAAAATTTGTCCGTTTGGTAAATTTATGAGAAATAATTTCCGCAATAACACGTTCAGATTCATGCTCTTCATCCCGCGTGCCTATCACTTTAATTTGCTCACCGTACGCAAGCTCACTAAATAACTTTTTCTCAAACACATGAGGGTTATTGGCAATTAAAATATTTGCCGCTTTTAAAATCCGCCCGGCACTACGATAGTTTTGCTCTAATTTAATTAAACGTAACGCCGGAAAATCTTTACTCAGCAACACTAAGTTTTGCGGTTTAGCCCCACGCCAAGAATAGATAGATTGATCATCATCCCCTACCACCGTAAAACGGGCGCGATCTCCGACAAGGTATTTCACTAATAAATACTGGCTAGTATTGGTATCTTGATATTCATCCACCAGCAGATAACGAAAACGATTTTGCCAACGCTCTCGCACATCAGGATAATTGGCCAGTAATACCGTTGGCACCATAATTAAATCATCAAAATCTAACGCGTTATAAGCCCTTAACTGATTTTGGTAACGGGCATACAACAAGGCAAACTGCGCTTTTTGTGGTTCTTGCGCTTCGCGAATGGCTCGTTCTGGATTGATCAGATCATTTTTCCAGTTTGAGATTTGCATCTTCAATAAATTAAGCTGATCTTTGTCTTTTTTCAGTTCTTTTTCGGTTAATTCTGCCATTAACTGGCTGGTATCTTGATCATCAAATAATGAAAAACCAGGCTTAAAACCTAGGGTCATCAGCTCTTTTTTGATGATTTCCAAACCTAAGGTATGAAACGTTGAAACCCACACGCCTTTGGCTTCTTTTTTGCCCAGTGTTTGACTTAAACGCTCTTTCATCTCGCGCGCCGCTTTATTGGTAAACGTCACCGCGGCAATATTTTTTGCTTGGTATTCACACTTTTGCACTAAATAAGCAATTTTATTGGTGATCACCCGAGTTTTACCTGAACCCGCACCTGCGAGCACTAAGCAAGGCCCACTGATGTATTTTACTGCTTCATCTTGGCTTGGATTTAATTTCATGACAGAACTACTAACAAAAAAGAAGACCGCTGATTCTAACGGATCTCAACTTTTTTACCAGTTGCGATCTAAAACCTGTGTCAAAAACAACGCTTTTTTTAAACGTATAAATAGGATAGTTTTTTGGTATTCATCTGTGAATGCGTTACCATTAGGCCAACTAAATTTAGAAGGCTCTGTCATGATTAATCCCGCTAAAATTGAAGAAATTGCAAAACAACTCACTGAAAATATGCCGCAAGGCATGAAAAATTTAGCTGAAAACTTTGAAGCTAAAACCAAGCAAGTATTGCAAAATAAACTGTCTCAAATGGACTTTGTCTCACGTGAAGAATTTGATATTCAAAGCCAAGTTTTAATCCGCACTCGCGAAAAGCTTATTCAATTAGAAGAGCGCGTTAGCCAACTTGAAGCGAAATTAAACCAAGAATAAATCCGTTAATGATCCATCGCTGCCAACTGATTAAATTGCGCTAAAAAGGTTGGGTTACGCTTTAGGTATTGGTGAGAAAAATAGCAACCGAAAGGCTGTGAACTTTGAGTTTTTTGCCTCACCAATGCCACATCATAGCCACCAGCGCGCATTGCATGCCAAAAAACATCGGCTGAAAGAAAAACCGCATCGATCCTTTTTTTAAATAACAATCTCACTAGCGTTGAAGCTTCGTTGGGCAAAGAAGCAATCATATAATTTTCACTTTTTAACCAATGGAAGGTATTGGTATTGAATTGTGATGCTATTTTAGCAGTTTGCTTAAAACTGTTATGTTCAGGGGTTAAGCTTGAATCAGCTAAATAAAACCACGCCCAGTCATTTATCATGACACCTTGCGATAGCTGACCGACCTTATCTCGTTCATCACTTTGCGTGGCAAGAAAAAAACCATCATTTTGTAATTGGCTTAAATTGTTAAGCCCGACACCGTGATTGGCTACAGGTCGTAATTGATATTCAACCCCAAGTTTATCAAGAATGTGTTTGACAGCTTCCACACCTTTGCCCGTTAACACCCCCTCTTTATCGATATAAGCAAAAGGTGTAAATAAAGGGACATCAAGCACTAACTTATCAAATGCACTCGCTGGGAGGCTCCCCAGCATTAGTAACAATGACAAGCATAAATAATACTTACATTTTTGAGCTAAAAACCTGCTCAATCGCTTCTTGATAAGTTGGATGCATTTCATGAGGTTGAGTAATACCTGAGCATAAATCCCTTAAATGCCCATCATTAAGGCCGTAAATCCAGCCATGCACAGAAAGCTCCTGCCCCCTGTCCCACGCATTTTCTACAATGTTAGTCTGGCACACATTACGCACTTGTTCGATAACATTTATTTCGCACAGAGCATCAAACTTCAATTGCGGGTTCGTTACCTGCTCAAGTTGACTAAAGTTTTTTTCTTTTGCATCTGTAACATGACGCAACCAATTGTCAATTAAGCCAAAGCGTGCACCATCAAGTGCAGCCTTTACCCCTCCGCAGCCATAGTGCCCTACCACCATGATGTGTTTTACTTTAAGCACATCAACGGCATATTGCATCACCGACAAACAATTGTGGTCAGTATGGACAACCACATTCGCTACATTGCGATGCACAAATAATTCACCCGGTAATAAGCCAACAATTTCATTAGCAGGGACTCGAGAGTCTGAACAACCTATCCATAAATATTGCGGATTTTGCTGCATAGATAATATTTTGAAAAAATTTGCGTCTCTATTGGTCATTTTACAAGCCCAATGGCGATTATTTTCAAATAAGTTTGCTAATTTATTCATACCCACCTTTTAATTTTTTATTCTCTGTGCATGTATTAAGATATTTCTTGGTGTAACTTCTTTATTGCAAAACTCAGATATATCAACTCGATAACTATTTTCTTGCAGAAATAAAGCGCGATCTAATATCAGCCAAACCTCGATTGCTCGACGAAATGCATGACGAACTAACTCTATTCTATCGACTATTTTTTTGCGCTGCTGACCCAAGCTTAAATAGGCCTGGTAATCCACATTACTGGGGAGCTCTAAGTTTTTTTTATCTGCAGCCCACTGGCAAAAGTCAGAAAATTCACCCGTAAAAAGTGCTTTTTGCGCTGAAGGTACAGGTAAATAACAATCCGTACCAAAAAGATCTCGCTGCAGGGCATCAAATGCGAGGCGCCACTCTACCTCAGTTTGCCGTAGAACAGTGATCCGATTAGCAGCTGTTACGGTTTCTTGTAAAGCCAGCTTTAAGTCGTGTCGTGTCAAACTCAGAAGCGACTGCGCCCCAAACCGGCTCATGGTTTGATAAGTATCTTCAGCAATTAAATGGTAGCAACAAGGCGAAAGCGTCACCTTTTGAGTTTTTTGTGTGACGACATGCTGCATTAATTGCTGGTGCAGCGCACCACAGGCATGTAGGGCAATAGCATGCTGATTAGGTTTTACTAACTGGCGAGCTGCGGGAGCTAATACATCCGCCTGACTAAACGAAATATTAAGCTGGTATTTTTTCGCTAATTGCTCACCTTGCTCGCACAAGTTTGCCTGCAATTCAACGCTATGCACTTGAGGCGCTCCCGAAAAAGCGAACATGCGTCCTAAATGGCCCTTGCCTGCGCACCATTCCAGTACAGGTAAAGTACGCTCAGCAACAACACCAACAAAACGTTTCAATTGCTCAAGCTTTCGCCCTTTAATGCCATTTTCTAACCAAAAAGGCCATGTAAGATCAGCGGCAGGTTTTATAGGTAATTGCGTTAATTCATTTAACTGGCTTAATTGCGCAATAAATGGCTGTAAAAAACAGATTAATTGATCGGGATGATTTTCTAATTCAACCAACTCTGACTCACTCAATTGTAGCAGCGCATCATTCAAATTAGGCCAAGGAAGTTTAGAGTAGTCAAAAGCCACTATTTGCCAATAATGCTGACATTCAAACAAAATACGGTCTAGAGCTAAAAATTGGCTTTCATAAATCATTAAATAAACCACTCAGATAAACAGCACGCCATCATAGCAACTTTTTAGTTTAATGTCGGTATTGTCTATCCATCGATGAAAAAGCCTGAACCATGTCTATTACATGGCTATAAACGTCGGTTAACTCAGTGTGGTTTTTAATTTTGAATCTTTGGATCGGAACAACAAACGGTAATAACTCGGCAAAGAAATTAAAATAATAGCCACGGCTGCAACATACATCCAAGAGATACTAAACGGGGTTAATTTTTGCGTTTTATAGATGAAGCCTGTTAAATATTCATTCACTATTTTTTTATCAACGCCATGCATACTGGCTATAACTCGCCAACGTGAATTCGACATCTGTCCAAGACTCACCTGCTCAAGATGGATAAATTCGAGTAATTTTTGCGCCTCAAAGGCTAAGTGAGATCTTGATTTTTGACTTTGATATTGTGATTTAATGACATCAATGGCCTCTTGGGGATGATTAATTGCATATTTCCAGCCTTTAAGACTCGCTAAATAAAAGTCGAGCACCAACTGCGGGTGTTGGTCGACCAAATCTTGACGAGTAAATAACACATCAGAATACACATTAAGCCCATATCGCTTGGGGCATAGTAATCGATAATCGATATTTTTTTGCCGCAAACTAAATGGCTCATTAGTCACATAAACAGGCAATACATCGACATCTCCATCTATCCAGTGTTGCAATGTAACATTTTGAATTTCTGGAATTAAATCGCTTTCACTAATGCCATTTTGCGCTAGCATGCTAAATAACTCTGCACTTTCTTCGCGGTTAAAAAACCCAACTCGTTTGCCTTTAAAATCAGCCACTGTGCGAATGGGTGAATCCCCTTTAACCAACCAGCAATAGGGCGAACTTTGAAAAATCGCTGCCATCGCGACCAGTTGTTCACCCGCTAAACGGTGAAGTAATAACCCTGAATTGGCGATACCAAAATCGGCCTGACCTGAAAGCACTTTTGGCACAGTATCAACATCATTAGGGGCTGCAGGAATAATCGTGACATTAATGCCTTTATCGCGGTAATAACCATTTTCAAGCGCCATGTAATAACCAGCAAATTGAAATTGATGCTGCCATTTCAACTGCAATACAACATTATATTCAGCACGAGAAACACAAGTAAAAAATACCAACGTTGTAAGAAGCCAATTTCGCATACATTCCTTGTCAACACGCATCCATAAAAGTGGAATTAACTATAGACTTAAACGAAGCAAAAAAAAACGCTAATCAATAATTAGCGTTTAAAACATTTATGATAACAGAACCTTAACTAACTCACCTCAGCAAGTTTCTCTGTTGGTCCTGCTAAAAATCGCTGGTAACATGGGTTATTAGTTTCTTCTTGATAACCATATGCAAGACGACTTAAGTGCTCTTGAAATGCTTGATTGTCATTATCAGGGATCTCAAATGCAGCTAGTACATTACCTGTTGCAGCGCCATGATTACGATAATGAAACAAGGTGATATTCCAATTTGCGCCTAAAGTATCTAAGAAGCGCTCTAGCGCACCTGGGTACTCTGGAAATTCAAAACGAAACAACCGCTCTTTAATCATTTGACCGGGCTGACCACCGACCATATAGCGAATATGCAACTTAGCTAATTCGTTATCTGATAAGTCAGTAAAATCATAATCTGAGCGTGTGAGTTCAGCTTTTAACTCATCGAGCTCTTCTTGTGCCCGGCGCAAACCAACACCCACAAATATCTGCGCTTTAACTGAATTGGCATAACGATAGTTAAACTCAGTAATTGCACGCCCACCTAACGCTTTACAAAAGCGGCGAAAACTGCCTTTTTCTTCGCCTATGGTCACAGCAAAAAGCGCTTCATTTTTTTCGCCAAGCGCTGTTCGCTCGGCTACATAACGTAAGCGGTCAAAGTTTAAATTTGCTCCCGACAAAACCGCCGATAACTTAAGCCCTTTGGCTTTGTTTTCAATGCACCATTTTTTTAGACCTGCTAAGGCCAGAGCACCTGATGGTTCTGCCACAGCACGGGTTGAAACAAAGACATCCTGCATCGCAGCACAAATCTCATCACTGCTTACCGTGACCACTTCATCGCAAAATTGCTGTGCTAAACGAAAGGTTTCTTTACCAATAATTTTAACCGCCACACCATCGGCAAAACTGCCGACACGGTCCAATTCAATCGGATGGCCTACTTCAAGCGCCGCTTTTAAACAGGCACTTTCTTCAGACTCAACCCCGATTACTTTAATATCGGGCCGTAATGATTTGATATACACCGACATCCCAGCCAGCAAACCACCGCCACCGACAGGTACAAATACGGCATCAAGTTGTGGTAATTGCTGCATTAATTCGCGTGCAATCGTCCCTTGGCCAACAATGACATCTGGGTCATCAAAGGGTGGCACAAATACCGCCCCTTCTTGTTCTGCAAGATTTAAAGCAAAGCTATTGGCCGCATCAAAATGATGACCATGCAAAATCACTTCACCGCCCAAATCACGTACCGCATTCACTTTAATTTCAGGTGTTGTTACTGGCATCACAATTTTGGCGGTATGGCCTAAAAAGCTCGCGCTTAGTGCAACCCCTTGGGCATGATTACCTGCAGATGCAGTCACCACTTTTGATTTTGCAGGCAGTTGTTTAAGTTTATGAAACGCACCGCGTAATTTAAACGAATAGACAGGTTGCTGATCTTCTCGTTTTAGCCAAATTTTATTGCCGAGTTTTTTTTCTAAACTCGGCATCGGGCTCACTTGCGTTATTTTCGCCAATGGCTCCATATTGGCTTGGATAATTGCTCTGAAATATTCAAGCTCTTTTGAAACCATATCAGCTTAACTCCTCTAGTTTAGCTAAATCACGCACCGCGCCTTTATCGGCACTGGTTGCCAATAAGGCGTATGCTTTTAAAGCTGATGAGACATAACGCACACGATCAACCGGTTTATAGGCTTCTTTACCACGAGCAAGCTGCTTTTGTTTGCGCGCTTCAAGCTCGTCATCGGTTAGGTCGAGTTTAATTTGGCGTGTCGCAATATCGATAATGATCTTATCGCCATTTTCAACATAAGCGATGGCACCACCACTTGCTGCTTCTGGAGAAACATGGCCAATCGATAAACCTGATGTGCCCCCTGAAAAACGGCCATCGGTGATCAACGCACATTTTTCAGCTAAGCCTTTAGATTTCAGATAGCTCGTTGGATACAACATTTCTTGCATGCCTGGGCCGCCTTTTGGCCCCTCATAACGAATGACGACCACATCACCCGCTTTTACTTCATCGTTTAAAATGCCTTCAACCGAGTCATCTTGTGATTCATAAACCACAGCGCGCCCTTCAAAATGCAGCATGTCATCGACCACACCCGCACTTTTTACAATACAGCCATCTTGCGCCAAATTACCGTACAACACCGCAAGGCCGCCGTCTTGTCTAAAGGCATGTTCAACACTGCGAATACAACCATGCTCACGGTCATTATCCCCTTGCGGCCAACGGCACTCTTGGCTCATGGCTTTAGTGGTACGAATACCTGCAGGGCCTGCGCGGAAGAATTTTTGTGCGGCTTCATTTGCAGGATCGGTCGCGTCCCATTTTTTAACTAATTCTGCCATGGTCATACCGGCAACATGATCCACCGATAAATCAACCAAACCCGCTTTACCAAGCTCACGAATAATCGCCATCATGCCACCAGCACGGTGCACATCTTCAATGTGGTAATCAGGGGTCGCTGGGGCAACTTTACATAAAAAGGGTGTTTTGCGAGAAAGCGCGTCGATATGAGACATATCAAAATCAACACCCGCCTCTTGCGCTGCAGCTAATAAATGCAGCACGGTATTTGATGAGCCACCCATTGCGATATCAACCACCATTGCATTCATAAATGCAGTGCGATTAGCAATGGCGCGCGGTAATACTGCTTGGTTATCTTTTTGATAATATTCGCGGCATAAATCAACAATGCGCGCACCCGCTTCAACATACAGTTGTTTACGATCTTTATGAGTAGCAAGCGTAGTGCCGTTACCCGGCAGCGCTAAACCAATGGCTTCTAATAAACAGTTCATTGAATTGGCGGTAAACATGCCTGAACATGAACCACAGGTTGGGCATGCTGAGCGCTCAACTTGTTCAGAATCGGCATCACTCACGTTCGAATCAGCGCCTTTTACCATGGCATCCACTAAATCAAGTTTGATATCTATGCCTGCAAGGCGCGTTTTACCCGCTTCCATTGGGCCACCAGAGACAAAAATAACCGGGATATTTAAACGCAGCGCCGCAAGCATCATGCCTGGGGTAATTTTGTCGCAGTTTGAAATACAGATCATGGCATCGGCGCAGTGACCGTTGACCATGTATTCAACCGAATCAGCGATTAAATCGCGTGACGGCAACGAATACAGCATGCCGCCATGACCCATGGCGATCCCATCATCTATTGCAATGGTATTAAATTCTTTTGGTACGCCACCCGCTTGTGTGATGGTTTGCGCCATTAGTTCGCTAAGTTGGTTGAGATGAACATGCCCTGGCACAAATTGAGTGAACGAGTTAACAACCGCAATAATCGGTTTACCAAAATCCTGATCTGTCATTCCTGTTGCACGCCAAAGTGCACGAGCACCTGCGCGTTTTCGACCTTCAGTTGTTTCTGCACTTCTTAATTTAGCCATAGTTACCTCTGTATTTTAGGGGGAAACACCCCCTAGTCCTCATTCCCAAAAATTTAAAATCTTTATGTATTTATGCGTTTACGTATTCAAGCCAGCCATGTGGATCGGCGCTTTGACCTTTAACCAAATCAAAATAGGCTTTTTGTAAGTGTTCCGTGATTGGGCCGCGCTTGCCAGACCCAACTGTAATGCGATCGACACTGCGCACCGGTACAATTTCAGCAGCAGTGCCAGTCATAAAAAACTCATCGGCTAAATATAATGCTTCACGCGCAATCGCCTCTTCACGCACTTCGTAACCAAACTCTTTGGCCAACGTCATGATGGTGTCTCGGGTTAAACCCGGTAAAATACACGCTGTAGTTGGTGGCGTATAAAGCACACCCTTTTTAATTACAAATAGGTTTTCGCCTGCGCCCTCGCTCAACATGCCATTGGTATCAAGTGCAATGCCTTCAACATACCCATTGCGTTTGGCTTCACCTGAAATAAGCTGCGATGATAAATAATTGCCACCTGCTTTTGCTGCTGTTGGCATGGTATTAGGCGCTAAACGATTCCAAGACGAAATACAAACATCAACGCCCTCAGCAAGGCTGTCTTCACCTAAATAAGCGCCCCATTGCATCGCTGCAACCGAGACCTCAGCAACATGAGATTTAGGATTTAGCCCTAAACCAACATGACCTAAATAAGCAAAGGGACGTAAATATGCGTCTTTAAAACCATTTTGTGCCACAGTGTCTTTACAGGCTTGAACCAGCTCTTCTAACGTATAAGGAATTTCCATCCGATAAATTTTTGCTGAATCGAACATACGCTTGATATGATCAGTCAGACGAAAAATTGCTGGGCCATTGGGCGTGTCATAGGCACGCACACCTTCAAATACCGAGCTACCATAATGAATGGCATGGCTAAGCACGTGGGTAGTTGCTTGCGCATATGGAACCATCTTTCCGTTGAACCAAATAAATTCTGACTGCTGTGACATAGTAATTTCCTATTTTTAATGCCGGTATTACCGATAAAAATGTTTAAAAAGCGGTTAGCTCGCTTGCTGTTTTAATTGCTGCTCTACAAAATTAACTTCAATCAACTTATTGAGTTGTTGGGTTAATAAATGAATAGGCCGATCGCTATCGACGGTAAAATTCACTAAATATTTTTCATCTTTTGCTTCTAACTGCATGTGAGTCAGTGAAAAACCACGATGGCGGGTAACACGTAAAAAACGCTCAACTGCTACGCTTTGGTTTTTTAATTCAACTTGTAAATAGTGTTTCATGCTTGCACCTCAGTCATCATTTGTTCGTTACTTGCACCTGGCGGCACCAGCGGCCAGACATTTTCTTTATCATCAATGCAAGCATGTAAAATATAAGGCCCGGTTGCTGATACGAGCTTTTCAAGCGCAGCATCCACTTCATTGGCATGAGTAATGGTTTGCCCTGGAATGCCAAATACCGCAGCAAGAGCAACAAAATCAGGATTATCCGATAAGTCTGTTTCACTATAACGACCATCAAAAAACAATTGTTGCCACTGACGCACCATACCGAGGCGTTGGTTATCTAAAATTAAAATCTTAACGGGTAAGTTATTGCGACGAATGGTGGCAAGTTCTTGGATATTCATCATGATTGAGCCATCACCTGATACCGTGATAACAAAATCATTCGGCCGAGCAACTTGTGCACCAATAGCAGCGGGTAAACCAAAGCCCATTGTGCCTGCACCACCACTGCTTAAATGATTGCTTGGATGGCGAAATCTCATGTGCTGCGCCACCCACATTTGGTGCTGGCCAACATCACAACATACCACGCCATTTTGTGGCATTAATTGGCTAAGCTGGTTAAGTAAATAAGGAGCATAGACTTTATCGCCTGGGTAATCATAGCGCCATGCATATTGCTGCTTCATGGCAGAACAATGATCTAACCAAGCAGCCGCTGTGACTGGCGCACTCAACTGCGGTAAAGAATCTTTTAAGTCAGCCACTAACGACGCCGCAACGGGTTTACGTTTGCCCACTTCGGCCGCATCGATATCTAAATGAATCACTTTTGCTTTGGCGGCAAATTTAGCTAAATTACCGGTTACTCGGTCGTCAAAACGCGCACCGATACATACTAATAAATCACATTCTTGGACGGCTAAATTGGCAGCTTGACCACCATGCATCCCGAGCATACCTAAATCATACTCATATTCAGGTAAAACTGACCCCAAAGCTTTTAACGTCGAAACAGCTGGCATTTGGGTTGAATTTAAAAACGCCATTAAATGTTGCTGCGCATCTGCTGCTTGTACGCCGCCGCCAACATACGCGACCGGACGCTTAGCATGCGCAAGCAACTGATTGGCTTTTAGCACTTCGTTATGCGAAACCTGTGGTTTGTAATCATCAGCAGCAAGCCAAGGATGAAATGGCACTTGCGCCAATTGAATATCTTTTGGAATATCAACAAGTACAGGGCCTGGGCGCCCTGACTGCGCAACGTGCATTGCTTCTTGTAAAATCTCAGCTAAATCTTCAGGACGCTCAACCAAATAACTATGTTTAGTGCAAGACAATGACATGCCTAATACGTCGATTTCTTGAAAGGCGTCAGAGCCAATTGCTGCTGTCGGAACTTGTCCAGTAATGGCAAGTAACGGCACTGAGTCCATCATGGCATCAGCAAGCGACGTGATTAAGTTGGTTGCACCGGGGCCTGAAGTTGCAAAACACACCCCTAACTTCCCTGTGCTTCTGGCAAAACCTACAGCAGCAAAACCAGCACCTTGCTCATGACGAGTTAAATAATGCTTAATCGGCGCGCCATACAAAGCGTCATAAATTGGCATAATGGCACCACCTGGATAGCCAAACACCTCGTTTACGCCATGTTTAGCAAGTAATTCTATTAGTAATTGCGCGCCTGTCATTTTCAATTCAACCCTTAGTTTTACAATTTTTTCAAACACCTAGAAACAAAAAACCCCCCGGACTTTTCAGCTCGGGGGGTTCGTGATTAAGCAATTTTACTTAGACACTAGCTCGCCCCCGCGGTGATAATAATCACCACGTTAATAATAATTAGGACTAGAGAAAGTGTATTTGTGAGCATGTAATTGTTAACCATTAATTAGTGTAAAAAGGCAGATAGTTGGTCTGCGTTAATTTCTTTTTTATTAGTAACCTTTTAACCCTAACAAGTCAACAACAAAAACAATGCAAATAAAAACAGTTAGCAGGCAAAATATTGCCAATAAAAATACTTTAAAACCTTTATTTGGATTTTTTATTCGTAACGCCTGAAGATAATGAATGATTCAAACAATATAACAGAAATTATCCAATTGATTAATTTTATGTTACCAGTTAAATTGAATTCAATATACAAAAAATAAATTTAATTATTTTTAAACCTTTTTAATCATGGCTTGCGACTTACTGATAACATCATCACAGACATGGGTCCTTACTATGAAAAAATTAATTAGCTCACTTACCCTTATTACCGCATTGTTTAGCCAACAGGCTAGTGCCGATAGCGAAAAAAGAATTACAGAAACATTAACAATGACCAACCAACAAAGCTTGAGCATCAATTTTCCCGTTGGAAGTTTAGAAATTGAGGCAAGTGACAGTGATCAGCTCAAGATTGAAATAGAACTCAAACCTAAAAAGAATGGTTGGTTTTCATCCAATGTCGATTTATCAAGCATTACTTTAGATAAAAAAATCACCGATAATGAAATTAGCCTCGAAGTGAACAAAGACGACCTACAACAAGATTGGACTATCCACTTACCACGCACTGCTGCACTGGATGTTCAACTTGGCGTTGGCAGCATTGAAATCAATAACTTTGCCAACTCTGCCGACATTGAAGTCGGTGTTGGTTCAATTCGGATTGATACCACTCTCGATGACTTTAAGCGCATTCAACTGAGCTCTGGTGTCGGTGATACCCGTGTTAGCGGGTTAATTAACGAAGTAAAAGAACAACGACAGTTAGTAAGCTCAGAAACTGAATACCGCGGTGCAGGTCAACATAATTTAAACATAGAAGTCGGCGTGGGCGACATCCGGATCCGCCGCTAAAATGGCTATTTAAGCAATTAAAATGCTGCCAAAGTGCAGCATTTTTCATTTAAAACAAACCACTTCCACACCTGACAAACCCCGTTTTAGCGCCGCCTTTTTTACCTCAAAATATCGAAAAACCAATCTCGACGAAAAGAAAAGATCGTAATTCATCATTGACATATAGATGGCTAAAATGTTTCAATCCCTGCCGTGAACCCTATTCAATGATTAGTTGCTACGCTCTGTAGCGATTAGTTTTAGGGCTAGAAGAGGTGCGTTAATCAGGTAATAAACGAGAGGAGAACAAACTCCAATGACCGTTTATGAGGGGAGTTAACGCCGAGAATGCGCATTGTTTGTTTCAATGTTATTTCGGGCGTCTGGGTTGAATCCCAGCGACTGTCACCAATAACAGCTTAAGCTGTTGCAATTTTGGTGGAGAGCTTCTGGTCTTAGGAAAATAAGGCTATTTGCTTTATTTTTGTTAAGTCCATTCGCTCTTCGAATTTTATATGTTCGGTAGTGCTTTGGATTATTCTCCACTTTCCTACCGACATGATATGAGTTCGGTAGAGATGATCCAACAATTCGATTTATCTGAATATCCGTTATGGACGGCTTTAATTACGCCGTTTACACCACAAGACACAGTTGATTTTGACGCTTTGGCACAGTTAGTTGCTGAACAAGTGTCGGCTAATAATGGCATTTTATTACTTGGCAGTACCGGCGAAGGCTTAGCTCTAACCGAAGCCGAACAAAAAGACATTGTTACTTTTGTTTGCCAATTAGCACCTCAAGTTCCATTAATGGTCGCTGTGGGTGGTTTTAACTTAAAACAACAAGTGCAATGGCTTGAATTTTGTAATGATTTACCTATTCATGCTTATTTACTAGGATCACCACTTTACGCCAAGCCGGGCGTACAAGGCCAAACGCAGTGGTTTGATACCTTGCTAAGCCATTCAAAACACCCTTGCATGCTTTATAACGTACCAGGTCGCAGCGCGGTTGCAATCGCACCACAAGTACTTAAAAATTTAAGTCATCACAGCACCTTATGGGCGATGAAAGAAGCCAGCGGCGACATTGCCAAATTCGAAGCATTTCGCGTAGCGGCACCACAATTGGCGATTTACAGCGGTGATGATGCGCTAATGCCTTACTTTGCTCAAGCGGGTGCTAAAGGGTTGGTCTCTGTTGCTGCTAATGCATGGCCTACTCAAACGGCTGAGTTTGTTCGTCGCTCACTTGCGGGTACGTACCCTAATTTATTTGGCCAATGGTCAAGTGCTATCAATAGTTTATTTGAAGTAGCAAATCCAATCCCTGTTAAAGTGTTAATGCACAAACAAGGACGCATTCAGCTGCCAGATTTACGCCCACCGTTAACACATTTAGAACTCAATAATCATGCAGCGCTTGAAGCTGCTAATCACACAATTTTATCTTTTAATTAAACAGGCATTTTATGAACTGGTCAGAACTTATTCAACAATTGGAAGCGGGCACTGTGCGCGCAGCAACTCAAGATGAAAACGGTCAATGGCATGCAAATGTTGAAGTTAAAAAAGGCATTTTAGACGTCTTTAAAAATGGCACCAACATTGAATTCCCAGGTGGTTTTGTTGATAAACACAACTTAGCTGTACGTGGTTTTTCAGCTGAAGATGGCGTGCGTATGGTACCCGGTGGTAGCAGTGTACGCCCTGGCGCTTATGTGTCTAAAGGCACGATTATTATGCCTCCTTCTTATATCAATATTGGTGCTTATGTTGATTCTGGCACTATGGTTGATAGCCATGTTTTAGTGGGTTCATGTGCACAAGTGGGTAAAAATGTGCATTTAAGTGCAGCCGTTCAACTAGGCGGTGTACTTGAGCCTGTTGGCGCGAGCCCAGTCGTGATTGAAGACGATGCATTTATTGGCGCAGGGTGTGTGATTGTTGAAGGCGTAGTCGTTAAAAAAGGCGCAGTACTTGCGCCAGGCGTACGTTTATCGGCCACTATTCCTGTGTACGACTGTGTTAACGAGCGCCAACTTGAGCGCGGCGAACCAATCCCAGAATACGCCATTGTAGTGCCAGGTTCACGCCCTGCATCAAGTGCATGGGGTCGTAGCCAAGGTTTAAGTATGTCATGTGCCTTAATTGTGAAATACCGTGATGCACAATCAAACGCTTCATTAGCACTAGAAGAGGTATTACGTTAATGAGCTTTTTGAGCACATCAGTTCGCGGTCACATTAATGCACTGGTGCAAACGCAAGACCATCCTTTTTTTATCTATGATTTAGATCAGCTTGCTGCGCACTTAACTCCCTTAACCGCACAAAATGTGGTGAAGTTATGGTACGCAGTCAAGGCCAATCCTTTGTCGAGCGTGATTCAAACTTTAGATAAAGTCGGTTTTAATTTTGACGTAGCAAGCGCAGGCGAGCTAAATCAAGTATTAAAACAAGGAATTACCGCTGAACGTGTGCTCAATACTGGCCCTGCCAAAAGTAAGAAACAAATTAACCACTTTTTAGAGGCTGGCGTGCGTACCTTTGTTGCCGAAAGCCTTAATCAAGTGGCGTGGTTAAACCAAGCGGCGCAAAGCCATCAAGTGCAATTGCGTATTTTGCTACGCGTGCAACTTCGCTGGCCTGAAGGTGAAAAAAACCCATTAGGGGGCAATAGCCTAACGCCTTTTGGTTTAGGTACGCAGCAATGGCGACATTTAAATATTGCCGACTACACACACCTTAATTTTGTTGGTCTGCATATTTTTCAGTGGGGCAATATGCTCAGCACTGACAAGCTAGCCCAACTGTGGTCACAAATGATTGCACCATTACAAACGCTCGCCGAACAACTCGGTTTTGCACTAGAGATTTTAGATTTAGGTGGCGGCTTAGGTATTCCTTACACCACTGAGCAAGATGCGCTCAATTGGCCTCTGTTGCTTGATGCGTTAAGCAATATTAAGTTCGAATCAGGCGTGAATGAACTTTGGATGGAACTAGGCCGTTATGCTGTAGGTGAATGCGGCCATTATGTAAATCCTGTAGTGGAACAAAAAGAAAACTTTGGGTATCACCAGCTAATTACCGCTGGCGGAATTAATCACATTTTACGCCCTGCGGTGACTAATCAGGCGTTTCCAGCCCAGTTACTACGCCAATCTGATGCGCCAGTTCGTGAGTTTTTAATTCATGGCCCGCTTTGTACGGCTCTCGATAGTTTAGGCACACATCAGCTGCCCGCCGATCTCAACGAAAATGACCATGTCGTTTTTAGCCAAGTAGGTGCATACGGCTTTACCGAAAGCATGCCTTATTTTTTATGTCATGAATTAGCGGCTGAGTACGTAATAGAAAACAACCAAGTTCGCTGTGTCCGCGGTAGCGAAACTGCTGATTATTATTTGAGATAAAGTAATGAATTCAATCAGCCAAGAAAACATTTTAGTTGGTGAAATTGCAAATGGTTTACCGTTAACCATTCCGGTTTATCGCTTAAAAGGTGATGGCACAGGTCCACATGTGTATCTTCAAGCCAATATGCATGGTGCAGAGGTGCAAGGTAACGCGGTTATTTATCAGCTACTTGAGCAATTAAAACAGCTTAACTTAAAAGCAGATTTCACACTTGTCCCTTATGCAAATCCGATTGGTTGTAATCAAAAATCAGGGGAATTTACCCTAGGTCGCTTCGATCCAATTACGGGCACGAATTGGAATCGCATGTATTTAGATGCCACCGCCATCGTTCCTGAGTTTGTGCGCAACCACTTAACAAGTGATGCAAACACCATTAAAGATGCGTTTCGCGAGCAATTAATTACTTATATTGACAAAAAGCTCAATGGACCGGCTTATCAGCTCACTACTGGTCAACGCATTGCATATAACCTGCAACGCCTTGCTCATCAGGCTGATATTGTTTTGGATTTACATACCGGCCCCATTTCAAGTAAGCACTTATATTGCCCAACCTATGCCAAAAACAGCGCCCGCTTTTTTAATATTGAGCATGTATTATTAATTGATAATGGCTTTGGTGGCGCATTGGATGAAGCCAGTTTTTGTCCGTGGTGGGATTTGAGTAATGCACTCAAAGCACAAGGTGTATCATTTGATATCGCTGTCGATGCCTTTACGGTGGAGCTTGGCTCACAAGAAAAAATAGATTTAACCGCCGCTAAATATGATGCGCAAAGTATTTTAAGTTACTTAACCCATAAAGAAGCGTTTCACAATTCACATCATCAACCCGCAAAAATGACCCGTTATAGCTGTCATCTAGATGATTATATTGCCTATTATTCGCCACTTGGCGGCATGGTTGAATACCTAGCACCGTTAGGTGGACACATTAAAGCAGGCACTCCAATCGCCAATATTTTGCGCATGGAGCGCTACTTAAGTGAAACGCCTTTGCAGCAACTGACATTTGATAAAGACGCAATTGCTATTTTGCACTTTGCATCAGCCAGCGTTAACCAAGGCACAGAGCTATATAAATTTTTTACTAATTACAGTGAGCTATAGAGTAAACCATCTTTAAACCGAACTCTAATTGCGTGAGAGTCGCCATGTATTCCCGTGGCATATTCAGATAGCGGCAGTTTTGCCGCCATCTTTTTCAAGCAATTAACCCATTGCGTGAGAGTCCAAATTGGACAAGCTCGGGCGGCTGCAAAGCCGCCTTTTTCTTTCATATGGTAACAAAAAATAACCTTAATTATTTCCCCGATGAGGGAGAGCCAAGATATACTGAGTACTTAATAAGCTAATTTATAGGCAAACTATGCGTTATTTGATCAGCTTGGTTGCGTTGATTTCGTTTTTTCCTCAAGCATCCGAAAGTGAACCGGTTTCAAATCCTGAAATTGAATTAGTAAAACAGTGTGTATTAGGAGAGCTATTATCGGGTGATGATGAGCGCACCATAGGCCAAATTAAGCAAAACTGCGCCAAGCCAGATAACAATACTAAGATTAGTCAGCTTGATCAACGCATGGCTCGTGAACACTACAGCCAAGATAACCGCAATGTGATCACCCCCCATAAGCGTAATTATTTACTACCAATTACCTACATGAGAGACCCTAATTCGTCCTCATTTGATCACCACAATCAACAGACTTCAGATGGTACTGTCGAGCCATTAGATAATTTTGAATCTAAATACCAGCTATCAATCAAGGTTCCTCTCTTTAATCATTTTTCAGACAAAGATCAGGCGGTCTATTTAGGGTTTACACTAGAATCGTATTGGCAAGTTTTTAATAAAGAAATCTCATCCCCTTTTCGTGAAACAAATTACCAACCTGAAATTTTTTGGGTTAATTTTTTAGATCCTGAACATGTACTATGGGGCGATGAAATGGCGCTTATTTTGGGGTTTGAGCATCAATCAAATGGCCGAAGCCAGCCTAATTCTCGCTCTTGGAATCGCATTTATGCTGACTTTATTTGGGAAAATAGAGGTTTTGTTTTTAGCTTAAAACCTTGGTATCGCATCCCTGAGAATCGCAAATCTAGCCCTTTAAACCCAAAAGGTGATGATAACCCAGATATCTACAAGTACTTGGGCTACTTTGAATTCTCAGGCGCATATCGTTACCAAGAACATGAATTTAGCTTTATGAGCCGCAATAATTTTAACGCGCAAAACCGAGGTGCTATCCAACTCGATTGGTCCTTTCCACTTTGGGGGCGGCTACGTGGCTATACTCAATATTTTAATGGTTATGGCGAAAGCTTAATTGACTATAATGCCCATGTTCAACGATTTGGTATTGGTATTTTACTCAGTGATCTTCTTTGATTATGTTCATCACTACAATTAAAAGACAAAAACGCCAATAATTTTACTTATTGGCGTTTTTATTATCTAAACCGAATGCGTGTTACTTCAAACTGATGTCTTTAATGGCAAAACCACAAATTGGCCAGTAAACTCAGCCACTTTCACATCGTTATCATAGACATTAACTGGCACGTGATACACCGCTTTTTCGCCCTGCTGAAGCACTTCAAGCTCTCCCACACAATCAGCTAATACGACACTGGCACGTGGCGAAGATTTTAAGGGTTTTAGGTATTTAATATTAGCATCAGCTAAAACAATATCGCCCTCAAGCTGTAATTCTTTTAATGTTAAATACGTTGCGCCCCATCCCGTTAAAGTAGCAAGGCTATAGATTGAACCCGCAAACATCGAACCATGCACATTAATATTGGCATCAAAATCAGCTTGTGTTGAAAACAGCCAATCGGTGTAGGTTTCAACCTTAATCCCCATCGCATCACTAATCGGAATGGCTTCGCGCCATGTATTTTGTAACACTTGCGTCCAATCTGGGTGTAAAAACCAACCAGGCTCAGACGGGCGATTTTTGACCATTTTAAAATGCTGAATATCACCATAAGCAAGATGGGCTTTTTCTACGACGGTATAACCATGGCGCTGATAAAAAGGTAAGGCACGCTCTCGAGCGAATAATACCAACTCTTGTGCAGACTGGGTCCAAGCTATCATTTCTAATTCATGCAATAAACGACTACCAATGTGCTGATTACGCGCATGCTCAGCTACCGCCATATAACGTACTTGTGCTTGATTGTGGTTATTAAAATGCAACCGAGCGACACCTAATACCTCACCTTCACGATTTCGAATAAAGCGATGCTCTGAGTCTTGCTCCAAATCATCTTGCTCAGAGCCGCGAGGTTGTTGCCAAGGTGCGCGTAAAACCTGCCAGCGTAATTGATAATAATCCTGCCAATCTTGACTGCTTTGTGGGGTCGTAACTTGAAACATGCCAGCTCCTATCGTTATTATTCGCAATCACTCTGACAGCGCAGAGCAAAAATTCACTCCACAATACAACAAAAAACTAACAGTTAAAATAGCCCTCTGATTTGAACTGTGCATAAAACGTGACACACGTAAAATGCTCTACTATCCTGATTAAACTATGAAATATGTGCAAGCCGGTAAAGGCATTATTCACCCATACTTCATTGCCCACTGTACTGAGATAGGTCAACTGATCCATTGGCAAAAGCAATTTGGCCAAAGCATACAAGTAAGGCAATATCAACAACTTAGATGGTTATTGATCAATGAAGTACTGCAATCTGTCATCGAAATCGATGAACCGGATCATTTGTTATTTCCGCATTTACAAGTGCTTGCGAATATTTGGCGTACTATTGATATACCAGGCTCGGTGTTGGAGATTGGGCTTGGCGCAGGGGCAATTCGTAATTACTTACAATTTCATTACCCAAAAACTGAACTCATAACAGCAGAAAAAAACCCTGAAATAATCCATTGCTACAAAAAATACTTTGGTGGTGAAGCCTCGATAAATTTACATTGCCAAGATGCATTACTTGAAATAAAAACAGCACGTACTTTCGATTGGATAATCATTGATATTTTTAGCCAGCTTGAAGCGCCCGTATTTTTATTTCAAAAACAGTTTTACGATGATTTGAGTCATATTTTGGCAGCGAACGGCCATTTGTTTATTAACTTTTTGAGTCAAAGTGACTCGCAACTCATTCAGCTCAAGCGCCTGTTAAAAGCTACGTTTACCAAAGAAGTAAGAATAGAAAAAATCCCAGGCTATACCAACCACATTTTGTGGCTACACCTCTAAGCGAAACGTAACTGGACCATCATTTACTAAATGTACTTTCATATCAGCACCAAACTCACCTGTTGCAACGTCAATACCCTTAGCTTTCGCTTGAGCAACAAAATAATGATACAAATTTTTTGCAGCTGCAGGCTCTGCAGCTGATGAAAAGCTTGGTCGCATCCCTTTTTTTGTATCGGCAGCCAATGTAAATTGCGATACAACTAAAAGCTGACCTTGAATATCTGAAACGCTTAAATTCATTTTTCCTTGGTCATCATTAAAAATGCGATAGCCACAAATTTTATGCAGTAATTTGTCAGCTACTTGCTCATTATCGAGCTTTTCAACTCCTAACAACACTAAAATGCCCTGCTCAATTTGCCCAATGACTTTATTTTCAACTACAACTTTAGCTTCTGATACTCGTTGAATAATGGCTTGCACTGTTTACCTTGTTATTTTGAAATAGTTTGATTTAACTTTGCAATATAATCGATCTGCAGCATTGCGCATAGCCTCGGCATAACACTGATTTTCAGAGCAGTGCCCTACCTCATTTAAAATATCTAATCGAGTATTTAGAGCTTGTGCCAATTGATACACCCCAGCGAGGGGAGCGACAAAATCATGCCGGCCATGAATGAAATGAATGGGTAAATGTCGAATTGCACCAACATGGTTCAATATAAAATTTTCACTTATAAAACAATTATTTATAAAATAATAAGTTTCTAATGTCGCTATATTAAGTGCTTTTTGCGTATCGCAGATAAAATATTGGTTATGATGTGAAGGATGTAAGCCTGATAAAACCAACTCCCATTCACACCATGCTTTTGCTGCTCTTATTTTTTTTAGCTCACTGCCACTGGTTACATCAGTAAAATAGGATTGCATTAACGCTTCATAATCAAGTTTATTAGGATTAAACCTCTGATAAAAATCAGGAAACAACACTGCACTACCTTGCTGACCATAAAGCCACCGCATGTCTTGCTTTCGAGCTAAAAAAGTCCCTCTTAATAATAACCCCAATACTTTTTCAGGTGCTTTGATGGCGTACAACAATGCTAAAGTCGCGCCCCAAGAAGAGCCTGTGAGCAACCAAGCTTTGATACCTAGCGTTTTACGAATAACGTCCATATCACTTAGCAGATAATCTGTGTTATTAGATTCTGTACTCAATTGTGGTGTCGACAAACCACACCCTCGCTGGCTAAATAAGATAATACGGTACTTATCAGGGTCGAAATAACGACACTCTAACGCATTAGCACCTGTACCAGGCCCACCGTGACAAACTAGAACAGGAACGCCGAGCGGATTACCGTACTCTTCGACATGAATTTGATGACCCTGACCAACTGGCACATGGTAACTTTTAGCATCTGTAATTTCATAAAGTATGCTCATAAATATTGCACATGCTCCTAAGTAATGCTTGCAGAAGCTGAACCTTTCGATATCTCCGACTCAGGCTCTACTACTGTCGCGTGTAAAGAATGTTGAATACACACTGTCACTTCTGCGCCAAGCAATACTACTATCCATGATAAATAAACCCATACAAACAAAATAGGCACTGTAGCAAGCGCACCATAAATCACTTCATAAGATGGAAACTCACTGACATAAGTTGCAAACCCCTGCTTGCTTACTTCAAATAAAACAGCAGCAAAAATCGCTCCAGGTAATGCAGCGCGAAAAGGCACCTCTGTATTTGGCACAACCGTATAGAGCAAAGTAAATGTTAGTATGGAAATTAAATATGGGATCAGTGCCAATATGAATCCACTCAAACCCGGGATCCCTTGATCTGCGATGCTAGCGAGTGAAATAATGTACGACGTTACCCCCAAACTTGCACCCAGTAAAACAGGTCCCAAAGTTAGCACCATCCAGTAAATAGCAAATGAAATCATTGGATTGCGTTTTTTTTCAATTCGCCAGATCCGATTTAGTGTGCCATCTACATTACGGATCAAAAACAGCGCTACAACAACCAAAAAGCCGATCCCTATTGTTGTCATCTTACTGGCATTACCTGCAAAGGCACCGATATGTTCGCGAATAACCTCACTCGAGGTTGGCACAAAATTAGTAAAAATAAAATTCTCTATCCCCACTCTAAATGACTCAAAAACAGGAAAAGCCGAGAAAATTGCAACGGCCACCGCCATTAACGGCACAAGTGAAAGCAAGGTAACGTAGGCTAAATAACCCGCATTAACGGTAATTGCATCTTCTTGACAGCGCCTCACATACAACTGCAACCATGCGTATAATTTAAGTAATATACCCTGCGCCTTTAGCCAATAATCTGATAATTTCCCATGCATATTCGTATATTCTGTTATGATTTAACCTGTTACTCATAAGATATCATGCAAAGGAACAAATAACAGGGCTATGTCTAAAACATCTCTGTTTGCAGCATAAAAAGGTCTATTAATGAAAAAGTTACTTCTAACTACCTCGCTTGTCATGCTATTGAGCGGCTGCCAGTCAGCTTATTACTCAGCAATGGAAAAAGTGGGTGTGCATAAACGCGAGATCCTCATCGACCGAGTCGAAGAAGCCAAAGAGTCTCAACAAGTATCGCAACAAGAGTTTCAATCTGCCCTAGAACGCTTAAGCTTGCTGATTAATTTAGATGGCGGCGAGTTACAAACTGTTTATAACCAACTCAATGATGATTATGAATCAAGCCAAAAAGCAGCTGATGACGTTTCAAATCGTATTGATAAAGTAGAAGATGTCGCCAATGCGCTTTTTTCAGAATGGAACGATGAATTAGCGCAATACCAAAACCCCTCATTGAAGCGAGAAAGTGAAAAAAAGCTCAATGCAACCAAGCGCCAATTTGATAAGTTGCTCAAGTCTATGCGCACATCAGAGAAAAAAATGGGCCCTGTACTTGCCGCGTTAAAAGACAATGTATTGTATCTAAAACACAACCTTAACGCACAAGCTGTCAGCGCCATTAAAGGCGAGTTCAATAATTTAAAACGTGATATTCAATCCTTAATGACGGACATGAATAAATCAATTGCCAACTCAAATCAATTTATTGAACAAATGAATAAAAGCACTTAAGTAAACAGAGCTGCCATTTAGTTTAAGCAATAAAAAACCCGCTAATCAGCGGGTTTTTTATTACTTGAAACAAGTATTATTTTGGTGCACGGCCAGCACGTTTACGTTCGTTTTCTGTTAAGAAACGTTTACGAATACGAATGTTTAACGGCGTAACTTCAACTAGCTCGTCATCATCGATGAACTCAAGCGCTTGCTCAAGTGAGTAGTTTAAGTGTGGCGATAATGTTTGCGCTTCATCAGTACCAGAAGCACGAACGTTTGTTAACTGCTTACCTTTAAGCGCATTTACAGTTAAATCGTTATCGCGGCT
This sequence comes from Pseudoalteromonas sp. J2K-J031, assembly GCF_058197095.2. Classification (NCBI taxonomy): domain Bacteria; kingdom Pseudomonadati; phylum Pseudomonadota; class Gammaproteobacteria; order Alteromonadales; family Pseudoalteromonadaceae; genus Pseudoalteromonas; species Pseudoalteromonas sp. J2K-J031. Next base: position 3,509,041 of record NZ_CM200279.1, read on the forward strand.
ATGAATACCGATAACCATACCTTCATATACTTCAACACCGTGACCGATAAATAAACGACCGCGCTCTTGAAGGTTGAATAATGCATTTGTTAACGCTTTACCCGTTGCATTTGCAATCATTACACCGTTCTTACGAACGCCGATCTCACCACCTTTGTGTGGACCGTAATGATCGAATGTATGGTATAACAAACCAGAACCAGACGTTAACGTCATGAAATCTGTTTGGAAACCAATTAAGCCACGGCTTGGAATAACGAAGTCCATACGCATACGGCCTTTGCCATCTGGAGACATGTCACGTAATTCACCTTTACGAAGACCCAATTGCTCCATGATAGAACCTTGGTGCTCTTCTTGACAGTCAATTGTTACTACTTCGAATGGTTCTTGTAACTGACCATCAACAGTACGTAAGATTACTTGCGGACGAGAAACCGCTAGCTCATAACCTTCTCGGCGCATGTTTTCAATTAAGATACCTAAGTGTAATTCACCACGGCCTGATACGCGGAAGCTATCTGGGCTGTCAGTTTCTTCAACACGTAATGCAACGTTGTGTACTAATTCTTTTTGTAAACGCTCAAGAATGTTACGTGAAGTAACGAACTTACCTTCTTTACCACAGAAAGGAGAGTTATTTACTGAGAACGTCATTGTTACTGTTGGCTCATCAACACTTAGTGCTGGTAAAGCTTCAACTGTGTTTGGATCACAAATCGTATCGGAGATTTTTAACTCGCCTAAACCTGTGATAGCAACGATATTACCTGCAAAAGCCTGCTCAGTTTCAAAACGCTCAAGACCTAAATAAGACTGAACGATACCGATACGACCATTGCGTGTTTTACCATCAGCACCAACAATAGTAACTTGTTGATTTGGTTTAACTGAACCACGCTTGATGCGACCAACACCAATTACACCTACATATGAGTTGTAATCAAGTTGAGAGATCTGCATTTGGAATGCGCCTTGCGGATCTGCAGCAGGAGGAGCTACTTCATCAACGATCATTTGGAACATTGGTTCCATGTTGTCTGAAGGTACGTCTAAATCTAGTGTTGCCCAACCGTTGATAGCAGAAGCATAGATTACTTTAAAATCTAACTGATCATCAGTAGCGCCTAAGTTATCGAATAAATCAAAGATTTGGTCCATAACCCAATCCGGACGTGCACCTGGTTTGTCGATTTTGTTGATTACAACGATAGGCTTTAAGCCTTGCGCAAAAGCTTTTTGCGTCACAAAGCGAGTTTGTGGCATTGGGCCTTCTTGTGCATCAACTAATAGTAATACTGAGTCAGCCATCGAAAGTACACGCTCAACTTCACCACCGAAATCGGCGTGTCCAGGAGTATCTACTATATTGATATGGTAACCATTCCAAGCGATTGCAGTATTTTTTGCAAGAATGGTGATGCCACGCTCTTTCTCAATATCGTTAGAGTCCATTACACGCTCTTCGTTACCGCCACGTGTTGCTAATGTGCCTGACTGCCCTAGCAGTTTATCAACCAAGGTTGTTTTACCGTGGTCAACGTGCGCGATAATCGCGATATTTCTTAACTTTTCGATGCTCATATACTTACTCAGTAGAATTAATCCGGCTGATCCTAGTAGATCTACGCCCCCAATCTCGCAAATAATAAAAGTTGCGAAAAATCAGCATAGCGTTTAAAAAAATGGTCGCATATTATCCCTTAATAATGGCAGGGATGAAAGTTTATCCAATATATATTTTTAATATTTATGTAAAAAAGAGCACTCAACAGAAGTTTTGTTACACAATTAGTGATGAATAACATTTAGTTAGTCTAATAATCTAATTTAAAACTATTTTTTTATTGCCACTAAAATGTCATGTCATCGTGGGAGATTCTATTAAAATTTATTTTTTAAACTATACTGCGAAGGGCCATCTTTATGCACCAAAACTGTGCATTACGAGATCTTTATGGTGCAAACTTAGTGCATAGACTGAGCTGAATTTAAATTAAACCATTTAAAATCAACACCATAAAAACATGGCACGCATTAAGCTTATAGTAAAGAAAATTGCAATTGCAAAATAATACTTAAAAAACAACACACAGCTTGGAGGACACATGTCTCATTCAGTTTTACAGTTTATTAAAGATAACGACGTTAAATTTATTGATTTACGTTTTACCGATACTAAAGGTAAAGAACAACACGTTTCAATTCCACATCACCAAGTTGACGAAGATTTCTTTGAAGACGGTAAAATGTTTGATGGTTCATCAATTGCTGGCTGGAAAGGCATCAATGAATCAGACATGGTATTAATGCCAGATGCAAGCTCTGTAAAATTAGACCCATTCACAGAAGAAGTGACTTTAATTGTACGTTGTGACGTAGTAGAGCCAGGTACATTAATTGGTTATACACGCGATCCACGCTCTGTTGCAAAACGCGCTGAAGAATACATGCGTTCAACAGGTATCGCAGACACAGTATTGTTTGGTCCAGAGCCAGAGTTTTTCGTATTTGATGACGTTAAATACAAAACTGACATGTCAGGTTCAATGTTCAAAATTGATTCTAAGCAAGCAGCTTGGAATTCAGACAAAGAATATGAAGGTGGTAACACAGGTCACCGTCCTGGCGTAAAAGGCGGTTATTTCCCAGTTGCTCCAGTAGATGATTTCCAAGATTGGCGTTCAGCTACATGTTTAGTATTAGAAGAAATGGGTCATGTTGTTGAAGCGCATCACCACGAAGTAGCAACTGCAGGCCAAAATGAGATCGCGACTCGTTTTAACACTATGGTAGTGAAAGCTGACGAAATCCAAGAAATGAAATATGTTATCCACAACATGGCTCATTTATATGGCAAAACAGTTACATTCATGCCAAAACCAATCGTTGGTGATAACGGTTCAGGTATGCACTGCCACCAATCATTAGCAAAAGATGGCGTTAACCTATTTGCTGGTGATAAATATGCAGGTCTTTCTGAAGAAGCGATTTATTACATTGGCGGTATCATTAAACATGCTAAAGCAATCAATGCATTCGCAAATCCAGCTACTAACTCGTACAAACGTTTAGTGCCGCATTTCGAAGCGCCAGTAATGCTTGCTTACTCAGCACGTAACCGCTCTGCTTCAATCCGTATCCCAGTTGTACCATCAGCAAAAGGTCGTCGTATCGAAGTACGCTTCCCAGACCCAGCAGCTAACCCATATTTAGCATTCTCTGCAATGTTAATGGCTGGTCTTGACGGTATCAAAAACAAGATCCACCCTGGCGATGCAATGGACAAAGATTTGTACGATTTACCAGCAGAAGAAGCAGCTGAAATCCCACAAGTTGCAGGTTCACTACAAGAAGCTTTAGAGTGTCTAAGTGCTGATCGTGAATTCTTAACACAAGGTGGCGTATTCACTGATGATTTAATTGATGCGTATATCGATTTAAAAATGAAAGAAGTACAAAAGCTAAATACATCAACTCACCCAGTTGAGTTTGAAATGTACTACAGCTGCTAATCAAGATTGTTTCAATGTGTGTTCCAAAGCCTGCTTTGCAGGCTTTTTTTATAGCCAAAAATAATTAGTTAATATACAGTTAATGGTTATAAAATAATAAATATAGATATTTACAAGGATTTTTATCGTGGGGACGCACTTTATACTGCTTGCAGTATGCCTATCTTTATTTTCACTGCCCAGCATTGCCTCACAGAAAAAAATCTATGTTTGGCGTGATGCCAAAGGCGTTCTCGTTTTTTCTGACACCCCACAAAAAAATGCCGAAGAACTTAATCTCAATGTGAACAGTATTGATATGCAAGCGGTTGATACCAGTATTTTATACGAAGAAACAAGCACAACACCTGAAACAGCAAAATTTGAAATTGAAATTACCGAACCGCAACATCAATCAACTATTCGCGAAAATTCAGGCTCTGTCTATGTCAGCGGACGCGTCTCACCACGATTTGAAAACGGCCAGACCATTCAACTTTTTCTCGATGGTGTTGCTACACAAGAACCTCAATCATCATCTGTTTTTGCTTTGAGGGATGTTGACCGAGGAGAGCACACGCTACAAATGCGCTTGATTGATAAAGACGGTAAAGAAATTAGCAAAAGTAAATCCATTATTATTTATCTGCACCGCAAAGGTCTTTAACAAATCTGACTACGTATTCACACTTTTTTTGCCACAAAAATAGCGTACTATCTTAACTTCAACGCCACTTTTTTATTCTTGAAATCACCAACTTCAGTGGCGCACTAAAATGGTGCAACAATGCGCGACAATACAACACTCACAAAACAAGCCTTATCACTTCTAAGTGAAAACTTAGCCACTGCGGTTATTTTACTTGATCGAAATCTGCAAGTAGTTTACGCCAACGACAGTGCCAGCGAGCTATTTGCATTAGGTCCAAAACGCTTTATTGACCAACAGTTTGAATCCCTTTTTAACTACCATACTATCGATATAAAGCGAATTATTAGCCATACACTAAATGAAGGTAGTGACTGCCACCAACACAGAGCTGACGCGGTTTTTCTTGATTCTCGACACGCAAAAATCACGCTTAGTTCGCGTCGGATCACCCTCGAACAACAGCCTCACATTTTATTGGAGTGCCGTGCGCTCGATGAAGAAATTAAACACGACAAAGCCTCTCATCAAATGCATCAATATATGGCTGCTCGTACCTTAATTCGCGGCCTAGCCCATGAAATAAAAAATCCTTTGGGTGGAATTCGTGGAGCGGCGCAATTATTGCAGTACGAAGTCGATCAACAAGAACGTGATGAATGCGCAACGTTAATTATTGAACAAGCCGATCGATTGACTGAACTCGTCGACCGCTTATTAGGTCCCAATCAGTTGCCGAAAAAGGCATGGTGCAATATTCACCAAACTTTGGAGTCTGTGGTGAAGCTCACCACCTTGAGTAACCAAAGCAATATCACACTGTTAAAAGATTACGATCCAAGTATTCCTGACATTTTTATTGATCAAGGAAAAATTCAACAAGTCGTGCTCAATATTGTACGAAATGCGCAACAAGCATTGATACAAGGTGGTGAAATTACTCTGCAAACGCGTATTCGTCACCACATGCGAGTGCATAATAAAGCAATGAAAAATGCCTTGTTGATCAAAGTGTCGGATAATGGCCCAGGTATAGATAAATCACTACGTGACACCTTATTTTATCCCATGGTCACTAATAAAGAGGGCGGTTCAGGTTTAGGCCTTGCAATCGCTCAAACTTTAATTGACCAGCATGATGGGTATATTGAGTGTGAAAGCTGGCCTGGACACACCGAATTTAATATTTATTTGCCATTTACGAGTACAAAATAATGCTCGTTTCGTTATGGAGTAATACATGAAAACAGTTTGGCTGGTTGACGATGATGCATCGATACGCTTTGTACTAGAAAAAGCACTCAGTCGCGCAGGTTTTCAAACCGAGAGTTTTGCCTCAGCAGAATCTGTACTGAGCGCGTTAGAATATAACCAACCTATGGTGCTTATATCGGATGTACGCATGCCCGGCATGGATGGCATGACTTTATTAGAAGGCATTTGTAAAACCTACCCAGAGCTGCCTGTGATTATCATGACAGCACATTCTGATTTGGACTCAGCAGTACAGGCTTTTCAAAAAGGGGCGTTTGAATACCTCGCAAAACCGTTTGATTTAAACGAAGCAGTAAATTTAGTAGAAAGCGCATGTCGTGCCAATACAAAAACCAAAACAAAAGCGAAACCGGCACAACCAGAGCAAAAGACGCAAGATATCATTGGCGAAGCCCCTGCAATGCAAGAGGTTTTTCGGGCGATAGGGAAACTATCGGCTTCAAGTATGAGCGTATTGATTAACGGAGAATCAGGCACAGGTAAAGAACTCGTTGCCGGCGCGCTTCACAATCACAGCCCACGTAAAGAAAAAGAGTTTATTGCCCTCAATATGGCTGCTATTCCAAAAGAGTTAGTTGAATCCGAACTCTTCGGTCATGAAAAAGGCGCATTTACCGGTGCAGACAGCGTTCGTAAAGGTCGATTTGAACAAGCCAACGGTGGCACTTTATTTTTGGATGAAATAGGTGATATGCCACTGGATGTCCAGACTCGTCTATTAAGAGTGCTCGCTGATGGTGAGTTTTATCGCGTTGGTGGTCATCAAAGTATCAAAGTTGATGTTCGCATCATTGCTGCAACTCATCAAAATCTTGAAGAGTTGGTCAACGCTGGCAAATTTCGAGACGACCTATTTCACCGTTTAAACGTTGTACGCTTAAAACTTCCAGCCCTGCGCGAGCGCACTGAAGACATTGAAAAACTAGCCAATTATTTTTTAACCAAAAGTGCAAAAGAACTTAAAGTTGAAAGCAAAATACTTGCGCCCGATGCGACCAAAAAACTTAAAGCCTTTCATTGGCCAGGTAACGTTCGCCAACTTGAAAATACCTGTCGCTGGATCACCGTAATGGCACCTGGACGAGTCGTCACCGAGGCTGACTTACCTAGTGAAGTATTTGTTAGCGCAAGCAAAACCACTGTATCGAGTGATTGGTTAGAACAATTTCAGGTTTGGTTCGACAACGAGCTTAAGCAAGGCCGAGAAAACATTTGGCCCGATATCCAAGCGGAAATTGAAATCCGACTGATTAATACTGCACTTAACCACTGTCATGGCCACAAGCAAGATGCTGCGGTTAAAATTGGCTGGGGGCGCAATACTTTGACCAGAAAGTTGAAAGAACGGAATTTAAACTGATAAGCTAGTATTTTAATTTGAGCTAGTGACTGACATGAAACTTATCGAAAATACGCCCTTAATCAAACGTATGGCGATCATTAATCGGCTCTCTTTTTTTAAAAGTTTTAGTTTAGATGAACGCCAAGTGTTACTTGAATCATTCTCAGCGCTGTTACTAGTCAAGCAAGATCGCTTTGTTTTCCAACAATTTGATAACGACAAAACTCTTTATTTAGTCTTAAGTGGCGCACTTATGATGTTTCGGCATAATGATAAGGTTGAATTAGGAAGAGTGGAGCCGGGAGAGTTTATTGGCGAAGGAAGTTTTATTAGTCAGCGTCAACGCAGTATTAATGCTAGAGCGTGTGAAGATACTATTTTACTAGCAATTTCATCCAACGCACTCTCTCGCCTACCAAGTAACATGAAGGACAAATTAAAAGATCAAATTATTCTAGGAATGAGCCAACGTATAGAACAGCTGAGTAGATTGCTTGAGACCAAGCAGAGTTAGCACTTATCACCATCAAGCCCTCTAATAGGTAATTCTTATTTTTTGTAAAGCCTGTTATGCTAAGAAAAAATGAATACTGGATGTATCACTATGAAAATTAGACTCATTTCTCTGAGCGTATGTATGATGCTCACTTTACCTTTGAGTGCCAGCGAGCCTATATCCAGCCAAGTAATCAAACCCTATCGATATGATCATTTAAATGTCTTAAATACAGAACAATTAGTAGCCGTTAGCGCAATTGAAGAGGCCATCGCTAAAGAGAGTTTTCAGCAAGCCCAATTGCTCAGTGATCAATTACTAAGAAAAAACCCTACACTTGCTACAGCACACTATTTAAAAGCTAAAACGAGTGCCTCTGAAGCGACAAATGCTGTTTTATTTTCTTATTCGCTAGCACAACAAGCATTAACCCATTTTTTACAGGCTGAAAAGCTCGATCCTAACAATGCAAAATTTAAATTTGCACTAATGAGCTTCTACTTAAATACGCCGGTCTTTTTTGGTGGTGATTCTGAAAAAGCCATCAGTATGATTGATCCAATTACAGAACTGAGCATACATTACGGATTTTTAGCAAGGCTAGCTTACTACTCTGAACTTAAAGGGAAAGATGAATTTGAGCAGCTAATTAACGAAGCAAAAACATCTCATCAAAACGACTTACCGTTACAGTTACTACTTAGCTTAGCGCTATGGCAAAATCAGTACATGGATTTAGCTGAACAGCACCTTATCTTTATTACATCACTCAAAGCTATTACCCAACAAGATCATGAGGCACAACTACAATCTCATTACTATTTAGGTAAAATCTCGCTTAAAAACTCAAACAAACACCAACAAGGCATCAGCGCACTAAACTATTTTATTCAAAATTATGTCGGTAAAACTGAAAACAATTACCTACACTGGTCACACTACTATTTGGCTCAAATCTATTTAGAAACTGAAGAAAGAGATAACGCTAAATATCATTTAAATTGGCTCTTAAAAAATCCTTATGACGCCAAACTGACTAAGCTGGCAATAAAAAAACTAAAACAATTAAATCAAGGGCAATACTAAGGCCTGTATTTTAATTGAGGTTAATTCTTTTAGGTAAAAACTATCAAACTATATTTCGCTTCATAAAATCCATTCTTAAGCAGTATTAGATTAATTTTTAAGTGAGTCGAATCAATAAGACTCTGATTTATCGGTGGCTTTCTTTTTATATGTTTATCGCCCACCTAATAACAATGTTTCATCTGCTTTTTTAAATAAAAACATACAATGTAATTTAAAAATGTAACTTAACTCTGATAATTTAAAACGCACATAGCAAAAAACCCGCTGCATTGCTGCAACGGGTTTCTCTTATTAGGAGCCTGGCGATGTCCTACTCTCACATGGGTAACCCCACACTACCATCGGCGCTGTTTCGTTTCACTACTGAGTTCGGAATGGGATCAGGTGGGTCCAAAACGCTATTGTCACCAAGCAAAATTTTGTCTGGAACAAAATTTAACGCACTTTAGTGCGGCCCGTTAGGGTCAACGCCATGGAAGGTGTTGATAAATTCAGAACCATAAATTCGGAAGGCTGATATTCAATTCGTCTACTTTAGTTCTATCTAACTTCTTGCTATTCATCAGTGCTTCATACAAACCACTTTGGCGTTGTATGGTTAAGCCTCACGGGTAATTAGTATTGGTTAGCTTAACGCCTCACAGCGCTTCCACACCCAACCTATCAACGTTGTAGTCTCCAACGGCCCTTCAGAGAGCTTATAGCTCTAGTGAGAACTCATCTCGAGGCTCGCTTCGCGCTTAGATGCTTTCAGCGCTTATCGATTCCGAACGTAGCTACCGGGCAGTGCCATTGGCATGACAACCCGAACACCAGCGGTTCGTTCACTCCGGTCCTCTCGTACTAGGAGCAACCCCTCTCAATTCTCAAACGCCCACGGCAGATAGGGACCGAACTGTCTCACGACGTTCTAAACCCAGCTCGCGTACCACTTTAAATGGCGAACAGCCATACCCTTGGGACCGACTTCAGCCCCAGGATGTGATGAGCCGACATCGAGGTGCCAAACACCGCCGTCGATATGAACTCTTGGGCGGTATCAGCCTGTTATCCCCGGAGTACCTTTTATCCGTTGAGCGATGGCCCTTCCATTCAGAACCACCGGATCACTATGACCTACTTTCGTACCTGCTCGACTTGTCCGTCTCGCAGTTAAGCTTGCTTCTACCATTACACTAACCGTACGATGTCCGACCGTACTTAGCAAACCTTCGTGCTCCTCCGTTACTCTTTAGGAGGAGACCGCCCCAGTCAAACTACCCACCAGGCACTGTCCGCAATCCCGATTAGGGACCTACGTTAGAACATCAAAACTACAAGGGTGGTATTTCAAGGACGACTCCACAAGAACTAGCGTTCCTGCTTCTAAGTCTCCCACCTATCCTACACATGTAGGTTCAATGTTCAGTGCCAAGCTATAGTAAAGGTTCACGGGGTCTTTCCGTCTAGCCGCGGGTATACGGCATCTTCACCGCAAATTCAATTTCACTGAGTCTCGGGTGGAGACAGCGTGGCCATGATTACGCCATTCGTGCAGGTCGGAACTTACCCGACAAGGAATTTCGCTACCTTAGGACCGTTATAGTTACGGCCGCCGTTTACCGGGGCTTCGATCAAGAGCTTCGCGTTGCCGCTAACCCCATCAATTAACCTTCCGGCACCGGGCAGGCGTCACACCGTATACGTCATCTTGCGATTTTGCACAGTGCTGTGTTTTTAATAAACAGTTCCAGCCACCTGGTTACTGTGACTGCCAACAGCTCCGGGAGCAAGTCCCTTCACCGTCAGCAGCGTACCTTCTCCCGAAGTTACGGTACTATTTTGCCTAGTTCCTTCACCCGAGTTCTCTCAAGCGCCTTAGTATTCTCTACCTGACCACCTGTGTCGGTTTGGGGTACGATTCCACATGAACTGAAGCTTAGAGGATTTTCCTGGAAGTATGGCATCAACAACTTCACTACCGTAGTAGCTCGTCTCGTATCTCAGTCTTAAGGAAACCCGGATTTACCTAAGTCTCCAACCTACTTACTTTCACATGGACAACCAACGCCATGCCTGCCTAGCCTGCTCCGTCTCCCCATCGCATTCATGTCGAGTACGGGAATATTAACCCGTTTCCCATCGACTACGCGTTTCCGCCTCGCCTTAGGGGTCGACTCACCCTACCCTGATTAACATGGGATAGGAACCCTTGGTCTTCCGGCGTGGGAGTTTTTCACTCCCATTATCGTTACTTATGTCAGCATTCGCACTTCTGATACCTCCAGCAACCCTCTCGGATCACCTTCAACGGCTTACAGAACGCTCCCCTACCCCGCATACAAAGTACGCAGGCGCATCTTCGGTGGTATGTTTAGCCCCGTTACATCTTCCGCGCAGACCGACTCGACCAGTGAGCTATTACGCTTTCTTTAAAGGATGGCTGCTTCTAAGCCAACCTCCTGGCTGTCTGGGCCTTTCCACATCGTTTCCCACTTAACATACACTTTGGGACCTTAGATGGCGCTCTGGGTTGTTTCCCTCTTCACGACGGACGTTAGCACCCGCCGTGTGTCTCCCGGATAGTACTTTACGGTATTCGGAGTTTGCAAAGGGTTGGTAAGTCGGGATGACCC
>NZ_CM200279.1:3522500-3625000 GCF_058197095.2 Pseudoalteromonas sp. J2K-J031
TGCGGTATTAGCAGTCGTTTCCAACTGTTGTCCCCCACCTAAAGGCATGTTCCCAAGCATTACTCACCCGTCCGCCGCTCGCCACCTCAGGAGTAAACTCCCTTGTGCTGCCGCTCGACTTGCATGTGTTAGGCCTGCCGCCAGCGTTCAATCTGAGCCATGATCAAACTCTTCAATTAAAAGTTTTTTTGAACCTTGCGGTTCAGCTCAATGAATTCTGATTTTTGTTTCCACAATTCTTAATAAAAAGAGAAAGTGAAATCAAATTGACTGTATAGTCACTCAGTTACATTTGAGACTCTAAATTTTTTGCTTTATTCAAAACCTAAGTTTCGAACTAAGCTGTTAGAACTCAACCTGTACGAGTGCCCACACAGATGATTGCTTAAATTGTTAAAGAACGTTGCAGCGCCAACTCTAGGAGCTTGCTGCGAAGTGGAGCGCCATAATAAACGTTTCACTTTTCAAGTCAACACTTAATTTTAAATTTCTTTCAAAACCAAACTAAGTTTTATTTAACTCTCTGATTCGACTCTTGCCTCGCTAAGCGTTGCTGTCTGCCGTCTCAGTGGGGTCGCATTATAGGGCGGCGAACTTTTTTGGCAAGCGTTTTTTTGAGAAAAATGTAAAAATAGACATTATTGATTAATATTCACACCAAGCGGGCAATAAACGAACAAAAATAACGATTTCTTTATAAACCATTACTTTTAAGTAACTTTACTCAGGGTAATTCATCATTGTTTTTACGCTATATTTAACAACCAACTTATAAAAAAGCACTTAAAATACTGATTATAGTCTTAAACCCCTATAAAAATAAAAAAGGCCGCTTGCGCGACCTTTTATCGTAATTCGTTAGTATTCTAACTTATTACTTGATGATTTGTGCTACTACACCAGCACCTACTGTACGGCCACCCTCACGGATTGCGAAACGTAAGCCTTCGTTCATCGCGATTGGGCAGATTAATTCTACTGTCATCTTGATGTTGTCGCCTGGCATTACCATCTCTACGCCTTCTGGTAACTCTACGTTACCTGTTACGTCTGTTGTACGGAAGTAGAACTGTGGACGGTAACCTTTGAAGAATGGAGTGTGACGACCACCTTCGTTTTTGCTTAATACGTATACTTCTGATACGAATGTTGTGTGTGGTGTGATTGAACCTGGTTTTGCTAATACTTGACCACGTTCTACGTCTTCACGTTTAGTACCACGTAATAATGCACCAATGTTCTCACCAGCACGACCTTCGTCAAGCAACTTACGGAACATTTCTACACCAGTACAAGTAGTAATTACTGTATCTTTGATACCGATGATTGCTACTTCGTTACCTACGTTTACGATACCCGCTTCTACACGACCTGTTACTACTGTACCACGGCCTTGGATTGAGAATACGTCTTCGATAGGCATGATGAATGGCTTATCAATTGCACGCTCTGGCTCTGGAATGTACGAATCTAAAGCTGCTGCCAACTCAAGAATTTTCTCTTCCCATGCAGCATCGCCTTCTAACGCTCTTAATGCTGAACCTTGGATTAGTGGTAAATCATCACCTGGGAAATCGTACTCAGACAATAACTCACGTACTTCCATCTCTACTAATTCTAGTAACTCTTCATCATCAACCATGTCACATTTGTTCATGAATACGATGATGTAAGGTACGCCTACTTGGCGAGATAAAAGGATGTGCTCACGTGTTTGTGGCATTGGGCCGTCTGTCGCCGCTACTACTAAAATAGCGCCGTCCATTTGTGCAGCACCAGTGATCATGTTTTTAACATAGTCAGCATGGCCTGGGCAATCTACGTGTGCGTAGTGACGTGACGGTGTATCATACTCAACGTGTGAAGTATTGATTGTGATACCGCGCTCGCGCTCTTCTGGAGCGTTATCGATTGACGCGAAATCTTTTGCTTGACCACCGTAATGCTTCGCTAATACGTTTGTGATTGCTGCAGTTAGAGTTGTTTTACCGTGGTCAACGTGGCCGATTGTACCTACGTTTACGTGCGGTTTTGTACGTTGAAACTTTTCTTTTGCCATTTTTAAAAATTCCTATAAAGAAATTAAAGTCCGATCCAAACAGATCGGACCGAACTAAAATTGCTTAACAGCGCGAGCTGTAATTATTGCATCTGCGACATTTTTGCCGGCTTCGCTATATTTCAAAAATTCCATAGCGTATGAAGCTCGACCTTGTGTTGCTGAGCGGAGATCAGTTGCATAACCAAACATTTCAGATAATGGCACAAGTGCATTGATTTGTCTCAATCCACCAGGCGCATTTTCCATACCTTCGATTAAACCACGGCGACGATTTAGATCACCGACAACATCACCCATGTTGTCTTCAGGTGTAATTACTTCAACTTGCATAATTGGTTCAAGTAATACAGGGTTTGCATCAAGCGCTCCCTTCCTAAAGCCCATAGAACCTGCGATTTTGAATGCCAATTCATTTGAATCTACGTCATGGAATGAACCATCAAATAGCGTCACTTTGACACCCAACAAAGGGAACCCGGCCAATACGCCATTGCGCATTTGCTCTTGAATACCTTTATCTACCGCCGGTATATATTCTTTTGGTATAACGCCACCTACGACTGCGTTAACAAATTCGTAGGTTGGGGCTTCATCATCTTCAATTGAAAGTGGTTCGATTTTTAGCCATACATGACCAAATTGACCTCTGCCACCAGATTGGCGAATGAACTTGCCTTCAACTTCTACCGTGCCGCGGATAGTCTCACGGTATGCAACCTGAGGTTTACCAACATTACACGAGACGCTAAACTCACGTTTCATTCTATCTACAATGATATCTAAATGAAGCTCACCCATACCAGAGATGATGGTCTGACCCGATTCTGGATCAGTGCTAACCTTAAACGATGGATCTTCTGCAGCTAGTTTTCCTAGTGCAATAGCCATTTTTTCTTGGTCTGCAATTGTTCTTGGCTCTACAGCGACCGATATTACTGGCTCAGGGAAATCCATGCGCTCTAATGTAATAATGGCATCTGGTGAGCAAAGAGTATCACCTGTGGTCACGTCTTTAAGACCGATAGCAGCCGCGATGTCACCAGCGCGAACTTCTTTGATTTCTTCACGTGCATTGGCATGCATTTGAACGATACGACCCAGACGTTCACGTTTACCCTTAATAGGGTTATAAACAGCATCGCCTTGATTTACTACGCCCGAATACACTCGGAAGAAAGTCAGCGTACCAACAAATGGATCTGTGGCAATTTTAAAAGCAAGTGCAGAAAATGGAGCATCGTCTTGAGCCGGTCGGATCGCTTCAGTAACGTCATCTTCAAGAACACCTTGAATTTCTTTTACTTCAGTCGGCGATGGCATATAGTCGATAACTGCATCTAAAACTGCTTGAACACCTTTATTTTTGAACGCAGAACCACAAGTCATTGGTACTATTTCGCCCGCAAGCGTACGCTTACGAATAGCTAACTTGATTTCTTCTTCGCTTAACTCTTCACCTTCAAGGTATTTATCCATCAGTTCTTCAGTCGCTTCGGCAGCACTTTCAACTAAATGAGAGCGCCACTCTTCAGCTAAGTCCTGAAGTTCTGTGGGAATATCTTCATAAGTGAAGGTCATACCCTGGTCCTCTGGGTTCCAGTTTATGGCCTTCATCTTAATAAGATCGACAACCCCTTTGAAGTCTTCCTCTGCACCAATTGCAATTTGAATTGGCACAGGGTTAGCCCCTAGGCGAGATTTTATCTGCTCAACAACCATGAAGAAGTCGGCACCTGCGCGGTCCATCTTGTTTACGAAGATCATTCGAGGAACTTCGTATTTATCAGCTTGACGCCAAACCGTTTCGGTTTGCGGCTGAACACCAGATGAAGCACACAAAACAACGACAGCACCATCAAGCACGCGCAATGAACGCTCTACTTCAATTGTAAAGTCTACGTGTCCTGGAGTATCAATAATATTAATGCGATGATCCGGATATTGACCGTCCATCCCTTTCCAGAAACACGTGGTTGCAGCAGAAGTGATCGTGATACCACGCTCTTGCTCCTGCTCCATCCAGTCCATTGTCGCCGTACCGTTATGTACTTCACCAATCTTATGAGAAAGACCGGTATAGAATAGTACACGTTCAGTGGTAGTTGTTTTACCCGCGTCAACGTGGGCGCAAATACCAATATTACGGTAACGCTCAATTGGAGTTATACGTGCCATAATACCCTCTTAAAGACTAAAGGCAGATTACCAACGGTAGTGAGCGAATGCTTTATTCGCTTCAGCCATACGGTGAACGTCTTCACGTTTCTTAACCGCAGTGCCTTTGTTGTCTGACGCATCAAGCATTTCTTGAGCAAGACGAAGACCCATAGATTTTTCACCACGCTTACGCGCAGCATCTACGATCCAACGCATGCCTAATGCATTGCGACGAACTGGACGAACTTCAACTGGTACTTGGTATGTAGAACCACCAACACGGCGAGATTTAACTTCTACCGTTGGGCGTACATTATCAAGAGCAGCTTCAAAGATTTCTAGGTGCGACTTGCCTGATTTCTCAGCAGCCACGTCTAGCGCACCATATACGATTTTTTCAGCAGTTGATTTCTTGCCGTCTAACATTAAAACGTTAACGAATTTAGCAAGAAGTTCTGATCCGAACTTAGGATCAGGAAGAATTTTACGTTGACCTATAACGCGTCTTCTAGGCATTTTGAATCTCCGGTTTCTTCAGGTTCGCTTTTTTGAGCGACTCCCAAAACAATTATTTACAACTTTAAGTGCTTGGCCTTACTAAGAGATATCATTATTTCTTAGGACGTTTAGCACCGTATTTCGAGCGAGCTTGGCGACGAGCACTTACGCCAGCACAGTCTAATGCGCCGCGGATAGTGTGGAAGCGTACACCTGGTAAGTCTTTAACACGACCACCACGGATTAAGATAACGCTATGCTCTTGAAGATTGTGGCCTTCACCGCCGATATATGATGTTACTTCGAAACCATTCGTTAAACGAACACGAGCTACTTTACGTAATGCTGAGTTTGGTTTCTTTGGTGTAGTTGTATATACACGAGTACATACTCCACGCTTTTGCGGACAAGCTTTTAGCGCGGCAGAGTTGCTTTTTACAACCTTACTGCGACGTGGCTTGCGCACTAGCTGGTTGATAGTTGCCATTAAATAGCTCCTAGTTAATTAAAATCTACTGAAAAAAAAATCCGCCCTAAGTTTCTTTAGCGAAATATAGGGTGGCGGAATTTTAATGAGCAAAGTTTAACCTGTCAACCATAACAACACATATAGCAGTATTTAACTGCTATATGTGACCTTAATGTTAATTAAGTATCTTAATTGTTACCTGACAGGTCTGCGTTTAATGCGTCAGTTAATGCTTGAGTTGCCTCTTCTGCACTAACTGTTTGCTCTTCAACATTTGAAGCATTATCACGCTGTTTACGACGTTTGATACGCTCTTGATGATACGCAAAGCCGGTACCGGCTGGGATCAAACGACCCACGATTACGTTCTCTTTCAAGCCACGTAGCTCATCGCTCTTACCATTTACAGCAGCGTCAGTCAGGACTCGAGTTGTTTCCTGGAATGATGCAGCAGAAATGAAAGATTCTGTTGCTAGTGATGCTTTAGTGATACCCATTAGCTGAATTTCAAATTTCGCTGGGATTTTTCCTTCGGCTTCTAAGTGACGATTTGCAATGTTTACACGTGCAACCTCAACTTGTTCACCCGCTAAGAACTCACTATGACCACCATCAATGATTAAACATTTACGTAACATCTGACGAATAATCGTTTCGATGTGTTTATCATTGATTTTTACACCTTGTAAGCGGTAAACATCTTGTACTTCATTAACAATGTAATTTGCAACATCGGTTACGCCACGAAGACGTAAGATGTCATGTGGTGACTCAGGACCATCGGCAATAACTTCACCTTTAGACACTTGCTCACCTTCAAACACATTAAGAGTACGCCATTTAGGGATCATCTCTTCGTATGCATCACCTTCAGCAGGTGTAATTACTAGACGCTTTTTACCTTTGGTTTCTTTACCAAAACTAATGGCACCTGTAATTTCCGCAAGAATAGCTGGCTCTTTTGGACGACGAGCTTCAAACAAGTCGGCTACGCGAGGTAGACCACCCGTGATATCACGTGTTTTTGAACCTTCTTGAGGAATACGAGCTAATACATAACCAGCACTAACCGTTGCACCATCTGTTACTTCAATTGTAGTAAACGATGGTAAACGAGTTTCTTGTAAGCCTGTTTCTTCACTTTCGATAATTAACTTTGGCTCTTTAGCATTTACTTTAGAGAGGTCTTTAACAACAACACGTGTTAGACCAGTTAATTCATCAGTTTGCGCTTCAGTATTTGAGTCATCAATGTCGCTGAACGTCACTTTAGATACACGCTCAACCACGATTGGGTGACTGTGCGGATCCCAAGTTGCTACAACATCGCTACCCGCAACTGATGCACCATCTTGTACTGATAACACGGCACCATAAGGTACTTTATAACGCTCTTTTTCACGACCGTGATCATCAATAATAGTGATCTCAGTAGAACGTGAAGTGATAACAATTTTGCCATCAGAGTTTAATACGTATTTCGCATTATGAAGCTTTAATGTACCTTGATTCTTAACTTGTACGCTGTTTTCTGCAGACGCTCGAGATGCCGCACCACCGATGTGGAATGTACGCATCGTAAGCTGTGTACCTGGCTCACCGATTGATTGAGCTGCGATAACACCGACTGATTCACCCGCGTTAATTAAGTGACCACGTGCAAGGTCACGACCGTAACACTTAGCACATACACCAAAGTCGTTATCACATGTGATAACTGAACGTACACGTACTTCGTCAACTGAATTATCTTCTAACAGATCACACAGTTTTTCGTTAAGCATCACGTTACGCTCAACAAGTACTTCATTAGTACCTGGTTTTAAAATGTCTTCTGCAACTACACGACCTAATACACGCTCGCGTAATGGTTCAACAACATCACCACCTTCAATAAGTGGTTTCATTGTTAAGCCATCTTCAGTGCCACAATCGTCTTCGTTGATTACTAAATCTTGTGCAACGTCTACTAAACGACGAGTTAGGTAACCCGAGTTAGCTGTTTTAAGTGCTGTATCGGCAAGACCTTTACGCGCACCATGCGTTGAGATGAAGTACTGAAGTACGCTTAGACCTTCACGGAAGTTAGCTGTGATTGGTGTCTCGATGATTGAACCATCTGGACGCGCCATTAGACCACGCATACCAGCTAGCTGACGGATCTGAGCCGCACTACCACGTGCGCCTGAGTCAGCCATCATGAATACTGAGTTAAATGAATCTTGTAACTCTTCTTCGCCTTTAGCATTGATCACTGTATCTTTCGATAAGTTTTCCATCATCGCACGTGATAAATTTTCGTTTACACGTGACCAGATATCGATGACTTTATTGTATTTTTCACCAGCCGTAACAAGACCTGATTGGAATTGTTGGTTAATTTCAGATACTTCATCTTCTGCTGCTTTGATGATCTCAGCTTTCACTGGCGGGATAACCAAATCGTTAATACCGATTGATACACCTGACTTCATCGCATAATGGAAACCTGTGTACATCACTTGGTCAGCAAAGATAACTGTATCTTTAAGACCTAAACGACGATAACACTCATTTAATAAGCCAGAAATTTGCTTTTTACCCATGGCGCGGTTGATTAACTCAAACGGCATACCTTTTGGTAAAATCAACGATAAAATTGCACGGCCGACAGTCGTATCATAAATAGAGATACGGTCTTCAACATTACCATCTACATCTTTAATCGTTTCTGTAATACGGACTTTTACTTTTGCATGTAAAGCAGCATTATTTGTTCTGTATGCTTTTTCAGCTTCTTTAGGATCTTTAAATACTGTGCCTTCGCCTAAACCGTTTACACAGTCGCGAGTCATGTAATATAGACCTAAAACAACGTCTTGTGACGGAACAATAATCGGCTCACCATTTGCAGGTGATAGGATGTTATTGGTCGACATCATAAGAGCGCGAGCTTCAAGCTGTGCTTCTAACGTTAACGGTACGTGTACCGCCATTTGGTCACCGTCGAAGTCGGCATTATATGCCGCACATACTAATGGATGAAGGTGAATTGCTTTACCTTCGATTAGTACTGGTTCGAACGCTTGGATACCCAAACGGTGAAGTGTTGGAGCACGGTTAAGAAGTACTGGATGTTCACGGATAACTTCATCTAAGATATCCCACACTTCAGGTACTTCACGCTCAACCATTTTTTTAGCAGCTTTAATTGTCGTAGCCATGCCACGTAATTCTAACTTGCCATAGATAAATGGTTTAAATAACTCAAGTGCCATCTTCTTAGGAAGACCACACTGATGCAATTTAAGTGTTGGACCTACAGTGATTACCGAACGACCAGAATAATCTACACGCTTACCAAGTAAGTTCTGACGGAAACGACCTTGCTTACCTTTAATCATATCGGCAAGTGATTTTAATGGACGTTTGTTTGAACCTGTAATCGCGCGACCACGACGACCATTATCAAGAAGAGCATCAACCGCTTCTTGTAACATACGCTTTTCGTTACGTACAATAATGTCTGGTGCCGCTAAATCTAATAAACGCTTAAGACGGTTATTACGGTTAATTACACGACGGTAAAGATCATTTAGATCTGAAGTCGCGAAACGGCCGCCGTCTAATGGCACTAATGGACGTAAATCAGGTGGTAGTACCGGAAGTACAGTCATGATCATCCACTCAGGGTTATTACCTGATTGGTGGAAAGATTCCATTAATTTTAAACGCTTAGTGATCTTCTTACGTTTGGTTTCAGAGTTAATTGTTGGTAACTCTTCACGCATTTCAGCAATAAGTTGTGCTAAATCTAAGTCTGCAAGCAAATCTAAAACTGCTTCAGCACCCATTTTGGCTTCAAACTCGTCACCGTGCTCTTCAAGCGCATCTAGATATTCTTCTTCATTAAGAAGTTGACCACGCTCTAATGTTGTCATACCTGGCTCGGTCACAACAAAAGATTCGAAATAAAGCACACGTTCGATATCACGTAACGTCATATCAAGCATTAAACCAATACGAGACGGTAATGATTTAAGGAACCAAATATGCGCAACTGGGCTAGCCAATTCGATATGACCCATACGGTCACGACGCACTTTAGTCAGCGTAACTTCAACACCACACTTTTCACAAATCACACCACGGTGTTTAAGGCGTTTGTATTTGCCACATAAACACTCGTAATCTTTTACTGGGCCGAAAATACGGGCACAGAATAAGCCGTCACGCTCAGGCTTGAATGTACGGTAGTTGATTGTCTCAGGTTTCTTTACTTCACCGTATGACCATGAACGAACCATATCTGGCGAAGCAAGACCAATTCGAATCGCATCGAACTCTTCGGTCTTATTTTGCTGCTTCAGAAACTTAAGTAAGTCTTTCACCTTAGCTCTCCTGTCGGAGTTTAATCTTGGGGGCGAATTCGCCCCCCCATTCATTTAGTCCGCTAATTATGCAAAGTGCACACTAGTTCGACTTATATCTCTTCCAACTCGATGTTGATACCAAGTGAACGGATTTCTTTCAACAATACGTTGAATGATTCCGGCATACCTGGTTCCATCTGATGGTTACCGTCGACGATGTTTTTATACATCTTAGTACGACCGTTCACGTCATCAGACTTAACAGTTAGCATTTCTTGTAATGTGTAGGCTGCACCGTATGCTTCTAGGGCCCATACCTCCATCTCACCAAAACGTTGACCACCGAACTGAGCTTTACCACCCAACGGCTGTTGAGTTACTAAGCTGTAAGAACCAGTAGAACGCGCATGCATCTTGTCATCAACTAAGTGGTTAAGTTTTAACATGTACATGTAACCTACGGTTACTTGACGTTCAAACTTATCACCAGTACGGCCGTCGTATAACGTAACCTGACCACTGGTAGGGTAACCACCTAACTCAAGCATTTCTTTGATTTCGCTTTCTTTCGCGCCATCGAATGCAGGAGTAGCAATTGGAAGACCACCACGTAAATGGTGTGCTAAACGACGTACTTCATCATCACTGAACGTTGAGATATCAACTTTTTGACGACAATCACCTAAAGAGTATGCTTTTTGAATGAAGTCACGTAATTCGTGTAATTCACGCTGCTCTTTGATCATCTCTTCAATACGCTCACCGATACCACGTGCAGCAAGACCCATATGTGTTTCAAGGATCTGACCGATGTTCATACGTGATGGTACACCTAGTGGGTTAAGAACGATGTCTACCGTACGACCTTTGTCATCATATGGCATATCTTCTACTGGCACGATTGTCGAGATAACACCTTTGTTACCATGACGACCCGCCATTTTATCACCAGGTTGAATACGACGTTTAACGGCTAAATAAACTTTAACGATTTTTAATACACCAGGTGCTAAATCATCACCTTGGGTAATTTTACGACGTTTAACTTCAAACTTTTTATCGTATTCAGCTTTAAGTTCATCGTATTGCGCTGCAAGTTGCTCAAGTTCAGCTTGTTTTTCTTCATCGGCTAAGCTTTGCGTTAATACTTTTTCTGAAGATAAACCTAATAATTTTTCTTCATCAAAGCCTGCACCAACTAATAGCTGGCGAGCACGTGCAACTACACCCGCTTCTAGGATACGGAATTCTTCATTGAAGTCTTTTTTCGCTTCACGAAGTTGCATATCTTCGATTTCAAGTGCACGTTTGTCTTTTTCTACACCATCACGAGTAAAGACTTGAACATCGATAACCGTACCGGTTACAGAGTTTGGCACACGAAGTGAACTGTCTTTAACGTCTGATGCTTTTTCACCGAAAATAGCACGAAGTAATTTCTCTTCTGGCGTAAGCTGTGTTTCACCTTTAGGTGTCACTTTACCTACTAATATATCGCCGCCTTTTACTTCAGCACCGATATAAACAACACCAGATTCGTCCAACTTACCTAACGCAGATTCACCTACGTTTGGAATATCAGCTGTGATTTCTTCTGAACCTAATTTAGTGTCACGAGCAATACACTGAAGCTCTTGAATATGGATCGTTGTTAAACGATCTTCTTGAACAACACGCTCAGATAACAAGATAGAATCTTCGAAGTTATAACCATTCCATGGCATGAATGCCACGCGTAAATTTTGGCCTAACGCAAGATCACCTAAATCAGTTGATGGACCATCAGCTAATACATCGCCACGAGTAATCGGTTCACCTACCATGACGGTTGGTTTTTGATTAATACAGGTGTTTTGGTTAGAACGGGTGTATTTTGTTAAGTTATAAATGTCGATACCGGCTTCACCAGCAACACGCTCATTTTCATTAACGTTAACAACGATACGACTCGCATCCGCGTAAGTCACTTGACCACCACGTTTTGCAACAATCGTTACACCTGAATCTTTAGCTAAAGTCATTTCAATACCAGTACCTACTAACGGCTTATCAGCACGTAATGTTGGTACAGCTTGACGTTGCATGTTTGAACCCATTAATGCACGGTTAGCATCATCGTGTTCAAGGAATGGAATAAGTGCCGCCGCAACAGAAATTACCTGCTGTGGAGAAACGTCCATATATTGCATATCAGCTTTGCCCATAAAGGTAGATTCACCTTTAAAACGGCATGGGATCAATTCTTCTAAGAATTCATTTTGTTCATTTAAGTTTGCATTCGCCTGAGCGATTACAAAGCGACCTTCTTCGATTGCTGATAGATAATCAACATCGTCAGTCACTACACCATCAACAACTTTACGATATGGTGTCTCAAGGAAACCAAATTCGTTAGTACGTGCATAACACGATAAAGAGTTGATAAGACCGATGTTTGGCCCCTCAGGTGTTTCAATTGGACATACGCGACCATAGTGAGTTACGTGAACGTCACGTACTTCGAAGCCTGCACGCTCACGCGTTAAACCGCCCGGTCCTAATGCAGAAATACGACGCTTGTGCGTCACTTCTGATAACGGGTTGTTTTGGTCCATGAACTGAGATAACTGTGAAGAACCAAAGAATTCTTTTACAGCAGCAGAAATAGGTTTAGCATTGATTAAATCTTGTGGCATGATTGCATCAAGATCACCTAAGCTTAAACGCTCACGTACAGCACGTTCAACACGAACTAAGCCTACACGGAATTGGTTCTCAGCCATTTCACCAACAGAACGAATACGACGATTACCTAAGTGATCGATATCATCCACATCACCTTTACCGTTACGAATGTCGATTAACACTTTCATAACTGCAACGATGTCTTCTTTACTTAGTGTGCCGTCACCCGTACCTTCAGGGTTATCAACACGGCTATTAAACTTCATACGACCTACAGTCGATAAGTCATAACGCTCTTCAGTAAAGAATAAGTTTTGGAATAACGCTTCTGCAGCATCACGCGTTGGTGGCTCACCTGGGCGCATCATACGGTATACTTCAACTAACGCTTCTAAACGATTCGTTGTTGAGTCGATACGTAATGTATCAGACATGTATGCACCGCTATCTACGTCATTAATATAAAGCGTATCAATACGAGTGAATCCAGCTTTAACAAGCTCAGCCATTAACTCTAACGTTAATTCACCATTTGCTTCAGCTACAACTTCACCGCTATCTTCGCTAATATAATTGCGCGCAACAACACGACCAATAATATATTCGTGAGGCACTTCCAAGCTATTAACTTGCTGCTTCTCTAGCTGTTTAATATGGCGCGCAGTAATACGGCGACCCTTTTCAACAACTACTTCGCCCTCGTTGTCTTTGATTTCGAATTGTGCAACTTCACCACGTAAACGTGACGGCACTAATTCCATCATGACTTTACCATTAGCGATTTCAAATGCGGTTGTTTCAAAGAAGATTTTTAAAATTTCTTCATTTGAAAAATCTAACGCACGTAAAATGATACTCGCTGGTAATTTACGACGACGGTCAATACGTACGTATAAATTATCTTTCGCATCAAACTCAAAATCTAACCATGAACCACGGTAAGGAATAACGCGTGCATTATATAGCACCTTCCCAGATGAGTGAGTTTTACCGCGGTCGTTATCAAAGAATACACCAGGGCTACGGTGTAGCTGAGAAACGATTACACGCTCAGTACCATTGATTACAAAAGTACCGGTATCTGTCATGAGCGGAATTTCGCCCATGTAGACTTCTTGCTCTTTAATGTCTTTAACTGTGCCTGGTGCTTCTTTATCCATTAATACTAAGCGTAATTTAACGCGTAGTGGTGCTGAATAAGTGACACCGCGAATTTGACATTCCTTTACATCGAATACTGGCTCGCCAATACGATAGCTAACGTATTGCAGCTCAGAATTACCCGAGTAACTTTTAATAGGAAAAACGGAACGGAAAGCAGCTTCCAAGCCGTGATTGCCTTCAGCGTCCGGACTCAAGAATTTCTTGAACGATTCCAACTGTGTCGACAGTAGAAAAGGTATATCTAACACCTGTGGGCGTTTACCAAAATCCTTACGGATACGTTTCTTTTCAGAATAAGAGTAAGCCATGGGGTTCCTCAGCTTGCTGATCTTTGACCCTACCTGCTCCGTATTAGAGCAGACTAACTGGCAACTATGCCAAGAATTTGTACAACATTGTGAACTACAAAACACAAGAATATTTTATTAACTACACATAAAATATTTACTTTTATTCAGTAGTTTTTCTGCGCTATAGAATACAACACTCTACAGCGCAAAAAGGCCGGTGATTAAATAATCACCAGCCCTTACCTGAAAAAATCAGGCAGGTAACCTAGCAAATGCTAGATTACTTGATCTCAACTTTAGCACCAGCTTCTTCAAGCTCTTTCTTAAGTGCTTCAGCGTCAGCTTTAGAAACGCCTTCTTTAATTGGAGTTGGAGCAGCTTCAACTAAAGCTTTAGCTTCTTTAAGGCCTAAGCCTGTAGCAGCACGAACAGCTTTGATAGCACCAACTTTGTTAGCGCCAGCTTCAGCTAGGATAACGTCAAATTCAGTTTTCTCTTCAACAGCTTCAGCTGCAGCAGCAACAACAACACCAGCTGCTGCAGTAACACCGAATTTTTCTTCCATTGCTTGAACTAGTTCAACAACTTCCATTACAGACATAGCTGCAATCGCGTCAAGGATTTGGTCTTTAGTTACAGACATTTCAAATTTCCTAATTTATATGAATCTTATTTAAATAAGACTCTAAAAAATATATTACACCAATAAAAAACAATTGCTTATAAAATTAAGCAGCTTGCTCTTCTTTTTGTACACGTACTGCTTCAATTGTTTTACACAATTTGCCAGCAGACGCTTCTTTCATAGCGCTCATTAAGCGTGCAACTGCTTCGTCGTAAGTAGGTAGCTTAGCAAGCATCTCTACGTTAACAACTTGGCCATCAAAAGCGGCAACTTTAAGCTCAAATAATTTGTTTTTCTTTGCGAATTCAGAAAAAATACGCGCTGCAGCACCTGGGTGCTCAGAAGAAAATGCAATTAAGCTTGGACCAACTAATGACTCACTTAAACACTCAAAAGGAGTTCCTTCAACCGCACGCTTAGCAAGAGTGTTACGAACAACTCTCATCCAAACGCCAGCTTCACGAGCTTCTTTACGAAGTGCAGTGATTGCGCCAACAGTTACACCACGAGAATCTGCAACAACTGCAGATAGAGCACCTTTGGCAGCTTCTTGAACTTCAGCAACAATTGCTTTTTTGTCTTGAAGATTAATGGCCATGGGTGTTACTCCTGGTTCAAATTAGGGGTTACCCCCTGTTTACTCTACTTCAACTGAAAAAGTTGAAGATGCTTTTTACGGCGAGAGCCAGAAGATTAGGAAAAATCTATCTGGGGATTCACACCGTCTACGTAGGAAATTAAGTTTTCAATTAATTGAAAGCTCCTACGGTCTTGGACGGAAATCCAATTTATCGCATCAGCCAAAAGACCTATCGAAATTATGGATTTCAACCCGAATTTTTTATTTATTGAAGGTTCAAGTTCAACAAAAATGGTGCGAAATTATAGATTAATTTTTGCACCATGTAAACACTTTAAGCTACGTTTGCAGTTAAAGTTGCTTGATCAACAGCAACACCAGCGCCCATAGTCGTAGAAATGGTTACTTTCTTGATGAAAACACCTTTTGCTTGAGAAGGCTTTGCTTTCTTAAGCGCTACGAGTAATGCTTCAAGATTTTCTTGAATTTGGTTTGCTTCGAACGTCACTTTACCCAATGTAGTGTGGATAATGCCGTTCTTGTCATTACGGTAACGTACTTGACCTGCTTTCGCATTTTTAACTGCTTCAGCAACGTTAGGTGTTACAGTACCAGTTTTTGGATTTGGCATTAAACCACGTGGGCCTAAGATTTGACCTAGTTGACCAACAACACGCATAGCGTCTGGTGATGCAATTACTACGTCAAAGTTCATCTCGCCTTTTTTAACTAAATCAGCAAGATCTTCCATACCAACTAATTCTGCACCAGCAGCTTTAGCAGCTTCAGCGTTTGCACCTTGAGTGAAAACAGCTACGCGTACGTCACGACCTGTACCGTGTGGTAATACTGTAGCACCACGAACGTTTTGGTCTGATTTACGAGCATCGATACCAAGGTTAACAGCAACGTCAACACTTTCTACGAATTTAGCAGTTGCTAATTCTTTTAATAACGCTACAGCGTCATTAATTTCATATTCTTTAGTGCTATCAACTTTGTCACGGATAACACGCATACGTTTAGTAAGTTTAGCCATCTCTATTAACCCTCTACCACTAAGCCGATTGAACGCGCAGAACCTGCGATTGTACGAACACCCGCTTCAAGATCAGCAGCTGTTAAATCAGCTTGCTTAGCTTTAACGATGTCTTCAAGTTGAGCACGAGTTACTGTACCAACTTTAACTGTGTTTGCACGAGCAGAACCAGACTTGATACCAGCAGCCTTCTTAAGAAGGTAAGTTGCTGGAGGAGTTTTCATTTCGAAAGTGAATGAACGGTCGCCGTAAACAGAAATAACTACAGGAACTGGTGCA
The DNA here is from genome assembly GCF_058197095.2 of Pseudoalteromonas sp. J2K-J031. Taxonomy (NCBI): domain Bacteria; kingdom Pseudomonadati; phylum Pseudomonadota; class Gammaproteobacteria; order Alteromonadales; family Pseudoalteromonadaceae; genus Pseudoalteromonas; species Pseudoalteromonas sp. J2K-J031. The sequence goes on from NZ_CM200279.1 coordinate 3,538,680, forward strand.
CCTTTTTCCATAGACTCTGTACGTGCGTTAAACGCTTTACAGAATTCCATGATGTTAACACCACGTTGACCTAGAGCTGGACCTACTGGTGGGCTTGGGTTAGCCATACCAGCTGCTACTTGTAGCTTGATTAGAGCTTCAACTTTTTTAGCCATGATAAATACCTCATTAAGTGGGTCTTAGCCTTGTGCGCGCGAGGACGCGTACTCTAACGGCTTCCCATGTTTAAAATACAATTTACATTCAGTTGAACGTAAAAAGGCCGCTGATTATAAGTTAACCAGCGGCCTTTTTCAACTCTTTACAACGGAAAATTATTTTTCAGCTTCAACTTGGCCGAATTCTAATTCTACAGGTGTCGAGCGACCAAAAATAAGTACCGATACTTTTACGCGGCTTTTCTCATAATCCACTTCTTCAACAACACCTGTGAAGTCTACAAACGGACCATCAGTAACACGAACAACTTCGCCCGGCTCAAATAAGGTTGCTGGTTTTGGAGAATCAGCATTTTCTTGTAAGCGATTAAGAATACGATCCGCTTCTTTTGAGCTAATAGGTGCGGGGCGTTCTTTAGTACCACCAATAAACCCCATTACACGAGGAATGCTGTTCACTAAATGCCAGCTCGCGTCATTCATGTCCATTTGAACTAAAACATAACCTGGGAAGAATTTACGCTCTGATTTACGCTTTTGACCCGCGCGCATCTCAACAACTTCTTCAGTTGGCACTAAGATTTCACCAAAGAAATGCTCTAGGTTTTGAATTCTTATATGTTCAATAATGGTTTGCTGTACTCGCTTTTCAAAACCAGAAAATGCTTGAATTACATACCAGCGTAATTTTACTTCTTTATTCTCATCCGTCATGGGATTAGATCTCCAAGCCAGTTAAAAAGCCAACAATACGGAACAGTGCGCCATCTAATCCCCACAGGATTAATGCCATTACCACAGTTGCAATCATTACTATAAATGTTGTGTGCATGGTTTCTTGACGAGTTGGCCAAACAACCTTGCGGACTTCAATGCGAGCTTCTTTAGCAAAAGCAATAAAAGTGCGACCTTTTTCGGTTTGAGCTGCGGTAGCAAGTGCTACGCCAATGGCAGCTACTATTCCTACTGCACGTATCAATACAGATAACTCTTCAAACACAAAATTACCAACTACTGCTCCGCTTAATAATGCAAAGGTAACCAGCCATTTTAACGCATCCATCGAACTTGATGGTGTTTCAACATTGGTGCTCATAATTTTTTCACCTTAACTACAGACACAACAACCCCGTCTGTGACAGGGTTAATCCTTTCAATCTAAACTTAAGAACATGCTAACCGATAACACACTGTTAGCTTTAGACTGGTCTAAAATTGGCAGGGGCGGAGAGATTCGAACTCCCAACCGTCGGTTTTGGAGACCGCTGTTCTACCAATTGGAACTACGCCCCTGCAAAGTGGTTGTCATTATACTGACCATGACAACGAAAACAAGAGTAAATGCGGTTCAATCCACTATTTCTAGCCAAAGATAAGAATATAACTGAGGCAAAATCTGTTTTCTAAAAAACAAAAACCCAGAGCATGCTCTGGGTTTTTTACAACATTTAAGCTAAGTAAACTTAAGCTTTAGCTGCTTTAAGTGCTTTAACGTCAGCAATAACTTTCTCAGCAACGTTCGCAGGACATGGTAAGTAATGCGAGAATTCCATTGAGAACTGGCCACGGCCAGAAGTCATTGTACGTAAAGTACCGATGTAACCAAACATTTCTGATAATGGTACGTCAGCTTTGATACGGATACCTGTAGGTCCTGGCTCTTGATCTTTGATCATGCCACGACGACGGTTAAGGTCACCGATTACATCACCTACGTGATCTTCAGGTGTGAACACATCCACTTTCATGATTGGTTCAATTAACTGAGGAGCCGCTTTAGGGATTGATTGACGGAATGCGCCTTTAGCTGCGATTTCGAATGCGATTGCAGACGAGTCAACTGCGTGGAATCCACCGTCTGTTAGTTCAACTTCAACGTCAAGTACTGGGAAGCCGGCAAGTACACCAGTGCTCATCATTAACTTGAAGCCTTTCTCAACTGCTGGGAAGTATTCTTTCGGAACGTTACCACCAACAACAGAAGATTTGAATACATAACCCGTGCCAGGTGCGCCTGGACGAATGAAGTAATCAATCTTACCGAATTGACCTGAACCACCAGATTGTTTCTTATGCGTGTAGCTATCTTCGATTTCACGAGTGATAGTTTCACGGTAAGCAACTTGTGGCTGACCAACAATTAGCTCTACGCCATAAGTACGCTTAAGGATATCTACTTTGATATCTAAGTGTAACTCACCCATACCTTTAAGGATTGTTTCGCCTGAATCTTCATCAGTTTCAACACGGAAAGATGGATCTTCTGCAATCATTTTACCAATTGCGATACCCATTTTTTCTGAACCGTTTTTATCTTTCGGCTTAACAGCGATTGAAATTACAGGATCTGGGAAAACCATCGCCTCTAATGTACATTCGTGTTTCGGATCACATAATGTGTGACCTGTCTGAACGTTTTTCATGCCAACGATTGCAATGATATCACCCGCTTGCGCGCTTTCAATTTCATTACGGTCGTTCGCTTGCATTTCAACCATGCGGCCGATACGCTCAGTTTTACCTGTAGCAGAGTTAAGTACTGTATCGCCTTTGTTTAATTTACCAGCATAGATACGTACGAATGTTAATGCACCAAAACGGTCATCCATGATTTTGAATGCTAACGCTTTTAATGGAGCATTCGCATCTACGATAGCAAACTCACCTGTTGGCGCGCCTTCAGCATCAGTTAACGGTTGTGGCTCAACTTCTGTAGGGCTTGGTAAATAATCAACAACAGCATCAAGTAATATTTGCATGCCCTTGTTTTTAAATGCTGAACCACAGTAAGTTGGGAAGAATGCTAACTTACGAGTACCTGTACGGATACAACGCTTAAGGTCGTCAATCGAAGGTTCTTCACCTTCCATATATGCTTCTAATAAGTCGTCATCTTGCTCAACAGCAGTTTCAACTAGCATTTCACGATATTCTTCTACTAAGTCAACCATGTCCGCAGGAACATCTTCAACTTTGTAGTTTTCTGGAAGACCTGAGTCATCCCAAACGTATGCTTTACGTGTTAATAAATCTACAACACCTGTAAATTGATCTTCAATACCAATTGGTAATGTCATCACAAGTGCGTTAGCTGCAAGTACTTTCTTAACTTGACCAACTACGCGTAAAAAATCAGCACCCATACGGTCTAATTTATTTACGAAAATGATACGTGCTACTTCAGATTCATTCGCATAACGCCAGTTAGTTTCTGATTGAGGCTCTACACCGCCCGAACCACAGAATACACCGATACCACCGTCAAGTACTTTTAATGAACGGTAAACTTCAACTGTGAAGTCAACGTGTCCAGGTGTATCGATAACGTTAAAACGGTGATTATTCCAGAAGCAACTTACAGCAGCAGACTGAATTGTAATACCACGCTCAGCTTCCTGTACCATGAAGTCAGTTGTTGACTCACCGTCATGTACTTCACCGATCTTATGAATCATACCAGTAAGCTTCAAAATTCGTTCTGTCGTCGTTGTTTTACCAGCGTCAACGTGAGCGAAGATACCAATATTTCTATATTTTGATAAATCTGCCATTGTTTTACTCTATAAAAAAAATATATTCTGTGCCAGTATATCACACTGACGTTGAACATCATCAGATGTTTGTCGCAAAAAACAGCGGCATTATAAAGGTTATGTGATAAAAAATCACCAGTAATGATGATTTAGTAAATATATTTATTTACTTGCACAACCCAAGCCTCTGAATTTCCCCATACTCTTTTGTTTTAAAAATCTCAAATATTACGTTCTCAAGGTTCCTAAACTGTGCTTTATATTACGCACGACAAAAAGATAATATTAACTCTTAGCAATTGAAAAAGGCCGCTTGCGCGACCTTTTATCGTAATTCGTTAGTATTCTAACTTATTACTTGATGATTTGTGCTACTACACCAGCACCTACTGTACGGCCACCCTCACGGATTGCGAAACGTAAGCCTTCGTTCATCGCGATTGGGCAGATTAATTCTACTGTCATCTTGATGTTGTCGCCTGGCATTACCATCTCTACGCCTTCTGGTAACTCTACGTTACCTGTTACGTCTGTTGTACGGAAGTAGAACTGTGGACGGTAACCTTTGAAGAATGGAGTGTGACGACCACCTTCGTTTTTGCTTAATACGTATACTTCTGATACGAATGTTGTGTGTGGTGTGATTGAACCTGGTTTTGCTAATACTTGACCACGTTCTACGTCTTCACGTTTAGTACCACGTAATAATGCACCAATGTTCTCACCAGCACGACCTTCGTCAAGCAACTTACGGAACATTTCTACACCAGTACAAGTAGTAATTACTGTATCTTTGATACCGATGATTGCTACTTCGTTACCTACGTTTACGATACCCGCTTCTACACGACCTGTTACTACTGTACCACGGCCTTGGATTGAGAATACGTCTTCGATAGGCATGATGAATGGCTTATCAATTGCACGCTCTGGCTCTGGAATGTACGAATCTAAAGCTGCTGCCAACTCAAGAATTTTCTCTTCCCATGCAGCATCGCCTTCTAACGCTCTTAATGCTGAACCTTGGATTAGTGGTAAATCATCACCTGGGAAATCGTACTCAGACAATAACTCACGTACTTCCATCTCTACTAATTCTAGTAACTCTTCATCATCAACCATGTCACATTTGTTCATGAATACGATGATATAAGGTACGCCTACTTGGCGAGATAAAAGGATGTGCTCACGTGTTTGTGGCATTGGGCCGTCTGTCGCCGCTACTACTAAAATAGCGCCGTCCATTTGTGCAGCACCAGTGATCATGTTTTTAACATAGTCAGCATGGCCTGGGCAATCTACGTGTGCGTAGTGACGTGATGGTGTATCATACTCAACGTGTGAAGTATTGATTGTGATACCGCGCTCGCGCTCTTCTGGAGCGTTATCGATTGACGCGAAATCTTTTGCTTGACCACCGTAATGCTTCGCTAATACGTTTGTGATTGCTGCAGTTAGAGTTGTTTTACCGTGGTCAACGTGGCCGATTGTACCTACGTTTACGTGCGGTTTTGTACGTTGAAACTTTTCTTTTGCCATGACGGAACCTATAAGTTTTATTTCAGATTACGGATTAACGCTTACGGTGGTAAGCATATTCTTTCAATGAATATTTTTTATGACAACAAATAGGAAAGTATGAACGAAGGTGAAGAACTGGTGCTGATAGGCAGAGTCGAACTGCCGACCTCACCCTTACCAAGGGTGCGCTCTACCGACTGAGCTATATCAGCAAACACCAGAAACTGGAGCGGGCAGCGGGAATCGAACCCGCATCATCAGCTTGGAAGGCTGAGGTAATAGCCATTATACGATGCCCGCTTTAGGAACCTGTTCTTAACTACCTCAAGCCGTCAAGATAATAAGTGGTGGAGGGAGCTGGATTCGAACCAGCGAAGGCTGAGCCGTCAGATTTACAGTCTGATCCCTTTGGCCGCTCGGGAACCCCTCCACACAAATTCTTCTAAAGCGTACTTCTTATTTAAGCCCAAGAAGTATGGTGCCGACTATCCGAGTCGAACGGATGACCTACTGATTACAAGTCAGTTGCTCTACCAGCTGAGCTAAGTCGGCGTCGCTTATTACGGGGCGAGATATTAGAACAAGGACCTAAGCGATGCAACCATTAAATTAAAAAAAATGCATTTTTTTCATTTAACCGCACAAGTTTTACTCAAACCCCAACCTAAAGCCATCAAATTGATTGATTTTCATACCAAAACAGCAAGCCGATGAATAATAATTGTTTATTAAAATCACCAGAGTTAGATTCATTTTTTAACAGCTGACCATTGCCACCGGTAAATAAAACGCGACTAGTGTCATTAAATTTTGTTTTAGCTAATTCAACCGCACCTAAAGTACTTATAAAACAGCCATTTTTTAACGCTTGCGGGGTATTTGTGCCTAACTCGGTGGTATAAGGCGTGTTCAAATCAGTAAATACTTTTTCGGTGCGAGAAGTCACAGCATCAACCATTAAGTCTAACCCTGGTAAAATCCACCCACCAAGGTGGTGCTTGTCTTTTGACAATAAATCGATAGTAGTGGCTGTGCCAGAATCAACAATAATGACATTTTCATTTGGATGAAGCGACGCTGCGGCCAATACAGCAAGCCAACGGTCTATTCCTAGATTTTTCACTAGTGGATACGCACAGGTTATGCCTGCTATCGCACTGTCTACGCAAGCGCAAACGCACTTAACTTGATGATTATTTGCTTGAGCAAGTAAATCAATCAGTACTGGCGATTGTCGTACAGCGCTATATACAACAGCCGTGATTGTACTCCAATCGAGTTGGTTTAATTGCGATTGACTTAAAGGCAATAATTGCTGCTGATGGCTTAACATCGCTTTTAACGCAGTATTACCAACATCAATAAGTAGGATCATCGCTTACTTTCCTTAAAGATATTTCACCACCAAAGTAACTTTTTACCTCACCATTTTGGCGGATTTTAATGCCACCTTGCTGATCGATACCTTCACAAACCCCTTGCCAGCTGCGTTGACCAGTCATTAAGTTAACTCTTTGCCCCTGAAACGCATGCACTTGATTCCATTGCTGATGCATTTTATCTAATCCCGATTGTCTATACTGCGCTAAGCGCTTCTCTAAACAATCAGTTAGTAGTGCTACTAATTTGTTTTTATCCACATCACAACCGAGCAAGGTTAAATCTGTCCAAGCTTGGTCAATATTTGCTGAAGCTAACGCAGGCATTTTCAAATTTAAGCCAATGCCAATCACTAAATGACACGGCCCCTCAGGCTGACCGTCAAGCTCAACCAAGACTCCTGCCAATTTTTGCTCTTGCACTAAAATATCGTTTGGCCACTTTAGCTGCACATCAATTTTATATAAGGCCTTTAGTGCATCATATACCGCAAGACCAACCGCAATACTAACCCCCATTGCAGCCTGCAAACCATCATCAAGCAACCAGTAATAACTAAAATATAAGTTAGTTCCAAAAGGCGATTGCCATTGGCGACCACGCCGCCCTCGTCCAGCAGTTTGGCTTTCCGATACCACCACAGTACCAGATTTTGGAAACTGCCCACTTTGAATGCGCCGCATTAACTCTGAATTAGTTGAATCGATTACGGGAAATATTTCAAACTGAGCACTCCCGTTACTTTGGTCTTGGTAATGCTGCTTAATCCGCTTTTGATTGAGTAATTCAAAGGCGGTATTCAACTGGTAGCCTTTTCCCGTTACTTTAAAAATATCTAAACCCAACTCTTGCAGTGATTGAATGTGTTTCGCCACAGCAGCCCTACTGATCCCAAGCTGCATACCTAACCACTCACCAGATACGAATTCACCTTGCTGTAAATAATTCAAAATCGCGAGTTTATTACCTTTAAGTACTAACATGTTCAACCTCTATGGTGATTTCATGGCTATCGCCCATTAACCTCACTTCGTGTTGTAACTCAATTTTAAACTGCTGATACACTTTAGTTTGAATAGCTTTAATCATCGCTAGCACATCCTGACCTGTACTTTTACCATGATTAAGCAACACCAAAGCCTGTAAAGGGTTTACTTCAATTCCTGCAATCCGAAACCCTTTTAAATCACACTGTTCGATTAGCCAACCGGCAGCCACTTTAACGGTTTCACTATCTACGGGATAATAAACAAGTTCCGGAAACTGCGGTAAAAGGGTATTTAACTGACAACGCTCAATCACTGGATTTTTAAAAAAACTGCCAGCATTAGGAATTTTTTGAGGGTCTGGTAATTTACTACTTCGAGCGCTTATCACCTGCTCGCATATTTGCATAGCACTGGCATCACGTAGGTCTTTTAAAGGGCCGTAAGCACAATTTGGTTGCCACGCTTTTGTGAGTGCCAATCCAATTGCGGTGATAATAAATTTATCTTTTAAAGCATGTTTAAAAATCGAGTCTCGATACGCTAGTTGGCATTCGTTTGCGCTTAAACGCTCAAACTGCTTCGTTTCAAGATTAAATCCATCAACATACTGTAAAAAATCTTTTAACTCGACGCCATACGCGCCAATATTTTGCACAGGAGCCGCACCGCAGAGCCCGGGGATCAACGCCAGATTTTCAAGACCTGGCATGCTATTTTCTAGGGTAAAAAGAACGAGTTGATGCCAGTTTTCACCCGCTGATACATGAAGATGAAACGCTTCACTTGTTTCGTCAATTTCAATGCCTAAATTTGCAATCTGAAGTACCACACCTGAAAAATCCGAAAGAAACAATGTATTGCTGCCACCACCGATCACCACAAAAGGTTGAGTAAAATCAAAGTGCTGTAATTGCAGCGGATCAACAATTTTTATTAGGTTAGAAGCATATGCAGGCAGTGCAAATGTATGAAGAGATTGTAACGAAAGCAAAGGGGAGTTCTCTAAAGCAATAATTTGAATATCTTACCGCAAAGCCCAAGCTGTGGTATATAGTAGCGCCATTGTTCATTTCAACTCGTTCAAGGAACCCATGAAACTTAACGCTATTTTTGCTGCACTTTTACTAAGCCAATCGGCTGCGGTTGTTGCTCAAGACCAACACAGCTACGCCAACTTAGATCACGTTCATTCAACACATGTTTATCTCGATGTCGCCATTAACTTTGATAAAAAAGAACTTGAAGGTTTTATTGAGCACACCTTAAGCTGGCATAATAAACAAGCTAAAGAGCTTATATTAGATACTCGCGATCTTGAAATTGACAAAGTAATCTACAAAGGGGCTGATAATCTTTGGCATCCTGCAAAATTTACACTAGCCGCTCGAAATGATGTTAAAGGCAGCAAACTAACGATTAACTTAAAAGAACAAGCCAAGTTAGTGCGTGTGTATTACAACTCTTTACCACAAGCATCTGGCTTACAATGGCTAACACCAGAACAAACAGCCAGCAAAACCCAGCCTTTTGTGTACAGCCAATCACAAGCTATTCACGCTCGTAGCTGGATGCCGATTCAAGATACACCAGCAATGCGTGTTACCTATAATGCTCGCATTCAAACACCACTCGATGTGCGTGCGGTAATGAGTGCTGACAACAAAGATGCACAATTTAAAGATGGTGATTTCCACTTTGATATGCCACAAGCTATTCCACCTTATTTAATTGCATTTGGCGCTGGTAACCTTGATTACCAACAAATGTCGCATCAAACCGCCATTTATGCCGAACCAACAATTTTAGCGGCTGCCGTTGCTGAATTTGATGATACGCAAGCGATGATCGATAAAACCAATAAAATGTATGGCGAATACGCATGGGGCCGTTACGATTTACTGATGTTGCCACCGAGCTTCCCATTTGGCGGCATGGAAAACCCACGCTTATCATTTATCACCCCTACCGTTGTTGCGGGTGATAAAAGCTTAGTGAGCTTAATTGCACACGAGCTCGCTCATTCTTGGTCAGGTAATTTAGTCACCAATGCGACATGGGAAGATCTTTGGTTAAACGAAGGTTTTACCTCGTATGTTGAAAACCGCATTATGGAAGAAGTATTTGGCCGCGACCGCGCACTCATGGAGCAAGCATTAGAATCAGCGGGTTTGAAAAAACTACTGCCAACCTTGCCTAAAGGCGACACCATTTTAAATCTTAAATTAAATGGCCGCGATCCTGATGATGCGTTCAGCAGCGTGCCTTACATCAAAGGTCAACTGTTCTTAATTTACCTAGAACAACACTTTGGTCGTGAAAAATTTGATATTTTTGTTAAGCAATACTTTCATGATTTCTCATTTAAATCGTTAACAACAAAAGAATTTGTTACCTATTTAGAAAATAACTTAATCAATAAATACCCACATATCGTCAGCATGAATAAAGTAAACGAGTGGATTTATCAACCGGGTTTACCGGCTGATGCGCCTAATCCAGTTTCTGATACCTTCGATAAAGTAAATGCCAGTAGCCAAGCTTGGTTAGCAGGCAAAGCAACTCTTAGCAGCTTACCAACTAACCAATGGACTGTGCATGAGTGGCTACATTTTATCAATACTTTGCCACGCGACTTATCACTTGCACAAATGAGCGAACTTGATGGCGCATTTAAGCTCACTCAATCGGGCAATGCTGAAATCGCCTTTGCATGGTTTATGCTTGCAGTTGGCAATGGCTACAATGAAATTTACCCTGCTCTTGATAAGCATTTATCAGGCATTGGACGTCGTAAGCTCATTGTACCTTTGTATAAAACATTGATTGCACATGATAAAAAACAGTGGGCGAATGCGGTATATCAAAAAGCACGCAATACTTACCACCCATTAGCTCAAGGCACTATTGATGCATTATTTCAATAAGTGGTGCGAGTAACATAAAAAAGGCCGCTTGCGGCCTTTTTTATTACGATGTTAATTCACTGCTATTGAGGTTCAACGAGTATCACTGCTGGCTAATTTGTTTTAAAAATAATTTTTGCTGTTCAATGCTTGCTTGTTGCCACCAAAACTCCAACATATTTAAGGCGTTGGGCCCATTACTTTGCTGAGTATTTAACTTAGCCGCCAAAGGAAGGGGCTGACTAACGGCTTTAGAAGCTGCTGTCGAAACAGCATGTTCGACGTTATTCATAGCATGACTAGGTTTCATATCAAAAACAGCCAATGGCTGGTTCACGCCTTCTAATGTAAATTGCTTGGCACTAGAACTGACAAACGCTTTTGCCGCCGCCACAGAATCAGGTTTAGTGAACGTTAATTGAAGCGTCTTATCTGTATCGACTACTTCAATTGCTAACCAAAAAGGTTCTGACTCTACAATTTCGTGCTGATCGTAACCCACCTCAAATAAATCAAGGTATTTTAGTTTCACCCAGTTATTGCCTAAAGATAATGTCGCTTCATTTGCTGAGCCAAACCATGATTGCTCAATCTGCTGATCATTTACAGCCAATACAACCAGCTCATCTGGCGCTTTTAATATCGCAGCAAAAACGCTAATAGGCAAAAGGAGTGCACACATCAGTAACTTAATCATTTTATCTCCCGACTATTTTTTAAATACCTGCTATAACTTAGCTAATTTTTGCGCAAAACACCTTAATTGATTTTTAAACTACGACCAAAGTCTGGTAAAAGCGCTAAAGATGACTTATAAAATCACTTTTTTGTTTAACCTTAATGACTTATGATTTTGCTTCCCAATTTAATGGAGCGACCCTTGTGACAACAGAAACCATTTTTACGAAAATCATTAACCGAGAAATTCCAGCGACGATCGTTTACGAAGATGATGATACATTGGCGTTTAAAGACATAAACCCACAAGCGCCTTTTCACGTTCTGATTATTCCGAAAAAAGCAATTGCCACTATTAATGATATTATCGAGCAAGACCAACATATAATCGGTAAATTATATTGTGTTGCGGCCCACCTAGCCAAAGAGCACGGCTTTGATCAATCAGGTTATCGCGTCGTAATGAATTGCAATGACGACGGTGGCCAAACGGTTTATCACATTCATTTACATATGCTTGCTGGAAAAGCTATGGGTTGGCCACCATATACAGATAAAATGAAATGATCATACCCGCAGTATTAAAGTATGAAGTGAAAATTAAAAAGTAATACAAAATAATCACTTCATGTGTTAGGATTCTGCAACAATTGGCCTAATCAATGAGTTAGGTACAAATAGAATGACTTCGGCTAGGGCAATACCACAATGAAAAGTTCAGCATTTATTTTATTAGAGCAAAATCCAATCAATAATATTGGGCTTGATGTCTTATCACCTCTTTTAAAAACCCAAGGTATTGAAGTAACACATGGTGATGATCCCGCTGCGATCGCAGAACACACTAAACTGCTGTTTATAGAAGCCAGTGCCGAAAACGCATGGGAACAACTGCAAAATCATTTGCGTGCCATTACCGTTGATTGCGATATTATTTTATTTAATATTAACGAAAATACTGAGCTAGCTAATCGCGCATTATTAAGTGGGATCCGCGGTGTTTTTTATGCCACTGATAACGCCGATGTTGTAATGAAAGGCATTCGCTTATTACTCGATAATCAGCTTTGGTATCGCCGTAATATTATGTGTAATGCGCTCAGCCGTTTATTGCATTTTAATAAAGACAATATTTTACAACTCACCGATACTCTTGCTGAGCCTATCAGCCTCACCAAGCGTGAAAAAGCGATTATTGTTTTAATGAGTAAAGGCTGTAAAAACAAAGAAATAGCTGATGAATTAAGCATCAGCCCACATACTGTAAAAACGCATTTATACAGCGCATTTCGTAAAACTAAATGCCGCAACCGTATTGAGTTACTTTCTTGGGCACAGCAAAATATCCCAACAGAGCTTCGCTAAACTCAACATTGCATTCAAAACTAAAAAAGCCCTGAAGTGTCATCACTTCAGGGCTTTTTCTTTTAAAACTAGCAGCTAATATGCTTGTTAATACGTTGACCGAAAACGGCTATTGTATCGTTGGTTCAATCGTAATTTGATATAAACGCTCACTAGGTAATAAAGGCGTATTAGCACCATTTACATAATCATCAAATCCAATTCGATAAAAAGGCGAGAGTGGATGGCCAGATTGCCCCCCTGGCAAGGTTAAAATTGCATTTTCCTCAAGCCCCGGCTGAACAAACAAACGCTGCGACGCACCAAAACTTGTTTTTTGCACCGCAGGCATAAAACTATCACCAAACCCTGGGTGTAGCGGCATATCGAGTAAGTTGCTCAGCAACGGTATTTGCTTGCTAAAAGGATGCTGAATTTTAAGTTGATTTACATCGCCCCACTTGAGCACTTTTAAAGAGGCTTGTTTACTTTGACCATATTGCACTAACAACTCATCACGCATGTCATCATAAGCACTCAGCATAAACTCTTCCCACGCACTATATTTTTCAGGTAACCAACTGCTAGGCTGCGCTGCAATAAGTTGCCAAATAGAGGTCTCTAAGTTGTTTTTAATCGCGCTGAGCGACAGCTTTTCGTCGGTCAATTTATTTTCCAGCACAGCAAAAACGGTATCAATTAATCGACTGCGATAATAACGCACCAAGGTATAACCAACAGATTCAGGGCATGCACACGCTTGCCAGTTTTCAAGCTCAGCAATATCGAGTGCATAACGTTCTGGTTGTCGCTTTAGCGTTGTTAATAACAGTTCGTGCCAAGGTGTTAAAAAGCGCGCCTCGTTATCCAATTGAATGTTATAAAAATCACTTTCATTAAATTGTTGTTTCTCGTTCAACCGATCTCTAATTTGTACTGCCCGTGCACCGATGGCATAGCCGCCATCACCAAAACGCGCTAATTGGGAAGCCGAAATCACCCGAGAATTGCCCGTCCATAAACGTTGATTGTCAGGATTTAAAACAAAAGGAAGATCCTCTGCATCGTGCTGCCATAAATTTGAATACTCTTGCAAATCAATAGCCACATCACTTGGGTTAGTTCGCGCAGGAACAGCGCCGGTAGGCTGCCAAGCAGCATTGCCTTTACTATCAACCACGAGCATATTTTGCACCGGGATCCCCATCGTTTTAGCAACATCAATTGCTTGCGCTACAGTATGTACTTGCTCTAACTGCAATAACTCCATATCAACCGCATAATGTTGATGTGCAACCCAACTAAGGGCGTACCGCTCGCCATCAATTGTTTTAACTGGGCCAAACTCACTCATCTCAAGTTCGTAGATCTGCTTTGTACCATCAACAACATTCAATTGCTCAATTTCAATATGAGTTTGGTAATCTGAAGGGAGCTTGATCCAATCTGCTGTATCTAAATAACCATTGGTAAATCCCCATGCCACATGGCCGTTACTGCCGACAACAATCGCAGGCGCGCCCGGCAAACTGACGCCTGTAATTTGGTGTGACTGATTGTTTTCTTGATAATTTAATTGAGCACGATACCAAATCACCGGCACAGCAATAGATAAATGCATATCATCAGCCAGCATAGCATTGCCAGATTCTGTTAACTGTCCAGTCACCGCCCAATTATTACTCCCAATACCCAAAGGCTCGGCAATCGGCTGATAGGCTACGGTTTCATTTTGTTTTTTTATTAGCTGAGGTATTGGCGCTTCAGCTTGCACAATTTCACTGCCATCCAGCGCCGCTTGATAGCGGCTCGGCTGCGAAATAAACGCGAGCATTTCTTTACCAAACTGTCGCTCGATTTGGGTGAGCACTAAATCACGCTCAAAGTTACCGGCTTGTAAATCAAGATACATAGTGTAAATCACTAATAAACTATCAGCCGCCTGCCACGGCATACGCTCAGCACCAGTAAGAATATACTCAAAACTTGGATAACTCTGTGCCTGTGCTTCATTCACGCCAGCACTATAAGCGTTTAATATTTTTTGTTCTCGCGCCGGTAAAGTACTCAAAATTGCAGTAGCACGTTTGCGTAACTGGTGAAAACGCATGCTTTTATCCAAATTAATTGCCGCTGCACCAAATAACTCACTGAGTTCTCCCGCAGCATTACGGCGCAATAAATCCATTTGAAAAAAGCGATCTTGGCCATGTGCAAAGCCAAGTGCATAGGCTGCATCAACGCGATTTTTTGCTGTGATAACGGCGCTTCCGAGCGCATCCCGTTCAATTGAGACAGGCTCACTCACGGCCGCACTCTGCCCTTTGCCCGATAAACTCGGTAAACTCAGCGTTAAAACGCCATACACAACCGCAGTTGTGAGCAAGGCCAATAAAATTAAGCCAAATGTTAACCATTTAAAAAACCGCAGCATCACCACTCCCTTCCTGTTGTATATTTAATAATTTACGTAGCAATAACAGATACATAATTAACATTATCGCTTCATAAAACCAAACTAACACACTTTTACCTGATGTTAATACCAACAATTGATGATATTAAGATGACGAAAATTTAGGCCCTCAATAAAAGTTCGTCATACCACTCTTTCACATAAACAAAAAAGCATTCGCTTTTTAACAATTGGATTTCGCTATTAATTGCATCCCGTAATCGCCTCGTTTAGAGTGTAGATTCAACGCATTAAGAGGTAAAAAAGATGGAATTAATACTCACCCCTTTGCAGGCCCGCATTCTAGGTTGCATGCTCGAAAAAGAAGTCACCACGCCTGAGCAATATCCCATGTCAGTTAATAGCCTAACCAATGCTTGCAATCAAAAATCCAATCGAGAGCCAGTACTGTCATTAACTGAATATGAAGTACAAAACACCTTAGACGAACTCGCAACAAGTCGCTTAGTAACCAAAGAGGAAGGGTTTTCTGGACGGGTTGATAAATACACACACCGCTTTTGCAATACCGAATTTGGCAGCTTAAAATTCACTGCCCAGCAAAAAGCCATTGTGTGCGTCCTGTTATTACGTGGCCCCCAAACCCCTGGTGAATTAAGAACCAGAACGAATCGATTAGCTGAATTTTCCAACGTACAAGAAGTTGAAGAAACTCTGAATCACATGATAGAAGCTGGCTTTGTAGCAAAACACCCCCGCGAACCTGGCAAGCGAGAATCGCGATACAGTCAGCTATTTAGCGAACAAGCTCCAGCCATTGAATCAAATACACCTCAAGCATCAGCGCAAAGCGATGACATTTGCGCATTAAACTTAGAAATCGATGAACTTAAACAAGAAATAGCCGATTTAAAGCACCAAGTTGCAGAAATTAAACTCAGTTTGGGGCTTTAAATTTCACTCTCGAAACCAGATAATGCGCACTTAAATCGCGTTTAACACTATTAATAACCCGCTTAGGAGAGCCCATGCGAGCGCACATTTTAGCACAAATGAAAGTACTCCCTTCCATCGATCCTGTTTTTGAAATAAAACGCCGAGTTGACTTTATTAAAGCTAAATTGCTTGGCTCACACAGCCGTTCATTAGTGCTTGGCATTAGTGGTGGCGTTGACTCTTCAACCTGTGGTCGTTTGTGTCAATTGGCCGTTGATGAGCTCAACCAACAACATTCAACCGATAAATACCAATTTATTGCGATGCGCTTACCTTATGGCGTTCAAGCAGATGAAGCCGAAGCGCAATTAGCGGTTGATTTTATCCAACCGAGCCAACGCATCACCGTCAATATTAAAGCAGGCGCTGATGGCATTCACGCCCAAGCACTTGACGCAATGGCAAATGCAGGGCTTGCTCTGCCTGCACCAAGTAGCGTTGATTTTATTAAAGGAAATGTCAAAGCACGCCAGCGCATGGTAGCCCAATACGAAATCGCAGGCTTAACCGCAGGATTAGTTGTCGGTACCGACCATAGCGCAGAAAATCTCACTGGTTTCTATACCAAGTTTGGTGATGGTGCGTGTGATTTAGCGCCTTTATTTGGTTTATCAAAACGCCAAGTGCGCTTGTTAGCTAAAACTTTAGGCGCACCTGATTTATTAGTTAACAAAGTCCCGACGGCTGATCTTGAATGTGACAAACCGGGCCTTGCCGATGAAGACGCATTAGGAGTAAGTTATGAACAAATTGATGATTTTCTTGAAGGGAAACCGGTTGATGATGCAATTGCAGATAAGCTAATTAACATTTATCAGCGCACCGAGCATAAACGCCAACCTATCCCTACAATTTACGATTAAACAATCGGTTATCTCATTCATTTAACAACGCTTCATTCTGAAGCGTTGTTAAAGTCAAAAAACACACAAAAATTGCTCCAACCGAATATTCTTTAACTACACTCAGAATTAATGAGGGATTTAGCGATAGGGATTTTATTCGATGTTTTCCGATGACTCCGCGTGGAATATGAGCAATAAACTCAACAATACAATGAATCACTCTGCTGAGTGCTTACGTAAAGCAGTTCCTTTAATGGTGAAGTACAACATTGCCGTAACTCCACCTAATTACGCTTTATGGTACACCTTCGTGTCAGGTAAATTACCTGCACTCAACGAAAAATTAAACAACGCATTAAAAGCATATGGTACCTGCCCTCCAGCACTGTCCCGTGAACTATTTGAAGAATTTCTCTCAGAAAAAGATCTTGAACTTTACGATAATATTGCAAATGAACTTTCGAACTTAATCGGTAATGTGAATAACGATATTCATTATACTTTAGAGCAAACAATGGGGTTTTCTGAAGTGTTAACGTGCTGCAACTCAAGTCTCAGCGAAGTGCAACAAACTGACACCCTAACCGATTTGGTACTCGAAATGGTCGCCAAGTTAAGTGATGAAGCCAAAGCCATGCAACACACTACGTCACTATTTCAAACCAAACTGGCTTTAGCCCATACCGAAATATCTCGGTTACAAGCTGAACTTAAACAAACTAAACAAGATGCTACGCACGATGCATTAACTGGATTACTCAATCGAGGTTCGTTTGATGATGACATTACTCAGCTTTGTAGCAATACAAAAAGCAATACGTCACTGTATTTAACCTTTGTTGATATTGATAACTTCAAACAATTTAACGACGATTTTGGCCATCAAAAAGGCGATCAAGTGCTAAAAATCGTTGCCAAAATACTCAACAATAAATGTGATCAGTTAAATATTGCTTATCGATTTGGAGGCGAAGAGTTTTGTATTATCAGCCAAAATTGCCCTGAGAAAACCTGTATTGATTTTATAGAATCACTGCGCGTTGCAATTGAACGTTTAAGTGTGAAAGACAGCAAAACGGGTGCAAATCTGCGCAAAATTAGTGCATCGTTTGGTGTGGCACGTCACCAGCTACACGACTCACCGGCAGATTTAATTGAAAAAGCCGATCAGGCACTTTATTTAGCAAAACAATCAGGGCGTAATCGAGTCGAGATTTTTTTATCTGAGCCGAGAAAACATTAAAACACGCTGCAACATGGCCAAAAAATAAGATTAAATAATACGACTTAGTAATTCAAAAGCGGTAAAGCCGACTTCGAGTACAATTAAAAAGAGTAAAAAACTAAGTAACACTCCAGCTCTTACTTTTGCGCATACAAACGCCCCCAACGGCGCTCCAATGACTACAACAGGCACTGCCGCCCACAAAAATGCATTAATTTGCGGCGTAAAACTATCAAGTAAAAAAAGGTTGCACCCAGAACCCACTATTGATGTAACAGCCATAATAATGACCGATGTTGCAGTAGCTGCTTTTAATTCTTTTTTATAAAACAGCACTAATAACGCAAACACCATAATATCAGCGCCAGACCCAACGATCCCACTTGCGACGCCACCAATAAAGCCAACCAAAGTGATTAGGTATGGGCTGTGTAAATCAGGCTGCTCTTGAAAGTGTTTATGCGTAAAATGCAACCGTAATAAAGTAAACGAGAAAACGAGCAGAAATACGCTAAACACTGTTTTCGTTGCCAAACGAGGTAAATTTTCAGCGATAAAAAGTAAACTGATAATCACCCCTGGGATGGCTCCAAGCAGAGCAAACAAGGCCACTTGCTTAAAATAACGGATACCACAAAAAATAATGGTTAAGCTTGCAGCCGTCATACCAAAACTTTGGATTGCTAAGGAGAATACTTTGGCAGTGGCAGGTTCAACCCCTAATAATTTAGTCATCACAGGAAAGGCAACCGCTCCCCCCCCTAACGCCGTACCACCCGCAACAAACGATCCAAACATCATGGTAATTGCAATACTAAGTTGTGCGACAAAATTCGCCACTGCTGATTGCGGCCCTTGACCAATTATCCACACCAAATACACCAACAGAGTAAAGGCAAAAGGGATGATTTTAGGATTCGTTTTGGGATTGATAATTTTAAACACGTGAGCGCTACTACAAAAAGGTCAACGCTGTCATTATGCTTATTTTTAAAACAAATTCACCTACTTTTTATCAGCTTGCAACTAAACTGATCGCTTCCTTATTACAAAACGTAATGTTAGAACTTTGGGCATATACCTAATGAATTTCAAAGTGCTCGTAGGCGGCAAGCACCTGAATCCTCATGAGCATGATGTACTACGTGATTGAGGTGAAGGCGCGCAGCCAACACGCGAGTATCTTGAAAGACGACGGGTATAAACTAATTATTCATTTTGGTTTATAGTAATCAAATCGACGACAAAGAACTCTTATAAAACAATGCAATCACCCATTTTAATTACTGGTGCAGGTCAACGAATTGGCCTAGCCATTGCGCAACACTTTATAAAGCAAGCGCAGCCTTTAATCATCACCTATCGCACACGCCATGCGAGCATTGATGCACTTCAAAGCGCGGGGGTAGTTTGTATCCATGCTGATTTTTCTACTGATGAAGCCATCGCACACTTTGTTGAACAGTTAAAAAATACCACGCCGTCACTGCGTGCCATTATTCATAATGCATCAAGCTGGGACTGCGAAGCCAATAATCCAGATTACTCACAACTATTTGATAATATGATGCGCATTCACTGCAAAGTGCCTTATTTAATCAATTTGGCCTGTGAGTCGTTGTTACTTAATACCAACAGCCTTCACGGTGACATTATTCACTTAACCGATTATGTCGTTGAAAAAGGCAGCCCAAAACACATTGCGTATGCCGCAAGCAAAGCCGCGCTTGATAATTTATCAAAGTCATTTGCCGCCAAACTTGCACCGAAAGTAAAAGTAAATTCAATAGCGCCTTCATTGATTATTTTTAATGAACATGACAGCGCCGAATACCGCGAAAAAACCTTACAAAAATCAATTTTAGGCTTAGAGCCAGGTAGCCAAGAAATTGTAAATACGATTGAGCTACTCCTAAATAGCAACTACATCACAGGGCGAACCTTACCTGTTGATGGCGGCCGCCACCTTAAATAAAAAGAGCACATTATGCACGACGATCTAAAGAAAAGTTACCTACAAATTATTGAAAGCATTGGTGAAGACCCAACTCGTGAAGGCTTGCTCGACACCCCAAAACGCGCCGCTAAAGCGATGGAATATTTAACTAAAGGTTACAAAGAAACCTTAGAGCAAATTACCAACAACGCCGTATTTACCTCAGATGCTGATGACATGGTACTAGTGCAAGACATTGAGTTATATTCAATGTGTGAACACCACTTATTACCATTTGTAGGGCGCTGTCATATTGCTTACATTCCAAATGGCAAAGTATTAGGCTTGTCTAAATTTGCCCGCATTGTTGATATGTACGCACGCCGTTTTCAAATTCAAGAGCAGCTTACTCATCAAATCGCCAAAGCGGTTGAGGAAGTAACAGGTGCCAAAGGTGTCGGCGTGATTGTTGAAGCGAAACACATGTGCATGATGATGCGTGGTGTTGAAAAGCAAAACTCAAGTATGCGCACTTCTGTGATGCTTGGTAACTTCAGGCAAGATCCAAAAACACGTAATGAGTTTTTACAACTGGTGAAAAACTAAGGCCCGCCATGCAAAATGCCATTATTAATATCACCAACTTACGATTACGAACCTTTATTGGCTTTAATCAAGAGGAGCGTGACAAAAAGCAAGATGTAGTGATTAACATTGAAATTCACTATCCAGCCGATGTGGCTTGCCAATACGATGAAGTTGACCAAGCCCTAAACTATAAAGTAGTGACCAAAGCAGTGATTGAACTCGTCGAACATGGTCATTTTTTACTGTTAGAAAAGTTGGTTGCTGAAATTCTAGAAATTTGCCACCAGCACAGCAGTGTAACGTATGCCAAAGTCAGGGTTGATAAACCTCACGCGCTGCGTTTCGCAGATTCTGTGTCACTGACCTTATCGTGGCAAAAATAGTCCTATTACAACATAAAAGGAGCAGTTAACTGATTAACTGCTCAACCCCTATCACAGCCCCAATCACCACGGCATAGCGCAACGCTTTACCGATTGTTACCAAAAGCAAAAAGAGTTTAAAACGCACTTTCATCACTCCGGCCACAATGGTTAACGGATCGCCCACTATCGGTAGCCATGCCAGTAACAAACTATATGCGCCATATCGCTCAAATCGTAGCTGGGCTTTTTCGAGAGTAGGCTCATTGATTGGAAACCATTTTTTATCTTTAAAACGCAAACATTCTCGGCCAAGCCACCAATTCACACAACTACCCAATACGTTACCCACCGTTGCCGCGATAAAAAGTAGCCAAACGTTATAACCTTGAGTAACTAAGCCGCTTAGCAATACTTCTGACGCACTCGGTAATAGAGTGGCTGCAACAAAGGCAGTTAAAAATAACGAAAGATAGGCCATACAGACTTAAGCAAATAAAAAAATGAGTATACCAAATTGGCTTTTTATAAATGAAGATAATCATGATTTATTCACTCACCTAGCTGATATGCACTTAACGATTCGTTAAAACGTGCATAAAATGAATCAACTATACCCAATGTATTTCAAGATGCTCGAGGCGCCAAGCACCTGAATCCTCATGAGCATAGAGGTACTATGTGATTGAGGTGAAGGCGTGCGGCCAACACCCGAGCATCTTGAAAGGCGACGAGTATAGACAGCAATACAAAAAGCGCTGTAAGCTCTAAGTACTTATAAAAACAATAACAACAAGTGATATACGATGAAATCAATACTAATGCTTGTGGCAAGTTTAACCTTATTTGCTTGTAGCCAAACACCCAAAATACAACCCACCAGCAACCCAAAATATGAAACGTATATCGCAACTGGTGATGCATTTTACCAGCTTAACTTTACCAGTATTGCAGGCGAAGATATTAATCTTAGTACCATCCCTAAGCGTAAACTCATTGTCTATTTTGCTACTTGGTGTCACGACTCGCAGCGGGCCATGCACCAAATCATGGCATCGCCTTTAGCAAGCGACACCACCTTGCAAATTATCGGTATTGGCCGAGAAGAAAACGCAGCGAACCTTGCTAAATTTCAACAAGAATACCAACTGAATTTTCCACTGATCAGTGATGAAAACCGCAGTTATTACAATCAAGTCGCCAACTCTGGCATTCCTCGCTTAATTTTACTTGATAACAACAACAACGTGGTTAAAACCGTGATTGGCGAAGTACCCGACGTGATTAATCACCTTGTGTGGTAAGAGCTTAGAACCAAACCATTGAGGATGCGGCAGAGGCAACTGAAACCCAAAAAAGCGTGCAACCTCTGTGCCTGAAGCAAGCTAAGAAAACCCCAGATCCTCAAGATTGACGGGTAAGCACACCTTCAGGCATTACCCATAATAAGTCACATTGCTAAGCATTGTGATTAAATCAGTGTCAAATTGTGATACAAACGTGATAACTCCGTGAGCCTTTCTTGATAGTTGTTTTGCATACTTCGATGCATACCCACTTAAAAGGAAAACAACATGAAGGTCGCACCATTTTTAGCCCTAGGTTTTGCCGCACTAGCCAGCCAACAAGTACACGCAGCATCTCTCGATATCAAAATTACCAACCTAACCCAAGGAATATATTTCACCCCGCTACTGATTGCAGCTCACAGCGCTGATACGCATTTATTTATGCCGGGCATGACAGCATCAACCGAATTACAAGCAATGGCTGAGGGCGGCAACATTGCGGGTCTTGCCGGCATTATCGATACAATATCAGGTAATAAAGTAGAAAACCCTGCTGGTGGTTTACTCGCTCCAGCTCAATCAACCATGAGCATGCTTGAAACGAGCGATGCAAACCAATACCTTTCTATTACTGCAATGATGCTACCCACTAACGATGGTTTTGTTGGGCTCGATAGCTGGATGATCCCAACCATGCCCGGTAGTTACGAGATTTATTTAAATGCTTACGATGCAGGAACCGAAGCCAACAACGAGTTAATTATTGAAGGCTCTGGTGCACCAGGCATGCCCGGAATTCCAGCGGCACCAGGAATGGGCGCAGGCATGAATGGCACAGGCGTCACCAACAGTGAAAATAATCAGCATATTCACATTCATCGGGGCAATTTAGGCGATGATGATATGCAAGGTGGTAAAAGTGATTTAAGTAATACAGTGCACAGATGGCTAAACCCTGTTGCCAAAGTGACCATTACGGTTAAATAGGAGCTTACAAATGAATACGCTCAAAAAGTTATGCTTACCCATTTTGCTGATTGGCCTTTATGGCTGTGGTAGTGACGATAAAATGATGATGCCTGAAATGGTCACGCCACCACCTCCTCCAGCTATGACATATAGTTTTGCAGTATCAATAACAAACCTGACTCATGCTCAACCTTTATCGCCAATCGGCATTGCTCTGCACCAAACAGGGCAATTTTGGCAAGTTGGGGAAAGTGCCTCCACGGCGCTTGAACAAATGGCTGAAGCAGGTGACAACTCTGCGCTACTTATGCAAGAGATAGTGATGGGGTCAATCAGCGACTCAGCCCCCTTACTACCGGGTAATTTGGTCGAATTAGTAGTACAAAGCCAACAACTTGAAAACATAAAACTCAGTTTAGTTTCCATGATGGTGAATACGAATGATGGTTTCTCCGGTCTTAATGCCATAGATGTATCTCAGTTAGCAGTTGGTGATACGTTAAGCTTTAACTCAATGGCTTACGATGCAGGCACTGAAACCAATAGTGAAATGGCGGGTACCATACCCGGCCCAGCTGATGGTGGCGAAGGTTTTAACAGTGCACGTGATGGCAACTCAGTGGTCACACTCCACCCAGGTATTGTCGGCCAAGAGGATGGTTTAACACTCTCAGTCCTTAATAATGATCATAAATTTGATAATCCATTAATGGCTATCACCATAACTCGGATGCAATAAACGAGGAAAACGACTGTAAGTTATTGCTTGCAGTCGCTCACATTGGGTGACTTCCTCAGCGCATGTAAGGTGAGGAAGATGAGAGATCAGGTGTTAGTAGTAGAAGATGACCGCGATATCGCAAGGCTGGTACAAGTGCATTTAAATGAGTTATCCCTCGATAGTCATCATGTGGGCTGTGCAGAATCTGCCTTGCTTTATCTACAAAACCACTCTTGCGCCCTGATTTTGCTTGATATTATGCTGCCCAAAATGGACGGCTTAACCTTATGTCGCAAAATCAAAGATCAATCTCCCGAAACCAGCATTGTATTGCTCACATCGCGCTCATCCGATATGGATAGAGTGATTGGCCTTGAAATGGGAGCCGACGATTATATTTGTAAACCTTTTAATACTCGCGAGTTACAAGCCAGAGTCAAAGCACAACTGCGACACGTGCACTTGTTACGCAATAAACACCTTGCATCCGATATCGCTAAAATTTTAGAACTTGGCCCGTTAATAATAAATCAACAATCTCACGACGTATTCATCCATCAAGAGACACTCAACCTCACATCAACCGAATTTGATTTGCTCAACTTTTTTGCCTCTCACCCCAATCAAGTCTTTAGTCGCACTCAACTGCTCGACTCGGTTTGGGGTTATCAGCACAGTGGTTATGAACACACAGTTAACTCTCACATTAACCGACTGCGCACTAAATTAGAGCCTTTTCAGCTTGATAACCTAATCGAAACCGTATGGGGTGTCGGTTACAAACTCAATCCTAATACCTTCACCTGCATGAGTTAATATGATGTTTAATCGTTTTTCACTGTATCAAAAACTCGCCGCATCACTGTTTGTGATTTTTAGCGCCCTGATTGTACTTATCCTCAGCTGGAGCCAAACTCTTGAGCAAGTCTCACAGCATCAAGCACAGCAAAAACTTCACTTACAACTAGCAGAACACTTAGTCGCAGATAACCCCCTACTTAAAGAGGGTGTTTACGACTACAGCGCTCTTGAAAACCTATTTCACACCTTAATGTTATTAGGGCCGGCCTTTGAGTTTTATTTTGTTGATCCCAGTGGTGAAATTCTCACCTACTCAGCCCCTAAGGGCAAAGTGAAACGAAAAAACATTGACCTCGCTCCCTTGCTTTCTTTAATCGAGCACAATAATAAACTACCTATTTATGGCCAAGATCCTCGCAATTTAGATAGGCAAAAGATTTTTTCTGTCGCCCCTGTTTATAGCCATGAGCAACAACAGCAAAAGCACCTCCAAGGCTACCTCTATATTATTATTGGTGGTGAAGCCTACGACACCATTTTTAGCCGAATTAAAGCCAGCGGCTCCTTGACGCTGACCGCAATATGGTTTGCTGCGGGACTGGTATTGCTACTGCTATTATTGTTGGCACTATTTCGCACCTTTACCCAGCCAATTCAAACACTGGCTCATCAGTTAAAACAAATTGAAGCCGCCCAATTTGATTTAAGTGCGATTACACTCACGCCATGGCCAACTCACACCCACAACGAAATTCACCAGCTTGGTGGCAGCGTTAATCAAATGCTTGAACGAATTGATAACCAATTAAAACAATTAAAACAAAACGATGCCCAGCGCCGTGAACTATTAGCACATCTATCACATGATTTGCGAACTCCACTGTCGTCATTGCAAGGCTATTTAGAACTTTTAAATCAGGCCATGCCCAGTGATGCCTGCGCGCAACAAGCCGAATATTTGGCTGTCAGCCTTAATAACGCCAAACAACTTAAAAATTTAATTGATCAAATTTTTGAGCTTGCACACCTTGAATCAGGGCAAGTTGCCATCAATATCGAACGCTTTAACTTAGGTGAACTTATTTACGACTGCCTTGCCAAATTTGCCTTAAAAGCAGAACAAGCAGGCGTGATACTCACGGTTGAACCCCAGATTTGTGATTTTATGATATTAAGCGATATTGCCAAGCTTGAACGCGTACTGAGTAATTTAATCGACAATGCCCTGCGCCACACCCCATCGGGGGGCACCATCACTCTCAAAGTGGTCGCACAAGGCAAAAAAGTAAAACTACAAGTCTGTGATACCGGCAGCGGCATCAAAGCCGAAGAAATCGACTATATTTTTGACGCCCGCTATCGCGCTAGCAACGCACAAGGGTGCAAAAAGACCCATGGCGGCCTTGGTCTTGCAATTTGCAAACAATTAATGCAGTTATTGCATAGTGATATTCAGGTATATAGCCAATTAGGCGAAGGCACACGGTTTGAAATGATCTTAATAAAGAGCTAAAAACGAGCCTCACTAACGCTAGTGTTGCTCGTAATAGTCAAATTATTTATTTGTATTAATAATTACAATATTGTGATGGATCTGGCACTGGAAACTCGGGCAAATCACACCCTTCTAACATCAACGGTGCAGTTTCTAAAAATTCAAAACTATTATATTTTGAACTTATGGTAAATTTACTTGGATTTTGAATCTGTCTTGCAACGGTAGTTAAATTAAGCTTAAATCCATCCGCTATATTTTCATATGGCTTGGCCCATAAGCTAAACGTATTTGGCGCACTAAGTTTATAACTTGATCCCGCTTTAAACACTGCAAAGGTGCTGTTATAAGATTTTGCCCATTACTAGCCAAGGTCATACTCAGTATATTATTCTGAATTTCAGTTACATTGTAGATATTATTTATCTCAAACTCTCAAGCAGAAGCATCCATATTCGATAGCTGCAGCACCCATCCTTTAAAGAGTTCAGGCGCAAATAAGCCAAATAAATCAGATTGATTTTCAATTTCAACAGCGGCCCTCGCTTCTACCTCAACGTTACCTTTTTGTCCTTTAGCCGAAATCCAGAAGCTGTCGCTAAAATCAAAGGTAAAAGTACCAGTGTGACTCTATTTAAATTCATAAATTTTCATTAATTTAATTGAAATAACAACCAAGCAGTAGTTTAATTGGGTACGAGGTTCACTCACCACAATAACAATGCCAATAAAAAATATTACAATTTACCTTTCTATTGCTGTAATTCTGCAAGGGTGTGCATCCCTAGAAAAAGGGATAACTAAAAAGTTAACCAGCTCATATGTTGCAGTTCACTTATCGGGAAAGGGAGCCAAGTTTTTCGAAAAGAAAACAACCTGCATCGATAAGCAATGCATTAACTATTTGTATATAAAAGCAAATAGTGACCAAACAAGTTTAGATAAAATCGAAAGTCATCAGACTTCTATCACTATCGATATCGATAATGAAACATATCCTATTAGCTATAATGGGCTTGATGAATACCAAGCTTTTGGTGGAAAATATCAAGGAGCTGTATTCATTTTCCCTGGATTTGGCGCTGCGCATTCAACCATGTGGCTCTACGGACTTTGGCTGTCTGATAGCGGGTTTGATGTCATTATATTGCCTAGCGCCAGTCAAGTGAGTCCATTTAACTTTGGCTTAAATACCCTTCCTTTTGCCCAAGAGCTAGCTTTAGAATACAAACCTGTTTTAACAATTGGCGCCTCTTTAGGATTTATTGCAGCATTGGAGTTTTCACAGCAGTACACATCAAAAAAGCTTGTTGGACTTGTGCCAGTTCTTGATGCCGCACCAGAGCAACTCGCTGGGTATTTTTTGCAAACCAATTGGTTGCCTTGGTATTTAACTTGGTTAAACCAATCAAACTTAGCCAATCAAATAAATCAAATTGCGAGAGAGACACAGACTCTGAATATCTTAAATAACCATCAATCCAATGTTATGAAGAATTTAAATACCACACTATACATTAATTCTAGTAATGACACTGTATTAGACCAAATAAACACACTTCCCTCAGTGACAATTGATCACTCTCATCAATTAGTAAGTAGCTTACCATTTGAACCTGCACGCCATGCAATTAAAGACTACTTTGTTACGCACACCACCCAAATTAACGCGCTCATCAATAAATGATAACAAAAAGCCAACCTCATTTTCATCAGGTTGGCTTTTTAAAATCTAAATTTATAACGAATTTTACAGCTTATTTTGGCCTGCTAAATCAAGAAAGAACGCATACTCCAACGCGCGGTCTTTCAAGCCTTTAAAACGACCCGAGACCCCCCTTGACCCACTCCATATCTATTGAAAGTAGGTAACTTACAATCAAAGCAAATTATTTAAGGTCAACCAATCTATTAATCTAAGTGACATGTACTACATATTGGCAATGGGGCTGGCCCGAGACTCCAACCTCCAATGGTATTGGTATATCGGTAAAATTCGGACACCTGAACAGTATCGTTATTATCAACAAAATCGACAACAAACTTTTCTAACTGCCCAATACCAGCACCCGCAGCTATATTTGCAACCGTTATTCCAATAATAATATTATTTGAAAGATTAGTACCACAAGCGTCTTTACATGTAACTGTTATTCTAGTCATCTTTTCACCTATATCTTTATCCGCTTGGATAGAGTGGTGTGAAGATAATTTTTTGGCATTAATTATCGAACCATCTGCGATTCTTTCGGCCATGACATTTTCAAATTCTCTTAACACTTCTACAGGTAAGCCATAAAAGTTGGCTAAGCCTATTTTTTGTCCATTGATTAGTTCTGTTAGCTCTAATTCTGTCATATGTTCATAAGCATATTGACTTAAAGGAAGTAGATTAGGCTCTTTATCACCATAATACATAGACAAAAATTGATCGACGGCAAACTTCATCTTATTGGGTGTTACCTTGATTAACTGAGCACCTGTTGCAATATTTTCTTGGATTTGTGTTTCATTATGTGGGATATCTTCAGCTTGACTAAACGGCACTACAGAACAAAAAATCATAAAACTCAATATTTTTATACTATTTTTCACTTTAAATAACTCCTTGTAATTGGTTGCAAAAATGTAACAAAAAAAACCCATAACAGCGACAAAATAAAGTTAAAAATGAGATTTTTAAACAAGAATTCGACTGCAGCTATCAACAATAGTGTAACCCCAATACTGGATAATAAATCTACTATTCAGATCAAGGTTAATGCCTATTATTTCACTGCAATTAAAAAGTAACTTTTATTAAAGGTTTAAAGCTTATTTTGGCCAGCTAAATCAAGAAAAAAGGCATACTCTAACGCGCGGTCTTTCAAGCCTTTAAAACGACCTGATGCACCACCATGACCCGCTTCCATATCCACTTTAAACAACAGCTTGTTATCATTGGTTTTATAATCACGCAGTTTGGCAACCCATTTTGCCGGTTCAAAATATTGTACTTGCGAATCGTGTAAGCCGGTTGTCACCAGTAAGTTTGGATACGCTTGCGCTTTTACTTGGTCGTAAGGCGAGTATGACAGCATGTAATCGTAATACGTTTTATCATTCGGGTTACCCCATTCGTCGTATTCATTGGTGGTTAGTGGGATACTTTCGTCGAGCATAGTGGTGACCACATCCACAAATGGTACATGGGCTGCAACCCCTTTATACAACTCAGGCGCTTGGTTGATCACCGCCCCCATTAACAAACCACCCGCACTGCCGCCCGCTGCAAAAACATTCTCTTTATTACCATAGCCCTGAGCTGTCAGCGCTTTAGTGACATCAATAAAGTCATTAAAGGTGTTTTTCTTTGTTAGTTTTTTACCATCATCATACCAAGGGCGACCTAGCATTTGTGAGCCACGAATATGTGCAATGGCGTATACAAAACCACGGTCGAGTAAGCTTAAACGTGTGCTTGAAAAGCTCGGATCCATGGTAGAACCATATGAGCCATAACCATATTGATACAGTGGGTTGGTACCATCTTGTTTGAATTGATCTTTACGATAAACCAATGAAACGGGCACTTCTGCACCATCACGAGCTTTAATAAAAATACGCTCAGAGGCATAGTTATCAGCATTAAAATCACCCAGCACTGCTTGTTGTTTCAGCTGTACTTTTTTGCCAGAGGCTAAATCGATATCATAATGGGTGCCGGGTGTGGTCATGCTGGTGTAATACACTCGCAACGCGCTACTATCAAGCTCGCCGTTACCATACATGTAGACCGAAAATGCCGGATCATTAAATGAGAGAGTATGTTCTTGCTTGGTGCTTAAATCACGCACCTTAATGCTCGTTTGACCTTTTTCACGTTCTTGATACACCATGTGCTGATTAAATAGTTGCACACCTTCAAATTTCACATTAGCACGATGCGCAATCACCTCTTGCCACTTTGCTTTGTCACCTAACTCATCTTGATGCACTTTCATTAAGCGAAAATTCACCGCATCAAGGTTCGTGGTGATGTAATAATATTCACCTAGTTTTGATGCATCGTATTCTAGCCCTTTTTCACGCGGCACTAAGCGTTGTGGCATAGCTTTAGGGTTATTAGCATCAATGACCGACACACCTGATGACTCTGTGCTGCCATGATTAATAAAAATCACACTGCCATCTTTGCTTTTACCAATACCGGTATAATAGGTATTATCTGTTTCTTCATACACGAGCTGATCATCACTTTGTGGTGTGCCAAGCGTATGGCGATAGACTTGATAACCGAGCAACGTTTGCAAATCTTTTTTGATGTAATACACGGTTTTATTATCATTCGCCCACACAACATCCCCTTCAGTACCTTCAAGTACATCTGGTAACATCGTCTTTGAGGCTAAATCTTGAAATTTTACGCTGTAAACACGGCGGCTCACTTTATCTTCACCAAATGCCATTAACAGACCATTTGGACTGACATCTAAACCTGAGACTTGATAATAAGCATGATCTTTTGCCAATGCATTAACATCTAACAGTATCTCTTTATTGGCACCACTCATATCAGTACTGCGAACATAAATTGGGTATTCGTTATCTCCGCGCATTTCCGTTGAGTAAAAATACTGGCCTTTTTTCACAGGTACTGAGTCATCATTTTTTTCAATACGCGCTTTAAGCTCTTCAAATAATTCGGCTTGTAGTTTTTCGGTATGAGCTAATTGAACGTTGGTATAATCATTTTCTGCGGCTAGGTGAGCAAGGATCTCAGGGTTTTCACGGTTATCGTCACGCATCCAATAGTAGTTATCGATACGTTTATCACCATGAATTTCCATTTCATACGGTACTTTTTTAGCTACTGGCGCAAGAGAGACGGATGTTGCTACTGAGACAACCTCTGTAGTAGGAGAGGCTACTTGTAAGTTAGCCGGTTGCTCTGTGCAAGCACTCAGCACTCCAAGGGAAATTACACTGAGTAAAAAAGAGTATTTTTGAGCCATGATGATCATTATTCCTGTTATTTTTCATCTGAACAAACATCATAGAGCAGCAGTAAAAATCATACTATAGGCTGATGTAAATGGTTGTAAATTTTCTTTTAATTTTCCAATACGCAATAAAAAAGGCTCTGTATAAAACAGAGCCTTAAAATCAATAACATTTAACTATAAGCTAATTATTTTTGCTTTCTACGACGTAAGAATGCAAATGGTGCTGCAAGTAATACTAACCAACCCATAGAACCCGCTGATTTTTTATGAACAACTGGCGGCGGAGTAACCACTGGCTGCTCAGATGCTTCATCTAACTCATTTTTAAGCATAACAACAACTGTAGCCGCTTTAGAGGCATTACCTTGTTTATCAATCGCAATAACCTTCAGCGTAATTTCTTTATCACCTTTATCGTAATCCAAGAAATCAGTATCGGTTACTACAACTTGACCCATGTTATTAACACCCACGCCCTGAGTTGTTTGTGAATGCACATAGTACTCAACCACATCCAAATCAAGAGCAGCATCGGTAATAACTAACTGGCCAATCACTGTGCCATTTGCAGCAGTTTCTGATACTGTGAAACTTGCATCTTCAAGCATAGGCGCTGCAACACTTGGTAACGCAGCCAACTCGTCAGCCGTCACCATTTGAACAACATCTTGCAATGAGTCAGTGTTAAGGGCAAATGCACCGTCTGCTGAAATAATTGCTTTTTCACCAGGCGCTAAAGTATCAACCATGGTTGTGCCATCTGTTGTACTTAATAATTTTACCGTTGTTGGTGATGAGAATGGCGCTGTACCAGCTAAACTATCAGTCTCAGAATACACACCTAATTGGTAACTTGGATAACCTACTGACGCCATGATATTAATTGGGCTACCTAGTTGATCAGCCGTTAAACCAATTAAATCACTACATGCAGAGAATGTAACCGTATCAGAACCTGCTGAATGGTACATAGGGGTAACAAAAGACCAACGAATAGCACCATTAACAATTGGACCTGATACCGTACGGCTACGACCTGGGATCTCTGCGCTTCGGCCTACATCATTGTAATTAGCAAATGCATAGTCAAAGGTACCGTCGTTATCAATATCAAACAACATTTGAGTGCCCACTTGGCGTAAATGTGTTACAGCATCGCGCATTTTGATTGAAGCTGTAACGAGTACACCAGTTCTACACGCATTTAATGCAAGCGCATTAAACGTTGTTGCTAGAATATTGAAATCTTTATCGGCATCAACAACCCCTTTAGCAACAAGGTTCTCAGCAAGCGGTGTGACATCGTTAAAGCCTGTATTTTCGACTACCCACTGCACTTTATCATTGATGATTTCAGCACTTACACCCAGCGCGGTCGCGGCTTTTGGTAACACATGGTAAACAACATGTAAGTCATGGTCGCCATCTGTAGATGGGTCATCAAATACGATCGCACCATCAAACTCTGAACTGGTTAACGCAGGGCTACGAGCAGCTAGATCAGCAGCTGAGAATGGATTCTCTAATTCCCAAGCTGGTAATTTGGCAGGATCGATTGTTAATGTCACATCAAAATTCACAGACTTACCAGCAGGAATTGTTACTGATGATGGCATATCCCACATTAACGCACCGCTTTGTTCATCATTATTATAACGAGCCTCTGTACGTAAATTATACGTTTTCTCCATCTTAGAGAAGTTTTTAACAGTGACCGTTTTAGTCATTGAAGTAGTGCTAGTTAATACTTCTAAACCAAACGATAAAGCAGCTTGATTAGTATCGAATTCAGCATTATATACCCACGCAGCAACAGGTAGCTTAACTGCTTTTTCAACATCAACTAAACCAGCACCGATCATACTAATTGGCGCAAGCTCTGTTTGCGGATTGGCATCAATAGGATCATTAGTCACATTTAAGTTTGCAGCATTCATGATTGTTGCTTTTATTTCGAACGCATTACGCTCTGGTAACGCTTCGCGAACAAGTGCAACTGCACCAGCAGTCATTGGGCCTGAGAAAGAAGTCCCTGTTGCTGGAGCTAACTTATCTTGTGTGCCAGTATCGGCCACCATAATATCAGTACCAGGCGCTGTAATTTCAGGCTTCAACAAACCATCCATTGATGGGCCACGTGAAGAGAAACCAGCAACAGCACCAGCTGTTTTCTTAACTGCTGCTTCAAAGCTAAACATTGCTTTTTCACCAGCGCTAAGCTGTGCTTTTAGTAAGTTCGCATCATCTTGAGATAACGATACTGTGCGAATCGTCACGGCTTCAGCGCCAGGGCTTGCAGCCATACCCGGTGCAGCACCAGCACGATTATTAGCGATGATTACAAATGCAGCACCACGCTCTTGTGCATTGAGTGCCTTAACAGAGAAACCACACGTACCACGGTCAATCATCACCGCTTTACCTGTAAAGTCGGTATCAGCTGAAAAATCAACACACCCTTCTTGATTTTCACTCGGGTAAACAAGCTCAGCATCTTCATTAGTAAACTTAAAAGCACCTTCTGCACCAAAACTTGCAGTACCAAAACCTGTTTCAACGCCTGCAATCATTGCAGTACCAACAGTTGCTTCACCTGTTGGATGCGTCATTGCACCAACAGAAAGTGCATTAGGAGTTGTGCTTGGGCCGCCGATACGGAATGGATTATCACCATCATTACCAGCCGAAATAACCATGTTGACACCTAGGTCAACAGCACGTTGGATTAAATACTGAGTACCACCACCAGTATAAGTACCACCAAACTCTCCACCTAATGACATGTTGATCACATCAACGCGATCTGAGATATCACCATCACCATTAGGATCCATTGCAGCTTCTAATGCAGCAGCTTGCGCTGCACCAGGACAACCACCCCCACACACAGAATAAACGTACAATTCAACTTCAGGAGCAATACCGGTTACAGAATGTGATACTGACGTACCATGACTCGTAGGCGCGCTTGTAGGATCAGCAAATGCAGGATCGTTTTCAATTGGATCGGCATCATCGCGCATAAAGTCGTAACCGCCTTTCACTTGACCTTGTGGCCAAGCAACGCTTGTTGGGTCAGATTGAGCGCTTTCATAGGCTTCAACCGTACCC
This sequence comes from Pseudoalteromonas sp. J2K-J031, assembly GCF_058197095.2. Lineage (NCBI taxonomy): Bacteria > Pseudomonadati > Pseudomonadota > Gammaproteobacteria > Alteromonadales > Pseudoalteromonadaceae > Pseudoalteromonas > Pseudoalteromonas sp. J2K-J031. The sequence continues at coordinate 3,572,925 of NZ_CM200279.1, forward strand.
GCACCAGGAGCGCCAAATACTGCATGGGTATAATCAATACCGGTATCTAGTACCGCAACTTTTTGCGTTGCACCGGTGGCAATTGCACTACTAACAACAGGTGTTGCTTTGATATAGTCAGCCGACGCTGCAATATGTAATTCACTATCAAACATAGGCAGAACGCGCTCAACACGCGCATCTTTAGCGATTTCTTCTAGCGCTTTAGGTGTTGCTTCAACAATTAATGATGACGCTAACACTTTAGTACGACCAATCACCTTGGCATTAAAATCTAAATTCGATAATTCAAACGCCACTTCACGTTGAGCCATTTCAATGGCTGCTAAACTAGCAGAACCCTTTGAAGCGGTATAAGTGCCTTGAGTAAACATATCGACAGATGTCGTCGCTTTTAGCACGATCATGTGTGCTGAAGGAGCTTTAGTTTGTAAATCATTTAATGAAATTGCAGCTTCTGAGTACTGTTGAGTGGCAACAGTTGATTTTGCAACTTGCGTTTCTGCTGATACGTGTTGTGCCGTGATTAACACACCACTTACCGCTAATGCGATTGCAGATTTTTTGATAATTCCCTGAGACATAGTTACTCCGAACATTATTGTTAATTAGATGTTTTAGTTTGTAAACCGAAGGCCACTATATCGCTATTAGAAACATAAAAGCAACTAAATTAGCCCAGCGGGGCCGCCTAACAACATCGTTTTAACATTAAAATCAAGAGGGTGATTTGGCTGTGATTATTCGAGGATGTATCTAATCTGATAACTAATTGATTATAAAAATAAAGCTATCGTTATAAGGCATTACCCAGTTTGCACACTCAAGTTTAGAGTGATACATAAATACACTCATTTTTCACTGCACTTGTGGGCCCATTAACCAGATTCACCATAAAGCATGTAAGGTATTGAGCTAGCGTTGAAGTGGATTTAACCAATAAAAACGGTGATACTTTCTAAGCAATAAAAAAGCCCAAAGGCAATCAAACTACCTTTGAGCTTTATTTTAATAATAAAACAACGTTAGAAAGCTTGGTTTAAGTTCTCTAAACGCTCTAACTTGGCTGTTTTTACTAAACCTGAAGAAAGGATTTTTGCTTCAAGCTTTGTCAAATCAACTTGCTTTGCTGATTTTACAATCACAATGTCCACACCTAACTCTTTTACTATTGTGAGGTCTAACAGGTCTGCAAGTTCATTTAACTTTTCAGTTGTTTCTATCTGAACGGCAATATTACCCGTTACAACAGCTAAACCACCTGAAATGTTATTTCTTAATACATCACCGGCAAACAAACCACTGCGAGTTTCGGCGTTACCTGAAGCACTCACTAAAGCATATTCACCTTGGCTACCCAATACTTCTGATGGTGTCGCTAAAAATTCAGGAACTGCTTTCATTCCTTGCACTTTCTTATAACCATCAACCACAATGTCATCACTGCGCTTAAGGTCACTTGCTTTAAAACTAGGTAACGCAACCTGCGGTAATGGCTGTGCTTTTTGAGTTGGTAGCGCTAATTCTTCATGTGCTACTGCTTGAAAAGCAACGACATTCAATGCCAATGCACCCGTCAGTGTCATTATATGTTTAAACTTCATCATTTTATTCCTTACTCTACACGGCCAGTCACACGAACACCCCAACCTTCAAGTACTGAAGGCGCTTCATTAGGGAACACTACACTTAACTTACGCTCGTCATTTAGATAAACAACTTGAGCGGGATCAGCAGCATCAACAACTTTAACGGTCCATTCGCCTTTACTGTTTTCACCATAAAATGCATGAGATAAAAAGCTTACACTTGGGGTGTGTACAAAACCATTTAAAAAATAACGAGAACTTGCTACTGCAGGAGTTAAATTTGCTTGCCCTGAAGAAAGAAGTATCGCTTTAGTACCTGATGGAGAAGTCACTTCAATTGCTAAATCAGTCGCTGCTGATGATTGCATATCACCTGGAATTTGCTCGTGACTGTAATCAAAACGAGTTTCAGGGTTTGCAATGGTAAAGCTAAATTGCATCGCTTCAACCACCAATTCTGAATCAACCACCATGCTATGACTTGCACCTACAGCTGAATTATTAGGTACCGTTAATGCTAAAGGCTCACCTTGAGCTACAAATGCAGGTCCAGCTTCACCAATAACTACGTCAACCGCTTGGCCTGTAAAATACCAGTCACTTTGAACTTGTGGTGTAAGTGAAGTAAAACCTTTTGCCATTTTTACAGCCTCGCCCGCATTTACGCGACCTAAACCATAAAAGTTATTAAATTTATAACCAGCGGCATTTTCAACCCAACCTAAATGGGCAGTAAAATCACCATCTGATGTTGTACGCACAATCGGCGCATTATCTGGATCGGTTTGAGTGGCAGTTGATGCAAGTACATGTTTTATGTCACGCGCCGTAAGTGACGGATTAGCTTCCATAACAAGCGCTATCACACCTGAAGTATTTGGTGCGGCCGAAGAAGTACCATTCATACTATTAGTGTAATTACAGCTGGCATTAAGCGGATGGCCTGGGTAATCAAAAAAGTGATAACCAGCGACAAACCCTGAAGGTTGGCGATATAAACTTTCTAGATAGTTTAAGAGTGGAAAACCAGACGAACCATTAAGACACGTCATATTGTCTGTGGTAATCATTGCAGGTTCCCATTTGCCATCTTCACCTGCTGGAGCACTTAAAAACAAACCACTACCTGATGTCGAGTAACTTGTACGCTTACCATTAGCTTTTAATGCGCCCACTGTAATATGGTTTAAACTGCGATTAGCGGCTGATACATTCATATCAATACAGCCTAAACCTAACTCGTTAGTGCCAGAGTATTGACAAAAATCACCATCGTTATGGCGCCCTGACTCAAAATCATTACCAGACGCATTCACACTAATAGCGCCTTTGCCATTACGCAATACTGTAGTTGCATAACTCGTTAACTGATTGTCAATCTGATCATCAGGCAAAAATAACGCTGGGTTGTAACCATAACTACGGTTAAATAGCACTTCTTCACTTGATAAAATACCGCTACCCGGTAGGCCATTAATAATACTTTGTACTGTAAAACTATTTGGCACTTTTCCACTAATATAATTAATGCCTAACAACTGAGCATCGGGCGCAACGCCACGACCACCAATCCCATTCCAGCCTTCGGCGGCAATTAAACCAGCAACTGCTGTACCGTGGTCGCTAAAGTCACCAAATGACTTATAAATACCATCCGCAGGAACTGGTTTTGTTGGATCTGTTTGATCAAATGCACCAGGGTTTAAATTTAGTGAACGATATGGCAATACGTTATCATCTAAATCTTCATGACGAACCTCTAAACCAGAATCAACAACAACGGCAATGACCCCTTTACCTGTTACACCTTGCTGATAAGCTTGCGCAATATTCATATCAGCCCCAACACGCGTCAAGTTAGCATTAAAATACTCTAAACGAGTTTGCTTATATTGAGCGATTTCATCTTGCGTCGTTAAACCGTTTAGCTGAGCCATCACAGTTAAAAACTCATCACTACGAGCAAATGCACGCTGACCTGTATTACGTAAATGCCACTGCTCATTTGCTAATGGATCCGTTTCAACACCTGAAATATTAATTTGAGCTGAAGCTGACTTTCCATTTGCGGTAACGGTATAGTCAATCACTGCATCTTGGCCAGTTAATGATATGTAGGTGAAATCACGACCATCAAGCGTTAACGTTCCATGGCTAAAATGGAAAACACCATCAACGGCTGTTACTGCTTGGCCATTTTCAGCAAAGCTAAAACTTAACGCATCGCCATTTGAGTCAATTGCTTTTAATGAGTCAGTAACCGGCACCCAATGCTTTAATCGAGTTAATTCAACATTATTTGCACGCGGAGCAACATCTTTTACTACTGCTTTTTTATCATTATCGCTGCCACAACCTGACAGCGTTATTAGTATTGCTGCTGAAAGAGCAGACATTTTAAATAACGTGTGTTTCATAAATCCCCTAAGATTTTATTTTTGAACCTTAGCAAGGTACACAAGCGGACACTGACTTACAACACGCTATTTACAATCATTATCAATATACAATCTCTAGGATATTCATGAACTTTAACGATAATATTGCGACACTTTGATAAACTCGGCATAGTAGTCATTATTAACAGCGATGAAGACAATTAACACACATGAATAGCGAAGCTCTTAACATCCTCACTATGGCAAAATTAATCCAAACTGCCGTTGCACCTGTTTTTTTAATAACAGGGGTTGCTGCAATGCTTGGGGTATTATCAAATCGATTAGCACGCATTACCGATCGCGCTCGACAATTAGAAAAAAAAGTTCGCACCACCGATGATGAATCACTCAAAAAGTTACTCACTACCGAATTACGAGCCCTTTGGAAACGCGCACGCTGCATCCACATTTCATTTAGCTTAAGCGTGTTAAGCGCATTATTAGTGTGCACAGTCGTTATGGCGTTATTTGTGAGTCATTTAGTGGAAATAAACCTAAATATTACGATTGGTGTTAGCTTTGTGGGCGCCATGTTATTTCTGATTTTGGCAATGCTATCATTATTAGCTGAAGTATTTTTAGCGACACGCTCTATGCGCCGCGGCATGATTTTCACACATATAGATCTAGATAATTAACCATCCAATGCTTTACATGGTGATTTAAGCGTATTTAATTGCGCTCCAAGGCTGCATCAGGTAAAACTATTTTTATAAATAATTAGTTCAGGGGTGAACATGATGAAAAAAACACTTTTATTACTCAGCACATTATTAGCAACACCAGTAATGGCTAACACCGTTTTTGAAAAACCGGCCGATGCAATTGAATATCGCCAAGCTGCTTTTTCGATGATCCGTGTACAAATTAGCGACATGGGCGACATGCTCAAAGGCGCAGTGCCTTTTGAAGCTGAACGTTTTAAAATGCGTGCACGCAATGCAGCCGCTTTATCTAAAATGCCATGGGAAGCTTTTGCACCAGGAACAGATCAAGGCGAAACCAGTGCACTTGCTACTGTGTGGTCGCAAAACGATGAATTCATGAAAAAAGCGGTAGCGTTTCAAGACTACGCCGACAAACTTGCCGTTGCTGCTCAATCTGGCGATCAAGCCGTTATTGGCAAAGCATTTGGCGATTGGGCCAAAGGCTGTAAAGATTGTCACAAAACCTTTAAAGACTAAGCATTTCTCGCTTACCTCTTTGAATAAAAAAAGCGCTCAGCGCTTTTTTTATTCATTCTTCATTATCAAAAACTTAAACCTAAGTGCGACCTTGTCTTGTATGAATACCAAACCAACCGCTGTCAAACATACAAAATCAGCACGCCTAGTTAACCTGAGCTTTGGTTAGTTAAATAAAGAGATTAGCGACTCACGCCCCCACGTACTGAAAATAATGACTTGCAATACCAGCCAAATACCAAACGCAACCCAACCTGATTTAATTTGAGGTTGAACGCTTGCGCTTGCTTGAGTACGCCCTGTAAACATCGCTTTAACCAAAGGCTTACCACGCAACCGATAGATAATAATGGCTGAAATATGCAGCCCAATTGCAATCAATAACCCATCAAAAATTAGTCGGTGCAGGCTACTTGCAAGTTCAACCCACGCCGAGTCAACGGCTGCCACTAGCGGCCCCTCAACTAAAATATCATCAGTAGTCATTAAGCCAGACAAAGCTTGCGCTAAAATCAAACCAAAGAAGAGCACTACCATATAACTGCCAGCCGGATTATGACCCACCGTTTCTAATGGCCTCACTATTGATTGCCACACCGCTTTTGGCCCATGAAATAAACGACTTAGTTTTGCGGTATCACTGCCAAATACCCCCCAAATTAAGCGCGTTAACACCAAAGTTAACACACTAAACCCAGCCACAAAGTGCACCGACATCCACCCTTCTTCGCCACTAAAATAAAGCAGTGCAATTAAGCCTACTAGCGCCCAATGAAAAAAACGAATAAAGCCATCCCATACCTTAATCGGTTGTTTATTTTCTGTAATCATCTTTCAAATCTTCTAATTAAAACACTGTACTATGATGCCATGTATCATCGCGATGAACTAATCGAACACGATTAAACAGCTTATATTTTCGTCGTAATGAGTTATTTTATAGAAGCTTTGTTTGATAGCTTCGATATACTCGATACCTTTGCTCAAATAACCAAACCAGCTTCATTCAACCCTAAACATAAACAATAAAAGGAACTAAACATGAACAAAGCCCTGCAGAAAGGCTTTTGGGATATGTTACCCCTCAACTTGGCCGTGATCCCATGGGGAATTTTATGTGGATCTTTAGCGGTACAAAATGGCTTTACCCCATTAGAAACACAACTGATGTCATTGCTGGTGTTTGCAGGATCTGCCCAACTGGTTGCCATTGAGTTAATCAGCCAAAATACACCGCTTATCACCATATTGTTTACTACGTTTATTATCAGCTCGCGCCATTTTTTATATGGCTTAAGTATTCGTCATAAAATCATTGCCCAACCACTACGCTGGCGATTACCTATCAGTTTTGTATTAACCGATGAACTATTTGCTTTTTCACACCACCCCAAAGCGTATCAATCTAAAATCAGGCTAATTTATGCCCTCAGTGCCGGCTTTAGTTTTTATATCTGTTGGAATATCTGGACACTACTGGGCATTATTGCGGGCTCACTATTACCCGACCTAACAAATATGGGACTTGATTTTGCCATTGCGACAACATTTATTGCGTTAGTGATCCCAGGTATAAAAAACTGGCCTATTTTTATTACTGTCTGTACCGCTGGGGTGTTTGCGACTTGGTTTAAAGCGATTGGCTTTGAGTTGTGGCTAGTGGGCGCAGCACTACTTGCAATGAGTGCCGGTTATGCCAGTGAAAAATTAATACGCAAACGAAAGGAAATATAATGCTAACCACAATTATTTTAATGGCCTGCGTAACCTTCAGTAGCCGCTATTTATTTTTACACCATAAACTCCCTTTTTCTGTTGGGCCGAAGCTACAGCAATTTTTAAGTTATAGCGCACCCGCTGTGCTTACCGCGATTTGGGTGCCAATCGTGCTGCTAGAAAAAGGAGAATTGAAACTTGACTGGCATAACCCGTATATTCCCGCAGCACTTGTGGCTATCGCAGTTGCGGCTCGCACCAAGAATATTTATTTCACATCACTGGCAGGCTTGAGCATTTTTTACTTATTACGCTAATAAAAAGCCCACCACTGAATCGTGTTGGGCTTATAAAAAACTAACTTTCAGGATAACTTCGGATCACACCCTCTTGCATCGTAGAAGCGATAAGCTGACCTTGCTGATTAAAAAATTGCCCGCGCACTAAACCACGACCACCACTGGCTGATGGGCTATCAACAGCATACAAAATCCAATCATCCATTCGAAATTCACGATGAAACCACATCGCATGGTCAATTGTAGCGACTTGCATATTAGGCTGTAAAAATGACAAGCCATGAGGCTGCAATGCGGTAGGTAAAAACTCAAAATCAGAGGCATACGCCAATAAATATTTATGAACTCGCAAGTCATCAGGCATTTCACCATTGGCTTTAAACCACACATAACGCTCAGGATGAGTTACCTCTGGTTTAAATGGATTTTGAAAATTCACCGGACGCATCTCTATCGGTTTTTCACAAATAATTTTATTTCGAATACTTTCAGGGATTAAATGCGCATTTTCACGATAAAAATCCAATGATGACCGCAGCTGTTCTGGACCCGGTACATTAGGCATCGGCGCTTGATGAGTGACTCCCGGTTCATCACAATGAAAAGATGCGGTCATATAAAAGATAGGTTTACCGTATTGAATAGCGCTGACACGTCGAGTACTAAAGCTTTTGCCATCACGAATGGTTTCGACATCATATACGATAGGTTTAGTAACATCGCCTGGGCGTAAAAAATACGAATGAAGTGAATGCACCTTTCGCTCTTCAGGCACTGTTTCTTTAGCAGCAGATAAAGCCTGCCCCATAACTTGGCCACCAAACACAGCTTTAAATCCGAGGTCTTGGCTCGGTCCTCGATAAATACCTTGCTCAATGGTTTCTAATTTCAATAACGCGAGCAGATCATCTAATACTTGGCTCATTGCACATTCTTTCATAGGCTGACTCATGATAAAGTCACTATATCAACTTGCAGTAACATGCTGCCACTAAATTTAGTGAAAATACTCTATTTAAGGATCTCTTGTGGCTTATTGGCTGTTTAAAACCGAACCCGATGTTTTTTCTATTAATGACTTAGAGACCAAAAATATCGCCGATTGGGAAGGCGTGCGCAATTACCAAGCCCGCAACTTTTTACGTGATGGTGTTAAATTAGGTGATTTAGTGTTTATTTATCATTCAAGCTGCAAACAACCTGCAATTGTAGGCGTTGCCACTATCGTAAAAACAGCCCATACTGATCCAAGCCAATTTGACCTAAACAGCGAGTATTTTGATAAAAAATCCTCACCCGACTCTCCACGTTGGTTACAAGTGAGCGTTAAATTTGTTGAACAATTTAAACGCCCAATTTCGTTAACACAGTTAAAAGCTGACTCGAATCTCACTGATTTTGTCCTCACGCAAAAAGGCTGTCGTCTATCTGTTATGCCGGTGACTGACTCGCAATGGCTGCACATTATCAATACTTATAGCCAAACCGCTAATGTTAACTAAACTAACGAGAACAGCTTTTAAAAAATGATGAATTATGACAATAGAGCGGCGCATGAAGGAGCTAACAGATAACGAAAACTGGCCGTTGCTTTCAATGGCACAACAAGCATCAATTACCGAACTTTATCGTTATGGCTATAATCTGGCCTTTATTCGCATTACCATAAGCAATTCTCTGGCCTATTTAGTACTGGATGAACACTATATTACCGTTGATGCAGAAGGCGATATTAATACCAATCCACCTTGTGCTATAAGAAAATAAACTAGACAGCGCTGGTAGATAAAAATAAAATTAACCTTGAGTAACTAATTTGGGAAGAACATGTCTGTACTTTTAAAATCAGAAAATCAACAGTTTGATGATGAGCGTCGCTTAACTAACCCCGATCTTGAGGCTTTTTGGCACTTATTAACGTTAGCGCAAAAGCTAGCATTAAATAAACTCAATCAATATGGTTATCAACTTGCGTTTACACGCGCGTCAGATGGCACTCATTTAGCCATCGCTATTTGTGACAATGTAGTAGCAACCATTGATTACGAAGGCGAGGTGAACCTAAACCCAACATTAAAGATCCGTTAAGTTAGGTTCAATTATATTTAATTTTTACTTTGCTAATACCAACCACTCAACTTCAGTTGTTAATACGCGCTCAGCAGCAATGTAATGCAATACATCTCCTGCTTTTACACAATAATCCAGTGGTGGATTTAGTTCTAACTCATCACCAATCCTTGAGCGTGCAACACCCAATACGATTGCATTGTGACGATCTTTAAACACGTGGAATATTTTTGAGAAAACCAATTCAGCCACACCTTGAGGCACAACCAAACTAAATTGAGTATCCCCATATAGCGTTGAAAGTAACTCTTCATGCACACGACTTGAGCCAGGATCTTGCATTGCCCGCACCAGCATTTCAGCTGATTTAGAGCTGCTGCATTCAACATTGCCACAATGATCTCGCAGCATCTCAATTTTACTATCGTCATTAAAATACGCACTAATATGACAGTCCGCTTTTACTAACTTGCTAATACGTAACGAAGTTGTAAAAGTTTGGTCATCATCTTTACCGTCAACAATAATTTTATCGGCTTGCGCAATCGCAACGCGCTGCAATTGCTCAAGGTCGGTATAACTAATTAACTTAACAAAATCGACATGTGGGTTTGTGGCAAAAGGATGCTGAATATCATCTGTTACTGCAAGTAAAATTCGTCGTGCAACACGTTTATTATCAGCCAAAATATGCTCAATAATTTTACTTGTCCGTTTTTCATGCCATCCAAAAATAATGATATGGCCTATATAATGATTAAAACTATTTTCACCTGTCATAGAACGTTTTATTTTATCCGTAATTGTTTGACCTGTTTTACCCAGTAACACACCAAAAAGTGCCAAGCCAAAAGGTATCTGAACGATTGCCACAAACCACTTACCCAAATCAGTGCTTGGGCTTAAGTCACCATAACCGACTGTTGAAGTGGTGACAATGTAGTAATACAAATAATGATGAAGATCGACTAATTTTGCCTCTCCAGCCAAAAAAAGTACGCACCAAGTAAGTAACAAATGCGTAAACACTGCTGCAATAACAAAGGCCCAACTTACTTTTTCAATATGAACTCGAAATTCGAGTAATAACTTTTTAACTAATAAATTCATTTAACATTCCGACGACATCCATTTAATCATTTTACTTAATAGCTGCACCGAATTATGCCGCACAGATAAATGTACAACAAACTAAAAAACTCTTTAGCCACCTTAATGACAGGTATCAATTATGCAGCTAAACTCAAAAATGAACTGTCATAGTTCGTAAAGGGCAAACTTAGTGAAAACTAAGGACGCAAAGCTGTTGGTCTAAGGGATAATCCTATGATTGCAAAGCTGCCAACGATAACAGTATCGGGGGCCCTAGGCTGCTTCGTATGTACCTCCGAGTTCAAACACTTTATTTAAAAAATGATTGAGCAAGGCGAAGCAGCCTGATTTCTTACCTAATTCTCTACCCGCATTTTTGTTTCGTTAATATATTGTTCTATTTGCTGCTCTAATACAAACAAAGGAACAGAACCATTTTTTAATATTTGATTGTGAAATTCACGTACATCAAAATGCTCACCAAGCGCTAACTCAACCTGTTGACGCAACCGTTTTATGGTTAATTCACCCACCTTATAAGAGAGCGCCTGACCTGGCCAAGAAATATAACGATCCGTTTCTGTTTTAACGTTATGAAGCGACAAGGCGGTATTATCTTGCATATACGCCATCGCTTTCTCACGACTCCAACCATACATATGCATCCCGGTATCAACCACTAAGCGAGCTGCACGCCACATTTCATAAGTTAAGCGGCCAAAATTACTGTATGGATCTTGATAGAAACCAGCTTCAAGTCCTAGCCACTCTGAGTACAAGCCCCAGCCTTCACCAAACGCAGAAATATACGAGTCGCGACGGTAATCAGGTAAATGCGTTAACTCGCTGTTTAAAGATATTTGTAAATGATGGCCTGGCACAGCCTCATGTAAGGTCAACGCCTCCAATACATATAGCGGACGCTTATCCAAACCATAGGTATTAACCCAATAATAACCCGGCTGATCATCTCGATTTGGCCCAACATAACGCCCTGTAGTATATTTAGGAGCAATACTGTGTGGCACAGGCGCGACGCCATATGGAATACGCGGTAAATGATTAAATAATTTAGGTAATTGCGCATCCATTTTTTTCGCAATAAATGACGCTTCTTTTAATAACTCCTCAGGTGTTGTGGCATAAAACTGCGGATCCGTACGTAAAAAGTGAATAAAATCTGCGAACGAGCCATTAAAATTCACACTTTTGATTATCTCTTCCATTTCGTTGCGAATACGCGCCACCTCACTTAAACCTAATTGATGGATTTGCTCTACCGTCATATCGGTTGTCGTATAATATTTAGCCCGATTTGCATAAAAAGAAGCACCATTGGGCGTAGTTGAAATACCAATCTGCTCTCGAGCTGCTGGGTAATATTCATTGATAAAAAACTGATAGTATTGTTCTAAAGCAGGATTCACCTTCTCATGAATCACTTTTTTAGCTTGTAAACGAAATTCTGCAAACTCGTCAGCCGTTAAAACTAACGGTTGGTTTTTAAAAGGGCCATAAAATTCAGAAGCTTCAATATCATTATTAATAAGTGCAGCTATTGAACTTTCGTATCCTTGTAGCACCACTTTGGGTTGGGTTAAACCAGTCTTAATTCCCTCTCTCATCCAGTGCACATTCTCACTAAAATAGCGTGGAACATCTGCCAATCTTTTTAAATACAATTCAAAACCGGCTTTGGTTGAAAAATCAGAACGGGCAACCATAAAAGAGAGCTCGGAATGAAAACCAAATTCAGATGTGAGCGGCACATAATGAGCATTAAACTTGTATTCATCGATATTATTTTGAATTTGTGCTTTTAAAATAGCTAAGTTAATACGATTTTCAGAACTTAACGCCGCACTATCAAGCTGATCTAACTGCTGCATAAATGCTTCTCGTTGGGCATTTGTTTGAGCTAAAAACGCAGGTGATAAATCTGCCAGGTAATGACCATTAACTGCACCATTTTGCGCTAAAGGATCAATGCTTTTACGATAGGCAACAACTTGCTCTGCAAGCGTAGAAAATTGAGTATCGACAGATAGTTTTTGTGTGGTCACACAAGCGCTCAGAGCAACGGTGCATCCTAGAGCAATAAGTGACTGTTTTATTGTTTTTATCATAAATAAACCCTTCTTTAGTTACAAAGAGGCTACCTTAGCAGGCTCATCTTGCCAACCAATATACGGTTAACTGATTAACAATCCCATCATTACAATGCACATCATTTAATCACTTAATTACAGCTTGTAACAAAGTGAGTCAATATTTACCCACTTAAGTATGAATTTTAATGATTCTCGTTTAAAAGAGTTTCAAATCTTAGCAATTTGTTTTTTAATGCCTACAGACTCATAGATGGGGTCTGCATTTTCACGATAAGGACATTGCTATTTTTTAATATACCTCTATTTTTTCGCTCGGTGTTGATTATGAAGTACCATGATTCCATGGCCACAGCCCAAGACAAAATGACACAAGTTTGTCTCTTTTTAGAACAACATAAATTGGTGCCGATCCCAATCAATTATCATGTAGCCTATGCGTACATTTCTGAAAACCACCCTGCATTAAATCAAGCAATTAATAACTGTATTTCTCAAAAAACATCGCTTGATAATTTTTTAATTGAATCTTGGTATAACGAATACTTGTCATTCGACAGTAAAAGCCAAGACACCTTAATCACAGGTGTTGATAAAGTGGTGAAACAAATTAGCCACTCAACTTCAGACAGCCACCAAGCGGTCAATCAGTATCTGGCCCATTTAGACTCGAGCTTGGTCGGAATTAATGAAAACAACTTGCCAAAATCACGACAAATTATTTCATCGCTGATCGATGCAACGTATGAGTTAAAAAACCAACAACAAAAATTACAAGAAACGCTCTTACAAGCACAAGCTGAAACGGAGAAAACTCGGGGCGAATTAGATAAAATCAAAAAAATACGCTATACCGACCCTCTTACAGGTTTATATCATCAGGCCTATCTCAACCAACAAGTTACCGTGTGGCAAGAGCAACACCACTCACTGTGTGCAATTACCATTGATTTAGACCATTTTAATGAATTCAATCAAAAATATGGCCATTTAATTGGTGATATAGTCCTGAGTAAAGTAGCAAAAAAAGTTCAGTCATACGTTTTAGAAAGTGGGATCCCTGTACGTAACAAGGGTGAAGAGTTTTTAATTGTGTTACCCGATATAACGCAAGCAACAGCAAATGAAATTGCAGAAAAGATTCGTAATGGTATTGAAAAACTGAGATTTATTAGCTCCCGCAGTGGCAAACGCCTTCCTTCAATAACGGTTTCTGTCGGCATCGCACATTTATCAGCACAAAGTGACTTATCTGTACTCACATCGAATGCACATCACGCCATGCTAATTGCTAAAAAAAGAGGCCGCAATACCGTGGCTAATTTTTTAAATTAAAATTACTCATTGGGTGTGCAATTTGAAAGCCTTGCAACCCATCAACCCCCAATTGCCTAGCCCAATTTGATTCTTGTTCTGATTCAACTTGCTCACATACAACAATAATTCCCAAACTATGAGCGAGTTGAATAATGGTTTCTAAAAAAGACCAATTGGCTCGATCAGTACCCAAATCATGAATAAAACTACCATCAATTTTAATGATATCGACGTGCCATAACCGCAACATTTTTAGCGTATTTTCACCGACACCAAAATGATCGACCGCGACACGACTACCTAACAATTGCAATTTATGTACAATGGCCGCTGCATGCTGAATTTGCCCAAGCGAGTGTTCATCGAACTCCCATATTACCGAGCTAAAAAAATCAGCGTAAGAATGAGATAAATCAGTCAGCCAATTCATAAATTTTTCATCCAGCATGCTATAAGGTGACAAATTGATACTGACAGGAAGCAACAAATCATTTTTCAAATACGCAGCTTTTACCATTTCAATAATGCGCTTATCAAAATACTCGACACAATTAAACTTTTCAGCTTGTGATTGTAATAGCTTGGCAGGGATCTCTTGATCTTGAAATGTAAAAGCACTTAAAACCTCTGCAAACATGATATTTAACCTATCAGAGAGCATCACTTTTTGCTGACAAAAATTAAGCATACTTTCATCAATCACCTGCAATACAGCTTCTCGTGATTTTAATAACACACTCACTTGGCTCAACATGCTATTTTCAGGATTAAAATGATATAAATGCGGCTCTTTTTTGGCCATGCTAAGCGCATCATCAACCCGAATTAAAATCTCAGAAACAGATTGTTTTGATTTAAATACCGTTGCGCCTATTAATACCTGCTTTTTACGCTGGTAACGGTTTTGCAACTCAACAAATTCTAATGACAAATGCTTCACCAAATCAATGATATCATCTTGTAAAACGTCAGTTAGAATACAAGCAAATTCATATTCATTAACACGGTACAAATTTACATTGGCATCTTGGTGCAAAGTTAACTGACTTAAATGAATGATATCCTCCATAAATGCACGAGCAACCTGAAACCCCTCCTGCTGACGAATAGCATCAAATTGATTTAGGCGAATAAAAACAAGCGCCCCAGCATGGAGTTCGTTTTCAAACAGCACTTGGTTAAGCTGGGCAATAAACAACCGACGATTACCTAACTGAGTTAACTCATCCTTATAAAGGGATTTTTTTGCCAACTCTAATCGCTCGCTTAATTCGCACACCATCGCCTTTATTTGTTCCGTCATTTCATTATGAGCCAATACCAAGCTTTCAACTTCCTTGATACTTTTAACCGCTTTTAAAACAGGATAATGCTTATGGCTTACTGCTTTACTTTGCAATGCCAGTGCCGATAAAGGCTGAGTGACCGATTGAGCAAAGCGCTTAATATAAAACACCAACAGAATCAGCAATACCGAAAATACACCTACATAAAAAAGCATAAACGACATAAGAAATGGCATTAACTCTGAAGGTTGCAATTGAAGCGTCAAAACAAAACGCCCCCCCGCTTCACTGGTTAAAATAGTCCGTACAGGTAAACTCACGGGGTTTATTTGGTGAGTCAAAAAAGTAAGAGGCGCGCTTTCATTCTGCTTTTGATAATACTGGTAAATCAGCTCGTCGGTTGCCTCAACAGTCAGTGCCAACAATCTCAATGGTGCGGCTTTTGCTGTCTCGGTTAGCAATAATTTTAATTGCTCCTCCTCGAGTCTAGTCAACTGAGGCTCAACATTTAGAGCAATTAAGCGCAGCAATGATGCTGACTGCATAATACTTTGCTGTTCAGCTTGTTTTTTACCTTGAAAAATAACTGCCGACATTACTATGAATAACATGGCTAAAAAAATGAGAGTAAACAAACTCATCAAATGTCGCGCTAAACCCATACCATCTCCAGCCAATCAAAATAGAGAAATCTGACCCGTTTTTAATAGTTTAGACTCTCTGAATGTAAACGCATTAAAACACCCTCAATAAAGCAAAATTGCCATTATCCTGATTCAGTTATTGGTATTGTGTAGCTCAATCAAGTAAACTAGCCGCGCATGTAAACACAGAGAAAAGCCATGGAACAGAAGCAAAACAACACGACACATTTTGGTTATAAAACCGTTGATGCCGAGCAAAAAGCCAGCCTAGTGGCTGACGTTTTTCACTCTGTAGCAGCTAAATATGATGTGATGAACGATTTGATGTCTATGGGGATTCATCGTCTGTGGAAACGTCAAACTATTGCAAGTTCTGGTGTTCGAAAAGGTCACAAGGTACTCGACCTTGCCGGTGGAACGGGTGATTTAACAGCTAAATTCAGCCAAATTGTCAGTGAAACTGGGCAAGTTATTTTAGGCGATATTAACGATTCCATGCTCAAAGTTGGCCGAGAGAAACTACGTAATCTTGGTTTAGTCGGTAATATTGAATACGTGCAAATGAATGCCGAAGCCCTACCTTTTCCTGATAATACGTTTGATATCATCACCATTGCCTTTGGCTTACGAAATGTAACAGATAAAAGCAAAGCTCTTGCTTCTATGCATCGCGTATTAAAGCCGGGTGGTCGTTTATTGGTATTAGAGTTTTCAAAACCAAGTTCAGAGGCACTAGCTAAAGTATACGATTTTTATTCGTTTAATATTTTACCTACAATGGGAAAAGTCATTGCCAACGACAGCGAGTCATATCAATATCTGGCAGAATCAATTCGGATGCATCCAGATCAAGAAACGCTCAAAGAAATGATGAATGAAGTCGGTTTTGAGCAAACCACGTATCAAAACCTAACCGGTGGGATTGTCGCTTTACACCGAGGATTTAAATTCTAGGATTTTTATGCTGTCACAACTTCTTATTGCTTTAATAGAAAGCGCGGTTAACCAACTGTTTAAGTTATCACCTAACTTACACCAGATGCTATCAACCGCCAGGCAGCAAACCCTCTTAATATATATTCGTGATTGGCAGCAAGGCTTTTCTGTACTGTATACAGGGCAACAACTGATCATTTTAAGTACTGCTGAAACCGTTGCTGAATGCGTCATCAGCGCTGATATAGCGACCCTAGAACAATTAAAAGATCCCAGTAAAATCACACAACTCATTCGTGAAAACAAACTTGATTTAGAAGGTGATCTGCATTTAGCACAAACTTACAGCAAAGCGTTTTCTGAACTGAACATTGATTGGGAAGAACATTTATCTACTTATATCGGCGATGCGGCCAGCTTTCAACTCATAAAACAACTCAAAACCGCTGCACAAAACCGAGTGAATACGAACTCAAAACTCAGTGGTATCGTAAGTGCCCTTCTTCAAGACGAACTGCGCGTCGCGGTTCACCCGCTTGAATTAAATGAATTTAAACAACGCAACCGCGAGCTCAAAGCAGATTGCGCCCAATTAGAACAACGTATCAATGCATTGCTAAAATAGCATTCACAAGGATCTTTGCGTGCGAGTAGCCAGACTTTATAAAATCATTCACACCTTATTATTTTTTGGCTTAGACACCTTAGTTCCCAAAAAATGGCAACCTTGGTATTTCAAAGCCATACGACTTTGTTTTTTTTGGATCCGAAATAATCATACCGACACTCCCGCAGGACAAAAACTGCGTTTAGCACTCGAGCACCTAGGCCCTGTTTGGATTAAGTTTGGCCAAATGCTCTCAACACGACAAGATTTATTACCTGCCGACGTCGCCCAAGAGCTAGCATTACTGCAAGATAAAGTGCCGCCATTTGAAGGTGCACTTGCACAGCGCATTATTGAAACCGCCCTTGGCCTCAGTGATATTAGCGAATGCTTCAGCGATTTTGACTCCACACCACTGGCTTCAGCATCAATTGCTCAAGTTCATAGCGCAAAAATCACTCAAGCTGATGGTAACGTCGAAGAGATTGTCATTAAAGTGATACGCCCAGATATTGAACCTATCATTCATGCCGATTTATATCTGATGCAAGATTTGGCGAAACTAGCCAGCCGCTTTTTACCCGATGGCAAACGCCTGCGTCCTGTTGAAGTAATTAAAGAATACCGAAAAACCCTATTGGATGAACTTGATTTAATGCGCGAAGGCGCCAATGCGATTCAATTAAAGCGCAACTTCGAAAACTCAGAAGCACTTTATATCCCTTATATTTACAGCGATCTCAGTCGTAAAAATGTACTAGTGATGGAGCGGATTTATGGTATTCCAGTTTCCGATTTAGCCGCCTTAAAAGCGCAAGGCACTAACTTAGAACTGCTTGCTGAACGCGGTGTGCAAGTTTTCTTTACTCAAGTTTTTCGTGATAGCTTTTTCCATGCCGATATGCACCCAGGTAATATATTCGTCTCGTACAACACCCCACACAACCCACAATATATTGGGATTGACTGCGGCATTGTTGGCACGCTCAATAAAGAAGACAAACGCTACCTTGCCGAAAACTTTATCGCATTTTTTAATCGCGACTACCGCAAAGTAGCGCAATTACATGTCGATTCTGGCTGGGTGCCTGCCGAAACCAATGTCGAAGAATTTGAATTTGCGATTCGTACCGTCTGCGAGCCTATTTTTCAAAAGCCATTAGCTGAAATTTCATTTGGCCATGTCTTAGTTAATTTATTTAACACTGCACGACGCTTCAACATGCAAGTACAACCGCAGTTAGTCTTACTGCAAAAAACATTACTGTATGTCGAAGGACTTGGTCGCCAACTGTATCCACAACTCGACTTATGGAAAACAGCCAAACCCTTTTTAGAGCAATGGGTTAAAGATCAAGTAGGCCCAATGGCTGTACTTAAAAACCTTCAAGCTAATTTACCATTTTGGGGTGAAAAACTACCCGAACTACCTGATTTAATTTACAACAGTCTTAAAAATCAACACAAATATCAACATCAGCCACAGATCAATCATGATATTAAACTAAAACCTCTTTTGTTGGGCTTATTAGCATGCAGTAGTTTAGTTATTGCTAGCATTTTTTATGTCTCTGCGAATCAACCTTTTGCTATCGGCTGCTTTGCCTTTGCAGCAATTTGTTTTACCTGCGCGTGGAGCAAAGCAAAATAACAACTCAAAGCGCATAATCATCAGCATTATCGGCGTGAAAGCAGATGATTTTTACTGATTCGGGCGTATAATAAACAAAATTTTTTAGAGGACTAAGCAAATGGGTTTTGGCGGCATTAGCATTTGGCAATTAATTATTATATTAGCAATTATCGTTTTGCTATTTGGCACTAAAAAACTGCGAAATATTGGTGGTGATTTAGGCAATGCAGTGAAAGGATTTAAAAAAGCCGTGTCGGAAGACAACTCAGAGTCAGTCAGCCCTGACGCAAACGCAAACGCAAACGCAAACGCAAACGCAAACGCAAACAATCTGAGCCACAAAGAATCGGAAGTAAAGCCAAATACGACTAACACTAAAGAGCAAGATAAGGCCTAACTATGGGCTTTTGGGAGCTAGTTGTTATCTTTGTTGTTGGCCTAATTGTACTTGGGCCTGAGCGCTTACCTGTTGCGGTGCGCACCGTTGCGCGCTGGATAAAAAGCGTAAAACAGTTTGGTAATTCAGTGCAAGCTGAAATCAGTGAAGAATTACGGGTGCATGAACTGCATCAAAATCTAAAAAAAGCCGAAGAGCAAGGCATGAACAACTTGTCACCTGAGTTACAGCGCTCTATTGCAGAACTTAGCCAAGCAGCTCAATCCGTTACTCATAGTTTTAAACCTGTTGAACCACCTCCTGAACAAGATAAAAAAAATGACTAGCCAGCAGGCACATTCAGGCTTTATTAGCCACTTAGTTGAACTAAGAAACCGCTTAATGCGAGCCATGTTCGCAATTTTAATTATTTTCCTCAGTTTAGTTTACTTCGCCAACGATATTTATAGTTTTGTTGCCACGCCATTAATCGATCATTTACCTGCCAATGCCAGCATGATCGCAACCGATGTCACTGCACCATTTTTTGCACCTTTTAAACTCACTTTATTTGCCGCGCTATTTTTGGCTTTTCCTTTTGTGCTTCATCAGGTCTGGAGTTTTATTGCACCTGGTTTATATCAAAATGAAAAAAAGATGCTTATTCCTGTGCTCATTTCAAGCGTGCTGCTATTTTATAGCGGTATTGCCTTTAGTTATTTTGTAGTTTTTCCGATTATTTTAGGCTTTTTTACTAGTATTGGGCCTGATGTCATGACGTTAACTCCTGATATCAGTAGCTACCTTGATTTTGTACTTAAGTTATTTTTCGCCTTTGGCATAGCGTTTGAAATTCCTGTTTTCATTATGCTGTTATGCTGGAGCGGTATGACAACAACAGCAGATTTAAAGAATAAACGGCCTTATATTATTGTCGGCGCATTTGTATTGGCGATGTTTTTAACACCCCCAGATGTGTTATCACAAACCTTACTGGCTATTCCTATGTTAGCCTTATTTGAATTAGGCTTAGTTTTGGCTTCATTTTATTCAAAAAAACAATCAACAGAAGAAATGGAACAACAAGAATGAAAAATAAATTATTGGCACTACTATGCTTAAGTTCGTTTAGCGGCCTAGCGGCTGAAACGCAAACATTAGAACAATGCCTGACGATTGAAAATGACCTCCACCGCTTAATGTGTTACGACAAAGTAGCCAACAGTATCGTTAATCCAGAAAAAACAACGGTCACTGCCAGTGTCACCCTACGAACAGCGCCAGCTCCACAAGCAGATCCACAAGCAGTATTTGGCCTAGAGCACAAACAAGAAAATGAAACCGAAGAAACCGACACTTTAATTGCAATTATTAATACGGTAACTAGAGCACCGCGCGGCGAGTTAATTTTAACTTTAGATAACGACCAAGTGTGGCGACAAATAGGGACTGATGGCTTTCGTGTCAATGCAGGCCAAACGATCGTGATTTCTCGTGGCGCTTTCAACTCTTTCTTGTTAAAACTACAAGATGGCAATAAAAGCATTCGAGTTAAACGCGTTTCATAATGACGATGACATTAATAGATGCTGGAGTAAACCTCTGCAATGTACAATTTGATAAAGACCGTGATGCCGTTTTAGCGCGAGCAAAAGAAGCGAGCATTGCTAATTTATTATTAATTGGCACCGAGCTGACTCAAAGCGAGCGTGCACTTGCCGATGCAAATCGCTACGGTTTTTTTTCAACTGCGGGGATCCATCCTCATTATGCAGTTGATGCGCCAGAGCACTTTATTAGTGAACTCACTGCTCTCTTAGCACATCCAAATTGTAAAGCCGTTGGTGAATGCGGCTTAGATTATCATCGTGACTTTTCACCTCGTGATGTGCAACGTGAGGTTTTTGAAAAACAGCTAATACTTGCCAATGATCTGGATTTACCTGCTTACATGCATGAACGCGAAGCAAGCGACGACCTGTATCATTTAGTAAAAAAGCACAATACTTCGGGTGTAGTGCATTGCTTTACCGGCAACAAAGCGGCACTCACGCGTTATTTAGATTTGGGGCTCTATATTGGTATTACAGGCTGGGTATGTGACGAGCGCAGGGGTTTAGAACTTCAAGAGTTGATTCAATATATCCCAAACGATCGCTTACTGATTGAAACAGATGCGCCTTTTTTGATCCCTCGAAACATCACCCCAAAGCCAAAGTTACATCGAAATGAACCCGCTTATCTTCATTATATCTGCAAGATGATCGCACATTTAAAGCAGACTGATGTTGAAACCATAGCCAATCATACACGACACAATACAGAACGTTTATTTCGTTTATCCTTGAGGTAATGATGGCCAAATATTTGTGGTGCTTCTTCATTTTCACGCTTTTGAGTTTCTCATCTTTCGGTGATGACCAAATAGTAATTGGAGATGATTTTCAATCCCAAAAACCTATCGTATTTAATTATGTCATCAGCACACATCCTCTAGAGGAAATTCTGAACGATAGCGCAACTAAATGGGAAAGCTCGCAAGGTGGCAGCCTAAACCTTGGTGTTCAGCCACAACCTATCTGGGTCAAGTTTAGCCTTATTAATCAAACATCAGACAGTAAAAAGCTCTACTTATTACTTAATCACCCTTTACTCGATAGCGTGAGCTTTAATCAATATCACAATGGCACCCTCACTACATTTGCAGCAATCGGTGACCGCGAACCGTTACGAAATAGGCAAATAAAAGACGATTCTCTGGTATTTATGTTTGAACTGTCAGCACATGCTAAAGATGATTTTTATCTAAAAATTATCAGCCAAGGAAATATCAAACTCCCTATGAGTTTGTGGACACCTGAGCAACTCCTACAGCATAAAACCAAAAAGAACCTCATTACAGGCCTCTTTTTAGGCTTTTTATTAGCACTTGTTTTTAGCAATGGGTTACTTTTTATGCTTACCCGTAAATCTCGCTTTTTATTGGGGAGCCTTTACATTGCTTGCTTATGGATACTGATCACAGTTACATCAGGCTTAAGCTATCGCTATTTTTATGTTGATGTCATGTGGCTACATGAAAAAAATATTGCGCTGCTTTTCTTAACTGCAGCGATATTACTCAACATCGTCACTGAAAAATTATTGCAATTAGATGCAACCTTTAAATCATTCATTCGTGTGATGCGAATTACCTTTGTTGTCAGCACTCTCATTCTGCTTTGTATTCCATGGCTTAGTTATGCGACAGGTCTTCAAACTAGTTTATTTGCCACCTTTATGAACTTAACTATTTGCAGTGGTATAACGCTTTTCTTACTATTGAAAAAACACATCTACGCAAAATGGATATTTCTCTCACAACTGAGCTACCTAGTTGCGATTATTTTTAGTATTTTAATTTTTAATGGTAAAGATCATAATATTGTCCCGATGTCGACCTTGTTTATGAGCTCATTTTTTATAAGCAGCATGACGCTTTCATATTTGCTTATTTTGCAATTTATCGATCGCCGTGACTTAAAAATGCAGCGCCAACAAGCCTTGTTAGCAGAAGCAAAAATTAAAGATAATTTGCAACTTGAAACCATAAAAATTCAACAAGAGTTAGAAGAAGAGCTTGAAAGTCGCATTCAAGAACACACTTTTGAGCTGCAAATTACACTACAAGAATTAGAAGAAAAAAACCGCGAGCTCGAAGAAAAAAACACCTTAGACTCATTAACCGGCATTCGAAATCGCAGCTATTTCGATAAAAAACTCACAATGGAATTTCGCCGCTCACACCGAGAGCAAACACCTCTCGCTGTAATCATGATTGATATCGACTTTTTCAAAAAAATTAACGATACCTACGGACATTTAGCGGGGGATGATGCCATTCGGTTTGTTGCGCACACAATTCAAACAACCCTTAAACGCCCTTCGGATGAAGTCTGTCGCTACGGAGGTGAAGAATTTGCTGTTATTTTGCCAAATACTGACCCTGAGGGCGCTCTATTAGTCGCTGAAGCAATCCGTATACACATTGGCGAGGCCCAAGTTCATACCACTGCAGGTATTATTCGCATGACAATTAGCGCGGGTCTTTTTAGTGCGATTGCCGATAGAAATAATGAACCAAATCAATATACCGCCTTAGCAGATAAGGCATTATATCAAGCAAAACATGCTGGTCGTAATCAAGTCATTGTTTATGATGATGCAGCACCACGCGATTAAAAGTAGGAACTAACATGGCACAATCAGGTTTAGATTTATTCCCTTATACCCGCATGAGAAGAATGCGCAAAGATGATTTTTCTCGCCGTCTTATGAGTGAAAACCAACTTACCGTAAATGATTTAATTTATCCGGTTTTTGTTCTTGATGGTAATAATCGCAGAGAAGCGATTGATTCAATGCCAGGGATAGAGCGCCTATCAATCGATTTACTCGTTGAAGAAGCAAAATTGCTCGCCTCACTTGGCATCCCCGCTATGGCTATTTTCCCCGTTACACCAAGCGATAAAAAATCACTCTTAGCCGAAGAAGCTTATAATCCTGAAGGTTTAGCGCAGCGCACTGTACGAGCGATTAAAGAAGCGGTGCCTCAAATGGGCATTATTACCGACATCGCTTTAGATCCATTCACGACCCACGGCCAAGACGGTATTATTGATGAAGACAGTTACGTCATCAACGACACCACAATTGAAATATTAATTAAGCAAGCACTCTCACATGCACAAGCTGGTGCTGATGTTGTCGCGCCATCAGATATGATGGATGGTCGCATTGGTGCAATTCGCGATGCACTTGAAGAAGCCGGCTTTATTCACACACGTATCATGGCCTATTCCGCTAAATATGCGTCAAGTTACTATGGCCCATTTAGAGATGCTGTTGGCTCTGCGGGTAATTTAAAAGGGGCAGATAAAAAAACCTACCAGATGGATCCTGCTAATTCTAATGAAGCTTTACGTGAAGTTGCTCTGGACTTACAAGAAGGAGCCGACATGGTAATGGTAAAGCCTGGAATGCCTTATTTAGACATAGTGCGCCGTGTAAAGGATGAGTTTGCAGTACCTACGTTCGCTTATCAGGTCAGTGGGGAATATGCGATGCACATGGCTGCCATCAATAACGGCTGGCTTGCAGAGCGCCCATGTATTATGGAGTCGCTTCTTGCCTTTAAACGAGCAGGTGCGGATGGCATTTTAACTTATTTTGCAAAGCAAGTGGCTATTTGGTTAAACGAAAAACCATAACCAACCACGCACTTTTTGATTTTCTAAAAAACCGCGGATTAAACTGCGGTTTTTTATTGTAATAACTCGATGACAACAGCGCTGAGGGTAATTAAAACAACACACATTGTTGCACGTATTAACCACTTAGGTTCAATTTTTTTATGCCACCAAAAACTATAAAAAAAACGAACAAAATAGGTCGCTGTCATGCCAAACAAAGCAAAAATTAATAAATAAATAAACAGCACTGTTACCTCTAGATTACTTGCATAACTTATCCCGATTATTTTGAGCATAACAAGGATCTGCAAACAGGTATATGGCTAGATTAAATAGAAAAATAACAAGTGAAAAAATAAGATTGGTATGTTTTGGGATATTTTAAAATTTTCTTAGGTAAAAAAGATTACATTCAGTTGGTTGCGGGAGCCGGATTTGAACCGACGACCTTCGGGTTATGAGCCCGACGAGCTACCAGGCTGCTCCATCCCGCGCCTGAATGTGTTAAAGATATTTTAATTCTGCTTTAGCATCAGAATATACAGTAACCAAAGAATTGGTTGCGGGAGCCGGATTTGAACCGACGACCTTCGGGTTATGAGCCCGACGAGCTACCAGGCTGCTCCATCCCGCGCCTGTATGTGTTAAAGATATTTTAATTCTGCTTTAGCATCAGAATATACAGTAACCAAAAAATTGGTTGCGGGAGCCGGATTTGAACCGACGACCTTCGGGTTATGAGCCCGACGAGCTACCAGGCTGCTCCATCCCGCGCCTGTATGTTTAGTTTTTTCAACACGTTAGCACTGTAAAAACAATCTCTTTAAGAGTTAACTGGTAAACAACACAGCGTTGCTTTTTCGCTTACTTCCCGAGAGAGAGCGCCATAATATAGAAAAAATAAGATTATGCAAGTAATAATCTACAAAAGCCGTATAAAACCAACTTTTGTTATCTTTGATGGGGTTGAATCAAGCTTAACCAATCCCAGTCCGGATGCCCCATTACAATAAAATCTGGGTTCTCAGTACTCTCTCTTTGGTTATAAGTTAACGGTTGAAATTGTGCATCCATTAACGTGCCGCCCGCTTGCTCAACAATAACTTGAGATGCGCCCGTATCCCACTCACCTGTAGGTCCAATTCGCATAAAAAAATCTGCTAAACCTTCAGCAATCAAGCACGCTTTCAACGAGCAAGAGCCCAACGGAATGGTATCAAATTGTGTTGTTATATACTGGCTAACAACTTCTAATTTCTGTCTGCGACTGATAGCTAAAGTAAGTTTTTGAGGCTTTGCTACTTTAATTTGTCTATCTTGTCCATTTTCACGCTTAAAAGCACCATTTCCCTCAGAAGCAAAATAAGTAACCCCCTTGGTTGGCCAATGGATAATGCCCAATACTGGTTGATTATTTTCAATTAGCGCGATGTTCACCGCAAAATCACCACTTTTAAGAATAAACTCCCCTGTTCCATCCATAGGATCGAGTAACCAATAACGCTGCCAACTTTTGCGCTCATCGAGACTAGGAATACTGGTTTCTTCAGACATAATGGGGATTGAGGCATCTAAAGCGATCAATCCAGCCATTAACACATCATTGGCGGCTATATCGGCTTTTGTGACGGGGGTATGATCTAACTTCTCTTGCTGACCAATATCATCTTGGTCATAAATGGCTAAAATAGCTCGGCCTGCTTGCTCAGCTAAGGCAATGCAGGGTTCAAGTAAAGACAACATAATTATATTTCGCTTAGCTAAAAAATTGCTTAGTTAACATGAGTGCAGCGACACTGCGCGCTTCGGTAAAATCAGTTTGCTCAAGTAATAGCGCCCATTGCTCAAGAGGCCAAGGCACAACTTCTAACGGCTCAGGCTCATCGCCTTCAAGACGTTCGTCATACAGCTCCTCAGCGAGGATTAGGTGCATTTTAGCGTTAAAGTAACCCGGGGCTAGAGAGACTTCTTTGAGCACGGTCAATTGATGGGCACCTTTACCTACTTCTTCCATTAACTCGCGGTTAGCAGCTTCTAGGGGCGTTTCACCTGGATCAATCAACCCTTTGGGAAAGCCTAACTGATAATCGTGGGTGCCAGCACAGTATTCACGCACCAATAATAAATCACCTGAGGCCGTAATGGGTATAATCATGACAGCCCCACGCCCTGCACCTTTAATCTTTTCGTATTGCCGAGCCGCACCATTTGAAAAAACCAAGTCTAGCGCCTCAACAGTAAACAACTTACTTTTGGCAACAACTGAACTTGCCAAAATAGTTGGCAGTTGATGATCGTTTTTCTTTGCCATAACACATCTTTTGCTATGATGGAGAATAACTTAATCATAATAGCTTTATGGCTAAAAACCTATGTTAAATTGGCAACAAATCGATACCGTTTTACTCGACATGGATGGCACCTTACTTGATCTTCATTTTGATAATCATTTTTGGCTTGAATTAATCCCAGAAAAAATTGCTCAGCAACAGAATATTTCTTTTGAGCAAGCTAAAGCAATTTTGCTCAATAAATACCATAAAGTCGCTGGCCAAATAGAATGGTATTGCTTAGATTATTGGCAAAAAGAGCTTAATTTACCCATTGCAGCACTAAAACGAGAAATTCAACACCTCATAGCAATTCGTGAGGATGTACCTGATTTTTTAAACGCACTGCGTAAAGCGGGCAAAAAACTGATTTTATTAACCAACGCACATCCCGATAGCTTAAGCCTTAAAATTGAGCGCACTCAACTTGACGGCTATCTTGATGAATTAATTTCGACACATGAATTTGGGGTCAGCAAAGAGCACCAAGCACTTTGGCATCAATTGCACGCAAGGCTCAATTTTGATAAAACGCGCACTTTGTTTGTTGATGACAGCCTCACGATTTTAAAAGCAGCACAAGAGTTTGGTATTGGCCACCTGCTTGCAATTGCCAATCCGGACAGTAAATTGCAACCCATTAAAACGAATGAATTTTTAGCAATCACAGACTACCGCACCGTTTTACCAATAACTCAAGGCTCTTCGCGCGATTGATACCAATAAAAATGCCAGCAAACAATTGCTGGCATTTTAAGTTTAGCGCTAAGAATGAAGGGTAAAAATTAAGCGGGGTAACGTGCAACAAGCCCTTGATAGACTAATTTCGCAAAATCAGGGTGCTCAGTATCTAGAGACTTAACAACTTCAACTAAGTGTTCGTTATCTTCTTTGCCATTCCACACTTTAATGTAGCTACCGTCTTTATAACCATGATCTTGACGAAAAAAGTTAAGCGTGTTTTTACCCACATAACCTCGGTACAAATCATCTAAACTCATATCAATTTGCTGCATACAACCAGCAAAAGCAGCTGCATCAAAACGCTTTTCAACAACCGCAGCACCGGCGAGCAGCTCTAGAGTCTGTTTAAAATCATCGGCTGTTTTAACATCGTTTAATTCAGAAAATAACTGCTCAGCAAGTTGCTGGTAGCTGGTTTTACCATCAATTCTCATTGCGATGCCAAAGTGGAAAATGTCGACTAACTCTAAAATAACTTGTTCAGTATCTGGAGTTTGTTTTTTCCACCACTTCCAACCGTAATGATCAAGCATCTCTGCACATTCAACCCAAATTGCTCGATACCATTCAAAGCCTTGCTCAAACCACTCTGGATGAATTTTTTTATTCATCGCATTTTGCATTTCAAGCATGGTCGCTAATTTCGCAATATTTGCTGACATCGCTTATTCTCACCTTTAATTTTAAAACTCAATCATACGGAAAAACCCCTCTTTGAGCAAAGAGACGAATAAATTCAATGAAAGTTATTTTTCACTTTACCGCTCTTATAACAAACCCATTAAAAAAAGAGATCAAAATGAAATATCTACTCAGTGCTTTACTACTTTTTATGAGCCAAATAAGTGATGCGGCAAGTGCTTTTAATATCAAACCTTCAGCTGAATTAGTCACCCCCATTTTACCTGGGCTTACAATGCCTCATGCAGAACTGCTGACAAAGGAAGGGCTGAAAATTAATTTGAGCCAATTAATTGGGAATAAACCAACGGTATTAGTGATTTATCGAGGGGGATGGTGCCCATTTTGCAGTCGCCAATTAATGGGCTTACAGCAATTGGCGCCCCAATTGCAAAAGCTAGGCTTTCAAGTGCTTGCCGTTTCACCGGAGCAACCAAAAGAGCTGCAAAAGAATACTGAAAATACACACTATCAATTACTCTCTGATAGTGATTTAAGTTTTAGTCAAAGCCTAGGGTTAGCATTTTATCTTGATGATAAAACAGCACAGATTTATCGTAATAAATTAGGGGTAAATTTTGTTGGTATCGATGGTCAAGAAAAAGTAGCGCTTCCTGTACCGGCTATTTTTTTAGTCGATACACAAGGATTAGTGCATTTTCAATACACCAATCCAAATTATAAGGTCAGATTGAGTAATGATGTATTACTGAGCGCTGCAACGCAGATGATTAACGATTTAAAATAAATGAAAGAATTAAGATAAATCCCAAAACGGTTTATCTTAATTCAAAATCACATGGTTCATTAATAATATAACGTGCTGCGAATGTTTCACCGGTATTAAACTCAATGCGCATCGACGTTAAATCAAAGAGCGGATGGGGATATTGCGCCATCCATTGCATTGTAGCCTTACAAATGGCTTCTAACTTATGCAACCTAAAACTATCAACCACAACAACGGCTTGCTCACCTTCTAAAAAGCTGCGCTCGACATTTTCACTCCAATCGGTATTTTGAAAGTTTTGCGTTAAATAGAAGGTCAGGTCTCGATTATCAATTACCTCTTTCACTTCGGATGTCACACTTTGAGCTTTTTGAGCAAATTGTAATAATGATTGCTCTTGATCGACTTCAACTTGTCGCTCACCGGCAGCGCAGCTGCGAGTGGTATAACGTACATCACCCACAGCACTAATACATTTATTTAATTGTTTTTGAGCAAAGCTCATTGTGGGTAGCAACAACAAGAGCGCAAATAGATATTTCATTTTTATTCTCTACAATGCTTTAACACTATTTTGCTGTCAAAGTAACTTGATTGAGATCAAGTTTTGACAATTATTTTACAAATGCTACCGCAATTTATAGCAAGCAACAACTATAAAACCGAGACTTTCGGAACATATCGCTTACCAATATTTATTCTCATATCGATTATCATCAAATTAGCAAATGCAATGCCTTGGTATTGCTTGGCAACCTCATGTCATAAACCTAAATGAGCTTAGAGGATTTAAAGGTGGGTAGCTTGGCAGTTTAAGGGGGACCAATAACAAGATTAAAAGCGCCTGACTCTCTAAAATACTGTTGATACTGGTTGACTCTATTAAGAGCACAACCAGATAACGAGCACCAAGCTGGAGAAGCCCAAAACGCCGCCCTATACAATTAATTTTCTATAGCATCATCCAAATCTAAATCAAACGTTGGCATGCAATCAATATGAGGCGATACGAATACCTGCTCATCCTCAGTATTTAACAACACAGCAATCATTGGGCCATGATTAATTTGAAGTTCTGCATGATGCCCACTTTCAAGCATCACTTTAAAGTGCTCACTCACTGAGCTAAGCGCATAATTTTCAATATATAAACATGCACTTTCATCGACTGCAGGATTAATACACAACTCTGCTAATAATGCATCATCGAGCGTAATATCAATAATGAGATCTGGCTTTTCAAGATCTCGCTCAGCCAACTGTTCGTTTAAAAAAAATAAAGGAAGGCTCAACAAATTGCCAGCAACAAGTTCCATAGTAGTTTCCGATTTAAGAGGCTAAAACAAGATCATACCAAATCAATACTCATCCAGTAATTAATATCAGCACCTTGATTGCCTTGCACCACAGATTACCACGGTAAAATTTCACCGTTTGAATGCCAAAATGTACCCGTACTTTCTAATGTCAGCTCATCAATGCGTTTGACTAAACGCGAAGCAGCCTCTGCAGGGCTGATATCACCAGCAAAACCGACCATCTGAGTTTGGACAAAACCAGGATGTAAAATGGCTAACGCAACCCCTTGAGGTTTTAATTCATGGGCCATACTGACACTCGCTGCATTCAGCGCAGCTTTAGACATTCGATACCCAATGTAAGCACCTGAAGTATTGTCAGCAATTGATCCCATTCGACTCGTGATCATCGCA
Organism: Pseudoalteromonas sp. J2K-J031; assembly: GCF_058197095.2. Classification (NCBI taxonomy): domain Bacteria; kingdom Pseudomonadati; phylum Pseudomonadota; class Gammaproteobacteria; order Alteromonadales; family Pseudoalteromonadaceae; genus Pseudoalteromonas; species Pseudoalteromonas sp. J2K-J031. The sequence goes on from NZ_CM200279.1 coordinate 3,603,651, forward strand.
ACTTTACTGCCCGATACCAAATTAGTCTGCAGTGCATGGGTAACTCGGATGGGGGCTAACGCATTCACTGAGAGTTGCGTTTCTATCGCCGAAAAATCCATGTTAGCCAAGCTCTCATTATGAAAAATACCGGCATTATTAATTAAAACATCTATTTTTTGACCCGCGAGTTTTACAGCTAACTGTGCAACATCACCGGCCTGACTCACGTCTATATTATCAATAACCTGTACTCTTAGCGCACTCAGCTCACTCGATGCTTGGCGTACCACCGCCGTAACTTGATAGCCTAATGTCAGATAATGCTGGCAAAAGCTCAAACCTATCCCTCTATTCGCACCGGTCACTACGACATGTTTACTCATACTTTTTCCTTATTAATTTTATGGCTCATATTACATGCGATCACTGACGAGGTATTTACCTGATAGATAAAACATAAAACCGACAACGCATTGAATTTACTTTCAAGATGAAATTTATATCTCTCTAACCAGAGATTTTAAAGGGTATCGAGACGGCTATTATTCATAACACCAACACTGTTTGCGTTGAAAATAGCCGCCTGAATTCTGATTATTAAGCCTGATTGGCCAGTTCAATAATCGAAAAAGCAGCACCTTGTGGATCTGTGATAACACTAAAACGCCCCACATCTGCGACATACGTAGGCGGGACACATATTACGGCGCCTAATTTCTGAGCCTTTGCTGCACTTTCGTCGCAATTTTCTACAGCAAAATAGGTCATCCAATGCGCAGGAATATCACGCCATTCTTCGGTCATTTCAAGCATACCAGCCACATTATCATCCCCCTGTTTAAACATCACGTAAGTCATATTTTCCATCGGGACGACTTCAATTTGCCAATCAAATAACTGGCAATAAAACGCTTGGCTCTTTGCTGAATTTTTACTCGCCAATTCATTCCAACACACAGTACCGGGCTCTTGTAACTTGCGAGCTCCCGGATGAGACACACCCTGCCACAGCGCAAAAACAGCACCGTCCGGCTCCACCAATAGTGCCATTCTACCTGCATCACCCACAGAATGTGGCCCATGCAGCAATTGAGCCCCCAAGGCTTGCGCTCTTACAACACATTCGTCTACATCCGCGACAGCAATGTAGCTAAGCCAATGGCTCGGTACATCAAGGTCTCGCCTGTTTGCTTCCATTTGATACATGGCAGCAATATCAACACCTTCTTTTTGCAGCATGGTGTAGTAAGTATTAGGGCCTATAGGCTGATCATCAAAACCCCAATCGAATAAGTCACAATAAAATTGCTTACCCTGTTGCCAATCGTGAGTACACAATTCTGACCAACAAAATGTACCTGCTTTATGTGAAGTGAAGTCTGCCATTGAAAGTGCTCCTTAAAGTTATCTGCTATTAACCTATAAGAAAACAAACAATATCGCCACCCTAAGGTGGCGATATTTATAGCGCTATACACTACAAAGCCGTTTTATTTAACTTTTAAACCAACTAGTAGCTTCATCAAGTTGATGCGCCTGTTCAGACACTTGTGAAGATGCGTGCGCATTTTGCTGTGAGTTATTCGCAAGTTCATCAGCATAATCACTGATCCTTACTATATTTTGGTTAATTTCTTGAGCTACCGTTGATTGCTGCTCAACAGCTACCGCAATCGTTGAAGTCATCTCAGAAACTTCATGAATGTCAGCAATAATATCGGTAAATGCAGCACCCGCTAATTGGGTTTGCTCTGCCGTGGTTAAGCCTTGCTGTTTACATTGATCAATACTGTTTACAATTGCTGATGTACTCGATTGCAGCTGGTTAATTATGTCGGTAATTTCAGATGTCGATTCTTGCGTTTTAACTGCAAGTGAGCGCACTTCATCGGCAACCACAGCAAATCCTCGCCCTTGCTCACCCGCTCGGGCCGCTTCAATCGCTGCATTAAGCGCAAGTAAATTGGTTTGCTCTGCAATGCCTTTAATAACTGTCATCACGGCACTAATGGCATTACTTTTATCTTGTAACAAATAAACTTGTTTAGATGAGTCAACTAATTGATTACTTAACTGAGTCATTTGCGTGATAGTTGCTTGTACTTGCACTTGACCGTTTTTCGCATTACTTGATACCGCATTAACACGTTTAGCAGTATTTTCAGCATTAATTGCTATATCATGTGCAACGGCTCCCATCTCAGTCACCGCACTGGCAACGGTTTCAACTTCCATTTTTTGCTTCACTAACTGCTTACCGCTTTGATCGACACTCACCGCAACGCGTGTCGATTCCGTTGTAACAACGTCCACTGCACTATGAATTGTCCTGATCACTGATAAAAACTTACCTAGCAACTCATTCACTGAATGAGCAAGCTGCCCAATCTCGTCATCACTATGTTTGCGGATTGTTAAACGCAGGTCGCCCGTAGCAGTCACTTTTGTAATATCATCAATGGCACTATCAATGCTTTGTGTAATAGAACGAATAATCACCATTAAAAAAATAAGCATTAACATAGCCATGGTAATACTTAAACTCCATTGCATTGTTTGCGCTTTTTCGTAGACTTGTTCTTGCAAAGTTTCCAACTCAGACACCAAACCTTCTAGCGAAACATCAAGGGTTTGCTGTGCTTGATTAAGTTCAAACCTAAGCCCACTGCCACTGACTTTATAGCCCAAGCGATTATAGTTATCCGCAGCTTGGTTAAATGCATCCAAATATTGATCTAAAATATATAACTCACTAATACCTTGAGTTGCTAAGTGCGCGCGTAATTTTTTGACATTATCAGCCACTTTATCGACATATTTATTATCGCCACGAATAATAAAATCTTTTTCACTGCGGCGAATTTGTAGCAACAAAACAAGAGCTTTATCATCCTGATTTTTATCAAGCAATGCTTCTAACTCATGTACTTTGCTTCTTAATTGACCGCGCAACCCTTGGTTTTGGTCAAAACCATACTGCTCCATCGTGCGATAAATATTGCTAAAGCTAGCAAAAAAATCATCGAATGCATCATCCACCAATTGGAATTTAGTTGACTTAAAATCGATATGTTCAACATTTTTTTGAAGGGTCTTACTCGCTTCGATCCCACGCTCAACGGTCACTTTCATCTTATTGAGATGAGCAGTCTCGGGTTCAGCTAAAAACGCAGCATCAACACGTAATGTATCCGATACCGCATTTTGAATATGGGCCAATTGCACTTTTGCATTCGCCAATATTTGCTTTTGATTGGCGATATAAAAATTCAAAAGTGACAAAGCCAGTAAAGATACTAAGGCGATGACAGCTAGAATTTGAAGTTTTCTTTTAATTGTTAACGAATTAAACATATACATCTCTCACTTGGTTAGCGCATCCATTTACAATTTATAGCTTCCATCTTACATTGATTTTATTTCGTTTAGTGACTACGCACCATATCGGCTTACCGTAACAAATCTTGAGCATTTTCAGAATTTTTTATTATTTTTCATATTATTAACCACCTATAAACATATTAAACGTATTCGCTTCATCTTACATTTTATGGTGTTGAACGAATGCTAATTGCCAATATCACAGCGCTTGATTAAGCTGAGTATTTACATAAAGTTGAATCACAATGAAAATTGCCTGTTTATCCTTTTGTGCTTTATCAATAAGCCAACTAGCGTTTGCTCAAGCTCCGTTAGTATCCATCACCCCCCAAGACCAATTTTTTTCAAACTTAACCGCATTATGCGGTAAAGCCTTTGAAGGTAAAGTCACCGAAGGCAATGCAAGCGATAGCGCATTTAGTAAAGAAAAACTCGTTATGCATGTGCGCAGCTGCACCAAAGATGAATTGCAGATCCCATTTCATGTGGGTGACAATGCATCGCGCACTTGGATCATCAAAAAAACCGGCTCTGGTTTGCAATTAAAACATGATCATCGCCAAAAAAATGGGGATGATGATAAATCGACGATGTACGGTGGCCATACAAATGATGCAGGCTGGGCACAAGCGCAATCTTTTCCTGCGGATCAATATTCTAAAGAACTCTTTGTTTCGTCAGGTATTCCACAGTCGGCTGGCAATACTTGGCATATGTATATTTACCCAGAAAAATTCACCTATCGTTTAACACGAGCAGGCCGGGAGTTTAGAGTCGACTTTGATTTAACTAACGCCATTACTCCACCAGCTGCACCTTGGGGCTATAAAGATTAGTTGCTCGGCTTTGGATAAAAAATTTACCAACGTATTGAGTAATCAATCAGCATCAAAGTGACTCTTGTTTAACCTGAGATAGATTTATTATTCAGTGCTGAGGTCACTTAGTTTAAAGAGATATAAAACAAACTAAATGCGCCAAATCAAACAATCTCACGTTTTTATGATTCGGTGCATGTTAGTGTTGCGGTTAAAGGTGGTTGATAAGAGCGAGGGTTTGTCGGCATCACTTTAAACTCTTGAATCCCTGAACGAAATACCAAACTAAATTGTGAGCTGCGACACAAAAGTGCCGCATGCCTCACTAAAAACACAGTTTGTTTTTCAAAATGATTATAACTATCGGCTTCTACCTCAAGTAAATAATGACTATCACTAAAACGAGTTTCTTTATAAAAAACTTTATGATCAAAATCATAAAGTCTCTCTGCTTTCACCTGTTCAGCAAGCAAATTGGCACTTATTGCTAACAGCAAAACGCTAAGCGTTTTAATTATCAAAACAATCCCCTAAAAGGAAAATCACCAAACTGTGGCTAGTTTAGTGACTTAAAAAGAAAATAAATACTGAAAATTAACTCGCACTGCCCACATCGAGCTTTTCAAACCAAGCTAAAAACTCTTTTACAGAATCACCTTTGAAAATCCGACCATGTTGAGGCGCCATAATCTCAATATCAAGTTCCTTTACGCGAGCAATCCAATTCATTTTTGCACGATTTGATGGCATCCAACGCTTATGAAAATATTCCATTTTTGGAATATGTTTAGCAAAGTCATCAACAAACATCGGGGCTTCAGCTGATTCGAGCGCCGCCCCAATATCGCCACTCATTAAAATCTTAGCTTCAGGATCATAAACATTAAAGTTACCCGACGAATGCAAATAGTGAGCTGGTATAAAGCGCAATGCCGTACTGCCTAGCATAAGCTCACCTCCTTCATCTTTAATTGGCATAAATTTAATATTCTCCATGCCAAAGTGCCTGATAAACCCCTCCCATAACCAAGGTGCATATAATTTAGCTTTAGGGATCGTTTTATCCCACAACCCCAAAGATGAAATGATATCGGGATCTTGATGAGAGGCAAAAAGAGTCGTTAATTTATCAAGCTCAATATGGCCTAATACACCAGCGAGCATCGGCGAAAACAATTCAATACCACCAGGATCTAATAACACAGATTCTTTTTCATTGACGATTAAATACTGATTGGTATCAATAATTTTTTCAGGCTTGGCTGGATCACGGCCAAACACCACCCACTTATGATGCTTACCCTGATAGAGAATACTTGATTTCATTTTATTATCCGTTGTAATTGAGACAAAGTATTAAGGTTGATTGTAATTGCTGTTTTGATGCGCAGCGCAGCCGAGGCGATATAATCTGATACCGATTCTAAGCTGTCGCAATATTCACCGGCTTGCGATGCCTCAACCCTTGAGGTCACGGCAATATACTCAGCAGCGCGCATTTGTTGACGAATTTCTTCAAACTGTGATGTGAGCGATTGCATTTCACTTCCCAAACGAGACCAAGCCTCTCTTAATTCAGTAATAGATTGGCGGCTTATTTGTTTTAACGTCGGTGAATTTCGATTATGAATAAGATGTGCACGTGCAACATGCTCTTTAAATTGAGAGGCACGTAATTGCTCTAAGGCCAATTTAAAAAGCAAGTGAGAATGATTGTGGATGTCTTGCGTCACTTTAATTGTACGGGCTGAAAATTCATCAATGAAATTAGTGATAGATTTAAACCCTAGCGCTGCCTGACCCGCCCTAATTGCTACAACACGGGCATTTTTTGCTGTTAAAGATAAGTTTTTAGCTTCCACCAAAATAACATCAAGTTGCGCAACAACGGTCGCAACAATAATGAAACAACTAATTTCTGGGTTTTGCTGTGCTCGAATTGCCATCTTTTTATCTAAAGAATGAAAACATAGTTCAAGCATAGAAAAGATTTTATATTTTGCCGAAAAATAATGACTTAGTTCAGAAAGTATTTTTTTAAATAAACTTACCTGACAGCAAATTCGAATCCTAAACCCAATATATTACATATGGTTTTAAGTGAATAATGAGCGCTCACCTGTTTTGCTCGCGCCCACCTTAAATTAAAGAAAATTAGGGTTAGTCTCTAAACCTGCCCAAACATTAAAAAGCTTTTGCTGTTTATCCGATATTTTTAATTGATAAGTTTTCTGCATGTAAAAATAAGCCTCTGCGATTTGTTTTCGCGATGCCAATGGCGGCTCAATCACACGCTGCTTAAAGTCAATTTTTACTTGGCATTGCCCATATTGATCGGCAGGTTGATTTAACATCCCAAAGCGGAAATTAGAGCGATCACCGTTAATTTCGCCTATTGTGGGCGCTAAATTATTAATATCCGCCTCCATCAAGCGAAACTTCTCACTGTGCTTTTTACAATGCGCTCGACCACCTTGCTGCCAGCATTGTAATTGATGGCCAAACTCCCAAGCGGGTACGATATGCTCCCATTCAATACGTGTTGCACGCACATTCGGTAAGCCCGACTTTGTAACGGGCCTTCGAGGCACATAACCACACGATTGTGTATCTGGTTTTAGTTCTTTACCCACCTTTTTAATTGCACAACCACAATACAAGGTTCTTGTCTCACTCGTTACTTGCTGTTTTAGTAACTTTTTTGCGGCATCAAAATTTGCCACTTCAGCCCAACTTTCAGGCAAAAACAATAGCAGAACAGCGGCTATTTTTATTTTATAAATCAATCAACTACAACTCAACACATTAAAAAACCACCTTTTGCAGGCAGTAAAAAGCATCCGAATGATTATTTTTTAAAATAAGCCATCAAACGCCGCTTTTTGTTACTCGCTCCTTGTAACAGCAATAAAAAACCACTGAGGCAAAACAGCACCGCAGCGGCTGAAAAACTAATTAATAAAGGATTATTAAAATTTTCACGTTCATCATAATCCATGATGTGCAACATCCAAAAAAAATCAAAAATCCGCCAAATTGTACTGCGAACTGTAATGAACTGCCCCGTGTCGGCATAAAAATACAAGGTCGTACTCATTAAGTCATCAAAAGATACTTGCCAAACACCGCGTTTAAACCCAACTTCTCTCGGTCCATTATCCAAATATTCACTGGCAATAAGCCGCCCATCGCCTAAATAATGTTGTAATGCCTTTTGGTGTATCTGCGCTTGTGTCGGCCTTGGCAATAAAGACCCACTGCTTGCATCAAAAACCAGCTCACCCTCACGGGTCTGAACCCGATAAATGGGTAAATTCAAATAAGCATCAAAATGAATACTCTCAACTTGAAACTCAGAAAGCTGCAAAAAATCCAAAGAAGCGCGATAATCTTGCTTTTTAAATGGATTATCTAATTTTTTTTGCGCTAAGTGTTTACCGTGCACTTTTTCAAGAGGAATAGCGCTCATAACCAAACCACCTAATAACCAAAAAAACACTTGAAGCACAAGGCAGTATCCTAGCCATTTATGGATTTTTCGGGTTGTTTTAAATAGCTTGAATTTCATATTTTATTATTCTTTGAGATTGGGTACGCCCAGACCGATCGTTCAACCAACTTGAGACTGAAACTTTATTTGCGTGCATGATTAACTGAAAAAAAATAAAAAACAAGTCGCAAAACTAGAGCTTGAGGTCGACATAGGTTAGAGTAAACGACTCAATTATAATAACTCTTTCACTGATAACGGCCGACATGTCTGAAATTCAATTTTTAAATGTGGATCTAGAACTCGAATCTAAGCACGATATTAGTGTCTTAGTTAATGACCTAAAAAAACACGTCACAGTATTACACCATCAATTTGATGAGTACCAACACGTTGCTCGATTTTGCGCCAAACTTGAAACCAGCACGCCAGACAAAACCATCAACCATTTGTGTGAACTTATTGAAGCATGTTCACGTGCAGGGCTAAAACAATGGTTAACGTGTTCAAAGCGTACATTTGATATTGGCTTTGAATCAGGTCATCAGCCTAAATGTTTTAACCAAGCATTACACGCTGACACATTATTACGCATTTCTGCTATTGGTGCGGGCATGGAAATTACTATTTACCCCATCACATCAAAATAACTTACCTCGCAGAATAAAATAAAAAACCTCCAAAACGGAGGTTTTTTATTATTGTTTTTTAATTTTCTTGCCAAATTAAGCCAACAAACTCAGGGTGGTCGATAAACGGATTGCGATTACCTTGGTGCTCAAACGCGGCATTATTACGATCGCGTTCTTGCTGGCTAACTGGATCTTGTTGGTGCCAGCGTAGCAGCATCGACAAATGCCAATTCTCAAACACTTGCGTACTGGTACCATTCAGAACCACATCGCTGTATGTGGTTATTTTTTCCCATGAACCAATCACATTTTCATAGCGTGTTGCCATGTAAAAATAAGCACGGGCCAAATCACCTTTAAACTCATCAATGGGTTCAAACACGGTGCCGCTATAACCAAGCCCAGCTACTGCCGCGCCTAACTTACTATTATTGCTAGAGGTAAAACTGGCATTAGCCACTTCACCATACGGATAATTACTGCGTTTTGAATTTACAAAACCGTCTGTAGCAAAGATATGATGGATATCAGAATGCATAGGCTCAGCAGTGCCGCCAAACCAGCTTTTAGGAAATGAATGCTCTCGATTATAACAATCGCCCTCGCCTGAATAGCTGCCACATTGATTGGTCACTTTAATGTAATTGTAACTCTCGTTCCCTGTAGGATTTTCTGAATAGATATCTAAAATCGAACCATCATTCTCATAGTAGGTATCGATTGCGTGATTTTCATAAAACGTCCAAATTGCGCTATAACCTTGCGAATTATGACCCGCTACAATGTTATAAAGCCCTGTTTTTAAATCATATCCCGTCAAACCTTCAACTGGAGTGTAATAGGTTTCTAAATTAGGCGGTGTGGTGCCGCCTCCGGTATCACCGCCGCCAGGCTGAGTTGCAGCAATAGTAAACTCTTTAGTCTCGGTTTTTGCAAATGTAGCGCCTGTAACCACTAAAATACCGGCAACTTTAATTTCATACGCGCCGTTACCGTAACTACAACAAATGCCATCACCGTACGCATCATTAATCGCAAATTGGTAAGTGCCAGCCGCTAAGCAATAATTTTTTGTGTAAGTTGTTGCATTGGTTAAATTAGTACCGGCATCAATGACCCCTGTAGAGCCTTGTAATTGCCAACTTGTTTCGCTCGCATAATTATCGGTGGTTAACACCAAATCAACTGATGTATTAGTGCAGCCTGGCTCTGGATCGACTGGAAGTTGAGTAATTGTTGAACTTGGCTGAAAATCATCAACATAAACAACTTCAGACCCATCAAACCCTGTAATATCATAAAAACGCAAACCCACTGATATTTGCTTTGTGGCAGTGGCGTTATAATTAAAGCTTACCTGTTGCCATTGACCTTTGTTATTTTCGTTTGAGTAACCTTGATAGCCATCAACATATAAACGCGCTTTAACACCACCTTCGGTATGATAAATCCAAGTAGAAAATTGGTATGATTGCCCAACAACAACATCGACCCATTGTAAAAAATCAGTTTCAGCTTGATTGCTCGTTGTCACAGTAACAGCGGCTGCACTATTGCCTTGCTTTACGATTGTGGATTCTTTTTGTACTTGTATGCCTGAATCTATGGTATCCCAACCAATTACACTACTTCCTTGCCAAGATTCAAAATCACCATTGGCGACCTCAGCCGCACTACTTGGCATTGCAAAACACGCAATAGCCAACATAGTTAATGTCATTTTTTTATTCATTTTCACCTGACAATCCTTAAAATTAATATTTAACGCCACATTCTTACGTAAATTCGCCTGAATGATACGCGCGCAATGTTAATTTAATACGACCGCGATTAACATAAAATAAACAAATTAAGTTATTGCCTCAATAATGACAAAGAAATCGTTATTCTCTTGATAAACAATATTTTTTCTAAAAAAACAGAAATTAAAACACCTTGCTTTGGCCAAAAAAACAACTGCGGTTGTTTTTAAACCATTTTTTTAAAAAATTACAGTTCCTCATTCCAAAAAAGAATAACAAAGCATTTTCTATTATTGTTTCTCTGACAGCGGCAGGAGTATTCTTCACACTCAGATTTGCCCTTTTTATAAAGCTGAATGTTCCAGTCATTCTCGGGCAGCATATTTATCATTTCTATGAGTGTTGGTGACATCATTCATAGAGAAATTCGGTTTCATGGGGTATAAAACATGTTGTTAAATCAACTTTCAGCGGCTGCAAGTCCACTGACACAAGAGCAAGTACAAAAACTGCAAGGTTTGGTCGCTGAACTAAACCCAATTCAACAAGCGTGGGTCAGTGGCTATTTGGCAGCAAACGCAAACTCTGCAGCTCTTGGTGGTTTAGCAACACCCGTAACGACTCAAGCAGCACAAGCCGCAACCCTAACAATTTTATATGGTTCACAAACAGGCAACGCCAAAGGTGTTGCGTCAAAACTTAAAGAACAAGCCCAAGCGCGTGGTTTCGCGGTTAATCTTGTGAACATGGCTGACTACAAAGCAAATAACCTGAAAAAAGAAAAGTTTATTACCATTGTTGTTTCAACATATGGCGAGGGTGAGCCGCCTGAAGATGCTGAAAACCTTCATGAATTTTTAGGCTCTAAAAAAGCACCTAAACTAGAGGGTGTAAAAGTTGCAGTTTTAGGTTTAGGCGATTCTAGCTATGAGTTTTTCTGCCAAACCGCTATCGACTTTGAAACACGCTTACAAAATCTAGGTGCAACAGCGATTGTGAGCCGTGCCGATTTAGATGTGGATTACGATACACTTGCTGCCGATTGGATTAATACCACTCTTGATGCATTTGAGCCTGATTTAAAAGCACAATCGAGCAGTTCAGCCCACGTTATTCCGATGAATACATTTGGCAGTACTGCAGCCGCAAGCCAATACACTAAACAAAACCCGTTTAGTGCAGAGCTTGCATTAGTACAAAAAATTACTGGCCGCGATTCAACAAAAGATGTACGTCATGTAGAAATTTCCCTTGAAGATTCAGGCATTACCTACACCGCAGGTGACTCTTTAGGTGTGTATTTTTTAAATGATGAAGTCTTAGTTGACGAATTATTAGCATTAACTGGTAACGATGCTGATACGCAAGTATCGGTTGGTGATGAAACCTTACCACTGCGCCAAGCTCTGATTGAAAAATTAGAACTTACTCAGTCTTACCCTGGGTTCGTAGAAAAATACGCTTTAGCAACCAACAATGCCGAGCTGTTAGCTTTAGCTGCCGACAAAGCAGCGATGCGTGAGTTTATCGAACCACGCCAAATTTTTGATATTGTGCGTCAATATCCAGCGGCTGTTGCAGCACAAACGCTTGCCGATTGTGCGCGCAAATTACAAGCGCGCTTGTATTCAATTGCATCAAGCCAATCTGAAGTAGAAGAAGAAGTTCACTTAACTGTAGGTGTTGTCGAATTTGAAGCGTTTGGCAGCCAACATTTAGGCGGTTGTTCAGGTTATCTAGCACACCGAGCTGAAGCAGGCTCTAAAGTAAAGGTATTTGTTGAGCACAATGATAATTTCCGCTTACCAACTAATGCTGATACACCGGTGATTATGGTTGGCCCAGGTACTGGCATTGCTCCTTTTCGTGCATTTTTACAAGAGCGCGACAGCCAAGGTGCTGCAGGTAAAAACTGGTTGTTTTTTGGTAACCCACACTTTACCCAAGACTTCTTATACCAAGTTGAAATTCAAGCTTACTTAAAGTCAGGCTTATTAACACATTGTGATGTCGCTTTTAGCCGCGATCAAGCCGAAAAAGTATACGTCCAAGACAAGTTACGTTTACAAGGTGCACAAGTATTTGCATGGCTTGAACAAGGCGCACATTTTTATATTTGTGGTGATGCTAACCGTATGGCGAAAGATGTTCACCAAGCTTTAATTGAAATTATCCAAACGCATGGCGGCCAAAGCGCAGAAGAAGCAGAGCAATACTTAAAATCTTTGCGCAGCGCGAATCGCTATCAGAAAGATGTGTACTAATTTGTATATATCACGCAACCGTCACTGTATTGAATTCTAGGAATAAAAATGAGCAAGCCAAATAGCAAGCAAGACCCAAATGCAAAATTTGCTGATAACGAACGCTTAAAAACGCAAAGTAACTTTTTACGCGGCACGATTGAACAAGATTTAAAAAATGAGATTACCGGTGGTTTCACCGCTGATAACTTCCAACTTATCCGCTTTCACGGCATGTACCAGCAAGATGACCGCGATATTCGTGCTGAACGTGCAAAACAAAAGTTAGAGCCGTTACATAATGTGATGCTACGTGCGCGTATGCCTGGCGGGATCATTACGCCAGCGCAGTGGTTAGCGATTGATGCTTTTGCTGAAGAAAGAACAAGTTATGGCAGCATCCGCTTAACAACCCGCCAAACGTTCCAGTTTCACGGTGTATTAAAGCCAAATATTAAAGATATGCACCAAATGCTTGATAGCGTTGGTATTGATTCAATTGCAACAGCGGGTGACGTAAACCGTAACGTACTGTGTACGACTAATCCTGTTGAGTCAGAACTACATCAAGAAGCTTATCAGTGGGCAATTAAAATATCTGAGCATTTGTTGCCGCACACTAAAGCGTATGCCGAAATTTGGTTAAATGGTGAAAAGTCAGAAACAACTGAAGAGCCAATTTTAGGTTCAACGTACTTACCACGTAAGTTCAAAACCACGGTCACCATTCCACCGAATAATGAAGTGGACGTACATGCGAACGACTTAAACTTTGTTGCTATTGCTGAAGATGGCAAATTAATTGGTTTTAACGTGTTAGTCGGTGGTGGTTTAGCAATGACCCACGGCGATACCGATACTTACCCGCGTAAGGCCGATGATTTTGGTTATATTCCTTTAGAACACACCCTAAAAATTGCAGAGCATGTTGTGTCTGTTCAACGTGATTGGGGTAACCGTGTAAATCGTAAAAATGCGAAAACGAAATACACCTTAGATACCTTTGGTTCAGATGAATTTAAAGCTGAAGTTGAAGCGCGTGCGGGCATACAGTTTGAAACAAGCCGCCCTTATGAGTTCACAACACGCGGCGACCGTATCGGCTGGGTTGAAGGGATTGATGGTAAATTCCACTTAACCTTATTCATCCAAAATGGTCGTATTTTAGATTACCCAAATCAGCCATTAAAAACAGGTTGTCGCAAAATTGCTGAAATTCACCAAGGTGATTTCCGCATGACAGCTAACCAAAACTTAATTGTTGCCGGCGTACCTGCGGATCAAAAAGCGATCATCGAGCAAATTGCTCGTGAACACGGATTAATTGATGACGGCCACACTGCTCAACGCTTCAATTCTATGGCATGTGTTGCTTTACCAACATGCCCACTTGCCATGGCTGAAGCTGAGCGTTATTTACCAAGCTTAATTGAAAAAGTAGAAGTATTACTGGCAAAACATAATGTTGCACAAGATAGCATTATTTTACGTGTTGTTGGCTGCCCAAATGGTTGTGGTCGCGCCATGCTGGCTGAAGTCGGTTTAGTTGGAAAGGGGCCTGGCAAATATAACTTCCATTTAGGTGGAAATTTAGCCGGTACTCGTATCCCTAAATTATACAAAGAAAACGTAGCAGAAGATGTGATTTTAGCAGAACTTGACCAACTGATTGGTCGCTGGGCTACTGAACGCCTTGATAATGAAGGATTTGGTGATTTCGTCATTCGTACTGGCGTAATTGCTGAAGTAAAAGTCAGTAAGACTGATTTTTACGCATAAAGCTAATTTGCAGTGTGCTTAGCACACTGCAAATATAAACTGGATTATGATATGAATACTTTCAAACAAATTTTAACGCTTGACTCGCAAAGCCAAACCGAACTATTGGCTGAAGCGAATGCGCTGCTTGCTGATAAAACAGCAGAGCAACGAGTCGCTTGGGCGCTTGAAAATCTCCCAGACACCCATTTTCTATCATCTAGTTTTGGCATCCAAGCGGCTGTTATGTTGCACTTACTTACAAGCCAAAAACCAGATATTCCTGTGGTTTTAACCGATACGGGTTACCTATTTCCTGAAACATATCAGTTTATTGACTCATTAACTGAACGCTTGAATTTGAATCTTAAAGTCTACCGTTCCATACATAGTCCAGCATGGCAAGAAGCCAAATATGGCAAGTTATGGGAGCAAGAGGGTGAAGGTTTAAAGCAATATAACTACTTAAATAAAGTAGAGCCAATGACGCGCGCATTAAAAGACCTTAACGCCGGTACTTGGTATAGTGGCTTGCGTCGTGGTCAATCATCAACCCGCGCTGATAAAAATATTGTTGAGCTAAGCCGTGGCACCGTAAAGTTTTATCCGATCATTGATTGGCATAACCGCGATGTCTACCAATACCTAACAAAACATGAATTACCATACCACCCACTTTGGGAGCATGGTTATGTGTCTATGGGCGATGTACACACAACTCGTAAACTCGAACCCGGAATGACAGAAGAAGAAACTCGTTTCTTTGGTCTAAACCGTGAATGTGGCTTACATATTGATGGCGACGGCATCTAACCTCGGCAATTACAGATCCATCATGAAACTTTTACGCAGCCCTAGGCTGCGTTTTTTTATTCACAATAAAATAATTGAAATAAATTTACTCAAACATTCATAAAAATATTAATTCCGCATTATCGCCCTTTAGATGCATGTACAAACTCTGATAACCAACCTCAATACTGGATAATAAATCACTCTCAGGCATTTATTTTTAATGCTAACTGCATTGGATTAAACTGCACGCCAATCCGCCTTGCTAACCTTTAAAATATCAAACTAGAGATAGATAACCTCAAGATTTATTGTTAATTCAATGCGCAGTTAAATCTCTTATACAGAACTCAGGTTAACTAAATTTTTATTATGAAGTGCACATAATCGGTATTAAACCTGTTTACTTTTTGTAAATTTATGTTAAAAAGTAACACATAAATCACAATAAATTGTTATTTTTTATTCTGATTTTAAAATTAGCGGCATATCAGTTTGTCATGCCGAGCGTAATAATAGCGTTGCCTATAGCACCTATTACTAAGGCAGCACAGGTTATGATGGAAAACATAAGAGATAACAACATGTCAGAGTTAACAATAAAAAATAATACCAACGTATCACGGCGCACCAAACTCAATCTAGCAATTACAGCAGCATTACTCGGTTTATGCCCTTTATTACTTTCAGCTGAAACAACTGCAGAAAATGACAACGATGTCAGCAAGACAAAAAAAGAAGAGCCTATCGAAGTCATTGAAGTTGAGGGGATCCGCGGCAGTATTTTTAGTGCGCAAAACTTAAAACGTTATGCTGATACAGTAAAAGATGTCATTACTGCATCTGATATCGGGGCACTGCCAGATAAATCAGTTACCGAAGCGCTACAGCGCGTACCAGGCGTTACGATTGAACGCTTTGCATCATCTGACGATCCAAAACATTATGCCGATGAAGGTACAGGTGTTTTAGTTCGTGGTTTAGATCGTGTGCGTTCAGAAGTAAATGGCCGAGACGCCTTTAGTGCAAATCCATCAGGTGGCTTAAGCTATGAAGACTTTCCAGCAGAATTGCTTGGAGCGGTAGAGGTGGTCAAAAACCAAACTGCCGACCTTATTTCTGGCGGAATTGCTGGCACGGTCAACCTTATTACACGAAAACCATTTGATACAACTGAGCGCTTAATTTCATTCAATGCAAAAGCGAACTATGGCGATTTTCGCGATGAAGTAACGCCTTCATTCTCTGCTTTATTTTCTGACAACTGGGAAACAAAAGCCGGTAAATTTGGTTTTTTAATCGCAGGTTCTCAATCAGAATACCAAACTCGAGGTGATGGTGTTGGCTTAGGCAACTTCCACTCTCGTGGTGATTCATTTATTCCAACAACCGATCAATGGGGCGGTATTATAGGTATTGATCCTAGCTCTCCCGTTGATGGCCCAGCACTTCCAGGTCAGCCAGCTGGCAGCGTGTGGCATGTACCAGTTGCTATTCACATGAGTACCGCTACCAATGACAGAAAACGCACTGGATTTACCACTTCTCTACAATGGGCCAATACAGATGAAACTATTGTAGCGACATTAGAGCACATTAATTCAAAAGCATCATTAGAGTGGAATGAACGCCAAATAGGGCAAGCAGCTCAAGGCTTTAAAGGATATATGGGGTCATCGCAAAATTGGAAAAATGATGCTGACAATGGCTTTCCTTTAACAACTGACGATGGGTTTGTTACATCAGGTATAGCGCTTGGTGTCAGCCCTGAAACACCATTCTTTTATCGTAGTCGCTGGAACTATAATGAAAATACCGTCAAAGACACTTCATTTAAAGTAACCATCAAACCAATCGACCGTTTAACCGTTAACTTAGATTATCAACATATTGATTCTGACAAAGCGGTTCAAAATTACAGCATGTCAGGTCAAACTCGTGGTAACCATGTTCACGTTGTATCGCCTTATTTTTTGGATATGCGCGGCTCACGCCCGACAGTTGAATTCCTCAGTGATAATATTTTAACGCCTGGCTACTCACCAAACGAAGATTGGAATGGCCCTGTCCCTAATCTTTTCCTTGGCAGCGGTATGGAGCAAGTTGAACATAACACAGCAAAAGCAGACAGTTTCAAGCTAGATTTCACTTATGAGTTAGATGGCACTTTTACGAACATTAAATCAGGTTTTTATACATCAGATAAAGACTTAACAGTTCGTGATACCGATTATGAAGGCTGGTCTGCCATCGGTACTCCTTGGGTTCAAGCTGATCGAAACGCAGCGTCTGCAGTTAACCGTCCAGAACTATTTGAACGTGTTGATTTTTCGGATTATTACAATGGCGATGTATTAAAAGGGGGGGTAAATAACTTTTTATTTCCACGCATGGAATTAGTGAAAAACTATGCCGATTCATTACGTCAAGGTTGTAAAGATGGCTGGCATAATGCAACAAATAGCGCAGCAAATAATGGGACTTGTTCTGGTACTTACGTGCCTTATACCGATAAACCAAACCGAGTTGAAGGTCCATATGCTGCTCATAACATCAGCTCAACTAACGAAAAACGAACCGAATTTTATGTCCGTGGTGACTTCGATTTCACACTTCAAGATATTCCGGTAGTCGGTAATGTTGGCTTGCGTTATGTGAATTACAAATTAAAGTCGACGGGTGCTTTAGTGCAGCCTACAGAAATCAAACGTGGCGAACCAAATTCATCTCTCAACGCTGTGATGCAACAACCACAATATAAACGCTATTACGATTTTGCCACTGGTGAATCTGAACTCAGTACGGTCAATGGGACTGATTACAACACAATTCTACCAAGCTTGAACTTAAGCTTTGGCGTGTCTGATGATGTAGTCGTTCGGTTTGGCGCATCTAAAGCGTTGTATTATCCAAGCTTGGTTGATGCTCGCAATATAAGTATTATTAACTTAGATTATACTCGTCGCCTACAAACACCCGGGGCCGATTATGATGAAACCAATAATCCTGTAGTGGGTATTGATGATATCGAGCTCACCGCACTCTCTGGTAATCCTTACTTAAAACCAGAGTCAGCTATTAATACAGATTTAACAACAGAGTGGTATTTTGCACCTGCTGGGTATATCACATTTGGCCTATTCCATAAAAAATTAGACAATATCATTCGTAATAAATCTTTTGATTTAGATGTTGCTTACAATGGTGAGAACTATGATATATCAGCATATGGACCCGCCAATACGGGTTCAGGAACAATTAAAGGAGCGGAGTTTTCTTATTCGCAATTCTACGACATGCTGCCCGGCGCATGGAGTGGCCTGGGGATGCAATTTAACTACACTTACATTGCTCAAAATGGCTTAGAAGATCCTAATGATGTCTCAAAGGGTACGTTAGGTTTTGATGAAAATGGCAACCCTATTGCCGATAACCGCAATACCTTCCGCGTATTTAGTGGCTTACCACTGCAGGGCTACTCAGATCAAAACCTTAATATTATCGGTATGTATGAATATGAAGATATATCATTTCGCCTCGCTTATACTTGGCGTTCAGAGTACCTTCTCACACTGCGTGAATCAGAAGAGTTTGTACCTGCTTATGCAGAAGCTTCAGGCATGATGGATGCTAGCCTTTATTACACGATTAATAAAAGCTGGAAAATAGGAATTGAAGGAAGTAACCTGCTTGCGACTGAAACCAAAACAAAATATCAATTGGATCAATCTGGCACTCAAACACAGGCACTTAGTTTCACTACTGATCGCCGCTTTGCACTTAGTGTCAGAGCCGTTTTCTAAAGCTTTAGTCTGGAATATAAATTAATACCAACGCGTAATAGTCCTATTACGCGTTTTTTATTACCCCTAATTCATGACATTAATATTCTCAGAGTTAATTGAATAACATCCATACAGAATAATAAATCCTTCTCAGGAAGTTGCTTTCAAGCTTAAATAAGCTCTATTTCACAGGTAAAAGGTAAGCTATTAGCGACAGTCCAAGTTGTTAACCTTAAAAATCTTTAGTTAGCGCAGCATAACCATGAAATGTATTTATCCGAAATAAGAAGATGAGGAACAAAACCGAAGGAATAGGCTAACCATTAACATGCCCTAAAAAATGTCTTTATTATCTGCTTTTTTAAATAAAAACATACAATGTAATTTAAAAATGTAACTTAACTCTGATAATTTAAAACGCACATAGCAAAAAACCCGCTGCATTGCTGCAACGGGTTTCTCTTATTAGGAGCCTGGCGATGTCCTACTCTCACATGGGTAACCCCACACTACCATCGGCGCTGTTTCGTTTCACTACTGAGTTCGGAATGGGATCAGGTGGGTCCAAAACGCTATTGTCACCAAGCAAAATTTTGTCTGGAACAAAATTTAACGCACTTTAGTGCGGCCCGTTAGGGTCAACGCCATGGAAGGTGTTGATAAATTCAGAACCATAAATTCGGAAGGCTGATATTCAATTTGTCTACTTCAGTGCTATCTAACTTCTTGCTATTCATCAGTGCTTCATACAAACCACTTTGGCGTTGTATGGTTAAGCCTCACGGGTAATTAGTATTGGTTAGCTTAACGCCTCACAGCGCTTCCACACCCAACCTATCAACGTTGTAGTCTCCAACGGCCCTTCAGAGAGCTTATAGCTCTAGTGAGAACTCATCTCGAGGCTCGCTTCGCGCTTAGATGCTTTCAGCGCTTATCGATTCCGAACGTAGCTACCGGGCAGTGCCATTGGCATGACAACCCGAACACCAGCGGTTCGTTCACTCCGGTCCTCTCGTACTAGGAGCAACCCCTCTCAATTCTCAAACGCCCACGGCAGATAGGGACCGAACTGTCTCACGACGTTCTAAACCCAGCTCGCGTACCACTTTAAATGGCGAACAGCCATACCCTTGGGACCGACTTCAGCCCCAGGATGTGATGAGCCGACATCGAGGTGCCAAACACCGCCGTCGATATGAACTCTTGGGCGGTATCAGCCTGTTATCCCCGGAGTACCTTTTATCCGTTGAGCGATGGCCCTTCCATTCAGAACCACCGGATCACTATGACCTACTTTCGTACCTGCTCGACTTGTCCGTCTCGCAGTTAAGCTTGCTTCTACCATTACACTAACCGTACGATGTCCGACCGTACTTAGCAAACCTTCGTGCTCCTCCGTTACTCTTTAGGAGGAGACCGCCCCAGTCAAACTACCCACCAGGCACTGTCCGCAATCCCGATTAGGGACCTACGTTAGAACATCAAAACTACAAGGGTGGTATTTCAAGGACGACTCCACAAGAACTAGCGTTCCTGCTTCTAAGTCTCCCACCTATCCTACACATGTAGGTTCAATGTTCAGTGCCAAGCTATAGTAAAGGTTCACGGGGTCTTTCCGTCTAGCCGCGGGTATACGGCATCTTCACCGCAAATTCAATTTCACTGAGTCTCGGGTGGAGACAGCGTGGCCATGATTACGCCATTCGTGCAGGTCGGAACTTACCCGACAAGGAATTTCGCTACCTTAGGACCGTTATAGTTACGGCCGCCGTTTACCGGGGCTTCGATCAAGAGCTTCGCGTTGCCGCTAACCCCATCAATTAACCTTCCGGCACCGGGCAGGCGTCACACCGTATACGTCATCTTGCGATTTTGCACAGTGCTGTGTTTTTAATAAACAGTTCCAGCCACCTGGTTACTGTGACTGCCAACAGCTCCGGGAGCAAGTCCCTTCACCGTCAGCAGCGTACCTTCTCCCGAAGTTACGGTACTATTTTGCCTAGTTCCTTCACCCGAGTTCTCTCAAGCGCCTTAGTATTCTCTACCTGACCACCTGTGTCGGTTTGGGGTACGATTCCACATGAACTGAAGCTTAGAGGATTTTCCTGGAAGTATGGCATCAACAACTTCACTACCGTAGTAGCTCGTCTCGTATCTCAGTCTTAAGGAAACCCGGATTTACCTAAGTCTCCAACCTACTTACTTTCACATGGACAACCAACGCCATGCCTGCCTAGCCTGCTCCGTCTCCCCATCGCATTCATGTCGAGTACGGGAATATTAACCCGTTTCCCATCGACTACGCGTTTCCGCCTCGCCTTAGGGGTCGACTCACCCTACCCTGATTAACATGGGATAGGAACCCTTGGTCTTCCGGCGTGGGAGTTTTTCACTCCCATTATCGTTACTTATGTCAGCATTCGCACTTCTGATACCTCCAGCAACCCTCTCGAATCACCTTCAACGGCTTACAGAACGCTCCCCTACCCCGCATACAAAGTACGCAGGCGCATCTTCGGTGGTATGTTTAGCCCCGTTACATCTTCCGCGCAGACCGACTCGACCAGTGAGCTATTACGCTTTCTTTAAAGGATGGCTGCTTCTAAGCCAACCTCCTGGCTGTCTGGGCCTTTCCACATCGTTTCCCACTTAACATACACTTTGGGACCTTAGATGGCGCTCTGGGTTGTTTCCCTCTTCACGACGGACGTTAGCACCCGCCGTGTG
>NZ_CM200279.1:3627500-3815226 GCF_058197095.2 Pseudoalteromonas sp. J2K-J031
CCACTTGGGCCAATCTTTAGGCGTGAGGCCCGAAGGTCCCCCACTTTGGTCCGTAGACATCATGCGGTATTAGCAGTCGTTTCCAACTGTTGTCCCCCACCTAAAGGCATGTTCCCAAGCATTACTCACCCGTCCGCCGCTCGCCACCTCAGGAGTAAACTCCCTTGTGCTGCCGCTCGACTTGCATGTGTTAGGCCTGCCGCCAGCGTTCAATCTGAGCCATGATCAAACTCTTCAATTAAAAGTTTTTAGTCTTTCGACTGCTCAATGAATTCTGATTTTTGTTTCCACAATTCTTAATAAAAAGAGAAAGTGAAATCAAATTGACTGTATAGTCACTCAGTTACATTTGAGACTCTAAATTTTTTGCTTTATTCAAAACCTAAGTTTCGAACTAAGCTGTTAGAACTCAACCTGTACGAGTGCCCACACAGATGATTGCTTAAATTGTTAAAGAACGTTGCAGCGCCAACTCTAGGAGCTTGCTGCGAAGTGGAGCGCCATGATAAACGTTTCACTTTTCAAGTCAACACTTAATTTTAAATTTCTTTCAAAACCAAACTAAGTTTTATCTAACTCTGTGAGTCGACTCTTGCCTCGCTAAGCGTTGCTGTCTGCCGTCTCAGTGGGGTCGCATTATAGGGGGATCCTTTTTTTGATCAAGCTTTTTTTATCAAAAACAACACGAAAGAACAATAAGTGTTCGAAGTGTTGTTTTTTAGAGCTGTTGGGTTAGATTTTACCGTGTTTAAGGCTAATTTTACGCTTTAGGTTTTGCTTCTATTAATTGATATGCGAACATATTGGAATGGTCTGTCCAGTTTCGTTGCTGGATTTTAAATTTAAGTATGATGGTGAATGTATGGATATTGTGAATTTGTTAGTGAAAGGATTAGCACAGCTAGCGAATAAGCTAATTGTTAAAACTAAATTATTACCCGATGATCCGGTAAAACAGTTTAACCTTAATCCAAACGCTCCTACCTTTTATATAAGTAGGCTAAATTCTGCCGCCGATTTAGCAGCATTGACTGCAATCTGTAAACAACTAGGGTTGCCAAATCCCAATGGGTCAGAACACCTATTATCTGATATAAAAGTAGATAGATACCTTTGCTTACAAAATCCAACGCCATTATTCAGTAATGAAGCCTCACCCACTGATGCATTAAAGCAAGGGGAGATTTTATTTCAAGCCCTTCAACTAGACCCAAGTTTAAATATTCAAATTATACCTGTGACAATCTTGTGGGGTCGAAATCCGGGAAAAGAAAAAGCCGGACTTGGTACATTACTTTCTCACTCTCTGACTCCTAGCTGGTTACGAAAAATATTTGTTGTACTGTTTTCTGGACGCGGCAACCTGATCCGCTTTAGTCAACCGCTCGAACTTGCTCCTTTGCTTAACCGCAAAACAAAACGACAAGATTTACCTCATGCATTATTAAGAGTTGCACGCTTTCATTTTAAGCGACAAAAATTAGCTGCTACAGGGCCTAAACTACCATCGCGGGATCATTTGTTTCAAAGCCTACTTGCAACACCACACGTTAAAAAAGCAATTATTGATGAAGCTAAATCAAAAAACATCAGCGAATTAGAAGCAAAGAAAATTGCTCTTAAATTATTAAGTGAAATTGCAGCGAATTATAATGATGCCATGATTAGCATAGGGGATCGCATTTTAACTTGGCTTTGGACTAAGCTTTATAATGGCATAGAAGTTAATTATACCGATAAAATTCATGAGCTAGCTCATAAAGGACATGAAATTATCTATGTCCCTTGCCATCGTAGCCACATGGACTACCTACTACTCACTTATGTTATTTATCATCAGGGATTGGTGCCACCTCATATCGCAGCAGGCGTTAATTTAAACTTTTGGCCTGCAGGGCCTATTTTTAGACGCTCTGGTGCTTTTTTTATCCGCAGAACATTTCAAGGTAATAAACTTTATTCAACTATTTTTAGGGAGTATTTGTCGCAACTTTTTATCAAAGGTTATTCAATTAAATTTTACACTGAGGGTGGTAGAAGCAGAACTGGAAGACTACTTCCACCTAAAACAGGTATGTTAGCTATGACTATACAAGCCATGCTGCGGGATATTGAAAGACCTGTTTCTGTTGTGCCAGTTTATATTGGCTATGAACATGTAATGGAAGTAAATACCTACCTTAAGGAGCTAGCTGGTAGCGCAAAAGCCAAAGAGTCAATGTTCGGTATCATTAAAACGATTAAAAATTTAAAAAACTATGGCCATGGTTATGTTAACTTTGGTGAGCCAATTAATCTCAATCAATATCTAAATCAACACCAACCCGATTGGCGTGAGAATATCGACTGCACCCAAGTACAAAAGCCGCAGTGGCTCAATAGCCAAGTTGCGACCATTTCAAATCAAATAATGACACACATCAACTCAGCAGCAGCACTTAATAGCGTTAATTTACTTGCCATTATTTTGCTTCAAAGTGAACAAAAAGCACTTCCCCAAAACCAAGTGATTGCCCAGCTAAACTTTTATATGCAATTATTTAATCAAGCCAAGTACAGCAATACTATTTCTATGCCTAACAAAACAGCGCAAGAGCTTATTAATCATGCCTTAACATTGGGAAAATTCAATTTGGTCGATGATATTATTGCAATAAATAGCAAAGAAATAATTTTGCTTAATTACTATCGCAATAACGTTATACATTTGTTCGCAGTGCCAAGCTTGCTTGCACTACATATTCTTAGAACTCGTACCACAAACATCGATGATTGCATCAAGAAAGTAAAAATCCTACACCCTTTATTTGCCGCAGAATGGTTTATGAGCACTCTTGATGAACACTATATAAAAGAGGTGATAACCTCTTTTGAAGATCAAAGTTTAATAAGCTTAACAGGCGATCAGATTAATATTAGCCAATCGAGTAGCAGTTATTTTATGCTCGATTTACTTGGCCGAGTATTAGATTGCACACTACAACGCTATGCTGTGGTCATAGGCCTGCTAACCGAACAACATAAAATGGATAAAAGTGATTTAGAATCATCGAGCCACGCATTAGCTGCTCGTTTGAGTAAACTTCATGGTATTAATACACCTGAGTTTTACGATCAAAAAGTATTAACTGGTTTAATTGCTGGTTTAAAAGAGCTAAATCTTGTTGAGCTTAATGAACAAAATCAATTAATAAGTACAGAACGCCTACAGCATAGCTCTACTATAATTAACTCCTTATTAAAGCCCTCTGTGCTTCTATCAATTCAAAATCAACTTTCTGGACACCATTAAACGCTTTAGTATCTCGCTCTACAAACAGCTACTTTGTAGAGCAATACCGTACTAACAATGGCACTAAATAATAAAGGGTAGAAAATGGTTCCGTTTTATCAATTTGAAGCAATTAGCTTGCAAGGAAAACCTATCTCACTGGCAGACTATCAAGGGAAAGTTATATTAGTCGTCAATACAGCAAGCCAATGTAAACTGACGCCCCAATTTAAGGGGCTCGAAATGCTATACCAGCAATATCAATCCGATGGGCTGGTGATCTTAGGGTTTCCATGCAACCAATTTCGACAACAAGAACCTGGTAATGCACAGGAAATTAATGAGGTGTGCCAATTAAATTATGGCGTCACATTTCCAATGTTCGATAAAGTAAGGGTAAATGGCAAGCATAGCTCACCCATTTATCAATATTTAAAGCAGGAGCTACCAGGTTTTTTTGGGAGCTTTATCAAATGGAACTTTACTAAATTTTTAATTGGTCGAGATGGATTACCCATCAAACGATACGCACCAATATCGACACCTAAAAGTATTGAGCAAGATATTGTTAACGCTTTAAAAACGTAAATTACCCGCATTAAAAAAGGGCTCAACTGAGCCCTTTTTTATGAATTAGTCTTCTAAGTAACTGTCGAAGTCATCATCTCCGATATTCTTACGCAAACGTTTTTGCTCTAAGTAATCTTCAATTTTACGTTTCACTTTTCTTTTCTGATTGTCATTTTGGGCCTTTCCACCTGGCTCAAAACTATCATCACTTTCTAAAGAATCATCGAAATCGTCATATGAATACGTCTTACCCACACCTATCTCCAAAAACAGGATTATATACAGTTAGTTCTAGATTGAATAAATAGCCGCAAATGCGATTATTGCAAAGAGAAATATTTTTATCGTATTGACAAGATAATTAAATCAAACTTATTTAAATAGTCAAAATAACTATTTTTTCGTCAAAACCTTTATTTTTAGAGATATTCAAAATCATCAATAAAATTTAAATGTTTGATTTTAAACAACTAAAATACTGGCATTCAACTTGTAATAGATATATCAACGCAACATAACAATATCTATACAACGGGATTAGTTAGTATGAAATCAATTATTTTATTAAGCTCAGTTTTACTTGCCACTCCAGCGATAGCGCATTCAGATGCTCACAAAATTTCATTTTCTTCAGATTCATGTAATGTAGAACTAAAACAAACGCTCAGGATCACACCTGAGTATCTTGAAATCGAAAATAGCCAACATCAAATAATGCTCATTGATAATAAAGGCCATCTTACTTTAAATGGGCAACAAATCTCAGTTTCAAACAAACAACAAACCATGCTCACCGACTATGCCAATGGCTTAAGAGTCCAAATGCCTCAAGTAGCGGAGATAGCATTAGAAGGTGTCAAAATAGCAGGCGTAGCGATTGACGAAATCAGCCAAGCGTTTGGATTAAAACATATGGAAGGTATGACAAACCTGATGGACGAAGTGAGCGTTCAAATTAACGATAGCTTTTATCAAGATGGCATTTTTGTTATCGACCAAGCACAGTTTGATACCATAGGCGATAACTTTGGTGAAGAGTTTGACCAAAAAATCGATAAAGCTATGGAAGAAGCCGTGATGAATTCAGTGGGAAGTCTTTTAATCTCACTTGGCTCAGAATTAATTGGTGCGGGTGGCAATATGGGAGAGTTTGAAAACCGCATGGAAAGAATGGCAGAGCAAATTGAGCAAAAAGTTGAAGTTCAGGCTAACGTACTTGAAAAGAAAGCGGATGCATTATGTGGTTCAATTGAGCAGCTAGCTCAAGTAGAACATCAATTACAACAAAGTTTACCTGAACTTAAAAATTACGATTTGTTTGTGGCGAATCACAAATAAATCAAGCCTTGTCAGTCATCAGCAAGCAGAATACCAGCCGCAATGCGGCTGTTGTTTTTTTATAAAATAAATACTAGCGACGATTTTTGAGTAGAGTCCCTAATTGCGCGATTGCTTGCTCGATTTCAAGTGTCCAGATTACGCCATAACTCATACGTAAACAGCGCTGGTATTTATCACTCGCCGAAAAAATACTCCCTGGAGTAATACTAATATTGTGCTCTAACGCCTCATGAAATAACCGCGTGGCATCATAACCTACTGGTAACTCAACCCAGATCACACAACCACCTTGCGGATCACTAATGCAAGTCTCGATTGGAAAGTGACGTTGGATCTGATGGATCATCCGCTCTTTATTTGACCGTAAGGTCTGGCGCAAACGTACTAAATTACGATCGTAGTCTCCACTTGCTAGAAACTCTGATAATGTCCATTGATTGAGTAACGGCGCCGAACAACTCAGAGCACGCTTTAATCTGAGCGCTTGCTTTGCAAAACGACCGGCTATCATCCAACCAACGCGATAACTAGGTGCAGCTGTTTTTGAAAAAGATGAACAGGTAATAACTAGCCCTTTTTGACTATAATATTGTGCCGGTTTTGCTCTTTGCTCAGTAAAATGCAAGTCGCCATAAACATCATCTTCAATTAATACCACCTCATGGGACTCTAATAATGCAACTAAAGCGGCGCGATTAGACTCGGGCATAAATGACCCGACGGGGTTATTGACCGATGTTGAAAAGACGCCTGCCACAATTTTATGTTGCTCAAGCGCTTTGGCTAAATCGTCTAACCAAATTCCCTGCTCACTACAAATTGGAATTTCAAGCGCCTTTAAACCTAAGCTTTCAATTAACTCAATAATGCCAAAATACGTTGGCGACTCGATTGCAATCACATCCCCAGGCTTTGCTACACATTGCAACGCAATCGCTAAAGCCTCCTGTGCACCATTAGTAATTATGAGTTCATCAAAGTTAACGCCAATACCAAAATCCAAATAACGGTAAATCAATTGTTTTTTCAACGGCGCAAACCCATCCATTGATCCATAGTTAATTGCAGCTTGGCCTGACATACTCATGACTCGGCGCATTGTTCGGCTAAGGGCTTTTATCGTAGGACTGGCAGCGATTGGATTTGCAATACCAAATGGCACAACACCCGGTCGATGAATAGCGTCATATACTTGTTCTATTAAGGATTGTTTTTGCACTGCCACAGGCTGATTCAACATTCGCCGCCGTTTTGGTTTAGCCGCTAATGAATCCATCGCTTTTAAAAAATAGCCCGATTTAGATTTCGCCTCTATCAAACCTTGACGCTCAAGCTCTAAATAAGCTTGTTTTATAGTTGGTACACTCACCGCTAAATTTGCAGCCATGACACGTAATGAAGGTAACTTTTGCCCGGCGTGCAACGTACCTTGTTGTTTCATGTGGCGAATGAGCTGTGCAACTTGTTGATATAAAAAATCAGTTTGATGACGATCGACAATAATAGACATAAGCTAAATCTGTGTAGGTTACATTTATAAATATCTGTACATGTTAACTATACAGAAAAACTTTAAACTGCCAACCATCCCTTGATTACGCAATCGAATTACCATGAAGAATATATTGTTATATCTCAGCACTGTCCTTATTTGGGGCTCAACTTGGCTCGCTATCGAATTTCAACTCGGTGAAGTTGCAGTAGAAGTCTCACTCTTTTATCGCTTTGCTTTAGCCGCTTTACTTATGTGGCTTTTTTGCCTTATCAAAGAGCTACCAATGCAATATGGTATAACGCAGCATGCTTTTTTTGTCTTACTGGCCTTTTTTAACTTTGGCGCTAACTACTTAATTTTATATTGGGCGCAGAATTATTTAACCTCAGCCATGACATCTATCGCTTTTTCAATGCTGTTATTAATGAACATAATTAATACACGGATCTTTTTTGGTAAACCGATTGCAGCTCGCATCTATCTTGGTGCAATGATGGGGGTGATTGGGATCATCGTCTTATTTTGGCACGATCTAAGCGATCTGAGCTTGTCGAATGAAGCGATTATCGGCTTATTACTCTCACTTGGGGGAACTTTAGCTGCATCATTTGGCAACATGATCAGTGTACGTAATTCAAAAGCAAACATTGGTGTATTACAAGGTAACGCATGGGGCATGTTATACAGTAGTATTTTATTGTTTATTTACAGCGTATTAAGCCAAGCAGAATTTACTATCTCAACCTCAACAAGCTACTGGGCTTCACTGGTTTATTTATCAGTATTTGGCACAGTTATCGCTTTTGCTTGTTACTTTGCGCTACTTAAGAATATCGGCCCAGAAAGAGCAAGTTATGTCATTGTCCTTTTCCCGCTTGTGGCTGTGGTACTCAGTACTTATTTTGAAGGATTCATTTGGGATTCCAACACTATTATAGGCTTTACTTGTGTATTAATAGGTAATGCCATTGTATTAACACCGACAGCAAAACTTAAAATGCTGTTCAACTTATCCCCAGTCAAAGAAACGTTAAAGGCAGAACCTGAGCTTGTAGCGTCTCGCTCTGCCCAATAACATTAACTGACTCAACCAAAGGGCTACGGCCCTTTTTTCATGGTACTTTTATTAAAATTGCATTGGGTACTAGCTTCATTGTAGTTGGCGTCAACCCAACATATTCGCCATCCGCTTCAATGGGTAAACCTACGCTGAGCACACTCATTTCTTTTATAGCCATTTGTTTAACCACTTTAGGGCTTAATGGCATCGCAAACGTCATTCGAATCAATTGCACCAATTTAACCAGTAGCGAGCAATCCCTGATCATTACACATTCCAGCGCACCGTCAGCAATATTGGCATTTGGCGCCACCTTCATTCCACCACCAAAATAACGACCATTCGCAAATAGCGTCATAAAATGCTGATAGCGATATTGCTCAGATCCATGTTGGAGTTCGATTGATTGAGGTTGATAATTCAATAAATGCTTTAACGTTAAACCAAGGTAAGCCAATTTAGCCCAGTAGCGCCGTTTTTGCTTATCAACTGAATGAGCTACAACATATCCATCAAAACCAACACCTGCAACATTAATAAAATAGCGATTTCCTACCTTACCTAAATCATAAAATTGCTGCTGTTGAGAAAATACAGCTTGCTTTAGTTGCGCCATCGACCAACCTAAAGAGCGTGCAAAATCATTACCCGTCCCGCAGGGCAATAATGCAATTGGTGTGAGTTGATGTGCCATGCAATTAACCACCAGATGCAAGGTGCCATCTCCACCTAACACCATGACTTGTTGATAATATTGTAAATTTTCCGCAAAAAAGCGTTCATTTTCAACGACATTACTCGAGGTGTAATACAACTGATATTGAATATTTTTATTGGTCAGTTCATTTAACAACCATGCCATTAGATGCTTTTTAAGCACGTTTTGAAAAGGATTAGATACAATTAAAAAAGATAAGCGCTGCACGATGATTAGATTTCTTAACTTAAAAAGTAATAAGGCAATATTTTCCAGCATACCCTCACGCACAGAAAAACCCAGTGATTTTGGCTTTAAAACAGCATTTTATGCACTTTCAAAGCAAAAAGCAGACTTTTATGCACAAAAAACCAGTAACTATTCAGAACTTTAAAGAATCAATTTCAGATTAGTTTTTTTAATCTTTAAAAAGTAATTTATCTCATTAGTCAAAAGCCACAATTGAGTGCAAAATAGCCACCAAGTTAACCAATTAAGACGAGAAAAGTAATGACACCCAATACATTAAACAGCCAAGATCAAGGTATTAAACAAGTAACAAAAACGTTAGGGAAACGCGCAAGATTAATATCTAAATTAAACAGTTATGGTAGCAAGCTAGGTTTATCAAACGCAGTAAGATACAAATAATCAAACTGTAATTTTGTTACTTTTCTTGATGATGTTCATTTTTATTAAATAGATAACCCATCAGCGCAATGCTATTAATGTGTTATTTTAAAAAATGAACATCTCATTATTTTTTTTAACCCAAAAAACCTTTCATTATTTCATTTAAAGACGCGCCGCAGCACCAAATCTCATTTCTCTTTAAATTCACTCATCAGCCATACTCAATCAATATTTTTTACTAACCTCAGTTCTGAACAAGAGATTTAGCAACGTGTTGAATTAAAAATAAATTTCTACATCATTCATCTCTAACCTCAGATTTTAGGACTAACAAGGTAGATGTGATCGTCAATAGTTCACCTATTACACGTCCATGCTGTACTGCTAACACTGTAAGTAGCGTCTAAGATAGATTGATTAACCAGTATTACGCTTAATTAACACCTGATACGTACACCATATTGCATAAAATAACTAAAAGACCTTTAAGTTAAATTTACTTACCCATTAAACAAATTTAATCATTTCAACAAGCTGTCTTTAGTGCTCGTCTATATAATTTGTTGGCGTTCCTGTATTACCCCTCATTGGTTTTTTGAGGTGTTTACACTAATTAATTTTCTTTGAGGGGTATTTTCAGGGGACAGGAACGCACTTAATTCTTATCAATACAATTGCACAACAACGGGGAACACACCATGTCTTTAAATAAACTTGTTTTAGCAGCAAGCTTAGGTTTGGGCTTAAGCCTTTTACCTATTACTAGCTTCGCATCTGTACCTGCACAAACTGCGGTATCACAAAGCGCCATTACTCCAGACCAAGCTTTAAAAATGCTGATCGATGGCAACAAACGTTTTGTAGACGGCAAAATGGTTGAGCGTGATTTAAATAAACAAGTTTCGGCAACTGGTGCTGGTCAATATCCGTATGCCACTATTATTGGTTGTATTGATTCTCGTGTACCACACGAGTTAGTGTTTGATGCTGGTATCGGTGACATTTTCTCAGCTCGTATTGCTGGAAACTTCGTTAACACTGATATTTTAGGCAGCGTAGAATTTGCAACAGCAGTTGCAGGTTCAAAGCTAATTGTTGTTCTAGGCCACACTGAGTGTGGCGCTGTTAAAGGTGCTTGTGACAATGTTGAGCTTGGTAACTTAACACATACACTAAGCAATATTGCACCAGCAATTTACGCAACAACTGATATTCCAGGTGTACGTACTTCTAAAAACAAAGAGTTTGTACAAGCCGTTGCTGATAAAAACGTTGAATTAACTGTACAAAATATCTTAGATCGTAGCCCAGTGATTGCAGATTTAGTGAAACAAGGTAAAGTAAAAGTCGTCGGCGCGATGCACGATGTTGCTACAGGCAAAGTT
This sequence comes from Pseudoalteromonas sp. J2K-J031, assembly GCF_058197095.2. Taxonomy (NCBI): domain Bacteria; kingdom Pseudomonadati; phylum Pseudomonadota; class Gammaproteobacteria; order Alteromonadales; family Pseudoalteromonadaceae; genus Pseudoalteromonas; species Pseudoalteromonas sp. J2K-J031. Next base: position 3,637,953 of record NZ_CM200279.1, read on the forward strand.
ACTTTCACTAAATAATACTTGCCCATCAACTCGTTACTGCGCCAAATTGCACTAATGCAGTAACGAGTTTTTTATTTTTGTGCGGAAATGAGCTTGAAGCCAGCAACCTCTCTTTATCATAGTAGTCGCCTCACCCATAAGCTGTTGTTAGCTTTTTTTGTGATCTTTTTATTTACCAGCCTGATAGCTTGGTTGTATTTCGACAGCTCAGAGCGCTACAGTCGACACGCAAAACAATCCGACTTAACTCACGAAGTACTCACTCACTATTCAGAAATAGCCAAGCTTAGCTTGGAAAAGCTCATCGCCATGGGTGAAATCGTACGTACAGGTCAAGTGCAAACCCCCCAACTGCGTGAAGAAAACGAACATCAATTACGTGCTGCACTGTTCAATGTTCGAGATAACTTGCTTAAAAAAATCACCTTTAGCAAACAGATTGATGCAAACAAAGAACTTGCGGTACTCGATAGCATTAGCCAAAAAGTAGAGCAAATCATTACCACAAATAACGAAATCAAGCTATTAGTGGCGCAAAACAAACTACCTGAAGCGAATCAACTCTTTAGCTTACTGCAAAAACAAGGGGTCGATACCGAGTTTAATCAACTCATTGGCAATGCCGTTAGCCAAGAACAAGCACAGGCACAGGACATTCGTAACAACGTTAATACTCTTTACCACTGGAGTAACCGAGTGCTTGCAGCCGCTTTAGGTGCAATGAGCTTATTTACCTTAATGACATTTTGGTATTTTTGGCGCCGCATAAACTCCGCCACCAAACAATTACACGCAGCTACCAGTCAATACAGTGAAGGTAACTTAGCACATCGCATCGCTCCGCTTAGTGATTTTGAATTTCAGTATCTCGGTACAGCCCTCAATGGCATGGCCGGTCAACTCGCAACACAACAAGCCGAACTCAATGAAGCGAAACGATCTTTAGAACAAAAAGTAGCCCAGCGTACCGAAGCGCTCGAGCGTTCAAACCAAAAGTTAGCGCAAGTTGACCACCAACGCCGCCAATTTTTAGCTGATATTAGTCATGAACTACGCACACCACTGACAATTATTCGCGGTGAGTCTGAAGTATTACTACGCAGCAAATCCGCCCAGCCTTCTGATTACAAAGAAGTATTACAACGTGTCGTTGATGAAGTTCAGCATACTACAGCATTAATAGAAGATTTAATGTTGGTTGCTCGCTCAAGCGCAGGCCAACTAAAACTGAGCTACCATCAATTTGATTTAAAAAACTTGCTCAGTGAAATGCAGCAAATTTATCAACGTAAAGCCCGTGATCAACAAAAAACGATTATCCTCAACTTGACCAATCAAGATGCAATTATCGATGCAGATGAGCGCCGTTTACGTCAAGTTATGATGATTTTACTTGAGAATGCCCTAGCATATTCACCCAGCCAAACACAAACTGAAATTCAATTGATCATGCGAGAAGAACTCATCGTGATTAAAGTGATTGATCAAGGCATGGGCATTCCAGAAAACGAGCAACAACAAGTATTTGAACGTTTTTATCGTGGCAACCGTGGCCAAACACCAGGTTCAGGGTTAGGATTACCTGTAGCAAAAGCAATCATTGATGGCCATGGCGGTCACATAACATTGCAACCTAATCCAACTGGTTTAGGCTGTACCGCAACCGTATTACTGCCCATTTTAGGTACCGAGACAACATGAGAATATTATTAGTTGAAGATGACGACCGCGTTGCGAGTTTTTTAGAACGAGGCTTACGCGCTGAAGGTTACTTTATTGTTCGTGCGTGTGATGGTAAAGAAGGCTTAGAACTCGCTCAAGAAGGCGATTTCCAATTAATTCTATTAGATATCATGCTCCCTAGCTTAAATGGCTTAGAAGTATGCCAAGCATTACGCATCAAAAAAAATCTGGTGCCAATTATTATGCTAACCGCAATGGATGAATCACAAGACATCATCAAAGGTTTGCGTTTAGGCGCTGACGATTATGTAACTAAACCATTTGCCTACGACGAATTACTTGCACGCATTGAAGCCGTAACACGTCGCACACCCAATGAAATCAAAAATACCAATATTCTAGAATTTGGCCCACTGTGCTTTGACCGCAGCAGTTACATTGTCAGCCTTGATGGTGAAGAAATTTCTCTCACTGTCAAAGAGATGGCCATTCTTGAATTACTGATGACCAATACAGGAAAATACCTTAGTCGCGAACGTATTTTAAGCAATGTTTGGGGCATGGAAATGGATCCAATGACGAATGTTGTTGATGTATATATTGGCAAACTACGCAAAAAGCTCACCATTGAAAGTAAAGGTGAGAGTATGATAGAAACCAAACGAGGCATTGGCTATCGCCTTAATTTAGTTGAATAATTTCTACACTAAATCATTAAAATTAAAAACCAGTAACTACAATAATCGTGGTGCTGGTTTTTTCGTTTTTAATCAAAAATGCTTTTAACCTCATACATCCCCCCTTCGTTCAAGCCTGATTTACTCAATAAAAATGAGTAAAAACATTCATTTCAATAAAAATTAAAAATAAATCATGTTTTTTGCACAAAGAATAAGCAAACAAACCTATTTACTATTTACATGCCCATAGAGGATAAGTATTATCTTCACCCACGGAGAGATGGCAGAGTGGTCGATTGCACCGGTCTTGAAAACCGGCATAGGTTTGTAGCCTATCTAGGGTTCAAATCCCTATCTCTCCGCCATATTTTACAGATTAAACGCCGGAGAGGTGGCCGAGTGGCCGAAGGCGCTCCCCTGCTAAGGGAGTATAGGGTTTGTAGCCCTATCGAGGGTTCGAATCCCTCCTTCTCCGCCATTTAATAAAAAAGCTCAGTTGCAACGCATCTGAGCTTTTTTGTTTTTAAGCCCTTTATTTTTCATATTACCCACCTTCACACGCACAATTTTTTTCTAAATTGATTAATTAGCTTTCTTGAACTTGAATTAAGCATAACTACGACATACCGCAACGCTTTTATTGCAACGGCGGTATATATTTAAAATTACTGAGACTCCACCATTAATATGCTGCAAGAAATCAAAGTAAATGAGCTCATAATTGGCCATTTTGTTATGAAAATAATGCAGCAAAATGCTAACTACCAATTAGCCAAACCAACTCACATAAAAAACCTCAATGCAATCAAACAACTTAAAGCCAAAGGTGTTACCTCTGTTTTGATTGATCCAGATAAAACACTTCATCAAACCGTACTTCCTGTGCCTATTTCAAATCAAACACAAACCCGCTCTCCCTCAAAACAACTAATTGAAGAAGATGTACGCCGCGCCAAAGCCGTGTTTGATGAGTCCAAAGCAATTTCTGCCAAAGTATTTAACGACTTACTCAGCGGCCGTGAGCTCGATTTAAAACCCGTTGTAGATATCACCAATACTGTCATTGCCGAAATATTTAAAAATTCTAGTGCACTTGCTTGTGTTATAAACATTCGCGCAAAAGATCAATATTTACTAGAACACTCAGTATCAGTTTCTGTCTTAATTAGCATTTTTGCGCGTTATCTCGATCTTGACCCAGAAATAACCCATCAATTGGCTATCGGTGGTTTTTTACATGACATAGGTAAAATAAAAATACCTGATGCCATATTAAATAAACCTGGCAAGTTAACTGATGATGAGTTTGAGATCATGAAAACACATGTTAATCATTCAATTACCGCCATTGCTGCAACGGCAAATATTCCCGCGCTGAGTTTAGAGGTTGCTGCGCAGCATCACGAAAAGCTCGATGGCCAAGGCTACCCATTTAAACTCAGCAGCAATGACATTTCTTTCCATGGGCGCATGATTGCTATTTGCGACATTTTTGATGCACTCACTGCAAACCGAGTCTACAAAGAGGGGTTTTGCCATATCAAATCATTTAGCATTTTACGAAATCTGGCCAAGCTCAATCACCTTGATGGCGAACTAGTTGATCAATTTATTAAATGTATGGGTGTCTACCCCATTGGCTCTTTAGTTGAGCTTCACTCTCACAAACTGGCGATGATAGAAGGCCACAACGATAACAGCCCAACAAAACCAATAGTTAAAACATTTTATGATGTTGACCAAAAAGGTTATCAACCCGCAATATCTATCGATTTATCAAACGATGAAGACTACATCGTAAAAGGGGTGCGGCCTGATGATTTTAATTTAGACATGAGCCACATCGTCGAATTTTTACTCAACCAAGGTTAATGTTTAATATCAAGCGATGAAAGGGTTCACCTCAATCTCTTTGCGTTGATTTGCCGAAAATGATTAAATGTTGGCCTTTGTTCACAGCTAGATACCTGATCTTATGAAAAAACTTTTCACTTTTGCTGTAATGGCAACCTTTAGCCTGCATTTGCAGGCCGCTGCACCACTATTCACACCGCAACAATTAGAGCACGTTGCCACGATTCGCAATCAAGCAATGCAAAGCCCGTTAGCGTTTGAGCTTTTAACCTCGTTAACCACTGAGATAGGCCCTCGCTACCCAGGCACCGAAAATGACAAGCTAGCAGTAAAATGGGCACAAGAAAAACTCACCAGTTTAGGATTTGATAAAGTATGGCTAGAGCCTGCGCATTTTCCTGATTGGCGTCGTTATAGTGAATCAGGCAGCATCCTCACTCCGAGCCACCAACCAATTCACTTAACAGCACTTGGCAACAGCATTAGCACACCTAAAGATGGTATTACTGCTGATGTCATTAAATTTGAAACCCTAGAAGAGCTCACTGCAGCTCCAGCTGAAATTGCCAAAGGTAAAATAGTCTTTATTAATTACCGCATGAATCGTGATATTGACGGTAATGGCTATGGACCGGCGGTACAAGCGCGTAATTCTGGCGCGGTAGAAGCAGCTAAAAAAGGCGCTATTGGCTACATGATGCGCTCTGTAAGCACCAGCCATCATCGCTTTGCACATACTGGTGGCAGCCACTACAAAGAAGGGATCACCAAAATCCCAACCGTTGCCATTGCCAACCCTGATGCAGACCAAGTGGCGCGCTTAATTGATTTAGGTAAAACAGTCAGCGTTAATATTAATATTCAAGCTGAAGATCGCGGCCAAGGAAGTGGTTTTAACGTTATCGGCCAATTTAATGGCACTGACACGCCAGAGCAATATGTCTTAATTGGCGGGCATTTAGATTCTTGGGATTTAGGCACCGGCGCGCTCGATGATGGTGCTGGCGTTGCACTTTCAATGGCTGCAGCGAAATTTGTCAGCAATGTGAAACGCCCAAAACGCAGTATTCGAGTGGTATTATTTGCAGCCGAGGAGCTAGGTTTATGGGGTGCAAAAGATTATGCTACAGCCCATAAGGCAGACTTAACAAACATTGTCGCTGCTGCAGAGTCTGACTTTGGTGCTGATGTAGTTTATGCGTTTGAATCAAATGTATCCGCTCAATCCCTGCCAATTGTAAGAGAAATCGCCAAGCAACTGGAGCCGCTTAATATTGAGTATATAGGAAAAAATAAAGCCGGTGGAGGCCCTGATCTGATCCCACTTAAAGGCGCTGCATCTATTCCGGTTTTTGACTTACACCAAGATGGCACCGATTATTTCGATTATCATCACACAGCCGATGATACGCTTGATAAAGTTGACCCCGCTAAGTTGCAACAAAACGCTGCTGCTTATGCCGTATTTGCTTTTATGGCAGCTGATGCGCCCTTTGCCATGACAGGTAAATAGCTCTTATTGTTAAAACAAAAAAACCAGCTCGCGCTGGTTTTTTATGTGTGTCATCAGGTGAACAAGCTAAAGTCTCACCCTACTAACTCTTACATCAAGATACTGCGCGTATCACCACTGGCAAAACAGCCATTGGCTCGGCAGATAGCTGCGTCGCTTAAGCTTTGTTGATAGTCATCTTCATCACGATGCACTTCACCAAAACTACGCACTACAAAAGGGTGAATGTCTTGCACTGCATGCTTAAAAAATGGCAATAAGTCTTGCACTTTAAGCTGCTCAACCGCCGCCATTAATTGATTATCGCTATCAAAAGTAAGTACATGACTATTAATTTCAGCCCAATAATGCGCAGTCCGTTCATTTAGGTTTTTATCTTTAGTCGCTAAATCTTTTAATAAACCATCTTTGTAATCTGCAAACTGCGCCGCTGTTAACACAGAGAGCTGCGCCTCAAAATCCACAAAAAACTGCTCGATACGACGTGTTAACTCAACCGGCCCAACTTTGGGTGATTGAATTAAAAAATACAAGCCCGACAACTCTCCAATGCTCGTGCTACGCCCCGCAACTATATAACCTAATTGCTGCTCAGTTCGGATCGCTTTAAAAAACGGCGCATTAATCACGCTACCTAACATCGCATACAATGCCCTAGTACGTAATGATTTATCCGGATTAACATAGCTCATAATCAATGCGGAATCATCATGATTAATGTCAAGCTCACGAATTAACGCTCGACCACTACTATTTACCCTTACTTCTTTTGCTGGTCGCGAGAAAGCAGCTGAATCTGTCATATTCAGCTCATACAAGGTCTGCGCTAAACGCTCTGACTCATGACGCTGGATATTACCGTGAGCTAACACTTCAATGTCAATCTGCTTATGAAAATCAAGAATATACTGCTCAAGGCCTTCAATAGTCACCGCTTTTAAGGCTTCAGCTAACTGTTCAGGTGCAAACACCTTATTACGTTGAATTTCACCTAAAACAGATAAGCCTTGCGAATAAGGTCGGTTAAATTTGGTGTTACCCCAAGCGCGAATAAGGCGGTTTTTATGTAATTCAAATGCCGCAGCCGCAATTGTTAAATGACGCACTCGATGATTAAGGGTGAGTAATAAATCAACCTGTTTTTCATCAAAACCATTGGCACCAAAACCCATACCTTGATTTGTTGACCACAAATTATAATTAAGCCCCGCTTGCTTTGCCGGATAACCAAACTCAGTCAAACTGTCTTTTAATAATGCATTATATAAAAAGTTTTTAGCTCGCGAGCCCGCATCTTTGCCCGCCATTGGCGAATAAATTTGTACATTAATTGATGCTTTTGGCACCAAAAATTCAGTATCTTGTTTATGCCACAACTTAAAACCCGCTCGTTCAAACACCACTTCGGGTAACGGTTTTACGTCAACGTGTTCTTTTAAGGTTAAATTGGTGGCTATAAAAGGGTTCGCTTTAGGAAGGGCAAAGGCTTTTTTTACCGTATCAGCCTGATACAGCGCCAACTGCTGCTCTGTAAGCGGCGCAATAGCATAGGGCGTATGATACTCAGCTTGCACCTTGTTGGTTGCTAAACCTTTAGCAACTATAACCTGGCGCATATTTTGTGGTGTTAAATAAGCAAGATACCTTTTAACTAAATCGACAGAAAAATCTTCGTAAATGAAATCTGAATTTAATACATATTGAGGCGCATAATAATGTAATTGTGAGGCAATGCGTCTAGCCGTATTAGCCGATGAATATTTCTCTTGAAAGTCAAAGTTCGTTTTTGCAATCGCACGCAGTTCATCAAAATATAATGGTTTTAAGCCTTGCTCAGCAATCAGCCTTAAATATGAAAACATAGCTTGTGTCACAGTATCGTATTGCGCCAAGCCCGCTTCGGTCAGTGTCATTGCGACCGTAAATTGCTCAAAGTCATCAGGCCCATAATAATAGCTATTGAGCGATTCAATTAAGCCTTGCTGCTTTAAATAACTATATAAACTGCCCACGCCTTCATTTGCTAACAGGTCACTAATGAGCGTCAATGGCTTCTCTTTAAAATACTGCTGAGATGTCGGCACAGGGAAATACAATGTGAGCGTACGGGTATCTTTCATCGGCTCAATGTGTATTTTCACCCCAAGTTGTTCGGGTAAAAAAGGCCGCTCTATGGCCGGAGTGGACACTGAACCATTCGTAGGAACTTGCATAAACTGAGCACGCACCAACGCTTCAAGTGTATCGAGTTCTTCTTTGGCAACCACACTGAGCGCCATACGACTGGCTGAATAATATTGTTCGTATTGATTTTTTAAATCATCTATCAACAAACTCCCCTTACGATCCGCAAGGGTGGCTAAATTACCCACAGAGAATTGGCTCGCTGGATGCGCTTGGTTTGAGGTTTCTTTTAACACCTCACGAATCCGACGCGCATCGTCTTTTATCTTCATGGTGTACTCAGAGTTCACCGCATTTTTTTCGCGTTCAACATATTGAGGGTCAAATGTAGGAGCAATAAAAAACTGCGCAAAACGGTCTAACGCCTGCTCAAATGCATCTTCATTCACTTCAAAATAATAATTGGTATGCTCTTGACCCGTACCCGCATTAGACCACCCCCCATTTTCTTTCAAAAACTCATTATATTCGCCCACTTTTGGGTATTTTTCAGTCCCAAGAAACAGCATGTGTTCAAGAAAATGCGATAGCCCTTCACGGCCTTTAGGATCGGCCATATGACCGATGTGAACATCTAACGATGCAGCAGCTTTATCTGCTTTTAAATCTGATACTAATACAACTTTTAATCCATTTTCTAATTGTAAGTAGCGATATTGACGCTCGTCATTTTGGCTTTTAATTATTTTCTTTGAGGTTGGAGGTGTATTGATAGGAAGAGAGCTGCAACCCACTAACGAAGTCCCTAGGGTTGTAGCAACAATCGCAGCGACTACATTTAACTTATTATGCTCCATTAATACCTCTCTTAAGTGGCCAAAACACGATTTATGCCAGCTAAAAATAGGGAATTAAAAACAAGTTAAAAATAACGTAGGCTATAACAACAAAATAGTCACAAGGATAAATAAAAATAATATCCAATGTATTCACGCACTTAAACTCGTTTTGTAATAAAACCCAGTTCGAGCCTCATAATAAACCAGCCGAGCATATTAACACGTTGGTGATAATTTGTCCCATAGAAGAATGAATGTTATTTAATCCCCAACATTGGACAACACTCTCAATAACGCATTGAATTTAAAGTGAATTATCAAATAATTCATCTCTAGCCAGATATTTTAAATACTAACAAAGCGGACGGGGTGTTAATAGCAGTTCTATTACAAGTAAATCCAACACTGTTAGCATTAAAATTCGCTGCCTGAGGTAGATTTATTGTCCAATATTAAAGTGATTTAATGTCCCAAATCATCTAAACAGGCATGACACAGCTTTAAAAAGTCTTGAAGGTTGTTTTTAGCCCAAAGCTGTTGTTTGTAATCACTTTCTGCAGACAAAAAACCAAGAAAATCACCATAACCATGCTGGCTAAATTTATTTATGTACTCTTTAAAAGCATCTTGGGTTGTGTGATTCCCAAGTGTCGCCTCTTTTATGACATGCTCTGCAGCTTCAAAAATGATCGTTGTAAAACGCAAAGACTGTATTTCTGGTGAACCTCCGCTCTGTAATCGCGTAAATCGCTCTTTTTGAGCCAAAAAATCAGCACGCGCAAAATCGTATAATAGCTGAGATAATTCACGCCCTTCTTTGTTAGCCACCTCAGCACGCCTGCGATACAGCATTAACTCCTTACGGTAGTTTTCGCCTCTAAAATACAAAAAAGCCATTAAAAAAAGCGCAACTGCAGCAATACCCAATAATGTCATACTCATAACAACCCTACCTAAGTAATCTGAACTCTGGATAATAAATCTATCTCCAGTGGCTATTTTCAACAATAACTACGTTGAGTTTACTTGCAATAAACCAGCTATTGACGCGTAAACTCGCCTTGTTATCCCTGTAAATCTCTGACTGGAGAGTTTCTGGGTTTTTATATAAATCAAATCAATACGTTACTAAATCCCTAACCAGAATTCAGGTTAAGTAGATAAAAATAAGCTAATGATTAAACCTAGCCTTAATTACTGCGCTTGTCATATTCCTCGGTTTGTTAGAGCATCGGCAAAAATACAATCAAGTCGCGGTACGAGTTACAGCTTTTCGGATAACGGCCGCACAATAAATAACGCCAACCACGACCAGACCCGCTAAAAAGCCAAAAAGACCATTAAATAATGCGGGAATCATCCATGCCAACCACGTCACAATATAGGGTAAGAGTAAGGCTGATACCTGCCCTTCTAAAACAGCAATAAAGTGCAGACCATGGCTCAAAATACCACCGCCAACCATAAACATAGCGAGCGTGCCTACAATCGAAAGCGTTTTCATTAAATAAGGAGCGCAATTAACCAACCCCGCACCTAATATCGCTGCAATACTTTTTGGTTTGTTGTGAGTTAAAAGATAGAGCCCCGCATCATCAATCTTCACAATTAACGCCACAATACCATATACCCCGACTGTCATTACGAGTGCGATAATACTGAGCACTGTAAATTGCGAAAACAAACTCGCTCCTGCAACTGTGCCTAGCGAAATAACAATAATCTCAGCCGATAGAATAAAATCTGTTCGAATTGCCCCTGAAATTTTTTGTTTTTCGTATTCGCTAGCGCTTTGAGGCTCTGCGCAATTATCACGTGGATTTTCCTGTGCGGGCGCCAAATAACTTTCGGCAAATTTATGTGCACCTTCATAACATAAAAATAACCCACCAATCATCAGCATGGGCACAATGAGCATGGGTAAAAACGCGCTGATCAGTAATGCTGCTGGTACTAAAATAATTTTATTAAACAAAGAGCCTTTGGCAACGGCCCACACGACTGGTAATTCACGATCAGCCGTCACGCCTGAAACCTGTTGCGCATTAAGCGCCAAATCGTCACCCAATACACCCGCTGTTTTTTTTGCCGCAACTTTACTCATTGCAGCAATATCATCAAGCAAGGTCGCAATATCATCAATTAATGTAAATAAGCTAGCACCAGCCATAAAAATCCCTTTTAAGTTATTGGTTTTATTTAAGCGCTAACATACACAATGCGCTATCGTTGAGCTAGTGCTATGACTCGTGATTTAAAGATGAACGAACATCAATCTCACTTGCCACTTTAGCCAATTAAAGCATTCAGTTTTAGTGCCGATAAAATTGACACTGATTTAATTCTGCTAAAGTTATACACACTAAAATGTAATTTAAAATTGAGTTTTTACTCAAATCACCCTTATTATTAATGCTTAAAATGCACTATTAACAATAATATAAAGAAGCTAGCATGTTCAAAATTGAATTAACAATCAGACAAAAAATCATCCTTGGATTTAGCACATTAACAGTGCTACTGATTGCTGCCAGTTGCTTTTTTTACTTATCCTTAAGCCAAATTGCCCAAGCAAATAATAAAGTCAAAACCATAGCGACACCGATCCAAGAACACAGTCGCACTTTACAAATTCAATTATTAAAAATGGTTAAATTAGGAGCACTGGCCTACACCCAAACCACTCAAGCAGCGATTAATCAAAGTCAAAAAAACTTTGCCAACTTAAAAAACGACTATCAAAAAACCACCGATGAACTCAACGATAAAGTTGCTGACCAACCACTCATGCGTCAAACCTTGCTTGAAACCCAAACCAGTTATCAAGCATATTTAGCCACCACGACACACATGTTTGATGCCGAACTTGCAGCCATTAGTGCTGAACAACGCTTTAATGACCTTGCGATGCAAGTTGAGCAATGGCGCAATAGTGCCAGCATGGCCATGCTTGATTTAGAAACGCTTAATGCCAATGGGCAAGACCGCTTACTCGAGGAAGTGATTGGAACTGGAGTACGTATTGATGACCTACTATTCACTTTAGCAAGTAGTCTCAAAGGCCTAGCTCAAATTAGCCAACTTGATGCAGTAGATGCGCACCATGGAGATATGCAGTTTTTAGTCGGTAATATTCGTACTAATTTTGAATATTTAATTCGCCAAGCTGTCGATTTACCAGCGGGTGAGTTAATTGCACGCTTTGATGCTGATTTAAAACAACTTTACTCTGCGCTCGATACGCCCGCAGCCCTGCACCAACTTCAGCGCGCAAAGTTAGAACAAAAAAATCTGGCGCAACAAGCCTATTTTGCTGCCGAAGAACACTTTAATCAAAGCTACCTTGGTTTGGATAAACTCAATCAACAGGCCAACGTGCGCTTTGATAACTTACAGCTCGGTGCACAAAACGCGATAACTCGCGGTGAAACTCTCGCGATTACTATCGCATTTGTGTGCATAATCTTAGCTAGCTTTATTGCTTACTTTACCGCTAAAGCGATGCTTGGGCCGTTAAGATTAGTCAATCGAGCCTTAGCCAACATTGCTGCTGGTGACTTAACTCAACGCTTTAAACAGCGCAGTAATGATGAGTTTGGCCACTTAATTGCCAACATAAATAAATTGTCAGATGATCTCACGCAATTATTACAAGTGATCGAAAAAAATGCGCTCACACTCAATCAATCGGCGCAAGAATCTCGCGATCAAAGCTTAGAAATTTCACATGCTGCAAAATCGCAAATTACCCGTGTGGCCAGTGCCAAAACACTGGCTGAAAAAATCTATCACAGCTCTGAAATGGTGTATAACGAAGCAAATAGCAGCGCCGAGCATGTCTCTGCAGCATCAAAATCAAGCCATGAAATTCGCAGCATTGCTAACAACAATCTTGAGCGCATCAATTCCCTCTCTGAGCGCCTAAATATTGCAGTCAACACCATGACACGCCTCACAAAGCACAGCCGCGATATTGGCAGTATTTTAGACACCATAGGCAGCATTGCCGAACAAACAAATTTACTGGCACTTAATGCGGCAATTGAAGCAGCCCGAGCAGGTGATCACGGCCGAGGATTTGCCGTTGTTGCTGATGAAGTTCGCTCTTTAGCCGCGCGCACCCAAGCAAGTACCGCCGAAATTCATGCCATGATTTCAAACCTCCAGCAAGAAACAAAAGCCGCAGAAACCGCGATAGAACAAGGTCAACAAGCAGCTAATTTATGTGTCGAACAAAGTAATGAATTAAGCCATGCAATTGCACAGATAGAATCGGCGCTCAATACCATTGATAAAATGAGCGAAAGCATTACAGCAGCATCTAAGCACCAAGTAGACTTTAGTGTCGAGATAAGTGACACCATGCAAATAACCGAGCAAGCGGCACAAGGAAACGCCGAACAAGCCCTTTTGATGACACACAGCAGCAGCGAAGTGAGCAAGCTAGCAGACTCTCTTTCATCATCAGTGAAACGCTTTAAATTGTAATTTAACCTTTGTTTTGTAAAGACACTTTTAAGAGTAACAAAGGGGATTTTCTGGTCAATTATTAACCAGACACTGCTAGCCTTGAACCTGATTTCGCCCTTGCTCTTTGGCGAGATAAAGCTTGCTGTCAGCAGCCATAATTGCACTATTTAATTGCGTCGCGGATGCCGCCTCTGCCACACCAAAACTCACGGTTAAATCGATATAAACTTGTTTTAAATTATCAAATTGATGAAAAGGGCTACTTTGACACTCCGCCCTCACTTTTTCAGCAACACAAATCCCATCACACAGGGCTGTTCGAGGCAATAACATCAAAAACTCTTCTCCGCCGATACGCGCGACCACGTCAAGCCCACGTAGATTTGATTTGAGCAAATTGGCAACATGCTTGAGCACGTGGTCTCCGGTATCGTGACCATAAGTGTCATTGACTCGCTTAAAAAAATCGATATCAGCCATCACCACAACCATAGGAAAGTAATGTTCTGGCTCACGATGTGCATTGACAAAAAATACTGAATCTAAAAAACGGCGATTAGGTAACAGAGTAAGCGGATCTGTATTGGCTTGCTTTTGACGCTGATAATTAATATTTGATAGCTCCTGATGACTGCGATACCGTAAGTACTCAGTTACAAAAGCTAGAAAAATAGTCACTAAATACGAGGCGATAAAACGTGACTTCTCTTCAATTCTATAGTCGGCCAAAATCAAATCTGGCTGATAGAGTAAATATAAAATTGCGGAGAATATGAATAAGTTAGCTACGAGCCCTTTTCGGTAATCAAATAAAATAAAATACACCAACGGAAAAGGGTAAAGCCAATAGAGCGCGGTATTTTCATGGCCACCACTGAATACCAACCCCATCATTAGCGCTGCAACACCCAACCCATTGATGTAGCATGATAAGCGAAAATAAGAGTGAAAATGCGAAATAACTGCATTACTCAACACCACCACAGAACTTAATAATAAAATACATGTGAGGAGAGAATCTTGGCTGGCAACATGCTGCAGATAAAACAAAAATAAAATGCCGCCGCCAATGTAACTCGAAAAATACAATACTAACTTTTGTCTTTTTATCTCAATATCTTGCGATGATTGCAGATCTATAAAATTTGACCACCAATCCGATTTCATTCGGCACTACTCTCAACAATCAATAAAACGCACGATGCAATAACAATTACAAAGACAATAAAGAAAAATATTAACTCAAAATACTACGCGCAACACGCAATATTTAACGAAATTTATACATAAGATATTCAAAAAAACGAGTAACTATTAATAGCGACCTTTCTCTGATAGGTGATTTAAGGTGAAATAATTCCTCTCTGCTATGATGGTTATGATTAAAATAACAATAGTAACCACCTATGACTGATAACGTTAATCAATTTGATTATTGGATCCGCCATGAATTTGTTGACCTCAACACCGCCCTTGAGGACATTTACTGGCAACAAGAAGACAAAACTTTAATCGCACCAAGCGCTAAACCACTGCTAGAACAACTTGAGCACCAAGGTAAAGAATTGATTGTCCAACTATTGGCCGAAGGCAATACTGACCAAGGCTTTGACCATGCATTTGATTTACTAGGTAATGTTGGCTTATATATGGCCGCTTGCCGGCGCCATGAAATTACTGAACCTAGCCGTGAAACTCACTCACCTCTGCAACAAGCAAGCGCGCTGGCAATGCACATTGGTGCATCTCTTGGAGTCATTCCTCGCTTTAGCACTGCACATCTTACAACGCACAACAAAGCTATTAATGGGGTATATAAGCGCTTCACAACCTTAGCAGACGAAAAAACCTTTATTGATTTTAATACCAAAGGCATTTTAGCGTATAAGCAAGCGGCTGATTCATTACTGCGAATTATGCCTTTAGGTTTATCGCACCCTGCGACTGCCGAGTTGTTAAAATCTGCGATAGTCGCCTTGCAAAATGTACATAACCATAACGAACAGCTATTTAATGCGCTTGATACAGAGCGATTTTTTTACTGCGTACGACCTTATTACAAACCCCATCGGGTAGGCAGTTTAATTTACCGAGGAGCCAATGCAGGTGACTTTGCAGGCATAAATGTCATCGATTTACTCACTGGGTTATGTGCTGGTAATGACCCGAGTTATTCACAAATATTAGTCGACAAATTTTTATACATGATGCCCGAAGATCAGGCCATCTTGCGTGACTGCATGCGCCAACCCAATATGCTTGATCAATTTCTTGCTTTGAGTGCAGAGCAACATCAACCTTGGTATCAAGAGCACCTTGCACTCTTTTTAACGCTTTGCCACTGGCATGGACTCACCGCTATTCAGCATCACAATCAATTAGTTGAAAAATATATTTGCCAACCTGCAACACAACTAAAACCAGCACAAATGGCCGCATTAACAGCGAGTGGCCCACCACTGCAAGTGTTACTAAATAGCTTAACAAAGTTGCGTGATCGCCGTGCTGGCGCTCAGCGAGATGATATTTCGACACGTTTTAACGATTTAGAAAAATTAAAAGCAATACTAAGGTAGTGTGATGAATCATAAAGAAGAATTTATTTTAGCCGATGGTATTTATTTATTAAGTCACTCTGTCGGCCGACCGCTTCGTAATTGCCATGATGTAATCCAACATACTTTTTTAGACCCATGGCAACAATCTAATCGAGAACCTTGGCCCGACTGGCTGGCGGCAATCAGTAACTTTCAAACTGCACTGGCGCAGCTTTTTCATGCGCAAGCAGAAGACTTTTGCCCGCAAACGAATTTATCCAGTGCACTCACTAAAATTATCGGCTCATTAGCACAATTACAACAACCCAATACCACAATACTAATGAGTGAAGATGACTTTCCAAGTATGGCGTTTGCATTTCAACATGCTTTACATCAACACGCCTCCATCCGATTTATTCCTAAGCAAACCGACTTAACTCAATTTGCTAACTGGCAGCCCTACTTAACCGACGACCTCGATGCTGTTTTTATTTGCCATGCCTATTCGAACACAGGCCAACTAGCACCTATTGAAGAGCTTGTTGCAAAAACAAAAGCGATGGGGATTATTAGCATCATCGATTGCGCACAATCGGCGGGCGTGATACCTCTGAATATTAGCCGCATTGATGCCGACTTTGTGATTGGCTCAAGCGTAAAGTGGCTGTGTGGAGGACCTGGCGCTGCGTTTTTATGGGTTAACCCGAAACGAGAAAACCAATGCGAGCCCAAAGATGTTGGCTGGTTTTCACATCAAGATCCATTTGAGTTTAATAGCCATCACTTTCGCTACCATTCAAGCGCACTTAAGTTTTGGGGCGGTACCCCCTCTATTTTACCTTTTGCTATTGCTGCCAATAGCATCCATTACGTTAGTAAACTCAGCATAAAAAAAATCCACTTTCACAATCAGGCATTACTGCTGCCGATTATTGACACATTTACACCCTATTGCGTCTCACCAACAAACCTGACTCTTGCTAGCGGTACGTGTATTTTAAATTTTGCCGATAAGCAGGAAGCCGTATTAACCGCTCTTCGCAAAAATAATATCAGCGTAGATGTTCGTAAATATGGCATTCGTATTTCACCTCATATTTATAATGATGAAACCGAAATACACAAACTTGTTGAGATAATGAAGCCGTATGCTTGATTCACCTAATACAGATAAAACTATAAACTGTTAATAATGTCCTGAGCTGGTTTTTCACCGTACCATTTAACCAAGATTTCGTAATACACCATAGAGCGAGACAATTGCTCAAAGGCTTGCTGATAGGCGACTATAATTTTGGGGTCTGTTTGTTTTGTGAAAGCTAAATAAATACTATTACTTTTAATTTCAAAAGCTGGCTCAAGCTCTTTAGGATCTAAAAGAGCCAGTTCAGCAAGACGCTGTATTCCCAAGTTAGTAGTTAAAATCACGTCATTGTGATTAGCGTAAAGTTTACGAATTCGACCAAAATTATCTTCAGATAAATCTAAATTATTAAATCCTAAACTAAGCAAATAATTTGCTTTGGCATCGTTTCGAGTGGCAGCAATAGAATGCAGCTTTTTAGCTTCCTCAAGTGTGGCAATCTTTAACGATGAACGACGATGCTTGTACAGCACCCATTTCACGCGCAATAAAGGGCCAACCCAGTGAAATTGGTCTTCACGTTCAGCAGTACGTGACGTTGAATAAAGCGCACTATTAGGAGTATTCAACACCGTATTCATAGCTCGTGTCCAAGGTACAACATGGCTTTTAACCCGATACCCCGCTAAGCGGTTGAGCTCCTCAATCATTTCAACGCTCGAACCCACTAAAATACCTGATTCATTAAGGTAATTTCCAGGTGGAGACTCTTCGGTATAAAAGTTCAGTGTTGGCTTTTGTGCAAAAGTACTACAAGAAAAATATAAACCTATTAAAGCGCAAAAAATCCGAACCATAATCTCTCCAAAAGTGATTTTCACAAAAACACCATTCTCAAACAGAGACACCTTGTGAGATTGCTAATGTGGCTATCATCACGCATCTGTAAAGCTTATATCCACGTGATTAGTAAACACTTTTAGCTGTGCACCCTAAAGGCATCCAAGCTGCAACTTGCGGCTGATAATGCTTTAACCACCGCTGTGCTGCCTGTGCTTCACTTTGTTGATCAACCTCTTTTAATGCTGATGCTTTGGCTATCATTTCATGACTAAAATGAATATTTTTTAATAATTGATAAACACAAGGCCACGTCTGCTCAGTTCCCGTCCATACCACTTTTTTAATTTGGCTGGCTGCTGGACTTGCACAATCATGGGTCATCATAGAATTAACACCCCAGCTCGGCCTCAGTTCACAATCAGGTTCATACGTTGGAAATTCAATAAACTGGCCTTTAACGTATAAGTCGGTCCAATTAGGCGTCCAATTCAGTAATACAATCGGTTTGTTTTTTTCAACGGCCTGCTTGAGCTTTTGCCACAGTGGCGTTGCGCTTGGTAAACGATCGATGCGAAAATTTAAATTTAAAGCACGGATCAGTTCAGCATGGCGCGCATTCCAAGGGCCGGTAAAAAACACACCTTGTTTGGGATTTTTTTCAGTTGAAAATAATGCTGCACAACGATTTAACGCTTGCCAATTAGGCAAATCGGGGCACAACGCTAAAACGTATTCAGGCACCCACCACTCCTCGCGGCCAATCGCATCATGGTTACCTAGGTCTTCAAACCACCCTTTGGCCAACCCTTTGACCAAGACATCGGTCAATGAACTTTGCCAGACCTCTATTTGCACATGAACAATACCTTGGCGAAGTGCCCCCCACTGGTTTTCAACTGAAATATCTTGGTATTCAACAGGATAACCTAATTGCTGAATCAAAGCCCCCACCGCCTGTGACAATACACGTTGGCTGGCCCATTCATTTACAGCAATAACAACAGGTGGCTTGTGGGTAGGTATTTTTTGGCCTGCCAAACTGCTCTGACTTAAAACAAGTAATACATAAAATAAACAAAAGGACAAAACACTGCGAGATCGCTTCATAACACACCTCAATAACACCCATCGAGTCAGTATAGTAACAAATACCATTTTTGAGTTTTATGGACTGCTATTTTGTCTTGCCTAATTAACGCGGCAATACAATCAATACCTCCGTGCCAATGCCATCGATATTTGGCCTTAAAGAGAGATCACCGCCTTGGTTTCGGATCAACTCCCGACTTATCACCAAGCCAATACCTGCACCTTGCTGTTTGGTGGTATAAAACGGCACGAATAAATTATCTGGATTTTTAATGCCAACCCCTTGGTCAACAATTTTAATAACAACATTATTTCCTTGTTGCTGCCAAAATAATTTAGGCGGGATGCCATTTGACGCCTCAACTGCATTTTTTATTAAATTAATCAGTGCTTGCTCTAACTGGCCTAAATCAACCGAAAACGTAATATTCTGCAGGCTCACTAATTCGAGCTCGGGAAATATCGCGTGTAACCGCTGATTAATGTGATGACTACTGACTGATTTTTTTTGCGCTGCACTAACTTGCGAAAACGCACTGTAGCTGGCGACAAAATCAAGTAAATGCTGAGCCCGCTTTTCAATTACTTGTAACATATCAAACGCCAAGTCATTTTCTTTACCCAGCTGCCCTTGCTTTTTTAAATGCAATAACGATTGGCTCATCGAATAAATTGGCGTGAGCGAATTGCGCACTTCATGATTAATGACCCGAATTAAACGTTGCCAAACTTGCTGCTCATTGGCGCGTAATTGAGTTTCAATCGAGAAAAAAGCCAGCAATTCGTAACACCGACCCGAGCGCCAAAATCGATGGCTCGATATTTGAAATCGCTCTTTAAAATCAGCATGTTCACTTTGCTGCCAATGGTCACGCGTGCGTACAAGCCCTATATCTTGCGCACTTAACCCTTCAACACGCTGTAATTGCAATGCCGCCAATAACGCATCATTGCCCGAATAAACATGTCCATGAGGGTCAAGGATCACAATCGGTAAATCAAGCATGGCAACAAACTCAAACACCAACTCTTCTGTTTGGCTATGCTCACGTTTTTTATTGGCGATGGTATCAGCGACTTTTTTAAAATCAGCCTTCAAACCATCAAGGCGCCCGCCAGCATATTGCGCCAAATGCCAGCTATTGGTTTCTTGATAGGCCAAGGCATCCAGTTGCAAACCCAAGCGCTCTATGAGGTCAATCACACGTTGATAACTTTTACTCAGCGCCCATAAGCTAACAGCTAAAAAAGGCAGTAACAGCGTAAAGCTCGTAAACCAATCAAACGACCACGCATACGCAAGCAATCCCGCCATGATTATCAATACAACAAAAACGATGCTAAATAACTGCGTTAAACGCCTTTCAAACGATGCATCACGGGGCATTTATCGCTCCAATTCTTTTAAATCAAGCTGAAATTTTTCAATGCGCCGATAAATCGCCGATTTACTCAACCCTAAAAATTCGCCTGCTGCGATTACATTGCCGTTAAATTCTTTAATTGCTTTGACTATCATTTGTTTTTCTAGCTCATCAAGTGGTAAAAGCGGCAGTTCAGACGAAGCACTAGCTGCGCTTTGTTGCAGTGATAAATCACACACTTTAATCTCTAAATCATCACTCATTATCACCGCACGCTCAATGCAATGGCTCAATTCGCGCACATTACCCGGCCAGTCGTACTGCGTTAAACACTGCATCGCTGCGGATGAAAAAAATAACCCCACTCGCTGGTATTTTTTACTGTGCACGGTTAGCAAATGAGCACTCAAAGCAATAATGTCTTCAGGTCGCTCTCGCAGTGGCGGAATGTGCAGCTCGATGGTATTTAGGCGAAAAAATAAATCTCTGCGAAATTCACCTTGCTCAATACTGCTTGCAAGCTCAGCATTGGTTGCAGCAATAATCCTCACATTGGCTTGCTGAGTTTGGCTTGAACCGAGCACTTCAAATTCTTGACTTTCAAGTACACGTAGCATTTTACTTTGTAATTCAAGAGGTAATGTTGCAATCTCATCTAAAAACAACGTGCCACCAGCGGCTATTTCAAACCGCCCGAGTCGGTCTTCTTTGGCATCGGTAAACGCGCCTTTTTTATGGCCAAATAATTCACTTTCAAATAACGAAGGCGCTATCGCGCCAATATTAACGCTGACAAAACGCTGATCTTTTCGCGCTGAATGCTGATGAATGTAGTGTGCCAGCAAGCTTTTACCAGTGCCATTTTCGCCCGTAATTAAAATACTGGCATCGGTTTGTGCTGCCCGTTTTGCTTGAATTAACAAACGATGCATCACGGCAGAATCTGCAATATAGTCATCCTGATTACTCGGCTGTAGCGCTTTAAAACAAGCATTCTCATGGCTGATTTTTTGCTGTTTAAGTTGCTGCTGTACAATCGAGATTAAGCGCATGTTGTTCCAAGGTTTTTCTATAAAATCTACCGCACCTAGTTGCATGGCTTGCACCGCCACATCCACACTCGCCCACGCCGTCATCACCACCACAGGAATAGACATTTGCTGCGCCTTTAATTGCTGAAGAAAGCGTAACCCTTCTTCGCCCGATGTGGTGTCGAGCTTAAAATTCATATCCAATAAAATCAGGCTAATACTACAACTGGCGATCGTATCAAGCGCCTGTTCTGGGCCTTGCGCTTCAATACATTGATATCCCATTTGATTAAGCGCGATAATTGCAGCCATGCGCACATCGGCCTGATCATCAATAACTAAAATCGTGTTCATAATCACTCTTTTTTAAATAACAAAGCAAAAGTGCTAGGCTTTTGCTTTGTGGATCAATCTTTTTGGCGGGTGTTAATCTGCCGTTTTATTCATTGCGTAGCGCAGCCATTGGCTTGGCCTTAATCAATAACCATAACGGCCTAAAACATGCGATGAGCGCTATCAGCAGGGTGATGCCCCATGCCAGCAATTGCAATGCCATATCCATCACTGCCCAGCTGGCGAATTGGGCCTGATAAAGAGCAGTAACACCCAATAACACCATCACCGCAAGGCTAAAGCCGATTAACACAGGAATGACCGCTTCCTTGCTCATCAATTTAATTAAACGCGCTTTTTTTGCCCCGAGCGCCATGCGAATACCAAATTCATAACGACGCAAACCCAGGTTGTAACTTAATACGCCAAATATCCCAATTGCCGCTAATACTAACGTAAATAGTGCCAAGGTACTGCACAAAGCAACCGTTAAGTGGCTCATGTAAAGTAAGCCGTCATACTCTTGCTGTAAGTCTTTAAATTGCCATAACGTTAAATGACTATTGGCTTCTCTGAGTAGATTTAATATTTTTTCACTGTTAAGCGTGACACCGTCTTCCATTGCAATGGTAAACATATAGCTCCAAGGTTGCGCAGGCCACCACATGTGTCTACCAAGCGATTCATCATAATATTTAGGGTGATTAAAATCGTCGGTGACGCCGACTATTTCAAACATTTTATCCTCTAACCCCTTATAGCTTTTACCGATAACCTTTGTGTATTCCTGATCGGGTAATAACCATTTTGCCACACTAATAGATACCAACAACTCATTGGTTTCCCCTCGCATGGCTTGCTCGCTAAAAGTGCGGCCAGCAAGTATTTTGGTACCCACTAAATCAAAGTAATCAGGCCCAACCCATTGGCTTGGAAAGAAAATGGAGCTTTTGCCTTCAACATCGGTCAGTGTGTTGGCATTTTGTCTTGGTGATACTGGGCTATGGCCAATTGCCACATCTTTGATGCCTTCGCTATTTTTCAGCACGTGTTGATATTGCTTAAGTTGTTCATAACGCTCTGGCAGTGTTGCATTGTTATCAGCTTGAAAAAGCTGAGCAAAGTATAAGTTTTCAGTATCGCTACCGAGTGGGCGATTAATGGTATCAAGCGCTTTGCTGACAATCATAATGGAGAAGCTAACCAATAAAGCAGCAACAAACATTTGGCTTGCGATCAGTATACGCACAGTACGGCCAGATACTTGAGACACACCGCCTTTACCGCTGCTTTGCATTTGACTATTTAGTGTTTTGTAGTTAACTAAGCGAGCCGTAATGACTGAGAATACATACGCCAAGGCAACACAGATAGCAATGGCAATGAGCACCAAGCTAGTGTCGACAGCTAAACTATTGACTAGCGGCAAACGGCCTTCAGCTAACACCTTAAAGAGCCTAATTCCCCACACAGATAAAAAGAGTGCAATGCTGACTGAAATAGTCATCAATATCAGTGATTGCTGTAGGATGCTATTAAATAAAATTTTACGTTTGGCACCCAGTACAGCTTGCAGTGCTAATGTTTTGTGCTGTGCCAAAGCACGCGAGAAAAACAACGTGCTGACGTTAAGTACAGCAATAATAAATAAGCCTAATGCGCCAGCAAGCATCATTAAACTAAGCTCATCATTATTACCCAGTTCAGCTTCACGATAAGGCGTGACAACAGGGTTCACATCAGTAATACCGCCATTGTTGAGCCACTCAGATTTAATGGTATCAATTTGGGCTTTTAAGTCGGTTTTTACTTGCTCGTTGTTAACGCCCGGCTTTAATACTGCAATCAATTTTAAGTTTCGAAACGTGTTGGTCCACGGACTTTGCCAGTCATCATTGTGAAAAAAACGGCGATCTGCGCTCATTGGTAGCCACACATCTACTAAGCCTGTTTTTATCATGTATGACGGACTAAACTCATTAGAAACAACGCCACTAATAGTGTATGAAATACTCCCTAATGTTTGTAATGGGGTGCCAATGACATCGGGATTACTGTCTAAGTGCTCACGCCAGAAACGCTCTGAAATAACAACGCTATCATCAATTTGATCTAGTGTTTCGCCATTTTTAAAAGGCTGTCCGAGGATAAACTTTGTATTGAGTAGTTTAAAATACTCACCACTGACATATAAAATATCTTCTTTTGGTTCTCCTACAATATTTTTAAAGATCATTTCATCAGCATTGATAATAAACGCACTTTCAAAAGATTTATTGTTCTTAAACCAATGCACCATCGATTGATAACTTTGAAAGCCAACGGCATCGTAATCGGCATAAGTGAGACTTTGCTCAACCACCACCATGCGGGTTTCGTCAAACACATCAAGCGGCTTCAAAAAATAGCTGTTTACTAGGCTCAGCACCACAAACAGCGTGGCTAAGGTCAGCGATAAAGTCGCAACAACCGCAGCAACAAACCCCGGTGCGCTTTTTAACGATGCCCATGCCAAGCGCAGTTGGCTGCGGGTTTTTATCAAACTCACCATGTTACACCCCCTCGGCAACTGGGCGTGTGGCACGCGCTGTTGTGTGTGCGATAATTTCACCATCAAGTAATTTCAGCTGAGTTTTTGCCCGCCCTGCATAACGTAAATCATGGGTCACCATACAAATCGTGGTGCCTTTTTGATTCAGCGCATCGAGCAAGTCCATCACTGCATCGCCATTTTTTGAATCTAGGTTACCCGTTGGTTCATCCACTAATAAAATACTTGGGCTACCCGCCAGTGCCCGTGCAATGGCAACCCGCTGCTGCTGCCCACCTGATAGCTGATTGGGTTTGTGCTGCAAACGGTGGCCCATTTCAACTTCTGCTAAGGCTTTTTTTACCGCGTTATCAATCTCAGGTTGACTCATGGCCGGTTCTCGATAGGTCAGCGGCAAAGCCACATTATCAAAAACCGAAAGCTCATCTATTAAATTAAACGACTGAAAAATAAAGCCAATATGTAAATTTCGCAGCTCTGCTTGTTTATCCATATCTAAACTCGAAGTATCAATCCCTTTAATAAAATATTGGCCGCTGCTTGGGCTATCAAGTAGGCCTAATAATGACAACAAAGTCGATTTACCGCCTCCTGAAGGGCCGCTGATACAAATATAATCACCTTGCTGAACCTCAAGGCTGATATTTTTAAGGGCGTAGGTTTCAACATTTTGGCTGCGGTAAACCTTGGCGATGTGTTTTAACGAAATAAGCGTATTTGAGTTCATAAACTGTCCTGTTCTATTTTTATAGTTGCCAAATGCTGCCATTTTGATAAATCAGAAATGATCAGCTGCTCGCCCACCGCTGCGCCCTGCAGAAGTTGAATTTTATTGTCACTGAGTGTACCAAATTCAATCGCTTGCGGATGCGCTAAATGGGTGTTGGTATTAAGTTTAAAAAGTGTGTGGGTCGAATGGGGTTTCACACCTTGTGGTAGGTTTACCAGTAAGGCATTGGGAATTATTTGAGTAATTACATAACCTTCAATGCTTAAATCAGGCCGAGCATTAGCGGGCAAATCCCCCAGCAGCGCTAATTCAATCATCACTCGCCCTTCGGTGACAATTGGATCGATACGCGTGACGATAGCATCTACTTCACGACTAAAAGTATTTACTTTAGCTGCCATATTTAACGTAATCTTCTCAGCATCGGCCTGCTGAATAAGCAATTCAGCTTTGAGCGCCGCATCGGAACCGACCACGCCAAGGCGTGTTCCTGGGCTTAAGTTTTGCCCAAGCTCTACAGTAAGCTCTTGCAACATACCATCAATGCCAGCGGTTACTTGTAATTCGTTAAACGCCTGTTGCTGCACATTAAAATTCAATTCAAATTGCTGTAACAACTCTTGTTGCACTTTAGTACGCTCACGCTGCATTGCGTGCAGCTGCACTAAACGTTGCTGCTCAATGGTCACACGTTGTTTTAGCTGCTTTACAGCAAGCAAACTGCGCTTGTAATCAAGGCGCGAAACAATACCTTGGTCTATTAGCTGGCTTTCTGCCTCTGCGCGCAATTGTGCATTTTCAAGTTCACTTTGTAGTAGCGTTAAACCGGCTTCGTGCTCTAGAACTTGGCTTTTTTGATTGATTTTTTGCTCGTTCAACTGCGCCTTTTGCCGTGCAAGCTCCAACCTTGCAACCGATAAACGCTGTGCTTGCGCTGGATTGGCTAAGCTCAAAATCACCGTATCTTTTTGAACTCGAGTACCCGGATAAACATGAATCGCCTCAACCGTAGCAACATCTGAATGAGTTAAATAACGTTGGTACTTTGCTTTTAAACGGCCAAACCCCCGCACTTTTACCGCAAAATCACCACCAACAACTTCAGCAACTTGCAATTGCGAGGCAGCCAGACTAATTGGGCTTAACCATTTTTGCAGGCCAAATAACAAAAATGCTAAAGCCACCACAACGAACACCCAGCTTATTTTGCTGCGATATCCACTTTTAGCTTTGCTATTGAGCGTTGTTTCAATATCCATAAATTAATACTGCACGTGTTATCTATTTATAAACTGATTACGCCAGTATTGTGCCAAAAATTAAAGCACTGAAAAGTAAGGGTATTTTATTTTTAGACTGTCCAACCTTTCCCATTCAGGGGAAAATAAAACTACAAATGGGAAAAAAGAAACAGCCAAGTACACTTGGTTAAATTTACTGCGTAGTAAACCTAATAACTCTGATATAATAAGGGTTGAATTTTTCCCCATGCTTATCAAAACAGGATACCACCTTGAGCCAATCAGCATTTTCATCACTCAAGTTACAACCTGCGTTACTTGAAAACTTAACGTCACTTGAATATACCTCGATGACGCCAATTCAAGCGCAAAGCTTACCGCACATTCTTTCAGGTAAAGATGTGATTGCCCAAGCTAAAACGGGCTCAGGTAAAACCGCGGCATTTGCCCTTGGTTTACTCGAAAACCTCGATGTACGTAAATATCGTATCCAAGCACTGGTACTGTGCCCAACGCGTGAACTTGCTGACCAAGTTGCTCAAGAAATTCGTAAACTCGCTCGCGGTATTCCAAACGTAAAAGTTTTAGCTTTATGTGGCGGGGTGCCAATGGGCCCACAAATTGGGTCACTCGAGCATGGCGCTCATATTATTGTGGGCACACCGGGTCGTATTGAAGATCACTTAAGCCGACGCACGCTAGATTTAAACCACGTCAATACCTTAGTGCTTGATGAAGCAGATCGCATGCTCGATATGGGCTTTTCAGCTGCACTTGATGCCATCATTGACCAAATGCCTCGCGATCGCCAAACCTTGTTTTTTAGTGCAACTTTCCCTGAAAAAATTCAGCAAATTGCTAATCGCATTATGCGTGATCCAATTAAAGTGGAAGTCGAAAGCAATCATAACAACGTTAATATTCGCCAATACTTTTATAAAGTTGAGCAAAATAAACAACGTACCACTGCTCTGCGTTTATTGTTACTCAAACACGAGCCAGTTAGCTGCGTCGTATTTTGTAATACACGCGTTGAAACGCAAGCCGTTGCCGATGAATTAGCTGTCAGTGGATTTAGTGTATTGGCCCTACATGGCGAACTTGAGCAACGTGAACGCGACCAAACCTTAGTCCGTTTTGCCAATAAGAGTATCTCGATTTTAGTGGCAACAGATGTGGCCGCCCGCGGACTCGATATCAACGAACTAGATATGGTCATTAACTACCACATTACCCAAGATCCTGAAGTCCATGTACACCGCATTGGCCGCACAGGCCGAGCTGGCAGTAAAGGTACGGCACATTCGTTATTCACTGATAATGAAAGCTACCGTGTAGCTGCAGTCTCTGAGTATTTTGATAAACAGTTTGAACTTTCAGCACTACCGCCATTCACTTTATTAGACAAAGTGCCAGAGAAACCACTAATGGTGACACTGCAAATTGACGGTGGTAAAAAGCAAAAAGTTCGCCCAGGCGATATTTTAGGTGCACTCACCAGTAAAGACGGCATTGCCGGTAAGCAAGTAGGTAAAATTACTGTACTTGATAACTTTGCTTACGTGGCAGTTGCTCGCGATGCAGCCAAACCAGCTCTACGTAAATTAGGTGAAGATAAAATCAAAGGTCGCTTATTTAGAGCCCGCCGCATCTAATTTACGCTTTAAGTCCACAGCGTTAACTGTGGACTTAATTTCTATCCTCATCCAAGATTAAACACTTCCATCATCTTGTTCATACTGACAAAGTTTGCCGCTTAACGTTATTTCACTTATGCTATTGTAATTAATTGCGCTTTCTCGCCAAGCGGCAACACATACCCCAAACTTAGGCATTATTTTCTGGTATGAACAAAAACAATAAAACCTACCAAACAGCCCGACTTTCAGCCATTCCCAACATGGCCAGCGCGGTGTCGAAAAAAATCAGCTTATTTCAACAGCAGCACCGCAAAGTGGTTGAAGATGCCACAGCGTTTTATCAGCAATATCCTCTCGATATCGATCAGTTACGTAAATACAAAAAAAAACTCAATGCCTATGCTCAGCAAATAGAAATTATCGAAAAATATAAAAAAGAACATGGTATCTTGCCCCAAATTGCAGGGCAAAAATCACCAGAAAAATATCTTCATCAACTGTACATGTATGAGCAAAACGATAAAAAAGCATTTTCCCAGCTGCGCCAACAAATGGTTATTGCTCAAACCAAACGTTATGAAAATCTCGACCACCTTACCGACAACATGCTGGATTTACTCAACAACCAGCGAATTTTCAGCCAATTTTTAGGTACGCTAGTCCTATCGACTCCACTGCCCGATGAAAAAATACGCTGTGTCCGCAATGAAAAATTTAAGCCAATCTATATTGCTGGCTTGGTCGTGGCCTTATTTGAACAAATTCGTATTACCCATGGTTTTAAAAACCGCTATTTAGTCGAAGCAATGAACGGCATGTTTGCTGATCCTAAAGCCAGCTTTATGGACATCGAACAAAACAGCCTCACGCCCGAAGAAATGGCCGCCTATCGCGAAGAAGTACTCAAACCAATCGCCAAATCGGCATTATTACTCTCTATAGGCAGCTATTCGCCGCAAGTTGAAGAGATCTTTGCCGGTGATCGCTATCGACTGCTATCACAAGAAGAACGAGAGAAACTCGTTGCGACGATTAAAGTACAATCAACCGCTTACTTAAAGCTCGGCATAGGCATTCCACCGCAACGCTTTAATACACATCAAGAAAAGCTCGATTACACCGAGTTCGAGAAAAATAAATTAGAGTTTATGTTGTCGTTTTTTAGCGATGAAAATAAAGAAAATGGTGAATTACAAAAGTTACTTAAAATCCCTGTCGTTTACTCTTCGTTTATGATTTCGACTAAACCTGAGTTTGATTATCGCCGCATTTATGATGCCTACGATACCATTCGTAAAAGTGCGGCAAATAATGAGCTTGACCAAAATTACAGCCAATTGTTTTTGGCTATGGTAGGTCGCTTTCCTATCGGAAGTGGTATTTACTTCTTTAATCCAGAAACCGAAAGTATTGAACAAGCGATTGTTTCATCTTTGTATCCAGAGAATCCTCATCAGCCAATTTGCAAACAAATTACGCGTCGGCAACTTAAGTCAATGACCCAACAAGAGATTATCGTACCGGTTGCTAATAATATTTTTTTTGAGTCAGCACGACATAAATCAGGTTATGATGACGAATACTTCTCACTAAAATATCAAAACAGCTTTGTATGGAACGCAAACGAAGTCTGGGAAGTACAAATTCCAGCACTCGACTTTTGGAAAAAAGACGGCACACGCAAAGTCTGCACCGCCCCCACCCCCAAAACAAGTAATTAAAAACCAATCAAATAACAACTAGGTACGATAGTTGCTTTAGTTTCTTATCTCTTTGATAATAAATGAGCAACTATGAACCCAATCAGCGCATATCAGCAACCCAAAGCTGACTTTTCAGCCCAGACGGCCAATCAGCAGGCAGCGACCCCCACTAGCGCAAGTGCCGATAACAATAAGAGCAACACTCACAATCCCTCTTCGCAATCAGAGCAAGGGTCAATCTACATTTCAGAACGCAGCAAACAATTGTTTGAGGTGAACAATCAATTTTTTCACAATAAAAAAATTTCTTTTGATGACATTCCACACTATATCAATGAACTACATAACGTTGGGCTACTCAGTAGTGACCAACATCACTATTTAAGTAACAAAGTAAGCACTCAAAATGACAGTGCAACCGAGCCCAAAGGTGAACTTTCACAATTTGTGGGGAATTTAGCTGACGCATTACGCTCTGAATCACCCGAACACCCCCTTTTAAAGCCGCTGCAACAAACCACGCAACTATTCTCAAGTTTAGAACAAGGCAAACAACTTGATGCAAAAGCACTCAAAGATGCACAGCTTGGCTTTAACCAATTTTTTAATACTGATGAATTTAAACAACTCCCTACACAAGCCCAGCAAGGGTTAGAAAAAATAAGCCAAATGTTAGCGCTCATTGCCAAAACAGCTCAATCTCCTATTGATAAAACCTCAGCATATAAAGAGATTGCCAAGCTAATGTAATCCAAAAGCAGAAAAGGAGAATGATTCGCTAGCCTCAACCTGAACTTTTTAAAATGAGTGCTAGAATCAATATCTAACGTTAAAAATTTGTTTGATTATGACCCAACTATCACACCGTAATCGAGGGGCTTTTTTGTTAACACTCAACACGTCAAATAAGCGCTATTCTCTGGTGTTATATGCCTTTTTAACCATTGCTTATTTTTATAGCGGCAAAGCCTTCTCATTATTAGCAGGGCAGACTCAAGTGGTATCAATCTGGTTGCCTGCGGGGATTGCACTGTTTGGTGTTTTTTTATGGGGCATTCGATTTGCACCCGCTGTATTTATTGCATCGAGTGCCTTTAATTTTAGTGCTGTTGCATCGAATCAACTCAATGATTTAGCTTCATCATTAGGATTTGAAATTGGTTTAATTGCCTTTGGTGCAACGCTACAGGCAATCGTGGGCGGAATTATTTTACGGCGCTTTATTGGTAATCCACTACTGAGCACTTCAAGTATTAACATTATCGCTTTCGTATTTGGGGTAGGCATATTCACCAACCTCATATCAGCTAATATTGGTGTCTATGCATTAAGCACGTTTAATCCTAACTACAGCGCTGACAACCATTGGCTAAATGTACTCAATTGGTGGTTAGGCGACTCATTTGGCGTACTCTTAGCTACCCCATTATTACTGGCGCTATACCAACTGATAAACAATCCTGAAGCGAATAAAAAAAGGTTTTGGATTATCATTTCAACCATGGTGATTGCCAGTTTATCGGTTACATTTACCACACTCATTTTCTCACAAAACAGCCACCTTAACGCGCTCGAACTCAGCCAAAAAGAGGTTAAAGTCATTGAAAATAGCATGTATCGCCAACTTAATAGCAGCTTGGTGCAAATTCATAGCTTAGCCAGTCTACTTCAAAACACCCCTTTATTAACTGAAACCAAATTTGAACGCTTTGTCAGTGATTTAATGCTGCAAGACTCATCAATTAAAGCAATGTCGTGGAATCCCGTTATCAACGCCACCGACAAACCACTGCTCGAAGCGCGCCTAGCACATCATTATGGGGAGCCAGTGGCCGTAAGAGGTCAGCAACTGTTAGATACTGACCCTTTAATTGTCGTTGAACTAATAGCCCCGCTTGCAACAAACAAATCAGTGGTGGGGTTTAATGTTAATTCAGATCCAAAACGAAAATTTGTATTAAGCCAAGCCGCCCACACAGGGTTCCCGCAAGCAACCAGCATAATCCAGCTAGTTCAATCGACCCAGCCAGAGGCTGGTTTTTTACTCTTTGCGCCAATTTATACTATCGCCAATAACAGCAAATATGACGCTTTAGCACAAAGCCATTCAAAAGAATTATTTGGTTATGCGACTGGGGTATTTTTAGTGCAAAAACTAATTAACCAAGCAATGACGCAGCAACAGCAAAAAATGTTTCACTTTGAAATTTATGAGCCAAGTAAAAAAATACCGTTTTTAACCAATCTAACAACCACCACTGACCACCCCGAACAGTCTCTGCAACTACTAGGCAAAACCAATGTTTGGTCGCTAACCTTTAATTTTGCAGGCCAAACATGGTTAATGAATTTGCAACCAACAAGCGAGTTTTTAGCGCATGATCCCAATAACTTTGCACCGATGCTGTATGTTTTTCAGATAGTTGTGATCTCATTTATTATTTTATTAACCCTGTTAATGAATAATCGTCAGACTATTTTAAATCATTTAGTCACCCTTAAGACCCAAGACTTAGAACTTGCCCGCACCCAAGCCGAACAAGCAAACAAAGCAAAGAGCCGTTTTTTAGCTAATATGAGCCATGAAATTCGCACGCCTCTTAATGCTGTGATTGGTTTTTCGCAGTTAGCCAAACAAACCGACGATGTAAACGTGCTTGGCTCGTATATAGACAAAATATCCCTATCATCTAATACGCTGCTCAATATCGTTAATGACATTCTTGATATTTCTAAAATTGAATCAGAAAAACTAATCCTTGAACACATTCCATTTGATTTAGCTGCCTTAATTAATCGTGTAAGCACTATTTTTGAACCCATCGCCACACAAAAAGCACTACATTGGCAAGTTGATACTCAACTGCCCGAACAACAATGGTATGTCGGTGACCCGACACGAATTGAGCAAATATTAATTAACCTATGCGGCAATGCCATAAAGTTTACTCATGATGGCTTTATCAAGCTAACTGCCAGCGCTGTGTGCATTGAAAATAGCCGCGCTCAGTTAGAAATTGCCGTCTCAGATAGCGGAATTGGAATAAAAGCTGAAAACTTAAAAGTACTGTTTGATGCCTTTACCCAAGCCGATGACTCAACGTCTCGTCGATTTGGTGGCACAGGATTAGGCTTAACAATCAGCCAAGAGCTCAGCCATTTAATGAAGGGAAATATCACCATATCAAGTGAAGAAAATGAAGGCAGTACATTTACCTTTATATTCAACTTGCCAATTTGTGAGCCGCAAGTCGAAGCCGAAAAACCCATTGCCGCAGACATTAAAGGCATGCGTATTTTAGTGGCCGAAGATAACCCAATAAACCAAATTGTTATTATTGAAATGCTCAAAACGCTCTCAATCGAAAGCACCCTTGCCAACAATGGAGCAGAAGCAATAGCGCTGCTTAACACTCAGCAATTCGACCTGATATTAATGGATTGCCAAATGCCTGTACTTGATGGCTATGAAGCAACCAAACAAATAAGAGCGCAAGCCCAGTGGCAACACCTGCCAATTGTCGCCCTAACGGCCAATGTTATGCCTGAGGATAAAGCCTATGCACTCGAGGTTGGCTTTAACGCTCATTTGGCAAAACCTCTTGATTTAAAAAAATTAACGCAGTGCCTTGCTCAACTTAAAGTGTAAAATACACCAACCAACTCAGTCACTACTTTGCTGCTATGTTTCAGTTTGAATTTATTGATGACCTCACCCTAGTCAAGGCAGACACTTGGGACGCACTGCTCAATGGCGACCCATTTGTTAGCCACGCATTTTTGCTTGCCTGCCAACAAAGCCAAGCAGCAAACAGTGCATCAGGCTGGCATGGTCGCCACTTACTGATTTATCACCAGATGCAACTTGTTGCCTTACTACCGGGTTATTTAAAAACGCATTCGTATGGCGAATATGTGTTTGATTGGTCTTTTGCAGATGCATACCAACAGCACAATATTGAGTACTATCCCAAATGGATTTGCGCAGTTCCTTTTAGCCCGATTTGCGGCAACCGCATTGGCTGTGCAGAGCTTAATGACGAACTCATTCATTATATAAATCAAGTACTCACAACCACCTGCCAGCAGCAAGGTTGGTCAGGCTGGCATATTAATTTTTTACCTCAATCTCATAGCGATCAATTTGCAACAATTCCTGTCATGCAGCGCATTGGTGTTCAATTTCAATGGTTTAATCAAAACTATCACAACTTTGACGATTTTTTAGCGCGCTTTACCGCCAGAAGGCGTAAAACGGTTAAAAAAGAGCGACAAAAAGCACTGGCCGACAACATTCACATCGAATGGTTAGAAGGGGATCAAATCAGCAACGATCTGATGGCGCAATTTACCACGTTTTATCAAAATACTTATTTAAAACGCTCAGGCCATTTAGGGTACTTTAACCAAGATTTTTTTGAACAGTTACATCGCTCTATGCCCAATCAGCTGGTAGTCATGCTGGCAAAAAAAGACCATGAGGTTATTGCCGCTACACTTTGCTTAAAAAACCAGCACACTTTATTTGGCCGTTATTGGGGCGCTAAAGAAGATTATGACTTTTTACATTTTGAATTGTGTTACTACCAAGGTATTGAATATTGCATTAAACACAAATTAACGTGTTTTCATGCTGGGGCTCAGGGCGAGCACAAAATAATGCGAGGTTTTGAAGCGGTGCTCACTTACTCAAATCATTACTTTAGCCATCCAGATTTTAGCCGCGCGATTGGCTCTTTTTTTCAACAAGAACGCCAGCAAATGCTACATTATCAACAACAATGCTTGAGTTTATTGCCATTTAAGAAAGAGTAACAAGCTTAGGCATTAGATAAAAATCTTTCTCTGGTAGCTATTTGAACGCTAACAGCGTTGAAAATCGGCTATCTAGCACTGATGTGAAAAAATTTTAATAGCCAATGCTGTCAAAGTAAATTATGTTAACACGCATATTGGGAACATAACTTGCCTTAAATAACCCCTACCCTAAATAAAATGGAATTTGAGATGGAAAGAAAAGCAAGAACCTTATTAATTTACGGGCTAATCCCACCGCTATTCACAATTCATAGCCCATTTTTAATTGTTGCTTGGTTGCCCTATTTAATCTGTGGCTATTTTTACTTCACTAAGCGGTATCATCTTGCTTTTTGTGGCGCTCTTTTACCTGCAATACTCGACACTCTTTTGCTTTTTTCACGCTCTGGAAGCCAATCCTCTGTCGATTTTGGCATTGCAATCGTGTATTTCGCACCTGTGTTTAATTTATTAGCGTTGATGCCTATAGGCTTAGTAAGCGCTGATTTATTTATGCGCTTAAAAGATAAAAAACAGCACAAGTAGCTTTAACCTACTGCATGCTGTTTTTCAAATACTAAAAGCTGATTATTCGCTGGCATTGCCGTATCACTGAGTAACACAAGCCCAACCGATTGAGCCAGTTGTACAACGTCTTCTATATTTCGAACCCCTCGCGCACTATCATGTGCTTTGAGCCAAAGATCAAACTGCGCATTACTTTCACTTGTAAACTGACCTTGATATTTAAATGGCCCATACACAACCAACTTCCCGCTTAAAACAAGGTGCTGACCCACACCTTGAAAAAACAATTTAACCAATTCCCAGCTCATAATATGTAAAGTATTTGCGCTAAACATGCCATCCACTTGGCTAACGGGCCATTGGGTGCTGACATCTAATTCAAGAGGTGGCTGTAAATTTGGGCTTGGTTGTTCATTGCGCCAAGCGTTAATACCGTCATGATTAATTGCTAAATCTGTGGGCTGCCAAATTAAATGGGGTAACTGAGCGGCAAAAAATACCGCGTGCTGGCCCGTTCCAGAACCAATCTCAAGCACTTTTTTTGTCGTAGAAAAAACCGTTTTTAATTGTGCAACAATGGCTCTTTTGTTGTTTTCACAGGCTTGGGAAAATGGCGCGATCATCATAATAACTTTGTGCTCAATAGATTGCCTTACTATAATTTATTTTTGCCACTGCACCAAGCTGGCAAAAAACGCACAAAACCATTGCATTTTGCGTTGCACTACAATCAACCTAACAAACAAGTTGTTTAAAAACAGTTAATTAACTTTTGGTATAAAAAATGCTGTTTTAATATGCAACTTAAATAATGAGGAAGAATACATGAATCATATTTCGTTATGTCAAAAATTAGAAAGCTTTTATCCTGCTGTCGACCAAGCTCTATTTGAAAGCAACAGCCAGTATCGCACTGAGGTTCTTAATTTATTTTCACATCAAGAACAACAACTTGAAGCGTTAAAAGAACAATTTAGCGAACAGTCTAATGGTGGTGTTACCACTGAACCTAGATTTGTATTAGGTTACAATTAATGAAGTGAAAAATGCCTAATGAAGCACCACTTAATTAGGCATTTAATTTGATTATGTTTGAAATGTTATTAAATGTTTAGTTGAAATATCCGCAATACTGGCACAGCCACACAATGCCATTGTAAGTTGTAATTCATCTTTTAAAATCCGTAACATATGCGCTACACCGAGCGGTCCTGCCGTAGCTAGGGCGTACATCAATGGACGACCAATCAATACGGCATCAGCGCCCAGCGCCAGTGCTTTAAAAATATCGCTGCCACGGCGGATCCCACTGTCACATAAAATTAAAAAATCATCACCCACAGCTTGACGGATCAGCGAAAGCATCATCACACTTGGCGCCATGGTATCAAGCACTCGCCCGCCATGATTAGACACCACAATCCCAGCTGCGCCATGCTCTTTTGCTAGCAGGGCGTCTTCAACAGTAATAATCCCTTTTAAAATAATAGGTAAGCGTGTTACTGCCTTTATTTTGCTGATGGTATGCCATGTCGGTGCCGCATTTAAACATCCCTGCAACCCCTCAAAAGCCGATGAAGGTGTAATATTGACCGCACTAATGCCTGCAGGTAAAACAAACCCTGCACGCTGCTCTCGGTTACGCAACCCATTGATAGGTGCATCAACAGTGATGACTAATGCACTGTATCCCGCGCACTCTGCACGCTCAATAAGTGCCAGAGTATCGTGCCAATCTGGTTGTACATACAACTGAAACCAACACTCTGCACTTTGTTTATAATCAATAACATCTTCAAGAGCTGAACTGGATAAAGTACTTAGAATATACCCAACATCCTGTGCAGCAGCGCCTTGCATACTCCCAACTTCACCACTTGAATGAGCTAACTTCTGATACGCAACTGGGGCGAGCAATATGGGAAATTGATGCCGCTGCCCAAGCAAGTTCACATCAGTATTTATTTCGGTTACACCACTTAAGACCCGCGGCAATAACTGCCAGCGACTAAAAGCACCTTCGTTTGCGCGTTTTGTTAATTCATCAGCACTAGCGCCATCAATATAGTGCCAAGCTGATGAGGGTAATATTTGCTCTGCATAACGCTGATAATCGGCCAAGCACGCGATATCAGCAGGAATAGTAGTTAATGAGTTCATGATTGCTGGTTACTTAAACGCTGTAAAATCTCAAGGTTATTTTTTAGATCGCTACGAGTTGGGTTTGCTTTTAATACTTTATTTAGCAAGACAATCGCACTGGTGTAATCACGTTGATTAATTTCTAGCTGAGCATGACCCAACCACGCTTGCTCTTGCGTTTCACTTAAGGCGGCAGCCCGAATAAAATACAACTCAGCTCGGCTATACAACTGTAGCTGAGCAAAATGCTCTGCTAATGCAATTAAAACTTGGCCATTGTTCGCATTGAGCTCAAGAGCTTGATTATAAAATCTCAGAGCTGACTCAGAATTTTTTTGCGCCAATGCCACTTGCCCTTTGAATGCATAAAATTGGCTTTGCAACATCGGACTTAACTGTTTTGGCTGACTGAGCTGGTTTAAAAGCGCCTCAGCTTCGGTAAAATTATTGTTTTGAATTAACCATGCAATCGCATTTTGCACAGTATCAAATTGAAGTGGATGAGTACTTAATACTTGGCCAAGCAAGGTACTGGCCTTACCAATTGAGCCATACTGCAAATGCAATTGCGCCATTAATATAGTGTTTTCTATCGCATTATCACCTAAGCGATTAGCCACCTCAAAACTTGCCAATGCCTGCTGATATTGCTGTAATCCCAGCGCTATTTGACCACGGCGCAGCCATAAAGCTTGGTTATCAGGCGCTTTACCGAGCAATTCACCCACCAATGCTTGCGCACTTTGCAACTGCTGCGATTGCACGAGCGCGGCTAATAAACCGTGCTGCCACTGTTGGTTAGTTGGCTCAAGTAACAAGGCATTTTGATAACCACTGACCGCCCCCCAAGGTTGCTGCGCCTGCAAATTTAAATAGCCAAGCTGACCAAAAACTTGCGCATCGTATTGGCCTAAAGCAATGGTCTGAGCCAAATGCTGTTGTGCAAGGTCTATCTGTTGCTGCTGTAAATAAATCACCGCCAAACTTCGGTGTACACGGCTCAATCCGGGCTCAAGTGTCAGCGCCTGCTTCAATACTGCTTGCGCCTTATCTAATTGACCAAGTGCTAAATAAACTTGGCCACTGAGCTGTAATAACGCCGCACTTTTTTCAATTTTTTGATGTCTTTCAATAACCTTTACGGCTGCGTGATAATCTTGCTTAGCTAATAACGGCTTGAGCTGCTCTGCTAAATACTGCTCAGACACCGCTAACTTGGCCTCATTATTAGGAATTAAAACACTATCGGCTTCAAAGACCCAATTCGGTGAAGGCATCTTAATTTGCACTTGGGCATAAGGCACCGAGTTTAATTGAGGTTCTGCAGTGCTTTGCGCCTCAAGACGCATTGACACGGCAACCAGCACCCACATTACACTATTTAATTTCATGACTTTTTAAATTCCACAGGCCAAATAAAGCGGGCTTTGACCGCTTGGCCATTTTTTTTAGGCACACTAAAACGTGATGTTTTAACGATGTTATGAATACTACTGACCAACTCAGAGTGGGGGTTTTCAGTTATTGCAATTAAGCTCACTAAGCCTTGCTCATCAATAAATACATCGAGTTTAACCACCACTTGCAACACCCCTTGGCGAACCAAACTATTGGGAAAGATCGCCTTAATTGACGTTAGCAATTGCGGTAAGCCATCTAATTCATCTAGGCCAAATGCTTGCCAATCAATATCTAAGGCAGATTGCCAATCTGTAGGTGCCTGAGTCATAAGTACAGGCTCAGGCGCTAACATTTCGACTTTGACGGGTGGCACTAAGCTTAAGTTTAATGCAGCACCTTGGCCTGACACCGCTAAGGTCATCGCCTGTACTGGCACGTCGGTTTGTTGCTGAACTGGCGGCGGTGGAGGCGGAGGTGGCAAACTTACAGTGTGCACTTGTCGCACCTCCACTTTTTGCTGCAACGTATTACCTAACCATTGGTTGATAAAAAGCAGCGAAACCGCACTGCACAATAATAAGCAACTCAACAATACCGCATAAAAATGATGTCGTTTTAGGCGCATTTACAGCACAGTCGCAATGTTAACGCTGCTTGCGCCAGCGAGCTTACTTTCATCAATCACTTGCACTAACAATTCCGTTGGCACTTGTTTATCAGCTTGAATAACGACAGGTTGCTGGCGATTTTTTAGTAGTTGTGACACGGTATTTCGCACTCCTGCCACTGTAATATTACTGCTGTCATACATCACCTCGCCGTTGTTGGTGATGGCAATCATAATGACATTACGATCTAGTTTTTGAGTAGACAGTGCTTGGGGTTTATCTACCTCAACACCCGTTTCTTTAACAAAAACGGTCGTAACAATAAAAAAAATCAGCAAGATAAACACCACATCCAGCAAAGGCGATAAATCAATGTGCTGCTGTTGTTGCTCTAACCTTTTTTGTAAATTAGCGCGCATTTGCCAAGCTCTCTTTCACTAATAAGTTATTAAAATAACTCAGCAATAACCATGCAGGCACCGCCAGCACCAAACCCAACTGAGTAGTCCAAAGCGCATTGGCTATTCCTTGGGTCAGCACACTACTGGCCGATAAACTGCCACCTTGTGACATGGCAAAAAAAGATTGTAACAAGCCCATAATGGTGCCAAGCAGCCCAAGCAACGGCAAGGCATTGATTAAACAGCGTAATGTTTCGAGCCATTGCTGATCGCTTGCGCGCGAGCTTTGCCCACGGAGCACCACTATAAATAAGCTTAATTTGTAATAAACAAACAACGCCAACACTAAAATGGCCCAAACAACGCCATTATCAAACGATTGAAATTCCATTTATGCCGCCTCTTGCCAAGTTGAAGATGAATGCGCATTTAACTGACTAAGATTAACGGCGCAGCTTTCGAGTTCGCCGTAATAGGTTTTAGCGCGGCGCGATAATAATGCATGGCATAACAGCGCCGGAATGGCGACCACTAGACCAAGCTCAGTGGTAACTAGCGCTTCGGAAATACCACCCGATACGGCCGCCGCATCACCTGCGCCAAACAACGTCATTAATTTAAATGTTTCAATCATGCCGCTTACGGTACCTAGTAGCCCAAGCAACGGCGATACTGCGGCCGTAATTGCTATCGCACCAAGCCAGTACTCTAATTTATGCTTGTGATGTAACAACGCAGCAAATAATTGGTCATCTCGACTAGGTCCCACTTCAGTGTTTAAGCTGATTGTTAATAGCTCATGCTGCATACTGCCTGCATGTTCACCAGCTTGTTGCTGTAACTTAGATAACTCAGTGCTGACTTGCTCGTTTGGTAAACTAAATATGTGCGCCAAACGTGTACTAAGCGCTGGCAAAATACTCGGTAAACGCCATAGCTGTAACGCCTTGGCGAATGAAATGAACAGTGCAAAAACACCAAAAGCTAAAATTGGTAACACCCAAACGCCGCCTTTTTTAATGTGATCAAGTACCGACTCTTGTGATACTTGCAGCGTCATCGCCCGCTCAAGAGTCGGGTCAAAGAGCACTTCGCCCTGCCCTTCATTTAATAAGGCAAGCAATGCTTGGCTATCACTGGCTGAAAAATTTAATGCTACTTGGGCAATACCCTGACTAATTTGATAAATACCAGCGTGCTCGCGTGCGGTATCAACAAACCAATGCATTGGTCCAACCGTTAATGTCTTGAGTTGTTTCAACTGCCCATCAAGCATGGCAACTTGTTGCGACTGCCACTGCGGGGCACTTTTTTGACTCAAGGCAATCAACTGCGTTTCAACTAATGCTAATGTCGCAGCAAAATCAGCTTGGCTTGTAGTTGGTTTTACGCCCTGCTGCTGAATAAAACGCTGTAATAAATTACTTTGATAACTGTGTTGCTGTTGCCAATCACGTAAACGCGCTTGTAAAGTTTCAAAACTCAGCGTTTGCTCATCCGCTGCACGGCGTGCAACCGCTGTTTTATCTTGCAACGTTAATACTGACTTTTCTAATAGGCTCAATTGCTGCTGTAGCTGAGCGCTGTCTTTTGCAATACTTTGTTCTGTTTGTTTTAACGTACGCTGGGCTTGTTGGATATCATTAACTAGGCTTTGGGCCACATCGTTACTCGCAGCCTGTGCTAAAGCTGTATATACAAGCAAAAAAGCCACTATAATTAGTTTATTCATGACCCAAATCCATCTTTAATAACCCATCACGTGAATTGATCTGCATGGGCAAACGCACAAATTCAGCCTCCCCTTGCTGTTCGATCATCGCGATTGCCGAGCTGATCTTTGCCGGATCTAGCGCTTTATTTTCTTGCCAGATCCACCCCTGATCCGTTGCTATTCCTTCAAATACCTCTTGACCATCAAGGCTGATATACCAACCTCTGGCAATGCCTAAGTACAATTGTTTTACTAATTTTTCTTGTTGATCCGATGTGATAATGGTCGATTGCACAAATGCAACACGCTGATCAAACTCATTGAGTTTATTAAACAAACTCAGCAACAAGGCCAACTTATCACCTTCACTTGCTTGCGTCAGATCGGTTTCTTGCAGCATGCTCTGCCATTGCTGTGCTAAAGGGGGTGGGAGACGATCATGTAAGTTACTCACAGCACTAAACTGTACTGCTAACCAGCTTTTTAGCTGAGCCTGATCTTTTTCCATATTGGTTTGTAATGCTAAAAGTTCAGACCGCTTTTGCTCCACATCACTACCTTTGCTTTTATTCTGCTCAAGCATGGTTTTGAGTTGGATTTCTTCTTGTTTTAATAACGCAATGCGTTGTTGCAAAATCGGCTGCTGCTCGTGCCAATAGGCTTTAAGTGCACTTTGCTGCCCAGATAAATTGAGCCACTGCTGCACTAATCCATCCGCCTCTGCAACAGGGTTAGCATTTAATGGCAAGCTACCTGATACGGCTATCACAGCGCTCAACCACATCGTATGACTTAAAACTTTTTGCCTAAATTTTGCGTTTAAAATTGCCATTAACGTTTTATGTTCCGAACAGATAAATATTAAGTTAAATTTAACTCACTAGTTGTAAATGATAACTATTAACATTAACATACGCAACAATTTAAACACTACTGATAATAATTATCATTTGCGCGCGGAGAATTTATGCGAGTTGTTAAACAAAGCCCCACATTACCTTTCACAAAAAAATTGATGGTTCAAGCGATTGCGCTTGGCGTAGCCTCAATAAGCTTACAAGCACAAGCCAATACTGAAGTGAAAGAACTAGCAACTACAGCGGTAAAAGAAGAAAAAAAAGAGGATTATAAAGTCGAAAAAGCGTCTTCTGAAAAATATCAAACTTCACTCTTAAATACGCCAAAAACCATTACAGTAGTGAATGAACAAGTATTAAAAGACCAAGGTGTAACCAGCTTAAATGATGCACTGCGTAACGTTGCGGGCGTATCAACTTTTGGCGCTGGTGAAGGTGGTGGTGGCAACATTACCACTAACGACAAAATTACTATTCGTGGCTTTAGCGCCAGTGAAAATATTTATATCGATGGTATTCGTGATATCGCTGGTTATTCGCGCGATATGTTTAACTTTGAACAACTTGAAGTTACAAAAGGTGCAAGCTCAAGCATTACCGGTAAAGGTTCATCAGGCGGTAGCGTTAATTTAGTCTCTAAACGTGCCGAGCAAGACGAGTTTAGCACGGTAGAAGCAAGCTTTGATGATGCTGAGCGTTTACGTACCACTCTAGATCACAATACACAGTTAAATAAAAAAGTCGCTTTACGCATTAATGGCTTGTATACACAAGGTGGCGACGCCTTTAATAACGGCGTTGAAGAATACCAAACAACGGCTATCGCGCCTTCTTTGCGTGTTGATTTTAATGACAAAACAGCTCTGACTGCTGACTTGCTTCATATGAAACAAGATAATAACCCAATGTTAGGACTACCTTGGGTTACGAGTGATATTTCATCGCAACTTGGTTATAAAGAAGGCCCAATAGCAACAAAGTACTGGGATAACTATTACGGTGTTGCCAAACGTGATTTTGAAGATGTGTCGGTCAATCTAGCCACACTACTTATCGAGCATCAATTTGCAGATAACGTTTTACTTCGCAGCCAAACTCGCTTTGGTAGCAATGAAAAACAATCTGTCTTAAGTCGCCCATTGTTTCGTAGCACCCGCGACCCTGAAACTCGCGAGCGCACCTATTTTAATCAAATCGACATTGATTGGACTCAAGGTATTGATAAAAAAAATGAACTGTTTGTAACGCAATTTGATGCCATTATTCACCTTGAAACTGGCACGGTTAAGCATGATATTGTTGTGGGTACTGAATATTACCAAGAAAAA
This sequence comes from Pseudoalteromonas sp. J2K-J031, assembly GCF_058197095.2. NCBI lineage: Bacteria > Pseudomonadati > Pseudomonadota > Gammaproteobacteria > Alteromonadales > Pseudoalteromonadaceae > Pseudoalteromonas > Pseudoalteromonas sp. J2K-J031. The sequence continues at coordinate 3,681,041 of NZ_CM200279.1, forward strand.
AACACCCATTATACCCAGCTTAATGAAACTAAGCTTGAGTCAAATTTTGTTGATTTAAATGCACCGCGCCCAGACATGCTTTATACAGGTGCAATTAACCGTACTGGCGAATCAACCAACGTTGAAGGTACTGGTTTTGCGCTTTATGCACTCGACAGCTTAACATTTAATGATAATTGGATCGCCACAATCGGTGCGCGTTATGAAGATTACGAAGCGCAAGGTTCAGCTTATGTGCGCCAAGTTATTGATGGTAATCGTGTTAATGTACTAGTTGATGACCTAACGGCACAAGGTGACTTCTTTAGCTGGAATACATCTGTTGCCTATAAGCCAAATGCCAATACAAGTTATTATGTGGGTATCGCCAATTCTCAGGACCCTTCAGGTGGCGATTTAGCGTTTACAGGCCGCAGTTTAGAAAGCATTACTGAAGTATCAAACCTTGACCCACAAGAAGCTAAAAGTTACGAGTTAGGCGCTAAATGGGATTTAATGGACGCTAAGTTACAGGTAAGTGCTGCATTGTTCTTAACCGAAAAAACCGTACTTGATACCAATGATGAAGGCGGCTATTTCTTAGCAGGTGAGCAAGAGTCTAAAGGTTTTGAGTTTTCGGCCAATGGTGCAATTACAGAGCAACTTAATGTACTTGCAACGTATACCCATTTAGACAGCGAAATTACCAAAGACTTTAACCCAGAGACACAAGGCAACGGGTTAAGTTCAGCCCCAGAAAACTCGGCAAGCGTTTGGTTTAATTATGAATTAGACAAACTAAGCTTTGGTGCGGGCGCACAATATTCATCAGGTAATATCTATTGGCGTCGTAACATGGCTTATTTTGATACGGGCAGCCAAACAGTATTTAATGCCATGGCGGGTTATGATGTCACCGACAAACTAGCACTGCAGTTGAATATTGATAACTTAACCGATGAAGAATACGTGACTGATTACAGTGCCCGTGGCCACTTCCGCCCAGGTAACCCTCGTACTATGAAGCTAACTGTTCGTTATCAATTCTAAGTAATGAACCTTAGTAAGGCGGCACTTTGCCGCCTTCTTTGTTTTAGCTTTCACCACAAATCATGATCGTACACACTTAATAAGGCCAAGCATGTTAGTTAAAATTCCAGGAGTATTATCTCAATCACAAGTAATTGAATGCCGTGATATGCTCGCCAGCACCCATTGGGTTGATGGTCAACACACTGCCGGCCACTTAGCTAAAGGCTGCAAACATAACTTACAGCTTCCCCAAACAGATCCCATAGGGATTGAAATTGGCCATTTTATTTTAGCGCGCTTAGCCGATAATCCTTTATTTACCGCTGCAGCATTACCGAATATTATTTTTCCGCCCATGTTTAATTGCTACCAACAAGGTGGCACGTTTGGCAACCATGTTGATAACGCAATTCGCACATTTAATCTCCCTGCAAATCAACGCAATCAAAGTAATAAACTCAGAACAGATGTATCAGCCACTTTATTTTTAAGTGAGCCAGAAAGCTATCAAGGCGGCGAACTGGTAATTCAAGATACCTATGGCGAACAGCGAGTAAAACTTGCGGCAGGTGATATGGTGATTTACCCCTCAACGAGTTTGCACCATGTTACCCCCGTTACAGAAGGCCAGCGGCTTGCCAGTTTTTTTTGGATCCAAAGTTTAATTCGCCAAGATGATCAGCGCCGTATTTTGTTTGACCTTGATAATAGTATTCAAGCATTACGAGCTGCAGACTCACAACAACCCGAACTTATTCGCCTTGCTGGCGTGTACCATAATTTACTCAGGCAGTGGAGCGAGGTGTAAAGCGTTTTTTTGATACAACAAGCATCTGGTCAGCTAAAAGCTAGAGGTTAATTTGATAAGGCAAATCGATTGGCATTTGCATCACACTCACATTGCCGTGCGCAATCACAATATGATTACGCCTCACTTTAACCCATTGCTCATCTTCTTCAGTAAATGGCTCAGAACAAATCATTATGCTTTGACGCTCTGGCACATCGCTTACGATGATGTCCACTTCTCCTTGTTGCTGAGTCAACTCTCCTTTGGCAAAAAACAATGACGCAGGCCGCTCTGATTCAAGCGTTGCAAAACGTGTTGCTATGGTATGAAAGCCATCTGTCACGGCAAAGTTGATAAAGGCATTAATATCAGCGCCAGCAGCTTTACGAATAAGCATAATTTCACGAATTGTTTCTATCATTGCCTGCGCTAAGTCTTCAGCGCTGGCATTCGCTTTAAACCCTAACTTATCCATAAATAAAGCAAAAGCATATTCAGAGTCGGTATTCCCCTTAACTAAGGCAAAAGCACGATCGGACAAACCATTAAGCAAATCACGACGGAAACTATCAAACAAATCTAACCGCCCATTATGCATCCACAAATAATGCATACACTGAAATGGGTGGCAATTAGCTTGGCTAACGGGCATCCCCTCTGAGGCATCACGAATATGTGCAAAATAATGGCCCGTCTTAACCTTTTGAGCGATGCTTTTTAAATTCCGATTGCTCCATGCTGGGTCAACACTCACAAAGGTCGCGGGAATTGGGTCATCATGCGTGGCATACCACCCTAATCCAAAGCCATCCGCATTAGTCGGTACTTTGCGTTTTTGAGCGTATTTACACTGCATGATAAGCGAATTTTCAGCTTCAAAAATTAAGGGTGACATCAACGTGGCCGGGCCACTATAGGTTAAAAAACGACACATACGCAGTACTCAAAAAATGCTCCTAACTCAAAACCTAGTTCTAAATTTCATAAGCGCAACGTTTTAAGCCAACCGATTAGTGTCTACAAAATGAGTTTCGAGGGGTCGTTATCTGATAAAAATATAAAAAAAGGGCTAACCTTTTCAGTATTAGCCCCGCACAAACCTGTTTGATTCAGTTAACTGACTGGCGAATTGACGCGCCCATAATGGGCTTATTCCTCGTTTATTCACACCGTTAATATTGAAAAAACCACCTTAAACAGATTGATTATCCAGTTTTAAAATTACTTATTGACGGCTTTATGTAACTCAGCCAAGGATGTTGCCATTGTTATTCCTGGAACATTCGAGCCAACGGTTGCAACAAACGAGCCTTCAACTTTACCGGTTTTATAGGTCGTAAACGCAACACGATACAAACCGCGCACTAACGCTTTTTCTGGTTTACTTACTTGTGATTCAATACGTGTTAATGAGTTATATTTTGCATGGCGTTTTTCTTCATAAGTATCATCGCCATCATCATCGGTATCAAGCACACTGAACACTGACTTTGCATCTTTAATTTGGTCAGGGCTAATAACATCCATGCGCTCAACACGGATCCACGTATCAAACCATTTCTCTTTATCGGCTGTTAATTTGTCTGCAAAACCGCTTTGCACAAAATCACTTTTTTCTGGTTTCGCTAAATCACCCACGGGTGAAATCATGCGCACACCTAATTCATCAAGTGCGGCAGGTACCCAAATATAAAGATAATAGGCATCTTTACCTTTAATGGTTTCATCAGGTTTTGAATCTTTATCAATATAGCCAAAATAATTCACTGTATTAGCGTAAGGAAGGGCCACTTTGGTAAATCCTAAGCTTTTAGTTTTACTTGAAGTTAAGCTTGGTAAACCATCGCCATCGGTTAAGCTATTTAAGCTAAAACCAGCAAATGCAGTGCTGCTTACTAACGACAATGCCGCCACGACCAGTTTGATTTTCATGTTTAATTCCTTGATTTAGTATAATTTTGCTTCCGACTGCGTACTGGATGCTTTTTTTGGGTGTAATTTAGTCACCCAGCATTTTACCGTGCAAGGTACAAAAAGCGATGACTTTTTCCAACTAAAACAGGCTAAACAACTACTTCACTCGCGTTTTGGGCCATGTTTTCCATTACCTGCACAACAACGATTTCTTTTAAATTAAAAATACGAACGCGCGCCCAGCAGCCACAAAAGATTGCAAGCTGCTATCTAGCAAAAAAGCCGTTATAATTGATACTGTTTTTATTGTCCAAACGAGAGAGCGCTGTGGCACGTCGAATTAGCTATAAATTTAAAGGGGTAGCAAAAGAAATTAACTTTGCTAACGATAAATATCACGATATGTATGACGCCATTGCAGCGGCAGAAGGCATCGACCTTAGCAATTACATCGCAATGGAAAAACAAATTGCTATGACCTCAAAAGGCTCTGCAGCAGTAAAAAACTTTCGCGACCAGCAATACATTAAATTTGGTTTTAGTGATATTCAGTTCATTAAAGATGATCCAAAAAACACCAAATAAATGAGTGCAATATTGTATTGTCCATTTAACCTGTTGCTGAATAAAAGATTTACTAACATATTAAGGTTATTCAGTTTTAGGTAGTAAAAATAATTAACAAGGATTGCTTATGACAACGATTTTGATTTGCGTATTTATCGCCGCTTTACTGCCTTATTTAGCAAAAGCGCCTGTTGCTTATGCCATGCAAAAAGACGGCGGTTACGATAATAACCACCCAAGAGCACAACAAGCGCGATTAACTGGCTTTGGTGCGCGTGCCCTTGCGGCACACCAAAATAGTTTTGAATCATTACTTATCTTTGCGCTGGCGATTGCAGTGGTATTGGCAACCAATAATATAGGCAGCACAGTGCAAGCATTAGCTGTTGTTTATATTGTTGCACGCGTTTTCTTTTGTATTTTTTATTACTTGAATCTCGATAAATTACGTTCAATGGTGTGGCTAGTCAGCCTGCTTTGCCCATTAGCTATGATTTGGCTGAGTATTCCATAAGGCTGAACCTTAATTAAAAACTAAAAAAGCGTGATTCAATCACGCTTTTTTAGTGTTAAGCTTTTGCTTCATCTGCTTCAGCCCCACTCAACCAGATTAATCAACCATTTTAAATGGCTCAAACAAGGTGTTTACATCCACGGTTGCCTGCAATTTGGCGGCAATTAAATACAAACCAGCCAATTTTCGGTGAATAAATAACGCATCGATGGGGGGCGTATGCCATTGCTTAGCCTGCGTGCTCATGGCCAGCCCAGCTTCTTTCATGCGGCGCGCTAACTCACTGTGAGCAAAATCATACTCACCTGTAAAGCGCAGCGGCTCACACGCCAATATAAACAAATCGATTACGTTATTTTTATAACTATCCAAGATCGTATTTTGAAAATAACCAATCTCGATTGCAGCACTCAATACCTGATTGTGGTCCTGCGCTTGCGCGCCAGAGAGTAGCTTACGATAACCACGGCTTAATAACTCAGGCACTTCGCGAGTGGCACCAAAATCGAGTAATACAATGCGATCTGTGCTGGCTTGGTATTGAAAATTGGCAAAGTTAGGGTCGGTTTGCACGAGTTTAAAATCAAACAACTCAAGAAAAAACAAAGCAATAAAATCACTAGCAATGCGATTTCGTTGTGCTTGGCTCAAATGACTCAGCTGCTCTATGGGTTGCGCTTCAACATATTCCATCGCTAAAATTTGCCCTGAACTGTATGCTGGGTAGTGCGTTGGCACTTTAAAGCGTGGGTTACCTGCCAAATGCTGCCCGTAGCGCGTTAAGTAACTGGCTTCTAATACATAGTCGGCTTCATTCAGCAGTTGTTTTTTCGCCTCAGCCACCAAGGGTTTAATATCAATTTCTGTTGGCAGCAAGCGTGATAAGGTTAATAACGTCATGACGTTATCCACATCACTCACCACGCTTTTTGCAATACCGGGATACTGAATTTTAATGGCAAGTTTACTGCCCTGCTCTGTGAAGGCTTGGTGTACTTGACCAATTGACGCTGCAGCAAAAGGCTTTAAATCAATGTGAGATAGCGTATCGAGCCAGTTATCACCCCACTGGTCTTTGAGCACAGCAATTAATTGTTTATGTGGCATGGGATCAGCATCGGCGCGTAACATCGCCAGCAATTGGGCGAGTTCAGGGCTGAGTAAATCACCGGCATCCATCGAGAGCAATTGGCCAAGCTTCATAGCTGCACCACGAAGATGGGCTAACTGTTTAGCTAAATGATTCATATTTTTCGGTTGCAGTAATAGCGCTTTATTATCCCATTGTTGTCCATTTAGCGCCCCTTTTGCACCCGATACCAGCATGTTGCCTGCCACTTTGCCAGCCATTGAGCCAAGTTTAGCCAAACGCGCTAATCGTGAAGTGGGTATTGCACGCTCTTTAGACACCTAACAGTCCTGATAAATTACCTTTAAGTGTAAGAAATACGGTTCAATCGGTCATTACGATCGATTGAACCGCCTTTTACTGGTTCGTTGTAAAGTTAAGGATGTGGATATTCAAACGCGCCAACATCGCCAGGAAATACCACCGGTGATTCAAATCCGTCTTTACTCACTGCGGCCACACCAAAGGTGTAATTATCAATCACGATATTCTCAAGTGAAGCGGCGGTGACTTTGCCAACATCACGACTAAATTGCCATTGTGGCTCACTGGTGTAGCGCCAATAGATACGATAACCCGCGATGGTAGGGTCATCGGACGCCTGCCAAGTAAAACTCGTACTTGCACTCACTGCCCCACTAATTTTTACCGCTTGTGGCGGCGCAGGCGCCCATGCCATAGCGGCCATGCTCACCGCATTCAGCGCAGTGAGTTTGGCGGCATAATCAAAGTCAACACCATCAATAGTATCGCCGTACACCACACCCTTTTCGGTCCGTAAGTCTTGATGCTGACGATCATAATGCTCATTGGTTTCCATAATGCGAATAGCGGCAAAACCAGCATCGTTAAAAGGACGATGATGTCCGCCACGACCAAAACGATCGAGGCGATACACTAATAAAGTATCGAGATTAGGAATGTAACGATCAGCGATGGTATCGATATAACGGGCCAAATTACGACTGGCCGAATCCACTTCACCGCCAGTAAAACGCCGAACCCGAGCTTGCTCTGGCGTCTCAATCACTCGCGTGCCTTCAGAGAACAGCCGTGCGGTGGTATTGTCGGTCACACCATTAATGCCAGTCACATTGCCAATCATGTCGTTGTTTAATACCCCATGCACCCGCCAGCCTTGCTGCTTGGCATAATCGGCTAAAATTTTGCCACCAAACAAACCTTGCTCTTCGCCAGAAAGCGCGGCATACACAATCGAACCGCTAAATTTGTACTGCGACAACACTCGCGCAGCTTCTAACGTACCGGCGACGCCCGAGGCATTATCGTTGGCACCGGGCGCATCGCTGGTAAAATCCATCACATCGCTGACGCGTGAATCAATATCCCCAGACATCATCACCATCCGGTTTGGCTCCACCATGCCGCGCTGAATAGCAATGATATTGACCACTTCAGTGGCATTGGGAATGCGTTTTTCGCCCGATATGGTCTCTTTGACTTCAATCACCTCTAAACAGCCACCACATTGGGTTGAGATTTTTTCAAACTCAGCTTTAACCCACCGCCTTGCTGCGCCAATACCACGGGTATCCGACTTCGTTTCGGATAAGGTATGGCGAGTGCCAAAATTCACCAGCGCTTGAATGTCATGTTCAATGCGATCTGCAGACACCGCTTTGGCAATCTGGTGCAGCTTTACTTGATCTTGATAGCTAATAGGATTAGCCAGCGCGAAATGGCTAAAAAACAAACTCACTGCAGCTAAAGGTAAATAAGTCACGGCACTTTTTGACTGAGTAAATGTTGAAATTGGTATTGTTAAAATAGGCATTTTGGAAATAGACATCACTGTTGCGCTCTTTTTATTTTGTCTTTTGAGACTAACCTAAGGCGAACAAACAACAATCATTTTGAGATGAACAGAAAATAAACAGGGTTAAATTAAGTGAGCACACTCGCTTTGTTTTTAATAAGGTGACATCCGCACTCAAGACCATAAGCCCATCCTAAAAACCCAAGCTAAAAAGCCCTTTTAACCGGTTGCTTTCAAGATGCGTGGGTGTTGGCAGTGCACCTTCACCTCAATCACCTAGTTCATCTATGCTCATGAGGATTCAGCCATTGGCCACCTACTCGCACCTTGAAAACCATTGGGCACAACCCGGATTTATTGATTCAATGTGATGCACTCAAGGCGTCAATAATCTTTACCTTTAGTTGGTTTGTTCAAGCAACCCAATAAAAAAGGCGAGCTCTAGAGCTTCTTCTTTTAAACGATTAAATCGCCCTGATGCACCACCGTGGCCGGCGTCCATATCGGTTTTAAACAGCAATAAATTATTATCGGTTTTTAACTCACGCAATTTCGCCACCCACTTCATTGGCTCCCAATATTGCACTTGTGAATCATGAAATCCGGTGGTCACTAAAATATTGGGGTAGTTTTGAGCGCGAATATTATCGTACGGCGAATAGCCTAAAATCGTGTTATAGGCATCCAGTTCATTAGGGTTGCCCCACTCATCATACTCGTTGGTTGTCAGTGGAATGCTCTCATCGAGCATGGTGGTGAGTACATCTAAAAAAGGAACCTGACAGCAAATACCTCGATATAACTCGGGCGCCTGATTAACTACTGCGCCCATTAATAAGCCACCCGCACTCGCGCCGGAGGCAAATACTTTGTCAGCATGAGCATAACCTTGTTGCACTAACGACTGGGTGACATCCACAAAATCATTAAAGGTATTTTGTTTATGCGCCAATTTACCTTGCTCATACCAATCACGGCCTAACATTTCAGAACCACGAATATGGGCAATGGCATAGACAAAACCACGGTCGAGTAAACTTAGCGCATTGACCGAAAAGCTGGCGTCAAAGGTAATGCCATAAGCACCATAACCATTTAAGAGCATTGGGTTTTGACTATTTTTGGCAAACATATCTTTGCGATACACCAAAGATACCGGTACTTCAACCCCATCGCGCGCTTTTATAAAAATACGCTCAGCTTGATACAGTGCGCTATTAAAATCGCCCAATACTTTTTGTTGTTTTAGTACATGGCTTTGACCGGTGGCCAAATCAAATTCCAGTAACGAACCGGGTGTCGTTAAACTTGAATAATACAAGCGGGCTTTTTGGCTATTTGGCTCTGGGTTTTCACCCAAACCGGCATAATAACAAGCATCATTAAATTCCAGGGGATACTCGCGCCCGTCGGCACAATAAACCCGAAAATGGATCTGCCCTTTTTCACGTAATGTCACCACTTTGTATTGCTCAAATAGCTCAACACACTCCAGCATCACCTCATCGCGATGGGCAATCAACTCGACCCACTGCGCTTGCTGTTCAATCGTAGCAAGGGTTGCTGTCATTAAACGAAAATTCTTCGCCTGCCAATTGGTCACTATATAAAACGTATCGCCCAGTTTATCTGCATCATATTCATGCCCCTTCACACGAGGGCATAATTGCATAAACTCACCTTGTGCATTATTGGCATCTAAGATCCAAGTATCACTGGTATCGGTCGCTTCTAAGTCGAGCATAATTAAGCTTTCATCACGGCTTTTACCCAAGCCCATAAAAAAGCTGTCATCGTGCTCTTCAAACACTAAAACATCATCAGCTTGCGACGTGCCCAATACATGGCGATACACTTGTGAGCCAAGTAAAGTTTTTAAATCTTTTTTGACATAAAAAACGGTTTTATTATCGTTCGCCCACACCGCTTGGCCTTCGGTATTTTCAAGGACATCATCGAGTAAAGTGTTGGTGGTTAAGTCTTTAAATCGAATGGTATAAATCCGACGGCTGTCGGTATCTTCTGAATAAGAAAGTAGTCTATCGTTAGGGCTAATCGAAAACTCGCCCAAATCATAATATTCATGTTCTTGTGCGAGCGCATTGCTGTCGAGTAACAGTTGTTTATTCAAGCCATGACCGTCGTCTGCACGATAATAGCGGGCAAACTCTTCATCGCCACTAATTTCAGAGCTATACCAATAGGCACCATCTTTTACCGGCACTGTGCTGTCATCTTTAACTATTCGGCCTTTTAACTCTTCAAACAATGCTTGCTCAAGCGCCTGATGAGGCTGCATTTGCGCATCGCAATAGGCATTTTCAGCCTCTAAGTGGGCAATAATCTTAGGGTCTTCTCGAACATCGTCCCGCATCCAGTAATAATTATCACAGCGACTATGCTGGTGATGAGTCATAACATGAGGGTGTTTTACCGCAACAGGGGCACTAAAGGTCGATTTCGCCACTAACTTATTTCCAAAACAAGAATATTAAAGTGGCAGTATTTTACCCAATCTCATAAAAAAAGCCCGAGATAATCGACTGCGGGCTTGGGGGGATAATAACAATCGGCCTCTTACGAGAAAAATTGCCTATTACTCAAGGGAAAGTAATCTGTTAAAAACTTATTCATACAACACTTCTTGCACTAAATGCCATGCGAGTGTCCAATTTTTGCCAACACCGGGCTCATATTGCTCATCCATATGCGCACCTAAACGACAAAACTCAGTATAAGGCCAAGGTTTACAACTATAAATTTGGCCTGTTTTTGGGTGAAAAACCCGATCACCAGCGCGATAGTCACTGCGATATTGCCCAAACACATAATCATATTGTGCTGCTGTTTGCCCTGTAGATGCTTCACGCTGCTGTTTGATATAAAAACGAATTTGAGCATGTGCTATTCCGCTCGCTTCGAGGGCAAAAATATTGTTTTCGCCAAAACTTGGAACAATGCCGAGCAGAGGATAATGACGACCCGCTTGCAGCACTTTAAAATGCTTATTAATGTGCTCACATAACAACTTGGGCCAAATGTGTGCCTCGCCCTCATTGGCTTGTGTAATATCAAACGTAATCGACAGCTCAGGCAACTCACCTTTTACATCAAATAGCTCTAACTTAACCTTATCGCCTTTATGTAGTTGCTGATTATTTTCAATCGAATGGATCACCGACCAATCGCCTGGTAACAACCCAGCTAAAACCTTAACCATGAAAACTGCCCTCTTTGGCAAATAAGGTGAAAACACCATGCCATGCACCATTTAATATGTATAAAAATAAGAATTTGGCAGAAAAGCTAAAGGCGCGTTTGTAATAAAACGAGACACTCAGGCACAACTCAATAAGTTGCGGCAACCCCGCTATCATGATCATAAAATGATGGTAGACCGGAAGCTTTGCGTCCTAACCTTTCGATTAGTTTGCCAAATAGGGGCAAATGATAATCAAACCACCTTAAAAATCAAACAAAAACATGAGTTAAATATTAAAATTCAACCTTAATAACTAGTTTTTAATGATTGGCCTGCCAAACAAAATTGCATACAATAGACCAAAAACAAGCGATGTTGACCATGCCTTACTCTTTAGTATTATTATTCCTGATACCTTTTTTAGGCCACGCATGCCCAATTTTGGCAACCGCGAATGAAGCTATCAATCGCACTGGCTCTCCAAACGCAATGCAGCAGCTCGACCAGTATGGCAACCAGATCTTTAATCCTTTTTTTGATTTAGGCAGCTGGCATGGTTTTTTATTGCCAGAAAAGCCGAGTGATTTTGGTTCATTTACAGGCCCTATGATCATCACTGAAGAATACAGCCTGTTTTTGGCACAAAAATTAGACCAACTCTCGCTCACCAATAAGCATACCGGTACACAATATGATTTTGGCAAAGCTTGTCGTTCACAACAGCAAGTTGCAGGGCAATTAGTGCAAGTTTATCAGTGGCCAGATCTTACTCTAAATTTAACTTTACAGTTTGTTACCCACCGCACCGCGTTAGTGCATGCGACACTTCACAACCTTAGTAACCAACCACTGGCACTTAATTTAACTTGGCAAGGGGAGCTTTTAACTCAATGGCAACCCGATATCGCCATCAAAACACAATTCCCTACTTGGCAACCCAAACTAACCACACACTCAAATGCCATCAGGTTTTCATTTTCAAGCATTCGCTCACCGTGGCAGTTGATGCAAAGTGATGGCGCTTATTATGAAATTAATCGCTCATTGCCAAGCCACACATCACTCAATCAAGCACAGACAAGCTACCAAAGCCAAAGCGACATCACTCTCGCCCCTTTTCAAACTATCGATATTTATACCGAACACAGTTACTTTCATCACCCAAAAGAGCACATCTCATCTGCCAACACCCAACACGTTGCACAACAAATAGCGGCAACAAAACAACGCTGGCAGAGTTATTTAACCCAATTGGAGCACAACTCGCCTGTACCTTTGGCCATTCAACAAAAGGCGCTTGCCACTTTGCTTAGCAATTGGCGCAGCCCTGCTGGTGCTATTTCGTTTGATGTGATCACTCCATCAGTTACAGCACGCTGGTTTAACGGTGCATGGGCGTGGGATTCATGGAAGCATGCGTATGCAATGGCAAAATTTGACCCAGAACTTGCTAAAAATAACATTCGCGCGCTTTTCAACTATCAAATTCAGGCCGATGATAAAGTTCGCCCGCAAGATCACGGCATGGTGATTGACGCTATTTTTTATAACAAAGATCAACAACGCGGTGGCGATGGTGGCAATTGGAACGAACGAAACAGCAAACCACCGCTAGCAAGTTGGGCGGCGTGGCATATTTATCAGCAAGATGGCGACATGCAATTTTTAGCACAAATGTATCCAAAATTATTAGCTTATCATCAATGGTGGTATCGCAACCGCGACCATAACCACAATGGCTTAGTAGAATATGGTGCAACCTTGCACCCCGCACAAACCACACCGAACGGCGAATTATTGTTTACTGTTGAGTATGCTACCCCGCCCAAAGACCTCGATTTAACCACATGCCAATTAAATAACAATCACAGTCAATTGAGCTATCAATGCAGTAGCAATAACCTGTATACACAAGTGCTGCAACATGCTGATTATCAAGCTCTCGATATACCTGTACAACATGGCGCAGGTTGGGAATCCGGTATGGATAATGCCGCACGTTTTGGCTTTATTAACCCAGACCAACTCGCGCGTTACAGCGAAGCTTATTATCAGGGTAACCTTAAAAAGGCCCGCCAAGATTGGCAAGTGCAATTTTTACCAAACCAAGTAAAAGGGCAGTTGGTTGGCTATTCAATCAATCAAGAATCGGTTGAGCTCAATAGCTATTTAGTACAAGAAAAACAACTCTTAGCCAAAATGGCGACTCTATTAAACAACCCCCAGCAAGCCACCCAACTTAATAGTGCTGCCAAACAATTAACACAGCTGATTAATCGCTGCTTTTTTGATGAGCAAAGCGGTTTTTATTACGACCGACAAATTAGCGACAGCCAAAACAATGAAATCTGCACAGGAAAGCTCCTCACCCAAAGAGGCAAAGGCCCTGAAGGTTGGGCACCTTTATTTAGCAATATCGCCAACATTGAACAAGCACAAAAAGTTGCAAATAGCATGCTTAACCCGTTGGAATTTAATAGTAAAATACCACTACCGACAGCTGCGCTCAACAACCCAGCTTACGACCCTGATATTTATTGGCGTGGCCGAGTGTGGCTCGACCAAGTGTATTTTGGCTTAATTGGTTTGCAAAACTATGGTTATCACAACGAGGCCAAGCAGCTATTAACGCAACTTATCTCTCACGCCGAAGGCTTAAAAGGCAACCAACCTATTCGCGAAAATTACCATCCAACAACAGGAAACATGCAAGGAGCGACTAATTTCAGCTGGAGTGCCGCCCATCTTTTAATGTTGGCTGATGAAATAACCACCACTGGCCCTAATAGCAAATAGCAAACGCAAATTAATTACAATTGCTCACAATATTTACACTAACAACACGCGTATAATTGAGCCGTTTTGGGTTAAAAATTATTAATTAGAGAACTTTGAAATGAATATTAAGTTTGTAACTGGGTTAGTAAGTGGCTTCATTCTGGGTTTTTGTTTAAATCACTATCTGATCACAAACTCTGATAAACAGCCCTTAAAAAACACTCGCCAAACGTTAACAGCGACAGCTAACCTTTCGCAGCAAGACGCAAAAATGCGAGCATTGTCTGAAAGTTTATTTATTGCTAACAACGATGCACCAAACCAACCGCTCAATCCCGCTGAAACGAGCGACGCAGCCCCAGAAACTCCTGATAACGACGCCGCTACAAATCAACCTCTACAAGAAAAATATGCCGCCATGGATGCACACTTTCAGAGCATTGAATTTACCAAGGCTGCATCTGAACTTGATTTAAATAACGCATTGCCTGAACTTACCCTTGCGCTCGGTTTGTCGGACGAACAAGCACAGGTACTGACACAACTATTGCACGATAAAAACAATGCTGAAATTGAATTACTCACCCCTTATTACCAAAGCAAAATGCCCGACATGGATACCAATCCATTTATTGACCCTCAAAATGAACAAGCCGAGCTTGATAATTTGAATTTAGAACGTGACGCCATTAACCAGCATTTCACTTCAAAACTCAGCGAGTATTTAAATGAACAACAAATCAGCCGTTATCAGCAATTTGAACAACAAAAACTAGCCCAACAAGTTAAATTTACTCAGTTTTTTAGTAGCCAAAGTTATTTTGCAATGATCCCTTCACTTGATGCCAGCCAAAAACAAGTGATTTTAGATTTACATCAACATGCTTATGACGAGCAAATGAAAAACCTTGAGGTAAGAATTGGGTCTTTTGGCACAGCCAACCCACAACAGAATGAACTTGATTTCTTTCAAGATATTGATATGCAAATTAGTCAGGTATTAACCGCTGAACAACTGGCGTTAAAAAAGACATTCCAACACCCCTAATTGCGTTCAAATACTTTTTTACAGCACAAAATTAAGCGTGAGCTTGTTGAAACTGTTTTGGACTCATACCAAACATGCCTTTAAACCGACGGCTAAAATGGCTTGGGTCGACAAAACCGCAGTCATAGCAAGCACGAGTAATGCTGCACCCTTGCTTAATTTTATCAGCAGCAAAACTTAGCCGCTGCTCCAACAAAAATGCCTGCGGCGTACTATTTAAATGCTTTTTAAATAAGCCATATAATCGACTGCGACCCACACAGGCAACCTTACACACGGCTTCAATTTCTATCGGTTGATGTAAATTACGCTGAATATAAGCCAAAGCGGCATGCAATGGCGTCAGTTCTGGGTCGCGCTGCACATGTTGTAAAAACATAGCCCGGGCTTTAACCCGAAACAGCCGCACAATTAGCTCGCTGATCCCCAAATCAAGCAGCAACCCCCTATCATCGGGTTCTTCATAACACACTTGTGTTAAGCGCTGGTATAAAGCCTGAGTAGCCATGGAGTTATCAAGCTGCAACGTGGCCTGCGCAGATAAACTAGCTGGTTGCTCTAACGCCAAGCGCTCAACCACCTGCTGGATTTTTTTACTATCTATTTCAATGGTTAAACATGAGGTGGGGGCTTGCCATGTAGCCGCAGGAAAGTCGATTGCGACCTGCTCGCCCGCCGCTATCATAAAGCTTTGACCGGGTAAAAAACGCTGTCCTTGCTCAAATGACGTATGGTGCATCACCTTTTCACCTAAGGACATCGCACACAGCATCAACTGCTCTGTTTTAAAAGGCACGTTATAAGCAGTCTGATAGGTGTCATACAAACAAATTTGCACATCATCACCGTTAAAAACAGTGCGATTATCAATCAATGTTTGAATGTTTTTACTGCGGATCAACTGCGCCATGCCCCTGTCCTTATGCTCAAAAATGAACAGCCAGCATGGACGAAAAATGGACAGCCAGTCAAGTTTTTTGCACCGAGCGACAAGTAGACCTTAGTCCAAAGCGCTAGGCTAAGGTCGGAACTCTCACAATTGGAAACCTAACAATGATCTATAAAAATCCAGGCCAACCCGGTTCACTCGTTTCATTTAAATCGCATTACGGTAATTTTATTGGCGGGCAGTGGGTTGAGCCCGTTGATGGTCAATATTTTGAAAATACCAGCCCTGTGACTGGCGAAGTCATTTGTAATATTCCGCGCTCAAACGCAAAAGATATCAATTTGGCGCTCGATGCCGCTCATGCAGCAAAAGATGCGTGGGGTAAAACCTCAGTGACAGAGCGCAGCAATTTACTGCTAAAAATAGCCGACAGAATTGAACAAAACCTCGAAATGCTCGCGGTAGCTGAAACATGGGATAACGGTAAAGCAGTGCGTGAAACCTTAGCGGCCGACTTACCATTATGTGTTGATCACTTTCGTTATTACGCTGGCTGTATTCGAGCACAAGAAGGATCTATCGGCCAAATTGATGACCAAACTGTTGCCTATCATTTTCATGAGCCGCTTGGTGTAGTTGGCCAAATCATTCCGTGGAACTTTCCATTACTCATGGCAGCATGGAAATTAGCACCCGCACTGGTGGCAGGTAACTGCGTGGTACTCAAGCCAGCAGAACAAACCCCAGTATCTATTTTAAAGCTAATTGAGGTCATTGCAGACTTATTACCAGCAGGCATTTTAAATGTGGTGAATGGATTTGGTAAAGAAGCCGGTGAAGCATTGGCAACCAGCAAACGCATTGCCAAAATTGCGTTTACGGGCTCAACCCCTGTAGGTGCGCATATTTTAAAATGCGCTGCCGAAAACATCATTCCTTCGACGGTTGAGCTTGGTGGTAAATCACCCAATATTTATTTTAACGATGTAATGAGCCAAAGCGAAGAATACATCAGTAAATGCGTTGAAGGGGCTGTCTTGGCCTTTTTCAATCAGGGTGAAGTCTGTACCTGCCCATCACGCTTGTTAGTACAAGAAGATATCTACGAGGCATTCATTGCCAAAGTCATTGAGCGCACACAACAAATTAAGCGTGGAAACCCGCTAGATACCGACACCATGGTTGGTGCACAAGCCTCGCGGCAACAGTTTGATAAAATTTTAAGCTACCTTGAAATTGGCAAACAAGAAGGTGCACAAGTGCTTATTGGCGGCGGCATTGAGGCCATCAGTGATGACTTAGCACAAGGTTACTATGTGCAGCCCACCTTATTCAAAGGCAACAATTCAATGCGGGTTTTCCGTGAAGAAATTTTTGGCCCAGTGGTCAGTGTTACCACCTTTAAAGATGAAGCCGAAGCGATTGCTATTGCCAATGATACCGAGTTTGGGTTAGGCGCAGGCCTTTGGACTAAAGATATGAACCTTGCCTATCGCATGGGGCGCGCCATTGAAGCAGGCCGCGTGTGGACCAATTGCTACCATCATTACCCAGCGCATGCTGCTTTTGGTGGTTACAAAAAATCAGGGGTTGGCCGCGAAACTCACAAAATGATGCTCGACCATTATCAAAATACTAAGAATCTGTTAGTGAGCTATACCGACAGCCCGCTAGGATTTTTCTAATCGAGTAATGCAATACCTAAGCATACTCAATTAACGTCAAAGCCATGCATTGCATGGCTTTTTCATTACTTTTACCCGCGTCTTAAACCGCAAGGGCTGGGCGGCTGCGATAATAGCTAATGCAGATAATTTGCGCGGCATTGGTTAGCAAAATCATCACAAACGTTAAAATATGCGACACGCTTGGCGCAGCCATCGACAACTCAGCAAGTAACCCACTCGCCCCTGCAATAAACTGCAAACTAAAGTAGCGGCTAGATTGATTGGCCACATCGCCACTTTTAATTGTTTTAAATGTTTGTGGAATGACTCGTAACGAGCTCATGACCAGCCCCACATAAGTTAATCCAATCAGCAACTGCGCAGTACTAACCCCATCAATTAACAACAAGCTAAAGGGCAACAACGCAAAAATCTGCATCATAACTAGCTGCTTACGCTGCAACACACTGGCGTTGTAACGCATAAAATAATACAAAATAACACTACTTAATAAGCCTGTAACACAAAATGGCAGTAGCATATAAAAACGCTCAAAAAACACATTGTAAGCAATAAAATAACTACTTTGCGCCACACCAAAGCTCATCATCAACAAAGACAATCCCGATACGCTGCGGTTTTTACGAATTTTACTTACTAGGGGCAAAAAGCTTAGCGCCAAGATTAAAGATGACAAAATAGGGAGATATTGGCTCATAGGGGGTGCCTTACGTAATTTAAATGTTAACAATAAAAACAATGCGTTACGACTTGTATGCACAAGTGTAAACCAATGAATTTTATATAAAATTTAATAAGGCGCGCATTGTATAGATCCTCATCTCAATTGCAAGTCGTCGATAAAATAAACAAAAAAAGCCCGCACATTACTGTGCAGGCTTCTTATTAAACTAAAAACTTATAGCGAACGATTAGGCTTTATTTTCTTGATGATGCGGTGCTTTATTTCGCGATAACTTAGTTTTAACCCAGCTAAAAGGCTTGCGTAAATCATACAAAATTAAGTACAAGCACGGCACTAATACCAAGGTAACAATAGTGGCAAACAATACTGCAAAACCCAGCGCAACCGCCATCGGAATAACAAACTTAGCTTGTAAGCTGGTTTCAAACATTATTGGCAATACGCCTACAAAGGTCGTAATCGAGGTTAATGTAATCGCCCTAAAGCGAGCGCAACCCGCTTCAATAACTGCTTTTTTAATGTCATACCCTTCTTCACGTTTTTGGTTAACGTAATCGGTCATCACCAAGCTGTCATTAATCACGACACCTGCCGCCGCAATTAAACCAAAGGTCGACATCATGCTGATATCTAAGCCAAAGAAGAAATGCCCCCAAATTGCGCCCGTTAAACCAAACGGTATCACCGACATAATAATCAGCGGCTGAGAGTAACTTTTAAGAGGCACAGCCAGCAAAATATAAACGATGATCATCCCCGCCAAGAAAAACAGCATTTGCTCGTTAGCTTGAGCTTGTTGCTCTTCAATAGCGCCGCCAAGTTCACTTTTCACCGACGGAAACTCAGTTGCAAGCTGCGGTAATAAATCATCTTTTACTTTTTTAACCACTTCGTTCGGCTCAATCACCTCTTCGTCAATCGCACCAAACACATACACAGTGCGATAACCTTCTTCACGACGAATATAACTAATGCCCGGTTTTTCATCTAAAGCAACCACATCACCTAGCATGACTTCTTGGCCTTTTGGTGTGGTAATTACGGTGTATTTCAAAGATGAAAACGCTTCACGAGTGAGTTTAGGGTAACGCACCATCACCCGCACTTCTTCACCATCACGCAGAACTCGCTGCGCTTCACCACCATAAAAGCTCGACCCAACCTGATTGGCTATCGATGACAATGTCAGCCCTAAATCATACGCAACAGGCAACAAGGTCATTTGCACTTCTTTACTGGCAGGGTCAATGGTTGAACTCACATCATACAAACCTTCTTGCTGTTGCAGCATGTCGATTAAACGACGGCCTGCAGCATTCAAGGTATCGATATCTGAGCCGTATAATAAATAACCAAACTCACCGTCACCCCCGCTGCCATTCACATCATCTTGAATAGTAAACGACTTCATACCAGGAATTTCAGGCAGCGCTTCACGCCAGCGACGCGACAACTCAAAGGTATTAAAAGGTCGCAAGTCTTCTTCAACTAACGGCACAACAATCCGTGCCTCGGTGCGGTCTTGGTTAAACGCTAAAATATCGCGGATCATCCCTTGGCCATGTTCAGACTTCGTTTGCTCATCTATTTTAAGAATGACTGCTTCAATTGTTTTTAAAGCCGCAATCGTTTGTTGGTCAGAGACATTTTCATTCATCTCAATGGCAATACTTGGAAAATCATGCGGCACTTTTGGTGTAGGTACTGTGCGAACATAATTTGCCGTAATAAGTGAAATGCTGATTAAAAAGAAACCAACAAAACTACTTAGCACTAACCAGCGCCACTGGGTGCATTTTTCAACAAAGCGCTTATAAGGGCCGTTTACAAAACCAAAAAAGCCACGGTTAAAGCGCGCGCGCCAGCTTGTTTCAGGGATTGGGTCAAAACGGCTATGCGCTAAATGCGCAGGCAAAATGAGTTTTGATTCAATTAAACTAAATACCAAACACAACATTACCACCACTGCAATACCGTAAAAAAAGGCACTTTCTGGGCCGCTCGATAAAGTGAATGGCGCAAATACTGCAATCGTCGTTAACACACCAAAGGTTGCTGGGGTCGCCACGCGCTTTGTACCACGTACCACGTTTTCAACTCCACCACCATTTTTTTCAATCTCGGTATACGCGCTTTCGCCAATAACAATGGCGTCGTCAACCACTATCCCAAGCACCATAATGAAGGCAAACAAAGAGACTATATTAATCGTGACACCAAACAAAGGCATCATCATCATTGCCCCTAAAAAACAGACCGGTAAACCAACCATTACCCAAAGTGCCAGTTTAAAACGTAAAAAGAGGCTCAGCATCAGCATCACCAAAATCGCCCCTTGAAATAGATTTTTTAGCATCATATCGAGGCGTGCATTGAGGTAATACGTCATATCAACCAAGGTTTTAAGCTCAAGCCCCGGCGGCAACGTTTTATTGCGCTCTACGATGTAATCTTTCACTGATTGTGCGACCGGAATCATATTTTGGTCTTTAGTGGCTTTAACCGCTAGATTAATGGCATTTTGGCCGCTGTACTTAAAGTAACGCTCACCTTCAACAAACTGATCTTTAATAATCGCAATATCTTGCAGCAATACCTTGGCGCCATTGGCACCTATTTTGATTGGGATCTGGCGAAACTCTTCACCACTATAAAACTGATTTTCAACTCGCACTGAAATAACACCCGCATCGGTACGCAGCTGTCCGGCAGAAAAGTTGGCCGAATAGCGACGAATAGCCGCCGATACGTCATTAAGGGTAAGGTTATATTTACGTAACGTTGCGGGTTGAATCTCAATCGCTATTTCATCAAGTGGTACTTTTAAATCCACTAAAGACACATTGCTGAGCTGCAATAACTCATCTTCAATATTTTTTGCGATGGGCTTGAGGTCTGTTAATTCCCAATCTCCAACCAAGGCCATTTCAATTACATCTTGACGAAACTCGGCCTGATAAATCGTAATGGGTTCCATATCAGCAGGAAACGTCGCAATGCCATCGACACGCAGCTTTATTTTATCAAGCACTTCGGGTAAATCTTCATCGGGCTGAATCTCTAACGAAATACGGCCCGAGTTACGAAACGCCCGCGAAACACCTTTTTTGACCTCAGTAATATCTTTAATCGACTCTTCGATTTTAATTAAGATACTTTCTTCAATTTCTTGTGGCGAAGCGCCAGGATACGAGGCATTGATATTGATATAGTTTATTTCAACATTCGGAAACATTTGTCGCTGAATGGTAAAGTAACTCACAATACCCATCACAATAATAAAAAACATCATGAGGTTTGCCGCAACCGAGTTGTTGGCAAAATAAGCGATAATACCGGTTTGTTTTTCAGGAGTCGGTTGAGTGGTCACAGTCGCATCCCTTACAATTTATCTGATGAAGGCACAACCGCCCCATCAGCATTCGCGATTTTCACTTCCATACCTTTTTGTGGGTACTCAGGCAGCGTTAAAACCAACCTATCTTGACTTTGCAGCCCTGCATTAATTAGGAAATACTCACCTTCTTCACGCAGCACTTGTACTTGTTTTGGCTCAAGCTTTTGCTCATCGTTCACTATCCACACCGTGCTGTTATTCACTAGCTCTTGAGGTAAACGGTAAATTTGATTGAGCGTCTGGCCGGCAAAATTAACTTCAACATAACTACCAAACTTAAGCGGCGGTAAGTTATTGCTCAAACCATACGGATCATCAATCCGCACCACTAAATTACTCATCCGTGTCGCGCTATCAATGACCCCTAAATCACGGGCGATATAAGCTTCACGAGTTAAATTGGCGATGCCTTTTTGAGTGACTGTCGCTATAACCCCTTTTATTTGACGGGGTAAAAACGCACTATCAAAACCAGCGATTGGAATTAACACCTCTGCTTTTTCAATATTATTAAGTACAGCAACTTGCGCACCTGTGTTCACAAATTGGCCTAAACCAAGTTCACGGCTAATCACCAAGGCATCAAATGGCGCACGCACTTGGCAATTGTCTAAGTCACGTTCCGCTCGTTTTAAGTTTGCCTCTGCTGATTTTACCGCAGCTTGTGCACTTAAAATTTGAGGTTTACGTAGGTATAAGTCGCTGTGGGTTAAATTCGGCGACAACTTAGCTTCTTTACGTGCAACTTCTCCAGCCGCTTGCGCTTCAATTAACGCCGCCTGTGCACGCGCCAATTCTGCTTGTGCCGAATACACTTGTGCTTGGTAGTTATCAGGCTCGATACTGAATAATATTTCACCGCGCTTTACCAAACCACCCGCTACAAATTCAGGGTGCCAATTGACTATTTCACCCGAAACTTGAGCCGACAATTGTGTGCGCTCTAAAGGTCTCACCTCGCCATAACTCGTAATCACCACTTGATGATCACTTGCCAAAACAGCCTCAATTTTCACTGTTGGACGTTTATCTACTACCTTCTTTTCATCTTTTTCATTAGCGGTAGCATTGATCCCCATAAAACCAGCGATTGACACTGCAAATACAACCAGCGGCAATGAGCCTTTTATCCATTTGCTCTTCATCTTCGATATCCTAGAATTTAACTGCTCATATAATAACAAAGCTATGACAGTTAAAGATATTAACAATTGTAACTAAGTATTAAATATATAAACTGTTTGATAAACATACTTTTTAGCATAGTACCGCAGTTATTTAATCGATTTAATTTTTTCACAACATGCATTTGATAATACGAGTTAAAAGTAAATATGCGATCAAACCTATGTATTAGTCGTGTTAGTCTCCATAAGCAGGCGAGCGCATCTTTGCTGATAACGACAATAAAGCCATTAGCTTGCGCCACATACTTGAGCAAGTCGGCAACGAAATTGGTGCAAGTTCCATAGATCAAGTCGTTTATACGGCGTGGTTATTAATGCATCCAAGCTCACCACAAGTGGTAGTGGAAACAGGTAGCATTGAACGAGTTAGATCAGCGGTTGCTGCTAAGCAACTAAAACTTAGCCGCAAACAATGGAATCGGATTTGGTTAACTTCAACAGGGTATAGTGTGCAGCGAAGTAAAAGGTTATTTGATAGCGCAATTTGACATCGCGCTATCAATATTAAAGTTAGCAGTTACCAACGGCTATAAAAGTTCTTTCTCTTTGATAAATGTTTATAACACGTTCGTTCCCATGCCTGTCGACGATAATGATGGTTCGTACAAGTCTTGTATCTATACCCGTTAATACCCCTTGAGGGCGACATTGAGTTTGTAAGTTGTTTTTTCTTACTAGAGATTCAAGTTCATCAGGTGAGTAAAAATCTTCGACCTTATTTATATCATTAAGAAATCGTGTCAGGGTCTGGCCATTAGCGGCACTTGAAGCATCTAAATCAGCAATGATTTTTGCAACCCCTCTAGTTACATCTACGTTGACAACTATCATACTGCCATCTTCAAAGCGCATAATTACATCATAATTGAGTATTTTATTTAACTTGTCAGTTTCAACATTGCCTAAAACTAGCTTAATAAAGCCGCTTGCTTTATCCAGTGCAGCAACGACTGCAATTGCGTTGGCATTGTTTTGAACTTCAAAACGAATTTCGTTGTTTAAAATACCTTCGCAGTTACTATCATTATTAATGTAACTCATTGCGGTTTTACAAACATTGAGAGACGACTTTACCGTTGACTCTTTACTCCCAGCATACGTGACACCATCTTTCTGAGTGAAGAACAGCGCATCTTGTACTTGTTTATGATAATACTGAGCTTCATTTAAATGCTTTACAAAGTCACGTTCGTGTTGTGTGGGGTTAATACGTTGCACGGTGATGTGCCCTTGTTGAGTCACTAGACCATTTGCGTTAATCACTTTGGGGACTATTTTGAGCTGGAACCTATTGGCTTCATCATCATCAATGTTATAAATAGCGTAAGGTTGATAAAATGGCTGATTATTGACATCACCAATACAAATAGCATCACCATTACTGCAACTGTTTTGTAAAGTAGGTATGTAGGTTTGCTGTTTTATAAAAGCAATTTGATCTGCAGGACAGGTTGAAAATTGTGCCTTCCAGTAATTGCTACAAATAAGGCCATCCCCTTGTGCTGAGACATGCTTTGCGAATAGGAAACCTGACAATAAAAAAATAAAAAATATTACTTTCCTCATATTACTTTCCTCATATTATTCAATTAATTTTAAAAGTACCAAATTACGGAACAGCAGTAAACGCATCACCCACATTTTGATAAATAATTGTTTATTTTTTATGGGAAAAGTTGCGAGATTGACCAAGTCGTTTATGCAGCGTAGCTATTAATGCATCCAAGCTCACCATCAATCGTGCTTGGCGCGGGTAGCATTGAGCGAGTTAAGTCAGCGGTTGCTGCTAAGCAACTAAAACTTAACCGCGAACAATGGTATCAGATTAGGCGAGGTTAAAAATTTAAAAAGCATAATTACAAACGCTTTCCCGAAAGTAAATGGTTCGAATACCTTAGTTCTGAGGCGGTTAAAGATGAGCTCTACCAAATTCGTCACAAATTTCACTATGAAACTCTTATTGTGCTTATTAGAAATTTATCGCCCACTTACTTCGTTCGCAGATGTAAACACAGAGCCTTTTATCCATTTGCTCTTCATTTACGATATCCTAAAATTTAACTGCTCATATAGTAACAAACCTATGATAGTTAAAAATATTAACAATTGTAACTAGGTGTTACAATCGCAAGCAGCCTTTCATTGAGCATACCTTACACATCACCTAACCCCAGCCACTACAAAACGCACAATACGTGATTCAGCCCACCTTTGAACAATAACACAACATTATTAAAATGATTTGAATAAAACCAAATTACAACAAGTTATAACAAATCAAAATCATAGACAGTTAAACCATATTTATGAGTAGACTATTTATCAAACAGCGCCAATGCACTACCTCAGATAAAATGTCGCACTACTTAATATATTCAGGTAGATTGATATTCGGCTTGTAAAGTTATAAATCTGGTAAATGTTTAGCTCTCCAAATAAAAGGAAAGTAGCGGTGCATGTTAAATTAATCATATTGCTTATCTGTTTATGCTTAGTTGCATGCCAAAACACCACAAATCAACCTCATAACCTGCCAGCTAATCCAATGACTTTGTTAAATGTATCTTTGTTTTCGAAGGTTGAAACATATAATACCGAACTGATTTTTCAACTCGATACCAAACAACAAAGTGAATTTTTACAGTTTTACCAAACTCAAAAAAGCAACGAATTTCCAAGCAGTCACGAGCGTATAATCTTTAATTTTTTAGACGCTAAATTAAGTGGCTTTACTTTTCATGGTGATACTCTAGACGCCAGCACCGCCTTTGCCGAAAAACGCGGTAACTGTATTTCACTGGCTGTTTTCACGACCGCTTTGGCTGATCTCATCAAAACTCCCGTTGATTACCAAGTCGTTATTAATGAACCCATTTATTTTAAAAAAGGCAGCTTAATCTTAAGTTCTAGCCACCTGCGCACTCGTCTATACAACCCTGACGATAAAGCGCCAAAAGACATGATTTTCTTTACCCCAAAAAGCATTGTGATTGATTATTTTCCAACTCGAGGCCAAGTCACGGCACAACGAGCACAGCGGCCACAATTAATTGCCAAATATTATGCAAATTTAGCCGCTGAAGCCTTAGTTAAAAACAATTTTAATTTAACCTTTAGCTATCTTTACACGGCCATGCTACACGACCCATACAATAGCGAACTGATAAACTTGCAAGCAGTATTGCACCGCCGCGCAGGCGATACAGCCACGGCAATCAAGCTTTACCAATATGCGGTTGAAAACAACCTTGCCAATATTAACTTGTATCAAAACTATTTAATCGTAGCGCAACAAAACAACAGTCAACCTTTAATCGATTTTCTGAATAAAAAGCTAACTGAAGTCGATGACCCAAACCCCTACGCTTGGATTGAGCTAGGAGAGCAAGCATTAAAAAACAATAATACCCAGCATGCTAAATTTTATTTTCATAAAGCCATTGCAGCCGCGCACTACATTCCAGAGCCTTATGTAGAACTGGCAAAAATTTCTTATAAAAATGGCCAATTAAACGAAGCCAACAATTACTTAACCACCGCAATTGAACGCACCCACGACAAAACCAAACTCTCAATTTACCAAACAAAATATCAAGCTCTTAAAACTGTTGCGGGAGAAGCAAACTAAACACCAATAAAAAAGCAGCTAAGCAGCTGCTTTTATGCTTTAAATCAAACAACTAATGAGCATGCTTAAACATTTTTCGCTCTAACACAAAACCCATAATACCCATACTGAACAACAACACGCCGATAATTCTAAATCCCGCATTTATATTGTTTTCGTTTTGCCTTACAGCCAAATAATTATAATAACGGCGACCTTCTGGCACACCCTTTACAAACGCTTCACCGCGATAATCGGCTAATAACAGAGTGTCGATTTCATGGCGTTGAAATATTTTTATCCGTGTATGTTGAATTTCGTCGGCTGACATATCGCTTGGTACTAAACTACGCCAATTATTAAAAATATCTTCTTGTTCACCGGCCAGTACCACCCCTTTTGATTCATATTGATATAACTTTTGATTAAATAAGCGTTCATTTTGGCCAATATAAAACAAGGTCACAGCAAGTACGATTAACGCGGTGCTGATGTACCACCAGCGCCGCTGCTGCATCACCGAAAGCTGCTGATGCTGTGATAAAAACGCCTCCACATCGGGAATTTGTTTTAAACGCGGTAATTCGTTTTTTAATTTAGGGCAGCGCAATAACGTACTTAACTCAATATTTAACGCCTCTAATAATTGCCGCAACACCTCGTTTGATGGTAACGATTTATCATTTTCTAACTTTGATAAATACGATTGCTCAATTGCGGCTGCCTGTGCTAGCTCCGGTTGGCTTAAATTTTGCGCCAAACGCAGCTCTTTGAGTTTTTCACCTAGTGTCATTTTAATTCCTTGTATTCTTCATCATAAAACCATTACAAAACAATATACTTAAACGTATTTTCAAAATCATGCACTGGCTGCATAACGGCCATTCTTGGTTAGTCATGATGAAATAGAAAGGTGAATATTAAGGAATTTAAAGGAATTTAAAGGAATGTAACATATAAACGGGCAATTCTGAGCTCAATGCCTTTGGCGCTATGCCGCAGGCATCGATATTTTATAAATACATTAAAATAGGCTGTGTAATGATAACGCCAGCCAACTCTGGTGGCGATTTAAGTCAAGGCGAACATCTTGCAAGGCATGGTGATACCCTAAGGCCAATTCCACACTCAGATTGTCGCTCAGTGCCAGATGAAGACCCGCTCCAACTTCAGCATGATTAAGGCCATCATGTTTATCAGATGCATAACCAAAATCCAAACCTAACCCACCATGAGCAAAAAACGAGAGTTGCTCATTAATCAACAGGGGCTTTAAATGGGCAATCAGCATCACAAAGCCACCTGCAGCCTCGGTAGAATACACATAATCAATACTTGGCATCCATTGCGTATAATTTGAATTAGCCAACCCTACAGATAATTCAGTGTCATATTGATTTGTTTCTGTAAACGCCAAACGCGTAATCCCTATATACCCTTGCCAATGCTCATGTTGAACATTTTGAACAATACTAACATTGACCTCTTGATAGTCTTCCTGCGTGCCTTGCCCTGCCCAAAATTGCACATCTGTTTGCTCAAAAGCCACATCAGCCTGTACAAAACGAAGCCCCCCGGTCATTAAATTATCGCGCCCTTCTGTCACATATTTACTTTGCCACCCAGCAGCAAGCAACCATTCGGGCTCTGCCTCACTTGCCATAACAAAAGGCATCGACCCAGTTAAAGCACCCAATAGCATCGCATGTTTATAACTGTTAAAAGGAATCATCGAACCCCCAGCGTGCGGTAATTAAAAATAAACGGCAAATTTACCATTACATTATTTTAACATATACTCGAATATCAACCGCATCTGCGGCCATTAAATAACAAAATAAAAAAGAGACAATAATGGATAATCAACACACACCCAGTACAACACCTAGATGGCTTAAACCCTTTGCTTGGATAATGGTGATCTGGAACGTAATGGGCGTCATGGCGTTTGTCCTGCACATCATGATCACGCCAGAGCAATTAGCCGCTTTACCTGAAGCTGAGCAAGCGCTGTTTAATAACGCAGCTAGTTGGGCGGTAGTGGTTTTTGCACTAGCGGTATTTGCAGGCACAGCGGGCTCTCTTGCGCTGGCTTTTGGCAAAAAGTTCGCCCTACCATTATTAAGCTTGTCGTTGATTGGCGTATTACTACAACAATTTCACAGTTTTGTATTACAAGATAGCATTGCGGTTTATGGTACAACCGCACTGATCATGCCTGCTGTGGTGGTCTTTTTTGCAGTGCTGTTACTTGTGGTGGCTAAAAAACACGTACCACAAAACGAATAACCGACTTGTTATAAAATCGCGCACTTTAGGGTGTGCGATTTCGCACAGCGCCCTGCGCACAAAAACATAACAACCTGAATTTTATAGCAATATTATTTGGCACATAAGTTTCATTAGCTTGACTATCTTGAAGCAATCGCGAACTTACTGTGCAGATTAATTTAACCCCAAAACATCATCAAAAACGAAGCTATTGGCTATTCGCATTGGCATTAATTGCGATGACTACTGCTTGTATATACTTTTTAACCAAACAATATACTCCCAAAATTGCGCGCGAAAACCTCACCATTGCTACAGTACAACAAGGTGACATTGCACTGATGGCACCGGTTTTTGGCGAATTTGCATCGCGCTATGAGCGCTTGATCAGCGCTCCCGACAACGGCAAAGTAACCGAAATCCTGCTGCGCGGCGGTGAAACCGTGACAGAAAACACCCCTATTGCCATTTTAACTAACCCCGATTTAACGCAGCAATATCAGCAACAAAAAACCCAACTAAACAGCACCACAGCACAATTTACCGCCTTTACTTTGCGTCAACAAAACGAACTGCTAGCCGAACAAGGTAAACAAGAAGATTTAATCGCCGACATTGAATCATTGATGCTTGATGTGGAAGCAAATCGAAAATTAGCTGAACTTGGGATCGCGGCAAAAATTGACTTAGAGCGCTCAGAGCTCAAACTTGCTCAGCTGAATAAACAGCTTGAACGCAATCGTTTTCGCTTAGCGTCATTTATTAAAATGCAGCAACTCGAAAAACAGCAACAACACATGCGCTTAGTTGCTGAGCAACAAAATGTCGCTAATCTGGCCGATAAAATGGCTGCTCTCACCATTAAAGCAGGCATTGCAGGCACTTTAGAAAAATTAGACATTGAACTGGGGCAATATGTTAATGCAGGGCAAACCTTGGCTAAAGTGGGCTCTAGCACCGATTTAATTGCCAAAATTCGCATTCCACAACGTTTAGCTGAAAAAGTTCAGCTCGATGCTAAGGTCAATATTAAAAGTAAAGACAGCATTCTTAGCGGTAAAATTAGCCAACTGAGTTCGGTGATCCGCGATGGCTTTGTGCTTGCTGAAGTCAAAATTCTCGACCCTCTGCCAAACTACATTCGACCGGCACTCAATTTAACCGCCGATGTATTTATTGAACAAAAAACCGACGCACTATTTATCAAACAAGCCCCAGGCATTCAGCCATTAAGCAAAAAAATCCTCTATCAGCTCACTGGTGATTCGGTTGCCGAACAACGAGAAATCACCTTTTCAGAGCGCAGTGGCGAGTATGTGCTCATTAGTGCGGGTGCAAAAAAAGATCAACAAATTATTACCTCAGACCTCAGTCAGTGGCACAATTTCACCCAACTGACCGTTGTTGCTAATTAACAAGGAAAAAACAATGAAAACCATCGTTTCGTTACAGAACGTTTGTAAAGCATTTAATAAAGGTCAGCTACAGACTCAAGCACTCAACAATATTAATTTAACCATTGAACAAGGTGAATTCGTGGCGATTGTTGGGCCCTCTGGCTGCGGCAAATCAACCTTACTCAGCATTTTAGGGTTGCTCGAGCAAGCCGACAGCGGTCAGTACCACCTCACCGAACATGATGTCAGTAAGCTCAACATCGACCAAAGCGCCAAAATCCGTAACCGCCATATTGGGTTTGTTTTTCAATCGTTTAATTTAATTGATTCATTAACGGTATTTGAGAATATTGCATTGCCGCTTGAGCATCGTGGCAGTAAAAAAGCCGAGATTGAACAAGCCGTAAACTCGCTTTTAGCCAATTTAAATTTATTACCCCGCGCTGCTTATTACCCTAATCAACTTTCGGGTGGTCAACAACAGCGTGTCGCCATTGCAAGAGCATTGGTCGGCCAACCTGATTTACTGTTAGTTGATGAGCCAACCGGTAACCTCGATAGCCAAAATGGTGATTCGGTTATGCAGCTATTATGCGACCTCAATCAAGCTGGCACCACCATTGTGATGGTAACGCACGATAATCGCTACAGCCAAATGGCGAGTCGCCAAATTCGTTTATTAGATGGCGAAGTGATCACCCAGCACAGCCGAACAGCTCACAGTGCCAATAATACCAATCAAGCTATTGCGGAGGCGATATGAGTTTTTACTTACGCGCCCTGCGCTACGGCATCATTCGGCTAGTGAGTTTACCGCGCTTTAGCTTGCCAATTTTGGTGACTTTAAGTTTAACGTTAGCCACGGTTATGACGGCGGTTGCGATTAGCAGCAACGTACTATTTCAACCATTGCCTGACATCAAAGATGAGCACACGCTTTATAACGTGACAATCAGCAAAAAACTCAATGACAAAATGGAAGCCCCCATTTTGGGTTCGAATATGTTTTTACATTTAAAAGCCCATTATGCGTCACAGGGGCAGTGGGCGTATTTTAAGCCCTCAACACAATCAATCACCATTGCTGAGCAAAATTATGCCGTAACGCAATTTGATGCTTTTCAAGGTACTGAGCAGATTTTAGGCACCCAGTTGGTGCTTGGTGAAAATAGCCAAACCTCTACCAGTATCAAAGAACGCGTCTGGATTTCTGAAACTCTCTGGCACCAAGTGTTTGCAAGCGACCCAGAAGTTGTCGGAAAGCAGTTAAATTTAGATACGCAACATTATTTAATTCAGGGTGTGCTGCAAGATTTCACTTCAAATAGCTACGGCGATAAACATGGTCGCCAACAAATTTGGCGCTTTGATGACCTCTCCATCCCAATAGGCACAAACATGCCCGATGCCATTAAAAGCAACGAGACATTTTTTTTATTACAAACCACCTTACCCGCATTAGACACAAACCAATTAATAGCAGTGGCTGAGCAAGGTATTGCTGAGGGTGACTTTATGAAAAAATTTCCAGCACCGACAACTGCAACAATTGAGCTGTATCGAGATCACTTAGTGGGTAAAAACAAAGTGATGATTTTACTGCTATTAAGTGCCTTTATTGGCTTGTTATTGATGGCGTGTAGTAATCTGATTAATGTCTTCATAGCCCACTATCAAGCGCGCCATAAAGAATTTGCTATCTCAAAAAGTTTAGGAGCTAGCAAGCTTAAGTTACTCAACCAAATTTTTATTGAATCCGCGCCCTTATTTATCAGTGCTGGGGTTTTGGGATTACTGGGCGCCGCTTGGATCATCAAATTACTGCCGATTATTTTTAATAAAGAATTTCCACTGCTACACAGTATTTCGGTCAATCAAACAACTTACCTGTTTGCCATAATAAGCTTACTGCTGATGAATCTTATATTCTCGTTACTATGTTTTTTCCATTTACCCCTCAAGCACCTCAATCAAGCGCTGCAAGGCAGTGGTAAAGGCGTGGCAAAATCGGGGAGTTCACGTTTGCAAAAAGGGTTGTTTGTTGTACAACTGTGTATTGCCAGTACACTGTTAGTGAGTTTGGTAATGATTTCACACCAAAGCTACCAAACGCTTTACCCTCATTTTGGCTACCAGCTCAAAAACACGCTATTGATGACCGTAAAATTAAAGCCAGATGGTGCGGCGCAAACTAGCAACGAATTGAGTAATGAAAAATCCGCACAAACTCAGCAACTCGCTCAAGACTTAAGCAGCCACCTTCAGCAAAATCGACCACAATTAAATATATTACAAGGCCAAGGTGAACCTCTGGGCCTAACCAATATATTCCACTTTTCTAAGCATCCGGTCACCCAAGCCGATCTCAGTTATCAATCAAGCCAACTAACCCCCGATTTTTTAGCTGCTTTTGATATTCCATTAATTGCAGGGCGCAACATCAGCGAGCAAGAATGGCAAGATAAAGCCAAGGTTATGCTAATTAATGAAAATTTAGCGCAACAGCTCAGCCCCAATCAACCGATTGAATCATTACTCAATACCGAGTTTGAGAAAGCTAAAATTATTGGCATTGTTGGCAATACCTTTAATTTAATGACCCGTGATAAGCTCCAAGCAATTTCCTATCAGCACCTTAATTACCAAACACAGCAAGAGATTAAATTACTGATGCAATTGCCTGCTGGTGAGCCGTTTGCAACGCAAACCCTGCAACAACTTGCTTTAGCCTTTGACCCAAGCATTTATCAAATAGAACTGCGTACACTCAACGAATACTGGAACGCTGCAACTGCCGACACCCGCATGCTCTTTTATTTCACCAATTTACTCACTCTGTTAACCCTAGCACTTGCGGCTATCGGAATGGCGGGGCTTGCAACTAGCTTAACCGAACAAAAACGCTTTGAGCTGGCCATACGCATGGCGACGGGGGCATCGCGTAATCAGCTGTTGCGCTTAGTGCTTCGCCAAGCCAGCTGGTTGTTATTCTCTGGTTTGTGCGCTGGTGTTATTTTTGCAACTTTGGTATATACAAGCTTACAACCCAAGATTGCCAGCTTGCCTGCGTTTGATTTAATGCCGATAATTTTGATTGACCTGCTGTTAATTATCATTGTGCTGATAGCCACACTTTGGCCAGCTAAACGCATTATTAACCGCGCACCGATGCAAGCATTGCGCGAGCTGTAACCCATTGCCCTGATGCTAAATAATCAGGGCTTT
This sequence comes from Pseudoalteromonas sp. J2K-J031, assembly GCF_058197095.2. NCBI lineage: Bacteria > Pseudomonadati > Pseudomonadota > Gammaproteobacteria > Alteromonadales > Pseudoalteromonadaceae > Pseudoalteromonas > Pseudoalteromonas sp. J2K-J031. The sequence goes on from NZ_CM200279.1 coordinate 3,714,117, forward strand.
TTTTGAAGGATCATCATGACACCCCATACCCCGCTCATTTTAATTGCCGATGACGATAACGACATTCGCTTTTCTTTGTCGTTATTATTGGCGCAAGCGGGGTATCGTACCCTTGAAGCTGATTCAGTTAAAAGCTGTGAGATTCAAATTCAACGCCACCAGCCCGATTTATTATTATTGGATATGAATTTTAGCCGTGATACCACCTCGGGCCAAGAAGGGCTGAGTTTGTTACAACGCCTTGATTTATCAAAACTACCAACCATTTTAATGACGGCCTGGGGCACCATTGAATTAGCCGTTCAAGGCATTAAATTCGGTGCAAAAGACTTTATTGAAAAACCGTGGCAAAAAACGAAGTTACTCACCTTAATTTCAACTTATGTGGCGAATTCACACCCCCACACCCCATTTGAAAAAAACTCACTAGCTCAGCCTACGATAACGGCTTCAACCAGCGATTGGATTGCCCAAAGCGATGCAATGCAGCGCCTAACAAGCTTAGTGACAAACATTGCCCCAACCGATGCCAACATTTTAATTATTGGCGAAAACGGTACGGGGAAATCTCAATTAGCCGCACGTATTCATCACTTATCACAGCGAAAAAATCAGCCATTTATTGCCACCAACATGGCTGCTATTCCTGAGTCATTGTTTGAAAGTGAATTATTCGGTCATCAAAAAGGCGCGTTTACCGATGCAAAACAAAACCGCTTAGGCTGCTTTGCCAGCGCCAATCAAGGCACCTTGCTATTAGACGAAATTGGCGCATTACCATTTCATCTACAAGCAAAATTACTACAGGTGCTCGAAACTCAGCAATTTAGACCGTTAGGCGCTGAGCAATCTCTGCGTGTCAATGTACGAATTATTGCCGCCACTAATCAAGATTTACCTCAAGCTATTAGCGCAGGTGAGTTTCGCCAAGATCTCTATTACCGTTTAAATACGTTTATTATCGAATTGCCACCACTGCGGGCGAGAATTGCGGATATTTTACCATTGGCCTCTTTTTATTTAGGCCAATTTGCAACCCGGTATCACAAACCGACCCCACAATTAGCGCCGTGTGCAGAGCAAGCTTTGCAAAGCTACTTTTGGCCTGGGAATGTGCGAGAACTACGCCATGTTATGGAACGAGCAGTGTTATTACACGCCAACAACACAAGCCAACTGGTAAGTGCAGATTTAATGCTGCCGAATCATCACGTTCAGCCTAACCAACCTGCTTTAGATTCGCTGGCGCTGCATACCGTTGAGCGTCAACAAATAGAAACTGCATTACAACAAACACAAGGTAATGTCAGCCAAGCAGCGGTGCGCCTTGGTATTTCGCGCCACGCGCTTTATCGCCGCATGCAAAAATACCAATTAAACGTGGGCAATTAAGTCATGGGGCCAATGACACGGTTAACACAACAGCGCAAAGTCAGTGCGATCATAACCTTGGTCATGTTACTTATTGGCCTGCTGATTTTGTGGGTGATGAAACTACATGCATTTAGCGCCCTTACACTTGCTACTGCAAGCCTCGTGATCGGTTATGGCTTAAGCTGGCTGGGATACCGCATTTATCATTTTTGGCAGCAACCTCAGCTTGATTTAATTGCGTTTTGCCAAACTAAAATTGAAGGTGAATCAAATATTTCACTGCAATTTGCCAATAAAACCAGTTTAAATCAGCAGTTAGCCGATGCCATTACGAGCTTAAGTGAGCAAAAACAGCAACCCAACCCCCTTAATCACGCACTTTGGCAGCAAGTATTTAATTTATGGTCAGCGCCGCTGGTGATTTTTGATCAGCAACTTAACCTGCTGTTTTGTAATTTAGCCTTCAAGCAACATTACAAGCACCCTATTCTAGCCAAACAAAACGCACATGCTTTGGGCTTTACACACACACAAAACCAGCTTTCACACCCTGACTTTCAAACACCGTGGCATTGCTCAACCTTATTACACGGCGAAGGCGAACAACAACTTTGGATTTTTACCGCCACTAATATTGCCATGCCACTGGAGCAACAGCGCCGCCAAAGCCAAAATGATGTTATTCGTATTCTCAGTCATGAAATTCGCAACTCACTCACTCCCATCGCCTCGATGTCTGACACATTGCTTACAGCACCTGATTTACCGCACGCCCAACAGCAAGAAATACTGGAGCGCATCAAAAAGCGCAGTGAATCTTTACTCGATTTTATCCATAATTATGCGATGTTAAGCCACTTACCTTTGGCTAATCCAAAACGCACCAATTTAGCCCACTTATGTCAACAACAAGCAGCTAACTTGGCGATTCCTCTTTGTTATCAAGGGGAGCACTTTGCCACGGTCGACCCCATTTTATTTGAACAATTACTGATTAACCTGTTTAAAAATGCACAACAAGCCAATCCCAATACTCAGCTTAGCTGCCAGTGTTATTTTCAAGATCAGGAGTTTATTTTAGAAATAGCCGATTTAGGCCCAGGCTTTGCTAATTTAGATAACGCGCTCAACCCCTTATTTACCACCAAGGTCAATGGCCAAGGGTTAGGATTAACTTTATGTCGCGACATCATGAATCTACATCAAGGCAACATCGTACTCAGTAACTATAAAAACGGTGCGTTAGTCACCTTGTCGTGGCCATAATTGGTAGCAATCATTGATAGCGATTGTTGATAGTGATAGTTGCAATGGCTGATAGCGATAATACGCGCCCCTTCTGGCCTTCTTGAAGTTACATGCTGTAACACTTTTACCTTATTTTGATGTTCATCACTGCTTTTTGGCGTCCTAGCGCAGGGTGTTTTAGTCACTAAAAAAATTCAGGTACACTGAAAAAACAACACAATGACTATAAAAATCGAGGGATCAGCGTGAAAATTTCAACTATCGCTTTAGCGCTCACTGTTGCATTTAGCACAGTTAATCCGGCACTGGCCGCAGATAAAAAAAACGACAAAGAAAAAAAACCACACACCATCGCATCACTCATCAAAGATAAAACCGCATTTAGCGGCCTGTTTAATCTCTATTTAGATGAAAAAACAGGTAAAAACCTAATGGTGATCAACGCAGCTCAACTCGATACACCCTTTGTTTATTTTGCCCATACCGTTGATGGCGTAACCGATGCAGGTCATTTTCGCGGCTCATACCGTGAAACCAAACTAATTGAGTTTCGCCGCCACTTTAACCGCATTGATATCATCAGCAAAACACCACGTTTTTTGTTTGATGAAAACAGCGCTATCGCCCGCGCCAGTGAGGCTAATATTTCTGAAGCCGTATTAGCTTCTATCGATATTGAAACCGAAGAAAACGGCCAAATTGCCTTTAATGTTGATAAATTATTTTTAAGCGAAGAACTGCACAAAGTCTCACCTTGGACCAACCCTGACGATAAAAATGCTAAAAAGCGCTTTAACGTTGGCAAACTGGATGATAAAAAATCACGCATTATTAAAAATCGTGTTTATGACAACAACCTAGATGTAGTGGTCGATTACGTATTTAGTAACAGCAACCCAAGTGTACGTGGCTCAAACGCAGTGTCTGATGCGCGTTTTGTATCAGTCAAAGTACAGCATTCGTTTGTTGCCTTACCAAAAAACAGCTATCAACCACGTTATGATGATGCCCGTATTGGTTATTTCACCAACCAGTTTGACAACATGACCTCAAGTGATTGGGCGCCGTATCAAGATGTGATTAAACGTTGGGATTTACAGAAAAAAGACCCCAGCGCAGCCCTTTCCGAACCTGTTAAACCTATTACTTGGTGGATTGAAAATACCACCCCTGTTGAATGGCGCGACACCATTAAAGCAGCAGTGCTTGATTGGAATACCTCGTTTGAAAAAGCGGGCTTTAAAAATGCCATTGAAGTTAAAATTCAGCCCGATGATGCAACTTGGGATGCCGGTGATATTAACTACAACGTACTACGCTGGACCTCATCGCCGCGCCCACCTTTTGGCGGTTATGGCCCTGCGCTAGCTAATCCATTGACGGGTGAAATTTTAGGCTCAGACATCATGCTTGAGTTTGTATTTATGCGTAATCGTTGGATTTATGACTCTCTCTTTTCACAAGGTGCAAGCACATTGAGCGACACACCGCTCGAATCAAACCAGCTAAATTGCTCTTTAGGCCATCAATTACAGCAAAATATCATGCTTGCTAATACCTTGGCATCGGGCGCAGATATCGAGCAAAAAGCCATTTTGACGGAAGGGTTACGCCAATTAGTACTCCATGAAGTGGGCCATACGTTAGGCCTTAACCACAATATGAAAGCCTCGATTATGTGGGATGAAAAAGACATTCACGATAAAACCAAAACCCAAGGCATATTAACGGGTTCAGTGATGGACTACAGCCCAGTTAACGTCGCACCGCGCGGTGTGAAACAAGGTGACTTTTTCCAAACCAAACCTGGCCCTTATGATGATTGGGCCATTGAATATGGTTATTCAGCCGCGTTAACCGATGCAGCAGCTGAGCAAGCTCGCTTAGCGCGCATTCTATCTCGCTCAAACCAACATGAATTAGCCTTTGGTAACGATGCCGATGATATGCGCTCACCAGGTCGCCATATTGACCCGCGTGTGATGATTGGTGATATGTCATCTAATGCGGTGGCGTATGCAAGTGATCGTATGGAGCTTGTTGACTCGTTGCTGGGCGAATTAATCAGCAAAGCCCGCATCCAAGGTGAGTCACATCAACAACTGCTGACTTCAGCCAATAACTTATTTGGCCAATACCGCACCCAAGCGGGTGTCATTTCACGTTTCATTGGCGGGGTATATGTTGAACGTAATGTGGTTGGCACCGATGACTCAGTGAAGCCTTATACGCCAGTGCCTGCAGACATTCAAAAAGCGGCCATGAATACGTTGGCGAAAAAAGTGTTTGCACCAGAAACACTTGCGAACATGAAGCCACTGTATAACTACATGCAACAACAACGTCGTGGTTTTAATCATTACGGTAAAAATGAAGACCCACAAGTTCATAGCATGCTGTTAAATATGCAAAAATCGGTATTAGACCAGTTGTTACACAAAAATGTATTAACCCGTATTTCAGATACTGCGTTATACGGCAACCAATACAGCTTATCTGAGTTTATGAATGACTTAACCAGCAGCATTTTTGTGCCTGCAAAAACGGCTAACTCGATGAGCCATAATTTACAAATTAATTATGTTGAACGCTTAATTGCCATCGCTGGCCTTGGCAAAGCTTCAAGTCACGATAATTTAGCCCGTGCCGCTGCACTGGCCCAGCTACACGCTATTTTGGATTCAAGCACGCCTTGGGGTGCTAGCCAAGATGCTAAAGCACAAAAAGCCTATGTTAATCTCTTGATTGAAAAAGCGCTTAAAGCGTAACTAAGTGATTAAAATGAGCTAGAAAAAAAGGCCGCGTTGATGAATCAACTCGGCCTTTTTTTATTTAAAATCATTAATACATTCGCTTAAGCTGCGGCTGTTTTTGCCGCTTTTAATGCTTTTAACGCATAACGTTTTGATTGCCACACTGCGGTAGCTCGCACCACAAATGACCCACTTAGCACGCCATACAGCGCACAAACCACCAACATAAAAATCGGCTCAGTGCTCAGCGCATGCTGCTGCGCTTGTAATACCGCGACCGTATATTTAGTAAAAAAGATGGTCATCATTAACAGTAGTGGCACCCAACTGCCTTTTAGATGAAAAGTATGGCTAGCAACATCATATTCAGCTCGTTTGGTTAACCTAAATAACCAGTTAAACATCAGTGCTGTAACAACGCCCACCATCCAAAATACAATCGTCAACAAGGTCACACCAAACCCACTGATCACACCTAATAAAGATAAAACCAACATTGCGATTGGCAATATGATTACCATTCGCTCTGGCACTTGGCGTTCTTTACTTTGTTTTAAGCCAAAAAAAACTAATACGCCAAACAAGACAAACACCCAAATTGGGGTGTGAGAAATAATCTCGCCCATGCTCATTTCCTCTTCTTATTTTTATAAATGCACCCTAAATACTAGGAGCGACCTACGTTTATAACCTAAGAACAAACTAAATAACAATTAATTTTATTATTAAAAATGAGCAGCTAGATAAACATCAAGACGTAAAAATCCAGATAACATCAGATATGTAAACGTTTAAAATTGTGCACCGGAGTGTGAGCAAAAAGATTAATAAATGGCACATTAAGACCTAAGCCATTAATTTTCATCACCTCTGTTTTGGCTAAAGGTAGGTAATCTCAATATTTACTTTTAATTCAATAATCATTGTTAAACATCTTATCCAGAACTGAGGCTAAATACTCGCAGCCAAATCATCTTGCGGTTTGTCTTCGGTCGCAAACTGCACTAACTCAACTAAAAGGCGGCCATGCATCGGGGTAAACCCTGTTTTGGCGAGTTTTTTTTCTAAATAAAGGGCAAAGTTTTTACGGCGAGTATGCTGCTCTTTAATGCTTGATAACAACTCATGCTGTTTTTGATTAATTAATGGCGCTTGATAAATAGGGTCTTCATCTGGCCAATCTTGCACAGGCACGCCTTTATGCTGAAAAACAAAATTCGATAAGGTGCGGTCAATGCGGCCATAGTCGGTTTCGCCGAGCAATATTTCAATCTCTTTGAGCAAGCTGCCATAAAGAATACGCGGAAAAAGCTTGTAAAAATCATGGTTCCGATACGCTTCCCCCGCTGGCGTTTGCTGCCAATCACCAAAAGCAGATTTAAGTGCATGCACAAAAATCCGCCCAACATAATGGCTTTTTTGGCACGAAACACCTTCTTTTTCAAGCCGAGTCAGCACGTGATTTAAACGCTCGCGGTAGCTTCGCAGCTCCGCTTTTTGCTCGCCATTTTGTTGCTCTAAAGTTTGAATGTCGCTTGCACTTTGGCTTAATAATTGTTCAAGCTTGGCAATTTTAAGCTGCGCACTGTGAAATAAATCGCGGGTATCTTTTAGTTCAACCAACAAACTTGCATGTTTTAACTTAATAGTCTGATCGGTGCTAGCCGAAAAAGGCGTTGTAGGTTCAAGCTGGGCATGAGCGCGCTTAATTGCTTGACTGATTTTGCGCTCAATCACCTCGCCCGACTGACTACCTTTTAGCAATGTATTCAACTCTGTCGAAATATGGTGTTGATACCACTGCTGAATTTGCAGGTATTGTGTCTGCGATAAATTAGCAAAAGGGTTATCAGCACTGATAGGTTTATCGGGCATGTAACGCTCCATGTAAGCGCAGCACAGCTGAGCAATTTTTATTTTTGTGGCTTCAATTATACGACAAACCTCACTAATCGCGAGCACAAATAAACAAACCGATAAAAGGAACAAATATCTTGCTTTAGTACAGTAAAAATTTACTATACAGCTGATAAATAGCGATATTTATTTAAAACAAGACCCTCTACAAAATTATAAGGAACATAATGAAAAAAATAATAAGCCTTGGCTTTTGTTTAATTTTAGCTTTCCCGAGCGTTGCTAACATATTACCCGTTGAGCTGTTTAGCAAAAAATCACAATTTAGCCAGCTCAAAATATCTCCCAAAGGCACTTATTTTAGTGCGATAACCCAAGAGGCACCGGGCAAAGAAGGTAAAAACACCCTCATTATTTTTGACCGAAAAACCCTCAAACCTATTCATACGGTTTTTTTCCAAGCGAACGCTCAAGTTGGCAATTATCAATGGTCGAGTGATTCACGCGTGGTACTTGAAAAAGAATACATTCAAGGCTGGCATGACCACCCAAGAAGCCAAGGTGAATTGTTTGCGGTCAATGCCGACGGCACCAAACCGCAATACGTTGTTGGCCACGAGCCCGAGCAGCAACTTGGTAGCAACATCAAAAAGCGTGAGGCGCTACGCGCATTTTCTAAAATTCTCGACCCGTTAATAAATGATGATAAACATATTTTAATCAGCTCACACCCTTGGAGTGGTGAATACAAAGAAAGTGAAACCTATGTTGATGTGTACAAGGTTAATACCTTTAATGGCAAGCTTAAAAAAATAACCCGAGCACCGGCACAAATGGCCCAGTACCTTACCGATCGACAAGGTAATGTTCGCCTTGCGACCGCCTCAAAAGATTACATTTACTCTGACTTGTATATTCTTGACCAAAAATCAGATACGTGGCAATTAAACCAATCGATTGCTAAAGGCATGCGCAATTTACAGCCGTTAAGTTTTGATTTGTCAGGTGACAATATTTTGGCCCTTGCATCGAAAGAAGGTGAGCCTGAAGGTCTTTACAAAATTAACCTTGCCTCTGGAGAATCTCAACTACTGAGCCAGCACGACCATGTATCACCGAGCAGAGTATGGATTGATGACACAAACAAAGAAGTGTTTGCGGTTGAATATGAAGCCGGTTACCCAACTTATGAGTTTATTAATCAAGATTCAGCCATGACTGCACGATTAAAGGCTCTTTTGGCATATTTTCCTAATCAACAAGTACGAATAGTTAGTAGCTCAAAAAATAACAAAGCGAGTATCGTGGCTGTATTTAGTGATACCAACCCGGCTGAGTTTTATTTATTTGATGCTGAAAAAAATAAAATTAGCTTTTTAGCCAAAGCCTTTGCAGAAATTACCCCTGAACAAATGAACACCGTATTGCCGATCAATTATAAAGCCAGAGACGGCCTGACTATTTATGGTTATTTGACCCTACCAAAGGGAAAAGAAACCAAAAATCTACCCTTAGTGGTAATGCCTCATGGTGGCCCTCATGGCCCACGAGACTACTGGGGATTTGATGCCACAGCCCAATTATTAGCCAATAGAGGCATGGCGGTGCTGCAAGTAAACTTTCGTGGCTCCGGTGGTTTTGGCAGTAATTTTGAAGCTGCCGGTTATCAAAAATGGGGCGCTGAAATCCAATTTGATATTTTAGATGGCGTACAACATTTAATTTCGCAAGGCACAGTCAACAAAGACAACATGTGCATGATGGGGGCAAGTTTTGGCGGCTATTCTGCATTGCAAAGTGCGATATTATCGCCAAACCTATTTAAATGCGCCATTGGCGTGGTTGGGGTGTATGACTTACCTTTGATGTTTAAAGAAGGAGATATTGCCGAAAATAAAGCAGGTATTAATTACTTAACCGCTGTATTAGGGCAAGACACACAGCAACTACAAGCGTTTTCACCTAGTTACAACATCGATAAATTAACAGCCCCGGTATTAATCGTTCATGGCGGTGAAGATAAACGAGCGCCGTTAGAGCAAGCTGACTCGTTAATCGCGGCAATGAAAAAGCACAACCACCCTTATGAGTATTTATTACTTGAAGATGAAGGCCATGGCTTTTATTTAGCTAAACATCGTCAAAAGTATTTTGAAACTGTACTGGCGTTTTTAGATAAACACTTAACGCTATAACCCGCCAATAAGATTAAGCCGCAGTAGTAAACTCGCGGCTTAATCGCCCACCTCAAGCACCAATTAATGAAGGAGCGCTGAAGTGTTTTAGCCCGAACCAGCCATATAATGCATGCGCTTCGCTTCATGAAGACTTAACACCACAGCTAACTACTCAATACCGCGCTTTAATCACGTAGTAACTATTTTTCATAAACCTTCCGAACTATTTTGTTGATAAATCATTTTTGTTACTGTGTGAGCATACTTAAAACCTCAGCATAACTTGAGGTAAAGTCATTATTTTTAAAAATTTTACATTTTTTAAGGAATAGCAATGCAAGAAGAGGCAAATTTAAGTGTCGGAATAGTAGCGAAACGCACCGGCGTAGCTGTATCGACACTGCATTTTTACGAGCAAAAAGGGTTAATTTCCAGCTTACGTAATCAGGGGAATCAACGCCGCTTTAAACGCGATGTCTTACGGCGAATTGCGATTATTAAAGCAGCCCAGAAATTTGGGGTGAGCCTTGATGAGATTAAACTGGCGTTTGATGCCCTACCTAATAAACGCAACCCAACAAAAGATGATTGGTCACAACTTGCAGCGCAGTGGCAAAAACTACTCGAAGATAAAATTAACGCTATGACACAGCTAAAAAATAATATTGCAGGGTGTATAGGCTGCGGCTGTTTATCACTGATCCATTGTCCAATTTATAATGAAGATGACAAACTCGCCGCACAAGGTGATGGTGCACACTTACTGTTTACCGACCATTACCCTGTTAATGATTGACGGTTTTACTGTTGATGTAATCGGTGACAGAAAATAACACACCCGAAACTACAAACGTCATGTGGATCAATACTTTCCAAAAAAGCTCTTCTTCAGTGTGCTGAACAGAATTGACAAACACTTTGAGTAACTCCACTGCAGAAATAGCGACTATGGCGCTAATAAGCTTGATTTTTAACCCAGAAAAACCAACCTTGCCCATCCAGCTTGGCTTATCTTCGTGCTTATCAATATTGAGTTTAGAAACAAAGTTTTCATAACCACTAAAAATAATAATTAATAAAAGCCCAGCCAATAAAGCAGTATCAACTAAGGTTAAAATATTAATCAGCATTTGATCGTTTGTTGCGGTAAATGTATTAACCACCATGTTAAACAACAACTTACAAAATTTAACTAACAACAACAATACGGCAACAAATAAACCAAAAAAGAAAGGTGCTAATAACCAACGGCCAGAAAAAATTAACCCCTCTAATCGCATTTCTAATTTTTCACGCATATCAGTCCTTATTACTTATAAATGTGCTGCACAATAACCGCTTCGTTAAATAAATCAATCAAATTTACCGATAATACAAAGCGAACGACTTTCTTCACTATACTGAACTAATAACGTGATTAATCCATTTAGTTAAAGGTAAGTGACATGATGCCTTTTCGCATTTTATGTATCTATTTTATAGTTATTTTTACCTCATCTTTAACAGCCAAAACGATTGAGGTTTATGATGAGCAGATTAAACAAGCAGTCAATGCACAAAAGATTGAACTCATTGTTAACTTTTTAGAGGACTACTCGCGATATTCCGCCAAAAAATCCATTACCTATGCAGAGCAAGCGCTTAAAATACTCCAAGAGCACCCCAATGTAGAATTTGAAATTAACATCTATGCCCATCTTGCTGTGGCGTATAGCTCGATTGGCAATCAAGCAGAGGCTCTGGCGCTCGCTGAACAAGCCTTAGAGCGTGCAAAAAACATCAACCATACTCGACTTACCATATTAGCCTACAAAGTAAAAAGTAAGGTTCAAGCCGAACTTAGGCTTTATGATAATGCGTTAGACAATCTGAATATTGCATTGACGCTAGCAGAACAGATTGATGATAACGAATTGCTTGCAAATTTACTCGATGATAAAGGCACCATTTTTCGCCAATTGGCAAAGCTTGATCTTGCACTAAGGGAATACCTCACAGCGCTGGAACTTTATCGCTTTAAAGAAAACAAAGCTAAAATGGCCGAATCGGTTGGTTATATAGGCTCTATCTACAGAACCTCCGGCGACCTTGAAAAAGCGCTAAAATATCAACTTGAAGCACTTAAATTAAAGCAAGATTTAGGCGATATTCGCTCACTAGCTACTCAATATAATAATACCGCCATCGTCTATAAAGACCTGGGTGATTATGACAATGCGATTAAACTACACCTAAAGTCACTTGAACTGAAAACTCAGCTAAATTACTTACGCGGCATGGTTTTTTCAAACAATAATTTAGGTGAAACCCATCGCTTAGCTGGTAACACACAAACCGCTTTAACATACCTAACAACAGCAAAAAAACTCGCTGAAGAGCTCGGAAATGAAGAACTTCAAGGATCGTCAAATCTGTATTTAGGCCGCTTGTATCGAGACCAAAATGAGTTTACAGAGGCTGAAAACTATCTCCAACAAGCACTGACGATTTTCAATACTACACAAGAACTGTCTCGTCTTGCAGAAACTCATTTAGCAATTGGTAAGCTTCGCTTTGCTCAAGGCAATTACAACATTGCAGTCAATCATGTAGAACAGAGCATTATGTTCGCTGAAAAATCAGAAAAAAATGTCGTATTGCTTGATGCCTACCAATCGCTGGCCGACTTTAACGAGACACTCAAAAACTACCCAAAAGCGCTTGAGTACTTTAAAAAATATACGGTAAAGAACGAAGAAATCTTCAGTAAACAAGCACAATTAAGCACAGGCGCTTTAAGGGTTGAATTTGAAGTCGACCAAAAGCAACGAGAAATTGAGGGTCTCAAACAAAAAAACACCATTGCCCAATTAGAACTCTCTCACCAAGAATCTACAAAAAATACCTTATTACTGAGTAGCATGTTGATTTTTTTAGCAGCCCTATTTGCCGTATTTTTATACCTCAAGCATAAAAAGCATCAGGCACAAGAATCCGTTTTGGCAGCCATTAAAGAAGGTAAAAAAAGGCTCAAATTGGCCCTATGGGGCAGTGGTGATGAGTTATGGGATTGGGATCTTATCACTGGCGTTATTTCTCGTGAAAATACCTTTTGTAATACGGCATTACCAACCAATCACATTGGTAATTCAATGATTGCTATGGAACAAAACATACACCCTGATGATTTTGAGAATGTAAAAAGCAAATTTAATCAGCATGTTTTTGAAAATGTAACCGATTACTTTGAAGCCAGTTATCGCATTAAAAACCAAAATCACCAATGGCTTTGGGTGCTTGATAGAGGAAAAGTTGTGGAGCGCGATCAAGAAGGCAAAGCACTGCGCATATCAGGCACTTTGCGAGATATATCATTATTAAAACAACATGAAACCTCATTAAAGCAACTTAATAGCGAGCTTGAGCAGCGAGTCGAAGAGCGCACCTCTGACTTACAAAAAACCAACGCGGAGCTCTCAGTTACTTTAAACGCCCTCACCGAAACACAAGATAAGCTGATAGAGGTAGAAAAAATGGCCTCTTTGGGGCATTTAATTACAGGAATTGCACATGAAATGAATACCCCCATTGGTACGTGTGTCACTGCAACCTCTATTTTAGGCGAGGTGATACATGATCTTGATGTGCAAATTATCGAAAACAAACTCACTCGTTCAAACTTACTCAATGGCCTTGAAAGATTAAAACACAGCGAATCATTGATCAGTAAAAATGTAGGTAAAAGCGCAGACCTTATTTTACAATTTAAGCAAATTGCCAGCACCTCACAGCACAAGTCAACGTTTGATCTCGCACATTTAGTGAGAACAAAATTAATGGTATTTCAAAATCAAAACCCGACTACCGTTTGCACTCAATTTGCTCTCAGCGACCCTATTACGATCCATAGTTTTTCTAGTAGTTTTGATATGATTGTGGATATTTTATTACTCAATAGCCTTCAGCATGGGTTCAACTGTGAAGCCCCTTTAAATATTTCAGTTGATATAGTCAAACAAGAGTCACACTTGCTGTTAATTTTTAAAGATGATGGCAAAGGAGTTAATGGTGAAGATGCAGAAAAAATATTCGAGCCATTTTTTACCACTAAACGCAACCAAGGCAACATAGGCCTGGGTTTACACATTCTTTATAATCAAGTTACTCAGCAACTTAAAGGGAGTATTCGCTTTCAACAAAATACCCCTCAGGGAGTCATTTTTACTATCACTGTTCCATTGTAATGTCGTTATGGAGCAAGACTTAACTACTTTTGGTAGCCGAAGTATTTAAGCGTGAGATCAAATTATTTTTAACCGCAGGCCACTCGCTGGCAATAATTGAATAAACGACCGTATCGCGAATTGAGCCATCTGCTAAAATTTGATGGCTTCGCAAAATACCATCTAATTTGGCCCCTAAACGCTCAATCGCAGTACGTGAGGTTTGGTTAAAAAAATGAGTCCGAAACTCGACCGCAATTGCCTTATGCTCTTCAAATACATAGCGCAGCATTAAGAGTTTAGTTTCGGTATTAACGCCTGTGCGACACACGCTTGCGCTATACCAAGTATAGCCAAGCATCACACGTCGATGAGCACTATCAAGATTATAAAATCGCGTTGTGCCTACAATTTTATTGGTTTCTTTACAATATACAGCGTAAGCAATATTCCCAAGTGGCATGTCATCTAATGCACGCTGAACATATTGAGCCATTTGCTCTGGCTTAGGCACGTTGGCATACCACAAGCGCCAATATTGGCCATCATTCACCGCTTCGGTTAGTTGCTCAATATGGCTTACATCAAGCGGGATGAGCTCGACAAGCTGACCTGATAAAATACGCTTACTTAATTTCATTATGGTTCTTCACCTTTTTAATTCACCTTGCTAGCCAACCCAACGTAGCTATAAAGGTACAGTTAAATCAAAAACTGCATACACTGTTGCGCTAAAGGTCAGTGTTTCGGGCAAATACTGCCCTTCAACACCTGCGCTCGCCGTTTTATATAAGCCATCTTCCATCATGCCGCGATGCTGCCCATATTGAAACTGCGGCGCTTGTACTTGGCTGTTAATACTATAAATTTTACCCAGCGATGCATTAAATGCTTTTGCGAGTGCTTGGCCTTGCTCAGTGGCATCTTGCACGGCTAACGCACTGGCTTGCTGTTGCAGCTGTTTAGCTTGTGATGACTTAAATTCAATATTATTTACTTGGTCAATCTCAATGCCTAATGCAAAATTAATGAGTTCACTTACCTGATTAATATCCTTTAATGAAACTTTTAAATTTCGATTAGCCCGATAACCCACAGTACGTTGCTCACCACTGTCTAAATATTGGATCATTGGCGAAGTCGCCAATTGCGACGCAGACACATCATCGGTTTTAAGATTAAATTTATCTATTCCAGCTAAAAATTGATTCACTTTTTGATCAATCTCTTGCTTGGCAGCTAAACTTGTTTTTTGTTGGCTTTTTACTTCTAAATTAATAATCGCCAAATCTGGTTTCGCACTGACTTGGGCTTGCCCATTAACAGCAATATGGCGACTATTTGGTAACGCTGTGTTGGCAAACGCGCAAAAACTTAACAGCGACAAGCTAAATATTAATATGTTTTTCATACAATTTGATTCCTAAATATTTTATTGAGTATAAGCATGAGCCGTTATAGATGACATTAAATTACCGTAAACTGAACAAAAATCAGGATTATTACTTTACACTGCATACAAATTCACTATTATTGCATGTTCTCTCAAAAATCAACAAACTGGACCCCTACGACTATGGTTATAAACACTGCGAGAACCACTGAACTCGTTGAAGGATTTCGCCAATCAGCACCTTACGTTAATGCGCATCGCGGCAAAACGTTTGTATTAATGCTCGGTGGCGAAGCAGTTAACCATGCAGGCTATCGTAGCATTATCAATGACATAGCCTTATTAAACAGCTTAGGCATTAAAACAGTCTTAGTTTACGGTGCCCGTCCGCAAATCGATAAAGCATTAAAACAAGCCAACATTCAAAGTGAGTTTCATCAAGGCGTTCGCATCACTGATGATGAGTCATTTACCTTAATTAAGCAGGTTGCAGGCGCTTTACAACTCGATTTAACTGCCCGTTTATCGACCAGCTTAAGTAACACTCCTATGTCTGGCGCGCAAATTAATGTTGTGAGCGGTAACTTTGTTATCGCACAACCGCTGGGCGTATCTGATGGGGTTGATTATTATCATTCAGGTCGTGTACGACGCATTGATGTTGAAGGTATACGCCGTCAATTAAATAACAGCGGCTTAGTGCTATTAGGCCCAGTAGCAGCCTCGGTAACAGGTGAAAGCTTTAACCTGACCGCAGAAGAAGTCGCCACTCAAATTGCGATTAAACTCAAAGCCGACAAAATGATTGGTTTTTGCTCTGAAAACGGTATTTTGAATGATTTAGGAGATGTAATTCCTGAACTCATGCCTAACGATGCTGAAGCCGAGCTTGTTAAATATCAGCAAGATCCTGATGAATGCGCCAGTACAACAGCATTTTTGGCCGCCAGTATTGAAGCGTGCCGCAATGGTATTCCGCGTTGCCATTTAGTCAGTTATCACCAAGATGGTGCTTTGCTACAAGAGCTATTTTCACGCGATGGTATCGGTACACAAATTGTAACGCAAAGCGCCGAAGTCTTGCGCCGTGCAACAATTGCTGACATTGGTGGTATTTTAGATTTAATTCGCCCACTAGAAGAGCAAGGCTATTTAGTGCGCCGCTCACGCGAACAGCTTGAAATTGAAATTGAACAATTCACTATTATTGTGCGTGATGGCTTAATTATTGGTTGTGCTGCGCTTAACCCATTTGAAGAAGAGCAAGCCGGTGAATTTGCCTGCTTAGTGGTGCACCCGCAATATCGTGATGCCGATCGCGGTTCAGTCTTGCTTCGCACCGTCATTCAACAAGCTAAGTCATTACATTACAAAACTTTATTTGCCCTAACCACTCGCAGCATTCATTGGTTTTTAGAGCACGGTTTTGAATTCGCCAATGTAGAAGATTTACCTGAAAAGAAAAAATCGCTGTATAACTATCAGCGTCGTTCAAAAATTTTGGCATTAAAGCTCAATCAATAATTTGTGCTATTTCAAATAAAAACAGCAGCCTAAGCTGCTGTTTTTATTTATCTCTTACAAACTATACCACAAGCCAAACCAACCTCTCACTTCATCTTCAATGGTTTCACCTGTTACTTTTACAACCCCAAAGTTAATATTAAGGTCATTGATAGCTGCAGGCCCTAAACCAAAACTCACTTTTTGCTGCCATTTAACACCGTAACTGTCGGCAAATTCTTGGCCATCCATTTTATAGTGTTGATAATAAAACCACGGCGCTCCTGCTTTTACACTCATGCCAGCCGATACCGACTCAAACTCTTCACCCGAAATCGTCCAAAATGGCAACTCAGGCGCAATCACATATTCAGCATGGGCATCGGCTTTAATTAAGGTTGATTCAAAACCACCCAAACTCACAGCACTGTCGGTACGCGAACGTTTTTGATATTCACCGTACAAAGGTAAGTGCCACGCCTTACCAAATAACGCAGCGCTTAAGTCATAACCATGCCAATCTTGGCCGTCGTTATCGCCTTCATACGCGCGAGCTTTGAGTGATTGACCAATTGCAAACTTTTGCCAATCACGTTGCCATTGTTGGTCAATGCCCACTCGCAACCATTGTGCATCGTGTGCGTCATAATCACTGTAGTTGTAAGCGACATGACTGGTGAGTACAAATTGATCGTTCCGATATGGATAACTCATTTGCGTATAAATACCTGATGCTTTAATGCGCGCACCTGTACTTTCTGAGTGTTGTTTTTGCTTAGCTGCGTTGAGGTCATAACTAAATACATGAG
Source organism: Pseudoalteromonas sp. J2K-J031 (assembly GCF_058197095.2). Classification (NCBI taxonomy): domain Bacteria; kingdom Pseudomonadati; phylum Pseudomonadota; class Gammaproteobacteria; order Alteromonadales; family Pseudoalteromonadaceae; genus Pseudoalteromonas; species Pseudoalteromonas sp. J2K-J031. Next base: position 3,731,433 of record NZ_CM200279.1, read on the forward strand.
CATTCAGCTCAACCGCAAGCGCTTGATAATTTAGCTCAGCATACGCTCCCGAGAGCGCACTTTTGGTATCAAATGCACCACCCACTTGCCATGTCAGCTGATTTAAAAAGTCGCCCCCTTTAATACCAAGCTGAAGCAAGGTCGTGGAGGCGCTGGCATATTGCTCACCGATATTAATAGTTATATTTTGCTCAGTTGGGTCGTAGTTTTTACTTTCACCTATGTCTTGCTGATAAATTTTGGCTGCCGGTAAAATATGCGCTTGAGCTTGGCGAGTATCTGCCACTAATACTTCAGCGCGCGCAGTGACTTCTATAACAGCTGCATCGGCAGCCAACTTATACAAATCAGGCCCTTGTGAATTAATGGCTTGGTACAAAATGCCGCCATCTTGCATTGGCATTGGATACGCAGTGACTTGCTGCCCTTGAGTGAGCTGCACTAAGCGATCGCCGGCAAAGTCATAGCGGTAGATGTTGGTTTCGCCCGCGACACCGGCCACATAATAAATGCTTTGCCCATCAGCCGACCAAGCAGGATACGATAAAAATTGATAACCGGCTGGCATTGGCACTTGACTTAGCGTGTGATCATCAAGATTTTTGATCCACAGCGCCCAATTTTCATTTAAAGCGGTTTTTAAATACGCCAGCTTATTTTGATGAACGATAGGAAAGTCATACACAGTGGCTAAATCTTTGCTGGTAATTTCAGTCACAACACCGCTACTTAAATCAACCTTCACCAATTCTGAATAACCAAATTGTGCGCGTTCCGCATAAGCGGTAGTTTTATCGCCACTAATAGAAAAACGACGCAGATTGGCCAACTCAGTTAGTTGCTCTACTTTTCCTGAGTTTGTATCGTAACGAAATAAGTCTTGATGGCGGGTATTAAGCTCATTATTCGCCACGCTGAATGCACCAAAAATAAGGGTGTCATTATCAAGCCATTGCGGGTTCATAATGCCTTTTTGATCAATTTGCTGCAGCACGTTTTTTTCTTCACGAGCAAATACCGTAGGTGCTTTATCGGCAATATCTTTTGGGTCATCCGCTAAAATTTCTTGCTGCTTTTTGCTGAACTCTTGCGCTGCTTTTTGGTTATCCGCCGTGGCAAAAATATTTAACTGAGTATTCCCTTTTTTATCAACGCTCACCATGGCAATTTTATCTTGCTCTGGCGATAGGTTAGGGCTTTGCTGAATATGGTTTAAATCAAACCAGAGGTCAGTTTTTAATTCGGTTTGCTGTTGTTCTTTCGCTAATGTTTTGTAGGTGTACTCGGCAACAAAACGACGATACAGCGTTTGTGCAGGTTGGCCAAACGCACCTTTAAACGCTTCTTCAAAATCACGACTTTCGACGGCCTGTAAACGCGTCCATACTGCATCTAAGGTTGCTTTATCAAAGGTATCTTCTAACCATTGTAAATAACGCACGCCCACTAAATACGCCATTGAGCCTGTCATATAGCCACCTTCAGTGGCGCTCAACTGATCATAAGTCGGCAACATGCCTTCTTTGGCAAATTGGCTTATCAGCGATTCAACATAATTATCGTGCAGACGGCCACGACCCGTCATTTGAGATTCAAGCAAGGTAGCATAACCCTCAGCTGCCCAGCGTGGTACTTGCATGCCCTGTGCGACATCGTACAAACCAAATGCATTACGCACCGTTTGTTTCCATTCACTGCGACTTGGTTGCGCTAGGTGAACTAAATGAATGTATTCGTGCAACGCTAAAAGTTGCTGCCAACCTGAGCTGTTCGAGATCACGGTATCTGATTGAGGTGGCGTGGCAAAAAAGGCCATTAGCGGCTGGTTACTGGCTGGAATTGCAAAGCCATTAGGCTGATTAAAAGGGTCAAAAACCAGTACATCTACTTTTTTATCTAAGGAGCGGTTTTGTTGTTCAAGCACTTTGGTGCGAACAATTTCAAGCTCATTGGCGGCTGAGCGCGCCCAATCTTGATACTCTTTGCTGAAATGCACCTTAAAATTTTCGGTTTCAATGGTTTGCCACTGTGAATTAGCGTGAGCATTTAAGCTAAAGGCAACACTTAAGGCGAGGAGTGTTTTTTTCATTATTATTCCTGTTGTTTAAAGTCCAAACACAAGCCGCAGTCTAAATTAACTATTCACACGGCATACTACAAAATGACAAATGGCCTAATTACCCGATAAACGGTAAAAAAGCCGCAAAGCGGCTTTAGGGGAATCAAGTGTGCTATAAATCAACGTTTATACCCTATGGATTTCAAGAGGCTCGTAGGTGGCAAGTGACTGAATCCTCATGAGCATAGAGACACTATGTACTGAGGTAAAGGCACGCTGACAGCACTCGGGCATCTAGAAAGATGATAGGGATAAAAAGTTAAAACAAGTAGCGCACCTTGAAAGTCAGTTGGTCTTGCTCGCGCTGTTGCCACATCGAATTAAGCTCGCTGAGCCATTCTTTTGAGCCGACATTTTGATCAAATTGCCCTGCACCGCGGTTATAAACGACATAAATATCTGAGTACGCCCCTAAACGATATCGCAGCTTTATTTGGCTGGTAAATCGCTGATCAGTAAAGCTATTGTCAACCGCACTCACACGACTTAAATGATGACCACGAATGTCATACACTGCTTTAGTATCCGCATCAAGAATCGCCCACTGAAAAATCATACTGAACTCAAGTTTGTCACTGAGCAAGCCCGATAAATTAATATAATTGTGAAATAAACGTCGGTCATATTCAGTGATTTTTCCTGGGCCTGACGCAATGACCATACCATCGCCTTGGCGATAAAAGTTATTAAATTTAAGGCTCCAATTTTCATGGGGCATCCACGTCATATCAACCGCGTATTGCTGCGCCAAACCATCAATGCCTTCTTGATCTAAACTAAAACTGGCCGCCCAGCTAAAAGAGCCGGTGTAAGGGCTGCCATAAAAAAACCAGCTCTTTAACAAATCGCGATTTTCATATTGGCCTAATCCTGCACCAATTAAATCATCCCAACCTGCAGTTTGATAATCAAACGAGGCATCAAACGATGAGCCATCGGCCAAAATAAATGACGCCCAATAAGATTGAGTTGCTGGCAGTTTTAAACCACTGTCGTTGCTTTCATAATTGAGCTGAACATTATGTTGAATGCGATTAATAAAACCACTGCTGTAGTTAACCGCATGGCTAAAATAAAGTTCATTAAAACGCCAGTTATTGCGCTTTCGATAACCTAAGTCATTGTTATCAAATTCATCATCAAGGCGTAAGTAGCGCCCAGTTAGGTGAGTATTCGGATCAAATTGATATTTTATATTTGTACTGACACCATAACCTTGGCTGTCCTCGCCACGCTCTGTCACCGCAGAGGCTAATAAAGCGCTTTGCCACGACCACGTATCACTTTGGTATTGGCTATCCCAAGCTGCAGTTTGGGCATTGCGATCAAGCCAAGGGCGCTCAGTATGAGTCACTAAAACCCCACTTTGCCAAGTGTCCTCACGGTAACGAGCTCGGCCAACATAAAAATCTTTACCTGCGCCCGAATCTAACTCTTCTTCCAATGCGGCAAAACCAGCAAACTGCCAATTATCACCTTGATGAATAAAACGCACTGCACCGTCAATTGGAGTAATCACTTTTTGGCCATCATCACTGCCTGCGCCAATGCGCCGCGTATGGATAAGCTTAGTATTTTGCTCTGCATTAACATTCATCACGCCGATATCTTGGGTAAAAAACGGCCGTTTATCTGTCACTAAGGTCTCAACGGTTGAGTAATTCAAATCAAGCTCGTCACTATCCACTTGGCCAAAATCAGGGTTAACCGCCAAGCTCAATTTTTGATGATGTTCGGGTTTAAACACCAAATCAAAACCCATGTCGGTATTGGATGCCTCACCAACAAAATCCTGTTGATGCGTCGCATACGGAATAAATGCCCACTGTTGTTGCTCTGGAATTGACGCTTGTATCTTTGGCATTTTGAGATAAAAATCACTGTTGCTAGTCGTTTGTGGCTGCGACGCATAAATGTGATTCGTGGCAAGCTCATAAAGCTGCAATGATACCCCCACATTAGCCATGCCATCATTAGTGCGATTTGGCTTAAACGAAACCGAATGCCAAGGAATAAACACCTCAGAACTCCAGTAATCTTTATATTCATAAAATGCTGACTGCCAAATTCCATCCCAATCAGCATCTGTGGTGAGCTGCGGCGTTAACACCGCATCTTGCACGCCACCACCGAGTGTTACTGCAAACTGATAAGCCCCGCTGCCATCACCCGAAAAATCAATCACAAACCGATTAAAATCAGCCTGCATAAAGGCATCTTGCAGATTGTATTGTTTTTTACGCTCCCCTTGTTTTTGCCAATTTTTAAAACCGATATAAATACCATCTGCAGTCGCAAAAGCACGGCCTTCCACCTTGTTTTGAGTTTGCATTAAGGTGGCTGGCACCACTTGGTAAAAATCGCGATAAATTACAGCGCCTTGCCAAGCTGCTTCATCGAGCTTGCCATCAACCTGTATTTCATTGGCCAAAACGGTTTGCCCACTTACTAACGCCAATATCAAGAAGCGAGTTCGCATCACACTATTCCTGTTAAAAATTTTTATTTATCAAAGCAAATTTAACGCAAAAAAAAGCTGATATTTTCCTGAATAAGACTGAGTAAAGACTTATAAACATTGACTTTATGATGGATCGCGGTATTTTTGGCGAGGAATGGAAAACAGGTGTGATATGACAGCAGAAAAACAACAAGAACACACTTCGTCACAGGTAGCGGATGAACTTTTACATGTTCAATTTGGCGATTTTATTTTTGATATCGGCCAAGATGAGCTCATCCATCATCATTCACGCGCCATCACAAAATTAGAACCGCAAGTCTCGCAATTACTTCACCTTTTTGTAACCCACCCCGCGGAAGTATTAAGTAAAGAATATTTACAAGACACGCTGTGGCCCAATACCATAGTCGAACAAAATAGTTTGTATCAACTGCTGACTAAAATTCGCCGTTTATTAAATGACTCCAGCCGTTCGCCTCAATACATTAAAACGCTGCCTAAAAAAGGTTACTGCTTCATTGCACCAGTCACCCGCTATCACCCGCAAGCCAAACCCAGCAATGACAGCGTAATAAACAACAGTAACGTTTCTAAACCCAACTATCTTTGGCTTTGGTTAGTACCAGCCTTAATCATTTGCTTTAGCGCATACGCCTTTTTTAGCCAGTATGATGCCGCTCCTAAAACGCCTCAGTATCAATTGCAAGATGTGAGCTATGAGCTAGGGCTTGAGTCTGATGTGGATGTGCATATCAGCGAAAACTTAATGGCCTATGTCAAAGATATTTACACCCTGCATATATCCAATAAACAAGGGCAAGTACTACATCAACTCAACTCCCCATATCGAGTGGCTTTTCCAACATGGCAAAGCACTGGCAGTTTGCTAGCATATTGGCGCTATAAAGAAGATCAGTGCGAATTGTTTATTATGACTCCGCAAGGTGCGCAAAATCACCAAGCGCCATCAATTGCATGTGAGTCAGCCATACGCCCCGTGTGGAAAAGCAGTGATGAATTAGTATTAAGCGTGTTACAAAAAGGCCAACTGACCCCTTATTTATATCGCATTAGTCAGCAAGATTTAGTCGAACTCCCCCTTTCAATGCCAAGGCAATCCATTTATAAAGGGGCGGTCAAAGTGTGGAATGGTGACGTTTTTTACCTTCTCAATCACGCCAACCACCAAAGTAGCTTAATCAAACTCAATGGTGAAACCGTCATGAACTGGGATTTTCCGGTTTGGCTTGCCGCTTACAACCCCAGAACTCAAGCAATTATCACTAATGACAGCAGCCAGCGCCACGCTTTAGTGGCAACTCATTTAGATGGCCGCCAATATGAGGTTTATCAAACGGCTCAAGGCCTGTTTACCAATGTATCGATTGATCAACAAGGAGACATTTATACTGCGATTGAAAGCTGGCAAGTTAATATTCGCGATAAAGATCAACTCCCTATTTTTTCAACGTCGAGCATTGATTACCTTCCAGTCAGTAATCGCTTAGGCGAAACCGCATTTATGTCACGGCGCAGTGGCGTATGCGAAGTGTATTTGCATGCCGACAACCAAGTGGTGCGTTTATCTCATCACAAGGGATATGAATACGTTCAATTTTTAGAATGGCGCCCCGACTTATCAATGCTGTTATCCAATCGGGATTTGGATTTAGCCTTGTATGACAGGCAAGGCCAAGTGTTGCAATTTACCACCGAACTTAATGAAAAAATTCGTAACATTGGCTGGTATAATAACAATACGGTGTACGCATTTGATGGTCAGCAACTGCATTTTTATAACTTGCAAGGCCACCTCACGAATACCATCCACCTTGATGCACAATTTGTTTATTTTGATGCGCAGGCAAAACGGTGGTTACGACTTAAAAACCGCATTTTATATAGCCAAGATGATTTAAATAGCTCAGGCCCAGAAACAGAACTTGCCGAATTAACCACACAACAAACAAACCTGTTGCATAACATTCGACTGAAAAATAATACCCTATATTGGCAGTCATCTTGGTCAAAACAAGACTATATTTGGCGTTTACCACTTGAAGCGGGGCAAGATGCTAGCATCGTTAAACAAGGTAATTTAATTTGGCACTTTGATATTAGCCCCTATGAAGAGCTAACAATTGCTAAAATGGAAGCCCTCGAAGGTGATATTAAGCGCCTTGTTGCGACACCGATAAAACCTTAATTTTAAAAGCAAAATAAAAAAGCCTTTAAATTAAAGGCTTTTTTAGTACAAAATTTAGAAAAACTAAACCCAATAAACGATCGTGCTTAAGCTGTGGCTTTCACCCGGTGCCAGCACGACCTTGTCGTCCATCACATTGCCCGCTTCAAGGCATAACATGGTTTTATATTCATCGTCAGCAAAGTTAGACAAACGCTTAGCTTTCTCAATCCAAGGATTCCAAAGTACACAAGACGTAGAGTTTTCACGACCAACTGCAATCGTACCCTCAGGCGTATTAATGTGCTGCATTGTTTTTGCTTGGGTATAAACCATATCGGTTTCACGAGCAAAACTCACCACGTCAGTTTGCGCAAATGGGCCTTCACCAAACTCAATAAATTGTGACCCTTGCAGTCCATCAACCAGCGTAGCGGTAATGTCTGATGTCGGAAAATAGGTATGCAGAGCTTGTGTTAATTCAAACGGCTTTGTATCTAAATTGGTATTAATCAACGTCACTTTTAAAACATGCGACAAGTGGAATACAACTTTCAATTCGCTTTTATAAGGCCAATAGGTTTTATCTACTTGCGCCATAGGTAAGGATAAAATGACTTCGGTATATTCGGCATATTCGTTTACTTCTTCTGCGCGCCAAAGATTGGTACGTGCAACACCGTGAATAGGCCAGCCTTCATTTTTACTGACACCAAACCAAGGCCAACAAATTGGAATACCGCCGCGCAAGCCTTTACCTGGTTGATAATCTTCCTCTTGCGACATCCAAATTAAAGGGGCTTTATTTTTTGGCGTGAACGAAGCTAACTGCGCTCCTTGTAAAAAAATAGTTGCACTGCAATGCTCAGTCTCAATGGCTAAATATTCAAGGTCAGTATCTGTTTGTATAATTGTTACACAAGGAGAAAGTTTCATAAGGCATCCTATTAATGTGAGTCAGTGTAAAACAAAAATTTTATCTGATTGTGCCGCTAACACTGGCTAACAACAAGCATTAGTTAACACTGTGATTTTTATTCATGTTCAGCAACGTTTAAAATTGCTTAACGTATTTATAACATTGAAATTTTAAGCTGTTCCGCAAGGCGCTCAAGAGCATACAAGCCCGCCACTGAATTACCAAACTCGTTCAATTCTGGTGACCAAACACACACGGTAAACTTACCCGGCACAATACCGATAATGCCCCCTCCAACTCCTGACTTTGCGGGAATACCAACGCGAAAAGCAAAGTCACCTGCGGCATCGTATAAACCACTAGTAAATAATAGAGAGTTCACTTGTTGCGTTTGTTTTGCACTTAGCATTTGCCTACCGGTTTGCACGCAAATACCTTGATTAGCTAAATAACTAAACATTTTGGCCAGTTCTATACTGCTCATTTCGATAGCGCAATAGCTAAAATAAGCACGCAGTACGGTATCAACATCGTTATCAAAATTATTGAACGACTTCATTAAATGCGCCATGGCAGCATTTCGGTGGCGATGTTGGTATTCAGAATCTGCGACTTTTTTATTAATAACTACTTTATCGTTGCCACTTAATAAACGCGCGGTTTCAAGCATGTTAAACACAGGTGCCGACACGCGGCTCACCAACGCATCACATACCACCAGCGCCCCAGCATTAATAAAGGGATTGCGTGGAATTCCTGTTTCAAATTCAAGCTGTGCTAAAGAGTTAAATGCAGTACCTGAAGGCTCTTTACCGACCCGTAGCCATAACTCATCACCGTGATGCTGCATGGCCAAGGTCAGTGTCAGCGCCTTAGAAACGGATTGGATTGAGAACGTAGCATGGGCATCACCTGCAAAAAAGGTTTGGCCGTCAACCGTATGAATTGCGATAGAAAATTGCTTGGCAGGTACATCGGCTAATGCCGGAATGTAATTGGCGACTTGGCCCTGACCAAAACAGGCTGCAGCCTGCTGGCTAATCTGTTGCAAAATATCATTATATTGCGGCATCACAAGAAGAACGTCCTCACTCACTTTTAAATTCGATGGGCACAATAGCAAGTTTTAATAACAAAAAACCATGCAAACGCCATAATTATTTTGCTTTATTTTCTGGTAATTTTAATGGCAAGCGCATTTTTATCTCAACACCATGTCCAGGTGTGGAATAACACTTAATTTCACCTTGAAACAATTGAGTCACCAAATTAAACACAATATGCATCCCCAAGCCACTGCCACCTTGACTTCGTTTAGATGTGACAAACGGTGAAAAAACTTGGCTCACCATCGCAGGCGCCATCCCTAAACCATTATCAAAATAATAAAGATGAATGCATTCTGCATGTACGCTAATTTCTATGCAAACTTGGCCGCGATCTAAACCCTCAAAGCCATGAATAACGGAGTTATTTATCAAATTAGTAAAAATTTGATGCAGCGCTCCAGGGTAAGTATTAAACAGCAGCTTATCTGGCCCGTTAATTTGAATTTGCAGATCTTTATTTTTCCAAAGAGGTTTGAGAGAGAACACCACATCATGCAAATACTCTGTTACATTGATTTCTCTGCATGCTTCAGAGCTCTGATCGACCGCAACTTGTTTAAAACTTGAAATTAACTGATTGGCCCGATCTAAATTTTTCATAATCAAGGTGTAGCCGCTACCTTGCATTTGAATCGACTCTTCAAGTTCCGATTGCTTTAATATTTTTTGCTCTAACTTATTTTTTAAACTGATTAAACAATCTTGGTTATAGGTAATGGCAGTAATCGCAATACCTAGCGGGGTGTTTATTTCATGTGCTACACCAGCAACCACCCCCCCAAGCGATGCCATTTTTTCGCTTTCAATTAATTCTTGCTGTGTCGCCTTTAACTGAACCATAGCTTGCTCAAGCTTGAGGTTTTTACTCGAGATCTCTTGGGTGCGCATCGCTACTTTTGCTTCAAGTTCATCATTGAGTTTTTGTAAGGTTGCTTCGTGTAGTTTTAGCTGATTTATGTCTTTTAATGCCCCCACAATTCGCAGCGGTTGGCCATTTTCGTCTCGCTCAATGACTCGACCCTTATCAAGTACCCACACCCAATTATCAAAAAAGTCTTTTACTCTAACCGCTACTTCATAGCTATCGATATGATTTTCATGACACTGCGTGAGCTTTTGCAGCAAAAGATACCGGTCTTCAGGATGGACAAAATCGCCACTCAACTGCGTTTCAGGTGCGTTACTTTGAATCCCAAAATCTATGCGCGCCGTCACACAATAACGGTGCACTCGATGACTTTGTACATCCCAATCCCATAACTCATCACCACTGGCCCATAAAGAAAGCTCAAGACGTTGCTGTAATTGCGCCATAGCTAAATTATCTGCCACCACTTTGCGGTACATCCGCTGTTTACGGATAACAAAAAATCCCGCTAACATCAAAATACTTACAAGGTAAAAAAATTGGCTCGTTTTATTCCACCACCAAGGCGATTTCAAAAAGAGTGCTAAGGTATGAATTTCTGACTGGTTACCAAATTGATCAGTAGCGTAGGTTTCTATTTGATACTGCCCTGGGGGTAATTTTAGTAAATTAATTTGCCTGTTGCCTTGGTCAAGTGCAAGCCAAGTATCAGACAAACCTAAAATGCGGTAGTAATATTGTAAATGTTTCGCCGAAGAATAGGTTAACGAAGCAAAGCGAAACGACATAATGTCCTGATAATAATCAAGCTCTATGTTTGAAACTAATTCGGCGGGCTTTGAAATCAATGCATTTTTATCGCTTGGTATAATAGCTTTGCCCAAAATTGAAATATCCGTCAATACAATATTGGCAGGATGAAGCTGTGCCGTAATCGACAGCGGATAAAACTGGTTAAACCCTTGCGAACCACCAATAAAAACCCGCCCATCGGGCGCTAGCCATACAGCGCCAAAATTATATTCAAGCCCTTGTGTGCCATCGGCTTTTACATAGGTTTCGTAGCTAAAATCAACGATATTTATACGAATTAAACCTCCACTCGTACCCAACCAAACACTTCCTTGCAAATCATAAACCAACGACCAAATTGCATCATTTTTTAAGCCATTGTTACGGTCAAAGGTTTTAATTATTTTAACGTCGTCACTCACTACATTTAAACCAACCTCACTTGAGGCCCAAATGCGGTTTTGCTTATCAACCGTAAGCATAAATACCAAGTTTGATAACAAACCTTGATCTGAATTTAGGTTGTACAGTTGGTCTTGGTGAAATTTAAATAAACCTTGCCCTAAAGAGCCAAACCATAAATCTCCGTTATGTACCAACATATCGGATACTTCATCTGGAGGTGCTAATTGCGGGCTAAAAAATGGGATCAGCGCATCTAATTGTGCGTCATATTTTAGGATGCTATTGCTGCGCGTGCTAACCAAAACCTCACCGTTATACTTTTCTAAACTATTAAAAACTAAGGTAGGTGCATTTTGGTTATGTGCTGAATAAATCGTAATTTCTTCGCTGACAATATTAAATTTGGCAACACCATCACCCCGGGTTGCCACCCAAATATCATCACCATCTCGTAAAATAGACGATACAAATGAACTATTTATAACATCAAAAGCAGGGTAAATATCTTCAACTTTAGCGAAGCCTTTACCTGCAAAGATATAAATTCCTCGCGTAGTGGCAATCCAAATTCTGTCCTGTGGGTCAGCCATAAAACCACGAACATCAGGGTTCTGTAATGGCGCATTCGGGTAATTAAACCGGCTAACATAACCGAGTTGTTTGATGTGAGCTTTTAAAAAGTTAACCCCGCCCGACTCTGAACCAATCCAAAGATTATCTCTGTCGTCAAACGCTAATGATAAAACCATATCGTCTGCCAAACTATCACCTAGCTGGTCATTATGATAATAATGTGACGTTTGTTTACCATCAAGATTAAAGCTTTTTACTCCATCGTTCGACCCAGTCCAAATACGATTATCATTAAACGCGAGGCTATGAATGATATTACTTTCTTTATGTGAAATGGCGCGCTGCCACAATAACTCAAACTCTGTATTATTTTGGTAAACTTGCAATACCCCATCTTGGCGACCAATCACTAACTTTTGATCTGCCGCTAATAAGCTCACAGCAGCTTCGGTGGTCAATTGCATAACATGCTTGTCACTTAAACGATAAACATAGACACCTTGGTATGTCGCAAAAAATAAATTATCTCCATTGAGGGCTAGTTGATTAATCTTATTATTTTTTTCAATATCTATTGGCTCAATGGCCAAGGTGCTGACGTTTAAATAATACCCCCCATCGCTTTGGGTACCGACAAACACAGCCTCTGCGTTGCAAGCTAAGGTAGTAACCTGATCGGATGGAATTTCTTGTTGATAACGCTTGAGATAAGACTTAAATAGTCCGGTGTCAAAATTATAAAAACTTAATCCTGTGCTTGTACCTATCCACAGCCCCTGATGCGGAACCACGCATAACGCATTGATAAAATTACCAGCAAGGAAATCTTTGCGCTCAGGCACCGCAAAAAATTGTTTAAACTCATAACCATCAAACCGATTTAAACCAGCTTGAGTGCCTAACCAAATAAACCCAGTTTGATCTTGTGCAATGGCGGTAACAGAAACCTGACTCAAACCTTCAGTATGACTGTAATGAGACATAGTTTGATGCACCTGCTCAAACACAGGCAGCTTTGCCAAAGCCCCCAAACTAAAAAATAGCAAAAATAAGTAAGCTAATCTCAAGCGTTAAAAGCCAAAAAAATGAACAGTTTTATAAGTGTAGTAGAAAAGATTTAGCGGATTGGAAAAATATTAACCCTGTTTTTATGCGTTAAAGACCCTCCAGATAACTCACTGTTGTGCTAATCGCCACCACCTGAGTCACCACTACCATCGCAACTGTTATCGCTTAACGAAGAATGACTACTCCATAGACTGCCATCTGCATCAGCGTGCTTATTTGCAGTGGCTTTGCTAGCCGTTTTAAAAATAGCTAAATACATCAAACCAATGATAAATATGATAAACAAGCTCACAACCCAACGACCAGATTGAACCCCAGCGGCTATCGCTATAATAATAAAAACAACCATTAAAAACTTAAGTAATGTTTTCATACTATTTCCTAAAAAACTCAGTCAAACTCAAGATTAGATCTTATTAGTTAAATAGATTATTTTTTTATAACAGAACAAGCTTAATCGACTACGCTCAAAATACGTTAACAATGTAAAAAATACTGACAAAAGCAACGATCCGATAGCAACAAATACCAAACCATGAAGTAAAAAATTAATCGCAATCACAATAAATAACAGCGTAAATAATACATAGATATTCAGCTCTGTTGACATAACCACTCCTACAACCTGAGTTAAAAAATGCTGATACAGTGAGCCTAACACCGAGCGATAGTGAAAATTACACTTAGTGTTTAAAGGTTAATAACGGTGATACAAGGCGAGAAAATATGTGGGCTATGCATAAGATAATCTTAAACATAACCCTTTGAGCGGGCAAAATTGTGAATAATTTTTTATTTTATAACGTTGAAACGCATCGCTTTATATGATTTGAAAGATCAATAAAATCAAAACATAAACTCATAAAGTATCAATTGATCAACTTAACCATAATCTTTTATGGCTGCTACTTTCTAAATCAGCCCACGATTAGGTAATGAAAAATATATTGTATTTATAACTTAATCTTCTTTACCGCAAGTGCCGCTTTACCACCTTGCTCATCGGTTAAAGAAGGCACTAAATAAATTGCAGAGATATTAGCTAGTTTTAAGCCTTTATCTAACGAACTTGCTGGTGTCCATGAAGGGCGCTTAAACTGCTCGAATGTTAACGTTTGCGTTTGCCATTGCTCTGCTTTTGGCAAAACAGCTTGGTAGTGGGCGTAACTATTATCACCTTCTTTACCGTAATCCGATTGTGAAAGCTTCACTATGAGTGGTTGATCACTTTGATAATGAATTTCAATGGTTTCTGTTGCTGTTAAATTGCCATGCGGCAAAGTATAAATCAGCTCAACCCATGAGTTATTTTGTTTATCAACACGCGGCACGCGCTCAAACTCAATGCTAATAGCCCCATCTTTTAAACCATGAAAATGTGCAGCACTCCCATGAGGATCAACTGCATAGCTCCAATCGTTTATATCTAATGCTGAATGTGCCGCAACTGCTGCACCAAAAAGCAGAATCCCTGCCAAAACAGCCTGTTTTATAGTCATCTCATTTACCTTTTTTATTCTATTTTCAGCACGATATCATGATTTCTTTCAGGCTAGAATGAGCGGTTTGTCTTAAAAGGCGCACAATAAATAACGTTAAGCCTGAACAGCCAGTTTATTTTAAAGAACGAAGTTTAAATACAAATAAAAAACCCGCTGGGAGGCGGGTTTGATACTTCAGATATTTTTTACTTCATAATCTTATAGCTTGGCAGTCACTGTTTTAACATTCAGTGGACGCTCCACTTTAGCAAGCTGCTTACTAATGTCACTTGCGCCGTGATCAGCGGCAAACTGCGATAAACTTAAACCATTACATTTAACACTTTGTGAGATAAAACGCATATTTTGCTGGCTTTGGCGTACAATGCGATGAAGTTTACCTTTACTGCCCGATGCTACTGCAAGGCAAATTTGGGTTTCTATACTCTCATCAGTGCCTGAAAACTCAGCAGCGTTTACATTAAAAGCACCGAGTGCTGCGATGGTTAATACTGCTATGGTTAATTTTTTCACTTTCATTCCCTCGTTCAAAAAACATTAATATTTCAATATTTTGAAGCGTTGTGCTTCGTGGTTGAGGTAAGAATAGAGCAGCGTTTGCAATCGTTTTTAACTTAAGTGAGCAGTGGTGAATTTCGGTGATTGAGGGTCAATTTTAGTGATTTAGTGACATCCTTCGCTCATTATCTAAAGTAGTTGCCATTTTTTAGGCTGTAACCACCCCTATAAACGCTTTTAAATGACGCTACGCCTGCACTACATACACGAAAAAAGTGACTAAACAGACTCATATTTAAAGTTCAAGTAAGTGGGCTTTTATGGCTTTATGTTTGGTCATAACGCTGTAGAAAGTTATAAATATCAATGAAATAATTACTTCCATAAGTAAAATCTATCGTATGCACACTTTCATCGTTGCCAATCAGCTCACAGGTATTACCCGATGAGGTAATAAAGCGCTGTGTTGGCAGCGCATGTTGTTGCCAGCTTAATCCGGTAAGCGGATCTTGTAATACATTAAAAAACATTAATACCGGAGCGTCGGAGCTATCCGAGGTTAAATTTTGTCTTTGCCACTGTTCTAACGCAGCTCCTGTCGAAATAACCGCTGCAACACTTGCTGATACACCAAAAAACTCTGGATTTTCAGACCACGTATCGGCTTCAAGCGCTGCAATTAGCGCCATTACGCCACCCGCCGATTTCCCCATTAACATCACTCGATTTGTATCAATACCATATTTTTCACTGTGATATTTTAAAAACCGTATTGCATTACTTAAATCTTCGGTCGCGTGATCGATAGCTAACCTTTGGTACTCAAAAGCAAGGTCTTGCAATACTTGGCTGGTTAAGCGGTAATTAATCGTCGCAGTAGCAAAACCTAGTTGAGCGTATTGCTGAGCATTTTCTTGCAGTGTTTCTTTATTACCAGAATAAAAATTACCGCCATGAATAAAAATAATTAAGGGCCGAGGCTCTGCTTTGGGAGGTAGATACAAATCTAAGGTTAAATTTAGCGTATTACTGCCACGTTCAGACACAATATTCAGCGCCGAACTATATTGCTCACCTTGGTAATTGTCTTGTTGGCTATAGGTTAAATCTAAATAAGATGTCAGCTCACTTTGCTGATATTTAAGCGGTATTTGCTCATTACCCGCTGTCACATTTGGCGAGATCACTGGGGCGCTGGCGCCTGAACCGCCGCACCCCACTAATAAAACAATACAAACAACTAACCACCAGCGACAAACACGCATGCTGCGCTCCTTTTGCTTAATCTTTAAAGATACGCAAACATGAGGCAAAAAGATTCATCGCAGGCTTTATAACCAGTTTTTATCGCTAGACTCGGCTTGATACAAAGCAATATTCATAAACTGGTTCACTAAACACGCTGGTAAATAAGGTACTTTTAACTTGCCGCAGGCCAGCTGTATCTGCAAACTGGCAAGACCCAAACGCTTCATCATAGGGGTTTGTGTTTTTTGTACTTGTTGAATTTTATATAACGAAAATGCCGTTATTTGCGAACCTATTAATCCGGTACGAACAAATGCGCGCTCACCATCACTATAAATACCATAGCGCTTATAACGCAGCCAACATAATACTAATCCAACAGCTAAAAATTCGAGTAGCAAAATCCAATGCAATCCAGCCCCTATAAAATAGACTAACGTCGTGAGCAATAAACCCGGTAACAACCAAAACAGCGTAAAGTTTTTACGCAAATATTGACTGTGGATAGGCACAAAAGGGATCGCTTTTAAATCACATGGCTGCCAACATAAATCAAAGGCTTGCTGCAACTGCAGCCTATCAAGCACAGGTATAATAAATAATTGGCCTTTTTTAGTCTGACCGTATTGGCTATTTTCGACTTGTTTACAACTAAGCGTAAAACGCTTTAAAAACAATCCCATCCAATTCTGTTTTACTTCAATGGCTTGAATTTTATTGGTATTAAGCGACATTTGATGACGCTCAAGCAACCCTGCAACACGTTTAAGTTTGCCAGCACTAAAGTAAAGTTGGTAATTATAAAAACGCAGTAGGGAGCCTAAAATAGATACACTTAAAAAGAATGCCACCAGCGCTAATACTACCGTTGTAATTGCAAGCGCGCCCGCGGCAGCAGCATTGGGCACAAACTGCTCATAAATTACCACTAGGGGTTTAACAAATTCTTGCTTAGTAAAGCGCACAATATGCTCACTAAATGGCGCAGCAACCACCAACACCACCGCCATCATTGATGACATTAAACCAAACTTTGCCACTTCTTTATTTTTTAAACTAAAAATCGGCTGTTCATCGACTTCAATCGCCACAGGCTCAGCAGCTGACACTAAAGGCGATTGCTGTTGTTTATAACTAAATACGCTTTCACGCATTAATATCGCAGCCGTTTCGCCAATTCCCGGCAAGCCCACCTCTTGTTTTGATGATCCTGCGGCATCAAAGGTGCAGTTAACCAATTTAAAAGGCTTAAAATAAAAAGGCACTGCAATATTAATATTCTGAATTTTGGCAAAATTCAGCGTAATACGTTCCTTTTTAAAGACACCTTTTTTTAAGATGACTTCGTGATCACTCACTTTAAAGCGAAAGTTTAAGTAATAAAGCACCGAATAAATCACTAATAAAGCGCCCAATACAGCAGCCCCAATTAATCCCCAAAAGAGTTTACGCTCCACCTGAGTAATAAACACCACAGCGACAGGAGCGATGTTCATAAGGCCATCTTTCACGAATCGCACTACAAAATGCAGCACAAAATACACCATGGCTACGGGCGATAACTTTTGCCATGCATGTAAAGATGCACCGTTATTCATCTGCATGCTCTTGTTTTAAAATAAACTGGCGAATTTGGCTGGCGCGTTCAACATTGAGCCCATTAATTTCAAGATCTGCGCCCATGCCACCTGCGGTAAATAATTTTAAACTCGATAGCCCTAACTTGCGCTCAACTGGATTACGATGAGTTTCAATATGTTGTACTCGGTTAAAGGGCACAATAATCACTTTTTGCCAAAACACCCCTTTTTTTAATAAAAAGTCATGTTCTCGCAACGCAATGCCGGTGCGTTTTACCGCAAGCCCAATAAACCAAAAAATATAGCAATTAATCACGATCAGTAAGCTACCAAGCCCGATTGCAAGCTCTAAGTTCGCTTGCCCTAAAAAGAACAACCCAACGCCAAGCAGTAATGAAAAAGGCAACAAAAACAAAAAAGTACTGATTCTGTATTCCTTTGTAGCATCATGATCTAATGGCGCAAATTCAACCTGTTCAATATCAGGTAATTGCGCAAGAGAAATGGGGAAATTACTAAACATATTTTATTTTCTTAATTATTTTGCTTTGTTATAGCGCGAGTTATAAAAATAGTAACGAAAAATTTGTGCCTAGAAATAAAAATAGCCCTTTGTTTTGTACGCTCAGTATCCATTTTGAACTACCTACTGCATCAGTCTCGTTTAAAAAAATACAGAGGCAAACCTGTAATAAGCACTACTTTTGAGCAATAACTTGCAGCTCAAACTGCTGATCTAAATAACTTTCTTGTAATGCCTGTGGCCACAAACCTTTAGTTTGACCATTAGCTCGCGCAATTTCGCCAATTCGCCCAGGGTTATAGGGTAAGACTTCGGCTGTTTGAAAAGCAGCGATGTCATCTTCATAAGCAACAAGCGGTGAAATAATGTGCCAACCTTTGCGTTTAAGCTCAGCAATTAAATCACCAATAAACAACGCGGTTATATCCATTTCATGCAGCAATA
This sequence comes from Pseudoalteromonas sp. J2K-J031, assembly GCF_058197095.2. Lineage (NCBI taxonomy): Bacteria > Pseudomonadati > Pseudomonadota > Gammaproteobacteria > Alteromonadales > Pseudoalteromonadaceae > Pseudoalteromonas > Pseudoalteromonas sp. J2K-J031. Next base: position 3,749,730 of record NZ_CM200279.1, read on the forward strand.
AAACATGTTTAGGTGAGCGACCTAATTGCTTCATTGCCAGCTCATCATACGCCTCAATGCTTTGCATCATCATGTCGACGTAATACCTGCTCATGCGAGCCAAATCGACTTTAACGCCATCTTTTATCGCATTTTGAAACTGATTTTCGATATACCAATCATATGTATTGACCGTCACATAGCCATTTTTATAACCTGTAGCTGCAAGGGCGGCACGCATTCCATCACGCTTTTCAACCGTATCGCCCTCGCGTAAATAAGGAAAACGAAATAGCTTAATCATGGTGTTAAATTGCAAGAGTTCGCGGTCAGCTTGCTGAAAATTAGCGATATATTGCGCAAGCGTTACAGCATTAAAATCAGGGTGATCATGAGTATGATTCGCAATTAAATGACCCGCATCACTATATGCTTTTAAACGTGCCGTGCCTTCTTGAGTTAAATTCGCACTGACACTAAAAAAAGCAACTTGTGCCACATCATAAGCTTTAAGTGCTGCAACTAACCGACTTGCCCGTGTTGGACCATCTAAATAACCCGATGCTGCGCGCGGAGAGTCATCCAAGGTCAATGCGATGTATTTAGTGGAACTGTTAGCAGGTGTACTTGTACTGTGTGCAAAAAAGGCCACGAACAATAGGCAAGTGAAGATTAAATTTTTCATAGTATTAAGCCGACTGAGGTATCTAAAAATAAAAGCTAAACGAGCTTAGCTGCTCATTTTTATTAGAGGAATTAAGGTGAAGCTGTTATTGTAAATTAACACTTTCAAGTACCGTCATTATGATACCAACGCCTAACATAGCCAATTGCTGACTCAAATAAGCAGCGATAAACAGCCACAGCGCTTTGTATAAAAAGATAACCCACCTTATTTTTCATCTTACTGCCTTTATTTTTAATTTTATTTAACAATAGATTAGCTCAACAAAGTAAGCGTAAAAGCAATAAAATACAATCGATTTAAAACGATTATGGCCACTTAACATTTGGTAAGGTTTCAAAACCTGGTTTGGCAAAATAGTAGCCTTGCATTAATTCAATGCCAGCCTCTTTAAGCCAGAGCATTTCGGCTTGGGTTTCAATACCTTCAGCCAAAGGCGTGATATTTAAATCGCGGAAAATATTTAAGCAGTTACGAACGATTGATTGGCGGATCCAGTCGCTATCGATATTGCGAATAAGCTCCATATCTAGTTTAACGATATTAGTTTGAAAATTAGCCAATAAATCTAACCCCGAATAACCTGCCCCAAAATCGTCAATTGCAGTAATAAAACCAAGCGCACGGTAATATTCAACGATTCGTTGAACGTGCTTACTGTCGACTATTTTTTCAACTTCGGTGAATTCAAACATAATTTTATCGGTTGGAAAATTATATTTTTTGGCGGCCATAAGGGTGGTTTTAATGCAGCGCTCGGGTTGATAAATTGCATTAGGTAAAAAGTTAATGCTAAGCATTGAATCAAGCTCAAGCTCTGCAGCCAATGCAATGGCTTTAATACGGCATTGTTGATCAAAACTATAGCGATTTTCATCATTAACTTGCTCAATCACTGAAAAGGCCGATTCATTATTTAAGCCACGTACTAAAGCTTCGTAACCAAAAATAGTGTTTGTTTGGCAATTTACAATCGGCTGAAACGCCATGGTAAAATCAAAATCAAGCTTGTCGACCTCAGCACATTTGCTACAGCCTAAGGTATTGTGTATCGGTAAACTATCTTGCATATTGCGCCATTCCTAAATAAGCAACTTCGCTTTAAAGCTAGTCGCAAATACACAAATAAACAAACCTGTTTATTGTTATTCACCGTTCAGTATCTAACGAGTTTCAAATAGTAAAAAACACAAACTTAACCTTCCAATACATTGAATTTAAATAATTAAAAAATTTGTTATTATAAAAACACATCTTACTCAGTAGTTAGAGCGCGCTTAATTAATGACAATGCCGGCTTAAGAGGTGGATATTGCTGACTAAACTCCGTTGTTTGCATGCCAATCACCGGAAATTCATACAAACTTTGGGTATACGTTTTTTGTGTTGCGCTGGTTAAAAGAAACTGCACAAATTGGTTAGCGTATTTTACATTAGGCGCATAACGCGTAATTGCTACGGTTGTTGTTGATACCGGAGTAAACCCTTGCGCTGTGACTAGCCAATGTAATTGCAGCTTATTTGTTACTTCGCGGTCTTTTTTATTATCTGAGGCTTTGAGCATCTCAAAATAATAATGGTTCGCTAACGCAAATTGGCACTTTCCTTCAGCCAATGCTTTTAGCTGATCTCGATCACCACCGGATGGCCGTTTAGCTAATAATTTATCCTTACTTTGTAACCAGTTAATATCCGACTGATTCGCTGTTGCACTTAATGTGCTAATTAACGTTGTATTGTAACTATGGCGCCAATCACGAATACAAAACTGACCATGATAAATAGGATTGCTTAACTCACTAAACGAGGTGGGGATGGGCAATTGTGTTTGGGTATGAGTGAATAACGCGCGCGCGCGAATTGAAACACTTACCCAATGACGTTTGTCATCATATAAATCAGGATTAAGCTTAGCCAGCCCAGCAAAATCATCAAATGGCTGCAGCAAGTCTTGAGCATGATTGAGCTGCGCCAAATCAGAAGTTAATAACACATCAGCCTGGCTAGTCTCACCGTCTTCAGCTAAACGACGCAGTAAATAATCTGATTTACCGTGCACTAAATTAACTCGGATCCCCGTTTCCTTTTCAAATGCTTGAATCACTGGCGCAATGATTTCCTGCTGACGAAACGAATAAATGTTTAATTCTTGTACCGGTTTGCTTAATACTTCAGCGGTTGGAAGTAAAAAGAGGGCTAAAAAAAATAAATGACTTTTCTTCATTGCAAATAGTAATTATTATCAATTGCAACAAGCATACTGATGAAATTAAATAAGTCTAGATCATGGCAGCATTTTATTTAAAGGTAAAAAATTTTGCTTTAGCGATAAGTTGCTATTGTGGATTTGCAGCTGTTGTTATCTTTTGCGCCAACGCATTGAATCAACATTATAAAAAAATAGAACAGCAAACATTACACAATCAACTTTCAGCGCATGCTCAAGTATTCTCAAATACGTTACAGCACGCAGCCAATCAACTGTATTCATTCGATAGTTATTTATTAGGTAAAGAAACCGAAATAAAAACCAACCGCCAGTTTAACCATTTAGCAGAATCATACTTGCAAGGGCTTAATTTTGCTGCCAGCTTTGAAATGTTAGTGGTTTTTTCTGAACAACACGCAGCGCAAGTATCGCAATTGGCGCAGCAAAGTGGCCAATTTGATTTCCGATTGTCGCTCCCAGACACCCTTAATGAACCACTGTTAGCCGTACTAAAAGCTGCACCAATGACGGATTATGGCCATAACATTGGCCAAGTTGTCTCGATTGATCCTAATTTATGGCTAAAGTTGTCAACAAAACAACAGGTTAGAGCGCTGCGCTGGCCAGCAGAACAAGCGCAATGGAGTTTATTACTCAATCATACTAAAACCGATAATATGCAAATAATGCTCGGCATAAGGCTAGAGCTGGCAAAATTACTTGAGGATTTGTATCAACAAGTATTCGCCGATCACCACCACCACATCCGCGTCATTGAAAAAAACAAAGAAGTGTTTAACTCCGATTGGAATGCCCAATTTAACCTTGCTCATTTACCCGCAGCAGCACAGCTTAATCTCAATTTTTTTGGTCAAGAGCTAGAGCTACTGCTTTATACCGAAGCTAGTTTAACTCCACCCTTTATCACTAATCGGATGCTCACTATTTTATTGGTGAGCTTTATTGCCATGATCACGGGATTGATGGTACTGCTTTACCTAATATCTTTACATGGTCGCCATGAAAAAATAAACCGCTTAGTAATTGAGCGCACCGCTTCGCTCAAACAAGCCAATAATCAGCTGGTCCAGTCGTCTAATCAGAGGGTACAAGCGCTTGAGTTAAAATTAACGGCAGAGCAAAAATATAAAAAATTGTTTTTAAACACCCAAGAAGGTCTATTTGTCCTAAACGAAGCCGACCAAATAATCGACTACAACCCCGCCTTTGCCGAGTTGCTGTCATTACCCTCAGCCCAACAAACGCATACATTAAGTACGTTTATTTATTGCTCTGAAAAATATCAGCTTTGGCAAACAAGCTTAAAACAAAAAAGCCAACCGAGCTTAATCGAATGGCTTGCTAAAAAAGGAGACGGCGACACTGTATGGTTAAGACAAAGCGGGAGCTGGATGCAACAAGATAATCATTGGTATTATGAAGGTCGCCTCACCGACATCACGCAAATTAAGCTTTTTAATGAACAACTAAAATACAAAGCAGAGCACGACAACCTCACTGACTTACTCAATCGCCATCGCTTTTTAGATGAGATCAATCACACCAGAAGCCAAGTAAAAGCCGTGTATTACCTAATTTATATCGACCTAGATCGCTTTAAACTGATTAATGACACGTTAGGCCATTTGGCAGGTGATAAATTACTGATCGAATTTTCGCGCCGCATGACATTGTTAATGGGTCATTATGCAGAAATTGCTCGCTTGGGTGGCGATGAATTTGCGGTACTATTTAATGCCAACAAGCTTACAAGCCCCATCGAAATATTATGCGAAGATATTTTGATGCAAATTAGAAGGCCATTTATTTACCAACAGCACAGTTTAACGGTAAGCGGTAGCTTGGGTATTCGTCGCTATTCAGTACCTTGTCAAACTCTCGATGCCGAAAAATTACTTCATGATGCCGATATTGCCATGTATGAGGCAAAACGGGCGGGTAAAGATTGCTTTAGTATTTTCTCAACAAAAATAGCACGCACAGTAACCCGAAAGCTCACCATAGAACGGGCGCTGCAACACATTGATTTAAACACTGAGTTATTATTGTTATTTCAGCCATTATTTTGCACCCACAACAACAAAAAAGTCATTGGTTATGAAGCCTTATTACGCTGGCAACACTCGGTATTAGGTGCAATTAGCCCTGCTGAATTTATTCCGATCGCTGAAGAGTCGGGCAAAATAATCCCCCTTGGTTTATGGGTGTGTGAGCAAGCTTTATCGTTTTTTCATCAGATTAAGCAAAATGCCCCGCATCAAGATGTATTTATAAATATTAATGTATCTCCCATTCAATTAGAGCACGAAGGATTTGTCGGACAACTCATTAAAAAAGTCGCCTCATTTGGGCTTTCACCTCACAACATCAACATTGAAATCACTGAATCAGCCATGATGACCGAAGAAGACCGCCTCATCACGCCCTTAAGTTACTTATATGAGCAAGGGTTTGGCATTCATATTGATGATTTTGGTACAGGATACAGTTCACTCGCCCGCTTAAAAGCACTACCTTTGAGTGGCATAAAAATAGATCGCAGCTTTATTCAAGATATTGCGCAGTGCAATGAATCCTTGCAGCTTGTACAAGCTATTTGTGCGATTGCAGATACCTTCAACTTAAAAGTGACTGCTGAAGGGGTCGAAACAATTGAACAAATTCATATTTTACAATCACTTTATTGCCAACAGATCCAAGGGTTTTATCTTGCCAAACCATTAAACTCTCTTGATGCTCAATTACTCATATTAAACAATCATCGCAAAACGGCATAACCCCAAGCCAAGGACGGCAGCCACTTTTTTAAAACCACCTGCTTACCCACCCAAAAAAACTATCACTCACTAAACCAATTGATTAAAGCAGGTTTCGGATCATCACTCTTGAGCAAACAGGCCGTATTGCCTACAATAGCGCATGTTTTATTCACTAAAGACCAAGACAATGACTGATACAACAAAACCAGCTTTACCCGATCGCCTTTCAATCAACCCGCGCAGCCCGCATTATGTCGCTGAAGTTATCGAACACGACATCGGTATTCGTCTAAATGGCAAAGAACGTAATGATGTTGAAGAATATTGCATCAGCGAAGGCTGGGTAAAAGTGGCATCACCAAAGGCGTTAGACCGTCGTGGCCAACCACTTTTATTAACAGCTAAAGGCACAGTTGAAGCCTTTTACCGTTAATACTGAGCGCGCTTATTGCACTCATTAGGTTAGGCGATGTTACATCCTGTGTCTCATCGCCATTAGCGACAAACCGCTGCGTTTGTCGCTAATAACCCTGCATCTTGCTGCTATTTGTTACAAAATAAACACTCCAAAATCAATTACAACCACCCTTTTTGCCTTGCTATTCGGGCAGCATCAATTCGGTTCATGGCATTGAGTTTGCTAATGGCTTCGGATAGGTAATTTCGCGCTGTGCCTTCGGCAATATAAAGTGCAGCTGCAATATCATGAGTATTTTTACCCTCTGCGGCTAGGCGTAATGCTTGGCGCTCTTTATCGCTGAGCGGATCTTGGTCGCCCAATGAATTGAGCAATAATTCGCTGTCAATCACCCGCTTGCCAGCCATCACTTGGTTAATGGCATGAATGAGCTCTTCAACTGGCGCATCTTTTAGTAAAAATCCACCAACACCGGCATCTATTGCACGCTTTACGTAACCGGCACGGCCAAACGTGGTGATCATCACCACCTTGGTGGCTAATTTTTGTTGTTGAATATACTGCGCGAGCTCAATACCTGTTTGCCCTGGCATTTCAATGTCGCTCAGCAATAAGTCAAAAGGTGTTTGCTTTAATAATTTAAGCGCGGCTTGTCCATCTGCCGCTTCTGTTACAGTAAAATCCCCTTCTAAACGCAATAAACACGCCAGCGCGGTGCGCACCATAGCTTGATCTTCAGCCAGTAAAATATTCATGGGTTATTCCTGTAATGTGAGGGTTATGGTGGCGCAAAAGCCGTTTTTTTGGGTGAGCACCAGTTGGCCGCCAATTGCGGCTAATCGCTCACGCATACCGGTCACACCATTTCCTTCGTTGATGCTGCTGCTGTGGCCATTATCATTAAAACGTATTTGAAACTCTTTATTGCTGCGGCTAAAGTGCAGCTGGCACACATCACCTTTGCTGTGGCGAATGACATTGGTGACTAACTCCGTTAATACCAAAATTAGGGTGGTTTCTTGGCGCGGTTGCAAACTTGGGACTTCACCAACTAATTCACTCGAAAAACCCGCATCGCGCAATAAGTTAAATAGTTTTGCGACCTCAGCGGTTAAACCTAAATGCTTATACCCAGACACACTGTGCCTTACTTGGCTAAGCGCAGCACGGGCAATATCGCTTAATTCCTGCAGTTGCTGCTGCGCAACTTCTACCTGATTATGCCCAAGTAATTTATTTGCTAAATCCGCCTTTAATACAATGCTCGACAAGGTATGGCCTAAAATATCGTGCAAATCACGGGCGATGCGCTCTCGCTCTACCATCGCGGCAAGCTGTTTAATTTCGTCTTCACTTTGCTGCTGCGCTAAGCGCTGTTTTAGCCTTGCTTGCTCAACCCAACCAAGCGCACTGACTCCCAAGATAATCGGAATACCAAAGGTTAAAAACTCAGTCCACGCAACAGTAAAAACATGATTGAGCGCAAAAATCAATGCAACTAAAGCAACCATTAAGGTTAAGTAACGCCTTAACGAATAAGCAAAACCGATAAAAAATCCGGCATAGGCAAACATTGAAATAGTGCCCGGATTAATCGGAGTAAGTGCACTTGCTACCACTACAATACCAATAATAGGCAGCACCATTTGCTCTCGTGTGCAGCGATATGCCCAAAAATAACAATATAAAAAAGCACTTAAACCGCCCGCCATAGCCAACCATTGCCACTGCGTAAAGGTGACAAAAAACAAAGGCGCAAAGAAAAAGATCAGATTACCTAAGTAGATCCAGCTCATTTTTTGTTGGAGTTTATCGTTATTTTTCATGGTGTTTCTAATTAATCGACATACCAGCAGTCTACTGCGCTTTACAAAAAAAGCACAGTGACAAACGTCATATCGAGACCTGACTTATGTCACCGCGTAATGCTGACATCTGTGACCTGTGCGCGCGTTTTTTTGTAACTAATATGGCGGCATACCGTTTCAAAACCCTTTAATTATTTCGGAGCACTTATTATGAATCATTTAACATCTTCAATTAAAACCGCACTTTTTGCCATCAGTATCACAAGCGCCGCTTTTACACTGCCAGCATGGGCAAACACCCATTTGCCACAACAAACAAGCAGCGAATTATCAGCTCAAGCAACAACACAATGTGCTTGTTTTAACGTTGAAGTATTTGGCCAAGGTCCTGCACTTATTTTGATACCCGGACTCACGTCAACCGGTGAGGTATGGCAACACACTGTTGACGCACTCAAGGGCGATTATCAACTGCACGTATTAACACTGGCTGGTTTTGGCGGGGTAAAAGCGCTGCCAGCCCAAAGTTGGGGCGAGGGTTACTTAGCTAAACAACAGCAAGCCATCATCAACTATATTGATGCGCAAAAGTTAGATAAACCAATTATTATTGGCCATTCGTTAGGAGGGTATCTTGCGCTAAATTTAGCTGTTTTTGCGCCCGATTTAATCGGTGGAGCAATTAATGTCGATGGCCTACCGGCGCTAGGTGCTTTATTTGCAGAGCACATACCAGCCAATGGCGACGGGCAAAAAGCAGCATCGCCACGCAATTTTGACCCAGTGGAAATGGCAAAAGGCATGGCCAGTGAGCCACAGTGGCAACAACGCATTGCCAATGACATGCGCCGCGCCGATGGCATGACCAGCGGCCGTGTGATGGGTGAGCTAATGCAAGCTGATTTGCGACCCGCACTTGCAACAATGCGTGTGCCAGTTTTAACCTTGGGCGCACTGCAAAATGGCGCACCTTATTCAACACCTGAGCAAGTAGAAGCGAGCTATAAAAGCCAATTAGCCAACGCTCCTGCGCAATATCACAGCTTTGCTTTTGCCCGAGAGTCCAAGCACTTTATTATGGCCGACGCCCCAACATGGCTAAATCAGCAAATTGAAACCTTTGTGCAACAGCATGCCAAAAAAGGCTAGCAGATTAAATACTCAAACGAACGGCGTTAAAAGCAAATTGTCGCGATAAAACACGACCTACAACACCCGTTCCATCAAGCCATTTTATCGCCGTAAACGCATGGTAGGTCGTCGTTTACGGCGACGAAAACCACAAAATGCTTATAGACAATGCATTATGTTCAAAAGTAATACTAACAGTGATATATTCAAACAAATCAATATGTTTGGAAATACATCATGTCGTCAATCGCATCTAACACTTCTCTTAAAACAGCCATAACAACTGGCAAACTGATCCCTTTAGTTGGCGCTGGGGTATCGATGTCGATTAAAGATAACAATGGCAACAGCGTTTTCCCGAGCTGGGTAAAATTACTACAGAACGCGGCAATGCTATTAAATACTGAAGATGCCGAACTCGTAAACCAAGCAATTGACGCTGGCATGCTTTTAGAAGCTGCTCAAGAAGCAAAAAAGCATCTCATAGGAAATCGTTGGTATCTATTCCTTGAATCACAATTTAATCCAGACCTAATCAAGTGTGACTCAAGCAGCTTTGAGCTACCAAAAGCGTTGTGGCAACTCAGCAATCGGTTTATCACTTTGAATTATGACAACTTGCTAAAACATACCTCAGGGGCTTCAAATACCAAAATCATTACAAACTCTTCAGATGCAACACTAAACACATTTCGCTCAACAACTGAATCAAAAATGATTTGGCACCTACACGGTCATATTGATACACCTGAGGAACTGATCCTAACCTTTGATAGTTATAAGCATTTTTATGTCGAAGAAAAATACAAAGCTGCAATGGATGTTCTTAAATCTGTTCTAGCAACACAAAGTCTATTGTTTATTGGTTGTAGCCTAAAGGATGCTGAGTTACTGGCTGAATTAAGCAAACAGTTTGAGCTCTTTGCTGGTAATACTCCGGCGCATTTTGCGCTAGTGCATCAAAAAGAAGAACCGCTAATTAAACTGAAACTTAAAGACATACCAAACATAAAAATTCTGACGTTTTCTGATTTTGGCCAGCCTTTAGTCGATACCATCAATGAAATCTCATCGTTAAAAGCCGCCATACCTCAGCTTGAAAATACCCCCATATCTCAACCGCCAGCTAAAATAGTAAACCAACCAAACCAACAGCAAATAGCCTATTTAAGTGCTAAACCCTTTGGCGAAACGTTAGGTGATTTTACCGCAGTTGAAAAAGCACTTAAAAATAAGCCGCCTTATGATATTTCAAGCTTTGCACTTTCATTGGCAAACTTACAATCCTTAAGTGACGTGAACTACCTGGTGTTGGCGTGCCAGTTTAAAAATGACAAACTCATTATTGAAAACGACCACTGTGGTAGTGAGCGCATCACGCTAAACGAGTTAGAAAACAACCTCGCACTCGATGCACTTCATGGCATTATCGTTATTTGTGATCAACTCCCTTCACGCGTAGCTTTAAGTGATATCATACTGCCTATCATTTTTATTCCTGAACTGTTAGCAGTAAAAAACCTCAACAACTTGTGGTTTCAGCTGTTTAAAAAGCAGTCGTTTTCACAATTTGAACAACATGGCTTGTTATGGAATCCCAGCCAATTTATTTTGGGCGACACACTTAAATCACTTAACGGTCAGTGGCTGTCAGCAACCAACAAACTGCCTGCAGAATTATCCAAAGATGAAATAGCCAAGTTCATTGGCCGCAAACAAGACCTTGAGGAAGTTAGCCGAAGATTATTTCAAGCCCAGTTACATCATGAACACTTAACCATTTTGGGTACAGGTGGTTTGGGGAAAACCTCTTTAGTCAAAAAACTGGCCTACGAATATAACGAACGAAAGCTGTTTGCAGGTGGTATCTTTTTTATTGATTGTGAGCATGCAACCAGTTATCAGCAGTTTCACCGCCATATTGCCGAGGCATTTGACTTAGCCGATGCTGTTGACGTGATTGGGCATCTCACTCAAAATCCAGAATTAGGCCAAGGTCAACGCCTGATTATTATCGATAACGCCGAAAGCTTATTGCTACTGGCAGAAAAAAACAAAATCCTTGCATTGATTGGACAAATCAATCAACTCGCTACCTTGCTTATTACCAGCAGAGAAAACCTCAATATAGCGTCAGAAACAACCTATCAGTTGCGTGATTTTGTAGCGGATGAAGCGCTACAGTTATTTGCTAGTAAAGCGAAAAGAAAATTTACCGCTGAAGAAAGCGTATTTTTAAAAGAGCATATTTTAAAAGAGTATTTAGATCATAACCCACTGGCGATTGCCTTGGTGGCCAGTTCCATGATTCAAGGTAAAAAACTTGAAACCTTAAGGGATGATTTAAAAACAAATTTTTTTGAATTAACACAACAAAACTCGAATTATGAAATAGGCGCCACTGAGAGCAACATTGACCGTCGAGATTCTATTTATAACAGCATTGATTACTCATATCGGCAGCTAACCGATTCAGCAAAAGAAGCGCTGATTAAGTTGTCGTACTTTCCCGATGGTATTAATTTAGAAGCATTTAAAAAACTCACCGCGCAAGATGCAAAAGCTAGGGGCAAAAACCCAATTAAAGATTTCACCATTAAAGCGTTACAAGATAAATCTTTAATCCAAACCAACCAGCAGCATATTCGCCTACACCCATTAGTGACACGTTTTGCAAAAAATAAAATAAATCCAACAGAAGAATTCACATACTTGCAGGCTATTTTTGACTTTCAGCTTAGTTTTGTAAGAGCGTTGCTCGAGCTAAATCGTAATTATGATTTAACAAAGCGAATGGTTGCCCTTAAGTTCAGCCAAACACAAGTAAATAACTTTTGTTTTATGTTAGAAAAGCTCAATCCAGCGTTTAATCATCAAGATATTGTGAGTTTTGTCGATGGCGTAGATAGATTACTGTCGGGACTTGAGATATTCCAAATACCTCATGACGCACTTAAACACTCGATAAATTTATTTTCAAACAATGCTGAATTACATCGATGCCTAAAAACTGCCCTCTTAACATGGCAATACTACTTAGGCGACTTTTCTGCCGCCTATAGCGAGCTACAAGATATATTACCTGTTGAACAATGGTTAACACTCGACAGTAACAAGCCGATTGAAAACGTTACTTTTAACTCTGCCGCAGCCATATACGGCAATGAAGGCATGGCTTACGAGGAGGCTGTTTATGACAACAATCAGTCTTACACTATGCTGCAATATCCAGACTCACTATCATCTCTAGGTGTATTTAATCTAAAACTGGTACAGGTTTGTTTAGAAAACGTCACTTCACTGTATGTAAAATGGGCAAACAATACGCTAGAGCTGCCAGAGCTAAACCGATATTTATCGACTTTACCACCTAAAGTACATATCGAAATAGCAAAGATACTGAGCTTAAAAGCCAAATTAACCCCGCTTGATGCAGATGAAGTAAGTAAACTTGTGGTGGTCAACCCGTATACGCAAGGCGTAAAACAGTTATTACAAGCCCTGCATAACGAAAATAACACCGATGCAAAATCGCTTTTTCAACAAGCGTTATCGCACCTTAAACACATCAAATTTGCTTATACTGAAGCGCTACTCGATTATGCCACTTGGTTAAATGCACAAGGTGATGCTGATTTTGCGGTTATTTATCAACAAGGTTTAAACTTAGCCAAGCAATACCATTATCGCTTTTTACAACACGGCTTTTTACAACTCACATCGGCAATAAAAACACCCTATAACGAAACAGACTACCCACTACCCAACGGTGAAGATTTTAGTGCCTATATTGAGTTATCTATAAAGTATTGTAAAAAAGAAAATAAGCTTAAGTAACTAACGTATCGCGATAAATCACGACCTACAACACCCGTTCCATCAAGCCCTTTTGCTTAAGTGAACACATAGTAGGTCGTCGTTTACGGCGACAAAAACCACTAAACAGCGTGATTTTAACGCTCATTTAAAAACACATTGTCGCGATAAATCACGACCTACAGCACAAATTCCATCAAGCCCTTTTGCTTATGAGAACCCATTGTAGGTCGTCGTTTACGGCGACAAAAACCACTTATTCGGCTTTGAGAGTAAACGTTACCGCGCAATGATCGCTCAGCATCGCAGTTTCACTTTTATCGGCAAAATAACGCATCTGCACATTTGTCGGTATTGCTTGGCTAAAACCACCCGCAAACAGGTGATCGATCGGCGCTGGGTAACGCGGGTGACAACCCACCACATCTTGCGTAATGTGTTTCAGCGTTGATGCTGCGCCATTGCTGTTATTGGCTAACTCTTGCATCAAACGGTTGTTGTCGGTCGCTAAACGATGATTAAAATCACCCATTACGATATACGGTTGTTTGCTGGCTTCTTTGCGCTCAAACCACTTATCAAGCCACACGGCTTGTTTAGCAAACGTTGGGCATGCTTTACGATCGCTTTTTTCGTAGTCATCAACAAAACAGCCACTTTTAAGGTGCACATTCAGCACTTCGGTTGCGCCATCGGCGGTATCAACCGTCACCGACAAACCATAGCGTAAGCCATTTAAGCCAAGCGCCAATTCATCGTAATGATGGGTATTAAGGACTGAAATTGATTTACGAACTGCAAACGCTACTTTTTGCTGCGTTGAGGTATTACCATTTTCACGGCAGCTGTACACGTCACTGTCGGCACGCTTAGAAATAATAATTTGCCATTGGTCTTCAGGGAAAACTTGCGCAACAGCTTTAACTGATGCGACTTCTTGCAACGCAACAATATCGGCATCAAGGCTTGCAGCATAGGCTTGCATTGCCGCTATTTCGGCTTTGCTGCGTGGCTTGCAACCCGTATCAGCAGGATAAGCTAAATGCTCAACATTCCAAGTAGCAAAGCTTAACGTGTTAATTGATGGTGTAATACTTGATGATGTGGCATTACTGGCTGCTTCTTTTGGCCCAAAACACGCGGTTAATTGGGTAAGTGCCAAAGCGGCAAATAATGCACGAACACATTTAGAGTTGATATTTTGCATGGTGTTTTCCGTTAGTGTGTTGCTTAATGCGAACAATGACTACAATGTACAAACTTTTCGGCGCAAACTCTCACTTTTGCGACCAAGTGATACCAATCACGATAAGTAAGTGATCAAAAATAGCGTAGGAAAAACGCTTGAGAACAAGGCAGATTTTTTAGATAAGTAGTTATTCTACAATCAAAAAATCTAACGAAGTTATCGAGTGTTTTAACAAGCTAGGGTGATCAGTTATTTATTACGATTGGTATGATACTGCACTACAAAAATAGGCATCACATAACAAAAAAGGAGCTATCGCTCCTTTTATTCATGTTTACCTATAGCGGATTAATTATTTCGCCAGCCTGCCCATACATCATCTTCGGGGTTTATTTTGTTTTTATTTTTTTTCTTTTTACCAGTGCCTTCAGGTTTGGCCATTGGTTTTTCAACCATGTTTTCTGCGCTTGGTTCATCTACTAAAAAGCCAGGTACTAACTCACGTTCAAGGCGAATTTTGTTTTTCTTTTCAATAACGCTGAAATGATGATAATCATCCTGATCAATCAGTGATAACGCCAAACCAACCTCACCTGCACGACCGCTTCGGCCAATGCGGTGCATATAATCAGCTGGGCTGCGCGGTAAATTATAATTAATCACCACAGGTAGCTTTTCAATATCCAAGCCACGGGCAGCAATATCGGTGGCAATTAAAATATCAATTTCGCCGGCTTTAAACTCTTCAAGCACGCGCGTACGCGCCGATTGGCCTTTATCACCATGAAATACCTTAGCGCTAATGCCACGTTTTTCGAGTTTTTGGGCTAAGTGCTCACAATGGTTTTTAGCATTTACAAAAATGAGGGCTTGCCGCCATTTGTGCTCGCTAATTAAATGCGCTAATAATTCGGTTTTTGCACCCTTGTTAACAGTAAAAACGCGCTGCACTACAGTGCTGGCATCGCTGCTTTGCACTTGAATTTCAACCGGATTGGTCAGCAAGGTTTGCGTTAAGCTTTGCACTTGTTCAGGAAACGTTGCCGAAAACAATAAGGTTTGTTTTTTTGCTGGCATTAACGCCAATAATTGGCTGAGCTCTTCGGTAAAACCAAGGCCCAACATACGGTCTGCTTCATCAAGCACTAAGGTGCTGACCTTATCAAGCTTAATGGCATTGCTTGCAATAAGGTCGAGTAATCGACCGGGCGTTGCCACTAAAATATCGCTACCACCACGTAATGCTTGCATTTGTGCATTAACCGACACACCACCAAACACCGCCACCGTTTTAATTGCACCATTAAAATGCGCGGCATACGACTTAATGCTATTGGCTACTTGGGTCGCCAGTTCGCGTGTTGGCACTAATATCAGCCCTGCAACATAATTACCTTTATTGCTCGCAACCGATGTTTTGCCCAGCTGTTGTAAATAAAGCTGCTGCAACATTGGCAATGCAAATGTTGCCGTTTTACCCGAGCCCGTATTTGCCCCAGCAATTAAGTCACGCCCCGCCAATACACTTGGGATCGCCTGCGCTTGAATAGGGGTTGGCTGTTGGTATTCCAGCTCAATCAGTCGCGCTAATAAAGGAGGTATAAGACCAAGTTCGGTAAAGTTGCTGGGCGGTGTGGCTGAGGTCATGAAAGGTAAGTACTCATTGCTGAAAAATAGCCGCTAATTTTAGCGTATTTAAGGTAAGTTTGGTTAGTATTATTAAATAAAAACACTGTGAGGCTTAAACTTTCAATCACGCTCAATAAGAGGTTTGTTAACTCATGAGATTAATATAAAGATGAAAACTATTATCTCACTTGTAGTATTTAGCGGGGTTCGAAGATGTATATACAGGCTGATTTAGCCTCTTTTGTTTCGCTTTTAGGTCATCAACGATTAATGCTCATCCACCAATTTCTTTTGCATCTGCGCATCAAGTAGCGCTTGCTCGCGCTGCATAAAAGAATGAGTCAATTCAGTTTGCAACTTAATCGTATCAGGGTGGATTAATGCTTGCTGTAAGGCATTTAAAACTTCGGGTTCTGTACCCAGTGTTAGTGCTAAATGCAGGCCTTGACTGGCAAATTCACCCTCATTAAATACGGCAAGTTGCTCTAAGATATTAAGACTGTAACCTAACGAAGCAAGCTTACCAGATACCGCAAAGGTTGTGCCGACAAACCTGTGAACCCGCCCTTTAATTAATGCATTTAGCGCTTGAGTTGAATTTAAAGCTTCTAAAACATTTTCGCGATGAAAATGAGCATAAATACTCGGTATTTTATGAGAATCACGTTCAATAGCCACTTGTATTGGTTTGCCTTCTGGGTCAATACCACCTCGCAGCTTCCAAACATATTGTTGCCCCGTATAAACCGAGGTTAACCAAATAAATTGTGCGCTGCGCTGTGGTGTTTTTGAAATAGATAAAATTAAGATGTTAGGCTGCTGCGCATCTTTTTCGATAATGCGCGCCCAAGGTTTAGGGGTAAATTGCGCACTGAGACCCGCTTGTTTAACGAGCGCCTGTGCAAAGTCATACACAGGGCCATAGCCAAAACCGCTGTCGTTGATCATCTGAAAAGGTGGGTTATGTTCAAAGACCACACTTAAAGGCTTTGCTTGTATTGATATTGCTACCAAGCACAAGGCCAGAAGACATTTTTTCATGCGTCGCCTTTTATAAACCTCTGGGTAAAAAGAGAATAGACAGTTTTAAATAGCTGTGAATTCTCAGCTCCTATTAATATCACTTCCTATCAATAGAGTTCCCTGTCGAACTTGCTTTTTTAGTATTGAATACACCCTTAAATTTGTCTCTTTTTCGTAATAAAAATAAAGATATAAATCGTCTGCAATCGTTAAAGCCGTATGAATTAGTACTTGGCAAATATCACTTTGTGCTTCAGAACCGCAATATTGACCCCAAGCGCATGGCTAATCCTTTAGATAATAAGACGCCATTCAAACTAACAGAGTTTTAGACACAAAAAAAGCGCATTTAGCGCTTTTTTACATTAACAGAAACATCACAACCTATTGAATTTACTCAACTGTTACAGACTTTGCTAAGTTACGTGGTTGGTCAACATCGGTACCTTTAATCACCGCTACATAGTATGAAAGTAACTGTAATGGGATTGTATAGACAACTGGGGCGATGATGTCTTCAACATGGTTTACATTAACGGCACGCAAAGTTGCATCTGATTTAAATTCAGAGTCGCTATCAGCGAATACATAAATGATGCCGCCACGCGCGCGCACTTCTTCAACGTTTGATTTAAGCTTTTCGAGTAACTCGTTATTTGGCGCAACCACGATGATTGGCATGTCGGCATCAATCAGTGCCAACGGGCCATGTTTAAGCTCACCTGCCGCATAGGCTTCGGCGTGAATGTACGAAATTTCTTTGAGCTTAAGCGCGCCTTCCATTGCAATTGGATATTGCGAGCCACGGCCTAAAAATAGCGCGTGATGTTTGTCGGCAAACTCTTCGGCTAATACTTCGATAGATTGAGCAAGGCCAAGCGCCTCTTCTAACTTGTTTGGTAAGGTTTTGATTGCTTGCACAATATGCGCTTGTTCCAACCCTTTTTCTTGTGCTATTGCTGCTGTTAGCATCAATAAGCCAACAAGTTGCGTCGTAAAGGCTTTGGTTGAAGCAACGCCAATTTCAGCACCTGCTTTGGTCATAAAGGCCAAATCAGATTCACGCACTAATGACGAGCCAGCCACATTACAAATGGTCATTGATGCCATGTAGCCTTGCTCTTTAGCTAAACGCAACGCCGCTAAGGTATCAGCTGTTTCGCCCGATTGTGAAATCGTTACTAATAGGCTGTTTGGGTGTACATACGATGAGCGATAACGAAACTCAGAGGCAATTTCAACATTACAGCTCACACCGGCATATTGCTCTAACCAGTAACGCGCCACCATACCTGAGTGGTATGACGTACCACAGGCAATAATTTGCACGTGTTTTACATCTTTAAAAATATCGTTGGCATTTTTTTGATTATTTGAGCCATCAGAAAACGAACCAAATGCATCAAGTGCTACGCCAGTATCAGTTAAACGGCCTTCAAGAGTATTGCGCACTGCAACAGGTTGCTCGTAAATTTCTTTGAGCATGTAATGGCGGTAGTCGCCTTTGCCTGAGTTATCTTGAGTGATACTTGATTCATGTACGGCGCGCTCAACAGCATTACCGTTTGCATCAAAAATTTCGACTGTTTCACGGGTAATACGGGCAACATCACCTTCTTCTAAGAAGATAAATGAACGTGTGACGGCCAATAAAGCCAGTTGATCAGATGCAATAAAGTTTTCGCCTAAACCTAAACCAATCACCAGCGGGCTACCTGAACGCGCAACGATAATTTCGTTTTCGTTACTTTTATCAAAAATAACCGTACCGTACGCACCTTCGAATAATTTAACTGCTTTTTGCACCGCGGCTAAAAGCGAATCTGTGCTTTGGCGCAATTGATGAATAGTGTGCACCATCACTTCGGTATCGGTATCCGATAAAAACTCATAGCCAGCCGCTTTTAATTGAGTGCGTAACTTTTCATGATTTTCAATAATACCGTTGTGCACGAGTGCTAACTGGTTATGCGATAGATGAGGGTGAGCGTTCGCTTCTGTTACACCACCATGAGTTGCCCAGCGTGTATGTGCAATGCCAGTTGTTCCTTTAACACCTGAGGCTGCTAAAGCGTGCTCAAGATTGACTACTTTACCCACCGCTTTTACGCTATTGAGTTCACCTGCGTTGCATAACGCAACACCGGCTGAGTCGTATCCTCGGTATTCAAGGCGTTTTAAGCCTTCAACTAAAATTTTATTTACTGGACGTTCTGCAACGGCTCCAACGATTCCACACATAGTTTGTTCTCCTGCACGGTATGTGTTTTGTTTTTAGCCGCAGTGTTGTCGGCTGCATTTACTAAAAACAATTCGGTTAAAAATCAATTTAAACTGAGGTTCATCAGTTTGTGATTATTCGGTTACTTCTGCGCAAATTAATTGCACCCCACAGCCACTAATGGCTATGCGCATCTCTGAGGCTAAATGGCTATCGGTAATAAGGGTGGTCACTTCGGCCCACGGCAATTCTAAATTTGGAATTTTACGGCCAATTTTATCTGACTCGACCAGTACAATTACTTCTCGTGCTGCTTGTGCCATCACTTGGCTTAAACCAATTAATTCGTTAAAGGTTGTAGTGCCTCTTTCAACATCAATGCCATCGGCACCAATAAAGAGCTGATCGAAATCATAAGAACGCAATACATTCTCTGCGACTTGCCCTTGAAAGGATTCTGAATGCGGATCCCACGTGCCACCGGTCATCAATAATGTTGGCTCGTTTTCAAGTGATAACAAACGGTTAGCAACGTTAATTGCATTGGTCATGACCACTAAACCACGCTTGTTTGCCAGCTCTGGAATAAGGGCTGCGGTTGTACGGCCACTATCAATAATAATGCGGTTATGGTCTTTAATCAGTGCCGCTGCGGCTTTAGCAATTGCCATTTTGCGAAGGGAATCGCGTTTATCGTTGCTTTTTGCAACGATTTCTTGTGGTAACGCCATCGCACCACCATAACGGCGCAATAGCAGGCCACTTTTTTCAAGTGCGGTTAAATCCTTTCGGATCGTCACTTCGGACGTTTCAAATTCAATTGCTAACTCATCAACACTCACTTCACCGTACTGATTGACTCGCCCTAAAATTGTATGGCGGCGCTGCTGCGTATTTCGTTTAGTCATTAATTTATTTCATCATAAAAAATACCGCCAACGCGGTGAAAACACACTTATCACATCAAGTAGAGCACTAAGTGAAACATTAAGTTTCGTTTCGAAAGTTAGGCGAGTTTAAATGAAACTATAAATTTGGCAAGGAAGAGATCAAAAAAAGCGCAAAAAAATGCGCTTTATATTTGAAACATCTGTGTAGGATGGATGTATATAATGACTACTTTTTGATTTTAAGTACCACATACTCAATAGGTTACATTCCTTTTATGCGTGCTAATTGCTATGGGCATTTACAAAAAGCTAAAAGGCATTGTGATTATCAGTAAGTCAAAAATCGTATAGTCGTTTTAGTTAAAGTCACTGTAATCAGCAATACATTGCGTACCACGAATTAAATAACAGCGCTTTTAGCAAGGCCGCGTATTACTACGCAGCCGATTTTGAAACGATTAATCGTTAGATGTAATGCGCTTGTCGCAACGAGCTGGCATTATGTAACAAAGATCTTGAGGTTGTGGGTCTTTCACAACTACAGGCTCGCCAGTTAACGTGCTTGTTGCTGAAAGCAGTGGAAGAAGTAATGTAATTACAAGTTGATGTAGCATATTTATTAACCTTCTTTTAAGTTGTTATTTAAAAAATCAGTTCAGACTCAAATCTATTGCTAAACAAAGCTTTAAACAATAACTAATGCGTAACTAACATCAAACTTATCGGTTATTTTACCCTGATACATAAAATAAAAAGAGCTCTATTCTATAACTAGCTTTACAACCTCAGAAGTAACATTCTTAGTTTGTGGCATTAGGAAATAAGTGTTGCTTGCATCTATAGAAAATTCGGGTTTCACTTCGTTATAAATAAACTGATGAGTTTCAATGGAGGGATTATTGCGATCATCAATATTTAATTGATAAAAAGTAGTATTGACCAAATCATGTGAGCTCCAGTAAATATAATTATTTTTTACTGCCCACTGCGTATTAAGCTCCTTTGATAATGAATAATTTAACGAAAGCATTTTTTTATCTAATGAGTTATAAAAAAACAACTTTCCATTCGCATCACCAATAATATAGTCATCGCCAAATGGACGAATATATCGAGCGTCATTAATAAGTAGTTCGACACTCTTATTTTGAATATCGTAGGTATACGCCCCCCAGCGATCATAATTTTTAGTGGTAAACAAAATATTCCCACCATCCTCAGTAAAAGAAGCATCTCCAATAAAATCATCGCCTGATGTAATAAATTCAAGATTTATTTGATTAGGATCCAACAAAGCAAAGCGACGATTAATTTTAACTAAAATTTTACCCGACTTAGGATCAGCTTCAATTACAGAAAGGTCGTACTCTGTTGCAATAATCGACTCAAAACCTTCAATGTCTAAATTCAAAAAACCCAGTTGAGTAATTCCATCACTTTTGAGTAAAGCTAAAGTTTTATCGCCAAAATAACTCATTTGGTAAATATCTTTTTGTAAAATTCGTCTAGTAGTAAAATCTTTAAATGGTAATTTTTTTTCTACAAATAATTGCTTTTGCATACCCAAACTAACAGCTAGTACTTGCCCATAAATCGAATCTAAATTACCTAGCTCAACATTTTCAGCTAATTGCACTGATTCATACCCAGTTGCCAAGTTAACTTGTACAAGTTTATTCCGCTCTAGAATTAATAAAGTATCATTATTTAGCCAAGTAATATCATATACTCCAGCTTCCTGAGGCCTTCTAATTAAGACCTCTTGAGTTTTCAAATCAATAACTCGAATCTCATCGTTATGGCTAAGTAAGTTTGTTCTCAAGACAGCTAGCTTTATTCCATCAAATGAGACATCGCCTTTTATATCAAGGCTTTCAGACTGTGAAGATGCTGTAATCGTTTTTATTTCTTTATTCTTAATATCATATTCATAAATCAAAAATGGTTGCTCAGCAGTCTTTTTCCCTGCAAAAAAAATGTTATTAGATACTCGCGCAGTAAACACATCAGAAATAACAGCATAGTTATCTGCAATTACCTCAACAGAACTATTTCCACTTTTAATATTTATACGATTAAGAGAGGAGTTATTTTGAGTCGAGTCTGAGAAATACAAATACTGATTGTCTGCCGAAAAAGCGAGCGCCCCTGGTAAGTGAGCTTGTTGAGTGATTGGCCTAAAATCAAAATCCGATTGATGTTTTACAAATATTTGAAAGCCGGCTTCATTTTGCACTTGGCCTGAAAATGCCAGATAGCTGCCATCGGCTGATTGAGTCACCGCTATTTTATCGCCGGGTAACGTATTCACAACGTGGGTTTGAATCGTGGGCGGGGAAAACCAAGGTTTAACCCAGTACCCTATAATAGCTATGCATAATAGAAATAACGCTAAAAGAACAAACTTAAGCCTACTAGGCTTTACCGTCGCGGGCTCGCTCTGATCTATCTGAGGGTCTTTTATTGTTTCGTGATCTTGTTTTGAGTTGAGGTGTTCAGTGGATTCGATTGCATTTAAGGCAACTGCGCCTGAAGTTTCTGGAAAGGGTGGCTCAACTGAAGATTGCGAAATAGCCTCAACGTTATGCTCAACAGCGCAAATAAGTTTATAGCCACGCTTGGGCAGTGATTGGATATAAGTGGGATTTTTGTGATCATCATTCATCAAGATGCGAATTTTACTGATGATGCGGCGCACCGCTGCATCAGACACGCAACGGCCTTGCCAAATATTTTCGTGCAACTCTGCCATTGAGATATAACGATTATGGTGCTGGCAAAAATAGGCCAGTACTTCACACACTTTAGGCTCAAGGACTACACGCTGGTTATCGCAACTGAGCACCATCTCTTCTACATCTAATTGATAGCGACCAATTTGAATCACTGACTACCCTTTTTTATTATTATTAATAAACTTTAAACAGCCTCTGATAGTAACCCAACTACCCTTGTTTTACTAACAACATCCTACCCAACCCAACAAACACTAAGTCAATGAAAAATATAAAGGTTACGCTTTAATTACACACAAATCACATAGCGATTATTGTTCAAATTCAATTATCGGTTAATTTAAGATAACGTTTAAAGCTTACAAACGTAAAGTGAAAGTTTTGAGTGAAAAAGATAATAAAAACAACCTCTGAGGGCTGTTCGGCACTTAAAATACGGTGCAAGGCGGTTTTTTCATGATTACTGACTCTAAATAGGTTTCCCTAAGTTTGGCGCACATTTATCTTTTTTAGATGGCGCCTTTTTTTACTGATCACTCAACAACAGCAATTTTGACCTGTAACACAGGTTGATTAGGCGCTAAATAAACAGGAAGGTTTATATTATGACAGCTACCAATATGCCTCAACGATCAGCACACAACTCACAATACTCTCCTAATGCCATAGAGCAAACCACCGCGCAAATGATTAAAGTGAGAAGAGTATTATTTGCTGTGCCTGCTATTTTGCTGTTTACCTTAATATTTTTAAGCATTAGTACTTATATATCAAAGCAGAACAATCAAATTAAAATATCCCCCGACAACTACCATACGTTAGTTATGTCGCAGCCAGTTAAGATCACAAAGCAGTTATTAGCTACGGGTGAAAAAGCGCAAAAAAACCAACCTTTGTTAGCCCTTGAGGTGCAATATGGGCAAGCAAATAGCGCGAATCTTAACTTTAACGCACCCGATACTGGCTATTTTTTTCATGCTAAAAACGCTAATCACATTACAAAAGCCAATCAACCAATAGGGTATTTATTAAAAAAATCAGACGTGAATGAGTTCTCTTTTTTAATCAAAAATAAGCCTGGCAACATGGGATCTATTGGTGATCAGGTCAAAATCACCATCAATGATAAAACCATTATCGGTAAGGTATCGATGGTGATCGGTTCATTTTCGAAACAAGAATGGCAAAAAATATTTATTAAATTTAATAACGAGCGCTATTTATCGTTGCTTGCCCCCGATGCAGCAATGACGCTTGAACTCGTGCAAGAGCCTATCGAGCACTAACATTATCAGTGACCCGTTTTGCCACGATTGCAAATCTAAATAACTTCAATATTGGATCAAAAATCACTTATCTAACACTGAGGTTAAATAACGCAATATTGGTGACTCTAATTTTTTGCTTTATCATCCGCGTATCACCCGCTTATTGAATTAAAAGTATGTCGATTTTCATTCCATTTAATAGCCTCACCCCTGAGCTTATTGCAACCCGCAAACACAGCCACGAAGTGTGCCGTACCTTTGCCAAAAGCCCGAGTAAAGGTAATTTAAAACGTATTAAAACGCTTTTTGCCCATTGCGGCGAACATGTGATGATCGAGCCGCAATTTCATTGTGATTACGGCAGCCACATCAGCATTGGTGATCGTACCTTCATTAATATCAACTGCACCATTTTAGATGCACCAACTAATGACGCCGCTATCACCATTGGCGCAGATTGTTTAATTGGCCCAAACGTTCAACTGTTAGCAGTCTCTCATGCAATAAATCCAGCAGAGCGGTTAGAAAAAGGTAACTTTGCAGCGCCAATAACTATAGGCAATAACGTATGGATTGGGGCTGGAGTAATTATGCTTGCAGGCGTGTCGATTGGCGATAACGCTGTGGTAGGTGCGGGTTCAGTGGTAACCAAAAATATTGCAGCGAATACCGTTTTTGCGGGTAACCCAGCGGTAAAAATAAGAGATATTTAATGTTGTCGGACTAGCACTTTTTAAGTTGTAGGTCGTCGTTCACAGCGATAAGTTCAACGACTAATTCGACTGCAATATGCAAAAATAATACGTTCGTTTGTCATCGCTGTTGAGCTAAAGCCCAACCTACGGCAACTAAAAAACGCGCAGCTTCAATAGCAGGTCGGCATTGATGCCGACACTGTATTTTAGGCTTTATTCATATCGCAAAATTAAAGACGGGCGAGTACTGGCGGCTTTGAGTGCAAGGCTTGCGACGGTCAGCCATGTGATGACGGCAACGGCAACAGCAGCTAAGGCATACACCCAAAAAGCTTGCTCAATACGGTCGTTAAAGTTCGCAAGCCAATCGCCCACCAGCCAATACGTTAACGGGTAAGCAATCGCGATACTCACAGCGACCAACAACAAGAACTCTTTGGCGAGCAGGTTAACTATGCTAAAACGTGATGCGCCCAGCACTTTGCGAATACCCACTTCTTTTTGGCGACGAAGAGTAGAGAAAGACGCTAAACCAAAAGTGCCAACGCAGGCTAAAAACACAGCTAAACCAGAGAAAATACTGACTAGTTGCGCGGTGCGGGCATCACTTTGGTAAATCGCTTGGTAGTTTTGTGCCACGAATTCAATTTTAGGGTCGTAAATATCCAGCATGTCGCCAAGTACTTGCGTAAGTTGGTTTTTCACATTGGCGAATTGCGCCATATCAATATCAATCAACAGGCGGCCTGTCCAACTTGAGGTATAACCACAAATAAACAGCGTTGACGGTTGTGCTTGGCGCATCGAGCCTACTTTTACATCTTTTACCACGCCCACTATTTTTAATTGAAATGGATTGCGGCCATCAGAGGCTGTCCACACTTTACCTAGTGCTTGCTCTGGGCTGCTATAACCCGCTTGTTTAACTAACGATTCGGTTAACAATACCGAGGCGGTTGCCTGGTTATTGCTATCAACGGCATACCAATCGGCGGCGGTTTGTTGGCTAAAATCACGCCCTGCAATTAAGGTTAAACCGGTGCGGCTTACCGCATCCATCCCGACGCCAATAAAAGGTAAAACCTGATCTTGAAACTGACCATTATCCGCGCTGACTTGCATAGAGGAATTAAACGTGTCTGTGAGTGAAATATCAATAATGCCCACTTGTTTCACCCCCGTAATGGCGGCTACCCGTTGTAATAGCGCATTATTTTGCTTGTAAAACACATCACCTGCATCCAGGTCCGATACTTGTAACTTCGCCTCTTTGCTGTAGCCCACAGGTAAGTGTTGTAAGAACTGTAACTGTTGTTGTAGCAACAAAGCGCCAATGATCAACGAAACCGATAGCGCCGATTGCAGCACCAACAAGCTTTTGCGCACGACAATTGCACTGCGGCCACGCTGTAGGTCACCACTAAGTACCCGTTTGGCACTAAAGGCTGAAATAAATAATGCTGGGTAAGCACCCGCCAACACGCCAACAGCTAGCGCAATCCCGGTCACCGCCACCATAAAGGGCGATACATAATCCAAGGCCAAATTGCGGTCAACAAGTTGATTAAACTGCGGTAAACATAGCTCAACCAACATACAGGCAATCAATGCGGCCAACGCAGTAATGAGGACTGATTCTATTAAAAATTGGCTAATGATTTGGCTTCGGCTCGCCCCTAACGCTTTACGCACCCCCACTTCTTTAGCCCGTTTTGCCGCTTGCGCAATACTCATATTAATAAAGTTAAAACTCGCCAACACCACCAGCAACAGGCTTAATCCGATACAAATTTGTACCGTACTTTGCGAGCCGTTAGTTTTTAATTCGTATTGCGAATCGCTGGTTAAATGAATATCCGTCAGCGCCTGTAAAGAAATGGACACCATATTCGGCGCATCGGGGTACACCAAGTTGCCATAGCGGGAATTTAATGCTTCGGTAATGCCCACAACATCGCTTTGCGGTGCTAAACGGAGGTACACATAACCTGAATTGTTTTGATACGCTTTGTTACGAGTAGACTCCTTCACTAACGCATTAAAAGCGAAATGGGTGTTTTCGGGTAAATCAGCAAATACCGCAGCGACCGTCCAACGGGTGTCGCCTTGCAATAATGTTTCACCCAAGGCATTTTTATTGCCAAACAGCCATTGCGCAGTACGTTGGCTAAGGGCCATCGTATTCGGTTGAGTCAGTACCCTAGCAAGATCACCTGCTAGCACATCCAACTGCATAAAGTCGGTTAAATTGGCGCTGGCTCCCATCACGCCTTCGAGTTTATAGCCCACGCCATTGATTTTATATTCTGCACCTGGCGGCAGCATTTCTAAATGAAACTGATCTTCAATGGCAGCGATATCGGCCATTGTCGCCAACGCAGTGGCGCTCGCAATAGGCGCGCCCATACCTAACGTTGGAAAGTCTTGATACACCCGATACACCCGCTCGGCGTTAGGTTGTTGTTGGTCATATGACATTTCATATACCGTAAACATCGCCACTAAAATGGCCGCCGCCAACCCTACGCTTAAACCCATTACATTGAGTAAAAAGTGTTGTTTTTGCTGCTTAAATGCCCGCAGTGCGGTAATTAAATAATTAGCGATCATGTTAAGCCACCTCAGCCTGAGTGTTGAACTGTTGGTCTTGTTGCGTATTGGCTTTATCTACCATTACTTGGCCATCTAATAAGCGCACTAAACGGTCGGCATAGGCGCCTTCTTTTTCTGAGTGCGTGACCATAATAACCGTAGTGCCTTCGCGGTTCAGTTCGCGCAGCATCGCCATCACTTCATCACCATTTTTTGAATCTAAATTACCGGTTGGCTCATCGGCTAAAATTAATTTAGGGTTGATCACTAAGGCACGAGCCACCGCAACCCGCTGTTGCTGACCGCCTGAAAGCTGCTGGGGTAAATGCTCGGCACGGTGGTCGATACCCACACGCTTTAAAATCGCTTCCACACGTTGTTTACGCTCACTTTTTGAAATTTTTTGATATTGCAGTGGCAGCTCAACATTTTGATAAACAGTCAGTTCATCAATTAAGTTAAAGCTTTGAAAAACAAAACCAATCGAGGCTTTACGTAGTTCAGCCAGTTGTTTTTCGTTGAAACCAGCAATGTCGGTGCCCGCAAACTCAAAACTACCCGCTGAAGGTGAATCGAGCATGCCTAAAATAGATAAGAGCGTAGATTTACCACAGCCTGAGGGGCCCATAATGGCGAGAAACTCACCTTGGTTAACGGTTAAATTAATATTATTCAGTGCAGTTGTTTCAATATCTTGAGTACGAAATACACGGCTTAGGTTAGTGAGCTTAATCATGGTTAGTCTTCCTTAATTCTGTTTTAAATTCTGTTTAATGCTTGGCTTAATTCTTGATTTTATTCTTGATTTAACTTTTATTTAGTACTGCATATTCACTTAATTAATCTTGAGTTGATCAGCTTTATCAAAGTTGCTGTAGCTTGAGGTGACCACTTTATCGCCCACTTGTAATCCTGCTAATACTTCAAAATAATCTTGATTCTTTTTGCCCAAGCGAATATCACGGCGTACCGCTTTATCGCTGCCTTGCTCCAGCACATATACCCAGTTACCGCCAGAGTTGGTAAAGAAAGCACCGCGGCTAAGCAGTAAGGCGTTGTTTTTGTTATCACCTAACATCAATTCAACATCAATGCTTTGCCCGCGTTTTACGCCTTTTGTATTGGTCGGTAAATCAACCTCTATCTGAAATTGCGACTGCTGTACACGGCTATCAATTTTGCTCACTTTAGCCTCAACAATGCTGCCTTCAAGTTCCACCATTACAGCCATGTCGCGTTGCACTTGGTTGAGGTAAAATTCATCTAAACGCACCACCAGTTTGTATTCATTCGGAATATCAATTTGCCCCAAGCGCGCACCACGGTTTTTTGATTCGCCAATTTCGACATCCAGCTCACTTAAATAGCCCGCCACAGGCGCTTTAACCAATAAGTTATCGAGGTTATCACGGGCAAATTGCAGGTTTTTTTCTAGCATTTTGGCGCTGTCGGCAAGCTGCGCCACTTGCACTTCACGAATCGAATTTTCTTGTTTTTGCCGCTCAAGCGTCAGCTCTTTACGGGCTTGGTAATAGCTTAAATCTTGTTTTATGGCATCGAGGGTATCTTGCGCCACCACCCCTTTGCTGACCAAAGGCTCAGTTTGTTTTAATTTGCGTGATAAATGGCTAATTTGTAGGTCAATTTCCAGTAAATCACGGCGCAAATTTAAACGGTTGGTTTCCATATTCATTTGCGTATTGCGTAAAAAGTTAAGTTGCTCAGTCACTTGTGCTTCGCGGCTCATCACATCTAATTGCAATGCAGTATTACTTAAACGCACTAAGGCTTGGCCTTTTTCTACGTATTCGCCTTGCTCAACCAAGCGTTCTTCTACTTGGCCACCCGCAATGCTGTCGAGGTAAATACTGGTTTTTGGTACCACTTGGCCGCGCAAACTCAGTGCGTCTTTAAAGGCGCCTTGCTTAACGGTGCTAATGGTTAAACTGCTTAAGGCAATATTTTGGCTACGGCCTGAATTATCGTTATTCACAAAGCCATACGCGGCGGCGGCAACGGTGAGTGCAATTGCTGCTACGGCAAACTTTTTCACATATTTTTGTGTCGTTGAACGTTCAATTTTCTTATCCATGATGCCACCTGCTTGATACTGTGTGTTGCTAAATACTCATACAATTACCCATAGATAGTACAAATGCCGTGCCAGTTTTTATTTTTGTTAAATAACAATTGGTTAGGGTTAATATTGAATTTATCACTTTATTAAAATGTCCATTAATGAACACTCTAAAATTTCTAATCGTCCATTTATGGACACTTGAATAGGTTTTGAGGTAGGCTAAAACCATACTAACCAAGGTACAGAGTCACTGATGAAACAAGCGGGTTCCATTTTAATTGTTGATGACAATCCCGATATTCTTATCGCGGCGCGTTTACTGCTTAAACAGCATTATCAAAGTGTTAAAACCACCGATAACCCGTTTGATATTGAAGGCATCATTAGCCAACAAAAAACCAGCGACCAGCCTATCGATATCATTTTGCTCGACATGAATTTCAGCCAAGATGCCATTAGTGGCCAAGAAGGCTTTTATTGGCTGAAAAAAATCATCGCCCAAGACCCAAGTATTGTGGTGTTGCTAATGACCGCCTACAGCGATATTCAACTGGCGGTTGATGCCATCAAGGCGGGCGCATCGGATTTTATTGCCAAACCGTGGCAAAACGACCAATTATTAGCGGCAGTGGCCGCGGCGTTTTCGCACGCGCAAGACAAACAACAAGTGGGCCAGCTGACTCGGCAAACCCAAGGGCTTAGCCAAGCGCTCAACCAAAGCATCGGCGGGCAACCTTTTGCTTTTTTAGGGCAAAGTGAAGCCATGGCTGAAGTATTTCAAACCATTGAAAAAGCAGCACAAACAGACGCCAACATTCTCATTACTGGCGAAAGTGGCACCGGTAAAGAGCTTACCGCCCATGCCATTCACCAAGCCAGCCAGCGCCGCGATAACACCTTTATCAGCCTCGACATGGGCGCGGTGGCGCACAGCTTGTTTGAAAGCGAGCTGTTCGGCCATAAAAAAGGCGCCTTTACCGATGCCAAAACCGACCGCATGGGTAAATTTGAACTGGCGCAAAATGGCAGTTTATTTTTAGATGAGCTGGGCAATTTACCCCTTGAACAGCAAGCTAAACTGTTGGCTGCGTTGCAAAACCGCCAAGTAACGCCTGTTGGCGGCAGCAAAGCCATTAACGTCGATATTCGCCTCATTTGCGCCACCAACGACAACCTACAAGATGCGGTGAGTGAAGGGCGTTTTCGCCAAGATTTGCTATATCGCATTAATACCGTTGAAATTCGCCTGCCGCCACTGCGTGAACGCAGCGAAGATATTCCGCTTTTGGCCGAATACTATCTCGCCCATTTTGCGCAAAAATACAAACGCAGCCTCAGTATTGACCCAAACGATATGCACGCTTTATGCGCTTATTCTTGGCCTGGTAATGTCCGAGAACTCGCCCATGCCATTGAACGCGCAGTGATTTTAACCGAAGGTGAAGTGCTCGACATTCGCACTGTGATCGGCAGCCAAACTCCCTCAGCAACCGAAACACGTTCAACCCTAGAATCATTAAGTTACGATACGTTTGATTTAGAAGTGCTCGAACAACGCGCCGTGCGCGCTGCGCTGAAACATCACCAAGGCAATGTCAGCCATGCCGCCAAAGCACTTGGCCTTACCCGTGGCGCACTGTATCGCCGCCTTGAAAAGTATGGGCTTTAATATGCATGCTTACCTCCCTCTTAGCGGCGTGATTGCTGCACTTATCGTATTATCGGGCGCCAGCACCGTATTGGCGTTACAACACGGGTTTTCGGCCGCACTGTTGTTGCTGATCCTAATAATAATGGCGTTAGTCGGCCAATTATTTAACCTGTTTAAACGCCAACAAAAACAAGCCGAAATGGTGATACGGGCACTGGCTAATGGCGACAGCACCTTAGGCCTTGGCCAACAGCACCCGATGCGCCAGCAGTTTGATGAAGTAAAACATCGCATCCAAAGCGCACGCTTTAATGCCGAACAACAAGCGCAGTTTTTACAAGCATTGCTCATTCATGTCGATTTAGCCGTGTTGGTATGTGATAACGAGGGCGCAGTGATTGAATCCAACCCTGCGGTGAGTAAATTACTTGGCCAATCTGTTAAACAGCTAAGCGATTTAGGCGCCATTGGCGAGCTGATTTTAACGGCCGAACGCAACCTGCGTACCACCTGCCCGTGGCAACATGGTGAACAACAAGACACCCTCTCGGTACAACTGAGTATTGCGACCATTCAAGGTAAAACCCGCCGCGTGGTGAGCTTGCAGTCGATTCACGACCAATTGCAACACAAAGAACAACAAGCCTATAAACGCTTAACCAAAGTACTCACTCACGAAATTGCCAACTCCATTACACCGCTGTCGTCACTTGCGCAAACTTGCACCGCGTTATTACCAAATGAGCTGCGCTTTAACGACGCTGAAGATAAACAAGACTTACAACTAGCGCTCAACACGTTAGCCTCACGTACCCAGCATTTAGGCGAATTTATCACCCGTTTTCGCCAAATTAGCAGCCTACCTAAAGCTAATTTAGCACCAGTACAACTAGGCGATGTGCTTGAACGCATTATTACCCTGTTTCAACAGCAAGCTCAGGCACAACACACCACCTTAGCCCTTGAAATCCACAGCCCACAACTGGTATTACTCGACAGCAGCCAAATTGAACAAGTTTTAATTAATTTAGTGAAAAACGCCCTCGAAGTGCTCGCCCTGCAATACCAACATGCAACCGCAACAACAGCCAAACCCGCAGCCATCACCCTTACGCTGGGCCAAAACAGCGCGCAGCAAGTGTACATCGACGTCGCCGATACTGGTCCTGGCATTGCCGAACATGTGGTCGACATGATTTTTGTGCCGTTTTTTACCACTAAACAACAAGGCTCCGGCATCGGCCTCAGCCTCAGTCGGCAAATTATGCTCAACCACGGTGGTGATTTAATTTACATACAACGCGAGCAAGGTGCGTGTTTTAGGTGCGTATTTGGCTGAGGGGCTGATTGAGGCATTGAGGTAAGAAGACTAACCACCGAAGGCACAGAGAAGCACCGAGGAAAGAAAAAATAAATGAGGTTTTCTCGGTGAGCGCAGCGCTCGGTGTTCTCAGTGGTAAAAATATGCATGTAGGTCGGCATTTATGCCGACAAAATAAAGAAATTAATCATGAATTAAAACTAACGTTGAATGCCTAACGCGTTACGCAGTGTTTCAATATCTTTATGGTGTCCCAAAATTATTGCACTAGCTATCCAAAATATTTAGGTACACTTTTAATTTGGCATTATTTATAGTTAAGCCTCTAATCATCCGTTACTAATAAAAATAAATCACTATGGATAATCAACACTTACCGATTGATGCAGCCGCGCCTAACAGCGACTTAGCAAGTCAGACCAAGCAACCTTGGTTTACCAATGAGCGGTTGAATTTGTTATTGGCTATTTGCGCCATTGTTATTTCTGCCGCCTCCTTTTACGCCACGTTTATTCAAGCCAGTGCCGCCGAACGCCAAGTTAAAGCCGCCACTTGGCCTTGGCTTGAGATCAGTACCGGTAACTTTAATGAAGACGAAAAACGCGAAGAAATTTCATTTGCGCTGAAAAACTCAGGGGCGGGTCCTGCGCTGATAAAATATGTGCGCTTTAACTATCAAAATCAGACCTATTCCGATATCCATCAATTACTCGATGCTTGTTGCTTTGATACCCAGACTTACTACCAACAACTTAAAGAATTACAGAAAAAATCGCCCGATATTGATTTTTTTAAAGAGTTTGGCTGGATCATGACCTCCAGCACTAACAACCGTTTATTAGCAAGTGGCGAAAACATATCAATGCTGACATTCTCGAAAACCACTCACAACAAAGTCTTGTGGGAAAAATTAAATACCGCACGCTTTAAAACCAGCACAGAACTCTGTTATTGCTCAGTGCTAGAGCAATGTTATCTCAGCGATGGTCGAGGTGAAGTGAAAGAAGTTGAGCATTGCCAGGTGAGCACTCGAGACACTCAGCTTACTCCCAATAAAAATATCACTGCTACAGCAAAAGAGAGCGCTAAAGCAACAAACAACCCTTAACCTTGTTAATTAAAGACCCACTATCGGAGCTGTTCGGTGTGCCCATTGTTCTATTGCGACTAACTCTTAACACAGCACACCCCAGCTAATCTCACCAAGTAACGAGATTAGCTTTTAACTCAATGATTTAAAATCATAAATACACCAAGCCATAGCTCATCTTCTGTTAATAACGCGTCTCGTCATTGCTAAAGAAGATCAGAGTATAAAAAGTACACTCTCATCTTTAACCCACTTAAATGATAATGATTTTCAACCTCACTTCTGTTACCATTTTTGTTTATTGGGAAGCTCAGTTTTCAAGCAATCATAAATGACTCTCTTCAGTGCTGCGCTTGTACGCTAATCGGACAGTAAAAATGATCGTACTCTATTGAATCGCTCAAAACCTACTGGATGAAGAATATTTCGTAGCCAATCGCGTCCGTAACCCTCGTTTAGGCAAACCAAGAGAATTTGCTTTAACTGTACGCGGCGTTTTTGACTGGTAAACACATTCACCCTCCTAGATTAAAGTGCAGGCTATACAAGTACCTTTACCGTCAATTTAGGAAAAGATTAATTTAACTCTGTAGTAAGGATATAAACATGGGGTTTTTCTTTCTATTACCAGCCTATTGGCTTTGCGGCATGTTACTGTACGCCACCAGCCCTAGGCAGCAATTTATTCGCAACCAAGGCTTTCAACCTCCACGTTGGTCTGCGGTATTAGCTATGTGTGTTTTGGGCTTCAGTACTGTGTACTTGCTTACCCAGGCACTATTTACGTTACCGCTTGCGCTCATCTTTACCTTGCTGGGTTTTATGTTTTTTATTCCAGCCCCGGTTTTCTTGCTTAATCACAAACCCGATTGGGCAGCAGCCAGTGCTGTTTTTGTTTGCATACTGGCAATTGTTTTAGAACTTTTGGGAGGTGCCTAATGTGGCATAAAACCTTTGCCGGTCTATTGGCTGGAATTGTGGTGATGATCTTAGTCCCCAGCACATTAAGCTTGTTGTTCCCTAATTTTATTAACTTAT
Organism: Pseudoalteromonas sp. J2K-J031; assembly: GCF_058197095.2. Lineage (NCBI taxonomy): Bacteria > Pseudomonadati > Pseudomonadota > Gammaproteobacteria > Alteromonadales > Pseudoalteromonadaceae > Pseudoalteromonas > Pseudoalteromonas sp. J2K-J031. The sequence continues at coordinate 3,783,978 of NZ_CM200279.1, forward strand.
TTTTAGCCCTATCGCTAGTTATCGCCTTAACTGCGTGGGCAGGAATAATGACTTGGTGTTATGCGGCCAACAGCCACAAAGAAGCTTGGTTAAGAGCGGCCAAGTTAGCATTGCCTACAATCACTATTTTTGTGGCGACATTTTTTCTGGCTGCGGGGCCAACATTATGAATAAATCCACCTTAAAAAACCTGACACATGCCCATGCTTGGCTTGGTTTAATCATTTCAGGCATCTTAATGATTGTATTTGTCTGTGGTTCGATCTCTTTTTTCCGCGAAAATGTTGTCCTCTGGGATATGCAATATGATGCGCCGAACCTACAACTAACAGAGCAACGAGCCCAAGTACCCGTTGCAACTATTGCGCAAAAAATCACTGAACAGGGGCACCTTTTCCCTGATGATCATGGCGTGTTTATCGAGTTTCCAACCGATGCTCAACCGTATTACGTTAGCTACTTTGAAATAGAAACACCAGAAGGTGAGCATGTTGATATCAATCAAAGCTTCGATCCTTTCACGGGTGAGCAACTTTCACTCGATCAGGCCGATTATTATTTAGGCCATATGCTGTACAAAATGCATATCAACCTAATGCTTGATACTGGTGGGACTGAACTCGTCGGGCTAATTTCGTTATTGTTTTTTGTCATGGTGTTATCTGGTTGCTTACTGGTATTGAAAAAAATCATCAGCCATTACTACCAATACAGAACCGCAAGACGAAAAGACATTTATCTTGATGGCCATACCCTAATTGGCATCAGCGCACTCCCCTTCACGTTTATTTATGCCCTAACAGGAGTGATGTTCAATTTGAGTATCATTTTGCAGGCCGGGTTTGGTTTTGCTGTTTTTAAAGGCAATATTCCGGCACTGATGGAGACCGCTGACTTTTATAGCCCCCCTAGAATTACGCAATTAGCAGGGGAGCCTTCTGATTTAACGCGCCTTGACGAAATAGTGGCTGATTCCTCCCATCGTCATCCTGATAAAAACGTGTATTTCATCAATATATTTGTGCCAAATGATGCCAACTCGCAAGTCGAAGTTGGTCTGACACAACCACACAGCTTTGAGCGAATTACCCGCCTCACTTATCAACTTAATAATGCCACATTTATTAAAGAATATGCCCCCAGCCAATCTGCCACAGCAGGCACGTATGATGTATTAAGTACCTTGCATACTGCAGAGTTTGGCAGTAACGCCTTAAAAATGCTCTATTTCATACTAGGACTAAGCTGTTGTTATTTAATTTTAACTGGCAATTTAATCTGGCTTGAAAAGCGCGAACAAAATCGCCAACAAAGTCAACGCGGTTTGCATTTTGTCAAAGCCATGACAATTGCACTATCGAGTGGCACCTTAATCGCCGTTGCGAGTTGCTTTATTGCAGCGCGTTTTGCACCACAATCACTGTCACAAGTCAGTCTTTTACCAGCCATATTTTGGGGCGTCTTGCTCGTTTGTTTAGTGCATGCACTACTTAGCTCACATGTACGAAAAACCATGTTGCAGCAACTCAGCATCGCGGGTTTATTCTTTGTTATCTGCCCTGTTTATGATGCGGTAACTTGGTTATCTGGCCACTCCATGGCTCATTACCTAATCTCAGACGTAATTTTAGTGAATGCAGCCCTACTCCTAGTGAGCCTGCTATGTGTAATGCTAGTCAAACACCATAACGCACGCGTGTTAGCCTACAGTAACAAACCCGCACTCCTATAACCCTCAAAAACAAGGCAAGCGACCAAGCTTGCCTTGTTTGAGTATCTTTCACTCTTTGAGTCAATTCAGCAGCCAACTGATTGCGCTTATTTGAACTGCGAATCACGTCAGCCACTCTCCACTTTGATTGTAAATATCCTTCAATAACCACAAATGATAATGCATACTATTCGCATTTACATTTTGGTGTCAGCCATTGGTTTTTTATCTTGACTAGGAGGTCGCTTGTTATTTAAATCTACGTTCAAACTATCCATTCTTACTCTTTGTATGGTCAACTCTTGGTGTTTTGCCGAAGAAGACAAAACAACCGAAGAATTAGAGACCATTGAAATATATGGAAAAAGCTATCGCTCAACCGGAACAAAGTCGGGGTTAACGCCGATGGAATCGCCGATGAGTTTTGAGGTTTATGACAATAAATTATTGCAACTACGCCAAGTTGATAGCGTGAATGAGGCCTTGCGATATGTGCCAGGGGTAACACCTGAAAGCCGCGGTGTAGCCACTTTATTTGACCAATATACGATTCGAGGGTTTGAAAGTTATCGAAATTATTATGACGGACTGCCTTTACAATACAATTTAGCCTACAACCTTGCGCCACAAGTTGATGCCTTTGCCACTGAGAGTGTTGAAGTCCTAAAAGGGCCCACCTCGGTTTTATATGGTTCAGCCCCTCCAGGAGGGATGGTTAACCAAACAGCAAAAATGCCACAAACACACAGCCAACATAATATTCGCGCCCGTATCGGGACTAAAGCTTTAGCCGAACTAGCCCTCGACAGCACGGGTGCAATGTCTGAATCTGCGAACTATCGTTTGATTGCTTTGGCACGAAGTCGCGATGGTCAGCAGCACACAACACAAGAGCAGCGCACGCTCATCGCCCCATCCGTAACTTGGGCCATCAGTGACAAAACCAGTTTAAACGTCAATCTCTACTATCAAGATGATCCCGACATGCTGCCTTCATCCTCTCTCCCAGGTGTTGGTACAGTTTACAGCGCCAGCTATGGCAAATTGGATTCCAATGCGTATGCGGGTGATAAAAATTGGACGATGTTTGAACGCGAAGTCACCATGATGGGCTACAAACTCAATCATGAATTTGATGACAATAGTGCTTTTTTGCAAAATTTCCGCTACACCCAAGGTGATTCCACTTTACGAAACACTTACGGAAAAGGGTTGGCCGATGGCGATAAAATTTATAAACGCAGTGCCTATCAGACGCTTGAAGACATCGAAGGGTTTGTGATCGACAATCAATACGCATGGCAACTCAAGACAGGTTCAATTGAGCATAACCTTTTAATCGGCTTCGAATATCAAACTCTTGATTCTACCTTTGAGTATAACGATACCTTTGGTAACAACACCCCTGCAATCGATTTATCTCAACCTAATTACGATTTATTTGATGTTGACCAATTACCATTTGATACGTACCACCAATTAAGTCGCCTCACGCAACAACAGCGTGGTTATTATCTGCAAAACGAGCTATCTCAAGATCAGTTCACCGCCATTGTTGGCTTGCGTTACGATGATTTTTCAAGCCTCAGTGACGATAATGAAGGCGGTTACGAAAGTGAAACACACATCAATCAAAATGAACTGAGTATGCGTTTAGCTGCCATTTATACCTTTAACAATGGCGTGGCTCCTTATTTAAGTTATTCCGAATCCTTTGAGCCCACAGCCGGTAAAGACTCAATTACCGGCAAAGCCTTTAAACCCACCACCGCCAGCCAAATTGAGGCCGGTGTTAAATATCAAAATGAGTCTGATACAACACGAGTCACCGCGGCCATTTTTGATTTAGATAAGAAAAATATCATTACCAGCACCCCTGATTTTATGAAGAAAACCCAAAGTGGTGCAGTTCAATCAAGAGGTGTTGAAATTAGCGTTTTCCAACAGCTTGGCGAGCAAATCGATCTGACCGCCAATGTGACTCAATTAGATATCACAGTCACTGAAAATCCAAATGATCCTAGTTTAATTGGCAACACGCCAATTTGGGTTGCAGAACAGCAAGCATCCTTATGGCTCAATTACTACCTCAGCTCTAATTTTGAGCTTAATGGGGGCCTGCGTTATGTGGGTGAAAGCCAGCTCGATAAACACAATTCGGATGTCATTGCAGCCTATACCTTGATTGATTTTGCGGCCTCTTACGATTTCAGCGATCAATATCGACTGGGCTTAGCTGTCAGTAATCTCACTGACAAACGTTATGTTGGCAGCTGTGTTGATATCAGACGTTGTTGGATGGGGGCTGAACGCAGCATTGAATTAACACTCAACGCTTCGTTTTAATTCACACCTTAGTTTAGGCAACTCATTCCTCTGAATGAGTTGCCTAAAGATTTAACCGCTCGTTCATCGGTCAACCAAGCCGTTTATCGCGAAAAAGTACACTTTATCACTTGTTCAAGTGCCGCTTTGCAGCGTTTCATACACTGCCCTTATCACCAAAAATTAGGGCGTTGTCGATATGAAATATATTTTATTAAGCGTATTACTTTGCACATTTAGCTCATTTGCAAGCACCGGTAATATCAGTGTGCGTAACCTCAATCAAATGCAAAATAGCGCCAACAGCGTGCTGTTTGCCGCGCAAGATAGCCACAGTTATTTTTTTGCCTTAGATGCCGATTATGAAAATAAGGGCTTTCGTTTTGCCGCAACCGCTTGGCACGAAAAACGTGATGGCCAAACCAGCGAGCATAAACTGGAGCTTGCTGAGTTTTTATATGATTTTTCGATTGCAGATTGGCAGCTCTCGCTGGGTAAAAAAAAGGTCGATTGGGGCGTCGGTTATGGCTTTCGCCCGCTTGATTTGTTCTCACCTATTGACCCCCTAGCTATCAATACTGCGGTTGCAGCGGGGACTTGGCAATTCAGCGCAGATTGGTTTAGCAGCGATGGTACATGGACAACACTGTGCAATCAAAGCCAAGCATTTTACAAAGTAGCCGGGCAACAACAAGATAAAAGCCTGGGCTGTGGCGCACGTTATTATGGTTATTTTGATCAGTGGGAATTACAAGGTTTAGCGCATTACGACCAAGATATGAAATTGCGTTTTGGTGGCAGCGCATTAAGTGTTCTCAACGACAGCCTTGAAGTACATGCCTCAATCCTGTGGCAACACACTTATTTAGGGGCACAATTTACGCCACCAGAGTTAACCGCAACCGAGTTTGTTAATCCGGTCGAATCGCTTTGGCAACAGGGTTGTGGTTGAATTAGCAGGACACTTTAATAAAGGAATATAATGCCATTATTGAGGTGAATATGACTAAACGAATAAATAAGCAGTATCCAAACGATTTTAAACAAGAAGCAGTGGCTTTGGTGCTTGAGCAAGGTTACACAATAGTTCAAGCAGCCGCTTCTTTAGGTATCACAGATAAAATCCTTTACAGCTGGGTTTCTAAACACAAAAAGCAGGCACAAGGTGATACCTTATCTGTCGATGAACGCACCGAACTTATGCTGTTACGCAAAGAGAATAAACGCTTATTAATGGAGCGTGAAATCCTAAAAAAGGCCAGCGCCTTCTTTGCGAAAGAAATGAAGTAAGGTACTCATTTATCAAGACTCTTGTGTCGAAATATCCTACTTCGATGGCGTGCAAAGTGATGCAGGTCAGTACATCAGCGTATTACGTTTGGCTTAAAAGTCCTGGTGAGCTTATCACTGCCGATACACTCGCATTGTTTCGTCGAGCTAAAGCATTATTCAAGGCCAGTCGGAACAGCCTAGGTAGTCGAGAGTTAGCTAAAGCGCTACGCAAAGAAGGGTTTAGTATCACACGTTATCGCACCATTAAGTTAATGGCGCGACTGAAGCTGCATGTGACGCAACGTCTGGCTTATAAGGTCACCACAAAGCGTAAGTACAGTGAGAGTGTGGCTGACAATTTGCTTAATATGAATTTTAATCCTGTGGGGCCAAACCAAGTTTGGGCAGGTGATGTGAGCTATCTTAAAACAGGCGAAGGTTGGCTGTATCTCGCAGTGGTAATGGATTTGTATTCTCGCAGAATCGTCGGCTGGAACATATCTAAGCGAATGACGCGAAGCTTAGTGGAGAAAGCATTTTTAAAGGCTTACAACTTGCGCAAACCACCTAAAGGCTTGGTATTTCATAGCGATAGAGGTTCGCAATATACCAGTAAAGGTTATCGACGTTTATTAAAACAATTGGGCTGTCGAGCAAGTATGGGTGATGTGGGAGCATGTTGGGACAATGCTGTTGTAGAGCGATTTTTTGGTAGTTTAAAGCATGACTGGTTGTTAAAAGTACCACAGCCAACCCGTCAACATATGCGTGATGATGTGGCGGAATATATGAAATATTACAATGTAGAACGACTGCATTCGGCAAATGCTGATCAGTCACCGATAGATTTTGAAATCTCTTTTAGAAAAGTGTCCGGTTGGAGTTGACCAGAACAGGCGCTCATTGCCATTGAGCCAAAAACAGCCAGTAAAATGCTGAGCGCTCTTACTTCGTTATTACGCCAAAGTCTGACCCGCACCCGTGATGAATGGCTGACCATTAATCAAGAACTCAAATTTAACCGTGCTTATTTAGCAATCCAACAAATGCGGTTGGGCGATCGGCTGCAGACCCAGTTTGATATCACCGACCAACTGGGCGATACCATGCTGCTGCCCCCCATGTTGTTACAACCCTTAATTGAAAATGCGGTGGTACATGGTATTGAACCGTTAAAAAACGGTGGCTTACTGAGCTTAGCCATTGCGGTGCACAATAATAAGCTGCAATTCACCATTTACAACGACTGCCAAAAGCACGAGCCACATACACACAAAGGCCATAATATTGGCCTACAAAATATTAAAGATCGCCTCACCCAACTCTATGGCGATGCGGCGCAATTCTCGTTTTCCTATGTTGAAAATGGGGTAAAAGTTTATATGGAGATACCCATTAATGTCACAAGTTTACACAGCGCTCATCGCGGATGATGAGCCCTTATTACGCCGTCATTTAACTCATCTACTGGGTGATCTTTGGCCTGAACTCACCATTATTGCACAAGCGAGTGATGGCGAAGATGCGTGGGAAAAAGTACTAGAGACTGAACCTGATATTGCATTTTTAGATATTCGCATGCCGGCGCTTGACGGCATTAGTTTGTGTAAACGCTTTACGGGATTAGCTAAAATTCCACATGTTGTTTTTACCACAGCGTACGACCAACACGCTGTTGAAGCATTTGAAAACCAAGCGATTGATTATTTATTAAAACCCATTGAAGAAGAACGACTCAACAAAACGATTCTAAGGCTCAAAACCCAATTAGCAAAAAACCAACAGCAAGCGCCCGAAACTAATCATCATACTGAACAACAAAAACTGCTCGCCTTACTCGAAAAAGTAATGCCAGCACCTGCAGCAGCAAGCCAACTGAAATGGATCCGCGCCAGTAAAAATAATGTGATTCATATGATTGACATTGCTGACGTTGATTATTTTTTAGCCGAAGATAAATACACAACCGTTAGTTGCGCGAATGAGAAATTTTTAATTAAAACCACGATTACCAGCTTAGCTGAACAACTCAATGTTGATGAGTTTTGGCGCGTACACCGCAATTGCATTGTGCGTGTTAGCCAAATAGCAAAAGTTGAACGCGATTTTTCGGGATATGTGTTTATTTATTTAAAAACCAACACCGAAAGTGGGCAGCCCATCAGGCTGCAAGTTAGCCGCAGCTATCAGCATCTTTTTAAGCAAATGTAAGGCAGCGATATTGTTAACAAAACAAAGTAACAACTTGTTTAGCATGATGATTATGCTGATAAGCCAAGGCGCTCTTTGATTTTTAAACACCACTGTGGGTAGTTAAATAAATAGGCGCTTTAACTAAACAACCTCAATACTGGATAATAAATCAATACGTCGTTAAATCTGTTATCCAGAACTGAGGTTAAATAACGTGGTTTGCCTTTTTTATTGCGACGTACGATCATCGTATGACCATGCGCCGCAAACTAGACCCATAGCCCCCCAAATACTGCCCCATTAAGCGTGAAAAAAAACGCTCTAAACGCTTTATAAATCCCTTAAAGATTGCTGAATGGGTTGATTTAGCAATTTTTTCAACGGCAGCATCATTGCCACCATCGATAAACTCGCCGTAATCACCATAGCAATAACCGCTGCGGTTAAATCAAATTGCAGTGGATTGTCTGCGGGTCGATTTAGCAAAATAAAAAGCCCTAAGCTTAATGCAAGCGCAAAAGTTAACGCAGCGGCACTGTGTTTTACTCGCTTTAGCATGATATAACTTTCACACGCCCCTATTGCCAACAAAACGCTAATCGTTTGTTTATCAACGCGTAACTGCGCTTGAATTTGATACCACAAACCACTAAAAACGCCACCTGCAATAACAACCGCGACCAATAAGGCAAACCATACTAAATCTTGAGATTGCTGATCAAACACTGCAAGGACCTCATCAAGCGCGATTGGCTTTGATAGTTTTGCATTGGGCGCTTGCGATTTAAGCCAGCTCGCCAACTGTCCGTTATCACTTGTCGAAGCCGACTGTAAAACAGTGAACGTTGCAAGGGTGTTTTCTTGCAAACTATCGATTGGTAAATAAAGCGTTGGTTGCACACTTTGAGAGCGCCCCCAGTGTGGGATGTCTTCGACAATGCCCACAATGGTGAACGTTTGTTTAGCTAAACCATATTGAATGCTTGAACCAATTAAAGATAAACCCTCGCCTTTTTGGCGCAAACGCTCGGCAAACGTGCGATTAATAACGACACCTGTTTGCCACTGATTTTGCTCAAGCCCAGTCACGCTTGCATTGAGTAAGGTAAAAAGCGCTGGGCTCGCATGCAAAGTAGCAATATTTATCTCTTGGGCATTGTGTGAGTCTTTAAACTCATAGCGGTAAAGTTGTTCAAATGGTGATGACAACACAGCGATTCTATCGCTGTTTTTATCTTGGGCTAACAACTGCCGCCAAGATATTGGGAAGTGGCCCGCATCAACATTAATTTGCGTTGCTGATAAATCAACTCTGGTTTGCTGGTAGTGCTCCCATTGGCTTTTTAGCACATAAGCGAGGCTATAAATCGCGATTAACGCGGCACTAAGTTGCACGACTAAAATGCCTTGGCTCAGTAACTTTTGCCAAACTGAGGCGCCCTTATTCGTAAGCCTAGTAAATAAGTCTTTTTTTAATAAATTAAGTAACGGTATGCAAGAACACGCTAGCAAAGTGATTACCACAAGCAATACCGTGCTTACTAACACCGCCCCGTTTAATACGATATCTTGCTGATTGAAGTATTGCTGATAACCCGCCGAACTTTGCACCATGTTACTTAAGCTATACAGACAAGGGTAAAGCAATATACAAACAGCTACAGCCATCATCAGGGTAAAACGAGTAACCGAACGGAAAAAATCGGTGTTTTGTGCGCCCAATAGCCTTAATGTGCGCAGCTCATCAGCAATTAAAATGGCGCGACTGCTCGAAAGTGAAAATAAGGTAAAAGTGAGAATGAGCCATAGCGACAACACCAAACCAAGCAGTAATTGCCAAGCGACTGTCATGCTCTGACGTGCTTTAGGGTCAAACTGTACCCCTGATAAAATCGTCAGTGGCAACGTTGACTTGCCAAACGACATCCCTTTAACGGTTAAATCGAGTTCAGCCAACTGCGCTGCGGCTTGGCTTGGTTCAAACTCACCCGATGCCGAAACAATGCCATAGTAAATAGGTGCTGCTAATAAAAACCTATCTAGCATAGTGCCACCAGCAAACGGCGCAGAGTACTGGAGCATTTCTTCTGGTAGCCACGCGTCGAGCAATTGTGTTCCAACTTGGTCGTACTGTTTATCGAGCACCCCCAGCACAGGTAGGCCCTGCGGCAAACGCTTAAAGCCAAACACCTTACTCACAACATGTGGGTCGCTATTTAAAGACGTTTGCCAAAAGCGATGCGTCAACCAAATACCAACGACACTACTTGGAGGTATTTCAAGACCAATATTTTGTGCTGAATTAGCCGAAAAAACAGCGGCATTAATGGCGTTAAATTGCTGGCTATCAAGTGTTAAAGCATACTTTTTAAACACCAGCCAAGACACGCTTTCAACCATAGGCAGTTCTTTGATTTTTTCTAACACTTGTCGACTGACTGAGCTTAAATCGTTATTTTCAAGCAATCGGCCAACGGTATAAAATGGTTTGTCGCTATTTGTCCAAGGTGGGTTTTCATCAAACAGCATACCTCCCAAACGTAGCGTAATAGCTAATAATGCCGCACAAAAAGCAAAGCCAAATAAAATTAAGATCAGTTTAAGATACTGACCTCGCCAACGTCGCCATTCACAAGTCAGCTCAAAAAGCGCATTATTCGCCGTCATAGGATATTTTCCCATCGAGAATACGGATCTTGCGCCGACAACGCGCTGCTACATTTTCATCATGGGTGACAACCAATACGGTTGTGCCCGCTTGAGATAATGACAATAACAGGTTCATCACTTCTTCACCGGTTTTTTGGTCTAGGTTTCCGGTTGGTTCATCCGCAAGGATCAGCGCAGGGTTATTCACTAATGCGCGCGCAATGGCCACGCGCTGCTGCTGACCACCCGATAACTGTTCGGGCGTGCTATCACTTTTATCTGCCAAGCCCACTTGTGCTAATACTGACTGCGCTCGTGCAAGATACGCATTTGCCTTAATGTCAGGATTAAAACGCATCGGTTGAATCACATTCTCAAGCACAGTCATGCTAGAAATCAGGTTAAAGTTTTGAAAAATCCAACCTATATGACGGTTTCTTAACTGACTTTTTTGTTTTTTAGACAGCAAGGTAACATTGTGTGACCGCAATAAATACTCACCAGCACACGGTTCATCTAACAAACCAATAATCGACAGTAACGTTGACTTACCACTGCCTGAAGGGCCTAAAATGGCGATAGACTCGCCATCATGAATGGTTAAATCAATATCGTTTAAAACAGCACCGCCATTTGCGGCTAGAGCAAATGACTTCTTAACATTGTTAAGAGCAATTAAAGTATTCACGCTAATATCCTTTAGCTATTTTTATAATTATATTTTTATTGTCGAGCGAGTAAGAGGCAGCGCTTTTAATACCTGATCCCCCACTTCAAGCCCTGCCAACACTTCGATAAACTCACTGCCTTGCATGCCGATTGTCACTGATTTTTGCAGCACTTGTTCACCATCAAACACATACACTGCTTGATGCGGCTCGCCTGCTTTAATGTATAAAGGTTTAACCACACGCAGCGTATTGGCTTTACTTGCCAGTAATACTTCAGCCGACACAGACAAATTATTAACCGCGGAAGACGGGATTTGCTCAGAAAAAACCGCCTCAAACTTGATTTGATTGGCTTCTACATTCGGGTGAATACGCACCACCTGCGCCAAATAGGACTTGCCTTTAATGGCAATGTTAACCTGCAATCCTGGTGACAAAATGTCGATTGCATTGGCTGGGGCTAATAACTGAGCAAACAAACTATTTTGACTCGATAACTTAGCCAGTACCGTTCCCTTTGTAACGGCCTGACCGACTTCAATATCGTCTAATAATTCGGTTAAAATCCCAGATTGGCTTGTTTTGATAATTAAGTTATTTACGTCTTCTTGCATCATGGCCAATTGCTGTTTTTCACTTTCAAGCTCAAGGTCAAGTGCCTGTGTTTCAAACTTAAGCGTATTTTGAAATGCCGCCTCACTGCGCTTGGTTAAATCTAGCTTTAAACGCAATTGCTCTAGCCCTGTTTTGGCTCGTAAATAGTCAAGTTCACTAAGTAACTGCCCTTGGTACAACTTACTGAGAGTGTCTATTTCTAATTCTGAAAATTTAAGCTCACTGGCTGCCATCGCTAAATCATTTTGTAATTGAGTGGCTTCGCGCTGCAATTTGGCCAGCGCTGAAACATGCTTAGCTTGCGCCTTTTGCCAGTTTAAAGTGGCAATTTGTAACTGACGTAATAACTGTGGATTCGAAAGGGTGATAATCGCGGTATTGGCTTCAACATGTGCCCCGGGCAATATATTGAGTTCACTGACATGCCCATCAATCTGAGCCACTAAACTATTGGATGCCCTCGGTGTTAACCGCCCAAATACCGCTAATTTTTGCTCAACAGGCCCATGTTCAACGTTTGCCAATTGCAGTTCGCTGCTCTGCTCTTTAAATAATTGGCTAGCAATAAACCCAATCACCATAACCACCAGCAAAACGCCTGCAAAAATAAAGATCCACCGTGTTAATTGGCGGCTTTGAGAGTCTTGTTCGGGGATGGTGAGCATGTAAAATCCTTATGCTTTTATGGGTAAAAACAACTCTATTGAGGTACAAGGCCAATAGTTGGAACTTGAATTAAATACCATGGGATTGTTTTTTGTGCTTGCAGTAGCTTAGCTGCTAGCTGTCTTCGACTGACTGTTCGCTCTAGAAATGACCTCATATTGGGGTCTTCCGATGGCCCATAATTCCCCTGTTCATTCACATTCAAATCAAAATATAAGAATAAATAATTTGAGTGTGATTGAGCTGGCAGATTAATATTTACGAAAGAAATCAGCGCCTTTTCATCTAATATTATTTCGGTAACATCATTTTGTAATACCTCTTTTAGATTTGGAAAAAGCGAAACGGCTTCCTGCCCCTTTAAAATAACCCCTTTTTTTACATCATAAAGGTATCCCACTCGCTGAAAGGCCCTTAAACCTCGGCTTAAAAAGAACTGCTCAAACGTATCAAACCGCTTTGTTGTGCCCCTTCTCCACTTTTCAATACTGTGTGCCTGTTCGGTATAACGAGATAAATGCTCAGGGTTAGCCTGTTCGGCCTGAGTTTGCGATGAAACACTAGATAAAATAAAGCTAATTAAAAAAATAATGGGTTTCATAAAAATCCTTTTTGAATTTATGAAAAGTGGCAAACCACAAAGAGCTTGCCATTTTGCTAATTATTAACCGCAGTTAATAACACATGGATCATCTACGGTACATGTTGCAGTACCGCCTCCAGGTGTTTCTGCATAACATACAAAATTCCCACTCTGCCAGCCACACACGCTATCACCGCATGCAGCATACACTCCATAACTTGTACCCGTTAAAATAAGAGCAGCTAGTGCTGTTTTAATTGCTTTTTTATTTTTAAATTTCCTTATAAGTTAACAAAATTACCCAATTAAGGGAACCCAAGGTTAGCAAAACATTAAAAAAAAACATTTATTTAACTAAAAATCTATATTAACCCGTTTAATTTCAGTTTTTATATTGTTTGAACTCGCTCATTGAGTAAACACCCTATCAATCGCAATTTTAACTATAAACTCAGTGATATTTGATAATTGGCTTGGCCATGCTCTGCGGTGGTAAATGAGCCCGAACCTTTAAAAGCGGCCAACTCATCCGTGCCAGACCCTGCAACAATGCTAAACGTAGAACTTGCGACACCCGCGACAAATTGCCCTTGGTGTTGTAAAACCAAGGTGCCGGTTTGGCCATTTATAGTGCCGCTAAAGGTTTCAAAACCAACAAATTGCGCTGTGCCATCGGGTTGATAACTCATTAAATACCTCAGCTCACTTGTACCTTGGGCATCGCCGCTATATTGCTGGGTAATAATCGCCTGACTTTGTTTAGCGCCATTGTCACTTTCGCTATAGGGCGTTTCTTGCCAGTTAGTGATCTGAAACGTGCCTGTAAGTTGTGTTTGTGTCATATCTCGCTCCGTTTATATTTAAATTGTACCGTTATGTCGTATTGCCTATTAGTGAGCCAAATATTAGCGATGAGTATCGCTGCTGAATGACCTTTAAGCTGAGCATTAGTATAGGCATTAACTTTGTTAGTCTTGACTTTAAAGTCCACGCCCTTGCGTAAATAAGCTGCATGGTTAACACCACAAAACAAGCATGGGGATTTCACTATCTCTTGTTTTTATTTTGGTCTTTTTAAGGTGACTCATCGCCAAAGCCCGCTATCTGGCGCAAATCGAGTTTCAGCAATCAAACTCTCGCTTAAAATACGCCATTGTATTTTTTTGCTCACCTGATATGCCACTCAACTCTGCTGTTCGCCAATGTATTGCCGAAAATTTAGAACTGTTTGAAGGTAAAACCGATCATTTGTATTTAGATACCAATGGCTATCCAACGATAGGTATTGGTCATTGCGTTGCAAACTTAGGAGCTTTTACACAATTACCAATGATCCGTATTCGTGATGGCAAACTTGCATCCGAACAAGAAAAAATAGTCGAATACCAAGCTATCAAACAAAAACCTGCAGGCTACCATGCCTCGTGGTATCACGCCTTTTGTAAGTTGCGCTTACCAGAGCAATCCATTGTTAACATTCATGAAGATCACTTGCACAGTTTTCACAACGAATTACGCCACATTTTTAAACGCAGCCGAGGTTACAACTGTGACTTCGAACAACTACCAAGCCCTGTACAAATTGCCCTGTTCGATTTAGCTTATAATGTTGGCATTACAAATTTACAGCATAAATGGCCCAAATTGCATCAGGCCATTAAACAACAAAACTGGCATTTAGCCGCACAAGAAAGTAACCGAAAAGGCATTCAAGCTGCCCGCAATGAACACATTAAGCAGCTATTTTTAAGCGCTGCAGGGAAACACAGTGCTAAGCCATTTATTTCCAAGCCAACAAAACAGCAACGAGGCCATATAACTCAGTCTTCGTTGCTTAAAAAAGCCCTCAGCTGGCTTGTTGCATGGCTAATAAAAAAGCTTAAACGCCGATTTAAATAAGCTATAAACCTCTATTCTCATTTAGGTTTATAGCGAGCTTACGCACAAAACCGTTACTTAAAGACGACTGGTAAAGTGCTTTTTTGATAAGTACGTAACTCTGGCGGCGTCCATTGGCCTTGCTTAAGATATTGGGTGGACACCTGCATTTTGTTATCTTTAAGTCGGCTGGTGGATTTCACTTCGGTAATCCCCTCATCAGAGCCTGTTACCGCTTCATAAGCGACAAACTCACCGCTATCGAGCACTTCTATTCGGCCTTGAGTGTAAAACCCTGCAGTAGTGAAATAATAAAAAATCAGACTTTTTTGGCTTTTATCCCAAAATATTAAAGACTCGCCACCATATAGGCCGTTATTAATCGAGTGTAATGTCCGAATAGCCGTGCCATTTAACGCACGCTCAAAGCGGCTAACATCCTGCATCGGCTCTTTGCCTTCAAGTACGGGAAAATCAGCTTGCCATGTCCCAAGGTAAGGCTCAAACACCGACAAATGAGAGTCTAGCGACTCAGCTTGAGCAGTCGCGCACACAACAGCACACAACAATAACGTGATCACATTACGCACATATTTAATCATTACACTATCAACCTAAAGATAATTATCATCACTGTAGCATAGCGATAAAAAACGCCATCTTAAAGATGGCGTTTTATTTTAGCGTTGCTTAATTTTTTATTACTTCTTAACCGGTCGCTGCCAGCCATCAAGATTACGTTGCTTGCCACGTGCCACAGCAAGCTGTTTATCGTTAACCGAGGTTGTGATCACTGAGCCTGCGCCAATTGTTGCCATAGTGCCAATGTTGACAGGTGCGACAAGTGATGAATTTGAGCCAATAAAGGCGTTATCACCGATGATGGTTTGTGATTTATTAACACCATCGTAGTTGCACGTAATAGTACCTGCACCAATATTTACTTTTTCACCAATTTCCGCATCACCTAAATACGTTAGGTGGTTGGCTTTTGAACCTTTACCTAGGCGGGTTTTTTTCATTTCAACGAAGTTGCCCACGTGTGAGTCTTCTTCCATCACTGAGCCTGGGCGTAAACGTGCATAAGGGCCAACTGTGCATTTAGCTGCTACAGAGGCATCTTCAATCATGGAGTTAGCTTTAATCACAACACCGTCACCTATGGTGCAGTTTTTCAATACACAGTTCGGGCCTATCACCACGTTGTGACCTAACGTAACATTTCCTTCAAAAATAACGTTGATATCAATTAAAACATCTTCGCCTGTTGTAACGTTACCACGGACATCAATACGAGTCGGATCAGCAAGCGTTGCACCATTAAGCATTAAGGTTTCGGCTTGCCATTGCTGGAATGCGCGCTCTAGGCCAGCGAGTTGCACACGGTTATTCGCGCCTTCAACTTCCATTGGATGATCAGGATGCGCTGAGGTGATTTCAATCCCATCTGCATGTGCCATCGCCACTATATCGGTTAGGTAATATTCACCTTGCGCGTTGTTGTTTGATAAACGACTGAGCCAGCCTTTTAATAACCCACCGTTAACCGCCATAATGCCTGTATTCACTTCGGTGATGGCTAACTGCGCAGGATTGGCATCTTTTTGTTCAATAATGCCCACCAGCTTGCCGTTATCACGTAACATGCGGCCATAGCCATTTGGGTTGGTTAAATGCACAGTCAAAACAGCTAAGCCATTTTTAGGAGTAACAGCAAGTAAACGCTCAAGCGTTGATTGGCGTGTCAGAGGCACATCGCCATATAAAACCAATACTGTGTCGGCATCATTGATATGTGGAACAGCTTGCGCCACCGCATGGCCAGTCCCTAGTTGCTCGGCTTGTAATACCCAGTTAGCTTCGTTATGAGCCAGTTGCTCAAGTAACAACTCACCGCCGTGACCATAAACCAAGTTAGTGGTGGTTGCACCGAGCGCTTTGGCGTTATCAATGACATGTTGCACCATGGCTTTGCCAGCTACTTTATGAAGTACTTTTGGTAGCGCTGAGCGCATGCGTGTTCCCTTGCCGGCAGCAAGAATGACTGTAGTTAAAGACATTAAAACAATTTCCTTTTTTCTTTGTTTTAATTGAATTATTTTGTTTTAGCCCTTTATTATTTTCAGCCACAATCCTGTGTGCATGTGAAACCGAATAGAATTCAATTTGAAATTAATAAAAAACGAAGCAAAAATAACCCAATTTTAATGCGCGCTATTGTAACGGGGATTGTTGACAGATATAAGCCCAAAATGACTTTAGACAGCGTTATCATTTATCAAATATTTCACGTGAAAAATAAAAAGGGTTAACTAAAAAGTTAACCCTTTGTTTCTGGGCATGTAATTTAATTAAGACGTTTTAAAACGGCCAACTAAATTTGATAAGCTGGTGGCTTGACAAGTTAACTCCTGTGAAGATGTTTGAACTTGAATCGACAACGCAGCATTGGATTGAGCATATTCATCTATTGAGCAAATACTTTCAGATACTGAATCAGCCGCAAATTTTTGCTGATTAGCCGCTTGCGCAATCGAAGCATTCATTAATGAAAGGCTTGCTATCACATTAGACACATCAACAAGGCGGTTTCGTACTTGAGAAACTAAATCGATTCCCGACTCAGCCATAGAAGCAGCATGATCCATCGACGATACAGCTGTTGTTGCAGCAGTTTTAAGTGCATTGATACGATTTTGGATTTCAACTGTGCTGACTTGAGTCCGCGCAGCGAGGCTACGAACCTCATCAGCAACCACTGAAAAACCGCGACCATGCTCACCGGCTCTTGCCGCTTCTATCGCCGCATTTAACGCTAATAAATTTGTTTGCTCTGCAATGCCATCGATCACCACCAAAATAGAATTAATTTCATCTACCTCACAGTTAAGCTCTGAAATCGCAACGGATGCCTCTTTGACTCCGCAGACTAATTTATCGATTTGTTGGCGTGCTTGCTCTGCAAATTCAGCGCTTTGTTTTGAGATTGAGTCTGCATTTTCTGACGAATCAGATGATTGCTCAGTATTCATAGCAACTTCACGAATCGATGCATGGAACTGCTCAACCGCTGCGGCCACCATTTCGGTTTGGGCTTTTTGCTTTGCAGCCGCATCCATCGCAATCTCAGTGCTGCCACTAAGTTGTGTGGATGACGCGGCTAAATGTTCACTGGTATTTTTAATATCGATGACTAATTCTTTAATAAACAGATTAAATAAATTAAACGCTTTACCTAAATCGCCAATTTCATCTTTACGTTTTGCCTCTTCAAGCTGACGCGTTAAATCTGCGCCGCCAGTAGCGATATCTTTCAAATTATTAATTAAATGCTGCAGTGGTTTAGTAATAGATTGCGAAAATACCCAACTAAGCAATAAAGCGATAAGTGCAATAACAACCGTGACCGTCAGAGATATGAGTACAATATTAGTCAGTAATGCATTGGCACTCGCAAGCGCCTCGGCTTTATCTATTTCACTCATGATTACCCATGTCATATCACCAACCTTAAGCGGCGCATAAGCCGAAAATACAGGTTCATTACGATAATCTATGTACTCTTGAAATCCTGACTTACCCTCAAGAGCAAGCCCAACCCCAGGGCTCGTCACAGGTAAAATACCGATAGCGGTGTGTTTCTGAGCTATTTTATCAGCCACTTGTGGAGAGCTTGCTTTTAATACATCAACAAGGCCTGCTTTATCCTCGATCAGAAACCGACTTTCGGTTCGCAGTAATTTATCTGGACCGACTAAATAGGTTTCGCCTGACTTCCCCATTCCGACATTGAGCCAATTTTTATCGTTGGTCATCACTGCATTAATTTTACCTATTGGCATTTGTAAGGCCAATACAGCTACTAATTGATCTCCTCGATAGATAGGGGTAGAAATAAACGCAGCACCATCAAGGTAAGAAGGTAAATAGGGTGCAAAGTCAGTTAAATAAGTTTGTCTTTTACTGATGCTAAGAGCCTTATTAAATGCTTTTGCTAAGCCTGTTTTTTGCATTTCACCACGATTTAATTGCGTCGCAAAATCAGCTTCTTTATATACTGAATAAATAACATTGCTTGAATTGGCATCGACTATAAACAAATCATAAAAACCAAATTGCTTAACGTAATCACGAAATATTGGGTGATATAAAGCATGCCACTGAGAATACTGAGAGTTATCATTCGCTTGGTTAAGTAAGTGTTTTTCGCCTAATTTATTAGCATTTTGGACTATATATTGGTTTTGCCAATACAAAGTAACTGGGTCTGCTGATTGATATAAAGCGGTACTATCTATTTGTGTATTACCATTACGACGAGCAAATTCAGACTTAAACTGATTTTGATAAAAACTACTGACGTTTGGCAATAAATCGCCACTGTCAGCAGCGTTCGAATTAAAAAATCCTTGTTTAAAATGAGTTGCGGCATCAACAACCATTAAATCATTCGCTAATGTGATAGCTTGACTCTCAAGGTCACTGAAATAATTTTCGATTTGCTGCTTTTTTTGCTCCCTCGATGCAATGAGTGAATTTTCACTCTCTTTATTGGCTGTGCTAAGTACACTGTTAATCGTTGTATTAGCAAGCAACATTGATAGTGCAATGAGTGGAATGATAGCGAGCGCTATCATCATGAGGATTAACTTAGTCCTAATTTTCATCTTACATTCCTTTTCCTTGATGACATTAAATCTAAACCGCTATAGTTAAACCCAAGACTAGATAGTAAATAGGTTATCCAGAACCAAGGTTAGTTAGCTCAGTAAAGTATGAGTAAAACTCTGCTTTAAGCAAAAAAAGGAACATGTTTTTTTCATCCCAAATTAATTCAATACCACTTAGATTAAAGACATTTTTAGCTATCTAATTGGATTAAGTAGCCAATTCAACTGATTTATATAACGTTATTAACGCGAAATTGATTTACAAAATTGGGAGCTGGGTATTAAAAATAAATCTAGATTTATGACTTCGTCATGATGGTAACAGGCTATAAACATACAAATGATTAAAAATCATACCTAACCTGATCTCTGGTTAAGAGATTTTCTAACATATTGATTTAATTTATATAAAATCAAAAAGTTCTCCAGGCGGAGATTTACAGGGATAACAAGGCGAGTTTACGCGTCAATAGCGGGTCTATTGCAAGTAAACTCAACGTAGTTATCGTTGAAAATACCCACTGGAGATAGATTTATTATCCAGAGTTCAGGTTACCTAGTAACACTGTGTTCCTAGCCGAATATTTAAACGCTCTAACAAAATTTAAACATAAAAAAAGCCACCCTTAGGTGGCTTTTTAATTTGGTACAGAGCTTACTTACGAAGTGTTTGAAGTACTTTAAGCTGTGCAATTGCACGAGATAACTCGATTGCCGCTGCCGCATAATCAAAATCACCAGCATCTGCTTTAGCCATTTGCTCTTCAGCACGGCGTTTAGCATCAAGAGCTGTTTTTTCGTCTAAGTCTTCTGCTCGAGTTGCAATATCAGCCAGTACAGTCACAATTTGTGGTTGGACTTCTAACGTACCGCCAGCAATGTAGATCATCTCTTCATCACCGTTTTGCTTTACTACACGAACCATACCAGGTTTAAGGGCTGTCAATAATGGAGCGTGGCCAGGATAAACACCTAACTCACCTTCACTACCTGAAACTTGAAGTGTTTCGACACGACCAGAAAAGATAGTCTTTTCAGCGCTAACTACATCTAGGTGTAGAGTCATAGCTGCCATGTTAGCCTCCTAAATTAAATATTTTTAGCTTTCTCGATTGCTTCATCGATTGAGCCAACCATGTAAAATGCTTGCTCAGGAAGCGCATCATAGTCACCTTTTAAGATGCCAGTGAAGCCAGCAATAGTGTCTTTTAGTGATACGTATTTACCTGATGCACCTGTAAATACCTCAGCTACGAAGAACGGCTGAGATAAGAAGCGCTGGATTTTACGAGCACGAGATACTAATTGCTTATCTGCGTCAGATAACTCATCCATACCTAGAATCGCAATGATGTCTTTTAGTTCTTTGTAACGCTGAAGAACTGTTTGAACACCACGTGCAGCATCATAATGCTCTTGACCAATTACTAATGGATCAAGTTGGCGAGATGATGAATCTAGTGGGTCTACCGCTGGATAAATACCTAAAGATGCGATATCACGAGAAAGTACAACTGTTGCATCTAAGTGAGCAAAGGTTGTTGCTGGTGATGGATCTGTTAAGTCATCCGCAGGTACGTATACCGCTTGGATTGAAGTAATCGAACCTGTTTTAGTAGAAGCGATACGCTCCTGTAGTACACCCATTTCTTCAGCAAGCGTTGGTTGGTAACCTACCGCTGATGGCATACGACCTAAAAGTGCAGATACTTCTGTACCAGCTAGTGTGTAACGGTAGATATTATCTACGAAGAAAAGTACATCGCGACCTTCGTCACGGAACTTCTCAGCCATAGTTAGACCCGTTAAAGCAACACGTAAACGGTTACCTGGTGGCTCATTCATCTGACCGTAAACTAGCGATACTTTATCAAGTACGTTAGATTCGTTCATTTCGTGATAGAAATCGTTACCTTCACGTGTACGCTCACCAACACCAGCAAATACTGAGTAACCGCTGTGCTCGATTGCGATGTTACGGATAAGTTCCATCATGTTTACAGTTTTACCAACACCGGCACCACCGAATAAACCAACTTTACCACCTTTAGCGAACGGACATACAAGGTCGATAACCTTGATACCTGTTTCTAAAAGTTCGATAGAGCTTGATTGTTCTTCGTAGCTTGGTGCTGCACGGTGAATAGACATACGCTCTTCTTCACCGATTGGGCCAGCTTCATCAATTGGCTCACCAAGTACGTTCATGATACGACCTAGTGTTGCTTTACCTACTGGCACTTGGATTCCTGCGCCAGTATTTTCTACTACTGCACCACGACGTAAACCGTCTGTAGTACCAAGTGCGATAGCACGTACCACACCGCCACCTAGCTGCTGTTGAACTTCTAGAGTTAAACCAGCTAAATCGCCATTTGTAATTTTGACTGCGTCATATACGGCAGGCACGCTATTTTGTGGAAATTCGATATCCACAACGGCGCCGATAATTTGGACGACCTTACCTAAACTCATGTCTATTCCTCTCGTTAATCTTTGCCCGAAGCATTAAACTGCTGCTGAACCAGAACAAATCTCACTAATTTCTTGTGTGATTGCAGCTTGGCGAGCTTTGTTGTATATCAGCTGTAACTCATCCATCAGATCACCAGCATTGTCAGTTGCAGCTTTCATTGCAACCATACGAGCGGCTTGTTCTGAGGCAGCATTTTCAGCTACACCTTGGTAAACTTGTGATTCAATGAAACGCACTAACAAAGTCTCTAAGATAGACTCTGGGCTTGGTTCATATAAATAATCCCAAGTGTAAGCTGATACCTGTTCTTCTGCTTTTGGCAAAGGTAATAACTGTTCGATCACTGGCTCTTGCTTCATAGTATTAACAAACTTGTTATATACCACGTATAAACGGTCGATTTTGCCTTCAGAGTATGCATCAAGCATAACTTTTACCGGACCAATTACGTCCGCTAGTGAAGGCACATCTCCTAAACCCGCTTTAGAAGCGAGAAGTTGACCACCAAAACGTTGAAAAAATCCAGCTGCTTTATTGCCTAAAGTAGCAAATTCAGCTTTAACGCCTTTATCTTTCCACGCTTTAACGTCTAGGGTCACTTTTTTAAACTCATTAGAGTTTAAGCCACCACATAGACCACGGTCAGTAGAGATAACAATATAACCAACGCGCTTAACATCACGCTCAGCTAAAAACGGATGTTTGAAGTCAAGATTAGCTTGTGCAACACGACCGATCACTTTACGTAAGTTCTCAGCGTATGGACGGCTTGCAGCCACACGGTCTTGCGCTTTCTTCATTTTTGAAGCAGCAACCATTTCCATAGCACTGGTGATCTTTTGAGTATTTTTGATACTCCCGATCTTGCTTTTTATCTCTTTTCCACTGGCCATGACTCTCTCTCCGAATCAAGGTGAGTGTCAAAAACAACACTCACCATCACATAACTAAATTACCAAGTTTGCGTAGCTTTGAACTTTTCTAAAAGTTCTTTTAACTTCGCTTCGATCTCAGCGTTGTAGTTACCTGTTTCGTTGATTAGAGCCACAAGCTCAGCATAAGTGCTATTTGCATAAGACAATAAAGCAGCTTCGAAATCGATTACTTTAGAAACTTCGATATCTTTTAAGTAGCCTTTTTCAGCAGCAAATAATGATAGAGACATTTCAGCAACAGACATAGGTGCATATTGGTGTTGTTTCATCAACTCCATTACGCGCTCACCATGCTCAAGCTGTGCACGAGTAGCATCATCAAGATCAGATGCAAACTGAGAAAACGCAGCTAACTCACGGTATTGAGCTAACGCTAGACGGATACCACCACCTAGTTTTTTAACGATTTTAGTTTGCGCAGCACCACCAACACGCGATACCGAGATACCAGCATTAACAGCTGGACGGATACCTGAGTTGAATAGACCTGTTTCTAGGAATATCTGACCATCAGTGATAGAGATAACATTTGTAGGTACGAACGCAGAAACGTCGCCACCTTGAGTTTCAATGATAGGCAATGCTGTCAATGAACCTGTTTTGCCTTTTACAGCACCGTTTGTATACTTTTCAACGTAATCAGCGTTTACACGTGATGCACGCTCAAGTAGACGTGAGTGAAGATAAAAAACATCACCAGGGTAAGCTTCACGACCTGGTGGACGTTTTAATAGCAATGAAATTTGACGATAAGCAACAGCTTGCTTAGACAAATCATCATATACGATTAAGGCATCTTCACCGCGATCACGGAAATATTCACCCATAGTACAACCAGCAAAAGGCGCTAGGAACTGAAGTGCAGCAGATTCAGAAGCAGATGCCACTACAACGATAGTGTTTGCTAATGCGCCGTGCTCTTCAAGTTTACGTACTACGTTTGCAATTGTTGACGCTTTTTGACCAACCGCAACATACACACATTTAACGCCTGTATTTTTTTGGTTGATGATTGCATCGATTGCTAATGCTGTTTTACCAGTTTGACGGTCACCGATAACTAATTCACGTTGACCACGACCAACAGGGATCATCGCATCAATAGACTTATAACCAGTTTGCACTGGCTCATCTACAGATTGACGCTCGATTACACCTGGAGCGATTTTTTCTACTGGTTCAAAACCGTCATTATCTAAAGCGCCTTTACCATCAATCGGAGCACCTAGCGTGTTAACAACACGACCTAGTAAACCACGACCAACTGGCACTTCTAAAATACGACCGGTTGATAATACTTTTTGGCCTTCAGTTAGATCCGCATAAGGACCCATAACTACCGCACCTACTGAGTCGCGCTCAAGGTTTAATGCGATAGCAAAACGGTTGCCTGGAAGCTCAATCATCTCACCTTGCATACAGTCAGCTAGACCGTGAATGCGGATGATACCATCTGTAACAGATACAATAGTACCTTCGTTACGGGCTTCACTTACAACTTCGAACTGCTCAATACGTTTTTTGATCAGCTCAGAAATTTCAGTGGAATTAAGTTGCATGCTCTTTCTTCCCAATTACGATTGAAGTGTTACGGCTAAGCGGTTTAATTTACCGCGAATAGAGCCATCAATTACAGTGTCGCCCGCCTTAATGATAAGACCACCAACAACTGTAGCGTCTACACTACAATTCAGCTTAACTTTGCGTGCGAAACGTTTTGCGAGTGCCGCTACCAATGTTTCCTGCTCTGAAGCAGAAAGTTCAGTTGCCGAAATCACATTTACATCGATTTCTTTATCAAACTCTGCTTTTAATTCTGCAAAGATTTGGGCAACTGCCGGAATGGCGGCTAAACGCTTATTTTCGGCCATCAGCTTGATTAGATTCTGACCTTGCTCATTGAGTTGCTCTGCACAAACTTTAATAAAAATATCTGCTTGTTCAGTTGCAGTAGCAATGCCTGAGAGTAGAGATGCAATCTGTTCATTGGCGGCAACTTCACCGGCAAAAAACAACATTTCATTCCAACTTTCTACATTGCCTTTTTCAACAGCAAGTTCAAAAGCCGCTTTAGCGTATGGTCGAGCGATAGTAGTCAATTCAGACATGCTCAGACCCTCCTAATTACAGCTCAGTAACAAGTTTTGCAACAATGTCACTGTGAGCGGCTTCATTAATTTCGCGTCCAAGAATTCTTTCAGCGCCAACAACCGCTAATACAGCGACTTGTTTACGCAATTCTTCTTTAGCACGATTACGTTCAGCTTCAACTTCAGAGTGACCTTGAGCGATAATATTTTCACGCTCTTCACGACCACGAGCAGTCTCTTCGTCAACGATTTTCGTCGCACGCTTTTTAGCTTGTTCGATGATATCAGCAGCTTGTGCTTTAGCTTCTTTAAGCTGTTCTGTTGCTTTTTTACGAGCAAGTTCCAGATCTTTTTCAGCCTTATCAGAAGCAGCTAAACCATCTTCGATTTTCTTCTGGCGAGCTTCAATTGCACCGTTAAGTGGTGGCCACACAAACTTCATGCAGAACCATACAAACACTACGAATGCAATTAATTCACCTAGTAGAGTGGCGTTTAAGTTCACGACCGCTCCTCCTTAAATAGTAAGCTGTTCAAATGTATGATTAAAGTACGAACAACAATACCATTGCGATACCAACACCAATCATTGCAACAGCATCGATTAGACCAGCAAGGATGAACATTTTAACTTGTAGCGAAGGTGCAAGCTCAGGTTGACGCGCACATGCTTCAAGGAATTTACCACCCATGTTACCGAAGCCGATCGCTGTACCGATAGCACCAAAACCGATAAGTAGAGCAACTGCGATAAACTTAATTGCTTCAGGCATTGATAATACTTGTTCCATTTTTTTCTCCAAAGTTTCAATTGTAAATTAAAGTTAAATATTAAAAGTTAAAAATTAATGATTATCTGAACTAGCCATACTTAGGTAAACAATCGTCAGCATCATAAATACGAATGCTTGAAGAACGATTACTAAGATGTGGAACACAGCCCAAATAAAGTGCAACGGTAATTGCATTAAACCAACTGCGCCGATTAAGATGAAAATCAACTCACCAGCATATAGGTTACCAAACAAACGTAGTGCTAACGAGAAAGGCTTAGCGACTAATGCAATTGTTTCTAGTAATAAGTTACAAGGAATTAAGAAAATCATTGCAAACTTGTTGTTCGTGCTGAACGGGTGCAATGTTAGCTCTTTAATAAAGCCCATAATGCCTTTAATTTTGATTGAATAACCAATCATTAATAAGAACACACCTAACGCAAGTGCAGCCGTTAAGTTGATATCTGTCGTAGGTACGATTTTCATGTACACGTCATGTGAATCCATACCAAACGCGGTCTCACCAACGAAACCAGCAAATGCAGGTAAGAAATCAACTGGAATTAAGTCCATTAAATTCATTAGGAATACCCAAACAAAAATTGTTAGGGCTAATGGAGCGATCAGTGAACTTTTACCATGAAAAGTATCACGAACGTTCATTCCAACGAATTCAACAACCATTTCAATGAAACACTGAAATTTACCAGGTACACCGATCGTTGATTTTGTAGCGGCACGACGGAAGATCCATAAAAATAAAAGACCTAAACCGATAGACCATGCGAGGGTATCTATGTGCCATGTCCAGAATCCACTGTCCGCACATGCTTTATTGAAGGCCAAACCGGTATCGGTCGAACACATCTTTGCATTGGTCAAGTGGTGCTGAATATGGCTAGATAGAGTAACTTCTTCTGCAGCCATGTTTTATCCCAAAAGTTAATGATTAAAAAAAATCGGCGCTGCCCATTGCGAAAACATTACCAGTATATAACAGCAAAAAAATGGCAGAGCCATTACTGTAAAATACTTAAATACCAGTGCAAACAAGCAAATGGTCAGCAAAAATTTTAATCCGTTGCCTCGTTTTATCGAGTCAAACACTTGATTTGCTTTGCTCGCTCCCGCATATCTGAAAGAGTAAGCTGCAAATACAAAATTAGGGAGTACAGAGACTAGGCCACCAGCTAAAGCCGACAAACCTGCACTTACTCCCCAACCTACGAAAACAATCACTGCAGATACAACTGCAATACAACCCTGAAAAGCGATTAACTTAAATGCTGCCAAACGTAATGTTTTGGCTAAACGGTTTGACATTAACGTTAACCTTTTAGTACGACAATTAATCATCAGAGTATAAAAAAACTCGCAAAATTATACCGATTTCTAGCGTTATTGCAACTTGGCTGATACATAATTGCTATAAATAAAAATAACTTAAACAGCCGTTAAAGCCTGATATTTATTCATTTATCAGTTCAGAATTAATCCGTTCAATAATGCCGTCGAGCTCTTCAAGACTGGTGTAACTAATGACGAGTTTACCTTTACCTTTTTTGTTGTAACTTATTGCAACTTGCGCTCCTAAGTTATCTGATAATTGGCGCTCTAGCTGCTCAACGTCAGGGTCTTTAGGCACTTCAGGCTTAAGAGGTAAAGGTTCTAATGTCTGTTTAACAAGCTTTTCTGTTTCGCGTACTGTGAGCGCTTTTGCCACAACGATACGTGCAGTGTCAGATTGAATGTCATCTTCTAATGCAAGTAAACAGCGAGCATGGCCCATTTCAATATCACCATACTCAAGCAGTTTTTTAACATCTTCATTTAAATTATTTAAACGAAGTAAATTAGTGACTGTAGTACGAGATTTACCAACAGCATCAGCAACTTGTTGATGCGTTAGCTCAAACTCGGTCAATAATCGTTCTAGTGCAACGGCTTCTTCCATTGCATTGAGATCTTCACGCTGAATATTTTCAATTAACGCAATAGCAACAGCGGCTTCATCAGGCACATCTTTAATTAAACAAGGTACAACATCAAGTTGCGCTATTTGTGCAGCGCGCCAACGTCTTTCACCAGCTATGATTTCATATTTGTTTTCACCAAGGGTGCGAACAACTATCGGCTGAATAATACCTTGGGCACGAATTGATGCTGCAAGTTCTTCAAGCGCTTCTTCTGACATGTCACGACGAGGCTGGTACTTGCCTGATTGTAAAAACTCGATAGGAAGCTTTTGTAATTCACTAGCTACTGCAGATGGTGTCTCTGGAGAATATGATGTGACCGACGGATCATAATCCGCAGTAGTGGCTGAAGGGGGCTTTGATGACATCAATAAAGCATCTAGACCTCTTCCTAGTCCACGTTTTTTTGCTGACATAGTAACCCTTATTTTTAAATATTATGCGACTGCAGAGTTTATTTTCTCTTTACGACGTAACATTTCACCGGCCAAGGCCAAATAGGCTTTCGCGCCTGATGAAGTGCGGTCGTAATACATAGCAGGTGTACCAAAGCTTGGCGCTTCTGCCAAACGAACATTGCGAGGGATTACGGTGCGATATACTTTTTCACCAAAATGCTGCTTCAATTGCTCAGATACGTCATTAGCAAGACGATTACGAGGATCGTACATCGTTCTTAAAATACCTTCAATTTGTAATTTTGGATTCACCAATTTAGCTAATTGAGTGATGGTATCCATCAACGCAGTCAATCCTTCAAGGGCATAATATTCACACTGCATAGGGACAAGCACGGAGTCAGCGGCAGCCATTGCATTTACGGTTAACATATTTAAAGAAGGCGGGCAGTCGATAATGATAAATTCATAACGATCACGAATAAGATCAAGTGCATTGCGTAAACGCACTTCACGAGCAAATAATTCCATCAACTTAACTTCAGCAGCCGTCACATCGCCATTGGCAGCGATTAGATGGTATTCACCCGATGTTTCGGTTTGAACCACTTCGTCAAATGGTTTTTCTTCAACTAATAAATCATAAACAGTTGCAATATCCGCATATTTATCAACGCCACTGCCCATAGTTGCATTACCTTGAGGGTCTAAATCAACCAGTAATACTTTACGTTTTGTTGCCGCCATTGAAGCAGCCAAATTAACCGCGGTTGTAGTTTTACCCACACCACCTTTTTGGTTAGCTATTGCGATGACTTTTGCCACAGTATCCCCTGACGCTTAGTCTTTTTTTAGTATTATTAGGTGCCTTTGTGCATTTAACTGCGGCACATCTAGCGATATATCTTGCTCAAATTTAATATTGTGAGGCAAAGACGTTAACTCTTCTTCTGGGTATTGGCCTTTTAGCGCAATAAACCTACCAGAGCTATCAACCAAGTGACTACACCACTGAACCATATCTTGTAATGAAGCAAATGCTCGACTCAAAACACCATCTAGTTTAACAGGTGCTTGAAAGTCTTCCACTCGAGATTGCACTGGAGAAATATTCGTTAGACCTAACTCATGTTTAACTTGTGTTAAAAAACGAATTCGTTTGCCTAAACTATCAAGTAAAATAAATTGAGTTTCTGGTAATGCAATGGCCAACACCACTCCAGGTAAACCAGGACCAGTACCAACATCAATATAATGTTTACCTGTTAAATGTGGTGCAACCACTAAACTATCAAGAATATGTTTAACCATCATTTCATTTGGGTCACGAACTGAAGTTAAGTTATATGCTTTATTCCATTTGTTTAATAATTCAACGTATTTAACAAGTTGTTGTTTTTGTAATAGTGTTAGCTCAATTGAAGTTTGAGCTAACAGTTGATTTAATTTATCGAGTAACACACTAAGCCTTTTAGTTAAGCTAGTTTACGAAGCAAGCCTTGCTTCTTAAGATAAACTAATAATAACGAAATTGCAGCCGGCGTGATACCTGAAATTCGTGATGCTTGACCTATCGTTTGTGGGCGCACATCTGAAAGTTTTGCAACAACCTCATTTGATAAACCTGAAACAGCTGAATAATCATAGTCTGCAGGTAACAATGTCATTTCATGACGGAGTTGTTTATCAATTTCTTCTTGTTGACGCGTAATATAGCCCGCATATTTTATTTGAATTTCAACCTGTTCTAAAGCTTGTGTGTTTGTGCTTTGCGAACCTAAGCCTTCGATTTTTACTAACTCATTATAAGTAACTTCAGGTCGACGGATTAATTCTTCTAAACTCGCTTCACGAGACAAAGGGGCTTTTAATAAATTATTAACCGCTGCAAGTTGAGGATGATCTTTATGGATCCACACTTCTTTTAAGCGTTGCGCTTCTTTTGCTATCTCTTCTAATTTGAGATTAAATGCAGCCCAGCGTTCGTCATTCACTAATCCTAGTTCACGGCCTTTGGCTGTTAAACGTAAATCGGCATTATCTTCACGTAACAATAAACGGTATTCAGCACGACTAGTAAACATACGGTAAGGTTCTTTAGTTCCAAGTGTTGCCAAGTCATCAATAAGCACACCCACATAGGCTTCATCACGGCGTGGTGTCCAAGCTTCTTTACCTTGCACTTGTAGTGCTGCGTTCATACCCGCGATAAGACCTTGCGCAGCCGCTTCTTCATAACCGGTTGTTCCATTGATCTGGCCAGCAAAGAATAAACCGCTAATAAATTTTGTTTCGAGTGATTGCTTTAAATCTCGAGGATCGAAAAAGTCATATTCTATCGCATAACCAGGACGACAAATATGTGCGTTTTCAAAACCCTCTATTGATTGAACAATCTGTAACTGCACATCAAATGGTAAACTGGTTGAGATCCCGTTTGGATATAATTCGTGTGTTGTTAAACCTTCAGGTTCAACAAAAATTTGATGACGATCTTTATCTGCAAAACGCGTGATCTTATCTTCTATCGATGGGCAGTAGCGTGGGCCTATACCTTCAATAACACCCGCATACATAGGTGAACGATCTAAGTTATTACGGATCACATCATGTGTTTTTTCATTGGTGTAAGTAATGTAACAAGGGATCTGTGTTGGATGATCGTTTTGCTTACCCATAAATGAAAACACTGGTGTTGGTGTATCACCTGGTTGGATTTGCATTTTAGAAAAATCAACAGTACGCGCATCAATTCGAGGTGGAGTGCCTGTCTTTAAACGACTGACTCTAAAAGGTAATTCACGCAAACGTCTCGCTAATGCGATGGAAGGTTGATCGCCAGCACGACCACCACTAAAACTTTCCATACCAATATGGATTTGACCACCTAGAAATGTGCCTACGGTTAGGACAACTGAACGACTTGAAAAACGAAGACCCATTTGAGTAACAACACCAATTACACGATCATTCTCAACGATGAGATCGTCACATGACTGTTGAAATATTTTTAAATTTTCTTGGTTTTGTAAAGTTTGTTGAATCGCTTCTTTGTAAAGTTTGCGATCAGCTTGAGCTCTAGTTGCTCTTACTGCAGGGCCTTTTGATGAATTCAAGGTTCTAAACTGAATACCGCCTTTATCAATGGCCTGTGCCATTGCACCACCTAAGGCATCAATTTCTTTTACTAAATGACCTTTTCCGATCCCACCGATCGCAGGATTACATGACATTTGGCCAAGTGTATCCATGTTGTGCGTTAGTAGCAGAGTATTCATTCCCATTCGTGCAGAGGCTAAAGCGGCTTCAGTGCCCGCATGTCCACCACCTACTACGATTACATCGAAATGCTCATGAAAAATCAT
>NZ_CM200280.1:0-727018 GCF_058197095.2 Pseudoalteromonas sp. J2K-J031
GTAGGTTAATAAAGATCAGATCTTAACTTACTTTAGATCTGATCCTTACTAAGAAGAATATGAGTTATCAACAATGATAGGTTTAAAGGGCTTAAAACTAAGTTTTCAGATCTCTTTTTTACTAACTAAAGCTATTTTATTTCGAATTGTGGTTAATAAAAATACAAAATTAAGCCGTAAAAGACAAAATAAGAGCTTTTAGTTAGTATTAAAGTGATCTGTAAAACCAGTGTTAGTAAGAACATGATCTATTGAATTGTAAAAAGAGCGATTTAATAATCTTTGTTAGTTAAATAATGATCCATTTTTAGTTTTTTATTTCGGATCACTTTTTTACTAACATAAGTAATTAACTTTTTTGAAATTATGTGTTGTTATACAACGTCAGCTAAAACTATACGGAAAAAACAATGTCGAGCAAGGTAAAGATTTCTGTTGAAAACCTACCAGATACACTGAGAGGCCAAATACATGGAGTCGAAAGTGCTAATGATAATGAGAGCTTAGCCCTTTTTACCGATAATAAAGATGTTCGAGTGCCTGTTGAAAACTCTAGCCATGCGTTAAGAGCTTATTCAAATACGTTTAATCATTATGATCTTTGGGGGCGATTTGTTCGCTCTGGGCATAAAAAATTACCGGTTGAAGAAGCGCCTAAGAGAACTATCGTAACACGACGAATTTCTGAAAAAATTGATGGTATTCAATATAATGGTGAAATAAAAATAACACCTGCAGTCGTCAGTTCTCGTGAAGAAGGTGAAGAAAGAGAATATCTTGTTTGGCCTTCTGATCGTGAAGAAAAAGTTGAACGTGCGTTAATACGACTGGCTTCAAAAGGAAAAATTGTAAAAATAAACTTTAAGTCGGGAATACAATACGCTGTTGTTTTTTCAATGAATGAATTGGCACAAGAACTCAAAGGTGTCGGTCAATCAATGCCATTTCCACAAATTAAAGAATCACTTGAAGCGTTACAAGGCTCTAAACTCTCTTTTAAATATACGGCAATAGATACAAAAAATACCAACGTTGATGATTCATTTTATGAATCAAATATGAACTTCCTATCTTCTTTACACTTTAGTGGAAAAAAAGGTCAGGGGGGGAATGTAAAATGTGTGGCTTGCCTTAATGCATTTGTGCATAACATGATTGATAACTTAGATTACAAAGGTTACTACTTTAACCGTGCTCAAGAACTAAAACGGGGATTGAGTCGCTGGATGATGTTAAGGCTTTACCATTTATGGCGCTATGCAGCTCCGGGTAAAACTCATCATTTTAGATTATTATCGATTATGGAAAAATATGGCTCTATTTACGCTAATGATGTTATTACAGAAAATAAATTAAAAGCTTTACGACGTGATATGACAACGACAATGAAAGATTTAATCAATAAATCGGTTATTTCTGATTACACAATCGTAAATGTTAAAGATGATAAAACAGGAAATATTGTCGACTATACCTATGAAATGCATCCATCAGAGCAATTTTGTGAAGAAATTTTAGCATTAAATAAGCAAAATAAACGTTTAGAAATTCAAAGTGGTAAGCGAATTGTTGAAGAGGCGCTGACGATTGATGGTGATCAGTTAGAGGAAATTGTATCTAAATAACAGTATCTAAATACTTACCTAATTGCTTAAAAAATAAAAAGGGCTTAATTTAACATAATTAAGCCCTTTTTATTAATTATTTAGAGCTTCCAAATAAAGGCGATCGACTAGAAACTGTTTTTCTAGTTTCCTTGGATGTTGAGTCGGTTTATTATAATCTGGCAAGTTACCTAGTTTTAAATCGGGCGATGGATTTATAACAATGAAAGGTAATGCTGCACTTACATGATAACGATGAGTAGCATTAAAGCGTACGTTAACTTGGGGGCTGACAGGCGTAGGCCTTCTAATTCTAAGAACTTGTTTGTCTGGCAAAGCCGCAACTCTTAATTGTTCTTGATTTACCATTGCACGCCAAGCCTCTTCGTTAATTTTGTTAACACAGCCAAAATGTTCAGAATTATTTAAAAGTACTAAGGCTTCTTGTTTAGTAAATGTTTTAACTGAATGCTTATGCATCCAAGTAAAACGAATTGAATAGGGCGAATTAACTTCATAATGAATTTGGCGGTACACAGCAAGAGTAATGACATTCGGGATTGCTTCGTGTACAGCATTAAATCTGGCATCATTATTACCTAAACTTAAAATGAAGTTTTTAAAATCTATTTTAGCGTTATTAATTTGGTTGATACGCTTAATTAATGCATCAGGATTATCAGTATTAACTACTAGAATGCCAGGATGGCGAGTTAATACACGACCACTCATATCATGATTTTTAAAAACATCTAAATAAGCATTTTTAATATATGGTAAGGCAACTGTGCCTTTAAAAGGTGTAACAGGAATATGTGCACGACATTCATTTTCATCTTGAGCTAAAACACCAGGTAACTGAAAGTAACTAGAATGTACAGTTTCAAGATTATTGATCTCTTCAATTAAGTGGTGAGTTAATTCAATAATCAAGTCAAATTGACTATGGATAGATAATTTAAGACTCATAAGAACACATCATACAAAATTTAAAAAGTGAGTATCTCAACCAATCTTGTTTTTGTAAATTCCTTTTATTAGTTGACTCAGTTTTTGAGATAAAACTTTATTATTTAGATAAGTATGATGTGTTCTTTGTTATGGGAGACGGATAATTTATTTATTGGTACAATAACCTTTTTTATCTTGGAGGATATTAATTGGTCGAGCGGAAAATAGGAGCGAGTGCTTTAACTTTAATAATAGTAATAATAATGTCTTTAGTTTATGGAGGAATTCATAGTGAAAGTTTAGATCTATTTCACTTATCCAAAATAGATCAAATTGTCGCATTCGAACTAAGGTTACCAAAAATATTAACCGCTGTAATTGTTGGTATATCCTTATCTTTGGCGGGGCATATATATCAAGTGATGCTTTCAAACTCTTTAGCAGAACCGAGTTTACTTGGTGTGAGTGGCTTTTCATCTTTATTTATTGTACTTGGTGCTTCGATATTCGTTTATTACAACTTAAAGTATGATGTGTTCTCTATTCTGTTATTTGGAATTACTGGTGCCTGTATTTCAATATATATTGTTTTTAACATAGCAAAACGAATTGGCAGCTATTCAAGCGCGTCATTGATCCTGACCGGTATTTGCTTAACCACAATCACTTCAGCCATCACTAGTTGGTTAGTTTATTATACAAATAACGATCAGTTGAGAAGTTTTAGCTTATGGATGCTTGGAAGCTTTGAACATGTGGGCTATTTACAGTTATCCATCATTAGCATTATTGTTGCGCCTTTAATTGGGTATGTTTTATCGCAAACAAAAGCGCTAAATTGCTTATATCTAGGCGAAAAAAATGCCCAGTTATATGGTGTTAATGTATTACATTTCAGAAAAAAAATGCTTATTGTTGCAAGTATTTTAACGGCTGCTTCGGTGACTTTAGGCGGGATCCTAACCTTTGTAGGGTTATTAATACCCCATGCAACTCGATTTCTAATAGGGCATAACAATAAGGTATTGCTACCAAGCCTTATCATTAATGGCGCTTTATGTATGGTGTTTGTTGAGTGGTTATCTAGAACGATGACACCATTGCAATTACCTTTAAGTTTAGTCACGACCACAATTGGTGGGCCTCTATTTTTATTTATACTTTACAAACACTTTAAGGATCAAGGGCTCTGATGCTTAAAATTAAAAACTTAAACAAGCAAACAAGTGACAATTTTAGGATTACGGTCGAAAAATTACATCTCAATGCAGGGGTTCATCATCTTATAGGGCCAAATGGTGCAGGCAAGAGCACCTTGTTGGATATCATTAGTGGTTTATCTACAACAAATAATCAGGAAGTTTCGCTACTGGATATCAATGTTACTCCTTTTAATTTTGCACAATTAATCGATATAAGACGATATTTAATGCAAAAACAGCACATACATTTTTCCCTTACCGTGCTTGAAATGCTTGAAATTGCACATCCAAATTTAGATTTAGAAGAAACCTTAAACAAGGAGATTATTGTAGGGCTAGACCTACAATATTTATTACAGAGGTCGGTCAACCAGCTGTCTGGGGGCGAGCTTCAAAGGGCACAATTAGCACGCGTATTTATAAACATCACAATGTTAAATAACTATATTATTCTACTCGACGAGCCCTACACGGGCCTAGATATAAAACATCGATATTGGCTTAATAACTTTTTAGTCAAACTGCAAAGTTTTTGTTGTGTTCTGATCAGTCATCATGAAATAAATTTTGCGTTACGTTCAAATCAGTCGTGTATCTTAATCAATAAAGGCAAACTTCATGCACAGTATGAAGAAGCTTCTTGCATTTCAATAGAAGAAATAAAGTCCATTTTTGGTATCCCTGAAAAAGCAATAACTATAGAAAATGACGGGGTTAAACAAATAAATGGGATTTAAGGTGTTTTTTACTTTGAATTTTACGGCAAGACCTGTAAATTCAAGGCCTAGGTTATAGGAATGAGGAAGATAACGTGGAAAATTGGAACCCAAACAGTTGGAGACAAAAACCAATTGTACAGCAGCCAGAATACCCTGATGCTGAAAAATTAACTGAAGTAGAAAAACAACTCAATAGCGTGCCACCTCTGGTCTTTGCTGAGGAAACCCGTAGTTTATACAAACAACTCGCTTCTGTTTGTGAAGGAAAGTCATTTTTATTACAAGGTGGTGATTGCGCAGAATCTTTTTCTGACTTTAATGCTGCAAATATTCGTGACACATTCAAAACTATCATGCAAATGGCTGTGGTTTTAACTTACGGTGGTAAATGCCCAGTTGTAAAAATCGCTCGCATGGCTGGCCAGTATGCTAAGCCTCGCTCAACTGATTATGAAACCATCGATGGTGTAAGTTTACCTTCGTATCGTGGTGATATCATAAACAACTTTGATTTTACGCCAGAATCACGTATTCCAGATCCACAACGTTTGATGACGGCATATCACCACAGTGCAGCTACATTAAACTTATTGAGAGCCTTTGCTCAAGGCGGCCTTGCTGATTTACATCAAGTTAATCGCTGGAATATGAGCTTTGTAGCGGCAAACCCCCTCAAAGAAAAATATCAACGTTTAGCTGAACGTATTCAAGACTCTTTAGAGTTTATGGAAGTTTGCGGGATTAACTCGACCAATGCACCATGCATTAAAGAAACTGATTTATATACTTCGCATGAAGCGCTGTTACTAGGGTATGAAGAAGCCTTAACACGTCGTGATCACCTGTCAGGTGATTGGTATGATTGTTCAGCACATTTTGTTTGGATTGGTGAGCGCACCCGTCAACTTGACCACGCTCATATTGAGTTTTTTAAAGGCATTCAAAACCCAATCGGCGTTAAAGTGGGTCCTGGTATGACGCCTGATGATTTAATCAAACTGATTGATGCACTTAACCCTAATAATATCCCAGGTCGATTAACACTGATCACTCGAATGGGTGCTGATATCCTGCCAGAAAAATTACCACTCCTTGTTCGTAAAGTACAAGAGGAAGGTCGTAAGGTAGTCTGGAGTTCTGATCCAATGCATGGCAATACAGAGAAAGCAAATAACGGTTATAAAACGCGCAGCTTTGATAATATTCTTCGTGAAATTAGCCAGTTCTTTGCCGTCCATAAATCAGAAGGCTCATATCCTGGTGGTATTCATTTAGAAATGACTGGTCAACATGTGACGGAATGTACGGGTGGTGCATATGGCCTATCAGAACATGATTTGGCCCAGCGTTATCGTACACAATGTGATCCTCGATTAAACGCCGATCAAGTTTTAGAACTCGGTTTCTTAGTCGCAGATTTACTCAAAGACGCAAGAAATAATCGATAAAAAAAAGGCACTGTAAAGTGCCTTTTTCATTAATACTTTCGCCTTTCTAATCCTGTTTCAGCAATAATTTTTGCAGATATTTCTTCAACAGAGTAGTGAGTAGAACTTAAGTATGGAATTTTATGGTTTTTATATAACATTTCGACTTCTCTAATTTCAATCCGGCATTGCCTAAGTGAAGCGTAACGTGAATTAGCCATACGTTCATTTCTAATAGCAGCTAATCGCTCTGGATCGATAGTTAAACCAAACAATTTTTTCCTATGTTGAACCAGCGCTTTAGGTAACTTTAATTCATCCATGTCATCTTCGGTAAAAGGGTAATTTGCCGCTTTTATTCCATATTGAAGTGCTAAGTACAAACTAGTTGGTGTTTTTCCACATCGGCTTACACCTATTAAAATGATATCGGCCTCATCATAATTTTTTAAATTCGCACCATCATCATTCGCTAATGCATAATTAACAGCATCTATTCTAAAGTCGTAATTTTTTTCGTGAATGCTGTGCGTGCGATGTGTACGAGGAACAGGCGCAACATTGAGCTCCGCTTGAACTTGCCCACTGATAGTATTTAAGAAATCATAACATTTTGCATCCGATGTATTGATAATGTCAGATAATTCAGGGTTTACAAAAGTAAAAAAAACTAACGGCTTTTCACCCGAACCGCGTCCACAGGCATTAATTTGTGCTTTTACTTCAAGTGCTTTTTCGAGCGTTTCTACGAAAGGTATCGTTATATGTTTAAATTCAACAGGAAACAGTGACAGTGTTGCATGACCAAACACTTCAGCTGTAATGGCTGTCCCGTCTGAAATATAAAAAGCAGTGCGCACAAATTCTCCTTAATCATGCAAAAAATATGCATGAGTATTTAATTACAAGTTGCTAATTTTAATACGTCTGTTTACGTATGTATGTGGCACAGTGTAGAATTAGGGTGCGCTTTATGGAAGGTTTATTTAATCTTTACTAAAGTTACTAAGTCTTTAAAAGTAACTTAATTAAGTGGCAAAGCTTTATTAACCCCGTTCAAATCTAGGGATTGATTAAAATAACTAAACAAGCATGTGATTTATTTTAACCCTTTAACTATATAGTGAAATATTAAATGATTTCAAATAGTACTACTCTCTCTCAAGAATACATTCTCTGGTATCAAGAATTAGGCATGCATGATGTACCGCGCGTTGGCGGAAAAAATGCTTCCTTAGGTGAAATGATTTCAAATTTAGCAAACGCAGGCGTACAAGTACCAGGTGGTTTTGCAACAACTTCATTGGCATTTAATGACTTTTTAGAACAATCAGGCTTGAATGCTAAAATTTATGATGTACTCGATAAATTAGATGTAGACGATGTTAATAAACTCGCACAAGTGGGTGCCAATATTCGTCAATGGATTATCGACACTCCATTTCAACCACAATTAAATCAAGCAATTGAACAAGCTTATGCAACTTTGCATGGTGATTCACACGCTGATGTTTCTTTTGCAGTACGCTCTTCAGCTACTGCTGAAGATATGCCAGATGCCTCTTTTGCTGGCCAACAAGAAACCTTTTTAAACGTACGTGGCTTAGATGCAGTGATGATTGCAATAAAACACGTCTTTGCTTCCTTATTTAACGACCGTGCCATTTCTTATCGTGTACACCAAGGCTATGACCATCGTGGTGTTGCATTATCAGCAGGCATTCAGCGCATGGTACGTTCTGATAAAGCATCTTCAGGTGTTATGTTCAGTATTGATACTGAGTCAGGTTTTGAAGACGTTGTATTTATTACATCAAGCTACGGCCTAGGCGAAATGGTTGTACAAGGTGCTGTTAATCCTGATGAATTTTATGTTCATAAACCAACGCTAGCTAAGAATGTGCCAGCGGTAGTACGTCGTAACATTGGCTCTAAAGCTATTGAAATGATTTACTCATCAGATTTAAGCCACGGTAAGCAAGTTGAAATTGTGAATATTGAGCCTGCGCGTAGCAATCGATTTTCAATTACAGACACAGAAGTGATGGAGCTTGCAAAACAAGCTGTTATCATTGAAAAGCATTATGGCCGCCCAATGGATATTGAGTGGGCTAAAGATGGCAACGACGGTAAGTTATACATAGTTCAAGCGCGTCCAGAAACTGTGCGCTCTAACGAAGATACCAATGTGATGGAGCGTTACCAACTAAATGAAACATCGAATGTTATCGTTGAAGGTCGGGCAATAGGTCATAAGATTGGCTCGGGTGTGGTACGTGTACTGAACTCAATTTCTGAAATGGACAAAGTACAAGTCGGTGACGTTTTAGTGACCGATATGACAGATCCTGATTGGGAACCAATCATGAAACGTGCAGCTGCAATTGTCACCAACCGTGGTGGCCGTACATGTCACGCTGCAATAATTGCACGTGAGCTCGGCATTCCAGCGGTAGTGGGCTGTGGTAATGCAACCGATTTAATCAAAAATGGTCAAAATGTCACCGTATCATGCGCTGAAGGTGACACGGGATTCATTTACGAAGGCGAATTAAAACACGAAGTTATCACCTCACGTGTTGATGAAATGCCTAAATTACCAATGAAAATCATGATGAACGTTGGTAATCCTGAGCGTGCTTTTGATTTTGCACGTTTACCACATGCAGGCGTTGGCTTAGCCCGTTTAGAATTTATCATTAACCGTATGATTGGTGTTCATCCAAAAGCACTCATCAACTTTGATAAACAGCCTGATGCAATTAAAGCCGAGATTAACGATATGATTGCGGGTTATGAATCACCTGTAGAATTTTATATCGCTAAATTGGTTGAAGGTATTGCAACGCTTGGTTGTGCATTTGCACCAGAGCGTGTAATTGTGCGTATGTCTGATTTTAAATCAAATGAATATGCCAACCTTGTTGGTGGTCGCCAATATGAGCCAGAAGAAGAAAACCCAATGATCGGTTTTCGAGGAGCTGCGCGTTATATTTCTGATGACTTCCGTGAGTGTTTTGCTCTTGAATGTGAAGCAATTAAACGCGTTCGTAATCAAATGGACATGAAAAATATTGAAATCATGATCCCATTTGTACGCACATTAGAAGAAGGGAAGCGTGTCATAGAATTACTTGAAGAACATGGACTTAAACGTGGTGAAAATGGTCTA
This sequence comes from Pseudoalteromonas sp. J2K-J031, assembly GCF_058197095.2. NCBI lineage: Bacteria > Pseudomonadati > Pseudomonadota > Gammaproteobacteria > Alteromonadales > Pseudoalteromonadaceae > Pseudoalteromonas > Pseudoalteromonas sp. J2K-J031. The sequence continues at coordinate 9,076 of NZ_CM200280.1, forward strand.
AAAGTAATTATGATGTGTGAACTTCCTTCAAATGCCTTATTAGCTGATGAGTTTTTAGAGCATTTTGATGGTTTTTCGATTGGTTCTAATGACTTAACCCAATTAACCTTAGGGCTCGATCGTGACTCCGGATTAATCGCGCATTTATTTGACGAACGTAATCCTGCAATCAAAAAGTTACTATCAATGGCTATTCAAAGCGCAAAAGCTAAAGGTAAGTATGTAGGAATTTGTGGTCAAGGTCCTTCAGATCATGCAGACTTTGCTGCCTGGTTAGTAGAGCAGGGCATAGATTCTGTTTCTTTAAATCCTGACACAGTACTTGAAACTTGGTTGTATTTAGCAAAACAGCTTAAAAAATAAGTTTTACTATTTTGCACAAAGGGAGCTTAAGAGCTCCCTTTTTATTTTTGCAAAACTTTATCTAGTGCACGGCATGAACGCTGAAACAAACTCTGACAGTGTTTTAGGTAAACCCGAGCTTTAGGATAATAAAAAGACAACAATACCAAGCCCACCATAAACAATAATAATGACGGTCCAGGCACGATTATAAAAATCAGCCCGAGTAAGAGACATACAATTGCTAAAAAGGTAAAAATCGTTTTTTTCATAATTATTCACTCCATGTTTATTTGAGTATAACAACTAAGAATTTACAAAGTATTAAATGATGTTACAAAACATCAATGGCTTAATTTTCAAAGTAAAAACCCGTGTTATAATGCCCACAAGCAGTCACAAATAAACGCCGTCATGATAGCAATAATTGATCAAGAGAAAATCGTACCTGAGCTAATCAATACTTATATTCAACAGCTAACCAAACAAGGTTTTGCCGGAGAATGTGATAGCAGTTATAGCACACGATTAGTCACCGCAACTGATAACAGCATTTATCAAGAAATCCCTCAAGCTGTTTTATTTCCAAAACACAAAGCTGATATCAATCTAGCGCTAAAAATAGCCAACAACACTGAGTTTCAGTCTTTAACCTTTGGCCCGCGCGGTGGCGGTACAGGCACTAATGGTCAGTCTTTAACCCCAGGGATCGTGATTGACTTATCGCGATATATGCGAGAAATCATTGAAATTAACATCGAAGAACGCTGGGTTAAAGTGCAAGCCGGTGTTATAAAAGATCAGTTAAATGACTATCTTAGACCTTTTGGTTTTTTCTTTTCACCCGATTTATCAACTAGTAATCGAGCAACAATTGGCGGGATGATCAATACAGACGCATCAGGTCAGGGGTCGCTTGTTTACGGCAAAACCAGTGATCATGTTTTAGGTTTAACAACTAGCTTAATCACAGGTGAAGAATTATGTACCCAGCAAGTTGAGATAGAAGACGCACAAAAGCTAGCTGCACAACCGGGTATGATAGGCACTATTTACCAAACAGCGTTAGCAATTGGCATTGAAAAACGCGCGGATATTTTAGCTAAATTCCCTCGTTTGAATCGTTTTTTAACCGGCTACGATCTTGAACATATTTTAAATTCTGATTTAACAAAATTTGATTTATCTCGTCTGATCACCGGTTCTGAAGGCTCGCTCGGTATAGTGACAGAAGCAAAATTAAATATTACACCAATTGCCACTTTTAAAACCTTAATCAACATCAAATATGATAGTTTTGATTCTGCGCTGCGTAACTCACCTTTTTTAGTTTCGGCTCATGCAACCTCTGTTGAAACCGTTGACAGTAAAGTCCTTAACTTAGCCCGTGAAGATATAGTGTGGCATTCAGTATCGGACTTAATAACCGATGTTCCAAATAAAGTAATGCTTGGACTCAATATGGTGGAGTTTAATGCAGAACGCCAAGAAGACATGGACGCAAAAGTTGTGACATTATGTCAGCAACTCGATGAAAAAATAATCCAGCAACAAGATGGCATTATCGGCTATCAAGTACTCACGAATAAAGCTGATATTTTAAAAATTTATACTATGCGTAAAAAATCAGTTGGCTTATTGGGCAATACCAAAGGACAACAAAAACCACTGGCCTTCGCAGAAGATACCGCCGTACCTCCTGAGAACTTAGCTGATTTTATTGTTGAATTTCGAGCATTATTAGACAGTCATGATCTGCAATATGGTATGTTTGGTCATGTTGATGCTGGTGTTTTACATGTAAGGCCAGCACTTGATATGTGCGATCCAATTCAAGAAAAGTTATTACGAACTATCTCTGATCAAGTAGTTAAGTTAACAGCCAAGTATGGTGGATTAATGTGGGGGGAACATGGAAAAGGTTACCGCAGTGAATATGGCCCAGCATTTTTTGGTGATGACTTATTCTTACAACTTCGAAAAATAAAAACCGTATTTGATCCTCAAAACCGCTTTAATCCAGGTAAAATTTGTACACCCCTTGATACCAATGCGCAGTTAGTGAGTGTTGACGGTCAAAAAAGAGCTTGGTTCGATCGACAAATCCCAACCCCAATAAAAACTAGTTTTGAAAACGCGATGAATTGTAATGGTAATGGCATATGTTTTAATTACGATGAAGCGTCACCAATGTGCCCGTCATATAAAGCAACGGGCGATAGACGCCATTCCCCAAAAGGGCGAGCGACATTAATGCGCGAATGGTTGCGGTTACAAAGCGAACAAAATATCGATATTTTAAAAAGTGAACAAGATTTAATTGACGGTAAAACAACAAATTGGTTTATGCGTCGTCGTAACGATAAAAATAAAGTAAAACAATTCTATGATTTTAATCATGAAGTTAAAAAATCAATGGATGAATGTTTAGCTTGTAAAGCCTGTACGACAGCCTGCCCAATTAAGGTTGATGTGCCTACGTTTCGCGCTCGATTTTTAAATTATTATCACAGCCTCTATAACCGACCTTTTAAAGATTATATTGTCAGTAATATTGAAAAAACGGCGCCTCTGATGGCGAAGTTTTCGTGGTTAATCAACCCTTTTTTGAAAAACTCAGTAGTTCAAAAACTAATTACACAATCAGTAGGGTATGTAGATACCCCAATTTTAAGTCAGCCAACGCTTGCTCAAAGGCTAATTCAAAATGAGCAATTTGATTTTGAAAAAGTATCGCAATTAAGTGACGCACAAAAGCAGCAAACAGTTTTAATCGTCCAAGATCCATTCACTAGTTTTTATGAAGCCGAGCTAGTTGAAAGCTTTGTTATTTTACTAAAAAAAATGAACAAACATGTTTTTGTTTTACCTTTTAAGCCCAATGGTAAAGCGCAACATGTGAAAGGATTTTTAAAGGAATTTAAAACAACAGCACAAAACGCAGCTGAATTTTTAAATCAAATTAGCCAATTAAATATTCCTCTCGTGGGACTCGATGCATCTTTAGTAATGTGTTATCGCGATGAATACCATAGTATCTTAAATAAACAACGCGGGAATTTTTCAGTATTGTTAGCGCACGAATGGTTGGCTACTCAAACAGTTTCGTCACAACGTAAAAAATCAGACCAAACTTTAACTTTGCTAAGTCATTGCACCGAAACAACCGCGCTGCCGCAAGCAACACATGTTTGGAAAACTATTTTTTCGCAACTTGGCTATCAGTTAAATACTCCAGCAACAGGATGTTGTGGTATGGCAGGTACGTATGGCCATGAAATACAAAATCAGGAAAACTCAAAAAAGTTATATCAAATGAGTTGGCAACCGATTATTGCAGATAAAAAAATAGAAACTATTTTAGCAACTGGCTTTTCTTGTCGAAGCCAAATAAAGCGTTTTGAAAAACAAAAAGCCAAACACCCAATTGAATTTTTGGCTGAGGCTTTATAAAGCCAACTGATCGTAAGCAGGCTAGTTCTATTTAGCCTGCTTAAATAAATTGATCAAAGGGCGAGTCGATATACCATGTAACAATACGCTTAACAAAATAACCGTAAATGCTATCGACACAATTTCATTTTTATTTTCAATATCACTTTGGTAAACCATCAGGGTAAAAACAATTGAAGCCATTCCCCGAGGACCAAACCAAGCAAGTGTCATTTTATCTTTGTTTGTTAATTCAGTGGCTGTGAGAACTAAAAATACCGGCACCATTCTTACAAAAGTCAGTGAAGCAAGACTAAACAACACTATTGGCCAACTCAATTGCGTAAAAATAAGTGCGCCAGCTAAAAATCCAAATACACACCAAATTAATGACGACATAAAATCTGAAAGTTGCTCTGAATCTGTCAGTAGCTTTGTTTTAACCTTTCCTTTATAAAACCAATCAAATAATAAACCCGCAACAAAAACTGCAATAAAACCACTACCATGAAAATATTGCGTTAAACAATATAAACAAATCGCCAAAGACGTCATCAAAAATGGGCTAGTCGTTTTCGCAAATAAATGCCTACGCTCTGAAAATGATATAATTTTTAAAGTGATAGCCATGCCTAGAGTTGCTGTACACAAAGCAATGCCTATTTCATGAAAAAAGATTTGCCAAATCCAGCTCGCACTTTGTTGCTCAACCGGTTGATTGATCATAAATAAAATCAGTAAAAAAAAGGGAACGCACAATCCATCATTCAAACCACTTTCAAAATTAATTCCTTCACGAAGTTTTTCCGGCACCCATTTGTTGATGATGAATCCTTTACAAAGTGCAGCATCAGTAGGCGATACAATAATTGCCAAAAGTGCTACGTACCAAAATGATAAATGCGGAAATAAAAAGTACGCCATCAACGCTGCAAATAAAAAAGTTAACGGCAGGGCAACTAATAATAATAAAGCGGGGATCAACCAACTGGTGCGTAACGTTTTTAAATTAGAATTAGACGCATCAATAAAAATAACTGACGCAAGTGTCAATTCAACAAATAATTGCAAGCCAGGTTGAAAATATTTTAAATCAATTGGCAAAGTAAAAATATAAAAATGAATACATAAACCAATAAACATAAAAAACATCGGCCCGGTAATTTCAGCCGATGAAAACTGCCGCACGGCCACAGAGTAAATAAAAGCAGCAAACGCAACAAAAAATAAAACCTGATATTCCATCTTAGATTTTCCTATTTATCCCAGATTTTGCTCGCTCTTTAACATTCGTTTGAATGTAAATTTGATCTGTTGTCGCCAACTTTGCATGGCCTAAATCTTCAGAGAGATGTTTTAACGGTCGAGTTTGTGCATCATGTGTTGCACCGGTATGCCTAAGCCAATGGGCAGTGGCCGAACTTAATTGCTCAGCGTCTTCGACAAAACCATCTTTTCGTAATGAATGTTCCGCTAAATCAAAACTTTGTTTAACCAAACGTCGGATTTGCCTAACTTCCATACCGCCTTGCCCACGAATTTTATGAATAATAGAGAAGGGCTCATCGGCTGTCGGCAAACTACTCAATCCTCGATATAATCGATAACGTTTTAAGTAACCTAAAAAATCATCCGACAAAGTAACATCACGTAATTTATTGCCTTTACCCATTACCCTTAAAAACCAAAACCCATCATTATCTTGCCAAAAATGTGACATAACTGGTGACCATTGTGGTCTTTCTGATAATTCGGATATGCGTAAATATAATCCTTTTAAACAGGCAAGCGTAAATAAGTTTCGCTCATAATCAGGCTCTATTGTGCATAAATCTTTTGTGACACCAAAAACATATTCCCACTGAATATCGCTTAAGGTGTCGGGTTGATTTATTTGAGATTGTACGACAAGAAATGGGCTATTTTTCTTTACAACAGGGACATAATTAGCAAACGTTTTTTCTTCTAAAATTGCAAATTTATAAAAAACATTTAGCGCTGTAAACATAGATGAAATTGTTTGTTGGCTAACAGCACTTGTTTTGACCATAAAAGGGCGCCAGTTTTTATTAAATATACGTTGTCCTTCTTTATCTTTATAACGCCATTGCACTGAATTACTTGACCAAGCAGGTAATGGCTCCATAACAAATTCTACATAAGCTTCGATATCATCACGTTTTAAATCAAAAATCGATTTTTTTTGAATGCACCATGACCATAAATAAAAACGTTCGATCTCATTCCTAAACCGACTATAAGTTGCTTCGGATTTTCGACCATAAACATATAAAAATAAATATAAGAATCTCAAATCAGCTTTCACTTGTGGAACATCGTAAAATATAGAGCTAATAAATTGATTTAATTCAGGATATTCATAATTCAAGGTATCATCCTCTAAGTGAGCGATTTGATAACGTAGCTGTTTTAATGTATCGACTAAGGCAATGAGCATAAATAAGTTAAATACGATGTTTAGAATTTTACCTATTATAATATTAAGTCCAATACTGTCTAGTATTGGACTTAATTAATTTACAAGAAAAATTTCTCTTAAAAACGAACATATTTAGCGTCATAGCATTAATCTAAAGCGCTCAAGATGTTTGAGTTGTTATAAAACACATATATTTAACATAATCTTAATTATGAGACATTAAATCCATATATCATTACACCAAGCTGCTTATTGATTCTTATAATAGTAAACTAGGCATTTTTGTATAAGAAAAGAACTCTGTATTAAAATTCTATTTTGATAACAATTAATTTAATAAACCCGCATTTTTAAAATATAAAAGACATCATTTATTATTTTAAATTAATATATTAGTGACAGTGATAAATTAAAAAACAAATTTAAAAACATGGATTTACACTTTATTTTATATAATTTATTTTTATCGGAATATAATACACACATAAAAGTACAATACAGTTATAAATAATAACAATGGGTAAGGTACATGTATAAATATCACCTATTTATTTTATACTTTAATATATTTAGGTCATTAAAAAGTACATTTTATTAAATTTGAAATATTAATTTGCCTAACAGCTCCATAACTCCTATGATCTCCGCGATTTTCATAAATGGTAGAACCTATGTCTCAACTCACTGTCACACCCCGAATTTATGATGCTGTGCTCACTATCTTAAATAATGTTGCACATGCTAAATGCCCATTAGACAAAGCCTACGCGCAGCATTTTTTTAACTTTGATTACGCCCCTCAAGATCATGCAAGCATTACCCAGATCACCGGCGAATTTGTCCGAAAGTTAAATCTTTATAGCTTTTTAACTGACAGTACCATCGAAAATATCACTTCAAAACCGACAAAACTATTTTATGCTTGGTCGAAAATAGAAGGCCAGCGATTACCAAACTTTATTGAGTTCACATCAACTGAGGCTGAATCGGTAAATGAATTAATTGAAAGTGCTAAGCAAGACGAAGCATTACTTGATGGCTGCCCTACTTGGCTAAATATATTAGGGAATAACGAACTAGGAGATAGATGGCCACAAGAACGCAATGCGTTAAGTATGCCGCCTAAACGTTTTTTGCGGGTCAATTTATTAAAAACAAATGCGCTTGAATTGCAAAAAACATTGGCTAAAGAACACATTGAGACACGTTTAATTACCGATTGTGATACTGCATTGGAAGTCACATCAAACAGTGCCTTATTTAAAAGTTTAGCATTTAAAAATGGATTATTTGAACAACAAGATATTGGCTCTCAGCTTATTATAAAAGCACTTGATGTAAAACCAGGTATGCGAGTGATTGATGCGTGCTCAGGTGCAGGCGGAAAAACTTTAGGTTTGTCTGCTCATATGAAAGGTAAGGGACGCCTGTTAGCGATGGATGTTGAAGAACATAAACTTAACGCATTAAAGCAACGTGCAAAACGAGCCAGTGCCGACAATATTGAAACACGTTTAATTACTTCCAGTAAAACAATTAAAAGACTTAAAGAAAGTGCCGATAGAGTATTACTTGATGTGCCTTGCAGTGGGCTTGGCGTGTTAAAGCGTAATCCTGATGCAAAATGGAATGGTAACATGAACGAATCACTTGCAACACTTCGGTTACTTCAGCAGGATATTCTTACACGTTATAGTAAAATGCTCAAAATTGAGGGAATTTTAGTGTATGCAACCTGCTCTATTTTACCTAGCGAAAATGAGCATCAAGTGGATGCATTTTTAGCTGCAAACCCTAATTTTGAGCTGTTAGAACAAACAATCATTAGCCCAGCAAAAACAGGCTTTGATGGGTTTTATTACGCTTCAATCAAACGTATTTCAGCATAAAAAAACCGACGAAAGTCGGTTTTTTTTCAAGCTACTGAAGATTAAATTGCAACTTTGTCGCTATTACGCTTGATGAATTGTTCAACTTTTACGCCGTTACACTCTAGTGATTTCAACTGACGATTTGTTTTTAAGCTACTTAAGCCTTCTTCTAACGCTTTAATACATAAGTTCGATTCTGTATTAGTGTCAGCAGCATAAAAGGATACTTTTGGCGTATTCACAACATCAACAGCATTGTTTTTGGCAAATTTAGCTGCAAATTGATCAATTGGTTGGCCATTACAGTAAAAATTTGTATCAAAACGGCTGATATATAAACCGTTAGAATTTGCAAATTTACGTGCTGCAGCAAAGCCTTGCTCAGCAGCTGTTAAACAAATTTTGCTGTCGATTGAATTATCTACTGTAAAAAATTTATCTGTATTAACTTGTGCAACTGCGTGAGAAGAAACAGCAATAAGACTAACAGCGATAAGAGACTTTAACATATACAACCTTTTTGAACGAGTGAACGAAATTTGCGCAGATTATAGCGAGCATTTTTTGTGCGTCAATTAAATAAATTAGCCAACTAATGAAAAATAATCGCATTAAAAATTCATTTCCATTTTACATACAAAATGAACAATTTGATTACAAATCACTCATAATAAATAGCCACAGCTTAAAAAAGGCTTATCTAACATGCCCAATAATCGAACCCCATTTTTAAACGAGCCATATTTATTAATATTGCAAATAACGGGCTTTATGCTTGCAATAAATCCTCAACCCTGTATAGTGCGCACCTACTCCGACAGGTGCTTGTTTATTTATTAAACACATTTAAGCCAAGGTCGGTTTTACTAGTGTTCCGAAAGGGTCGCAGTAAAAATATTAGCCGAGGTTTAAAGAGCCCGTGCACAAACTACTTTAGTTTGATGCCATATCAAGACTGAGATTACGCGTTTATAGAAATTATTCTTTTGAATAACTTCATGGTGAGAAATGCGACTGTTGATAGGTCAAGGGGATGTCTTTTAAGGTTTTTTGACCTCGTTCAAAAATACTGAAAATCAATTTTGATTTTCACTTAATATAAGAGACATACATGACAGATACTACTCAAGTCCGTTTTGACCAATTAAACCTTCTTGCGCCTGTTCTACAAGCTATTAATGAAATGGGTTACATCAGCCCTACTCCAATCCAATCACAAGCTATTCCTTCTTTATTAGCAGGCAAAGATGTATTGGGTGAAGCGCAAACTGGTACTGGTAAAACTGCGGCTTTTGGTCTGCCTTTGTTATCACGTTTAAACGCAGATTTAAAACAACCACAAATGCTGGTTGTATGCCCTACTCGTGAATTAGCAATCCAAGTTGCTGAAGCCCTGACTGATTTCGCTAAACATATTCGTGGTTTATTCGTTGCGACTGTGTACGGTGGCCAATCTTATACTCCTCAACTTCGTGACTTAGCCCGTGGCCCACAAATTGTTGTTGGTACGCCAGGTCGTATGATGGATCACATCAAAAAAGGTCGTTTAAAATTAGACAATCTTAAAGCATGTGTTCTTGATGAAGCTGATGAAATGTTAAACATGGGTTTCTTAGAAGACATTGAATGGATCTTGAATCAAATTCCTGATGAAACTCAAATGGCGTTCTTCTCTGCAACAATGCCAGCACCAATTAAGAAAATCACTAACCAATTTTTATCAGATCCAGTACATGTAAAAATTGCTGTGCAAAAATCAGATAAACCAAAAATCACGCAAAAATCGTGGACTGTTGGCCGTATCGGTAAAACAGTTGGTTTAGAGCGTATTGCAGAAGTTGTTGATTACGATGCAATGATTGTATTCGTACGTACACGTAACGATACGTTAGTATTGGCTGAGCACTTAGTAAGCAAAGGCTTCAAAGCATCTGCTTTAAATGGTGACATGCAACAACAAGATCGTGAACGTATTGTTGAGCAATTAAAAAATGGCCGCATTAACATTCTAATTGCCACTGACGTTGTAGCACGTGGACTTGACGTACCACGTATTACTCACGTAATTAACTACGATTTACCACATGACTCAGAGTCTTATGTACACCGTATCGGTCGTACAGGCCGTGCTGGTCGTGAAGGTGAAGCAATTTTATTTGCTTCGCATCGTGAAGTACGTAGCTTAAGCCGTTTAGAGCGCATCACTGAAGGTAAGATTGAAGTATTCGATATGCCTACTGCTGAGCAACTTGGCCAAGCACGTATTGAACGTACACAAGCTGCATTAGTTAAAGCTATGGAAGTAAATGATTTAGCAAACTTCCAAGCTATCGTAAGTCAAATGGCTGAGCAAAGTAATACTACGCCTCTTGAACTTGCAGCTGCGTTATTATTTGACCGTCAAATTGCCTTACCATTCCACCCGAAAGCGGATCCGGTTGAGCGTGAATTTGGTGGACGCAACGAACGTTCAAGCCGTGATAGAAATGATCGTTTTGACCGTAACGACCGCGCTGAGCGTAGTGAACGTGCGCCACGTGAACGTTCTGAACGCCCACGTCGTGACAACGGTGAGTTTGATACATACCGTTTCAATGTTGGCCGTACACATGGTGTTCGCCCAGGTGATATCGTGGGTGCTGTTGCAAACGAAATCAAAATTGATTCAAACGACATTGGTCAAATTCGTTTATTTGATGGTTTCACTCATGTTGATTTACCAAAAAACATGCCAAAACCAGCATTTGAAAAATTACAGCAAGTATTAATCCGTAAGCACAAGATTTCTCCAAGTCTTGTCACTGCAGAACAAGTTGCAGCTGCTGACGCACATCGTGAAGAGCGTGCGCCGCGTCAAGACCGCAGCGATCGTGCACCACGTGATTTCCAACCACGTCGTCGTAACGACCGCAACAATGACCGTGGCGATAAAAAGCCAGTGCGTAGCTTTAAAGCAAGTGGCGAAGGCCGTAGCCGTCCAAGTTTTGAAGGTTAATCAAAACTAACAATAAAAAAGGTAGCTTATGCTACCTTTTTTATTGCCTGTAATTTGAGAAAATTTAAAGCAAAAAAAACCGGATTTTATCCGGTTTTTTTTAAGAAAATACTTACTTAGTTTTTTTATCGGTTGGGCGATATTTCAAACATAAACCCGTTAAAAAATTACGCATAAATTGATCGCCACATGGCTTAAAATTACGACTGCCACGTTTACGGAAAAACGCACCTAGCTCAGCTTTCGTGACGCGAAAATCTGCTTTAACCATAATATCTAATAAATCTTCTTCACGTAGTTCTAAAGCAACGCGGATCTTTTTCAAAATAATATTATTATTAAGACGAACACGTTCTGTACTTGGCACACTTGTAGCCGGATCTGTCGCAGCTTCTTCTTTCACACCACGATTTTGAATGATCAGTCCATCTAAAAATTTTTCTAGTACCACATCGGTACATTCGATAAACCCCTCTTCTTCTTCTTTTTTAAGTAAACAGCTAATCGAAAAAGGTTTAATTTTGTGATCGGAAAGTAAAAAAATTGCCTGCATACTTTCTTCACGAAGATTAAGGGCATAGCGTAAACGACGTAGGACTAAATTATTGATCATAGAGAGCTCCAAATTGGGTGCCACAAAATACCATAAAACAGGGGTAAAACACAGAAAAAATCAAGGATATATAGCAAGCTTAAAATTAAACCATACAGGTTAAATTTAAAATAATCTCTACGTTTTTTTACAATTTAAATACAATTGCTGACTGTAAATACAATCCAATGAGTTAGAATGTCATTAACTAGCCTTTGTGTATTTTTAAGATGTTTAAACGCCCTTTTATCGTTTTACTTTCCTTGTTACTTACTGGTTGCGCCAATTTAAGTCTTTCAAACATGTTCAGTACCTATAGCGATCAGTATAAAAACACGCGCATTGCTATTGGTTCAAATAATTTAGGCGCCGCACAAGATTCAATTAATGTAAATTCGCCTTCAGACACAAATTATCAGCTCAATTTGGTTGAGAAAGGCAAAATTGCCCAACTGGCCCAAGAGTACACACAAAGTATTGAATATTTTAATTCAGCAATTGAAAAAATAAAAAATGAGCAATTAAAAGCTCAAATTCAAATTAGTAAGACGGGTGAACACCTTGGCTCTTTACTAAGCAATGATAATGCCTTGTCATATCATTTACCTCTACATGAACAAGTCTTACTGCATACCTATCAAGCAATTAATTATTTATCTATAAAAAACAATGAAGCTGCTATGGTTGAAATCCGCCAAGCACATATTGTACAAAACCAGCTGCTCCAACAAAAAAACCTCGATTTATCAGCCCGTGCGTTAGCTGATGAAAAAGGTTTTGGTGTTGACTGGCAAAGTGTTAATCAAGCCTATCCGCAAATGGAAGACGTTATTGGTTCCACCCTTAACGGTGTGCAAAATGGATTTATGCTAGTGTTATCAGCATTAATGTATGAAAGCTTTGGACAAATCGACGATGCGCTAATTGATTTAAAAGCAGCGCTTGTATTATATCCAGCCAACCCTTATCTACGTGAGCAAGTCGAGCGTTTGACTTTGAAGCAAGCAGGCAACAACGCTGCCTATCTTTCCACTTCGGCGAGTCATGGTCGGTTTGTGATCCTCTATGAGCAAGATTTAATTACGCCAAAAGATGAATTGATGCTGCGCTTACCCATTTATACCTCAAGCGGTGATATGCGTTTTTACAGTGTTGCGCTGCCTACTTATCAGTATATTGCCCCTACCCGACCACTGTCTGTGGCGCTCAACAATAAATCACTTAAAGGCAGTGAAGTTGCCAAGTTTAACGCCCAAGCGGCCGCGAACTTAAAAGACAATATTTCGACCCTCATCACAAGGCAATTAGGTCGGCTAATCGCAAAAGAACAAGTTAGAAGGTCTATGGCAAAAGAAGGCGGTGATGTGGGTAATGTTATTGCCGCTTTGTATAACTTGGCCTCTGAAAGAGCCGATACACGAAGTTGGCTCAGTTTACCTAACAACGCACAAATAATCAGTAGCTTAGAGCCTATTGGTAGTACCGAGTTAATCGTATCAATTGATGGAAAACAACAGACTGTAGTCGTTGAAATCAAGCCAAATGCCACTTTATTACTGTTGGTAAAATCGCATGGCCAAATACTGCAAAACACTATTTATTATTTATAAAAGGAGTCATGATGAAACACCTAACGTTAGTAAAGATAACCAGTGCAATCTTATTAGCAGTCGGTTTAACTGGCTGTATTCATAATCCTATTACAACCGGTCTCGGCACTGAATCAATCTCAGTAAATCAATCAAAATTAGACGAAACCGAGTTAAAAAAATATTTGGCTATCGATAATAGTCGTTTAGCTTCGCGTTTACATATTTCTCAGATCCTCACTCGTAAACAAAATGATTACCTCAATGTAGCTGTTCAGATAAAAAGTGATTATCACAAGTCACAAAAATTACAGTATCGGATCAGTTGGTTTGATCAACAGGGTTTTGAGATAGAACCAAATAAACAAAATTGGCAAGCCATTGATTTACATGGCGGACAAAATAAAGAATTACTTGCGACAGCTCAGCAGAGCCAAGCCACCAGCTTTAAGTTTTATATTCGTGAAGTAGCCACGCAACTTCAACGTTTTTAATTAATCAAACCAGGAATTATTATGAAAAAATTACTTATCACCTCAGCGATTACTTTGGCATTACTCACAGTATCTGGCTGTGCTAATCGTGCTGTTGTCAGTTATGGTGACGCGCAAGCCGTTGAAACGACGGATATTAATTTTGGTTCTACAGATTTACAAAAAGTCGCGACTGAAATGACTAATTCATTGCTACTGTCGCCTGTTGTTGGCACATTAACCCAAAACAATCGTCCGGTCGTATTCGTGGAGCGTTTAAAAAATAAAACCAGTGAACACATTGATACTGAGTCTGTCACTGATTCAATTTCAACCCAGTTATTACGCTCAGGAAAATTTCGATTTATCGACATGACACGAGTTGATGCGGTAAAAGAACAACTTACCTTCCAAAACGATGCCGGTATGGTTGACCCTAAAAAGGCGCTCGCATTTGGTAAGCAAACTGGGGCGCAATATATGCTCTATGGCAACTTATCAAGCATTGTTAAGTCAAATAAAGACACTGCTGATGTTTATTATAAATTCACAATGAAATTATTGGATTTAGAAAGCGGTTTGATTGAATGGGCTGATGAAACGGAAATTCGTAAAACCCGTCAAAAAGCTAAAATTGGTTGGTAACAACAGGAGTGATATTTCATGTGTAGGCAATTAATTTATGTGTCATTGTTTGTACTCGCTTTGTTTGCAACGTCAAGCAAAGCACATTATGAACGCAACAAAGCGGTTCCTGTTGAAAAGGTTTTGTTTGGACAAATAGTGTCAAAACGTGAGATCACTGAAACTGAAATAGTTACTGATAGACGTAATGGTTGGCATCATTTTGGTGGAGCGTTGATCGGTGGTGCTATCGGTAATCAATTTGGTGATGGCAATGGTCGTGTTGCCGCCACTATTTTAGGTGCACTGATCGGTGCTAATGCACCTTCACACCATCAATCTCGGCAGAGAATCTATCAGCAAAACCTTGTGGAATTAATGATCAGTACTGAACACGATGGCGAATTTATGGTCGTTCAAGACTATGATCCAAAAATGCAGTTTAACCCAAAAGACAAAATCAGAATGGTCTACTTAAGTAATGGCATTGTGCGAGTAGACCGTTTTTATTAAATTAAATGATTTACAGCCAATTATTAATATAGCGCTGTTGTAATTACTGATATCATGACGTGTTAGTGCTTTAGCACGTCCTAAAATGATAAGATTTAAATGAAACTATTAATTCGTAATTTAGCCAAAACACTTACCGAAGTTGAGCTTCGTAACAAACTTGAGCAATTTGGTATCGTACAATCATGTACCATAGTGCTTGATGCTGTAACTCAACAATCTAAAGGTTTTGCGATTGCTCACATGCCTAAAGTTGGCGAAGCCAAATTAGCAATTAAATCGCTAAATGGTGAGAATCTCTGTGGTTCAGTGTTACGCGTGAAGAAATACGAAGAAAAAACCGAATAAGTAAATTGTTCGGTTTAATCTTGCCGTAGTTTTTTTGCTAAATCCTGCGTGATCATTGCCTCTAAAGCATTTTTCATTGCAGGATTTCGTTTTAGTAATTGCTGTAATTCTGCCTGTGGCCAATATAAAATACGTGTCGGTTGGCTAACGACTACGTCAGCATTGGCAGCTTGATCGAGAGTAAAACTAAGTTCCCCAATAAAATAACCATCACGTAAACTTAATTTTTTACAATTGTCGACAATAATATCGACCTCTCCGTTATAAATAAAATACAACGCAGGTACTTTTTTTCCTTGCTTAGTTAATACATCACCCGCTTCAAATGTTTGCCAATGTCCAACATGGATTAACTTATAAAACTCAAACGCACTAAAGCGCGCAAAAACGGTCGCGTATAATTCCTTTTCTTCTTCTGTAAATTGAATCGACTTTTGTCGATACCACAGTAATGTCAACATCACAGCGTTGACTAATACTAAAAGTGACTCTGAGGTAATATCAAGCCAAAGAGGTTCAGTCCCAATAGTTGCATAATAGATAACAAAACAAGAGGATGAAATAATGGTGAGTTCACTAAGTTAGTTTGTTTGGCGTTTAAGTGGGCCTACCTCGGCTTCTATCGTAGCCTTTAAAGCAGCAAAGAAACCAAAATGAAATAACCATTCAACCACAACAAACAAGGGTCCAATAATTAAACCACTCATATCATCAATAAAGGCTGGTTTTTTACCCTCATAATAATGGCCAATAAACTGTAAAATCCAGCCAACTACAAATAAAGGAGCCCCTAGCAGCCATGAGTAATGAGCAGCCAAGATATCCGCTACAATCAACAATGGCAGCAACAAAACAAGCATAATCAGGCCAATTATGCTATTTAACCTGAGATAAAAAGCAGTCGAGAAAAGCACAACAATGAGCGATAAACTAATCGTAACTTCAGCAATCTGCCAACTTATTTGCGCCATTAGCACTAAAATACTCAGAACAATGAGCGGAATACCAAAAAAGTGAGTCATTAAATTTCGAGGATCACGATGATAAGCGGCGTAACTTGTTAAATATTGTTCAATTGTTTTCATAAGGTTACCTGCATTAAATAAGTAAAATGATATTAGCAGTTTTATTATTCCTATGATGTCAGCTAGCCGACAACTTATTGTTTAATCATCAGTAGTAACTTCAATTTTGTTAAATCAATAATTTCAATCTTTAAGGTACTCAGTTTTAAAATATCATCTGCGACTAATTCGTTTAGTACTTGGTTACATGTTTGTCTTGAGGTCGCAGCTAAGGCAGATAAGTGAGATTGATTAAGCGAAAAAGTTAAGTTTGGCTGTTCACTAAACGTATAATTTTCAGACAATAAACACAGCTGTTTGATGATCCTTTTTTTCGCACTTAATAATCGTAAATCTTCATAAGCTACAAACATCATGCGTAATTTATGACTCATTAACTTGGCAAAGTAGCGCCAACATGTTGGATTTTCAGCTAAAAAGGCAGTGATTTTTTGTTGTTTTATGAAAAATAACTGTGTCTGTTCAAGTGTCATTGCATCATGAGTGCGAGGTGCGGCATCAATTAGCGATATTTCACCAAACCAACTAATAGACGTTAACAAAGCAAGCATTGCTTGGTTGCCAAATTGATCAAGTCCTAGGATATTCACAGAGCCAGACAATATTGCATAAAAGCCATTGGGCTCATCGTCGCGATAAAAAATAGTCTGCTGTTCGCCAAAGACAATCACCTGCCCTTCGCTAACTAAAAAATCTTGTAAATTTATTGGTAACTGACTAAACCAAGCATCACTTTGCAGTAGATGTTTTAATTGTAACTTTGTCACTGACGATCACTTTTAGCGAACAGATATTTTTTCAGTTTACGTAAAATTATGTAATAGTCACTGGTTGCTTTGGTTTATTTTAAGCAATAAAAAACCCTGAGCAAAATCAGGGTTTAAAAATAAGTAGTAATGAATTAAGCGTGTTGTTCAATTATATTTAGCATGCGACGAAGTGGTTCTGCAGCACCCCATAACAATTGATCGCCCACCGTAAATGCACTGATATATTCTGGACCCATATTTAATTTACGAATACGGCCTACCGGAATAGTGAGTGTACCAGTTACTTTTACTGGTGTTAGGTCTTGCGCACTCAAAGCTCGGTCATTAGGGATCACTTTAACCCACTCATTATGACTGGCTAAGATTGCTTCAATTTCTGAAACTGGAATGTCTTTACGTAATTTAATGGTCATTGCTTGGGAATGACAACGCATAGCACCAATGCGCACACATAAACCGTCTACTGGAATAGGTGCAGTTTGCGTACCTAAAATTTTGTTTGCTTCAACTTGCGCTTTCCATTCTTCTTTAGATTGGCCTGATGGCATTGGCACATCAATCCATGGAATGAGACTACC
Source organism: Pseudoalteromonas sp. J2K-J031 (assembly GCF_058197095.2). NCBI lineage: Bacteria > Pseudomonadati > Pseudomonadota > Gammaproteobacteria > Alteromonadales > Pseudoalteromonadaceae > Pseudoalteromonas > Pseudoalteromonas sp. J2K-J031. The sequence goes on from NZ_CM200280.1 coordinate 26,728, forward strand.
TGCAAGTGCAACACCAAATTGTTCTTTCGGTAAGTCATCACTGGCGATTTTTTCGCTGACAATTTTATCAATTTCTAAAATGGCAGCACGTTCGTCATCAACAAGCCCAGCAACAGACTGATGAATTGCGCCCATCTGTGCAATCAGCTCTTTCATATTGCGTGCACCCGCACCTGATGCCGCTTGATAGGTCATCGGGCTTACCCATTCAATTAAGTCACGCTCAAATAAACCGCCAAGGGCTAACAACATCAATGAAACTGTACAGTTACCACCAACAAACGTTTTTACGCCCGACGCTAAACCTTGTTTGATCACATCAAGATTAACCGGATCGAGCACAATAATGCTGTCTTCTTTCATTCGTAATGCTGAAGCAGCGTCAATCCAGTAGCCATCCCAACCCGATGCACGCAGCGACGGATAAACATCATTGGTATAATCGCCGCCTTGGCAAGTAATAATGATGTCCATTTGCGCAAGCGAACTCATGTCAGTTGCACTTAATAAAGGCGTTGCTTCACCCGCTATATCAGGGCCAAGCTCACCCGCTTGAGACGTGGTAAAAAAGGTTACATCGTATTTTGCAAAATCGTTTTCTTGTTGCATACGTTCCATCAATACAGAACCTACCATGCCGCGCCAACCGACTAATCCTAACTTTTTCATATAACACCCTAAAAACAAAAATATATAAAACCAATTCCCGAATTGCGTGAGTTTTTAGGTAAATTGGTAAAACCAAGTAATTGAATCTAGCATTGCAAGCACGATAAAACTAGGGTTTTTAATCTAACTTTAAAATATTTCATAGAGGGTTTGTTTATATAAAACAAGGTGCATCAGCGCTAAGCCTGCCAATTGCGATTTGACCTTATTGGGCTTTAGTTGATTAATGAATTCATAGTATTTAAGCATAAAAAAGCCCCGTAAATACGGGGCTAAAAAGTGCGTTTGTTTAAGTTACTTTCATTATGGACAGATAACATTTAAAACGAGTAGCTATAACTGATATCAAATGTCATACCAACTTCTTTAGAGCGGACAACAACGTCTGATTGCGTTACTTCTTGATCTTCATTCATTAAGTTTTTAACTTTAAACTTAACATTTGAATTAAAATCTGGGTACCAAGTGTAAACCAAGTCAAGTGAATGAAATGGTTGCTCATACGCATCATCTGGACCACCGACACCCGCAGCGAGAATACGCTCACCAAACACGTTATAGACTAATGAACTGCTGTGCATGCCATCTACTGAGTCATAATTAAGTTGTAAATTAACCACATACTTAGAATGACCCGTCATACGCTTCGTTGGGTTGGTTAAATTACCTGCAAGAGATGGATCTATTGTGGCCTCAGAGTCACTTAAGGTGATGTTACCACTGGTGAATAGACCTTCTGTCACAAACGTTAAGTCTTTTAACCATTCAGCTTCAACACCGTATACTTTAGCAGTTTCACCATTGATAAACGAAGCTGAATAATCTTCATCCCCAATCCTTAACACGGTTTCTATTGGTTGATTAATATCTTTGTAAAAGGCTGCAATTGAGTATGAATCACCGCTTTGCCCATAATGCTCAAAACGTAAATCATAATTTTTAATTGGGCTACTTTTGAGACCGACACGACCAAAGGTGCGAATGTCCGTAAGTGGATCAAAATACGACACTGGCACAACTTCACGCAAATCAGGACGAACAATGGTCTCACCATAACCCAAACGAACTTGGTAATCTTCACCGCCTAAATAAGTAAGCGATAACGCAGGAAAATAATCGGACTGATTGATACTGCCGCTTTCAATTTTCTCTGGATTATAATAAATATCCAAATCATCTTTATCGAAGATTAAGCTTGAAGTACCAATTGAGCTTTGTTTGAACTCTTCATAACGCACCCCACCACTAACACGAATGAAATTGTCATAAATTACATCAAACGAAGCATACCCTGCGTTGATTTTTTGTGCCGCTAAATAGTCATCGGCATCGGGTGCTGATGGTTCATTAAAATCCACTAAGATACGCTGACCATCAATAAAGTCATCGGTCAAATAACTCGCCGCAAGTAACGGTTCTGTCGCCACACCCAGCGCTAACCCTGTGCCGTTATTAACCGCAAAACTCGATGTATTGTAAACACGCGCTCTATCGGATGCATCGAAACCACCTTTAAGCTCAATTTCAAGGCCTTCAAAGGTCAGTGGTAATGTCATATTACCGCCATACGAATTGACGCGATCTTCCATGTTGGTGTATGAATAAATTGCTCGGTTATCGTCACCGGTAATTTGCGAATTAAGGTATTTTCCACTCGTGTCGTAGTTATCACGAAATTTAAACTCAACATTAGTGGGAATATCCGTTTCGGCTTTTGAGCGGGTATATTGCCAATCCGCACCAACGCCCCACCAATCTAAAAATGTATGTTGACCTAATAACTGAGTGACCGTGAGTGTACGTTGCTCTAAGTTAAATTCATGATCACGATTTGCTCGGCCATCATTGACTATGGTAAACACAGTACTGCCTGCAGGGCTTTGTGACGAAGACACTTTGGTTTCATCTTCATTATCGCGCAAGTATAAATTCATTAACGAGACTTTATGGGTATCAATCTGATAACCCAGGTTTAATGTCGCGTTATAGCGTTCATTTTCAGTTGTTGTGGTTGAGTGTTTAATTGTATTAAAGCAAGAACGGCTTACATCTTGTGCAGAGTTAAGCGTGGTTGCACAATCGTCTTGAATTTCTTGAGCGATAACGGCTGTTTTTCGCTCTGCTGCATCCCAACTATTTGCGTATTCACCTGACAATAAAAAGCCCAATTTACCACCGAGCAGACCTTCTTCAACACTATTGCCGATATGCCCTTTTACATCCCAGCTTGGGTCAAGTGATTCTTCTTTTAACGCAAAGTCACGGGGTAAGGATTTGAGTAAGTGGTTATTCATCGCAATGGCTTGCTCTGAGCGAGTGCCGCTTTCGTTATCGACCAAGTTACCACGCGCAATCATGTTACTGATGCTAAAATCGCCACGGTATTGCACGATTGCTGCGTTGATTGAGTCCGAAATACCCGAATCATCACCTTTATAAGTAAATCCTTTCTCAGCCGAGGTATCTTTTGCAGCGCCGACTTCAAAACCAGCTGTAAATTCTGACGGAATAGCTTTAGTGCGAATGTCGATATTGCCACCGCCAAACGCGGCAGGCATATTGGGTGAATACGCTTTTTGTACCGCCATACTTTCGATAATGCTGGCTGGAAAAATATCAAGCGGTACCACATTACGCGTTAAGTCAGGACTTGGAATATAGGCACCGTTTAAGCGCGCACTTGAATAGCGTTCACCTAAGCCACGTACATAAATAAACTTACCGTCAACCAAGGTCAACCCAGTCACACGACGAAGTGCAGAAGCTGCATCACTATCACCCGTACGTGATAATTGTTCAGCACCTAAAATATCAGCCACAAACGCTTGATTTTTCCGCTCTTCTATCACCGCAGCCGCGCTGCCTTGTAACCGAGTGCCTACCGCAACCACTTCTTCAATTTCACTTTGTTCTTCTTGTGCGGCGCTCACATTAACTGAACTTGCTAGAAGTCCGAGACTGATTGCCAAAGACAATTTATGAAGTCTATATTGATTTAACATCTTTGCAGATCCCTAATCAGTTAAAAAACGGGCGCCTAAAATGCGATATGCAAATGGCGCCCCTATCTGGAAACAACTTGCTGTGGATTAGTCTTGAGCCGCTGCGTTTAATGCAGCTTCAACCCATTTGTACCAAGCAGACGTTGTATCTTGATCAGAAACCGCACCGATGTACGGGGCTGCATCAAAGAAACTTGAATCTAAGCCGTTTAAGTTATTAGCCGTGATTGTAATGTCGGTTGATTTTGTATTTGTAGCAAAACCATTTGCAGCGAATAAGTTAGCGCCTTCACCAATACGTTGGTTAGCCCCTTCTTTATCAAACCAAGCGGTTAACGTTGTAGCGGTTAATGCTGCAGGTTCTTTACCACTATTAAATGTACCATCTGCATCATTAAACTCTGCAGCACATGACATAACAGAGTTATGGAACATGATTTTATCGGCTTGTTTTTCGCCATCGCTTGAAAAACTGATACAGCTCGATTGTGTAGCGGTGTCTTTTGTCATTAATACGTTATAGAAATTAGCATTGAATTCATCATCAAACTTAAAGGCAATTGATGGATCCGTATCGCGTACTGACAAGCTATCAGAGGTGATAACGGTTACGTTAGCAATCGTTGGGTTAGAAGGTGCCACTTGCGCACTTGATTTACCTTTAACGCCATCAGCTTCAAAACCACCGTTACCCATTGCAACTGTTTCGCCTTCGCGAGTGGTCACTGTACCGTGTTTGATAAATAAGAATTGTGCTTTACCTTGCCAACCCGCGTCAAAATCAAATGAGTCATCTTGCGTATCGGTTACAACTACATGCTTAAGTGTGGTTGCCCCACCAAAAATCTCGATACCATCATCAAAACCTTGATGAATATGGATATAATCAAACTCAGAACCAGAACCAACAGCATTCAATGTCAATGAGTTTAAGTCATCGCCTTCACCGCCCACTTTTGGACCAGAACCTGCGTACCAAATTTTAGCCCATTTAATATTACCGCTTGAATCTGCGTTATTATTACCACCAAAATAGCTTGTGATCCCTTCTGATGGGACGTTACACGTTGATGCATCACGTTCTGCATCAGTACATTGGTCAGTAATACCGTTACCATTGATGATAATGCCACCCCAATCTGCATATAACGCGCCTTTACCTTCATCATCAAAACGCGGGAAGGCTTTAGCCGATGTAAATACGATTGGTTTTGATGACGTACCTACCGCTTGAATTTTAGCGCCGCGGCCGATACGAATAATCGCTTCACCTGATTTAAACGCCAGTGTTGCACCAGGCTTAACTGTCATTGTTGGGCCATTTGCTGGAATTGTGAAGCCAGCAGTTGTGTCGCCATCAGCACCAATCAGTAGTGCATCTTCAAATAAGTGAACGCCACCTTCTGGTAACTCCTCAAACGTGATGTTTGACGCAATGTGAATATTTTTACTGGCAAATGAATCATTGTATAAGCAATCAAGGCCATCAAATACACCTTCAACTTTCCCTGCATCAGACTCATAGCTTGAACAGGTGACTGTTTTACCTGTGTTGCCAGTGGTGTTGTTTGAATTATTAGTACTGTTATCCACGGTTGAGCTGTTGTCATTCACTGTTGGTGTAATATTGATGTCACCGCCACAGCCAGCAAGAGTAATTGCTGTCGCCACTAGGCTAACCTTGAAAAAGCCAGATAATTTCATTGTCCACTCCATTAAAATATTTATTTATGTGTTAGCGTTTTAAGTAAAAACTTAAGTCACGTTAAAACAGTTTAAGTACTGCGTTAAGGTCACTTAACTTATCGAACGACGACTAAGATACGGTAGATTCATGACAACTAAGTTACACTTTCATAAACATAAAATGACAATCCAATACATTTAAAAACAGTAACTTGAATAACTTTCAAGACAGAAAAGCAAAAAAAAACCACCCGAAGGTGGCTTTTGGTTACGATTGTTGTTAGTTGGTTTTATCCATTAAAAAAACTTATAGATAAGCTGTTTTTAATAGTTCAGAATTTTGCTTTTCACGTTTAACATATTTGATCCACTGCTTGGCCAAGCTCTCTGACTTTTTAAATTTTTCTGCGCGTTCAAACGCTAAAATTGAGGCATCAAAATTGGTTAAGTTATACTGCGCCATGCCCAAAGCAATGTAGGCATTAGATTCTAAATCGAGCCCGCCTTTATTAAGTGCTGCCCGCGCGGCATCGGCAGCTTCTTCAAACATTTCAATGTTTATATACAACTCTGCCAGGCGTTGTTCATATTTACCGTGCTGCTCGTGTTGCGCCGCAGCAATAAAATGTGGGATGGCTTTACGGTCTTCTTTTGCTTGTAAGTAGGATTCGGCAATAAAGGCACGATTGGCAGCCGTATCCTCAATCACTTGTTTACTCAGCCCTTTATTCATTAGCTCTGCCGCTTTAAACGCCAAACCATTAAGTAAATACACTTGAGCAAAGTTACGAATATCACTTTTTGAGGTAATAAACCCACGTTGATAGGCCGTTTCAAGAACCGCCAATTGCTTTTTCTCTTCACCCACTTCGCCATACATACCGCCTAATTGCACCCAGTAAGTCGGTTTATCAAAATACGTGATCATTTTCTCAAGCACGTTAACCACTTCTTTTGGCTGATTAAGCGAATAATAAAGTGCACGCTGTAACACTAACCAGTTTTCTTTAGGAATTTGATTGTCTTTTTCAGCCAGTGCTATCGCGACATTAATGTTTTCAAGTGCGCCTTGGTATTGCTTATCTTGATACAGCGCTTGTGATTTTAAAACATAGTAGCTGTCTTTTCTTGGCACCGTATTGAGTGCATCCCAACGCTCAAGATAAGTGATGACTTGGGCATAATCGCCATTGGCCATTGCTAGTTGCGCTAAGCTGAACAAGGTATTTAACTTTAATGACTCTGGAATAGCCACTTGGTTAACAACCTGTTCGAATGCGCTGATGGCATTGGGTAAATCATTTTTATTGTAATAAATGAAACCATAGAAATTATACATCATGGCAATTTCGTAATCGTTCATACTTGAACTGCGATCTTTGATGGTATCAAGGGCAGCAAGTCCTGCGGCAGTGTCACCATCATCTGCAAGCTTTTGAGCACGCGCCAGCTGGCTATATACTTTTTCACGCAGTGCTGGCACGCGTTTAGTAGCCACTTCTTCAGCTTGAGCCTCTGAGATGTCAATGCCAGGCACCATACTAAGCAGGCTAGGTATAGTCACAGCACTGAGTACTGCTGCACAATAAAATGCCGATAATTTAAATGCTTTCATTTATTTAATCCTAACTCAATCGTCGTTTATTCGCAGTGGTTGAATCAATCAACCACTAATTTCAAAGGTTATTTTGTTTTGTACACCGGCCACTTCAACCGCTTCGCCATTAACAACTCGAGGCTTATATTTGAACTTTAATACTGCATCTTTTGCAGCTTGATCAAACAAACTCTCAGGCTCCGCTTTTACAACAACAGGCTCTCGCACCGTGCCGCTTTTAGTGACCACAAACTCGACAATCACATACCCTTCAATGCCACGAGATAAGGCTCTGCGTGGATACACTGGCGCTACTTTTACTATCGGTAAATACTCACCATCACTCGAATCAAGTGACAAACCACCAGCAAGTGTGACATCAGCATCGACATTGGCACTAAAATCAAACCCTGCTGAATCACTTTTTGCCTGAGCGCTGTCCATTTGTGGTGACTCCATTGGCGGTGGTGGCTCTTTAGGTGCAGGTGGTTTTTCAGGTTTGCGTTCTTTTTTCTGAACCGACTCTTCTTTTTTCAAACGAACAAAATCAAGTACATTACCTTTGATTGGTTCGCTCATTGCGCCTTCACCCGTTTGAATGAGTGCTTGCATAGTAAAAAACAATGCAAACGTGATAGCGGCAGCAATAACTAAGGCAAGTAAATATCGCATTATGCTCTCCGCTATGCTTCTTGTGCCGCGATTGACACATCAAATACACCGGCAGCTCTTGATGCATCCATCACCTTGATTAAGGTATCGGTGGTGGCTTTTTTATCTGCTTGAATAACCACACTACCTTGTGGATTTTCAGCTTTTAAGCGCTCAATATTGGCTTGAACAGCACGGACATCAACTTGGCGTTTGTTGATCCAAATTTCACCTTTATCGGAGATGGCTACTAAAATATTGGCGCGCTCTTTTTTCACTGCGGTAGCCGCTTCTGGGCGGTTTACATCAATCCCTGCTTCTTTAACAAAAGAGGCCGTTACAATGAAGAAAATCAACATGATGAATACCACATCAAGCATCGGTGTCATGTTTATTTCTTCTGCTTCTTCTTCTTGAAAAATTTGTGCTAAAGGTGCTCTCATTTTTAACTCCTGTGGGCAAAGCCCTAATTCATTCAACAATCATAGTGTGCTGTGCACGTGTATTTAGTGATCTAATACCATTTGATCTTCAAGCAATTCGGCTTCACGTTTGGTTTTGCGTTGTAAATACGTTGAGGCAAATACGCCAGATAACGCGCCAACCATGCCTGCCATAGTTGGGATAGTCGCTTTACTGACTCCAGATGCCATCGAACGCGCACTGCCTGTGCCTGTAATGGCCATCACATCAAACACTTCTATCATCCCAGTTACAGTGCCAAGTAGACCGAGCAGCGGACATACTGCAACCATCACATTAATAAACGGTAAGTTTTGACTTAAACGTTGTTTGGCACGAGACACTAACGCTTGGCGAATTTGTTCTGCATTCCAGCTATTACGCTCATTACGATCAAACCATGTCTTTTTAACGAGCTTCTTGTACTGACGGAACCCGCCAAAGATGTACAGTAAGCGCTCTAAGATCAGTAACCACATCGCGAAGATGAGGACACCGATGACCAATAACACTTGGCCACCTGTGTCGAGGAACTCACGGATGGCATTGATTGCATCAATCAATAGCACCATGATTACGCTCCTTTTTCGCTACGTTCTGCGATAATACCAGCGCTTTGCTCTTGTAAAATCAATAACAAGTTTTTAGAGCGAGTATTTAAAATGGTGTAAACAAACACAGTAGGAATGGCCACAACTAAACCAAGGACTGTTGTCACTAGTGCTTGTGAAATACCACCAGCCATCAATTTAGGATCGCCCGTTCCAAACAAGGTAATAGCTTGGAAGGTATTGATCATACCGGTTACCGTACCAAGTAAGCCCAGTAACGGTGCAACCACTGAAATGATTTTGATAAAGGTTAAGTTACGAGTAATTTTTGGCATTTCGCGTAAAATCGCTTCTGATAATTTCAGCTCTAAGGTGTCATAAGCCACATTAGGGAACTGATCTTTGACTTTCATCACACGGCCAAGCGGGTTGTCATCACGGGCAACATCGGATTTAAGCTGGCGACGCATTTTGCCACCAATAATAAACAGGGCAATAAAACGCTCGATTGAAATCAGTAAGCCCACTAAGCCCACAGCTAAAATCACGTAGCCTACAGTTCCACCTTGGTGTACTTGCTCTGTAGTATCAGGCGCTTGGACTAACAAACCTAAAATTGAACCACCCGTTGGGTCTAGTGCAAAGTTAACAAAACCCGATTTAGTATTTTGTAGTTCAGCAGCTGTACTTAAAAAACGGTCAACCGGTTGGCGTGATAATTCTGATAAGGTATCTGTGTATGAGTTGTACTCTAGGTATTTACCATTTGAAATTAAGTTAAACGCACCAATACGAAGCACTTCTTGTTTTACTTTATTGCCACCAGCAACAATCACTTCGGTATCAAAACGTTTTACTTTACCTTGCTCAGTCATTTCACGTTGTAATTCGAACCATACTGTTTCAATGTCTTCAATTGATGCAAGTTTAGAGCTTGAACCCATTTTTTGTGCTAATTGATCCATAAACTCACCACGACCTGGCAGCTCAGCAGACACTATCGAGGTTGCGAATTTATTTTTGGTATCACCGGATACTTGTTGCAACACACCAAACAATTCTTTAAGTGAACCCATGCGTTTTGATAACAAGTCAGTGGCGTTGGCTAATTCAATTTCATTTTTCTCAAATTGGCCTTCTAAATTTTGAGATTGTGCAATCATACCGTCACGTTTAGCTTTCGCCTGTGAAAGCATGACTGCTTGCTCATTTTGACGGGCGATAAAATCGGCTTCGCGTTGCTTATTTTGCGCTGTTTGCACAGTTTGACCGTTTGCCAGCGTTTTCAGTAACGCATCTAAATCAAGCGCTTGCTCAGCACTAAACACAGAAGCAGACGTTGTTAACGCAACAGAAGCTAAAGCGGTTGCTAATACTTTTTTAATAAACATTTTAATTCCTTATTCTGCAGCTTGAACTGGAAGAGTTAACATATCTGGGGCAAGTTGTTTGCGTGCAATGCGCAGCGCTTTATTGATTTGGCTAATTTTTGAATCAGGAAGTGCATCAAACGTGTTTGTTTGTTTATTCCAAATACCCGCTAATTTACCATCACGTGTTAAATAAATGAGGTCTAAGCGACCAACACGAAGGAAATCTACTTCACGCTCAACACCGTTCACATCAAGCAAACTCGTGTAGGCTTCTATGGTACGACCGTAATCAACTTCAACTTGGTACGCTTCAAGTACACGACGGAACTTTTCACTTGATGCGATATCAGCACGATCCATCATGTTTTTAAGTGTGGCTATACGCTCAGTGCGCTCTTTAGCTAAAAAGGGCACATCTAATTTTACAAACTGCTCAAGGCCGTTGATCATACGAAGCATCAAAGGGGTGATTTGACGTTCAATGACAGCAACTTGATCCATCGATTGGGCAAGTGAATCCAGTTCCGCTAATTGATTGTTAACTTGTTTGTTGAGCTGAGAGTTATAGATTTCTAACCCGTCGATTTCTTTATTAAGGGTCTTAAATTGCTGTAATCGAGTTTGCATCGTATCAACCATGCCATCGATTTTTTGTTGTGAGCCTGCGGCCAGTTGATTGATTCTATCGCTCGATTGGATCACTTTGTTTAATTCATCTGCTTGCACAGATACACATGCTGCGATGGCACTTGCAAGAAGGAGTGGCTTTATGCACTTCATAATATCTACCCTATAATTTAGCAACGAGTTTGCAAAAATAATTTCTGGTGCGGATATTAAAGGCGTTTAATTACATAGATGTTGCGGTAAAGCTACAGTTTAATTACAAGTGTCATAATTAAGAAACCTCACAGTCACTTAACTGCCACTGAAAATAAAATCAGACGGCCTCTCTAAACTTCATACACAAAAAGCTCATACGTACAATCAAAGCAGTAATACCAATCACGATAAGTAAGTGATCAAAAATAGCGTAGGAAAAACGCTTGAGAGCAAGGCAGATTTTTTCGATAAGTAGTTATTCTACAATCAAAAAATCTAACGAAGTTATCGAGTGTTTTAACAAGCTAGGGTGATCAGTTATTTATTACGATTGGTATAATATGGGTTGAAATAGATTTAAAGCCATTTAAAAAAACTGACTACACTCAAACAGATTGAAATGTATAAAATAAATGGAGCATAAAATGAAATTAATACTGGCTAGCATCTCAGTTATCACACTCATTCTTTTATCAAGCTGTTCAAAAGCCCCTGCGGTTCCCGCTAGCAGCTGCGACCAAGTTGTCGCACATGCTAAAGCAATTTTAGGAGATAAAGCCCCTGCATCTTCAAAAATGCTCGAGCAATGTAAAGCTGCCAGTGATGATGCACGTGGTTGTGTTATGGCAGCTGATAAACCAATGAAAATTCTAAAATGCGAAATGTGATGTGATGTGATGTGATGTGAATTCTAAATCAATTAAAAAATGCCAACATAATGTTGGCATTTTTTAATGCTAATTTAACGCTAGACTTTAAATTTAAGCACCATTTTCTCAAGTTGTTCAAATTGTCGTTTTAAATTTGTGCACTCTTGTAAGGTACTATTAAGATTATTTTGCCCTTGAGTATTGAGCTCACTGATATAGTGAATATCTTTATCAAGCGATTGAATAACTTGATTTTGCTCTATCGTGGCGTTAGCTACAGAATGATTCGCCTCATCGATTTGTTGAATAAGCTTACCGACGCCTTGCACTTGCGTACCAGCCTGCTGCGCCTTGATCACGCTTGATTGGGAGTCAGCTTGGCTTTGAGTCATAATTTCTACGGTTTCTTTTGACCCTTGTTGTAACTGAACGATGGTATTTTCGATTTCTTGAGCCGATTGCTGCGTGCGCTGGGCAAGCTGTCTGACTTCATCCGCAACTACAGCAAATCCACGTCCTGCATCTCCGGCTCGGGCAGCTTCAATTGCAGCATTCAATGCTAATAAATTTGTTTGTTCGCTCACGCCTTTAATCACGGATAAAATTTGGCCGATATTGACGGTATGAGTATTAAGTGAATCAATTGCCTGCTGCGCATTTAGCATTTTAGTAGAGAGCTGTTCAATGGCCTGAATGTTACCATCGAGTGTGCTGTAGCTTTCAATTGCTTCTTGATTGGCATTAGATGCCAATTTAGATGCGTTGTCGGCACTGCCAGCGATTTCAGTCGCGCTTGATGTTAATTCATTAATAGCCGTTGCAACGTTATCCGTTGATTTAGTTTGTTCGCCATACATATTTAACGTCGATTCCGTTGAACCAATTAACATTTCCACAGAATGCTCTAAGGAAACGGTAGTATCACGCACTTGGATAATAGATGTATGGATCTTATCAATAAACAAGTTGAAATAACGCGACAACTCACCAAACTCATCGTTGCTTTGCACTAACAAACGCTGAGTTAAATCACCCTCACCTTCTGCAATATCTTTAATCGCTAAGGTAACATTATTCATAGGGCGCATTAAGTAACGTAATAAATACTGCAGCATTACTACAATCGCGATAACACCAACAAGCATATAAATTGCCGCCATGTTACGAAATGAGTCAACCGATGAATAGGCGATATCCTTATCAATCACCACACCTAAATACCAATTTACATTATTGATACCATTAATTTTAACAAACGAAATAAGCTTATCGGCATCGCCTACGGTTTGCTCAACAAACGGTTGATTAAGAGGAATATTTTTACCTAATAAATCAGCCAAAGATTTATTGTTAAATTGAGTATTAGGGTGAATTAAAATATTATTTTTATCATTCACTAAAAACGCATAACCAAACCCCAAAAAATCGACATTATTTACAATTTTAGTGATCGTATTTAATGGTATGTCACCGCCTGCAACACCAACAAACTGGTTATTTTTATATGTAGGTACAACGGCAGATATGATTAAGTCATTGGTGGTTACATCAATATAAGGAGCTGTAAAGGCGGTATTTTTTTGATTTTCAACTAATTGATACCACGGGCGTTGTCTTGCATCAAAATCAGCAGGTAGCTTAATGGTTGGGTCATCTAAAATAAAGGTACCCTGGGCTGTGCCGACATAACTGTTTTTAAACTCACCCGCAACATTGGCTTGTTTAAGCTGTGAGATAGTTAAGGTTAAATCATCCGAAGGTTGATAAGCATTAGAAATTGATTCAACTATTTGTAACTTGCCATTGAGCCAACTGGCTATATTGTTCGTAACAGACTGGGAAATCTCTTGTAAGACTTTCTCTAGTTGCTGCTCGGTTTGTGCTCGCATAGAGATAAAGTTGTTAAGAGTAAATAAACCAAGGATCACCATTAATACCAATGATGCAGCTGCGGTGATTTTGGTGGTGAATTTTAAATGTTGAAACATAGGCACCCTAATTATTATAATTTTTTTTGCAAGCTAAGCTTTTATGGTAGACTAACTTAAAACTTAGAAAAGATAAAATGTCGCTCAACACTGATAATTGCTCAGTATTGAAGCGTTTTTTATATTATCAACCATCTGATTTTAAACAACTAATAAAGCATTGCATTTTTTGCAATTTAGATTCGATACTTTCATCTTAAGCATGAATTTATCTTGTTGGACTCAAAATGTTCGATTTATTCTAATGCGCAAAATTTCTAGGCCACTATTGGTATTATTACTATTGCTCCACCTTAGGTGTAGCGATAAATTGATAAGGATCGAAATGAACAAAACGACTGAAATTGAACTCGTTCGCGCAAGTTACAATGTACGCCATTGGAGCCAAGGTTACTTTGGTATTAATGATGACGGTGAAGTGTATGTCGCACCAAAAGCTGATGCACCTGAACAAACCGTATCATTAACGTCAATTGCAGAACAAATTCAACAGCAAGGTTTGTCTTTACCTGCATTAGTCCGTTTTCCTCAAATTCTACATAACCGTGTTCATAATTTATGTGCTGCGTTTAATGAAGCAATTGCGAATTACAACTACCCAGAAAAATACTTATTGGTTTACCCAATCAAAGTAAATCAACAACGTGAAGTTGTTGAAGAAATCGTTGCTAGCCAAGCAAACAATGAAGTAAAACAACTAGGCTTAGAAGCCGGAAGTAAAGCTGAACTACTTGCAGTCCTTGCTATGGCTCAAAAAGCAAGTTCAGTTATCGTTTGTAACGGTTACAAAGACGTTGAATACATTCGCCTAGCATTGATTGGTGAAAAATTAGGCCACAAAGTTAATATCGTTCTTGAGAAACTTTCTGAACTTGACATGGTATTAGCTGAAGCTGAAAAATTAAACGTTTCTCCACGTTTAGGCTTACGTGTGCGTTTAGCTTCACAAGGCAAAGGCAAATGGCAAGCTAGTGGTGGCGAAAAATCAAAATTTGGTTTGTCAGCATCACAAGTACTCACAGTTCTTAAAAAATTAAAAGACTTAGGTAAAGCTGATACGCTGCAATTAGTTCACTTCCACTTAGGTTCACAAATGGCCAACATTCGTGACGTTAGAACAGGTGTAAGCGAAGCTGCGCGTTTTTATTGTGAATTACGCCGTTTAGGTGCAGAGCTTGTATGTATGGACGTAGGTGGTGGTTTAGCTATCGATTACGACGGTACACGTAGCCAATCGCACAACTCAATGAACTACAGCCTTGCTGAGTACGCCAATAACATCGTTTACACCATTGGTGATATTTGTAAGCAGTACAATCAGCCAATGCCAACTATCATTTCAGAATCAGGGCGTGCTCTAACTGCACACCATGCTGTATTAATCTCAAATGTAATTGGTACTGAGTCTTATAATCCTGAAGAAGTGCCTGCACTTCCTGATAATGCACCTATTTTATTAAAAAATATGTGGCATTCTTGGGTGCAATTAAACAAACGTATTGATGATCGTGCATTAATTGAAATCTTCCACGATTGTTTAAGCGATTTGGCAGAAGTACATAGCCAATTTGGTATGGGTTTATTAAACCTAGAACAACGTGCTTGGGCTGAACAAATCAGCTTGCGTGTAAGCTATGAATTGAGCAAATTAATGGATAGCAAAAACCGCTTCCACCGCCCAATTATTGATGAATTAAACGAAAAGCTAGCTGACAAGTTTTTTGTTAACTTCTCATTATTTCAATCGTTACCTGACGCATGGGGTATCGATCAGGTATTCCCTGTTTTACCATTATCAGGTCTAACAGAAATGCCACAACGTCGTGCGGTTTTACTTGATATTACCTGTGACTCAGACGGTACGGTTGATCAATACGTAGACGGTCAAGGTATTGAAACAACATTACCTGTACCTGAGTGGTCAGCAGACTCACCATATTTGCTAGGTTTCTTCTTAGTAGGTGCTTATCAAGAGATTTTAGGTGACATGCACAATCTATTTGGTGATACGCACAGCGCTGTTATCAACATGGACGAAAACGGTAAAGTACATATCGATGAAATCAACGAAGGTGACACTGTTGAGGACATGCTACGTTATGTTCACTTAGATCCAGACTCGTTCCGTGCTGCATATGCAGAGCTTGCAGAAAGTAAATTGCCAGAGCACGAGCGCGCGTCAATTTTAGAAGAGTTAGATTTAGGCCTTACAGGCTACACTTACTTAGAAGATGTATAAACGCTTAGGAGCGTGATGTTAAATGAGTAACATATTTCAACGTGAAGAAACGTCATTATTTAGCAATCCAATGACCTTTTTACGTCAACCATTACAGCAGAATCCACTTGCTGTAGAGGCGGACATTGTCGTTTTAGGCCTGCCATTTGATATGGCGACATCAGGTCGTTCTGGCGCACGCATGGGCCCTGACGCGATTCGTCGTGCATCGGTTAATTTAGCGTGGGAACATAAACGTTTCCCGTGGAATTTTGCACTAACCGATCACACAAAAATCATTGATGCGGGCGATTTAATTTACCCTCCAGGCGACGCTGAAGGCTTTACTGCCATCGTTGAAGAAGCGGCAACTCAGTTGATTAATCAAGGTAAAACCTTACTGAGCTTAGGTGGCGATCATTTTGTGACATTACCGCTATTACGTGCTCATGCTAAAAAGCATGGCAAAATGGCGCTTATTCACTTTGATGCCCATACCGATACGTACAGTAACGGCAGCCGTTATGATCACGGTACAATGTTTTTCCATGCGCCTAATGAAGGCATCATAGATAAACATAAGTCAGTCCAAATTGGTATTCGTACTGAATATACCCAAGATAATCATGGTTTTAATGTTATTAATGCCATGCAAGCGAATGACTTAACACCAGAGCAAATTGTTGAACAAATCAAAGCAACTATCGGTGATTTACCTGTGTATTTCACGTTCGATATCGATGCAATTGACCCGGCATTTGCTCCAGGTACTGGCACGCCAGTGTGTGGTGGTTTAACAACTGATAAAGTATTAAAGATCATTCGTTTATTAGATGGTATTAATATCGTTGGAATGGATGTGGTTGAAGTAGCGCCTGCATACGATCATGCTGAATTAACAGCACTTGCAGGTGCATCAATTGCACTTGAAATGATGTACATGTGGACTAAGCACAATAAAATAATTGGTTAATAATCAGTTTAACCATTTAAAAAAGCCGAGATATTTCTCGGCTTTTTTTTGCCATATTTAAATTAATCTAAACTTAAAAATAATGCATTCTATACGATGCAAACATTATTAATATTGCTGACACTATTACTATAAGCATATGAGTATCTCATTGCGTATTTCCCTAATACACAACACACTTCTTATGTGTCTAGCGTGTCGTCAAAACTTATTTTTACTCATAAAACTATGACATTGTTAGACAAACAATGCTCCTTCCACTGCATCAATACTTAATACTATTTCCATACCTGCCTGTTATTTGGCCATGTTTAGCCCAGTCGGCCATAAGTTCATGAAATCCTGAAGCCACTTTTGTATATTCTCTTGACCCATCAGCCTTTTGTTTAAATTCCCACATCCCGTGGTCTGTTTTAGGGAAAACTTGGATGTCGACTGATAATCCTTCATAGCGAAGCGTTTTTAATCTTTGAAGTGTCTTTGTGATGGGTGCTTCCCTATCTTGCTCGGCTAATACCCATAGCTGAGGAACTTTCACTTTACGAAGCACATCTAAAGGTACAAGCGACCAATCAATATTAAGACGATCAAACATTGGGATACCATTTAAACGAAGTTCTTGCGATGTCATACCAAGGATCACACCAGAAAAACCACCCTTTATCGAAGAAAACCAGGCTTCTTGACCGAATTTTTCACGTAATCTATCTAATTCATCAAGGCCTTGGCTGTATCCTGATGTAGCAACAAGCGCAGTTAAATCTGTGATTTGCTTAGCCTTTGAAATGACCTCAGAACCATACCCAGCTTGTAGAAGTTCTAATTCTACTTGTGAAGCATCCTCTTCAAGAATATCGACGACCAATCCGTACCCAATTGCAATAAAATCAGCGTGTGCTTTTTCCGCAGCCAAAGGAGCAATCCACCCCCCTTGACTTAGTCCAAACAAACCAAAACGACCGAACCTATCTTTTGCAAGTCGTTTAGCTTCAACAGAAGCTGCGACTAAATCCTCTGCAAGCTGCGGAAAATTTTGTGTATAGCGTCCCTCAGATAAGCCAGTTCCCCTTTTATCATAAACAAAGACTGAAATACCCCGTGCAACCATTTGATAAGGATCGGTTGCCTGTTCTATCCAACCGAGTTCTTCTGAACCATGTGCATAGACAATTAAAGTGGTATTTGAATTTGCATTTTGAGGCTCGATAAGTTGGCCGGCAAACTTAAGGTTATCAACCATAAAATAAGTATTTGTTACTCTGAGCTTTTTAGCTGACATTGTTGAACCATTAGCCATTTTAAGGATATTTGATTCACAGCTTAATCCCTTGTTTTTACCAACAATGCCACTCTCACCATTTCCAAACATATAGGCAAAACCATTGGCTCTTTTTGTTAAAACGACAAAGCCGTCCCCATTTTCAAATATTCCTGTATGACAACCAGATCCTCCGTCATTGACAGAATAAAATGTATTAGCACGACAGGCTGTCAAACAGAGGATTAAAAAACAAATTGATAATAATAACGTTTTCATAAATTATCCTATTAAAGTAACTCCAGACAAAGTTAAAAAAGGTTGAGGCCGTAAAACGAACCACTCACCTTACAAGTGAGTTACTTGCGCTAATATTTTATTAATTAATAACTCATTTATAGACAATAAGTTATTAATTCAAATCAGTAGCACCTTAAAAATGACAATGATGGCTAAAGATAAAATAATATATGCACAAGATTTTCATCACTTTTCTCATTGTCGGTTGATTAAAGGTAACCACACCTTGATGCTAACGCCGCCTTCGGTGCGATTAAAAATACTAATTTTACCTTGATGGGCTTCAGCGATTTCACGGCACAGTGCTAGCCCTAAACCTGTACCACTACTTTTGGTGGAATAAAATGGCAGCAGCGCGTTATTCATTACGGTTTCGCTCATGCCTTTTCCACCATCGTTAACGCTTATCAAATGGCCTTGCTGTGTGCCTTCATTAGCGGTCTCAACAATTAAATGGATCTCGCTTACAGCTGAGCCTGATTCGTGGGCATTTTTTAATAAATTTATCAATAATTGTTCTAGTTGCGCGCGGTCGGCATAACCATTTTGTTTTGGCAAAGCACCTTGCAAATTAAACGACCATTGGCTTTGTAAGCTGCAAAGTAACTCTTGCCAATTGATGCTCACAGGCTGTGGTGTCGGTAATTTGGCAAACTTGCCATACCCTTGAATAAACTCACTGAGGTAGCTAATGCGAGAGCCTATGGTTTTAAAAACTCGGTCTAAACGCGGTTCATCGAGATTTTTCGCAAGTAATTGCCCGCTGTGGAGCATAGACGAAATGGGGGCCAATGAATTATTGAGTTCATGACTTATCACTCTGATAACTTTTTTCCATACCGCCACTTCTTGACGGCTAAGCTCGCGGGTTAAGTGTTTAAATAAATATAAGTAATGATACTGATTGTTGAGTAAAAAACGCCCTGTTGATAAATGCCAAGTTTGGGCTTCGTTCTCGGCTATTTCAAAGCTAAATAAGCCATCTCGGCCTTGCTCTATTGCGGTTGCTAAACTCGCAGGTGCAGTGGCCAAAATATCACTTAAGCGCGAGCCTTCAAGACGCTGTCCTTTTAAAAATAACTCTCGTGCGGTGTGGTTTGAATAAACTAAATGTTGACTGTCATCTACTAGTAATAAGGCCTGTGGTGAACTTTGCAATACTTTATCAAGCATCAGTTCGCGCTGGTAAATCCATTGTTTTTCTTTGCGCAGTTTTTGCGCGGTTTCGTTATATAAACGACACAATACGCCAAGTTCATCGCTTGCACTGTAACCAAGCAAGGTCGAAAACTCACCATCTTTGAAGTTAAGTAAGCCTGATTCTAGCGCGCTCAAGCCTTTATCGAGCGGACGATAGAGCATATGAGTCAGTATCAAAATTATAGACATGCTCCCCATCACTGCGCAGATACTTAAAGCAAACGACCAGTCTTGTTGCCAAACCAGTAATAGTATGGGCAAGGCTGTAACACAAACCACTATCGCTTGTAATTTAGACTTGATGGAATGAAAGCCGCGCATTAATACTCAATCTCAAATTTTTGTAAACGGCGGTAAAGCGCTTGGCGGCTTAGCCCAAAATGACGTGCTACTTTAGCAATAACACCATGATATTCTCGCATCGCTAGCTCAAGTTCAGATTTTTGTGGCTCTTGCGCTGATTTTTGCCCACCATGAGGGTTAGTGAAACGATGCAATGCAAAGTCTTCGGCTTCAAGTACGCCCGATTGTTTAAGCACACCTGCACGTTTGCAGGCATTTTCGAGTTCTCGTACATTACCAGGCCATGAATGAGACAACAGTGCCTGCTCAGCCATAACACTTAACTCACGCTCAGGTAAAAAGTGCTGTGTCAGTGCCAAAATATCATCTTTACGTTCTGCTAAAGCTGGCAATTGCAGTTCAATCACATTCAAGCGGTAATATAAATCTTCGCGAAACCGCCCCGCTTTTATATCGTCATTCAGTGCAGCATTCGTGGCAGATATAACCCGCACCTTCACCTTTTGTGTTTCAACCGATCCTAAGCGTTCAAACTCACCGCTTTGTAATACCCGCAGCAATTTCATTTGCCCTGCCAGAGGCAAATTACCAATTTCATCTAAAAATAAGGTGCCACCATCGGCAGCTTCAAAACGGCCAATACGACGGCCATGACTGCCAGTATAAGCACCCGCCTCTGCGCCAAAAAGTTCGGCTTCTATCAAATCTTGTGGCAATGCCCCAGCATTAACCTTAATAAAAGGTTTATGTGCTAATGCCGAATTAACTTGAATAATTTCTGCAATTCGTTCTTTACCACTGCCATTTGGCCCAGTGATGAGCACCGAGACATCGGATTTAGCCAATTGCAGTGCCATATCAACAATGCGTTGCATCGCTGTGCTGGCATAAACTAAACCGGCCAAATTGTGCTGTTGATGATTTTGTTCGCGTTCTTGCTGCTGACGCGTAAGCATATTGTTCTGATTTTTAGCATCGCCCAACGCAATTAAATTAGCCACGCTCACTAAAAGCTTATGATCGTCCCAAGGTTTGGCTAAATAATCAGCCGCACCCGCTTTAACCAATTCAATTGCGGTTTCAAGCTCTGTCCAAGCGGTAATCAAAATAATGGGTAAATCAGGATTAATAGCGCGAAGTGCATGAAACAAAGCCACACCTTCTTTGCCTGATGTGGTGTCGGCGCTAAAATTCATGTCTTGCAAAACTAGGCTAATACGCTGATAACGCACAACTTGTTCGGCTTCAAACGGGGTTTGGGCACACACCACCTGATAATCGTGAATCTCAAGTAAAAGTGCCAGCGACTCTAAAATGGCCGGATTATCATCAACAATTAAAATTTTGCTCATTATTATTTTTATATCCTTAAATACCGACTTTGCACCAAGCACTCAAAGAGTGCAAAAACAAAGTCGGTAGGGTCACCATTTACACTGAACGGGTTGCAATACTTGGCGAAATATTCGCTGCACGTTTAGCCGGCCCATACACTGCAATTAAACTCATCACAAAAATACCTAACGCGGTTGCAAACACATAAAGAAGGCTTAATTGGGGTAACGAGTACAGTGTCATCAGTTTATTGCCCAGTAAGATAGCGAAAATGGTTCCTAATACCAATCCAGCGCTGCTTATCAAGCCATTTTCAATCATAAAGTAATGGATAATATCGGACTTTTTCGCCCCAAGTGCACGGCGGGTACCAATTTGTTTGGTACGTTTACTGATATTAAACAAGGTTAGGCCAAAAATACCCAGCGCGGTGACTACCACTAAAATCGAAATCAACGCGACAAGCATTCGCATCATTAATCTGTCTTTTGCAACATAATCAGCTTTTTTTTCATCAAGTCCCTTTAAGTCAGAAATAACACGTTCAGGCGCTGAATTTAACAATAAGGTTTCAACGTTATTCATCACTTCTTGGCGCTGGTCGGGGGTGGTTCTGACCACATAACGGGTGAACTTAGCCACATCAATAATGGGTAAAAGTGCCACGTTATCCGGTTTGCTGTCTCTGAGCCACGGGCCTTTCATTTTGTCTATGACACCAATCACGGTCAAAGCCGTATCGCCAAAATAAACCTTTTTACCAAGCGGATCGTCATTTGGGAATAGTTCTGCTAATGCGGTTTTTGTCATTATAACCACATTGGCTGCCCCTCCAGGTTCATTAAATGATGTAATTTCGTCAACCTCATTTGGCATAAAGTTGCGACCCGCGATTAATTTAACCCCCAAGGTATTTAACCCACTGTCTGATACAAAAAAGTATGAGACTCGAGTGCTAACACTCTCCTCTTGCGATGGTTTCAAACTAAAATCTGTTGAACTTCCCCCACCTGATAGTGGGATTTCGCTGATTGGCGTGGCATCGACAACATTGGGTAATGATTTAAGTAATGTTTGATCACGTTCAATTTGTTTTTTAAGGTCAAGATTTTTACCAAATGACAGCACATCAAATTTAAATATTTCGTTTTCTGGATAACCGGTTTCTTGATTTAAAAATTGGATCCGATTGTGGATAATAAAGGCAGCATTACTGACAATAGCAAGTGTGATTGCAATTTGGATCAATAATAAAACAGCACCAATTTTTGACCGGCAGATTGCATTAAATATAGGTTTAATTTCAAACATGTCTGATTTTCCTATTGGCATTTTAAATAAATGGCTGGCGGTGTTTTACACACAACCCAAGCAGGGTAAAGCCCTGTAAACACACACGTAGCGATGGCAATAATTGGCGCACTTAACAACATTTTCCAGTCCATAAAGGCAAGCGATTGGTAATAGCCGTAACTTTCTCTCACTCCCCATAACCCCAATTGCGCAAGCATGATACCCAGTAATCCTCCTAAACAGCCAAGAAACGCGACTTCAACTACATGTTGTAAAAATACATCTTGTTTACTCGCACCAAGTGCCCTTCGCACACCCACTTCTGGCGCTCGGCGTAAAAACTTAGCCAATAACAAGCCTAAAATATTGGCCAAACAGACAGCCAAAAACATAAAACTCAACCCCACTAAAATCTTATTGTCTTCGCTTACCACCTCATTATATTCAAGCCACTGATTTACATCTCGTAAGCTATATTGCAGTGTTTTACGATTAAAACGTCCTAGTTTTTGTTGCTCTTGCATATAAGCCATTAAAAAATCTTGGTACTGGGTTTTTTCTTGTGGAGTGTTTAATTGCACCCAAAACTGTAACCATACTTTTTCTGATTTAATTTTGTCTTGAAAATTACGCACACTTTCATGTTTCCAGCCATTGGTATTACCCCAATTGTTAAGCTCTTTGGCTTTTAATAAGCTAAATGGCATAAATATCTGTTCGGGATCATTAAATGCGCCATTATTGACATCATAATATTTTGTTGTGATGTGCCAATCTTTGACGACACCGACAATTTCATAGGGCGTATCATCTAAATACACCTGTTTTCCTAATGAATTTTTACCATTAAACAATTGAATATTCAGTGATTCATTTATTACGATGACAGGTACTGCATCCGCTTCTTGTTGCAGGCTCCACGGTGCGCCATACAAAAAATCTATATCAAACAAGGTAAAAAAATCAGCCGTGGCAAGTCTTGCACTTTCGATAAATGGTTTAATCGAAGAGTCAGCTAAGTAGACCGTAAAGCCTGTTCGTACCATTGGCGATTTCTTTGTAGGCAAAGAGGCGTTGGCCAAGTTTTCGGCATCTTGATAGGTTAATTGATAAGGCAAGTTGTCGGATGAATGCCAGGTCGCGCCTTCATCCATAATTTGCAGTTGCACAGCGTATAAACTGTCACTTTTGCTTGGAATGGGATCCATCGACATCATGTGGTACACCGACAAACTTGTCATGGTAACACCTATGCCTATCGCTATGGCTAAAATCATGAGAAAACTCACCAGTGGTGTGCGCTTTAGGCTGCGCCAACTTAAATCTAAATAATGAATAAACATCTTAGGCTCCGACCACTTGGCCGCTGTGGGTAATAATTTCGGGCGAACCTTGATACAAGCTAAAATCAGCCAGTTGCCCATCAACGACTTGAATATTACGCGGCGCGCGGCGAGCTAAATCGGGGTCATGTGTCACCATAATAATTGTTGCGCCATCGCGATTAATTTGTTCAAGCAACTCCATCACTTGACGTGCCATTAAGCTATCGAGGTTACCGGTTGGTTCATCGGCGAGTAAAAAGCGCGGTTTGCCCGCCAGCGCTCGGGCAATCGCCACCCGTTGTTGTTGCCCACCCGATAACTGCTGTGGCAAATGTTTAGCACGAGCGGCCAAGCCGACTTGCTCTAAACACTCTTCAATTCTACGTTTACGCTCACTCGATTTAATGCCACGATAGCGTAAAGGCACTTCAATATTTTCGTATAAATTAAGATCAGGGATTAAATTAAACCCTTGAAAGATAAAGCCAATTTTTTGATTTCGCAGCGCTGCCAATCCATTGTCATTCAATTTGCCGATATCTGTGCCATCAAGTAAATATTGCCCGCCTGTGTAGGGTTCAAGCATACCGGCAATATTTAAAAATGTTGTTTTACCTGAGCCTGAAGGGCCTGTGACTGCAATAAACTCGCCTTCTTTGACACTCAAGTTAAATTCGCGTAACGCATGAGTTTGCACCAAATCGGTTTGATAAATTTTGCTGATGTTTTTCATTTCTAACATGGTGTTAATCCTTTTTAAAATTCTGTTTGGTTGCGGTTTTATGAAGTATTTAGTGCAACAAAATGCTCTCGGCATTGGCAAATTGCTCATAACTAGAGACGATGAGTATATCGCCTTCTTTGACACCCTCGCTCAATTCTACTGCTGCGATGCTCGTTGCGCCGGTTGCTATTTCTGTGCGAGTAGCGACATTATTCTCAACTTTGTAGGCGACAAATCCGCCTTGTTGCATAAATGAACCCCGCTTTACCATCAACACGTTCTCTCGATTTTCGAGTAAGATCCGAGCTGAAACACGTTGGTTTTGCCGTAAACTTAAATCTGACTGCTCATCAAACCTTACCCGTGTTGTGACTTCGCGATCACTGACCTCAGGCGAAATGGCTGACAGCTTGCCAATAATATGAGTAGCACCAATTTTAAGCTCAACATCCATCCCTAAACCTAACTCATTGGCATAACTTTCAGGCACTTGCAACTCTGCTTCAAACGCAGTCAAATCAACCAATGTCATTAAAGCTTGGCTCGGTGCAACAGCTGATTTTTGCTGTACTAAATGATTGCCGACAATGCCATTAACAGAGGCTTTAATATCTAGATTCATCACCTGACGCGACAGCTCATCAACCACCAGCTGCTGGCGCTCAACTTCACTTTGTACTGCTTTTAGTTCAAATGCGAGGGTATCTTTAGCGAGTAGCACTTCTTGCTCTGCATGGGTGAAACTAAGCCTTGCACGCGCTAAATTATCATCGGCCGCTTCTAAATCAATTTGGCTGATCAAACTTTTAGCTATCGATAAATGAGCTCGACGACTTTCACGATCGGCTGCGGTTAGCTCGACTTGGGCTAAATCAAGGGTTTTTGTTAATGCCAACGATTGTCGACGCGCATCAAGCTTTTGACGTTCGAGCTCGCCGCTCAAGCGCTGTAAAACAGATTCTTCTTGCTTGAGCTTATTATTAAGCTCAGGGCTTGATACTTGCGCAATCACTTGCCCAAACGTCACTTTATCACCCGGTTGCACCAATAAATCGACGTAACCTTGCTCAGGGCTATACACATGCGGTGCATTGGCCGCAACAATTCGCCCATTAGCAGCAACATCTCGAATTAAATCGCCACGAGTGACTGTAGCCAGTTGAACTTTACTCGTTTGAATTGACAGCGCATGACGGCTATTTTGTGCAATGTTTAAACCAGCAACTAAAACACCACCCACAATAACAAGGGCTATCAGGCTGTTACGTAATGCTTGTCTTGGTTTTTTAACCATCACATCTTGCGCACTGGTATTTTTAATCATACTTTGCGACCTCTAATTACCGAAAAAACTGGCTTTTTTGCTCTATCAAGCCAATAAAGAGCGCAATGCTTATCACTATGACTGGCGTGGCAAAAAACAACGTGGTTAATAACATGTCCATTCCTTGAATGACTTTCTTAATAGGCAGTATTCGAAATGCATGCCAACATCAAATAAAAACCTAAGCCACTGAATTACAAGGTTAATTTACACATAGCTTTTCTTAAACACTGACCGCGGACAGTATAAAGTGTCCGCATCGGACACTTTGAGCACACTAACAGTCAATCAAAAAGTGGTAATGTGAATTTATAATGCGGTTTGAGGACAATCAGAATGAGTGAAGTTAACCGTTGTTTGATGATTAAATAACCTTGCTTTAACCGTTCTATTAATGCATATGACGTTGTCGTAATCCATATTATTTTGTGGCAATAAAATTACGACACACTGTTAATAATGACTTTTTAAGTCAATTGGGATCAAACTCTTCATTCCAACTGCATAAATATTTACAAAATGTTAATATCGATTCACCTAAGTGATCATGTTTTTTATATTGCATGCCAGATCACAACACAATCACTCACACAATTGACGGTGAAAAAATGCATAAATTGCTTTTAATGCTAATAGGATTGCTAAGCTTTAACGCTCTTGCGACTGATATCGACAACACAATTAACAATATGCTTTCGCCTGTGGCTGATTTATTTACTCGAATTATTTTCTACTCGGTTACATTTGACGATACACAAATTCCGCTTATTGTGATTTGGCTTATTGCGGCAGCATGCATTTTTACTGCCTATTTTGGCTTCTTAAATTTCAAGGGCTTTGGTCATGCGCTTAAAGTTATTAAAGGTGATTTCTCTCATCCTGATGATCCTGGCGAAGTATCACACTTTCAAGCATTGACTACTGCGCTTTCAGGGACTGTTGGCTTAGGTAATATTGCGGGGGTTGCCATTGCGATTTCAATCGGAGGGCCTGGTGCCACCTTTTGGATGATAGTGGCAGGTTTACTCGGTATGTCGACAAAGTTTTTAGAATGTACTTTGGGGGTAAAATACCGCCAAATAAGCCCTTCTGGGCAAGTACAAGGCGGCCCGATGTATTATTTGCGTGATGGTTTAGGCGCACTTGGCCATCCTAAAACAGGTAAGGTATTAGCGGTGTTTTTTGCTATTTGTTGCGTGATTGCCTCTTTGTGTGGCAGTAACATGCTGCAGTCGAATCAGGCATTTATGCAATTTTCTTTAACTTTAGGGTCTGAACCGCATTTTTTTAGTGATAAAGGTTGGCTGTTTGGCTGTATTTTGGCGGCTATTATCGGCTTTGTGATAATCGGTGGCATTAAAAGTATCGCTAAAGTCACCGAAAAAGTGGTGCCTATTATGGCCGGCCTTTATTTGGCCGCCGCTCTATTTGTCTTAATCTGGCACGTTGATCACATTCCTGCTGCTATTGTACTTATTTTTAAAAGTGCTTTTATCCCTGAAGGCGTGATGGGTGGCATTATTGGCGTGATTATTCAAGGCTTCAAACGGGCCACCTTCTCTAGTGAAGCTGGCGTTGGTGCGGCCTCCATTGCACATGCTACGGCTGCTACAAAAGAGCCCATTCGAGAAGGTTACGTAGCCTTACTTGAGCCCTTTATTGATACGGTTGTCATTTGTACCATCACTGCGTTAGTGATTGTAATTACAGGTGCTTACACCTCAGTTGAGGGGATTGACGGTGTCGCCCTTACCTCGCGGGCTTTTGCCAGTGTTATTTGGTGGTTTCCTTACTTACTAAGCATTGCGGTTTTGCTGTTTGCAATATCGACTATGATTTCGTGGGCCTATTATGGTTCGATTGCGTGGGGATTTTTAGTTGGAAACAGCCGGTTTAAGGACTTATGTTATAAATTAATTTTTTGTATTTTTACCGCGCTGGGTGCGTCAGTCAGTTTAGAGTCGGTAATCGCCATTTCAGACTCCATGTTTTTCTCAATGGCGATTGCCAATATCATTGGACTGTATTTATTAGCCCCTCAAGTTAAGCAAGATTTAAAGCGATATCAGTCTCTTTATGTGGTAAAACCCAATTTATGAGCTTCAAGCATGCTTTAAAATATTGAAATTAATAAATTTAAGCGGGCTAGAATGATGGGGCTTTCATTGCTTTAACATCGCTTATAGCGCAGCAAATACATTCAAAATCAGAGATAGCCCCTCGAGAACCTGAGTTTCAAGGGTCAATGGGGCTCAGTTAAACCGCATTAAACGATTAGTCCTCATTTGCAAAATTGATAAGCGTAGTGCCAGCCATACGATAGCCAATCCACTCGGTTTGGGCTACAGCGCCAATAGATTTATAAAAATCACGCGCTGGCGTATTCCAATCTAAACAACTCCATTCAAATCGACCACAACCTTGCTCAATTGCAATTTGCGCCAACCGTTTGAGCAATAATTTACCTGCCCCTTTGCCACGTTGTGCCGCAGTGACATATAAATCTTCTAAATACAGCCCGGGTTTTGCAAGCCAAGTAGAATAATTGAAAAAATAAATCGCCATGCCAATAGGCTGCCCCTCTAATTCACACATTAAGGCATTAACATGACCCGAAGGAGCAAAAATCGTGTCTTTTATGGTTTGCTCCGTTGCAAGGACTTCATGCTGTGCTTTTTCATAAATAGCCAACTCGGTAACAAATCGTAAAATGGTCGCTGCGTCATCAACAGCTGCAGGGCGAATAGTGAGTTTACTCATGTGCAATAGCCTTAATATTTAAATATGCATAACCCAACATCATAATTAATTGATCTGATTAAAGATAATTAAAATGCCTATAATCAGTCTTTTATTTTAAAAGCATTTATTTTAAAAGCATTTATTTAGCAAAATCTTAGTTAAGTAATTGAATAAGATGCAAAGTTGGTTGTAAGCGCGTATTAAAGCACAGGGCAAATTTAGCTTAATGAAAAAACCGCCCTTGGGCGGTTTTGGATTTTACAGCGTGCACACAAACACTCTTGTAGGATTTTATAAACTGTTTTGGTATTGCTGCCAACTTTGATTCAGTTCAAGGGCATTTAATGACGCAAACGTTTGCCATGACCATTTAATTTCATCATGGGGATCCAGCTGCGCATTTATGGTTGAAAGTGAGATTGCTGGCTTAGTTTTAATTAACCAGTCCAGATAAAAAGCGGTGGTTTTATAGCCGCTATCAAAATTACCACCAACTTTACGATGACTATAATCAACATAGCCTGCTTGCATCCGCACCACATCAGCAATGCCTTCAATCACGGGGCCAATTTCAGCATAATTGTGATCGTCGAGTTGATATGCGTGAGCAATTTCATGATACAAAATACCGAGCAGCTCTTGCGCTAATGCCTCTTTCCCATTGGTTTTCTCAAACTTAGTAAGATAATCAACACTCACTTTGATGGTTGCCCCCGTAAAGTCGCCATCTTTAAACGCAACACCATCAAATGAACTTAACACGATATCAAGGCTTGGCAACTTGGGAGCATTAAAAGCATCGCTATACAGTAAGCGTGCAACATTAAAGCTAATTTGTTGTACTAACGGTACGTTGAGTTTATCCCAAGTTGTGTGACTGACCTGACCTTCTGTTTTAATTTTCACATTAGGCAACTTAAAGTTAAGCCAGCCGATATCTGATCCAAATGACACCGGTTTAAGGCTTAAAGGTTGCTGCGCATAACTCAAGCATGGCAAAGCAAGCATGCTTAATAGTATTAGTTTTTGAGCTATTTTTAATCGCATGTGTTAGTGACTCAACGAAGGAGGACGGTGTGCATGTGCTTCGCCCCATTGTTTATTGGGTTTATCACTCATTTCAAATACCAAGGTGCCACCAGCCATAATTTGTTCATGGGTAATAAAGCTTTGCTTAAGCACCTGCCCATTTAACTGAGCAACCTTAATATATTTATGGCTTTGGCTAAGCTTGTTTGCTTTAACGCTAAACACCTTGCCGTTAGGCAGGTTCAACGCAATGCTTGGCAGTTGTGGAGCACCAATGACATAGCTTAAATCTCCAGGGGCGACAGGATAAAATCCCATTGCTGAGAATACATACCACGCTGACATCTGGCCAACATCGTCATTTCCGGCTAACCCATCGGGTTTATCTGATGATAAAGTATCCATAATTTGACGAATGCGCTCTTGCGTACGCCAAGGTTTACCTGCGTAGTTGTATAAATAGGCGATATGATGGCTTGGTTCATTTCCATGCGCATAGTTACCGATTAGCCCTGCTATATCTTCATGCTCTTTAATCATTTCATCCGATAAATGAGTATCAAATAAAGCATCAAGACGTTGCTCAAATTTTTGGTCGCCGCCTATTAAATCAATAAGCCCTTTTACATCATGTGGCACATAAAAAGTATATTGATTGGCATTACCTTCGGTAAATGGCCCCATGTATTTAGCTTCTTCAGGGGTAAAATCGGGATCCCAATTACCTTTACTGTCACGCCCACGCATGTAACCTACATTTTTATCAAATACATTTTTGTACGACAGTGCGCGTTGGTAATAAATTTTCGCTTCATTAGGTTTGCCCATCGCATCGAGTAATCGGGCAATGGTAAAATCGTCGTAGGCATACTCTAACGTAATTGATACCGATTCAGGCAAAATATCCATTGGTACATAACCAAATTGCTTGTACTCAGTTGTTGCGTCATAAATTGGACTATTGGCCGTTGCAAGCACCGCTTCAAGCGCAAGTTTTGTATCAAAGTTACGAATGCCTTTAAGGTAGGCATCAGCAATAACCGATACCGCATGGTAACCAATCATGGTCCATGTTTCATGACCATGAAACGACCAAATTGGCAGCATTTTATCGTAACTTTGTTGGTAGTGATCAAGCATAGATTGAACCATATCGCCAACACGATCTGGGGCAATATAAGTCAGTAGCGGGTGTAGCGCGCGATAAGTATCCCAAAGTGAAAACAAGGTATAGTGGGTGTGATCTTTTCCTTGATGTATTTCACCATCAACACCACGATATTCACCATTCACGTCTTGATAAATCGATGGTGCTTGTAGCGTATGATACAGCGAAGTGTAAAACTGACGCTTTTGAGCAGTTGTGCCTTGCGCTTCAAATTTACTTAAGTAGCCATCCCACTTTTGTTCAGCTTGTTTGCGAACGTGAGCGAAGTTCCACTCGGGGATTTCGGCTTTTAAATTTTCAAGCGCGTTTGATTTACTGACCGCCGACAATGCAACCTTCACTTTAATAGGTTTCTCTGTTGGGTTATTAAAGCTGGCTACAAATTTAATCGCTTTACCTGCGGCTTCTTTAACTTGCTTGTTTTCGATGGTTGAGTGCTTTTCCTTGCCTAAACACCCCATACAACGATAGCGGTTATCGTCAAGATTGATAAATTCATAACTGTCGATGGGTTGTGAAAACTCAATGGCAAAATACATTTGACGGTTATTGGCCCAACCATTCGTCGCACGGTATGCAACCAATGTGTGGTCGTCAATTTTGCGAATATCACTCCAAATGACTTTGTTTTTAAAGTTATAAATGGCCGTGGTTAGATCTAAAATAATGTGTGCTTGATCACCTTTTCTAAAGGTGTACTGATGCATACCAGCACGCTCTGTTGTTGTGAGCTCAGCTTTAATATTGCTATCGAGTAATTCAACTGCGTAATAGCCAGGGCTTGCCCATTCTTGCTCATGAGAAAAACGCGAGCGGTAACCGGAATCAGGATCGGCTGCCGTACCTGGCTCAAGTTGCACTTTATCAACCATTGGCATAATTAATAAATCGCCTAAATCTGAATGGCCTGTCCCGCTAAAATGGGTATGTGAAAAACCAAC
The DNA here is from genome assembly GCF_058197095.2 of Pseudoalteromonas sp. J2K-J031. NCBI lineage: Bacteria > Pseudomonadati > Pseudomonadota > Gammaproteobacteria > Alteromonadales > Pseudoalteromonadaceae > Pseudoalteromonas > Pseudoalteromonas sp. J2K-J031. The sequence continues at coordinate 58,312 of NZ_CM200280.1, forward strand.
AATAGTATGGTCATCATAGTGATACCCTGCGCAACGTTTGTATATTTCAGCTTGAGGGTCAACACCTCGCATTACGGTATCGGTATCAGGACTCAGTTGCATCATTCCAAAGGGCACCACAGCACCTGGAAACGTATGGCCATCACCACCCGTTCCGATGAAAGGATCAACCCATTGCAAGTGATTGTCCGGTTTATTGTTTGATGAAGTCAATTGATTCGCTGCAGCGAGGTTGACACTCATCACAGCACCTGAAATTAGGGTAAGTAGTACTATTCTTTTCATTTTCTACCTATATCTTGGATCGTTCCAATGAATTAAACTATACCTTTTTTATGAATACGTATTCAAGAGCTAAGCGACAATTTTCCTAAAATAAATCCAACGCTGTATTTTTACATTAAAACAAGTGGCCCAAAGAGCATTAGTCATTGATGCCTCAACACTCTCTTTTCTTCTGATACAAAAAAAGCGCCATCTGGCGCTTAAAATTACATCGCTTTGCAAAGAACTTTATTGCTAACTCTGCTCCCACTTTTGTTTAAGCTTAGTAACATTAAAGCCAAACCATAAAATAAAGACATAACACACTGCGGGTACTAAAAAGCTAATTTGAATATTGGCTAAATCAGCCATTACGCCTTGAGCTAATGGTATAATTGCACCCCCAACAATGGCCAAACATAACCAACCCGATCCTTTTGAAGTTTGAGCACCTAGGCCTTCAATTGATAGCGTAAAAATAGTAGGAAACATAATCGAGTTAAATAAACCAATAGCTAACACTGAATACATCGCAACGCTTCCGGTGGTGTTAATTGTCACTAACAACAGCGCAATCACCATCAGTGTATTGAATACGAGTACCTTCCAAGGAGCTATATGACGCATTACTACAGCCCCAACAAACCGCCCGACCATAGCGCCACCCCAATAATAACTAATGAGCTTTGCGGCTTGATGCTCTTCTAGGCCTGCAATATGGGCTTCGCCAAAATAGTTAACTAAAAAACTACCGATTGATACTTCAGCACCCACGTAACAAAAAATGGCTAACACCCCCATTACGAGGTGACGAGCGTTAACTAAAGGTTTTTCAGCCTCGGTGCTCGTATCATCACTATGATGTTGATGCAATTCAGGCAACTTCAAAAAAGCAAAGACAATCGCAATCGTCAGTAATGCCCCAGCAATCATCAAATAAGGAATTTTGACAGAATCCGCACGGGCCGCTTCATTTACTAATGCCCCTGCGGTGCCAAAAAATAACGCTGCGCCAACAATCGGCCCTATCGTTGTACCAAATGAGTTGAGTGCTTGTGCTAGATTTAAACGACTTGAGGCTGTTTCAACTGGGCCAAGGGCCGCCACGTAAGGATTAGCCGACACTTGCAGCACTGTAATGCCACTGGCTAAAATAAATAAAGCCCCTAAAAATAACCAATAAGCATGAATAAGTGCCGCTGGATAAAACAAACAACACCCAAGCGCTGCAATACATAATCCTGCAATGACACCTTTACGATAACCGATTTTTCTGACCAACATACCGGCAGGCAGAGAAACAATAAAATAAGCACCAAAAAAACAAAACTGAATGAGCATTGCTTCGGTATAGCTAAGATCAAATACATCTTTTAAACGGGGGATCAGCACATCATTTAAAACCGTAATAAAACCCCATAAAAAAAACAACGTAGTCATTGCTGTTAAGGGTAATAGGTAATTTTTATTATTATGTTCAGCCGTTGTATAGGACTGATTTAAATTCACTTCACTCACTTTTAACGCTCCATTAACGATTTAGATTGATTGTACACAGCCTAATGATAAGTTCACAATAAATTTATTGGAGCGTTCCAAAAAATTTAAAACTAAGTTAAAGTAATAAAATTGAGAAAATACTAGGTAACGTGAATGCAAGATTTTAAATCAATTGATTTTTTGAAAGGCCATATTGAATCAACTATGGCGTTTTATCACCCTCGGTGTATCGATAAAAGTGGAGGTTTTTTTCATTTTTTTAAAGATGATGGCCAAGTATATAACCATAAAACACGCCATTTAGTATCAAGTACTCGATTTGTTTTTAATTATGCAATGGCATATATCGAGTTTAAAGAGCCACGTTACTTACCTCTTATCCAACATGGTTTAGATTATATAAATCAGGTGCATAAGCAAAAAGAAGGGTATGCATGGCTCATTGAAAATAACCAAAGCCAAGACAGTACCAACCACTGTTATGGCCTTGCGTTTGTTTTATTGGCCAATGCAATGGCTATTAAAGCAGGCTTGCAGCATGCAAATACCGAACTTTGTGCCACGTGGGATCTACTTGAAAAGTATTTCTGGGAGCCTGAGTTTGGCTTATACCGTGATGAAATCAGCCCAGATTTTTCTACAGTGAGCCCTTATCGTGGCCAAAATGCCAATATGCACATGTGCGAAGCATTACTGATGTGCTTTGAAGCCACTGAAAATAAACGCTATCTAGAACGCGCTAATACCCTCGCCCGCCAAGTTACCTGTATACAAGCAGAGCAAGCGGATGGCTTAATCTGGGAGCATTACAATCAAGATTGGCAAATCGATTGGCACTATAATTTAGATAACCCTAAACACCTATTTCGCCCATGGGGGTTTCAACCGGGTCATTTAACAGAATGGGCCAAATTGTTACTGATTTTAAACCGCCACCAACCCCAAGCATGGTTAGTTGAACGTGCCGAAGCGCTTTTTTTATCCGCGGTCGAAACCGCTTGGGACCCAATTCACAATGGTATTTGTTATGGTTTTGCTCCAGATAAAACAATTTGTGATCCAGATAAATATTTTTGGGTGCAAGCCGAATCTTTTGCTGCTGCTGCATTACTGGCAATTGAAACGGGTAAAGAGCAATATTGGCATTGGTATAACAAAATTTGGCAATACTCATGGGCTCATATGATTGATCATCAACACGGCGCATGGTACCGCATTTTGAAAAATAATAATGAAGCATACAGTGATGAAAAAAGTCCTGCAGGTAAAACTGATTACCATACCATGGGAGCCTGCTATGAAGTGATCCGGGCCTTACGTTTGAAAGGAGCACAACTATGAGTGTGATTTGTTTTGGTGAAGCCTTAATTGATTTTTTATCTGATGGAAAAACACCTGAGTCTTTTACTAAATATGCCGGTGGTGCTCCCGCCAATGTGGCTGTGGGGATCAGTAAATTAGGTGGTAAAAGCTCTTTTTGCGGCATGTTAGGGGATGATATGTTTGGTCAGTTTTTACACCAAGAACTCACCCACTATGGTGTTAATACAGATTATTGTGTGTATACCTCAAAAGCCAAAACTGCACTTGCGTTTGTATCACTTAATAATGAAGGTGATCGTTCATTTAGTTTTTATCGACCTCCTGCGGCCGATCTGCTGTTTAAAGAAAAACATTTTAAGCCGCAGATGTTTAATGAACATCAGTATTTTCATTTTTGTAGCAATAGCCTCACCGAAAAAAGTATTTATAATACAACGCTTTCAGGCCTAAACATGGCAAAATTTCATGGGGCGCTGATCAGCTTCGATGTAAATCTTCGCCTTAACCTATGGCCACACACACGCGATACCGCACAAAGAATATGGCATTGCATCTCTAATGCTCACGTTCTCAAATTAGCTAAAGAGGAGTTAACTTATCTCACTCTCAATAGCAATAAACTGTCCAGTGATGAACAAACCCTTACACGTTGTTTAACACTGGGTGTGAGTTATATTATCGTCACTGATGGCGATAAACCCATTATGCTTTACAGCAAGTCTGGGCAATATGAGGTTTGTGTTCATTCAGTTAAAGCGACTGATACCACCGCTGCTGGCGATTCATTTATGGCAGGTGTTTTATTCACATTACAAAAAAATCAGCATACATTAGAGAATTTAACCGATCACTTGCTAATTGATGCAATCGAGTTTGGTGCTAAATGTGCAGCCGTTACCGTGACGCGCTATGGATCATTTACAGCATTGCCCACACAGAATGAATGTTGACAGAAGTTGACTCTAATTAAGCAAGTACCCGATGACTTGCTTATAAAGTTATCTGGTTTAAATTGACATTAAGCTTTTGATTATCATAAAAAAGTAAATCGAAATACGATTTGTCATTTACTTGATAAAAAACAATTATGCCCTTGGTATTATTTTGCTTAGCACTGAGGGTATAAATTCCCCATTCAGTTGAACTGGCATTTAAATCAAAATTAATACTGCTGCCATTATCAACGTTAATAATAAAATCAACTTCATTTCCGTATAGCGTTAAACGCCATTGAGTCTGTTGATAATTATTATTAATCGCTTCTAAGCTTGGTCTTTGTAGACTTCGGCTCAGATCATTTTTAAACGTTCTTTTTTGATAATCATTAATACAACCTTTACCCGCATCTTGCGGATCAGCACATTTGTAATGGTACACATTGTGTTTAAAGCCACCTGTGACTGCAATTAACTGATCATTGGATTTATTCGTATGTAGACCCGTTGTTTTGCCATATAAATCAATTGAAAGTAAACTTTCAATTTGTGAGCTTTGGGTATAACGAGAGTAAATAAGGGCCTGCTTACCTGCCACAATAAGGGCTGTATTTGAGTCACTTTCTATAAGATGTAAACCATCAGCAGGTCTTGCAGTGCTTAGGCTTGGAATAGCCGTTGCGGCGTCTTTTTCAGATCCACCACACGCAGCCAATATAAAAATAAAAGCAAACACAACACACAGTTTCAAAAATTTCAAATTATTCATCCTTAAAAAACAACTTACCCTCTATTAGAAATCACATCAGCTTTGATCGTATTTCTAATACTATTAAATACTCACATAAACAATGAGCAAACCAGAGCTCACAATTTGTTTTAATGAATCCAAATGATAGCGCAATGACTCGGCCCAAACTTTGAAATGGTTGCCCGATTAAATTACGAATAATACCCTATTTAATATCGTGTAAACTGATCCGATTATTATTATCACGACTTTGACGAATAAGCTCATCACCTTCAATAATAGTGGGCGATTTTGCCAATCGATCGTACAAAACAACATTGACTGTAGCGGCCAAATTCATACAGCCTTTTGTCGGGATATACACCACATCATCACACAGTTTCAGAATGTCTTTACCTAACGAACCATCTTCAGGACCAAAAATATAAAAGGCATTATCAGGATGCGTATAACGAGTTAGCGCAGTGGCCCCTTCTATTAATTCCACCCCAACAACTTTAATATCTTGACCTAACAAGTGTGTGAAATCATCCACACCAATTAAAGGGATTGTTTCTGATATGTTTTTAGTATCCGTTGCAAATTTGCGCGCCCGCTCAAAACGCTCACCCGAATAAAAAACCGATTGCACGCCATAACACCCAGCAGCACGCATCACAGCGCCTACATTTGTCGGACTTTTAGGATTAACTAAACCAATACTCGCTGAGGTATTTTTTTTCATATCACTCATTAATCTTTATCTAACGTAGGCCATGAGGCGATGTAATCTTGGAAGTCATCTAAATCGATTTCGTTGTCTTTAACGACTTTATCTTGAACACTGATCCCAGCTTGGTGCATCGCTGTTTTATCACCATCATGGCGAAGTGGATGCCAAGAGGCTAAACCGCGACCTTCATGCATACGACGGTAGCTGCAGCTTTGTGGCATAAAGAAGATATCTTTGAGGTTTTCTTTGGTGAGTTTAACGCAGCTTGGTACTAATATTTGACGATTAGCATAGTCTGTACATTGACACAGATGCGCATCGAGATATTGGCAAGCAATGTTGGTAAAAATTAACTCTTCACCTTCGCGTAAAATGTCTGTGGGCGAAAATTCATCGTCATCATCACTATCTATAAATGAATTTAAACAACATTTACCGCAACCATCACAAATTGCTTCCCATTCTGCTTGATCCATTTGGTTTAGCGTTTTGTGCTGCCAAAAGTTCGCCTCTAACATTCTTAAATCTCTTCATCGCCCCAACAAGGCGGGCATTCTAGCCCAAACCCAGATGGGGCGCAAAGTTCCAGTCTAAAAAAGGGCTAGATTTTTGGATACGCGATTCGATCAGATAAATAACCAACCGAAGTAGCAAAATAATAAGAACGATTCCAATGCATTAAGGCTTTGTAGTTATCATATGCTAAATAAACACGGCCATCAGGATAATCCGGTTTAACTAAAATAGCAGTCAATGGTAAGTTAGGAAGAAGCGTGCCATCAGCACGACGTAAACCTAACTCATTCCATGTTTTTAAATCTCGTTCTGATAATTTCCATTGCTCAAGCCATTCTGTACGAGACTTAGTACCACGCTTAATAAAGTAATCGGGACTGAAACCTTCAGGAAGTTGAACTTGACGACCCCAGGTTAAGTTATCATTCCAACCAGCTTGCTTTAGATAATTAGCAATCGAAGCGAAAGCATCTTGTTGATTTTGCCAAATGTCTTTTTTACCGTCTTTATCATAATCAACAGCATAGGCGACAAAAGAAGTAGGCATAAATTGAGTTTGCCCCATCGCACCCGCCCAAGACCCCTTAAAATGCTCAAGATCAATATGACCTTCTTTTAAAATATCCAGCGCAGCCCAAAGCTGATTTTTATACATTTCTTCACGGCGACCATCAAAAGCTAACGTCACAAGCGAAGAAACCACAGGGAAGTTTCCTTGTATTTTCCCAAAGTTACTTTCCAACCCCCACAACGCAACAATAAAACGAGCTTGCACCCCATATTCTTTTGCAATCGCTTCTAATAATGTTTTATTTTCTTGATATAAACGTCGTGCTTTATCAATTTTCCACTGAGGGACACGTTTTGGTAAATACGTCTCTAACGTTTCTTTTACTTCAGGCTGATTTTTATCTGCTGAGACCACTTTAGGTTTAAAATGAACCGTTGCAAAAGCACGCTCGATTAAATCATTACTATAACCTTTAGCTAGGGCTTCTTGTTTTAAAGCCGCAACATAAAGATCAAATTTTTCATTTTTTTCTGTTGCGTGAACTGCACTTGTCAAACATAAACCTGCAGCACTAAATACGACTAACGCAATTTTTTTTATCACAACTGGTTTGCTCCATTTTGATTTCGTAATTGTTCTAATAAATTTTCTGTTGGGGGGGGGATTTGTAAATAAAAACCTTGTTGCTGTAACTTTTCACGTACTTTATCTATATCAGCTACACCAAGGGCTTTTCTATCTCGTAAGTTAAGGATCATTACAAAAGTAGGCTTACCAAAAGTGTCCATTAAAGGCACGGGAATACTTGAAAAATCGTCGCGACGTTCTACATATAGGTAGGTGTCCGCTTTTTTACTACTTTTATACACAGCAGCTAACATTTGATAGTCTTTTCGTCTTGCTTATGGGTGATTCACACTATAACATGGAAGAATTAAAAAGTGAGAGATTTTGCGGCCAAGCCGAGAGTTTTTGAAAATATAATAACAGGTACGCAATCCAATAGAGCAGCTATGTCAGAACAAATATTCGAATTAAAAGGCAATCTATTTACGCTTTCAGTATTACATGTATATCAAAATGATATCCCAATGCTGGTAAAGCAACTTGATGAGAAAATTTCTCAAGCACCTAAATTTTTTTACGGTGCGCCGATTGTTATCAATTTACAGTCTGTTGTTGAACAACAAATCGATTTCGCTCAATTAAAACATGTTTTAATTGACTTGAAACTCAATCCTGTTGGGGTCTGTAATGGTACAGATAGCCAACATGCAGCAGCAAAAGAGCAAATGCTGTCGGTACTTAATTACTCACAAGATACCAAGCAGTCTTCGAAATCCCAGCCCAACACAACCGTCATCGAAAAAGAGGTCTACCTTCCTCCGCAAGTTATCCATGGCACGGTACGTGGTGGGCAACAAGTTTATGCCAAAAACCGTGATTTAATTGTTCACGGTGCAGTCAGTCACGGAGCAGAAGTGATTGCTGATGGTAACGTTCATATTTACGGTCCTCTTAGAGGGCGTGCAATCGCTGGCGCACAAGGATTCAGTGACGCGCAAATATTCTGTCAAAAACTTGAGGCAGAGTTAGTTTCAGTCAATGGAAATTACTGGTTAAGTGAATCGCTCCAAGGCGAATTCTGGGGTCAACCAGCCTGTGTACAATTAAAACAAGAATCATTAGAAATTACCGCATTGGTTAAAGGATAACATTCATGGCAAAAGTTATTGTCGTTACTTCAGGTAAAGGCGGCGTAGGAAAAACTACATCGAGTGCAGCAATCGGCACCGGCCTTGCACTTAAAGGATATAAAACCGTTATTATCGATTTCGACATCGGATTGCGTAATCTCGACCTAATTATGGGTTGTGAGCGCCGTGTTGTTTATGACTTTGTGAACGTTATCAATAATGAAGCCAACTTAAATCAAGCGCTAATTAAAGATAAACGTGTCGATAAACTCTTTTTGTTACCGGCATCTCAAACTCGCGATAAAGATGCGCTGACCAAAGAGGGCGTTGAACGTGTTTTAGATGAGCTAAAGCAAACATTTGACTTTATTGTTTGTGATTCACCCGCTGGGATTGAAGCCGGCGCGATGATGGCGTTATATTTTGCTGACGAAGCCATCGTTACAACAAATCCTGAAGTCTCTTCAGTACGTGACTCGGACAGAATTTTAGGTATTTTACAAAGCAAATCAAAACGGGCCGAAGAAGGTCGTGAAAACATTAAAGAACATTTATTGTTAACACGTTATAACCCTGAGCGCGTTGAAAGAGGTGAAATGCTGTCGGTTGAAGACGTTCAAGACATTTTGGCAATTGATTTACTGGGTGTAATTCCAGAGTCACAAGCTGTACTTAATGCATCTAACTCTGGCCAACCAGTCATTTTAGATACTTTATCGGACGCAGGCCAAGCTTATCAAGATGCGATTAGCCGTCTTCTTGGTGAAAAAGTTGATTTCCGCTTCTTGACTGTTGAAAAGAAGGGCATCTTTAAACGGATTTTTGGAGGATAATGTGGCATTACTTGACTATTTTCGCTCACCTAAAAAAGCAACTGCATCAGTAGCCAAAGAAAGGTTACAAATTATAGTTGCGCATGAGCGGTCTCAGCGCGGTACACCTGACTATTTACCGCAACTAAAGCAAGATATCCTTGATGTGATCCGCAAATATGTTCATATCAGTGCAGATCAAGTTCAGGTACAGTTTGAGCAAAACGAAGATGATTTATCAGTCTTAGAATTGAATGTAACACTGCCTGACGATAATCGCCGTTAATATAAAAAGGGTTGCGATTAGCAACCCTTTTAGTTTTACTAATCGCGCCACTCTTTTAAAGTATCACCCAATAATTCGCTTCGCCATCCAGTCATTAGATCAGGGATTAATACCAGCGCCCTATTTTGCTCATTCAGTTTCCAATGCCAACTTAGCAACTGATTAATTTGCTTTTTACTGGCAAAAACATCAATTGGAACGCCTGCATGCTCAGCTACTTTTGTTATTTTTTGTTTAATCAGTTTTGCCGATTTTTTATAATCAGGGTAATCAATTAAACGTGTTACTTTTGCCGGATGGTTTTGTGGATCAATGGCTAATCCAGCTTGAACGCACTCTAATATTTGCTTTCCTGACTTATTTATCTCCATCGGCTCAATCCCTGAGATAGTACGCAATTGATTCATGGATTGCGGTTGACGACGTGCAATTTCAAATAAAGTGGGTTCTTTTAAAATAAAGCCAAGCGCCAAATTCTTCTCTCTTGCTTTATCGCGTCGCCAAACAGCCAATTGATTTAACACCGCCAATTGAGCAGGATGAAGCTGCCACGAATTATTGATATCAATATGAAGCATTTCATCGGGTGTTTGATAGGCGCGCTTGGTGATAAGTAACTCACCTTCACTGATGACAACATTCATCAAATCAAGCGCTTCAATTTCAGTGCGGATCTTCTCAAAACAAGGAAGCAGATAAAATACATCACCAGCAGCATACTCTAATTGGCTAGGGCTAAGAGGTCGCTGAAGCCAATTGGTTCTCGATTCACTTTTATCAATAGTTAAACCCAAAAAGCGCTCAACCATAATTGCAAAACCTAAACAATTAGCACCACCTAGTAAACTCAGCGCAAATTGCGTGTCAAAAATTGAATGAGGAATACAGCCGTGCTTTAAAAAAACTTCGACATCTTCTGACGGTGAATGCAGCACTTTTAAAATCTTTTCATCTGACATTATTTGCCAAAAGAAACTTAAGTCGAGATCACAGCAGGGGTCAATCAAACCTAAATGCGTACCATCAAAGACTTGAATGAGGGCAATTTCAGGATATAAAGTACGCCTGCGCATAAACTCGGTATCAATCGCTAATATAGACTGAGTCGAAATAGCATGCAAAAATTGGTCGAGTTGTGATTGTTCTTGGATATATTGATAGTGCAAGTATGAGCCCCTTTAATAAAAAAGCCGGCAGAGCCGGCTTTTATTAACTTGCTTCTTTTAAGGCACGCCTTAAAATTTTTCCTACATTGGTTTTAGGAAGTTCCTTTCTAAATTCAACGAATTTAGGTACCTTGTAGTTAGTTAGATTCTTACGACAGTGAGCTATTATATCTTTTTCTGTTAAAGATGGGTCTTTTTTCACAACAAAAATCTTAACTTGTTCTCCGCTGACTTCGTGGGCAATACCCACTGCTGCAACTTCAAGCACGCCTGAGTGCATCATACACACTTCTTCGATTTCATTCGGGAACACATTAAAACCAGACACAATAATCATGTCTTTTTTACGATCGACGATATAAAAGAACCCTTCATCGTCATAAGTTGCAATATCACCCGTCGCAAACCATCCATCGTGCATACATTCAGCTGTTGCATCAGGTCGATTATAATACCCTATCATCACTTGTGGACCTTTGACCCAGAGCTCCCCAGCCTCGCCCATAGCAACTTCCTGACCATCCTCACCCATAATTTTGATATCGGTGCTTGGTGCAGGTAAACCAATTGAACCATTATAAGCAGTTAAATCATACGGGCTAATGGTTACTAATGGCGCGCACTCTGTTAATCCATAACCTTCAACTAACCGAGATTTTGTAATCGTTTGCCAGCGCTCAGCCACAGGGCGTTGCACCGCCATGCCTCCACCTAAAGATAATTTAAGAGATGAAAAATCAAGCTCTTCAAATCCTGGGGTATTGAGTAACCCATTAAAGAGTGTATTAACACCAGTGATAGCCGTAAAACGGTTACTTGCTAATTCTTTAACAAACCCTTTCATATCACGAGGATTTGTGATCAGTAGATTTAGTCCGCCATACTTCATAAATGTTAGGCAGTTGGCTGTTAGTGCGAAGATATGGTAAAGCGGTAATGCAGTGACTACGACTTCTTTACCACGTTCAAGTACAGTATCGAGACAACCTGAAACCTGCTCTAGGTTGGCAACCATATTGCCATGACTAAGCATTGCGCCTTTTGAAACGCCTGTTGTGCCACCGGTGTATTGTAAAAACGCTAAATCTAAATGAGTGAGATCAGGTCGTACATAATGACTAACATTAGCGTCAGCCATTAAGCGGGTATATGGGATAACATTAGGTAAAGAAAAAGGAGGGACCATTTTCTTAATATGCTTGACCACAAAGTTAACTAAATGCTTTTTAAGTCCACCGCACATATCACCGATTTCACTGAGAATAATATGTTTGACGTTCGTTTTATCCAGCACTTCTTCAAGTGTGTGTGCAAAATTAGCTAAAATAACAATCGCGGTGGTATCAGAATCATTAAGCTGATGTTCAAGCTCGCGCGCTGTATAAAGAGGGTTTACGTTAACAACTGTACAACCGGCGCGTAGAATTCCCAGTATAGCGACTGGTGTTTGTAGTAAATTAGGCATCATCACTGCGACTTTATCGCCTTTTTTAAGGCCTAAGTCATGTTGCAAATACGATGCGAATTTTTTTGTTGCGATATCAAGTTCTTGATAGCTCAACTCTTTACCCATGTTTGCAAAAGCTGGCAACTGGGCATACTCCGAAAAACTTATCTCAAATAGATCGAGTAGGGAGTTGTAGTGCCTTGGATCTATTTCTGCAGGCATATTTTCTGGATACCTGTTCAGCCAAATTTTATCCACCGTTAGCTCCTCTTATTTTTATTCATTATAGTTACCTTAATTCAACTAAGGTTATTTAACAATTGAGTAATTACTCTAAACGACCACATATCATCACATATTTATTATGAACATACAATTGCCTCAATTCGACAAAGCGATAATCTGTCGTAAAATAGCGGCAAGTGCCTGAGGTTGCTCCATATGACAATGGTGCCCTCCTTCTAATTCATAGCACGAAATCGATTGAAAATCGTGTGCATAGCGAACATAAGCATCGGTAAATCCAGCATTATTTGAACTAGCTAAAATTACATTAGTATGAATACTGATGTTTTTACAGATTGAATGGGCTTGTTCATCACAAAATCGAAATGCAGATGCCAGTTTCAATTTTGGGTCAATTGTGAGTTTAACGCCATTATTTACATTCATGCAATTTCGTTTCATAATTAAACGTGCATTTTCTTCATTTAAATCAGAAACCTGCTTACGCATTGCAATAAGTAAATCTAAACTTGTATATACTTTACTTGTTTTTTTCGATAGGCGTTCTCGGTTATCAAAGGCTTGTTGCAGTTGTTTAACAACATCCTGTGCTGGTGTGGTAATAAAACCAATTCCGTCAATCAAAGTGAGGCTTTTTACTTTTTCAGGAAAACACGCAGTAAATAATGTTGCTACCATTGCCCCCATAGAATGCCCAACCAAGTGAACCGGCTCTTTAATTGTGCTGTTAATTATATTAAGCACATCATCGACATATTCGGTCAAATAGTAGTGTGCTGTTGGATGACGCCAATCAGATAGCCCATGCCCTGGAAAATCAAATGCATAACAATTGTATTGTCCAATAACATTAAATAAGGGAACAAAGCTGTGACAGTTGTCTTGCCAGCCATGTAGGGCAAGTACTGTTGGCTTTCCATGCTCCCCAGCTTTAATCCCTTGCAGTGAAAGGCCATTACTTAACGCAGTGGTTGATTCAAAAATCACACATTCCTCTTTGGGTCGTTAGCTTTTGTTATTTAACGGTAACATACTTAAATTTGTTTTTATTATACAATGAACACCTTAAAATAAAGCCTTCTATAAAATAAGAATATACTATGAAAAATATACTGACTCTCACAGCCTTAGGCCTTCTTTCGTCATCAGTTTATGCTGCTGATGCACCAAAAAATATTATTTATATGATTGGCGATGGTATGGGCCCAGCTTATACCACTGCGTATCGTTATTATTCAGATGATTTATCCACTAAAGAAGTAGAAACAACCGTATTTGATACAATCCTCACTGGCATGGCCCGCACTTTTCCAGATGATCACACTTATGTAACCGATAGTGCAGCAGGAGCAACAGCACTGAGCACAGGTCATAAAAGTTACAACGGCGCAATTGCGGTAGATACCGATAAAAAACCACTCGAAACCATGCTTGAAATTGCCAAAAAGCAAGGTATGTTAACGGCTCTTGTAGCAACATCACAAATAAACCATGCCACTCCGGCCAGTTTTGCAGCCCATAATATTCATCGAAAAAATTACAATGAAATCGCAAATGATTACATAGACAATAAAATTGGCGGCAAACTTCCTGTTGATTTGATGTTAGGCGGTGGAACTGAATATTTTAAACGCCCAGATCGTGACTTAGTCGCTGAATTTATAAAGTCAGGCTATCAATATAGCGATGACTTAACAGCAATTAATAACTTAACAAGTATTCCAGCGCTCGGTCTTTTTGCCAAAACCGCAATGAGATATGCAATAGATTCAACACCCGATCGCCTAACAGTAATGACAAACAAAGCCTTCTCATTACTTGAAAAACAAAGTAAAAATGGTTTTTTTGTCATGATTGAAGGCAGTTTGATTGACTGGTGTGGGCATGCAAATGATATACGCTGTGCGATGGCTGAAATGGATGATTTCGCTCAATCAGTTCAAACGGCAAAAAACTATGTTGATAAACACCCTGACACGTTGTTAGTGATAACAGCGGATCATTCCACTGGGGGTTTAACACTTGGCTCCAATAGTGAATATAAATGGGATACAGAGATAATCAAAGGGATTAACATTAGTGCTAGCCGTCTCGCTAGAAAAATATCAGAAAACGATGATATAAAAACCACATGGGATAAATATGTCACTTGGACTCTTGATAAAGAGCAGCTTGCTTTAGTTAATCAAGCAAAAGGGTTAGGAAAAGAAGCTTTAGAAGCCTCAATAAAAACAATCATTAATAATAAAAGTTATACCGGTTGGACAACCGACGGGCATACCGCTATTGATGTTCAAGTCTTTGCCTACGGTCAAGGTAGCGAAGCCTTCAGAGGTCATTTAAACAATACTGATATTGCAAACAAACTGATTGATTATATCAAGCGATGAGCAAAAAAAGGGAAGCGAGGCTTCCCTTTTTATTATGCATATACATCGACACCAACCAGCAGCTGTACTTCTTCGCGTCGTTGCATGTTAGCAAAACTCTTATAAGTTGAAATGGCTAAACTTGCTTTATTACTTGGCTTGTCATAAATCGTATCCGATTGCGGCAAAATAAACGGGTTATTTTGGGATAAACCCGCCAATGCGTTGGGATCGTTTCGGATATAAGATTGAGCGTGTGGTTTTTGTTCAATTGCTGGGTGTGACTGCTTTTTTGAAAAAGCGGATTTAGCCGACGTTACACCGTAAAGTCGTCCGCCATCCGTTGTTGTAAGAAGAGTCACCGCCATATTCAATTCATATTCTCATACTTGTTAGTGCAGTATAAATCAGCGCATCTATTTGTAAATATGTGTCAATTTATATAATGAGCTATTCGCGCCCTGGTAACTTTTGCCACG
This sequence comes from Pseudoalteromonas sp. J2K-J031, assembly GCF_058197095.2. Classification (NCBI taxonomy): domain Bacteria; kingdom Pseudomonadati; phylum Pseudomonadota; class Gammaproteobacteria; order Alteromonadales; family Pseudoalteromonadaceae; genus Pseudoalteromonas; species Pseudoalteromonas sp. J2K-J031. Next base: position 73,326 of record NZ_CM200280.1, read on the forward strand.
TTACAGTATCACGAACATAAACAGGCTGAGCATAAGCAGCGCCTGTCGCCTCACCGGCTTGAAATTTAGCTGCTGCTAATGGCAACATGTACAGGCTATTTGGCAAAGTTATTGATAAATCGACTAAAATGTTGTCGCGGCTCACCGCATCAGGATAAGTTTGCCAACCAGTACCAACAGCAATAGCCGCAACCGATGGCAATACAAGTTCGTCTGGTTTTATTACACACTCTTGCTCAACAAGCTGCGCGAGGCCGGCCTCATTTTTATGATAATGCGCAAAATAAACTTCACTCATTCTGGCGTCTATAGCAACAAACACATCATCGCTATCATGTTTTGCAATCGCCTCTTGTGCCATAACTTGTAAAGTTGAAACACCCACCACAGGCAAGTTTGCTGAATAAGCAAGCCCTTGCGCAATCGACACCCCAATTCTCACCCCTGTAAAACTGCCAGGGCCTTGGCCAAATGCAATAAAGTCGAGCTGAGAAAGTTCACAATTACCTTGTGTTAAAACCTGTTCAATGGTCGGAAGAATTTTTTGGCTGTGCTCTTGCGGGCACACCTCAAAATGACTTGTTGTAGTTTGATATTGTAATGCGACAGATAATGCTTCAGTAGAGGCATCAAATGCTAAAATTATTTGGCTCATATTATTCTATCAATGTTAAGAAGTTAGCTGCTTTATCTAAGTCTCGAGTACGTTGCATTGCAGGTAAACTGGCTAAAAATAACCCACCATATTGGCGAGTAACAAGGCGATTATCACAAAGAACCAAAACCCCTTTATCATTTTGGTCACGGATCAAGCGTCCAACACCTTGTTTTAAAGTAATAACAGCTTGGGGTAGCTGGATTTGTGCAAAAGGATCACCACCTTGCATTTTACAATCTTGCATTTTTGCTTGTAGTAACGGGTCATCCGGTGCCACAAAGGGCAGTTTATCAATAATAACACAGCTTAGGCTACTGCCTCGCACATCGACTCCTTCCCAAAAAGAGGCTGTACCCAGCAAAATAGCATTACCATGGCGAATGTATTTTTCGAGTAAAATTCGTTTTGACGTTTGCCCTTGTACAAAAACAGGATATTCAACAAGTTTACTCAGTCCTTCTGCGACTAAATTCATCATGCGATAGCTAGTAAATAAAATAAAACAACGACCTTTTGCTGCGGCAATTAATTTTAACGATATTTTTACGAGGCTATGTGCCATATCGGGCGAGTTTACTTCTGGCAAATAACGCGGTAAACAAAGCAATGCTTGATTGTGATAATCAAAAGGACTTTCAACAATAAAACTTTTCGCGGGATTTAATCCTAAAGCTAAATTGAAATGGGTTAGGTCGTCTTTTACCGATAACGTAGCAGAGGTAAAGACCCAAGCTGCGTCTGATTTTTCGATTAACGCGGCAAATTTATCTGCAATATTTAAAGGGGTAATATTAAAGGTGACATTACGTTTTGTTGTTTCATACCAATAACTAAATCCATGTGCTTTAGTATCAAACATCAAATCTAACAATTTTCGCAGTGCTACACATCGGTCAAACAAATGGGTCACATTGTCACTGCGATCAAGCGCTAATTTAGTGACTTGATATAAAAAAGTAATGTCATTAATAATTCGCTCTACCGCTCGTTTTACGTTTTCATTTTTATGTGTTTCACGCCAATCACCTCGAGTACTATCAAGGGGAAACTGCAATCTAAAATCAGACACACTGCTTTGCAACTTATCCAGCGCTTTACCTAGCTGGATCATGTCGAACAGTTCAGTGCGATACACCAATCTTAAATCATTGATCAAATCAAAAAGGGATTTTGTACTGACCGATTGACCAAAATATTGGCTAGCAATTTCAGATAACTGATGAGCCTCATCAAATATATAAGCACTGGCGGTTGGGATCAGTTCACCAAATCCGCCTTCTTTAACTGCCATATCAGCAAAAAATAAATGATGATTTACGACGACCAATTCAGCGTCAATTGCTTTTAATCTGGCTTTTTTGATGTAGCAATTATCAAATTCAGGGCATTCTTTACCCAAACAATTTTCTGCTGTTGAAGTAACGTAAGGCAGTACTTTGGCATCTTCTTCAATACCAATGCAGTCTGCCATATCTCCGGTTTTTGTTTCTGTGGCAAATTTGGCGACCATTGCTAATTCGTGCATCACGTCGATATCATCGGTTGGTACATGACTTACATGCTGATTCAAGCGATAGGGACACAAATAATTAGAACGACCTTTGAGCAAGGCTGTTTTTTTACCGATAGTGAGTACTTTTAAAAGCTTTGGTAAATCACGATGATATAACTGTTCTTGCAGGGCTTTTGAACCAGTAGAAATAATCACTTTTTTATCGCTGAGTAACGCAGGTGCCAAATAGGCAAAGGTTTTACCCGTACCCGTTCCCGCTTCTACGACTAATTGCTGCTGCTTTTTAATTACATCTTCAACAGCTAACGCCATATCGATTTGAGCTTGACGAGGCTGATAACCATCGATTTGTAATGCAAGCGGACCTGTTGCACTAAAAATATCTGAAATTAATGGCATAAGTAGAGTTGACTTCACTTCTTTGGAGCAGCAAATTGAACTGATATGGTACGTGAGCGAGCCGATGCTGACTAGTTAAATTATAGAAAAACAGTAGCGTATCAAGTATTAAAAAAACGAATAATTACACCCAAATATCCAGATGCGCGCCCGTTTCGCTCTCTTCATCGTTCAATACTTCTTGATTTTCAGCTTTTGATTTATGCTCTTCCAAACGCTTTAAGTCCTTGTTTATCTTTTTAATTTTCGCATCTTTTATCCCAGCCACATATAAAGAGCGGCGCTCTGATGGAATGATATTAGCGATACGCGGTAAAAAAGGTAAAATGGCATCCATACAACCTCCGATTTAATCCTACAACTACTAGCTATATTATCGGTAGTTATAAGATATTCTAAACTTTTATTTTTTTTATATTGCACGATATAAAAAATAATGTTTATCTATAGGGGAATTAAACACTCTAGCAACATTAAATAAACAAGAGCATTAAACCATGATTTTTAACCTGAACACTATTCATCACCACCATCATTCATCGGAATAGCCTTTCAGGTCTTTCGCTGAGGGGTTATTCCTAAAAAGGAACCTCTAGCGAATTCAAATAGTTTTCATTTTCGCCCCGAGGTTCCCCCTCGGGGTTTTTAGTTTTACTAATTAGGAAAAAGAAAATGACAGATTCAACACGCTTACGCATCGCAATTCAAAAATCAGGCCGTTTATCAACAGACTGCCAAGACTTACTAAAACAACTAGGCATTAAACTTGAACTTCGTGAACAACGTTTAATCGCCCACTCAACTAATATGCCCATCGACGTATTGCGGGTTCGTGATGACGATATTCCAGGGCTTGTTATGGATGGTGTGTGTGATTTAGGCATCGTAGGTGAAAACGTATTAGTTGAAGCATCCGCTGATCGCGCTCGCCAATCACTACCAAGTGAAGTTACAAAATTAGCACAACTTGATTTTGGTTTCTGCCGCCTTGCTCTTGCATGGCCACAAGAATTAGGCCCAAAAGACAAACAGTGGTTTCAAGGTAAGCGCATTGCAACAACCTACCCTGAAATTTTAAGCCAATACTTAAAGCGTGAAAATATTTCTGCCAGTGTGGTTATGCTAACGGGTTCAGTGGAAGTTGCACCACGTGCAGGGCTTGCAGATGCAATTTGTGATTTAGTTTCTACCGGTGCGACTTTAGAGGCCAACGGCTTAATCCAAGGTGAAACTATTTTAGAATCAAACGCTTGTTTAATTCAAAACCCAGCATTAAAAGATGATGCCAAACTTTCTTTAATCAATAAGTTATTGCCGCGCCTACGTGGTGTTAAACAAGCTAAAGAAAGCAAATACATCATGCTGCATGCACCAAAATCACGTCTAAAAGAAATTTGTGCGTTACTCCCAGGCACAGGTCAACCTACCGTTTTAGCACTTGCTGCATCCGATGAGCTTGTTGCGCTCCACATGGTGAGTTCTGAAACCTTGTTTTGGGAAACAATGGAGTCACTTAAAGCCTTAGGCGCAAGCTCGATTCTTGTTATGCCAATTGAAAAAATGATGGAGTAAATCTGATGATCCTGTGGAATGAGGCCACCGTTTTAGAACAACAACGTGCGTTGTTAAGACCTGCGGTAAAACAAAGTCAATCAGTGTTAACGGCAACATCAGCAATCTTAGAGCAAGTAAAACAACGAGGCGATCAAGCTTTGCTCAATTTAGCGCAGCAGTTTGATAATCGCAGCAACGCGCGTTTGTTAGTGCCACACGATGAAATTGCGCAAGCTGCGAACTTATTAACAACTGAGCTTAAAACAGCGATTGATATTGCCTATAACAACATCAAGCAATTTCATCAGGCGCAGCAACCCAAAGCGTTAAAAATTGAAACAACGCCTGGTGTAGTCTGTGAGTTGAAGTATCAAGCCATTGAAGCTGTAGGTATTTATGTACCAGGTGGAAGCGCCCCACTCCCTTCTTCAGTTTTAATGCAAGGTGTACTGGCACAACTTGCAGGGGCACAAACGATTGTACTGGCAACGCCTGTTAAAGGCAGTGAAACAATTAACCCAGCTATTTTATATGCTGCGCAACTGTGTGGCATTAAAACAATTGTTGAAGCCGGTGGCGCTGGTGCCATTGCAGCAATGGCCTATGGTACAGAGTCAGTGCCTAAGGTTTTTAAAATCTTTGGGCCTGGCAATAGTTTTGTCACTATGGCCAAACAATTAGTAGCGCAGCAAGTACCTGGTTTGGCGATTGATATGCCAGCTGGCCCATCTGAAGTATTAGTCATTGCCGATGAGCGTGCTAACCCTGGATTTATTGCGGCAGATTTACTCTCTCAAGCAGAGCATGGCGAAGATTCGCAAGTCGTGTTAGTCACAAACAGTGCTAGCATCATTGCAGCCACACAAGTTGCATTGAGTGATCAACTAAATAGCCTAAGCCGTAAAGACATAGCACGTGCAGCACTTGAAAATTCATCGTTCATTTTAGTTGATTCAATTGAACAAGCATTTGAAGTGTCTGCAAAATATGGTCCTGAACACTTGATATTACAACTAGCTGATGCAACGCCCTATCTTGATTTAGTGAAAAATGCAGGCTCGGTATTTGTTGGTGACTTTACCCCAGAATCGGCAGGTGATTATGCCTCTGGCACCAACCATGTATTACCGACTTATGGTTATAGCCAAGTGTATTCAAGTTTAAACTTACTTGATTTTTATCGCACCTATACCATTCAAACTATTTCAAAAAGTGGCTTAACGGAACTTGCTAAAGCTATATTACCTTTAGCTGCTGCTGAAGGGCTTGATGCCCATGGAAAAGCGGTATCAATCCGATTAGAGAGTATTGCAAATGATTAATTTTATAGAACAATTACTACCAAAAAACATTGCAAACTTAACTGCATATAGTTCTGCAAAAAGTGAAAAAATCACTGGTTCAACGTGGCTCAATGCCAATGAAAGTCCGTTTTCACAACAAATCAGCATTACGCTTGAAGATCTTAATCGATATCCGGAGCCACAGCCCGAAGCAGTGATTAATGCCTATGCGCAATATTGTAATCTTACGTCAAAACAGGTGTTAATGACCCGCGGTGCTGATGAAGGCATAGAGCTACTTATTCGTACTTTTTGTATTCCACAACAAGACAGTATTGCGTTATTTTTACCAACCTATGGCATGTATAAAGTGACTGCCGAAAGTCACAATGTAGCACTAAATGCTCTCACACAAGCTGAATTACAAACAGGTTCAATCGCCTCTTTAATCAAAGAAATTGGCACCAGTAAGCTGGTCTTTATTTGTAATCCTAACAACCCAACAGGTGCAATGGTTTCTGTCGATCGGATAAGAGAAATCAGTGCACAAGTTGGCAGTAAAACACTGATTGTAGTGGATGAGGCATACATTGAGTTTTGCCCTGATCAATCAGCGTTATCGTTACTTGAACAATGCAATAATATCGTCATTTTACGTACGCTTTCTAAAGCATTTGGCCTTGCAGGATTACGCACCGGATTTATGTTATCACGCGAAGAAGTGCTTGCGCCTGTTCGTAAAGTGATTGCGCCCTACCCAGTTTCAACTGTGGTTGCGCGCATTGCAGCTCATGCACTAACAGCAAGCTCCATTGCTACCATGCAACAACAAGTCATTGAGTTAAACCAATTTAAACAACAATTAATTAAACAATGTAAGCAATCAAGTGCCATAAAATCGGTGTTAACTGGTGAAGGTAACTTTGTGACTGTGCAACTCAATAGCGTCAGTGTGCTCGACATTGCAAAAGAAATGGGATTAATCATGCGCCCATTTACTCTTTTTGGTTCAAATGCTTGGCTCAGGATCAGCATTGGTAATCAACAAGAACTTCAACAAGTATCCATTTGGCTCGATGCCATCAATCAACAATAAGAGTAAGCAGTAATGAGTTTTCCCTATTTATTTATTGACCGCGATGGCACCCTGATTTATGAGCCAATCGAAGATAAACAAGTCGACAGTGTTGCCAAAGTAAAATTAGAACCGGGCGTCATCCCTGCGCTGCTGCAATTACAAGCTGCGGGATATCGTTTAGTGATTGTCTCTAATCAAGATGGTTTAGGCACTGATTCATTCCCTGAAGCAAATTATCATGTGGCACAAAACCACATGATGGATATTTTCACCAGCCAAGGGGTTAAATTTGAAGACGTATTAATTTGCCCACACTTTAGCGAAGATAACTGCACCTGCCGCAAGCCTAAAACAGGGCTTATGACTGGTTATTTGCGTTCAGGCAAGGTTGATTTATCACGCTCTTTTGTCATTGGCGATCGCCAAACGGATATCGGCTTGGCCGAAAACATAGGTTGCGAAGGCATTTTGTACCAAGGTGATTGGCAAAGTATTACCACGCGTTTATTAACACCTAACCGCTGTGCCCTAATTGAGCGTAATACGAAAGAAACCCAAATTGCACTTAGGCTAAATTTAGATAGCCCAGCAAAAGGCAGTATTGAAACAGGGCTTGGATTTTTCGACCATATGCTAGATCAAATTCGCACCCACGCCAATATTGAATTGGACATTAAAGCCTCGGGTGATTTATACATCGATGAACACCATCTAGTGGAAGACATTGGCATTGCGCTGGGCCAAGCAATCAAAACCGCTCTTGGTACAAAATCACAAATCGCACGCTATGGGTTTGCCTTGCCAATGGACGAATGTAAAGCTGAAGCCCAGATTGACTTATCTGGTCGTGCATCGTTTGTACTGAATGCCAATTTTAGCCGCGAAAAAGTCGGCGATATGGATGTCCAAATGGTCGAACACTTTTTTAAAAGCCTGACTGATAACGCAGCATTAAGCTTAATTTTGTCAATTAGTGATGGCAATTGTCACCACCAAGTTGAAGGATTGTTTAAAGCATTTTCACGCGCACTTAGAATGGCCATAGCGAAAGACGCCACTCAAGTATTAGCCAGCTCAAAGGGAATGTTATGATTGCTATCATCAATACCGGTTGTGCCAATATCAATTCAGTCCGATTTGCCTTTGAGCGATTAAATTGCCCTACCGAGGTGATAAGCCACCCAGATCAATTGATTAATTTTGACCGTGCAGTGCTGCCAGGCGTTGGCCATGCAAGTGTTGCGATGAAACGCTTAATTGATGGCGGCTGGCAATCAGCCATTACTGAGTATCAAAAGCCATTGATGGGCATTTGTTTAGGAATGCAATTGCTATGCGAATCGACTGAAGAAGGGCATGTCGATACCTTAGGCGTGATCCCTGGCAAAGTATCGTTACTTGAGACAGGACAACTCACATCACCGCACATGGGCTGGAATAATTTGCACGTTGAGTCAGCTCATGCTCTTACTCAGGGCTTATTAGCATCGGATCAAGTCTATTTTGTGCATAGTTTTGCCCATCGCGTTAACAGTGCAACCTTAGTCAGTGGTGAATATGGCGAGCGATTTTCAGCCATTGTGACCAAAGATAATTTTGCTGGTATGCAATTTCATCCTGAGCGCTCAGCCAAAGTCGGTGCCCGCTTATTAACTAATTTTATTGAATGGCGCATTTAAGCGACCAAAAACAGAGAGACTTAACCTGTGATCATTCCAGCATTAGATGTTTTACAAAACCAAATTGTTCGTCTGTACCAAGGCAAATACGATACAGCACAATTTTACCCATATGAGTTAGGTGCTCGCTTAGCCGAATACGCAAGAAGCGGCGCGTCTAAATTACATTTAGTCGACTTAGAGGGCGCTCGAGATCCGAGCAAAAAACAATGGCAACACATTCAAAAAGCATTAGAAGGGCTCAACGTACCCTTTCAAATCGGCGGCGGCATTCGAAGCGAGTCAGACATCAGCACTTGGCTAGCAGCAGGCGCGAAGCAAGTAGTAATTGGCTCGATGGCTGTGGAGAAGAGCGAGACTGTGAAAGCTTGGATAGACCAATTTGGCCCAGAGAAATTTGTAATCGCTTTGGACGTGAACAAGACTGAAAACGGCTGGCTTCCGGCAACCCATGGTTGGCTTAACAATGCAGAACTTGGATTATTTGAGTTAGTTGCTTTTTACAAAGCGCTTGGCGTCAATGAGTTCTTATGCACGGACATCAGTAAAGATGGCACCATGACAGGCCCGTCATTTCCTTTGTACCAAGACTTACTGGCTGAATTTCCGGATATCCAAGTTCAAGCCTCAGGTGGCGTAAGCTCCCTTGATGATATTGCTAAATTAAAAGTACTGGGTGTGAGCGGCATTATTTTAGGTAAATCATTATTAGATGGTGCCTTCAGTGTTGAGGAGGCCATTGCATGTTGTCCAAACGCATAATTCCTTGCTTAGACGTTAAAAATGGCCAAGTAGTTAAAGGTGTAAAATTCAAAGAACATGAAATAATTGGTGATATTTTACCCCTTGCCCAAGCTTATAGCGACGCAGGTGCCGATGAACTGGTGTTTTACGAGATCAGTGCCAGTGTTGAAAAAAGACTGCTTGATTTAACTTGGGTCGAAACGATTGCACGCCATATTGATATTCCGTTTTGTGTTGCCGGTGGCATTAAATCAGTAAGCGATGCGGGTCGAGTACTCGAACAAGGCGCTGATAAAATCAGCATTAACAGCCCCGCCATCGCAAATCCACAGTTAATCAAACAGTTACATGATGAGTTTGGTAAACAATGTGTGGTTGTCGGTATCGACAGTTTTTATGACCAAGAAACAAATCAATATTTAGTTTACCAGCTGACAGGCGATCCCAATGCCTCTTCACGCACCCGTTACACCACCATGGATTGGGTTAAGCAAGTGCAAGATTTAGGCGCAGGTGAAATTGTTTTAAACTGCATGAACCAAGATGGTGTGCGTAATGGGTACGATATCGAACAACTCAATTTAATTCGTGAACACTGCCATGTACCGCTCATAGCATCTGGCGGAGCAGGTACAATGCAAGACTTTGTTGATGTTTTTCAACAAGCAAATGTTGATGGTGCACTGGCGGCAAGTGTGTTTCATAAAAACATCATTGATATTCCAGATCTCAAACAATTTTTAGCCAAAAATCAGGTGGCAACTCGACTATGAAGTTAGATTTAAGCAATTATCAAAACCTAGACTTTGCAAAAAGTGAACTGATCCCTGCGATTGTTCAAGATATCGCAACTGGCACAGTATTAATGCAAGGCTTTATGAATAAGGCTGCACTGGAGCAAACTTTAACCACCGAAAAAGTGACCTTTTATAGTCGTTCAAAAGAGCGGTTATGGGTCAAAGGTGAAAGTTCCAAAAATTACTTACATGTAATTGATATTCATACTGATTGTGATCATGACTCCATTTTGATTTTAGCAACACCTGATGGCCCAACCTGTCATTTAGGCACACAAAGTTGTTTTCCTGGTGCAACACCGGATTGGGCATTTCTGGGTCAACTCAACCGCGTCATTGAATCACGTAAAACAGCGTCACCAGAAAGTAGTTATACAGCTTCGTTGTTCGCTAAGGACATTAGTCGCAGTGCGCAAAAAGTCGGTGAAGAAGGCGTAGAGGTTGCACTTGCAGCAGTCAAACAAGACCGTGAGGAGCTTATCAATGAATCTGCCGATTTATTATTCCATCTACTGGTTTTATTACAAAAAGCAGATGTCCCTGTGACTGAAGTGATTGCTAATTTAGAGAAGCGCCACAAATAAACGATATACATCAAGCAGAGTTAAATCGGCTTTCGCTGGTTTAACTCTTAACTTGATAACAGATTTTGAAGGCATGGTTGACGCTCATTTTAGAAAATCATTTGGACTGTGCTTATGGCATTTTCCTTCAGTCTGACAGCAAGTCTCGCCTCATTCATTGCCAAACAATGTCACAATTGGTTTGTAAGGCTGATACAATAACAACTTGTAGCAAAATCAAAAGAAGTCGTTTACACAATGAAAAAAGCCAAACAAAATCAATTTAAAACCGCCTGTATTGGGCAGTGCCATCGTTTAAGCGGATACTGTACCGGCTGCGGTCGAACAGAAGATGAAATTTATGATTGGATTTTATTAACACAAAGAGAGCGTGATGTGATTTTAAACACACCACGTGCAGATGCTCATTTAGATAAAAAAAGACCTACCCAATAATTACAAGCAATTTACTCATCGTTGCACTTATGGTCTCGTTTTTTGATAATGGTTAACCAATCAAGACTAACACCAGAAATTGCATTAAATCGAGCAACACGAAACATTATATTGAGTAATTTAGGTCGTGGTCGAATATTCGGTTCGACTGAACGTGGAATAAACCATAAAGTAACTAACCCCCGTAAGACACTCGAAACAAAAAATACTAAAAATAATGGATGTGCTTGCCACGCGCTAATCTCAAGATAATTTACAATCTCTGGGGCATGAGATGCAATTTGCCCTCCGACCATTGCGCCAACAAAAACCATAGCTGCACCTAACGCAGATTGCAGTGCGGCGTAGGTCGCAAAGTCAGACCTAAAAGGCCTAATATCATATAAATAATTTGCCGTACTGAGCGTAAAGCCGCTCCATGCAAAACCAGAGAGCATCTGAATCAATAAAATGTAATAAAAATCAGCCGAAAATAGCCATGTCAGCGGTAAGGTTGGAATTAAACAGCTCGTAATGATCATCACTAAGCGATTGCCGAACTGATCGCTGTATCGCCCCCAAAACTTTAGCGTTAAAAATTGTGTCATTATCGATGCAACACTGGTTAAAACGAATTCAAAGTAACTGAATTTTAGGTCTTCTAACATATAGACGGCAAAAAATGGAGCTGATATTGCCACCATGGCTTGCATTAAACCTACAAACAAACTGTAATGACGAAAAGTTTGGTCTTTCCAAGCTGCTCTAAAATTACTAAAGGTACTACCAAACACGCCTTGTTCTTTTTCATGTACATGAACAGGATCGTGCATTTTATACAGTAGAAATGCTGAGATAAACCGACCCATAGCAGCAATAGAAAATAACAATGTGAATCCTAACCAGGCCATCGCCATTGAGTCAGTGAGCGACAAAATTCCACCACCAATAAAAAACATACTCAACGATGAAATCATGGTGAGTCGAGTACGTGATGCAAAAAAAGCACCTCTTCTTCGCCTAGGAACAACACTGCCCATCCAAGCCCGCCAATGCGGTTGGATTAAATTCAAGCAAGCATGATAAAGCACCGCAAAAATAATAAAGTAATAAACTGCATCATCAGGGCTTAATGTTGCCAGAAGCGCGATTGTCGCTACAATAATTGCCTGCAATAAAGCGCAAGTGACTATAAACGAACGCCGATTAAAATGGCTCGCAAGCCAAACAGATATTAGCTGAGCAGCTGCACCAAACAATTGGGGTAAGCCAGTAACTAACCCCATTTGAGCCATTGATGCACCGAGTGAAATAGCATAGGCATTAAAAAAATTATCACTGGTGGCTGTCATAGTAGAAGAAGCTACAGCTTCTTTTTGAGAACACTTTAACGTGCTACGTAGCCAAGTACGCCTAGTTGGTTTTATCACACCGTCGTTTTGCATTGTTATAACTAATTTACCCGTAAAAAGAACTAATGATCAACTACCTACATAATAGAAGTAGTATGACCTAGCCAAAGTTATAACTCTAGCCAGTTTTATCGTTTTGTCTGTTTAAATAAAAAAGCACCTCATATTGAAGTGCTTTTGTAATACCAAGAAAATAGAATTATTAATTAACTAAATCTAATCCAATCCATGCTTTGTATAAACTTTTTTGCTGCTCTGATGGCTCATTAACAACCTGAATGACTTTATCTTTATCCGATTTTTGAGCTAAAACCAATTCTGTTTTAAGCAAGGTATCGCGGCGGAAAAAATCAAGCTTTAGTGTTTGGCCTACTTTAAATTGAGCAAAATACCCATTTAAATCTGCTGGTACTTTATGACCATTAACGGCAACAATTACATCACCCGAAGTTAAGCCAGCTTTCCACGCTGCGCCATTTCGTTTTACTGCGCTAAGTGTTGGTAGTTCACTCCCCGCACGTGCCGAAAATTCAGGATCGGCGACAAACTTAGTTTCTTTAGGATAGACTAACTCAAGCCCTATCACACCAAGCAAATGCTCAAAGTCTAAGTTCGCGGGTGCATCAACGTTTTGTGCCCACCAGCCTGTATAATCAGCACCTGTTAACTGTTGTAAAATGGTCTTAACGTCTTGCTCTGTAAAGCCTTTAGGCAATGAAAAATCTTGATATAGCGCATTGTGCACATCACGATAACTTTTTTTACCTTGGGTTTTTTCGAGTATATCAATATCAAGGGCGAATGAAATTAAAGCACCTTCAGAATAAATGTTGGTACTAAAATTACGACCATGGTCGCCTCCTTGATTAATCCATTTGTCAAAACTAGTATCAGCAGCAGACTGCACTTCTCTGCCAGGCGTTTCAAGATGACGATTTATCGACTTAGCTAACCCTTTATAGAGTTCCTTCGTCGTTTTAATACCGCTTCGTAATAATAAATGATCTTCTAAATAACTGGTTGACCCTTCAGAAATCCACAACATACGGCTGTAATTTGGATTAATATAATCGTAAGGAACTAATCCTTGAGGGCGATACGCTTTAACATTCCAAGTGTGGATAAATTCATGAGCTGCTGTTGATATAAACTCAAGGTAATCTTCGCGTTTATGAAAGCTTTCGCGGTAGCGTTGAATGATGGTCGAATTTAAATGCTCTGTTGCCCCGCGTGCACCAGAGGTTGCATGCACCATAAAAACATAGCGCTCAAATGGATAACCTTGCCAAATCACATCGCCCGTTTTAACTAACTTTTTTAAATCGCTTAGCATTAAATCAACATCATAATTCCCATGACCCCAAATAACTAACTCATATTGACGCCCATCTACTTCAAATTCATACCATTGGTTAATACCAGTTTCGATTGGAGAATCAATAAGCACATCGACATTAGGGGCTACAAATGAATGCTTGTTTTTACCTTGGTTCAAACCAGAGACACTACGCCACTTTTTAGGCACATCTAATTGCACCGTGATAGGCTCGTCTCTAAAGCTCTCGCTGTACATAAAAAAACCGGATGCATCAATGTAAGCATGGCTGTCATCAATATGACGCGAACGATTACCCAGCTCATTTGCATACACTTGATAGTTAATCGTAATGCTTGCAGGCTCAAGTAATTCAACACGCCAAGTACTCTTTTCTACCTTGTACCAACTTAATGCTTTGCCTGACGCATCTTTTGCTTCAAAAAAACGAACACCATTGGCCAAATTCAACTCTTCATAGCGACCTGTTCGCCAAGAAGGAAGTTTCACATCTAAATAAGACTGAGCTGTTTTTGGGAATTGCACCACAACGTTTGAAAGATGATGTTCAGGCTGATTAATTTCAAGTTTATAGTTAACATCGGCAAAAAGGGGCGCTGATGATAAAAGCAACAAAAAAGAAGCTAATGATGATAGTTTGTGCACTCGGAATTCCTTATTCATTATTATCCTTTGAGGGTAACAAGTGCGCACACTATTTTCTAGCCTTTGCGATAAGTAACTGAATCGATTTATGTACAGTATTTAAGAAGGAAATTTAACTTAAAGCATGGAGTTATTGGGTGTTTTGCATATAATCAACTTAGTCTTCAAAGTTAAGTAGTAGAAGGAATAAGAACGTCTGTGTCAAACCATAAGGAAATAGAGTCTCTAGAAAAGAAACTCGCATCAACCATTCAAAGTCGTAATGTCATTGAACAAGCTCGCCATGCTCAAGTATCCACTTTAGTGCAGTTTGTATCAAAACTATCTTTGGCCTGTAAAGGGATTGATATTGAACTGGATAATCGTTTAGCAAACTTTCGCTCTTTGATAAGTAAAGGTATCGACTTTGATAGGCTGAAACCTTTAATTGATGACATAAGCATTATTTTGCAGCAACAAGAAAGCCGCCAAAATGCGAATATAAGAGAATTACACCAAACGGTTAACGACGCAGGTAAACGACTTCAACAGTCAAAAGGTGTACCTGATGACTTACGTCGTAGTTTACGTAATTTATTAACCAACGGGTTAAATGATATTAAAGCCACACAAGATTTCGTACCCGTACTTTCTAATCTTGTCGAAATTTACCATCAAGTACTTAATAATAAACACGGTGATTTAAGTTCAGATCCACACGCACTTTCTCCTGATTTAGCCAATGAATTACTCAATTTAACCAGCGAGCTTGCCTTTGAAGGCGAAAGCGCTAAAAAAATAGACCATATAAAACAACGTATCTCTTCTAACCATCAGCTTAATGTATTGCTAGAGAGCTGTATTAATATTATTCGTCTTATTGTTTCAACCATTTCTCAAGAACGGCAAACCGCTCAAAGTTTTTTATTTGCAATTAACGAAACGCTTTCTTTATTGCATAAAACACTACTCGATTCCGTCAATCGTTCAAAAGATGTCGGCCATAAAATGGCTGAGTTAAATCAAAAAATTGAAGAAAAAATCTCTCAACTTAATGATCAAAGCCAACAAGCTAATTCAATAACAGAACTAAAACTGATTGTCGGCAAAAAACTAGAAGCCCTCACTTTAGATATAAAATATAAAGAAGAACTCGAAGTACAAGAGCGTGAATGTATTACCGAATCATTAAAAGTAATGCAAACAAGAATTGATACCCTTGAAAATGAAACAGCCGTTTATCGAGAGCGTTTAGCAGAACAAAAATTCAAAAGCTTACAAGATAGCTTAACAAAGTTACCAAACAGAGCCGCTTTTGATGAACGTTTTCAACTCGAATTTAATAGTTTTAAACGGAACAATAAAAGTTTATGCCTTGTAGTGATTGATGTTGATCACTTCAAACGAATAAACGACAGCTTTGGCCACAGTGCAGGCGATAAAACATTACAGGTCATTGCAAGTGCATTGAAAAAAACGGTGCGTAATACGGATTTTATAGCGCGGTTTGGCGGCGAAGAATTTATTATTATTATGCCTGATACCGATTTAAAACAAATAATTCAACCACTTGAAAAAATCAGAAAAGCGATAAAAGCCATTCCGTTTAAATTTAAAGATAATAATGTACAAATTACAATTTCGATTGGTGCAACCCAATTTATGTCAATCGATACCACACAAGAAGTCTTTGATCGTGCCGATGAAGCACTGTATGAAGCTAAAAGAACTGGACGAGACAGGTTAGTTATTAAAAAATAAATATTGCCTTCTATTGTAAAAAAACTATATTAAATAAATAGTTATTGAGCGATAGAAGGAAATATCAATGCTAGTACAGCTTAATCCAATCGGCAGTTTAGATTTACTTTCCCAATTAGAAGTTGATTCCTTAAAGCAATCTTCGACCTCAGAGTTATACCGTTTATTTCGAAATTGTTCGCTTGCTGTTTTAAATGTTGGTAGCCATACCGATTCAAGCGATGAAATTTATAATAAATATCGTGATTTTGATATTAATTTACTGAGTCGAGAGCGAGGAATTAAAATAGAATTACACAATCCGCCAGAAACCGCTTTTGTTGATGGCCAGATTATCCGCGGGATCCATGAACACCTATTCTCGGTGATCCGCGATATTTTATTTATAAATAGTAAATACGACTCGCCTCACCCAACCATTACTGATTCAGCTCATACTACCCATGTAGTGTTTGATATGCTTCGTAATGCAAATGCACTTCCGGTTAATACCGACCCAAACATGATTGTTTGCTGGGGTGGTCATTCAATCAATGAAATTGAATATCGCTACACTAAAGAAGTTGGCTATCAATTAGGTTTACGAGGCCTAAACATTTGCACTGGATGTGGCCCAGGAGCAATGAAAGGCCCAATGAAAGGTGCAACCATTGGTCATGCTAAACAACGCATAAAAAATAATCGATATTTAGGTTTGACTGAGCCAAGTATCATTGCAGCTGAGCCACCAAACCCTATCGTTAACGAACTAGTTATTTTTCCAGATATTGAAAAAAGATTAGAAGCCTTTATCCGTGTTGCCCATGGAATTATTATTTTTCCAGGTGGCGCGGGTACTGCTGAAGAACTCTTATACTTGTTGGGTATTTTGCTTCACCCTGAAAATGAAAAACAACATTTGCCGGTTATTTTGACTGGGCCAATTGAAAGTAAGGCATATTTTGATGAAATTTGTCGTTTTGTTGAAAAAACCTTAGGTAAACAAGCGCTTGCTAAATTTGAAGTGATTGTAGGCGATCCACAAGCCGTAGCCTCTAGGCTAAAACAAAATATGCAACAAGTGCGTGATTATCGTAAAGCCCAGGGCGACGCTTACCACTTTAACTGGACACTTAAGATTGATGATGATTTCCAACATCCATTTGCTCCGACACATGGCAACATGGCCAGTCTTGACCTGCATCTTAATCAACCTCCTCAACAACTAGCAGCAAATTTACGTCGTGCGTTTTCAGGTATTGTCGCTGGAAATGTCAAAGATGAAGGGATCAAGGAAATTAAACAACATGGTCCTTTTTCATTGTCTGGAGATTTAAGCTTAATGCAGGACATGGATTTACTGCTGCAAGCATTTGTTAAACAAGGTAGAATGAAATTACCTGGGACAAAGTATGTACCTTGTTACAACATAAAGACCTAATGAATAAGCACCTTTTAATCATAGATGCGTTGAATCTTATCCGACGCATCTATGCTGTTGATAGCAATCAGTCAAATCACGATGAGATCGCAATCAAAAATGCGATAAACCGTGTTGAGCGCGCTGTCAGTAAACTCTTAAAACAAATCAATCCTACTCACGCAATTGCTGTTTTTGATGGCGATAATAGCTGGCGCTATCAATATTATCCTGAATATAAAATCAATCGAAAGCCAATGCCAAGTCCGCTTCAAGGAAGCTTACAGCGCTTTGCTCTACAACTGTCAGATATAGGGGTTATCAGTTATTTTCCTCAAGATGATGAAGCAGACGATATTATTGCAACACTTGCAGATAAAGCAGCAAGACAACTAATTAATTCAACGATCATTTCAACAGACAAAGGGTTTTTACCTTTGCTCGACCCATATATTCACGTTTATGACTATTTCTCTGGTCAATATTTTACTGAAGACACCATTTTAGAAAAGTTTTCTGTCAATAAAAATCAACTCATTGAACTTTGGGCACTGGCAGGAGATACCACTAACGATATTCCTGGTGTAAAAGGGATTGGTAAAAAAACGGCACAAACAATATTAGCCCAGCATCCTTGTGTTAGCGCTGCATTAGCCAGCTCTGAGCTTAATCAAAAAATCCGAGATAAGTTAGAGACTCAACTTAACGAATATGTGATCTCAAAAACCCTTTCGACATTACGTGTTGATCTCCCTTTAGGTTTTTCGCTCAAAGATCTGCGCTTAAAAAGAGCTTAAACATATCAATGCGAATGAGTTATGATATCAAAAATCCAAATTCACATTGGTCAATGTCTGTAAAGGTTAGTTTAATGACGAAAAAGATTATTCGTTATATTTTGTTAGGGATAGGCCTTTATGTGGCTCTAGCCTCTTTAGTTATTGTTTTTTATCAAGACGACCCCGCTACAATGAATTGGCAAGATAGAGAAGCCTTTAATAATCGTTTCATTGATAAATTAAAGGCTGGGCAAAAATTATCAAGCGATACACTACTACAGCAATTAGGCGCACCTGATTTAACTTTTGCAAAAAAACGTAACGAACATGTTTATCAAATTTTTTTTTATCGGACTCAACATGTCAAATCGGATGGCATTACGACCCAAGATGAATGCACAGGAATGCTTTTTAAAGATGGCTTACTCATCGCATGGGGTCTAGGCGCTCTGACTGCTTATAATAGCGAACTCATATGAGTGACTTTTCAGCAAAACAACTTCATGATCTCGTTGGCGCAACCCATACGTTACTGCGCTTATATTACGATAAAGAAAAATGGCCAAAATTATTCCCGCTTATTAGTTTATTAGCAGAACAATATGATAATGCCTATATCTCCAACCCAAGAGCTTTACAAGCTCAGCTTATGTTTTATATATCAAAACAAGGTTTTACAACTAATTTAATTATCAATCAAACGATTTTATGTTGTATGTTTTGTCATGCTGCATCGATCCCAAGCACAATAAGACAGGGACTGATTGCGAGTTGCTTAATTCATTTAATGTGCGCTCAAAAAGAATCAAATCAACTGGCAAACAACGAAGCTCTCACACCTCAGGGTAAAAAACTGTGGGTGCAACGTCATTTATTGGCTCTAAAGTTAATGCAAACAGGTAAAGTTAAAGAACCAATTATTTATCATACACTTAACAACTTATCGAGTGTAAGTAAACATTTTTTAGGGCAAAAAGAACATTATGTACTCGATGAACCTACTTGTATTGTTGCACTATCTGAATTACTAGCCCGAAAAATAACCTTATCAAAATCGGCTCAAGCCATCAGTTTAAATGATGCACTAAAAAATGTTTATTGCGCGACTGATAATGAAAATGCTCAAAACTTATTAAAAAAGCTCATTAAAACCTTGCCATCTATTATTCCCGGAAGCTGCTATCAAAAAAATAACCAGCTTTATCTCTATATAGATTTTATTGATGAGCAGACGCATTTAAGTTTTCATTTAAGTGAGCGAAAACTGACAGCTAAAGGGCACTGGCAAGAGAGTAAAGAAGCGCCAAGTCAAACAAAATTTACGCAAAAAGCGTGTTTGGATGAACATTTAATTTTCAGCCTCTGGTTTAGGCCATTAGAGAAACGCTTACTCGGCCTGCAAAAGGCATCAGAAAATGAAGAACAATCTATTGAAGAGCAATCTATTGACGAACTACTGGTTGTTTTAGAACGCTTTAGAATCGTTTCGTTAGAACAGTTGCTAAAAATTTGTGATCAATCGCCAAACTTAGCCCCTTTAATTTGCCAATACGCCTCAGCGCGTACCGGGCAAAATATTTATGACTTAAAACACGCTATCTTGCTTCTTGGGCCTGCAAGAACACCTGAAATAATAAAAAAAATAACCCTTATCCAAGCTATTGATTCGCTCAATTTACCGAATCAGTCTTTTTTTAAGACTCGATTATATATTGCCTTAGAGCTACTAGAGCATTTAGCAAAAGACCATCACCACTTATTTTCAGAGCAGTCGAGCTGCGCATTACTTAAGTATGTATTGGTTATTTTACAATCAAATCCTCATTTATTTTTTAACACCTCTAGTAATGAGCGAGTTTTAAAAAGCTCTGATCAGCTAAGCCCCAACCCTTTTTTGTTACTACCAGCAACACACGCAGAACTCACAATCACCAAAGATTTATACCTCAGCACAAATTGGCATTCAGCATTAACGAATTTAACCCGACTACCACAGTTAGAAGCACACACATACTCTGTCGAACTTGCTTGCTTAATTATCACTTGTGCATCTATCAATCGTATTTATTTTAAACAAGTGATCTCATGCACATTGAGCAATAACATACTAGAACGTGCATTTAGTACATTAGGTATTTCTGAGTGCAAGCCGAATGATGATTTCCATCTTTTTTTTAGTAATAAATATAATCTCAATCCATTCAACTTACTCTAAAACGCCTTATTTATAAGCAATTGGTGTTATTTATGTAGTTAAATCTGGAAACATTGCAGCGAAATTGCTATAAAGCACGACTGAATATTAATTCCATCCATCGGTATAAAAATTCTGATGGAACACTCTTGTTAAAGGAATCTTACAATGGCCAAACAAATTATCACAGTAATTAAAGGTGACGGGATCGGTCCTAGCATCATAGATTCAGCCTTAGAAATTTTAAATGCAGCTGGCTGTGATTTTGAATATGAGTTTGTTGATGCTGGTCTAACTGCGTTAGAAAATACTGGCGAATTATTACCACAAGCAACGATTGATGCCATTGCCAAAAATAAAATCACACTTAAAGGTCCACTTACCACACCTGTAGGTGAAGGCTTTACTTCAATCAATGTGACCTTGCGTAAAAAGTTTAATTTGTATGCCAATGTTCGACCTGTTGTATCGTTCGAAGGCACTAAAGCACGTTATGAAGATATTGATATCATTACTGTACGTGAAAATACTCAAGGTATGTATTCTGGTTTAGGTCAAGTAGTATCTGAAGACGGTTCAGAAGCGGAAGCAGTCTCTAAAATTACACGTGAAGGTGCTGAAAAAATTGCCGTTTTTGCTTACGAATTAGCTCGTCGTGAAAACCGTAAAAAAGTGACTACAGTTCACAAAGCCAACATTTTAAAATCTACTTCAGGCTTATTCCTAAAAGTGGCACGTGAAGTCGCTGCACGCTACCCTGATATTGAATCGACAGAAATGATTGTAGATGCGGCGTGTATGAAATTAGTAATGACACCTGAAGAGTTTGATGTAATTGTAACCACTAATTTGTTTGGTGATATTTTATCTGATTTATGTGCAGGTTTAGTCGGTGGTCTTGGAATGGCTCCAGGTGCAAATATTGGTGAAGATGCTGCAATTTTTGAAGCCGTTCATGGAAGTGCACCGGATATCGCAGGTAAAAATCTAGCCAACCCAACCTCTGTTATTTTAGCGTCAATTCAAATGTTAGAACACTTGGGCATGGCCGATACCGCCGAGCGTATTCGTAATGCTGTAGCTGATGTGATTAAAACTGGTGATCGTACAACACGCGACCTAGGTGGTAACCACGGTACTACAGACTTTACCCAAGCCGTGATTGAACGTCTGTAATACAAAAATAAAAATATACACTAGCCCACATATTGTGGGCTTTTTTTTGCAAAAAAATCGTAATTTCTCCCTCAAGACAGAGACTTAAATAGGCATTATTTAATTCAATCCTAACATTTAAATCCCTTAACAGTTCACCCAAAGGAATACTTATCCAAAATAACATCTCACGCATTGATTTTTCGCATTTTTTATCCCTTAAAACTTTATTTATTAACTTGACATTAACGGGTAAAACTTATAAAAAAGAGCTTGTTAATAATTAATTAAAAAATATCTATGAATTTAACTCGTGTTGTTTTAGTTGTGCTCGTGGTACTGGTCACTGTGGTGATGCCAGCGGGTTAACTTGAGCAACAAACAGCACTCAAAATAAACCCCGCACATTAAGACGGGGTTTTTTTTTGACTTAAAATAAGGAATGAGGATGGAACAAGAAATGATGTCAGGAGCTGCACTTGTCGTGCGAGCACTGAAAGAACTAGAGGTCAAATATGTATTTGGTTATCCCGGAGGCTCTGTACTAGATATTTACGATGCCTTGTATGTACAAAACGATGTTGAACACATACTAGTGCGCCATGAACAAGCAGCAACGCACATGGCTGATGGGTTTTCCCGTGCAACAGGTCAAGTGGGCGTCGTTCTTGCGACATCAGGTCCAGGAGCGACCAATTGCGTTACAGGTATTGCTACAGCCTATATGGATTCGATCCCAATGGTCGTGCTTGCTGGACAAGTCCCTAGTAATCTAATTGGTGATGATGCCTTTCAAGAAACTGATATCGTTGGTTGCTCAAGACCAATAGTAAAACACAGTTTTAATTGCCGCAGTGCGCTTGAGATCCCAGAAGTGTTGGCCAAAGCCTTTTACATTGCTAAAACAGGGCGACCAGGCCCCGTAGTTGTTGAGCTACCAAAAGATATTCTTAATCCTGCTCTTGAATTCCCATTTGTCATGCCAAAAGAAATTTCTTTACGCTCTTATAATCCGAGTAAGAAAGGACATTCAAAACAAATTAAAAAATCAGTTCAGGCCATTTTAAAAGCGAAAAGATTAGTTATTTATTCAGGAGGTGGCATTATTTTGTCTGATACTTCTGAACAACTCACTCAATTAGTTGAATCACTCAATGCCCCCATCACTAATACGTTAATGGGTTTGGGAGGCATTTCAGGCACTCATCCAAACTTTATTGGTATGCTTGGAATGCATGGCAACTTAGAAGCAAACAAAGCAATGGCCAATGCCGATGTGATTTTAGCCTTAGGCGCTCGATTTGATGATCGCGTCACCAATAATGTTAAAAAGTTTTGTCCAAAAGCAACCATCATTCATGTCGATGTAGATCCTACCTCGATTTCTAAAACGATTTCTGCGCATATTCCTGTCGTTGGTGATTTAGCAACAGTCTTTGAACAATTACAGGTTGAAATCGATAAAAGTGAACTTCAAATAGACCGAGCTGCACAAGAAGATTGGTGGCGCACTATCAATAGCTGGCGTGACCAAAAGTGCCTAAGTTACACCAAAGCGGAAGGTAAAATAAAACCACAAACAGTCATTGAAACCCTCTATAAAGTCACCCAAGGAAAGGCGTATATCAGCTCAGATGTTGGGCAACATCAGATGTTTGCAGCCCAGTATTACCCTTTTGATAAACCTCGCCAATGGATTAACAGTGGTGGTTTAGGCACGATGGGATTTGGATTACCAGCGGCAATGGGTGTGAAGCTTGCATTTCCTGATAAAGAGTCAGTCTGTGTGACCGGCGATGGTTCTATTCAAATGAATATTCAAGAGCTTTCAACCTGTATGCAATATGGCTTAGCCGTTAAAATTATTTCTCTTAATAACCGTTCTTTAGGCATGGTTAGGCAATGGCAAGATATGATTTATTCTGGACGCCACTCTTCATCTTATATGGAGTCTTTACCGGACTTTGTAAAATTAGCCGAAAGTTATGGTCATGTTGGGATCCGTGTTGATTATCCTGATCAATTAGAAGATGCCCTTGCAACTGCGATGGCAATAACCGATAGACTGGTATTTGTTGATGTCTGTATCGATGAATCAGAACATGTTTATCCAATGCAAATTCGTTTAGGTGCCATAGATGACATGTGGCTTAAAAAAGGAGTAAAAGCATAATGAAACGAATTTTAGCCATCTTACTCGAAAATGAACCAGGGGCACTGTCTCGAATTGTGGGGCTTTTTTCACAGCGAGCATATAATATTGATAGCCTGACCGTGGGCACCACAGATGACAATTCGCTCTCACGCATTACCATCACAACCCAAGGTGATGATCGTATTATTGAGCAAATAACCAAACAGGTTAATAAACTGGTTGATGTACTTAAAGTGATAGACTTAACCGATACCAATCATATCGAACGCGAATTAGTCTTGATAAAAGTCCGCGCTGCAGATGAGCAAAGTCGTGCCACTGTCTCTCGTATCACCGATGTGTTTGGCGGCTCAATTATTGATATGGGAAAAACAACCTATTCACTTCAACTCGTTGGTAACACTGACAAACTAGCTTCGTTTATCGATACTTTACGTAACGAAACTGAAATTGTTGAAGTTGTCCGATCTGGGGTTGTTGGATTTATACGTGGTGATAAAGCGCTTAGAATCTAACAAAGATAAAATAAATAAGGGACCTAAAAGGTCCCTTATTTAAATAATGTGCTTAAGCGCGTATTAAACGTTTACGCTGTCTTTTAAGCCTTTACCCGCTTTGAAAGATGGGATGTTTGCTGCTGAGATTTGAATTTCTGCGCCAGTCTGTGGGTTACGGCCTGTGCGTGCTGCACGAGCTTTAACTGAAAACGTACCAAAACCAACTAAAGCTACAGAATTACCTTCTTTTAGCGAGTTTGATACTGCACCAGTGAATGCATCAAGTGCACGGCTAGCAGCCGCTTTTGAAATCTCTGCATCAGTGGCAATTTTTTCAACTAATTGAGCTTTGTTCATTTCTAGATTCCTATTCTTTATTATTGTGCCTTCGCAGGCCTTATAGTTATGCATTTTTATTGGCTTGGCAACAGCTATTTTCATTTTTTTAGGCAATTTACTTTATTTTTTTAATCAAATGTAAAATATTTTTTCTATCCACGTAAATGTAACTATTAAAGGGTCATATTTTTCTGAACAAGCTGATATATATAATGAAAGCGCAACAAGATGATGGCCAAACATCCTCTTTATATTAGGGCCTAATACAGAAGTTACGTTTTGATAACACGCATAAAGTTACAATTAAATAACAAACACACAGACTGAGGATGGGTAAAAACAATAAGAATAAAAGTGTGAGTTGATGCTTCATTTTGAGACCAATTAAGATTTGTTTTAATCTTTAGTCGCAGTCAATTCTTAAATGGTTGTAATTGCTGATGCATGCCACTGATATTTTTTTAACGATATCCGTCCATTGGTAACCAAAATACCTTCGGCTTCTAGTTGTTCTTTTTGACGACAAAAATCGGCAGAGTGAGCACTAAAACTGATACAACCTTGAGCATTAATGACTCGATGCCAAGGTAGCTGAGAGTCTTTTGGAAGGTTTTTAAGGCAAGCTCCAACAAAACGAGCGTAATTTGGCAACCCTGCCATCTTAGCAATTTGCCCATAACAAGCGACCTGACCATGAGGAATAGCACCTATAATGGTCCAAATTTGCATTTTTTTAAGCTCGTTTTCAAGTTCGCTTTTTTGTCGCGCCATAATAATAGTTTTGGTTATCGTATTTTATTCGGTTTAATATTATGCCACTTATTGTTGTCTCGGCATGGCTAAGTAGCTCTATATCATGATTAAATTTTGCTAAAGGCGTTTTTTGTACATCAACAACCAAGGTTAAGCCACTTACATGCTTGCTGACCATTAACGCATCACTCACAGATAAAATAGGGGGACATTCAAGTATGATCCGATCATATTTTTTCTGAAGTACCTTCAGCATGCTTTCAAATCGTTGCATTGATAAAAATAGTAGTGGGTTCATTGGCCTAAGGCCTGAAGGTAAAACATCGGCATTAATTTGCTCATCATGAAAAATACACTCTTCAAAACTGTGAGTTTGAGCTAAAAAATTAGTCAAGCCAGGTCGATGTCGTGATTGACCCAATGCAACTGCAATTGAGGGATCACGTAAATCAGCATCAATAATAATCACACGCTCAAGCTCTGAAAACGATTTGGCCATTTGTAAACATGTACTCGACTTGCCTTCATTGGGTGTCAGAGAAGTCACAGCTATAATTTTTTCATCCCCAAGATCTTTATCTAACATCACTTTGGTTCGAATTGAACGTATCGATTCTTGATAAATTTCAAATTGCTTACCGCTGCCAAATAAAATAGGTTGGCTTTTATCTTTGTTTTTATTTCGAATACGTGGCAATTCTCCCAATACTTTATACCCATAATGGTGTGCTATTTGCCGATAGCGTCGGTGACTATCAGCAAAAAAATGAAGCAAAATAACCAATACAACAGATAATAGAAATCCCATTACACCAGAGACTGCAGCAATAAGTACTTTTTTAGGTTTTATCGGTGCCAAAGGAGTGATTGCAGGATCAACCACTATGATATCGGACGAACCGGTAATATCTTTTAATAACTCGGTCTCTTTTTGTTTAGCACTTAAAGATTCAAGTAATTTAATATTCGCATCCACGGAACGCTGTATTTTATTAAATTCTTGCTCTTGAATAATTGCACTTTCGAGCACTTCGTTTGCGCTTCGCTGTTTTAGTTCCAATTCGCGAAGTTGAAGTGCTATTTCTTGCTTCTTTTTTGTCATCGCACTCACAAAGGCGTGCACTTCATTCTCTAATTGCTGCTCTGTGTCTGCAATTTTTAATGCCATTGACTTAAACGTTGGGTGCTTTTCTAAATAACGAAGTTTAATTTGTGAAAGCTGCGTTTGCTGTAAGGCTTTTTGCTGTAGAAGATCCCTGATTATTGGAGCAGTGGCCACTTCAGTGATAACAAGTAACACCGGTAACTCATTATTCGCTGATGTCACTTTTTGCATAAAGCGTTGTAAAAGCTCGAACTGTAGGGTTAGCTCTCTTAATTCTCGATATAATAATGTAATTTCTTGTTTTGCAATTGCAACGCTACTGGCAATATCGACTACGTTTTGCTGCTGCCTAAATGCCATTAGTTTTATTTCTTCTTGCTCTAAAGAGTTTTTTACATCCTGTATTTTTGAGTGGATCCAATCATCACTTTTATTACTATGTGGTTGCATCAAATGCGTTTGATATTGCATAAACGCTTGAGCGATTTTGTTCGCCACTTCTGCGGTGAATTCTGCATTTTGGCTTTCAAAACTAATTTCTAACAAGTTGGTTTTATTTACAATATTGATAGTGAGGTTATTGAGCAAATCGTCAGCAGACCACCGATGACCGGTTGCAAATTGATGTAATTTAACCGGTATAATAAGTGAATCTACGATTGATTGCGCAAACTGGCTCGATTTTAATAACTTAATGGTTGTATCGAGTTCATCATTAGAAGATCCCATTCCAGGCACTAATGATTGTAAAGGATTGTTAGCTTTAGTGCCCTTAACCATCACCGTGGTCGTAGCCTTATAAACATCAGGCATGCGGTCAACCATACTCAAGCCAATTGCAAATACAATCGCAGTGACTACAAGCATAAACCATTTTTTAATCCAAAAAAGAGCGATTAAATCGGTAAGATCTATTTCATCTTCAGCTGGTTTAAATGCTCCAGATACTTGTGCCATCGTCTAAAAGAAGCTCTTTTCTATTTTAATAACGTCACCGGGTAAAATAACCGTATCGGATTTAGCTAAAAAAAGCGTTTTATTTTGACCTCTTTGGATCTGCCACTGCGTGCGTGAGGCGCGATCTTTCAAGCCACCTGAAAGTGCAATGACTTGCTCAAGGGTAATATCGGGCTGATAAGCATAACTACCAGGGCTTCTCACCTCACCATAAATAAAAAAAGGTCGGTAGCTTGAGACTCGAATAGACACACTCGGTTCAACTAAATAACCATCTTTGAGTAATGCTTCAAGGTGCATTTTTGCTTGTTGCTGGGTAAAACCCGATAATTCAATACTACCTAGTAAGGGGAAATCTACTTTTCCTTGTTGACTCACTTGACCTGAAAAAGATAAGTCAGGCTCTTGGTAGACCGAAATGTGAATATGATCGCCCGCACCTAATTCATACGCTTTACTAAATTCCGTTCCATACGATACAAAACTCGCGATCAGTAATAGTAAAAAAGAGTATGGCTTTACCATAAATATTCTACTGCCATATTAATACTATTTTGTGAACGGCTACCTTCTAAAAAGCTATCTTGTACTGAAACATGCCCTACAGAGAAAGCGGTGGTAACATGCGCCATCACAGACCATCGCCAAAGTAACGAACCAGCCCAACTATCATGAGTGCGCTTTAATTCATCAAGAGTAAGCGAGCTATACTCAGCAGAAAAACTCAGTTGGTGTTCAAATGACAAGGCAATTTGATACAGTAATGCAACCTCGGTACGAAGCTGCGTCAACGCAGTTAGAGTGGTTGATACTTCTGAACGCGAAGAGGTGAGCAACCGCAACTGATGATCGGCGTTTATTTGCCAGCTATCGGATATTTGCCAATATTGACCGCGTAAGGTGCTATCTCCAGAGCGGGTAAACAGACCGGTGATCACACTCAATTGATGATCAGATGCAAATTGTGTTTTAAATCCGACACCCAGCTCAATTAAATCACTGTTTTGTTTCGCTCTTTGTTCTGATTGAACATTAAAATGCGTCAACCAATAGCTATCTTCTGTAAAACGATGTCCATATAAAACATCGAGTTGAAGTGAATCTATTTGGTTTAGTAATTGATTTTTTTGCTGCTGTTTTTTAACTGAAAGATTTAAATTAAAGTTGAGGTATTGTAATTGTTTATCTCGGCCAAGTAAGAGAGCAACTTGCGCGCTTTGGTTCAATTGCTCAATAACGTGTTGTTGTAAAAACTCAGCACCGCTATCACCACCTAATTTAGTGCTGCGCTCAAAGCCAAATGCCGTATTGAATTCAATGTTATCCTGAATAAAAAGATGAATTTCTGGACGAAAAGAAATATCAGCCCCGCTTAATTCAGCACTAAATTGCGCAAGACGATAATCAATAATGACTGGAATATACACGCCAAAACCATCGTACAACGACAGCCACTGCAAATCGCCAAGCATCTGTAAAAAATGTTCATTTTGCTGATTTAAGATCGAATTGAATACGTTATCATCATGCTCTAATGCTACAGATGTTCTAAATTCACTGATTTCCTTATCCCAAACAATATTCGCTTGGCAAAAACGTGTAGACATTAGCAGCATAAAACTAAGGGCAAATAAATACTTCAAAAAAATACTCGCGAAAATAGTCTAGCTAAAAATGCTTTGTAATAAAAATGTAACATTACATGATTTAATGCAGGCATTATGCGTTTAAATACAAGGATAAAACAAGCCCAACTGAAAAAATTAATAAAAATAATCAATGTGATAGCATCAATTAAAAATCGGTGCTTTGTTGGTATTACCTAAAAACGATAACAAACAATAAGTTAACAAAATTTCCTTTGTTACTTTTTATCTAATGATGTTTCGTATTATGGGATCTTGCTCGGCGCTTGATTTAAAACATGTAATAACGACCATATTTTGTTTGCAACCGGACCGTGTTCACGCTGCTTTTTTCGAAAAACTCGGATTTCAACTTTAATTGTTTCACTATAATCGTTTAAACTAATTTCAAACAAACGCCCTGAATCAATAAGAGGTTGACAAGCATTGCGACTCATCATTGCCCAACCGGCCCCAGACATCACTAACCGAGATAGCATCGCCAAATCATCCGTTTTTATTAATTGTGAACCTTGAACGATCGTCAATTGCTCGCTGTCAAATTCAAAACTACTTTCTTTGAGCGTAATACAACTGTAATTTTTTAAATCATTCGAGCAATGCACTTCTTTTGGTGAAAATAAGGTCGGTGAAGCCACTAAAACCAGATCTAATTCGCCAATAGGAAAACTTTCATATTGTCCAGTTGCTTGAAAAATATGGAACCAAGGCCCAATTCCAAGCTCAACCGATTGCTCTTTGACTTGGTTGATGGCGTTAAATCGGCTGCCACTATTGATTAAAAACTCAGTCGACGGATAGTGTTTAAATAAAATACTGAGACAGTCATCAACCTCACTATTAACAGACGCTTCATCGTAACAAATGCGATATTTTGCTTCGTATCCTTTGGCAAGACTTTTACCGAGCACCTTGAGTTGATTCGCTTCAGCAAGCCATGAGCGTGCTTGACGAAAGAATATTGCGCCGTGAGGTGTGAGTGTTAACCGGTATTGCCCCCTATCGAGCAATAAAAACCCCAGCTCAGCCTCTAACTTTTGCATTGCCATGCTCAAAGCGGGTTGTGTTTTATGAAGGATCTCAGCCGCTTTTTTTAAGCTGCCATATTCGACGACGGCGGCTAGTATCCTAATTTGCTCTAAAGTCATAAGAAATACTTATACTGTTATTAATTTTATATAAATTTTATTTTAAACTATTTATCCGTATTATTTAGATAAATTTATGTTCTCTTGTTTATTACCTATAGTTCTGTAATAAATTTTTCTTACCTGCAAGGAATTTACGATGCAATTAGTTAAAATCGCATTAGCTCTTATGCTCTCTACCACCTTACTTGGCTGTAACAAACAATCACAAGAAACCTCTTCTCAAGTGATCCGCCCGGTAAAACTATATCAAGTTGATGATCACGCCCAGACAAATGTAAGGAGTTTTCCTGCAGAAGTTGAAGCTAATCAGGGTTCTTATCTTGGTTTTAGAGTTAACGGCGAATTAAAAAGCTTTGCGGTATTAGCAGGACAACATGTTGAAAAAGGCCAATTACTGGCACAACTCGATCCAACGGACTTTAAACTTCAAGTTGAAGATAAAAAAGCACGTTTTGAGCTGGCACAATCGCAGTTAGAAAGAACACAATCGTTACTCGGCAAAGGGATCACTACGGAGGCTGAGTTTGATCAAGCCAAAGCCAATAAACAAGTCGCTGAATCAGCCTATAAAAAGGCCCTCGCAGACCTCGATTACACCGAATTAAAGGCTCCTTTTAGTGGCACAGTATCCAAAGTCTTTGTCAAAAACTTCGAAAACATTCAAGCAAAACAAAATATTTTAAGACTTGAAACCCGTGATTTGATGGATGTAACGATTCAAGTCCCCGAAAAAGTCGTTGCTCGATTCAATAATAATATTAATTATCAACCTAAAGTTGTTTTTGATGGTTTTTCTGAACAAGCATACCCACTGACAGTAAAAGAGTGGGATACACAAGCTGATCCTAATACCCTTACTTACCGAGTTGTTTTCAGTTTACCCGTACCAAAAGACTTCAATTTGCTTGCGGGCATGACAGGCAATGTTCTTATCGACCTATCGCAAATTACTAAGTCCAGCCCTGATCAATTCATGGTTCCCGTTGAAGCGGTGTTTTCTGAACTTGCACAAGATAAACAAACAAATAAGCACTATGTTTGGCGTTACGATGAAACAACCCAGACAGTGCATAAAGTAGCCGTGACTATTGGTGAACTTCATCAAGTGGGCATTGAAATACTATCTGGCTTAAAAGCTGGTGACTTTATTGTCAGTGCTGGGGTTCATTCGTTGAGTGACAACCTAGTTGTTCGCCCTTGGCAACGTGAAAAAGGCTTATAATCATGAACTTGGCACAATTATCAATTGAGAAAAAAGTCATCTCTTGGATGGTGACTTTGTTGCTGCTAATTGGCGGAACATTTTCTTATTTAGGCTTAGGTCAATTAGAAGACCCCGAATTTACCTTAAAAAAAGCCATGGTGATCACCGCATACCCTGGTGCTTCGCCTGAACAAGTTGAAGAAGAAGTCACCTATCCCATTGAAAATGTGATCCAACAATTACCTTATGTTGATTATGTCAGCTCAATTTCATCGCCTGGTATGTCTCAAATCTCTATTGAGATGAAAAGCACTTACCGAAAAGAAGAGCTGCGCCAAATGTGGGACGAACTGAGGCGAAAAATTAACGATCTTGCGCCTAAACTCCCTAATGGTGTGATGCCTTCAAAAATTATGGATGATTTTGGGGATGTCTATGGTGTGATGTTTGCGGTCAGTGGCGCAGGTTACTCCTATGATGAGCTAAAAGATTATGTTGATTACTTACGTCGAGAGCTCGTTTTAGTCGATGGCATTGGCAAGGTGGTTGTCGCAGGTGAACAACAACCCCAAGTCATGGTTGAAATTTCAACTCATAAATTAGCCAGTTTAGGCATTTCTGCACAACAAATATTTCAATTGCTGCAAAGCCAAAATACGGTATCTAATGCAGGTAAAATCAAAGTAGGCAGTGAGTCTATTCGTTTGCACCCTACAGGTGAATTTAAAGATGTTAAAGAGCTTGAAAACTTACTTATTTCAAGCCCAGGGGCATCAGAGCTGATTTACCTTGGTGATGTAGCAACCGTATCGCGTGGCTATGCCGAAGTACCGCAAAACATTATTCATTTTGCAGGTCAACAAGCTCTGTTGCTCGGTGTCTCATTTAGTTCTGGTGTGAATGTCGTTGATATCGGAAAAAATCTCACCAAGCACTTGGCAGAACTTGAATACCAGCGTCCTCACGGTATCAATGTTCAAACTGTGTATAACCAACCCGTTGAAGTTGAAAAGTCGGTGAATGATTTTATCATTTCGTTACTTGAAGCTGTGGCTATCGTTATTTTAGTTTTGCTCGTTTTTATGGGTTTTAAAAGCGGTGTGCTCATTGGCTTAATTTTATTAATAACAGTACTCGGTACATTTATATTCATGAAATTATTTGCCATTGATTTGCAGCGAATTTCGCTCGGTGCACTGATTATTGCTTTAGGCATGCTGGTCGACAACGCCATAGTGATCACCGAAGGTATTTTAATTGGCTTACAAAAGGGCCGTACCAAAGTGCAAGCTGCGGTTGATATTGTCGAACAAACCAAATGGCCTTTATTAGGTGCCACCGTGATTGCCATCACTGCATTTGCGCCTATTGGACTCAGTGCCGATGCAACGGGTGAATTTGCTGGTAGTTTGTTTTCAGTATTGCTGATTTCATTATTATTAAGTTGGGTAACGGCGATTACCCTGACGCCATTTTTTGCCGATCTGATGTTTAAACAAAGTAACGC
This sequence comes from Pseudoalteromonas sp. J2K-J031, assembly GCF_058197095.2. Lineage (NCBI taxonomy): Bacteria > Pseudomonadati > Pseudomonadota > Gammaproteobacteria > Alteromonadales > Pseudoalteromonadaceae > Pseudoalteromonas > Pseudoalteromonas sp. J2K-J031. The sequence goes on from NZ_CM200280.1 coordinate 106,003, forward strand.
AGTTGACCCAAATGAAGACCCTTATAAAGGCATTATTTTTACCGTTTATCGCAGCGCATTAAGTTGGTGTTTAACTTATCGTAAAGCCACTATGGGTATGATGCTATTGGCGCTAGTGCTATCAGTCGTCGGTTTTGGGCAAGTTAAACAGTCGTTTTTTCCAGCATCGAATACCCCAATGTTTTATCTTGACTATTGGCGATACCAAGGGACTGATATTCGACAAACTCAAGCTGACATCAAACAAATCGAACAGTACTTGCTCAGTAAAGAATCTGTGCTTGATATTACTAGCACCATAGGACAAGGCGCACCGCGCTTTATGTTGACGTATGCACCTGAAAAAACCTATCCAGCCTATGCGCAAATGATTATTCGTGTTGCCGATCGTGACGCACTTGACCCTATTATTGCTGATCTAAGGCAATACAGTGCCGAACATTTACTTGATGCTCAAGTGAAATTAAAACGAATGGAAATTGGCCCTTCAACTGATGCAAAAATTGAAGCGCGTTTTTCAGGCCCCGATCCACTTGTACTACGCGAACTTGCCAACCAAGCAAAAGCAATTCTTAAAAGCGATCCCAAAGCATTTAATATCAAGGATGATTGGCGCGAGCGGACGAAAATTATTCGTCCAAAATTTAATGAGCAAAAAGCCCGCCGCCTTGGGATCAGTAAAGCCGATTTAGACAGTCTGTTACTGACTAGCTTATCAGGTAAACAAGTGGGTGTTTATCGTGAAGGAACACAAACTTTACCCATTATTGCGCGCTCACCAGCCAATGAGCGTCTTGAAGTGGATAGTTTAAATGACTTACAAATATATAGCCCTGCCCTTCGTGTTTATATTCCGATTAATCAGGTTGTTGATGGTTTTGATACGGAGTTCGAAGATAACTTATTAATGCGCCGTGATCGTAAACGTACCATCACAGTAATGGCCGATCATGATATTTTAGGGGATGAAACAGCGGCTAAATTGTTTGCACGAGTTAAAGCACCGATTGAAGCAATTGTATTGCCTCACGGTTATGAACTGCATTGGGGAGGCGAATTTGAATCGTCTTCAAAAGCGAAAAAAGCTATTTTTGGATCTTTACCCATCGGGTATTTAGCCATGTTTGCCATTACTGTATTGCTTTTTAACTCTGTTAAACAACCTTTAGTGATTTGGGCTACAGTGCCTTTGGCCATTATTGGTGTCAGTGGTGGTCTATATGTGACCGATAGTCCATTTAGTTTTATGGCGTTATTAGGGCTATTAAGCTTATCGGGGATGTTAATTAAAAATGGTATTGTATTGGTCGATCAAATCAATCTAGAACTCGCAGAAGGTAAAGACCCTTATTTTGCGATTTTTGATTCGGCGGTTTCACGTGTTAGGCCTGTTGCTATGGCTGCCATCACGACCATTTTAGGCATGATCCCCCTTTTATTTGATGTCTTTTTTAAATCCATGGCTGTCACCATTATGTTTGGATTAGGCTTTGCCACGATTTTAACCCTAATTGTAGTGCCTGTGCTTTACGCAATGATTTTTAACATCAAACGCTAATCGACTCAGAGCCTCACCGCACATGTGAGGCTCTGCCTTTAATTTGATTCAATTCAATTCAATGCAATACATTAAAAAATGACTTATGCAGAACTTTGCTTAATTGCACTGTAACTCGTTGTTTTAAAATTTATGCGTCAACTGAACTCTTCCTTCTTGTACACCGTTTTCATCACGATTATTTATAAAATCACAAAATAATTTTGCAATTAACCTCTGCCTAACATATTATCTCGAACCATTGATATATTGTATACAATATATCAATGTGGATTTTGGGGGTTTCATCAATGAGGTTAATAATGAATAATTTTAATAAAAAACAACTCTTAAGTTTTAAAAAATCACTTTTAGTCAGCTGCATCTTAGCGAACATGTCAGTGCCTGTAGTTAATGCCGCTGATAGCACTGAACAAGTAGAGCGAATTGAAGTGACAGGTTCGCGAATTAAACGCGTTGATTTAGAAGGTGCGGTGCCAGTTACAATTTTAAATGCCGAAGACCTGGCAAATGCCGGTTTTGCAACGGTCGGTGATGCATTACGTAACTCTAATTTAAATGCGTTTGGATCGTGGGGTGGCGGTGCAAATAATAGCTGGAGTTCACAATCTACTGTCCAGTTAAAGGGAGCCTCGGCACAACATACCTTAACCTTGCTTGATGGTAAGCGCATGGCAAAATCACCGGTGTTAGATGGAGGGGCCAGTAACCTAAATACGATCCCAATGGCAGCGGTTGAGCGTATTGAAATATTAACCGATGGTGCCTCTGCTATTTATGGAACAGATGCAATAGCGGGCGTAATTAACGTTATCTTAAAAAAAGATTTTCAGGGATTGCAATTTGATGGCCGAGCCGATCGCCCATCAGCCAAAGGGGGGGATTCTAGCAATTTTTCATTCACAGGTGGGCTCAGTTCAGATATGGGCAGCTTAGTGTTTACAATTGAGCATTATGAAGAAAGCCCCATAATGCAAGCTGACAGAACTTATACTCAACCTTCTGTTATTCCAGGTGGAGATGCGAATGACGCAAACGATTGGGCTAATATTTCATGGACTGGGCGAGCGTTAACGCAAGGTAATGCCGGTGGCTGGGCATGGCAACATCCTTTTGAAGGTGATGCCACCTGCGCTGATATTTATGGGGCTGATTTTAAAGGGCCGTTAACCGATCGTAACTACGATGGAGATACTTTGTGTGGTTATGATTATACTAATGCAGCAGCGAGCTCTTCTCGCTCGCGTCGTGATAATACACTCATTCATTACACTTATAACGTGACCGATGACATTCGCCTAACAGCTCGTGCTTATTGGGCAAAAAACGAAACCCTAGATGTTTCAGCCCCTGTACCTGCCAATATTTCAATCCCTAATGGCCTGCCTGCTTATACCACTTCACAGGGAATTCGTTTAAAAGAATTGTATGCTGATCCTGATGCTGGAATGAAATTTCGTTTTGATAATGCTGGTGATCGTGTGGCAGAAATGCATGATAACGTATTCGATTATATGCTTGCGCTTGATGGTTCAACATCTGCTTTTGACTGGGATGCGTCAATTTCTTATAACAAATACACTAACTTTGTATGGGGTACGGGTTATTTACTCGATGGGGCACAAAATGATTTAGTAGGCCATTGGGATGATCAAACCAATACGTTTGTAGGTTGGGATCCGCGCGATCCAAATTCACCTCTACCTGGTGGCATTGCGGCTAACTATGATAAACGTATGGTGGCCGATTACCTAGAAGCCGCAGGTGGCCTAAGTTTTGATTTATTTCAACTCGATGCTGGCACATCAGCCATGTACATTGGTGCATCGTACCGTGAAGAATCCCTTGACTCTAAAGTTGATGCACTTGCAGAAGCTGGATTAATCGTAGGCGGAAATGGCGGCTCTGGTGGCGCTGGCGAACGTGATGTCATTTCAAGCTATGCTGAATTGGTATTGCCGATAATTGATACCTTAGAAATCAACTTAGCAGGCCGCTACGATAAATATTCCGACTTCGGTAGCACATTTAATCCCCAAATATCTGTACGTTATAACCCACTTGATAATGTTCTATTACGATCATCTTGGGGCACTGGATTTCGAGCGCCAACGTTATCTGATTTAAATAAAGCGCAAACAGAAGGGTTTGGAAAACTCACGAACTATATTGCCTGTCATGAAGCTGGCAGTGATATCGATTCATGTAGCTTAAAACAAGAAGCGGCTACTCGCACCGGTGGCAATAAAACCCTTAATGCTGAAGAATCGGATACTTATAACATTGGTATGTCATGGGATATTAATGACAATTTTAGCATCACAATGGATTATTGGTCGCTTGAAACAGAAGGCTTAATTGATTCAATTGATTCATCAGAAATATTGCAAACCCAAGCAAAACTTAATCAAGCAGCAGATCTTGCTGGGACACCAAGGCAAGATATTTCCACTATTTATCCAGGGGCTGAAATCTCGTTGTTACCTAATGGGCGTCTCAATTATGTGGTTGCACCCGTACTTAATATCGGTAAAAGCGAACGCCAAGGTTTAGATGTGTCATTCACTGGCAATTTTAGCACTGAGTACGGTGATTTTTCAGCGAAGATAAATGTCTCTAAATACCTCAAATACAAATATTCATACATTGAAGATGGTGAAACAACTATTTCCGAGGATATTGCTGGTCGTCAAAACACGCCAGATTTACGGGTTAATTTGAGCCTAGACTACACCTTAGGAGATCACAGCCTTCACTACTTTGCAAACTACATTGGGGCACAAAAAACGTGGAATTATATCGATGATACCAACAGCAAGCTGTTTGAAATCGATGCCTATATTTCACATAACCTCAACTATAACGTCAACTTGCCATGGGAAAATAGCATCTCGTTCGGTGTAACAAACTTAACTGATGAAGAGCCCAAATTTGATAAATTTAATGCTTTTTCATCAAGCTTGTATAGCATCCGCGGTTGCACATTATACCTGTCTTTCCAACAACGTTTTTAAGCTTGCACACTCAGGTTTCAGGTTTACTGCCTTATTTAGTCTAGTATCGTTTTTAAAACCATAAGCACGTTTTAACGATATAAGTAAGGCAGTCATTCTGAATAAGATGCATGAGCTAAAGTAGGTTGCTGATATGCCGCCTACTTTGTCGCTTGCATTTGTAAGCGCTGAGACATTCCCTGTAAGCCGACGAAAGTCGGCTTTTTTAGCCATAAAAAACGCCTCAAAATGAAGCATTTTTAAAATGAGATATTTATGGGTGATGAGATGGACACTCCCAAAACGGCGTCTATGCGCCCCAACTTAACTTTCTAAAGGTCATTTTTATTCAATATTTCGCTATTGCTTTATTCTTACTGGAAAGCTGCGCTTGCTTAACTGGATTAACGCTTTAATTTATATGGATTGGCATTGCTATTTTACTGGAATAGGCAATTGCATACTCCGGTTCTAACAGCGCACTAGTTCAGATTAGATAACGTTCTAATTCGGTTAAGCCAGCGCACGATTCCGGCTGAAAAAACGCAGTTGTTTTTTTTAATTTATTCAGCAAACAAATTTACTTGGGAACGGATCTCACTGAAGAAAAAACTCAAGATTAGATCCACGGATTTGATATGTTTTTAATCCATATTTTTCTACCATAAGTCATCAAGCAACACTTGCGCATTATCATACTGATAAACAGGAAATACCTGACATCTCTCATAAATATCTTATTGATTTGAATTAATTATCATCAAATCACAACATAAAAATCGATGTCAAATCTACTGGTGGATTGAATAGCTGCAGCTTGAGAGAAATTGTTGTAACGGCTCTTTCACATCAAAAACGATGGTGGCCATATATTGACCTGGGTTTTGCCGAATAATCGGATTGTAAGGCATGATAAAACTAGGCAGGTACTGAGCTTACTCAAATAAAGACTAAGGATGATAACCAACCCCGCGATGGCACCTCGCTTTTTTCGGTCAAAAGCACGAGCACTGCATCGACTACTGTTATGTTTATTTTAACTACTGGGTTAGCAACTTTGCAGCAATTGATATTAGGCCTGTTGAACTTGCCCATTATCATGGCCGAAGTTCAACAGCTGCGAGTGTGTGCTTACGTTGAGGCACTCAATCTGTTTTAGCAAGTGCAAACAGGCTTATGCTTAGTTTACTAAGCTGCCCCATAAATCATATTCGTCAGAGTGTTCAACTAACACTTTAACAACATCACCTGGTTTGAGATCAGTTTCACCGTTTAGGTAAATCACACCATCAATTTCAGGCGCATCAGCAAAGGTACGACCAATCGCACCTTCTTCGTCAACTTCATCAACTAACACTTCCATAATTTGACCTACACGTAATGCCAAACGGTTTTTGCTGATTTCTTGTTGTTTCAACATAAAACGCTCAAAACGGTCTTGCATTATTTCTTCTGGCACAGGATCAGCTAGTTCGTTTGCTTTAGCGCCCTCAATAGGTGAATATTTAAAACAACCAACGCGGTCAAGTTGTGCCTCTTCTAACCAATCGAGTAATATTTGGAAATCTTCTTCTGTTTCACCTGGGAAACCAACAATAAATGTTGAGCGGATCACTAATTCAGGGCACAGATCACGCCATTTTTTAATGCGATCTAATGTACGCTCGGCTTGGCCTGGGCGCTTCATCATTTTTAAAATGCGAGGGCTTGCATGCTGAAAAGGTATATCTAAATAAGGGAGTAACTTACCTTCTGCCATCAGTGGAATGATGTCATCAACATGTGGATATGGGTAAACATAATGCAAACGCACCCAAATACCAAGCTTGTTCAATGCTTGACACAAGTTAAGCATGTCTGTTTTAACTGGCATGCCATTCCAAAAACCGGTTTTGCTTTTAACATCAACGCCATAAGCACTGGTATCTTGGCTAATAACCAATAATTCTTTTACGCCAGCTTGTTTTAAACGCTCGGCTTCTTGCAGCACATCACCAATTGGACGCGAGACTAAATCACCTCGCATTGATGGAATAATACAAAACGTGCAACGATGATTACAGCCTTCGGATATTTTTAAATAGGCATAATGCTTAGGAGTCAATTTTACGCCTTGGTCAGGAATAAGGCTCAAAAATGGGTTTAACACTGGTTTTGGTGCAAACTCATGGACATGCTCCATCACGTTTTCGTATGCATGAGGGCCTGTGATCCCAAGCACATTAGGATGCACTTGACGAATTTCATCTTCACGCGCACCTAAACAACCCGTTACAATCACCTTGCCATTTTCTTTTAGTGCTTCACCAATAGTATCTAAAGACTCTTGCACTGCACTGTCTATAAAACCACACGTATTTACAATCACCACATCTGAATCATGGTAACTACTGACTACTTCGTAACCTTCAGTTCGAAGTTGCGTTAAAATTCGTTCTGAATCAACGAGATTTTTTGGACAACCTAAGCTTACAAAACCGACTTTAGAACCCGTACTTTTAGCTGTTGGTGCTTGACTGGCAAGTGTTTTAGCTGGAGTGTCTAGGGTCGTGGTTTGTTTTGGATTGAAGGTTTCTACTGTCATGGTTTACCTGTAAAGAGTGACGCGCAAATGCTGGAGGCGGATTATAGCCTAAACATTTAATAAAGTAAGTAAGAGTGACCCCTTGCATCGACGATTTATTAGCAATCAATGCTTAGGCTTGTGTTTATTACGAGTAACCTAACCTAAGATCATTGAATAAAATCAACTCAATTATGAGTTTTTAGGTTAATAGTGATAAACCAAATTGACTGAACTATTTAACGTAAAAAAGCGTATAGAAAAAGACAATTCATTTTAGATGGTTTTTATATGCAGCTTGGCGTTTTTCCTTTACCTATTGTGCTTTTACCGGGCGGTGTCACTCGTTTACGGATATTCGAACCTCGTTACATTCGTTTGGTTAAAGAAAGTGTGGGTGGAACGGGTTTTGCTCTTAGCTGTTTTGAACAAGACTATCAATATAACAGCTCTACCACAGCAACATGGGTTGAAATTATTGACTTTGCAATGCTTGACGACGGGTTTTTATCCATTGATATTCAAGCTAAATCGTTAGTTTTGCTCAGCGACTTTGAGGTTGAACACGATGGGTTAATACGCGCTAAATCAAAGCCTATACCACACTGGCCAAAACAAACCCTGTCGGTGCAATCGCAAGCAATCGCCATTGAACTTAAAACTATTTTTGCATCTAACCCAAAGTATGCAGCTATGTATAAAGAAACGTTTTTTGCTAACCCAAATTGGTGTTGCGCTCGTTTTATAGAGTTATTACCAATAAATATTTCAGATAAAAAACAATTTCTTAGTGAACAAAGTTTTGGTGTTTGTCTTAACTTCCTCCATACTCTGCTATGCGGAGAAAAATAATTTTTGTGCGACTGATCTTTATTTTTATTCCTCACGTATTACAAGGCATGTTTATTAAAGTGTAATAACTATGCAAATTCAACAATCGCATGTCCCTCAGGGCACAGCATCTTTGACTAGAAAAGCCAAAATGAGTCCAGAAGAGTCACAACAATTAAAAAATTGGTTAACTGATATCGCAGTCGAGCGCGATCGTCAGGCATTTGCTCAGATATTTAAATGGTTTGCACCTAAAATTATTCGCTTTGGTATCAAGCAACTTGGCAGCGAAGCGTCTGCAAACGAACTATTACAAGACACCATGAGTAATGTATGGCGTAAAGCGCACCTTTTCGATTTTGACAAAGGCGCGGCCACGACGTGGATTTACACCATAATGCGTAATGTCTCTTTTGATATGCTGCGCAAAGTACGATCACAACGTGAAGATTATCTCAGTGATGATATGTGGCCTGTGGTTGAGGCGCAAACAGCACAAGAAGTAGAATTCAACGATCATTTGATGCAAAACCACATTGCGCAGTACATAGAACTCCTTCCGCAAGCACAACAACAAGTGATTAGAGGTGTTTATTTTCAAGAACTGTCGCAAGAGCAGCTCGCTGAGCAACTCAATATTCCGCTAGGCACGGTAAAATCTCGTCTTCGTCTGGCACTTAACAAGCTCAAAGAACAACTAGGAGAGCTATAATGATAAAATTTCACCCCCAATTAGCCCTATTACAAAGCTATGTATTAGGTGAGCTCCCAGCTTCTTTGACAGCAGCTATTTCGATGCATGCTGAGTTATGCCAAGAATGTGCAAACCAAATCACTGAAATTACGACCAAAACTGCGCAATCTTTTAATTCAGACCTTCAAAACGAATCTGAATCAAGTAACACTGAGTTCGATTTTTCAGCCATGATGGACACTATTTGCCAAAGCGATGACATTTATGAACCACAAATTGTCCAATCACCAGAAATTGAATTAAAAGGCAACGTTTACAACGTACCTCGCGCTCTTCGTAGCTTAAATATGAGCGGTTGGTACAAAATGGGCAAACTTAGTCGCTCACGTATTGACTTTAACGAAGGTGCATTACATAGCAGTTTACTGCACATTGATAAAGGGGGTGCGGTTCCAATGCACACTCACAAAGGTTTTGAGCTAACTTTATTACTTGATGGCAGTTTTAGCGACGATATGGGTCACTATCAAAAAGGTGACTTTATATTGCTAGATGGTGAACATACTCATAATCCGATGACTGAAACAGGATGCTTGTGCTTTACCGTAGCCGATGATGCGCTACATTTTACTCAGGGTTTGTCTAAACTGCTCAACCCATTAGGTAGTTTTATTTACTAGCACAAATTGTTAAAAGGATGACGCAATGAAAGTTCCTCAATCTGAAATTATTATTGGGATCAGTGCCTGTGTTGAAGGACAGCAAGTGCGCTTTGACCGCGGACACAAAAAATCAGATTTTTGTGTTAACGAACTTGGTAAACACGTTAAATATCGCGGCTTTTGTCCAGAAGTCGCTATCGGTATGCCGATCCCACGTCCAACAGTGCGCCAAATAAAAAAAGGTGACGTTATTATTGTTAGCCGCCCTGATGGTGAAGGCGACGTAACAGAACAAATGACCGCTTATGGTAAAAAAGTCGCTAGCTCTGTTAACGACTTAAGTGGCTTTATTTTTTGTCAAAAAAGCCCAAGTTGTGGTATGGAGCGAGTGAAAGTTTATTATGAACACGGCCAAAGTAGCGAACCTGTTGGGGTTGGTTTATTTGCAAAAGAAATTATGGCCGCAAACCCCCTACTCCCTTGCGAAGAAAATGGTCGCTTAAATGACGCAGGCCTGCGCGAAAACTTTGTTATTCGAGTTTTTACGTATCGCCATTGGCAAGATTTAGTGGCTTCAGGATTAACAAAACACAAGTTAATCACTTTTCACAGCGAACATAAATATTTGCTAATGAGTCACCATTTACCTAGCTATAAAGCGTTGGGTCAATTATTGGCAAGGGCTGATTTATCCCTTGAAGCGATGGCCGATGAATACATAAGCGGTTTAATGAGTGGTTTAAAGCATTTATCAAATCGTAAAACTCACTCCAATACGCTTCAGCATCTTCAAGGCTATTTTAAAAAGAATATTGATAAAGCTCAGAAACAAGAATTAGCAGAGCATATTGAAGGCTTTCGTCAAGGTTTAGTGCCTTTGTTGGTACCCTTAACGTTAATCAATCATTATTTAAGAGAATACCCAAAAGCGTATCTTGCTGCCCAAGTGTATCTATCTCCATACCCAACTGATTTAAAATTAAGGTACGGCTATTAATGAATCTTATGTGGTTTCGCCGCGATTTAAGGATTGAAGATAACCCGGCCTTAATCGCAGCTTTACAATCAGGGCCGACTCAGGCCCTTTTTATTGCAACTCCGTCACAATGGCAATCCCACGATATGGCTCCGATCCAAGTTGATTTCATAGAACGCCATATCAATGTATTGTCTGAACAATTAGCTCAATACGGCATTGCATTAGATGTCATCACTGTACTTGATTACGCATCGTGCCCAAAGGCTCTGAAACAGTATTGTAATCAACGTAACATTAGCCATATTTTTGCAAATCAAGAAGTCGAGTTAAACGAATGCATTCGCGACAATGAGGTTATTCAGACAGGGCTAAATCTCACGTTATTTGAAGCCGATGTCATTGTATCTAAAGGCCAAGTAAAAACGGGCAAAGGCGAGATGTTTCATGTGTTCACCCCTTTTCGTAATGCTTGGGTAAAACAGATTAAGCAACACAACATCATCATCGTCCCTCATCCACAAGATGTCCTCGAGCAATATCAGCCCATTGCAGCCCAACGTTTCACATTTGACACTAAAAAAACCTGCTCGGCAAAGTGGCCTTTGGTCAGTGATATCAAAAAACAGGTTATTTCAGATTTTTTAACTAATAAACATGCTTCATATAAGCAAGAACGTGACTTTCCGGCCCTAAAAGGAACCTCAGGCCTTTCTCCATATTTTGCCATTGGTGCTCTTAGCAGCAAAGCATTGGCCAATGCTGTTTTACAAGCGCATCCGTTTATCTTAGATAATCCAAAATCCGATATTTTTTGTTGGTTAAATGAATTAGCGTGGCGCGACTTTTATAAACATTTACTCTTTACTTATCCGGATTTAATTAAAGGTATCACTTTTTCGCAAAAGTATAGCGCGCTTAATTGGCCCAATAACACGCACTATTTTACAGCTTGGTGCGAAGGTAAAACGGGTTACCCACTTGTTGATGCTGCAATGCGTCAATTGCGCCAAACTGGCTGGATGCATAATCGTTTACGCATGGTTGTGGCCAGCTTTTTAACAAAGCATTTGTTAGTTGATTGGCGTTTAGGTGAGCAATTTTTTATGCAGCACCTTATCGATGGTGATTTCTCAGCTAATAATGGCGGTTGGCAATGGGCTGCTGGCACTGGCTGTGATGCACAACCTTATTTTCGCGTGTTTAATCCAATTACCCAAAGTGAAAAGTTTGATCCTGATGGCTCTTTCATCCGTAAGTATTTGCCAGAGCTAAGTAATGTGCCAGTTAAATACATTCACCTCCCCCACAGCTATCTTGCTGCGACAGGTCAAAGTGACAGTTATTGGCCAGCTATTGTCGAACATTCTCAAGCTAGGCAATTAGCGCTCGATTTTTATAAACAGCATCTTGGAGCGCCACAAAATGATAGTGACACCACAAATTAAAACATCTGATCCGGTGTCTGATAAACATATTAAAGTTTTTATCGATGTTTATCAGGCTCTTAATAAAGATAACCTGTTTTTGCTTGGGGATATTTATCACTGTAACATTACGTTTATTGACCCACTTCATCAGGTAAAAGGGATCACTGCCTTAAATGATTACTTTGCTCATCTTTATGAAAATGTAAGGGCAATCAATTTTAGTATCGAGCGGTTTCTTATCGATGGTCAAGAAGCAGCTCTGTATTGGAAAATGAGTTACAGCCATAGCAAGCTCAACAAAGGAAAACCCATTGTTGTAAGTGGGCACTCTCATTTGCGTTTTCGTGATGGAAAAGTAATTTATCATCATGACTATTTTGATGTTGGTGCAATGTTATATGAGCACATCCCATTTTTTGGCGCAGTAGTGCGTAGTATTAAATCGCGAGCGTCACAATGAAACAGGTTTTAATCACAGGTGCATCATCGGGTATCGGCCTTGCTTTAGCAACCTTATATGCCAATAATAACTATCACGTTTTTGCATTTGGCCGCGACAAAAATCGTTTATTACAACTTGAAGAATCACACTCAAACATCACAACGGTTGTGTGTGATTTAACTGATTTAACTTTGCTGAGCAAAGTCACTGAGTCACTCCCTTCATTGGATTTGGTGATATTAAATGCGGGTAATTGTGAATATATCGACGACGCTTTAAATTTTGATGCTGGATTATTTGAGCGCGTCATGACAGCTAACGTGCAAACCGTGGCTAACTGTTTAAGTGTATGGCTTAAAAAGATAAAACCCAGTGGCAGAGTTGCGATTAACAGCTCAAGTGCTCAATTTTTACCCTTACCACGAGCCGAAGCTTATGGCGCGTCAAAAGCAGCGCTAACTTATTTAGCTCGCTCATTAAGAATAGACTTAGTACCGCACAATGTTTTTGTATCGGTGATTCACCCAGGTTTTGTTGCAACCCCTCTTACTGCCAAAAATACGTTTGCAATGCCTTCTTTGATGACCTCCGAGCAGGCCGCTCAGGCCATTTATAACGGCCTGTGTAAAGGCAAAAATGAAATAAACTTTCCGCCTCTTTTTATCGCAACAATGAAAATGCTAGGCTTCTTACCTAAATCGCTTTGGCAAAAACTCGCTTTAAGGATGTTATAACAATGAAAAAAATAGCCATTATAGGTTCAGGGATATCTGGGTTAACTGCTGCGCATTTATTACAAAAAAAATATCATGTTACTGTATTTGAATCGAATGATTACATTGGTGGCCACACAGCAACAAAAGACATTGTGTTTGAAGGTAAAACCTATGCAATAGACACTGGTTTTATTGTCTGTAACGATAAAACATATCCTAACTTTCTAAAGTTGATGGATAAAATAGGCATTAAGCGTAAACCTACTGAAATGAGCTTCAGCGTAAAGAATTTACGCAATGGTCTTGAGTACAATGGTAATAATTTAAATAGTTTGTTTGCTCAGCGCCGCAATATTTTAAAGCCTTCTTTTTGGTGTTTGATCCGTGAAATACTCCGTTTTAATAAACAGTGCAAAGCGCTTTATAGCAACAATCAAATTAATCCCGCTTTAACGTTGGGCGATTTTTTGGTAGACGAAAAGTTTAGCGATGCCTTTTGTGAAAACTATATTTTGCCAATGGGCGCTGCTATTTGGTCAACCAGTCTTACTGAAATGCGAGCCTTCCAACTACGTTTTTTTGTCCAGTTTTTTTATAATCATGGGTTATTAAATATCAGCGATAGACCACAGTGGTACGTGATAGAAGGCGGTTCAAGACAGTATATTGACCCGCTAACTGCTGATTTTAAGGATAACATTGTATTAAATGCAAAAATAAAATCAGTCACTCGCAATAATAATCAAGTTCAGCTTCATTTTTTAGCCAGTGATATTCAAGAGTTTGATGAAGTGATTTTTGCCTGTCATTCAGATCAAGCTTTAGCATTATTAGGTGATGCAACCGAAGATGAGCAAACTATTCTAGGCGCCATAAGTTATAGTCCAAACGATGTGGTATTACACACAGATAAGAATTTACTGCCTAAACGCCCCCTAGCTTGGGCAAGCTGGAACTATCAATTAGATGACAATCTAGACCGTCCTGCTTGCGTGACTTACAACATGAACATTTTGCAAGGAATTGAAGCACCTACAACATTTTGTGTTACGCTTAATCAAACGGATTTAATCGACCCAGATACTATTTTGGCTAAATTTGTATATCACCACCCTGTATTTAACCAAAAAAGTTTAGCTGCGCAACAACAGCGCTTGCGGATTTGCGGTCAAAATAATACTCATTTTGTGGGTGCATACTGGCACAACGGATTTCACGAAGACGGGGTTAAAAGTGCTTTGTGCGTCACCGAACGATTTGGCCTTTCTTTATGATATTCAACAGTGGCATCTATCAAGGGCATGTTCGTCATCGGCGGTATGCACCGCTTTATCATGAGTTCAGTTATCAATTAAGTACCTTTGTGCTGGATTTAGATGAAATAGATGAACTATGTACCCATCATCGGTTATTTGGTCGCCAATGGTTCAAACCAATTCGCTTTAGTGAAAAAGATTATTTAAAAAATGAACCTGGCACACTTAAACAGCGTATTGATTCAGTAGTTCATCGCCTTGGTGGTTCGTGGGATGGCACTAAGGTAATTTTTGTTGGCCAATGCCGAGCACTTGGAATTTATTTTAGCCCTATTAACTTGTTTTATTGTTTTAACAACGACAATTCATGCCATTTAATGTTAGCTGAAGTAAGTAATACACCTTGGAATGAACGCCATTACTATTTAATTGATATAAATAGTAATGAAATGACTAACAAAGAGTTTCATGTTTCGCCATTTATGGAAATGGACATGAAATACAAATGGCGCGTATCACAGCCATTACAACGCTTATTGGTACATATTGAAAATCACCCAATACGTACCGATGGTAAAAAAGTATTTGATGCCACTATGGCAATGAAAAAACAGCCCTTTAGCAGCGTAGCATATTTTAAAATGTGGCTAAGCTTACCTTTTATGACCCTCAAGGTGATGAGTGGCATTTATTGGCAAGCACTGCGGCTGTTTATTAAACGTGTACCTTTTGTACCGTATGAACATCGTTGAGGTAACAATGGAACAAACACAATCATTGCAATTAAGCCAATCATTAAACTGGTTTAATACAAAATGCCGTAATCTCGTTTTTAGCTTGTTAGATCAAATCGACAATGCATGCATCGAGATCCATGAAGGCGCTCATTTCAAGACTTTTGGTAATCGCGATGCGAACCTAAAAGCACAAATGCATATTCATGACTTAACTTGCTACATCGATTTTGTTAAAGGTGGTAGCATTGCAGCGGCTGAAGCGTTCTTAAATAAAAAGTGGACAACGCCCGATTTAACAAAGGTCATTCAAGTATTTGCTCGCAGCCAAAAGCAACTTGATGCAATTGAACAACAAGCAAGTTTGTTATCAAAATTCAAATATAAACTGCTCTCGCTACGCAACGCCAATACTGAGCAAGGTTCAAAAAAGAACATTCTTGCACATTATGATTTAGGAAATGACCTATACACTCGTTTCTTAGACTCAAGCATGATGTATTCTTCAGCAGTTTATTACTCACCACAAGATACGCTAGCTCAAGCACAACAACAAAAACTAGCACTTATCTGCGACAAACTTGAACTTAAGCCTTGCGATCATTTAATTGAAATTGGGACTGGTTGGGGCTCATTAGCCATTTTTGCTGCGACCCATTATGGCTGTCATGTGACCACCACCACGATTTCTGATGCGCAGTATGATTGGGCATCTGCTGAAGTGAACCGCTTAGGCCTAAACGATAAAATTACCTTACTCAAGCAAGATTACCGTTTGTTGAGTGGTCAATACGACAAACTAGTGTCTATCGAAATGATTGAAGCTGTAGGACATGAATTTATGGCTGGCTTCTTTAATAAGTGTAATAGCTTGCTCAAAGAAGATGGCAAAATGCTGATTCAAGCCATCACGATTGCCGATAAACGTTATGATCATTATCGTAAAAATGTTGATTTTATCCAAAAATATATCTTCCCTGGTGGATGTTTGCCTTCGATTGCAGTGATGAGTAACCATATTGCAAAACAAACCAACATGATGATTGATAACATTGAAGATATTGGGCTTCATTACGCTCGCACGTTACATGATTGGCGAGTCCAATTTGATAAAAATTGGCAGCAAATCAGCAAGTTTGGTTATGATGAACAGTTTAAACGTTTATGGCATTACTATTTGTGCTATTGCGAAGGGGCCTTTATCGAAAGAGTGATCAGCACTCATCATATTGTTGCACGTAAACCTAGCTATAAAAGTAATCATGATGAATCGGTTCTCGGTTATTAACTTGATTTTTTTCCAAGTCGCTTGGTTTTTAGCGGCTTGGTTTACCTATGATGCTGCTGCATTTTTGCTCTTATTGCTTTGTTGCCACTTTGTCCTTTCTCCAACAAAACAGCTAGATTTAAAAGTACTCTGCGGCGCTATTTTGGGCATAGTTGCAGACCAAATATTAATTAGTACTACCGTTTTCAATACCAATTCAAGTCTAGTTCCAGTGTGGTTAATTCTACTTTGGGCTTGCTTTGCTATATCGCTAAATCATTCTTTAGCTTGGTTAAAACAGTTGTCGCTGACAAAAGTAGCGCTGATAGGTGCCTTGGCAGGACCTAGTAGCTATTACGCTGCTCTCAAGTTTGAAGCGTTATCAACTTCGCTTGACCTCAGTTATTTTTTAATTTGCCTTTCTTTAGTTTGGGCTTGTTTATTACCCGCTCTGGTTGTCATCAGCAAACACCCAGAGTTAAATAAAGAACATAAAAGGATAGCGCTATGATGATCCGCTTAAGCTTGATTTTATCACTTTTAATGTCATTTAATATTCACAGCAAACCTGTGGATGATTTAGAAAAGATAGGCGAAGGCATGATGTCAGTGATGTTTTGGGATGTCTATCGTGCCCAGCTTTATAGCAGCAAAAAACCATATGAATTAGACACACGACCACAAGCTTTAAACATTGTGTATCTTAGATCTATTGATAAAAAAGACTTAATTGATGCCACTGTCGATCAATGGAAAAAAATTAATTTTTCTCATCCCAATATAGAAAGTTGGTTGATTGAACTTGAAAAAATGTGGCCAAATGTCACCAACAATAGCCAGCTAACACTGCGACTAGAAAATGATAAAAGTTACTTTTATCACAACGATAGTTTTATCGGTGAGATAAACGATGCTGATTTTGGCCCTGCGTTTATTTCAATTTGGTTGAGTGAAAAAACAACTCGGCCAGATCTTAGAAAACAACTTTTAGGATTAAAATAATGCGTATTTTAATATTTGTGCTGTGCCTTTTTGGCTTAACGGCCTGCACAAGCCCTACCCTCGATGATTATTCTGGCTCAACTCCGACACTTGAATTAGATAAATTTTTTAATGGTAATTTAAGAGCCTATGGTTTAGTACTTGATCGCAGTGGGCTTGTAACGCGGCGTTTTGAGGTCGATCTAATTGGCACTTGGCAAGATAATCAAGGTGAACTTAAAGAATGGTTTCGCTTTGATGATGGCGAAAAAAGTACCCGAAATTGGCAATTAACCAAACTACCTGATGGCCATTACACCGGCACAGCAGAAGACGTTATTGGCATAGCGAAAGGTAAAACATCTGGTGCTGCACTGTATTGGAAATACCAATTGCTCATCCCATATCAAGGTGATGAATATGCAATCACCCTCGATGACTGGATGTATTTAATTGATGAAAATAGGCTTTTTAACAAAACTGAATTGACTAAATTTGGTTTTAAGGTCGGTGAAGTTATTTTATATATCGAAAAACTGCCAAGTTAAAACGCTTATATCCATTATTTCGAATTTTATAGAACCATTCGTAACCTATTCCAAGTTACTTACTATCAGGGCTTTGCCATCGCAAAGCCCTTAGCTGTTTTAATGAACGCCCGTTTTTAACTGAATAAAGTCAAACAGAAAATTAATATGAAACAGATCCAACCCAAACTCAGCTGATCGTCGAAATATTGTAGTCCCTTTGCTCACCAACAGTACTTCGCATCCATAACTTATTCAGACTAATTAGTTGTGTGACAGATGAAAATCTCGATACCATAAATCTATTGGGTGTTTTATCATTAGGTCTGAATTTATAGTCAAATATAGGACTGCTGTGATTACTCTTGCCATTGCCAACCTAACTGATATTGATGAAATTTTAGCACTTCATGCCCGCTATCAAGTCGACACTATTTCTGCTGAAGATAAAAAAGATGGCTTTATCACCACTTCTTTTAATCGCGAACAATTAACCCATCTTATTGAACAAGAACAAGGTTTATTTATAGCAAAAAAACAAGGAGTTATTGTGGCTTACATAATGGCCGCTTCTTGGCATTTTTGGTGCGCATGGCCAATGTTTGCATTTATGATTAAAAACCTACATGAGCTGAGCTATAAAAATATCACCTTAAGCACTGATAACTCATATCAATACGGTCCTATTTGTGTTGATAAATCTGTACGTGGGCAAGGTGTATTCGAGCAATTGTTTGAATTTTCATTGGCAAATATGGCGCTTCGTTTTGATATTTTAGTAACGTTTATTAATAAGATTAATCCACGCTCTTTTGCAGCACACACCAAAAAAGTACACTTAGACGTTTTGCAAGAGTTTGAATATAACAATAATCAATATTATGAATTGGTGTGTTTAACAAAACGATAAATTACACGTTTTAACTTTGAAACTGGAACTCGGAGAAAATTAATACTCATACTCCGAGATACCGACTTATTTTTTACGGTTAAGCGACAAGGTGCCTTTTTTAACGACCCTAAAGGCTTCTTGAACCGTCTGTTCGGGTTCATTGAACTGCTTTTTCACTGGTTTCTTGAAGTTTTTATTTTTATTTGGATCGACTGAAAGCTCTTCGGTTTTACCTGAACCCTCAATAGAGCGATTGATAATAGCCATTTCTTTATCAGTTAAATTTCGCCATTGTCCGCTGCGTAATCCTGTTAAATCGATATTCATAATACGCACACGTTTAAGAGTAACCACTTCGTACCCTAAAAATTCGCACATACGACGGATTTGACGATTGAGTCCTTGAGTTAAAACAATATTGAAACCATGAGATGATACTTGAGTGACCTTACATTGTTTCGTTACAGTGCCAAGAATAGGCACGCCCGCCCCCATCTTTTTAATAAACTGAGGCGATATCGCTTTATCCACTGTCACTAAATATTCTTTTTCGTGATTATTACCTGCTCGAAGGATTTTATTAACGATATCACCTTCATTTGTTAAAAATATAAGGCCTTCAGAGGGGCGATCGAGACGACCGATTGGGAAAATGCGCTCAGGATGATTAATGGCGCTAATAATGTTACTACGAATATTCAGTTCAGTGGTGCACGTCACTCCAACTGGTTTATTGTAGGCAATAAAAATGGCTTTAGGTTTAGCTTTAAGCGGTTTACCGTCAATTTCAACCACATCACTTTGGGTCACCTTGGTGCCCACTTCCGGAATTTTACCGTTGAGTGTCACACGGCCATCAGCAATGTATTTATCTGCTTCACGGCGAGAACAAAAACCGGTATCGCTGATATATTTATTTAGGCGGGTTGACTCACTCATAACACACTCTCAGAAGCTATAAATTAAAAAACGGCTTATTGTAAACGAGGGTGCTTTAAAAGGCTTTCTTTATGACTTATTTTTTCAAAAAATGCAGCTTTATATTTAAAACGATTAATTTACACTCAATTAATGGCAATATATTTTGATTATAATCATACTCAGATGCAATATTTATAAATAGTTCATCAGCTTACAACCAAGGTCAGCTATTATAATCAAAGATAAAATTGCAAGGTGTGTCCATGATTGAGATTGACGATAAAGTACTTACCGATGTGAGCAAAGGTTTTAATTTGCCGCCAAAACCTGAATTACTACAAAGACTACAAGAAGAGCTCCGCCAAGAAAATCCTGAGCTTACAGTAGTTGCACAAATTGTATGCGATGATGTAGCCATTGCTGCCGCTGTGTTAAAAGTCATTAACTCACCTTTTTATGGCCTTGCAAGGACAATAACCGATATCAAGCAAGCGGTGATGTTTTTAGGGCTTGATAGCATTACGCATCTTGTAACGGGTTTTTTATTAAAACAGGCATTTAATCAACAACAATGTTGTATCTCTCTTGAGCGTTTTTGGGATACTGCGTCCGATATCGCAAATATCGCAACACTGATAGGAAAAAAGATAAAATCAAAAGTACCCGTTGAAAACTTACATTTAATCGGTTTATTTCACGATGCAGGCATTCCTGCATTAGCAATGAAATACCCTAATTATATCAAAGTACTAAGCGCAGCTAATCGTAATTATCACCGTTCATTAATTGATTTTGAAATGCATGCTTATACAACTAATCATGCCATTATTGGTTACTTTATTGCCAGTGCTTGGAACCTACCAAAAGAAATTTGCCAAATCATTTTACGCCACCATGAGCAAGATTATTTAAATGGTGATTACAATGATCTAAACCAATTAACCTACGCCACACTGAAAATGGCCGAAAATATTGTTCACACTCAAAAAAGATTTGTAGCTGCACCTGATTGGCCATATGTCAAAGAAGCCGTATTACGCACCCTAGACCTTGATGAGCACGACTATTTAGACATTAAAGAAGATGCTGAAGCATATTTTTCGTAATTATTTATATAAATTCGATGCTAGTTTGGGTGCTGCATAACCAGCACCCAGCTTACTTTTTTATATTAATGAAGTGAGCATCTCATCCGAATACTCAATGAGCGGTTGATTGCTTTTTACACGTTCAACGTAATCAGGATTTGCAATGAACGGACGACCAATCGCAATTAAGTCAAATTGATTGTTTTCAATTGCTGTGCTCGCTGATTGCGGTGTATAACCGCCCACCCCGACCAAGGTACCTTGGTAGTGCGCTCGCAAATACTGAGAAATTGAGCCATCTAAATAATCGAATGTCATCGCATCATCAAAAATACCGCCATGTAAATAGGCTAATTTTCGCTGTTCTAATTGCGCTAATAAATAGTCAAAAACAGCACGGTCGCGTACATCCGCATCCATATTGAAATAGGCGCCTGGCGACACTCGTAGTGCGGTTTTATTCGCTCCAACGGCACCAATAACAGCATCAACAACTTGCAAAGCAAAGCGGCTCATATTCTCTGGAGTTTGACCATACTCATCAGCTCTTACATTACTTGCATGGTGCAAAAATTGATCGATTAAATAACCATTCGCACCATGGATTTCAACACCATCAAAACCGGCTTCAATTGCATTTTCTGCCGCTTTTGCATAATCATTAACCAGCTGAGTTATATCGTCTTGCGTAACGGCTTTAGGTATTTGATAGGTTAATTTCCGCATTCTCGGTACTGAGCCTTCAATACCTATTGCTGAGGGTGCCAAGACATCACCTTCACCAAAAAAATGTGGATGTGCCACACGTCCAACGTGCCACAATTGAGCAAATATTTTCCCCCCGGCTTGATGTACCGCATCGGTTACTTTGCGCCAACCTTGTACTTGCTCTGCACTAAATAAACCCGGTGTATTAGGATAGCCTTGACCATCAGGGCGAATAATCGTGGCCTCTGAAATTATTAAGCCCGCGCCTGCACGGCGCGTATAATATTGTACCATCGCCTCTGTAGGTACTAATTTTTCATCAGCCATACAACGAGTTAATGGTGCCATCAAAATGCGATTTGAGAGTGTTAATTCATCATTGAGTTTGAACGGAGTAAATAAATTGTGCGTTGTCATGAGATATAACCTTTATCTTGAATAAGCATTCAAGATAAAGGTTATTGAGCAATCGTTCAAGTATTATTTTTGAATGATTATTCAAATTAGGTTAACATAACACAAACACAGTAAAGTGAGGGTGATGATGAGAAATGCCGAATTTGATAGAGAAACTGTATTACGCAGTGCGATGGCGTGCTTTATCGAGCATGGGTATGTCAAAACCAGCATGCAAAAGCTCACTCTTTGTACTGGCCTACATCCGGGGTCCATTTACTGTGCATTTGGTAATAAACGCGGTCTTTTACTCGCTGCGATTGGCCAATATCATCAAGACAGAACGGCACAATTTTTAGCTTTTTTTGCAAATAATATGTCTGTAATCACTAATCTTGAACTGTATTTAAAAACGATTGTGCAGGAATGTTTAAGTTGTGATGGAACCAAAGCCTGCCTACTCACTCGCACTTTGAGTGAGATTTTAGGTCATGATCCCGAAGTATGTATGGTGCTTGCCAACCACTTGATGGCATACCAACAAGCGCTCGCCAACCAATTTAGCTTGGCTTTGCAGCGTCAAGAAATTTCCACTCAACGTACACCCGAGCAACTTGCACGGTTTTTTGTGATGGGTATTTATGGCCTACGCACCTATTCACAAAGCCACCCCGATCCTGTAACGTTAAATGAGTTAGCAAATGATTTACTCTTAAGCGTTTCAAAATAATTTCTTTGCAAAACAAGTACACTCTCGAAAAAATGCTAATTTTAAACTAGGCTTACCAACGAATTAACCCTTTAAAGGACTTTGTAATGAATAATAAGATTTTTAGTGACTCTAATTTTATCAAAACACTAAAAGTCTTTTTAACGACCATTCATCACAATGGCTCGCTGCAAGATTCAATTTATCACGAAGCGATTAATTATTTTAAGAATGAACCGTTACAAAATGAGCAACTCCATCACTTTCAGCAAGATCGAAATGCTGCTTTAGCTAAACTAGAAAAGAACAATAAAGACTCTCTTGACGCTAAGCTTAAAAACCAACTAGCACAGGCTGAACAGTTACTTAAAAAATATAAACAGCAATTACGTGAAGAACGAATTGAACGCTTACAAAAAATAAAAAACCTCGCCAATGAAATTATTGATTTTTGTTATGGCGATAATTTAGAAGAAACTAATATTCGTTTTGCTAAAGTATTAGGCTGTCAGCTCTTGCTGGTGCCAACATCAGCCAAAGCCGCTGTCAGATATAATCACTTTAACAAGCATCTATATCGTGCTGCTTTAAGTTTAAAATTATTTGATCAACTTTTAGCTGAAGGGCTCATAAAAAATAAATTTGTTTCAGACAGTTATGCCTTAAGCCTAAATAATGGTACTGATGAAATAAAACAGCGTATTCATATTCCACTCGTCATAGTGTCATTACTGCTTGATGTGGGTAATTTTCACCCTGACTCTCAAGCTATTTTAACCGGACCTGAAGGCAAATTAGACGAACTAAGAGCGCTGGATAATGATGAACGAATTGCCTTATTAAAGATTAACTATCAACAGACCATCAACTACATCACCGAGGGGTTAGGTCTTGATCAGTATATTGGTAATTCTAAAGCTGAAAAAGCCGAGTTTGATGAGTTAGAAGTTCAAAAAATGGACTTTATCAAAGATCTATTACTTAAATCTGTTAATCCACAACAGGGGATCGGCAATGTAATTAAAGTGCCGCAAATTTATACTTCAATCGTCATGTCGAGTAAATTAAACTTTGCTTACAACACAGTGCCAAAAGCATTTCTTATTTTAGATAAGGGAGTTGAACGCAACAGCCACAGTCAAATTGCGGTTGATACTCTTTTAAAAATTACAGGACTGTATCCGCAGGGCTTTGGCATTACTTATATTCCAAAAGATGACAATGGCGATGATTTACCGCGTTATGAATATGCAATTGTAAATCGTTTATTTCCAAGCGATCCTCATATTCCTTTATGTCGAGTAGTGACTAAAAACCTCACCTTTGTTAGTAACGGAGATGATGTCACCCTGCATTCTAGTCAAAATTTGTATTACCCTACTAATCGTAAAAAATTAGAGCAAGTGTCACCTGAGCGATTGAAAGAAATATTAAGTAAGTTATGGTCTAATTTTGAACAACGCCAACAAGAAACAGCATTGATCCCTTCATGTTGGCAGCCGCACGAATACTTTAGTTATGCGAAACATCAAAATCTGTGGAATAAAACTATCTTGTGACACGCTACCTTCACATCATCGTTATAAAAAATCTTCCGAACCAACAGACAAAGTATTTTTATATAGTGCCTTATTTACAATTTAATATCGCAGGACTACCCTTTAATATTGTTATTAGTGCTCTATCACGGCAGTAAGTACACAAGCACTTAATTTATAAGGGAATAAATATGCTTGATATACGCAGCACAGTGGGATTAATGATTGGCTTTATTGGCTTACTGTACGTTGCTGCAGTGACATTTGTAACAACTGATCCTATTTATCTAATCCGGCTTAATATTTTAGTACCTTTTTTAATCATCACAGCCTCTCTCACAGTTATTAGTTTTGGTATTAGCACCTCAATGAGTATCGTAAAAGAAGCTATCTTCACTATTTTTTTACAAAAAACTTCGAACCATTCGGCGTTTCATTTATGCCTTCGATCCATGTCTCGCTTTAGCTATACAGCTGCATTACTTTGGATTGCTTACGCAAGTATTATAACATTGCCCCAAGTGCAGTTTGCGTTAAACCAACTCGTATCCTCAGCTGCGACCGCTCTTTTATACGCACTGATCTTCAGTGAGTTTTTTACCAAACTCGCAATAACAAAAAATGATTTTTTAAAACAACAAAAATCGGATGGATGCTAAATATGTTAATGTAAAAAGCGACGTATAGGCTTAATATTTTGCTTTCTGTTTAGAGTTGTTATTCGTTTTCTAGGGGCGGTTAAAAACGTTTGCGTTGATGAGGCCGCCAATAATCAATAGCTGGGCCTTTGGGTACCACTTGAGTTGGATTTATATGCGCATGACTAAAATAGTAATGACGCTTAATATGATAAAAATCAACCGTTTCTGAAATTCCCTCAGCTTGAAATAGCTCTCGCGTGTAAGCTGATAAATTGGGGTAACTCTCAATAGTACGCAAATTACATTTAAAGTGGCCAACATAAACACAATCAAATCTAATTAATGTAGTAAATAATCTCCAGTCAGCTTCAGTGATGACATCGCCACATAAATACCGCTGATTACTTAATATTTTTTCGACTTTATCTAGCGCGCTAAAAAGTGCATCGTATGCCTGTTCATAAGCATGCTGACTGGTCGAAAAACCACAGCGGTATACCCCATTATTAATAGTATGATAAACGAATTCGTTAATGGTATTAATGCTCTCGCGAAACGAAACAGGATAAAAATCACGTGAATTTCCCGTTAGATGATCAAAGGCATTATTGAACATACGTATAATTTCTGATGACTCATTGGATACAATACAGTTTCTTTTTTTATCCCATAATACTGGCACTGTGACCCTTCCACTGTGCTCGGGGTTATTTTTACAATAAATCTCATGTAAATAATTCGACTGAAATAACTCATCACCTGTACTGTAATTATCTATGTCAAAACTCCAGCCATTTTCAAGCATGTCAGGGCTCACCACCGACACGCTTATATAATCCGTTAACCCTTTTAAATGTCTAAAAATTAAGGTGCGATGCGCCCAGGGACAAGCAAGTGATACATATAAATGATAGCGATGGGGTTCGGCTTTAAACCCTGCTTCACCAGTAGGTCCTGCAGTGCCGTCAGGAGTGATCCAATTGCGTAATTTTGCTTCTTCACGCTTAAATTCACCTTGATGAGAAGCCGTGTCATACCATTTATCATGCCATTGGCCCTTAACTAATAAGCCCATCGAGTTACTCCTTATTATATTTTGCCAAAAAAACCATTTTGGTAATCACGTATAGCTTGCTTTAGTTCATCTTGTGTATTCATTACAAAAGGTCCCAAATGCGCCACCGGTTCATTTATTTTTCGCCCAGATAAAATTAATATTCCAGCACCGTTTTGGTCAGCTTTAAGAGCAAGATCATGTTGAGGATCTACAAGCAATAAATGCCCTGCGTCATAGCCTTGAACACTTCCTGTATGTATATAAATAGCAACTGTTTCAAATTCACCCAGTGAAATATTGGCAGTGGCATGTGGTTCAAAGGTTAAATCCGCAAGTGCAGCCCCCGTACTTAAATCATTTAACGGAGAAACCAATTGGTGCAGAGCAAAATTCCAGCGCCCAGCTAACGCTTTTAAGGTGACGCCAGTTTTATTTTGTATTGTTGGTAAAGGCGCTGCGGTACTATCTGCGTAACGCGAGTCGCGCATTTTATCTTTTGCAGGCATATTGAGCCAAATTTGAAAGCCATGCATCCCAAGTTGTGCATCTGCCAATGGCATTTCACTGTGTAGCACACCACTACCGGTACTCATCCACTGAACATCGCCTGCACGAATCGCTTTTTTATTGCCCATCTGGTCTTGATGTTCAAAACCACCTTTTATGATATAGGTAAAGGTTTCAATACCGCGGTGCGGATGAGGGGGAAAGCCGCCCATAAAATCTTGGTTATCGTCAGACTTTAATTCGTCGATCATTAAATATGGGTCGAGTAATCGCCCATCAAATGCGGCAATCCGACTTATTTTAACACCAGCACCATCTTGGGTTGGTTGGCTTTTTATAACCTTTAAAATCTTCATGTAATCTATCCTTTGTGCTGTTGTAATAAAAATAGCAAACAAATTGATAGATTAAAATTAGCTAAATACTTACTAATTGTTCGCTTTTATAGAATCATTTAATTCGATTGATTAAATAACAATTACCAGTCATTGCAAAATATCAGGGCAAAGCCAAATTAATCAGGACTTTGATGTACATTTATTCGATACTACGCAATTAGTTTACAACCATTTACATCTATAGCGCCTTAAAAATAAGAATTATTATCAATAAGATAGCATTTGAAAACTTCTTTATCTCTAACTTATAACTAAAAACTCCCTTATCTCTTTTGAAAAAGTCAGTAATATGCGCCCAAATTAAGGCGATGACAGCGCAGTCATTTATAGTGGAGTTTTATATTTAATGCTTAGAATCAATAATTTGCTAGGTAAACTATCTGTATCTGCAAAATTAAGAATATCGATTATTTTTGCCAGCATAATTATTGTGACAACACAATATTTAGCTGCTTATAAATTAAAAGAAACCATGACCAGCGAACGTAAACATGCCGCTGAACAACTCATTGATTCCTTGAGTAACCAGATAGCCGCTATTGGCAACATGGACTCTTTAGCAAGCGATGAGCAGCAACAATTAGTGCGTCAATTAGTAAAGTCTGCCCATTATGGTGAAAATGGTTATTTTTTTATCTTTGATTTAAAAGGGTACATGGTCATGCATCCTGTCAAACCTGAACTTGATCATCAATTAATGACTACGCATGCCAAACCCTTCATCGCGCATGCATTTAGTGAATTTGTTAAAGTTGCTAATTATCAAGGTAAAGGGTTTGTATATTATGTGTGGCCAAAGCCAGGTTCAACACAACAAGAGCAAAAAAGCTCATTTATTGCCACTTTACCTCATTGGCAATGGGCCATTGGTACTGGTATTTATCTCACTGATATCGAAGAACAATATCACACTACACTCGTCACCATCGCATTAGAAGCAAGCGCCTATATTTTGTTATTAATTATATTATCAACTTTAGTAGCCAAAAATATTACAAAGCCTTTGGCTAAATTAACCCGCACCATGGCACTTATCGCAACGAATAAAGATTTAACCATTGAGCTTAAAACTCAAGGTAATGATGAGCTAACCGTAATGGCCAAAGCGTTTAATCAAATGAATCATCATTTTCGAATTGTCTTACAACAAATTCATGGTAATACCCTGTCTTTGGCGTCACAAGCGGAAGAACTGGCGACTGTTACAACACAAATCCAAGTTGGGATCACACAGCAACACAGTGATACAGATTCTGTGCAACGCAAAGTAGCGCAGCTAAATGATTCATCTTTAAATGTATATGCAAATACCAATCAAGCGATTGAGATTGCAACAAAAGCCAATGACTTTACCGCTCAAGGTTTAACATGCTTATCGGATACCGTTGAAGCAATGGAAAAAATTGACCTTAGCGTCCATGCTACGGAAGAAAAAATAGCTGTATTGCAAACCTCATCGCAGCAGATAGGCGATGTTTTAGATGTGATTAAGAATCTAGCCGATCAAACTAATTTGCTGGCCCTCAATGCCGCCATTGAAGCAGCAAGAGCGGGTGAACAAGGTCGTGGTTTTACCGTTGTTGCCGATGAAGTTCGATCACTTGCAAAACGCACACAGCAATCAACCGATGATATTCAAGAGATAATCAAATTATTGCAACAAGGCGTTGCCGATACGGTTACTGAAATGGAGCGTTGTAAACACGCAACCGTTAAAGGAATATCCTTAACGCACCAATGTAATGACAATCTGAAAAATATTAATGGTGCAGTGGCACAGTTAGCTCAGATTAACAGTGAAATAAATAGTGCCAGCCAAGATCAAAACCATGCAATTTCAGACATAGCTCAAAACATGTATGCCATTGCGGCCATTGCAGAACAAACCCAACTTGGTGCAAAACACACCCAATCTTCTAGCCAACATTTAAGTGAAATGTCACAAGCGCTTAGCCAAATGGTTGAAGAGTTTAAAGTTCACTAACCCTTTAAACTGGTCTTGAATAAAATGGCGCTTTCGCGTAATGCCGATCAGTTAAGAAATATTTTACTGATCGGTTGACCGATCTTCTGTAGATGTAACAATCCGATGAACCCACATGTCATCGGATTTTTTATGGAACTGTCAGAAGCCTTAGCACGCACCTCAATTAACCGCCTTACCGAATTTTCGTCATTAGCGGATGTCCTAGACCCCGAAATTATTCAATCGTGTTTAGCCTCTAATGGTGTGGCCACATTGCGTAAACGCAAGCTGCCTATGGATGCAATGATTTGGGCCGTGATAGGTATGTCACTTTTTCGCACTGAATCAGTCCGCCTGCTCATCAACAAGCTCGATATTGTATTACCGCAGGATGTTGATTACGTCGCACGCAGTGCCGTGACACAAGCGAGAAAGAAGCTAGGCAGTGATGTGGTTCGAGATGTATTTCATCTCTCAGCACAGAAGTGGCATGAGCGAGCTGAGCATCCCCATTGGTGTGGTCTGAACTTATTTGGTGTTGATGGCGTTGTATGGCGCACGCCCGATAGTAAAGAAAACAGCGCAGCCTTTGCCCGTACAGCGAATAAAGCCTGTGAAGCAGGCTATCCTCAGGTACGAATGGTATGTCTGATGGAGCTTAGTAGCCACTTAATTCTTGATAGTGCATTGAGTAGCGTGAGTGAAAATGAGATGACACTGGCAGCACAGCTCATAGCACGTGTACCAGATAACAGCCTAACATTGTTTGATAAAGGCTTTTACTCACTAGGCTTGTTACATGATTGGCAGCATAAAGGCATCAACACACATTGGTTATTACCGCTAAAGAAGAACGTACAGTATGAGGAAATCAAACGTCTTGGCAGGCAAGATAAACTTATCCGCCTAACCACCACACCTCAAGCGAGAAAAAAGCGACCAGAGTTGCCCTTAACAATGGACGTGCGACTTATCACCAAACTAATCAAAGGAAAAGAAGTCAAAATACTCACGTCCATGGTCGACCCTATGGCATATCCATCGGCAGAAATAGTCGACCTTTATAGCCATCGCTGGGAAATAGAGATGGGCTACCGAGAAATGAAGCAACACTTGTTGGCAAGTAGGTTTACATTAAGAAGCAACTTACCAGAGCTCATTAGACAGGAGTTATGGGGGGTGCTGTTGGCGTACAACTTAATCCGCTATAAGATGGTCCTGATGGCGAAGTCGCTCAAGAGTGTTTTCCCAAACCAACTAAGCTTTAGAGATGCCTCATCACACATCATCCATAAGCTGACTATGATGCCAATTTATGCGCCCGGTAATGTCCCCGGACTGATATTAGAGATAGAAAGAAATGCCAATCAATTTAAGCTAGAGGGAAAACGAGAACGAAGTTACCCAAGAACACTAAAAGTATCGAAAAACCGCTACCCTGTAGCTAAAAATAAAAAAGCCGCTCACCTTAAGTGAACGGCATTACGCTTTCGCGCCATTAATTTTGATACAGATCCCTGATATAGCGCTCTGCGCTTTGCTGCCAACTAAAGCGAGCTTGTTTGGCATTGGCTTTTAATTGTTGCCAATGAGCCTGATCATGCTGATAACAATCGACAGCTTGCGATACCTTGTTTAACAAACCATCGATTTGACAATTGAGGTTATCACCAAAAAAAACAAACCCCGTTTCATTGTCAATTATCGTATCTTTAAGGCCACCGACACCATGAACTAAACAGGGTTGGCCAGCCCTTAATGCTAACATCTGGCTAATGCCACACGGCTCAAACGAACTTGGCATTAAAAACAAATCACCAAAGCGATACAATTCATCACTTAAGTCTTGTCCATATCCATTTAAAAATAAGAAGTTGGAGTGCTTGGCCATCAACTGCATACATTCAAATTCTATTTGACCATCACCACTGCCTAAAATGATTAAGCGAGCATCGGCTTTAGCCAATTGGCTAAGCAAAATATTCAAGACCGGCTGATGATCCTTTTTTTGGCGTAACAATAACACTTTTTGATCCGTTAACCGCCCTATTGACGTGAACAAAGGACCACTCGCAGAGGGATTAACAAGCCATTCACTGATCCGCTCACTGGCCAAATAATGCACCGTTTTAAGCTCAGCAGATTTTGCCATCCAATTGAGTACATTGTGTTTGGCACGACGTAAAAAATCGTTGAAATCCCCTTGCTCAGCGAGGTTTTCTGGGTATTCACAGCCATTAATTATTCCAACCAACTTACCATGTACTTTGGCATTGATAAGAGCTTGCTCTAGCCCTTCACCGCCAAAAAATCCGCGCTCAGGCTGGCTCGGTAACAGGACTTCATCGGCATAGGTTTTTGACACAACATGCACTTTGTCGGCTAAATTAATAGCAGCGCGCATTGGATTAAAACAATGTGGATAGCGTGGATCGCAAATGACTTGGCCATCATAGCTAAGCCCCGGAAACCAAGCTTCTAGGCTTGAACTGTCATGTCGAAAAGGCCTTATCCCTTGCAGTGCAATATTATGGACAGTAAAAACGTGTTTAATTGAACTCAGTGGTTGATAACGTTCGCTGTATTTAGCAAGTACTGCAAGTACTGCACTGTGCCAATCATGAAGGTGAATAACATCAATAGGTGCAACTAAATCTAGAATGATAGCTTCTGCAACTGCAGCGCAAAAAAAGGCATATTTAGTAGCATCACGGGCAAACGGTCGATTATCAATGTCATTAAGATAAACCGACCCTGTGATAAAACTCGGATGGCTGATCACATATTGCTGTACTTTATTGCGCTCATCACCCAGCTTTTTTAATACCACTTCTTCCATTTTTCCTGCAAAAGCGACATAAAAATGTGCTTCAGTACAATGATCAAATTGCTCGGCATAATTGGCGTAGTCTGGAATAATCACTGAAACATGGTGATTAAAATTGGCTAACGCACGAGGAGCGTCACGGACAACGTCAGCCACTCCTCCCACTTTAGCACCTTTAATAGCGTCGTTTTCAGACGCTATCATCAAAATGTGCATTGTTACATCACCTTTAAATTATACGACTTCAGGCTCTTCAACCGCTTGCTCACGCTTAGCTTGTTTTGCCGCGTAGGCAATCAGCATATCACGCGTAACCAGAACAATACCTTTATTTGAAACGCGAAATCCATTCGCTTGATCTTGTTCACGATCAAAACCGATCACCGTATTCTCAGGCACTTCACAACTTCTATCAATAATTGCGCGGCGAATTTTACAATTGCGGCCAATTTCAACGCCAGGTAACAACACTGCTTCTTCAATTAAACAATAAGAGTGGATATGCACTTTAGAAAAGAGTAATGATTTACGTACCGTAGAACCAGAAATAATACATCCACCTGAAACAGTAGAATCAACCGCCATCCCGCGGCGCTCGTCATCATCAAAAATAAATTTTGCTGGTGGAAGTTGCTCTTGGTAAGTCCAAATAGGCCAGCGTGGATCATATAAATCAAGCTGAGGCTCAGGTGTCACCAATTCCATATTGGCTTCCCAAAAAGAATCAAGTGTCCCAACGTCACGCCAATAAGGTTGGCTGTCGTGGCTTGGATCACTAAATGGGAAAGCAAATACATTATGTTCTTCAATAATTGCAGGGATAATATCATGACCAAAATCACGACCAGAACCAGCTCGTTCAGAATCTTTTTTTAGCTGTTCGAACAAAAATTCGGTATTAAAAACATAATTCCCCATTGAAGCTAAACACTGACCTGCTTTACCCGGAATTTCAGATGGATTAGCAGGCTTTTCATCAAAACGCATCACACGTTTGTCGTTATCAACAGTCATCACACCAAAAGTACCAGCAGCTTCTTCACAAGGTACTTCAATACAACATACCGTCATATCGGCACCTGTTTCTACGTGTTTTGCCAATAACGCACCATAATCCATACGATATACGTGGTCGCCTGATAATATCATCACGTATTTTGGTAATTCATGACGAATAATATCCATATTTTGAAAGACCGCATCTGCCGTGCCACAGTACCATTCATCACCGTAACGTTGTGATGCAGGCAGGATCTCAACCGATTCACCCAATTCTTTTTTAAAGTGGCCCCATGCGCGATTCACATGACGGATCAACGAATGCGACTTATATTGAGTCGCAATACCAACACGGCGAATACCCGAATTGATACAGTTTGAAAGAGGAAAATCGATAATACGAAACTTCCCACCAAAATAAACCGCTGGCTTGGCGCGCCAATCAGTTAATTCATGTAATCTTGAACCACGGCCACCAGCTAAAATTAACGCATATGTCTCGCGCGTTAAATTACTTATATAACGATTGGCATAACTAGGCATATAAACTTCTCCATAAGTGGTGTTGCTGTGTCATAACTATTGATCTAATTGCCAGATGTCCTGGCTGTATTGTTTGATTGTTCGATCGCTTGAGAACCCGCCACTGGCGGCAGTATTTAAAATACTCAAACGTGTCCAATATTCTTTATCTTGATACGCAAGCTCAACCTGTTGTTGTGCTTTGATATAACTTTCAAAGTCATATGCAATTAACCATTGATCGTTGCTATCACGAATAGAATCGATAATCGGCTGGAATAAACCAGGCTCAAAAAGGTTAAAATGGCCACTTTCTAGCAAGCTCATCACTTCATTTAACGCTTGATTTTGGGCAATAATTTCATTGGGATTGTAGTGAGCACGAATATGGCTAAGCTCTTCACTTTTTGCGCCAAATAAGAAGAAATTATCAGCACCAACTGCGTCACGAATTTCGATGTTTGCCCCATCTAAAGTCCCGATTGTTACAGCCCCATTCATCATAAACTTCATGTTACCCGTGCCAGATGCTTCTTTACCTGCGGTAGAGATTTGTTCAGACAAGTCGGTTGCAGGGCAAATGGTTTCCATTGCTGTAACATTATAATTAGGTAAAAACGCAACCCGTAAATAAGGTTTAGCCAGTGGGTCATTGTTAATAGCATCCGCGACATTATTAAATAACTTAATAATTAGCTTAGCCATAAAATAACCAGGTGCGGCCTTACCGCCGAGCAAGACACAACGAGGCGTTAAGTTCGCCGTATCGCCTTTACGAATACGTTCATACAAATAAATCACGTGCAAGATATTCAATAACTGACGTTTGTATTCATGAATTCGTTTAACTTGCACATCAAACATCATGCTTGCATCAAACTCAACGCCACATTGCACTTTCACTAAATCAACCAATTGTTGCTTATTGTGCTCTTTCACTTCGCGCCATTTTTGGCCAAAACTTACATCATCGTAATAACGGCGTATTTTTTCGATTTGAGCGAAATCAGCCACCCAGTCAGAGCCTATTTTTTCGCTAATTAAATCAGCAAGCAGTGGATTACAATGTGATAACCAACGTCTTGGCGTCACGCCATTTGTTTTGTTATTAAATTTTTCAGGCCAGAGCTGGTAAAAGTCATTAAATAGTCCTTGCGTTAATAACTCAGTATGAAGCGCCGCTACACCATTGACCGAAAAACTGCCCACTATCGCTAAATAGGCCATGCGGATCTGCGGGTGACTGCCTTCTTCAATTAACGACATCGCACGTTGCTTGTCAGTGTCACCAGGCCAACGGCAAGCGACTTCCATTAAGAAACGAGCATTAATTTCATAGATGATTTCGAGTAACCTTGGCAGCAAACGAGAAAACAACGTCACGGACCATTTTTCAAGCGCTTCAGGTAATAAAGTATGATTGGTATAAGCCATGGTTGAAGTTGTGATCGCCCATGCTCGTTCCCATTCCAAATCATAGTCATCAATCAATAAACGCATTAACTCCGCGACGGCAATGCTTGGATGAGTATCATTAAGCTGAAATACATTATATTTAGCAAAATCAGTGAAATCTTCGCCATGTTGGCTCACCCAACTGGCTAAAATATCTTGCAAACTGGCAGACGATAAAAAGTACTGTTGTCTTAAACGTAATTCTTTACCATTTTCACTCGAGTCATTTGGGTAGAGCACCATGGTGATTTGTTCAGCTAAATTTTTACGTGCTACAGCTTCGGTATAACTGCCCGCATTAAATTCGGATAAATTAAATTCATCTGTCGCTTCTGATTTCCAAAGCCTTAAGGTATTTACAACA
Organism: Pseudoalteromonas sp. J2K-J031; assembly: GCF_058197095.2. Lineage (NCBI taxonomy): Bacteria > Pseudomonadati > Pseudomonadota > Gammaproteobacteria > Alteromonadales > Pseudoalteromonadaceae > Pseudoalteromonas > Pseudoalteromonas sp. J2K-J031. The sequence continues at coordinate 140,621 of NZ_CM200280.1, forward strand.
TCATTACGATAACCTGGTACTGGCACATCGTAAGCGACGGCTAACACATCTTGAGTACCAACCCATTGATGGTGCTTACGCCCTTGTTTATCTTGGTATATTTCAACATGCCCAAAAAATTTAACCCGGCGGCTATGATCGGGGGCCGTAATTTCCCATGGATGTCCTTCACGTAACCAGTTATCCGGATGTTCAACCTGATGACCTTGCTCAATGGTTTGGTTAAACATGCCATATTCATAGCGAATCCCATATCCGGTTACTGGTAAGCCCAGCGACGCACAACTGTCTAAAAAGCAGGCTGCTAATCGGCCTAAACCACCATTGCCCAAACCTGCATCGTGTTCAGCTTGAGACACACTCTCAAGCGTTGAGCAATAATCTGCCAGTGCACTTCGTACATTTTCTTCAAGATCAAGATTAAGCACCGCATTACCTAATGCGCGACCCATTAAAAACTCAAGAGACAAATAAGCTACTTGCCGAGTCGGTTTTGCTTGCTGCAATTGACGTGTTGAACGGCATAAAGCAACTAACCTATCGCGAATGGTGAGCGCTAACGCGTGATAAAGATACAAACGCGATTCGCCGACAACGTCGCGACCTAACGTATAATAAAAATGGCGATCTAAGTCTTTTTGTAGACTTATCTCATCAATAAGCGGCGCATCATCTGCCGTTTTCAATTTACAAACTTCATTTTTAGATTGTGCCATGAGGTGTTTCCTGTATGACAGCAGACAAAATCCAACAGCTTTTTGCTGTGACCGCAATGATGTCTGATGATGAATAATGGGTGTGACTTTCATTAACGGCAAGTGTTGTTAAACACAACTGCCATTGATTAATATTTTGTCGAGTTGGTAAAGTAAAAAATTGGGTCGTCTCACTGGCGTTAAATAACACCAGTAACACATCTTGTGACTTAATATGTGCACGTGGCTCTATAAAATAACCCAGTTGTTGATTTTGATGATTGGTCCAATCTTCTGCGGTCATTGCTGTACCGTTAGTACTGAGCCACGTTAGGTGAAAATCGACATCGTTATGATGTAAATAACTCAGTTTTTTATAAACACTAAATTGGTCTCGAAGTGCGATTAGTTTCGCAATAAACGGTGTTAATTCATTAGCGACTTCAGACTCTTTAAAATTGAGCCAATTGAGCTCATTATCTTGGCAGTAAGCATTATTATTACCTTGCTGGCTGTGGCCAAGTTCACTTCCAGCTGCAAACATGGGCACGCCTTGCGAGAAAATAAGGGTCAATAACAGGTTTTTTTGCTGGCGTAATCGTAATGCGTTAATGCTTGCATCATCGCTTGGGCCTTCAACACCATAATTTGCCGATAAATTTTCACTATGACCATCTTGGTTATTTTCACCATTTTGTAAGTTATGTTTATCTTGATACATCACTAAATCAGCAAGCGTAAAGCCATCATGCGCAGTGATAAAATTAATACTGCCCAAAGGGCCTCGGCCATTGTGTTCGAATAAATCATTTGAGCCATGCAAACGCTGAGCAAACTCAGGTAATAACCCTAAATCACCACGCCAAAAACGTCGCATCGTATCGCGATATTTATCATTCCATTCACGCCATGCAATCGGAAAACCACCGAGTTGATAGCCGCCTGGGCCAATATCCCATGGCTCGGCAATTAATTTTACTTGGTTTAAAATTGGGTCTTGATTAATCGCTTGAAAAAACGCATGACGTGATTTAAACCCCGAATATTGGCGCCCTAAAATAGGGGCCAAATCAAATCTAAAGCCATCGACCCCCATTACTTGAACCCAGTAACGTAAGCTATCAAGAATAAGTTGCAGCACTCGTGGGTGATTAATATTAATGGTATTTCCGCACCCTGTATCATTGATGTAATGACGAGGGTTGGCAGTATCAAGCCGGTAATAGGTTAAATTATCTAAGCCACGCCAACTGAGCGTCGGTCCTAAGTGGTTTCCCTCAGCAGTATGGTTGTAAACCACATCAAGGATCACCTCAATGCCCGCTTGATGAAAACGCGACACCATGGTTTGAAATTCAGCAATGTTATTATCAACCAAATAGTCGCTATGAGGCGCAAAAAAAGAAAGCGTATTGTAGCCCCAATAATTTTTAAGACCTTTATCCGTTAAAAACCGTTCACTAATAAAATGATGACAAGGAAGTAACTCAACAGTTGTTACACCTAGATTTTGTAAATGATTGATAAAAGCAGGTTCCGCTAAGCCTAAAAAAGTGCCTTGTTTTTCGATTGGAATATTTGGATGACGAGCGGTCGCACCTTTTACATGACATTCATAAATAACGGTATTGGCCCAAGGGATACTGAGTTTTTTTCCTGAATAAGGATTAAGCGACACCACTTTTGATTTTGGGGTGTCTGTCGCACTGTCTGCATTATTGATCAAATTAACATCAAGCAGCGGCTCACTCAGTTCAACACTATGTAAATTTGACCAAGTAAATTCACCATGAAGTGCTTTAGCATAAGGATCAATCAGTAATTTATTTGCGTTAAAGCGCTGGCCAAGCTCTGGCATATAAGGGCCATGGGCACGAAAACCATAAAGCATGCCCGCTTTTGCTCCTTTGATGTAACCATGCCAAACATGCTCTTCGCCTTTTAACATGGCAAGGCGCGCAATTTCACTGTGGCCACTGGCATCAAACAAACATAATTCTATCTTGGTTGCGTGGGCCGAAAAAACGGCAAAGTTCACCCCTTCATTTTGCAATGTCGCCCCAAGTGGATAAGGTTTCCCTGCTAAAAATTCTAAGGCTACACTCATTCGCTATCCTTAACTAAATAAACAGTCGCTAAAGGAGGCAGTGAAATTTCAAGACTAAACTCCTGCCCTTGCCACGGTTTTTCTTCAGTGTGATATAAACTTGTTTGAGCAAAACCAGAGCCACCAAATTCTGCAGCATCCGAGTCAAGTACAACGCGGTATGAACCATGATGAGGCACACCCACACGATAAGTTTGGTAACTATTAGGAGTCATATTACTGAGGATCAACACCGCTTGTGTTGCAACTTTACCAAAACGCATAAAGCTAAAAATACTTTGCTCGCTGTTATGGCCATCAATCCATGAAAAGCCTGAGGGATGATTATCTTTTTCATACAAAGCAGGCGTAGTGCAATACACTTTATTTAGTTTAGCAATCAACGATTGCATGCCTTTATTAGGAGCCTGTTCAAGCAGGTGCCAATCGAGAGAATGGTTATGATCCCACTCACGGTATTGCGCAAACTCGCCGCCCATAAACAGTAACTTTTTACCTGGGTGAGCCCACATAAAACCAAAAAATGCGCGTAAATTAGCAAACTTTTGCCATTCATCACCGGGCATTTTATTAATTAACGAGCCTTTACCATGCACCACTTCATCATGACTCAACGGTAAAATATAATTTTCACTAAAAGCATATACCAGCGAAAAGGTCATTTCGTTGTGATGGTGCTGACGATATAACGGATCACGAGCCATATAGTGCAGCGAATCATTCATCCAACCCATATTCCATTTATAACCAAAACCCAGTCCGCCATGTTCGGTAAATTGGGTCACACCCGGCCACGCGGTTGATTCTTCAGCAACCATCATGATCCCCGGATGGCGTTGATAACAACGCTGATTGACTTGGCGTAATAATTCAATTGCGCCCAAGTTTTCACGTCCACCATGATGATTTGCAACCCACTCACCTTCTTTTCGGCTGTAATCGAGGTATAACATCGATGCAACCGCATCCACTCTTAATCCATCAATTGCAAATTGATCAAACCAATACATTGCATTGGCAAGCAAAAAGGTTTGGATCTCAGCACGGTCATAATTATAAATATGGGTATGCCAATCAGGGTGATAGCCTTGGCGTTTATCAGCATGTTCAAATAAGTGGCTACCATCAAATTTTGCTAAACCATGGGCATCACTTGGAAAATGCCCTGGCACCCAATCAATCAGCAAACCAATGTCTGCCGCGTGACAGGCATCGACTAAATGTCGAAAATCAGCGAGTGTGCCAAATCGACTGCTTGGTGCAAATAAGCCCACAGGTTGATAGCCCCAAGAGCCATCAAATGGAAACTCACTAATGGGCATCAGTTGAATATGGGTAAATCCAAGCTCCTTTACATAAGGAATGAGTTGTTCGGCTAGTTCTTGATAACTTAAATAACGGTTTTGCTCTTCAGGGACTCGCATCCAAGAACCAGCATGGACTTCATAAATACTGATGGGGGCATCGATGGCATTGCGCTGAATTTTTTTCGCGGTTTCACGTTTAATAGCTTCATGCGTTTTTGTATTATCTAAAATATTTTTTACTGGAATAATCGACGCTGTCGCAGGAGGATGTTGCATAGCAAACGCAAACGGATCGGCCTTTTCAAGACGCTCTCCTTGGGCTGTTAAGAATGAAAACTTATAATGTGCGCCCTCTTTGAGCTCAGGAATAAAAATTTCCCATACTCCCGAGGCCGGATGCTTACGCATAAAATGGCGATTTTTTTGCCAGTGATTAAAATCACCAATAACGCTAACACTCTGAGCATTCGGTGCCCACACTGTAAAACGCACACCTTCAATGCCTTCAACCGACTGCCAATGCGCCCCTAAATGACGATATGCTTGCTCAAGCGAGCCTTCATTGAATAAATACATTGCTTGTGCATCGATGGTTGAGCCAAAACGATACACATCTTCTTCAATCACAGTTTGTAATGGGTAATTGATGCTTAGCTTATAATCAGCCTGAAACTGCTTAACTGAAATGTTTAAAATAAACAACGCACTTTTTTCAACTTGTTCGAACGGTACTGTTTGTTTTCCTACATAAGAAACGGCGATGGCACCGGGTAAAAATACCCGAATTTGATACTCGTCTTTTGAAACAAGATGTGGACCTAAAAATGAAAAGGGATCATGAAATACCCCATGCTCTAAGGCGTTTATTTCGTGTGTAAATTTCGATTTTTCAGCAACCTGACTCATTAATTTGTTCCTCATTTATCCGTTTTCCCGAGCTAAACGCAGTGTGGCTAAAAAAGGATGTAGGCTTAAAAGCTCTGAGACATCATGGCTCAAACGCCGACACCAATTGGGATATTCTTTATCAGTACCAGGTATGTTCACTGGTATTTCATTATCATCTAAATCATCTAACTGGATTGTTACCATAGCCACATGTGAGCTTGCCAAGGTTAAAAGTAACTGCTGATACACGGCCATAAAGTCACTTTCGATAGTTAAGTCGCCACTATCGCTATGAAGCCCTAACCAACTTAGCATTTTGTGTTTATCCTCAAGACGCTCTGTTTGTGCTTGCCCTAGCAGCTGGGGTTGTTCAAATAAGTTAAGTTGATCACGCAGCGTTAAGTCAGTGCCATTCCACCATGCCTTAAACGTTGGCACATCATGATTAGCAACCATTAATAACGCATGCGGTTTTAGCTGCGATAAGGTCCTAAATTGCCCTGCAGCATCTTTTTCAAAATAAAATAAAATGTTCGAATAAATTTGCGCATCACTCAGAGCGAGTGAAATCTCAGGTGGTACAATGCCCAAATCTTCACCAATAATTGCACATTGGTTGAGGTGACTTTCAAGGTTTAATAATGCCAATAAATCTGTGAATGGATAATAAACATAACAACCATGTTGTTTTAAAGGCCCCTCTAATAAACACCACCATAAACGTAGTAAACTCATGACATGATCGATTCGTAACGCACCACAGTGCTGCATATTAAAACGAATTAAATCAATGAAATGGCAATATCCAGACGCTTTTAATGCATGAGGATTGAGTGGAGGTAAGCCCCAATTTTGCCCATGAGATGCCCAAGGATCAGGCGGAGCGCCAATGCTTGCTTTGGTAATAAATATCGCTTCATTGGCAGCAAATTCATTACCATCTCCTGCGCATCCAACCGCCAGATCACAGACCAAACCAATTTTCATGCCTACATCTTTGGCAAGTTGCTGGCACTGAGAAAACTGCAAAGTAGCCAGCCATTGTAAGTAATAAGAAAAATATTCGTCTTGGTAGATGGCATCGCATTTAACATTTGCTTGCTGCCAGGTGACAAAGTCAGAAACTCTGGGGGATGTTTGGCAATAATGTGAAAATTGTTGGACTTTGTCTGACGTTGGCTCTTGAACCTGCAATTGCTGAAACTGACGATACATTAATTTAAACAGTGCTAATTTCAGCTCAAATATCACTTTATAATTAATATAGGTTTGGGCTTTTTCAGACTTGAGCTTTTCTTGAAATTCTTCACTTTGAAATAAGGCTTGGGCTTGCTCGCTGTTATTAAAATCGTCACAGCTGAGTACATCAATGTACAAAGGGTTTAAACTTAACCGGTCATTTGGACTATAAGGGCTGGCACGTTCGGGCTGATTATCAAATAAGGCGTGCAGTGGATTTAGCAAAATATAATCAGCACCTTGTAAAGCGGCTGATTTTATCAATAATTGCAAATCGTTAAAGTCACCAATCCCTAAATTGGTATTGCTTCGAAGACTATAAAGCTGCAGCGATAAACCCCAATATTTTTCATCCTCTTGGTGAAAACAGGTTTTAGGGTAAATGACTAAAGGCCGATTGATCTGCTTATCAGCAATGCTGACGCTCAACGTATAATAACCTAACGCCAAAGCAGATATTGGGATTGCATGTTCGGTTAAACGCTCTGCTTGATAATAATAGTCACCAACAACATTACGCTCATCTACCACGCAATTACCATGTGCAATGACAGTGTTGCCTGCAAGATCAGAAATCGTCCATTCTAATGTTTTTTGCCAAAGCGCAGGGGTCAATTTAACGTTAAATGAGTGCAAGTCACAGGCGCTAAATACAGTTTTAGGAAGCAGATTAAACCAAGGTGCAACATCTAACTGGTAGTTTTTGTCAATAATATGAGCCGGAGTAACATCCGTCATTATACTTAAAATTTCAGTTCTAATTGACTCTGAGAAAATGACTTTTTCACCCGTGTAACCGGTATACTCTAAGCCAACTCCATGCAAATAGAATGCTTGTTCTAGCGCTGTCATAAATTATTTGGACTCGCGATTAGCATTGCATGGTTGAAACGATACTATTATCTGTACCAAATGAGTTGCAGATATACGCATCTGCTTGGTGATCATTTTCCCATTTAGAGTCATCAATTAAATAGCGAAAATGAAATTGTTGTTCGATAGGTAAACGTACTTTGGTGCGATATACGTTGTCTTTTTTGACATATTTCATTGGCATTGGTTGCCAATCGGTGAATTCTGCAACAAGTGCGACCTTAGCTGCTTTGTTGACACTAATCTCAAATGTCACCTCAGCCTCAGCTTTAGTTTTAAAAAAACGTTTTGTTAACATTGTTGAGCTCCTCAATAAACTAATTCAGCTGGTTTCCTTGCTTCATAACCCTTTTTTAAACCGTATTACCACTGGCTGAGATCAGAAAACCCACTCTCTATAATTATCTGATATCTAAACATAGTTATATTTACGGATCATGACAGTGCAATTTTTTTTAAAGTGCACCAACATAATGCAAGAAATAACTAAAAGGGCTAATAATCAATACCTAACAGGGTATTGAGCAATTTTTGCACCAAGAATGTAGAAGGTTAGTCTACAGAAGTAAATGAGAAGAGATATTATTAATTGGTATAATTAATAATTAAAATATTTAGATAACTAATATTAATGTATAAATAGCATTAATACGTAAATCGAGAAGAATAAATTAACAAAATTAATACGTTACAGCATTATAGCCTGAACAATTACTCTAATATTCAGATCAATGAAATGCCTTTATTTAAGCTCAATTTAAGCTCACTTTGCTTTATCGATTAAATTTGGTTTCTAAAATGACCGAAGAGTTAGTGCGTTCAACACCGTCTAAATTGCCAATGTCATCGAGTATTTTACTCAACTGCTCAAGCGACTGCGCTTGCACAACCGCAATCAAATCATGTTCACCACTTATCGCATATAAAGCGCTTAAGTGACTCATTTGTTTAAGCTCAATATTGGTTTTAGTGGTTAACTTTTGTTTTACCTTAATCGAAACATGCGCTGATACCTGCTCATTTAAAAATTCATTTCCATATTGCAACACATACCCTTTGATGACCCCTGTTTGTTCTAAGCGGGAGATACGATTTTGCACGGTTGAGCGTGATAAATTTAGAGCACGGGCTAAATCAGAAATACTTGCTCGTGCATTTGTTCTTAATAAACTCAGGAGTTTTTGATCTTGTTCAGTTATCATATTGACAAACAAATTGGTTATTTTGATAAATAATACTATCAAATAGTTTAAATTGGCACTGCACTTTGAGTTTAATAGCAGTAATAATGAATTAATAACAATAATATAGTCAGGGTGGCATCCTTTTGCTAACAACATACCAGTTTTCATGCCCTCTTTTATCTCGTCAACCTTAGGCTTTGCCTTTGTGCTTAACAGATAAATTGACTTCTTTTTAACGTATAAACAAATTAAGGCCAGTATCATGCAAGTAACTAGATCGCTTTTCGACGAAGTAATGGTGCCAAACTACGCACCTTCGAGTGTTATCCCAGTCAAAGGACTAGGTTCTCGAGTTTGGGATCAAAATGGTCAAGAATTTATCGATTTTGCTGGCGGTATCGCAGTTAACTGTTTAGGCCATTGCCACCCTGTGTTGGTGAAGGCATTACAAGAGCAAAGTGAAAAGTTATGGCATTTATCCAATGTGATGACCAATGAGCCCGCGTTGCGTTTAGCAAAAAAATTAACCGATGCCACTTTCGCAGAAAAAGTGTATTTCGCAAATTCCGGTGCAGAATCAAACGAAGCAGCACTGAAACTCGCTCGTCGTTATGCGCTTGATGTTTATGGTGCAGAAAAAACGCAAATCATTGCTTTTAATAAAGGTTTTCATGGCCGTACATTCTTTACCGTAACGGTAGGTGGCCAAGCTGCTTATTCTGATGGTTTTGGCCCAAAACCAGCCGATATTCAACATTGTGATTACAATGATCTTGGTGCTTTTGAAGCATTAATTACAGATAAAACGTGCGCCGTGATGATGGAGCCGCTTCAAGGTGAAGGCGGGATCATTTCTCCAACAGCTGAGTTTGTTAAAGCTGTACGTGCATTATGTAATAAACACAACGCACTTCTTATTTTTGATGAAGTACAAACAGGCGTAGGTCGTACAGGTCATTTATATGCTTATCAAGGCTTAGGTGTAACACCTGATATTTTAACCACAGCCAAAGCGCTTGGCGGTGGTTTTCCTATTGGTGCAATGCTGACCACAACTGCGATTGCAGCACATTTAAAAGTAGGCACTCATGGTTCTACCTATGGCGGTAACCCATTAGGCTGTGCTGTTGCAGAAGCGGCGTTTGATGTGGTGAATACACCTGAAGTATTAAACGGTGTTAAAGAGCGTGAGCAACTATTTCGTGATGGTTTAGCGGCCATTAATGCTAAATATGATGTGTTTAGTGAAGTACGTGGTGAAGGCCTATTATTAGGCGCAGTCCTAAATGCCAAGTTTACAGGTCGTTCACGTGAATTTTTACTCGCTTCAGCAGATAACGGTTTAATGAGTTTAGTGGCAGGTACTGATGTCGTGCGTTTTGCACCCTCACTTATCATACCAAAAGAAGACATTCTTGAAGGGTTAGCGCGTTTTGAAAAAGCAGTCGCTAAAGTTGTAAATGGCTAAATAAAATGGGTGGCTTTGGCCACCCATTTGCAAGTGAGTCACCCTTATGCAAATTATTCGTCCCATTAAAAGCAGCGACTTTGCTGCCCTCAAGCAAATTGCGATTGATTCTGGCCACGGCTTTACCTCCTTGCCAGTCAATGATGACATCTTAATTAATAAAATTACCCGTTCAGAAAAAAGCTTTGCCGAACATGTGCAAGCGCCTGGCGATCAAGGCTATCTATTTGTATTAGAAGATAGCCAAAGTGGCAAAATAATTGGCACAACTGCAATCGAAGCGACTGTGGGCATGAACGTACCACTTTACCATTACCACCGCGGTAAAATGGTGCATCACTCACCCACTCTTGATGTGTACAACACAGTAGAAACGCTTACCATGTGCAACGATTACACTGGCGCAAGTGAAATATGCACCTTGTTTTTAAATGAAGCCTACCGCAAAGGCAGCGCGGGGCGTTTATTATCTCGTGTACGTTTTTTATTTATGGCAGAACACTCTGAGCGATTTTCCGATACCATTATTGCAGAAATGCGAGGTGTTTCGGATGAAGAGGGTCATTCCCCCTTTTGGCAATGGCTGCAGGAGCACTTTTTCACCATTGACTTCCCAACCGCAGATCATCTCATCGGCATAGGCAATAAAGTATTTATTTCTGAGTTAATGCCAAAACATCCTATCTATGCCAATTTACTAGGTAAAGAAGCACAGGAAGTGATCGGCCAAGTCCACGAAAAAACAAAACCTGCGTTAAAATTACTTGAAAAAGAAGGGTTTGAGCACCGTGGATATGTCGATTTGTTTGATGCAGGCCCAACAGTTGAAGCAAAATTAAAATCAATTAAAACCGTTCAAAACAGTATGACTTGGCCTTGTAAAATTACACAAGTACAAGGTAATCAACACATTGCCGTTTGTAATCAAGAAATTGAAGGCTTTCGTGCTTTAGTGAGTGATCAAATACACATCGATGAGCTTCAAAATCTCCTCTTAATCAGCCCTGCGGTGGCTGATGCGCTGCATGTTACCGATGGTGACTGCGTTCGTTTTATTCAATTTTAATCGGGATGACCCATGAGCTTGAATGTACAATTTATTAATGATCAGTGGCTTGAAGGTCAAGGTGCTGTTTTTCAATCTATTAACCCTGCCAATGGCGAAGTCATTTGGCAAGGTGCTGGCGCAAGCGCTGAACAAGTGAATCAAGCAATTATTGCTGCCAGAGCTGCGTTTTATCAGTGGAGCGACAAAAGCGTTGAAGAGCGTATTGTTGTTTTACAAAAATTTGCCGAGCTATTAAAAACCAATACCGAAGCGCTCGCCACTGTCATCGCCAAAGAAACCGGTAAACCAATTTGGGAAACGCGCACCGAAGTAGGCGCAATGATTGGTAAGATAGCCATTTCAATTAAAGCCAATCAAGAACGTACCGGCACCGTTGAAAACCCAATGCCAGGCGCTAAAGCCTTTATTCGCCACAAACCACATGGTGTTGTGGCAGTGTTTGGCCCTTATAATTTCCCGGGGCATTTACCTAATGGGCATATTGTACCTGCGTTACTCGCTGGTAATACCGTGGTATTTAAACCGTCTGAAATGACCCCCATGGTTGCTGAATTTACTGCACAATTATGGCAACAAGCGGGTTTACCGGCAGGTGTGCTTAATTTAGTACAAGGCGAGCTTGAAACGGGTAAAGCCCTTGCTGGCAATTCACAAATCGATGGTTTATTTTTTACCGGAAGTTCTGGCACTGGCCATTTATTACACCGCCAATTTGCAGGCAACCCAGGTAAAATTTTAGCCCTTGAAATGGGTGGTAATAATCCGTTAATTATTAAAGATGTTGCTAATATTGATGCTGCTGTGCACGACATTATTCAATCAGCATTTATTACCTCAGGCCAACGCTGTACGTGCGCTCGTCGTTTGTTTATTGCCAACACGAGCAATGGTGATGCCATTTTAGCCAAGCTGATTGCAGCCACACAACAATTGGTCATTGGTGATGCATTTGCACAGCCGCAGCCGTTTATGGGTGCAATGATTTCAGAAAAAGCAGCGCTTGGCATGCTCAAAGCACAGCAAGACATTCAAGCGACTGGTGGTAAATCACTACTTGAAATGCGCCATTTGCAAGCAGGAACAGGTTTTGTTACACCAGGGATCATTGATGTAACCAGTGCCAGTGCTTTGTCTGATGAAGAGCATTTTGGCCCATTGTTAAAAGTGTATCGTTATGATGATTTTGACAGTGCCATCAATGAAGCTAATAACACTGCTTTTGGCCTTTCTGCTGGTATTTTAGCGGATGCACAAGCAGATTATGATCACTTTTTTAAACGTATTCGCGCCGGTATTGTTAACTGGAACCGACCTATCACAGGTGCATCAAGTGCAGCACCTTTTGGTGGGATTGGGGCAAGCGGCAATCACAGAGCGAGCGCGTTTTATGCAGCCGATTACTGCGCTTATCCTGTGGCTTCGGTCGAGGCAAGTGCGGTTACGTTGCCAGAAATCCTTGCGCCGGGTTTAACAATTAACCAGTAGCCTCGCTACTTATTTTATTTATTGTTAGCAGCCCCATAGGCTGCTTCTTATAAGGTTCAATACCATGCATAACGATGTAAACGCTTTATTTGCTAACTTATGGGATAACTATTTATCTGTGACGCCCTCTGCAGTTGAAATTCACAAGTTATTAGGCACAACACAACAAGACGATATTATTAACGATCACATTGCTCTGCGTACGTTTAATATCGAAAAAGTAGGCCTTGAAAAGTTAGCAGCTCACTTTTTAGCAGTCGGTTATAAAGAATGTGGCGAATACCACTTCGAAGCAAAAAAACTATACGCCAAACATTTTGAACATTCCGATCCAAAGCAACCTAAAGTCTTTATTTCTGAATTACTGATTGATCAGTGTTCTGAGCAATTACAAAAAATAGTTACCGACTTAGTTGATCACATTGACCCAGATGCTGTGACTGCCGATAACTTTTTATATTCAGGCACCCATTGGTCTGTTGATAGCCAAACCTATAAAGCACTATTAGCTGAAAGTGAATATGCGGCGTGGATGTCTGCATGGGGTTATCGTGCTAATCACTTTACTGTGAATATCAACGAATTGAAAAACTTCGAGACGATCGAAAGCGTCAACGATGCGCTTAAAAAAGCAGGTTTTGCCCTCAATACCTCAGGCGGCGAAATTAAAGGCTCTGCTGAAGTATTACTTGAGCAATCATCAACCTTAGCGGATGACCACACAGTACAATTTAATGATGGCGAGATGACAGTCCCAAGCTGTTTTTATGAGTTTGCGCTACGTTACCCAATGGCAAATGGTGAACTTTATACCGGATTTGTGGCAGCATCTGCCGACAAAATCTTTGAAAGCACCAATGCTCGTTAATTTAAGCACTAATTAAGCTCGAAAAGCGCCAAGTTTGGCGCTTTTTTATGGGTATTTTTTAGCATATACCCATATGTATTTCAAAGTGAACGCAGCCGATGGCTGGCCTTTGGTGAGAGTCAAGGATGGCTCTCAAAATCCTCATGAGCGTAGAAGCACAATGTAATTAATAAGGTGAAAACGCGACCAACATTCGAGCATATTGATAAAATGACGGGTATCAATCCAGCAATCTAGAGCAATGGATTATACGCTGCATCGCCCCACCCCACTAGCTGACCATTTTTAAATACAAGCGGTGTGCACTCATCTTTGGTCATTTTACCATCTGAGTGAATACTGTGTGTCGCATAAAATAACACTTGATAATTTTCAGCGTTTTTAGTCACAAACTCCGAAAAATTTGGGGTTCCCATCGTATTTAATACGGTTTGGTAGGTTTGAGAAAGTTGCAAGTTAGCAATTTTATTACGATTATTTTCATGCTGTTTTTCCCACGAGCTTGTATTTGATGATGCCCAGTGACTATCAACCTCACCATCGGATACCGCAACAACACAACCCGTTAACAACGGCGCAGCACATGCTGCAACAACTAATAGACGTAGCTTCATTATTATTTTTCCATTTGAACTGATATAAGTTTCAGCCAATACAGCAAATTCAAGGCCAATATTATTTTTCTTTTATATCATATAGTTAATAATTTTAAAATCAGACTGGCATTTTAATAAAGGTTAAATAAACGAACGTTTCGTTTATTTAACCTAAAAATAGCTATTTTTTGTAAGGGCTAATTGATGATAGCGTTAACGATTGCTTAATAATTTCAGTGCCATCTTGACGTTTTAATAAAAATTCAATGGTTGGATCTGTTTGCTGCCAATCTATCTCAAGCTGTCCGTAGTTCAATTCGGAGGTTGGATCACCCACTCGATGTTGATTTGGGCTGATTGCTTTCCATTCTTGAGTAATGCCTGAGCTGGTCATTTCATAAAGAGGGTAATCTAAATTGTTGCTAAAACGACTGAGTTCGCCCCAATGCGTATCACCACTGATAATCATCACGCCATTAACCTGATAGTGTTTAATAAGCTTCAATAAACGATCGCGATCATTGGGGTAATTAGCCCATGACTCCCAGCCAGTAAATTCAGGTAATAACTGCAAACTTGACGCAATAATTTTTAATTTAGCTGGTTTTTGCAACTCATGTTCGAGCCATTGCCACTGATTTTCGCCTAACATTGATGCACTTGGTTCAGCGTTTGGACTGTAAGGCCCCATATTATTGGGTTCGCGCTTGGTTTGATATTCTTGCTCACTGACTTGAGTCAATGGGCTGCGATTAAAACGTAAATCAGGCAAGATAATATGGACTTTATTGGCTTCGTCACCATAAAAATAACTGGTGTAGATCCCATCTTTTTGGGCATAACGGGCTGAATCTTTTGGCTCTTGCCAAAAATCGAGCATCAGCTTACGGCTTTGCTCTTTCATCGGGTATTGGGCGCCGGCATCATTTTGACCAAAATCATGGTCATCCCACACTGCAATAAGCGGGGTACTTTGCTTGAGCGTTTTAAAGTCTGGATTATTGGCTAATTGTTGATATTTTGCGGCCATTAAGTTCATATCTTCGGTATCACCATAAATGTTATCCCCTAAGAAAATGAACACATCGCCCTGCTCTTTGGCCACTTGGCCCAAGATTGGCATTGGTTTATCTTGATGTGCACACGAGCCAAATAGAATTTTTTGATTGGCGGCATGACCGTTTAAACTCAGTAAACTGGCAGCCATAATGGCTATTATTTTTTTCATTATTTATCCTGCACTAGCATTTCGTTAATCACGCTACCCATATTCGGGTTAAACTGGGCGGGATCTTCACCTAATAACGTCAGCACGGTTGCTGCGATTTGTTTTTGTTGTAACTCGACTTTTGTTGTTTTTTCGCCAGCACTGACACCATCAAGACCAAGCGCCACCAGCCAAATATGCTCCGAACCTTCAATACCATTTTCGAAATGCTTTAAATCTTTCATGTAACCTTGTACCGCTGTTTTTGATGCATGATGCTGCCAATCACTCGCATGACTGCCTCGGCCATGATCGGTGGTCACAATCAAAACGGTATTATCTTTATAATGAGGATGATTTTGTAAGGTCTGCCAAAGATCCGCAATGAAGGCATCAGAACGTTTAGCAGCATCAAGATATTGATCGTAGTGGCCATCGTGCGCAAAATCATCCGTTTCACCTAATGAAATTACCATCGTTTTTGGCTGTTTATCTAGTAAATACGCTTTAGCAAATCGATACGTAAAACCATCAAGTCGCACATTATGCCAAGGGCTTGGTATTTCAGTTTGCAATTGATTCAACAAGGTTATTTCTGGCGTTGTTACTTGGGTTTCGGGCATAAAACCCGCATTGACATACACCCCACTACGCTCAGTGTTAATAATGTATGGAAATACATCCCAACCACCAAAAAGAGCTACTTTGTGCTGATATTTTTCTTTTGCATTTAACCATTCAAGATAGGTTTGATTTGGATTTTGGATTTTTTTGTTACTATTGATACTGTCATCAACGATACCGGTAAAAATTTCACTGTATCCTGGATATGAAAAATGCCATTTGTTAGCAATTGACATATACGACCCATTATCGCGATTACCGAGCATAACGCCCTGTTGGGCAATGTATTGCCAAAAAAAAGGCATTAACTTTTCACGCCTGATTGTTGAGTTTTCATCCCAATATTGAGCGGTTGTTTTTTCAATATCGCGCACAAAATCTTTGTTGTTAATTAATGTTGCATCCGCGCCTTTAAATACCTCTTGCCAGCGGACGCCATCGAGCGTGATAACAATCACATTTTTTTCTGCATGTACCTTGCTTATAGCAAGTAATGCACTGATCCAGATTAGGTGTTTTAACATACTAAAGTCCTAAAACCTGCCAATGTTAATTGGCAGGTTGATATGTGATAAATGAAAAATTGAAGAGATTAAAAGTGTGCACTAAAGGTTAATGTTGCAGTGCGTGGCCCACCAATAAAGAAAGTATTTCCTGTGCCTGTACCTGTTGATAAATAACGTTTATCAAGTATGTTATTTACAACAAAAGCAATATCAACCTCGTTAAAGACACCATCATTCAGTGCTTTGCTGTAACCAATATTAATATCAACGATGGTGTACGCATCTGCTTCACTGCGCTCACCTGTATATTTAGCTGACAGACCAAAACGTACACCGCCATGGGTATAATCACTTGATACAACAAACATATCATCGACTGAATCTATTACTTTATCGCCTGATTTAAAGCCAGGTGCATTACCTACATAGGTTGAATCATTGTTAGTATAAGACGAGTAAACACTTAGATTAGGGTTGTATTGGTAACGTGCACTGAGTTCAAACCCTTTTGACTCAATACCACCCACATTGATGTAACTTCCATTAGTGCCAACCGTGTAATCAATGCCACCAGTGTCGCTGTCTGGTGCAATAAATGTGATACGGTTATCAAACTCGATATTGTAAACGGTGCCTGATAACTGCCAAATGTCATTATTAAAACGCAAACCTAAATCAATATTTTTAGCCGTTTCGGGAGCAATATCAGTTAAAGATGAGGCATCTCTTTCTAATACTTCATTTTTGATTGCAGCAAAGTTTTCGCTAAAACCTGCAAAAATTTCGATTTCGTTATTAACCTGATAAAGGCCACCTAAACTCCACAGTAAATCAGAGTCACTGTTTACTTTTGCCGACAGACGGTTGGTAAATTTATCTTCTTTCTCTAAATCAACAAGGTACTTTTGAGCGCCAATGTTTAACGTTATTGCATCTAAATGAATGCTATCTTGGGCATATAATTTTAATGTTTCAGTATTAAATACATTTTTATATTGTGTCCAATACGGGGTCTGATCAAAATGATGATACACACGTGCATCAACTACTTTATGCCAATCTCGTGATTCTGTACGCTCATCATCTTCATACCAAAACCCAACTTTAATATCATGATTATCAAGCGTTACTTGGTAATCTGCTAATAAGCCAGCACGCTCTTTCTTATAATGAGTATGGCGATATGACATCACAGGCACAGCATCGTCGGCATAACAGCTAGGATGTAACAAGTTACCTGAGCCCCAAGGCCAGCTATATTCTGTTGTACAGCCAACGTTTGGCACTAGTGGCTTTCCTGCGGTGTCAGTAAAGCTATATTTGGCTGCCACACTGCCACCTTGCGTTGTTGGATTCCCCTTGGCATCAACCGCATTCACTAAATAAGGCGGGATCCAATCTCCACGACCTTTATTTTTATGAAAATACGGAGTGATATTAAGGCTACTACTGCCAGCAAGTGCAAATTCAAACTTTAAATAACCTAATGTATTTTCACGTAATGTTGACCAACCTTCGGCAAACATTTGGTCAAAATGAGGAATACCAGTCCAATTCCACGTCAGTTGATCCCAATCAGGCGTTTGTTTAAACTGCGCAATTGAAACTGAGTTATAGTTATCTTCTGCCACATCATCGTAAGATATACGCCCAGTTAGGGTAAATGTTGAAAAATCAGATACAAACTTCGCCTCGGCATGCTGTTTATCGCTGCCACCATTGTTACCATCGCCAATCCAACGATTGGTATCCGTTTGTGAATAACTAAAATAAGCACGGGTATGGCCCATTATCTCACCCGTTTCTTGTCGCACAAAATAACGTGCAGCATTATGATCGCCACGCGTATAAGCAAGCATGGTAGCCGCTTGAACGGAAGGGTCTTTACTAACAAAATTAAACGTACCACCTAACGCTTCAAGAGAAGCTGACGCTAGATCAGATGTGCCTTGGCCCACTTCGACCGTTGCCATATTTTCACTCTCAAGATAACGGTTTGCTTTTGCGCCGCCACCATAATTTGAACCACCATTTGGAATACCATCAACCGTCATCCCTAATTGTTGCTGGTTACCATCAATTGAAAAACCTCGCATTGTGATCGATGTAGACCAATCATCACCACCAAACGCATCGCCTTCGTTAATACTAATCCCAGGTAAATTATCAATCACCGATAACACGCTATTAATCGAGTTTTGCTGCGCGGTCATTGCAGAGTCAATAACATGATTGGTGTAGGAGATTTTTTTTGCGACCACCGAGACTTCTTCAATTTCTTTAGTTTGATCAGCAACAGCTGTCTGTGAGCTCAAAATCATTGACACTGCTAATGCAAGACGTTTAGGGATTGGCGAACGAGCCATTTGAAATTTCCTTTTGAAAGTTAGAGTTTTAACTAATTGTTTTTATTGGCGCAAAGACTAGGATGACTCGATGACCCTAAGATGACGCTTACTTTACAATTAGGTTAATAACTCTACTTTTCGCACAAGCATACCAATCACCCAGATAAAGCAAACAATCACGCTTGCCTATTATGCTGCTTAATTTTTATTGCTATAATGCGGGCGCATTTATTTGGAAACCAACCATGATCTCAAAAAACCAACTCAAACTAATCCGTGCCCTAAACCAAAAAAAATACCGCAAGCAACATCAACTTTTTTTGGTGCAAGGTGAAAAGAACGTGGTTGAATTACTCGAAAGCGACTTTGACGTAGACCAGATTTTTGCAACCCACTCGTTTATTACCGAACATAGCGACGCACTAAAAAATCACTCTGTAATTGAAACCGATGAAGAACAACTTGAAAAAGCAAGCACGCTCATTAGTAACAATGCCGCATTAGCTATCGTAAAAATGAAGCAAATAACCGTGCCAGCACCTCAAGGGATGATGCTTGCTTTAGATGGTGTTTCAGATCCGGGAAATTTAGGTACTATTATTCGTGTAGCCGACTGGTATGGCATCACACATATTATTGCAAGTGATGACTGCGCCGACCCTTATAATCCAAAAACCATTAGTGCAACAATGGGATCATTCAGCCGCGTTCATGTCAGCCAAGTTGATTTAGATGATTATTTGAGTAAGGCCGCACTCCCTATTTATGGCGCATATTTAGGAGGCGACAATGTGCATCAGGTTTCTTTTGCTAAAGAAGGTATTCTTTTGATGGGCAGTGAATCGCATGGTATTCGCCCATTAGCTGGTCAACATGTTACCCATAAAATTACCATACCTGCTTTTGGCCTAGCCGAATCGCTTAATGTCGCCATGGCAACGGGTATTATTTTAGATAATATCCGCCGAGGCCAATCAGTTAATTAAGAGCGTTATAGCGAGATAAAAAGTGCCTTGGTGCTTTCTTGTTGAATGCTATTTTTTTGGATAAAGGTGCAAAGTCGTTATTGCTTGTATTTATAAACAATAATCAGGTTTCTATGTATTTGAGTTTATCTTTTACGCCATTCCAGTCATCCGCATCGGCTGGTGGTGCTTTGACTTGGGTAATGTTAGGCCAGATTTCAGCCAATTCAGCATTAAGTTCAAGATATTGATGCTGTTCAGCAGGCAAAGCATCTTCTTGAAAAATTGCCTCTGCAGGGCATTCAGGTTCACATAAACCACAATCAATACAAATAATCGGGCTTATCGCTAAAAAGTTCGGACCTTCAAAAAACGCATCAACAGGACACACAGCAACACAATCGGTGTACTTACACTTAATACAATTGTCGCCCACTACAAATGCCATGTTTTGTTTGCCTTCACTAAAATTCGAACAGCGGGTGATCATACTGATCCAAACCAAAAATACAATATTAAGACACGATTAAAATCACGTAAAACCATCTAGCAGCAATAACCGACTATAAAAATGAGTTTCCAGTGTGACACCACCTCTGACATCACGTAAAATAACGCCATTGTGAGCTAAATACCTTATTTGGCTAAGACACCTAAAAAAGAGACATTATGCTACGTTTAACCGAAATAAAGCTGCCTTTAGATCATGATGAAGCGGCTTTAACCCAAGCGATTTTATCAAAGCTCGCTATTACTTCATCACAGCTTATCGACTTTACCGTATTTAAACGTGGCTATGATGCCCGTAAAAAAACCAATATTTTACTGATTTATACCCTAGATATTAACGTCGAGCGTGAAGCGCAATTATTACAACAATTTGCCAAAGACCCACATGTAAAGCCAGCGCCTGATACCAGCTATAAATTTGTCGCCACAGCGCCAAAAAACTTGACCGAGCGCCCAGTAGTCATTGGATTTGGCCCATGCGGATTATTTGCCGGTTTATTGCTTGCTCAAATGGGATTTAACCCGATTATTTTAGAGCGCGGTAAAGCGGTACGTGAACGTACCAAAGACACTTTTGGTTTTTGGCGTAAAGGCACCTTAGATACAGAATCCAATGTACAATTTGGTGAAGGCGGCGCAGGTACATTTTCTGATGGCAAGCTGTATAGCCAAGTTAAAGACCCGAATCATTATGGCCGTAAGGTTATTAATGAGTTTGTTGCTGCAGGTGCTCCTGATGAAATTTTATACGTTAGTAAACCGCACATCGGGACATTTAAACTGGTTAATATGATTGAAAAAATGCGGGCTGAAATTATTGCTTTAGGTGGCGAAATCCGTTTTAGCACCCGCGTTGATGACATCGTCATTACCGATGGTCAAATCACCGCACTACAATTATCAAACGGTGAAACCTTACACAGTAAACATGTGGTATTAGCGGTTGGCCACAGTGCCCGCGATACCTTTGAAATGCTCTATAACCGTAATGTGTATATTGAAGCAAAACCTTTTTCGGTTGGATTTCGCATTGAGCATAAACAATCAATGATTGATGAGTGCCGTTTTGGCGATAATGCGGGCAATCCTATTTTAGGCGCAGCTGATTATAAACTGGTACATCATTGTGATAATGGTCGAACTGTTTATAGTTTTTGTATGTGCCCTGGAGGTACTGTCGTTGCGGCAACCTCAGAGCTTGGCCAAGTAGTTACTAATGGCATGAGTCAGTATTCACGTAATGAACGTAATGCAAACAGTGCTATTGTGGTGGGTATTTCACCCGATGAAGACTACCCAGGCCACCCACTTGCCGGTATTGAATTACAGCGTAAACTTGAAAAACAAGCGTTTGCACTCGGTGGCAGTGATTACAATGCCCCTGCACAGCTAATTGGTGATTTCTTAAAGGGTCAATCATCTGCGCAATTAGGTGATGTGCAGCCATCTTATACCCCAGGCATTACCTTAACTGATTTATCTAATGTGTTACCTGCTTATGCCATTGCGGCCATCCGTGAAGCCATTCCTGCGTTTAATAAACAAATTAAAGGCTTTTCAACAAACGATGGTTTGTTAACCGGTGTTGAAACGCGTACTTCATCACCCATTTGTATCAAACGCGATAAAGAGTATCAAAGTATTAATGTTAAAGGGTTATTCCCTGCAGGTGAAGGCGCGGGTTATGCTGGTGGTATTTTATCTGCAGGAATTGATGGCATTAAAGTAGCGGAAGCCGTTGCCTTATCGATGTTAAAACTAAAATAGCCAAAAAAAATAACCAGCTTATTTTATCAGAGCTACGAGAGTAGCTCCTGATTTACCACTACAAACCAAATGCTTACCGTAAAAATATCAAAAAATCCTTCTCCAATAATTGTATATTCATCATTCAAAGCCATACTTTAAACAGTTTCTTTTGTAATCACTCTTTTTGAGAACCTTATTATGAACTTAAAACTGTCCCAATCCTTGTATCTTGGATTTAGCTCTATTGTTGCTGTTACTTTAGTGTTGGCTTTTATTATTTGGTCAATCGTAAGTAATTCAGCAAAAATAGCGCAAGAAATTGCCACGGATGATGTACCAGGCGTATTGGCTTATTTGAGCGTGTCAGGAAATATTAATAAACTCCATGAAAACGCTTTAAAATATTTAAATGGTGATCAAACGGAAATTGACGAATTCAAAGTAAATGCAAAAAAATTAGAAAAATCTTTTGCCGTACTTTTACCTTTAGAGTCGGCAAAGCAGTCAGATATTGAAAAAATGGCCAATATTGACCAAATGATTCAAAAATATGTCACTGCACTTACCAATGAGGTCTTTGCGACCTACTCGCCAAAGGTAGAACATGAAGCTATCAAGAGTATCAGTACATTAACAAAAACCGTCGGGAAACCCCTTGAGGATTTACTCGATAGACTCAAAGAGGAAGAGTTTAGTGATGCCTACAAAACAACTAATTTGCAAGAATCACTAAACGATGACTTACCCGGTGTTAGGTATTATTTAGAGTTAGTTGACGAAGCGGGTGATATGGTGTCATCTCTCAATGCCTATATTGCAGGTGATCCTGATGCAAAATCAGCATTTAAAGGAGACTCAACTTCATTTCAAGAATATTTTACTTTACTTAAACCACTAGAACAAAAACCTGCTGAGTTAACAGCTATTGCACAAATTGATGAGTATTACTCTCAAATTAAAAATACTGCTTTAGATGTATTTAGCCGTTATGATCCAAAAACAAAAATAGCTGCTATCGCCACTGTTGATAAGCTCGAAGTGGATGTCGTTATTCCCTTACAAAAGATATTGCAAGATTCTGCCCGTGAAGAAGAAACAGATGCAAATTCTGCGCTCGCAAACCTTAACCACAATGTTGATAACGTTATTCTCTGGCTAATAATTAATGCTGTTGCTGTATTAATAATCGGCAGTTCTATCGCTTGGAAAATTTCCAGCATGATTAAGTCTCGGCTTGATGTTATATCGCTTAAAGCCAAATCAATCGCAGATGGAGACCTTCGCAGCGCACTTATCAATGACACTCGTGATGATGAACTAGGTGGGTTATCCGACTCTATTGATGAAATGCAACGTTCATTAAAAGAGTTAATAGAACGGATCTCAAAAGTGGCAAGTGAAGTTGCAACTAATACCATAAAAGTAGAACAAGCCAGTGCAAAAGTAGTGCAAGGCAGTCAAGAGCAAGCTGATAAAGCACATTTAATTGCAGCTGCGGTAGAGCAAATGAGTATTACAGTAAAAGAAGTAGCATCACAAAGCGCTGATGCGGCTAAAACCTCGCAACAGGCAGGTGAAGAGGCACAAGAAGGTGGCCGCATTATGCAAGAAACGGTTAATGGTATTAATCGTATTGCCGCTGTGGTAAATGAAACAGCAAACACCGTTGACAGCTTAGGCCGTCGTGGTGAAGAAATTGGTGATGTAATTAAAGTAATTAATGACATAGCTGAGCAAACTAATCTTTTAGCACTTAATGCAGCAATTGAAGCGGCGCGTGCAGGTGAATTAGGTCGTGGTTTTGCTGTGGTTGCTGATGAAGTACGTGGGCTTGCTGAACGCACCTCAAAAGCGACTAAAGAAGTAGGCAGTTTGATTACTTCTATTCAAAATGAAACTCGCCAAGCAGTATCAAGAATGGGAGACGGTACAGAGCTCGTATCTGCTGGTGTTAAACTAGCTAACAGTGCAGGTAATGCGCTAACCAAAATTGTTCAACGAACCGTCGATGCCAATACCATGATCCATGCGATTGCAACAGCCAGTGATCAACAATCTTATGCTACGCAAGAAATCTCTCGTGATATTACCGCCATTAGTGATATCGCAAATGAGTCGGTTACTCAAACTAAAATTGGCTCAGATTCTACTAGAGAGCTTGACGCTAAAGTTACTGAGCTTGAACAACTAGTTGCACGCTTTAAACTCTAGTTATTTTGAATTTATATCCCATAAAGTTCGCAATGCCTAAATGGATTTAGGCATTGGACAACAAACATTTTTAACCTCACCCAGCCGTCAGAGTTGTGTCAAAAAGGAAGATTTAACAATTAATTGGCAATAAAAAAACATGCGAGCATTTAGTATTTTAAATACCTCTATATTCATAACCTTTCTAGTCATGTAAACCAAGCACTACGATGAACCTTCACCAATACTAGTTATAAATTTACGCTATCTGCAAGAAATGATTTTCCACCACGAGCAAACGTTACTTTATATTTTTATATATAAAAATAACTCAATGCTCACAGCTCTCCACTTCAGTACATTTTTTGCAGCTTTTTAAATTGGCTTGGGGTTAAACCTGTTTTTTGTTTAAAGACTTTGTAAAAACTACTTCGATTATTAAACCCTGCTTGGTAGACAATATCGGATACTGTTAAGCCATTATTTTTATTCTTCAATAACGATTGAGCAACCAAAAAGCGATGCTGGTTTAAAAAATCATAGAAATTAGTGCCCAAATGCACGTTTAATAATTCAGATAATTGATGTGTACTAATTTCTAATTTGCTAGCTAACTTTGGCAGTGACATATCGCTGTCTAAATGAATGTGTTCGGTTTGAATTAAATGCTGTAACCGCTCAGTTAATGTAATCACGAGTGTTTGGCTCAAGCACAGTTCCCGTATTGGCAATTGAGCTTCACTATTTTCTAACTGCGAAGGAGTATCGTGCATCGGTAGATTTTGAGTTAAAAATGCAGGCTGTGTAACTGAAAAAATGGAAATGATACAGATAAATAAACCCAGTAACGACGCATAAATATTTAGTAATTCACTGCTTAGGCTGACTTGTTTAACTAATAAGCTAATGATGACAAGATCAACACTCATCGCCACAACAAGGCCTACAATAAGGTAAAGCATCCAGTAATAACAGTTATTACTGTGCTGCGTGACAAGGTTTTTAATTTTATATTGATGTTGTAAGAGTAAATATCCACTGTAGATTAAATAACTAAATACCTGAAAAAAAAGCACAGGTACTATCCACATTGAGGTAAATAACTCGCCAGTGATTTGCCCTAAACACAATAAAAAATAAGGACTTAGATGTGCTGCGATGGACAACTTAGTAATCGGTTTAAGTAGTACAGTTTGTACCAACAGGAACATAATTGGCCCATACACCCAAGTTAGATTAATTCTACATTGGTACAACCAATGAATCGGAGCTGTGAGGATAAGCTGGCTATAAGCGTCTATTGCAGGTGTGAGTAATAAGAAAATCAGAAATGACATTAGAAACTTAAATTGCGTACTTCCCTGCTTATAAAAAGCCAATGTGAAGCAAGTCCATACACCTAAGGTGAAATACAAAATAAACCATGCTTTATAGGCTTCCATTCACTCATCCAATTAATAAATAAATTAACCAGAGTCTAACCTCAGCCAGACTCTTGTGATAGTTTAAAAAATCATAACTCATTCAAATATCATTATTTAAAGACACTGAATGTGCCTTTAAAAATGATAGTGCCACCTGCAAAATTTTGATACCAAGTGCCTGAATACTCATTTTCAAAGGTGTAAACCATGGTATATGGCAACGTAAAAAAATCAGAGGTTTGAACTGCTGTTTCAACAGCTGTATTTGCCGACAAGCGCTGATATTGATAAGTACCAACAGAGTCAATATTGCCTAGCCCAATTCCTTTTGCTTTATAAGTATTATCCTGAGCGTAAGTTTGCACCACGACACCCGATGTTGGGTAACCTCCAGGTAATTGTGATTGTGTTTCAGCTATGGTTAAAGCAATGTTCAAGCCTGCGATAGTGCTAGGCGCTAGACCTTGTGTATCTGAATTAACGGTTGTGAACAGACCGTTTATCACGGTTTCACCACCCGAAAATGTTTGTTGGTAATAACCTGAATTTATAGTGTTAAAAGTGTAATAGGTAACATAAGCGCCTTTTTCAAAATCGACGGCTTGCTCTACGGCTTTATTTGCACTAAGGCGATGATATGAATAATGCCCCTGACTTGCTTGATGACTTGGATCACCAAATGCTTGAGCGCTAAATTGCTGATTCTGAGTATAATGTTTTGCAACTGCGCCTTGCGCTGCAAATCCGGTTTGAATAACTGAACTTGGTTGGTCAACAATGAGATTAAACGTAAGCCCATTTATGTTTGCAGGGGCTAAATTTATCTCACACATTTTTTGGTGAGTAGATAAGTTAATCAAAGCGTCATTATTACCAACTGTGGCCAATATTTGGCCGCTGAATAAGGCAAAACTGAGTGTTATAAATAGTGGGAATATTTTCATGATCTTAACGTGTTACTTAACAGGTGCACCAAGTATTGCAATAACCAAGTGGTCAAATATGAATCGCTATAGAAATTGACAATATATCTACTATTGATGCTATTGAGTAATTTTACCTATTAATGATTTATGTTTCTCATCGCTAAAAGCAAATACTTGGAAGCAACAAGGCTTGTGGTCGAGGCTAAAATGAGTGCTCTGGCTCTTTTACCCACTATCTTATTATTTCAAGTCATTCCAAAAGTAGGTTTTACTGGTACAGCTAAAATCTGGCACACCATTGTCAATTGTAAAGGAGCTATGTTCTCAATTGCGATGGCTGGAGTATCTCAATTTGGTGCCGGTGCATTTTTAGCAATTTATGGCATGAAAAATGGGTTAACTCTTCACGATGCTAGCTTATTACTAACCTCATTTATGATTGGTTCTCTTATCTTAGAAGTACCTATTGCATGGTTATCTGACTATTTTGATAGAAGATATTTTATCGTTTGGTGCTCCTTTGCCAGTATGGTGTGCGCTGTTTATCTACCAATCGCCATTTATACCCCAGTACAAGCATGGGTATTAGCATTTATTTGGGGAGGCGTCATAGCTGGTATTTATTCTGTTTCACTTGCGCTCGTAGGTGAGCGTTATCCCGATGATGATGAATCAGTTGCCGCCAATGCGGGCTATTCATTGATGGAAAGTATTGGTGGCACACTCGGTATTATTGCAATTGGATTTTCAATGGAAAAGCTGGGTACTGACGGCATGCCCTACGTCATTATGTTTGCCAGTATTTTATATTTTTCATTTGCGTTAACTCGTTATCGAATTGAATAATCGGCACAATTTTTACTAATAGACATTAGGGCATGTTGAACTTTGTGGATTGAAATTTGTTCAATCTAGGGGCGATTTAATCGCGGCGCGAGGGTTGCATCCTAGTGGGCTAAGTAAAAGTCGAGCAAAGCTTCCGCGTCCTGCTAACGCCCCTTACCTACATCCGTGTGGGCAACAAAGCGTTAATCGCCCTTAAGAAGAACCGTTTAGGCAGTGTATGTTTAGAGTTTATACTGCGTTATCGCCTCTTTATGGGGGCACCGCACTACATAGGCTCTACCTTGCCTAAATTACCAAACATACAGAGCAATCAATCACGAAAGGTCAACACGTCCTAAAGTATGTTAACAGTCAAGGTGCTAAAACTAAACTTTACTTAAAAATTAGTTTTTCATCGCTTTGGTTTGTCATCTTATCGAAATAAATATGACCTAATGATTTGCTAATGTTAGGTTTCGTCAATTTTTTGTTAATTGGCCGCTCTATGTCTCAATCGAAACAGCTCGATCATAATAAATCTAATTGGTTTAACCGCTTTTTATCAACGGTTGAATTTCTGGGAAATCTACTTCCTCACCCTATCACCTTATTTGCTTTATTCAGCGTAGCAATCATTCTATTTAGTGGAGTTGCATCTTGGTTTGGGTTAACAGCGCTTGATCCTAGGCCAGTTGGTACACCAGGGCGTGAAGCCGATGGCATTATCGAAGTAGTCAGTTTACTCAGCGCTGAAGGGTTACAAAAAATAGTGACAGGACTTGTCACAAACTTCACTAATTTTGCTCCTCTTGGTACTGTACTTGTCGCTTTATTAGGGGTAAGTGTTGCTGAGCACTCTGGACTTTTATCTGCTGCGATGCGTGGCATGGTGATGGGAGCCTCAAAACGCTTAGTTACTTTTATGGTTGTGTTTGCTGCTATTTTATCAAATACCGCTTCTGAACTTGGTTATGTAGTCTTAATTCCTCTTGCAGCTATGATATTTCATAGTTTAGGTCGCCATCCTCTTGCTGGCTTAGCGGCTGCATTTGCAGGTGTTTCAGGTGGTTATTCTGCCAACTTATTATTAGGTACGATTGACCCTCTTTTGGCAGGGATCACAACTCCTGCAGCACAAATGATTGATCCGACGTATATTGTTGGTCCTGAGGCGAATTGGTACTTTATGATCATCTCAACGTTCGTAATTGCTATTTTAGGTACTTTTGTAACAGATAAAATTGTTGAACCTAGGCTAGGGGTTTATAACCCCAAAGAAGCTTCAACCGATCTTGATGATAACCAAATATCTGCAATTACCGATTTAGAGCGTAAGGGACTTAAATACGCAGGCCTTGCACTTTTTGCGATGTTAGGACTGCTAGCACTGACCATCGTGCCTGATGATGGCATATTGCGCCATCCTGTTGAGGGAACAGTTGCGAACTCTCCATTTTTGAAAGGCATTGTTGTTTTTATTTTTATCACCTTTGCCATCCCAGGTTTTGTTTACGGCAAAATAGTTGGCACAATGCGAAATGATGTTGATGTCATTAACGCTATGAGTAAAAGCATGAGTGCGATGGGCGTTTATATCGTCTTAGTCTTTTTTGCAGCGCAATTTGTGGCTTTTTTCAAATGGACTAACTTAGGCACTATTTTAGCGGTAAATGGTGCTGCACTATTACAAGCATTACAACTAACAGGTCCTGAAGTCTTTGTTCTATTTATATTAATGTGTGCTGTTGTGAATTTAAGCCTAGGTTCAGCCTCTGCTCAATGGGCAATTACTGCACCTATTTTTGTCCCTATGTTAATGCTAATAGGGTATTCCCCCGAAATAATACAAGCTGCATATCGTATTGGTGATTCTGTGACAAACTTGATTACGCCCATGATGAGTTATTTTGGCTTGATATTAGCTGTCGCGACCAAGTATAAAAAAGACATGGGAATTGGCACACTAATCGCGACAATGCTCCCTTACAGTATTGTATTCTTTATCGGTTGGGTCAGTCTATTTTACATTTGGGTGTTTGTCTTTAATTTACCTGTTGGACCAAACTCGCCCATCTATTATCAGCCTTAGGTAACACAACTTAATAAAAAAGCCGCGCATCTAAAGAGTGCGGCTTTTTTATTGTTCAAATCAAAATATCCAATGTATATTTCTTGCAGTTTAAAACATCACCTGAACCAATAGATGGATGCTTCGACATGAGTGTGCGGTGTGAAGAGTAGTTGTCAACTTACCATCGCTGAACATAGAATCTTGCTGTACATATCAACCCAATCATTGAATGATTTTTTGATTAAACGCCATCTAAAAAGAAAATTATCAACATCTTTCACCCTCTATCTTATTTATAATGAGGGCTTCAATTGTGGGTCAATTGTAAGGTAATCCAATACTGTGAACCGTTTAAAATACCCTCATTGCCTAATCCTAAAGTGAACTGGTTCTCTTTTATATATCCGCTTTAGATAGAGTAAAAAACTTGGTATTAGAAATAGTTACCTGTTATTTTTGTGGTATTTCCAAGCCAAAATATAGTGTAAAACAAGCATAAGAAATCCGATAAACACAGTTTATCGGATTCAAGTATCAATCAAACCGTCACATTACAAATCAATTAAAACATTAACTGATTTGCATAAAACTCATAATGACTTAAAGTTGCCACGCATAACTAAACTTGGTGAAAAAAGTACGTTGGTTTCGAGTCAATGATTTTAAATCATCATCTTGGTAACCAGTATCTGAATAACCCAAATAAAAAAGTGTTTGTGCATTGAGTTTATATGAATACACCAACTGGGTTGCATAATCCTTATTGACTTGGCTGATGTTTCTATAATAAAGCTGTTGATTTTTATCTATATTTTCATACTGTAAAACCAACTTAAGCATACTGCGCATATTAAATTTATAATACAAACGTAAGTCTGTGACATTGGCATTAAACAAACGCTCTCCATGTACTTCTAAATAACTGTATTCATGGCTTAATACAACTTGAAGATGATCATTTACATCCCATGTAATATCCGGTTCGAAAGTAAAAGAGTCGCCTAAACGAGCATGCTGATAATCTATTTCGCTGCCATATTCGGTAAATAAAGCCAGTTTTATATTTTGACTTGGGTAAAAACCAGCTTGGATATACGCTGAATTTTGCTGAAAAAAATCATCTAGATAAAACTCATCGCCATGTGTTAATCCTAATCGTGCATAAGAACGCATTTGCCCTTTAACTAAAAATGTTGTTTCGAACTCTTCTTCGAGCATGTCACCATTTTGGGCATAGGTTTTATCCCACTCAACCTCATATTCCCAAGAGGTTAATCTATCGTCCTGATTGCCATACCATGTTTGACCACCACCTATTATCGCTCTTTTGTAATCGACTTCTGGCTCATAACCCAAATCAGCCCTGAAGTCTTCAGCCACATTTTCAATACTGCCAAAAAGTTTATAGTCTCGATTTTCACGACTTAGCTCGACTTTATACGCTGCGCCTTGTTGTGATTTATCGAGCATGAAATATTGCTGCAACATATCTGAATTTTCAGTATCGCTATACGAGACTTGGTACTGCAATGAATCGGATGGATTAAACCAATACCCACCACCTACTGATAAAACGGTGTTGTGATAATTAGCAGTTTCTCGATGGGTCGACATCACGGCTAGATTATTCTGCTCGCCAATATCCAATTGATAACTAAGCGCAGCAACTTTGGATTTTTCACCTAAATTAACCAGCCTAGAGCCTTGATTGCTCGGAATAATCAGATTGGTATTCTCATCATCGGTGAATAATACGCCATAACTATGTTGATCTGATTTACCCGTTAATTTTAAGCCCACTTCAGGGGCGGCAATATTGCGGGTGTAGAGTAGATTAAAATGATTCGTTTCGAAAAAAGACGCTCCGTCTAAAAAAAATGGCCTTTTTTCAGCATAAAACAAAGAGTAATTAGTATTTATATCTAATTGAGTGGCGTCGGCTTCCACCGTTGAGAAGTCCGGATTAATCGTTGCGTTGATAACCGCATCTTGGGTGATCCCCCAGCGAATATCGGCACTCAATTCAGTATCAATCTCGCCCGCTTCCCATTGCCCTGGCAGCATTGGTTTTTCGTCATGACGAAGAGCTGTTAAAGAAGGGGCAATTTGAATATTCTTCGTCTCTGGAATATTTGATAAACCAACCAACTTATCGAATTGGCAAAGGCTACAAACAACATCCAAATCAAAACCGACATTAGCCATTTGATATAACACATCGCGTGGGTAATTTCGCCACACTGCAATACTCCATGTTTGCTCTGCCCCACCTTTAGGAAAACGTAATGCACTAAAAGGGATCCGCATTTCGACAATGTAGCCTTCTGGTGTTATACGCGCTGAACTATCCCATATCGCGTTCCAAGATGGATCTTCAACCCAGCCATTGACATCGCTCATGGCCATATCACCTTGAGCGCCAAAAGGGTTGACGTAGAATTCGTAACCGGTGCGTTCATCATTAAAGGTATCAATCATCAGTGCGACGTTATCGTCTGCCCATAAATCATCGCGATCACGAAGCGCTGCGCGTATTTTTGTCGGATCAGGATCATAAGCAATAAACGCTACATACAAACTGTCACCATCTTCAAATAAATATGCATCGGTTTTAACAGGTGGAGTCAAATCACCGACCGGTTCATTACGGTAGATTAACGGTATATGAGTCGCCTGTTGCCAAGCTGCTTCATTTAATTGACCATCTAGTTCAATAGCTGCACTTTGGTGCACTAAGTTGAATTGTTGCTTGATCATTTGGGCTGAAGATAGTGGGATAAAACAAAAATAGAGACTTACCAGTGCGGCAATAGATTTCTTAATGTCGAACATAAATATCCGTATAAAATAAATAGAAACAAAAAACCTCTTGATTCTAAAGACATTTGTAGAGTAAAGATAGATTTATTACCGATAACGATACATTTTATTAACTTCACAGCAGCTAAATATTTTTCAAATATAAAAAAAGGCCATTAAATGGCCTTTTTCATAAGTAATAATTGTAAGCTTATTTCTTCAATGTCAGTTTTGCACTTTTTATTGCTGTGCGTACATTAGCAATTTTCGAGCGATTTTTAATTCGCGCTTCGCCTTGCTCTTGACCACCGGCGCCATTAACACGCGCTTTACGGCGGCGGTGACTTGGAGTGCTATTAATCGTTTTAATTAAATTATCTCGGCTGCTTACTTCAAAACCTGGGTAATAAATACGACGGATTGAGGTACCAATCAACGACTCAATATTTGCAAGAGTATGCTCTTCTTCACGGCTCACAAAAGAGACTGCTTGACCACTATTTCCTGCGCGGCCTGTACGACCAATACGATGGACATAATCTTCAGCTAAGAAAGGTAAATCAACGTTAATAACACGCTCTAAACCAACAATATCTAAACCACGTGCAGCTACTTCTGTTGCTACTAAAACGCGCACTTTACCCTCTTTAAATTCACGTAATGCGCGACGACGTGCACCTTGCGTTTTATCGCCATGACACACAGCAGCAGAGATCCCAAACTGATTTAGCTCTTCAACCACGCTACTTGCGGTTTCTTTCATATTCACAAACACTAGCACTTGGTGCCAATTTTTACGACCAATGAGCTCTGACAATAATTCATTTTTTCTACGCTCTTCAACTGGGTATACCACGTGTTGAACCGTTTCTGCCGTTGAATTATCTTTCGTTGCCTGCACAATTTTAGGTTGTTTAAGAACAGAAGCCGAAAATTGCTTCATTGAACTAGGATAAGTAGCAGAGAACAATAAAGTTTGTCTTTCATCATTGACTGCGGCCATTAACGTTTTTATGTCGTTAATAAAGCCCATATCAAGCATACGATCTGCTTCATCAAGGACTAAAAAGTTCACATGAGATAAAGACACATTACACATTTGAATATGTTCAAGTAAACGCCCTGGCGTAGCAACGATAATATCAGCACCGGCTTTTAGCTTAATCGCTTGGCCTTTATGACTCACACCACCAAAAATTGCTGCCACTTTTATATCTAAATACTTGCCATATTTTTCAAAGCTATTGGCGATTTGCTCAGCAAGCTCACGGGTTGGTGCAAGCACCAATGCTTTAGCATTAGAAGCCACTCTAGGGGTTGGAGTATCAATGAGCTTTTGTAAAATAGGTAAGGCAAACGCAGCCGTTTTACCGGTACCCGTTTGCGCATTCGCTAGGACGTCATGACCTCTGCGAACATGAGGGATAGCTAAACGTTGAACCGGACTTAGCTCGGTATAACCGCATTCATCAATCGCTCGTAATATTTCAGGGGCAAAACTAAAAGACTTAAAATTCATTCTGTATTCCTAACACTATTTTCAGCCAAAAAGCCAAAATTTTGGTCGCGAATTATACTTGATTTGATTGGCACTGTCGCCAGTTATTCACATTCTTATGAGCAATAACCAGATTAGGATAAAAAAGCAAAGATGGGGATTTAACGAGGGGGCTAAAAACCCCTCGTTCGTTTTAAATTAGTTTAAGCAGTCAGACAAAATACATCATCACTAAGATGCGTTGCTTTACCGCCAACTAAATCAGTTTCAGTCCACTCATTCATCAATAAAAGACCTCTTTCACGTTGTGAATGCGACAGTGGGACATAAGGTAATCGGAAAACAGGTTTTACCGCGTTCGTCATCATCAAAGCTGTGTTGATTGCAATTGGGTTTGGTTCACAAAACAACCAATTCATTAATGGTTGAACACGTAAATTGAGTGCCTCATTTGGAGTATCAATCAATTGACGCATAATGCCAGGCACTAAATTAGAGGTAACCGAGATAACCCCATGAGATCCAAATAAATGTCTGCCATCATGTGCTTCATCATCATTACCAGACCAACAAGCGATACCTTGTTTTTCATACGCTGCGATTCGCTCATTTCCAGCACATTCCTTAATGCCGATAAAATTGGGGTGTTGCGAAAAAGGAATGAGAATTTCAGGTGTTAAATCTTGACCGGTACGCCCTGGGACATTGTAAATAAAGGCAGGTCCTAGCGCTAAAACACGACTTAAGTGCTCTTTTACACCGGCTTCAGATGAGCGACCATAATAAGGATTAATTTGAAGCGCAGCGTCCATACCTGTTGCAAAACCATATTCGGTAGCTTTAATCGCTTCGCGTGTATTGTTACTGCCAGTATTGCCGACGATAATGAGTTTATCTGAAAACTTAGCAACACTGTGGGCAATTAACATTAAATGTTCTTCCCAATTCATCAGTTGCCCTTCCCCTGTCGTACCACCGACTACAATGCCATCCACACCGGCATCAATCTGAGCGAGCACGAGTTGATCATAAGCAATCAGGTCAATTTCACCATTTAATTGGTATGGCGTTTTAATTGCGGTAATTAGAGAAGCGTTTTTTAATTGTTCAATTGAGCGCATAGTCAGTGGATTTTCCTAATAAAAACTTTGGCCTTTGTATCATATTTAAGAAACATTTCCGAGTAGAGATGTGTAATAACAACTAAAAAATAGAAAATATTATTTAAGAGACATGATTGTTTTTCTGAATAACATTTGCCACAATACAACTGTACATAAACACAGTATTTATTGCAGAGCCTATTATGACGTTATTTGAGTACCTATCTAATCATTATTTTGATCAAACACAACTATTGCAAAGCAGCCAAATTGATGAAGAAACGCTTTTGCTATGGCAAGAAAAAGGTCTTTTCCCAAAACCAGCCTACCGACTTAATAGTGATATAGAATGTAGCTCTTATTATGGGTTACATAAATGCACTGAGTATTGGGATTATTTTGCTCGGGGTTACGACAAGTGGGCGAAACTCTTACTGAGTCAAACAGAAATATCGGCTTCAAAAGCTTATGAGATCTTTTATCACAAATATTGTAATCATCTTAGCTTATTAGCCCAACAAGGGTTATACAGCTCTGACGAGTGTTTTAATGATGACTTACATGAACACGTACAAAATCAATGGCAACATTTTTTAAACGGCAAATTTGGTTTAATCACCCAAAATGGATTAATTGAAGAAATCGTTGAAGTTGAACTGACTATTAATATTATTAGTACGTTAACTGAGCTTAATACTAAATCTGAACTCGACGATGAAGAGCGCCAGACAGTGAGATTAGCAATTAAAAAACTCAGCAAATCATTGAGCCATTTCGCACCTCATGAACGTAAACAAAGCTACCGAACACGATTTATAGATAACACTATAAAACTATATAATCTCAAAGCTTAATGGCTGTGTTCAAAACGGCCTCGGCTAATTTCAAATGCTTGGAGTATTTTTCTTTCTAAATCAGTAAGATTATCAATCCAAGCATCGACCTTTTCATCGTCATCGTTTTCACTCATAGACTGATAATGTGCAAGTAAGTTAATTAAGCTTTCAGCTGAAATATGTGCGTTATTAATTTGAGTAAAAATATCAAGCTTTTGATCATGCGCTTTAATTGCATTTAAACAATTTGAATTTAATTCGACAATTTGTTTATCCATTTTAAGACTCCTAATTGTTCTTACACTCTTTGTTATACCAGCGTTTCTCCATTTAGCTAGTCAATTTTAGCCCCAAAGACTCTGTTTGCTGCTTATGTAAACACTTTTAAATCTATTAAGTGTACAAGGCAAAGTAAATAACACAATTTGCCAACATTCAAATGCAAATAAGATTGATTCCTGTCTAAAAGAGAGTTAAAGTTATGATATACTATCACATAAGGTAATTGATAAATGAAACCTAATATACATCCTAACTATCAACAAGTCGTATTCCATGATACAGCCGCAGATAAGTATTTTATCATTGGCTCTACTTTAACAACTGCTCGTACTATTGAACTAGAAGGCATTACTTATCCTTACGTTCCAGTTGATGTATCAAGTGAATCTCATCCTTTTTACACTGGTAAGCAGAAAGTGAATAAGTCTGATGGTCGTGTAGCTAAGTTTAACCAACGTTTTGGGGCTCTAGGAAGTAAGAAATGAAGGTACTGAGCTCTTTAAAATCAGCAAAAACAAGACATAAGGATTGTAAAATTGTAAAAAGGAAAGGTCGCCTTTATGTAATTTGTAAAAGCAATCCAAGATTTAAAGCCGTACAAAAATAAAAATAACCTCAGTATTAAAAATACTGGGGTTATTTTTTAAATTTAAAGTATCTAAATTCAAGTTAACTTGTGAAGCTGCTGCAGAAAAAACAATGCGCTTTTAAGATCATAAAATAGAATGTTACGAATAATTAGTCGATGACAAGAATCCGGATGATGTCTTTACCCAAAAATTAGTTGCCAAAAACTTGGCTCATGATGTTGATGATATTCTTTGCGAAGACGATCTACTGCTTTGAGATGTAACTGCGCTTGGGTAAGTTCGCCTTTGGTTGCGAGCGTTTGTGCGTGCTCTATCAATACAATTACTTTATCAATCCCCTCTAACGATACAGCTTCCTTATCAGTTGGAAATCCGACTTTTTTACTTTTTAATACCAGCGTTTTAAACTCATTTAAATGATGGGTAAATGCTGTGATGTCTTGCGCTTGCATCGTATTTTTATAACTGAGTGCCATATTTTTCATCGTCACTTCTAATTCATTGTTCGCTAAAACAGTATGAGAAAAGAAAAAAAGTGTAATGCTAAAAGCGATAAAAATTTTCATGATAAACCTTAAACAAAAATGTAAAAAGATTATAAAGCATTCTGTGAGGAGCACAAAATGTAAAGCCCCTTTACAAAACAAAAACGCCCCGTGAGAGTCATCACGAGGCGTATAAATATAAAATGTTATGCAAACTTAATTGACAGCCATAACATTTAGCATTGTTGAACGTTTAAGCTATGAGTTTGCTACTTTTAATTCACTTTGAGCTGCTACTAGCTCTAAATCATAATCATACTCATCAACTCGAATGGCTCTTTCGCGTTTTAGGTTATAATCAATTAATTGCTTGTATTCATCAACTGTGACAACGTTAGCATTAAGCGCATTTTCTAAGGTTTCAGAGAATCTTACACCCGCTTTAATTTGTTTACTTCTCAGTGATAACTTCACTTTTTTCAGTAAATCTAAACATGCTAGTTTCGCTTGATATGCCTGTTCGTTAATGTAGTGGCCATCGCCTGGTACTGAGCGAACTAAATGCGTTAACTTTTTCTTGAATGATGTATCTAATTGCGCTTGCTCGGCTAGCTCACGAATTAAATTATCAGAGATTTTCGGCATTTTAGCACTGTAAGTAACTGTGATTAATCGCATAAATTTCCGTGTTACGTCAGAAGGGAAATTATCCAAGAACGTTAATAAAGCATTTTCAGCATTCATTAGTGCCCAGCGGGTTGCATAATGAAAATAAGGTGCAGCTTGATTACGTTCCTCTGCAGATACTTTTTGCTCATAGAAGCGAATACACGCCATGGCTGCATATAAATAACTCATCACATCACCTAAACGAGCAGATAACAACTCAGCTTGTTTTAGTTTTCCGCCTAGTACTAATAACGAAAAATCGGCATAAACGGCAAGTTTAGATGCTAATTTTTGTACTGATTTCTCATATTGTTTTACCTCTACAAGTTCTGATGAAGCACTTGCAGTGAAAGGTAACAACCCTAAACGAAATGAACGCAAGCTATTTGCAACACTATAACCAACCGTTTTTCTAAATATTTTATTAAATTCTTTATCAGCATTTTTGTCGTCGCTATGAATTGCTTCAACCATAGATTGCAAGTATGGGTGACAACGCATTACACCTTGACCAAAAATCATTAAGTTACGGGTTAATATATTGGCACCTTCCACCGTAATCGCAATAGGCTGCGCAACATAGCCTTTAGCCAAGGTATTTTGTGGACCACACTGAATAGCTTTACCAGCTTGAATGTCCATTGCAGAATTTAATGTATCGCGACCAATTTCTGTCATATGGTATTTCGCGATAGCGGTGACAACGGATGGTTTTAAACCTAATCCTAAACCTTCAGTTGTCAGTACACGCATTGCTTCTTGTAGGAAGGTTTTTCCAGCAATATCAGCAAGTTTTTCTTGAATACCTTCGAACTGACCAATAGATAAACCAAACTGTTCACGTACCGCTGCATACTCGCTTGCAGATTTTAATGCAACATGACTGGTAGAGCAGCCAAGAGCAGGTAAAGAAATGCCTCGACCAGCACCTAAGCAACTCACTAACATTTGCCAACCGCGACCAATATTCTTTTGACCACCAATGATGAAATCCATTGGAATAAATACTTTTTCACCGCGTGTAGTTCCGTTGTAAAAGCGGATCCCCATCGGGTCATGACGGTTACCAAGTTCAACACCAGGATGTTCACGCGGAATAAGGGCACAGGTGATACCTAAATCTTCTTTAGTACCTAGCAGGCCTTCAGGATCGCGTACTTTAAATGCAAGCCCTAACACTGTAGCAATTGGAGCTAATGTAATATAACGCTTATCCCAAGTAACACTTAAACCAAGCACTTCTTGACCTTGGTACAAACCTTTAGTAACAATACCTTGATCCGGAATACCACCGGCATCAGATCCGGCTTCAGGGCTTGTTAGTGCAAAGCAAGGAATATCTGTACCATCTGACAAACGTGGTAACCAAAAAGAGCGCTGCTCTTGTGTACCATAATGCATCAGTAATTCACCCGGTCCTAATGAGTTAGGGACCATGACAGTTACTGCAACACCCGAACTTTTTGTCGCAATCGTCGCTACAATTGTTGAATTTGCATACGGGCTAAACTCACGTCCACCGTATTCTTTTGGAATGATTAAAGAGAAGAATCGCTCTTTCTTAAGAAAATCTAAGATATAGTCTGGTAAGTGTTTACCATTTTGAATCTCAGTATCATCAATGAGTTCAAGTAACTGCATTACTGGGCCATCAAGAAAAGCTTGCTCTTCTGAAGTTAATTGGCCTTTAGGAACTGCACGTAATGCCGAAAAGTCTGGTTTGCCTCGATAAATCGACCCCTCTAACCATACATCGCCTGCATCAAGCGCTTCTTGTTCGGTAATAGAAATACTAGGTAATACTTTTTTTAATGTTGTTCGTAAGCTCATTTTAACTCATCCGACCAGATTCAATTACCTACTATTACGTCACAAAAACCACTTTAGATCAATTGCTCTAATCTCATTTTTTCACATTTTATTTAAATTTATTTTTTAAATTGATTAAAATAATTCAATATCAATAAGATATGTGAAATAAAAAAATATCTTGTTATAGTGTTTTTTACTAAAAACGTATCATTAAATAGAGGTAAATCATGCTTAACTGCTTAAAAATGGTTTTATCCTTACTTTGTTTCACGCTCTTACTCGGCTCATTTACTAGCAAAGCACACAGTGATAAAGAGCACATTATTTCAATTATGAACGCCCAAGAATCTGCATGGAATAACGCGGATATTGAGCAGTATATGCAAGGATACTGGCGTTCAGAACAGCTGAAATTTGTAGGTAAAAAAGGTATCAAATATGGATGGCAGGCGACACTAGATAATTATAAGAAAAGTTATTCGTCAAAAGAAAAAATGGGGAAATTGAAGTTTGAAAACATTGAAATAGAGGTAAACAACAATACGGCTTTTGTCCTAGGAAAATGGAAAATAACTCTGAAAGATAAAGTGGTTGAAGGCTATTACAGTTTATTATGGAAGAAAATAGATCAACACTGGCGTATTGTCATAGATCATTCAAGCTAAGAGATTTGATGGGCTAAAAGCCCATCATCCGATGCTATTTAGAAGAAGCCATCTGAGATTGGATATAATTGGCAATTCCAATACGGTCAATCAAACCTAAGTGTTGTTTTAACCAATAAATATGGTCAGTTTCAGTATCATTTAATAACTCTTGCAATAAATTACGCGTCACATAATCTTGTTGTTGCTCACAAAAACTGATGATACTTCTTAAGCTTTCAGCTACTTTATATTCTGCTTGTAAATCATTCTTTAGCATTTCCTCTACGGTATCACCAACGTTTATTGCAACGCGCGATGCTGTATCGGCTGTGCCTTCTAAAAACAAAATGCGGTCAATTAACTTTTGTGCGTGCTCAAGCTCTTCTTCATATTCATGACTAAGCTGTTCATGAAGCTTATTAATTCCCCAATCCTGATAGAGTTTACTATGCGCTAAATACTGGTCCATCGAGCTAAGCTCTAGGGTTAGCTGCTGGTTAAGACGATCGATAATTGCTTGTGAACCTTTCATCTTAATCCTCCATCATTGACTGTTGGTAATTTTGAATACCGATATTTTTTATTATAGATTGTTGTGTTTCAATCCAATCAATATGATCTTCTTCATATTGTAATATATCATTTAGCAATTCACGGCTGACATAGTCTTTTTCTTGCTCTGCAGTAGTGATAGCTTGGCGTAATAACTTAACTTGGTCAGCTTGAAATGTAAGATCGCATTGAAGCATTTCGGCAGTTTCTTCGCCAATCAGTAATCGACCTAATTGCTGTAAATTCGGTAAACCTTCAAGAAACAAAATTCGCTCAATAAGCTCATCTGCCTGCTTCATATCTTTAATTGATTTTTTATACGACTTTTCATTTAACTCATCTAATCCCCAATTTTTATACATGCGAGCATGTAAAAAATATTGATTAATTGAAGTTAGCTCAGCTGTTAGCACTTGATTTAATACTGCCAACATAGTCACAGAACCTTTCATAATGACTTCCTAGAAAATAAATTCGATAAGTGATAATTATCACCATTATAGCTTTTTTAGATGGCTGGCATTATATTTTTTTGAAACAAAAACAATAAGAAACACCAAAATAGGGATAAGCAACTGAAGAAAGAAATGGAAATGATTATGATTTGGATAAAACAGTGAATTTGAGAAAAAATTCACTGTTTATGTTTAACGGGTGTTATCTTCGATTTTTCCAAGTATTAAATTTACTGTGCACGCCGCGAGTCAATGAAGCAAAGTAGGCCTCCATCACATCAACCCCATACAAAATACCAACAACAAGAATAGAAAGTTTGATAGCAGCAAACTCCCCTGCAATGCAAATTGCAACTCCAATACTCGCAAGCACCCAAATAGTTGCTGCCGAGGTAACACCTACAACGATCCCGTCTTTAGCAAGCATGACACCTGCACCTAAAAAACCAACGCCTGTGATCACTTGCCCAATTATCCTAGATGTATCTGTAACATCATTATTCATCGAATTAGATGCTGCTACAAATAAATATGTGCCTAACACTATCAATGCAGATGTTCGGATACCAACAGGTTTACCACGAAGTTGGCGTTCAAGCCCAACAATACAACCACATAAAATAGCAGTAAAAATATCAGACCACTGAAAAGGATCGATAGCGAGAAAAAGACGTATTTCATCCATTTAATTAGGTTTACCTTAAATAATATTTACAACAGGAATTACTAAACTATTTTTTTGTGCATAATGCCCATAAATTTTCATTGCTAAAATAGCAGCAAACGTCACAATCGAACAGCCTAATAACCACATTGTTGCAAAAAATGGCTGAGCACTAAGAGTCCCTATTTGATAAACGGATGATGCGGTTATATAAGCAAGACCAGTCGACCATCCAGCAACAAATAACATCCACTTTAAACCTGCCTCACGATAAACAGCGCCCATTACTGCAACGCATGGGGTATAAAGTAAAATAAACAGTAAATAGCTGAATGCGGCTATTTTACTTGAAAACAAACTCGCCATTGCATCATAAGTAGATAGATTTACCGCTTGATCTGAAGCTGCTTGCGACTTATCGGTGATCACAGTCTGTGCAAGCCCTAATGGATCTAATAAGTTTTCCATAACATTCGAAACATTAGTCCCTATAGAATAAACAGCATTTTTTAATTGAGAACCAATAGACTCTTTGATTTCATCGGCTTGATTTTGATTTAAGCTGCTATAAAGACTGTCGAGCGTACCGACAACGGCTTCTTTAGCAAAGACACCTGTAAATACACCTACCGTGGCAGGCCAATTATCTTGTTCAATACCAATAGGATGAAACATAGGTGTTACTGCTTTACTGATCACACTGAGTATTGATTTATCAGTATTATCATTACCAAAGCTACCGTCAGTTCCTAATGAACTTAGCACTTTTAACACCACAAAAACAATAATGATGGTTTTTCCAGCACGCATACAAAAACCACTTAAACGCTCCCAAGCTTTGAATAATACCCCACGTAGAGTCGGTAAATGATAGGCAGGTAACTCCATAATAAAAGGAGTTAAATTCGGAGAAAATAACGTTTTCTTCAATACGAGGCCGGTTAGAATGGCCATTATGATTCCAATCAAATACAAAGCAAATACAATGTTTTGACCATTACTTTCAAAAAATGCCGCCACAAATAAAGCATAAACAGACAAACGTGCACCACAAGACATAAATGGCGCCATAGCAATAGTGAGTAATCTATCTTTATGTGTTTCAAGTGTTCGGCTCGCCATGACCGCAGGTACATTACAGCCAAAGCCAACTATCAATGGAACGAACGATTTTCCAGGTAAACCAATCGTCCTCATTAATCTATCCATAATAAAAGCAGCCCTTGCCATATATCCAGAGTCTTCAATAAAAGCTAAACAAAGATACAAAAAGCCAATAACAGGAATAAAGGTCGCAACTAACTGGATCCCGCCCCCCAAGCCATCCGCTAAAAGCGTGATTAACCATGCAGGTGTATTAATTGACGCTAGAACCTGACCAAAACCATCGACTAATATTGCGCCAGTGGCAATGTCGA
The DNA here is from genome assembly GCF_058197095.2 of Pseudoalteromonas sp. J2K-J031. Lineage (NCBI taxonomy): Bacteria > Pseudomonadati > Pseudomonadota > Gammaproteobacteria > Alteromonadales > Pseudoalteromonadaceae > Pseudoalteromonas > Pseudoalteromonas sp. J2K-J031. Next base: position 183,555 of record NZ_CM200280.1, read on the forward strand.
AAAAGTCAATAAATGCACCACCTATATTGACTGCAATTGTAAACATCAGGTACATGATAGCTAAAAAAATCGGTATACCTAGCACTCGGTTCAATACGATTTTATCAATGAGATCACTCATAGTTTCAGAGGCATGTAAATTATTTTTTTGACACCGCAGCGTCAACGTTTCGGCCAACTGATAACGAGAATCGGCAAGGCATACCGCCATATTAAAATCAGTATCGCGGTCAAATTTAGCAGCAAGCGTAGTATAAAAATCACTATTAGATGTAGTTTTAAAATCACTATCACTGATCACTTGCTCTAATAAACCTATTTGTTCAGCACGTGAATACTGATTAAAACGAGCATCGTGGTTTGAAATATCAGTAAGAGCGTTTTCAACTTGAGAAGAGTAAATAGGTAAGCAATCTGAGATTTTCTTTTTGACTAATTGAGCACTGATTGCGTTTTTAAGCTCGACTAAGCCCGTTTTATCTGCAGCCACAATAGCGATGACCGGACAACCAATTTGCAAGCTAAGCGCGCTAGTATCTATCTCAATGCCATTACGCTTAGCAACATCCATCATATTTAAAACCACTACCATTGGCTGCTGCATTTCTAGCAATTGAGCTGTTAAAAATAAATTACGTTCTAAATTAGAGGCATCAAGAATATTTATAACAAGATTGGCTTGCTTTGATACTATGTAGTCTCGGGCTATTTTTTCATCAAGCGAGGTTGTATCGTCATATACATCAATAGAATACGTACCAGGAAGATCAATTAAGTTGACATTTGTTTCATTACAAAAAAACTGCCCTTCTTTTTTTTCTACCGTTACGCCAGGCCAATTTCCTACTTTTTGTTTAGCTCCCGTTAACGCATTAAATAAAGTGGTTTTACCACAATTTGGATTCCCGATCACAGCAACTGTTTGAATCATGATACTAACTCCACAAATATAGAGTCAGCTTCTGCTTTACGTAAACTTAAGGAAGAACCTCGAACTTTGAGCACCATAGGATCGCCTAAAGGAGCAAAACGGATCACTTCAACTAAGGAGCCGGGGATCAAACCCATCGCTAATAATTTTTTTTGGAGTTCGTTGTTATTTTTATCAAAACTGACGATTCGAGCTGCAGCACCTAAAGAAATTTGATTTAAGCGTATCATATGGATATCAATAGAACTTTTATTGCAGTTAATTTTACTCGGTGTCAGTTAGCATGCAAGTGATAGTTATTTACATTTTAATTTAAATTTAAATAACCATCACTTTTGTATGAGATTCGAACAACACTTAACCGATAACATGATTAATATTGTCCTATCTCAAGTATTTGAAGCTGTTGTTGTAACAACTGTATTTTAAGCTTTAGCTTAATGGCGCAATTTTCACTTGGTTTTTGGTGCGATTTTACTAATGAATATAACGTTCTTTTGGCTATTTTATACTTAGTTGCCACATCAGAAATCAGCTTTTTGTCAATTAAAACCTCATTAATCGCAGCTTGATACTCATAAGGTAATAGGAGACTCATTTTGTTTCATCCTTTTCAGCATCAACTGGCCATTGGCTAATTTCTATCGTAAAAATGGCGTAAAAGTAATCCCACATAGCATTAATTTTTAAGCAAACTGTTTTCATAAATTAATCTCCTGTTTAAAAGATTGATTATTCAAACTTTATGCCAAAATAAATAAATTGTAATGCATTGATTATTAAGAGTTATATTTCAATATTTAAATTAGAAAAACACTTCATCACTAAAATAGTGCAATTATGTTTCATTATGAATCATTAAAAGACGAGTTTAGTAATGAGTATTCAAAATTTATTTTACTTGTTACTAAATCGATTTTGTTATTAAATTTTGATAATGCGAAATCGTAATATTTTTAATCTTACTATCGTCTTATTGGAAATCCTTTAAGTTACCGCGATGCAAAACACCTTGATAAAATTATTTCCTAATATATAACAAGTACATGAATTAATTACTTTTATAACAATACGTAACTCATTTTTAATATCAAAAAGGTCTATCACTGCATTTTCGATCTCGTTTCGATGAGCTAGACTTTATCCATTAGCAATAAAAGTGCTTCAATCGCTCTCATTTAGGAGAACTCAAATGACGAATGCTATTAAATATTCACTTTTAAAATATCTTTTTATCGGTTTTTTAACCTTATTCAGTTTTAAACTTCTTCAAACTGAATATTATGACTGGACAGGGAAGCTCAATTGCCAACAAAAATGCGAGACTTTAAATTTAGGTAAATGTCAGTACACAAAAACTGAAACAAACTCACGTTGTTTATGTACTGAGAAACAAATCTACTTAGTACTTAATTAAAAAACACTAAACAGTACAATATATTTTTTATTAGTCTATTAATATTCTAATGATGAATTTATTGGCTGAGCCAAGTCTTTAATCCATACTTTAATGCTGCAAGTCTAATAATTTATCATCAAGTTGCTCGAAAATAGATTTTAGATCTTCAAACTTGTCTAATGTTTTAGCAACACATTCTACATTTATTGATTTTAGAGGTGTAAATCGACTTGATAATTCGATTTTTTTTATCTCTTCTATCAATACATTATTACTCTCGTCATTCCCTGTAGGGCAAAAAATAATATATTGATTCGTATTACGATTTATTAACAATTCTTCTGTACTTAATTTTAGTGATACCTGATATAGCAACTCAATCGTTACTTGCTCTGATAAGGCGACACCTAGCGTATTTGTCACCTTCTCTAAGCCATTGATATTAATTAACATGAATGAGCATGGATAACCTTGGTCTTGTTTTAATTGTGCGAGTATCCGCTCTAATGCTCGTTGATTTGGTAACTGAGTTAACGGATCGAGCATCGATAGTTCTTCGCAAAAAAGCGAGAATACTTTTACATCTTGCCAGCGTCGATAGGTAAATAAACCAAAAATGATTGTCATAATCAGTAGCGCTGTAAATATTTCATCCACTTCATATACTTCGTAGCTGCGTGATAAATAATAGATGGCCTCGAGCACATCAAAACGGGAGCAAAAGACAAATGCGATTAAAAATAAGCCAGAAAGAAATACTAAATCTTGTCGACTTCTCTTTTTTATTTTCGTTTTTAATAAATCAATCAATTGAACCCCCGATGACAGCGCTAGTAATTTTGATATCGTATCAGATTTTTTTATGTAATTAGTATCTTTGTTCAGTTTATCGCGCACAATCTTAATTAAAATCAATATTGCATTATTTAAATAACCGCACTTATCGAAACTAGACAGGTTCAATTGTATGACACACAGCTTTATAGCTGCGGCATTGATAAAAATGTTTGTACCAAATAATTGTACGAAAACGTCAATACTCAGATCAGGGTTGAGCGAGGATATGGATAAACTGGCCTCTAGTTAAATCACCACAGCATGAACTACCAGTGAATAATTAACCTGAGCTCTGGATAATAAATTTATCTCCAGCGGCCACTTTCAACGCTAACCGCGTTGAAAGTGGCCGGCTACAGACTTGAAAAAACATTTACCAATTCAATATCAATACGTTAGTAAATCTCTTAACCAAAGTTCAGGATAATTAAGACAAAAAATCCAATATCATTTCTGATATTGGATTTTTTACTACGACACACGTTCATTTTATTAAGAGTTATATAATTTCTAACCCCAAAAAAAGTGTGTATGACTGGGTGCTTATTTTGTTAAGTCATCAAAAAACTTTTTCACACCATCAAAAAAACCTTGCTCTTTTGGTCTATTTTTACTGGTATTGCTTCCCATGCTTTCTTCAAGTTCACGCAATAATTCTTTTTGGCGCTCATTTAAATTAACCGGAGTTTCAATCACAACCTTACAAATTAAGTCACCAATTGCACCACTTCGCACAGATTTAACACCTTTGGCGCGTAAGCGGAACATTTTATCAGTTTGACACTCTGATGGAATTTTTAACTTAGCGCGACCATCTAAGGTCGGCACTTCAACATCTCCACCCAGTGCTGCCGTGGTAAAACTGATTGGTACTTCACAGTACAAATTATTACCATCGCGTACAAAAATAGCATGTTCACGAACCGAAACTTGTACGTATAAGTCACCAGCAGGCGCACCATTGAGTCCGGCTTCACCTTCGCCTGATAGACGAATACGATCACCCGTATCAACACCAGCTGGAATTTTCACTGATAGGGTTTTAGTTTTCTCAACTCGACCTTGGCCATGACATTTATTACATGGATCTGATATGATTTGACCACGACCGCCACAGGTAGGACATGTTTGCTGAACAGCAAAAAAACCTTGGCGCATTTGTACTTGGCCAGAACCATGACATGTACCACACGTTGTTGGTTTTGAACCTGCTTTAGCACCACTTCCATCACATGGATCACAAGAAACCCAAGTAGGAACTTTTATTTCAACACTTTTACCACGGACAGCTTCTTCAAGACTTAAATCCATGTTGTAGCGTAAATCGGCTCCACGTTGTTGACGAGATTGACGACGACCACCACCACCAAAAATATCACCGAACACATCACCAAAAATATCACCAAAGTCCCCTTGACCACCGCCAAAACCGCCATGTCCACCACCTTGTTCAAATGCAGCATGGCCATATTGATCATAGGTTTTACGTTTTTGGCTATCGGTTAAAATCTCATAAGCTTCTTTCACTTCTTTGAATTTAGCTTCAAGATCTTTATCACCTGCGGTGCGATCAGGATGGTATTTCATCGCTAAACGTTTATAGGCCTTTTTGATGTCTCGTTCGCCGGCATCACGCTCAACACCAAGTACTTCATAATAATCGCGTTTTGACATAATTTACAACTCTACCCTAGTTCGTCCCGAAGGCATTTGGCTTATCTAGCCTCATTACCCAAGCTTAGATGTGGGTAAAACAGCCTTTTGTTCATATTTTAAATAGACTAAGGGCGCATTAGACCTTACAGCCTACGCGCCCTGAATATAAAACGATTATTTACCGTCTTTTACTTCTTCAAACTCAGCATCTACAACATCATCATCTTGTTTTGCAGAAGATTTTTGTTGTTGCTCAGCACCACCAGCTTGTTGAGCTTGTGCTTTAGCTTGCGCAATTTCCATCAACTTTTGCGACTTTTCCATTAAAGCTTGTGTTTTAGCTTCAATTTCCTCTTTGTTATCGCTCTTAATTGCTGTTTCAAGCTCAACTACCGCAGCTTCAATTGCCTCTTTGTCTGCTGCTGGTAAATCATCACCTGCTTCTTCTACTTGTTTACGTGTACCATGAACAAGTGCATCAGCTTGGTTACGAATGCCAACTAATTCAGCAAACTTTTTATCAGCTTCAGCATTGGCTTCAGCATCACGGATCATCGCTTCAACTTCATCATCTGATAAACCTGAGTTTGCTTGAATAGTAATTTTTTGCTCTTTACCTGTATCTTTATCTTTTGCAGATACATGTAAGATACCATCAGCATCAACATCGAAAGTTACTTCGATTTGCGGTGCACCACGTTGCGCAGGACGAATGCCCTCAAGGTTAAACTGACCTAGTGATTTGTTATCGCTAGAACGTTTACGCTCACCTTGTAATACATGGATCGTTACTGCTGATTGATTATCTTCTGCAGTCGAGAAAGTCTGAGATTTCTTAGTTGGGATCGTAGTATTTTTCTCAATCAGCGCCGTCATTACTTGGCCCATAGTCTCAATACCTAACGATAATGGACATACATCAAGTAATAATACGTCTTTAACTTCACCAGCAAGCACACCACCTTGAACCGCAGCACCCATAGCGACTGCTTCGTCAGGGTTAACGTCTTTGCGAGGCTCTTTGCCAAAGAAATCAGCAACTGCTTTTTGCACCATAGGCATGCGTGTTTGACCGCCCACTAGGATGATGTCGTTTATTTCGCTTACTGATAAATCAGCATCTGCAAGTGCTTTTTTTAGTGGCTCAAGTGATTTTAATACTAAATCTTCAACTAAAGACTCAAGCTTAGCACGTGATAATTTCACGTTCATGTGCTTAGGACCTGTTGCATCGGCTGTTACATACGGAAGATTAACTTCTGTAGATTGTGCTGATGACAATTCGATTTTAGCTTTTTCTGCTGCTTCTTTAACACGTTGCATTGCAAGCGGATCATTTTTAAGGTCAATGCCTTGATCTTTCTTGAATTCAGTTACTAAGTAATTGATTACACGGTTATCGAAATCTTCACCACCTAAGTGTGTATCACCGTTTGTAGCAAGTACTTCAAACGTTTGCTCACCTTCAACATCATCAATTTCAATGATTGAAATATCGAACGTACCACCACCTAAGTCATAAACTGCAACAACATTGTCACCTTGTTTACGTTCAATACCGTATGCAAGTGCAGCTGCTGTTGGTTCATTGATAATACGTTTAACTTCAAGACCCGCAATACGACCTGCATCTTTAGTTGCTTGACGTTGTGAATCGTTGAAATAAGCAGGAACTGTAATTACCGCTTCAGTAACTGGCTCACCTAAGTAATCTTCTGCCGTTTTTTTCATTTTTTTAAGAACTTCAGCAGAGATTTGTGGTGCAGCACGTTTTTCACCGCGTGCTTCTACCCATGCATCACCATTGTCAGCTTTAACAATTTTGAATGGCATGATAGCGATATCACGTTGCACTTCATCGTCTTCAAAACGACGACCAATTAAACGCTTAATCGCGAATAATGTATTTTGAGGGTTTGTAACCGCTTGGCGCTTTGCCGGTTGACCTACTAACGTTTCACCATCAGCTGTATAGGCAATGATTGAAGGAGTTGTACGGTCGCCTTCCGAATTTTCAATTACGCGTGGCTTACCACCTTCTAATACAGATACACACGAATTCGTTGTACCTAAATCGATTCCAATAATTTTACCCATGAATCTTCTCCTACATCAAAAAACTTTGTTAATTCGGTTGTTGACTAGTTAATAGGGGTGGGCTGGTTTGAATTCAATAGCAGATACTAAATTTTTTTTAAAAAAAGTGATTTTTTTACGATTTAAGCCATTTAAAGTTTCAAAAGCGTTATAAGTGATGTTTTATTAGGCTTATATTTGCACCACAATCTGGTCTGACCTTTTTGTTTTGTGCTATAACAATACCTCTTTTTAGTATTGTAATGAGAACAATATGCTTTTTGATCAACTTTTATCCCAAGTCGATGCTGCAGACGCCGATACAGCACTCCAATTCCCAAGCAACTGGTGTCAAGGTCGTACTGCTTTTGGCGGATTGTCTGCCGCTTTACTACTGCAAGCGGCGAAAAAAAAATTAACAGATAACTTTCGCTTACTGTCTATGAGTACAAATTTTGTTGGCCCTTTAATTGCTGAACAAGATTTTACCATCGAAGTCGAAGTACTCAGACAAGGGAAAAGCTCTTGCCAAATCCTGGCCAAAGCAATTCAAGATAAGCAAGTATGCGTGATTGCCCAATTATGCTTTGCTATCAATCGCTCATCCACGCTCGCAGTTAATAATGTCGATATCATGTCGCTAGATAAACCAAACAAAGATCGTGTTATTGGACATAAAAGTGGGATCACTCCTGAATTTTTTCAACATATTGACTTAAACCCCCAACAAGGCGCACTGCCATTTTCTGGAGCTACAACCCACAATCTCGGTGGTTGGATGAAGTTTAAACACGCTCCAGCTCATTTATCTCCAAGCCATATTTTAGCGCTGACAGATTCTTGGCCACCCACTATGCTGCAAATGTTTAAAATGCCAGCACCAGCCAGTTCAATGTCTTGGTATATTGAGTTTTTAGTTGAACCACAACTCGACGCCGATGCATGGATTGGTTTTGAAGCCATCACACATCACAGTTCCGATGGTTATGCAATTGAGGATGCAAAAATTTGGTCTGAACAAGGCCAATTACTTGCACTTTCAAGACAAACGGTTGCTATTTTTGCTTAATAAACAAGGCCCACCTTTTTAGTGGGCCTTGTTTGCTTTTACTTTTACTTTTTAATGCGCTCTAGTCGGACTAAGCTCGCTCCCACTAAACCTAGCAACATCAGCCATAACGAACCACCCGATGAACTTTTATTACTCTCAGGTGGAGCAATCACAACTGGTGGTGCAACATCATCATTATTAATGGTAATTTCGATTTGCTGGTTTTCACTTGTAACGTTTTCGCCTGTAAGTTTTATCGTAAATGCACGTGCACTATCAACTTGAGTATTGTCTTTAATTGTTACAGTAACTCGGTGAGTAGTTTGCCCTGCACTGAGCGTAATGGTTTGTTTAATCGCATCAAAGTCAGTGCCCGCAATGGCTGTGCCATTAAATGATTCAATTGAAAAAACCAACTCATCATCACTGCCATTAATTCGTTGAATTGTTAATTCGACTACACCCACATTTTCGCTCACCGATAGACTGGTTTGCTCAAAACGAACCTCGCCACGTACTTCATTATCCACCAACGTCACTAATAGCTCATTTTGTGAGACTGCATTCTCACCAGACAAAACAACTTTAAACTGGCGTACGGCATCAATTATTTGATTATCATTAATTTCAATAGCTAATTCTTTTTGTAGCTCACCGCTGTTAAATATGATTTGACTATTTGAGAGTGCCTCATAATCAACACCTTCAACTGCGCTAATAGCCACGATTTCGGCAGTCACCACACTGTTGGTGCCATCATCAAAATTACGAGTTACTAATACCTTCAGCGTGCCACTTTCTTCTTTATGTGCAACTTCAGTTAACTCGAAACGCACTTTTGCAGTGTTAGGAACAGCTTTACCAGAAAAATAATCAAGGTAATTACTCATCACAACTTGTTGTAAACTGGCGGGTATTTCACTAAAACGAGCCGATGAAGCAATCACTTTCCCTGCACCTACTCGATTTGCTACTGCAACATCAAAACCGGCGCCTTCTACTTGCCAAATAGATTGTGCATCACTGGTGCTACTTACTAACTCGGTAAATAAAATATAATCATTGGTATAGTCAGGTTCGTATTCTAAGCCAAAAACTACGCTATTTTCAGCACCCACTAATTTAGCTGCATCTTGTGACCATTGCCCTGATTTATTTATTTTAACGTTATTAGAAAACAGCTCAAACCCACTGCCATTAGCCCAATAAAAATCGAAGTTTTCATAAAAAAGATTACCTCCGGCATTAATATAATCATTGATACGCTGAGCTTGAACATCAGTTAAGCTTTCATCTGCTGCAGTGTTGTCCATAAATACCACAGGCACTTGGCTAGGATTAATAACAGGGAAGTCTTTAATACTAAAAACCGTTTTGCCATTTTTTACTAAATTTTCAGCCATTAGGCTTGCTGAATTACCTTGGCTTAGGTTTACAACTAAGTGTGCTTCAGATACAGGCAAATTAACCACTTGCATTGCAGTCACATTTTTAAGGTTCGTTTGCGTTATTACTGAAGCTGATATTTTTTGTTCACCAAAACCGAGCTCATTGCTTTTAATTATAAATTCGTAAGGCACTGAACTGTCTTCAGACATGAATTTATCATTAATGTAAAACGACACTGACGTAACCGGTGCGCTTGATGTGATTTGAGCCGTTACTGTTTGTTCGCTATTTAGCACTGAAAAAGGTTCTATTCCAATCAAGTTAATATTTGGAATATCAGCAATCTCTGCTGAAAAACTAATATTTTTACCCGATTTGGTAATTTGTTTGATCTCAACACCAGAGCCTTTTAAATAGCCTTGGCTATTGGGTAGGGAGGTAGTTGTAAACTCTTTTCCAGGCTGATAATAATCACCACTCTCGGCACCGAGATTATTTTCTATTTGCTCCAAACCATCCGCTTCCATTAAACGAATAAGCTTATTATCAGTAACACTATTATTTTTTACAAAGCCATAATCATGCGTTTGTGCATCAACATGCCAAATGAGGAGTCCTGATGCGGGCAATCGCTTATCATTAACTTGCTGATCGCGATTTTGCACGACAAAATATTCTGAAAACGGTTTATCAATTGTCAGTTCTGGCATAATTATGAGTGCATCTTCGGTGCTACTGCTTGGTTGCAAAGTGATTTGCTTTTGCCCAGCACCCAAAACTTGAGGCGTGATCCAGCCTAATACAAACTTTGAAAATGCCCCATGGTCGCCCCATGTACCATCCATCATGTCAAGACCACCAGTGCCACCATCTGGCCCAATGTCAGGATCATAATCATAAAAGTCAGGTAAACCTAAACCATGGCCCGTTTCATGAATTAATGTCAGAGGGTCAAATTCATCTGTTGCATTATTTGAACTTAACCATTGCCAAGAAAAGGTACCAAGCTGTTTATTTGATAATAAAAAGTCTGGGTCGTAGATTGAACTTTGCCATCCCCACCATAGTGTTGCCCACTCACCTATTTCGCCAGTCCATACAACAGAAAAATAATCGATGTGACCGTCGTTATCGTTATCATACTGACTAAAATCATGGCCTTGATCAGCATAATGGCGCAATGCTTCTTTAATCATTTCATTGGCATCACTCGATTCACTATAGCTTGAACGAGGTTTACTGATACGATACCAACCAATTACATCACCTGTAATATTGAGCTTGTTGTAAGATGAACGTTGATAAAACTTAGTTAAGCTTTCATTTGGGTAACGCTCAGCTAATCCTTCACCGTAAATATGATTTGCTATTACGTCTTTTGTTTGATGCTCAGGAGCTGGTGCGTCTGAAAAGTCTAACAACAAAGTAAATGTTTTAACTGTGCCCTCAGAAGGCAGCCCACGGTGCCAATCCAATTTCGTCGAACTTTGGCTTGAAGAATCATGAGCGTTGCCATGAAGTTGGTTTTTTAACTTTTGGTTACTTTGATGCAATAGGTGTGGTGCAATTTTAAAATTACCAAATTTTTGAGCATCAGTAATTCGCTGTTCAAGTTGGCCATTTAAACGATATTTTTCAATTTGTTGCTTGGTGGGTGGCTGCATTGCAGATACAGAAAAGCTCAAACTGAAAAATAGCAATAAGCTATAGTGAATTGTGCGCATTTTCATCCTGATAACTCCTAAAATAGTTAATTGATCATTGCTAAAGTCGCCCTATCACGCAACAAATTTGATACTTTACTGTTAACTGATGTAAACAAAACTCTTATAATTTTGTCGAACCATTCAATATTTCACCATACTCTAATGATTGTTTAAATTGAGACAAAGAAAGATTAAATTTATCTCTTAGCGTTTTATCTTTGAATGCCATTGGTCTAGCTGATTGGCCAAAGATGGGGAATATTGAAACTTCATCTACCATATGTGTTTGTTTATATTCGTTTAAATAATATTCGAATACTCTTTTTTCTATCACAATAACATCAACCCACCCTTTCATTAGGTGGTCAATCTGAGCTTTTTGATTGACAACCTCATCGTAACTTTTCATTTTATGTATTGATAATGAAAAATTTTTACCTAAAAAGCTGGCCGCATTCTGAAAAGCAAAAACACTTAAACCATTAAAATTTGCAGGCGAACGAATTTTAAAATCTTTATGTTTTAAAGCAATCGCAACATTTTCGTAAAAAAGTACAGGGGAGCTGTAATAAATACCCTCCAAATTCTCAGGAGCATTCATGGTCATATCGACATCGCCATTGAGTAATGAGATGACCATACGTTTATTTGACATGAATTCAACATCAAAGGAACCTAAATTTCCAAGATTAAACGTACGCTGAATGATAGACAGTTGTATGCCTTTTCCACTCGATTCAATGACATATGGAGGGATATAAGCCGTGGTAGCTAATATTAATGGCTTTTCAATCCGTTCAAATGAGAGTTGCTCTGCATATGAACTCAAAGTAAAAACAATAAAAAATCCCAAAATCAAACGCATAAACCTGACTGTCTCATCCATTGCAATCAGGTTTAACGACCTGATAATTAATATCGATAAAGTATAGCTTGAGTAAACAGATATACTATATGGATAAAAAAATCATCAGGAGATGATTTAATTAAACAGTGCCATTATCCCTCAAATGAACGTCTAATTCTTTCAAACTCAAGAGCTTGTGATTCAATTTTACTATTTTCAGCTAACAACAATTCTGCTTGCACTAAATTGTTTTGTGATAAATCGCTAATATTTAAAATATTTTGGCTAATTTCACCTGCAACCATACTCTGCTCTTCTGATGCTGTAGAGATTTGTATTGCTAAATCTGAAATATCACTAATGGCATCATAGACAGAATCAATCACAATTTGAGTCTGTTTGGTATCTTCTACACAACTTTCAGCCGATTGTTTACCTTCAGCCATTACTTTTGACCAAGCAATTAGTGTACTTTGAATTTCGGTAATAGAGCTGTGAATTTGCTCAGTGGCGCTGCGTGTACGGCTAGAAAGAGCGCGTACCTCATCAGCAACAACGGAAAAACCTCGGCCATGATCGCCAGCTCTTGCGGCTTCTATGGCTGCATTTAAAGCAAGTAAATTTGTTTGATCAGCAATGCCCTGAATTTCTTGCATTATTCCACCGATTTTCTCCGCCTCTTCTGACAACTGCTGTGCTGAATTTGCAGATTTTGCGACTTCGATAGCTAAAGCGGACACCTGATTCATCGTTTTTGTCATGGCAAGTTTTGCGCTATTACAAGACGCTTGTGCTGACTTTGATTTCTCAGCCGTGGTAACAGTATTACTGGCAACTTCTGTTATTGTTGCGACCATTTCCTCAACAGCGCTCGATACTTGATGTAGCTGATCCGATTCATCTTGTACGCCTACAATTGTTGAGTTTGCTGCATTATTTAGTAAGTGCGTTGCACCACGTAACTTTGCGGCATTATCTTCTAGTCGACCTAAAATAGTATTCACTTTTGCTTCATTTATTTTAATGTGAAAGTCGGCATAACTATGAGCACTGCTACCACTAAAAATATAACGCGACACACTGTCGTAACGCTGTGCTAATTGACCAAAATATTGCGGTGTTTTAAATAGCTCTTGTTGATAAACAAAATAAAAAATTATCGGTAAACATAAAACAATCCATGGAAGTTGAAACGACCCATAAACAGCCAAAATACTGAGCAAAGCACTTAGCATATGTTTTTGCATTAAGGTTAAAGTTGGAAGTTGGCTTTTTTCAGCTTGTAAATTAGCATACATTTTTATCGCAGTTTGCTTAAACTCAGGTTTTAATACTGTTCGTACTGATTGAAAACCAGTTAATTTGTTATTTTCATACATCGGAGTAACAAACGCATCAACCCAGTAATATCTGCCGTCTTTGCAACGATTTTTAACAGCGCCTCGCCAAGGTCTTTCAGCTTTTAAACAGTCCCATAAATCTTTAAACGCCGCTTTTGGCATATCAGGATGACGAACGATATTATGATTTTTACCAATTAACTCATCAGCAGAATAACCCGCTACGCGACAAAAGCCTTCATTAGCATAGGTAATGATACCTCTATGATCTGTCACTGATATCAGTTGTTCATTAGCATTAAAAACAACTTCTTCATTAATAGTTGTTTGATTACGACGCATAGTAAGCCTTGAAATATGAGAATAAGCGACACCCAAACAATACAATTAAAGCGCAACATCATTAAAGAGGAAACTGTCACTATAATTACGAAAATGGGCACAACTTGTTGTTAAACAGACGAATATTCAAGTATGGAAGAGTATTGTGAAAAAAACAATAAGACAAAGGAACAAACAATGATTCTAACAAGTTGATTTATCTTTTAAATATTTAAAATTTATTTCAATTGTTTACATTAAAGATTTGTTGAATTTTCTTTACTAGTAGTTCTATCCCTTCAATTTTATTTGGCAAAATCATGACGCTGTCATCACCTGCAATCGCAGCTAAAATCTGTAGTTTTTTATTCTGCTTTTCAATAACACGCGAAATAATATCAGCCGCTCCTGGTAGAGTTTGCACCACAACTAACACTTCATTATGGTGCACAGCTATCACTAACTCCGCAAGTTCTGTATCAAGCGTGGGCATTATTAATTCACGCTGTAATACATACACAGCCTGACCTTGCGAATTTTTAAGGCTCACCGCACCTAATTGATTTAAAATGCGGGAAATTTGGGGCTGGCTAACATTATCAAAGCCCCGTTCAGACAAATAACAGGAAAGTTCATAATGGCTTCTTACTTGCTCATTATTCAGTAATTCTTTAATTGTTTGTATCAACGGGCTTTGCTTTTTCATTTGTTATTTATTCATTGCATTAATTAAAAAAGCCGAAATTTTAGCACCTTCACGTAACGTATTGTCAGAACTAACTTTACCTTGCAAAGAACTGTCAGTAAAAGGTGCTATTTCCATCATATCGGCACCGGTGATCGGAAACTCTTTGGCAAGTTCAGCTAAAATCAGTAACGATTCATCAGGTGTCATACCATCGTATTCAGGTGTACCTGTTGCCGATGCAAACGTCGCATCTAAGGCATCTATGTCAAAACTGACATAGAGCTCATCAACCTTGTCCGCTTTTAACTGCGCAATGACCTCTGCAACAATCGCAGCAGCACCACGTTCACGGATTTCATTAGCCCAATGTTGTTTAATACCAAATGTTGATTCCCAATGGGCTTTTGGCTTACCACTTGAGCGGATCCCAAATTGAATAAGATGCTGAGGGGCTGGTAAAAACTCTAGGATATGTGTACACCAAGAGCCAAAACACAAATCAATACCTAAACGCTCAACAAGCAGATCGGTATGAGCATCAAAATGAATAATGGCGGTGCGGATCCCGCGATCACGCTTTGCTTTTAAATACGCTTTAGTTAATGGATAGCTAATTGAATGATCGCCGCCGATCCCAAATATACCTTTTTCGGGAAATTGGTCGTAAAAGTCATCACAAATATCTTCTGTAATAGAAAGCGGACTAACCGGATAGGCATGCTCTGCGCTTTGATAAAGCGCTTTTTGACAATTTTCAATCGTTGCTTCATTAAGATACTTATCGTGCAACAAGTGAGGAATAACACGGATATCACCTAAATCAAAGCTAACGGCAGCTGGTTGCTGTTCAATTAAAGTACTTCGCAAAAAAAGCGGGCCCCAGTTTGCACCACGTAATATACCACCACCACAATCTGAGCTTATGCCTAACATCACGGCTTTGTGCGGGCTTTGAGGTAAGGTTGCTAATGAATCAAGCCACAAAGCTTGGATATTATCAGTTTGGCCAAATAACGTTTGATGTAACGCAGCTTTTCGCTCTTGTGCAGTATTGACAGTAAAAACACCATTACCCGGTGGACATAAACATTGTGAAAATTTTGCTTTAACTTCTTGCCAATTACGCTTCATACTACGTCTCCAAATGTGCGACTTATTTAAAAATAACGACGCAATTTAACCTGCGCTGTGCGACTATTTATGCAAATCTAAAACAAATAAACTTTATTTTATTTTATTTACAATTTCGTTAAATTGGTTTTATTTTTAATTTTATTAAAAGGATAAACACTTAACTCAAATCAAATTAACTATTTAAAAACATAAAGTTAAATAAAAAGTGTTTGAAAAACCTTACGCCTTTATTATCAATAAAAGCCATCAATTGTTAGCCTACCCAAGCAATATATCTAATCGTTCATGAAGTCAAACCGAGTGACGTTGTGCTTTTTTCGTAAAATGATTTTCTATTCGCAATCTGTGCATAAACTTCTAAAAATCAATTTTATAAGTAAATCAGTTATAAAGACTTAACATAAGGGTGATATTGATAATAAAAAAATATGTTCTAGAGTTGATTATGATACTTTTATGACCAAACCAAGGAGTGGATATGTCTATCAAACGTGCTTTTATCCTTTTGTCGACTTTAATTTTAACCGCAATGATGACAATGGGAGCGTTACTTTGGAACGAAACTGGCGAAATGGCTTTACTTGGTCACGATTTAGCCCTAAGTAAAGAGCTCAATAATGACATGTTGATGTTAAGGCGACATGAAAAAGACTTTCTGTTGCGAAAAGATCCCGCCCAAGTAGATAAATTCAATCAACGCCTTGCCATAATGGAAACACATATTAACCTTTTAAATCAAAGGCTAAGTTATGCACCAACCTTACAAGAAAAATTAAATAAGGCATCGGCTGAACTTGCCGATTACAAAGATTTGTTTAGTCAATTGGTCGAACTCGATTACACAATTGGTCTAACAGAACAGCAGGGATTGCGTTTGGCTTTTAATCAAGCCCAGCAACAAATGCATCAACACATAGCACAAAGCCAAGACACGACTGCAATCGCAAATATGGTAAAACTAGTTTTGCTTGAAAATAACTTTCAAACAACACTCGATTTATCAGTTAAAGATAAAGTGAATCAAAAATTTACTGTAGTGAAACTTGCTATCGATGATACTAATTACCCCCTTTCAGCATCCCTTGCACAATTTGAACGCACTACAATTGATTTAGCAGAAGCCCTCAAAAAAAGAGGTCTTAATGAAACCAGTGGTTTACGCTCAGAATTACGAAGTAGCATTCACCAAGTTGAAGGAAACATTAATAATTTAGCGGGCGATTTAAACAACACCATCAGTCAAACTCTCACAGAAACGCGCACCCGAGGTCTGTCGATTGCAGCGGTATTAACTATTTTTATTGCAAGCTTATTGTTGTGGCAAACCTATCGAATTATCAATCGCTTAAAACATGCAAACAAGAAAATGTACGACATTAGTCATGGTGGTGGTGATTTGACAAAACACATTGATATCGATGGTAAAGATGAAGTCACCGAACTTGCCCATTGCGTGAATGAATTTATAGATACCACCGCTGATATAGTAAGAGAAATTAAACACAAAGGTGAAACTGTTGAATATGGCGCTCACCATTCGGTGGAGCTAACAAAACGTTCTCAACAAGCAATTGAAGATCAAAAAAACAATACACTTGCGGTTAAACAAGCTGTGAGTGAGCTCGTTCAGGCTGTTGAGCTTATTGCTGAAAATTCTGCATCAGTTCAAAGCAGTGTCAGTCTTGCCGATGAAAATATGGATAAAGGTTCCACCATTATGACTCAGGCCTCAAAAGATATGAGTGTATTAATGGGCCATATTAACCATAATGGTCAGCTAATGGGTGAGCTTAGTAAAGCCAGCGCTGAAATTGAAAATGTAACCAGCGTTATTCGAGAAATTACCGAGCAGACAAACTTATTAGCGCTTAATGCGGCCATTGAAGCAGCCCGAGCAGGAGACACAGGAAGAGGGTTTGCCGTGGTGGCAGATGAAGTTAGAACCCTTGCCAAGCGCACGCAAACATCCACCGTTGAAATCGAGAAGATGATTGCTAGGTTGCAACAACTCGTACAAGAATCTCAAGAGGCGATGAACACAAGTTTAAGTTTGAGCGATCAGATGAATCTCTCCATCACCTCAGCGCAAACAAGCATGACAGATAATAAACACTCGATGGATCAAATCCGCCAAATGGTGATGCAAATCGCAAGTGCTACTGAAGAACAAATGTACACAGTTAAAGGTGTTGAACAAGCTACTGCAAATATTTCGGTCAGTGCTGAACAACTTTTTGTGGATTCTTGTGATAACTGCTCAAACTGTGAAACATTAGAGCGCGATGCTCACAAAATGCGTGAAGATGTTGCAAAGTTTATCGTTTAATTTGTACTCGTTCAGTGTTTAATCAGCCTTTTTAACCATAAAAAGGCTGTTCCTCGATACGCAGCCTAAAACTCATACTCTAAAGCAATTCTAAAACTGTGATCTTTGCCTTGATGTCCAAGCTCACTAATAAACCCAGCTTCCCATTTTAGCTGTTTCAATCCACTAAAACGTTGTAACCCCATAAAGCCTGGGCCCAGGCCAAAAAAGTCCTCACCCATGTAAAGTTCAATTGAAGGTTGAAATTGCGGTAACCAACGATAGCGGTATTGTGCTCGAAACTCCGTTTCAATTTCATCAGCAATAGTGTTACCCCATTCGTATATTAAAAATAAATTCATGGTTAAGCTGGTTTGATACATCTCTTTTTCAAACAATAATCCTGTCGTCATTTCCCAATTATCAACTTGGTGTTGTTTTTCTAATTCGAATAAAGCGCCCCAATCGGCCCAATATTGCCCTTGTTCAACCAATTGCCAACGCACTTCCACTTCGTATGCATGCAAACCATAATTATCATTCTTATCGCGCTGGCCGATTAAATAACCTTCGATAGCGACATTATCACTGACCGCATAGCCATATCCGATACGCTGAAATAACAAGTTAGCGTCATCATTTTGTCTTGATAATAAACGCCATTCAAATTCCTGCTCATTGGGCATAACGTAGGGGTGATATACTTTATCAACCACCATACCAAACTTGTGGGTCATGGTCATAATACGATCCCCAGGCACTGGCATTGTTACCCAACGCTTCTGCGTTTTGCATCACACAGCACCTTAAATGGCACAGCATATTTACGTAATATGGCTCGTACTTTTTCAGTGCCACTAAAACATAAAAAACGAAAGTCGGTTTGATATAATGCAACCGCAACCGTCATAAAAAGGGGCACGGTAGCATGTTGATTGAGCGAAAATAAATTACCAAGTTCAGCAATTTGACATCGCTTGACGCAGCTATTGCTATGGATTACCCCCTCAATAGGTACACTTAAGTACTGCTCAATAAAAAGAGGGGAACGTGCACGCCCTAACCCTAATGCAGCACCTTTATTTAAAGGGTCGAAATGCACTAATAAAGGCAAAAAACTCGTTAATTGCGCTGCATAAGCATCATAAAAACCCATCGCTACAAATTGTTCAATTGCACGCCGAGCAGGTTGATTCTCAAAAGCAGCACAAAGACGCAGTGGCTCTTGTGCTGCTCTTAAACTAGAAAGAGCTGATTGGGCAATAAGTGTATTCATAATAAGTACCTCTTTTTCTATAACAAAAGAGTATTCAGAACACCTTAAGTGAATCTTAAGTAAATTAAGCTTTGCTAAAAAAAACAGTCCATAAATGCTAATCAACTGAAAAATATATATTTAATTAATAAAAAATATTTTATCTTTTCTTAGGCGGACAAAGGTCCTGTACTCAAAACGTGCTTACTTTTAAAAGTATGTCTCTCATAGTGACCTTGTTTATCAATTTGATTAACAAGTCTAAAATACAATCACATGCGCTGTTTTTGCTTTTTATCGTATGTTTTAAACTGGCTAAGTTTCTTTAAAACAGTGCAACGCCTACATCAACCCCATGACGACAACTATTAAGGGCTCAGTATGAAAACGGTTTTTCACCTAGGTTTAACCCCAGATGCTATTGAAGGCGCAACCCTTGCGATTATTCCTGGGTGCCCAGATCGCGCCGGACGCATAGCAGCACAACTTGAGAATTCACGCTGCTTAGTAAAAACACGCGAGTTTCATGCCTACATTGGTTTATTATCATCAACCCCAGTTGTTATTTGCTCTACTGGGATTGGCGGACCATCAACATCTATTGCTGTTGAAGAACTGGCCCAACTTGGGATCCGTACTTTTTTACGTATTGGTACAACTGGTGCCATTCAACCTCATATCAATGAAGGTGACATATTAATTAGCCAAGCATCAGTCAGGCTTGATGGTGCTAGCCAACATTTTGCTCCTTTAGCCTACCCTGCTGTGTCAGACTTTTTTGCAACTCAAGCAATGGTTAAAGCCTGTGACACACTCAGTATCCCATATCATATTGGGATCACCGCATCATCCGATACCTTTTACCCAGGGCAAGAGCGATACGATACTTTTTCGGGTTATGTACCCAAGGCGTTTCAAGGTAGCTGCGAAGAGTGGCAAAAATTAGGCGTCATGAATTATGAGATGGAGTCAGCAACCTTGTTTACCATGTGCGCAGCTTTAGGCTTACAAGCAGCGTGTGTTGCGGGGGTATTAGTTAATCGTACTCGTCAAGAAATACCCAATGTTGACCACCATAGTATTGAGAAAAAAAGTGTTAGAGTCGTACTTGAAGCTGCCAAAATACTTTTAGCTAAATAACCTCAGCTCTGAATAAGAGGTTTTTAAGATTAACAACGGGGCTTGGCGCGTCAATAATGGGCATACTGCAGGTTAATCCTGCACTGTGAGCGTTGAAAATAGCAGCCTAAGAGTGATTTTTATCTAGTATTGAGGTTAATAAATCATTAACCTCAATTTTTGTCACTATACTCTTTATTAGTGTGTAGCATTATAAGTAGAGTGAATGAATAAGTGGCATTTACATAGCTTAGTTTGGTTAAGCTTATTAATCGCATTGTTAGCTGCGATGCAAATGCAAGCGAGTTGGGCTGATTATGAAGAGATGCTTTGGTTTGCTATTTATCTCTCATTTTTTGTCGAAATTTGTACTTGCGTTAAAAAACCCCTCTTTCTATTTTCATTTTCTGTCTTTAGCGTCGGTTTAATACTCGATATAGCTGACACGTTTTTTTCTGATGTAAGCCCAATATTTAATCAGCTCGACACCCCCATAAAACATGTGGGTTTAATCATGTTGTTTTATTGCCTCCTCAACATTGCCAAAAGTCGGTCGGGTAAAATTCAGCAGCTACACACTGAAATAGACCAACGTATTAAACTTGAAAAAGAACTGCGATTTTTAGCTTATCATGATGAATTAACAGGTTTATTTAATCGCAGAGCCTTTTTTGAGCACTATGAACAAAAACAATTTAAACATTCTTATTTATATTACTTTGACCTGAACAACTTTAAGAATGCCAATGACAAGTATGGTCATAATATTGGCGATGAATTATTGATTTCATTCGCCAACTCACTTAATACCTTGCACCCAAATGACGCAGCCTATCGGCTTGGCGGCGATGAGTTTGTGTTAATCGCAAAGAAAGAGATTGAAGATATCAATGCCTTTAAGACATTGGTTGATAGACCTTTAGTGAAATATTTGGTGTCTATCAGTGTCGGGTGTCATCACATTCAAGAAGATGACGATCCCGACCATGCATTACACCTAGCAGATCAAAAAATGTATTTAGATAAAGAAGAAAATAGAAATTCGTTTATCGTTAAGCGATTTGATGTTTAATATTTAAATACCAAGCATTAGACAGCTTCTAACCCAACAAGATACAAAGGCACATGAAATTGATAGCTATCAAGTACGGCTTTTGCGACCCCAGTTTGGTTTTCAAACCCTTTGATTTGCGCAAGGTAAACGGCTTTTATTGTTTCAGCGTTAAAAGAGCGACCTGATAAAATCAGCTGACTAATTGCACTTTGTACCGGTGATAAACTTGGGCTGTACGCTGCGTTTTCTGCGTAACGACCGTAAAACTTCTGACCATCGTGACACACAAGCATACAACTTGCGTAATTATGGGTGTAAGGCACATAACTTTGTTCTGCATGCATCACTAATTGCGATACTTTAAAATCTGGGTCAGCTACTTTTAAACTCGCCACTTGGCTATTTAAAAAATATTCGCTGTTGCCTAAGTCGGTCGGACCAAATGAACGAGGTAAAAATTCATTAAATGCAATCAATTCACCACCTAATAAAATGGTGATATTACTCGATTGATGTAGCTCATTGATAAACTGGCGACAGTAGCCACAAGGAGCATCGGTTATGGCTAGAATGCTGATTAATTTTTCACCATTAAGCCATGCGGTATTGAGAGCAGCTTGCTCAGCGTGCACCACCAAACTGAGTGCTTGATGGCTAAACTCTAAATTTGCACCAAAATACAGCGGCGCTACTCCATTATCTTGCTCACCGACTGCAATTGCGCCGACATAAAATTCAGATATAGGAGGTTTAGCAAAACTTGCCGCTATGGGCAGTAACGCTTCAAGTAACTGTAAAAAGGTACAGTGATGCTGCTGTATTAAATATTCGACATTAAACTTGGGTAAAACACCACAGTGTTGCTTAATGATTGAGATGATTTCATCTTGTTGTTCAAGTATTGCCACCGTCAAAGACTGTGAATTGAGTTGGCTCATAAGTTGTTGTCATTTTTTTTATGGCCGCACAGTGTATGTAATTTTTTGACGAAGTTAAACCTCTTATGCTGCTTTTTCTAACCAAATTTTTGCTTGTTTAAAACATTCAAAATTTTCAGCGTCTAGCGCAAACCGTTTGGCATTTTGAATTAACAAATCGTGTAAATAACCATCAAATCCGACAACTCGTGCGAGTTTAAACCCCTTAAGATCTTTTTTAATTGCCAGCATGACATCAATCACTTCAACAGCGGCATAGCGGTGGCGTAATTCGGTAACATCTACAAGCAACTTTCGACTATTTCGCTCGTTAGCAAAATTAATGATGGTGTGGTAGTTGTTGATCACATCGGTTGATGAAGCGCTACCGGTCAATTTAACTAACACTAAATTAAGGGAGGAATCATAACTCATGCTGGTAATAATATCGGACATCTTTGTTCACCTTTTCACTGCTTAATCTGGACATTGGCAAATACAAAGAAATTTCATACTACGATGCTTTGGTAGCTCAGCCATCTTAGGTTTCCCGTTAGACCTGAAGCTTTGCGTGACTACCTTTTCAAGTAGCTTGCCTTTGACTTGCGCGGCTATGATACCTACAAAAGAATTAGAGTCAACACTCTAAGCCATAAAAAGGAATGAGTTAATAAACCCATAACAATCTCATCATTTAATCATTACAGTCGTGTTACATATTATAAATTTAAGTGGTGGATTGAGTATTAAAAAGATGGCAGAAACACGTTTAACACCCTAAATTGTGGGCTTTAAACGTGTCTTGGATAAAGATTAAAACCAGTCATTGAAAGGGTTATTCTGTTGTAGCCTCAGCGCTGACAAAAGTCATCGACACTGAATTGACACAATGGCGGATATTTTTTTCGGTAAGAAACTCACCTTCAAAAACATGCCCTAAATGACCTTGGCAACACGCGCATACAATTTCAACTCTACGGCCATCCGCATCTGGTACTCGCGCGACAGCGCCTTCAATTTCATCATCAAAACTTGGCCAACCACAATGAGATGAAAATTTATGCTCTGAACGATAAAGCGGTGCATTGCATCGCTTGCAGCAGTAATGCCCCGCTGCAAAAAAATCATTATACTGTCCAGTAAAAGGACGCTCAGTGCCTTTATCTTCAATTACATAACGCTCAAACTCATCGAGTGAATTAAATGAACTCATGTTAACTCCACACATTTAAGAGTAACAAACACAACCCCATGTTTATTACTCATTTAAACTAACTATTCAATTAGCCAGTATTGCGCATACCTGCAGCAATACCAGCCATCGTGATCATTAATGCTTGATTGACCTCGCACCCTTCAGGTAACGAGCCAAGCCTTGCGCGGCGAAGTAACTCGACTTGCAACACATTCAACGGATCTGTATACGGGTTTCGTAGCTCAATAGATTGCTGCACCCAAGGTTGAGCAGCTAATAACACACCATTTTGACAATAACCTTTAACGATTTCTACCGCAGACGTTAATTCTGTACGCAGTGTTTCACCCAAAGATTGTAACTCCTTAGGTACTAAGTGCTGGTCATAATGCTCACTTAACCAAGTATCGGCTTTGCAAAAAACCATTTCAAGCATTTCAATACGTGTGCGAAAAAACGGCCATTTTCTGTTCATTTGCTCTAAGACATCACGTCCAAATTGTTTTTCGGCGGCCTGCAATCCGGCCGCTGCGCCTAACCAAGCGGGTAACATTAAACGATTTTGACTCCATGCAAAAATCCATGGGATAGCGCGTAAACTTTCAACTCCCCCATTGGCTTTGCGTTTGGCGGGACGAGAGCCAAGTGGTAGTTGCGCAAGCTCTTGCTCTGGTGTTGCCGCCCTAAAATAAGGCACAAAATCGGTATGCTCTCGCACAATGCCACGATAATGTTCGCACGATACGGCGCTTATCACTGCCATTACTTCTTGCCACTTTGCTTGAGGCTCTGGCGGTGGTAATAAATTATTTTCAAGCACCGCACCGGCGTATAAACTTAAACTTTGTAACGCCACTTGCGGCAAACCAAATTTAAAGCGGATCATTTCCCCTTGCTCAGTCACCCGCAAACCAGACTTTAATGAACCTGGCGGCTGAGAACGAAGCGCTTGGGCTGCTGGTGCACCACCACGACCTACAGTGCCACCACGGCCATGAAATAAAATAAGTTCAATATCTTGTTGCTCACTAAACCGAACCAGTTTATCCATCGCTTCATATTGCGCCCAACCTGCGGCCATCATACCGGCATCTTTTGCAGAGTCTGAATAACCAATCATGACATACTGTTGATTGTTAACATGGTTTTTATACCACTTATCAGCAAATAACGTTTCAATTACGCCAGGCCCTGCGTTTAAGTCATCTAAGGTTTCAAATAAGGGCGCAACAGGCAGCATGTAATTACAACCCGCTTCTTTTAATAATAAGTGCACAGCCAGTACATCAGAGGCCTTGCGTGCCATTGAAATAATGTAAATACCGAACCGTTCGCGAGAGGTTTCGGCAATCACCTTGCACGTATCAAGCACTTCTTGTACGTCGCTACTTGGCCGCCAGTGACGTGGAATAAGCGGTCGCTTAGATTGTAATTCGGATAATAAGAAGGTTTGTTTTTGTTGCTCGGTCCAGGTGTTGTAATCACCAAGCGCTAAATATTCTGTCAGTTCATTAAACACTTGGCTATGTCTATCTGAATCTTGACGAATATCAAGCTTTGTTAGATACAAACCAAAACAGTGAACTCGACGCAACACATCAAGCAATAAACCATCAGCAATCACACCCATTTTTGAATTATGTAACGAGCGATAACATGCCTCAAGAGGGTTTTTTAATTGGTCAATACTGGTAATAATATCTTTAGCATCACTACTATGGCCTTTAATTTTTGCAGTTAAGTGATGTTCGGTTTCTCTTAATTGATCGCGTAATTGACTAATCACATAGCGATAAGGTTCATGGGCATGGCCTGTCAATTCACTCAGCTCACTATCGCACTGATTCATTGAAAGCTCGGCACTGAGTTTATCAATGTCACGCAAATACAAGTTTATTGCCATCCAACGGCCTAAATCGAGTACTTCTTTGGTCACTTTAGCGGTTACAAAAGGATTGCCATCACGATCACCGCCCATCCAAGATGTAAAAACAACGGGGCTATAATCTAACGGTAACGAAAATTTAAATTTGTGATCAACTAAGTCGGTAAATTCGCGTAAAAAATCAGGCACGGCTTGCCACAAACTGTTTTCAATCACAGCAAAGCCCCATTTAGCCTCATCAACTGGGGTTGGTCTTTGTTGGCGAATTTCATTGGTATGCCATGCTTGGCAAATGAGTTGCTCTATGCGATTTAGTAAAAGAGCTTGCTCAGCAGGTAATAAGCTATCTAATTCTAATGCAACTAAACAGTCATTTAACTCGCGGTGCTTATTGACTAACGTACGGCGTGTTATTTCAGTTGGGTGTGCAGTTAACACTAAATCTACTTTTAAATTTACAATGGCTTTTTGTACTGCATCGGCGCTTACATCACTGTTAGCTATAGTATTGAGTGAATCGAGTAGCGGATGATTGTTAGCTTCGTTTTGACGAGAAATGGTATGAAATTGTTCAGCAACATTAGCAAGATTTAAAAACTGGTTAAACGCACGTGCCACAGGCAGTAATTCAGCATCAGTAAGCTGGTGTAATAATTCAATTAAATCATGACGACTTTCGCCATCACCACTACGAGATGCTTTAGATAACGCCCTAATTTGCTCAACTTTAGCTAAAATAGCTTCGCCTTGAGCCGCCTTGATTGTTTGCCCTAATAATTGTCCTAACAGATTTACATTTGATTTTAACGCACTGTAATTACTCATGGAAATTCCCAAACTGGCTAAAGATAACTGCAACCAAACTACCTAGCTCAAGGCATTTGTACAAGGGGGATGAAAAAATATCACGTTAAAGTGAATTAAATAGCCCCAGCTTTCGTATACTCAAGCAAAGTGACTTTATTGATGAATTATGACGCAACTAACTGTATTTTATGATGGGACTTGTCCACTTTGCGTGGCTGAAATGGATCGCCTTAAAGCGCTTAATCTGCACAAAAAATTAGCCTTTGCAGATATCTATATGCCCGACTTTGCAACGCAGTACCCACTCATTGATGTCTCTGCTGCTAACTTAATTTTACATGGCCAGTGGCAAGACGGGTCAATGATTTACGGTTTAGATGTGACCGTTGCCGCATGGCAGCAAGTAGGCAAGCATCAGTGGCTTAAAGTATTACGCTTTCCAATCATTAAGCCGATTGCCGATTGGGCTTATTTATTTTTTGCTAAAAATCGTTATTCAATATCAAAAGTGATCCTTGGGCAATCTCGCTGCAACTCAACACGTTGTGATATCCGTTCACAGACAATATCATCGAACGACAAGAGGCCATAACATGACGCACTTTAATGAGCAAAATCAAGTTGCTATGGTTATTGGTGCAAGCAGCGCCATTGGCCAAGCAATGATTGAAAAGTACCTATCCGATGAAACAATAAGTGACATTATTTGCATTAGCCGCAGCGCAATTAACGATAAAACAAACGATAAAACCAGTGATAAAATACGTGTTATCACAACCGATTATTCAGAAGCATCCATCACGGAGATCGTTGCTAATTTAAGTGCTCTACAAGGAAAAATCGCTCACGTCATCATTTGTAATGGTCAGCTGCATAGCGCTCACATTCAACCCGAAAAAAAATTAGAAGATATTGACTTTGATGCAATGGCGGCCGTGTTTGAAGTAAATACCTTAATCCCGCTGCGCTGGATTAAGCATTTATTGCCACTTTGCCAAGGTAAACTACCTTGTAAAATTGTTTGCTTAAGTGCCAGAGTTGGTAGCATCAGTGATAATCAACTCGGGGGTTGGTATAGCTACAGGACATCAAAAGCGGCCCTTAACATGGCATTAAAAACCGCTGCGATTGAATATCAGCGACGTGCAAAAAACATAAAATTAATTGCGTTTCATCCCGGTACAACCGATACCCCATTATCAAAACCGTTTCAAAAAAACGTCAAGCCAGCACAATTATTTACTCCAAGCCAAGTTGCCGATTACCTTTGTGTTGTATTACAAAACAGCGCACCTGATGGCCAGTTGAGTTACCTCGATTGGTCAGGAAAACACATTGCTTGGTAACCTATTAGAGAAACACTATGGAATTTTCATTACACGATTTACAACAACTCGATAAATCTTTTCGCGCTCAACTGGTCAATAGCTTATCAGGCTACAAAAGTGCCAATTTGCTTGGAAGCCAAAGTAAAGACGGTAAGACTAATTTAGCGATTATTAGTTCTGTTTTTCATCTTGGCGCAGACCCAGCTTTAGTCGGCTTTATTATGCGCCCTCACTCAGTGCCCCGACATAGCCTTGAAAACATACTTAAAACCGGCTGTTATACGCTAAACCAAGTAAACAATGCGATATGGCAAGCAGCGCATCAAACATCTGCTCGTTATGAAAGTGATGAATCAGAATTTGATATGGTTGGGTTAACGCCACACTACCTAAATGGTTTTGAAGCCCCTTTTGTCGCACAAAGTCACATTAAATATGCTGTGAAACTGCAAAGTACTCAAACCTTAGTGAATCAAACAGAACTCGTAATTGGTGAAATTAAGCATATTTATCTGCCACAAAAGGTCTTAATGCCAGATGGGTTTATTGACTTGGCTACTGCCGATACTGTTGCGGTATCTGGGCTAGATTGTTATTCAACGGCGAATCCTTTGGGTCGATTAAGCTACGCAAAGCCTCATCAAGAGGTAAAAAAACTAACCCGCTCAGGTGAAGTCATCCAAAACTAAAACTTACCTCTTCGATTTGACCTTGACCATACGATGTAAAATGCGTTATTTATCTTACATCTTGCTTTTAAGGTCTTATCTTGTGACGCCAGCGGTCGTATTTGCTAAAAAACACAATTTGCGCTTCTCGTTACATCAGTACGAGCATGATGCAGAACACCCTTCATTTGGCCTTGAAGCCGCTGAAAAGTTAAATCTGCCACCAAGCCAAGTATTTAAGACCTTAGTTGTTGAGCTCGACAACCATCAATTGGCTGTCGCAGTTTTACCCGTAACGCACCAACTAAATTTAAAATTAGCCGCAAAAGCACTGGGGATGAAAAAAGCGCAGATGGCCGAACCACAAAAAGTTGAACGAACAACGGGTTATGTACTGGGTGGAGTCAGCCCTTTAGGGCAAAAAAAGCGCCTGCCCACAGTGATAGATATCTCAGCGCAACAACTTGAAAGCCTCTATATCAGTGGGGGTCGTCGAGGGTTAGAAATCCAACTGCCACCAGATGAACTACTACGCGCATTAAATGCAAAGTTTGTTTCATTGTGTCAATAAGGCCACTTTTAATCCGAATCCGATTTCCTAATCAATGTTGTTCGACGAGTTTTTGCTAACATGTCGCCCATTGTATAAAATAATTTTGCATACAATTTGGAGTGACTCCCTTAAAATGACCGCAAAATCTCGGCTCTTAAACTAGCAATTTTAACCATCCCGTAGGTACGATATGACACAGCACTATTCACTAGCTGGTATTGATGTGATTAAACATCATTTTTCTCTTCCTCTGAATTACCAAAAACCTAAAGGCGAGCAAATCACCGTGTTTGCTCGCGAATTAGTTGCCAAAGAACACAAAAATGCAGATTTACCTTTTCTAGTTTATTTTCAAGGCGGCCCCGGATTTGCAGCGCAACGTCCAATTGACAATAGTGGCTGGATTAAACGTGCGTTAAAACAATTTAGGGTGTTATTACTCGACCAACGTGGCACCGGACTTTCAACCCCGGTTAATTATTTGAGTTTGGCGCATTTTACCCCTCGAGAACAAGCTGATTATTTAAGTCATTTTCGCGCCGACAACATCATCAATGACGCAATAGCGATTAAAAAAAAGTTAAGCCCTGTGCAACCTTGGAGCATATTAGGCCAATCTTTTGGCGGGTTTTGTGTTTTTCATTATTTGTGTCGAGCCCCAGAAGACTTAGCACAAGCTTTTATCACTGGCGGGATCCCTCCAATCACATCGAGCCCTTTAGAAGTGTATCAACATACTTTTGAGCGGGTTAAAGCCAAAAATGAGGCTTTTTTTAAACGCTTTGCTGATGCGCAGCTGTTAGTGCAAGAATTAGCAGAGCACATTAACAAGCATTCAGTGATCCTTGCCAGTGGCGAGCAGCTTTCGGTAAAAATGCTACAAAGTCTTGGGATCCATCTTGGCATGGAAAATGGGCCTGAAGAAGTGTACTACATGCTTGAGCAGGCTTTAATTAACACCCCATTAGGGAAGCAAATAAACCCTTTATTTTTAACTCAATTTAGTTACATGCTCGATTACAATACCAATCCGTTATTTGCAATTTTGCATGAAGCTATTTATTGCCAAGAGCTTTCTTCAAATTGGGCAGCAGAACAAATTAGAAGCAATTTAGACGAATTTCAATACCAGCCAAATAAGCCTTTTTTATTTACAGGTGAAATGATTTTCCCTTGGTTTTTTGAGCAATTTAATAATTTAATGCCCCTTAAAGACTGTGCCGGTTTATTAGCAACTAAAACCGACTGGCCAATGTTGTATGATATTACGGCACTCAATAACAATACTGTACCCGTTGCTGCCGCGATTTACAGCGAAGACATGTATGTCGATATGAATTTAAGTTTAAACACTGCAAAACAAGTGGCAAATTTACAATATTGGTTGACATCACAATACGAGCATAATGGCATTAGAGTTGACGGCGAAGTAATTTTAGACAAACTCATTGCGCTTAATAATGGCGTGTGTTTGCGTTAAAAATAACAATCAAAAAAGCCTTATCGTGAAGGCTTTTTTGATTTGTGCGACAAGGTATGCGCGTTTAGCTCCCAATTTTGCCCATCAAAAGGAACGACTTGCATCGTGCTAACTGGATATTCATCTAAACAACGCACATTCACATCAATCCCGTCAGGATTAGAGCGGGGAATATAAAACGGTTTGATACCACATGTTTTACAAAAATAATGTTGGGCAACGCCAGTATTAAAGGTGTAAGTATTTAGCTGCTCTTTATCTGTTTGCAGTTCAAACTGTGCGTTGGGCACAATTAAATGTAAAAAACCACTTTTAGTACAAATGGAACAATTACATTCTTCAATTTGCGCATCTAAAGCCGCAAGCACTACAAACCGAACGGCACCGCAGTGGCACCCACCTTTAAACTGATTTAATAACATGCACTTATCTCTAAAAATTTGCGCTTAACTCTAAATAAAGCGCCGTGAATTACCATTAAATGAAATTGATATACCAAGGCGTAATGTAGCTATTAAGTATTACGCCAGCTGCAGCCAGCTTCAATAACACAACAAGCGATTAGTCATGCTTAGGTAACATGCGAGCTAAGGTGTTGTCTTTAAAAAAGTAATGGTGTGCGAGTGCTGCAAATGCATGTAACGCAATTAAGGCGTAACCAATTTTACCAACCGTTTCATGGATTTCTTCAATATCATGTGCAAGTGCTTTATCAGGCGCTATTAACGCTGGTAATTCCAAACCAAAAAATGGAATAGTTTTTCCTTCACCACTTAAAATCAGCCAGCCACCAATAGGCATGATAATCATTAATACCAGCAATAAACCATGCACGGCCTTACTTAATAGAATTTGATATCGAGGTAGTTCAGGCACGATTGCCGGTGTAGGTTGCATCACTTTTAATGCGATACGTAGCCACATTAAAAAGAAAACCGATAATCCAAGCATAAAGTGCCAATGTTTAAATGCATTACGCATGTCGGTACCTCGCTCAAATAGCTCCCGCAATTCAATAGAAGCATAAACTGCAATCATCAGCAGTGCCATGATCCAATGCAAGCTTATTGTTAAAGCACCATAACGTGTTGAATTATTTTTATACTGCATATCGAACCTTAAATTATCGAGTTAATATTTTATCTTTACTCAGCTTAGCGCGTTAAATCAACGCGCTGCTAGCGCCAAATCAAAGAGATCGTATTTAATCATCAGTATCTGACTTATGATTGCACTTGTTGCCGCTTTTTATAAGTTGACGGTTTACAGCTATACCATCTTACAAAAGCACGGTTAAATGAACTTTGCTCATTAAACCCAAGCTGTTCCGCAACAGCCCCTAATTTATATTTATGAAGTAAAAGAGCACACCGTCGTTTGCGTTCTTGATCGAGTAATTGTGCATAGCTAGTTCCTTCTTGGTGTAAACGTCTTTGTAACGTTCGGCACGACACCGTTAAAGCCGCTGCAATGCGATCTTGGTTTAAACCAATCAGATTGGTTTTACTCATTAAAATACTTTGCAGCCTTTGTTCAAATGTCTGTTTACTTTGCAGCTGATTTAATTGCTCTTGTGATAACTGTCTGAGCACCTGATGCATCGTAGGATTATCGCTAGCAAAATGTAAACTCAGATACTCTAATGGAAAATCGATTTGATTAAATTCACAATTTATTTTAACTGGACAGCCAAACCACTGTGCAAGTTCATGGCAATCGGCATCATCTAATTGGTGTACAAGTTGCAGTTGAATTGGCGTCAATGAAGGATTTATGAGTTTTCGAACCACGGCAACCCAAGCAGTCATATTTCGCAGTACCGTTTGCTTGCACATAGGGTTATAAGGCATCCAACGAATGCTGGCTTTCTTGCGATCCTGTAAATATTGCGCTTTACCAATATCAGCAACCAAACTGTCGTATTGTAATAATGCTGTGATTGCATTATGTAATGTATCACTCGATTCAACCAGATAGCCGAGCACACCGTAATCGGCGGTGCGTATTTCTTGCCCTAAATAAAAGCCAAACAAGTTTTGTTTTGTGAGTGTCTCGCCTAAATTCAGTAATGCTTGATAATGCTCAACAGCAATACGACTTCCCCTTGAGTAAGTTTCAAACTCACTAAAGTGAATTGCTGCTAAGCATTTCTTTTTCTCAAATTGATGATCTACTAAGTAACTAAGTACACTTGTGAAGTAAAGATCGGATGTCGTCGTCATAAATTGTCGCCTAAAGACAAAAAAATGTCGTTTTCTCGCAAGTCTGACAGTTATTAATCCGTTATGCTAGTGAATAATGTAAACAAAGTAAGCCGCCACCGCCAAATGATTAACATTTATATCACAAAGGAATTTAATTGTTCAGCCGAGCACGTGATCAGTGTGTTATCCGATCATGCCCAACTAGGTCGATTTTTTAAGGCACAATTTAGATGTATCAAAGATGATGCCGGCGGACTTAGCCGAGAAGTTACTTTAAGGGGCCATTGTTTTGTCGAGAAAATTGATTCATGCAGCCCTCTTTCCATTGATTACCATATCGAAGGACAAGCACCGGTTCAACAACACCTTGCGCGAATTTGGGCGATACCAACGCAACTTGGCTGCCAGCTACATTATTCAATCACATGTCAGGCTAAAAAATGGCAACCAACTTGGCTAGTTAAACTGATTATTCAGCATGATATCGTTCAGGCACTTAACAAATTAAGGCGTTTTTGTGATGGCTGTTGAACTCATTTTACTGGCGCTAAGCCCTGTTTTCTTTCTCTTTATTGCAGTTGAGTATAGCCGTTTTAAACAGCATTATGATCTCAAAGATTCGGCGGCTAATCTTGTATTGGCGCTGATGCATCAAGCAAGCGATGCACTTGCACTGCTGTTATTAATGCCGTTATTTTATTGGTTACATCAATTTGCTTGGCTTGATATCTCTCTAAGCGCAACAACTTTATTGGCTGCATTCATTCTACAAGATTTTTTGTATTACTGGTTTCACCGCGCTTCGCATCATATTCAATGGTTTTGGGCTGCACATATTGTTCATCACAGTTCAAAAAAAATGAATTTTACGACCGCATTTAGACAAAGTTTGTTTTATCCATTAGTCGGAATGTGGCTGTTTTGGCTACCAATGATCTTAATCGGTTATGACCCTAAATTAGTCTTTGCAGTGGTTGCGATTAATCTTGCGTTTCAGTTTTTTGTGCATACTCAAGCTGTGCATCAATTAGGTTGGCTTGAATACCTATTTAATACTCCTTCTCATCACCGTGTTCATCATGCGATTAATAAGCAATACATTGATAAAAACTTTGCTGGTGTCTTGATCATTTGGGACAAACTTTTTGGCACCTATGCCAAAGAAGAGCCCACAATTGCGATCCGCTACGGCATCATAGGACCATGTGAAAGTACTCATCCTTGGACAATTTCTCTGCAGCACTGGCGAAGCATCAAACAACAACTTCATCAAGCAAAAGGCATAAGACAAAAATTCAGTGTGTTAATTTGCTACCCAAAACATTTTGTTTAACCAGTTATGCAAAGGTAAGACTAAGGCGCTTAAAAACTCAAATCCAAGGCCGAACACGTTGCATATAATCTATATATTCTTTGCCAAAATGTGCCAATAACATGCGCTGCTCAGGCATAATTTGTAAACGATGAATATAAACGACAAAAATTAACGTGCCCAAAGAAGTATAAAGATTGGTTAGATAACAGCTCTGCGCCAACAAAATAAGTGCAAAACCGAGGTACATTGGGTTACGCGTAAAGCGGTAAATGCCACCTGTCACTAGTATTGATGTTTTTGTCGGATCATCGGGCCGCATTGTCGTTTGGGCTTGTTTGAACTGCCAAGCACCAACAAAGGGTAATGCGAGACCGCACAATAACAAGCCCGGCCACATAAAATAAAGCACCGTCGAAAAATGAACCGCAGGAAAAAAATAATTAACAATACAATTGATCACAGCGCAACAAACTAATACGAGCAGCGGGTATATTTTTAATTCTAGTATTGCCATTTTTATTCCATAATTTTAAGCAGAGCTTATCTATTGCAACTACACTTAAAGAGATTTTGACGTTAAGGTGAACACACTTTATGTATTATAATCTTTTGTTATGTCTATTTTTTATCATAGGGACATATGCCAACGCAACTGAAACACAGAGCGCGTTAGAGCCAATTGAGATAAAAATTGTTTCAGATGTTATTCGTATCGATCCGTCTATAAAACCAGAAATGAATTTTTCAAATTTACAATTTTTAAATGCACAATTATATAATCAGTACACTTTCAGTTTTATTCCTGCTAGCCGTTTGCGAGAATGGCGTGAACTCGAAACGCAACAAAATGTATGTTTATACAATAAAGTAAAAACTCCCGAGCGTGAAAAATACGCCTACTTTAGCCGTTTACCCATGACCGCATTCCCACCGCACCGCTTAGTAACTCACCCTTCATATAACTTGCCTATGTTACTGACCTTAGAGCAAGCCATAAATGATTACGGCTTACTGATAGGAGTAATCGAAGGGCGTTCCTATGGCAAACAAATTGATGCATTCTTAATAACCCATAAAAAGCAATTGATCTGGTTTTCAGGTAAAGATTCGTCGATGCGATTACGTGATATGTTACGCAAACGCAAAATAGATGCCGTCATCGAATATACGGCAACGTTTATTGATGAAAATACAAAAGATGAAAATAATTTTTCTTTTCATCACCTACATGAAGCGCAAGAGAGTGTACTTGGTTTTATTGCATGTGCTAAGTCGCCGATAGGTCAAAACGCCATCGAGGCTTATAACCACTTACTTTCACAACCCCAAAATCAACAACATATTATTGATGAGCATAACAATGCGTCTTTTGGTCATGAAGCACAATTTATTGCTTCTGAACTGGCAGGGCTTTATCAATTAAAAACAACGATTAAATGAGTGAAGCATCATTAAAAAAAGCTTCAATTTCATCGGTATAAGGTTTAAATTTTTTCCACCTTCCAATCGATTTATCATTAATAGGTTCGCGCACTTGCATTTTACTTGCAGTAGAAACAGGCGCTTGATTTAAATGAAAATTTAAACAGGACTCCTGCCAAGGTAAATGACAATAAGCCAGTAACTCCCGCGTTATTTTTTCAGGCTCAGCCACCAGCGATTCATAACGAACTATGTTAATCGCATCACCATGCAACTTTTGCCAATGGCAAATAAGCTGATGAAATTGCTTGTAAAACCGAGCCGTCGTCATTAAATCAAGAGAATAGGCATAATATGGGTTATTAATGGTAAACAATTGTCGAAAATTACCAATACAGGTATCAAGTGGGTTACGTAATAAACAAATAATTTTAGCGTTTGGTAGTGCTTTACGAATTAAATCAACGTAATAGAAGTTAAACGGAAGTTTATCAATAAAATGGGCGCTATCGCCTGTTACCACACGTGTTGCAGCTAAATACCCTTCTCCAATTTTCTTAAAATCAGTTAAATAAGCCTGACTCATTGTCTCGCAATCAAGTACCGAGTTACTTTGCGTCTTAGCTAGTTGTTTCACAACCAAACCAAAATCTTGGCGCTCTCCCGCTGAAATAACATCGCTATGGCTCGATAAAATGCGCTCAACTAACGTGGTGCCTGAGCGTGGCATACCTAAAATGAAAATCGGCTCGTTACTCTCACAGCCTTCGGCTCTTTGTTGCAGGTTCAATGCACTCTGTTGTTTAATATGCGAAAACAATGTATCAGCACTTTTTTCATCAAAAGGTTGTTGTTGCCATTTTGCTTTTTTCGCGTCACACAAGGCGGTAAAAGCTGCATGATAATTGCCGATATCTTGCTGTTCTTTTGCAAGCGCATGACCTAAATGTAATTGTGCGTCCGGATGCGTAGCCTGATTAAAAGCGGCTGTTAAACGCTCAAGATGATTATTTTCTTCTGTCGCCTTAATTAAATCTGATAGGGCAAAATGAGTTTGATGATGCAGTGGGTTAAGGCGCAACGCTTGCTCAAATAAGTGTTCAGCTAAGCTAAAATCACCCATAAATTTGGCACACACCCCAAAGTTATAATAAAACTGTGCGTTGGTGGTATGTAATGTTACGGCTCTTTCAAAAAAAGGCATCGCGGCTTGATACAGCCCTATTTGTGTGAGTGTCACACCAAGGGTATCGGCAATGATCCCCGTTGGGACTTTATCAAGCGCAATTGAGAGTACAATTTTTTTAGCCTCTTCAGATTGGCCATTCAAAGCATAACATTTTGCTAAATGTGCAAAGTATTCAATTGTTTGATTAAAACAAAGCGCTTTTTCAATCAAACTGATGGCTTTTTTTATTTGCCCGACATGCACATTGACCATCGCCAACAAAAAATAACCATCTGCGTGTTTTGGATCAATGGTAACTAAATTAACCAGTAAAGTGTGAGCTTGGCGAATATCACCCGCTTGTAACGCTTGGAGTGCTTGTTGGTGAAGTATTGCAGCTGAGTGTGGCATATAACATCTTATTTAATTTATAAAAAAGCCCAAACTCAGTTCGGGCTTTTAGCTTAACGCATGATGGGATTAAAGTTCAAATTGATAATTAAACTTAATACCCACAGTCAAAGGTCGATTAATATAGTGGCCATAATTACGTTGAATTTCAGCTCCATTAGCTGTCGTGATATCACCAACATCACGACGCACAGATGTATAAGTATATTTATCAAATATATTATTAATATAAACGGTCGCCGACCAAATATCGGCCGTTACTTTGGCTGAAATATTGCTCAAACCATAGCCAGGTAATGTTTCACCATTAGCATGCAAACCTAACTTTGAAATTGAGTCACTTTGCGCGGTTAAACCGTAATTGATATCAAGGGTTTTATCTTCATATAAATCAGTTTGATAATTCACCCCTAATGAAAACTGGTTTTCAGGTGAACCAGGCAATCTATCACCATCAACCCCACCATCGGTGCCGTCAGTATTAAATAAATATGGCGCATCTGAAGTTAATTGCACTTTTGTATAGGCATAGGTTGCATACGCGCTGAATGAGTCAGTAATCATCGCTCTAGATGAAATCTCTATCCCTTTAGCATTGGCAGTCCCAGCATTTGAAGTATAAGGGAGTTGCCCAACAACCGTTGCACCAGCAATTTGCGCATCATCCCAATCGACATTAAATAAAGCAGCATTAAAATGAACCCGGTTTTTTAACCACGTACTTTTAAAGCCGAGTTCATAATTTGTAGTCATATCAGCGGTATAAAGCATTTCATCCGGTTGACCACAACCAATTTGCTTATCTGGTAATGGATCTGGACACGGAGCTAAACCATTAGAGCCGCCAATTCGAAAACCTTCACTCACGGTAACATAGCCCATTACCGTATTACTAAATTGATAGTTGGCATTAAATTTAAATAAGCTTCCGTTATCCGAAGCGCTTATTTCTTTAAAAATCAGTGAAATATCATTTATCCCACTACCGGAATACAATGTATTGGCTAGTGGAAAATCAACCGCCGATTCAGAACTTACTTCATACTCATAGAAACGGGCGCCAACGGTCATTGTAAACTCATCCGTAAAGGCATACGACACTTCACCAAAAATGGCTTGTTCGGTCACGTCACTGCGATCAACCGAATAATACTCCAAATTATCGGGGCGAGTTTGTTCTCCACCGAAGTTTTCTACAGCAAAATCACCAAACCCAGGGGTAAATTCTTTGCTGGTTGAGTCACTTTCAAAGGTGTTGTAAAAACCGCCCACAATCCAGCTCAGCGGTGAATCACCTTGAGAGACTAAGCGAAGTTCTTGTGTAAAGGTCTCTTCTTCTTGCTCTTCACGGGTAAAAGCTGAGAATGCAGGAAATTCTTCATAGCCATAATCAAGACGGATCAATAAGTCAGTTTGGTCTCGTTGCCCAACCGCATCAAAGCTTGAAAAGCCAGTTGCAGAGACAAGTTCAGCAAAACCTAAATCGGCCTTTAATTCAAGGCTTAAGAGCGAGTCTTCTTTGTTGCGTGGTTCATCATAACGATAAGCTGATTCATATTTACCTATGATTGAGCTAAGGCCATTATTAGGGTTAAGTGCATTGTGATGCACAATTGAGCGCCCTTCGGTATCTTGTTTTTGATAAAAATAGTTTAAAGTCGCATCAAGCCAATCTGTGGCTTTCCAGCGAACAGAGACACGACCTGTGGTTGTCGTTTCACCATTTGCGTCTTCTATTTTTCTAAAATTATTCGCAAGGGCGTTGCTATCTGTCCAATCAATATCAGGCTGTGATATACCAGGCTCACGCACAACATAGTTATAATCAACAAAACCTGGATCTTCATAAAAATTTAAGCTGGCGCGAATAGCTAGCGTTTCTTCAATGAGCGGTAAATTAACAATAAAACCTGTTTCGCCACCTAGATCAGCACTTTCTTTACCTTGAAATAAATCGCCATACACTTCCGCTGTTGTTAGGTCTAGATCAGGTGATTTAAGCATGTAACGGATTGCGCCACCTAAAGTGCCAGCGCCATATAGCGTACCTTGTGGACCAATTAAGACCTCAACTCGTTCAACATCTACCAAACGCATATCAATTGAAACCGGTATTTCACCAATATATGTCGCAACTGTGCCGCCATCGGCTCCTGGACCTGATGAGTTAGTATTTAAACCACGCACGATAATAGGGGATCCTGAGCGCCCACCTTGGTCTGTAATCGTTAAGCCGGGTACCCATCGGGCAATATCTGCCAGCTCACTGATATTTTGGTCTTTCATCAAATCCGCATCTAATGCCGTAATATTTAATGGTGCTTCTTGCACCGACCCACTGCGTCTTGTGGCTGTGATTTCTATCACTTCTAATGATTTTTCTTTATTAACTCCGACTTCATCAGCTTGTACTGATAAAGGTGCGGTGATAGCCGCGGCAATCGCTAACGTTAGCAAGCTAGGTTTGAACATAGTTTAAGCATCCCCGATGATACAATTGTTGTGTTTATGTAAACACAGAAAAACATGAATAAAAATGAATAACAAGCCAATGAAATTGGGACAAGAATCAGTATTCATTATAATTGAAATAGTATTCATCATTACAGCGAAATTATGGGGTACAGGATGAATAGGTTTGCAAAAAACCTTTTTACTCTTTTATTGTTATTAATAAAAATAGATTTAACAGATGTAAACACGGCGTGTTTTTAAATTTATACCACTGAGTATGCTAAAGTTTTATTACCTATTTATTAAAAAAGGATAAACGATGAAAAAAGCAGCTGCTGGGTTACTGCTAATTTTGCTCAGTATGTTATTTGTATTGATTATCTTGCCCTACTTTTCGATTTCGGGTAAATATTGGCTGCTCGATATCCTCATAAGTTTTCAGCCTGTTTATACTTTGCTTTGTGTGATAACGCTTATTACTTTATTTTTGTTTCATAAGCGGCTAGCTACTTATTTAATGCCTGTATTTGTCATCGCGACTTATGGTAATTTCATTCAATATTTACCCAAAGTAGCTCATATTTCACCTGCCGAATACACAGGTGAAATAACCATTTTCCAAGCAAATATTGCTTATGAAAATAAAAATCCTCAAGCTTTGTTCCAATATTTAAATAGCCTGCAGCACGATATAACGGTTTTATTTGAAGTAAACGACACGTATCGCGAAGAGTTTGGCACACTTGCCAAAGGCAAATTTAATGTAGGTTATGCCGAAATAGAGGGATTGCCAGCAGGCATAGGAATTATTACTCGCTTTCCAATTATTCATCGTAAGATTCATTACTTTGAAGGGAAATCGGCCTTAATTGTTGAGTTAACTCTATTAATTGAGGGTAAGCTGATTAATTTTTATGCACTACATCCACCTTCACCTCGAAATAAAGAAACTTGGCAAATCAGAAAT
The DNA here is from genome assembly GCF_058197095.2 of Pseudoalteromonas sp. J2K-J031. NCBI lineage: Bacteria > Pseudomonadati > Pseudomonadota > Gammaproteobacteria > Alteromonadales > Pseudoalteromonadaceae > Pseudoalteromonas > Pseudoalteromonas sp. J2K-J031. The sequence goes on from NZ_CM200280.1 coordinate 223,437, forward strand.
AACGTTATAGCTCAACTTCAACACTTAGTTTCTAAGCAGCCAGAACGCTTAACCTTAATCACCGCGGATCTCAATACCACAGTTTGGTCGACACACTTTGTCCAATTTTCGGGTATAAAATCATGTATGGCCTTAAATGGTTTATATGGTAGCTGGCCAAGTAAACTAGCAGTAAATGACTTAACGTCATGGATGAGCGTTGCAATTGATCATTGTTTTATGGGTTCAGATTTTCGTCTATTAAAATTTGAAACGCAGGAAATTCCAGGTAGTGACCATTTAGCACTCCAATACACTGCCATGCTCAAAAAATAATGAGTGCTAAAATAAAGATGCGATGATGACGATACTCAATTCATATGCCATCATCGGCGAAGATTAAAAAGAAAAAGTGCGTGCAGCCATCAGTTGAATACTAGTATCGTCATATGCATCTAAATTGGTTTGATGTACACCTAACGTCAAATCAAATCCTGAAAAAGCATAGTTTGCAGATATTTGATAATGAATATAATTATCCTTACCTGCTTGCCATTCATATTTTTTGCCATCCATACTCTTAGAATAATCAATACCGGCTTGAATATTAAGTTCATCACTCATCACAAAGTTATAGTTAAACATTGCAATAAAATGACCTGCATCTGAGCCAACAAAATCCGGACTATACCAAAAATTTACTTCCGCATTGCCCAACACAAATTTAGAATATAATTCGGTATAATTAATCTCTGAACTATCATCACCACCATGATAAGTATAATGAGCAAAACCGAGATCTACTGACATGTCATTATTCAACTCAAAGGCATAACCACCATAAAAATCAACCTCAATATCAGTATCATCACCAAAATCAACATTAGAGCCCCAAGTACCAAGGTACCAACCTTCGTCATTGGCCCAATCCAAAGATGCTTGTAATGCAGGATCTTTATCTGTTTGGGTAATACCATTAAATAAATAATTATTTGTAAGAGCAACCGTGCTCGATACATCAGCCCAACAACTTTGAGAAAAGGAAAATAGACTAAAAGCAGCTACTTTTATCACATGGTTCATTTTATACACCCCTAGAATTTGATTTCACGCCTAGTATAGTTGCTAATTTGAATAACCCCCTATTTAACAAATAATTAATCTCATAGTGAAACGTCACTGATTAAACCATTTATTTTTATAAGACTACGATGGTTTGTGACTCCATGATCTTCTATAATGGATTCTAAACTATCGTCTAAACAACTGCTTACGTATGCAGTTGACTGATATGAGGCTGTTGGGCGTGCAGAAAAAAAATTATAACATCTTAAAGTCATCTCTTGTTTTTTTATGCAGCCTTATTATTGCCTACATCATATTTATGCTGTCTTTTGCGCAAGGGATCGGGGTTTTGCATAAAGATATGTTTCCAGCTTACGTTGAGACTTTTCCTGCTAATCAACAACAAATTGAAAGTCATACCCTACTTTCAGCATTTTTTTGGAACTCAGACATCATTTCTCAAGCAGACAAGTTTTACTTAGTAATCGATAAAAGCAATGAAGTCTACACCGCCATAGAATTCAAAACGATGTTCAGCAAAGTAATGTTTTTTACAAACATTCCTTTGCTGCTTATTATCTTAAGTGCCTTTTTTCTGCCTTTTTATATGTCACTCCAGCGTAAAGGCAAGCAACTAAAAACCATTAATCGCCTCAATGAACAAACTCAAGCGCTATTAGCCGCCTTCAAAATCACAACCCAATCACATTACAACAACAATAGTTTAACTCAACTTGACCACTCATTAAGCTTACTTAACGAGCGCGTTTTACACTATCAACAAGAAACTCAAACCAGTATTTGCCAAGATAAACTCACGGGGTTAGCCGATCGCCATGCCTATCTTGCTCATCTACAAGAGCAACTCAATGATGCAGAAAAAAATCAATCAAAAAAAGCGCTCTTGTTTATAGACCTTGATGGTTTTAAACAAGTTAATGATTCTTTTGGTCATAGTTTTGGGGATGAAGTACTGATCCAAGTTTCAGAACGATTACGCAGCGTGGTCCGAAATCACAACTTGAGCCATCCACATTCAACAACCTTGATTGAACTCAACTTAGCCAGACTTGGTGGTGATGAATTTTCAATTTTCATAGAAAATGAAGAACTTGCTGAACAAGCCGTAGACGTAGCGCAAAGTGTGTTATTCGAAGTGGAACGTGATTTCGTTTTAGGGAATAAAATTATCAAGATTGGCGCAAGCATAGGTATTGCTATTTTCCCAGACAGCGCCTCTTCTGCTTATGCCTTATTACAAATGGCTGATGTCGCGATGTACCGCGCAAAAACAGACGGCAGAGGCATTTTTAGAGTCTACTCTCCAGAAATGGGCAGTAATATGCGCCGTTATCATTATCTGCTAGAAGAATTACGTTTAGCGATGGCAAGTAAAAATTTCAGCTTATCTTTCCAACCTATTGTTCATGTTGAAGATTGTAGCATCGACTATTTTGAAGCCTTAGTTCGATGGTCACATCCAATTGAAGGTAATATCAGCCCAGCTGAATTTATTCCTATCGCGGAAGAATCTAATTTAATCTTAGAGTTAGGCGACTGGATTTTACATGAAGCCTGTCGGCAAATGTCCGCTTGGTACAACGCAGGCATGCGCAAGGTTCGAATCTCTGTTAATGTCTCAGCTGTACAATTAAAGCATCGCGATATTTTTAATTGGGTGATGGAAACTATTGATAAAGTGGGTTTACCAGCGCACGCTCTGATGCTTGAAATTACAGAATCGTGTTTTATCGAAGCATCGAATGAGGTTATTCAAGAGTTAGAAAAACTTCGAGAGGCAGGAATACTGATTGCAATTGATGACTTTGATACAGGTTTTAGCTCTTTAAGTACTTTAGCCGAACTTCCTATCGATATTATTAAAATTGATAAACTCTTTATTGATCAGGCTAATGATAATCCCAAATACAATAAAATTCTTAATTCAATAAGTGAACTTGGCAAAGAGCTTGATTTAAAAGTAGTTGCTGAAGGCATTGAGCACGCCAATCAATTTGAGCTAGTCAAAAAACTCGGGATCCAATGTGTTCAAGGCTACTTAGTAAGCAGACCTGAAACCTCAAGAAACGTAGGTAACAAGGTTTTATCGGGTAATCTCAACCATATTGCAGCAACCGGCACGGGAGTATGGTTACCAGAAACACATAAATCCAACCATTCTGCGACGCCATTTAAGCCATATAGAAGTAGTCATTAAAGTTAAAAGGCTTTTTTCATCGTGTTAGCTTTTTTTTACTGGTTGTCATTATATTCAAGGGTATTATTTTTCAAAACCCCTTAGTCAGCCAGATTATGAACAATTACTACAAGACAATGACAAATAAACGACAATAACGTTCTATTTAGATAGACGATATTTAAAAATAAATTTACTCATTACTAGCTATGCTAGATCGAGCAAGCTAAAATTAATTTATATTCTACTGATAGTTGATATAAATATGAGAATCAAATATTTAAGTACTTTTTTAATGAGCGCAATGTTATTCAGTACAGCTACTTTTGCTGACTTGCAAAAAGGTATTGATGCGGCCAATGTGGGGGATTTTGAAACAGCTAAAGCGGAGTTTGAATACTTAGCACAAAATAATTATGCCCCTGGCATTTACCATTTAGCTGATCTTTATGCTAACGGTCATGGTGTTGTTCGTGATTATACTCAAGCCGTAATGTTATATGAAAAAGCCGTATCCCTTGGTTATGAAGATGCTATGTTTGCCCTAGGCGTTTTATATCAAGATGGTAAAGGGGTCAAAGCCGATAATTCAAAGGCAGCCGAGTTATTTACCCAAGCGGCTAAAAAAGGCGTAGCTGCAGCTCAGTTTAATTTAGGCGTGCTTTATACTAATGGTGTGGGTGTTGGAAAAGATTATGAGTTAGCAATTGATTGGTATACAAAAGCGGCTGCACAAAATTTTACACTAGCCCAATTTAATTTAGCGTTAATGCATTTTGAAGGTTTAGGCACACCAAAAAGTATTTCTAAATCATATATTTGGAATACCATTGCTGAATTTAACGGTAACAAAGATGCAAGCGAAAGCCGCAAACTTGATGAGCGTAAACTGTCACCTAGCGAAATAAAACTGGCAAAAGAAAAAGCTGAGGAGATGTATCAGCAAATACTTGCTGGTAAATACGTTGATGGCCGTCGTATTTAACAAAACAGCGACAATAATGATGAGTGTTGTCGCTGCTTTATAATTCAATTAAATGGTTATCTTAAAAATAACCATTTAATTGATTTTACCATCCAATTTTTCATGTTTAATATCAGCCAAGTTCTAGGATTAAAACGGTAACTTTTAAATATAGTTCTGTTTTGACTGAAAGTGGCAAATCCTTCTTTACCATGATATTGACCCATTCCCGATGCACCGACTCCACCAAAGGGTGCATCATCGACCGCAACATGCAGTACAGTATCATTAATCACAACGGCACCACTTCCAGTCTTTGCAGTTAGTAGTTGCTGCAATTCTTTATCAAAAGACATGATGTAGAGCGCCAGAGGGTGTGGCTTATTATTGATATACTCAATCGCTTCATTTAGGTTGTCGTACGGTATCAATGGTAATAAGGGCCCAAATATTTCATATTCTAATAACGCACTATCTGGCTGAAGATTATAAATAATATGGGGCGCCAAACGATGTGAATTGTCATCATAAGCGGGTTCACAGGGCGAAGCAATCTCTGCGCCAGCTTGTTTTGCTTGTTCTAATAGCCCTTTTAATCGTTGATACTGCGCGTTATTAATAATTGAACTGTAATCTGAGTCAGCTAAACCTTTTGCGTACATGGTGCTAAATGCCTTACAAAATTCAGCCACAAATTCTGATTCTTTGCCTCGTGGCAATAAAACATAATCGGGTGCCACACAAATTTGCCCAGCATTTAGGCATTTACCAAAAATCAAACGCTCAACAGCTACTTTAATAGGTATTTCAGGGGTGATCACAACCGGTGATTTTCCACCTAATTCTAGAGTCACTGGCGTCAAATTTTGAGCCGCTGCAGCCATAACCATCCGACCGACGGCTGTTGACCCCGTAAAAAATAAATGATCAAAAGGTAAACGGGTAAATTGCTCACTCACCTCTTTTTCGCCTTCGACAACCACAATTAAGTCGGTAGAAAAAAGTGAACATATTTTTCGGATCACTTGATTTGTTTCAGGCGTAAACTCACTCAACTTTAACATCACTCGATTCCCAGCAGCAATAGCAGTGATCAAAGGTGCAAAAGCTAAATTAATAGGAAAATTCCAAGGTACAATTATTCCCACAACCCCTAAAGGAAAAGATTGAACAGTAACGCGAGAAGGTAATAAAAGTAACCCTGCATCTCGACTTTGTGGTTTCATCCATTTTGTTAGGTGTTTGATCGTGTATTTGAGGTGCTGAATCGAAGGTAAAATATCAGCCATAAAAGAATCAAAATGACTTCGTTTGCCATAGTCGCAGTTAAGTGCATCAAGCAACTCTTGTTGGTGTTGTAATAAAATGTCTTTCAGTTGGGTTAATTGCTTGATCCGTTCGCTACTCGATGAGGGCGCAGTCGCAATGGTCGAATTTTTTAAACGATTAAACTCAACTTGGAGGAGATCTGAACTCGTATTGTTAATCATATGCTTCATCATCACTTTATTTCGTTTAAACTAGCGTGAACCGCATGATAACTCAACAGTATTTTATCTATTTAGAGTGATTAATCTAAACGTGATTTTTTATTCTAAAAATAAATCGTCTAACTTACCCTGCTGTTTTAAAAGTAAGATAGCGTCGCTGACTTGATTACACACATTGAGCAACTGCTCATCGTGTTGAAACATAAAAAACACGTCTAGCTCATTAATTGGTTCAGAGGCATTATAATGCACCTCGTTTTCTAACTTCAGCGCTTTAATCGCTTTCACACTTGAACTTAAATCACCAACAAATGCATCAATTCGCCCAGCGAGTAGTTTTTTTAAATTTACTTCGTCACCACTCACCCACTCAATGGTTAAATCCGAGTTATTGGTAATATTTTTACCATAAGAAAAGCCGCGCACAGCACCAATTCGTTTACCTTTAAGCCCACTAATCTTATCAATAATAGGATCGGCTTGACGATTGATGATAACAATCCGTTTCTTCATAAATGCTTCTGTGCGGCAAGAAGGAAAACTGCGCTGAGTTTCAAGCTCAGGAAAATAAGCAGGTAGCAGCCCTTGTTGAAACATCAACTGCACACGCTTTGTTGGATAGAGCTGCACCTCAAAATCAAGGGTGGTGATCTGCTCTATTTCGTCAAGAAGAGCCATTAATTGCCCTGATGAGCGACTTTCAATTAACCCTGGAATATAATAGCTTCCCAACACAATAGGCTTGCCTAAAACTGAAAAAGAAAGCAATAACAATAAAATAAGATTTATTTTACGCATTTTCTTTTCCTGAGAATTCGGCTATTAACGTCTCAACAACTTTGGGTTTCGAATAGTAATATCCTTGGTAGTAAGTTGCCCCAAGTTTTGAGATAAATTCAAGTTGTGCCGAGGTTTCAATCCCTTCAATGACCGTTTCAAGATTGAGCCCTTCCGCTAACTTTAAAATAGTTTCAATCAGACGCTTTGCAGACGGATCAGTGTCGATATTGGCAATGAAACTACGATCAATTTTTAATATATCGACAGGAAATTTCGACAAATAACTCAATGAGCTATATCCAGTGCCAAAATCATCAATAGCAACTTTCACCCCCATATCACGTAATAAATATATTTCATGGTTATGATTTAATTGCTCGATCATTAATACACTTTCGGTCAATTCTAAAATCACCCAACTTGGTGGCACATTACTTCGTTTGATTAATTCAGATAATGGGGGCACTTGGGTCGAGCTAAACTCTTTAATGGAGCGGTTGATAGCTACTTGTGCGAACTCTACAGCCACAGCATTAATTTGTTCAATGGCAATAAGCGCTTTTTGTGCAACCAAATAGCCCATACGATCGATTAATCCAAAGAACTCGGCTACAGCAATAAACTCTAATGGTGTGACAACACCCAATGTTAAAGAGCGCCAGCGCGCTAACGCTTCATATTTAGTTACTTTGTTTGTAGCGATACATACGATTGGTTGCAATTGAACATAAAACTCATCATGTTCTAGTCCATATAACATGGCTTCTTTTACTAACTGACGACGTTTAGCCGCTTGTTGCATGGCATCGGTATAAAAATGAGATTTCTGACGCCCTAGCTCTTTTGCTTGATACATTGCTTGTTCAGATTTTAGAAGTAACGTACCCGTTTCAGTCCCATCAAACGGAAACAAAGCAATTCCTAAACTACTTGAGGTATGTATACGCTCATTAGCAATGATAAAAGGCTCATTGAGGACATTTTGCAATTTTTGTGCAACCAGCTCTGCACTGTATTCAGGTGTGATAGCGTTAGCAATAACAACAAACTCATCACCACCCACACGCGCCAAAATATCACTTGAACGAATAACATTTTTAAGGCGCATGGCAACTTGTTTTATCAACTCGTCTCCAACTACATGGCCCTTTGTATCATTAATCAGTTTAAACATGTCTAAATCAACATATAACACAGCCATTTCTTGATTTGCACGCTTTGCCAATTTAACTGAGTTACTTAAGCGCTCAAAGACTAATGTACGATTGGGTAAGCCTGTTAGATGATCATAATTTGTCTGAAAACGCATTAACTCTTCGGTGCGTTTTTTTTCACTGATATCGGAAAAGATAGAGTAGTAATATAACACCTTTCCATTTTCATCATTAATAGTGCCTATTTTTAACCACTCAGGAAATACTTCACCATTTTTGCGCCGATTCCACATTTCCCCATGCCATTGGCCTTGCTTATCAATCGCTGACCACATTTGATCGTAAAAAGCAGCATTCTGCCGGCCAGAGTTGAGAATACTAGGCGTACGGCCTTGTAGATCAGAAAATTCATATCCAGTAATGTCGGTAAATGCGCGGTTGACCTTAACGATTTTTTGTTGTCCATCGGTGATCAACACCGCTTCATTCATATTTTCAAAAACGCATAATACCAATTCAAGCTCTTGGGTATTGCGTTTTCGCACCGTAATATCTTGAATTGTACCTGTGAATGAACATAATCCATCTTGATCAATAGCCTGGGCAACATGATGAAGCCACACCTCTTCGCCATTATGTAAGACGACTCGATGCTCAAAATTGAATGGTTTTTGTAACTTAAAAAGTGCGTCAAATGCTTTTGTGACAATATATTTATCTTGATCAGCAATCATGTCCATAAACATTAAGTGGCTGGGTGTTACCTTTGACGAGAGTTGAAGGATTTTATGCCACTCTTTTGACCATACAAGCGAATCATCTGCTGGATTTAAACGCCACCAGCCAAGCTGAGCAAGTTGCTCTGCATTTTTTAATTGCGCAATACTATTATCTAGAGTCACTTTTTGCTTGGCAATTGTCGAGAGATCTAAACAAAAACGTTGTTGCAGTGCATTGAGTGCAACAGTTAAACGATCAATTTCATCGTTTTCTCCACTTTTTTTATCCAAACAAAGTACGCCAGCTTGCCCAGTAAAATGCTGCTGCTCAGAAAAGTGGGTTATTTTTACTAAATGGCGTGTTATTAAATGATTAACTAACCAATAAATAACTAAGCCAATTAAAATAGTTTGTATTAATTGTGTCGCGACGATCAATATCGATTTTTTAACTAAATCGTTATAAACCGACTCTAAATTTGCAATAACCGTTAAGGTGGCAATGTGCTCTTTGTCGTGAAATAGCTGAAACTGCTTTTTTTCTTGATACCCAAGCGTGGTCGCTCCGGCATACCAGGTTGACCCTAAAGTCGACTGTAATCGCACATATTGAATATTCGGTAAGGTAATAATGCCATTAAGTTGATGCTCGATAATTTCATCATCAAAATCCCACACACTATTGCCAAGCGCTGGTAAATAACTTTTCTGCACCATGGTAAATGCGCTATTGAGTTGTTTTATATTTTGTTTGTAGTCATCGTATACCAATAAAGAAGCGCTAATTAATGCAAATAAGCTACTAAATAATAATATTGCATACAATAATTTTCGGCTCAGTGGACTATTTGGAAATATATTCAAAATTGCTCCAAAATAAATAATTGAAATCAACTAGCTGAAAGATAGGTGAGAGATCTTAGCTTATACACGCTTGAAGTAGAGGGGCTGTCTTAGCGAAGGTAAATGTATTTCTATTCGCAGGCAAGCTTTTAAAAAATAACTGATATCACCTTCAAGCATATTGATCTGAGTCAAGAAATAGCCCGTAATAAGTCAAAAAATATTGAGTGCACCTACTTCTAGGTAGACCGGCTTTTTTTATTGAAATATCAATCAGCTCCCTTCACGTCCTTTACGGATTTAAAAAACACTCATTTTGATGAAGTACTCAAAATTTCTTATGACTTGTTTTTACACATATAAAGCATATCAAGCTTTGTATCATAAGCGGTAGTATCAACACCGATAATACCTAACACTGTATGAAATAAATTATCGTGACTCAATTGGGCGGTATCAGCAAGATTTCTTTCACACCGAACGTCCCTATCATCGTCTCTAAACCAAGTCAGTAATGGTACATGTGTTTGTTGCGAAGGAGCCAAACTATAGGGAAAGCCATGAAGATAAGCACCCATTTCACCTAATGACTCACCATGATCAGATATATAAAGTAATTCTGTCGATACCTCATCAGGTAACTTTTTAAGCTCAGCAATACTCTGTGCTAAAACAAAATCAGTGTATGCGATTGTATTATCGTAGGTATTAATTAACTCCTCTTGAGTACAGCTTTGAATATCACTACGTGGGCAATCAGGTGTAAACAAGCGCTGTGCTTGTGGGTAGCGGCGAAAATAAGTCGGACCATGCGATCCCATCATATGCATCACTATTAATACTTTATTACTTTTTACATCCTTGAGTTTTTGATTAAGTGCAGGAATTAACATTTCATCTAAACAAAACTCACCATCACACATGTTATTATGCTGTGTATGATCAATCTGCTCATGCGTCACCCTTACGCACACCCCTTTGCAACCCGAATTATTATCAATCCAAATTACATCAACCCCAGCTTGCTGAACTATATCGAGCATATTTTGCTGATTGAATGCTGTTTTATTGTCAAAACTCTCGCGATTTAAGACCGAAAACATGCATGGTACAGAAACCGCAGTAGCAGTACCACAAGAAGAAACATGCTTATAGGCTGTCATGCTTAGTGGCTTTGTATAGCGATTGGTTGTTCGCTCATAACCATTGCTTGAAAAATTTTCAGCACGCGCTGTTTCACCTACGACCAATACAAAAATTTGTTTCTTATTTTCATTAATCAGTGTCGGTTTAGTGTCGAGAACTTTAAATTCGAGTGGGGTCTCTAGATAAGTTCTCTTAACATATTTAATACTACTGTCTAAAAATTGACTCGGGATAAGGAATTTTTTTAACTCTTTATTATTACGACCAACCGAAGCGAAATTAGAATAAAAAGATACTGCAATAATAGATACCCCAACAAAAGCAATAAACAATAACATGGCTCTTTCTTTCAGATCAGCTGTAAACCCCTCGTACTGAATTTCCACCCGATAGAGTAAAAAAGCAGGCAACAAACCGGCTATCAAAAAACACAATGCAGCGCTTTGATTTAAATAAGTATGTGCCTCGCTGATATCTGTTTCAAAAATATTTTGCATCATGCCGTAATCAAATACGACATCATAATTTTGACCTGCATAGAAAACCAACGATGATAAAATGAACAGTAATATTAAAATAGGTTTAACAAACCATCGACTTGAAATGAGTGTAAAAAAGATTAATAGCAGCAAAAAAACAAATACAGGAATTAAGCTTAAAAATACATAATTGTAATCAGGAAGTACCGTGATAGCTGCGTGCATGCGTTTTAAAAATGGGTAATTATAAACAAAAGTAAAGTAAAAACTAACCAGAAGGAGCAAAGTTCTTAAGCTACACTTGAATTGAGGTATGAAAAGCATTTTATAAAGCCAGCTGTAATTTATATGCCTTTATCTTAGCGAGCGAGTCTTAAGAAAAACTTAAGTTTTATCCTTTTTATAAAACCTTCTCACCATCACTTTCTGCTATGTGGCTTTAATTCATCGTATTAAAGTCTTATTGCCAATAAAATAAAATCGTTTCAGAAAGATTGGAGTATTTTTTGTTTTAATCGCCAGTTCCTTTAAATAAAACACACAAAAAAAGGCCATAAAAATAAAATAAAAATAAAAAAACAACAGCTTGATATTAAATTTCTTTGAATCAAACCTCAGAAGATTACTTTTGCTTAAATCGTAATATTTCCTACACTTGATTAGTACTTGAACTTTATTGAGTATCATTTTCAGAGGTCTTTATGAAAAAGATTAAGCATTTTGTATTAGTTACTGCCGTTTTAGTTTCATGCTTAGCCTTAAGCGAAGATATAGAGCTTTATGTCGGAGACAAAAAAGTTCAATTTGATACTAAACCACAAGTACTAATCATTTTTGATAACTCTGCGAGTATGAACCAAAAGATAACCACTGCCGAAGGTTATAAATCTGACACTATTTACCCTGTTGTATCATCTTTTGATAACTCTCTTAATGAAGACTTTGTATATTTTACAATTGGTAGTGGCGTAGATGATGAGCTACCTCGAACGGATAAAAACAGCGATACAAAACGATTCAACTCTCCCGTAAATGGTTGTGATGCAGCACGTAAATCACTTGCAACATACGGTTTTTACACCGGTTTTATTCGAGAGCACCAATACAAAGGTAATACCGGTTCTTGGGTTGAATTAAAAGAAAACTCAGGTGCAAGTACCATTGCAGCCCTTGATTGTTTAGATGATGTGATTGCAAAAGACGGTAAAAATACTCAAATGTCGCTCAAAATTGGAGGTAAAACATTTAGCTCTCCGGATTCAATTTTACAAGGCGTGCCAAAAAATGGCGCTACAAAAAGCAAAAACGATTTCTATTCCGGCTCAGCGACTTTAACCGAAGAACAATTACAGTCTGCTATGAATGTGTTCAGTGGTGGGCAAGTTGTAACTCTGTATCATCCAAATTATTTACGTTGGTACCACGCCGAAAACAAAAAAACTGTTGAACTAGCTCGCCTAGCAGTGGCACAAGAAGCGATTACAACCGTATTAAATGCCACTCCTATTGTTGACTTTGGTTTAATGATATTTAATCTTGATTACCCGTATGAAGGCAATCGTGATGGCGGACGGATCATTGCCAATTTTGGTCAGGCAAATACGAGCATTATTTCAAAAATCAGCTCAATCGAAGCGGAAACCAATACACCTTTGTGTGAAACATTATCTGAAGCGTTTCGATTTTTCTCGGGACGATCAGTAAAATATGCTTTCGAAGATACCAACTGTAACAAAAGTGAGTGCCGAAGCTTCTCCTATACCGGAAATACCCCCTCCCTTTGACTCTTCTACTATGTCAGGCGCAAGTTATGTGTCCCCCTTTAAAGAAGGTTGTGGCAGTAATGCTTACATTATATTAATAACTGACGGTGTGCCTACTTTAGACAGAGACGCGGATAGCTTCATAGCATCATTAATTACTACAAAAACAGATCCAAAGAACCAAACAACCAGCTCAACGCCCTTTTCTTTTAAAGTCGGCACAAGAACAGATAGTAGCTATCTGCCCAACTTAGCCCATTGGATGAACAATAATGACGTAAATACCAAAGTCAGCGGTGATCAAAATGTGAGTTTATATACCATTGGTTTTGGTGAAGGTGCAGAAGATGCAGAAGAGTTACTCCTAGAAGCAGCAAATAAAGGGGGCGGTAAATATTTTGGAGCGACCTCTTCAATCGAACTATCCCAAGCATTTAGTAAAGCGCTCAGTAAAATACTGGAAGTAAACACAACGTTTACCTCTCCTTCTGTCGCCAGTAATAATTTTGACCGCACTCGCAGCTTAGATTCTGTTTACTATGCAATGTTTTTACCGCAAGAAGGGGCTCGTTGGTTAGGAAACCTTAAAAAATTAAAAGTCTCAGGGACCTCTGTAGTGGACCAAGATGGCCAAAATGCAATTAACAACGATGGCAATATCAAAGACAATGCAAGAAGTTTCTGGTTACCAAGCGATCAAGCTGATGATGGTAATTTAGTAACCGCTGGTGGTACGAATTTAATTTTAACGCAAACTTTAAATAGAAAAGTCTACACCGATGTTGGATCAGGTGCACCCATGCCTTTATTCAACAAAGCCAATGCTGTCAGCTACGCAGGGAGCGAAGCTGCATTAGCGGCCTATATGAAAACAACTGAAGGTCAATTAGATAACTTATTCAAATGGGCACTTGGTTATGATGTTGATGATGATAATGGAAATCAAATAACATCCGAAAAACGCAACGATATTATGGGAGATCCACTACATTCTAAGCCTCTCGCGATTAATTATGGAGACGGAACGGTGCGTATTTTAGTCGGCACGAATGGTGGATTTGTTCATATGTTCAAAGACAGTGGTGACTCAGTAACTGAAGATTGGTCTTTTATACCTTATGAGCTCTATAGCCAACTTACTACTCTTCGTGAAAACACCGCTGCCACAAAAGTATATGGTATGGATGGATCACCCGTTATTTATTTTGATGACAAAAATGATAATGGTATCGTTGAAAGTGGCGATCAAGTTTGGGCTTTTATTGGGATGAGACGTGGCGGTTCAAGTTATTATGCTATCGATATCTCAAATCCTGACTCTCCAAGCTTGCTATGGACTAGTCCGCTCACACCATCAGATACAGGTTTAAATGAATTAGGCCAAACATGGTCACGACCTAAAGTGAGCTTTATCGATGTAAAAGGCTTTAGCAACTCACCATTACTCATTTTTGGCGCAGGCTACGATACAAACAAAGACAATGACTCAATCACCAATGACAGTAACGGCCGCGGGATTTTTGTTGTTGATGCAAAAACAAAAACCTTAGTTTGGAGTTTAACGCCCTCTGCAACCGGTGGTACAAACACATTTTTCCCCGGTCTTCATAGCATTCCTAGCGATATCTCTATTTTAGACTCCGATTATGATGGCTATATAGATAGGATGTATACCGTCGATTCTGGTGGCGATGTATGGCGGATTGATTTACCCAGTGATGATCCTCAAGATGCAGACGAGCCTTGGACTGTATTCAAGCTTGCAAGTTTAAGTAGTGCGACAGCACCAAACGACCGTCGCTTCTTTTATCAACCCGAAGTTGCCAGAACTTTTTTCAGCAAAGTGACCAAAAATACTGTGACTGAAAATGGTGAAACAACCACTTCGTTTTTACGAAAATCGCAACCTTACGAAGCGATTCTGATAGGCAGCGGCAATCGCTCGCATCCAACATATAAAACAACTAACGATGCCTTATTTATGATTAGAGATGAGAATACAATCACGAAGTCATTTATTAAAAGTGAGGATATTCCAAAGGTTGTGACCATAGATAAATTAATGGATATCACCAATGACCCGTTTGCATCTGCACTTTCCAATCCTGATGGATTTAGAACCTTAGAAATGGAGTTGTCATCTTTTAACGGCTGGAAATATCTCTTGGGTACTGGAGAGAAATCATTATCAAAATCAACTGTAGTGGGCGGAGTTGCCTATTACACGAGTTTCTTACCCTCTGAAAAAAATGATTTAGCACAATGTATTTTAGACGGTGGGGGCGGCTCGTTGTATGCCTTCCATTTACATTACGGCACTAAGGTATATCAAAATTTAACGATTGACGTCGGCAATAGGGTACCTGATACACCACAATTATTCTTTGGAGAGAATGACGATGGTAAAAGTCAATTTTTGTTAATCGGTGTTGGGGCAGGTGAAGACTCAAGTGGAGTTGTCCAAGCAAAATCTATCTTATCTAACTTAGTTCCTACTGATATTGATGGAGATGGGAAAATTGATTTAGTGCAACCTGGTGCAGGCTTCTTTGGCCTTAAAACACATCGCACGTATATTTATCGTCAAGAAAATACACAGTAGGAGATTAGCATGAAAAAGTTACTTATTTTTTGTTTGCTGTGCTCTAGTAATCTTTATGCAAAAAATGTGCTCTTTGATTACAAATGTCATGTGCTTTTAGTGGGTAAAACAGAAGCAATTGTTGATGTGCGAACAAAAGTAAACAGTACTATTGCGGCAGAAAAAATTGCTCTTAAAACTCAAGTCTCTTTTCCTCAACAGTCTAAAAAGGCCGTTGTGGAAGTATATCAATGCGTTCAAAGTGATATTGAGTTTGGTAGTTTCAGCGCGAATAAACTTGATGAAAGTACCTTACGCTAAAGTGATTCGGGATGGCTTAAAAGCCATCCCTGATTAATGCAAGAATAGATTTAGATAATTAGACTACGGCATGCTCAGCATGACTACAACAACCAGCCTCAACCTGAAGCACACTTTGCTTAATGTTAAATCGCTTATCTAAAATTTGTTCAACTTCATATCGACACACTTCATCATGCTTTTCTAAGGTACAACTATGCTTTAACACAATGTGCGCACCGACAACCCACTTTCCATCGTCTGCTTTTATTGTCAAGTTATGAATATTTTCGATGTGTTCAATAGCCAATAACGCTTTTTCTATCGACTTTAAAGAAGGTAAACGAGGTTTATCAAAAAATAATCCCCGAATACATTGATAAACTAATCGGATCCCGGTTGATAAAACAAACACCGCTATCAACATACTTGAAATAAGATCGACCACGACCCAGCCAGTATAATGGATCACAAGACTCGCGATAAACGTTGATACTGTTGATAATAAATCAAAAAACGTGTGCAAAAAAACAGCATAAACATTAATACTGTCTTTGCGGCCTTTATAAAGAACAAAAGCAGCCGCAGCATGAAATAAAAAACCTATCGCAGCGACACTACTCATGACAAACGTATTAATCGCCAATTCTTCACCATGGTGATGTTCAAAAAAGCGCTCGCCACCTTTAAATAAAATAAACGTACTGATCAGTAAATATAATGAGCCATTGATTAGCCCACCACCCAATTCGGCTTTGCGATAGCCATCGTTATAGGTGGTGGCAAGTTTTATCGCTAATGTTGATGCAATGATGGCTATAAACAAAGAGCTGTTATGAATAAATAAATGCCCAGCATCAGCTAAAACAGCTAGAGAATTAGAGAAATAAGCGGCAATTACTTGAATTACCATAAAAGTGCAGGTGATGGACAGTGCTATGAGTAAACGACGACGTGACGATTTATGAGTGGTAATATCTGTCATTAGTTAAATTGAGCACCTATGCCTAAAAAATTAAAAACATAGTTACTATTGCGCAATGTTTAAAGCAATAAATGAATTATGTTATACAGTCTCAATTGTATAATTTAGTCGTCATAAAAGCACTGTTAATTTCTACTTTTCTCACCCTACCGTCTTTGCTCGCTTCTTTTTTAATCTTCTGCATGATACATTTGGGATATTGCATACAATTTGGAGTGAATTATGACAATTGGTGTCGGTGGCTCAACACCCGAAATAGAATTAGCAAAATTATCTGATATGACAACAAAGATAGTTCCCATATCCGAAGATGAATACAAAGCAAGAATAAAAAAAGCCCAGCAGATTATGAAAGATCAGGGCATAGCCGCAATGTATTTAGACGCTGGTACCAACTTATACTATTTTACGGGATTAAAGTGGTATAAAAGTGAGCGAATGGTCGGTGCTATTTTACCCGCTGAAGGTGAACTTCTTTTTATCGCCCCCCATTTTGAAGAAGGCTCATTACGCGATCACATGTTAGTTCAAGGTCAATTTTATGGTTGGCACGAGCATGAAAGCCCTTATCAGGTGTTTGCTAATATTCTAGATACGTTGAGTTTAAACAAAGGTAAAATTGCTATCGATGAATCGGCTGCATTTTTCATTTTTGATGGACTACGAATTGCTGCACCACAATATAGCTATGTCAATGCGAGTATCATCACCGCAGGTTGTCGTCAGAATAAATCAGCTCATGAAATTGCATTATTACAACAAGCCAAAAATATGACTTTAAAAGTGCATCAGGCCGCTGCGGCAATTTTAAAGCCTGGAATTTCAACTGTTGAGGTCAGTCAATTTATTCAACAAGCACATAAAAAAGTAGGAGCCCGAGGTGGTTCTTCTTTTTGTATTGTCCTGTTTGGTGTTGCAACATCATTTCCGCATGGCGTAAAAGAGCCACAACTATTAAAAGAGAATGATTGGGTGCTTATCGACACCGGCTGTTTAGTTGAGGGATATAATTCAGATATCACCAGAACATATGCATTTGGTGAAGCCACCGAAGAACAGCGTATCGCCTGGCAAGCAGAAAAAGACGCCCAAATAGCCGCATTTAACGCTGCACAAGTTGGCGCAGCCTGTGGTGTTGTTGATGACGCAGCCAGAGCCTCACTCACTCAAAAAGGTTTTGGTCCCGATTATAATTTACCCGGACTTCCTCACCGTACAGGTCATGGTTGCGGTTTAGATATTCATGAATGGCCCTACCTAGTAAAAGATAATCAAACCAAGCTGGAGGTTGGCATGGTCTTTAGTAATGAGCCGATGTTAGTACTTCCTAATAAATTTGGTGTAAGACTCGAAGACCATTTTTATATGTCATCAAAGGGCCCAGTTTGGTTTACCGAGCCTTCCTTTAGTCTAGATGACCCATTTGGCTTAATAAAATAAAACTCGCATCCCTTTAATACAATATGCGGTATGGTAGTGATGGTTTTTAAATACGTAACTTAAATTTAAAGTAAACGTTGATTAAACCAACTTCATCAGCCGCATTATTTTGTCTTTTCATCTTATCTTATTTACTTTTTAGCGCAATTTAACGTACTAATGATTGTACCTAGTATTTATGATGACCATCGTTTATGACACTCAAACCCACTTTAGTTTCCCTAGCATTAGCTGCTGCCGCATTTAACTTACACGCGGAAAAAATAAATTTTGTTGATAACTTAGCTTCAACTGCAGATACACTCGTTGTTTTTTCATCATCAAATCGGATTAATAATGATTTTTCTCGTTATGATCAACTCACATCAGGCCAACTGACCAAAGCACTAGAAATTAACAATTTTAAGAGCGAATTTGGCGATAAAATTGAAATAATTGCACCAAACCAACTCAACTACCAACGAGTAGTAGTAATTGGTCTTGGCGATGAAGCGAGCCTTAGCAGCGCAAAATTGACGAGTCTTGGGGGAAATCTTTCCGCTCACCTAGAGCACAAATCAATTAACTCGATTGACATTGCTTTAGACGACTTAACACAGCAAACCTCATTGGTGCATCCAAGTGCCGATATCGCACATGGGATCAATTTAAGAGCCTACCGTTTTGAACGCTATCACAGTGAAAAACGAACTGAAAAAAGCTATCAGTTTGATGTACCTACCGCAACATCAGTTGAAAGCCATTACACAACTTTGGCTAATATCGAAAAAGCGGTTTTTCTTGCGCGTGATTTAACGAATGAAACTGCAACCGAAATGACCCCAGCTACGTTTGCTAAAGCGGCACAAGAATTAAAAAAATACGGTGTGGAAATCAAAATCTTAACACCTAAAGAAATTAAAAAACTGAATATGGGTGCGCTTGAAGCGGTTGGGCGCGGCAGTAAAGAAGGATCTCGCCTCATCGTTGCCCATTATAAAGGCAGTGACGAACAACCAATTGCATTAATTGGTAAAGGGATCACGTTTGATTCTGGCGGTTACAGCTTAAAAACAGGTGAATCAATCGCCCGTATGAAATCAGATATGGCTGGCGCTGCAACAGTACTGGCAACAGTTAAAGCATTGGCGCTTAACAAAAGCAAACACAACATTGTTGCTGTTATGGGTATGGCCGCCAACATGGTTTCTGAAGATGCACTCGCTCCAGGAGATGTGGTTACAACAGCTCAAGGTTTAACTGTTGAAGTTGTTAATACCGATGCTGAAGGTCGCCTCGTATTAAGCGATGCCATGTGGTACGCACGTGAATTCTATCAACCTAAAATCATGGTTGATGTTGCAACTCTAACAGGCTCTAAAGTGCGCGCATTGGGAGACGAGTATGCAGGACTTTTCTCTGATGATGAAACACTTATCTCTGAATTAACATTGGCTGGCCAACAAGTTAATGAACAACTATGGCGATTACCGCTTGGTTATAAAGACGCATTAAAAACAGATATTGCTGATTTGAAAAACATCGGCTCTTATGGTCCTGGTGCCACAACAGCAGCTAGCTTTTTACAACACTTTGCAGGCGATGTTCGCTGGGCTCATTTAGATATCGCAGGTAACGCACTTAGCAGTAAAGCTAAAAACGAAAATCCAGCGGGTGCAACAGGTTACGGCGTTAGGTTGTTATCGCAATGGCTGATGACTCAACCGACTAAGTAGATACTGAAGTTCATTCTAAGCGCTTAAATGCATGTTTAAGCGCTTCACTCATCGCAGGTGACATCAATTTATGACAGGCAAAATATAAATCTTGCCCCACGCTATCGAGTTGATAAATTGGCTTTAATTTAGTTAACATTTTATTTTGTTTTACACTGTAATTAAACTGATCATCATTGAGTACGATGAGCTCTAAAAAGTCTTTTCGAGTTTCAAGTAAATGATAAATTTTTTCAAAATGATCAATCACAATTAAATTTTCATCTTCACTAAAACCCTTTGATTTTAGGTAGTGATGACTAAAATTATCGCGTAATACCGCTATTTTATATTTTTTCGCATCTTCTACATTTTTAATGCTAATGTTACTTGTTCTTAAACTATAAAAAGAAACTTTGGCGTGATTTAGTTTTGCAATCCATTGAAATTTATCTTCCCTAGGCTCAATTCTTGCGATTGAAAAAACACAAGTTTGCGGGTCTCGCAGTGCTGCATTGTATGCTACAGACCAAGGGTAAACCGTCAGAGTATAATCAAGATTTGCTAAGCTTAATGCTTTTTTCACCTGCTCAGTAGAGATACCGATAAGTTCATTATTAGCATTGTAATATTGATAATTTGGTAAGATCTCGGTAACAATGTTTAGTTTAGCCAAACCCGTGTGCGAAAAAGTCAGTAATATTAAAAAAATGTATAATTTTGGCATCATAACTAAATTGCTCTAAACCAAGATTTAGCTAGTATAGTCAAAAAACGATGGCATTAATTCACTTCCTAGTTAAAACCTAATGAATTTGTTCCATATTCACATAAAATCCAGCAGCAAAAAGTGCAATTTGCATTGTATTTTAGTTTTTGATGCTTAAAATGTCCTGCCTTGTTTTTTGATTTGGATCTTGCCATTGAAACTAAGTAAAAGACTAGACCTTATCTCTGGGCATGTTTCTGACGACTATGACCATATTTGGGATTGTTGCTGCGATCATGGGCTGCTTGGAGCACATTTATTGAACCGAAACGTATCAGCGCAAGTACATTTTGTCGATATAGTCCCTACTATTTTAGCCACACTCACACAGCAGTTAGCGCAATTTTATCCACAAACAGAGAGTAGCCCGAAATGGGCCGTTCATTGCTTGGATGTCGCACTTTCACCACTCAATGATTTTCTGGATAAAAAACATTTAGTTATTATTGCGGGTGTCGGAGGGGAGCTAACGGCCAAACTAGTCGCAAAAATCATCGCAGGCAATCCAACAAGCGATGTTGAGTTTATCCTCTGCCCTGTTCATCATACATATCAGTTACGAAAACAACTTATTGCGTTGAAACTCAATGTGCTGGGCGAGCATATAATCAATGAAAACAAACGTTTTTATGAACTAATCCATGTGAGTAAAAACGGGGGAATTCCCCTAAGTGCAACTGGGTCAACCAATATGTGGCAAACAACTGATCACATTCCACTCTTATATTTAAAAAAACTTATTGTGCACTACCAAAAAGCAGCCGCGGGCCAGTCTCAAAATGAAGCTTTGCTTGCTTATCTAACGCTTTTATCTGCTTTAGTTCAAAAGTCGAATACTCATTAAAATACGAAACCATGAGCTTAAAATGCGATTATTAAAACAAACTGAGCATCCTGATATCATCGATACTGACGGTATAACCTTGCTTCGCGATGCTGCAAGAGCGATTGTATTAAAGGGTGACTCCATTTTATTAATGTACACACATCGTTATGATGATTATTCTTTACCTGGGGGTGGCGTTAATTCAAATGAAACTCTAATTGAAGCACTCAAAAGAGAGCTTCATGAAGAAACGGGCGCTCAAAAAATCGAAATTATGAGTGAGTTTGGTGCATATTTTGAACGTCGTCCGTGGTACAAACCTCCTTATCAATTAGTTCAAATGAACTCTTATTGCTTTGTTTGTAAAATAGCAGATGAGCTGATGTCGCCACAATTTGAGCAGCACGAAATAAATAATGGTATGAAACCGGTTTGGGTCAATATACACACTGCGATTAAACATAATTTAAACACCTTAGCTACGAGTGATAAAAAGGGCATCTCAATTGAACGAGAAACCTTTTTGCTACAAACTATCGTCGCTGAGCTAATCGAGAATAAATAATAGTATGGCTAAAAAATTCTATGTTGTTTGGCAAGGTGTAAAACCCGGTATTTACAGCTCTTGGGCTGAAGCTAAAGCACAAATCGACGGTCAAAAATCAGCGCAATATATGGGCTTTGAAACTGAAATAGCCGCTAAAAAAGCATTTTCGGCCCCTTATATCCAAGCACTCAAACAACGAAATAAAAACCCACCAACAAAAACGACGCAATCTGCAGCCGTTGAAAGTGCGCATTCAACAAGCGACCAACCTATTGCCATTTATTGTGATGGGGCTTGTTCTCCAAACCCAGGAAAAGCAGGTACCGGCATTGCTATTTATCAGCAAAAAAAATTAACTGATTTATGGTACGGCCTTTACGATGCAAATGGAACGAATAATACAGCCGAATTACTCGGATTATTAATGGCGATGCGCATTGCCAAAACGTTTATTGATCGTGAGCTATCAGTCAATATTTTATCTGATTCTAAATACTCAATTGACTGTATTACTAAATGGGCCGCTGGCTGGCAAAAAAAAAGCTGGACCAGAGGTAGAGGGGAAGAAATTAAAAATTTAGCGTTAATAAAAGAGTGTTTTAACAACTACAACGATTTAAAACACGCTATTTCTATTTCGTATGTCAAAGGCCACGCGAATATTGAAGGCAATGAACTCGCTGACAGAATGGCGGTGCTGGCTCGAAACACGAAACAAGTAGAACTTATCCCCTACAAAGAAACCCTTGATATAAAAACAATTTTAGCGATGCCTTCAGGGTAAAAGGTCATAAAAAACAAAACTAAACGCCTCTTTTTGAACAATGAAAATAAGGGGGCGTAGATCAATTAAACAAAAAATCAAATCAAAATAGCATAAATAATAGACTATTTTTTCCGTTTCTTTATAATCATTCTAAATCAAACAGTAATAATAAAGTGTTATCAATGGAATTTACCGCAGAAGAACTCAATTTTTTTAAAGGTGTTTTTCGTCAAGATGATCATCATGCTGAATTTGATAATCATAAACTTACGGTACAAACACACGTTCCATCGAATTTATCCTCAGTACTTGAAAACGCAAAACTAACCTTGTTAGCTGAAGTTGGTCATTACCAATTATGGTTTCCATTATCACTTGAAATTGACGATTTTGGTGAATTTAAAACAAAACTGGGCACTCCAGAAGTCATTGATGTCAATGGACTTGAGCGAAGCTGGCGGATTGAAGCACCTGAAAATGTCACTTTGTATGACGAAAGTAGCCAACAAAGATATGAGGTGTTATCGCTTTCTAGTAGCGGTCTGACATTAAAACCAAAAAATAACGATGTATGTGAGCGTCATTTATCCCAAAAGTCGTTACAAATTAACTTACCCGATTTAGGCTCAATAAAATTAAGTATTGAACCAGTTCGCACACAAAATAATATTATCAGTGCTCGTTTTCAGCAATTTGATGACGGTCGAGATAAATTAAGAAAATTTTTATTTAATTTACACCGTACTAAATATTCTCATTTATATAGTAACTTAAAGTAAAATAGCCCTTATCTGGCCTTTGCTGGCACCATGAGTTACACTCATGCGCCAAAAAATAGAGGCCTTTATGATAGATCAATTACGCACACACCTTGAGTTATTAAACGAACATTTTGTTGAACGAAATGCGGTATTTAAAATAAAAGTCATTCCATTTTTTTGCTCTGTAACAATAAAAAAAGATCATAAACGCGAAGGTAAACTTAACTTTTATTCAAATCAGCTCATCGAGATTTTACTGATCCTTTTGTTTATCTTATTTGGCATGGGTATTTACGATGTGCAAGCCGGTATTAGCCATGGCCCATTGCAAATTGCGATTGCTATATTTATTAGTTTAAACCTGATTATTAAACAAATCGCAATTGAGTCGCTCAAAAGTAGGCTTTTTTATTGCCGCCTACACGACGCCAAACAAGTCGACAAACTCGAACCTGACAGTCAGGCTCAATAACGTTTAGCCTTTAATTATGATGCAATTAAATAAATCAGCGTGTAAACGTGAGAATTTTATTCCACTTCGTAAACACGATGTCATCCAAGCCTGTGCGTCTTTAATACCAAAAGATCAACAGGACTCCTTTGCACAACTGTGTTCATTACTTGACCTTTATTTGCATCAAGAGCACCACTCTTTACTTTGCCGACTTAAAAATAACTACGCCCATTTCGATCCTAATCGGGATACATTAATAATTGAAAGTCTCAATAAAAATCAACGAACTGAAGCACAAGCCCAATTTCATGCGAGTTTTTTAGACGTTTTAGAAAAAGCAAACTACGAAAAAATTACCGAGCAAGATTTACAACAAGCGTTAGCTGAAGAAAGCTTATTTAAAGTCCGACTTGAGGTCGACTTTAGTGATTTTGAGCACGTTATTTTTTATCGCCGTGGTGAACAAACGCGCACAGAGCAATTACAAAAATGGTTCGGCTTTAAAAAATATCCTATTTCATTTACCAATTATGAACGCATCGCTATTTATATTCAATTTAAGGATGCCCAATACTTTAAAGAGGCTAAAAAGACCCCTGTAAACTTTATTCCTGGCTCAACCATTATTAAATTATTTCAAAATGTACCAAAAGCTGATTTAGAAATGCTTTTTCCTAATTCTGAAGTACGAATGAGAAAAATTGATAAGTTTATTATTGCAAGTTCAGCGGTGGTCGGCGGCAGCGCAGTGCTTATTACTAAATTAGGCGCTTCTTTAATTTTATTGTTTACCCTATTTTCATATTGGTTTGGCCTAAGCGAACAAGAAGTTGTAATAAACCAACAACAATTAATAGCTTTGGGGTTAGGGATGGCCGTTTTTGGCAGCTTTATTTTTAAAGAGTGGACCAAATTTAAAAATCGTAAAATCAAATTTATGAAAACCCTTGCGGATAATTTGTACTTCAAAAACCTAGATAACAATGCCGGTGTTTTTCATCATTTGCTTGATAACGCGCAAGAAGAAGAATTTAAAGAAACCTTATTAGGTTATGTATTCTTGCTCAATCATCCACAAGGATTAACGGCCCAACAATTAGATCAGCATATTGAGTCATGGTTAAGTGCCCAATACGGGTTAAAAGTTGATTTTGAAATAAATGATTCATTAACTAAGCTATTGAAATATGGGTTAATAACTAAAATTGATGTGCTTTATTTTGCGGTTGAAGTAAATCAAGCTAAAAAAATACTTGATGAGCGCTGGGATAAGTTATTTGAATTCAACTAACTATATCCGTTACTATGACTTTTTAAGTCACCACTTCCCCCTAAAGAATGACTGAATTGACCACAAAACAAAAAATTACTATTTTTGATGTTGCCCGCGAAGCTGGGGTGTCTAAATCAACGGTGTCGTTGGTGCTCACTGATAGTGATAAAACATCTGAAAAAACCAAACAGAAAGTACTCGAGGCCATCACACGCCTTGGTTACGTTTATAACCGAGATGCTGCGTCGCTTCGCAGTAAACGCTCAAAAATTGTAGCAGTCCTTATCAATGACTTAACAAACCCTTACTCAGCACAACTTGCGGTAGGCTTAGAGCGTCATTTATATCAGCTCGGTATGTTGCCGATGTTAATTAACAGTGATGAGAATTATACCCGCCAACAAAATATTGTCAGTTCTCTGCGCGAATACAATGTCGCGGCCATCATTATGTGCCCTGCACCTGGCACTGAAATTAGCTGGATTGATGGATTAATACAGTCGGGCTTACCTGTTATCAACATTATGCGTGAAGTCCCATTTTGCAATGCGCCTACGGTATTGCCAGATAATCAAAAAGGCACACATATGGCGACAAAGCATTTGCTAAAACAGGGGTTAACTAAACTGGCTTTTTTAGGCGGTACTGATGATATATCAGATTTTCATGAACGTTTAAGTGGCTTTCATCTTGCCCTGACTAGCGGGCAAATTGATATTGCCTCTTGTCCTGTGGTACAAACAAAAACAAATCGCCAAGGCGGCCGAGAAGCCATGTTAGCACTACTAGAAAATAGCCCCAATATTGAAGGTGTTATTTGCTTTAGCGATGTTATCGCCTATGGTGCAATTGAAAGTTTAAAATCCTTAAACCTTATACCAGGTAAAGATATAAAAATTATCGGCTTTGATGATCTCGCTGACTCAAGCCTAATGAGCCCGGCACTCACAACTGTTCGTATTGATGCCGATGACATAGGTAAACGAACCTGCCAAGTGCTAAAAGAAATGTTACATGGCACCCAGCCACCGGTTCGCACTCTGGTTGATGTTAGCTTTAAAATTAGGGCGTCTGCTTAGGTGCATAATTAAACTCGCTTTATTTCACTTTATTTAAAATTAAGAAATGCATGAAACACGTTCTTGTTATTGGTTACGTTTGGCCTGAACCAAACTCTTCAGCAGCTGGCTATCACATGATGTCACTACTGCGTCTATTTAAAGCACAAGGGTGGCAAGTTGAATTTGCAACACCTGCGCAACCGACTGAGCACATGGTCAACTTAGCTGATTATGGGATCACCAGCCAAAGTATTACCCTCAACTGTGACAGTTTTAACGATTATATTACGCAATTACAGCCTGATTTAGTGATGTTTGACCGCTTTATGATGGAAGAACAATTTGGCTGGCGTGTCGATAAATATTGCCCCAACGCATTGAAATTACTCGATACTGAAGATTTACAGTGTTTACGCGATGCTCGCCTACAAGCACATAAACAAAATCGCGATTGTACTGTCACTGATCTGCAATCTGATTTAGCCAAACGAGAAATTGCCGCAATTTTACGATGTGATTTATCGTTAATTATCTCAAGTTATGAAATAGCACTGTTAGCTGAAACGTTTAAAATAGCCCCTCATTTATTACATCATTTGCCTTTTATGGTGCAGGAGTCCGACCGCAAAACAGTACTAAAACCTTTTTCTCAAAGACAACATTTTATGACCATAGGTAATTTTCGCCACGCTCCAAATTGGGATGCCGTGCTGTATTTACAACAAATTTGGCCTCTGATCCGAAAACAACTGCCTGATGCGCAACTGCATATTTATGGTTCTTATCCGCCGCCTAAAGCAACCGCCTTACATAATCCTAAAACAGGATTTTTAATTAAAGGCTGGGCTGATGATGCATATACTGTGATAGAAAATGCCCGCTTATGTTTAGCTCCACTTCGTTTTGGGGCTGGCATTAAAGGTAAGTTACTTGATGCTATGATCACAGGTACACCAAGCATTACAACATCCATTGGTGCTGAAGGCATGCATGATGATTCACAACCATGGCCTGGGCTAATTGCAGATGAATTAACCGACTTTGTACAAAGTGCGGTGGATCTCTATCAAGATGAGAGCCTATGGCATAGTGCCCAACAAAAGAGCCAGCGATTATTACAGGAACGCTATAACGCGGTTGAGTTAGCACAAGGTTTAATCGATAAAATTAACAGCATTCACCAGAGCTTACTCTCACATCGCCAAAGTAATTTTTTAGGTGAAATGCTTAAACATCATACCTTAGCGAGCACAAAATACATGTCGCAGTGGATTGCTGAAAAAAATAAAAAATAAATCCCACAGATTGTAGAAATAAATAGACACTTGATTATTTCGCTCTACAATCCGCAGGCTAAAGAGTGAGGCCAACCCCTCATTAATTGCCTTGTTGCTTTAAATTACATATAAATTGAGCAGTACCACAAAATAAATTAGCTGGAATAAAAGTTGAAAACAGCCACATTTACAGAAAAAAGAAAGTTTATCGTCAAACTTGGAAAAATGCTTCACAAATACGGTACCCCAGCCTATCGCCTTGAAGCACATTTAATGGATGTCACAACCTTTTTAGGTTTAAAAGCATCGTTTATCATTATTCCAACCGCCCTTACCTTTGTTATATGGACTGAAGGCCATGAAGATGAATACACTCATGCGGCAAGGGTTAATCCTGGCGACCTCGATTTAGGGTCGTTAGCTCGAACCGATGAGTTAGTCGACCAACTTTCTAAAGGATTACTCACATTAAATGAGGCTGATGGTTTATTGGATGAGATTTACAATATGCCTCATCCACATAGTCGCCTCACAATTGGTTTAGCATTTGGTATGTCATCAGGTGCGTTTGCCATGTTGATGGGTACAAGTTGGAATGATGTTCTTTGGTCGGCCTTACTGGGTTTACTGGTGTATCTGTTTGTTGTCTGGTCAGAGCGCTCGCGGCGAGTCTCCCATATGCTTGAGCCCTTGGTTGCAATAGTCTCAGCCTTTTCTGCGTGTAGTATTGCCTATTATTTTGATCCGAGTATCAATGTACGCTTGGTGGTTTTATCCTCCATCATTGTATTCATACCAGGGCTTGCGTTAACTTTAGGCTTAGCTGAACTTGCAGCAAGGCATTTAGTTTCTGGTACAGCACGCGTGATGGATGCCTTAATGCTGCTGTTTAAACTATATTTTGGCGCCTTTTTAGGAGTTGCATTTGGGGTAACTGCATTTGGTGAAATAGACTTTATTCAGCCAGAACCCATTCCTAAATGGACAGCTTGGTTAGCCATTGCAATTCTATGTTCAAGCTTAATCGTCATTTTCAGAACCAAAGCAAAACACATTGCTTGGTCATTAGCAGCTGGTTTTATTGCGTATGGCTCTAGTTTATGGGGTGCTACGTATTTTGATTATGCTTTAGGCGTGTTTGTTGGCGCTTTTGCAGTTGGTGTATATAGTAATTTATTTACCCGATTGGCTAATGCCCCTGCTGTAATAGTGGCAATGCAAGGCTTAATTGTATTAGTACCTGGTAGCAAAATCTATATAGGTCTTAACTCAATTATCTCAGGACAAAATTTTGTAGCGGCCGATCATATTGGCCAGCAAACATTCTTAATATTAATGTCGCTGATTGCTGGGTTGATCTTTGCAAACGTTGCGCTGCCACCGAAAAAGATCCTCTAATTCCATCTATTTTTGCTCGTTACTTTACCCACTGGTAACGAGCAATCTCCCTTACTGCACATATCTATCCGTGCACTTTCATTAACTAATTCTTAGTCAAACACCCTAAAAACCATTGAATTTATGTATCGCTTAATTATTAAGATAATGGCCTTGTGTAAAATAG
The DNA here is from genome assembly GCF_058197095.2 of Pseudoalteromonas sp. J2K-J031. Taxonomy (NCBI): domain Bacteria; kingdom Pseudomonadati; phylum Pseudomonadota; class Gammaproteobacteria; order Alteromonadales; family Pseudoalteromonadaceae; genus Pseudoalteromonas; species Pseudoalteromonas sp. J2K-J031. The sequence goes on from NZ_CM200280.1 coordinate 252,314, forward strand.
ACTGTAAATATCGGTAATCCCCCATAAAATAGAGCGTGTTGAGAATTAAATTTACTTCTACCAATCACAATCAAATGTAACCCTCAGTATTCATCAAATCGCAAAATTAAATTTGTAGGTTCTCGTTTCTACTTACAAAAATCATGCACACTGTTTTCATCAAAAACTCTCTTTTTTGAAATATTCAGCTAGCATTTAATTAATAAACTCCATTTACAAAGAAGTTTACTCTTTAAAGGCCTGAGCATGTCCAATAATAAGAATTCTATCTTGTTTCTTCCTTATCATTATTTAATCTATAGCCTTACCTTTTTGTCTTCTCATTTAGCCATCGCAGATACAACTACACCTAATTACAATCAGGTCCTAACGGATGCTAACACTTTAATTACCACTAAAAATTATCGGGATTTATTTGATTATCTCATTCGATATGAATTTGATTATGCAGGCAAAGCGGAATACGATTATTTATTAGGCTTGGCCGCGTTAGAAACTCAACAACCCAATTTAGCCGTGCAAATTTTACAACGCGCCGTTGACGTTGACGCTCTTTTTTCTGGCGCAAGAATGGCACTTGCTCAAGCGTATTTTGCTACCGGAGATGTAGAACGAGCAAAGTTTCACTTTACCCTGCTGCTGAGTCAAAAGCCTCCTAAAAATGCACTCCCCGTAATTAAACAATACTTAAATAATATTGAGATCCTTGCTAATAACTATCGACCAAGTTGGAACGGATTTTTTGAAGCGGGTGCAGGCTTTGACACTAATGCAAATGCCTCTACCGATTCAGACTTATTTTATGGATTTCAACTAGATTCAAAAAATATAGAAACTGAGTCTGTCTTTAGTACGTTTTTAGGGTCAATAAAATACATCCACCCTATTGATATTAAACAAAAGTTAACTTCAAGCATCACCCTAGGAAACAGAAATAATCCAAGTGCACATTACGTTGACATGAACATGTTTAGCATGGATTTAAAATACAATTATGCGCTGCCTACCTTCAGTGCCTATGGTTTAGTTCGAGAAAATCACAATCAGATTGAAAACCAATTTAACCAAAATGCCCTAGAAGCACACCTAGGTTTAGACTTTAACCAGAATGAGCGTGCTTTTTTTAACATTGATGTTAGTGCTACAAAACAACGTTTTAACAACCAACTCAGTATTCAAGACGCAACCACTTATGCAGCTTGGATCACTTCAACGACGCAACTTAAGAATAATTGGCTGTTTGGTACTTCATTGGGTGTCGCAAAAGATGATGCGAGTGACATTCAAAGCCCATATTCAAATAATAAAATTAGTGGAAAAATATTCTCATTTGCCCCCTTAACTGACCATATTACTTTTAATATGCAATTAGGGGCTTATAAATCAACTTATTCAAAAGAGCAGCTTTTTTTTGGCGAACAACGAAAAGACAACCGGTATAACTTAATTACAAGCCTGACTTATAGTGATTTCCTCGCCAAAAACTGGCAATTATCTGGCCGTTTTATCTTCACTAAACACCAGTCTAATATTTCCATTTACCAGTTCGACCGTGCTGAAGTTGGTCTTCATTTACGTAAAACATTTAATTAAAGGAGCATGGACATGGCTATTCATATTTTAAAGTGGTCCTTATTGTTATTATTCTTGACTTTTCATTCTTTTAGCTACGCTCAAGCAGGTAAAGTTATTTTTGCGATAGGTGAAGTACTGATCCAAAATCAAGACCGAATACCCGCAAAAAAAGGAGATGAGGTCAACGTTGGTGATACCGTTATTACAGGTGAAAAGTCTCGTGCACAACTGATTATGACTGATGGTGCCCGCATTTCGATTCGTGCAAATTCAGAATTATTCATTGAGCAATACACTTACAGCGCCAATGATACTAGTCAAGTATCCACCACACAGGCCAAAAGTAGTATGAATTTACTAAAAGGAGGCTTTAGAACCATCACAGGAGCAATTACTTCCGGACAGGATAAATCTGGCTATGAAGTAAAAACGGCGGTTGCCACCATCGGGATCAGAGGCACGGATTACACTGTTTTATTGTGTAATGATGATTGTGTTAGTTTAGCGATTGATTCAAATGAAAAAATAAACAATGGTCTTTATGCCGGAGTGAGTAAAGGAGCAATTGTACTTAAAAATAATGCTGGGGAAATGCTTTTGAACCCAGCAGAATCTGGGTTTGTTAAAAATATCAGCACATTTCCAGTAAAACTTTTCGGCCCTCCAAGCTCATTGTTTGGTGAAACAACCGCAACAAAAAAATCAACTGAACAAGATGAAGATAATTCAGAAATAATCGATAGCGAAACTATCGAGACCATAGTCAATAATTCGCTTAACAGCCAAATAGATCAAGTGACCACCCTACAACCTGAAACGAACCCTAAAGTAACAATTGAGATAGCATTAAAAGAGACCGGTATTAACATCACACCACCGCAAATAAGTATCCCTAAAGTAATTCAAGGTAATGATGGGACCGACATAGTAATTACTGATGGCAAGCCACCGATAATTCCACCTTCAAGCCAAACTGTTTTTAGCATCGCGAATGTAAACTCCGCATCATCTATTACTCAACAAGTTAAAGATACGAATAAAAATAGGCTCAATACCGATAATAATTTGATTAGTTTCAGCGCGCTTATTGATGGTGCTATTCAACAAATTGCTATCGGGACTGCAACACATAAAAATATTGGCTTTGATCTGGAGTCAGGGTTTCGTTGGGGTCGCTGGAGTAATGGCACAGCCCTGATTGACAATAATCCATTAAATCTCAATCAACAGAGTATCCACTGGCTTCATAACTCTGATTATGACCCTAGCATTGCATTACCTAAATCAGGGGTAGTGAGTTACAGCTTAATGGGTAACACCGATCCGACCAACAATCATGGGGAAAGAGGCATATTAGGCGATGCCACCTTCAGCGCTGATTTCACCAATCAACAAGTTGAAAGTAAGCTCTTAATTGGGATAAGCGGATTAGTGTGGCGAGCGTCAGGTACTGGCTCAATCGCAAATGGATTGAATTCTTTTTCCGGCATTTACGACAACATAAATATTGATGCTAAAAGCGGTGGAACAGGCAATTTTACTGGCTTTTTCAGTAGTAAACAAAATGAGTTTTTTCTGCCCAGTGCTGCGGGGTTAGTCTATAGTTTAAGTAATATTGTCGGCGACGACATTGTCTCTGGCACGGTGGTTTTTTCACACCCAAAATACCAAAACAGGTAATTTAAAATGCGCCTTATTCTTATCTTGAAACTGTGTTTTATTTGTTGGTTATTACAACTCACTGGCTGTGGTAATGATAAAGAGCAATCAGCAATACAAGTAGAAACCGCTCAAACGCAAATTCAAACATTGGTAGGCGCAGCCTCTAAAGGTGCTTTAATCAATGCCACCATCAAAGTATTTCTTTTAGATGAGGGAGGTAGTATTAGTGATTTAACTCCTGTTTTCACGACTCAAACTAATGCACTAGGCCAATTTGTTGCTGAAATACCCATTAGTGAAAATCCTCGACTGATTCAATCGTTTGGTGGCAGCTACATTGATGAAGCTGATCAAGAACCTGATATTGCGCTCAAACGTCGGATCAACTTTACACAAGACCAAGGCTTAAGTTCGATTATTTTCCCAAATCAAACTGCCGTGGCATTAACGATTGCTTCGACAGCGATTATAAAAAAAACCAAAGCAGAAAGTACAAGCAATAATTTTTTTCAAACGTTATCGTTGAACCAACAAAATGCGGCTAAAGCATTTGGGTTTGATGTGATTAATACTGTGCCTGCCGATACCCTATCTCCTGCGGTATCATCCTCTGCAGAACAACTTCAATACGCATTAGTATTAGGAGGTTTAGCTAATTTAGTTAATCGTGTAGCGTTAGAGCTCGGATTTGCTGAACCTAATTTTAATACCATTTTGGCTATTATTGATGATTTATCCGATGGCGTGATTGATGGCCAATTTCAAGGAAATCCTCTTGTCTATATAAACAAATATGGCGAGCAACAAGCTTTACCCCAAGATATTAATTTTAATGAACAAATTAATCGATTCAAAAACAATAACATGGATAACTTTGCTTCAACACCGCCCTTCACAGTAGATGAAGCCGTACTCAAAGAAAAACATGTTACTAATTTATCGCCTGTTATTTCGGTTTCAAATGCTATTGAAATGATTGGTACACAAAGTACCACCTTGTCAGCTCAAATATCAGATCCAGATGGATCAATCGCAGATGTTTTTTGGCAGCAAACCAGTGGTCCGACTTTAAATTTAAGTGCACAAAACACGGTTAATTTACTTATAACGGCTCCTGATGTATTAGCTAATAACACAGCAACCTTAGCCATCAGTGCTACTGATAATCTTGGTGCTGTTACAACTAAATCAATAACTATCAGCATTATTGCTCGAAACCGAGCTCCGCAAATTCTATTAACACAGAACTTCGAGGTAAACGAGCAGCAAAATATCACTGTTGATGCATCGATTTCAGATACAGATGGCAGTATCGCCGACATTGCTTGGACTCAAACAAGTGGGCCTGAGGTCACTATCAATGGCGCAACAACGCCTTCAATTAACTTTACTGCTCCTATTGTTGCAATCAAAACAAGCATTTCGATGCAAGTTCAAGCCACTGATGATGATGGCGAAATAACAACGGCGAGTACCACAATAACAGTCCTGCCAGTTAATAGTGTACCTAGCGTATCTGCTGGTGATCCTCAAGTGATTTTCTCTGAATCATCAGCCACTTTAAGCGGCATGGCGAATGATATCGATGGCACAATTACAACTATAACTTGGCAACAAATAAGCGGGCCAACAGCTCAAATAAGTAATGCTGCTAGCTTAGTGACTACAATCACAGCCCCTAAAGTAACCGTCATTAGCGATTTGCTTTTTTCACTGTCAGTAACAGACAACGAAGATGCTACAAGCACAGCTCAAGTGGCCATAATCGTCAAACCACTTGTTCCTCCAACTGTGTTTGCTGGGGATGACCAAATCGTTGTTTCCAATTCCTTAGTATCACTATCAGGGGTTGCCTCTGATAGTGATGGCATAATAACGAGTTATCAATGGGCTCAATTAAGTGGCACCTCAGTGATATTATCAAGCTCCAATACACCAAACACATCGTTTATTGCTCCAACTGTGACACAAAACCAGCCACTACTCTTTTCACTTACTGTTATTGATGATTCGGGTGCAAGTTCATCAGATTCACTCCTAATTACTGTTGAGCCACCCAATTTAAAACCCTCAGTTGATGCGGGCACAGATCAAACCCTTCATTCTGCGTTATTAGTCACGCTCAGTGGTACAGCCTCCGATCCCGATGGCACCATTGTAAGCTATGCATGGTCACAAACTGCGGGCCAGTTGGTCACCCTTTCAGCGCCCAATGCAGCCAGCACCACCTTTACGGCCCCAACAGTCTCGGGCGACACGCCACTGACCTTTATGCTGACCGTAACCGATGATGATGGCGAGGCGGCCACAGACACAGTGCAAATCACCGTGCAACCGCCCAATAAAGCAGCCAACGTGAATGCCGGTACCGACCAAACCCTTCATTCTGCGTTATTAGTCACGCTCAGTGGCACAGCCTCCGATCCCGATGGCACCATTGTAAGCTATGCATGGTCACAAACTGCGGGCCAGTTGGTCACCCTTTCATCCCCCAATGCAGCCAGCACCACCTTTACGGCCCCAACAGTCTCGGGCGACACGCCACTGACCTTTATGCTGACCGTAACCGATGATGATGGCGAGGCGGCCACAGACACAGTGCAAATCACCGTGCAACCGCCCAATAAAGCAGCCAACGTGAATGCCGGTACCGACCAAACCCTTCATTCTGCGTTATTAGTCACGCTCAGTGGTACAGCCTCCGATCCCGATGGCACCATTGTAAGCTATGCATGGTCACAAACTGCGGGCCAGTTGGTCACCCTTTCAGCGCCCAATGCAGCCAGCACCACCTTTACGGCCCCAACAGTCTCGGGCGACACGCCATTAACCTTTATGCTGACCGTGACCGATGATGATGGCGAGGCGGCCACAGACACAGTGCAAATCACCGTGCAACCGCCCAATAAAGCAGCCAACGTGAATGCCGGCACCGACCAAACCCTTCATTCTGCGTTATTAGTGACGCTCAGTGGTACAGCCTCCGATCCCGATGGCACCATTGTAAGCTATGCATGGTCACAAACTGCGGGCCAGTTGGTCACCCTTTCATCACCCAATGCAGCCAGCACCACCTTTACGGCCCCAACAGTCTCGGGCGACACGCCATTAACCTTTATGCTGACCGTGACCGATGATGATGGCGAGGCGGCCACAGACACAGTGCAAATCACCGTGCAACCGCCCAATAAAGCAGCCAACGTGAATGCCGGTACCGACCAAACCCTTCATTCTGCGTTATTAGTGACGCTCAGTGGCACAGCCTCCGATCCCGATGGCACCATTGTAAGCTATGCATGGTCACAAACTGCGGGCCCACAGGTGACCCTTTCAGCGCCCAATGCAGCCAGCACCACCTTTACGGCCCCGACAGTCTCGGGCGACACGCCATTGACCTTTATGCTGACCGTAACCGATGATGATGGCGAAGCGGCCACAGACACAGTGCAAATCACCGTGCAACCGCCCAATAAAGCAGCCAACGTGAATGCCGGCACCGACCAAACCCTTCATTCTGCGTTATTAGTGACGCTCAGTGGCACAGCCTCCGATCCCGATGGCACCATTGTAAGCTATGCATGGTCACAAACTGCGGGCCAGTTGGTCACCCTTTCAGCGCCCAATGCAGCCAGCACCACCTTTACGGCCCCGACAGTCTCGGGCGACACGCCACTGACCTTTATGCTGACCGTGACCGATGATGATGGCGAGGCGGCCACAGACACAGTGCAAATCACCGTGCAACCGCCCAATAAAGCAGCCAACGTGAATGCCGGCACCGACCAAACCCTTCATTCTGCGTTATTAGTCACGCTCAGTGGCACAGCCTCCGATCCCGATGGCACCATTGTAAGCTATGCATGGTCACAAACTGCGGGTCAGTTGGTCACCCTTTCAGCGCCCAATGCAGCCAGCACCACCTTTACGGCCCCAACAGTCTCGGGCGACACGCCACTGACCTTTATGCTGACCGTGACCGATGATGATGGCGAAGCGGCCACAGACACAGTGCAAATCACCGTGCAACCGCCCAATAAAGCAGCCAACGTGAATGCCGGCACCGACCAAACCCTTCATTCTGCGTTATTAGTCACGCTCAGTGGTACAGCCTCCGATCCCGATGGCACCATTGTAAGCTATGCATGGTCACAAACTGCGGGTCAGTTGGTCACCCTTTCAGCGCCCAATGCAGCCAGCACCACCTTTACGGCCCCGACAGTCTCGGGCGACACGCCACTGACCTTTATGCTGACCGTGACCGATGATGATGGCGAAGCGGCCACAGACACAGTACAAATCACCGTGCAACCGCCCAATAAAGCAGCCAACGTGAATGCCGGTACCGACCAAACCCTTCATTCTGCGTTATTAGTGACGCTCAGTGGTACAGCCTCCGATCCCGATGGCACCATTGTAAGCTATGCATGGTCACAAACTGCGGGCCAGTTGGTCACCCTTTCATCACCCAATGCAGCCAGCACCACCTTTACGGCCCCAACAGTCTCGGGCGACACGCCACTGACCTTTATGCTGACCGTGACCGATGATGATGGCGAAGCGGCCACAGACACAGTGCAAGTCACCGTGCAACCGCCCAATATTGCTCCCGTAATTACCTTAAATAGCTCACAAAGCGTTCAACGAAATCAATCGGTTTCTATCTCTGCTTCAGTAACTGACCCTGATGGCACAATTAAAAGCTTTGCGTGGGAACAAACTAGCGGCCCTACAGTATCGGTTTCTGGTAAAACAACATCCACAATTAGCTTTATTGCTCCAAATATTAGTTCGGATACCACACTTATATTTCGCTTAACAGTCACAGATGATGATAACGCAAGTAACAGTGCCACAACGTCAGTACTGGTATTTGTGCCAAACACCGCTCCGACCGTTAACGCAGGGGCTGATCAAACATTACATACAGGTCGAGTGGTGACGCTTTCTGGGAGTGCTTCTGACGATGGCTCGGTTGTAAGCTACCTGTGGACGCAACTTTCTGGCAATATCTCTGTTTCGCTCAACAATGCTAATAGTAATATCGCAACCTTTTCTGCACCAAGCCTTGAAGTACAAGAGACCTTAGTATTTCAGCTTAAAGCGACTGACAACAGCGGTTTAACAGGGTCTGATACCGTCTCAATCACCCTGCAGTTACCCAATGTTGCTCCATCTGTGAATGCAGGAAGTGACTTAACAGCAATTGGGCAAGAAACACTTACAATTACCAGTACTGTATCTGATAATGACGGCACCATTAGTAGCTATGAGTGGACTCAAGCCGCAGGCACCACAGTTTCATTGGTGAATGCGACAACAGCTAATTTAACTTTTACAACCCCACAAAATGGCGGCTCTGGTGAAACACTCACCTTCAAATTAAAAGCAACAGATGATGACTCTGCTTTCGCTGAAGATTCGGTGGATGTTATTGTTTACTCGCCAAATTTAAATTGGAGTTTTGCGAGCGATGCCGCTGTTATCTCTTCCCCTGCGGTGGATAGTTCAGGCAATATTATTTTTGGCAGTGACGATAACAGAATTTATTCAATCTCAAGTTCAGGCAGCAAAAATTGGGAATTTACCACAGGTAATAAAGTCTCTGCATCACCCCTGATTGATGCCTCTGATAATATCTATATCGGCTCTCAAGATCAGAAATTCTATAAACTCAATAGTACAGGAACTAAACAGTGGGAGCATGTTACTGCCAGTGCCATTTTAAATGAAGCCACATTACTCACTACCGATGATATTTTATTTTCAGCTAGTAATGTGCTTTATGCTGTTAACGCATCGGATACAACCACTTGGTCATATACCCATACCGATGCTTTTAGCGCCGCTGCGACCGGGTCAAACAGTAATATTTATGTGGTGGGCGCCGATAAATATGTGTATGAATTTTCAGAAACAAATGGTAGTTCTGGTTCAAGTGCATCTTTAATCCTTCCTGAGGCCAGCAGTACATCTGTGATGTTAGATGCTAACTCCAATCTTTTTATTGGAACAAATGATTCAGGAATTCAATCAGTAAGTTATGCAGATGGCTTAAATTTTAACTATCAACCGTTCACTACAATTTCAGGAAGTGCGATCAGCCCAGCTATATTAGGCACCAACAAAGAAGTGTATGTTGGTTCGAATAATAATAAATTTTATGCCATTGGCAGTTCAGGTTCTGTGATCTGGAGTTATACCACTTTAAACCAAATTTTTGGTTCCGCAATGTTATTAGTTGACAGTAGCAATAATCAAACTGTCATATTTGGTTCCTCCGATGGTTATTTATATGCATTAAAAAGTACCGATGGCACTTTACTATGGAAATTCAAAACAGGCGCAGCCATTAAATCATCCCCTGTCTTTTACAATGGAAATATCTACATCACCTCTACCGATGGAAAGCTCTATTCAATTGCAGTGACAAATCAAACATTAGCAACATCTGCTTGGCCAATGTTTAGGCGCGATCCAAAACATCAAGCTAATGTTTATTCTGTTTCGCAAGCTGGTCAATAAGTGCAATTTGAAACAGTAAAAAAATACCTCTTTCGATTACTTATATCTAGTGGGGTATTTTTTATGCTTGCAATTCATACAAGTGGGCATGTCAATTGGTCTATCATCACTAAAGTTGAAAACTACCTCTACGACCTACGTTTACTCATGACCATGCAACAAAGTATCGATGATAAAATCATCATTATTGATATTGATGAAAAAAGTCTTGCTGATGAAGGACAATGGCCGTGGCCAAGGGATAAATTAGCACTGTTAGTTAATCGCTTATTTGATGATTACCAAATCAGAAGCATTGGATTTGATGCTGTATTTGCTGAAGCTCAAGCGAATAACTCACTCAATACTTTACAACTTTTATTCAATAAAGGGCTGTTCGATGCAGCCCAATATCAACTATTACGGCAAGAGTTCGACCACGACCAACGGTTTGCCGAATCGCTTATTGCCCGTGATGCGGTCATGGGTATTGTGTTTAAACACAGTATTTATGACCAACAAACCAATGGGGAATTACCTACACCCCTTGCCTCCCTTGATATACTCAACGAAATTAAAAACGATTTGCACTACGGTACAGGATATGCAGCCAATTTACCCATTTTGCAACAAGCCTCTGGTTTTGGCGGATTTTTTGACTATATTCGGGATGATGAAACGCTGCGAAAAGTGCCACTCATTCAATATTACAACAATCAAATATACCCTTCACTTGCATTCGAACTTGCACGAATAAGCCTCAACCAACCCGCTATCGAATTTCAACTTTCAGGAAATGAACAAAGTGCGTTGCGTTCACTAGAATTTATAAAACTGGGCAATTATAAAATTCCAGTCGACCTAAGTGGCTCTGTTTACGTGCCCTTTAGAGGCCGACAAGGTAGTTTTAACTATATTTCAGCAACCGAAGTGTTAAACCAAACACTCCCGATAGAAACCCTCAGTGGAAAAATAGCATTGCTAGGTACGAGTGCATCGGGGCTTCTTGATTTGAGATCAACCCCTGTTGGCAAAAGTTACATTGGAGTAGAAGTTCATGCCAACATAGTGTCTGCAATTTTAGAGCAACGATTTAAGCATGCACCAGGATACCGTTTAGGCATTGAGTTATTTAGTTTATTTATTTTAGCGATGCTGATGAGTTTTATTTTTCCTTTTTTGCAATCAATAGGCGCAGCCCTGTTTATCATTGGTCTGACTGCATTTTATTGCGCACTTAATTTGTATTTTTGGCATTGGCAAAATATGATTTTTACCTTAGCCACACCGTTATTTTTTATTTTCATCAGTGGTTTTTTGCACCTCAATTACAACTTTTTTGTAGAACAAAAGAAAAAGCGCCGCTTATCAAAGGTGTTTAGCCAATACATTCCCCATGAACTAGTTACTGACTTCGATTCGAACCAAGCTGAAATGTCATTGGCAGGCGAAAACCGCATTATGAGTGTCCTCTTTACCGATGTACGAAATTTTACCACTATGTCAGAAAAAATGACGCCTACAGAGCTAACTGTACTGATGAATGAATTCTTAACCCCTATCACTGAGTGTATTCACCAACAGCAAGGCACTATCGATAAATATATGGGCGATGCAGTAATGGCATTTTGGGGGGCACCGATTAATGATCAGCACCATGCTAATCATGCAATTAAAGCAGCGTTAAATATTATTATTCAAATGGAAAAACTCACCGAAGTATTCCAAGCCAAAAATTGGCCAGCAATAAAAGTAGGAATTGGGATTGCAAGCGGCAACATGAGTGTCGGTAACATGGGTAGCGAGTTTCGCATTGCTTACACTGTGATGGGTGACACGGTTAATTTAGGGTCGCGTCTTGAGGGGATCACTAAAATGTACGGTGTCGATATTATTGTCAGTGAAAATACTAAAATATTGGCACCTGAGTTTATCTACCGTACAGTTGATAAAGTAAAAGTAAAAGGAAAAGAGTTACCAGTAACCATTTTTGAACCGTTAGGATTATTAGAGCAGCTCAATGAAACAACTTTAGCTGAACTTGTCACTTATGAAGCAGCATTAGAGCTTTATTGGCATAGTGAATTTGCTGCTGCGCTATTGGAGTTTAAAGTTTTAAATGATAAAACCCCCTGTTTATTATTTAAAACTTATATAGAGCGCTGCATGCTTTACACAACCACACCGCCAACCCAGCCTTGGGATGGCTCTTTTACCCACACAAGTAAATAACTACAATTCTGATCATCTTCTTTATCAATAGCGGATATTAAATAATCACGTAGCCAATTGTATTAACAACTGCTCACACTCTTGACTATTCATAAATCGAGGTACAGGGTAATCAGGATGGGCCTCGGCTAAAATAGCTTTTACCAATCCAGGAAAATCGGACGATTGTAATTGCGCATAATATGTAGGTATATCAAATGAGGCATTGAGGTGTTCAATTAATGTTATAAATGCCCGAGATTTCTCTTCGTTAGACTTAGCACCTAAGTCTAATTGGCAAAAATCATACATAACAGCCATTTTGTTTTCGATAATGGCTCCATACCAATTAAGCACATGAGGTAAAGCAATGGCGTTGGCAAGTCCATGAGCAATGCCATATTTAGCCCCAAGATTATGGGCAATGGCATGAACATAGCCTACTGATGTTCTGGTAAATGCTTCACCAGCATAAAATGAAGCCAACTGTAGCTGTTCTCGATAATGTAAATTAGTTGGGTCGGCAATACACTTTGGAAGATAAGTTAAAATTAACTTGGCACTAAGTAAGGCTTTTTGGTCACTAAAGGCAAGTCCGTTAATCCCAATAAATGCCTCTATCGCATGAGTGAGCGCATCCATGGCGGTGGTTACAGTTAAAGGAGTAGGTAAATTCACAGTTAAAGCAGGGTACAATAAAGCCGCTTTGGGCATTAGCACTAAATCACTCACAGCATATTTTTTATGGCTCGTAGGATCTGATACTACCGCCGCGACGGTTGTTTCAGAACCCGTGCCCGCTGTCGTTGGCACAGCGTAAAGTGGCGGCAGCTTTTTTACTATTTTAAATAGCCCCTTGAGTTGCTTTAACGATTTATGTGGTCTGACAACACGTGCACCAATTAACTTCGCACAATCAATCACAGACCCTCCACCAATGGCAATTATGGCATCACATTGGTAGTCTAAATAGCACTCTACCCCACTCTCAACGTTGTCAATCGTTGGATTCGGTTCAACATCCGCAAATACAATATATTGGTGTTTATTGCCATTAAGTGCATCCGTTATAGGCTCAATAATACATAATTGTTTAAGTACTTTATCAGTGACTACGAGTATTTTTTTATGTTTAGCAGCAGATAACGCACACACAAAATCACTAAGACCTTGTTCACCGATATATAAGTCGGGTTTAGGGAAAGGGTATAAAGCGACGAACGCTTTTAAAGTAAACTGATAAACTCGATACAAAAAAAACATAAGTGAGGCACACATAGGGCAGTAATTAAGTTCTTTAACCTAACAGATTGGTCTTTATAGATAAAATAAAGAAATTAAAAATGTGTAAAATAAAAACAATTTCGACCACATTGTCATACATCTGTAACATGTATAAATCACAATAATCATCTTACCTTAATTGATTCATAACATAAGGAGTTATCGTGATCCACGTTGATGGTTTGTCGAAACAAACTTTAGCTAGTTTAGCGCCTATTCAAGGCAAAACATTTGATTATCAAACCGATGACCCATTTTTGTTAACTCTCGATTACCAACGTAAATCATTTAATGTGACTCATAACCACTGCTTTACTTTTCCATTTTGTTTAAGTGAAGAAGTGCAATTGGGCGATTTGGTAAGCATGAGTGCTGGGGCTGTTAATCACAGAGCATGTGAATACAGTGGTGAAAAAAAAATTACCATTGCTGACTTAGCCCTAGGTCATATCGAAATTGAATTAAAAGGCCACGGCCCTTCAGATGAATATGTAATACAGCAAACCTGCAGACGCGAAAATAACATCATACAATTAAAAAATATGACGGTTTTGTTAACAGCTCCTTATGCAAAAAAGAGTGATCATGATGTGAAATCGACTTCTCAACGTTTATGGCAAAAGATTAGTCAAATATTGCGGTGATCGACTGAACTTCGATTGATAAAATCAGAAAACTAACGCAAAATTATTGTTTTAAAATAAACGAAGATAGTTAATGCCAGACTTAGTTGCATGTCCCCAATGTGATTTCCTCGTTAATTTACCCGCTTTGAATAGCAATCAACGGGCACTTTGCCCAAATTGTGGTCACCAGCTTTCAAGGGGCAACTTTCATAATCAAGCAACGGTTATTTCAATGGCGCTCAGTGCATTAATCATGCTGCTGAGTTCACTTTTTTATCCTTTTATTTCTTTTAGTAATCAAGGCATGACCCAAACAATTACACTACTTGATGCTGCTAAAATTCTATTTAATTATCAAACACCTATTTTGGGAGCATTACTCGATTTATGTATCATATTACTCCCGTTTATTTTATTAGTATCACACATTGTTATGCAATTGGGTGCACTATCAGCTCTGCCTAACCACTTAGCTCGTGGATTATTAAAATTTACACTGTCACTGACACCTTGGGTCATGTCTGAGATATTTTTAATCGGTGTTTTAATTAGCATGGTCAAAATTATGTCGATGGCCGATATTGCATTTGGTTTAAGTTTTTGGTCTTTTTGCTTGTTTGTTTTACTGTATATTGGCTGCCTATACCGCATCAATTACTCGCAATTATGGCTGCAAATTGATAGTACTCCTTCTTCTGATATTCAGCAGATCAGTACTCGAGCAATAGAAAGTGAATTAAAAGCATGCCACGTCTGTGATTGCTTAAGTCAAGATGACTACTGCCCTAGATGCCACAGCCCATTACATTTACGCAACCCTCAATCAACTCAACGCGTCTGGGCATTTTTAATAACCGCATTAATTTTATATATTCCCGCGAATTTATACCCTATTATGCACACCGTCGTATTATCGCAAGATGAACCATCTACTATCATGGGGGGGATTTTGATCTTGTGGAAAATGGGTTCTTATCCAATAGCACTGATTATTTTTGTTGCCAGTGTGGTAGTCCCAATTGCAAAAATTCTTGTGCTAGCTACCCTCTGTATCAATGTCAGTTCAACACGTAACTTTAATCAACAACAAGCCACACAACTTTATAAAGTTACAGAGTTTATTGGTAAGTGGTCTATGCTAGATGTTTTTGTTGTTATTATACTAGTCGCCTTAGTCCAACTGGGAAATATTATGTCTGTATTACCCGGAAAAGGGGCGCTCTTTTTTGCTGCAATGGTCATTGCCTCGATGCTTGCTGCTCATGCCTTTGACCCTCGTTTAATCTGGGATAAAAAACCTAAGGAAAGTAATGTCGTCACCCGCTGAAATAAAACAAAAAAAATCCCTTTCATTAGTATGGTTTTTGCCTGTTATTAGCCTATTTGTAGCTTGCTGGATGCTTTATAAGTATCAAATGGAGCAAGGTGAAATCATCTATATCAAAATGCCTTCGGCTGAAGGGATCATTAATGGTAAAACCGAAATTAAAGTGCGCAGTGTTAAAATTGGGGTGATAAGCCATACCCGTCTTTCGGACGATCAAAAAAGCGTTATCGCGCGAGCAGAAATCGACAATCACTACACCCATTTATTAACCCAAGACGCCAAATTATGGGTAGTCAAACCACGGATTGATGAAACTGGCATTACAGGCATGACGACGCTGTTATCAGGCGTTTACATTGAGTTTTTACCGGGTGAAGATAAAAATAAAATACATCAATTTCAATTACTCACCGATCCGCCGCTTATCGCTAACGATATCGAAGGGGGCCGCGTTAAATTATTAAGCCGCGATGCCGAAGTGATTGATGTTGGAACAGGTGTATTTTACAAAGGCTTTAAAGTCGGTCAGGTCGAAACGGCAACGTTTGATTGGCAAGAACAAACCATGCGTTATGGTCTATTTATTCAAGCTCCTTATCAAAACCTTATCACGCTCAACAGTGTATTTTGGGTTCACTCTGGTATCGAAGTCGATCTTAATGCAGATGGCCTGAGTATCAAAACAGGCTCGCTGAGTAAAATACTCAAAGGCGGGATTTCATTTATGGTCCCTGAGCGTGAAAACCCAGGCGAGATAGTGCAAAATGGCCATACCTTCTCACTCAGTGATGATTATAAAACCGCGCTCGAGCAGCGTTATTACGAACACGATTATTACGTGATTGAATTTGAGCAATCTATCCGTGGATTGCGTGTAGGTGCGCCAGTTGAATATAGAGGAACACGAGTAGGTACTGTTGTTGAGGCACCCGCGATTTTAGTCATTGATGGTAAACCCGCTCATTTTATGTCTGATTCAACGGCTGTACCCGTGATGATAAAAATCGAATACCGCCGCATCTATCATGAAGCTAAGATTGCAAAAGAGTTTTGGCAAGAAAATAGCCAAAAGTGGATTAGCAATGGCCTAAGAGCATCACTTAAACCAGGCAACTTAATCACAGGCGCAGTATATGTTGACCTTGATTTTTACCCTGATCCTGAACCTTATATGCCAAAAACATTAGCTAATCATCGTGTTTTCCCAAGTATATCCAGTGGCTTTTCAGTGTTAACAAATCAATTATCTGAAGTAATGGCTAAAATAAATAAACTCGATATCGAAAATACTTTAACGCAGCTCAACACAGCTGTCGAAGAGTATGAAAAATTAGCGGGGGATTTACGTAGTTTTATAAATCAAAGTAATACACGAGAAATTCCAGCAGAGCTCACACAAAGCTTAGATAAAATCACCTCATCAATGGGGCAATTTGATCAAACCATGAAGCAATTTGCCAAAACCATGGCCGATTATCAGCAAGGTTCGCCTGTTTATCATGATATTAATCGTACTGTAGAAGAGATGAAAAAATTGGCCGAACAGCTACAACCTATCGGTCAATCTCTGAATGAACAACCGAACATGCTTATTTTTGATAAACAACCAATCGAAGATTTACAACCTAGGAGCAAACAAAATGATTAAACCACTCATTTCATTTTGGGTTTTCATCGTATTAGCCGGTTGCTCATCAGCTCCTGCAACTATTAGCTATTATCATTTTGCTACCGAAAATCCCAATAAAATCATTGCTACCAACGCAAATACCGTCGCATTAGTATTAGCTGAACCAGTATTGTACGGTGCCATTAATAATAGAGGCATTGCCATGAAAAGTGATACAACTCAAATGCGCAATGCTAGCCACCATCTATGGGATCAACCGATTGACAGCATGCTACTCAATAGTGCAGAGCAATACCTCACCCTCGCACTGCCCTCCATGTTTGTGAGTAAAAAACGCGCAGCACTGCCTTTTAGTCATACACAAAGTTACTACGAACTACAGTGGGAAATTACTGAATTTAATGGTGGACTCAACAATAATGCTGAAATAAGTGGGTTATGGCGAATAGTTGAATATCAAGCAGGCCTAGCGCAATCGGTTAAAGTGAGCCGCTACTTTACGTTCTCAGTGGATTTAACTCAAGATGGATACCCTGCTTTAGTCAATGCACTTGAAACCGCTTGGCAACAAGTGAATCAACAAAGCAGCGCTGCATTAATTGAGTTAATGCAACCAAACAAACACTAAATAAAAGCAGTTAACTCATTTGCGTAAAAAAGGCGATGATCCCTCATCGCCTTTTTGCTTTTTAAGCCAAAATATCATATTTGAACGGATTACTAACCGACAGCAGGAATAACCCCAAACATTTGTAAGCCCTGCGCACTGATGATCAGCACACCTAATAGCGCAACAAAAACCAAGGCAAATCGGCCACCCGCCACTTGATAGCCTGCTGGTAAACTATCTTGCTTACGTCGTTGCTGCCATACCATCGCTACAGGTAAAAATATCGCCAATACCACTAGTGCGATGGCCGCATAGCCCAGCGCCATAATAAACCCTTGCGGATAAAAAAGTGCAAAACCAAGGGGAGGCGTAAAGGTTACAATCGCGGTGATTAAACGGTCTTGTTTAGTATTGGACTTTTTTAAGGTATCGCTGAAAAAATCAAACAAACCTAAACTCACGCCTAAAAAAGAGGTGGCGAGCGCTAAATCTGCAAAAATGGTAACGGCTTTACTAATTGCAGGATTATTTAACAAGGTGGCAATCGATGCGATAAAACCAGGTAACCCTTCACTTTGCAGTAAACTTTGCTGGCTCATCATGCCTTGACTTATCACTTGCCAAAACAGATAAATCACTAACGGCAACGATGCCCCCACAATCATCACTTTTCGTAGCACTTTAATATCTTTGCCGACGTATTTAACAATAGAAGGGATCGAACCATGAAAACCAAACGAGGTGAAAACCACAGGAATAGCCGATAAAATAAGGCCTTGCTGTAATGGCATTTCAAGTAAATGCTGCATTTGTACATAGGGCGTTAACATGTAAAACATTACCCCTAACACCACTATTTTTGTGATAAATAAAACACGATTTACTTTATCGACCGTGCCAGTACCTAGGGTAATAATAAACCCAAATAATACTGCAAAAATAATGGCGCCGACTTGGGGGGCTAATTGCCAATCAAACCAATTATTAAGGTTAATTTGTAACTGCGAACCACCACCGGTAATGTAAGCCGCACATAAGGCATAAAATAGAAAAATCATTGAAAAATTAGCGATCACCTGCCCTCTTCTGCCCAACAATTTTTTAGCTAATGTATTAAGTGTTGCATCAACATCCGCATGTTGGTGAACTTCAAGCATCAGTAAAGCGGTATAAGTCATTAATAACCAAGTCGCTAAAATCACCACTATTGAGGTCGAGAACCCTAATCCCGCAGAGGCGATAGGTAACGCCAGCATTCCGGCACCAATCGTGGTTCCTGCAATAATTAACATACTGCCAAAGGTTTTATTTTTACTCACACAACACGCCTTATGATGGTAGAAACTACAAAGTCAGTTAACGTAAACGTAAAGCAGTTAAAAGGGAAGTAAAACGCGGCAAACACCACGTCTTTACTGTAATAATTGATTTACACAACGAATGTGTATCTAAGGTAAACATGCTCTACTTTATTGGCTCACTTCAAGCTTCACCGCCACAGGTTCATCAACATCACCGCGAGGTAAACGCAGTTTAAACTCTCGTTTGAGCAACAAGAAACTGACAACCGATTGAATAAACACACTTATTACAGACAAATACCACACTTGCGTAAGGGTAAAGTCAGGCTGATGGCTTAACCAAACGGCTACCACAGTAAAAATCAGAACCCGTGTCGCTGTGCTATACAGGCCTGGTAGGGTATTTCCCAAAGACTGAAAAAGCCCAGAGCAGGTAAACACCACACCAGATGGAATAAAATTAATACAAATTATTTGTAAAAAGGTAGCTGCAATTAACACAACTTCAGGATCACCAGAAAAACCACCGACCAGCACTGAGGGAATTAAAAAACTCACCAGCGTTAATACCGCCATTAAACTACATGTCAATAACGCCGACCAAAAGAAGGTTTCACGTACCCGATCGAACCGCTTTGCGCCAAAGTTTTGCCCCGCCACAGCAGGTGCTGCAAAGGCTATCGCCATCGCTGGCAAAAACAATGACTGCATAATACGAGAGCCTAGACCAAAACCTGCTTGAGCATCAGGGCCAAAATGTTGAATTAACCAATAGATCAGTGCCATATAGGCAAACATTAAAAAGAATTCCCCCCCTGCTGGCAATCCAATACCAAGCAAACGCTTTATAATCTGGGTATCAAAGCGCCATAAACTTGGGTTAAGCGAAATATATTTTTCAGCTTTAACAAAATAAACACAAAGCAATAATACCGCAGCAAATACCGAAATCGAACTTGCTAACCCTGCTCCTGCAACCCCCATCGCAACAGACGTGCCCCAACCAGCAATTAAAATTGGCGATAAAATAATATTAACAATAATCGACAGGGTTTGTACCAGCATGGTGGGTTTTACAATTCCTGTGCCACGCAAACCAGCACTCACCGCCACCAATGGAAATTGCAGCGCCATACCGGGCAAAAACCAATATAAATAATCGCGCCCTGCAGCTATGGTTGCCGCATCCGATGAAATACTGGCTAAATAGCTTGGCGCACCAAAATAGCCAATAATCACTACAACTAGCGCCATTAGGCAAGCAAGTAACATACTTTGGTTAAACACGGCATTTGCATCCGCTTCATCTTTGCGCCCAACAGCATGAGAAATCAGTGCCGTGGTACCGACATTAAGAATTTGAGTTAATGCAAAAATTAAAAACATCGCATTGCCCGCAAGGCTGAGGCCAGCTAAAGCGGTATCACCAAGTTGACCCACAAAATACAAATCAACTAAAAAATACAAAGTTTGGATCAGCATTCCAATCATCATAGGCACAGCCATATTAATGAGTAATTTAGGAATAGATCCTTGCGTTAAGTCTTTCATTTATATTGTCTTAAAACACATACAGGGAAACCGATAATAACAAACCTGAGCTCTGGATAATAAATTTATCTCCAGCGGCTACAGACTTGAAAAAACATTGACCAATTCAATATAAATACGTTAGTAAATCACTTAACCAAAGCTCAGGTTAACAAGATAATTTTGTTTGCCCATAGCTCAAATTGCGATTTTAAAAACTGCAATCATATTGCTGCAAAAAACAGACTCTCCCTTGCATATCAGCCCACCGCAATTAATAACTCATTTTTAATCCTGATCCATATTTGATGCACAATTATGGCATCTAATTACGCTATTGTTTTTTAGGAGAAAACCGCGATGGGATCAGTAGGATTAGCTATTAATCAAAAAATCATTTCCACTTTAGATGCTTTAGGATTCCCAATCCTTTGTAATGAGCTTTATAAAAACAATGAGTTGGAGCAATTAGAAAGCTTATTCAACTTATTAGAAATGATGTTATTTGATCAAAGCCTTGATAACTCAATTAAACATAAAATCGAAATTGCACTGGCGACATCAAATAATGGTATTTTGATCCGACAGCAACTTAAAGCGAGAAAAAATGATTCCATCTATTCTATAAATAGCTAAAATACCGCGTTCAAATTTTAGGGAAATCACTATGCAGAAAATTTTAATTGTTGATGATGATCTCAGCATAGCGCAAGGAATTGAGCTTTTTTTCCGAGCGAATCAGTTTGATACCTTGCACATTGACGACGGAGATTTGGTGGTAAATGCAGTAAAACGCTATCAACCCGACCTTATTTTACTTGATTTAATGTTACCAAATAAAGATGGTATGGCGTGTTGCCAAGCAATTCGCTTATTTTCCGATGTGCCAATTGTGATGCTCACCGCCATTGTTGAACAGCAAAAAAAACTGCAAGGATTACAACTCGGCATTGATGATTATATCTGTAAACCCTTTGATGCCATGGAAGTGGTATTACGTGCTAAAGCAATATTAAAACGCAGTATTGGCCAAGTACAATATAATACCTTAACCCTTAATGCAGATGCGCTTGAAATAAAAACCCCGCTTGGGGTAGTATCACTGTCCCATTCGGAATTTAGCTTATTTGAGTTACTTTTTATTAATCACGAGCGCATTTTTTCACGGGACAAAATTATCGAACTAGCCTACCCCGAACTACACGATATTAACGATCGCACTATCGACAGTCATATCAAAAACATCCGAAAAAAGTTCAAGGTGTCTCTCAACGCAGTTGCCCCTATTGAATCTGTTTATGGCGCAGGTTACCGCATCAATATGGCTCTTTTTGGCAATACTCCTAATTAAAAGGTGTTTCTTTTGCATTATTTTCGTCGTTATATCGCTGTTTTTTTATTACTGTGTTATTTGACCCATGCTCACGCGCAATCCATTGACCTCAACAATTTTAATTTCGCCGCCACAGATGCCTTAGCACAGCTTACTAAAATGCAAAACAATACGAGCGGCGAGCAACAGGCTGATGTCACTATCAGTGTGGCCACCTTGCATTGGCACCGGGGACGCTATGACGAAGCGCTTGCTATTTTAGCGCCTCTAAAACAAAGTCAATGGCCAAAAATAACCATAATGGCTTGGTTTGAAGAAAGCTTAATTGCACAAAATAGAAACCATTATGCCGAAGCTGAACGTATTATGCTTGAGCATGTGCACCCGCTTGTAAACCTTAACTTGGCGCTCTTTAATACTAATGAACAAGCAAACTTCTATTGTATGACGGGTATCTATCAACGCAACCTCAACAAATACAGTTTAGCGAAACAAAACTATCAAATTGCGCTTGAACTTTATAGCCAGAGTAATCGTCCCTCGGGGATGGCACGGATTTATAATGCACTCGGTGTACTTGCTGAAACAGAACTCGATTATGAGCAAGCGCTCATCTATCAACTCAATGCCATGCAGGCTCTATCAAACAGTAAGGATTTAATGACCGTTTCAGCTAATTTTTATAATCTTGGTAATTTATACATGAAAACCAATGATTTGACTCAAGCTGAACAGTTTTACCAAAAAGCATTAAAAATCGATTTAGCCCGTAACAACAGTAAAGATAGCGCGTTTGATTACAGCCAACTTGCTAAATTGGCCCATAAAAAAACACAGCTGAGCGTAGCCATCGAATATAATGAAAAAGCCATTGAGCTATTTTTAAAAGCCGATGCTCCAGCTGCAACCACGCAAACTCATTTACAACTCGCTGATTTATATAAAGAGTTAGATAATCCCAACGCACGACTAACTCATCTAAATCATGCCCAAAATGCCACAAGACTGACCAATGATACCTTTGCGCAAAGTCGGGTTCACAGTCATTTTATCGATTATTACCTTGAAATTAATGAGCTTAACCAAGCACTTAGTCATGCAGAGCAATATTTAGCCATGACTCAATCATTAAATAACAGTTCCTTAGTTCGCCCTGCTCACGAAAAGTTCGCGGATGTACTGGCGCTAAAACAAGATTTTTCAGCCGCTTATTCCCATCTAAAACTTGCTTACCAACAATACCAAGAAGATATTTCAAGCGAGCGTATTAAAGAACAAGAAAAAAGCAAAAAGGACGTTAATTTATTACAAGAACAGCTCAAGGTCAGTCAGTTACAGCAAAATGAAAAAGCACAACAGCAAATTATTGCAACCGAACAAACCACTAAAAAATGGTTAGTTACGCTGTTCTGTTTAAGCTTGCTGTTATTTAGTGCCATTATTTTCAATATTTGGCAACGCCGTAAAATGGCATTACTACGCAATGAGCTGAATGAACAGCTTCTAAAACAAAAAGATCAGCTCCTAGCAGATATTTCCCATGAGCTGCGAACGCCGCTTACGTCGATGAAATTACAAGTGAATGCTTTGCAACATAACTTAATTAGTGACGTGCAATCGAGCTATTCGCAAATGAATCAAAAGGTGATTGATATTAATCGCTTAATTTCAGATATTTATGAATTAGCGCAATCCGATAGTGGCCATTTGGTTTTAAACCAACAAAGCCATGTTGCAGCTGCTTTATTTGAAAGCTGGCAACATGAATTTGCCAATTACGTCAAAGATCATAACTTTAATTGGCAATGTGAAATCAATTTACAACAGCAAACTGTGTTATGGGATTGCGACCGTATCAAACAAGTACTGACCAACCTCATAGCCAACAGCTGCCTGTATACCGATAAACCCGGCACCATTACACTGTCGGTTTACGCAAAAAACCACTTTATTATTGTTTCAATCAACGACACTGCACCTGGTGTACCAAGCGACCAATTTGAACAAATATTTGAACGCTTATACCGCGTAGAAAAATCTCGCTCGCGTCAATTAGGCGGTTCCGGCTTAGGATTAGCCATTTGCAAAAATTTAATCCACGCACACCAAGGGCAAATTCGCGCAACGGCAAGTCCATTAGGTGGGTTAAAAATATCGATTAAACTCCCTGTATGTAATAAATAGCCTGTACGCTAGATAATAAATCCTACCTAATGATTGAATCTTGCAGCGACAATGCAAATAAGTGTGATTGTTTTTAGCCAAAAAGTGCTTTAGCTGTTAGCATGCGTGCTCATTTTTAAGCGCAGCGAATGACCTGTGCCCTGATTAGGATCAGCAATGTCTAAATGTTTCTACCGTGGTCGCCCAATTGTGATGGGTAAACACAACCTCGGCACCTATAAGCCAAAGCCGAATGTAAAATTAGGCAGCCTAAGCGATCCATTACAATTACATGTTCAATCGACTGCACGTCAGTTGGAACTTGAGAAAATTTTATTTGAACATCAGTTAGTTGCTGAGTTTCACATTAACAGTGATGCTGCTGAAGACATTCAAGCGCTTGATGTCGCATTAAACAAACCAGCTCCACAAGTCTTCGCTAAAACCCCTGAGCGTAACGATCCTTGCTCATGCGGCAGTGGTAAAAAATACAAAAAGTGTTGTGGTTAGTCCTATAAACCTGTGAACTTGGCAAGCTGTTATCAACTAAATTCAATATATTTTTAGTGTTCCATAAAGCTTAGCCAAACACCCCGACTCTTACTGGCTTGGCAGCGTTACGGTTGCCACTGCCCCACCATTTGGGCCGTTTTTTAGGCTTAAGCGACCAAAGTGATTGGTAATAATTTGCCGACTCAGCATCCGTCAATGCCTAAACCGTGTGGTTTGGTGCTGTAAAATGGCACAAATAAATTATCTGGATTATCAATACCCGGACCGTGATCATAAATGCTGAACTGTAGGTTTTTATCATGTAACTGACAGATAATCTCAATATCTAAGTCTTGCCGATTGGCACTTTGGTTTGCTTCAACTGCATTTTTTATGAGGTTAATTAACGCCCGCGCTATAGTCACAAGCATGCTATTACAAACAAGCTTCACTGCCGTTTATGGCTAGTGTTTAGCGCCAACTCGGTTATAGTGATGCCATATTGTCATCTTGAATTGTGTTATGTCTGTTTGTGCACTCGATACCCACATCTGCCAAAAAGCCCGTTTTGCTCGTGATCCGCGTTTTGATGGGCAATTTTTTATCGCCGTCACCACCACAAAAATTTATTGTCGGCCCATTTGCCCTGTTGCACCGCCAAAAGAAGACAATGTGCGCTATTTTCAAAGTGCGGTGCAAGCCGCACAAGCGGGTTTTCGGCCTTGTTTACGCTGCAGACCCGATAGTGCACCGGGTTCAAGTGCGTGGCGAGGCGTCAATACCACGCTTGATCGCGCTATAAAATTAATCAACCAAGGGGCATTACAACAAGGGTCAATCGTACAACTTGCTGAGCGCTTGGGCATTAGCGATCGGTATTTACGGCTGTTGTTTGAGCAGCATTTTGGTTTATCACCAAAAAAATATGCGCTATATCAACAGTGTTTATTCGCCAAACAATTACTGCATCAAACGCAGCTCAGTATCACTCATATTGCGCTTGCCAGTGGTTTTAATAGTATTCGGCGCTTTAACGATTGTTTTATCAACGAACTAAAATTAACACCGAGCGAAATGAGAACGAAACAATCAAATAATAAAAGTGGATTGCAACTTAACTTGGCGTACCGCCCACCTTTTGATGTCGCTAAAATGCTCAATTTTTATCGAGCCCGTTTAATTACAGGGCTTGAATGGGCTGACGAACACAGTTACGGTCGCACCTTTGAGTGGCAAGGTGCCAAAGGTCACTTTACCCTCACCCATATTCCTCAAAAACACCTGTTTGCTGTTGAGATTGAAATTGATGATCTGACATATTTAAGTGCCGTAGTTGATAATATTCGCCGATTGTTCGACTTAGATGCGGATTTAGTCGCAATTGAAGCCGATTTAACGACTGCGCTGCAAGGCCAAATTGCCATTGAGTCAGGCATTCGACTGCCCGGCATTTGGTCGATGTTTGAAGCGGGTATTCGCGCGGTGCTTGGCCAACAAATCTCTGTGGCTGCGGCAAAAAACTTAGTACAACAATTAGTACAAACTCTGGGCGAGTCTCAAGGGGATAAACGCTTGTTTCCAAGCCCTTCGGCCATTGCAAGCAGTGAACTCGCTTTTTTAAAAATACCCAGCTCACGTAAACAAACATTGCGCAATTTAGCTACGCACTATTTAACGCACCCAACGCCAGATGATGGCGAGTTTTGGCTGGCCCTCAAAGGCATTGGCCCCTGGACCACAGATTATGCCAAAATGCGCGGGCTAAGCGATCCTGATATTTTTTTAGGCGGTGATTTAGGGGTAAAAAAAGCGCTTATTCAATCAGATAGCCACATCACGCCAAACGCTGCATCACCGTGGCAAAGCTATTTAACCTTTCAACTTTGGAGCCGCTTATAATGACAACCACACTTGCGGGTGATTACTTTGAAAGCCCTTTAGGCTTAATGGAAATTGTTACTAACCAAGAAGGCCTACAACATGTTATTTTTTGCGGCCCAGAGCGCCAAACTCTCAGCGCCAATGACCTAACACAAGCCTGTAAAAGCCAATTAAGTGACTACTTTTCGCTAAAGCGTACCGTGTTTGATTTACCGCTTGCGCCTATTGGCACTGTGTTTCAACGTAGTGTATGGCAACAACTAAGCCAAATTGGCTTTGGTGAAAGTTGCAGTTATGGTGAACTGGCACGCAAACTCAACAACCCCAAAGCGGTGCGCGCCGTCGGTGGTGCCAATGGTCGCAATCCCCTTACCATCATTGTACCGTGCCATCGTATTATTGGTGCCAATGGTCAATTAACCGGTTATGCCGGTGGGATTGAACGAAAATTATGGTTATTACAACACGAAGGGCTATTAATCAATGCCACGCAGAATAAGCAACAACTTGAAGCGACCATACGACAACGCCAAGCAAAAACCCAGTTTTTAAAATAAAACTGGTTGTCTAATGTAGTCGCTGTATACTTGGCGCCAGTCAATCTTGAACAGAGTAAACCAATGATTATTTTTACCACAAACTTAGGTGATATCGAATTCAAACTCGATTTTGAAACCACCCCTGTTACTGCCAAAAACTTTTTAGACTATTGCCAAAATGGCTTTTATGAAGGCACGATTTTTCACCGTGTGATCAAAGGGTTTATGATCCAAGGTGGTGGCTTTACGGCCAAAATGAAAGAAAAGCCAACAAACGATGCTATCGTCAATGAAGCCAATAAAGGCCTCAAAAATAAACTTGGCACGATTGCCATGGCTCGTACAGACGCACCCCATTCAGCAACAGCACAATTTTTTATTAATGTAGCGGATAACGACTTTTTAGATCACACTAAAACCACCAATGCAGGTTGGGGTTACTGTGTTTTTGGTGAAGTTATTGCGGGCATGGACATCATCAAACAAATTGAAAAGGTGCGAACCACACGTGTTGCAGGCCATGAAGATGTACCATTTGAACCGATCATCGTTGAAAAAGTAACGATTACACAATAAATGAACAAATTTTTAAAGCTGTAACTCAATGCTCAGCACTGCTGAGCGTTTATTATTCAAAATAACAGCTAGCGCCATGATAACCAGGTAAATAGACCTGTTTTTTAAACTCAAAACCAAGTTTGGTGAGTACCCGTTGCGAGGCTGTATTATCTGGAGCAGTAATCGCGACAATTTTTTCAATCCCTAACTGAGTTTTTGCATAGTCCATCACCGCTTGTCCTGCTTCACTGGCATACCCGTACCCTGCAGCTTCATCTAACAATGCATACCCTAAATCTGGGCTTGATAACGCATCGCGTTTTACTAACCCGCACACACCAATCGGCGTATTGGTTGCTTTAAGCTCCACAACCCATAGACCAAAGCCAAGTTTTACATACTGGTTTAGGTAACTACTATGAATATGCTCTCGAGCAGAAAATAAATCACGCACCCCTTTATCGCCAATGTTAGTAATAAACGACGTTTGATTCACTAAGCGCAATATAAAGGCATCGTCATCAAGTTGGATCAAACGCATCTTTAAACGTAGGGTGGTCATTAAATAGGCCGACATAACATACCTAAACAAAATCATCGCGATGGCACATCAGCATACTAAACATCAATTGTGCAATTCAAGATAAATGATCAATACATCTAACCGATTAAAACAGGAGGAAAGTTAAGAGTGACCTGTCAAAAACCTGCTATTTAACATAACTGAAATTTAAATAAAAACGGGCAGCACATTGGCTGCCCGTATTAGGCTAAAACAATGCTAACCGATTATTGGTATTGCATTTTTTGTTTTGCTTGGGCTAGGTTGGTTAATTCTACTTCACCTGCAAGCTTTGCAAATTCAGTGTTTTTAAACTTAGTGCCGCGTAGTTGCACATTAATGCGCGCTGCCTCTTTGTTACCCATGGTTTGCGCATAAAATGCTTTGATATCTGCAAGCGTCACTTTTTCTACTTCAGCAATCAATTTTGCACGGCTATCAAAGGCAAAGTTTTCGCGATACCAATCACCCAATAATGGCGACAATTCATCACTTAGGTTTTTAGGCTGCTCTTTTAAGCCCACTAAGGTCGAATTTTTTAACTGTTGGAATGTTTCTTCCGTTACTTTATCGAGCTCGCTAACGTATTCTTTTTTGAATAAATCAAAACGCGCTTGCATTTCTTGTGGCCCTTTTACCGGCGTTTGAATGAATAAACCAATGCTGGCATAGTCATCAATTGGATTAGCAAAGCCACCCACTGCATACGCAAGTTGCTCTTCGGTACGCAGCTTATCAAAGGCCACGGTACGGAAATGGTTTTGTAAAATACTGGCGCGGGCTTTTTGCTTATAACCCGGCTCTGGGTGTACCAAGACATCGACAATCGCCACATCGGCAACATCAATGTCTTTTTTTACGACATACACTTCACCTGGTTTTGGCAACCAACTTTTATCGCGGCTGTATGCTGTGGTTTTATGATTAGTTGGCAAAATTGCTTTTAGCTGCGCAGCAATATGCGTTATGTCGTTTTGATCATAATTACCAAAAACAAAACCGCGGATTTGGTTTTGCTCAAGTGTTTGCGCCATAAAGGTTGTTAAATCAGCAGCCGTTAATGATTTTGCCGCTTCTAACAAGGCATCATCTGAATAACTGCCATTTGAAATAACCTTACTGAACTCACCAAAGGCTTGATAGTAAGGGAATTGTTTACCTTCATTAGCTATATCACGGCTAAAGCGATCGATTGCTTGAGCAAACCCTTGCTCATCCACCGCAACTTGAAGCGCTTTTAGACCTTGCTCTAATAACAAGGCTTGTTTATCAGTAAAACCATTGAGGGTGAAGGTTAAGCCATTCGCTGCTGCAACACCTAAATTCATACCTGCAATACTTGCCTCTGTACTTAAGGCACTTTGTTGTAAGTTATATAAATCGGCCCACACGCTGTATAGCACTTGTGCTTTGGCATCGCGCTCAGACAAATCACTGTTGAGATACACTTTGAGTAACCCTTTAGGCTGATGGGCAAAATTAGTGCTGGCCACTTGCCAAATTTTCAAATCGGTTTGGTCAACGACTAATTGTGGTAATGCAGATACTTTACCTTTTGTTTTGATTGTAAAATTTTCAGGAAGTAAACGATTCACCGCTGGTAAGTTTAACGCTGTAGTCGGTGTTTGCTGCCATGCTGCAAGCTCTTCTTTACTAAAATCAGCTAAGCGATATTCGCCATCATAAAAATGCAGCTTGCTATCGGTTTGTTCTTGTTGGCTGATATACCACACTTTTAAAGACGCTGGGGTCAGTTGATCAAGTACCGCGTTAATCGCCTGTTTATCAAATTGCGCATAATAGAACCCAGCATTAATCACATTATTAAGCGGGTATTTTTGCATGCTGTCGGCTAGGTTTGAGACATAACCAAACTCGTCGCCTTTTTCTAAAAATTGAAATTGATTGTTTAATGAGGTGCGGATTTCATTAAAGTACTTATCGTTAACGCCTTCTTTTTTGATTAAATCAATGTATTGCATCACAAGGGCAACAATTTCGTCGCGATGCTGCATGCCTAAATCAGTCAGCTCTGCATCAATTGATAAACTCCCGTAATTACCATACATGTCTGGTGAGGCACTTGACGTCAGTTGTGATACCCAACCTTTATCACGCAATACTTGTGCGGGTGTGCCAGGCATTTCTGAGCTCAATAAATACGAAATAAAGCGATTTGGTTTTACAGCATAATCACTGAGGTTATTTTTAATGGTGAAATCAAGTTTAAGCTGTTTTACATCTTCATTTGGTTTGTAATAGATTTTTTTAGCGGCCACTTTTGCTAAATCAAGTGATTGCGTAACGGTTGGTTTTTCGATGTCTTTATTTTTAATCGTCGAAAAATGCACATTGGCTAAGCGCTCCATTTCACTCAAGGGTAAGTTTGAGATCATGGCGACTTTCATAATGTTTGATGAATAATATTTATTATAAAAATCAACCGTTTCTTTATGTAGATTGCTGTTTTCTTTATCACCTAAGGTTTCTAAGTTACCAATTAAAAAACGATTGGCTGGGTGGTCACCCATTAAGTTACGGCTAAGTTTAAACTGGCCAAAAAAGTCCATTTCGCGGCGCATTGACCATTCTGCGTTAACGGCGTTTTTTTCTTTATCTGTGTATTCAGGGTACAGCTTGGGGGCTTTAAAAAAGTCTGCAAAACGGTCTAATGCGTTATCATAAGCATCGTTATTTACTTTAAACATGTAGTTAGTAATGTCTAACCAAGTGTACGCATTATGAGCACCACCATTTTTAGTCATAAACTCTGAATATTCTTTTGTATCAGGGTAACGCTCGGTGCCTAAAAACAACATGTGTTCTAGGTAATGCGCCATGCCTTGCTGTGTCATCGGGTCGTGCAATAAACCCACACCGACACTCAGTGCTGCTGCTGATTTTTCAACTAAAGGATCGGAAACTAAAACCACTTCGATGTCATTGCTTAGTTTTAAGGTTTTATAAGCTCGTTGATCGTTGGGGCTCACAACTAAATTATCTGGGACAAATGAAACCGAAGAAGGTGCGGGAGTACTATTACAGCCCGCTAATACTGCCAGCGCAATTGCACTGAGTGCCAAAATTTTTTTCATCGTTGTTCCTATCACTTGTTATTATGCAGTTTGAATAGCCAAATAATAAAAAAGTATTTCTTCTTTGCCTACCGCTATTTACAGTGCTTTGTAACAGTTTGTGAAAGTTAGCCTAACTAATACTCAAATATGCACAATTACGCTAAGATAGCCGCACTTTACCAACAAAAAAGAGCAATATAATGGATAAATGGTTATTTTTAGCAGTGTTTGTACAAGTCATTCTCACTTTAGTGGTGATGGTTATTATGGGTAAACGCCGCTTTGCTGCGGCAAAAAGCAAACAAATTCCCATGGCGGCGTTTAAAACGATGGCACTGGACAACGCACCTGAGCATGTTATTGCTGCTGGGCGTAATTTTTTAACCCAATTTGAATTACCGGTTTTATTTTATGTGGCGGTATTATTATGTTTGCAGTTGAATTTAACGGGTTGGTTTTCAGTTGCTTGCGCGGGGCTATTTGTATTGAGCCGAGTTATTCATAGCGCCATACATCTAAGCAATAATGATGTATTGAAACGTTATAAAAGCTTTGTTTTCGGGGCGGGGATTTTATTAATCTGGTGGCTTGGAATGCTTGTTCAACTCTTTGTTTTATAATATGCATTAACAAAAAACAGAGCGCTGAGCGCTCTGTTTTCATTTGCTTTATTTAAATCTGCGTACGCCAACCAAGCCAATGAGACCCAGTAACAGCGCTGATAAACTCCCTGAACTTGATTCCGACGTTTTAGGCTTTACCGCTTTTATTAAAGTATTTTCTACCGGCACAATACCCGCATTGGTAGCACTTGCAGGATCGGTATCTAAAATTGAAATACTCATCACTTTAACAAAGTTTTCACCAGCAATTGTTGCGTTTTCTGTGCATTGTGTTGCCGTGTAATTAACTAAAGGGAATTCTTTACAGTTTGTTAAGTTCATAATGCCTTCAACAATGGCCATATCGCCCGCGACCACTTGGCCAAATACGGTAAAACCACCATTTTGCACATCAAGATTAGCTGCATTATTGGTTAAATTGATAAACCATTGGTTCGTCGCACTGTTTGGGTTTCCACCCACTTTTGCCATCGCAATGGTGCCTTTCAAATTTGAATGCTTTGGTTCGTTAATCACCGCCGCATCACTTACAACCGCTTTTAAAGGCAGTGTATTGTCATAAAAAAAACCACCACCTTGTAAGACAAAGCCTTTAACAGCACGGTGAAAAACCGTTTCATTATATGCATCTTTATTTACATAATTTAAAAAGTTGGCCACGGTGGCTGGGGTCGTTTGGTCAAACAAGTTGATTTTGATGTTACCTTGATTGGTGTGTAGTTCAACTATAGTTGCCTGTGCCGTTGTTGATAAAAGTCCCGTTGCTAAAAATGACATAGCGAGTAAATGAGAAGTGCGATGACGCATGATTAATTCCTTTGTTGTTTTTATCTCTAATAAGTGCAGCATAACGACTTGAAATTCATGTGACTAGCAAGATTACACTCAGTTACAATCTTTTTTGTTCACTGAGCTATGTAACGTGAGTTTTACATCTCAGTAAATCTTTCAATAAATACGGCTTTAATTACACGCTAAATTTTATTACTATTTTTTAACAAAAATAAAAATAAGGTTTTCCATGCAACATTCAACAACTTCAAGTGCAATTTGCGATTTTGGTTTACATAAAGGGCAATCTTACCGACAACTGCCGGCCTCCTTTTTAAATTGGATGGTAATGAACAAACATCAACACGCTTGTTTAGCACAACACGAGCTCAATCGCAGACGTCAGGCCGTATTAAATCGATAAGAGTAAGGTTAAGTAAATTTACTTTCTTTGAGTAAAGCTAATTTTGTGCTTTGTCATCTATTTTACCCACTTTGTGCAGTATGATCGTTTAACGACTTGTTTTGATTGATAAGCAATTGCTCTATCAGTTAATAATTACATTCAAAGGCTTTGTCATGCATCGTTCACGCTTCATTTTAACTCTGCTGGGGATCACCACTCTTAGCGCTTGCGCCTTAATTACGCCTTCTAACCAAACGATTACACCTGAGGTGCAACACTTCACACTCTTACATACAAACGACAATCATGGTCGTTTTTGGCAAAATGAACATGGCGAATACGGCATGGCAGCCCGTAAAACATTAATTGATCGTTTAAGGGCGCAAGCAGAAGCAAAAAATAGCACCGTATTATTGTTATCTGGCGGTGATATTAATACCGGCGTGCCAGAATCCGATATGCAATATGCCGAACCTGACTTTAAAGGGATGTCGTTACTGGGTTACGATGCGATGGCGCTGGGTAATCATGAATTTGATAACCCACTACATATTTTAGAAAAGCAGCAAAGCTGGGCGAACTTTCCATTTTTATCAGCCAATATCATTGATACCAAGACCGGCAAAACGGCCTATCAACCTTATAAGATATTTAATAAAAATGGCTTAAAAATAGCCGTTATTGGCCTTACAACCACAGACACGGCAAAAATTGGCAATCCCGAATACATTGGTCATCTTACATTTGCCGAGCCTGTCAGCGTAACAAATACCCTAATTACTGAACTAGACGCAACGGAAAAACCAGATATCACCATAGCGGTAACTCATATGGGTCATTATATTGATGCTAACCACGGTATTAACGCACCCGGTGATGTTACTTTGGCGCGTGGTTTAGCGCCTGGATTACTTGATATTATTGTTGGCGGGCACTCGCAAGAACCTATTTGTATGCGAGCGACCAATGTAGCCAACACAGACTTTAAACCAGGTGATGCCTGCCAACCCGATCAACAAAATGGCACGTGGATTGTGCAAGCCCATGAATGGGGTAAATATGTTGGAAAAGCAGAGTTTGAGTATAAAAACCAGCAGCTACGTCTAGTGAGCTATGAGCTTATCCCTGTTAATATGCAACGTGTTGAGATTGATGCTTCAGGTAAAAAAACCAGCCGATTAGCCCAAACTGAAATTTCACAAGACCCTGCAATGCTTGCTTTTTTACAGCCATTTCAAGCCAAAGGTGATGAAAAGTTATCGGTTTCTATCGCTACCTTGACTGGGCGTTTAGAAGGCGACCGTCAATTTGCGCGTTTTGAACAAACTAATTTAGGTCGTTTAATTGCGGCAGCTCAAATGGAACGTGTAAAAGGCGATTTTGGTATTATCAGTGGCGGTGGCATCCGCAGCTCTATTGAAGGCGGCGATGTAAGTTATAAAGATATTTTATCGGTGCACCCTTTTAAAAACCGTATAAGCTACGTCGATATGAAAGGCGACGAGCTGGTTGGTTATCTTTCTACTATTGCCAGTTTCCCGCCTGATTCTGGCGCATACTGCCAGTTTTATGGTGTTGAGCTCACCCTCGAAAAGGGTGTTGCGCACAGTATAAAAATTCAAGGTAAGCCATTAGACACCACTAAAACCTATCGTTTTAGTATCAATAGCTATAACGCCGCAGGCGGTGATGGTTACCCAGTACTTAAAAACCACCCAGGTTTTGTAGCAACAGATGCAACCGATGCTGAAGTGTTAAAAGAGTTTTTCTTAAAACATAACAACATCAATGCTGCTGATTTTAATTCAAAGTCTGAAATAAAGGTTATTCAGTAACCTTTTCTTTGGCGCTAATCATAAAGCTTTAGCGCCAACACCTCTTTTTAATAAACAGCTTTACTTTCCAATCACTTCAAAGTGGATTTTATCTATTTTATTCAACCCATAATGATGCAATTTTGAACGAGAGCCTTCACCATGTGCTTTTGGCGGATAGTAAATTTCCTTTTGTTCAGGATGCTCAGCAAACACTTCATCAAGAGCTGCACGTATTTCACTGAGGGTTTTTTCAAGGCTATTGGTAAAATTAGGGCGTTTACGCACAATGTGCCCCAGATCGATTAAGCGGTAAAAATACTTATTTGCGATTTCAACTAGCTCTTCAGGCACATCTTTATTTTGGTTAAGCGTTATCTCTTTATTATTTTGGCAAAATTCCATTAACGCGATGTAAAAACATAACGGCTTGTTCGCAAGCGCAACCTCATGTTGCGAGATGCTATTAATGACGGTTTTATTCTGTAGATTAATTAATAGCTTAAGCGGCTCTTGCTCTACGGTAGCCTGAGGCATTAATTGTTCAGGATTACGCCATGCCACAATGTGACTTTTACTCAAATAGAGCAAAATAAAGCTAAACAACCACGGCCATACTGAAAATAACGCATAGATTGGCAAGGGTTGTTCAATTAATTGAATTTCAACTTGGTTGTCGGGGGTCAATAATCGATAGTGCTTACTCTCAATGTCGTCACCTTGATTTACTTGTTTAATCGCTATTGCTTGTAATGACAGAATTTGAACAGGTAAGTATTGATTAACGAGCTGTTGATTTATTTGTTCTAAGTATGTGGTAACCGCAAATGGGTTACCCACTATATTAAGCTTTTCATTAGGCAGTGATAAGCGAGGTAAATCTAATGCAATGCGTGTTTTTACACTCGCTACCGATTGCTCGGTTAATGTTTGATGCTGAAAATAAGTCGTGAGTGAAAAGCACAATTGCAAAGGTAACAAGAATAATACAAGCGCACAGCCAAATTTAATTTTATTGTTCATCTTTGAGTTCCATAATTAGGCCATTTTCGCCACAATGCTGGTATTTTTCAGCTTGATGAAAATAAGTCGACATTTGCTCTTGGGCTAAACTGACCAAGCTTGCTTGAACCGCACAGTATAAATCGGTATTTTCTAGATTCATTTTTAAATACCATTTACTGCCACTGATCCCATCACTAATTGAGGTAATATAGTTGTGTGAAAAGCGCTGTACATCATCTTCTTTCCAATAGGATGCAATAATATCTACTTCACCACGGGCTAAAAGGTCTCGTAAGTCACTGTGAGAATTAGCATAACGGATCGTTAAGCTGTCGGTATTGAGGTCGAGTTTTTTTAATTGCGCTTTTGGTAAAATATGTCCCGAGCGGCTAGTCGGATATTCTATAAGCCCTAACGTTTTATCTAAAAAATAGGCTTTATCTAGGCGGGGTTTTTCTTTTAAAGAGATAAAAAACGCCGTGTAACTTGGGTAACCTAATACAGCCTGATAGTTATAAGTCGACTCCGCCATAAAGGCCTCTACGATATTTTCTTTTGCCAAAATTAAATCGGCAAATCCTTTGCCCAAAAACTCGATTGAATCACTTAGCTTATAACCCCAAAAGACTTCAACGCCTCCAAACTGTCGGCTCACTACGGCATCATGACATAACTTAGCCGCAACTTGATGCGCGAGATCTTCTGACGGTACATACACAACCAATGATTCTAATTGAGATTGATTTTCAAAATTACATTGCACTGATACATCAACAATTAATGGCAGCTCTGTGGTTTCTGGGTATTTTTGTAATTTAGCAATAAAATAAATTACGACAAGACTTAGAAACAAAAATGTAACAATTGTAATTTTTGAGCTTAAAACGTTATAAAGGCGCACTCGCTTTACCAGCTTCTGACTAACTTAAGCTTATTTGAACAATTATTCTTACTTATATCAATAGGTAATTTTACCAGTAATCATTAACTGTTTGTTTATAAAGGTATATTAACAAGTAATTATGAATATCATTGAGTCCTTTCTATTTGGTCTCAAATAAGGACAATTTAACACATCGGATAACTTCAAAAATTGAATTAATCAGCATGAATATCAGCGCAAAAATAAAAACCATTGTCATAATTTCGACATTTTTAACCTTCAGTATTATAAATAAATCTCATGCATGGGCTCAAAACGGTCATCGGGTTGTTGGACAGATTGCCCAAAACCATTTAACCGACACAACAAAATTAGCCATTACCCAATTGCTTGAAGGTGACAAATTACCACAGGTCACGACCTGGGCTGATGAAATGCGCTCTGATCCAAGCAAGTTTTGGAAAAAAGAATCAGTTGTATGGCATTACATTAATATCAATGAAGTGAATGATTTTAAACCTGAACGTTATCGTATTACGGCAACTGAAGGTGAGGTAACGGATGCTTACTCTGCCATCTTAAAAAGCATTGCAGTGCTACAAAGCGAGCAAATATCGCTAGACAAAAAGCGTTTTTACTTTCGCTTTTTAACGCATTTAGTCGGTGACATTCACCAACCCATGCACGTTGGTCGAAAAGACGACCGTGGCGGTAATGATATTAAAGTAAAATATTTTAATAAAGATACTAACTTACATGCATTATGGGATCGGGATTTATTGGAAGGTGAAAACCTGTCTTTTACTGAATACGCGTATTTTATTGATACAACGAATAAAGAAATTATTAGTGAATATTTAGCCAGTGAACCAAAAGACTGGGTACTTGAATCATTTCATATTGCAAAAAAATTATATGAAATTGACGATGGTGACTTTTCATACAGCTATGTGTATGAACAAAAAAACACAATGAATACCCGCTTGTTACAAGGCGGAATAAGATTAGCAGGCTTGTTAAATGCAATATTTGACCCGGCTGCAATACCTTTGGTGCACGCGTTAAAGCTAAACCAAACCAATGAAGTTAATAATTAATATAAAGCTAACTTTTTAAAACTATAGTTACACGGGAAACTAACTAGATGAAAACTCAACTACGTAAAAAGGCGCTAACACTTGCTGTTGCAGCTTGTTTAGGTGTCAGTGGTGCAGCAATGGCGAATGAAACGTCTTCTGCTGTTAAAGGTCAGATTATGGGACCTAACGGTAATCCTGCCGCGGGTACTAAAGTCACGATTATTCATGTACCGTCAGGTTCAACTAAAATTGTTGAAGTTAATGATGCTGGCTACTTCAGTGTAAAAGGTCTGCGTGTTGGTGGCCCATACCAAGTAATCGTTGATTCTGATACTTTTGAAGACACCATGGTTGAAAATGTCTATCTGAGTCTTGGTAATGATTACCCTGTGAATGTTGCTCTAAATGCTAAAACAAATATGGAGCAAATCGTTGTAACGGGTAACGTTATCAGTTCAATGTCTGGTGGTACGGGTCCTGCGTCAACATTTACATTGTCAGATCTTGAATCTGCTCCAGCAATTAACCGCGATTTAAAAGACATTGTACGTGCCGATCCTCGTGTTTATGTTGATGATAGCCGTGGTGCGATTCAATGTGGTGGTGGTAACCCTCGTTACAACAGCTTAACGCTTGATGGCGTTCGTATGAATGACAACTTCGGTTTAAGCTCAAATGGTTACCCAACAATTCGTGCTCCATTCTCGTTTGATTCAATTGAACAAGTTGCTGTTGAACTTGCGCCATTTGATGTTCAATACGGTGGTTTCACCTCGTGTAACATTAACGCTGTAACAAAGTCTGGTACAAATGAAGTACACGGTGGATTCTTCTATGACTTCACGAGCGACTCATTAAAAGGCGACAAAATCAAAGACGAAAGCGTTGATAACGGTAATTACACTGAAAAACGTTATGGCTTCAACGTTGGCTTACCTTTAATCCAAGATACATTATTCTTATTTACCTCGTATGAGAAATTAGATGGTATTGCACAGCTTCAGTACGATGGTTTAAGCACAGGCAGTGTTTCACAAGCTGAATTAGACCGCATCATCAAAATCACTCGCGACACGTATGGTTATGACGCAGGCTCTATGCCTGGTAGCATGCCAGTTGGCGATGAAAAAGTATTAGTTAAACTAGACTGGAATATTAACTCAGACCACCGTGCTAGCTTAGTGTATAACTGGAATGATGGTTATACCTTATCTCAGTCAGATTCAGGCGGCGATACAGTTTCATTAGACAGTCATTTTTATGAGCAAGGTGCTGAATTTACTTCAATCATCGGCTCTGTTTATTCTGATTGGAACTCAAACTTCTCAACAGAAGTTCGTATTGGTAAATCTAAATTAGACGCACGTGTAGAATCACTTGATGCTGCAAGTAGCTTTGGTGAATTCAGAATCAACACCACCGATGGTGGACGTGTTTATATTGGTCCTGATGACTCGCGTCAATCAAACGATTTAAACTACGACACAACTACATTTAAAGTAGCTGGTACTTATTACTTAGATCAACACACCCTGACAGCAGGTTATGAGTTTGAAGAGTTAGACGTATTCAACTTATTTATGCAACATTCACAAGGTGAGTTTGTATTTGATTCTGTTGATGATTATGCAGCTGGTTTAGCTGGTGATGTTTATTATAATAATGCCGCTGGCACCAATAATCCAAATGATGTCGCTGCAGCATTTGCTTATGCACAGCACACTTTTTATATCCAAGATGAATACAGCTTTGACAATATCGATGCAACGCTAACATTTGGTCTTCGTTACGACAAATATACCAGCGATGATAAACCAAACTACAACAAACAGTTTGAAGATCGTTATAACTTCAGCAATCAAAAGAACATGGATGGCATTGACTTATTACAACCACGTGTTGGCTTTAACTGGTCTGCATCTGAGGACTTAGAAGTACGCGCGGGTATGGGTCTTTACTCTGGTGGTAACCCAAATGTGTGGGTATCAAATGCTTACTCTAATGATGGTGTAACTCAGATTGGTCGTTATGCTGGCAATATCAAATTATTTGATATTCCAATGACTAATGGTGGAAAACCTGGTTATGAAGTGCCTCAATTTATGTTTGATGCCATTCAAAATACACCAATTGGTCAAGGTGATGGCACTGTAAACGCTATTGCACAAGATTTTGAAATCCCATCAGAGTGGAAATATGCAGTAGGCGCAACCTACATTCTGCCAGATGATTACACCGTTTCTGTTGATTTACTTCATACGCAAAAACGTAATTCAGCGATTTTAACTGATATTGCACAACGTGATTCGGGTAAAAATGCGTTTGATGGTCGCCCAATCTATGAATCAATTGAAGGCCGTAGCGGTGAATTATTGCTTGATAACGTATCGGGTGATGATGGCGAATCAACAATCCTTTCAGCTGCATTGAGTAAAGAATATGATAACGGTATTAATTTTACTGTGTCTTATGCTTATACCGATTCAAAAGATGTAAACCCTATGACTAGCTCAACGGCTAGCTCTAACTACGGTAACTTAGCAACTACAAATCCTGGTAACCCAGGTGTTGCTACTTCTGATTATGAAGTGCCGCATCGCTTTACACTTCAATTAGGCTATAAAGTCGAATTATTCGAAGGTTATACCACTCGCTTTAACCTATTTGGTCAAGCAAGCCAAGGTCAACCATACAGCTTCACGTTTGATGGCGCTGATAGCCAGTTTGGTGATGCCAATTCAAATCGCTCTCGTCAATTAGTGTATATTCCATTAGTAGACGATCCGAATGTTGTTTACACGCCATACTCAAAAGACCCAGTTACCGGTAAAGAAACTGGTTTTGATAAAGCGCTATTTGATC
The DNA here is from genome assembly GCF_058197095.2 of Pseudoalteromonas sp. J2K-J031. Classification (NCBI taxonomy): domain Bacteria; kingdom Pseudomonadati; phylum Pseudomonadota; class Gammaproteobacteria; order Alteromonadales; family Pseudoalteromonadaceae; genus Pseudoalteromonas; species Pseudoalteromonas sp. J2K-J031. The sequence goes on from NZ_CM200280.1 coordinate 292,619, forward strand.
AATTCATTGAATCTGAAGGCTTAACTCGTGGCGCTATTGCAGGTCGTAATAGTAACAACGCTGATTGGTTCACTAAAGTTGATTTACGTGTATCGCAACAAATCCCAGGTTTTATGGATGGTCATAAAGGCGAAGTATTCTTTGTTATTAACAACTTAACAAACTTACTTAACAGTGATTGGGGCACAATGGAAAAAGGTGGCTTTGTTGGTAACCGTATGGTGAAGGCAAAAATTAATGCTGAAGGTAAATACGAATATAATACGTTCAATGCCAGAAATGCTAACTTATCTGTCCAACGCGATGCCTCTTTATGGGAAATGCGCCTTGGTGTGAACTACCGTTTCTAATTTAAATACGCAATTTAAATACCAAAGACCTAAGCTTGCTTAGGTCTTTTTTTATGTCATTGATTTGATTTTAAAGCTAATAATCGCTGTTCAAGTTTATCAAGCGTGATCATCAAATCGCGGTATTCAGATGCCGACAAAGCGCCAAGGAGCTCAGACTCCCATGCCAACGCTTTAGGCGCAAGTTCCTGATACAGCAACTGCCCGCCTTCGCTTAACGTTAAAACACTCGCCCGTTTATCAAGTTGATTGGGTAGTTTTTCTATCAATTGTTTATCTTGTAATAACTTAATGGTACGTGACACCGTTGATTTATCCATCACCGCACATTCACCCAATTCTTTTGCATTTGCAGATTTTTTTTCAGCCAAATTAACTAAAATGCGCCATTCTGGGATCGAAAGTTGATGCTCATCTTGATAGACCTTAGCAAACGTTTCGCTCACATGGCCCGTTAATAAGCTCAAGCGATAAGGTAAAAAGTGTTGCAGTTGTAGAGCCATAAAATGTCTGTGCCATAAAAGAGTGAAAGGTGTGTCAAGTCGCACCATAGCACTGCAGACAAAAAAAGAAAATACTCTCAAACAAGAGTATTTAATTGCAATGCGAGTTAAATAAAGCGTTTTTAATGAAAATATTTATACTTTCACCCTTGAATTTACTCTCACGTGAGAGTAAATTCAAATAACTCTCAACAGAAACAGAAGATAAAACCATGACAGTATTTAATTACATGACGGGATTTGGCAACGAATTCGAAACCGAAGCGTTACCAGGTGCATTACCTATCGGCCAGTTCAGCCCACAAAAAGTAAAATACGATTTATATGCTGAGCAGTTTAATGTGACCGCCTTTACAGCACCTCGTGCTGACAACCGTCGTAATTGGTTTTATCGTATTCGCCCTTCTGTGATCCAAGGTGATTATCAAGCAATGGATAACGGTTTAATTCGCACCGCGCCAATTACTGAAGCCATTACCCCACCGACCATGTTCCGTTGGGATCCGGTTGCTATTCCAAGCGAACAAACCGACTTCATTGATGGCTTAAAAACCATGGCTGCAAACGGCAGTGCACAAGGTCAAGCTGGGGTCGGTATTCACGTTTATGTAGCCAATCAATCGATGCAAGGGCGTTACTTTTACAATGCCGATGGCGAGATGCTGTTCGTGCCTCAGCTTGGTGCCTTGGTACTGCACACTGAATGTGGCAAGCTGGCGATTAAACCGGGTGAGATTGCCGTGATCCCTCGCGGAATTAAATTCAAAGTCGAACTACTCGACGAGACAGCCCGTGGTTATATTTGTGAAAACTATGGCAACCCATACATTTTAGCCGAACGTGGCCCTGTAGGTGCCAATGGCTATGCCAATGACCGTGACTTCCAATACCCAGTTGCGTCATTTGAAGATATTGAAGGTGAATTTGAACTGGTTGCTAAATTTAACGGCAATTTATTCCGTTGTGATATTGGTCACTCACCGCTTGATGTGGTTGCGTGGACAGGAAACAGCGCCCCTTACAAATACGATTTAAGCCGTTTTTGTACCATGAACACGGTCAGTTTTGATCATCCTGATCCGTCTATTTTTACAGTATTGACCTCACCATCGGGTACACCTGGCGTAGCAAACCTAGACTTTGTTGTGTTTCCACCGCGCTGGATGGTGGCAGAAAACACCTTTAGACCACCGTATTATCACCGTAATATCATGAGTGAGTTCATGGGCTTAATTGAAGGTGTTTACGATGCCAAAGAAAAAGGATTTGTACCAGGTGGCATGAGCTTACATAACTGCATGTCTCCACATGGCCCAGAAGCCGACGTGTTTGAAAAAGCCTCGAACGCTGAGCTGCAGCCACAACGCTACGAAAATACCATGGCCTTTATGTTCGAATCGCGTTATGTTATTTCGCCCACTAAGTTCGCACTTGAAGGGGATCACTTGCAAAAAGATTACACCAAGTGCTGGCAAAAAATTGAAAAGAAATTCACCGGTCAGGCATAAGGATCACACCATGAAACTTTACAGCTATTTTCGCTCATCTGCTGCGTACCGCGTACGCATTGCGTTGAATTTAAAGAATATTGACCATGAATTAGTGCCCGTAAACTTATTAAAATCTGAGCAACAAGGCGCTGATTACATAAGTAAAAACCCACAAGGGTTATTACCCGCTCTTGAAACTGAGCAAGGTGTACTGGCACAATCGTTAGCCATGTTAGAATGGCTAGAAGAAACACAGCCCAACACCCCAGCATTGCTGCCAGCCGATCCGTGGCAAAAAGCGCAAGTCCGTAATCTGTGTTATGCCATCGCGTGTGATATTCACCCAATTGATAATCTACGGGTATTAAAGTATTTAAGCAGCGAGCTCGGTGCAGACGACGACACTAAAAATACCTGGTACCGCCATTGGATAGAAGTGGGTTTTGCTAAAATCGAAACCATGCTTGGCGCTGGGCCATTTTGTTTTGGTGACACACCAACCCTTGCGGACTTATGTTTAGTGCCACAAGTATTTAATGCACACCGCTTTAAAGTCGATATGACGCAATTTCCAAAAATTGAAGCCATTTATCAGCATTGTAATACCCTACAAGCCTTTATTGACGCTGCACCCGAAAACCAAATCGACGCCGCTTAACGTTAAAGGTTCAAAACCCAACTAAAAACGCCTCAATTGAGGCGTTTTGCGTATCTAAAGGCACATAAGCGAATGGGAGAACACGCTTGTTTAATTGCCCGTTAACCTGAGGTGACCAACAAACCTGAAATTAACAATGCCGACCAACATAAAGTGAAACATGCAGATATAACCATTGATTGAGTGAACACCGATTTCCCAAAGGTGCACCTGATGAGATCTATAACACTTAAAACACCAATGATGGGGAATGTGATAAAAGTGAGCATTAACCTAGGCTGCGCATCTGAAAAATATAATTGCCAAAACGCAGATGTGTTACTTATTTTATTTGCTGTATAACATACATAGGCAGGTGCACTCAATACGATTAAAATCAGTGCCGTAATTAAAAATAAAGTTGCCATTTACTTGTATCCTCCATGAAAGCTAACAGCCTCACACATCCCAAAATAGGATGTTTAAACAGACTATATGGGGTTTTCAACTCGTCCCAATAATGCCAACGAACTTTAATCGTGTAAACAGTTACTTACTTGGCAATTTTAAATGCTAAACAGACATAGCCCACCACTTTAAAAAACGGGATGTTTTGGATAAATAGTACAAAATAAGAACGACCCAATTCATTAACCATATTATTTACGCTCTATAGAACAGCTAGAATCGGCCGAACTCCACATTCCTTCACTAGCAAGATTACACCTACGGAAATCTTAAAAAACTCAAGGCTGATAAATTTTCCCTTCGATCAAACTTGAAGACGGATCATACACCGTGCTTGGTGATTTATCTTTAATCGAGCGGCATTGAAAGCCTAGTGCTTGAAAGTGATTCGAACTCTATTTCCAAAAATCAACGCAGTTTTAGCACCCTATAATAAAACTGCAATTTTTCGGTGTTTTAATTAATTCCGAGTAAAAAAGTTAAATCATCAAATAAAATCCTAAGTTTCAGTAATTTAATACATAGCGTTGGTTTTAAATTTAACATTATTATCTATACTCTTTTGACTGAGACTAAAGGAGGTGATTTTGAAAAATCAAGTCGACATAATGAACTTTGAGATAAATCAATTACTTGAATCAATTTATTTTTGTTATGGCTATGATTTTCGAAATTACGCGCGTGCCTCTTTAGAACGAAAAATCAGGCATCGTGTAGCACTTTCAAATTTAAGTAGTATCTCAGCAATGAATGAAAAAATTATTTATGAACCTGACTTTTTTAATTTATTTCTTAAAGATATGTCGGTTACCGTCACTGAAATGTTTCGTGATCCTCACGTATTTAAAGCGTTAAGAGACTCAATCTGCCAATATTTGCAAACTTATTCACGTATCAATATCTGGCATGCAGGCTGTGCAACGGGTGAAGAAGCCTACTCGATGGCGATATTATTATATGAGGAGGGATTACTCCAAAGGACGCGAATCTATGCAACTGATTATAATAACCACTCTCTAGATATTGCTAAAAAAGGCACATACTCTGAAAAAAAAATCGCACCGTTTGCACAAAATTACCTTGATGCTGGGGGGAAAACACTCCTATCTGATTATTACCGCACGCAAAAAGGGAATGTTGTTTTCAATGATCAGCTAAAACAGCAGATCACGTTTGCCAACCACAATCTGATGAAAGATCAAGTTTTCGCACAAATGCACCTCGTGCTTTGTCGCAATGTGCTCATTTACTTTAATCCAACTTTGCAAAATCGCGTAATTAATCTCTTCAAAGAGAGTTTAGTCCATCGCGGTTTTTTGATTTTAGGCCAAAAAGAAAGCTTAGAATTAATTAAAGAAAGAAATGCATTTACTGAGTATATAAAAAATGAACGCATTTATCGCAAAAGCAATAACTTATGAACTATGAAGCTCTGGTAATTGGCGTATCTGCGGGAGGCTTAGAAGCACTCACTCAGATAATACCTGAACTACCTAGCGATTTTCCTATTCCTGTAGTAATTGTGCCACATCGTAAACATACAAGAGGCGACTATCTCGTAGACTACTTTGCAAAGCGCTGCCAACTTAAAGTCATGTGTGCTGAACCTGGACAAGCTATCCAAAAGGGATTTGTTTATATTGCGCCATCGGGTTACCACTTATTAATTGAGCAACAATACACCTTTAGTTTAAGTATTGATAACCGCGTTAACTATTCCATTCCGTCGATTGATGTATTATTCGAATCTGCCGCGATGTGTTATCAAGACAAACTCATCGGCCTTATTTTAACAGGTGCAAATAATGATGGCAGTTTAGGGCTAAAAATGATTAATTATTATAATGGGCTATCGTTAGTACAAGATCCTGAAACGGCAGAGTATGCCACAATGCCAAATTCAGCTATCAATACATCAACCATTGATTTTATTTTACCGTTAACCGATATCCCCGTTTTTTTAACAACCTTGCTTATGAGTAAACAAGATGAAACACCCTCGATGTAAAATCCTGATAGTGGATGATGAACCCAATAACCACCGTGTTTATCAGCGCACGCTCGAATCGTTGCACATCGAATTTGTTAATGTTTTATCTGGGCAACAAGCGCTTGCGGTGGCCCATAAACACCACTTTTTCTTGATATTAATGGATGTACAGATGCCAGAAATGGATGGCTTTGAAACCGCATCCTTATTACTCAACCACCCAAAAACAGCTCATATCCCAATTATCTTTATAACCGCTTTTGATCGCGATGAAAGTTTTGAATTTAAAGGCTATGCTAGTGGCGCAGTCGATTACCTCGTAAAGCCTATTAATGATGATATTTTAAAAAGTAAAGTGAATGTGTTTTTAGAACTTTTTTTAGATAAAGAAAAGCTCGAGGAAGCCTGTTTAATTCGCCAAAAGGTTGAAAACGAATTACGCATCCATCAAGCTAATTTAGAAAACATTGTTCAGGAGAGGACCGAAGCATTACAAACCTCAATAACTGAATTACTCAACACACAACAAAAATTAGTAGAAACAGAAAAAATGGCCTCTTTAGGTCGCCTTGTTGCAGGTGTTGCACATGAACTGAATACGCCTTTAGGAATTTGTGTCACGGCGGCATCTTATCTTGAAATTGACACCAAAGAAGTCCGGCAATCTGTCACAGAAAACACCATAAGTAAAAAGAAACTAACGACTTATTTAGAGTCCGCGAACCAAGCATCTTTATTGCTCTTATCAAATTTAGAACGCGCAGCTGCACTTATTAGTAATTTCAAATTAATCGCCGTTGACATTAGCAGTGAAGCATTGCGCGACTTTAATTTATTTGAATATATCCAAACCACTCTCGATAATTTACAGCCCGCTCTGAAACAAACAACAATTAAAACATCTTTAACAGGTGACCACTCTATTTGGGTGAATACCTCGCCGGGTAATATTTCGCAAATAATTACAAATCTCGTAATGAACTCTTTATTACACGCATTTGAAGATGAAAAAAAAGGCGAAATAGTGATTAATTTATTGCAAGACAATCAGGGTATTCAAATTCACTATAGCGACAATGGCATAGGTATGAATAAAGAAACAAAAAAACTTATTTTTGAACCTTTTTTTACAACTAAACGGGGCATGGGTGGCAGCGGCCTTGGGCTCTCCATTGTTTTTAACTTAGTAACTCAAAACCTTGGCGGTGAGATAGTCTGTCACAGTGAGATAAATCAAGGGGCACATTTTACAATTTGCCTCCCGTTATCGCTAAGAATAATAGCACCGAAATAATATAAACTTTTTAAATATTAAATTTTCATCCATATAGATCGGAGAAGGTTAATGACATTGACTATAGGTAAAAAAATATCCTTAGCGTTTACTGCAATACTGACTCTTATCTTCGCAATGGGGATCATCATCTATCGTCTTAACTCAAATATTCAGGTTGTCGCTAAAGAAATACAACAAGATGATGTGCCAGGCGTGATCCTCTACTTACAACTGTTAGATGAAATAGGCGATATGCACCGTAATGTAGTTGAATACAGTAATGGTGAAATGAATAGGCTAGAAGAGTTTCAAAGTAATTTACACGAATTTCAGAACTTTTTTGCTCAATTAAAGCCCCTTGAAATCAGCTCTACTGAAGATAAACAGAAAGTAGAAAAAATAGAACGCTTAATGGGTGAATACATTAATGATGTTAAACATAATGTCTTTGATGTCTATGATCCCCTTAATGAGCGATGGTCTTTACAAACGATTGAAGAGCTAGAACGTAATCAAGGCGCTGAGTTACAACAACTCTTAAGTACATTAAAAGAACAAGAGTTTAATGATTCTCTCAAAACACTCAGCATCGAAGAGGCAATTAAAGATGGTTTGCCCGGCATACGCTACTACCTCGAATTAATTGACCTAACAGGTGACATGTTTGCATCATTAAATGGGTACGTAGAAGGTAAACATGAACAAAAGAAAATTTTTAAAACCAATGCCGAAAACTTCACTCATTATTTTAATTTACTCAGTCCCCTTGAGCAAAAGCCAAATGAAATTCGTGATTTGATAACCATTAACCGGCTTTATAGCGACATAGTGCGAACTGCAGACACGATTTTTCGTAAATATAACCCTGAAGGTAAAAAAAACGGCTTAAAAGTGGTTGATAGGCTTGAGCAAACTACTTTTAAAGAAATGGAAAAGATTCTTGATAGCTCGTCTTTAGAAGAACAAGACGATTCAAACATGGCATTGTTAGGTTTATCAGAAACCTTAGACACCGTTAATGAGATAGTTATCAGCATTACCGTAATTTCCCTTCTAATAGGGCTCATCATTAGTTATTGGATCACCAAAACGATTTTACGCGCTGTTGGCGGTGAGCCCGATGTCATTGCAAAACTCGCCAATGAAGTGTCGTTAGGAAATATCATTCTCACTTTAGATAACAAACATAACGAAGCTACGGGTATCTATGCCGCACTTATTAATATGATTGAGGCTTTGAAAATAAAAATTAAGATGACAGAACAAATTACGCAAGGTGATTTATCTTCGCGTATTGAACTTGCTTCTGACAATGACACTTTAGGTATCGCATTAAATAAAATGCAGCTTAATTTTAAAGAGATGGTTGAGCAAGCAAATGCCTTTGCAGCAGGAGACTACAGCAGCCAAATCACACCACGCTCAAAGCAAGATGAGTTTGGTATCGCCCTATCACACATGATGAAGCAAGTAACTGATAGAAATAATCAAGTGGAAGCGCAAAATTGGCTAAAAACCCAAGTGATGAAAGTGAGCAAACTTTCACAAGGTATTGATGACATACAACTGATGACTGAGCAACTCATTAGTGAGTTAGCAAGCACTTTGCAAGCAGGGCATGCAACTTTTTATCTGTTAGAAGAACAACAAACAAAAACCGAGGTACGTTATCAATTAAGGGCCAGCTACGGTTACAAAGAACGCAAACACATAGCTAATAATTATGCTTTAGGAGAAGGGTTAGTTGGGCAATGCGCTCTAGAAAAACAAAATATTTTATTAACAAATGTCCCAACTGATTATATTAAAATTAATTCGGGGCTTGGTGAACAAACCCCTCTTAATATCCTTTTATTACCTATCTTATTCGAAGGCTCAACGCTTGCAGTTATTGAAATCGCCAGTTTCAATCCATTTAATGAAATACAATTAGAGTTTCTTAACCAAGCAATGACTAACTTAGGCATAACAATAAATAGCTTAATAAGCCGTAAACGCGTAGTTCAACTATTAGAACAATCACAAAGCCAAACTGAAGAATTACAAAGCCAAACTGAAGAGCTACAAAGCCAATCAGAAGAATTACGGGCCACCAATGAAGAATTAGAACAAAAAGCAAATACATTAAATCGGCAATCAAACGCATTACAAAACGCAAATGCCGATTTAGAAGCAAAAACAAAAGATCTCGAAATAAAACAAAAAGACATTGAAATTAAAAACCAACAAATTGAAGAAAAAGCCAAAGAATTAGCGATTGCCAGCAAATATAAATCCGAATTTCTGGCAAATATGTCACATGAATTACGAACGCCTTTAAACAGCTTGTTATTATTAGCCAAAGGGTTAGCAAACAACAAAGAAGGTAATTTAACACCTGTACAAGTTGAAGATGCAAGAGTAATTTTTGATGGTGGTAATAGCCTATTAACCTTGATAAATGACATTATGGATTTATCAAAGGTTGAAGCTGGCAAGCTAACCATACATGACGAACCGGTTTCGCTTGAACGTTTAAGCAGTAATTTAGATAAAATGTTTAGCCCATTAGCAAAAGAACGGAATTTAGCTTTTTCTATTCAAATCGACGAAAAAATAGCAAAGGTGTTTAAGAGTGACAGTTTGCGGGTTGAACAAATTTTGCGAAACTTACTCTCCAATGCAATAAAATTTACACCACATGGCAGCGTAACATTATCTATCTATAAACCTCCGTTAGAAACACACTTTACCCATAGTGACCTTAACGCTCTAACGAGTATTGCTTTTTCAGTCATTGATACTGGGATAGGTATTCCTGATGATAAACAAATTGCAATTTTTGAAGCATTTCAACAAGAGGATGGCACTACAAGCCGAAAATATGGCGGCACTGGACTAGGACTAACCATAGCACGCGAACTTAGCCGCTTATTAGGTGGCGAAATTCATCTTAAAAGTGAATTAGGTGTTGGCAGCACCTTTACCCTATATTTATCAGACATCATCAATGAAAGCACACCTAAAGGGCCAATCTCACACACCCTAACATCGCACAATGAAACCACAACGCAAAAGCAAACAACATCAATGATCACGCAGTTACCACTCGATGACAGACACCTCATTAAACAAGGTGATAGTACGTTATTAATTATTGAAGACGATGACAACTCACTCAAGCTAATACAAAAATTAGCGAATCAATACAACTATAAACACTTAGTAACCCACAATACTATCAGCGCCGTCGCCCTAGCCAAACAATATCATCCAAATGGTATTATTTTAAATATTGACCTTCCCGATATTGATGGTTGTCAAATCATTGCACAACTAAAACGTGACGCCATAACAAGCAATATACCCATTCAAGTTATCTCATCCTATAGTGAGCAAAAGAATAAGATTTTAGGGTTGGGGGCCATGGGCTTTATAAAAAAACCTATCAATGAAACTCAATTAAACGCTATTTTCACTCGAATTCAAAAAATCACTGATAATCATGTTCGCCGAGTGTTGCTCATCGAAGATGATAAAAGTAACCAAAAAGCCACAACTCAACTCCTTGAAAATGAATATATTAAAATCACCAGCGTCGGAACAGCTAAAGCAGGTATAGCCCAAATAGAAACCGGATTGTACGATGTTATTATTCTTGATATCGGCTTACCAGACATGAGCGGTTTTGAACTACTCAATATCATTAGCGAAAGTGCACAAGAAAACACACCACCTATCATTATCTATACTGGGCGCGAGATCAGTCCACAAGAACAAAAACATCTCGATCAATATTCCGCTTCCATTGTATTAAAAGGGGCAAATTCTGCCGAACGGCTAGAAGACGATATTGCTCTCTTTCTACATAAGAAAAATACAATGCATGAAAAAGAGGTGAACTTAATTCATAACGAGAGCGCAATATTCAATTTAAGCAAAGTGCTGTTAGTTGATGACGACATGCGTAATTGCTATGCCTTATCAAAACGACTCATAGAACTTGGAATGACTGTCGAACTGGCTGAAAATGGGCAAGAAGCATTAAATGCATTAGCACAGCAGCATGATTTTAACCTGATATTAATGGATACAATGATGCCCGTGATGGATGGAAATAAAGCGACAGAGCTGATACGCCAGATACCCGAATATAAAAACGTACCTATTATTGCTTTAACAGCAAAAACAATGCCTGAGGATAAAGAAAAATGTCTGCTTGCAGGGGCATCAGAATACATAACTAAACCCATCGATTTTGAAAAATTGATTTCGATTATGCGGATTTGGTTATTCGCACACAAATAAAAGGGTGAACACGCGTTTTGAGAAAAGTTAAACTGACGAATGGCTGACTGTAATAGCATAGTTATTTTTGCCACCTAAATAGTGGCGATATTATTGTCTCGTAGATAACTTTAGGTGAAAAAATAACATCGACCACCTGAAAAACATTTAGCGCTGAATTCAAACTCCTGACTGCTCAATGAGTCCTCGATAAAAACCACACAATCATTGACGCTGCAAAAGCGATGAATAGAAAATTATGTAAAAATTACGAAATTACGTAGAAGAAATTACGTAGATATATGAACACGACCCACTTTTAAATGGCCGAACTTGTCCTTCCTCAATATCATGACATATATTTTTTGCCAGTTCGTATTCATTGCTCATAAGTTGTTTTTGGGGTTGTTCAACCAAGCAATAGCGTAAAGATAATATTGGTCTTTTCAAAATTGATAATAATATTGATTTTTTTACCTTTGTTACCCATATTTTGACAAACACCAAGGAAAAGAATGAATGAAAAATCACTTAAGAGACATAATTGAAGGTGTATCGAATACCTACGGCGATGACTTTTTAAATAGTATTACATTGCAACTGAATAAAGTGATTGGCGCCGATTATACGTTTATAGCGCGATTAGATAAGGCGAAAAGGATGTCTGAGACCATCGCCTTAGTGGTCAACAATCAACTGGTTGATAATATTAAATACTCTTTAGTTGGAACACCTTGCAGTAACGTAGCTGATGATTCTGTATGTTGCTATCCAACCGATGTCTGCAATTTGTTTCCAGATGATCAGCTATTAGTTGATATGTCAGTTCAAGCCTATTTAGGGACTCCCTTACATAATTCGAAAGGGGAAGTGATAGGGCTGATAGTGGCGCTTTATCAACATCAGTTAGTTGAGTCTGAATTTGTCACAGCCTTATTCCAGATTTTTTCAGGACGGATCTCTGCTGAAATAGAGCGACAAGATTATGAGTCAAGTCTAAAAGACTTTAACCGCCACCTTGAAGAAAAGGTGGCGCAACGCACAGTGTCATTAACACAAGCATTAGATGAGTTAAAACACACTCAAAAACAACTCATTGAATCAGAAAAGCTGGCATCACTTTCAAATATTGTTGCTGGTTTAGCACACGAGCTTAACACACCGTTAGGCATTTCAATTACCTCGCACTCGGTTTTAGAGCAAAAGCATATCGAACTGACCGGGCATGTAAAAAATGGCAAAATATCACTCTGTGAAATGAACCATTACATTGAAGCGGTAGACGAAATCTTATTACTGCAAAAAAATAACCTGCAACGTTCGAAAGAATTAATAGACAGCTTTAAAAATATTGCGGGGAATCAACTTTTTAGTGAAGCAACAAAAGTGAATTTCCATCAATACTTGCAAAACTTTATCACCACCATTAAATACCAAGAGCACGGCAAGCAGTTTGATATTGTCCTAAAAGGTGATACAGATGTACGGATCGATACGGTACTAGGTGTGCACAATCAAGTATTAACTAGCTTGGTTCAAAACAGTCTTTTGCATGGGTTCAAATTCGAACATGATAATTTGATAACTTTGACCCTGACCCAGCAAGATGACTGGGTTGAAGTCCGTTACCATGATAATGGCGTGGGCATAGAACAAAGTGCTATCAATAAAGTGTGCGAGCCATTTTATACCTCCGCACGAAATCAAGGCCGAGTTGGTTTAGGTTTAGCTATCGTCTACTCGTTGATTAAGCGCACCTTATATGGCGATATATCGATTTCTTCTCATGATGAACTGCCTCAACGCGGTTTTATGTTAACTTACCGTTTTAAGAAATAATTTATTCGACTAATTTGAGTGAAACTCGCGATTGTCAACCGTGATAGTTCGGTTGCTACCAAGCTTATTTCTAATCCTCGTCGACCGCCACTGACATAAATACAAGTAAAATCGCAAGAATTATACAGACACCCACTTTTAAATTATCAAACAACAAACGTACAGTGCTAATACATGTGTATTTTCACTCCAAAAGTATCTAAACAAATTATTGTTTGATTTTATTCGAGGATTGGAGGCTCTAAAACACAGTGACAGGCGCAGTTTTACCTACTTAGTTAGCATATGAATGGGGTTGTATGTGTAGGGTTGATTGGTGATTTAGCCCAGCAGCTTTTCACACTGGCTGATGTTGGTTCGCCGCTTTATTTCTAAATGGGAAGAATTATACAGACATATATGGACACGACCCACTCATGCTTGCAAAGTGGGTCGTGTCCATATATGTCAATGTTATTTTATTTAGGTCTATTGCAAGTAAACTCAACATAGTTATCGTTGAAAATAGCCACTGGAGATAGATTTATTATCCAGAGTTCAGGTTACTTAATAAATACCACTTATTTTCTCCCGCAAAATAAATACTATTGACAAGACCAGTAAAATACATGCATTGTAAAAATCCCATCAAAGGAACAAAAAGGAAGTAATGTTATGAAAAAAAATGTAATTTTATCTATTGGGTTGGTGTCTACAATATTGTTTACTCAGTTAACTTCGCTGAAAGCACTGTAGTAACCTCGCAAGGTGATAATGCGTGTGTTGTCGATGAGAATGGCGGGTTAACTGACTCCGCTGGCGGTAATGTTTGGAAAAAACAAATTCCATCAATAAATTAAACAGTTAAAGTAGAGTGGCTTTGCCACTCGTAAGGATAGAGATGAAAAAAATCATATTGTTAATACTGGTTGTTATTTTTATTGGATGCTCCAGCTATTACCTAACTTTACAAGCGCCTAAGCAAATGTCTCAAGAAATCACAGTGGCAACTAAATATCCTATCAGTCAACAATACCCTGACACCGAATCTTCACAACAAAAACAAACCACACAACCGACTTTACCCTTAAATAATAACAGAGCTTCACTTAAAAGAGACTATAAGCAAAAAGAAACTGATAACCAAAATGGTCCTAAAGTAACGCAAATTGTTTCTTTTGATAGCTTAGTTAGCTCCGATGGGCACAAAGATTATTTCAATCCTGACCCTATAGAATCATTAACAGTTAACGAGGTCCGCTCATTAATTTCAGAGCTTGCATTAAATCTAACAACCAATCATGCTAGTAATATCAAAGAACAATTCAACGCTATCGCCATTGAACTTGAGCAATCAAACCAAGCGTTACGAATGGAAGATGTGCAATGCTCCGATCAGTTATGTGGATTTATGTTTCAAGCTGAACATCATGATTTAATCGACTCGACATTAGATGCTTTAACCCGCGATCAACGCCTAAAAACAACTTGGAAAGGTGGCACAATGCGTATTATTGAAGATAATGGCAGTTATTATGGTCTTTTAATCGCGTCTATCTCTGATAACCCCTTAACAATTCAATAGAAACCAAAAAGGTCACCCATTAGAAATATAACATACATAAGCAGGTGCACTAAATACGGTTAAAATCAGTGCCGTAATTAAAAATAAAGTTGCCATTTACTTGTATCCTCCATGAAAGCTATTTAACGCCTCACATAACTCAAAATAACTTCTATCTTCTGTTATTGACACTTGGCCGTCAGCGAAAACCTTTAATAATTTACTATTTGGAACATACTCTGTTCTACCATTGCAATTAACCTTATTAGGAGCGCCGTAATAAATACTAAACTCAAAATATTTAACACTTCCATCTTCATTCACAGCAGCATCTTTGATAATGAACTCAATATCTTTTACTTGAAGTGATGTCTCTTTTTTTAAAGGTTCTATATTAGGAGTGAACCAACCATGTTTAGCCGTAGAAATCCGTAATTCTCGGATCCTTCGATCTGAATCAATTGTCGGATAAAACTCTAATATAGTTTCACCAAAAGGATGAGGTATAGAAATTTCATAAGTGATTTTTTTAAGTGGCAACCATTTAAAATCTAGTTGAACACTTGCATTAAGCGCACCTGAAAAAGTAAATAGAAATGTAAATACTGCTCGATTCATCATAAAAATATAACGAGTCTGTAGATTTACTCGTTTTTAATTTGTTTTATTAATCAACGAACAATAACTGAGTTCCTATTTTGATTCAATCATTTAGGCAGTTTTGCGGCTTTTCGATATTATGAACCAAGCAATACAGTTGCCATTGGGCATTCACTTTCGTTTGTCCCCGTAAGGTCAGTTTATTCATGCCTTTGTTTACCGTAATATTGCCGAACACGAGCTCTATACAGCCAAGTCGGTTACCATCAAATAACAAAGACACCCACTCTAATTTGATTTCGTCTGGGTGTTTTGCATGAATAACGAGGGTTAAATCTTACATTGTGCAGCCCTAGACACATCACCAATTCAAAGTATTCGCTATTGGCATACATACCTTGTCGCAACATAAAACCCTTGCTACAAAACAACCTCAATTTATTCTGAGGTACAGGTTCTTTGTCTGTCCTTGCCCACGCGACAACGTTAGCAATTTGCAAAGCAATTTTTTGAAGATTGAAGCGAGTGTTGATTTAACAACACGAATGCTTTGATAAAACTCTCGGGCTCACGTCCAACCTACAGGTCGAAGCCACTCGGGTGCTTCCCTATTTTTGTGCTTCATAAAAGGTAATAAAAGGTTGCGCGGTTCTTAATGGTTGCTCCAACATGGGTAAGTGGCCAGCATTGTTAAGTATGTCTATATGCGCATGTGGCAAAACCTGTTTGAGCCCGTGGGCGCCCGAGACGTGTAAGATGCGATCTTGATCACCCCACGTAATGAACACGTTGCCATTGTAGTGCTGTAACACACTGTCGAGCGGGTTATTGAATTCTGGCTCGCCATGTTTAACTGAATGGATTTGCGAAAATATTTTGCTGTTTAGTGCCAGCCGTTGCTCGGCCATGGCGCCAAGGTGATTGAGGACCAAATTAGGTACGAACGGTTTTTTGACAAATAAATGGCTATAGAGCACGTTAAATTCTGATGGTGTGCGCGGCAATACCAAAGGTTGCTGCCCTGCCTTCATTGCCTTAAACATCTCGCTATGCGCTGAATTTTCGACCCCTAAAGGGCTTATGAGCCAGAGATTTTTTATGTAATTGGGATAGGTGGCAGCAAAATGACCGGCAATGTAGCCACCCATTGAACTACCGCCAAGATGAAACTGAGTTAACTCAAGTGCATCGACTATTTTTTTTAGCCGCCTGACTTGGCTTTGTACATCGTAATCGTGTTGTATCTCATGGCTACTGTTGCCAAAACCCGGTAAATCTACCGCAATCACGTCAAAGTGGTCGCCTAAATAGCCTGCAATTCGGTTCCAATGATCTTTGTCGGCCCCAAAGCCATGTAGCAGCAACAATGGTTCGCCCGAGCCACCACGTAGGTACTCAATGCTGAGTTCATCAACCTGTAAACGCGCTAAGTATAAACGCGCAATGCTGCGTTCTATACTCAGTAAAAAGTGATACAAGGTGGATGTTGGTGTGATCACATACATCACCACGCACACCAGAATGAGCAAGCCAACCACTATCAGTAACCAATCCATCGTGCGTGTCCTTATTTATTTTTACTTATTTATTTTATAAGTGCAGCATTTCATCGTATCGTCAGCTGTTTATTTGATGGCGATGTGGACTTCAATTTCATTGCCATTTGGGTAAAACTCAAAATCAGTGGTGTACAGCCGATGGTGAGCAACGTTTTGGTCGCTGAAATAATTCCACACATCTGTCCACGCTTCGATGGCGATATCGGGCATGTTCCCTTGGCGCTTAAAAACCAAGTATTTTCCCTCTTGCAAGGTAATGGATGTGAGCTGCGCACTGCTTGGGTATTGCGCCCCATCAAACCCCGCTAATACGGTAAAGTCACCGTTGTAATCAGATTCATACTGAAAATAAACGCCATAGACACGCTCCCCATTTTTGTAATCAACGGGCACGGTGTGATCGAACGTTTGCCACAAGCCGGGAATTTTCCCAGTTTGTGGGTTCATCTCGGTCGCATTGTTTGTTCGTGTGCTGAGTCCATTAATGGTTTTTTCTTCAACAAATCGTATTTCCATTTTAGTTTTATCCTCGATATGCCTTGTTTTTCGGTAAAAAATAACGCGTACTCTATGTACTGTCTGCCTCAGTGACCATCAATAGAATTCCCTTACTCTCTATTGAGCAAGGGCTTATCTACAGTTAAGCGATGAGTTTATTTACCAACTTTATCCCCTTCAAAACCAATCACTTGTGCATTGGCCCAGTTAGCGCAAGCAGCTTGTTGGCGGGTATTTTGACTATACGTGCGCAGGCTCAACTGTTTGACACCGCGAATATCAAGCTCGGGCTTGACCACGGCTGGCGGGGTGATTTCGCCGCTATCAAATAACAGTTTGTTATCTGCATAAACCTGAAAATTCACTTTTGCTCCTGCTTCGCAGCTGTCATCAATGCCCACATCGGCTCTAAAGGTGTGCCAATGACCCGACAAGGTATAATCAATTTGGCTGTGGCCATCAACACCGAGCCCTTTGTTAAAACCAAGGCCATTCATTTTCATGGCACTGGTGTTACTTGGGTGCCAGGCTTTGTCTTTTTGCACGCCTTTTTTGCTTCCGGTGGTTGCGTTATCCCATGTAGCCGCCGATAAATACACGCGCTGTTTGTCACGCTTTGGTTGTGGTTGCTCAAGTAATTTAAATTCACCGATTGCAATGGGTGTCACTTGCATGGGAATAAACGCGTTAAAGGCTTCACCTGTCGGTTTATCGTCTTTATTTGCGGTGACAAAGCTACCTTGGTCGTGGGTGCTGACAATTCTAAAGCGTAGTAAGCTGCCCGGTTTGGCATCAAAGGTGACTTTTTGGCTTTCTTGTACACGGGCTAAACTGCCTGTTGCAATTGGCTCGCCCCATTGGCCGTTGACATCACTTAAATACACTTCGTAATCTTTGACTTGTGAGTATTTCCAGTGTTTGTCATTACGTGGTGCAATCTCAAACCCTTCAATCATTCGGCGCTCGCCTAGGGCAAGTACAAACTCATGCGGCCCTGTTTTTAAACTTTGGTCGCGGATGGTTCTAAACCAAGTATTTGGGTTGTTATCAAAGGCATTTTCCATCGGGTGACCCGGCTCTTCAAGGGGGCGATTTAAAATCAGTAAACTATCGGCCGAAATCGCATTGCCGTAATCGGGCATGGTTGGATAAGCAGGTGTTGCTGTGAGTCTTAGCCCATCGTTCACACGTAGAGTCACGTTATACTGCTGATTAACCGCAACTTTTTGTGTTTTAACATGCACCACACCAAATTGAGTGTTGGCATCGTAAAACCAGACATTTTGACCTTGCTCAAAGGCCGTTTGCGTAGAAACCTGTGTTAGAGGCTTGCCGTCTAATTCGACGTTGTCTGGCAAGACACGGGTATGCAGTTGTAACTGATAGACCCGCTCAGTCTCCATACCTTGATATTGCCCTTTAACAGCGCCAATGTTGACCGTGATATCACCCGCTTTATTTTGAGGTGCATCGACTTTAATCAGCTGCTTACTAAACGCACCCTGTTGGTAGTGGCGGGTATGACCATCGTCTTCATAGATTTCGAACGAGGACTCGCCAAATGGGTAAATATCGAGTGTTAAGGTATCTTTTGCCACGTGCCCATCATATAAAGCTTCTGGGTACATAGGTAAAATGGCGCCCGCTTTAACGAACAGCGGCAGTTTATCGAGTGTGACTGGGTAATCAATTTCTCGGCCTTCTTTAGGGGCGTCTGTGACTGTGCCATCCCAATAATCAATCCACTGCCCTTGCGGTAAATAGACGTCTTCACGCCAGCCATTGCTGCCCGCTTGCGAACGAAACACTGGTGCAACCAATAAACTTTCGCCTAAGAAAAACTGATTTTTATATTGCTCGGTAAATGCATATTGATCATTGGGGTGATCCCACATTAAACCACGCACAATGGGCGCTGCGGTTTGTTCGGCCTGATGCGCTAAGGTGTACATATACGGGGTTAAGCGCATTTTTAGCTTGAGGTATTTGCGGTTAATTGAGCGATATGGCTCGTCAAACCACCACGGATGTTTACGCGCCGCTTTTGACCAGCCCGACATCCCCATTAATACCGGTGTAAAGGCTTTCCATTGTAAGTCACGCATGTAGGTTTCTGGACTGCCGCCAAAAATACCGTCGACATCACCTGTTGCATACACTTGTCCTGACAAGCCTGAGCCGATTAAAGTCGAAACATGCCAACGAATATAATCCCAACTGCCAGACTGATCGCCTGTCCATGTTACCGCATAGCGTTGAATACCCGCCCAGCCCATCACTGTCCATAAAAATGGCCGTGAGTCTGAGTTATCTAAAATCCCTTGCGCTGCACTTTGATTCGCGTCCAGTGCAAACTGATAGCCTGCGCCTGTCCAAGCGACATCAAGTTTTTGTGCGCGGCTGCCCGCCTCGCCCACTTCCCACGCAATTTTATCAACGCCATCTTCAGTCCACAGGCCTGTTTTAAAGCCAAGCTCGTTTAACCCCTCAATCACCTCGGGTAAATTGGTATATCCGCAGCCATAGCCATCATTGGGTAAAATCCAACCACCCGGCATGTCGTGTTCGCGGTATTTTTTGGCAACCGACTCAATCACATCTGGCGTCGTACCAGTTGGGCCATCGCTCCAGCCATCAGGAACTGTTCCGGGCTTTTTCACGTTATCGCCATCGTTGTAACAATCGGCATCGCCGTATTCAAACGCCCAACGCGGAATAAGTGGCGCTTTACCCGATACATCGGTGTAAGCGTCTAATACATCTGCAATATTATCACCAACAAAATAATAGGCATCAAAGCGGTTTTCTTGATGCTCGGCAGTGAGGTATTCATCTGAGCGAAAATCATATTGGCCGTTGCTCCACGTATTGCGCAGCACACCATAGCCTTCACTGCTCATGTAAAAAGGTGCGGGGCTGGGTCTGTCGCCTTCTTCCCAGCCACCCGAGTAAGAAATATCGAGGATCTCACCTTTAAACTCGAAAGCGCCATTTTGCTGACCGCCCCCCATGAAATACTCATTTTTATGAGTTGTGAGGGTTTGATAACTTGATTTTTCGGTCAGTTCGATTGGTTTTACTTCTTGCCAAATAGCCGTTTTATTATCTGGACGGTACAACTCAAAACGCAGCGGTTGATGATACACCCTAAGCGCCATTTTAGACGTAGTCAGTAGCGTGTAATCGGCAAAATCAGATTGCTTTACAGCCACTTGACCAAAGTCATTTTGTACCACGATAGGTGCGGCTTTATTATTTGCTGGAAGTAATTTTTCTTGTCCTGCCCAAATTCTTACAATATCGTCACGCAAAAAGTTGATTTGAACTTGTTCTTTGTCTTTAGTTTCAACATCAAATTGATTGTTTTGTTGCGTGAGCGTATGGATTTGACCCAAAGGTTTAGCGTGTAAGCAAGCACTATACACAGCTGGTAAAAGCGCAAGTAACAGTGCGCTTTTTCGCAGTAGAATATGATTCATAGTTGACCTAATTAGCCCAGAGTAATTATTAATTTTTATCCGTTTCAAATCCTATAGCCAAATTGAACTATAAAAAATAAAACGTTAGCTATAATTGGAACGAACTAATAGTGCACAGACTCTGGGGCAGAGTCAAAAGAATGAGGTCAAACACTCACACATCAGACCATTGAATAGGTAATCTAAGTCGTCACAATGGCACAATAATTTAGGTCACCGACTTAATTAATTTTTGACGATAAGTAACCGCGCTTTACCACGTTTGTGCTCATTTACAGGCTTGGTTAAAGGAGTAATAACAGGGGCTTGCAACTTGTAGCCTTTAATATCATGAGTAATCGATGAATGTAGTTGTTCTAAGCTAAGTTGTAACTCAGCTCGAAATTCTGTGACAAATATGGGTTCAGCCGTATTGAGGTCTGTAACTGAGTCTGCTTGTAATACATCGGTCAAATTAAGACTTAATACTGATAGGCTTAAAAGTGCAAAATTCATGTGTTTACTCAACCCTAAGTTTAAAAATCAACCTCAGAGTAAGCTCACACTGTGACAACAAAAGTACATTTAAATTGCAGCAACATGAAAGTGCTTTTAGCTGTTCATTCATTTATTAACTAAGCGATGGTACAATTACACTTTAGTTATTTAAGAATGCAATTTCATGAGCAATACACAAGCAAACAATCCATTACATGGTCTTACTCTGGAGAAAATCGTTTCTACGCTGGAGCAGCAAATAGGCTGGGCTGAAATGGCAAAGGAAGTGAACATTAATTGTTTTCGTAATGACCCAAGCGTTAAATCAAGCTTAAAATTTTTACGCAAAACACCTTGGGCCAGAACCGCTGTTGAACAACTTTATTTAGACCGTTGCCAGTCAACATTTGTGTGGCCTACACTAAAAAAATAAATGCTCAGCAAGCTGAGCATTTATTTAGCTAATTTCATTTTTATTTGTCGCTGAGCGCTAATTTTAAAACTTGTGCATGCTCTGCAAGATCAAGCCCTAAATCGGTTAAATACCCGCCATCTACTTTATCAATAATGCCTTTTGCAAAAAGGCGTTGTGCCGCTTCTATTACTGCGGGTTCTGCGTCAGCATGGATCTTAATTCCTTGCATCATGCTATTGTCAGGAAACGTTAAAATTAAATTTAATTCATCAACCATTTTTTTATTAAATAACATATTACTAGCGCCCAATCCTTTCTTATTGTTGTTTATAAGGTAGACCTTTTAAATCCAAAATAAAAGTTAAAAATCACTCGCTCGTGTTTTAAATCAAATTTACCTTTGAATTCATTTAGCAAAAATAATTTACCCTACTAAAATATTAATTTAAGGGACTAAATTATAGGCGTACTATGAAATGGATATATTCAAAAAACCTGTTGCAATTATCGATGACTCCCCTGCATTACTTTTGGTTTTAAAAGCCCACTTAACACAGCTTGGTTTCCAGTTTATTGATACTTTTAATTGTGCTGATGCCGCACTAAAAAAAATCAAAACGAATATCGACTTTTATGCCGCTGTATTTACAGATCTAAACATGCCAGAAATGGATGGGATGGAATTTATACGGCATCTTGGCAAAAATAACTATTGTGGTGGCGTCATTATTATTTCAGAAATGGATAAAAAGGTGATTACGTTGGCATCTGAACTTGCCAAAGAAAATAATACGCACCTGATTGGCAATATTGCAAAACCGGTTGACCCTAGCAACTTGAAAATGATCTTATATAAACTCAATGATTTCATTTGTAGAAAAGACAATACCCTTTTTCAGCTCACCGAGTTAGATCTTATTAATGCCATTAAAACAAACCGGATATTACCTTATTACCAACCTAAAGTTAGTAATTTAGATAACAAAATCTATAGCATTGAAGTCCTTGCTCGAATTAGCTCAGATAAGAGCAATCAAGTAATACAACCTAGTTTATTTATTCCCACCGCTGAAAAATACAACTTAACCGATGCCTTTTCGTTCCAATTATTTAGTAAAGCGATGGCCGATTTCAAACAGCTAAGCCAAAGTTTTGGCCCTGATTTAAAAATAGCCCTTAACTTATCGCCCACGCAACTAACCGACTTTTTAATGCCGAAAAAAATTGATGAGCTTAGAGAGCAATATGGTATTTTATCGAAAAATATTATTATTGAAATTACTGAAGAATACGCTCTCAAAAGCAATGCTCAGCTTGAAACGCTTAATCGTTTAAGAATGCGCGGATATTCGATTTCACTTGATGACTTTGGTACTGGGTTTACCAACCTCACGCAACTGAGAACTTTGCCTTTCACAGAGATTAAAATCGATAGAAGCCTCATCCGTGATATCCACATCGATAACTTTTCCCAAGTAGTTGTTAACTCACTAGTACAAATTGCTCTAGAACAACAATTTACGTTAGTCGCTGAAGGAATTGAGAATTTTAATGAGCTAGAGTATTTACAAAACCATTTTAAGCACGAAATATTACTACAGGGGTATTTAATTTGCCGCCCAAAACCATGCAATGAGCTTATTGCATGGCATCAAAATTGGGTCAGTCATGTTTTAACCTAATCATTATTTACCAATATTGCTCGACCGTTATTTGCCCAGGCTCTGTGCGTCGATTGCGCGTAAACCCCAGAGCTTGCAAGATTTGGCTACTTTCTTTCACCATAGCCGGGTTCCCACAAATCATATATTGGCTGTTTGCAGGTGTAGAGACCACATTAAAATGCTTTGCTAACAAATGGGTCGTTAAAGCTGATGTGATGCGCCCATTTAATCCACACTGATTGTATTGTTGACTCAATACACTGACATACTTTAACTCAGGATGAGCTGCCATAAGCTGATTAATAAGCGGTTGATAACTTAAATCCCCCTCTTTGCGAACACCATGAACAAGGTAAATTTCGTTAAATTTTTGCCACACATCATTGCTTTGTAAAATAGAAAGAAATGGCCCGATAG
Source organism: Pseudoalteromonas sp. J2K-J031 (assembly GCF_058197095.2). Taxonomy (NCBI): domain Bacteria; kingdom Pseudomonadati; phylum Pseudomonadota; class Gammaproteobacteria; order Alteromonadales; family Pseudoalteromonadaceae; genus Pseudoalteromonas; species Pseudoalteromonas sp. J2K-J031. The sequence continues at coordinate 316,090 of NZ_CM200280.1, forward strand.
CGGTCCCCGTTGCTAATAACCATAATTGCTCTGCCGCTGGCACTTCATCAATCGTAAAAAAGCCACTTGCTTGGTCAGCAACTTGAACATAATCGCCCTTTTTTAATGCACACAATGGCGGGCTTAATTGTCCATCTTCAACATGAATAAGATAAAACTCTAAATTTGGATCTTCAGGTGCATTTACAAATGAATAGGCACGTGCAATTCGTTTTCCATCTTGATCTAAGCTAAGTTTTGTAAACTGCCCCGCTTTAAAAGGTGCAATATCTGCCTCAATAATTAAACTAAATAATCGTTCGTTCCACCAAACAATGTCTTTTACTATTCCAGTTTGCCAATTTGCCATAATGTTGTCCTTTTTGAGTGCTTCGATTAAGCATAGACGAAACTGGCTAAGTGCTTTTATTTAGTAAGCTCATACAAGGTAATAAATCACTCTCAAGCAGCTATTTTCAACTAACTGTGTTTTATTAACGTGCAATAGGCCAGTATCGAAAAATGAGCTAAGTAGCATGTGTGATGATCAAAAAAGGATGGCCTTCGCCATCCTTAATAATTACAACATATTAAAACGCTGTGTTATGGATTTGCTTTTAGTGTTAGCGTAACACCAGATGTTGCTGCGTAACCGCTCAAATCGATATACCAAGTCCCTGCTTTTGGTGACGAAAAGCTACATGATTCTGTATTGCCATTTTTATATGGACGACAATCATATTGGCTGGTCGTTGATTGCTCACCAAAACGCACATACATATCCGCATCACCCGTACCACCGGAAATAGCAATAGTCATGTTGGCATAACCTGCAGGTAAATTATAGGTGTAGCGTGTCCAAGCCCCTTTGGCGACAGTAACATTATTCACTGTTTCGCTGATTGGTTGTAAAGAGCCCGTACTGCCTGCGGTATAACTGCCAGTAAGTGTTAAACCAGAAAATCCTGCATAGGCTTTTAAACGAACATAATATGTACCGCCTGCCGATGTAAGAGCACAGTTTTCAGCATTACCATTGGCATATGGGCGACAGTCAAAGCTATTATCATCAGGTGCTGAACCAAATTTTACATAAAGATCGGAATCACCTGTTCCACCTGATGTAGCCACTTTAATATCAGTCGCACCTGCTGGAACCTCAAACGTAAATAAAAGCTCTGCATTCGTTGCAGCAGATAAACCTGTTTTTGGTGTACCATTTACCAATACTTGTGATCCTGTCGGTGGTGTTGTGCCGCCTGTTGGACAACTTCCTACACCCACAGCACACCATGCTGTTTCTACAGCAGCTTTTTCTGTTGCACCATATAAGTCTTGTGCAGCTTGCGCTGTACCCGTTCTTGCTGCAGCAAAGTCAGTCGATTGTGTAAAATAGGTTGTTAAGGCGCGGTAGAAAATCTTTTCAGCTTTAGCTAAACCAATGCTAGGGACATTTGCCGTGGTTTTATTACGAGGATGCGTACCACCATCTACCAATAATGCATAGGCTAAATTTGCAATCCCTGAGTTACCATGAACACCACCACGATCATTTTGATCTGATGGGCTGTTAGTAAACGGAATACGCTCTGGATAATAATCCTTTGAATAACCATCTTGCGTTGGGTTATTCATATAACGTAAGCCATCGCCAGCCGTACCTGGTGTGTAAGAACCCTGACCTAATTTCCAGATTGGTTGTGTAGAGTTACGTTTATACGCATCTGCAGACACGCCTAAAATATCAGACCACGCTTCATTTAATGCACCTGATGCATTTTGGTAAATTAACCCAGCAGTATATTCAGTCACACCATGGGTTAGTTCATGACCGATGATATCAAATGATAATGTGAAATCGGTAAATTGGCTGCCATCACCTTCACCATAAAACATTTGGTTATTATACCAAACTGCATTATTCCAGTTACTGCCAACATGAACATTTGAATTCATGACTAAGTCACTGTTATTTATACCATTACGATTATGCTTATTCTTGTAATAGTCATAAACAATAGACGCACCTGAATGAGCACGTTGGGCAGCTGCATCGGCACATGATTGCGATGTTGAACATAATAATTGACGTTGTGAGCTATCGTTATAAGGGCGATTATTATGGGTATAGGTATTGTATTGCTTTACAGAATGTACTTTAGCATGACGAGCAATTTCACTCAGCGTGCTGAAATCGAAGAACACACTATCATGCTCAAAACCGTTTATCCCTTGATATTTAACCTCAATTTTCCAAGCAAGTTTTGTTTCTTTGCTAAGCGGTAAATAAACATAAACTAACTGAGCACTTGATATTACCTCGCCCATTTCACTGGCTAACTCGTTCAGATTGGCGGTACTTTGAGTTTGATTCATACCTTGTAATGTCAGCGATGGCACCTCATCTGCGACAGCTAACGTACCGCTCAATGCAAACAACTCAGATCCTGAAAGACTCGCTGATGAAGTGGCTGAGCCACTGGTCGTTGTAGCATGCGCAATTAAACTGGTTCCATAAACTTGTAAACCATTGATGGTTTGATTTAAGTGTGTATGAAGCTTGCCTAATTCGTCAATCCATTGCCTTTTAATAGAAAAGTCTTCGTTGCCTTTTGCACCATAGCTCGCCTCAGCAATAATAACCTGTTTAACCGCAGCAATAGTATTACCCGCTGCGACAGCGCCCAATTCACCCGTTAAAAAAGTCACCTGACCTTGCTCATCAATTGTTTTATTTGTAACGCTAATATCTTGTGCAAATGAGCCATAACTTTGGCTCATTAAGAGAAAAGAAAGTAATGTCGTTATTTTATTTATTTTAACCATGAGATATTCCTGTTATTTAATTACCCTTAAAAGGGAACACAACTGTACCACCAACAGGTAATATGAAACAAACATTTAACAAACATTTATTTAACAATTTGCTTATTTTTTAATTTAAATTTAACCACTTAAAATCAATAACTTAAACTTTAAAAGAGCAAATAATAGACAATAATAGACAATAATAGACAATAATTTATTAATATTTTATTCGAATAACGTTATATCAATCCGAAATACTCAACAATCACACCGGCAAAACATGTATAAATAAATCTAAAAATTAAATAAATCCTGATCGATATCAACACTTGTATGAAGTCGGTACATTAAAGTCTGGGCACTATTTAAAATATGTGTGGTTAGAATGGAACATCAAACTCAAGAGCACGCTTTGCAAGCAGATATTTTGGAACAAAATCAACAAATGCAATTTAATATTGAGCAGGCATTCGAGCGCCTTCTTGATGATAAAAACAATCAAATCAATGCACTAAGCAACCAAATTGAACAGCTTAATAAACGAAATAAGATGCAACAAGCTCATATCGATATTGTTGAACAACAATGGCAGATCAGCAATCAACAGCTCGAAAGCGCATTATTAAATCAAACAAGTGCTTTAACACCACTGCACAGCTCTCATCATAACGATCAAGAATTCATTGAATTAACTGCAAAAGTAGAAGAATTACAAATGAGCCAAAAGGTGCTCAATCATCATTGCAGAGATTTAAGCGAACGTAACCAACAGTTAAATCAGGCACTAAAATTAAGTGATGAAAAATTACAAAAAATAAATACATTATTTAATAAACAAACGGCTGATTTTCTTCACATGCAAAATGACTTTAACATCAGTAAAAAAGACAATATCCAACTAAAGTCAGAATTACGCCGCTACCAAGAGGAACTGAACATTTTAATGGGCACATACTATGATGGTGTGATCAATAAAAAGAAAAAAATCAGTACGAACTTACCTGACTGATCACATTAATGTGCAATATCTTGTACTAAGGGATGATAACCAAGTGTTTTTAAATGTGTGCGATAGACAGACTCGTAACCGCCACTTTGCACAAATTTATCAATTGCTTCATTAACAAGTAAGCACAAGGATACATGACTAAACCCCATTGAGGTATAACCGGCAGGGAATATAGGGTGGAACTCGAACTCATCGATACTGAGCGCTTTTTTTCTTAATTGTTGCAAACTATATAAAAATATAAATTTATCACCAATACTGACATCAACTAATCCTTGTGATAATAACAAAGCTTGTTGCTCAGGTTGAGAAACCTCTTGATAATGCTGATTATGAGTGAGCGAATTTCGATATTCATCACCCAGTAATTTAGTCGCATTTTGATAGCTGACTACTGAATACTGCGCAAGCTGAGAAATATTATCAATTACTATAGAGTGTTTTTTTTGCGTAATAGCGACATCAGTAAACCGGAAAAAAGGTTTTGTTAAACAGGTGGTTGCCGTTGTTTTTTTAAAAATATTAGCGGCTCCATCTAGCCGATTTGCGGCCAAATCTTGCTCTAAACGGCTATTTGAAAGCATAAATCGGTAACTTACATCATACTGCGGTAAGTATTTAAAGACACCATCAATTAAATCTTTAAACAAAGCTGGCTTGTTTTCATCAGCAAACATGGGCTCAAAATTACCTAACCCGATTATTAACTCTGTTTTTTCTAAGGTAGTTGCATGAGAATATGGAATAAAAAACAGTGCCAATAAAAAAGTAGGGAAAGCTTTATACTGCCTGTAACCAACCGATTTCATCCGTCTATTCCAAAATAAGAAAACGCCCTTAAATATGCCTAGTATCAGGTAAACATGCAAGATTTGCATTAAATGAGGCTTTAAACCTTGCGCTAGATCAAAAAAAGGGCCTTAAAAGGCCCTTTGCTCTAGTATCGTTCAAATTTTGTGTCGGTCTTAACCCCTTAAGACTTAGACATTCCCTTTCGGGATCACTTAATTAAACCAATCTCAATTAAGCGTTCAGTCAAATAATCATTTGACGAAATCGACTCCGGATAACGATTAGGGTTATCTTCGGTCACACACGTTGCCAGAGTTTCAATCATAAACTCTGGATTCGGGTGTAAGAAAAATGGAACTGAGAATCGGCTGTGTTTGGCGCCGTCACCCGGTGGATTAACCACACGATGGGTTGTTGACGGTAGCACATTATTCGTCAACCTTTGCAGCATATCCCCGATATTAACAACAATCGTGCCTGGAATTGTTGTCACAGGAATATACTCACCATCACGAGTGAGGACCTCCAAACCAGCCTCCTCAGAACCGACAAGCAGCGTTATAAAATTAATATCTTCATGTGCACCCGCTCGAACTGCAGGTGTTGCTCCTTGTAAAATAGGCGGATAATGAAGCGGACGCAAAATTGAATTCCCATGGTCAATTTTATCGTCAAAGTAGTGTTCGTCTTGACCCAAAAATAACGCAAGTGCAGACAAAACTTGGCGACCAAGCTCATCCAATGCCTCATAAAGCGGATAAACATCAGCTTTAAATTGCGGTACTTCAGCAGGCCACACATTGGGGTATAAACCCTCAACCAATTGTTCTGGTGCAAGTTCACGCCCTACATGCCAGAACTCTTTTAAGTCTGGATGCGGATTATCTTTGGCTTTCTCAACACCCATACCGGTGTAACCACGGGCACCACCGATATTAGCGGCACTATATTGCTGCTTCACATCGATAGGTAAAGCAAAGAAAGTACGAATTGCATCATAGGCCTTTGCAACCAATTCGGTATCGATACCATGACCAACAATGCCACAGAAACCAAACTCACGGTACCCTTTGCCTAGTTCTGCAACAAAGCTCGCTTTATCTGAGTTAAAACGCGAAATATCTAATGTTGGAATCGTTCTAATTGTCATTAAATGTCCTTAACATAGCTGACCTTATCCTAGTGACAGGAAAAAGCCGGCGATGGCGGCACTCATCAGATTGGCCATAGATCCAGCCATAACCGCTCTGAGCCCTAGGCGGGCGATATCCTTGCGACGACTAGGTGCCATGCCACCTAATCCGCCTAGTAGTATTGCTATCGACGATAAGTTAGCAAAACCACACAGCGCAAAAGTAACGATTGCTTGTGTATGCGCACTTAACGTATCGCGATAATTAATAAAGTCTAAATAAGCAACAAACTCATTTACAACCAATTTTTGACCGATGAAACTACCCGCAATAACAGCTTCATTCCACGGTACACCTAATAGCCAAGCCACTGGTGCAAATACATAACCTAAAATTTCCTGAAGTGTTAACGTTGGATGATTGAACCAACCGCCTACACCACCCAATAAACCATTAAGTAGCGCAATCAATGCAACAAATGCCAGTAACATTGCGCCGACATTTAAGGCCAACTGCATACCATTTGCAGCACCAGAGGCTGCAGCATCAATCACGTTGACCGGTTTATCATCTGCGTTTTCAACATCAGATAAGTTATCTTTTGGGGTTTCAGTTTCTGGCACCATCATTTTTGCCATTAAAAAACCACCTGGTGCAGCCATAAAACTTGCAGCGATTAAATACTTAAGCTCGACACCAATAATGACGTAGCCCGCCATGACCGAGCCAGCTACGGTAGCAAGACCACCCACCATCACAGCAAATAACTCTGATTTTGTCATTGTCGCGATAAATGGCTTTACGATTAATGGCGCTTCAGTTTGACCAACAAAAATATTAGCGGTAGCTGAAAGTGATTCAGTGCGCGATGTTTTGAGTAATTTTTGCAGTCCTCCACCTAGAATCTTAATAATCCAATCCATGATGCCAATATGGTAAAGCACTGCCACTAAAGCAGAGAAAAATACGATGACAGGTAAGACTTGAATGGCAAAAATAAACCCTAAAGTGTCTTGCTGTGCTAATGGCCCGAACAAAAACGAGATACCATTATTCGCATAACCAATTACCGATGACACCGCAGCTGAAACAGCAACCAGTGCATTTTTACCCGCCTCAAAAAACAAGACAAAGCCGCCGATAATAAACTGCATCGTAAAGGCAATTCCAACTGTTCTTAAACTAATTGCTTTACGGTTTGTTGAAGCTAAAAAAGCCACCAACAGCAGTGATGCCATACCGACTAAACTCATGATCGTTGTCATCAAATTGTTCCCATTATTATTGTTGTAACAGCTGTTTTATTTTGCTTTTGATGATATCGATCGCAACACGATTCTTACCACCACGAGTGACCACAAGGTCAGAGTTATATTTTGAAGGCTCTATAAACTGATAAAACATCGGCCTTACAGTCGAGGTATATTGCTCAATAACCGATTGCAACGAGCGCCCACGTTCTTCCATATCTCGTTTCATTCTGCGCATTAAACAAATATCAAGAGGTGTATCAATAAACACTTTGATATTAAACTCATCGCATAGCTTTTTATCACAAAGCAATAAAATGCCTTCGACAATTAAAATTTTTGCTGGCAGTACTTTTCTTGTTTTTCCACTGCGAGTATGTTGAGAATAATCGTAAATTGGTACATCAACTGACTCACCTCTGCGTAACTGATTCAAATGTGACAGCATTAATTCATGTTCAAACGCGTCAGGATGGTCATAATTTGTTTGCGTACGATGCGCAAAGGGCAAATGAGATTGGTCGCGGTAATATGCATCTTCTTCAATGATAGCAATTGCACCTGGTTCGAGCTCATTAACCAATTCACTATAAATAGTTTGGCTAAACAGAGACTTACCTGAAGCTGAAGCACCAGCAATCGCTATAATAGTTCGGGTCACAAGTATTCACACCTAAAGGATTAAACTCAAAGAGCTTAACAATACCAAAAAAGAAAAAAAGAATCTCAACTGACGCTTTCAAAGTCACAAATTTATCGTTTTTGCTAAAGAGCAAACAGGACAATTGTCCTGTACGACAAAATCAACAAAATCATAAAGTGTAATGACTGACGAGACTTTCAGACAGTCTGAGACAGTTAAGTTAAAACGTAAAGCCAACTTAAGTTCTTGCAATCGATAAGCAACAAAGTTTAGCTATACTAGAAGCAATTTTTGAAGTTTAGACTAATTTAGAGTTAGTCTTCTAAGAGGGTGCCAATGGCAAGAGCAATTATTTTAATGGCCGATAGTTTAGGCATAGGTGCAACACCTGACGCGCATACTTTTGGTGATACTGGAGCGAATACTTTAGCTCATTTGCTAGCCGCCTATCATGGTGAAACCGGCACAAAATTGGCTTTACCTAACTTAACCAAACTTGGATTAATTGCAGCCTGCCAACAAGCAAGCGGCACAATTTGCCAAGTGACTCAGCAATTTCGCCCTATTGGGGCATACGGCTTTGCCAAAGAATTATCAACGGGTAAAGATACACCATCAGGGCATTGGGAAATGGCCGGTGTGCCCGTTTTATTTGATTGGGGTTATTTTCCACAAACAGTGCCTTGTTTTAGCGAAGAATTTATTAACGAACTTGTTAAGCGTGCTGATATTCCAGGAATTTTGGGGAATTGCCACGCATCTGGCACTACAATTTTAGAGCAATTAGGCGAAGAGCATATCCAAACAGGTAAACCAATTTGTTACACCTCAACCGACTCTGTTTTTCAAATCGCTGCGCATGAAGCCCATTTTGGTTTAGATAAGCTCTACCAAGTGTGCGAAATTGCCCGAGAATTACTCGATGAAATGAACATTGGACGCGTCATTGCTCGCCCATTTTTAGGTGAAACAGCCTTAGAGTTTGCCCGCACAGGTAATCGCCGTGATTACGCAGTATTGCCACCCGCGCCAACAGTACTTGATAAGTTAGCGCAAGCAGGTGGTGAAGTCATAAGCATTGGCAAAATATCAGATATTTATGCCCATCAGGGTATAACACAAAAATTTAAAGCGTCAGGGTTGATTAACTTACTTGATAAAACAGTCGAAGTAATGAATACAGCACCTGAAAAAAGTATTATTTTCACAAATTTAGTTGATTTTGATGAGAAGTTTGGCCATCGCCGAAATGCTGTTGGTTATGCGCAAGCATTAGCTGTGTTTGATGCTTATTTGCCAAAGTTAATGGCGAAGTTGCACCCAGATGATGTAATGATTATCACAGCCGATCATGGCTGTGATCCTACATGGCCTGGCACAGATCATACTCGCGAATATGTGCCTGTACTTGCCTATCAACCGAATATGATTCCTATTAATTTAGGAGAACGAAATAGTTTTGCAGATATAGGCCAAACACTTGCCCAGTGGTTTGATTTACCTGCAATGGAATATGGCGAAAGTTTCGCTCAATCACTGAATAAAGCTAATTAACAGGATAGTTTTTATGAGCACTCCTCACATCAATGCAATTTTAGGCGATTTTGCCGAAACAGTTTTAATGCCAGGTGACCCGTTACGCGCAAAATACATCGCTGAAACATTTTTAGACGACGCGCGTCAAGTCACAGGTGTACGTAATATGTTTGGCTTTACTGGTACTTATAAAGGTAAGCCAGTCAGCATTATGGCGTCAGGCATGGGGATCCCATCTATGTCGATTTATGCCCGTGAGCTTATCTGCAGCTACAATGTTAAAAACTTAATCCGTATCGGCACCTGTGGTGGAATAGGTTCTGAGATCAAGATTCGTGACGTTATTTTTGCCCAAGGCGCAAGCACAGACTCAAATGTAAATCGTGCGCGTGTTCGTGGTTATGATTTTGCTGCCATTGCCGATTTTGGCTTACTAGAAAACGGTGTTAATGCAGCCCGTAAGTTAGGCGTTAATGTCAAAGTAGGTAACGTCTTTACTACTGATACATTTTATCAAGCAGACTCAACATTTTACGCTGATTTAGACAAATTAGGCGTACTTGCTGTTGATATGGAAACTGCGGGTTTATATGGTGTTGCAGCGGAATATGGCGTTAAAGCAATGGCGCTATTCACGGTAAGCGATCATGTTATTACTGGTGAAGCAACGCCTGCTGAAGAACGTCAAAACACATTCAATGAAATGGTTAAAATTGCCCTAGAATCAATTTAATAAATTATTATTGTACCTTCTAACAGTTGTAACCAAAGCCGCAGGATGCGGCTTTTTTCTTGCCTAATATCCGTCTTTAATAAAAAGCTCTCTCATATTGAACTAAACATAAAAAACTACGTTTGACCAGAACAATTATTCAATCCCTTGCCTGTATAATCAAGGCTTACAAGGCAGATTGAACAAATCAATACGATGCAATCAACGCAACGCTATTAGCGTTGAAAATCAGAACCTTAGATAATTGCATTATCCCATATTAAAGTGACTATTAACTCAATCAGTCCATTTTGTTAATACACTATGAAGTAACTTTTCATCAATTGGCTTGCTAATAAAGTCATTCATTCCTGCATCTAAACACGCTTGCCTATCTTCGACAAATGCGTTGGCAGTTAAAGCTATAATTACTGGGTTACCATAAATGTGCGATTCACTTCGTATAATCCGTGTCGCTGTAAAACCATCCATGACAGGCATCTGGCAATCCATCAAGATCAACTGATATTGATTTTTCTTTTGTTCTAATAATGCAAGCTCTCCGTTTTGCACAATCACCACATTGGCCCCTAAGGCATTTAATATCGCTCGTGCAACAAGTTGATTTAAAGGATTATCTTCAACCAGCAAAATATCTTTTTGGGTTAAATTAGGTATGGCTGGTGTAGGGCTGTTAACATCGTTCGTTTTTGAAGCAATTTTCATCGGCAAAGTAACAGTAAAACAACTACCAACACCCTCTTCACTTTCTAAAACAATCTCTCCTTTAAATAATCTTATTAATTTTAAACAAATTGCTAAACCAAGACCTGTACCGCCATATTGCCTGGTTGTAGATGCATCAACTTGGCTAAACTCACTAAAAAGTTTCGACTGCATTTTGGCTGGAATACCAATACCAGTATCTTTTACACTAAAAATCAGTGAGCCCTTCTTATATTGCGTATCAATTCGAATCTCACCTTTTGCAGTAAATTTTCCCGCATTGGTCAACAAATTTGTAATAATTTGCCTCAACCTCACCGAGTCACTCAAAACCGTACGAGGTAATCCTTCAAGTCCATGTAAAACAAACACAACGTCAGGTTTTAGCGATGATAACTGAAATATTTTACCTAGCTCTTCAAACAAATTAACTAAATCAAACGATTGCTCTTCAAGCTCTAACTGCCCAGCTTCTATTTTTGAATAATCGAGAATATCATTTAATATCAGCATTAATGTTTTTGCTGAGCTATGTGTTAGGAGTAATTTATCTACAATATGACTTGGGAGCGTCTGTTCTTTTAATAAAATATTCAACATCCCTAAAATACCATTCATAGGGGTGCGGATTTCATGGCTCATATTGGCCAAAAATATAGATTTTGCTTTATTGGCTTGCTCTGCCATCTGAACACTGAGGGAGAGTTCAAACGTTTTTTTCTCAACCTCTATCGCAAGTTCATGATTAAATTCGCTTAGCTTATCATTTAATATTTCATTTTCTTGATTCGAATGTGCAAGCGCAGTAAAGCTACTTCGCAAATTAGTTGCCATTGCAATAAATTGCAGCTGTAGAGCATCGATTTCTGACCATGACTGGATAGCACTTTGAATATTACTTTTTGTATCTTCGGGGTCAAAACTAATCATTTGTTTATGCAGTGAATCGATAGGTGCGACCAACCAACGGCTTAAGCGCACCATAAACATAATTACCAACAAAGTCACACACGCCATAACCAGCATCGCTTTTAACCATGACCAAGCAGCCATCATGTCGATATATGACTTATCTAATAAAAGTACAACCTGCCACCGATAATGGGCTGTTTGCTTTAGGACACTGTAATAAGATATTTTTTGATTATCGATAAATACTGGCGAAATCGGAGTATTCCGAAAGCGCGCTAACTCATCTTCTGCTAATGCTTCTAAAATTGGATAATTGAGCTGTTCAGATTGATAGACAATCGTATTATCTTGATCAAGGATTAATAATTGAGCCGGTTGCTCAAATAACTGAGGTGTAAAAGCTGAGAAGGCATCTAAGTTTAACGACCCTTCGATAATCCCTTGAAACTGGCCGTTGTGATATACCCCCTTAGAAAGAGCAACAATCGGTTGAGTACCGAACCCCCGACCTTGAAAAACGGGCGATATATAGGGATCTTCACTTTGTTTTGCTTCAATAAAATATGAACGATCTGACACATTAACAGACTGGCTATCTAATTTATCATAAAACTCTCTTGGTGCTGCCGCTACAATGTTACCTAAGCTATCAGTTGCAAGGCTGGTTATAAATACAGAGTATTGCTCTGTCAATATATCAAGCGCTTTTTGCTGGGTAAAACCATTTGCCACCACTTCTGCTTGTACTGCAACCGCATTTAGATGTTCATGTAAATATTGATCAACACCGATTGCAATATCGGTTGCTTTTCCTTTAAGTTGAGAGCGAACATGACTTTCTACATTTTGATAATTGTAATTAATTAAAATCACCGTAATGATGAGCAATGCAAGCCCCACCAATAAGCTCACGGTATAGCGCAACAAACGAACTAGTGGCACTTTATTTTCTGTGTTTAATAAATAGTTTTTAGAATAAAATCCTAATACATCAGCAATAGCTAAACAGACAACTGCATTGAGTAAATATTTCACCAATGCGGTTAATAGCGCCAAAGGTGGGATCTCGACGATCCAATAGCCCATTGCGGCTAATATCGGCAAACCAATCACGAACCAATATACGATGCCCCAACCCAACAATGGCTGGCGACGTCGAATACTAAACCATGATAGCCATACAATTTCTAATACAAAACAAATCCCAGGCCAAGCATGTCCCCATTTAAACCATAAAAAACAGGCTGCGATGATACTAACAATAAATCCAATACGAGGACCAAACCTTAACAAAGCATATAAGGCAAACACTTGGCCGAAAATAAACTCAGTACTTGATAAGAAATATAAAGGAAGCAGATTGACACACCCTCCCATTAACCCCAATGCGATGGCTTTTATAAACAAAGAATGACGAGACAATGAGATGGGTAACACTAGTTATGTACTCTTTTAATTTAAAACAATGATAATCGGGTTTGAAAATCATAAATTTATAATTTTTATGAAGTAAGCGTAACAGAGTTCTTTATTTTTTCCTCTTTTGAAATGCCTTTAAAACCGAATAGCACCACGTAATGATTTGGTTTGACTTTTTTGTGTTTTTTTATCCATTCGTCTTTTTTGAGAGTTCCGTGTGGGGCGAGTTTCTCGACGAGTTTTTTCAACTTTGGTGGCTTGCTTAATTAAATCAGCTAAACGCTCTAGTGCATCTTGCTTATTTTGTGCTTGATCGCGATATTGCTGGGCTTTGATGATCACTACACCTTCTTTGGTGATCCGGCTATCTGAGCAGGCTAATAAACGTTCTTTATAAAAAGCAGGCAAACTAGAGTGGGTAATATCAAATCTCAGATGTATCGCACTAGACACTTTATTTACATTTTGACCACCTGCACCTTGTGCACGAATTGCAGTCAACTCCAGTTCCCATTCAGAGATAATAATATGAGGCGTAATTTCTAACATGAATGCTCTTTTTAATATGACTAAAATGCAAAAAAGGCCATACTTTTCAGTATCGCCTTTTTAGTTCAAGCGCTAGGCGGCTTGAAGGTCTAAACCAAATAGGTTTAGTCGAGTACTAATTAAAGTACTACGATTTCCTCAGCTTGAGGACCTTTTTGACCTTGAGTTACTTTGAACTGTACTTTTTGGCCTTCAACAAGTGTTTTGAAACCAGTACCAGTGATTGCACGGAAGTGTGCGAAAACGTCTGGACCGTTTTCTTGCTCAATGAAACCAAAGCCTTTAGACTCGTTGAACCATTTAACTGTACCAGTAGTAGTTGTAGACATAATCTTATCCTATTAAATCAAAAATAATAAAGTCTCAAAATGAGACGATTCGGCTGGAAGTGCTGCCATTACTTTTTTAAAAACAGGACATTGGTACTGTAAATAAAACATCAAAATGGTGTGCATAAATACTAGACTTACTTTCAGACAAGATCATTATATATAAGTTTTTAGAACAGTCAAAGAGTATCCTAAATTATATCCAACCTATTTTAATTGTTTTTATCTATTCGTTTGCTACTGATTAACTTGATTATTTTTCTTTTTAAGACATTTGAAATCTGAGTATTTACTCAAATTATAAATATCTTAACCTGTTTTAAAACCACGACTCTTTACAAATAATCACTCTGGTCTGATCATAAGGGCACTGAATTAAAGTTATTAAATAAAGAGAAAAAATGAATATTTGGGTTGATGCTGATGCATGTCCTATCGTAATTAAAGAAATTTTATATCGCGCCGCTGAACGCACAAAAATCGTCACTTTATTTGTCGCCAACCAACCATTAAAAGTTCCGCCTTCACTTTATATAAAAACATTACAAGTAAGCGCTGGGTTCGATGTAGCTGATAATGAAATAGTAAAACGCTGTAATCCCAATGATTTAGTAATCACCAGTGATATTCCTTTAGCGGATGAAATTATTACCAAAGGTGGTCAAGCATTAAGTCACCGTGGTGAGTTGTTTACTAAAGAAAATATCAAGTCTCGTCTTAACGTACGTGATTTTATGGATACATTAAGGAGTAGTGGTATCCACACTGGCGGCCCTTCAGCGCTTAACCAAGCTGATAGACAAAACTTTGCCAATCATTTAGATAAAATTTTACATCAAGCTCAAATAAAGTAATGAGGCGACAATTACGTTGCTAAATTTGAGATTAATAACGAATATTGCCTAGCTACTCAGTATTCAAGTTCACAGCATAACTAAATATAATTTTTTTAAGCTACTGAGTTAACTGTTTATTTTTATGCTATGTTGATTTGGTGATTATTGATGGAGTCGTTATGAACAAGTCTGCGGTTGATGTTGTAATTATTGGTGGCGGCATAACCGGCGTCGGTATTGCGCAATTTGCCAGCGCTCAAGGTTATCGTGTACAACTTTTAGAACAAGGTGTCATCGGTCAACAAACATCGGCCAATTCAAGTAAACTTATTCATGGTGGACTACGTTATTTAGAAACGGGTCAATTTCATCTAGTTCACAAAGCATTACATGAACGAAGAATGTTGCTTACGCTTGCACCAAACTTAGTCAAACCAATTCCTTTTTATATTCCGATTTATAAAACAAGCCAAAGGCCAAGCTGGCAAATTCGAATTGGATTATCACTTTATGCCTGTTTAAGTGGTTTTGACCCTTTAGGGCGGTTTAAAACCCTAGATGCAAGTCAAATTAATAAAATTAAGGGGTTAAACCAAGGAGGTTTACAAACCGTTTTTCAATATTGGGATGCACAAACAGACGATGCATTACTGACCCAAGCCGTTGCACGAAGTGCATCACAATTAGGGGCCGCTATTACTTCTCGTGCACCTTGCAATAAAATAGAGAAAAACCATCAAGGCTATCTTGTCCATTACCTTAAGGATAATCAACCTAATACCATACAAGCCAAAATGGTGATAAATGCTGCAGGGCCTTGGGTAAATCATGTGATGGCTAAAGTGTCACCAAAAGCCCTTAGTGAAGAAATTGAATGGGTGCAAGGCACCCATTTAGTACTTGATATTCCAGCACAAAATGGCATTATTTATCTCGAATCTTGTTTTGATAATCGAGTCATATTTGTCATTCCCTGGTATGGAAAAACCTTACTTGGCACCACAGAACTTGAAATTACAACACTCGAACAAAAACCCGTACCAACCATACAAGAGCAAGATTATTTACTGGGTATTTATACGCATTACTTTCCGTCTCATGGCAATTTAGAACAGCTAAAATCAAAAATTAGCGATACATTTTGTGGCGTTCGAGTATTACCAAAACAAACAGGTAAAGCATTTGCTAAACCTCGCGACACCTTATTTCACAGCCCAGAAGGTCATCCAAACCTACTCAATGTCTATGGTGGAAAACTCACCACTTTTCGAAGTACAGCGCAAAATGCGCTCGATTGGTTAATGGAACAACTCGGCCCAAGTCAGCCTATTGCAGATGTAGACGACCTCCCATTACAATAAACTTATTTGAATAACCCAAGGTTACATCATGAGTTTATTGTTTTCTTCACTTAAATTAGGTGCTTGCCAGCTAAGTAACCGAATTATTATCGCCCCAATGTGCCAATACAGTGCACAAAATGGCCAAGCAACACACTGGCATACCGCTCATTGGAGCCAGCTATTACATTCTGGCGCTGGAGCACTGATTTTAGAAGCCACCGCTGTGTGTCCGCAAGGTCGTATTAGTCATTTAGATTTAGGGCTTTGGGATGACGATTGCCAGCAAGCTCTAGCCCAATCGCTGAGCATTGCCCGTGCCCACAGTGATATGCCTGTTTTAATTCAACTTGCTCATGCAGGTCGAAAAGCTTCCGCCCATACACCTTGGCAACAACAAGGCGCAAGAGCTGCTGATGACATCCACGGCTGGCAAGTTGAATCGTGTTCGGTGCTCGCATATAGCGAAGATTTTCAAACACCAACACAATTAACACTCAAGCAAATAACACAACTAATCGACCAATTTGTACTGGCAGCCAAACGCTCCCAAACTCTTGGATTAAACGGCATTGAACTTCATGCTGCCCATGGCTATTTAATCCATCAATTTTTATCGCCGCTGTCCAATACTCGAACCGATGAATACGGTGGTAGTTTTGTTAATCGTTGCCGATTACTACTTGAAATATTCACAGCAATTCGAAGCGCGGTAGGTGAAAAATTCACTTTGGGAGTTCGAGTTTCAGCCACTGATTGGGTAGATGGCGGATGGGATTTAATTCAAACCGAGCAGCTTGCGGTAAAATTAGCGCAATTGGGCTGTGATTTTATCCATGTATCAACGGGTGGTTTAAGCCCAGAGCAGCGCATTCCAGCAGCCCCCGGCTTTCAAGTGCCTTTTGCACAAGCCATTAAAGCTAAAGTATCTATTCCGGTCATTGCGGTTGGCCTTATCACTGAGCCACAGCATGCTGAAGATATTCTCACTGCCCAACAAGCTGATGCCATCGCTCTTGCCCGCGCCATTATTTATCAGCCACGCTGGCCTTGGCATGCAGCAAATCAGCTAGGGGCTAAAATTACTATCCAAAACCAATATTTACGCTGTGTACCCAATGAAATAAAGCTGCAATAGCCACATGACGTTTTTAATCAATTCCCTTAAACTAGAGCTAACTTAATTTATGCAAAAATCGAATATGACTAATATTATTTTATTTCTCCTCATCGCCGTAACATGTGTTTTCCTCTATAGAAACGCACAAGCAACCAAAGCCCAAGCCGCCGACAACATTGCGGCCGAGCAAACCTTTTTAGCCGCCAACCGTCTAGTCGATAACGTGATGGAAACCCCTTCAGGATTACAATATTTACTGTTAACCGAAGGCACTGGCACGGTGCACCCTTTAGCAACCAGCAAAGTTAAAGTGCATTATCACGGCACACTAATTGATGGTACCGTATTTGACAGCTCAGTTAATCGCGGCGAGCCGATTAGTTTTGGTCTTAATCAAGTGATCCCCGGTTGGACTGAAGGATTACAGTTAATGAAAGAAGGCGATAAAATGCGCTTTTTTATTCCACATCACATTGCTTATGGCACACGCAGTGTGGGTAAAATCCCAGCGGCATCTTTACTTATATTTGACGTTGAGTTAATCGCTATCGAATAATTTAGTTATATAGCTGCAAGGAAAATCAGCGTAACATTCTTTGCAGTTTCACGTTTAATTATCCCTTTTTTACGAGATAGGGTTAGATTAATACTAAGCGCAATAGTAAAAATTTAACCTCACATATTTCTATTAAATTTCAATAACCTATATACTTAACTTTATTATGACAACCTAACCACCAGTAGGGTGTCTGTAGGTTTTTAACATTGCAAAATGTCAATGCAAAAATATGATATAAAATCATTTAATTTCATAGGCAAGCACCAATAAAAAGCTTACGATCTAGCTATCATTTGCACCTATGAGGTTTGCTATTATGTCCTTTAGTCAAAATACTTTGCAGCATCGCGCACTGCTCATTTCCATTCGCACTCCTCAACAAAAAGAGCATGAAGCCGAAGAATCGCTCGCCGAACTGGCTCGCCTTGTTACCACACTTGGCTTTGAAGTAATAGGCACCCAATCACAACGCCAAGCGTCAACCAAACGCATTACGGTGCTGGGCAGTGGCAAATTATCAGAACTGGCAAAATTAACTGCCAGTCAAGCCGCTGAACTCGATGACGACGAACCAAACAATGATTCTTTTACATCGGATGTGGATGATGAAACTCTCGAGGAACTCGCACACAGCGCACTGCCAGTAAAAACGGCCGATGTCGTCGTTTTTGACTGTGATTTAAGCCCTTCGCAACTGCGTAATGTTGAAACTCAGTTAGGCGTTGAAGTCTTTGATCGCACTGGTATTATCATTGAGATTTTTAGCCGACATGCGCGCACTCGTACCGCACGCTTACAAGTTGAAATCGCACGATTAAAATACCTCACCCCGCGCCTACGCGAATCACATATTGGCACAAAAGAGCGCCAAATGGGCAAAGGCGCAGGTGAAAGTGCACTTGAACTAGACCGTCGCCGCGTGCGCGACCAACTTGCTGAACTGCGCCGTGAACTCATCAGCGTGCAAGGTCAAATGCAAGGGCGTCGTGAAAAACGTTCGGATCATTTTTGTGTCGCACTCGTTGGTTATACCAATGCAGGAAAGTCGTCCATGATGCGCGCCTTAACAGGCAGTGACGTTTTAGTAGAAAACAAATTATTTGCCACACTCGATACCACAGTGCGCGCATTACAACCCGAAACTCAACCACGTATTTTAATTTCAGATACCGTTGGGTTTATCAAAAAGCTGCCACATGATTTAGTTGCATCGTTTCATTCTACCCTTGAAGAAGCGCACGATGCCTCATTATTACTGTATGTGGTAGATGCCTCCGATCCGAGCTTTCGCTCACAATTGGCGGTTGTTAATGAGGTTATGCAGGAAGTGGGCGTCGATGAAACACCTAAAATACTTATTCTTAATAAATCCGATAACTTAACCGAGCAGCAGCAAACCGAGTTACTTGAGCAATATCCTGATAGCATCATGATGTCGACTCATAACCCACTACATATCAGTGCACTGCATCAAAAAATCGTCACCATCTCCGAAAAAGACATGCAGGATGAGCAAATTTTAGTACCGTACACCGCCAATGGCATCGTCGGCGAAATTCGAAGCAATATGAAAGTATTAGCCGAAGAATACGGTGCTGATGGCATTACCATTACCGTACGCGCCAGTCAGGTTGCTCTTGAACGTTTACATAAATTAATGCAAAAGAAACTACAAAAATAGGTCGCTAAAAAAGGCCAACAGCACCATGTTCATAGCACATTGAACTTAATATTGACTTGCTCTATCAGCTTAATCTTGCTTGGTTAAGCTGATTGTTTAATTCAAATGAGCCATTTATACCGATTTTCTCCATGCTCGATAACAGCTTACCGTTATAAAAAACCATCTCGCTATTTTGAAACACACCTAGATATGGCATCCTTTTGTTACTTTTATAACTGGCTAAATTCCTATGACCAAAAAAACCATCACCTTTGAATTTGAAAAAGAAACAAAAAACAGTGTACGCTATCAAGAATTACCTGAACCTGGACAAGCCCCTGTCGCTGGCACTATTTATTTACAAAAATGGTTTGCTCAAAGTGCTAAAACCATTGAAGTGACCATAGAAACAAAAGACGAATAACTATTTTAAAGATAAATGATTTTACCTTTAAATTGATTTCCACATCACACACTAAAACACCTCCATTCATTGAACGGAGGTGTTTTAAAATAACGCCTCTTTTTATGTTGAGGTGATTAATTACTGCTCGGTTAAAAGCGCAATTTCACCCAGTTGCACTAAACGCCCTTCGGTGCCACCGACCGCCTCACTTTGCTGCTCATTTTTAAAACTAAAACGATACATTGGGTACGCAGTTGTATTACCTTGCACGACAAATTGATAGGTGGTGAGCCTTTGAGGATTTTCTGGGTATTGCTCATTCGCTAATGTTACCCAGTTGTTGCCGTCAAACGAACCCATTACCGCAAAACTTGTAGGATCGCGCTGTGGATTATCATTTCCAGTCGTTACACTAAAACGTTGTAACACCTGTGGTTTAGTCGAAGTAAAATCAATATCAACCGAGCTTACTTCTTTGATAGGCAATAATGATGGGGCATATTGCTCAACCCACCATGGCGCTTCAATAATAGCGTTGTATTTATTTTTGATATTATTATCAATAAGCTTATCAACACCTTCCCCCCAAATAGCCACATCGGTTGCGTTTGCAGTGACCGTGATAGCGGCATCTTGCGCAAAATTACGATACCCGTCAACGGGTGTTGGGTAAGGCGGAGTAATCCCTAAATCTTCTTTTAAATGTTGCTGATATTCTGCAAAAATCGCGTCAATACCTCGATGAGCACCAAAAATAGATTTAAACGCCGCATCAAAACTCCAGTCTTTTATTGTCCGTGCAGAGCGGTTAAATAATCGAATAAAATCAGTATTACGATTACTTTTAACCACCCACTCTAAAAAAAAGGCTGTTTGGTTGTACGCATCTTCATTCCAGCTATCAATCCAACGGATCCCAGCTCGGTGCTGCTCTAAATATCCCGCTTGAATACGCACATAATTGGCTAAGCCTTCTAGATAACTGTGCAGTTCGTTGCCAGGCTGATACTGCCCTTTAGCGGGCGTATTGTTGTAACCATGAGTTAATTCATGCCAAAGCACACCCATAATTTCGTTGCGCAGCGCTTCATCACCTTGACTTTCAAGATTGGCTAAATGGTTTAAATCAAAATACAGCACCATATTTTGATCAGTACCGCCTTTTGCTGCCGGAAAATCGTATTCACCGGTTTCAAAATTCACAGTCTCAAATACATTGATTTCGGTGACATTGCTATAGAGTACTTGCGCCACACCTAATGAAATTTGGTGGATCACCTCAATTAAATCGGGCATAACACGCTCAAGTGCTACTTGGCCTGGATGATCAGGCAACAACTTAGTAAAACTCACCGAAGGTTTAGGAAAACCCAACCACGGTTGACTTGGTTCCCAGACACGGATCGCATGTTTATCAACTAAGGTACTGCTGCCTTTATCATTACTGGCGGTGAGTGTCACTGTTTTTGGACCCACTGAATTAAAGCGTACCAACGGGCTTTTATCTGTACTGGTCGCAGGTACTCCATCTTCAAATTGCCAATGCCAGCTTGTTGCACCCGCTAATGATCTGTCGGTAAATATTACAATTTCATCAACCTGTGGCTTTGCAACGCTTGTTGTGTACGACACAATGGGCGCTTGCGCTTTAACAAATAATGCTAATTCGGCAAATTGCAGGATGTCATTCCCATACGTATCAGTGCCGCCATGAGTCAGTTCAAATTGGTAGTATTGGTATTCACTCAAATCACCTTCAATTTCATACTGTTTAAGCTCAGCTCGTTTAGCGAAGGTTTGATTGGCTTGACTGTCAACTTCAATCCAATCTTGACCATTAGTTGATGCTTTTACGACCCAGTTTTTAGGATCGCGATTTGGTTCATCATTCGCTGACACCAGATTGTACGATACCAATTGATAAGCTTGGCTTGCTTTAAACACCACAGTGGCCGTTTTAGCAAAAGTTAAAAACTTACTCTCGTGGTTGCCATCAATTAAGTTACCCACTTGCTCACCCGAGGGTGAATCGGCATCAATCGCACTAATTTCACTGCCCGCATCATTCACCATATTGCGTACAGCTAAAGTGACCTCTGTCGTTTTTGACACTTGCTCAACCGCATTTGATACAAAGCCCGAGCCGTCATTACAGCCTGCCATCATCCCCATTACACATAACGCTACAACTGATAATTTATAATTTTTCATTTTAGTTACCCCACTTATTTAATTTGTCCATACCATCCACTTCGTTTAAGTCAGTGTTTGTTTGGTTAAAATGCATACGTCAAACGCAGCGCAAATTGCCGACCTAAGGTGTCGTATGCGCCCATGCGATAAAACGGGTAACTGCCAAACGTTTCATCTTGCGGTGGCATTGCATTTAATAAGTTGGTCACTGTAAAAATCACACGAGCATCATCATTGAGTTGCTGCCCAAGTGTTAGGTTAAATCGAGTCCATGCGGGAAGTGTTACGCGCTCCCCATAATTGGCATTATTCCAAAGCGCGCCTTTGTAGTTCGCCATCAAAGACACTGCTGTGCCATCTCGCTCCCATGTTAAATTGGCATTCGCCATGGTGCGAAAATCCATATTATTTTGGTCATCGAGTAAATCGAGCAATTCATCGCCTGAGCGTAAACGCTCTTTTTTCTTAAGCGTTCGAGTTAAGTTAAATTGATACTTTAACGTGCCATATTCCGTATCTGCGGCACCTTTAAAGCCTAAATCTACCCCAGCATCTTGGCGCTGTGCCGCATTGATGTATCCTTCAGTAATTGTATGAGGGGTATAAGGATCGCCCGAAATTGCATTACCTAATCGATCAACCCCTTGACCATTTGCATCATAACGTTTGATCCGTGAGGCCATATTTTTACAGCGCTCAGATCCGCTATCAAAAACACCTGTTTGACAATCATAATCAACCGCCATAATGTAGCCTGCGCTTAAAACTTGGATTTTATCTTCGATTGTGATGTCGTAATAATCGATGTTAAACGATAAATAGTCATTAAATTCATAAACTAACCCTGCTGTAAAGGTGCTTCCTGTTTCTTCTTTTAATGTTTTATCGCCTTGCGAAACACTTTCAAAATTAACCAATAAACCTGGTTGGCTTGGATTGCTGGTTAAATCGGCATTAGCACAGCTAACGTGTAACGCGGACTCATCAAACCCAGCCACAGGTTCGCCCTTTGCCACTTTTTTACATACATCAGCAATCGTACGGTCGTTACCTGCACCAAAGTTTCCACTAAAGCCTTTATAAACAGCCGCTAGATCTGGGCCTCGAAAGGTTGAACCAATGGCACTGCGAAATACAACTTGCTCAACAGGACGATAACTAAACCCTATTTGAGATGAGAATGCGCCGCCGACATTTGAATCATCGTCGTAATAATCATAACGAATTGCTGTTTCGACATCTAAGGTGTCAAAAACGGGGAGCATCATTTCTATGGCTGCGGCATATCGGTCACGCTCACCCTCGGTTGTTACTCCTGTTAAACCCGCAAATTGTTTGTTTAAAATACGCGCATCAGGAATGGCTTTTGTCCCTTCATTCATTAACTCTATGTAGGCTGAAAATGCAATCGGGCCTGCGGGGAGCTCATACAAATCACCTGTAATATCAGCAGTAAACGTATTGTTAAATGAGCTACCTTCATAGGTAGCCCAATCTGCAATTTGAAAGGTTTGCTCTTGATTTAATCCACCAAACCACAACGCATAATTTGGCCGATGTACCGGTAACCCATTGTATTCACCAAATTGTGGGCCAAGAACAGCATTTAAACCGCTCACCGTATTGTGGATGTATTGATCGGCAAAATCATATTGCGAACGGGCATACCCAACCGAGTAATCAAAATCACCTACCTTACCAATTACGCCAAAATTAAGAGAATACGATTGATCATCAAACGTGCGGCCATAGCCATCATTGGTATATTCACTATCTATAATTTTGCGCCACATATACTTAACGCTGGCACCTAACCCACCTGATTTATTGGGTAAATCTGGATCCCAAAACTCTTTGTCATTAAAAAATAATGCGCCACGGCTACCCTTTTTCTCTTGAGTAATATAAAAACCATTCGCAAACAAGGTGAGGTCATTGCTCACATGATATTCGGTATTTAAGTAGGCACTGAGTGATTGATTTTTATTGATTAAGTGGTTTTCTGACGTTTCATCCCAACCACAGCTCATGCCATAGTTATTACGTTTAATATAATGCGCAATTGCTTTAGAGTGAGGATTTTCAGCTGTATTACAATATTGATCGGCATAGTTATTAATGGTTGGCGTATCAAGGGAATACACTGTAATAGAGCGATTTAGCTCCCGGGTTGCCGTAGGTGATGGGTTATCCCACACACTATCATGAAAAGGCCTGTCTCCAGAAAACAAACCGCCATTATCTTTATATTCAAGCGCGTAATCGAAAGTCCATTCTTTTTGATTAAGCCCGCCAACTAAACTGATACTCTTGCGGCGATTTGATCCATAAGTATCAATACCTGCCTCTGCATCAACATAATGGCCATCAATCCCTTTTTTAGTGATGATATTGACCACACCACCCATCGCCTCTGAGCCATAAATTGCTGATGCACCACCGGTTTGAATATCAATGCGCTCAACCATCGCTGTGGGGATCATATCCAAATTAACAAAGTTAGTTTGTCCACCAAATGGCATTGGGTAATAAGCCAAGCGTTTTCCATTGACTAAAATCAGAGTATATTCCGGGCCTAATCCTCGTAAATTAAGCTCTTTTGCACCAGGGGTGTAGGAGCCAGTATCAATTTCGCCAAGTACTGCGCCATTAGCTGCAGTTACATTTGCCAGCGCATCATAAACAGACGAAAACCCATTTTTGATCATGTCATCAGAGCTAATCGAAACAACATTCACCACACCCTCTAATTCAGTGCGTTTTATACGTGAACCCGTTTTAATAATGCGTTCTATATTTTCTTGCGCAACCAAGGTTTTTACTGGTTCGTCTGCTGCAAAACTCGGTGTAACCATCACCCCCATTAACGCTAAAAACACGTTAGACAGCGTATATTTCTTTTGTATCATTTTCATTTCCCCCACCAGATTAAAGTGCCCAACAAATGGAACGTTCCAATTATCTATTATTAAACATGCCAAAAAATACAATAAATCACTTATTACTCTATTTTATTGACGTATTTTATGACTGATTTTAATTAACTAAAATCAAAATCAGTGGAACGTTCCAATACTTACTTAATTTATAATTGCTGTCAAACCATTATTGTTCAATTTATTTACGTTTATGAAACAATATGTGTTTTTTACCTTAAGGTATAACCGTTAAACTCGCTTGATACTGTTGCCATAATTGCTCTAAGGGCTCATCACTTAACGATTCAATTGCCTTCTTAAAGCTCCAAGGTGCCACTGTGTTTGCTGTTTGATTAAAACGATATGCAAAATCATTGATTTTATTATCACTTAACCACTTTAAGAAAAAACCAGTATTAGTGTACCCACCTAACCAACTTTCTGATTTTTTGGCTGAGCGCGTTTGATGATAACCCGCATCAATTCGAATTAAATCGGCCATCCCCTCAATAAACGCATGCGTTTCTTGTTCTGCATAACTCGTATTGGCTGGAAACAACTGATAGCCATGCGTTAATTCGTGCCACAACACGCCTAATAACTCATACTTAACCACCTCATCTGGTTGGGATTGTAACTTAGTCGCAATGTATTTTGAGCTAAATGAAATGATCATGTTCGTGTCATCTCCCGCACGGTATGCGAGGGTATCCATCCATTCCAACTTGAATTCAACCTGCTTAAAATCAGGCACTTGCGCATAGTTTTTATAGAGTTTTTTTACTAATTCGCGAGTCACTTCGTCAATTGTTCGGGTCAAGTCCGGAAAAAGCGTCACCAAACGTTGATACCCTTGAGATTCATGATCTACAAAATTAAGTACAACTTTAGGTGTTTCAAATCCCTGCCAAGGTTGTGCAGCGTCAAGTACCTTGATGAGCCGATGCTGCGTTTGTTCATCACGACCATATTGGTTTGTTGCACTGAGACTGACATCATAACTACCCGGTGCCGTAAAGGTAACGGTTGCACTGTCGCCATTGGTCTGTAATGCCACACCATTGGCTGACCAAACATATTCGTCAACTTTGTTTTGTGTGGTGCTTTTCAAAAACACGGTTTCATTCGGCGCGACACGATTTTTTGCAGCAGTGAAATCAACGACAGGTGCAAGTGTCGGTACAAACAAAGCTAAATCTGCCAGTTGTAAATAATTATCACCCCATTGTGTAGTGCCTTTTTGACTTAACTCGAATCGATAAAAATTAAATACTTTTTGATTATCAACCACAAATGCTGCTGTTTGACCTCGGCTTGAAAACGAAAAATCAGATACGGTATCAATTTCATGCCACGTCGTTTCATTCACCGACCCAAGTACTCGCCAATTAGCAGGATCACGCATTGGTGCATCTTGCGCAGATGTAAAGCGATATTCTTTTAGCATAAATCCATCAGGGCTATGTACTTGGATCCATGTATTTGGCTTAGTCGATAAGTATTTACTTTTTAATGAATCATCAAAAAGCTGCGCGAGGCCTTCTCCTGCAATTTCATCTGGATATTGACTCGACACCGATTGAATAAACGCCTCATCAGCAGTGATATCAACACGTACCGGTGAAGATAACGCCTGCTCTGATAACGAACTGCACCCCGTTAGCGCTACAAAAAGTAGCCCAATATACTGTTTGTTTTTCATAACTCACTCTGTTAGTTACCTGTAAATAAAGCAACAATATATTGGAACGATACAAATTCAACAAGCTAAATTAAAACCAACACAGCTTTAATTAAAAATCCAACGCTCACCTTCAGCAGTGACAACCATCATCGTATCTGCCGTATAAGCAAGCTGATAAGTTAAAAATTGGCGTTGTGTTAAGTTACTTTTTACCTTTTTCAATTCAATACCATCGCTTAGCCAAACAGTGCCGAGTTCACTGTTTGGTTCATTGGCTTGCCATAACAAAACCCACCCTAATTCACTTTCACTCGGTAATAACGCTTCTATTGAAGGTGACGATGCAAAATTAAATCGAGCGTTAAACTGTGTATCTTTGCCACTTTTAGCCTGCAACGAAGCTAACAACGTTTGATCTTTATTGAGCAGATTTTCTACGGTAAATAACTGGTTTTCTTGAAAGTCTCCAAGCCATACCAAATCCTTTATACCCACAAGATTACGCGCCTCGGTCGCACCTTTATCAATCCATGCAAACTTTCTGATGTCATAAGACTCGAAGCTCTCAAAATGCCCATTGTGCACACGAACCAAGCGATGTTCATTTGGCGCTTTTTGCCACACACTGACCGATTTAACCCCATCGATATAATCAACGAGTGGCGTATTTGTGTGCAGCGCCATTTGATAGCCTAAACGACCTTGGTTATCCCAAAATGTCAGAATACCGACATCATCACTGAAAATCTCTCCTAACCCTGTCGATTTTGACGCTTCATCAGTTAAAATAAACGACCTCGAAGCCTTGCCATTGAGTCTTTTAGCAACACGAAAACGCTGCTCACTGTTTTGAGTTACAAACGATAAAACGGGCCCTGAGCGATGTAAAAATGGCAATGCATTATCAGATAAAGCTTGTTTTAAGGACCACTGATTGGCTTCAAATTCGTATAATCCTTGTGCTAATAAAGCTTGCGGATTTGAATACAGACCAGGCTGGTAATCAAATGCTAAAGCTTGCCCAAGTTCAAGTTGAGAATCCGTTACCACACCGTTATCAGTATTAAGTAATTCAATACCGTGTTGACTTAAATAACGCAATTGCCCTTGATGCTCGACCACAGGTGAAAGTGGCACTTTCCCTTCACCATTTACGACCAAACGAGTTGTATTATCTTGATAAACGAGAGCCACTGAACCTTGTTCATCGATCAGCTCGAACTCTTTACACGATAAGGTAAATTGTTGCGTGTTGTCAGTCTTTGATATGGTACATTCGGCTGGACCAAATACGTGTCCAATGTTAAAACTCGATAATGAAAGCGTGTCATTAAAGCTAAAACGCCCCATTTCTTGATAGTGTGCCACCAGCCCATTGACTGAAACGGTAACAGTATAAGGTAATGACTTTGGCACTAACAAAACTGCCTCGTTACTTTGACAACTCACATTGACTGTATAATGCACCCCATTATTGCTTGATAACAGCTCACATCCTTGATTATCTGCAAAATTAAAATTATTCGGTGCTTGATACGCTAACGCCCAATGAGATAAATCTAACGTGTTTTGTAATGTATATTCTTGACCAAACCATTCAAACTTCATCGGTGAACTGACGTTTTCACTTTTCATGGTCAATTGCCACTGGGTTTCAACGTCACAACTAACTTTCAGTAAATAATTGAGGTCGTTTTGTTTAGTATGCAGGGTTTGGCAGTGATGATGCAGTGGAAAACTTAACCCTGTTGGCTCTGAATACTTCAGCGCTTTTGCGGATAAAGAGGTATTAGCGGTAATCTTATGACCACTGCCGAGCCAATTCAGATTGACCGCTTCGGTGGCGCCAGTAAGCTCAATATTAAGAGTAAAGTTTTTAAGGGGTGCTGGAATATCAGGCTTAGTCGCACCCCCACCACCACATCCAAAAAGGCTGAGTACAAAAAAAGGCAAACTTAGTTTCATAAGGTTGTTCATTTTTAATCCTTTAAAATTATGCGATTGCGATCAAAGCAATCGAGTAATCAATCATCTAGCGACTCGTTTTAGTTCGCTAATCACTGGCTCACTTTTGAGTTTGAACAATAAAATAACAGTACGTTCCTACAATGAAAACAATAAATTCATAGTTTTTAAATAGCTAGGACATCTGCACCAAGCGCGTTAAGCGATAAACACAAGAGCGGACTTTAATGAAGTGCAACCCAAACTACATTGATTGATTGATAGAGAGATCTCGATTAACATCACATTCCTAAAAACGCTACAACATAGTATTCATGCTGCCAAGCTACACTTTGTTACACACGCTACATATTATTACGTCTTTATTTGTTGCTAAAAACTATACTGCTTCGGTGTTTAATCAATAAGGAAGTTTAAGTGATTGATTCACTTGTTAAAAAGCTCATCTTGACAGTGCTAGTGGTTACGTATTTTGCATCAAGTGCCTATGCGGCTGATTTAGCTCGTTCGTTAATTTCAAATACCGATGAAAATAGTACACCTGAAAACTTTTTTGAATTAGGTGTCGGCACAACAGCCTATGTGGGCTCATTGTTTAATGATAAAGATGGCAAGGAGTACGAAACTAACATTACCATTACTGGTAGTTACAATTGGCATAATTTTTTCTTTGATATCGCCAACAAAGCCTCCGACCCTGTCTTGCTAGGTTATACCGTTTATAATCAACACGAGTGGTCATTTGATGTCATTTTTACCGGACCAGGCTCTGGTCTAAGAAGAGATGAAAACGATATCAATGTTGAAGGCATCAACGACAGAGATAATAATTCCATGTTAGGTGGCAGATTAACTGGCTATGTCAGTGAATACATTGTGCAGTTGATGTTAAAACACGACGTTTCTAGAAAAAATGATGGCACCATTGCAAGCGCACTAATAGGCCAAAACTGGCAAGTGCGAAACGTCAATTTTCACGGCTTAATCGGATTGTCATTTCGGGATGCCAAACACAACAATTATTACTACGGTGTAACAGAACAAGAAGCAACTGACTCTGGATTGAGTCCATATCTAGGTCAATCCTCTTTAAACTTAGATGCTTCAGTGGGCATGACTTACCCGATATCACAACATTGGGTGTTTCGGGCTGAAGCATTTGCAGGGTCAAATTTAGGCAATACTAAAAGTCCATTATTTAGTAAGGCTAGAAACTTTTATACTGTGATTGATTGTAGCGTTAGTTATGTCTTTTAATTGTAATCAAACAGTACAACAGCTCACCCCTGCTCATTTAAAGCTGGTTTTATTATGCCTGCTGCCACTTGTGAGCATGCATACTCAAGCCAACATGGCTGAAAAAGCAAGTGATTTGCATGTCACCCCAAACCGATGTGTTGCGCTGCGCCAAGGTCAAACCTGTTTTCAGGATATAACATTTAAATGGCAACAAGCAGAAGTCGCAAACTATTGCTTAATTGAGTTGTCGACCTCACAGCCTTTAAAATGCTGGCAACATGCAACAAGAGGTGAGTATAGCACCGACTTTAATTCAGAAAAATCATTAACTTATGCATTACGTAAAGATGGAGAGCCAACCAATCTCGTCTCATCAACCGTCACCGTCTCATGGGTATATAAATCCTCTAAACGCCCAAAATCTAGTTGGAAACTATTTTGATTGAAGCTATCCCCAAGCAACATATTATGCTGGTTGAAGACGATATGTCTTTGGCCGAATGGTTTGGTGATTATCTCACCGAACATGGCTATTTAGTGACCTTAGTCAATCGGGGTGATGTGGCTGTTGAGCTCATTAAAACGGATCGACCAGAGTTAGTCGTGCTCGATATTATGCTACCAGTCAAAGATGGTTTTGATGTTTGCAAAGAAGCACGCGCGTTTTATCAAGGCCCCATTTTGATGATGACTGCCCGTGATGACGAAATGGACGAAATATTAGGGCTTGAATTAGGGGCTGATGATTACGTCACCAAGCCGGTAAAACCGCGCGTTTTATTATCAAGAATAAAAGCCTTATTGCGCCGCTCAAACACCCACCATCAACTGGAAGCTGAAACTAATTTAAATGAAGGTCTTATTGAGCTTGGCTCACTCTCTATTGATGCACATTCCCGCGCTGTCAAGTTACACGGTCAAGCTATCACCATTTCATCAAATGAATTTGACCTTTTATGGTATTTAGCTCAATCAGCAGGACAAGTTGTGAGCCGAACAGTGCTTTTTAATCAGCTGCGCGGTAGTGAATATGATGGGTTTGATCGCAGCATCGATATTTTTATTTCTCGATTACGCAAAAAATTAGGCGATGACGCCAATCATCCTTATCGCATAAAAACAGTCTGGGGCAAGGGCTATTTACTTGCCGCTGACGCTTGGTCTTAATATGAAAAAGCTCACTCTTACGTTAGTTATTGCTATGCTGACCGCCATTATTTTTTTAGGATGGGGAATAGATAGCGTATTTAATGAATATCAAAAAAAAGAAGATGCTGATGAATTTAGCGCCTACAGGCAACTTATTACCCCATTAGCTAATACCCTAGATAAACTCGATCACGTTGATCAATTTGTTACAACATGGCAAACCCTAAATCAACATCAATTGAGCCTAATTCCCTTGGCTGAATTTCCCTTACCAGCAAGTCTACAAAACACTTTTAGCCAAGGCTTACCTTTAGTGCTTGAATCAGAAACTTTTATCACGGTCAATCAACTACTGCCATCACAACAACGGGTATTATCATTGAGCATTGGGCGACACACAAATCCTCAAGATACATTAGCACTGCAAATGATTTTAACCGCTGTATTTTATGTGGGTATTTTACTCTGCGTAATAATATGGATTTACCCTTTGATCAAACGATTACAGCTACTGCGCCATTCAGCTAAAGCGTTTGGAGAGGGCGATTTTGCTAAACGAATTCAAATCACTAATACATCTTATATTATTGATATTGAAAATGAATTTAACAATATGGCTGATAAAATAGAAGGATTACTAGAAGATAACAAGCTGTTATGTAATGCCGTATCTCATGATTTACGCACCCCTTTAGCAAGACTTCGCTTTGGGATTGAAGCGCTGAGCGAAACACATAACCTACACAATAAAGAAAAATATATTCGTCATTTAAGTCAAGATATTGCTGAAATGGAAACCTTAGTGGGTGTATTACTCAATTATGCCCGCCTTGAACAAAAGATGATCAAAGTGCAACGTTTACCATTGAACTTAAACACTTTAATTCAATCAGCGGTATTGCATTTGAGGCTAAATAAACAGTCACCTGTCGCTATCGACATCACTCAATTAACCAATGGGAATTTAACCATTAAAGGAGATGAAAATTATCTCACTATGCTAGTTAATAATTTGCTCTGCAATGCGCAACAATACGCTGTAAAACACATAAAGATCACGACCCAGCATATTAACAAAGGTGTACTTCTATGTGTTTGTGACGATGGCCCTGGTATTGCGCCAGACAAACGAGAACAACTATTTAAACCCTTTCATCGAGGTGATAATCAGCCTGAGTATAAAGGATATGGAATGGGACTTGCCATTGTACAAAGAGTGGCACTTTGGCACGGGGCACAGGTCAGCATTGGCCAGTCTGATGAATTAGGCGGCGCCCAATTTAACGTGTTGTTTCCTCGCTAAGCACAAAGTTAAGTGGTTGCTACATACTGCTACAAAATAAAACATTCTGATGTAGTGAAGCTACATTCTTTGAACTATTCCAACATCTTACTACGTCTTTAATTTTCTCGTCCCATTAAGCTGTTCCTATAAAACAACTTAGGTAACAGACCATGGAAAAAATAGAGGTTTATTATTTACAATCAAAAAAATACAAATTAGAGACAGCTCTTACCAAGCTCAAAAATAGGCTGGTTATTCCACCTTTAGTCCTCTTTTTAATCACTTCTTTTTTTATTGTGTTGCTAGCCAATAGCGTATTTTTTGCAAAGCTCACTGCGGTTTATCCTTGGCAGGATCACATCAGCTTTATCACTTCACTGAGCTTACTGATGATGGCGCTCACGTTTTTACTCATGCTATTACTGCATTTTATTTTACCTGCAAAAGCCGTCGTTATAACGCTTTTACTGATCAGTGCGTTAGTCGATTATTATGCCGTTGCTTTTGGCGTACTGATCGATAAAACCATGCTGCAAAATATTGCCGAAACCGATATTGCTGAAGCCAAAGATATCATCACCCTCAGTTTAGGCGCAAAAGTACTTTTGCTTGCTATCCTACCCTCGGCAATACTTTGCCAATTTCAGTTACAAAGCATCTCGCGATTACAGTGTTTACGTCAGCAAGCTCTTGGTATTTTGGCCATTATTATCATCATTCCGCTATTAATTGCGCCATTTAGCGCACAATACAGTAGCTTTTTTCGACTGCACAAAGAACTTCGCTATTATACTAATCCGCTGTTTCCGATTTATTCTGCTTTTAGTTATGCGGCAAATACCCTCTCAAGCGCACATAAAAAAGAGTTTGTCACGCTCACCCAGTACATTGAAAAAAACAGTACCACCAAACAGCCTAAATTAATGATTTTGGTAGTTGGCGAAACAGTACGAGCCGATCATCTCGCCTTAAATGGCTATCAACGTGATACCACTCCCAATTTATCACAGCAGCCAGATCTTATTAATTTTAGCAACGTAAGTTCATGTGGTACCTCCACCGCGGTATCGGTCCCTTGCATGTTTTCATTTAGTGGCCGAGAGGATTTTGATATTAACAGCGCTAAAACCACCCAAAATGTGCTTGATGTATTAGCCACTAGCGGAGTAAGCGTTATTTGGCGTGATAATAACTCAAGTTCAAAAGGGGTCGCAGATAGACTAACTTACCAAAGTTATCGCAGCTCAGACGTCAATACTGAGTGTGATGTCGAGTGTCGCGACTTAGGTATGCTGGTTGGTTTACAGCAGTACATCAATCAGCAAAACCAAGATACGCTCATTGTATTACACCAAATGGGCAACCACGGACCAGCCTATTACAAACGCTATCCGACATCGTTTGAATTTTTCACCCCAGCTTGCCAATCAGCAGAGCTGTCAGATTGCAGCCAGAACGAGATTATCAACGCCTATGATAATGCAATCAGATACACCGACCACTTTTTGGCAGAGGTTATTGGGCTACTTAAGGCAAATTCAGCGCAATACAATACGGTTATGCTCTATGTCAGTGATCACGGAGAATCGCTTGGCGAAAATGGCCTTTATTTACACGGTATGCCTTACTCGTTTGCTCCAAAGGCACAAACTCATATTCCCATGGTTGCTTGGTTATCTGCGCCCTATATCGACGCAGAAAAAACAAAAGCCCACCAACGTCATCCTTATTCCCACGATGCTTTGTCAAGCACCTTGCTGTCGTTGTTTGAAGTAAGTACAGATCTTGATATGCCCAAAGACATCAGCAGTACTCTTTTTTATTTTAAGACCGATGTGGGCCATTAACATGAACAATACAACGACACATCAACAACTTATTACACGCACTCACATCGAAACACGCATGCATGACATGCAAGCTATTCGCTTTAGTCGATATAAAACTGCTTTGATTTTTGTATGTTTAAGCTGTTTTAATGCTGCGAGTGATGAACTTGAATGTAATCAAGGCACTGAAAACCAAGCGCTATTTACAATCGAATCCATGCAACTGATTAGCCACCCAGTATTTGACGAAAACAAGGCTGACAGTCTCTACCTTCATAGCGTAGCCAATTGGTTACATATCAATACTCAAGAACAGGTTATTAAAGATTTACTGCCCTTTACAGTGCATGACGAAATATCAACTATGGAACTTACGCAAGCTGAACGGATCCTCAATGACCATTCTTTTTTGCGTAAAAGTCAGATAAGCCTCATCGATGCGTGTAATGGCAGTAATAAAAAGCAGCTCAAAGTAGAAACTTGGGACACTTGGTCATTGATCCCAAGTGTTAGTTTTGGTCGTCGTGCTGGCAATAATAAATTTGCCGTAGGATTTAAAGAAGATAACTTTTTAGGCTTGGGTATTCACGCCGGGATCCAATATAAAAAAGACCATTTACGGTCAGGCTATCAAGTGGATTTTCGCATTCCTTTAAACATTGCCAAACTAGCCACTCTTGCACTTGAGTTCACTGATAATGACGATGGCCGAAAAACCTATTTATCTTATCACCAGCCGTTTTATCAACCATCGTCAAAGCAGCAGTTTTTGGTGTCAACATTCACCGACAAGCGCCTTGATAGTATTTATCAAAATGGTCAACTTGCATGGCAATTCTCTCATCAAACTGAGCAAACCGAGTTGGCTTATGGCCACTTAATGTCACATACGAGTGATGGCGTCATTCGAGCTCACTTTGGCCTCACCAAAGAACAACATCAGTTTACTCATTTAACAAGCGACGTATTATCGACTCTGCCCACGGATAGATCTTTTACTTTTCCTTGGGTTGGGGTCGAGTTTAGCCAAGCAGATTACAAAACCTTCTCAAATATCCGTTTTATCAATCATCGAGAAGATATTAACTTAGGTTGGCAATTTATCAGCAAAATAGGCAAAGATCTTAATACCACAGACGATGATAATAACGCGGGTTATCACTTTGAAAACAACCTAACTAAAGGGATGCAGTGGCACGATACGCTAATGATTTTTTCAGCCAGCAACACAATCCACTGGCAAAAAAAACAACCAGACCACCATAAATACGCAGCTGAATTTGAGCTATATCAATACCTCACACCACAGTGGGCTGGCTATTTAAAAACAAACTGGATAAGTGAAAAAAATCACTATCTTGACAACCCATTAACCCTAGGTGGCGATACAGGAGTTAGGGGCTATTCAAATCAATTCCAGCACGCAGAACAGCTTTGGTCAGCCAGCGCAGAGCTGCGTTATAACCCCCATTGGGAGCTGTATCAGCTTGTGAATATTGCTTGGGCAGCGTTTGTCGATCATGGTAAAGCATTGGGGCAAACTAATACCGAGAACCTAACAGATTCAAGCTTAAAAAGTATTGGCCTTGGTCTGAGGCTATTCTCATCACATTCAAGCGAAGGCAACGTGGTGCATATGGACCTCATAAAACCCTTAACAACAGGGGTCAATGTCGATAGTTGGCAATGGGCCGTACAAGTAAAACATAGTCTTTAAATAAATATAAAGTAAGGAGATAAAATGAATAAAATCAAAGATGTTAATCAAGTCAACAAACCCAATGGGGCTGGTCTAAACCGCATTTTTAAAGCCACTTATTGTTCGTTAAAAGGTTTTAAAGCAGCATGGCAATACGAATCTGCATTTAGACAAGAGCTCATTTTGGTGATGGTTTTATTGCCATTTGCCTTTATCTTAGCCACATCAACCCATCATCTTGTTATGCTGATTGGCTGTTTATTGCTTATTTTATTTG
Organism: Pseudoalteromonas sp. J2K-J031; assembly: GCF_058197095.2. Taxonomy (NCBI): domain Bacteria; kingdom Pseudomonadati; phylum Pseudomonadota; class Gammaproteobacteria; order Alteromonadales; family Pseudoalteromonadaceae; genus Pseudoalteromonas; species Pseudoalteromonas sp. J2K-J031. Next base: position 352,049 of record NZ_CM200280.1, read on the forward strand.
CTGAAATTATCAATTCTGCGATCGAAGCATTAGCCGATGCCATTACGCTTGAGCATCACACCCTCATAGGTCGAGCAAAAGACATGGGCTCCGCAGCTGTGTTTATTGCATTAAGTCTTACAGCTTTAGTATGGGGTCTGGCTACTTACCAACAACTTTTTACGTCATTTCTAAACTAAACCGAGCTACCCCTAACCTAGAATGCAATTAGATAATCACTTTTGCATAAAACCTAACCGCCCATAACCGCGATGGTTTACATACACAAAACACCAGCCTAGGCGCATGCACTGCAGTATCGCCTAGCATACTTAATTACAGCCCAATTTAATTATCTTATGTAACCTTTTACTCCATCGTAAAATCATGCACAATCTGCACGTTAACTCACTTAAAGGGTCACTATGCCAGCTAAGAAAAACAACCTATTGCTCGATATTATCTTCAGTGTCGTCGCACCTTCTGTCATTTTAATGAAGCTTAGTTCACCTGAGCAACTCGGTCCGTTATATGCGCTACTCATCGCCTTGGCATTCCCATTAGGTTGGGGTGCGTACGATTTAGCTAAAAGTAAAACAGTGAATTTTATCGCTGCGCTGGGTTTAGTCAGTGTACTGCTTACCGGTGGTATCGGTTTATTTGAGCTTGATACGAAATGGCTTGCCATTAAAGAAGCCCTGGTACCTGCAGTATTTGGCTTGATTATATTTGCATCAGGTTTTGGTAAAAGCCCACTGGTACGTAAGTTTTTGCTCGAAACAGGCGTAATGAATACTGCACTTATTAATCAACGCTTAGTAGAAACCGGTACTACGCAAGAGTTTAATAACCGTATTCGACAAGCTAACTTCTTTTTATCATTAACCTTTGTCTTTTCATCTGTGATGAATTTTGTGCTCGCAACTTGGTTAGTCACGGCCCCAACGGGCAGTGAAGCATTTAACGAACAACTCGGTGAGCTTACGTTACTAAGTTACCCGATGATTGCTATTCCAGCTTGGTTTATGATGATTGGTATTTTATTTTATATTTGGCGCACCCTTACCCGCTTAACGGGTTTGAGCATGGAGCAATTGTTAGAAAATGATTAGCCCCCTTTAACACTTCCCACAAACAACAAAAAAGCGAGTTTGATGTCCTTAACCAAACTCGCTTTTTTGTTAAACGCCTTTCAGTTCTATAGTGCATTACTCTCTCAAGCCCAATGCTAACTAAAATACTGTGTGATTGAGTAATGGCATAGCTTGCGCACGCTTAAAGTATATTGTTTACAATCATTATTGTTTTTTTAAAAATCAGGCAAAACAAACCTATACTAAAAGTATTTTTTTAATAGTGCGTACGAAATAATGCTAGAGCGGAAAATTATTGTAACTTTACTTGTGTTTATTCTTCTGCCCACCTTTGCTTTAGGCGGATTTGCCTACTTTAATGTCTTTCAAAATCTGCGTACCGAAAAAATGAGAACCGTTGGATTAATTGCCAAAGCCAAGCATGATACCTTGATTAATAAACTCATCTCAAAACAGCAGCGACTCCAGTTATTTAGTGACAGCCTGTTATTTGCCTGTGAAATTGATCAAACATTCAATAAACAGTGTTTAAAAAGCAAAACTGAACAATATTTCACGATAGAGCAAGCGATTGGAATAATTTTATTTGATGCCAATGGTGATGAAATATTTAAATATGGCCAATCGCTCATCAAGAAAATAGAAGACTTTTCTAATAAAAAACAACTCGCACTCATGTCAAAAAAGGGGGATTTTCCAACAAGATTATATGCCTTAAATGCAAAGACCCATAAATTAACGCTTTTCTTGACATTTCAAGCCGACAATCTCAACTCAATTTTTACGCCTCCTGCCGAACTGGGCCAAAGTGGCGAGGTGTTTCTTGCCGATGGCGATGGTTTGTTTATAACCCCACCCCGATACCATTCCCAACAAGGAGCAAAAGGGTCGATTATGGCCAAGCCAATGCGAGATTGTCTTATGGGGCAAAGCCAACAAGTGATTGATCTTGATTATCGAAATGTGGATGTGATCCACGGTTATCAATTCATACCCGAAATTGGCTCTGGCTGCATTATGGCGCATATTGAACAAGTAGAAGCGTTTAGCCCGCTTCAAGTGATCGAGTTAAAAATTGCGCTACTAGGGCTCATTATCATGTTTTTAGGCATAGCGATCTCATTCACCTTAACAAAAAAAATTGTGAGTCCTATCATCGCATTGACCAATGTTACACGGCAAATACATGCAGGTGATTTCATCGTTTTAGCACAAGAAAATTCCCATGATGAAATAGGAGAATTAGCTGCGAGCTTTAATCGACTCACCAAATCTTTATTAGAAAACCAAGCAAAACTAGAAGTTAAAGTGAATGAGCGAACCGAAGCATTAACGTGGAGCGAGTACAAGTTAACGACCATCATTAATCATGTGAATGATGCGATAGTCTCTATCGATGAAAAAGGAATTATCAGCACGTTTAATCGCTCGGCAGAAAAGCTGCTAGGCTACAATGCAATCGAGGTTATCGGTAAAAATGTGTCGTGTTTAATGCCTAAGCTGCATTCAGATAAACATGATGAGTATTTATCCAATTATATAACTACCGGTATTAAGCACATCATAGGTACAAAACGTGAATTACAAGCCCAAAGTAAAACGGGAGAGCTAATCGACATCTCGCTTTCAGTTTCTGAAACATTTTTGGCTGGCCGACGCATGTTTGTTGGCAGTATGCATGATATTGCTGATCAGAAAAAAATCGAAAAACAACAAAAGTTATTTCAAGCAGTTTTCGCCTTTACTAAAGAAGCGATGTGCATTAGCAATCAAGATTATCAATTGCTTCAAGTCAATAAGGTATTTGAAAACACTTTTAATTTTACACTCAACAATGACAATTCATTAAAAAATAGCATTTTTAAACAAACGATTACGATTAATCACTCCCAAGAAACACTAGAAGAATATTTAAATTCGCACCTTAGCTGGTCTGGAGAACTCAATATTGTTAATCGTTTTGGTCAGCCATGTACATTTTGGATAAACATTAGCTTAATAAAAATGGCTGGTGATACTAATTGTGTTATTAGCTTTTCAGATATTAGCCAAAAAGTAAAAGAACAAGAAAAAATGCGGTTTTTAGCTAATCATGATCCTTTAACTGGCTTATTAAATCGGCCCGCTCTGTTTGAGCAATTAGAGCACTGCAGCAGCATTGCTCTTAGAAATAACTTAATGATAGCGCTATTGTTCATTGATTTAGATAGTTTTAAAGCAGTCAACGATAGCTTTGGACATGATGTAGGCGATCAATTGCTCGTGCATATTGCAAAGCAACTCAGTAATCATTCAAGACAAAGTGACTGTGTCGCGCGGATCGGTGGTGATGAATTTGTGATGGCCTTTGTCAGTATTGAGTCACAAAATCAGGTCGGATTACTTTGCGAAAAATTACTTTCAAGTATTAACGAAAAAGTGACCATAAAAGGCATTGAAATCCAACCTAAAGTGAGTATCGGCATCGCAATGTATCCTGACGATGCGCGCACTCTACCTCAATTATTAAAATATGCTGATGAAGCGATGTATAAAGTGAAAAATCAGGGTAAAAATAGCTTTGCCTTTTACAAATAACGGTTATGTTTAACGCCACTTCAGTGATGGCGTTTTACCAACATGTTCAATTAGAGTTAAATAACTCATATTCCTCTTAAAAAATATCGACATAACCACAAAACCCTCCCACAAAACCGACGTTAAAAACGCATTTCAATGATCGCATTGAGCCATTTTACCTTGCTGTTTTAACTGGTTATGACCATTTTGATTATACCAATCGTAATAAATAACTGATCACCCTAGCTTGTTAAAACACTCGATAACTTCGTTAGATTTTTTGATTGTAGAATAACTACTTATCGAAAAAATATGCCTTGTTCTCAAGCGTTTTTCCTACGCTATTTTTGATCACTTACTTATCGTGATTGGTATTACTCAAAATTTATTCATACAACCCTTGACCTAAATCAATAACAGTTTAAACTTTCAGAAAATACTGAAACTTCAGAATTAAAACAATGTTGATAATGTCACCAAAAATTGAGTCGTTTGTGATGCACTGCGGAGAAATGGGCAGTCGCTGGGGGTTTAATCGTACCGTCGGCCAAATGTATGGCTTAATTATAATCAGTGAAGAAGCACTGAGCGCTGTCGATATTGCCGAAGCGCTCAATATTTCGCGCGGTAATGTCAGTATGGGAATTAAAGAGTTACAGTCTTGGCGGCTGGTTAACTTGCAACATAAAGCCGGTGATCGCAAAGATTATTACGTCCCTGCAGGCAACATTTGGGAAATGGCTAATCGTGTATTTGAAGAGCGCCGTAAGCGTGAAATGGACCCTACATTGTCATTATTACGCGACAACTTGCTTGATGAACCCGCTAACCAACAAGAAGTGTATGCCCAACAAAAAATGCATGAAATTCATGACTTACTCGAAACCATTACTCAATGGGCCAGTGAGTTACAACGCATGAGTCCAGAAAAACTTAATACCTTAATGAAATTAGGGTCTGGTGTGGGCAAAGTGTTAGACCTAAAAGATAAAATAATGAAAAGCGGCTCTGTTAAATAACAGCGCCGTTTTTTTTACCGTCGTGTACTGGCAGGAGGTTGCCATGTTAGATACCTTGATGTTGTCGCGTATTCAATTTGCTACCAATATCAGTTTTCATATTTTGTTTCCAACCATCACCATCGCGCTATGTTGGTTTTTGTTTTATTTCAAACTGCGTTTTGATTTAAGTCAAGACCCTATTTGGATGCGAGCTTATCGCTTTTGGGTCAAAATCTTTGCCCTCACTTTTGCCATTGGCGTTGTGAGCGGTATTACTATGTCGTTTCAATTTGGCACCAATTGGCCAGGTTTTATGGAAAAAGTCGGTAATATTGCAGGCCCTTTACTGGGCTATGAGGTGTTAACAGCATTCTTTTTAGAAGCCACTTTTTTGGGCATTATGCTGTTTGGTTTAACTCGCGTCCCTTCTAAAGTACATACCTTTGCGGCTTTTATGGTGGCAGTGGGCACGAGTTTATCGGCGTTCTGGATTTTATCTCTAAACTCGTGGATGCAAACACCCACAGGGTTTGAAATGCGCGATGGCGTGGCCTTTCCTACCGATTGGCTGGCGATTATTTTTAATCCGTCGTTTCCTTATCGTTTAAGTCACATGTTAATTGCTTCTGGCATTACGGCCTCATTTTTGATTATTGGTATAAGTAGTTATCGTTTACTACGCGGTGATACTAAACGCGCACCAAAATTAACTTTAAAAATCGCCCTGATTGTTGCCGCACTCCTGACACCACTACAAGTTTTTGTCGGAGATTTACATGGCCTTAATACACTTCAGCACCAACCACAAAAAATAGCAGCGATGGAGGGTATCTGGCACACCGAAAAAGGCGTTCCACTACTGTTATTTGCCATCCCTGATGAAAAAGAGCAAAAAAATCATTTTGAAATTGCGCTCCCAAAAATGGCGAGTCTTATTTTAACTCATGAACTTGACGGTGAAATCAGAGGCTTAAACGAATTTGAAGGCAAGCACCCACCCGTTAAACCCGTATTTTTTGCTTTTCGCATTATGGTAGGCATGGGCATGCTAATGATTGCGATTGCATGGCTCGGCTGCTTTTACTTATTTAAAAGAGGTCAGCTGCCAAGTTGGCTATTAAAAGTAGCCGTTACGATGAGTTTTTCGGGTTGGGTGGCGACGCTTGCGGGTTGGTATGTCACCGAAATTGGCCGCCAACCTTATTTAGTGTCAGGCGTGCTGAGCGTTAAAGAGGCAGCAACCGACATTGCCCCCGTTAATGTGGGTATTTCATTGGCGCTTTATATCATCATCTATGTGATTGTAATGGCTGCGTATTTACATACTATTTTTAATATGGCACGCCATGCGGTTGAAATTGAAGAAATTAGTGATGCTGAGGATAACCGTTTAAATCCACAACATTTAACAGTTAAGGAGCAAAGCCATGCTTGATCAATCGCTACTTGCCATTATTTTTGTCGGATTAATGGGGCTGTCTATTTTATTGTATGCCATTTTAGATGGTTACGACTTAGGTGTGGGCATGCTCATTCCCCTCGATGATGATCACAAATCCGATACCATGATTGCCTCTATTGGGCCATTTTGGGATGCCAATGAAACTTGGTTAGTGCTCGCTGTTGGCTTAATGCTCATCGCCTTTCCCACAGCCCACAGCATGGTACTCAAAGCACTGTATTTACCCGCAGTGGTATTACTTATTGGTTTAATTATGCGCGGAGTGGCCTTTGATTTTCGTGCCAAAGCGGTGTTTAGCCACAAACCAACGTGGAATAAAGTCTTTAAATATGGCTCATTAATTTCAGCACTGAGCCAAGGCTATATGTTGGGTTTATACATCATGGCGTTTGAGCAAACATGGCAAGCCTATGCTTTTGCGTGTTTAAGTGCGCTTGGTGTTTCTGCCGCGTATTGTTTTATTGGTGCAACGTGGTTAGTAATGAAAACAGAGCACCAATTACAACAGCGTGCAATTGGCTGGGCCAAAAAAGCCAGCGTGATTTCTTTGGTCGGCATTTTAGCGGTATCGTTTGTCAATTTAGCACTGAAACCTGAGATTTTTGCCAAATGGTTTAACTGGCCCAATGGGCTGTGGTTGCTGCCACTGCCTATTATTTGTGGTTTACTTTTTATAGTGTGTTATTTGCAGCTGACTCGATTAACTCTCGACCCTGAAAAAAGGTGTTGGCAGCCTTTTGTTGCGGTTGTGGCTATTTTTTGTATCAGTTTTTTTGCTCTGGCTTTTAGTTTTTTTCCTGACATAGTGCCTAATAAACTGACCATTTGGCAAGCTGTGGCAGCCCCTGAATCTCTGAGCTTTTTATTTTGGGGTGCGATTGTGGTTATTCCGACTATCTTACTCTATACCGCATACTCTTATCGGGTATTTTGGGGTAAAGTACAGGCCCTTAAATATTACTAAACGGCCCAGTGCCTTTTAACAACGAGCAGCATCACTGCTCGTTTTACTCATTATGACAACAAATATTATTGGCCTAGGCTGCTCAAATTTCGACATTGCGGTGTACATAGCTAACCGCCCAACGATTGAACCTTACCCTTTTTTAACTTCACTGCACAGTGTCTGTGAAGATGAAATAACCTTTATTGGCAAGCAATGCGGCAATGGCTGGCGTAAAGTCTTTAATGTTTACGCCAAACTTTTATATAGCCTTGATCATAAACACTTTGCACAGTTTCAAACTGAGCCTACTTGGCAACAATTTCGCGATAAACAATTGCTGCAAACAAACAGCGGCACCGCATTATTATTTTCACCTCCAATTTTAGCGCCACAAAACAATACCATTCACATTATTTGTGGCCGTACTTATGCCAACGAATTACAACGCAACAAACAAATTAATAGCCAGTGGGTTTGGCTTAATGAAGAATTTGCCATTGATATTATGAACAAGGTGATTGTGAGCCCCTATTTTGATTACCGTCAATTGTCGAATATTAAAATTGCGTTTTTAGCCCAGCAAATTTTTATGCTCACCCACACCAATCAAACCCAGTGATTGGTGTGGGTGAGCATAAAAATAGGGTGTACGGTCAAAATAAGGTCAGTTATCGAGGTGTGTGGATCAGCCATTTATCAAGTAAAGCTGAAAGGGTTTGCAAACATAATGGTTTCCCTAAAAAGTCATCCATCCCCATCTGCATACAGCGCTCACGCTCGCTTTCAATCACATTGGCTGTTAAAGCTAAAATTGGAATATGCTGATAAAACAAACTTGCTTCGGCGGCGCGAATTTTTGCTGTTGCGGTAAAGCCATCCATCACTGGCATTTGGCAATCCATTAAAACTAAGTTGATGGGTGGTTCAGGCTGTGTATTTAAGTATTCAAGGGCAAGCAGCCCATTTTCAACCACAACAAATTGATAATTTAATTTTTTTAAACATTCTTTTGCGACAATCTGATTGATGGGATTATCTTCAACTACCAAGATATTAAACGTTTTTCGTGATGCGATATCAGGCTGCACTAAAGAGGGGTTATTTGGTTGAACTTCTGCAATCGAAGAAAGATCCTGATGCAGCACCGATAACAGCTTACTTTTAAAGATTGGTTTACTGATAGACCAAATATTATCTTGCTCTACTGTGTCCTCCCATTGATTTTTGAGAACAACAACTTGCCCTTTTTGTTGGGCTTGCCACGTTTTTATAAACACTTTGTTGGCTAAAAATAATGGCTCATCAATGAATACATGGCTCACTTTGAGTTGTTTAGTGAGCACTAAGCCAATTTGCATGCTTGCAACAACCTGTGTAACCTCAGCCCCCCAACATGCTAACTGTTTTTGTAGTAATGCACTTTGCGTTGGATTTGAGTGCGCAATAACGCATTGTTTATTAATCAGAAATTGAGTAGTGAGTGGCAGTGATTGTGTCACCAATAATATTTCAAATTCAAAACAGCTTCCGATCCCGACTTTGCTTGATAAAGTTAATTCGCCCCCCATTAACTGGCATAGCTGCTTTGCAATAGCAAGGCCAAGCCCTGTACCACCAAAACGGCGAGAAATAGAACTATCAGATTGCTGAAAAGGTTCAAATAATTTTGGTATAACATTTGGCGCAATTCCGATGCCGGTATCAAGTACTTTGCATACCAATTGCGCCGTATGGCTGTCAATTTTTTGTAAATAAACCTCAACAACCACCTCACCCTGTTCGGTAAATTTAATCGCATTACTGAGTAAATTAACTAAAATTTGCCTAACACGCTGCTTGTCTGCTCGAACGAGCGTGGTGTTTAAATTAGCGCTATCGAGCAAGAGATTAATATTTTTTTTATTTGCAGCAGGAATAAAGCTCGCAATAATATCTTCAAAAAAAGATAACAACTCAAACTCAACAGGGTCAATATCTACTTTACCCGCTGCAATTTTTGAAAAGTCTAATATGTCATTAATAATAAATAAGAGCGACTCAGCACTATTACTAGCAATATTTAAAAATTGGCGGACCTTATCTGGCAATGGCTCATCAACAACAAGTTCCAGCATCCCGATAACCCCGTTAAGTGGGGTGCGAATTTCATGACTCATATTTGCCAAAAAAGCACTTTTTGCAGCTTCTGCACGATGGCGTTCTAATACCTGTTTTTCTAACGCTTTTTCGCGGGCAACGGCATTACTGACATCTATCACTTGTATAATTGAACAGCATTCACACATGTTGGTTGGTTTTATTGTAATGCTTTGCTTTATAAGATTTTTTGATTGATCAAACAAGGGCAACGGGCTTGGGTTAAATACTCGAGAAAGAACGGAAGGCAATTTTTTTGTACTTGAGTCTACAATCGCATAATTTAACCGCGTGTTGACCAATTGTGGAAACAAAACAAATAGCGACTTTCCTTGGGCTTGTGCAGCGTTTATATTACTGCTTTTTTCCATCCATACATTCCAAAATAAGATGGTAAAATCAGCATCAACGATAAAGACCCCAATACTGAGTTGATCTAATATTGCGTATTGCGACGTTGTTGTATCCACAATTAACTCAGCCCATTAATTATTTTTTGTAGAACCATTTTTAATTTCTCAAACGAAAAATGCTCGAGTAAAAAAACTAAATAACCTTCAACCTGACTGGTACTTAAAAATAAATTGATACGAATAAACAACACTTGGTTAAGTTCACCAGTTGCGATGACATCATGGGCAGAACCCATACTGTAAACGGGTAAACTCACCTCAAAGACTTCTGTTATTGACTCTGCAAATGCACCAATACAGGCATTTAAAACAATATTGCCAATTTCAGAAAACCCTTCTTGGTGAAGCTCAGCTAAGGTTTCAGCTGAGATCCCCTCGCCAAGCATTTTGCTCACCACTTCCATGCTACTGTGCTGCGGAAAAAGCAAAATAGTATTGGCATCAAAGCTGCCTTTCATACATTGCGATACGCTACATATATCTTCACCTTGCCCTAATTTAGCAGCTAGTTCATCAACGGAAATATGCTCAATATTGGGTACTGAAAGTTTAATTTCTTGGTTCACAATCTGACTTAACGAGTCTGCTGCTCGTCCTACGCCAATGTTAAATAGTTCAACCAATAAATCGTGTTCAAGTTCATTTAAAACTACAGTACTAGGCATTGAAAAAGTCCAATATTGTCGTAATGCATGATTCCGTTATCGGCTTATTAATGCACTTAATATTAAGCACATTGGCTTTATCATGAGTCGCTTGCTGGATATTTGCGGTCAGTAAAACGAATTTACTCCTCGGAAAAAGCGGCTTTAATTGCTCAATTAAACTTAATCCATCAATGCCAGGCATATTTAAATCAATAGTAAAATAATCAAGGGTTAAATCGGCTACTTTTAATAAAGTATCTTGCCCATCTTGGGCTTCAAAGATTAACCAATTAGGATGTTTGGCTAATAAATTCGCTTTTATCATCATTCGAGAAACACGACTATCATCCACAACCATTACTTTTTTTATATCTGACAATGTAATCCCCTAATAAATTGACTGATGTAATAACGATTATTGAACTAGGTATTATTAATGACATACCGTTATTTTTGTTTATTAAACATAGTTGTTTATTTAAAAAAATAAAACGTGTACTAAGATAATTAGTCAGTTACCTCAAATTAGTGTCCTTTTTTATTTCTCATTAACTCAATTAATATTAGCGACTTTAAGAGGACTTCGTGCTCACCATGATGTCAAACGATAAGCTTATTACCAACTTTCAGCACCTAGCAGAATCTGCACCAACCGGGATTTTTGAAGTCAATTTGGCTGGTAGCTGTACCTTTAGCAATGCCACATTTAAACAACTTTTAGGTATCGATAGCCACATCAATAATCGCTTTGCTTATACACGCTATTTTCACCCAGAAGATAAAATGGCCGTGATTATGCATTGGTATCGTTGCATTAAAAAACAGCAGGCTTTTAGCTACACTTTTCGGGTTAATTTACCTGAGCAAGGTCTATTACATTTAACCGTCAACGCCATTCCTGTTTTTCAAAATCAACACATGGTGGCTTTTATAGGCTGTGTTGAAGATGTTTCAGAGTTATGTTTGGCCCAAATACAACTTAGAGAAAACCAGCAAAGATACCAATTAGCCATTAAAAGTTCAGGAGCTGGGATCTGGGATTGGGATATTCTCAACGATGTTGTTCATTATTCTGCTCAATTTTCTGATTTATTGGGGTTTGATAACCTGTTATTTGGCACAAGCTGGTCTTCATGGACAGATCAAATTCATCCTGAGGATATTGATTTATTTGAAACTCATTTACAAAATCATTTAGATGACGCAAATAATCTTTTCAACATTGAGTGCCGTCTTGTTACACAAAAAAAAGAGGTGTTGTGGTTTACTGTTGTAGGTGAAGCACTTCGGGATAAAGATGGTTACCCGATCAGGATGGTCGGCTCAGTGGTTGACATCACCTCAAAGCATCAATCACAGCACGTAATATGGCGACAAGCTAATTTTGATAGCCTTACTGGCTTGCCAAACCGCAATATGTTTAGTGATAGGCTCAAACAAGAGATTTGCGAAAGTAGCCGATACAAACAAAAGTTTGCTCTTTTTTTTATAGATTTAGACCATTTTAAAGAGGTCAATGATTCGCTTGGTCATAATGCTGGCGACCAACTTTTAATTGAAGTCGCAGAACGACTCCAACTGATTTTGCGTGAGTCTGATACCATTGCTCGCATTGGAGGTGATGAGTTTACGGCCCTGATCCCCCATATAAGTCAAACAGGTGATATCGATTCACTTGCTCAAAAACTCATTCAAACCATCGAACTGCCTTTTTATATTAATGGTGAATCAATTTTTATATCAGCGAGTATTGGCATTACTCTTTTTCCAGATCACAGCGATAAAATCGATGAGCTACTGAAGTTTGCCGACCAAGCCATGTATCGTTCAAAAGAAACTGGTCGTAAACGTTTTAGCTATTTTACTTTTGCAATGCAAGAACAAGCCGAGCAAAAACGAAATCTCACTCAAGAATTACACTTGGCCATTATTGAACAGCATTTTCACATTGTTTATCAGCCAATTATGGCTTTGCCTAGCCGCAAAGTCTTCAAAGCAGAAGCACTGGTTAGATGGGAACATCCTGAGCTGGGCTTAGTTAGCCCTGCTGAATTCATCCCGCTTGCTGAGCGCTCAGGCATGATCCTCGAGATTGGAAATTGGGTTTATTATAATGCTGTAAAACAGGCAAAAAAATGGCAAGAACTGTTCGACCCACATTTTCAAATCAGTATCAATCGCTCACCAATCCAATTTCAAAATCCCGACCCTCATGCTGATGAGAAATGGATTGAACTTCATAAAAATATCGGGCTTAAAGAGGGTATTTGCATTGAAATCACCGAAGGGTTACTGCTTGATGACGCCCAAGACATCAAAGATAAACTTACCTACTTTCAAAGCCATGGTATTGATATTTCACTTGATGATTTTGGTACTGGCTATTCTTCATTATCCTACCTAACAAAATTTAATATCAATTTCTTAAAAATAGATCGCGCTTTTGTTAACGATTTAGAAAGCAACTTAAATAATCAAGCCCTTTGCGAAGCGATTATTGTGATGGCCCATAAACTCGGTTTAAAAGTGATTGCTGAAGGGGTAGAAAATAAAGCTCAGCTTGATTTGTTAACCCAAGCACAATGTGATTTTGTGCAGGGTTTTTATATCTCAAAACCTATCAGTGCTGCTGCATTTGAACACCAGCTAAAAAGCCCAACACCATTTAATATTGAACAATGATGCTGGGCTTACGCTACTCAGGTAGGCGAGTAGTTAGTGTGTTGTAATCGTTAAATCAGCCAAATCAATGGTGGCTGACTCAACATTTTTTAACGCCGTTAATTGATTAACGATTGACAGCAAATTACTATTATCGGCAGCTTTTAAGACATAAAATTGTTCATACGCTTGTTTGATAGTTAAGTTATTTTTTTGGTTAAAAGCGGTGAAATCAACATTACCTTTAAGTTTTACAATAATCTCACCTGTTACTTGATAAGAAGTAAAACCATCACTTGTTGATACTACTTCACCAATCACAACTGTTTTTGGTAAGTCAAGATCTTGCATTACAGCTTGTCTCTGAGGTGAAGCCTTGCGACTGTAATCAATACCGTTGATTGTGATGGTTTCTTGAAAAAGCGCTAATTGCTCAGCCGAGATAATGTTCAATTTTGATAACTCTTGCTCTGTTGGTTCAGAAGCAATGGCACTGACGCTGATTAAGCTTGCAGCAAATAAAAATACTTTCATAATGTTAGCTCCTAATTAATGACCAAAGATACGAATAGACCAATCTTTTAATACACCCGCAATTTCATTGTTACGACTGTTAAAACCAATTAAACCGAGAGATGGGCTATAACCTAAAGTGTAGCTTGTGCCTTTATCGGTATCCATTACATTAAGCGTCCATTCCCCTTGTGCTTGTTCACCATAAAAATGGGTATTTAGCATTACAGCATCTGTATAGCCACCGTTATTGCCGCCTAAAAAGCCTGTACGTGCGCTCATTAAGATACTGCGCGTGCCTGATGGAGACACCAACTCAATCGCTAAATCACGTAAACGGCTGTGATCAATATTAAGTTTTACTTGTACTGATTCAACCGTTAGAGGCTGCTCAACATTAATAGCACTTTGTGCACCGACTAATGATGCATCTGGAATTTCAGCATTTGCTTGTGTACTCACCCAGTCAGTAATCTGAAGCTTTGGTAGTGACACTCCGGTAAATAACGCTTTGTATACCGCAGCATCAACATCAATTGCGCCTAAACCATAAAAATGGTGAAAATTGTAGCCAGCCGCATTAGTTTGCCAAGCAGGCACTGCATTGTAAGTAACTACTTCGCCTTGTGCATTTTCAAACGTTAAATCAACACCTGCGTTTGTTGCATCGGTTTTACGAGCGGTTTGAGCTAACAAATGACGGACAGTACGAGCATCTAGTGCATGGTTTGCCGACATCACAGTGGCTATCGCACCTGAAGTATTTGGTGCCGCCGATGATGTACCATTCATAGTCCCATTGTAATCACAGGTAGGGTCAAGCTCAGTGCCACCATGTAACGCATTTGGATGTTCACCCGCAACGTTCATACCTTTATCACAACCGGTTAAATCAATGGTCACCATTGCTGGTGAGTTAGTGCCGTATTCGCCACCTGGCGCGGATAAAAACACACTTGAACCTACAGATGAATAAGACGATAACTTACCTTCTGCATTTAACGCTGATACCACTAAATTCCAATAGTTGTTATTGTCTGTACTGATATTGGCACTGTGAAACGGCAAACCATTATTGTTATAAAACTGCGCCCCCTCATACGGCAGCACTTGAATTGTCTGACCACGGTAACCAGTTGTATATGAACGATATGAATTACCTGCCGATTTAACATAAACAGCACCACGACCCCAGTGACTATTTAACGAAATATCAGCTTGAACTTGGTCAGTTAATTCTAAAAATGGATTTGAAACATAATCATACGCGCGAGGTGTCGCAGGCGTACTACCATAACTTTGGTTAAATACACGCGGATCGGTAAAACGATCTAGCGCACGAAAATCTTCAGATAAACCGTGCGATACTAACCAGCTCGCCACCGTTTGATTGGCTAAAAAGTTAAACCCAACCAAACTTGCAAGTGGGGCAACACCACGGCCACCAATACCATTACCTTCAACGGCCGCAATTAAACCCGCAACCGATGTACCATGACCATTTAAGTCAGTTGGAAAATCAGACCCATCAGCCACATTTAATGACCCTGGCACAATATTGGCTTTTAAATCAGGATGAGAGATTTCGACACCGCTGTCAATTACCGCAACAGTAATACCGCGGCCCTTAATACCCATCAAATGTGCAAAATCTAAATCAAGATCATTGCCAGAAATGCCGTTTGATAATGAAAAACCTGACTGTCCAGTATTTTGTAAATGCCATTGCTGCGGCGTTAGCGGATCGCCACCAGCCAATGCAAACGTAGAATGAGTGATGTCAGCAGCTGCATGTGCACTTAACAATGCAATTGAGCTTGCAAGTAACGATTTTCTTAAAATCATAATTTCCCCTGAGCTTATTATTTTAGTTTCAACAACCCGCGTCCCTATATAGGACGAAGCCATTTAACCTTGCTGCCCATGTAAAGTAAATGTGAACCTAAAGTACAGACAAACACAACAATGTAAAATAATCATTACAATTAACATATTTTAGAAACATGAATTTGATACATAACAAACTGAAATAATTAGATATTTAACTAAAAACACAAAGACACCGCTGTCATTTTACACTTAGCAACAATGACTCATTCATTGAGCAAATTTAAATTTAACCATCTGTTTTTATTAAATAAAAAGTTTTTCTCTTGTTTTTATAACTTTTTAATATAATGACTAACAAAATAAAAAGGCAGGATAAAATGAAATGAGGGCAAAACACCAACAACGATGCTTTTTTGCAAAATAGGCAATCACCCACCCCAAACAATGGATAAGTGATTGATAAATAAATTGAATTTCAATTAAAATTTGATTTCTTCGTTATGCTTCTCTACCAAGATTTTCAATGCTAACAAAACATACGACGCCTCAATCGCTGGCCTTTTGTGCCTAGGAACGCGCTGTTGACGTTGAAAGTGGTTGCTTAACCAAGAATGATTATCGAGTAAGAAGGTAACTAGATTGAATGTTAAAAATTTAATGTAAAGCGGCTCTGAAAGGCAAACTTTCACATATTTTCGCTTCAGCAATTAAAATCTCTTCTAGGCGCGCATCAACCACTGTTTTATCGAAATAGTCATAGGCTAATTCAACAAATAAGTCTTTATGTTTAGCTTCAGATTTAGCTATCGCTTCATAAAATGTTTTTTCTTTCCCTGCAGGTAACGCTTGTGCAACTAATGAAAAACGCTCATAGCCGCGGGCTTCAATTACGCCAGCAACAAGTAAGCGGTCTAATAAAAACTCATCACGGCCACGGCGAAATAATTGACGTATCTCACTGATGTATTGATCTTTTTTATCATCACCTAAAATAGCGCCACGGCCATAAATAATTTTAATAACCTGCTTAAAATGAATTAATTCTTCTAATGCTAAATCTGTCATCGCACGCACTAATTTTTCACGGTCGGGATAATGTGACAACATCGACACCGCCATGCCCGATGCTTTTTTTTCTGCTGCGGCGTGATCTTGTAAAAATGCATCAAAATCATCAAGCACTGCCTGGGTCCACGCAAATGGTGTGTGGTATTTTAGTTCAAACATACAACCTCAAATCTATCTCAATATACCCAAACTACTTGAGTATCACTGGCAGCCTGCGGCTACAAAAACGCGCATTTTACCCGCCTTACGGCTGAGGAAAAAGCATTAAATCTAACTTATCTATTTTACCGCCACGAGTAGACGCTATTTTTAATGGGTGTTTGATGTCATTCCAAGCGGTCACTTTGCCCGCGATATTAATTTTTTCAAACCCTGTGATAGGCAACCCCCTGACATCTTGCTGTAAAAACTCGCACAGTAACGCAAAGCTTTCTGGCTTGGCCACATTAATAGATAAAAAATCAGCTGAGCGACCGCTAAAATAATCGTGCACCTCGCCAATATGGCGCTGATAACATGCAGCCAAAAATGCATCAGAGCCAATATTCTCTATGGTAAATGGCGAAAATGTGGCACTGAAACAACGCTTAATAATTGGATTAAAACCACCTTGTTGGCTCAATAAATTGTCCGACATGCGTTGTAATAATTGCTTAATTGAGGGTAACCAATGAGCTAAATCTCGCTCTAAATACACAAATTTTGCACCCGGGTAAAGACGGTCTAACGCTTGGTAATCACAAAAAATAGGCGTGTCGGCTATCACTTGAGCTTGCTCAAAAGCTTGCTTTACATAGGCGGTATGCGCCGTGCGATACCCTAATTGGAGCATTGCAACGCACACACTGGTCGTCGCGGTACGTGGCAAACCAATAATAAATATTTTTTGCTGGTCATCGATTGAGCTCAAACGATCCTTTTGATTGCCCATGTTAAGCTTCCTCAGTACAAAAGGCATAATGCGAAGCTAATCGGCTATAGCCTAAGCCATTTTGTTTTTTCACTTCAATTTGCACAGCAATGCGATCTTTCATTGCCTCAATATGGCTTATCACGCCAATGGTTTTGCCACTGGCATGTAAATTATCCAACGCATCTAACGCCATATCGAGGGTTTCTCGGTCTAAAGTACCAAACCCTTCATCTAAAAAGAGTGAGTCGATGCTGGTTTTATGGCTCACTAAATCAGATAACGCCAAAGCCAATGCCAAACTGACTAAAAAACTTTCGCCCCCTGAGAGTGTTTTTGTATCGCGTACACTGTCACCTTGCCATGTATCAAGCACTTGTAATTCGAGTGCCTCTGAAGCTTTGCGTTCAAGTAAATAACGCCCATGTAACCGTGCTAATTGTTTATTGGCTAAATACACCAAATGATCAAGAGTCAGCCCTTGTGCAAATTTTCTAAATTTATCGCCTTTTTGCGACCCAATTAAACCATGTAAGTACGCTAAATCATCGTATTGCACTTGGCTATGTGCCATTTTTTCTAATAACAAGGCTTGATTTAAATGGCGTTTTTCATTGTCTTGTAATGCTTGTTTTATTTGCCCGGTTTGCTCAAGCAACGCTCGGACCTGATCCCCAGCATGCTGTAATTGCTCGCTCACCTGCTCCCAATCAAGCGTGGCCCAATTTGGCGATAGTGCCTCTAATTGGTGCTGTGCTAAGGCATGCTCTGCTTGGTTCAATAATGCTGCAGCTTTGGTTTGCTCAGTGTATAAATCGTGTTTTAGCTGTTGCAGCTGTTGTTTTTGTTCAAGAGGCAATAGTGCCGTCAAAAAGTGGTCTAAATCGGAAAATATGCTTTGATTGAGCACGTCAAGCCAATGAGTTTGGTGCTGTACGAGGTCGGTCTTTAAGGCTAGTAATTGCTGTTGAAGGCCTTTTTGCTCACCTTGCGAACTTTGCCACTGATGTGTTAATTGATTAAGCGCACTACCCTGCTGTTCAAAAAATTGCTGGCTTTGTACCACGGCGTGCTGCATCTCTTTGCGGGCTGTATCAACAAGTTTATCGCCAAACAGAGCCTGTCTTTTGGTACGTAACTGGCTTTGATTGGTAATGTGTTGCGCTCGTTTGTTGCTGTAGTCATGGTGTAAGCGCGTTAATTGCTGCAATTGTGTTGTTTTTTCAGTGAGCTGTAACTGCATAACTTGCTGATCTTGGATCAGCGTTTTTTTCTGCAGCTGTTGCTGTTGCCACGTTACAACTTTTGCTTGCTGAGTATGGTACCAGGGCTCAATGTCGGCTAAGTCAGGTAATATTAGCCCTAACTGCGCCAGTTCATGGCTCAACTGTGTGGTTTGCTTCGTTAATAACTGTTGGTTTTTTTCAATTTCAGTACGTTGCTGCGCTAACGCATCTTGCTGCTGTTGCATGGTTTGCGTTAACAGCGCTTGCTGATGTTCACACTCTTTGACTTTTTCAAGCGACGCTTGGACGTTGAGTTGGCTTTGTTTAAGGGCTGTTTCACATTGCTGCACTTGCTTAATAAGTTCGACATTGTGAAGCAACGTTTGTTGTTGCTGCGCTAAATATGCCATTAACTCATCGTCATTGTGCCAAGGTAGATTGACCGATAACGACTGATTTAGCTGCTGCCATTGTTGCTGTAATTGTTCAATTTCTGCAATTAATTGTGCTAATTGCTCAGTGTGTTGCAAGTGCAATGCAGCACTAACCGCTTTTTGTTCTTTTATTTGATTGGCGTGCTGTTCTATTTCGATCAATTGCTGTTTAGCTTGGCTCAACTTGTCTTGGTTAATACTAATATCAAGTGCGTGATACTCATTAATTAAAGGGTGCTGGCTTGAGCCGCATAACGGGCAGGCTTGATCTGGCTGTAATTGTTTGCGCGCTTGCGTAAAGTCGGCAATTTGCTGCTCTTGACGTTGTAATTGTTCGAGCAAATTAATCTGTTCACGCACTAATTTATACTGCGCTCTAAACTGTTGTAATTGTTGCTCATGCTGAGCATTGTTTATCGTTGCTTGGGCAATACTTTGTTGCAGCTGCTCTTGTTGAGGAAGGCATTGTTTTAGGCGACGAAATAGAGGCGGTAACTGTTGCGCCCACACCTCTTGCTGTTGCAGCTGCTGCACTGTTTCTTGTAAAGACGTTAAGGTGCGCTGGCCCAGTAAGTCATCGAGTGCGTGTTGTTGTAACGCATGCTGTTGCTGGTTTTGGCTATGGTTTTGCCTTGCTTGGGTCAATTGAGTCGCGCACAATTGCAACTGCGCCATTACTGTTTCATGTTGCTTGCGCTGCGCTGCTTCTTGTTCAGATTTTTGTGTTAATTGCTCATGGTTACTGACAACTTGTTGCAATTGATCTTGCCAGCGCGGTAACAAACTCACTAATTGCTCATCATGTTGATGTTGCGCTAAATAATCATCACAGTGTTGTAATTGTTGAGTTATTTCGTGTTGCTTCGTTTCAAGCGACTCAACCTCTATCGTAAGCTGATTTTTTTGCTTGGTATTGTCTTCTAGCTGCTGTTGAATTTGCGTGATGGCCTGTTCGATATTTTTAAGCTCATGATCCAAGGGGATCACTTCGTCATGCAACAGTTTGTCTTGGGTATATTGTGTATTTTGTAACTGCGCTAATTGCGCTTTTGCTTCATCAAACACACCTTGTTGTACTGCCACAGCTTGATGCTGTGTTAACACTATGGCATCTAAACTTGCCAATTGCTGCGTTCGTTTATCAGCCTGATCCGCGTGGTCTTGATACACCTGATACGCGGGGCGAAGTGCTTCTGCAGGTTCACTGTTTGATAAAAGCGCTAATTGATCTTGATGTGCCTGTAACGCTTGCTCAGCGTTGGTTAGCTGTAATTGCGCCGCAGCAAATGCCGAATGGGCGTGCTGGTATTGTTTTAACCAAGCTTGCTGGCGTTGTAACCCTGCTTGCTCGGCTTCAGCATTGTGCAATTTGGCGGTTAACGCCTTTTGCTGCTCTTTCAATGACGCCAAAGCGTCTTCGCTTAGCAACTCTACGCCTTGCGCCTGCGCTTTTAGCTGCGCTAAGGCATGCTTCGCCTCTGTAAATTCAACATGAACTTGTTCAGAGATAAGCCCATAAATCTCCGTGCCGGTTAGCTCTTCAAGTAGCTCGGCGCGCTCGTTTGGTTCAGCATTTAAAAAGGCGGCAAATTGACCCTGCGACAACATCATCGATTTGGTAAAACGGGCAAAATCGAGTCCGGTTATAGATTCGACCTGCTGATTTTTTTGCTTAATTTGTGACGCTAAAATACTGCCATCACTTATTTTCGCCAGTTCTACTTTGGCTTCTTGTAAATTACCCTCGCTGCTGCCTCGTGAGCGACGTTGGCTCCAAAATGCCCGATAACCTTGTCCTTTAACCTCAAATTCAACTTCCGCTAAAGACTCAGCAGTGCCCCGAGTCATCAACTCATTGCTGGTTTTTGAGATAGCGCTTAACCTTGGGGTACGGTGGTACAACGCCATACAAATGGCGTCGAGTAAAGTAGTTTTACCCGCACCGGTTGGCCCTGTAATCGCAAACAAGCCATTATCGGCAAAAGGTGGCTGAGTAAAATCAATTTTCCACTCCCCTTTTAGCGAGTTAATATTTTTAAAACGTAGACTCAGTATGCGCATTAATTTGACACTCCTTGCTCAACTTGGGCAACAATTTTGGCAAATTGCAGGCGGATCCGGGCTAAGCGTTGTTGCTGCGCGTCATTACTCACCTCTTCTGTCGCCAAGCGCCGTTCAAATACATCCATCGGGCTAAGCTCTGTCAGCACTTCTTGTTCACTTTGGGTTAACGCGGTTTTACGCGCATTACGCGCCCGTCGCAATTGCAATACTTCAACGGGCAAGTCTTGGCACAGCTCACTGATGCGTTGCTGTAAATCAGGCAGATAGTCATCGGTTTTAACTTCGATACACAGCCAAGTTTGTTCTGTGGCTTGCTTATAGTGAGCCAGCGCCTGTTCAATATGAGTTAAATCACCTTTAATCACCGCCATCGCTTGAAAAGTGGGCACCAGAACGGGGGTGATTTTAGCCAATTTATCGTCTTTAAACTCTGCTACCAGCACCTGCTTTTGGCTGCCAAGTTCATCAAAACTAAGCGCAATAGGTGAGCCGCAATAGCGAATATGTTCAGATTTAGCCACAACTTGAGGACGATGAATATGGCCAAGTGCAATGTAATCAGCACGCGGGAATTCACTTGCAGCAAAACCCTCTAACGTGCCAATGTATATTTCACGAACCGATTCAGAGCTCGTCACGCCCATTGCCGTTAAATGCCCTGTCGCAATGATGGGAAGTGGTAATCCAAGCTCGGCTTTTTTCGCCAGCGCAGCTTGATAAACCGATTCGTAATGAGCGGCAATGGCTTGGCCAAGTGCCTGTTGTTTATCTGTGGCTGACTCACCCGCCTGACTTTTAATCACATCTTTTGGTCGAATGAACGGAATAGCACAAATGAGTGCGCCAGGTTCACCTTGTTGATTCTGAATCATTAATACTTGCTCCGTGGGATCATCCAGAGCAGTGCTTATTACCTGAGTATTTAAATGCGCCAACAATTCTTTAGATTCATTTAAGGTGGCGACCGAATCATGGTTACCCGCAAGAATAATCAACGGACACTTTAGCTGATTCATCGCGACAATAAAGCGGTTATATAGCTCCCTTGCATAACTAGGCGGTGCACCAGTATCAAAGACATCGCCCGCAATAATGACGGCATCAATCGATAGATGCTCTACCGTTTCAAGTAACCACTGTATCAATGCGGCATGTTCATTTTGACGGCTTTTGCCCATAAAATACTGGCCTAAATGCCAATCAGAGGTATGCAGGATTTTCATAATGATCTCAACAACAAATAGGCGCCTATTATTACAAGCTTGATTAATAAGTAAAATGCTTAGGCGTATTAAATCGATTATTTGTCATAAAACCGTTTTAAGTTGACGATTTGGTGAACATTAACAAATTAAAAACGGGTTAATTATTGATACACATTGAAGGGGCTTCATTTTTGATGCGTAGCGTTTCACCGCTATTATAAAATTCGTACAGCGCAGTATTAATATCTGACAGCAGTTGTGGCCACTGGGGATTTTTATTGCTTAGAGCAAAATAAAGAGGGTTATAAGTTAAGGCAGGTGTCACATCTTCAATACTTGTTATGATTTCTGCTTTTTCATTACGGGGCAAATCTGAATAATTAACAATGAATCTCAAAACCTTAGGATCGCCAATCACTAGGTTCACCCGTTTGGCGACTAACAGCCTCATCAATTGTAAATCATCTACGGCTTCAATAATCTCAAACTGATTGTTATCCATCATGGCATCAAATTCAGGGGTATTTTGGTAACCACGCACCACACCAATGCGCTCACCCACTAAATGTTTTAGATTTCCAGCAAACTTGTCTTCGTCACCTTTGCGTTTAATAAAGCCAATTTCACCTCCAGGAAACTGATTAGATAACACTAATAACTGATGGCGTTTTTTACCTGTTACATTATCCGATGGCGCAGCATCTTCAATAAAATATTCAGGAAATAAAATATCAGCATGGCCTAATTCAACTTCGCGCACGGCGCGCGCCCACGGTAAAAACTCTATCTGAACTTGATAGCCTTTGCTGACCAACAGGGCGACCGTAAATTGAAACACCCAACCCTTATGGCATAAATCCTCACCAATGTAAGGTGGCCAATCGAGTGTGACCAAACGAACAATACGATTGGACTCTTGATTAAAAATATAGCGATTGGCTTTTTTATGCCCCGGTATAAATTGATGCTCTGCATTGATAATATAACTGACACCAAGGGGTGATCCGTCTTTAGCAGATAAAATAGCAGCGAATAGAAATACGCAAAAAAGCACAACGTGTTTAATCATAAGAAAATAATAAACCTATAAATTAACACAAGTGTAGAATAGCCTCCTCAAACCACCAATTTTGCTATGAAATTGGTTAACTAAACAGTTTTTTACGCACCATTGCGCGATATTCTGTGGGTGTAGAGCCCAGCGCATGTTTGAACAAACGCGTTAAATGCCCTTGGTCTTGATATCCCACCATATCAGCAATATCTTGAATGCTCAGATTCGATGAGCTCAGTAGCTCTTTGGCGGCATTAATTTTGAGTTGTTGCCAAAATTCAGTGGCGCGAGTCCCTGTTGCGGCTTTAAAACGTCGGGTAAAGGTGCGTTGGCTAATGCCAAATTGCTCAGCAACATCGGCTAAAGTTGCACTAGAGGCTAAATTAGTACGCATCCAAAATTGAATCTGCGCGATTAACTCATCTGGGTGGCGATCGACCGCACCTTCTAAATAACGTTGCTCTTCGTAGGGTTTGCGAATTTCGTGGGAGAAATTACGCTCTACATGTTGGGCTGCCGTGCGCCCGTATTGTTGATGGATCAAATGCACCACAATGTCTGCCAACGCATTTAAACTCGCAGCACAATAAATGCGCTCTGATTGTGTGATAAAAAAATCAGGTTTTAGTAAGACTTTGGGGTAATCTCGCTGAAATTGTTCAACATAATGCCAATGGGTTGTTGCCGAATGGTTATCAAGTAATCCTGACTCAGCTAAAAAACAAATACCTGTCCCAACCCCAATCAATGTGGCGCCTTGCTGCCAACACTGCGCTAACCATTCGATAAGTTGCGGATTTTGCCGCAGTATCGGCCGGGGATTACGCCATAAACTAGGGATTATCACAATGTCAGGCACATCTGCTTGCTCCACCGTGACATCAGGAAAAATAGACAAACCAGCCCGTGACGCAATTTTTTCAAGGCTGGCACCGACCAACTGAATCGATAAATCGGCCGCTAATTTATTATGGCGAAGCGCAAAAGCCTCGCCAGCACGCAGCATTTCAAGCGGTAGCGTTAAACTTGTCGCAAGCATATGTTGGTAAACCAATAAGGCAACCTTAACCGTTTTTCGTTCTAAATTGGGACTTTGCATGACACTTTAATGACCAATAATTGCCAGTTAGGCCATTATGACACAAAATATGGCCATATTACCCCATCATTTAACGCAGAATAAGCATACACTGTCGCAATATTCGATTTTAACTTATTTTCTGTGGAGGATCTTATGGCTGTATTACCTCTTGTTGTTGGAATGGGCGGCATCAATGCTGCTGGGCGCACTTCGTTTCATCAAGGCTTTCGCCGAATTGTAATCGATAAACTGACAGCACAAGCTCGTCAAGAAACGTTTTTAGGCCTCGCCACGTTGATGAATTTAGTCCGTTTTGACAATAATCAGCTGCTTGATAACGATAACAATCCTGTTGCGGCTGATGACATTGAATCACGCTTTGGTGAGCAAATCCTTGCAGGTACGCTTATTCGTAAAATTGAAAAAAATCACTTTGATCCAGATGCCACCCATTGCCACCAAAAATTAACCTTAACACCCAGCAATGGCCAAATTGAATTTGAAGTGCGCACTCGTGACTTACCCACACCCGTCCCTGCAAGTTGGGTTGTGACCGAAATTGAAAAAGGCCGAGTAAAAGTAGCGATTAGCGACAATTTAGTGATCACCCACGACAGTTACCGCGATAATCCAATTAAAGCGGCGGGTCAATTCCCTACAGGATTCGAGCCTGCAAACTTGTACAATAGCCGTTACCAACCACGCGGTTTGCAAGCCACCATTTTTGCAGCCAGTGATGCCATTCATTCTGTCGGTATTGATTGGCAAGATATTATGCAACACATTACGCCTGATCAGGTGGGTACTTATTCAGCTTCTGTGGCAGGTCAAATGCATGATGAAGCTTTTGGTGGCTTAATGAAAAGTCGATTACTCGGCGACCGAGTCAGTACTAAAAATTTAGCCCTTGGTTTAAATACTATGTCAACCGATTTTATCAATGCGTATGTCACTGGTAATGTAGGTACAACGTTTACCGCATCCGGCGCCTGTGCCACTTTTTTATATAATCTAAGTGCCGCAGTGAACGATATCCAAGCGGGTCGTATTCGTATTGCGATTGTAGGCAGCGCAGAAACGGCGATTACTCCAGAGATCGTTGAAGGGTTTGGCAATATGAGCGCCCTTGCCAACGAAGAAGGTTTAAAACGCCTTGATGGTACTGAGGTGGCAGATCACCGTCGTACCAGCCGTCCATTTGGGGAAAACTGCGGGTTTACTATCGGTGAAGGCGCACAATTTGTGATCTTAATGGATGATAAGTTAGCCATTGAAACAGGCGCTAAAGTGATGGCGGCAGTGCCTGATGTTTTTATCAATGCCGATGGCATCAAAAAATCAATTACAGCACCAGGCCCGGGTAATTACATTACCATGGCAAAGTCTGTCGCATTAGCCCAAAGTATTTTAGGCACCGAAGCAGTACAAAAACGCAGTTTTATTTTGGCTCACGGCTCAAGTACACCGCAAAATCGCGTTACCGAATCGTTGATTTATGACCGTGTTGCAAAAGCATTTGATATCCATAACTGGAAACTTGCCGCACCTAAAGCCTTTGTTGGTCATACAATTGGCCCTGCAAGTGGTGATCAGATGGCAATGGCTCTGGGTATTTTTAGTCATAACATCATGCCGGGCATTACCACGATTGATAAAGTAGCTGATGATGTCTACGCCGATCATCTTGATATTCGCACAGAACATTACCAGTGTGATGCCATGGACGTGGCTTTTATTAACTCAAAAGGCTTTGGCGGTAACAACGCAACTGCACCGGTATTGTCACCGACAATCACGATGAACATGTTGCATAAACGTTATGGCTCAAGTGTAATGGCCCAATATCAACACAAACTTATCAGTGTTGAAGCAAAACAGGCTCAATACCAACAACAAGCCAATCTAGGTCAGTTTGATTTAATTTATAAGTTTGGTGATGGCCAAATTGATGAAAATGAGATGACAATTTCATCAGATACTATTGAATTACCTGGTTTTAATAATGCAATAGCACTACCTAAAACCAACCCATTTGCCGATATGGTGTAATAATGGGTAAATAAAAAAGCCACTTTGTGGCTTTTTTTATATCTGCACTTTACACTCTGACTCTGTTGTAAGTATGTTTTAGGGAACAATGATGCTCAACAGATTTTTTTACCTTGTATTGGTTTTTCTTTCACCCACATTATTTGCTAAATGCTTGCTCACCATCGCAGCACCGAATGAAGTTCAAATTCTCACCAAAGAAATACAGCTTCTTCACCAAGCATACCAAAGCATTGGCTGTGATTTTAAATTAACCACTATGCCAGCAAAACGCGCGATCCATCAAGCGAATAAAGATAGCTTAATTGATGGCGAACTAATTCGTCATCAAAACTTTTCCGACCAAGTGACTGATTTTATCTCAGTTGCGACGCCCATTTATATGATGCAAGTGTATGCTTTTAGTAAAACTAAGCAGCCTAACCAAGCTTCTTGGGACAATCTTAAACCATTTAAGGTTGCTGCAGTGCGTGGGTTTATCGCCATTGAACAACAATTAAAAGAACACCCCAAATTGACTTTAGTTAACTCGGCCGCACAAGCATTTGAGTTACTTGAAAAAAACAACGTCGATATCGTTATTGTGCCTACACCATTACAAAAATTTGCCACGTTCAAAATTGAAACATGGCAACCTGCCTTAGCAGAGCAATCCCTATATCATTTTATTCATAAGCGAAACCAACACCTTATTGCGCCATTAAATAGAGCAATACTCAATTATTTCCCACTGCCAGAGGCTCAGTCGCGTTAATTGTAAAGCCCCTTTACAATTAACGCGACTGACGTAAAATTAGCCATCATGTTTAATTTGTTAACTACCATGTTTCGAACTTTTTTCTTTAGTCTTTTGCTTTTATCTAGCTATTGTCTTGATGCAAAAGAAAAAATTGTTTATCAATATATTCAAGCTAACGGTACGATTGCCTTTACCGACCAAAAACCGATGCAACATCAATATAACGTGCTTAAGTTCGATTGTTTTGCATGCCGTATTGATTCAAGCGTAGATTGGTATCACACAAAATTATTTAAAGATGATTTTAGCTTCGAAATAAACCAAGCAAGCCTATCGCATAACGTATCACCCGCATTGATCCGAGCAGTGATCCATGCCGAATCAGCTTTTAAATACGATGCACTTTCTAAAAAAGGGGCTGTCGGTTTAATGCAGTTGATGCCAAACACGGCAAAAGAGTTGGGTGTCAAAAATATCAAATTACCCAGCCAGAATATCGATGGTGGTACTAAATATTTTGCTCAATTACTCGAAACATTTAAAGGCAATATTAAACTTGCCGCAGCAGCTTATAATGCAGGCCCAAATGCCGTTAAAAAGTACAGTGGTATTCCCCCTTTTGAAGAAACACAAGCGTATGTAAAACGTGTCAGTATTTTGCATCATCGCTACCAACAAGCACTTTTGTTACCTTAAGTATCTAAATTAAGCAAAGGTTCAGTCTCTAAGTGGCATATTGAGGGCGTTAATTGATTTATCCCTTGTTGCAACTGTGGTTCGTTTTAACCTAGTTGCACCCAAGCCAGTCGCACCAGACTGGCTTTTTTAATACTATTTTATTGATTTATAAATACAATCTGCTTTATCTACTTGCACGTTTTTAGCCATTAAGAGACACTCAAAGTCACTGCAATCAAAACAACTCAACAGTTATGAATAAAGTGGTTCTTATCACAGGAGCAAGCCGTGGTATCGATAAAGCCTGTGCATTAATGTTAGCCGAACAAGGCTTTGATATTGCAATTAATTACTACAAACAAAAAGAACAAGCGCTGCAGCTTCGTAATACAATTGAAGCGATGGGCCGAAAAGCTGAAGTTTTTCAGGCTGATGTATCGCAAGAATTAGAAGTCGAGTCCTTGTTTGCCAACATTAAAACAACCCTTGGCTCTGTTAGCCATTTAGTTAATAACGTCGGGATTTTGTTACCTCAAATGCCAGTGACTCAAATGAGCGCTGCACGTATCAATCACATCTTAAGTGTAAATGTCACCAGTGCTTTTTTATGCGCTAAAGCGGCTATTGCCCACATGCAGCACCACCCAACCAAAAACTGCGCCATTGTAAATGTATCGTCTGCTGCATCAAGACTGGGCGCACCGCATGAATATGTTGATTACGCAGCGTCAAAAGGTGCTATGGACTCATTTACCACAGGTCTTTCGTTAGAGCTTGCCAGTCAAGGGATAAGAGTCAATGCTGTGCGACCTGGTTTTATTGCTACTGAGATCCATCAAGATGGTGGTGAGCCTGAACGATTGCAACGGGTTACTCCGATAATCCCACTCGGTCGGGCCGGACAACCTATCGAAGTGGCGAGTGCAGTGGCATGGCTTTTAAGTGAACAGGCCTCGTTTGTAACGGGTGCGTTTATTGATTTAGCGGGTGGAAAATAACAAAAAAACGTTTCAAAATAGGCTTTGCCTGTTTAAATACATGCTAAACAACTTAAAAATGAATGATAAATCAATCACACGGAAAATTTATAGCGTGAGTGGCTGAGATTTAACTCGCAATAAATCAGTTGTTTAGCACAGGTATCTCACGAGATAATCTCTAAAATTATTTACCCGTAACGCTACGCAATCACTTTTTTGTTAGCGTTGATAAATCACTTCACCATCAAAAACAGTGATATCAATTTTAGTTTGCTTTATTTGACTGATTGGGGTTTTACGAATATCGCGATCTAACACAACAAAATCCGCTAATTTTCCCACTTCTATCGAACCAACTAAGTGTTCTTGGCGCATGGTATAAGCGCCATTGATGGTATAAGCGCGTATAGCTTGATCGAGTGATATTGCTTCAGGAGCTCGATTAAGCGCATTATGAAGTCCTAAAAACGGGTTAAAATGGCTGACACTCCAGTCACTACTGAGTGTTAATCGAGCACCTGCATCGCTTAGTGACTTAATCGGTACTAAATGATCTGAACGCTCATCACCAATCAATTCACTATTTTCTGACCAATACTCTGGATTGGTAAATTCGCCTGCAACTTGGGCATCGGCAGTGACATTAAGCGTTAGAAAACGTTTATAATCTTCTGGGTCAACCACTTCAACATGAGTGATCCGATGACGACCCAGCCCTTTTGATGCCATCTCCACTGCATTTAACGCTTCGCTAATAGCTCGGTCGCCAATGCCATGCATATGAAAATCAAAACCGACAGGTTCTAGCGCTTTAATATATTTAGCAATACGCTCTTGGCTAAAGTAATTCAATCCTTTATTGCCATAAAGTCCAAGTAAATCAATTTGGTATGGCTCATGCATTGCTGCTGTCGTATTTGTTAAAATACCATCGCTATAGAGTTTGATTTGATTTATTTTCACTAACTTTGTCGGGTCGTTTTGATACAGAGCGGCTAGTTGTTTTAACTGTTTTTCATCACTCAACTCAGGATAAGCCCAAAGCCCTAAGTTAGCGCGCACGGTTAACTTATGTTCTTGTTCGGCGCGAAGCCACACCTTTTGTTGGTCACGTTGCCAATAACTTCGTGCATCACTAACTGAGGTGATACCATATTTGGCAAATTCAGGCAGCGTGTATTCCACTAACCCCAAATACTCATTTTGGGCACTATTCCCAAGGGATTTTAAAGCCTGTTGCATTACTAAGTCACCGGCATTATCGTATAAAACGCCATTTAAATGCCCTAATTGGTCACGCCCCAGTACCCCACCAATCGGATCGGCACTGTTGTCATTTAATTGTGCCAACTGCAATGCTTTCGAATTAACCCACATAGAATGCGAAGTTTGCTCCATTATAATCACCGGACGATTTGGCTCAGCTTCATCTAAAATGTCTAAAGGCGAACGAGTCGCATTGTGTAACGCATGGATTGTATGTCCATAACCTATTAACCAAAGGGTAGTGGCAAAATTAGCACTGGCATTCGCTATGTCATCAATAAAATATTCAGGATCAGACTGTTGCTCATCTAACGTAAATTGTGTACTTGTAGATGCAGACTCCAAAGGATGAATATGCACATCATGAAAGCCGGGCATTAAAGTACGCCCTTGCAAATCGACCACCTGAGTATTTTTACCAATATACTGATTTACATGCTCAATACTGCCAACAAATACGATTTTATTTCCCTGCACTGCAATTGCTTGCGCACTCGGTTGTGCCGCATTGACGGTATACACTGCACCATTGATATAAACACTATCTGCGAGACTTTCTTCAGCAACAGCTTCATCTATTAGCCTTGACTCTGGCTGATTTTTTAAACAGCCCGCAAGTGCAAGACTTGACGTACTTAACATCAATATAGCTAAAAGTTGTTTGGTTTTTTTCATCGAACAATCCTCAATTAATTCATTGAAGTAAACCTTAACAAACAGAAGGTAACCAAAAGGTAACGATGGTAATTTTATCAATGCTAAACTCCTATTCATTACACAGTATTTAAACGAGGTTTCATAATGATAGTGCTGTTAGCTGAGGATGAAAGAAACCTTGCGGCGTTAATAATTGATTATCTTGCGGCAGAAGGTATTGAGTGTGACTATGCCGACAATGGGAAAATGGCCTTGCACTTAATCGAAATTAATCATTATGATGCCCTAATTTTAGACATTGAAATGCCCTACTTAGATGGTTTTGCCGTCTGCTCAAAACTATCAGCGTTAGCGCATTCACCTGCGGTTATGTTTATTTCAGCACGGACGCATTTAGACGATAAACTCACTGCTTTTGCGCTCGGAGCACTTGATTACCTCACAAAACCTTTTGAGTTAGCTGAACTAGTCGCACGTTTAAGGATAGTAACTCACTCTTTAACTCCTCAAACACCTCGTATATTTGAGCTTGATTCGCTACATATAGATTTCAACTTACGTTTGGTAATGCGTGGTCATCGTTCATTAACTCTCTCACCTAAACAATGGCAATTGCTTACCTTGTTAGCACACCACAGCCCTGAGATAGTGAAAAAACAGGTTATTTTGACTCACTTATGGCCCGACCAAAATGCCAATCCTGATATGTACAAAACCCTATTAAACCGCTTAAGAAAAAATATTGACCACCCTGATGAACAAGCGCTATTTAAAACAATTCGCGGCGTCGGAGTCGCTTTAAGATGAACAAGCCTAAAACCTTAATTAATTACTTGAAAATTAAGCTGAGCATTGTATTTGTTGCCATCACTTTATTAGTAATTACATTATTAATTCATAGCCACTACTTGGCACTCGATGATACGACCGAGTATTACATGCACTACGATGGCGAAGTACTTAGCAAGGCTTATACACTCGGGGATAGCATTATTGAATTTGACCAAGGTGTTAAAGAATATTATTTTTCAGCGACCGAATTACCTGCTAATTTACAAACAAAACAGCCTTTTCCAGTTAATACCCTCTCCATTGTTGAACATCAACAACAGGTGATTTATGTCTATCCTTATCAAGCGACACCCACTGCAACGCCGTTTTATGTCTTGCATTATTTTATAGCCGATGACCTGAATTCACTTACCTTATGGGTCATTGTCGGATGCTTACTGGGGCTAGGTGCCTTGTTAATTTTCTTACAACACATCAGTAATTTTATTGCACACCAGCTTTGCGTAACCACACCGTGGATTTCACAATTGGCAGACAGTGCAAAGCCCATTGCATTGCCAAACAACCTTATTTTTAATGAAGTTATCGAGCCACTTAATGCGCTTAATCACATCAAGCAATACAATGCTGACTTAGTTCAACAACAACAAACGTCGCTCCATAACCAACAAACTTTAGTTCAATTTTTAGCTCATGAATTACGTACCCCGATTGCAGTGCAACAGGCAGCGTTTTCAAGACTTGCGCAACTAGATGATATTACTGAGCCAGTTTTAAATGCAATCGCAAAAGCACAGTGCGCAAACAATCAAATGCAACAATTAAGTCAAGGCTTACTGCTACTTTGGCAAACTGAATCATTACCAACAACTAGGTTTAATCTGTTACCGTTACTTAATCAAAGCCAAATGCAACTGGCAGAAGCGGGCTATTCTATTGCACTGAATATAAAACCCACCGTAGACCCTTGCTATATCCATAGCAATCAACAACTTTGGTTATTATTAATAAATAATGTTTTACAAAATGCTGCAAAATATAGCGCATTAAAATCAGTCGATGTAAACCTCACATCGGATAGCATTTGTTTTACTAATACCCCCGAAATAAATAACAATTTACCGCGGGGGCATGGTGTTGGACTCTTCATTATTCAGCAAATAGCAAACAGGCTAGACCTGACGCTAACGATAAAACAACACAGCGACCAATTTTCGCTCACAGTAAATTGGGCAAAAAAATAAGCGCGTTATGCGCTTAATTTTTTATCAATAATTGAGTGTATTACTCAAACCAATACACTTTTTTGCATTATTAAATAACTGACAATTCAACTGCAATATTACCACGCGTTGCATTTGAATATGGGCAAACAGCATGAGCTTGTTCAACAAGTGTTTGCGCTTGAGCTTTATCCATTTCACCCAGTGATACCGCTAATTTTACCGCAATACCAAAACCTGCTGGAATTGGCCCAATAGACACTTCAGCATTTATATGTGTCTCTTTTGGTAATGCAATTTTAGCTTGGCCTGCAACAAATTTAAGTGCACCGATAAAACACGCCGCGTAACCCGCTGCAAACAATTGCTCAGGATTTGTGCCGGCACCATCATCTCCACCTAACCCTTTTGGCGTTGATAAATTAACATCTAAACGGCCATCGTCAGATTTAGCGCTGCCTTCACGGCCGCCTGTTGCTGTTGCTTTTGCTGTATAAAGTACGGTATCTAAAACGTTCATAATCATTTCCTATTTAAAAAATAAAACACAAATTAGTTTGCATGCAAAATAATATACAGCAATTTTTATTGATTGCAAATACTTTGCACACAAAATAAAATAAACTTCTTTTTGGAGTACTTATGCCCTATTCACAACTACAGCTTGATAAACAACTTTGCCACCGCCTTTACATGGCATCAAATGGGGTTATCCGCGCCTATCGCCCTTTACTTGAAGCGCTTGATTTAACCTATCCGCAATATGTCGTCATGATGGCCCTTTGGCAACAAGACGATATTACAATTCAAACCTTATTAGCTAAAACAGCCATTGATGGTGGCGCAATGACGTTAATATTAAAGAAAATGCAAACCAAACAATTACTTAGAATTAGCGCAAATGAAGATGATAAACGAAAAAAACACATCCAATTAACGCAAATAGGGCACGATTTAAAACACAAGGCAGCCTCTGTTCCAGCGCAAATTCAATGCGCCTTTCCATCGGTGAGCCCAAACGATATCCAAACATTAATTGAACTACTTGATAAAGTCTGTGGTGATTTAAACCAAGCATAAAAAAGCCCTGATAAAATCAGAGCTTATAAAGTATTATCTGGTAACACAGGGGCATTATTGCCCAGTTAAGCGCTTACCAAACGAAATAGCGTAAGCACTTGAACGCAGTTTTAATACCGCATCATCACTTGGTGCAAAACCCGTTGCTAACAAGTTAGGGTCAAAGTTAGTTGGGTCACATTGATTGTTACCACTCGCAGACAGAGTTAACCGACCTAAAGTAACCACTTTTCGCTCAGCCGGCCACTGTACTGAAGGATCATTGATTGGGTCGCCAGGTTGGCCAATTACCGCTTGCAGTTGCAGATGAATAGGGCCTTGCGTTAAATCCTCTGCTAGTTGCTTAGCCAAAAAGGATGATTCAAATGACGTCATTTGCTCATCAGTTAATTGCTTTTGAGCGGTTTCTGGTACTAATTGCCATCTAAAAGGGGTGTGCTTCCCTTCATCGTTGACCATATAAAAAGTATGAATACCAAAGTAGGTGGTATGCGCATAAGAGCTTGGCGGATTATGCGCTTGTAGCCAGTTAAACTGCCCTAAGGTGCTTGGATTTTGTTTGCGGTACTCGGCTACTTTTTTGAAATCGACTTTTCCTTGGTCATTAGGGACCAAAGTATTCAGTAATCCTAAATAGCCAGCAAACTTTGGCCTTACTGACTGCGTGCAGCAAGGCTGAATATCTGGTGACTAAGTTGAATAATTAAAAAAAGCGCGAATAAAGTAAAATTAATGATAGATTGGTATTTCGCTCAACCAGAGGGCTATCAGTAATACTTGAGTCATGCCAAGTATATTCAACCCCTAAGCGTGTAAAACCACCAAAAAAGATTGGTGTTCCGATAGATAAACCCAACGAGGTGTTCACTGCACTTTTTCCTTCATATTGAGGTCGAATAGCGCTCGCTTCATGGGCTGCCACCCCATAATAGTAATCAACATGATTTGCATCGAGATAACTGAGCGATAACGTTGGCTCAATAAAAATGGGACCTTGTTGGAAAGCCCGCCCTATCGATGTTTTAAGCTCGTAACCATTCGATTTATTAAATATGTCAAACATTGTTGAGGCATCAATTTTCCAGTCATCTCGTTGATATTTCACCCCAAGCCCTGCATCAAACGAAAATTTCCGCTTGTCCATACCAATAAATACATCGCTGTCGGAGCTATCAAATCCTTGGAATCTAGGCGCTGCTTGCACAGCAAAACGAACCCCATCTTGCTGTAAAAAATCGTAACTCACAAATGGGCCTAAAACTGACAATCGTTTACCACGATAGCCCAAAATAGGCAACGGGATCACCCGTCTGTCATACCCTTTATAGATCTCTTGATTAATACCTAAACCAATACCGTACAAAAAGCCCTCAGGCTCTAGGCGCTCTCGCGCTTCACCCCGACCTTGCTCTGCAACAGCCGAAAAACTCAGTAACAGCGCAGCGCACAAAACAGAACCAAATATCGCTTTCATTAACCTGCTCCCTCCTTATTGTTGAGATCACGACAATACACCATCATTATGGCACTACGAAGTTAACACGACTTTGGATTGATAAATGAATAATTAGTGACCCAACGGTCATAAATAAAATTTTAGGCACCTTAAACAAGTGGTTATTTAACACACCCGTTTAGGGCAATAAGCCCCATTACCTTTATTTTTAAATACAAATTTACTGTATGTTAATCAAGCTTGACTGGGCCGTTGATATTATCGATGCTCACATTGCCACTGCCCGATTCTAAAATGGTGAGCCCTTTGGTATTGGTAACGCGAATATTACCCGAACCATCGGTAATGGTGACGATACCTTGAACCTCATCAACCGTTAAATCCCCAGAGCCGTCGTTAATTACCACAGCCTGAGCCACATTATTTAAATCAATATTGCCTGAGTCATCATCAATCGTTACCGTGCCTTGCACTTGATTAATGTCAATATCACCCGAGCCATCTTCCAGTACTAACTTACCCGATACCTGGTTAAACGTGATATTACCTGAACCATCAATCAGTTTGACATCGCCACGAACCGAATACGCACTGATATTGCCCGAGCCATCTTCAATATCAAGTGCACCCACATGAGTGAGTTCGATATTGCCAGAGCCATCGTTAATACGAATAGTACCGCTAATATTGTTGATTTCTAAATCACCTGAGCCATCCGTGATGTCTAATAATAATCGACTGGGTACCGTTACCACTAAATCAATACTGGGAGATTGGCCGTTATAAAACCGCATACCCGATGAATCTTGGTTTTTCGCAACCAAAACAGCTCGTTGCTGGCGGCGCTCTAAAGTAAGGGTATAGGGGTCATCACTTTTTACCGTGAAAATTTTGGCATCTAAGCGAATGTCGGTGGCGCTTTCATCGCCTTTAATACTGAGTTGCCCAGCTTCTGCTTCAATAATAAGTTCGGTTAACTCACTTGCAGATAAACTCAATTGCTGTTGGCGCTCAATCGAGGCATTACTTGGAGAGATATGGATCACACACCCACCTAATACAAATAAACTGGTTGCTAGCGTGCTTTTGGTAAAAGAAGCCAGTGAAAACTGTGACATTGTTATAATTCTCATTAATGAACTGTTAACACTATTATCCAGAAAACCAGATAATGAGACAGCGATTAATTGTAACGCTAGGTGTCGAATGACATAATTTTGAAAAAGGTAAGGAGTAAAAAATAGCTTGCAGCTTAGAGCAAACAGCCCACTCTAAGCACAGGTAAAAATTGCTACTAGGTGCGATACAAGACCTTTATAACATGCCAACCAAAGCGGGTTTTCACCAATTGTGGCTCAAGTACTTCGCAACTAAATACCACTTTATCAAACTGAGGTACCATTTGGCCGCGTTTAAACTCGCCCAAATCACCGCCATTTTTACCCGATGGGCAACTTGAGAATTTTTTTGCTAAAGTCTGAAATTTTGCGCCCTTTTTTAATTGCACAATAATATCATCGGCTTGTTCTTTATGTTTTACTAAAATATGTAATGCATGGGCGGTATTTGCCATCTTGCTCAACCCTCTTCATAACTTGGCCGCGCATTTTATCATAGCTTTGGCCGTGACTGCATCTGCAATCACGGCACGGGTTGGTAAACTATCGGCAACTAATAGTTGCTTGGCTGCCTAAGTTTGGCACTACTGCAATGCGTTTAAATTCAAACGCCATCGCTTGCGAGGTTTTAAACATAAATGGGGCATAAATTTTATCCATCGTAGCGCCTTGTTGTTTAAAACAAGCCAAATCGACACTCACATCATGCCACTCATTTCCAACAAGGTTATTTAATACTTGGCTGATTTCGATAGCCACATCACATTGATTTTCGCAGCGCATACTTAATGCTACTGGAGAAACCACCGCAGCTGGTACTTTCACTGTCATCACCACCGCACTGTTTGCTTCATCAAGCCCTCTTAAATCAAAGGGGAAGTTATCATGTATTTCCAATGCACCGGTCTGCGTGCCATTAAATTGCACTAAGCGAGCATCTTCTTGAATATCAACATCAATTGATTTAATTTTAAGGGCGCTATTTTGCTCAATACTGCTGGCGACAGCGGTCATACCGTGCTGATCCACTAAACTCATACGCCACGGTGCTTTAACCGCTCGCTCAAACAGCACTAGCTCTTGAGTTTCATTGGCTGCATATTCGCTTTTCTCATTTAAATCGTTTGCTAAGCTACTTTTATCTGCATAGCGTAAACCAAAACCAAATGGTAATAACGGCGTTTGTCCATCACCTTGGTTAACCGCTGTTTGCATTGCATCGTTAGGCCAAGAGAACGAGAGCTTACCTTTAAAATCGTGCTGAATTTGACCTTGCGCACTTTGCAGCAGCACATCAGCCACAGCATCGCCTTCGCTGCCAAGTAGCCACGCTGCCACAAAGGCATCTGATGCATTCAACTCTGCATTGACCCACATCGGGCGGCCACTAATAAAAATCGATACCACAGGAATGCCCGCCGCTTTTAAACGTTTGAGTAAAGCTAAATCACTTTTAAGCCCCCGTTGATACTCAAGATTGTCTAAATCCCCATTGCCTTCAGCATAAGGTTCTTCACCAAACACCACCACAGCGACATCGGGACGAACCTCATAATCACCACTGACACTAAGTTCAAGGCGACCACCCGCTTGCTCTATTTGTTGTTTAAATCCATCATAAATCGAGCTGCCACCCGGAAAATCCTCGTTGGTATTGCCTGTGCCTTGCCATGAAATTGTCCAACCACCCGATTGTTTACCAATGTTATGCGCGCCATCACCGGCTAATAAAATGTGTTGCTTGGGATTGAGTGGCAATAATTGCTGATTATTTTTCAGTAACACTAACGACTCTCGTACCGCTTGTTTTGCAACGGCTCGGTGTGCAAGCGATCCGATAAGTTCTGTTTTACCCGAGTACATCCGTTTTGCTGGGCTTGGCTTATCAAATAAGCCAGCTCTAAATTTTACCCGTAAGATCCGGCGCACCGCATCATCAACCCGCGACTGCGCGATCTGCCCAGATTTAACCTGTGCAATGGTATTTTCAAGTAATGGTTTCCACGCATGGGTCGGCACCATAAAAATATCGAGCCCGGCATTGATTGCTTGCGGGCAGCTTTCGTTGCTACACCCTGCAACTTGACCGTGACCATTCCAATCTCCGACTACAAAGCCATCAAAGCCCATCTTATTTTTAAGCACTTGAGTTAATAAATATTCATTACCGTGATTTTTTTTGCCATGCCAGCTATTAAATGATGCCATCACAGATTGCGCGCCAGCACTAAGTCCACCGACATAGCCTTGGGCATGAATATCAAATAAGGTTTGCTCATCGGCAATGTTATCACCTTGGTCATCCCCGCTTTGTGTACCGCCATCACCAATAAAATGTTTAACCGTACTTATCACGCGTTTATCAGATAAAAAATCCCCCGAGGCGTGACCTTGCAAACCATTCACAATGGCTTTGGCATACTCGCGCACAATGGCTGGATCTTCTGAATAACCTTCATAGGTGCGACCCCATCTATCGTCTCGCACCACGGCCACAGTGGGCGCAAATACCCAATCAATGCCCGTTACCATCACCTCGGTTGCGGTGACTTCGGCAATTTTTTCAATTAACGCAGGATTATTTGCAGCACCCAAGCCAATGTTATGAGGAAACAACGTTGCACCAATCACATTATTATGGCCGTGTACTGCATCAGTGCCCCACATAGTGGGAATGGTGCTGCCATCAAGAGAATCATCAATCGACGCCTGATAAAGTGCATCGGCTAATGCAATCCAATCTTGTGCCGTGGCATGTTTGTTATTATTTGGAAATGCACCACCGCCATTGAGGTATGAACCAAAGCCATATTTACGCATATCTTCAACGGTAATATCGCGAATTTCAGGCTGGATCATTTGCGCAATTTTTTGCTCTAAGGTCATGGTACTTAAAAGCGAGTTCACTTTGGTTTCAATTGCATCATCTGGCTTAACGGCAATGTCTAATTTAGGCCAGATAGCAAGATTAGATGCGGTATTTGGCAGCGTATTAGTTGCTTCATCAGTTTGAGCAGCGGTATTAGTGTCATTGGCAGGTTGGCAGCCCAATAATAAAAAGCTTGTACTTAACAGTAGTGCAATAGGTTTGAGTATAAATAACCGATTGTTTTTCATATTTTTAAATCCTTATTATTTTGGCTGCACATGAGCGCGAGGGGTGACAACTCGAGCCCCAAAAAAACCGTAATACGCGATAAAACCATAACAAAATACTGGTAAAATAAAGGCAAGTTGCACCCCAATTTCATCAGCTAACATACCCTGCAACAATGGAATAATTGCCCCGCCCACAATTGCTAAACACAACAAGCCCGACCCTTGACTGGTCAGCTCTTTCAGTTGATTTATCGCCAAACTAAAAATGGTTGGAAACATAATCGAATTACATAGCCCAACCAATAAAATTGCCCACATTGCAATACTGCCAGTTGTAACAATTGCAATACCGATAAAAACCATCGCCATTACCGCGTTAAAACACAACAATTTACCCGCATCTATTTTATGTAATAAACCAGCACCAATAAAACGCCCAACCATAGCACCGCCCCAATAATAGGCTATGTAATGTGCGGCCGTTTGCTCTGTCAGCCCAGCAATATCAGGCAAGCTTAAAAAGCTCACTAAAAAACTACCAATAGCCACTTCTGCACCAACATAAACAAAAATAGCGATCACACCCAACACTAAATGGCGATATTGCCAAATAGATACATCTGGATTGACAACGACCATGTCTGCCGAATGCTCAATCTTTAAATCTGGTAACTTTAACCACGCAAACACAGCAGCCAAAATCAGTAATGCACTGGCAAGCAGTAAATAAGGCAGCTTAACACTGTCGGCTGATTCTGCCGCCGATAATGCCGTTGCAGCATGATCTAAAATCAGTAACGCCCCAAAAAAAGGCGCAACCGTAGTACCTAAAGCATTAAATGCTTGCGTTAAATTAAGCCGTGCTGACGCTGTTTTTACTGGACCTAAATTACTCACGTACGGGTTAGCCGACACTTGCAACACCGTGATCCCAGACGCTAAAACAAATAATGCGAACAAAAAGACCGGATAGCTCATTAAACTTGCTGCAGGATAAAATATTGCACACCCAAGCGCAGCAATCACCAGCCCAATCACGATGCCTTTTTGATACCCAATGCGTTTAACTAAAAAACCAGCAGGAACCGACACTAAAAAATACGCACCAAAAAAACAAAACTGCACCAGCATAGCTTGGCTATAACTGAGGTCAAATATCCCTTTTAAATGTGGAATTAAAATATCATTTAAGCAGGTAATAAACCCCCACATAAAAAACAGCGTTGTTAGTGCGCGCAGTGCAAACGTATAATTTTCATTTGTATTATCGGATTGCAACTTACCTGATTGCCCTAAAGTGGTGCTTGCCATCGGGTGATCCTCGTTTATTAGTTGTACCAACATCGTTGCTTAATTGTTTAACATGGTATTTATGCAAGATTGGTTGATATTTGGTTTATAAAGCACTAACCTTGAAATGTAAGCGCTTTCACTGCTCTACAATTTAAAACCAAATTGGACATTTTACAAGTTTAATTGTAAGCGCTTACAAAAATGATAAATCTAAAAATAGGTAATCGAGCATAATGAATAAATTAACTCTTGCGCCCACATCAAAAATGAACTCGACTGAGTTTATTTTTGGTGTCGCAACGGCTGCTTTTCAAATTGAAGGGGCTGCCAGTACCCGTTTACCCAATATTTGGGACACCTTTTGTCGCACTAAAGGCAATATTTCAGATGGCTCGAACGGCGATATTGCCTGCGATCATGTTAATTTATGGCAACAAGACATCGCCTTAATTGTATCCCTAGGCGTTGATGCTTATCGGTTATCCATTGCATGGCCAAGAGTGATGACCCAAGAAGGCACGTTAAATCAAGCAGGTGTCGATTTTTACATTAAGCTGTTAGATAAATTAAAAGCCCATAATATCAAAACGTTTGTCACGCTTTATCATTGGGATTTACCCCAATACCTTGAAGATCAAGGTGGATGGCTTAACCGTAATACCGCCTATGAATTTGCCCACTATGCCGATTTAATTAGCCAAGCTTTTGGTGAACGGGTTTATGCCTATGCCACGCTTAATGAGCCTTTTTGTAGTGCATATTTAGGCTACGAAGCAGGCATTCATGCCCCAGGAGTAAAAGGCAAACAATATGGTAAAAAAGCGGCGCATCATTTATTGCTTGGCCACGGTTTAGCCATGCTTGCGCTGCAAAAAAACAGCCCCAAAAGCCAAAATGGTATCGTATTAAATTTTACACCCGCCTACCCTGCCAGTGATAGTAAAGCTGACATCAACGCAGCATGTTATGCCGATGATTATTTTAACCAATGGTATATAAAGCCGATTTTTGATGGCTGCTATCCCGAGCTGATGAACACGCTACCACAAGCGCAACAACCAGACATTTTACCCGGCGATATGGCCATTATTGGCCAAAAAC
Organism: Pseudoalteromonas sp. J2K-J031; assembly: GCF_058197095.2. Classification (NCBI taxonomy): domain Bacteria; kingdom Pseudomonadati; phylum Pseudomonadota; class Gammaproteobacteria; order Alteromonadales; family Pseudoalteromonadaceae; genus Pseudoalteromonas; species Pseudoalteromonas sp. J2K-J031. Next base: position 393,863 of record NZ_CM200280.1, read on the forward strand.
TCGATTTTATCGGCATCAATTATTACACTCGTGCAGTCTATCAAGCAGACAATATGCATATTTTTAAAGAGTTGCCGCCACAAGCCCCAAAAACCGATATGGGCTGGCAAATTTACCCTGACGCTTTTCGTCAATTACTGATTCAGTTACACCAACGCTATGCCTTGCCACCCATTTATATCACTGAAAATGGTGCAGCTATGGTCGATACGCTTGAACATGGCCAAGTGCACGATCAAGACAGGATCGACTATTATCAATCACATCTCGATGCTGTGAATGATGCCATTAACGCTGGAGTCGATATTCGAGGCTATTTTGCATGGAGCTTAATGGATAATTTTGAATGGGCCGAAGGGTATGCAAAACGGTTTGGCATTGTCTATGTTGATTACCAAACACAACAGCGTACTATAAAAGCAAGTGGCCTTGCTTATCGCAATCTTATTTCGCAGCGTAATCAGGATAAAAAATAGCGTAAAAGCAATATATTACCTGTTCAATAGGTCATTAACCCACTTACGAGAAACAATGATGCTCACTATAAAAGAAAAAATAGCCTATGGGCTCGGTGACACAGCAAGTAATATTATTTTTCAAACAGTGATGATGTTTTTACTGCTGTTTTATACTGATGTAGTTGGACTCTCGCCCGCAGTCGTCGGGGTTTTATTTTTAGTGGTGCGCATTCTTGATGCCATCACCGACCCATTAATGGGCAGATTGGCCGATAAAACCACCAGCAAATGGGGGCAGTTTCGCCCTTATCTTTTATGGTTAGCCTTGCCATTTGCACTCATTAGTATTTTAGCCTTTAGCACGCCACAATTATCTGGCTCAAGCAAAATCATTTATGCCTTTGTTACTTATACCTTATTAATGCTCGCCTATACCGCCATTAACATTCCTTATTGCGCCCTTGGTGGCGTCCTCAGTGCCGACACAAAAGAGCGTGTTAGCGTGCAATCTTATCGATTTGTTTTTGGCATGCTCGGTGGTGTTATTGTTGCCAGTTGCACCATGCCCTTAGTTGAGTATTTTGGCCAAGGTGATAGCGCAAAAGGCTATCAAATGACCATGATAGCGATGAGCAGTTTAGGCTTTATTTTATTTTTGCTGTGCTTTTTGGGCACTCAAGAGCGCATTAGCCCGCCGCCCGAATCACATACGTTTAAAGACAGCATGGCCTCGCTTTGGCGCAATGATCAATGGCGTATTTTATGTATTGCGGCGTTCTTTTTGCTTACAGGGCAAGTACTTAAATTAAGCTTAGCGGTTTACTATGTAAAATATTTTTTAGGCCGTGAAGATTTAATTACCGCCTTTATGACCGCAGGCGTTGTTGCCAGCATGGTCGGTTGCGCCTTGGCGCAACCCCTTGCTAAACGCGTGTGTAAAATCAAAGCCTATATTTGGCTACAAACCATTGCAGCTGTGGTGTGCGCGCTGGGCTATTTTATTCGCCCTGATCAAATCGAGCTGGCCTTTGCCGCGTTTATTGTTTGGAAGTTCTTTTTAGATATGGCCACGCCGTTGCTTTGGGCCAAAATGGCCGACACCATAGATTATGGCCATCACAAAACCGGAGTGCGGATCACCGGACTTGTCTATTCTGGTGTGATCTTTTTTATTAAATTTGGTGTTGCCATTGGCGGGGCACTTGCCGGATGGCTATTGGCTTTTTATGGTTATCAAGCTGATACAGCGCAAACCGCGGCCACACAAAATGGAATGTTGTTATCCTTTACTCTCTTTCCTGCTATTGGCTCACTCATTGTTGCCATCATCATGACGCGTTACACACTAACCACTGAAAAACTAGATGAATTACAGCTAAAAATTCGCCTTAACAGTGACGAAAAACCCCAACATGATACACTGCAACCCTGTACTAAATAATGACTAGCAACTCCCTGTAATAGTAAAGGACTCCCATGGCAACCATTTACGATGTATCACTTTTGGCTGGCGTTTCACTAGCAACCGTATCGCGAGTAATGAACAACACAGGGCGCGTAAGTGATAAAACCCGTAAAAAAGTCGAAGATGCCATGAGTTCTTTAGGCTATCGCCCCAATATGGTGGCGCAATCATTGGCCTCTAATCGCTCTAACAGCGTGGGTATTTTAGTTTCCGAATTATCGGGCCCCTATTTTGGCCAAATGATGAGTGGCATCGAATCTGAGGTGCGCGCCGCAGGCAAGCATGTCATCATCACCACCGGTCACTCACAAGAAGACAAAGAAATCGAAGGCATTGAGTTTTTAGTTAGTCGCAAATGTGATGCCCTAATTTTACACGTTGAAGCAGTCAGTGATGACTACCTTATTGCGCTGAGCAAACAGAGTATTCCTATCTATTTAGTCGGTCGGTTAGTGCCCGAACTAGCCGAACAGTGCATTAGTTTAGACAACGTATTAGGCGGCTATTTAGCCACTAAAACCTTGCTTGAGCACGGTCATCGCGACATTGCGTATATTGCAGGGCCCTTATTCAAACCCGATGCCCGTAACCGCTTAATTGGCCATAAGCAAGCACTGAGTGAATTTGGTATTCGCTTTGAAGACACCTTATTTTATGAAGGGAATTTTAATGAGTCTGGCGGCGAACAAGGCTTTGAATACTTTGTTGCATCTAATCGCCCTTTTACTGCCATTGCCTGTGCCAATGACGAAACAGCGGCAGGTGCGATGGAACTTGCCCGTGAAGTTAACTATCAATTGCCGCAAGACTTATCTATTATTGGTTTTGATAACATTATTTTTGCAAAATACCTCTATCCACGCCTCACCACCATCGAAAACCCAGTGATGAAAATGAGCCAGATGGCTGCACGTTTGGCGCTAAAACAAGTATTTAACGAGAAAAAGCATCAAATTCAGCATATATTTGAACCAAAAGTGATTATGCGAGATTCACTCCTACAACTGCCTGATGCAAAAAACTAAGTTAAAAACATTACAACATCAATTCCAGATACTGAAACAGATTATTACAGATTAACCTCTCACTCCTTATAAACGAGTGTTTACATTAACAAAACATGGATGCATTATTGGTGCAAGCAACCCCTAACTACCTCATTTCATGAACCTTAATTCAGGGTTTTGCGCCAAAAACTGTTTTAGTATGGAAAACCATCTCAGCGTGATCTCAATTACGCCACATAACAATACGGTTAAATATCATCATACCAACATGGAGTGCTACCTCATGCCACAAGTACAATTAAAATGCCTATGTGGAAAAGTAACGGGTGAAACAGCTGATATCAATGAGCATTCAGGCACAAGAATTCACTGTTGTTGTGATGACTGCCAAGCATTTTCTCAATACTTAAATCATGAAAAAAGCATCGTCGATCATTTTGGTGGTACAGATATCTTTCAAATGCCTCTATCTCATTTAAAAATTAATCAAGGGCATGATCAAATCGCCTGTGTAAAGCTGAGTGCTAAAGGCATGCATCGCTGGTACACAACCTGCTGCAATACACCTATTGGCAACACTATGGGCCCTAAAATGCCATTTATCGGTGTTATTCACAACTTTATGGCTCATGCGGAACTCAGAGAGGTAGAACTTGGCAAAAGCCGAGGTTATGTTCATATTAAATTCGCTAACGAGAAAGTACCCGAACACTTACAAGCCAAACCGTTTAACATTACCCTACGCATTATTCTCAAACTTTTGCTTTGGAAAATAAAAGGACTAAACAACCCAAATGCTTTTTTTAATCCAGATCAACAGCCGATTGTTAAACCTAAAATACTCAAATGATCGTTAATGGTTAATGGTTAAAAAGTAGATTCTTAGGGCTGAAGTCAGCCATCTCTAAAATTAAGTATTATTTTTTGTTTGGTAGGTGCAAGCCTGCTTGCGAAGGCGAGCGCAGCTCGGCCGCTGTTGTATGGTGATTTTTCACCACAGAGGCCTTCGAGGCGCTGCGCGCGCAGAGCTTTTTAGGGCTCGATTGTTGGTGAATTGTCGGGTTTTAGCCCGAAAAATTGATTTAAAATTTATGTTCGTTTTCAAATCAACAACTGTGTTTAGTTGTAAAAGCTGCTTTTCACAAAAAACTAGTTACTCATCAATTTCACGTCAAAATATTCACCAGATCGTTTTGGATAGTTCAAATCCGCCGTATCAATTTCATCAAGATCTGTTTACTTCAACTCGCTTCTACAATGAGCTCAATTTTTGATTTGTATTTTTATAAATAACAATTAAAATCAGTGAGATATTTATGAGTGTCCACTTTTCCCCCACTTTTTCCCGCCCGTTAGGCCCAAGGAGGGTTTCGTTGTATCGATTAGCATTTTTTATTTCGTTGGTACTTTTTAGTGTTAACGCCCTTGCTTGTAGTTGTGCAGAACAACCACCTTCAGTGTACTTTAGTAACGCTAGCAATGTGCTAAATGGGCGCATAATGAAGTTGGAGATTTTATTTGATAAAGACAATATGCCTTATCAAAAAATCACTTTAGACAACAAAAATATGCTTAAGGGCAATTACACAAAAGTCATATATTCTGCAATGGACGGTAATGCATGCCACGGAATGTCTTTTTCATTGGGCAAAGAGTATGTTGCTTTCACAGACAGCTCTAATTGGATAACTGGTTTTTGTGGTGGTACTCAGATAATTTGGGATAACTTCGACTTTAGTAAGGAGTTCTTAAAATCCATTCAAGCATTAAGCCCTAACAAAAAAAATAAGTGACACCCATCAATATCTAAGGAGTTAACGGTGAAATATTTAACACTTAGCTTACTACTATTTTGCTCAAATTCTATGGCAGATGATTCATGTCCGCACAACAACGATGGTACTTCCTCGCTTTAACAAAATGTTATTTTGTCATTTCACCAATCATTTCAACCCTTAATGCATTTAACTAATGGTGACCTTGAAAAGGCTAAGAAAAGATTGATTGAAGAAGTCTTCGCTAACGTTTATGTAATGGATCTTTTTATATCGGAGCCCAAATGTAACTTTCCTGAGCATGAAATAATTATCGCTAAAAAGTACCTTAAAATGGTTGCAATAATGCACGAGAGAAAAAACGTGACACCCATAAATATCTCGTTGAAAAATAACAATAATAGGACTAAATTTGGTTGAGATATTTTTGGCTGTCTTTTAATTATTTTTCTAAAAAAATGCCTAGCAATGCTTGAATATTTATCATACGGAGTGGCTAATGAATACCGAAACAAATAACCCTCGCATTCGAGAAGGTGTTGAGCCAAAAGACCTAATTAAAATGCAAACTGAAGTCGGTTTAATTGAATCAATGTTTCAGTCTAAAACGCTCACAGCGATAGTAATCATTGCAATTATTTTGCTCCCAAGGTGGCAGGTTAGCTGCGTTAAAATATAGTGAAATTTTGCTGATATTAGAAAAAGCGAAAAGCTTTGATAGTGAAATAAATCAAAATTAATAAAATATTTAAACCTAACAAATAAGAATAATAGCAAAATGAAGAACATTAAATTTGCGGCAAGCGTTGCTCTTGGAATCACAACAGGTACTAAAATTTATCAACAACTCGCCCACCCATAAATCACTGTTGATGTTTATAAACCCATTTTTGTTGGCGTTTTTACCTTTGTCATTACTGTAATCTGGCTTTCGATAATGCAAAAAAAAATGATTGAGTGCACATACAAATTCGAGCTTCTCTCGTCAATTAGTATTACTTATCTTTTTGACCGCCCAAGCGGTCAAATAAAAATCACGTAAACCAAGTAATTGCCGCTAAACCTTTACGGCCTAAACGCTCATAAAACATGTACCTGCAATGACAAAAAAGAACAACCAAGACAAGTGCTTACCTCGTGCCACAATCAAAGATACTAGGCCACTACAGGTAAACACCCATGCAATGCTCAGCAAAATATCAACTTTAAGCTGTGCGCTCGGGCTATGTAAAAAATATAAAATGGCGGCAAAGCCCCACCACGCCAAGGTTGTAATGTGCCAAGCAAAACGCAACACCCGCTTAGTGAATAGCTCACTGCCTAGCAGTTTTGGTAAATTATCACGTTTAAATAAACGCATAAGCAGGTATTTTTCACCTAAGTAAGAGTGAATCACACCGATTAAAATCAGTAATGCAGCACCGAACAGTAGCATCTCTTCTCCTAAAAAATTTTTGGGATAGCCTTTATTCGTGAGCACTTTGTCTTGTCCCCTTTTTGATTGGATAGCATAACATTGTTTAAAAGTGTCTGAAAAGTAAGAAAATGGCCGCTTTCAACTGTCTGTGTGCTGAACTTATTTAAACCCTTGACCTATTTTAGTGCCAGCCGTTAAACGCTTTTTGTTGATATGAAGCCCTAAAACCGTATCATGAGCGCACATTTTGCTGTTAAAAACGAACCATGAATTCTTCATCAAGCAATCAACGTATTCAAACTATCGTCAAAGCGATAAAAAAAGAAGAGCAACTGCTGCGAGCACGTCACCCTCTTTTGGCCCACCAAAATACCATTGCACTGACCTTATTAATTGTGTCTTTATCTGCCATGGTAGGTATTGGTTTTTTATATTATTTGGCACTTATTCCTGCTTGGCTCACGATTATTCTTGCAGCTTTGTTTGCTTCAATTTCCCATGAGCTTGAGCACGACCTAATTCATAAACAATATTTTAATAAACAACCCGTAATGCATAACCTGATGATGTTGGTGGTGTGGCTGATGCGCCCTAATACCATTAATCCGTGGGCGCGGCGCGTGATGCATTTAAACCATCACAAAGTATCGGGTACCAATCAAGATTTAGAAGAGCGATTAGTCGGCAATGGCATTAAAAACCCGCTGCTGCGTTTTATTGTGATTGTTGATGGCTTGCTGGGCTTGTTGATTTTTCAAAAACGCTTTAGCGCTGAAATTAAAGGCTTTCACTTTTTAAAGGTGTTTAATGCGGGCTTTCCTATTACAAGTAGTTATTTTTTAGTGCTTTATAGTTTTATTATTTTTCATGTTGTTGATTTTGCGACAGCAGGGCAACTTGCTTATCCTGCCTATTTGCTTGAGATTATGGGCTGGGTTAATTTTTTAATGGTGGTTTTAATTGCGCCCAATATTCTTCGCTCTGCCAGCTTAAATTTTGTCACCTCTTCAATGCATTACTATGGCGGTGTGACGAACGTATTACAACAAACCTATGTACTTAATCACTGGCTTTTTGCGCCTTTTCAATGGTTTTGTTTTAACTTTGGCCATACCCATACCATTCACCATTTTATTCCTAACCAGCCGTTTTATATTCGCCAGTGGATCAGTAAAAAAATTATTCCGGTGATGCTCAAAAACGGCGTGCATCACAACGATTTGGCAAGCCTTAAACAAGCCAATTATTACCACCATACGTCTAATTAACCCGCTCTTAATTTTGACCACAGCCCACTCATTATGGCTGTGGTCTATCACTTAATCACCGGCTAAAAATTTGAAAATGATGATTGCAGCTTCAGGAAAAATCTAGGCTGCTTTTTCATCAAGCTTTAATACTAAGGCTTTTAACACTGATAACTCAGCGTTGCCACCGAAATTTTTCACAGCTTGGTTAAATGCACTCGTCGCTTGCTCTTGCTTGCCCAATTTTTCATAAAGTAGACCTATTCGAACATAGGTAAAACAAAGCGTATTAGGACCCACTTCTGATAATAAAACACCTGTGGTATCAGACTTGATAATACGTGCTAATGCTTCAAGAGCGTACAGTGCACTTTGAGGCTCAGCATTTAAATAATGGTTATATGCCAATTCGATTTCTTGCTTTAAAAAATCAGCCGTAATTTCATTCGCCTGTGCCAAGTTGGCACTTAAACTCAAAGCAAAAATCAAACTCGGTAGTATCACTTTTTTCATTTTTATTTCCTTATAAATTCAACAGAAATTAAGTTTAACAGTTTGATAAAAATACAATTTAAAGTCATTAGCTGTTTATAAACAAGAGTTAAACCTCCTAAGGAATTGATTATCGCGCAAAAAGGTTCAATCATTAAAGAAAAATCAAATTGTGCTTGGTTTTTTTAGCGATTACTTACCGATATTTCTAGGTCAACCTATTTTATTGTCTCATTTTGAATAATCGACCTAATCTAGCCATAAGTAAAAGGCCAATGACGAGAAATACACTGCAATACAGCATTAGCGTTGCCGCTATGGCTCCAAATAGGTCAGGCGCTTTCATTAAGGTGGTCATTAATGAATCCTGATAGTAGAAAAACCAAGGGTGATCAATTGGAAAAATAATAGTATGAAACCAATAAAAAACAGCTGTAGGGCCAACAACAAAAAGGCTACCCCCCACTAAAAAAAGCAGACAAAAGTAAATCTTGAACAAGCCCAAGGCTTTAAACTTAGGATAGCGACCAGTGATAAAGCGAGGTAAAGCTAGCAATAAAACCAACGCAAAAAAACTAACGAAAGCAACGCCATTTGTAACATTAATCAGGTTAGCCACATCTTCTAAATGCGTTATTTCTGCTTGAGTTAATAACGGTTGTAACACAGAACCATTATAAAAGGTGATCTGAGATAAGCCTTCCCCATGGTGGTCAATTGCATCAACAATGTAACTAAATAACGCGATATGTTCTGTTTTGGCTAAATGTTCAAGTCCTAAAAAATGAATATTTTGCGGGCCATAAAGCTCAATATGCTGTTTTATATCAAGCCAGTCATACCATAATGAATAATGAAAATTCTGTAGTTTTAACACTTGCCAACTTAGCCAGAGTAAAACAATAAATATGCAAACACTCACTAAAAACCAGTAAGTACTGCCAAAAAAACGAGAAAAACGAGAGAGAAACAGTGGCATGTTCTGACCAAAAAATAAATAGATACGCTATTTTTCAATAGCATATTATTAAAAACCGATAGATTGAAGATACCCGACTATGGGCTGAGATAACAGCATGTTTTACATAATTGTTATGCTAAAAGTGAATGTTACGTTGTCGGTATTATTGACCGTAATAGCCGATAATTCGCAGCGCGATACCAAATTCCTCTTTGTAATCTTTTAACTCACGATACTCTAAGAAAGGCTCGACTTCGTAATAAAGCCAACTATGAAGAAATTGCTGGCGGTAGCGATAAGACACGGTGTAATTTTTGAAACCGTTAAAAGTATGTTTTACGTTAACGCCCGTGATCATGGCACGCTTTTGATCAGGTAAATAACTTAAATATAAGCCACTTCTAAGTTCACTCTCAGGTTCACTTTGCAAATGACGCAAGTTTGCCGACCAATTTACACTCAGTGTAGGCGAAAGTTCTTTGTCGTAGGCTAATTTAAGAAATTGGCCAAAGCCATCAGAATAAAAATACTCAAGACCTGCCCTAGCAGAAAAAAAATGGCTTTCAATTTGTTTTTCCCACACAGCAGAACTGCGAGCATAAAGCTGGGTACGTGAAATACCAATACGATGATCGATATTCAAATTATCATTTTTTTCAACTAAGTATTGCAATGATGCATTAATGTCATTGCCTTGATTATTATTGCCAGCAATGGGGTTTTCTGTTTCAAATGGCAAGCGCCCAAATTCATCTGCATCATTATCAACAATCAGCTTTAAGCGTTTTTTCCAATTGGGTAAACTCAGTGATACGGTAAAACGAACTTGTGTTTCACTCCAATCATTATTGCGAGGAAGCCACCCTAAGCGTAAATAGCCTTTAGCGGCAGCTTTTTGGTCACTGGGAACATCAGCAATTAAATTATCAATCCACTGAGCGCTATTTTGCATTTGTTGATTGATTTGCTCACGAAAGGCGATGAGGTTACTTGTTTCCTCTGATGTCGCTGATGCGTCAGTGGTTGAAGCGTCAGTGGTTGAAGCGGTATTGGCCGTTAACACCGCAGGTACTGGCTCTTCATTTGCTGCGCTTGGTAAACTCAAACAGGCAATTAATGCTAAACAAAAGGGGTAAAGAACCAGTTGCATTTTTTACTCCCTTTATCCTAAATTAGGTGGTGGCTGTGGGTTTGCTGAAGTATTTATACAACCCGATTAAAGAGGCTGCAATCCAGAATAATTCAATAACAAAGCTTGCTAAATTAAAGTTATAACAAAGACTTATTAATAACAAGATAGCGCCTGTTAAATTCATCAAATTATATTTCAACCCCTGAGGATTGACTTTTCCTAATTGTAGTAGAAAAAAAGCACCCACCACTAAAAACGTACCTGACATACCGATAATATCAAAAATTAAATCAGTCATTACACAACTCCAAGCTTAATATTCGTCCAGATCTGCTGGCCCTATCCGTGGGGAGGACGTTTTTCATTCCATGAAACAGCTTGTAGTGAGATACCTAAATGGTATCCGACAAGGTTGCATAGTTTAGGATGCTAAATTAAGGCGAACAAGGACATAAATCCTTATTTGGACTGACTTACCTTCTTTTTCACTCCACTTTATTTGCTATGAACTTTTCCACCAATCATTTTTAAAGCAGGGATCCCCCGAATAAGGCACTGGCGGGCAAATACTTGCTGGCAATTAGGGCATTGCCCCACTTGAGTTGTAAAATCTTGACTGATCCGTTCAACAAAGCATTTAACGAGCGCCCCCTTACCACCTTTTTGATATTTATAAAGTTTTGTTTGGCACGCTTTACAAAATATATCAACAGTGCGAGTAGGTGCATTTTTATTTGGACGAGCCATGAGGTTAATCTTTAATGATACTTACATCAGAGTGTAACGCATTTAATAAGGCCATAAACCAAACACGAGGCCAATGAGGGTAAATTGTGCGGTGTGATAACCCGCATTGATTAAAAAGAGTTTTAGCGGCTTTTGTTCAAACACATAATTAATTGCCAATACGGTCGAGACCCAACACAATCCGACAATAAAACCTAAGGATGTTGACCATAATACACTCGGGTGCGTTCCTACGATAAACCCAAACAGCATACTAATTAAAAAAGTGGCACAAAAAGCAATACCAATCACTTTTAACGGATCTGCTTTTTTGATGTCAAATGGGGTTAACCCCGATGTTTCAAGCCAGGCGAGCTCAAATAGCCAAGGTGAATACCAAATCCCCCATAATAAAAACGAAGAGCATGTGGCAACTAAGATTGCGCCTAAATTGAGACTGCTTATATCAAACATTTGGTGAGGTACACTTCAACAACAGATACACAAAAGCTAGCCAGAATTGGGCAATAACTCAAGTTTATTGCAATAAACACAATGCAACGACATAACGACACTCACAGAACTCAACGCTGTGATTTAGCGCTGAACGGGTTTTTTATATAATTTACGCTGTAACGTGCGTCGATGCATATCAAGTTGCCGCGCAGTCGCAGATACATTTCCATTATTCGCATTCAGAATTTGCTGAATATGCTCCCATTCTAGGCGCTCTGCCGACATGGGGGCTTCTTCAATAATACAATCGTCGGTTTCTCCGATAAGGGCTTTGAGTATTGTTTGTGTGTCGGCAGGTTTGGCTAAATAATCACTCGCTCCCAATCGCATGGCTTCCACGGCCGTAGCAATACTTGCAAAACCCGTTAATAACACTATGTGGCACTTCGGATATGCCGTGCGAAGTGGCTTAATTAAATGCAAGCCATTGTCATTTTCAAGTTTCATATCGAGTAGGATATGAGTTGGACTAAACTGCATTGCCTTCGCAAGTGCATCACAGCTGTGATGCACTTTTTCACAGGTAAACCTTTGCTGCGTTAAACGCCGAGCTAACACATTGGCATAAGCAACATCATCTTCAATGATCAATAATCGCATTAAATCGTTACTCATAACGGGTCTGTTGAATAAGAGGATAAAACGGTAATTCAACGATTGCTTGCATGCCTTTTTCTGGATGGTTTTGTAAGTGAAGTTTGCCAGAAAAACGCTCGATTGTAGCATTAGACAATAATAGCGCCATCCCTAAACCTTGTTCGCTTTTAATCAACTGTACACCAAGTTTAATACTCTGATCATCGCTCAACCCCAAGCCAAAATCACGAATGGTGATCACTAAGGTAGTCGCCCATTCCTTTTGGTGCTGCTTTAAGTCCATTTCAACGCATTGCTGACCTTGCACATCATTTGCTTGCACCGCATTTTGCAATAAATTAAATAAAGCGGGCAATAGCAAGGCATCCGCTTCAATATAACCCGCTGGTAAAGCCGATATGTTTAATTGTTGCAGTGGAAATTGCAATTGGAACTGCTCTTTTAATTGTTCAACCAGGAGAGATACCTTCAATCGTTGAGATTTTTTTTCACGCACAGCACTGGCTAACTCTCGAAATGAAGCCAACTGAGCCGCACAAGTATTCAGTGGGGCTGCCATCTCTTGCAACGCAGGGTGATTAGGGGTTGTTTCAAGTAGTTCATCGTAAAGAAGCTGAATCGTGGCAAGTGGCGTAGCGAGTTGATGGGTGACTTGCGTTGAGGCCATTCCTAGCGCAAGCAGTTGCTCACTTCTCAATTGTTCTTCACGTTGTTCAGCAATTGCTTTTTCACGCTCAAGGATCATTCGAGCCAGTGCCCCCACAACTAAGGTCACCACCAGTGCCGATAAGATAAAATTAGCCCACATGGCAACAAAGTGTTTTGTCATGTCCATGTGATGCATACTGTGGCTGGGCATTTTTAACAACATAATACTGTAGGCTGCCATTGCTGCACCTGACACTAAAACCAACCAACGAGTGGGTAACGTGACCGCAGCTATTACAATCGGCAACAAAAGTAGCGATACAAACGCATTGGTTGCACCACCGCTTAGAGACAATAACAGTGTTAAAAACACCACATCGGCAAGCAATTGCAAGACTAAGTCATGTTGGCGAATATCGCGCCGACGATAAAACAAGATGCTGGTTAAATGAAATATCGTTTCACCACAAATAACCACGATTAATGGCATTAATGAAATATCTAACGCCATTAAGAAGTACACTGCAAACACGGTTATAAGTTGTATAACAATTGCACCACTGCGCAACAGGAGCAGCTTATCCATCGGACGACTGCTACCAAAAGACCATTTTACCACTGCCTACCCTATTTTTTATCTATCGTAAATTCGGCACAGGGTGTGCCTTGATGAAATACCATTTGCCAACCATTTGTCGTTTTACGCCAAATTGAACTGCGATTTGAAAACTGCGGTCGGGGTTCTTTATCGCGTACCAATCGCGCCCGATAGGTTACTTGTGCTATCTCAGCATGAATTAAGCGCACATCAAAATCTTGATTATGAAAATCTGGCATCATTTCTGATGGTAAACGCGATAATACATGCTGTTTATCAAAAGACTTTCCTGTTGCAGAAAATTCAACAAAGTCATCTGCAAGCAAATTATCCAGCATGGCTGAAGAAGCCCGCACATTAGGTTTTAATAATGAAAGTTCTAACATTACTAAGTGTTGTGATAAGGACAGTTCTACAGGTAAATTACTTTTCATTTTTATAAATCACCCCATTTTTCATAACAAATGATACTCGAGATAATTCGCTGATATCTTGTTCTGGATCACCTTGAAGGGCAATGATATCGGCAAATTTACCTACTTCTAAGCTGCCAAGCTGCTTTTCCATGCCAAGCAAGGCTGCAGCACTGAGTGTAGCACTGACAATTGCATCCTTCACCGGCATACCATACTGCACCATTAGGGCAAACTCTTTAGCATTTTGACCATGGCGTGAGACACCAGAATCGGTGCCAAAGGCAATATTTACCTTATTTTTTAATGCTGTACGAAATGCCTCTTCCATCAAAGGAGCAACTTGTTTTACTTTTGCCACAATTGCAGCAGGCATATTTGGATTAATGAGCGCCTCTTCAGATACTGTGGCACCCGCTAACAAGGTTGGTACTAAATAGGTATGGTGTTTTTTAAACAAACGAATCGATTCTTTATCAAGATACGATCCATGTTCTATTGAATCAACTCCCGCACGAATTGCAGCATTAATTCCATCGGTACCATGCGCATGTGCCGTTACTTTACGGCCTAAATTATGTGCTGTAGTCACAATCGCTTTGAGTTCTTTGTCGGTGAATTGCTGTTTTACTCCGGCTGCCGTATTACTGAGCACCCCGCCTGTAGCCGTTATTTTAATTACATCGGCGCCACTTTTAACTACCTCGCGCACCGCTCTTTGGCAATCATCTGCGCCGTTACAAATGCCCAATCCGCCTGTAATAAGCTCTGTAACATCATGACGATAACCATGTAAATCACCATGGCCGCCAGTGGCTGAAATAAAATCACCAGCGGCAAAAATGCGTGGCCCAACGATGGTCTGATTATTAACCGCTCGCTTTAACGGGAATATCACTTTGTAAGACCCACCTAAATCACGCACAGTGGTAAAGCCTGCCTTAAGTGTTTTTTCAAGATACGGGATTGATGCTAAGGCTGAATCTGAATCGTATTGAGTTAGCCAAGCATGGGGATTCGCTGCAGGATCTCGCTCAAACGTTAAATGAACATGCATGTCAATTAGGCCGGGCATGACATAACTGTTTTTAAGGTCAATGACAGGAGCATCTGTTAATCCTAATTGCGCTAAAGTGCGATATCCTTGGTGTATTGCACTAATTTTACCCTCTTTCAAAACTAATGTTTGCTCTTTAAGAGCTGGCGTACCAGGAATGGTCAATACCGTCCCGCCATAAATAACAGCATCAACGTGAGCAAACACACACGAGCTTGTCATGAGCATTACACTCGTTAATAGCGCAGCAGAAAGTCTAAACATCTTAATTACCTTTTATTATTCTTATATTGCTATTGATATCACAAATAGACTAAAAACCTATCACTTTGCGTTAATTACGCGCAAATCATGCAAATTATTTGCGTTAAAAAAACGATTGAGTGAATTTGCTAGAGTTCAATTCTAGATTTTGTTATAACTCCTCTGACCACACCCAAACCGCGTGATATCCACTACACTGGATGCAAGCTCAAACACTTTGGAACACACATGTTATATGGCAAAATTACTGGCTGGGGTAAATGTTTACCTCCGGCAATTCTTACCAATCAAGCACTCAGTGATGTAGTTGATACCAACGATGAGTGGATCACATCGCGTACTGGCATTAGCGAACGCCGTGTCAGCCATGTGTCTACCGCAGACTTGGCAACCGCAGCTGCAAAAAATGCATTGGCATGTGCCGGTATTGATGGCAGTGATATCGATTTGGTTTTGCTTGCAACGTGCAGCCCATCCACTATGGTGGCCAATACCGCTTCATTAGTACAAAAAAATATTGGTGCCGCCGGTGCTGCAGCCTGTGATGTAAATGCTGCTTGTTCTGGTTTTTTATATGCATTACAAAACGCCACTGCGCAAATTCAGGCCGGAATGATCAAAAAAGCAGTCGTGATCGGTGCCGAACGGATGACTTGGTACGTAAACTGGGCCAGACGCGACAGTGCCGTATTATTTGGTGATGGCGCAGGTGCTATTGTCATTGAAGCGTGCGATGAACCCTGTGGCCTGATGGCAACCAAAACAGGCTGCGATAGCACCGAAAGAGACATTTTACACATCACTAATTTTGGTACTGACATCAACAAATACGATGCTCCGGTAGGACCTTCCGATTTATTATTTGAAGGGCGTGAAATATTTAAACGTGCCGTTAAAGGCATGAGTGATGCGTGTGATGATGTATTGCAACAAGCCAATTTAGCACTAACAGACATTGATGTACTGATCCCACATCAGGCCAATTTGCGAATTATTCAAGCCATTGCCCAGCGTCTAGATGTGTCAGATGATAAAATCATGGTGAACATTAACAAATACGGTAATACCTCGGCCGCAACTGTGCCTATTGCATTGTGTGAAGCCGTAGAACAAGGGCTTATTCAACCTAATGCCAACATTATGTCGGCCGCATTTGGCGCTGGTTTAACGTGGGGAGCTTCTTATATTAAATGGTCTGAACGTGTCTCCCCTATCAACCAACCCACAGCCGAGCTACCCAAAAACACAAAAACGGCACTTGAACTGCTTGATGGCGCAATAAAAGCCTGCCAATCAATCTAATTTTTAAAGTATCAAGTACACTGGGCGTGCGCGTAGCCGCCCATCTTCCCCTCGCACTATTTTTGCAAAATCTTCATTAAACTCGTTTTTTTATAAACATCAGCTACATTTTTAAATACACCTCATTAGAGGTTTTTTAAATTAAAAATGGAGCAGTAGATATGACTGATGAGCCTACCTTTCATGACAGACGGTCTTCTCTTCGCCTTGATATGGAAAAAGAACTCATTTCAATCCAATGGCGTGATGCCAATGGCATAGAACAAAACCGCGATGTAATGTGCGTAGATGTATCAAGTGGTGGATTACGTTTTAGCTTAGAGCAAAGCATTCCAATTGACGCTCAAATTACAGTGCATTTCAAACCTCGCCAATCGCTCACCATAAAACGTTTGGCTACTGTCATTCGTTCCGAGCAGCAAAGTCACGGTTGGTTTGATATTGGTCTTATCTTTTCTAAAAAATAATGAGTTTACCTGAATACGTATTAAGGATTTACAATGATTATTTTAGTTGGTGGTGAAAAAGGTGGTAGCGGTAAAAGTTGTTTAGCACAAAACATTGCGGTTTACCTAGCAAAGTATAAGCAAGCAACGGTTTTAATGGTAGATTGTGATCCACAGCGCACTTCATCAGATTGGATCCAAGCACGTTCGGCAAACCCTAAGTTACCCATGATCAACTGCGTACAATTGTATGGAAAAATTCGCAATGATCTCATAAGCCTAGAAAATCACTATGATTATTTAGTGGTTGATTGCGGTGGCCAAGACAACTTAGCCCTTCGAGCGGCCATGTCTGTAGCAGATCATGTATTAATTCCACTTAGACCAAAACGTCGTGATTTAAAAACCGTGCCGCACATGGAAGACATTCTTTCAACCTGTAAAATGGTTAACCCTAAAATGAATGCCTCGTTTGTAATGACCCAATGCCCATCCTTACCCAATCAAGTAAGCCGGATCATTGAAGCAAAAGAAGTATGTGAATCATTTGGGATTAATGTACTTGATGCCATTACCTATAGTCGTAATATTTATGATGACAGTGAAGAAAATGGCGAGTCAGTGATAGAGATTGATCCATCAGGTAAAGCCGCAGAAGAAATAATAGCCATCGCAGAAGAAATGCTGGCTATCGCACCAGGAACAAGCCATGAGTTTAGCTGATCTGAAAAAAAAAGCGGCGGCTAAAAAACTACAAAAGTTAAATGTTGATGAGTTTATAGAAGACGCCACAGCTTATGCACAAGGACACTCGGTGTTAGCACAACCGATTTTGCCAGCTAAAAAACGAAAAAAAAATGCGAGAGCTCGAAACTTTAAAAATGCGACATTCACACTCAGTCATGAGCATATTGAACAGTTAAACCATTTAGCTGAACACACCGGATTTGCAAAATCACGCATTTTACGACTACTAATTGAACAGCTAGCAGACCAAAGTGATGATGATATTGAACACTTACTCAATGCATTAAAAACCGATACATTAAAAAATGGTGAATGAAGAATAAATACGATGACAATTTGCCTAGGGCGTGTTGACCTTTGTGGATTGCAATTTGTTCAATCTAGGGGAGATTTAATCGTGTCGCGAGGTTTGTAACCTAGTGGGCTAAGTAAGAGTCGAGCAACAAAAAGAGGAGCAAGCTAAATAAAAATAAAATAGGGTAAGCTAGATAAGCGATGGCTATAACTTAAAAATACTAGCGGGCAGTAATACCACCCGCTTAATGAAATACTAAACTGGCGCTTTAGCGCGAGATTTGTATTCACCAGTACGTGTATCGATTTCAATCCAATCTTCAATATTACAAAAATCAGGAACTTTGATTTCTGTGCCATTTACTAATTGTGCAGGCTTCATTACTTTACCTGTTGTGTCACCACGAGCTGAACCTTCAGTGTACGTGATTTGACGAATAATAGTTGTTGGTAAATCAACAGTGATTACTTTGCCTTCGAAGAAAACAGCAGTACAAATGTCATTCATACCATCAACAATATATGGTAATACGCTTTCTAAATCTTCAGCATTGATTTCATACTGATTGTACTCAGCATCCATAAATACATATAAGTCATCAGCAGTATAAGAGTAAGTAACCTCGATACGATCAAGAATTACTGGCTCCATTTTATCGTCAACTTTGTAAACTGTTTCTGTAGAAGAACCGGTTAATAAGTTCTTCAACTTCATTTTAACGATAGCACTAGAGCGACCAGATTTAGTGAACTCAGCTTTTTGAATTAGCCATGGTTGACCGTCGATAAGCGCAACGCTGTTAGGCTTCATTTCTTGTGCAGTTTTCATATTAATTTCCGAAAAAGGATGAATACATAAAATAATTGAACGGGCATTATAACCAATTTAAATAAAACTGTACTAGAGCTTGCGCAATATTTGTTTGTTTTGCCTGATGTTCACACCATTTATTGCTATGTTCAGACACCTCATGCCAATTTTTACGTAAAGTTAGCCAATTATTGCTTATATCTTCACCAACATTCCATTGACGCCACAACTCCAACAATGCACCTTGGTGCAACTTTTGTGGATTTGGACAATAAAGCGCTAAAAAAGCATCTAGCTTTGGCAAATGTGCGTCTTCCTCTTGGGGATAAATATGCCACATAAAAGGCTTACCAGCCCATTGCGCTCTTAAAAATGAATCCTCTCCCCGCACCGCATTAAAGTCGCAGCTCCAAAGCAATTGGTCATATTGTTCTTGGCTCATAAACGCAATAATTTGGATAGTTAACTGCCCAATAATATGAACATCACCCACATTAAGTTCATTGACACCTAAAAACGCCATTACTTGCGGGATCACTCGCCCTTCAGGAACCAATACATGCACTGGCTCGTCACCATCAGCCAAACACTTAAGCCAACTAGCTAAACTGTCATTTTCATAGGCAAAAAGAGAGATCAAAAAAGTATTTTTAGCAACCATAACACCCAATTGCTCTAAAAATTGTTCGCGATATTTAGGATGACTTAAAAATAAATCGCGCTCGCAAATGAGGCTATGTTCTTTAAAAAGCCCCCCCGTTTTAGGCGTAAACCCAGGAAAGAAAAAGTACTTTTGTAAACCATTAGACTGTAACGAAGGTAGGCCATGACACCCTTCAACCCAAGACTCGGCACTTAAATATTCTAGGTTAAGCCATAACGATGGTTTTTCTCGTTTTGCCATCGCTTGAATGTAATCATGGGGTAATTCACACGCAAATGCCTCTATCACCACATCGGCCGCATCACATGCTTGCCATTTAACTGGCCACTGGCGAATAGTCACACCTTGCTGCATTTGTTGCGGTAACGTTGCATTGGCTTGCGGGCAAATTCGGGCAAACGCATCCAGTTCATCAACCCATAAACAGACATCAACATCTTGCTCTGCCACCAATTGTTTGGCCAAACGCCAAGTCACGCCAATGTCGCCAAAGTTATCAACAACACAACAAAAAATATCCCACTTTGCTCGCATTTTTATCTCTTTTAAAGCACTTATCCCATTTTTGACCAGTATTATGCCTCAAAAGGCGGCTGTTTCTGAACCAGTAATAATTAAATACATCGTCGAATGACACAAATCAACATTCTCCCGTTGGCTTAATTGGAGCATGGATTTTTATTCGCGTTGAATGCTACACTCATCAGACCAGATTAAATATAACCATGTACAGGGGACTTATGAGCCAACAACACATCAACAAACCAAATAAAGTGATGGCTTTGTACACAAAACTGCAATCTTGGCCATTTGGTCAAAAAATATTTTCTATTTTAGTTGCTAGAATGGCACCTTATTTTGGCACCATTAATCCGCGTATCACTGACTTACGAGTCAATTACTGTGAATGTTTAATTCCAAAGCGCCGTGCTGTGTTTAACCACATAAAAACCGTTCATGTCATTGCAATTTGTAATGGGTTAGAAATGGCGATGGGGGTAATGGCAGAAGCGTCGGTGCCAAAACATTTACGCTGGATCCCAAAAGGCATGAATGTTGATTACACCGCAAAAGCAGGCAGTGATATTCGCTGTGTGGCAGAGGTTGAACCTGAACAATGGGCGGTAGGTGATATGTTCGTGCCGGTGACTGCGTATGACAATGAAGGAACAATTGTCGTTAAAGGCCACATCAAATTATGGATCTCCGAAAAACCCAAAGCATAAACTAAGCCTGAGCCAAATAGGCTCAGGCTCAATGAGTCAAGTACTACTATTTTGTATCAGCACGGCTCATAAAACGCTGTTCAACCGTATTAATTCTTAGGCGATCACCAACAGCAATATACTCTGGTACTTGCACCGTTAGCCCAGTACTTAAACGAGCAGGTTTTGTACGAGCACTGGCAGAGCCGCCTTTTACCGACGGATCGGTTTCTTCAACAACTAGCTCAACACTTGGTGGCAAATCAATCCCAACTGGTTTTCCGCCTATTAAAATGACATATAAACCTTGTGTTTCATCATTAAAAAATGGCACTTCATCGGCAACCATTTCTTTATCAAGGCTGTAAGGCGTGTAGTCTTCATTATCCATAAACACATATTCTGTGCCATCAACATACGAAAACATCACTTCACGGCGCAGCAAATCGGCCAACTTTAACATATCGACATCTTTAAAGGTTTCATCAACCTTTGCACCTGTAACCACATCATACAAGCGCATGCGGTATAAACTGCCACCAGCTCGGCCTTGAGGGACAGAGCGGGTTATGTCTTTGATCATTAAAACACGGCCGTTGTGTTCAATTGCGGTGCTTTTTTTAACGTCACTCGCCTTTGGCATAGAAGCATTCCTTATAAAAATTTTTGCGCCACAAAACATACCATGATGATATCTTCGGGCAAGTATTCTGGGCTCAAGACATAGCGCAAAAGTAGCCATTATCTTTATTAACGATTTATTTTTATCACTAAACTGAAGGTAAAATGGCCGCCACCACAGTGATTTCAACTAATAAACTAGGATCGGCCAATTGAGCATTGATACACGCACGACTTGGCGCTTGTCCTTGGGGTAACCAAGCATCCCAAAGTTGATTAAATAAGGCAAGATGTGCCAAATCGGGTAAATAAATAGTGACTGACAACAAACATGATAAATTACTGCCCACCGAGGCCAAAGAACGCTCAGCCTGCTGAAATACTTGTTTTATTTGGCTTTCAATATCAGCACTGGCATCATCAGCAACTTCAACAAAATAAGCTGTGTTATTAAAGACTGTGATATCAGACCAGCGTTGTGTGGGGTTTATGCGCTTAATATCCATTTAAATTCCGAGTAGATTGCAATAAACGCCTATCATACCGAAAAAAAACCAACCAATTCAATCTATTCAATGGCTAAGCCTCGCCCAGGCTTTAAATCAATCAAAAAATTTACCGATTTTAGTGCAGCCTAAATTCAATAATATCTTGCGCCGGTAACGCTTTGGCGTAGTACCAACCTTGAGCTATTTGCACTCCTACGCCCTTAATCCAATTGAGCTCTTGCTGCGTTTCAACGCCCTCAGCCACAATGCTGTAGCCCATTTGAATAAAAATATGCACCATATGTTGATAAAGTAACTTTCCTTTCTCGGTTTGTGCTTGCACCAAAAATTGGCGATCTAATTTAACGTGTCTAACCGGTAAATTTGCCAACATAAAAAGGCTTGAATATCCCGTACCAAAATCATCAATCACAGTATCGATGCCATAAGATTTAAGCTTAAGAATGTGTTCACTCACTTTCGCTTGATCAGTCAAATAGCTCGATTCAACTATTTCTACTTTTAGCTGGTTAGGGTATTGGGTAAACAATTGACAGAGTTTTTCAACCAACTCGGCCTGCGTTAATACATTAGGATTAAGATTGATACTGATCGTGGGCGCAAAACCTTGCTTATGCCACAAAGCCAAATCTCTTGCAGCTTGCTCCATCACCCATAAATCAATCAGCTCAGTTTGTTGATGTGCAATAAGCGTATCAAGAAAGTAAGGCCCAACCAATTTCCCTTCTGACGTTTCTAATCGTAATAACGCTTCAAAACCACAAATTTTTCCAGTCAATAAACACACCTGAGGCTGATAATGCAATTGTAATTTGCCTTGTGCGATTTCCTTAAGTACTGAATTTAAGATTTGAGTGGATTGTGTTGATAAACGTTGTTGATGTAAAAAACGTCGTTCACTGGTCGCTGCGTATTGCTGAGATACTTGTAATTGCTCTTTTAAGCGCTGTAATGCTAAGTGATAATTCGTTTTTTCAGCACTCCATTTTAAAAATGGATAATAAATCAAAGCGTTGAGCATAATTAAGCAAAGCTGTAAAAAAACTGCACCTAAATCAGTCCCCACTTGATAGCCATTCATTAAGGTAGGAGTCATCCAGCTAATTTCAGTTTGTGCAAAACCAACCCAACCTGACGATAAAAAAAGATACGACAGTAAAAAATTAATACTGGGGGCTAAAATAAATGGCAGCAGTAAAATTGGATTTAAAAAAACCGGCAAGGCAAATAATAAAATTTCACAAAAGTTGAACAAAGTAAACGGGATCGATAATTTCGCGATATTGCGTTCGTGACTATGTTTAGGTAACGCCAGCGCGGCAATAATCAGCCCCACAAAGCAACCAGTACCACCTAGCAAAACAAACGTATCATAAAACGTTTTGGCACTTAACCCCGTTATAATGTCTTTATCAAGAAAGGATTGTTCAAATAACATGGTAAACATGTTGTCACCATGTACTCCAAAAAACCAAAACAAGTGCGCTGTTAACATTCGCTCAAAAGTAAGTTGAGCCACACTGGCTGTAGGGTCTGGGGTTAACACCCACATAATTTGGATGCCCAACCAATCAAACATAGGTATTACTAAAAACAATCCAAAAAAAACAGCGCTAAAGGGTAATATTAACAGTAACTTATCTTTTAAAAACTCACTCACACCGTCTAAATAACGATTGTTTTTTGGCACCAGTATCAAACAGTAATGTAGCAATAAACTCGTCAGTGAAGGAATTATAATGGCGTACGCACTCGAACCGGTTGGATTTAAACTAATGTCATCTTGATTAAACTCTAAAAAGTGGCTGTGCACAGCAAAGCTCAATAATGCCAAAATCGCCCCAACAACGGCGCTATGACCTAAATTTTTTGAATAATGAAACCCAACTGATAACGTCACCATGAGAGGGAATAAAAGCAAAATTAGCTGCGCACTTTGTTCAATGGTTTGATTAAAGCGACTGCCACTTTCCATTAAACTAATATTTACCGCACCATTGATAAGTAATATAGCCAGCGCTGAACTGACAAAATAAGGCAATAAAGCAATAAAAGACTCACGCAATGATAATAAATACCTTGAATGGATCCAGCTTTGAAATATAGCCGTCAAATCAATCGATTTAGCTTTCAATTACTCACTCTTATTTATTAATGCATTTTTGCTAATTATAGTCGGGATAAATATTAAGCTCAGCCATTTTCTATTCTACAAGAGGAATTACCTCTCATTACGCCAATAATATTGTAACCTGTTAGCAGGTTACTATTTTCAAAGCTAGCCGTGTGACATTAACGTACCGTTGACTCGCCATTGGCCGTGTAAATAGCCAAAATTAATGGGTGAAGCTAAATAATTCAGCTATTTATAGTTATTATGAACGTTATAGCCTAAATGAAATTTAATAATAAATCACAATTACTTTGCCAACGCCTTTTGATGACATATCATAAAAAGTGAACGTGATTGCATTACAGAAGGAAAAAGCATGTTTGAGGGTCATGGTAAATACCGTTTTGTCATTCAAGCTCCTTTTTTGTACCTTGAATTATTATCAGGTTTTAACAAAGAAGGAGTTATTCAATTTCGTAATGCGATGTTTTTGGAATATCAAAAACACCCCAATCACACAATCAATTATGCAATAGTTAATTTAACTGATTGGCAATTAGGCACTGCAGAGAGTTTGGAGCAGGGCCGGAAAATGTTTGAGAACATGGCACAAAGAGGCTATACCAACGTTGACTACTTGCTCAATGGCAACACAATAGCTGCATTTTACCTTAAAAAGTTATGGCAAGGTTTACCCGTTCAAGTGAGTTTTTATGACACTACGGCTCAATATTTAGCACAATACCCTGAACGAACAGCACTCATCGAACATCTCTCAATTGGTTAAACAAATATAACAACGCTTATATTTTCGACATTTTAAAAAAAAGACCGTCCCAAAAACTGTAACTAAATGGTTCATTTTCTTCCCCTTGAATGAGCAGCGCTGCTTTAGCTGAGCTGTCTAAAGGGCATTGAATATCTAGAATACTTACACGGTTACTTTTAATCTCAAGCATCTCAAAACTCACACGATAATCAGCATAAAATTGCTTTTCTGATAAAGTAACCTGGCTATAACGAGGCTTCTCGCATTGCCATGTTCTAAAAAAAGCTTTATCACTGCGAAGTGTGGCTTTTCTACTGATCCAGTGCTGTGCATCATCAAGATTTAATACACTGTCTCCTGTTACCAGCACATCAATGACACGCCATTGCCCTAAATACCAAGATTCTGCTTGTAACGTATTACACCAAAAAAGTGCGAATAAAATAATTTTTTTAACCATATGATTATCCTGCTAGAAAGACAAAATGCACTCTAGCAGTATTAGCCATTATGGATGATTTACGAATATTAATTTATCCGTATCAAAACCAAATGAACGCGCCTGCTCAATAAATTGAGTGAAAACCTCAGGTGATAGGGTTTTGGTTCGAGATAATAACCATAAATAATCAAGATCTGGCCCTGAAACAAACGCATATTGGTAATCTGATTTATCAAGGCCAAAAATAACGTAAGAGCCATAAAAAGGACCAAAAAAAGATACTTTTAAATACCCTATATCAGAAGACTCAACAAAATAAGCGCGCCCATTCGCTTCTTGCCATTGCTGCTTTGTCAGCGAAAAACCACGATTAATAACCGCAACGCTGCCATCATTTTGCAACACATATTGTGCACTTACTTGCTCAAGCCCACGCTCAAAAGAATGATCTAGCCTTGCCACTTCATACCAAGTGCCTAAGTATTTATTAAGCTCAAAATTATCAACAGGCTTAACCCCTTGTGGCATTCCCAAACAGCCGCCGAGCATAATCATCAAAACCAATAACAGAACATAGTTAACTTTTCTCATTTTATTTCAGCCTCTTAGAAGCACTTACGGTAATCATATTCATTGTGCATTAAAGTACAGTAGTTGAGCTTATCATGCTCTTAAACGCAAAAAACCAGCCTAGTAGGCTGGTTTAAAATAGTTACAACATCAAATTAAACGCTCTGTTGTTATTGACCAACCACATCAACAAAATAATGATTAATGCCATCAATTTTTTCACGCACTAAACCATGAACATCGGTTTCAAAGCCTGGAAAACGTTCATTAAATTCACGAGTGAATTTTAGATAATCAACAATAATGGTATTAAAACGCTCACCTGGCACCATTAATGGGATCCCCGGTGGATACGGCGTTACTAACATAGCTGTAATGCGCCCTTCTAGCTCATCAATGCTGACACGTTCAATTTCACGGTGCGCCATTTTTGTCCATGCATCTGCAGGTAACATGGCTGGCTCAATGCTTGAAAGATACATATTTGTGGTCACTTTTGAAATATCAAACTGCTGATAAATCGCATGAATTTGCTGACACAAATCTTTTAAACCCACTTTTTCATATTGAGGATTACGCTCCACAAATTCCGGTAAAATGCGCCAAAGTGGCAAGTTTTGGTCATAATCATCTTTAAACTGTTGTAATTCAGTCACCATTGAGTTCCAACGACCTTTTGTAATACCAATAGTAAACATAATAAAGAATGAATACAGGCCGGTTTTTTCAACCACAATACCGTGTTCTGCTAAATATTTAGTTAAAATAGTGGCAGGAATACCGGTTGCCTCAAAACTACCATCAGCACCCAAACCCGGGGTAATAATAGTTGCTTTAATTGGGTCGAGCATATTAAAGCCAGCTTCAATATCACCAAATTGGTGCCAATCGTCTTGGGCTTTCACTAACCAATCTTCACGACCACCAATGCCCTCTTCTGGGAGGTTTTTTGGCCCCCAAACGCTAAACCACCAATCATCATCACCAAATTCTGCAGCTACTTTTCTCATCGCACGGCGAAAATCAATCGCCTCCGAAAGTGACTCTTCAACCAAAGCTCGCCCACCCGGTTGCTCCATCATGGCAGCAGCAATGTCACATGAAGCAATAATTGAATATTGTGGGCTAGTTGACGAATGCATTAAATATGATTCGTTAAATCTGTGTGTATCTAGCGGGCGATTTTTGGCATTTTGCACCAAAATTTGCGATGCCTGAGAAATACCCGCTAATAGCTTATGAGTTGATTGCGTCGCAAAAACCACAGCATCACTCGAACGCGGACGCTCATCACCGCCAATGGCATGCATGTCTTGATAAAATTCATGGAACGTTGCATGAGGTAGCCATGCTTCATCAAAATGCAGCGTATCAACATATGAACCCAGTTCTTCTTTAATTTGCTCAACATTATAAAGCACACCGTCGTAGGTACTTTGGGTGATGGTTAAAATACGCGGGTTTTTATTTTTTGCTTTAGAAGCAAATGGATGCGCTGCAATTTTTGCTTTAATCGACTCTGCCGAAAATTCATGTTTCGGGATAGGACCAATAATGCCGTAATGGTTGCGCGTAGGCATTAAAAATACAGGGATAGCTCCCGTCATAATAATCGAATGTAAAATCGATTTATGACAATTTCGGTCAACCACGACAATATCACCCGGCGCAACAGTAGAGTGCCAAACAATTTTATTCGATGTAGAAGTACCGTTTGTAACAAAAAACAAATGGTCGGCTTTAAAAATACGCGCCGCATTTTGCTCACTTTTCGCAACAGGGCCGGTGTGATCAAGCAATTGGCCTAACTCATCAACCGAGTTACACACATCGGCACGAAGCATGTTTTCGCCAAAAAATTGGTGAAACATTTGGCCAACAGGGCTTTTCAAAAATGCCACGCCACCTGAGTGACCAGGACAATGCCACGAGTAAGAACCATCGCTGGCATAATTCATTAGCGCTTTAAAAAATGGCGGAGCCAAAGAGTCTAAATATTTTTTCGCTTCACGAATAATGTATTTGGCAACAAAATCAGCAGTATCTTCAAACATATTGATAAAGCCATGTAACTGGCGCAATACATCATTTGGGATATGCTCAGCGGTGCGTGTTTCACCATAAAGGAAAATAGGAATATCGCTATTGCGACGGCGCACTTGCACAATAAACTCACGCAATGATACTAACGCATGTTCGACTTCTTCTGGTGTACCGCTACCAAACTCTTCATCATCGATAGATAAAATAAAACACGAAGCACGACTGGCTTGCTGTGCAAACGCACTTAAATCACCATAACTGGTAAACCCTACGATTTCGTAGCCTTGCTCACCAATAGCGTGAGCTAAATCGCGAATGCCTGAGCCTGAGATATTTTCTGAACGGAAATCTTCATCGATAATTACGACGGGAAAGCGAAACTTCATTATGGATTCCTTGAAATGAGTAGCTGAGTTATTCATGCTATTAATTCAAATAATTGGCAAGCATGGACTTATGCAGGGCTTAGCTATTGCTTTGGCAATGAATACACGATAAACCCGTTTTTTATGGGGTGCAGTATATACCGAACCGACCACAATTTACGAATACATATCTAAAAAACCTTAATAACCATGCATTAACTTCATCGAAGAGTCCCAATTGTGCATAATCTGCACACTTTAACCTTAACTTTGGGTGTTTATAGACTTTAAACTTATTTTAACCGTCTAACCCCATCAATCTTCCCAAGCTCAATGGTGTCTAACAAAGTGTCGATTGCCTCGCGTTCATCGGCTGTAAAGGGCGTATGATTTAACGTCAAAAAGGCATCGTTAAATATATCGTTTTTAGCCATTTGCGTGGCGAGTTTGGCTGATTGCGCCTGTTTTTGTTTATATTTTTTGATCAGGGCCTCTACATCACTTTGATGCTCAGCGGCTAAATCGCCCCCATTCTTAGAAGGAGGAGGTCTGTTATTCATCGCATTTTTACTCCAAACTCACCTGAAATATGCATCTGGGTCAACTCATTAGGGCGTGTGCTTTTATCCGGTTTAATTGTTTTGCCAATTCGTCTTTCGATGCTGCCTTAGCACTAGAAAAAGGAAACAAAACAAATTTAAAAACTTGCTTCGGGAAAGGGATAAAATATGTACCACTTAAACAGATCTAAAAGTGCAAAGCCATTCGCTCTTTTGAGCAACACTGGCAAGCCTAGCGTTTTGCCTTTTAATTTACTGCAATATCGAGGTGATATTATATGCAAAGCGCCAAAAGCTTAAAATTAGCAATCGACGCTAAAACCTCTTTAAGTAATTAGTTAATCAAGAAAAATATTACAGGAACTTGGCCAACTAAAACAATTAACGAGCCGATTAAAGTAGACTTTACCGCATTTTTTAAACCACGCCATTTTATAAAAAGTTGTGAAATAAATAGACAGGCTAATGGTAACCCAATAGCACTAAAGATTGAAAAAGCCTGCTTTTCATCTGCATCTAAATTAAAGCGTTTTAATTCACCTATAAACTGGCTAGATAAATAAATATTGAGCCCAATAATACAAATTGACAGTAACGAAAGAATGATTACTTTTTTAATCGAATAGGGATTAATTACTTCTTGTTGGTAGGATAAATCCATGTTATTTCCTTATTTTTATCTAATGCTGCTGTTATATAGCCAAGCCACCTCAAGGTACAGAATTCAGCGCTTCACAGGGGCTGCATTGAGCCTGTTGGCACCACGTACTAATCGGCGATACGACTGCGAGATATACACAATATCACCACAAAAAAACTAAGACAGGCTTTAAACCAAGCTTGAAAACTAAATAGCTTCTTCATCACACAAGGTTCCTTATCAAATTGCGTCTCAATCTGACACACTATGTAAGAGTTACCTCACTTATAATAATGTGTTCAGTATGAATGTAACCCACTTAATTGTAAGGTTATATTACAAAAAATGAATAATGCTAGATATAAAAAACCCAGCCTAAGCTGGGTTGTTGTAGTGTGTTTTTAATTGAAGATAGCTGTGCCACCTAATTTAGCACAGCCCACACTTAACGCTATGATTCACCTCTGGGCTGACGTTGAGAGAAGTGTTCTAATCCCCATACTAATCCAATCCCAACGAGCATCATAACTAGTGCCATGCCCCATTGAGATGGTTGCTCGGTTAATTGCGTAAATTCAAAAGGGGTGAGGTTTTGTTGCACGAGAGGAACTTGCTCACCTTGTGAGTTAGTGCGCCAACTGATGGTTTCTTTCCAAGGCCAAATTTTTGGTAGAGTGCCTAACATTAAGCCGGTTAAAAACACGAGGGTAATGTCTCTAAAACGCTTTAA
Organism: Pseudoalteromonas sp. J2K-J031; assembly: GCF_058197095.2. Classification (NCBI taxonomy): domain Bacteria; kingdom Pseudomonadati; phylum Pseudomonadota; class Gammaproteobacteria; order Alteromonadales; family Pseudoalteromonadaceae; genus Pseudoalteromonas; species Pseudoalteromonas sp. J2K-J031. The sequence continues at coordinate 423,467 of NZ_CM200280.1, forward strand.
AAGCCACGATAACAGGTGAGAAAAACACAAAATACCACTAATACAACCGAGTAAAAATAACGATAACACATCAAATTGCAAGCTTTTTGCTGCCCCGAGTATGGGCGCATACATACCAATCAATAACAAAATAAAACTACCTGAAATACCCGGTAAAATCATGGCACAAATGGCAATCGCACCCGCGATAACAATATTCAAGGGGGTTGGATCTAAATCTATCGGTTGCAACACGGTAATGCTATACGCAAAGAGCACACCTAAAACTAAAAACACTAAACGGCTAAGTGTGCGTTGTTCAACTTGTTTGAGAACATGCACGACTGAAATTAATATTAAACCAAAAAAGAACGACCATAATGGAATAGGATGCGTGACAAGTAACCATGTAATAAGTTTGGCTAAGGTTAAAATACTGGTAAACACGCCACCAAACAAAGTAATTAAAAACAAACCGTTAATGTGTTGAAAAGCGTCGGCAAAACCATTGTCTTTAATTCGACGGATCAAACTCGGGTTAATACGACGAATACTTTCTAACAACATGTCGTAAATACCAGTAATAAAAGCAATCGTGCCGCCTGAAACACCGGGCACCACATCGGCTGCGCCCATAGCGATACCTTTTAAAAAGGTGGATAAGTAATTCATAGTCAATCATTTTGGTCTAAAGAGGGTGAGGATTATACAAACAAATGCAGAGGAAAAGTATGAAAAATCTTCTTATATCTTTCAAATAGCACCGCACTCTTCTTTGCGTAAATGACGAACAACATACAAAGTAAAATAGGCGCCAAATTAAATAAACTAACCGCTAGGTTTAACTCTATAACTTTAAAAAGCCAAAGCTCATCACGCTATCACTTAAGTAAAAAAACAACCACTTAGCGCCATCTAAGTGGTTGTTTTACTTTATAAATCAACAATATTAATTACCCTAATTATTACAGAAGCGATTTAGCAAGGCATTGGATTTCAATTTAACCTCTCAATTATTCATCTTAGCCCAAAAGATTGAAGTAACCAGCTATGAGATTAATGACACTCTGGTATTGTATTATCGCTGATACAAAGCCTCTATCGTACTAGAGGCTATTGTATTGGCATTAATCATGTAGCCAGCCAACGCACCCGATGCATCAGCGGGTAAATCCAGCTTTTCAACTGAAAGTGCATGAACAGTAAAGCGATAATGATGTACGCCATGACCGACAGGTGGGCATGCACCGCCGAAGGCTTTTACGCCATAATCATTACCAATTTGGTTAGCGTTTTCGCCAAGAGTGATGCTATTTAGACTGCCAGCACCGCGTGCTAATTCTTGTACGTCTTTTGCAATATTCACTACCTGCCAATGCCACCAACCACTGCCAGTAGGCGCATCGGGATCATAGGCAGTAATGGCAAAGCTTTTTGTGCCTGCTGGCACATTTGACCAAGCTAAATGCGGCGATAAATCCTCGCCAGTGCAACCAAAACCATTAAATTCATGGGTTTTAGTCATAAACTGACCTGTTGCAATGTCTTGGCTGCTCAAGGTAAAAACATCAGCCATCGCAGGCAGGGATACACTTAACGATAACAGTGCCGTAGCTATAAATGAGGTACGCATTAAAAAATTCCTTCTAACTATCAATAAAGTAAGTGCTAAACAGTGTAGCTTTTAGTGCCATAAAAACTAGCCTTAAAACCGTCAACTTTTCGCCCTAAACCGCCATTTGAGTTTTTCGCAATTGTGAGGGGGTGATGCCAAAACGATATTTGAAGCGGTCGTTAAACCGCGATTGCGATTGATAACCACATAAGTTGGCAATCGTGCCAATTGATTTATGGGTACTTTGTAATAAATGCAACCCTTGACCAAGGCGAACTTGGTCTTTTATTTCTTGTAAAGTGACGCCTTCGGCTTTTAGCTTTCGCCTTAGAGTTGACTCACTCATTGCAAGCCGTTGGCATAATAATTCGAGCGTAATGTCCAGTTCATACTTGTTGGCAATGATGTGATGTACCTGATTACTCAGCGTATTACTGTGAACCAATGAACCCACATGGCTGTGACCTAATTGAATCAATAACTGAATAATCTCTTTGCGCCTCATAGCCCACATAACCGATGGCACAATATGAGCCCATTCAACAAATTGCGCTAAACAGGCATTTAAACGATGACAAATTTCGCCATAACATAGTGCTCGCTCTGGAGTTTTTATAGATACTACATCATCAAAATCACTGATCTCAAATTCAATCAGTAAGGCACGATAGCATGACTCTTTGGGAATATTTCGCATACAAAGCGCAGGGCTATTGGATAAAAAAACAAACTGCCCCGCACCACAGCACACTGAAAATTCACCTTCTAACTGTTTTTCACCACTTAACACGGCTATCAGCACTGGTCTTACGATTGGAACATTTAATAAATGCTGCTCAAACACCGACGAGTAAATCGCGTAGGGTAAAGGTTCAACATCACTATGATGCAGGTTGATACTATTTTGTAGCTTGTTCATCTTCATCCTTCATCTATCGAAACATAATACCATGGTGATGATTGTGTTTATGGTTTGGCTGGCTTTGTTTATAAAATAGGGGCAAACCAATAAACCATGACGCTTAATATCGTTTTTAAAGCTCAGTATGATAAGGTATAAAGTTATGTTTATATAAATAAATACAGGCTGTTGAAATATGGTATTACAGAAAAATCATCCCAAACTTTACCCTGTTAACCTTTCGATACGGCTAAAGTTAACCATTAAGCCGATATTTGATGAAAAAAGTCATGTTTTTCGTCTTTTATTGCGCTATTAAATTTCAGTAAATTAAGTATGATACTGCGGATTCTTCAGCGCACACTTGCGCATCAGATGTAGGGCGATATGCAACAGAACCAAACACATTCATTGAAACGTTTTTTACACGAAAAGTTCAGCCTATGCAGGCCTTGGCTCAATATGCTTTTATACACTGTTGGCTTATACACGGTGATCCAAGCCAGTCTGCTTTGGTCGTTCGACCTTGCGGTTTGGTCGGGTGTGTGGCTTAAAGATGGCTTAATTCATATTGCGTTGGCTACGGTGCTTTTTTTATTGTGTCGCAGTTTTTTTGCTTGGGCTTGGGTATTCACGAGTTTTATTGTTGTTTTACAAGTATGCAATGCCTTGAAACAAATGATTTTGGGCAGCCCGATCATGCCCGACGATTTCAGCCTTGTTGGCAATATGTTTAAGTTATTTAACGATTGGCGCTATTGGGCTATGTGGGCGGCGTTGCTTATCCCTGCACTGGGCTTATTAATGGCGATTGCGTGGCAACGTAAAATAACGTGGGCATTATTACTGACCCTTAGTGTGTCTGGTGTCCTCTATGTGCAACAAGCCACACCGTTACAGCTTTGGTTTGATAAACATGTGGGTGACAGAGTTTGGAACCAACCTGGTAATTATAAAGATCGCGGGTTAATTTTACATTTAGTGGTTGAAGGCAGCCGGGTAATTTCTCGTGGCCAAACTAAAATCACACCTGAACAAGTTGCGACAGCACAACGTGCTATTTTTCCAAAAAATATCTTAGCTGATACCGCAAATATCAGCGACAAGCGAAACGTTTATTTATTACTTTTAGAATCTTTTTGGGATCCAATGGCGCTCGGTGACGTCGGTTTTAACGAAGATCCATTTGATCCTCGCTTTCGTCAGTTATGGCAAGCAACGGGAAATAGCACTATTTTAGCGCCAGTATTTGGCGGCTACACAGCAAACAGTGAGTTTGAATCCTTATGTGCCTTTCCTGTTACGCAAAATGCGGTATTTTTTGAAGGCTGGTTGCGTAATAAAGTGCCGTGTTTACCACGTTACTTACGTCAAGCTGGCTACCAAACGATTGCCTCACATCCTAATTATGCGGGATTTTGGAATCGAGTGAATGCTTATAACCGCGTTGGTTTTGAACAATATTGGTCAATCAATGATTTTACTCAAGAAGATATGAACCGCAATTTCATGAGTGATGTATCGTTATTAGAGCAAATTTGGGATAAAACAGCGGTAAATAGAGCGCAAAATCAGGCTACATTTAACTACATTGTTACTATTTTTGGTCATTTAGATTACCCACTCAATGAGCGCCGCCCTGAAATGATCAGTGCAACAAATACGAATGAAATGGCCGTAAAATATGCCAACCAAGTGTACTATAAAACCCGAGAAATCATGGACTTTGTGCTTAAAGTACGCCAAGAAGATCCGGCCGCTATTATTGTACTTTTTGGTGATCATTTGCCCTTTTTAGGCCCAAATTATGATGGCTACACTCAAACTGGCTTCTTAAAATCGAAAAAATCAGAGTTTAGTGCCAAAATGTTTGCCGATTCTCTGCGCACCCCTTTAATTGTCATTGATGGCAAAAATGGACCACAGCAATGGGGCGAAATTGCGATGTATGAGTTACCGCGTAAAATATTGGCATTACTTGGTGATGATCAAGATAACCTAATGACCATATTAACCCCGCCCGCTCCTGCTATTGTGCGCCCGCTTGCTGGGATCAGCATTGTGCAACCAAAGCAAGGCGAACCAATGCTATGCCCTGAACAATCACAAGAGCCAGAGTGCCAAATTTATAACGAGTGGTTAAAACAAGTGCATGTTATCTCAGATGATATTTTTAGAGGGACACAGTGGAGTTTGGCCAAACCCAACTAAACGTAAAGATTAAAGTCAATAAATAGTCTTTAACGAGCTAAAGAGCGGTTGTTTATCTAAACACATAAATAACCCTCTTTTAGTTCAATGCATTGTTACATCTCTTATCCAGAGCTGAGGTTAGATAAAATAGGATTGCAGCTTACAAAACAGATTGATAGCTCTATTGCTAGTGATGGGCTGTTAACCCATCCCGTTTAACCTTGACATAACGCCTTTAGATAACCTCAAAATTTACCGTTAATTCAATACGTTGTTAAATCGCTTATCCAGCACATAAGCTAGGTAACCTGGACTCTAGAGAATAAATCTATCTCCAATGGCTATTTTCAACATTAACAATGCGAGTTTACTTGCAATAAACCCGCTATTGACGCGTAAACTCGCCTTGTTATCCTTGTAAATCTCCGATTGGAGAGCTTCTGGATTTTTATATAAATAAAATCAATACGTTACTAAATTTATTAATTAGAGATCAGGTTAGGTAGCATGACTTTTCCGTTCACTACTTTAGTTTTGGCTACACATAAAAAAACAGCCACAATGACAGTGGCTGTTTTTTACTTTTGAAAACCAAGCCCTTATTTTTTTACAGCTTGCTCTTCTTTTTTCACGATATGCTCTTCGCGATTGATAGGCTTCATTGGCCCGATTAGCTTTGCCGGAATACCAGGCATTGCACTAACCAAACTAATAACCACTGCAGCAATGAAGGGAATACTTTGCATTAAAATCACCAAGCGCCACATATACAGGTCAAGCAAACTAACATTATGCGTGAGGCTACCATCGTTTATACCCAAAGTAATCAGATAAGCCCCACCTAACATGGCGATAGCAAACAGCAACTCTTCTCGGCAATCTAACAATGCTTTAAACAGGCGATTCTTTGCAGCTAACTTTGGCGTACGGAAAAAACCAATCTTGCTTGTCACAAAACCCGCAACCATGGCACGCCCTATAGTATGCGATAGTGCAAGGCCTGCAATACATGAAGCGATTGATTGTCGCCAATTAGTCCCAACCCGACGTCGATAAAGGACAAACATTTTACTGAGTTTAAAAACAAAGAAGGCTAATGGCAGCACCGAAAGTAACGCTTCTGGCGTGGTAAAGTGCTCGGGAAATAACACAATTAATACGGTCCAATAAATAGCAGCGATATTAAAAAATAAGTTAATCCCATCAGCTAACCACGGCAACCATCCTGCCAAAAAGTGATAGCGCTGGCCTTTATTTAACTTGGTTTTATTCATGCCAAGTAAGGTAGATAAATGTTCACGCATAATCACGACAGCGCCATACGCCCAACGAAAACGCTGTTTTTTGTAATCAATAAAGGTGTCTGGCATTACGCCTTGACCATAGCTACGCGGTACATAAGTTGCATCGTAACCTGCTGCCAAAATACGTAAACCAAGCTCAGCATCTTCAGTAATCGACCACTCACTCCAGCGCATTTCTTGCAATACATGAGCACGTACCATCGTCATCGTACCATGTTGAATAATCGCATTGCGCTCGTTACGCGTTACCATTCCAATGTGGAAAAAGCCTTGATATTCAGCATTTATCATCGCTTTAAACAGTGACTCATCACCGTCGTGGTAATCTTGTGGCGCTTGCACAATAGCCATATTCGGGTTTTCAAAGGCTGGCAGAAACTCACTTAACCACTCGGGAGTCACTTGGTAATCGCTGTCGATAACCGCAATAATTTCGGCATCTTGCGCCGTTTGTTCCAGAGCAAAATTAAGCGCACCTGCTTTAAAACCAGACAGCGGGTCAACATGAAAAAACTTAAACTTATCACCCAATAACGCACAATGTTGCTCAACGGGCTGCCAGACCTCAGGGTCTTTGGTATTGTTATCAATGACGATAACTTCAAAGTTTTGGTAATCTAATTGACTCAACGCATCCAACGTCGCTTTAAGCATTTCCGGCGGTTCATTATAAGCAGGGACATGAATAGACACTTTAGGTTGATATTGGCTCGGCAACATCCGTTTTGCAGTGCGTCGATATACTCTTGTCCACTGCGCTTCAGCCCATTCATGCGCTTCAGCTAATACAACAGCACCAATACCTAAAGCCGAAAGTGTAATGATCACCCCCGTAATAAAGGTGCCCACTGTCATGTATCTTTGAGTAAAATCGTACACGATCCAAACGGTGCCCGTCGCTATCGCAAACGAAAGAACAGTTAAAAAACCTCGTCCTCTATGGTGTAACCCTTTGCTGTCGCGAAACAAAAAGCTCACCAAAATTAACGAAATAGCCACACAAATTCCAGCAAGGGTACGCCACTCCGGTACTCTCACCACCGGCTCTGCTTGCGGAAATTTTAAAGTACGGTCTGCGTTATAAACGCCCCAAAAATCCCCAGCTTCACCCTCTATCCCTGATTTCCAAGGCTGATCAAAGGCTTCCATGATGTAATAGGTATAATTTTGGCGTTCAGCCATCTCTAAAAAATTACGTAAAAAACGGGCCTGATTCGCAAGCGACGCCTTAGCTGCACCACGTGTCGGCCCGCGGCTTGGCCAGCCAACTTCACTGATCACTATTTTTTTATCAGGAAAAGTCTCTTGTAGCTTTTGCATTTTTTCTTGAATAAAAGTGATTGAATAATCAACGTCTAGGTTTTCCCAGTACGGCAATAAATGTACTGCAATAAAATCAACATGATCTGCCAGTTCTGGGTGTTTTAGCCAAATATGCCAAGGCTCTGCGGTACTAATTGGCACCTTAAGCGCCTTACGTGTTTTATCTAGATAGAGTTTTAATTGCTCAATACTCACATCTTTACGTAACAATGCTTCGTTACCGACAATAACTCGCACAATGTTACGTTGATTTTTTAAAAATACTTTGTAGAGGCGCGCAATTTCCTCATCATTTTTTTTCAAGTCAGCGCTTATCCAAGCACCTACAGCAACATTAAGCGCATATTTTTGGGCCAAATGAGCAATTTGCCCTTGCGTGCCTTCAACAGTATAACTACGCACTGCATAGGTCTTGCCTTCTAACAGGGCGAGATCTCGGTCAATTTCTTGTTCGGTAGGGAAACGACCTTGTGTAGGATCGTTATGCCTTTGCATCGGACTAAATGAAAAGCCTTGAACGGTTTGTGGCCAAGGCGGCAACCGATCGGGCTGATTGAGTAATGCCCAAAGCAACACGCTCAGACCTGCGATTAAAAGTGGATAAATAACGGATGCGCGACTCAAATTTAACTACCTCGAAATGAAAAGGCCAACATGAACTTATGTTAATAATCCGGCATTATAGTAGCCATAAGCCACTGAGCATAGCGAGTAAATGCAGAAATAAGTATTTAGTAAAAAAAAGTCGCACTTAGAGACTAAAAATCATTCGAATCAAGACGATATTCTAAATACTGAGTAATAAACCTATTTTAAACAGCTTTTTTAACACTGACAACATAGACCAAAAGCAATTGGCATGACTCCCAGAACAATCCCTAGCAAGTGAGTAATAAAATATGCATCTATAGCTCAATGCTTTGATATCTTTATTAATCATAAATCAGGTCAGGTACATAAAATCGGCTAACTAATACTGCAAAAAAGTACTCCAAAAGAAAAACCCACTCAATGCCATACATTAATTTGTTTTTGGCTGCACCCTTAGCAAAATTTAGAGTGACATAGCGCTGGGTGACACTGTCTGTGATTTTTTATCAATGACAGTGCAACCTGCGCATATCACTAAACCTATTAAGGGTAGTTGTTTAAACTTCACCTCACATCCTTGTAAGTCGTTATCCTATATTTACTTAACAAACCATAAAAGCCAAAAGTGTTACCGTATTGTTAGTTCAGGACTTAAGCCATTACGCTCGCTAACCCTTGTTGTTTTTTATCACGGCTTTGAGATCATTGAGGGCTGCGACAGAAAAACCACGGTCGTAAAAGTACACGATCTCACCCGATCGGTTAATTAAAACCACTCGCGTATTATTCGGGTTTTCGTTACCCGTAAACTGTTGCACGGCATCACCGTCTTTATAAATGGTGATGACCCCGCCCCACATTTCTTTTGGGATCCCTTTGCGCATTCCGTTATCAATTAACGTACTAAACATACGCGGTGCCATGCCCTGAATAGTCGGTAATTCATACGTCGGCAGTACGGTATCTGTCATGTCCAAACCAATCAACCAACGGTCAATATCAAACTGGCTGTCTTGTTTGTATCCAATCAATAAAAGAGTCTGGTCGTGGTCGAAATCGGTTGGCAGTATCATTTCCTTTTTTTCCAAGCTTTCGCCTGATACCACAGGAAACGACTTACCAAGCAAGGATTGATTCGGATACTGGGTTGAACAGCCTGATAAAACAAGTATTAACAAGCCACTGAGCATTATTTTTAACATTTTGTATTCTCAACATAAAACTGTATTAGTTGTGCATTAATACGCATTCAATTGAATGTGCGATCGTCTTAAGGGCAGCGAACGTTAAAAAAATCATCAACAGTGTCAATTTCCTGCTCTGGAAAGTGCTTGATGATGGCTTGATACTGTTCTTCAAGCTGTGACTTATGCTGCGCGACTGCCCTACGATGAAATTCCCTGATAGCCACAGGATGTTCAGTAAAGTACGTGATAAAACGTTGATGCTCTCGATCTTCCACGTTTTTAATGTCTTCATTTGCCGAAAAGAAAGAAAAATTAAGCTCACTAAAACCGCGAATAAAAAAGTAAAATGGGTCAAGTGTCTCGCTCGAAGTCTGCGCTGTGCGTTGAAGCTGGTTATTGAGTATGTCAAATTGTTTAAACGTTGCCTCTTGGGCCATTGCATTCAGTAATACATGTGTTTGAGCCCAAAGCCGATGCATTTCGTAACTTTTACAGCGATGACAGTTATTTCTCGCCGGCCGAAATGCTGATTGAACGTGCAGACTTACTGAACTTAACAGTGCCAGAAATGACGGTCTTAGTTGGTGGTATGCGCGCGCTTAATGCCAATACCAATGGCGTACAACATGGTGTATTGACGGCAAAACCGGGCACATTAAACAATGACTTTTTTGTTAACTTACTGGATATGTCTACTAAGTGGACAAAATCAGATACCGAAGGCGTTTACCAAGGCCATGATCGCAAAACAAACCAACTAAAATGGACAGCAACACCGGTTGATTTAATTTTTGGTTCAAATTCGGAGCTTCGTTCAATGACTGAAGTGTATGCAGCTAAAGGTGCTGAGAAAAAATTTGTTGAAGACTTTGCTGCCGCATGGGGCAAAGTAATGACACTCGACCGTTTTGATTTACGTTAATCTTTTTAAATAGTGAGGGCGTGGGATTAACACCCCAAGCTTAAAGCTCTTATGTAAAAACATAAAAAAGCGGCTTCAGCCGCTTTTTTATGTTGATTATTCGCTATTCGTTCTCACCCGCTACAATATTAGTGTTGTACATAGCACTAAAAATCATCAATCAAAGCCTTAGAATACGCAATCTATTTATTTTTATTAACCTGAGCTCGGGTTAATAGATTTAGTAACGCATTGATTTGATTTATATAAAAATCAAGAAACTCTCCAGTCGAAGATTTACAGGGATAACAAGGCGAGGTTACGCGTCAATAGCGGGTCTATTGCAAGTAAACTCAACGTAGTTATTGTTGAAAATAGCCTCTGGGGATAGATTTATTATCCAGAGTTCAGGTTTATTAGGTATTTTCGATAATCTTAAATAGCGAGCACACAAAATGGCATAGCTATAAACGCTAATCATAGTTTTGCTGTTGTGTATAAATTTAGCTAAGGCAGTAAGCTAAATATCGTAACCTCAACACGTTTATTTACACCTCAAAAACTTGTAATTACTTGATTATGCTATAGTGTATTTTGAATGCACAGAACACTTTCATTCATCTTTCATACAAATTTTTTCTTTTATTGCGGCTAAAACTATGAAACCGACACCTCGTTATTGTATCTTTTTTTATGCTATTGGCCTCCCAATGGCTGCTTTTGCCAATGAGCCCTCAAACGCTGAAGACCTAGCGATTGAGCAAATCACAATCACGCATATTATTACCGCCAATCAGCACAACATCGCTGGTGCAATCGTCGCTTTAGACCGAGCGCAAATCGAGCAACAACGGCCATTTTCGATTAAAGAAGCACTTGAAAATATCGCGGGTATTAATGTGGTAGGTGAAGATGTCTTTTCAACTCATTTAAATATTGGTATGCGTGGACTTGACCCTCGTCGCAGTTCACGAACCTTGTTGATGGAAGATGGCATGCCACTTTTTTTGGCACCTTATGGCGACCCATCCGCTCACTACTCACCGCCTTTAGATAATATGCAATATATTGAAGTGGTTAAAGGCGCAGGCCAAGTTCTTAATGGCCCTCAAACCATTGGCGGCATGATTAATTTTGTGACCTTACCCGTTCCCGAAAATGGAATTTCAGGCGCACTTAATGCCGAAGTAGGTGAGAATGACTTTCGGAGTTATTACGCACGCTTAGGCATGGGGAACTCGGATGGCGGAGTGCTATTAAGCGCCGTAAATAAAAACGGTAATGGGATCCGCACCGATCATTCAATGTCTTTGAGTGACTATTCCATCAAAGGTTCATGGCATATCAATAATCAACACCATATCACCGCAAAATATGCTCAATTTGAAGAAGATTCACATATTTCCGAAACAGGATTATCTGAAGCCGAATTTGCCCAAAATCCATTTCAAGCACCGACAGGCAGCATCGATCGGTTTATTCAACAACGCGATACTTTACACATCATTCATGACTTTAATATCAATAAAGCAGCTGGCCTGTCGACTCAGTTTTACCATGTTGATAACGACCGAGCGTCATTGAGGCAAATTAATGGCCCTGGCGAAGCAATTGAATATTGCCCAACCATCGACGGGCTAGCAGATGTACCCGGTGCACGACGTGCACTGAGCGCAACCGAAGAAAACGCTCAAATATGCGGAGGTCGTTGGCGACCACGTTATTATAATTATTGGGGTATCGAACCTAGACTTACCTTTAAACACCAATGGTTAGGCGTAGACAGCGATGCGATTATCGGAGCACGCTATCATCGCGAAGACATTCAACGCCATCAATTTAGAGGCTACGATGCACGTTTTCAATCTCTTGATTTTGCCAAAAGTTATCGAGATGTTGATAAAGATGCACAACGAGCAGGTTGGCATCAAGAACACATTCAAATTGATGTCACTGCACGCGCTTATTATATTAAAAATGCCTTTAAAACTGGCGCATGGACCATCACACCCGGCCTTCGCCTAGAAGATGTTACCTGGAGTACCGATTACCTTAGAACCGAAGGAGCCGCGCCCACTAATCCTGAGAAACAATTCACCCAAAGTTATCGTATATTATTACCCGGCCTTGGCGCAACATACCAAATGGCCAACGACACCACCTTATTTGCTGGCATTCACCAAGGTTTTTCGCCCGCAAGGCCAAATCGTGACATTGAAGACGAAGAACCCGACGCTTCTTTTTTAGGCACTAAACCTGAGCAAAGTATCAATTACGAAGTGGGATTTCGAAGTGCCGCTTTACCTGCAACGCAGCTCGATGCTACGCTTTTTTACACGGATTTTGACCAAATCGTTATTCAATCGACACAAGGGCGCTATATTAATGCGGGGCGCTCTCATCAAGCAGGCTTAGAATTAACCGGTCAGCTTAATTTTGCTGAGCTGTACCACACTTCATACAATGTTTATTTACATGCTAACTATACAAACTTATTTTTAGCAGAGTTCCGTAGCCTACAAAAAACATTTGATGATAAAGGCGAAAACATCATTGCGACCTCCTCGTTTGAAATTGGTAATCGCCTACCGTATGCACCAAAACAAATGCTCTCTTTTGCTGTCGGTTTTGAAAATGCGCAAAACAACATTGATGCAAGACTGAGCCTCAATTACCTCAGTGAGCAATTTGTCGATGCCGCTAATACTCAAAATCCATCAGAAAGTGGCGAAGAAGGCATTATTCCTTCTTATACGGTGTTCAATTTTGCCTTTAACTACCGTCCAACGGAGCAACTCACCCTTTACTTCAATGCCCAAAACTTAACAGACAAGCGCTATTTAACCAGCCGCGTTGATGGCATGGTATTAGGAAGAACACGCCAATTATCAGCAGGGCTAAGCTACCAGTTTTAACGTTGGCCAATGGCTGCCTAATAATGAAAACAAGGCAGCCTAAAGTTATTTGGGCTTAAAAAATGACGGATCTTCATTTTAGGGTTATATATTTAACAGCCCTAACTAAAAAAGCAGGATTGTTATGTCGTTGCATCAGTTAATCTATCAAAGTAGAGAAGCACATAAATACACCAGCCATGATTTTGTTCAATTACTCGAAGTTGCAAGACGTAACAACGAAAACCAAAATATCACTGGCTGTTTGTTTTATAACGGTGGTTGGATTATACAAGTTCTCGAAGGTGACAAAGAAATCATCGAGCGTTTGTATGAAAAAATAATGAAAGATACACGCCATAAAGACTGTAATTTAATGCATTCAAGCCCCACAGACAGACGTGTTTTTTCAAAGTGGACTATGGGCATGATCAATTTAGATACCGATAAAGACAGCAAGTACCGCGAACTTAAAGCAACGATGGAATCTTATAAAGAAGGCCAAATAGCAATACCATTACCCATCAAATTGCTGCGTATATTTAGTCACGACTACGAGCCAAAAGCAATTAAATCATAAAAAGGGGGGTAACCTCCTTTTTAATCTAACGCCTTTTATCTGCCCCAATCCGCTTTGCTAACTTTAAAAGTCTCTTATCCAGTAATTATTCAGTTACAAAAAAGCCAGAGACTGCTCTGGCTATTGATCAAATAGGTTGTGCAACACACAATTGTCGTTTTTTAGGCCTGCGACGTTTTAGCCACATATAACAACCTGTCACTGCAAAAATAAGTGGCGTCAGCCCTATCAAGCACCAAATGATCCGACCGGGTAAACCAGCAAAATAACCAAAGTGGAGCTTTCTAAAGCTATCGACCGCCACTAAATAAAACGGTGCTTCTCGAATGTCGTAATTCGATAACCGCTCCCCAGTGTGTTTATCAAAGCTCACGGTTGAAGAGTATTCACTGGTGACAAAACTGGTATCGGCTACTTCACCAAAAAAAGTAATCTGTAACTCTGGCTCATAGGGAAACAATAAGTAGGTCGCGGTAAAACCACCCATTTGCTGCCTTGCCTCTGCCATCATTTTATCGAGCGATAATTGATGATTATACAGTCGCCCCGTGATCACATGCTGCTGTTCTTTACTGTGCTCTAGCTCATGATGGATAATCTCAGAGACATTCCAATACACGCCAGTAAAACCAATCACAAGTAAGATAGGTGCAGACCAAATACCGACAAGCTTATGCAGATCACTAAACAAAGCAATACGCTTTACTTTTAACCGTAAAGTAAAAAATTTTTTCCAGAACTGACGATAAATGACTAGCCCAGAGATCCCCATAAATAACAAAATTAGCGATGCCACGCCCGTGACCCACAGCCCAGTATCACCGATTAAAAACTTATAATGTAAGTCGAGCAACCAATCGGTCAGATAGTAGTTAACTGCAACGGGCTGCGAGCGCACCTCACCTTGATACTGATCGACATACACTTTAAACCATTCATTAGTGCCCTGTTTCAGTGCATAAATGCGATCGGCTGTTTGACCATCATCAAATACTTCCCAACTGCCAATTTCATAGCCATTTAATGTTGAATTGACTGTTTGTCGCAATACATCATAACTTATCCGTTGTCCTGGAGTCCCCGTCACAACGGCTAACTCTGGCATGAGAAAGTGATCGATTTCTTCTTTAAAGACTAAAATACTGCCAGTTAACGAAATAATAATCAGCGGTATCGCAACCGCTAAGCCCAAATATCGATGCCATAAATGGAGTGTTTTCTTCATTCTTAGTGCCCCTATTAATTACTAAAAATCGATCGCGATAAACCGCAAAAGGCCGCGAATGCGGCCTTAATAAGATGATTAATTTACAATGACCAATTAAGCGTCATTGCAAAATTACGGGGGGCACCATAATAACCCTGCGCCCAATACAATGAGTTCAGGTATTGCTGATCAAAGACATTATTGGCATTAAAGGTGAGGTTAACGTGCTCGTTAATGTCATAACTGGCCATCACATTAACAATGGCATAAGCCTCTTGCTTAGTGACCACTAAAGGCTGTGGGTTTTGAATGCGGCTAATATCGTCTTGCCAGCGCATATTCATACCAAAGCTCAAACCTTCAATAGCTGCAACCTCATGCTTGACTGCCAACTTAAATACTTGTTTAGGAGTATAATCTTTCACAAGCTGTGCTTCGATATTACCGGCATTAACGGTATCAGACACATCAATAGTGGTGTGGGTGTAACCAAGGTTTGCGCTAAAGCCATAACCTAAATCACCACTTAGCTCAATCTCATAACCTTTAGACTGAATGCCCGGTGCGGCTTTATGTACGCTCTGATCAGGGGTAGAATTGGCGGCATCGCCCACCGCGATATTTTCTTGTTCAGCATTGAATAAAGCCACGTTTAACATCAGGCTTGAATCAAATAGTTCCGCTTTAACACCAAGTTCTTGGGTGTCACCTTCTATTGGCGCAAGTTGTGCGCCAGTGATGTCTTTTTCTGACTGTGGTGCAAACGTGTCGCTGTAGGATGAATACACGTTGATATCATCATTCACTGTGTAGACAAGACCAAAATGAGCACTGGTGTTGCTTTCTTCGCGGCCCTTGTCATTTCCATACGACACACCTTGGGTTTCCCAATGGGTGTATCTGAGCCCACTGAGTAGTTTCAACTCATCCGTAATCGAAAAACGGGCAGAGACATACTGCGAGCTTTGCTCACTGTGCACATCTGAGCCTGGCGCTTTGGGATTTACATCGACCAGAGTTGGTACGGGCGCAACCCCATCCCACTCATTTAAATTTGGCATAGGTGGAAATCCATTGCCCGTTTGGTAGTCATACAATGAGCGATCAAAATAATACATATCAGCTTCGCTCGCGCCAAATGCAAGTAAGTGTGTTTGGCCAAATAACTCAACACTGCCACGCGCATACACATCAAACAAGTTCACACGGTCACGCAATTGGTAGTCACTGGCGTAGCCCGTTAAACCTAAGCCTGTTTCTGCATCGGGTGTGCCGTAGACATAAAATAAGTTTGAATCTTGCTCATTTTGAGTGTGTGCATAACGTGCCAGAACACTCCAATTGTCACCAATCAGTTGCTCAAGCTCAACAAATGCTTGCTTTGAGGTATTGTTCCAATACGCCCAATCGGCAGCGGTTGATGTCGACACGTCATACTGTGTTGGCTGACCTTTATTATCAAATAATGCCAGCGCCCCCCAAAGAGGGCTGTCTGCATCATTACTTTGATAAGTTAGGCTCGACGATAAAGTGGTGGTATCCGTAAGCGCTAATTCTACAATGCCATAAAAAACGTCACGATCGACTGCATAACGATCAAGGTATGAGTCACGTTTTTGCTTCACAACCACCGCACGACTCGACACCACCTCGTTAAAGCTGCCCGAGACATCGGCTTCAACACGTTTATTAGACCAAGAGCCCGCAGTGACTGACACATCGGCGCGTAAATCGGCTGTAGGGCGTTTACGAATGAAATTGACCGTAGCTGAAGGGTTGCCCGCGCCAGTCATCATGCCATTAGCGCCCATTGCCACTTCGACTCGTTGGTAAATCGCCGTATCAAGAGTCCCTTGCAAAGCACCTCTGTCTTGTGGCAAACCGAGGCCATCAACTTGAAAATTCAGAATATCAAAGCCACGCGCTTTAAAATAAGTACGATCCGTTTCAATCTTTTCGACCGATACACCAGGGGTGGTTTCAAGCACTTGATTCACATCATCTAACGAAAAGTCGTCCATCAACGCGCGAGTGACCACACGTACCGATTGCGGTGTTTCTTTAATTGAAATACCCAGCTTAGAGGCCGTTTCGGCTTCAACAGCCAAATAGTTACTGTGTTTATCACCTAACACTTGGATTTTCTCGATGCCTGTTTTGCCATCATCAGCAAAAACATGACCAGAAATCATTACCGAGGTAGCAACAAAAAGAGCGCTTAATTTAAAAGTACGACGTGTCATCAGGAAGCCTAAAAAGTAATTATCAAATCGCGATGCAATATAATAGAAATGAGAATGATTTGCAAAAGCAATTGCGTTAATTGGGATAATTAGTGTGATAAATGATTCATAGACAAAATAAAAACCTAAGCAATGAGTCATATCAGTACCGATTGGTACGAAGCTTCATGGCGGTCATGCTTGTATCATATCTATGTTTAACACTAAGTTTGATAGGGTCTGCCAAAAGGCGTATATAAACTATAAAACTCGCTTTGAAGCCACTCTATCATTTGAACACTTCCTAATATAAAACATTGATTCCATTGAATAACTAATATATTCAGAGTACATTGTGCTTTGAATGCAATATTTTTACATCCTTGACTGCGCATTCGAAGAAAAACCATTTTTAAAAAGGAACAATAAAAAGATGGAATGGACAAATCACACTAAATCGGTAGCTTTAGCGCTGTGTGCTCCCCTCGTATTAAACGGCTGCGCATCAACTGAGGGTATTTCTAATACCACAATTGGTTGTATTGGCGGTGCAACAGTGGGCGCTTTGGGTACATTCTTGGTCACTGGTGACACAAAAAAGAGTATTATTGGCGCTGGAGTGGGATTTATTGCAGGCTGCGGCATTGGTGCTTATTTAGACAAAAGAGAAGAAGAGCTAGCAAAACTTGCAAAAGAAAACTCTCTAAAACCAGAGTTTGAACGCATCTCAAATGATAATAAAAATGGCAGTAGCTTCTCAACTAACGCCACACAAAACGTCATCGCTTCACAAGTTTCATTAACGACTGAAAAGCCGATGTTCGAATCAGCTAAAGCTGAAGTAACCGACCCACAGCAACTCGCCAGTTTACGCGGGTTCCTTAAAGGCTATGTGCAATCACTTGATAAAACATCAAAAATTTATGTTGTTGGTCATACCGATAGCTCAGGCTCAGCGCAATTTAACCAACTCCTATCAGAAAAACGGGCAAAATTTATTGCCAGTGAATTGGTCAGAGCAGGCGCACATCCAGACATTTTATTTTACGAAGGTGTTGGCGAATCACAGCCAATAGCTAGCAATCAAACAGAGGAAGGCAAGCGTAAAAACCGTCGCTTTGAGTTGCTCGATGTGTTGATGGATAAAAAAAATGAAGCAACACCTCTCATCGCAGTACCCGATGAACAAGTTATCCAAGTCGCCAGTGCAAAGAAAACGCGCATTGAAAACGTAAGAAATGACTTGCCTGTAATTGAAAAAACTAACAAATCAGTACCCAAACCAACCATTTCAATAAGTAATCATACACAAGATCAAAGCCTTGATTTAGATGGGGTTAAACTAGCTCAGTTCGATAAAAGCTATGTCACAGCCGCCTTAGGTGAAATAGAAAAAGAATCTGTTATGACTTTCTTTGCCGCCGCGCATGCCAACGACTCTGATTTTATTGGTAGCTGTGCCTATTCCGCACCCGTGGTTCGCTCTACGTTAAAACTTTACAATGGCAAGCCAATTAAAGCCGCAAAAGTGGCCGACAGTATTACCAATCTTTATGGTACTGCGTGGTACGGAATGGCCAATACAACAGCAGTCACACTCGGCCCGATTGGAATTGAAAAAGAAACCCTCAATCCGACACACAAACCCTATTTTAGCTTTTACAAACAATATGACGGTACAGCAACTAAAGCTGACTTCAAATACCCCGTTAATGTCGAGACATACCGTGGCGATGGCACGGTATTAGTCCGCATGTTTGCTCAAGAAGATAACGCCTTGATACGCTGTAGTGATGTCGTTTTTAGCACTAATGGCTCGAACAAAACACAAGCTAGCGCGGTGATTTACCAGCAAAACAATGAATTAATGGCAAAAGCCTTTAACATGACATTAGTCAAAGGATAAAAACGATGGACTTAATCAGCCTCTTACAAACTTATCGCGATATCCTTGTTGTTATCGCAGCAACGCTAGGGATCTTTGCGTACATTACCTACACCAATTGGGACGCACTAAGCCTCTGGTGGAAAGGATTTAAATATCATAACGTTTTATTCGGTAAATTACGTTCACTTGCCAAAAATCCCGATACAACGGGTCGTTGGTTTCATTCAGAAACCGTGGTCTGCCAAGACTATGTTGAGTTGTATTCTAACATTCACAAAGACGGTGATTATTACGAAGCCAGTAAAAAGTATCTGTCAATCGTTGGAGAATCGGGCCGCAGACCCTTAGGTATTTTTCTGATGCTTGGGCTGTTCGCAGTCCTTGTTTTAGAGGCTTGGGGTTTTAGTTACACCATGTCTGGTTTTATTGACCTCAGTGCATCTGAAAACACCCGTGTGATTATGACTTGGATTGTTGCCATTGCCTTTGCAGTCATACTCGCTTTTTTAACCCATATGATGGGACATGAGTTTTATCGCAATAGCATTCTTGGCAGGATCCGTAATAACTGGCAAGTCGATGATACAAACAGCAGACCTGCAACGTTAGATAATATTGATTTTGATTATGAAATTGACAATTTCTCAGATGAGAATGAGCCAAAATACAAACAGCGGCTAAACCGTTTAGATGTTAATTCTCCGATGAAAAAGCACACTTTCACAATAGGGGCTGTGTTAGCAATCATTGTTATTGGTGTCATTATTACCTTTGTGCGAGTTAAAACGTTAGAAGTGGCACAAACACAAGATGCCATGTGCCAGCCCCATGCTGAAGTAACAAGTTCGTACTCAACAAGTTTGGATGATTTATACAGTGCGACACCGCCACCACCAGTAGAGTCACAAAAGATAGCCACTGAAGCGCTAGAACAAGGTGAAACCGAAATTTGTCAGGCAACAAAACAAGGAAGCTGGGCCACATTTGGTATGCTCGCTATTTTATTTTTCGTTTTACAGGTTTTTGCAACATGGATTTCGTTTAAGTTTGGCTTTGTCGGCAAACATTCTAAATCAGCTTGGAAAAACACCCACAAATACAATACTAAAAACCAATATGAAGCAGCAATGGACGCTCAGGCTAAAAAAATCTCACAGCGCGCCCAAAAAACCTTAGGTGATTTACAATCTCGAATGGCTAAAGCACTTATGGATAGTACGATGAACAGCCGTATTGCTGATTTACTTAAACAGACATCTGAACGCTCATTTTTAAGTTATGTAGAGCAAGAGTCTGAACAATCGCTTTCAAGTCGAAATCGCCAAACACAAACCGTGCTTGAACGTGATCGCGAACACTCAGACATCGTTTCTAAATCAGCGAGCCAAAGCACGAATAATGAGACGAAACACTTATCGGACGAAGAGCTCGAAAAACAGCTTCTGGCGCAACACCAACAACAGGCTATGAGTGATGAAGAAGTAGAAAAGCAGCTAATTGCCGAAGCCCTGAGTAAAAAGACAGAAACTCCCGAAGAACAACGCATGCGTATTTTAGAAAAGTTAAAAGCTGAAGGTAAATTATGATAAAACAAGTCACACTCATGTTGCTGACAGTAATGGCGAGCCCTCTCGCCTTTGCACTGGCAGATAAAAGCGACATTATCTCATGCTATACGTATGCTGATGTGGCAGAACTTAAACCAACGCATCCAATAAGAGACATTGTTGTTTTAGTTGATCAAACCGTCAATCTTGATAAAAACCTAAAAAAGAGCGTGCATCAACAAGTACAACAACTTGTCAGCCAAGGAGATCGGATCCGGCTGGTGTCTTTCTCTGCAAACGCAAAGGGACGCTATACTGACATCACTTTTGATGGTGAGTTTGACCAACCACTAACAGATGAACAACGCAATGCAATGAATCGGATAAAGCTAAATAAATTTGATAAGTGCATGGAAGTTCAAGGTAAAAAAGCAATCGAGCTTGTCCATAAAAATCTAAAAGCCTCGTTCCATGATAGTGATCAGAACTACCCGAAAACGGAACTTATTGGCTCGATTTTAGATGTATCTTCTACGATTTACGCATCAAATAATGCTCAGCGCCGTATTATGATCCTAGTCTCTGATATGCTAGAAAACTCTGATATCTCTAGTTTTTATGCTTCAGGAAAGATTAGATCTATTAATGCGGATGTAGAATTTAAAAAGTATGCAGCAACGATTTCTTCAACAGCACTCTCTTCTGTTGAGGTATATATTATTGGGGGTGGCTATGCTCAAGGTGGTAAAGCATACTCATCTGCGGCAGATCTAAACTCGCTCAAACTATTTTGGACCAAGATCATCGAACATGCCGGTGGCAAATTACAACAATTTGGTTCACCAAAATTATTAACTGATATTCGTTAACCTTAATAGACGTTTGTAAGCTAACCCAACGTGCTGTTTTAAAAAAACCATGTTGGGTTAAGTTAAATAAACGGGCTATTACAGTAAGAAATATCAAGAATAAATATCTGGCATATATTTATTCCTTCAACAACAGCAGCCAAGCTGCGCCCGCCTTCACAAGCAGGCTTGCACTTACCACCAACATTAACACCAACCTTGGCGCCAAAGCATGGGTTGCTTTAAATCTCGCCAATTAATCTCATATTCATTATCGTTGTAAACGGCTTGAATAACACATCGAATCACTTTTTTATCTTCATTAAATTCAACTTCCGTCACAGCAAAGTGTTTTTCTCGGTTTACTGGTGTAGCAGCCGTCCACTTACTGTGTAGCAGCGCTTTTGGATTAATTTGGTTCATGCAACCACTCCTAAATGGCTCAATTGTGCCCACATCAACAAATGGCATACCAAAACAACTGAAGTTATTTTAGCCCGCATTTGTTGGTATTCTTTGCTTAATAAAGGCCAATTGGGTAAGCGTTTTTGCAGTAATAATAACCACACAAAACTACCGGCCAACCACAGTAAACTCGTTTGGACACTCACAAACATCCCTAGAGGTAGTGGCAACGTCACCAGTACAATCAGCCATGCCTGAGTACTTGACTGGCTGCGAGCAGTTGATTGCTCTAACGACTCAACGCTACCTTGACGATATTTATCACTTTGTTTGTGTTGAGTATTAAAAGGAGCTTGCCACAGACTGCCTGCAACAAAACTTAAAATGCAGACGCTGTAGATAACAAATGCTTGAAGGATCGACGGCGCTTCGGTAAAAAAATAGCCGCCTGTTAACATCAAAAATGGCAACAAGCCTAAATAGCTGAGGTTTACATGATGGGTCGCAGACATTAGGTTCTCGGTGATAATAACAATGTAGCGTTAAATACGTGTAGTCAGTGATAAGCGATCAACTGCGCCATCAACCCACCCCCCATCATACTATAATGGCGATTTGGCCCGTCTAAAAAACCGTGATTGTTAAAATAGCGCAATAAATTAAGGTTACATTGCTTCGATCATGGCTTTAATTTTAACTGCTTTTTCAAAGTGATCGAGTTGATGGGTTTGGATCCACCATGTGGCCGCTTCCATCAAGAGGGCTGGATCATTATTTTTATTAGCAAAAAAAGCATAAAAAGATACTCCAACACCCTCGCCTTTAGCTGCAATTTTTTTATCGCACACTGCGATTATTTTTTGTTTCAACTTCTGTTGCATTACTCGTTTAACCTTTTGGATTAATTGGATTAAAAGCTTGTTCGCAGCGCAGCTCTAGCGTATTGCCCTGCGGGTCATGAATATAAACAGATTCACCATAACCTTGCGCGCCATAACGCGCTGTAAAATCGCCGACTTCTATATTATGCGCTGTGAGGTGAGCACGAATATCATCTTGCGATACGTGCTTAAGCGTCAAACAAAAATGATCGAGATTATTGGCTGTGTTTGTCGGTGCGCCACCGCCTTGTTGTCCCAGTGATTTATCAACCTCAACTAAATCAATCAGGGCAGAGCCTGCGCGCAGTTGTGTGAGGCCAAGCTCTGGTAATGTGCGCTCAATTTGGCAGCCGAGCACTTTGGTATAAAACGCCACCATGCTATTTAACTGTGTGGTGCGCAGCACAATATGATCAATTCCTAAAATATGTAACATTGTGAGCTCCTTTTTATGCTATGAAGATATCCTGTATTGGTATTCTGCGTTGGTATCTTATCGGCTATCGAATATGGCGCGAAGTGGCACTAAATGATTGCACGCCAATGAGCGCTTTGTCTAAAACCTACTCACCAAACCCTGCAAGCTTATACGATACAACAGCTTAACCTTGATGGACAACGCGAATAGCTGACAACAAAGTTAACTCTTAGCGCCAAAGCAGCCTTAAGTGACCTTCGGTGAACTTGTGTTAACCCCCTGTATTTGCTGTAATAGCGCACTTAACCGATACAAAGTGATACATTTGCACAATATGTGATACGTCTTTTTAACGGCCATGCTCATACACTTGTCCCAACAAACAAAAACGATCACAGGGATTTTATGACACACTTCAAATACAGTATTTTAGCAAGCGTTGTGGCAACCACATTATTACTGACCCCCTCATTTTATGCATCGGCTCACGAACCAGCCCCTGCTGAGCCTGCAACCAAACAGGCACCCAAAAATGAGGATAACAAAACAGACGCACCGCTGACCCAAGATGATTATCGCCAGATTTTAATTACCTTTGAAAAAGAACAAGCAACCAACTGCAAAATCGATTGCAAAGTAAACCGTCAGCACAGTATCGAAATTACCCGTGATGACGAGGTTGATGACGACAATGACATTGATTTTCGTTTTGAGTCTAACCCGCGCGATGGCTTTTATTTAGGTTTAAGTGCCATTAGCAGTTTTGGTGATGACTTTCGTTATCCTTCTGATGACGAACCAAGTTCACAATTTGATATCGACTTAAGTTACCGCGTACAACTGCTTGGTTTTTTTATTGAATCACCGAGCTTAAGCACCCGCCGTATGCATGGTATGTATTCGCTGCCTGCATGGGGCTTTAATGTAATTAATACCGATACTTGGTCATTTGATGTCTTTTATCAACGCAATAACAAAGGCATTGAAGGCCTCGAAGGCTTACAAATTCGCAACCTCGATAAACGTGGTGGCTTAAGAGCAACCGGTTATTTTGATAACAGCCAATTAGAACTCATTTATTCACCTTTTAGCCGTAATGATGTGGGCAGCGATGGGGTTGAAGCGTCGGTTTCATATAGCTATAACGGACAGTTTAAAAACTGGAGTTACTATGCAAACCTAGGCATGCAATATCGCTCTCGTGACGTATTGCCAAAACCAAGTGACTTAGTGCAATACGATACTCGCAGCGGTTTATCTAAAAGTGATGGCCTAAGCCGCGCTGCTGAAATTGGTTTTGAATACCCCATTACCACAGACTGGGTATTTGGTACGTTTGTCAGTTACAACAAAGTCTCTAATCGCACTATTATTGAGCGCCCGCAACTCTCTAACGATGGTGTTAGAGCGGGCATGTTACTCAGTTTTGTCTTTTAAGGTGGCCACTATGATGCACTTTAAAACAAAACCCCATCTTGCTTATATATGGGTGCTGTTTGGCTTAATGACTTATTTGCCTTTTACTCAAGCCATGGCTGAGCCTCTTGAGCAAGCAACCATGACGCTTAGTCCTGAGCAATGTATTGCAATGCAACAAGGGCAAGATTGTTATGTTAACGTTGAAATACAGTGGCAAAGTACTGCAAAACTGAATGTTTGCTTGTATGCCAATCAAACTCAACAAGTACTTACCTGCTGGCAAAATGTGCAACAAGGCGTGTTTAAACAAGAAATGAAAACAAATCAAAATGTCGATTTTGAGTTACGCGCTGAGCAAAACAATGAACCTTTGGCCACCAGCCAATTAAAAATTGCGTGGGTGCATAAGAAAAAAGGGAAACCACGGCTCTCATGGCGACTATTTTAGTCGCCAATCTTTCAGATATTAAAGGTAACTCATGGACACTTTGCACACCGCCCATTTACTGTTGGTTGAAGACGATGTTGAACTCGCTACCTGGATTGAAGAATACTTATCGGCGCGCGGGTTTAACGTTACCACTTGTCATCGTGGCGACGAAGCGGTCACGCTCATCAAAAATCTCAACCCAGATTGTGTTTTACTCGATGGCATGTTGCCAGGTATGGATGGTTTTGAAGTCTGTAAAACCGTACGCCCTGACTTTATTAATCCAATTATTATGATCACCGCGCGCGATGAAGAGATTGATGAAATTCTAGGACTAGAAATGGGCGCCGATGATTACATCACCAAACCCGTGCGCGCTCGGGTATTATTGACCCGCATCAAAGGGCTGCTGCGCCAACAAGAGCGATTTAATCCTGTGAGTGAATTACCCCACAGCACGCCAGCAGCTTCGGTGCATTTACTGCAATTTAATGGTTTGAGTATTAACCAATTAACGCGCAGCGTTCATTTAGATGGCGAGTCTATTAAGCTTTCTTCCAATGAATTTGATGTGCTGTGGTTTTTAGCCTCCCGCGCGGGTGAGGTAGTGCAACGAGATGATTTAGTGAGCCATTTTAGGGGCTTTGAATACGATGGATTCGATCGCTCTATCGATTTGCGTATTTCTCGTATCCGCAAAAAGCTCAACGACAGCCCCCAAGAACCCTTTCGCATCAAAACCATTTGGGGCAAAGGCTATTTATTTGCCAAAGACGTGTGGTAAGCCAATGCGAAATTTAACGTTATCGCTGCTTGGTGTGGTATTAATTGCTACCATTGGTTTAGGTTGGATGTTTGATGCACTGTATAACCAATACAGCGAACAGAGCGAACTCAATCAAAATGATCCGTTAATAGTTTTAGAACCGCTTGGGCAAAACATGGCCGATACGCTCAATAGCCAGCCTCATCCCAATGAATTTATTACCGATTGGCCAAAAAATAATGTTTATACGCTCGCATTAACGTCAATCAACCAAACGCTTATACCACCGGCGCTTAAAAACGATTTACTTAACGGTAAACCCTTAGTACTTGAAACCGATACCGACTTAACGCTGTATTATTATCTCGCCAACCATGCCAGTGTGCTCATACTGCGTGCTCCTATGTTGAATCCAAATCGAGATAACGCCGATTTACGCTTAGTGCTCACCAGCTTATTTTATTTTGTCATGCTACTTTTAATGGTGGCTTGGCTGGCACCGCTTGCACTTCGCCTATTGGCGCTTCGCAAAACCGCAAAATTATTTGGTGAAGGGCAATTAAATCAACGTATTAGTGTGGGCAGCATTTCGTATATTAAAGACATCGAAACCGAGTTTAACCACATGGCTGAGCGCATTGAAGCACTGGTCAATGATGTTAAATTACTCAGCAGCGCTGTGTCACATGATTTGCGCACGCCTCTTGCCCGTATCCGTTTTGGTATCGATACCTTGCAAGAAGAAGACGACCCCGTACTGCGTAAACGCTACGAGCAACGAATTAGCGACAACGTCGATGAAATGGTCGACTTAGTCGAAACCCTGCTCAATTACGCCAGACTCGACCAAGCCATGATAAGCCTTACAAAATCGGCCGTTAATGTGAATGACTTAGTGACACATTGCCTAAAAAACAAAACCTGCGATGGGCTAACGCTTGACTACCGCCCTGCAGCAACGCCGTATTTTATCGATGGTGACCAAGCTTATTTAAATATTTTAATCAATAACTTAGTACAAAACGCACTGCAATATTGCAAGCAACACGTCACCATTGAGGTGTTTGAACGCCCTGATACAGTCTGCATTGATATCAGTGACGATGGCCCAGGGATTGCACCCGAGCACTACGCAACCATGCTGCAACCTTTTACGCGCGGAGAGCTGCATCGCCAAACCATTAAGGGCTTTGGCATGGGGCTTGCCATCGCAACAAGAATCACCAAATGGCACAATGGTACTCTCACTATCGGCAAAAACGATACCTTAGGCGGCGCTAAATTTAGTCTGAGCTTACCGAAAAAAATCGTGAAAAATAACTCAATAGAGCAGCAATAAATTGTGTGACCCACTTTACTGGTTTAAATCAGCTAAGCGCGCTTGGCTAATTCCAACCAAAAAAATAAGGCATGAATATGAACTCATTATTTAAACAACATCGCATTGTGCTCACCTTATTAGTCAGCATGTATATTGTAACAACCTTAACATGGCAATACTTAACCTCAGGCGTGCCTGCGCACCATTTGTTTGCAGACCCGAATTTACCTAAAATTTCAAATTGGTGGGGGCTTATAATTTTACCTCTGTATAGTTGGGTGCTCACTAGCTTAATAACCAAAGAATACGGCGAACACTTTCCCAAAAAAATCTGGTTGCAATTGGCAACCGCGGGCCTTTATGCACTCATTATTACCGTATTATTTTATAGCGGCCATCAACACCTCGTTGCCATGTTGGCAGTACCCACTATTTTAGTCGCCGCATTGTTTTTCCCGGTCTACCAAGCTCCGTTTTTACTCGGTTATGTGGTGGTTTCAAGCTATGGATTTGGTGCATTTTTACCCGCAGTATTCGGGCTTGTTTTTGCGGCGATGGCATGGGCAGTGCACAAACTGGTACGTTTAGTTACACGCTACCTAGTTAACCAGAGTTCAGGTTAGTTAAGATAAAAGTCGAAAAATAAATTGTAGCTAGAACTCGTTTCAACAGAAATAAAATGAGGGTGTTATGAACGATTAAACGATTATCGCAACAGTATTTTGTAGGCCAATTTCAATGTGCAGCTGCCATATTGCATACCAAAAGAGCAGAGAAATAACATTGACCAATAGACTCCTTAAACAACCAGTGAGTTTACACAATAGCGTGTTTTTCTTGATTTTTAACGCCAAAAACAACATCTGAGCCGCTGTTTGACTAAAATAATGCATAATGCCTGTTATTTACTCAATTTAATCGTAAAAAAGCCACTAATGCCAATACATAAACATATTTCAAGGTCTAATATAAAAAGTTAAACCAACTCGTTTAGGTTAGGCTTATAAACTAACTCAACGCCAACATATTAATGTCACCTATCATTAAACAAAAGTAGGCACTCTCGAAGGGTATTGATAACAATAGTATGTGTGTTAAATGAAAGCGTGAATGTAAGGTAGGTTATTTGAAAGCTCCATTTTTACAAATGTGTCAATTACTGACTTTTATTTTATACGTGGTATTTTCCTCTCGAGTCTTTGCACTTCCCGTTTTAACACTTAATCATCAATCCTCGTTGTTTATCGAAGATAACTATTTATGGCGAAAAGTGCCTCAAGATGTCACTGAACTTGAAAATCCATCTGAGGTTTGGAAACGCTCACACCCTGCAAAGTCTACCATTGTCGGCTTATCAGGCCTGTATTTAGCGCAACTGACCATCAAAAATGAAGACCAAAAAACATGGTACTTAGTGCCAAATGCTAATTTTGTCGATTTAGGGCAAGCGTACTGGCAACCAACACGCGGTACGGTTATAAAATTAAAAAATTTTTCACAATTAACCACCTCACAAACACCTCAGCTACTGCATTTTCAAGCGCTGCCACTGTCATTAAAGCAAAGTGAAACAGGGACCTTATGGGTATATATGTCAGCAAAACATTATGCCACCGCGGCTTCGATTACTCTGTATGACGAAGCCCATTTTTATCACTATCAAAGTGTGAGTAATTCACTCTCTTTGGCAGCCATTAGTATTATGTTATTGCTCAGCCTATTAACCTTTTTAATTTTCATACGCACCCAAGAACGCATCGCCATCAGCTGCGCTGGATATGTCGGGCTCCATGGCATAGGTTGGGCAGCAGCATCAGGCTTAATTGAAGATTTTTCGATGCATTCCACACTTAATTTTAGCTACCTCGGCATGTATATTTTTCCATTTGCCATTGCGTGCGCCAGTCAATTTGTCGCTGATTTATTTCAATGTAAAACACGATTTATACACTTATACAAAGCACTCACTCTGCTCACTTTTTTTGGGCTGGGCCTTGGCACTGTGATGCTCTTTATGCCGTTTAAGCTGGTATTTTACCTTTCTCATGCTTTAGCCATAGTATGGATATGCTTTACCTTGTACATTGGCTGCTACATGCTAAAAGAAAAGGATTTTAGGGCTAAATATTTTCTGGTGGGTAACCTGCTTTACAGTGGGGCGCTGCTTTATTATATGGCATCGCATAGCCAACGTTTTGGCCCGCTTGAATACCCAGAATTAATGGTAGTGATTGCACTTGCGCTCGATTGTATTTGTATTGTTTTGTCGCTATCGGAGTGGTTTAAATTAAAACAAAATGAATATAATCGTCATTTTTATATGTCGCGCATTGATCCACTTACCCAATTAGGGAACCGTTACGCCCTTGAAGAAACACTCAGTACTCTGCCCAAGCAGTATCTTGTTATTTATATTGATTTTGATGGTTTAAAATTACTAAACGACAAACTGGGGCATAATGAAGGTGATAAGTTAATTAAATACGGCGCAAAGGCGCTCGCAAAATCACTCGCAACAAACGGTCATGTTTTTCGGGTTGGAGGGGATGAATTTATCGCTATTATTACCAGATCAGCAGCACACTCTGCACCCGAATTATTCGACCATTACACCGCTTTAATGAATTCAGTCAACGCTCAAATTAAAACAATATGGCCCCAAACAGGCATAAGCTTTGGCATAGAAGGCAATAAAAAAGGGCAATCGCCATCAGAATGTTTATCGTTAGCAGACAAAAAAATGTACCAACAAAAAAAACAAAAATCAGCTTCCGTTTTTCACAACGCTGACTAGTTAAGAATAGCCTTTTATAGCACTGCTCTGTAGTTACAGCACAAATATACCCATCTGAAATACCCACATTACGAGTGGGTTGGTGAACTGTTGCGGTCTTAAACACGTATTTAAAAAACAAAGTACAGCTTGCGCGGATCGGTCTAATTGCGCGCGCAGACATGAATTTAATTTTTAAAAGGTGAGCCTTAGTGATGAATACCGCATTAGCCAGTTTGCTTTCTAATCAAGCGCTTGAAACCAGCGATATCCTTGAAGCGCTGATCACGTCGTGTAATCAGGATGTGTCTGAATTTGAACACCTGCATACATCCTTAGAACAGTCAAAACAGCAAATCAATGCCCTGCAAGAGCACATCACCCAGTTACAAGCCAAAAATTTGCAATTAGTGGTTGAGCGCGATGCCTTACAAACACAGTTAGTGGCACGTCAAACTGAAACCGTTGCCAACACGGGCGTCAACAACGCTCTAGAGCAATACAAAAAACAATTGGCCGAATTTAAAACCATTGCCCCCACAGCCAAAAAAGTGCGTGCAAAAATCAAAGAACTCAAAGAGCGTAACCAAACCCTGCTTAACAAGGCCAATCATAGCCAACAGCAATGGCTGCAACTAAAACAAAAGTTAGTGCAACCCAATGCGCTTGATGATGCCATTTGGCGTGATGCGCATACGTACCAATGCATATATCGCTTAAATGAGCAGGTTATTTTTAGCTTAAAAGGGCAAGCGCGTGCTTACACCGGTTTTATTTATCTTGATGGTAAAGGCAATGGTAAGGTGATTTGTTTTGAAGCCGATGGCTTAATTAATGTACCGATGTCGCAGAGCAATACTGATACCATTAGCGACAAGGCCGAACGCTTTATGAGCGACTATTTTAAGACTTATCAGCACCTCTTAGTGCTCGGTGAGCCAGTTTAGCCTGTAGGTAAACTGGCTGAACTTATAAATATTTGTTCTAGATAAAGCCTTTGGGCCATTAAAAATGGCCTAAAACACCAGCGCTTTTTTATCCAAAATACCTTTTTCAACGAGGCGATTTAATAGGTCTGCACTTTTTGCTCGGCACACATCGCGTAACAACCGCACCGCAGGGGTAATTGATTGGCGACTGGGGCAAATCAACCAAAGCTCGCCACTCACATGGGGGTAATTAGGCATAATCGACACCAGGTTATCGTTGAGTAAATCAGGTGCCATATCAAGCGCCGATTTAACCGCTAATCCCTTGCCTGCCACACACCAACGCCGCACCAAATCGCCATCATTGGATGCCCGACGCCCCTGCATTTTTACTTTAAACTTGGTCGTGCCATCAGTAAATTCCCATACATCATTTATGATATCT
Source organism: Pseudoalteromonas sp. J2K-J031 (assembly GCF_058197095.2). Lineage (NCBI taxonomy): Bacteria > Pseudomonadati > Pseudomonadota > Gammaproteobacteria > Alteromonadales > Pseudoalteromonadaceae > Pseudoalteromonas > Pseudoalteromonas sp. J2K-J031. The sequence continues at coordinate 454,434 of NZ_CM200280.1, forward strand.
TGCAGCTGATAAAACAGCCCTTGATGCTGGTTTAACTCATCAGGATGCTCGGGATAGCCATGTTGGTCAAGATAGTCTTTGGTGGCGCATAATAAGCGTGGCACTTGGCAAATTTTAAAGCCATACATAGTGCTATCACTTGGGGAGCCATAGCGCAGCGCAATATCAACAGAGTCACGATAAAAGTCAATATTACTGTCACTAATGTGTGTGCGTAAACTCACTTTAGGATAGTTATCCATCAGCTCATCTATCCAGGGGATCACTAAATTGCGCCCTAAATCAGAGGAGAGCGCCACACGCAGCTCCCCTTCAATTTCATCATGCTCACCTTTTAAATTTTGCTTTGCTTGTTCAAGCACCATAAGCGCTTGTTCGCACTGTGGAATATAACGCTCTCCTGCGGCCGAAAGCCTTAAATGGCGCGTAGTACGGACAAATAATTGTGTACCAAGCTGCGCTTCAACACGTTTAATGGCCGCACTTGCGGTGGCAATACGCATATCTAGTTTTGCTGCAGCTAAGGTGATACTTCTAAACTCAGCCACTTTTAAAATCAGTTGTAAGTCTTCAATCAGCATATTATCTATATTTTTTTGATAATGATTCAATCATTATCCTATTTAACTACAACAAAGCAAGGGCTACCATAGCCGCACAATCACTCTGATTTTACCCCATTAATTTGCCGAGGAGAGCCTCATGACACACCCAATTATTAGCGATCTTAACAAACGCTATACCACCAAAAAATACGATGCAACCAAACGAATTGCACCTGAAGATTTAGCCGTAATTTACGAAGCGATGCGCTTATCGCCGTCATCCATTAATTCACAACCATGGAAATTTATTGTGATTGAGTCTCATGAAGCTAAGCAGCGCATGCATGACTCTTTTGCTAATAAATTTCAGTTTAATCAACCGCATATCAAAGCTGCTTCGCATATTATTTTGTTTGCGCATCAACCGCAGTATCGCCGCGAAAATTATGCCCAAGTGATTGAGGCCGACATAAAAAATGGCCGTACCAAAGCTGAAAATCGCGAACAAGCATTTGGCGCATTTGCGTTTGTTGACTTAAACACTGATGAAAACGGCAACAATGCAACATGGACCAAAGCACAAACCTATATCGCACTGGGTAATACCATGCATGCAGCAGCCCGTTTAGGGGTTGATTCTACCCCTATGGAAGGCGTTGATAGCGTCCTGATCGGTGAAATTTTTAAAGACGAGTTAAACGGTTATGTGTGTGATGTGGCGCTTGCGTTAGGCTATCACTTACCAAGTGAAGACTATAATGCTGCCCTACCAAAATCACGCCTTGCGGCAGAGCAAGTAATCAAAGTTATTTAATCACACATAAAACAGCTAACTGACCCGCTAGATTCGAACTATCGGGTCTTTACAACAAGATCCAATACATCGCCTAGGTATTTTGAACAATTGAATCAATTACCGTTTCGATACGTTTCATCTGTTGTATTAGCAAAATATCATTTAACCACTATACGTTACTTGGGCGTGTTAACCTTTCGTGAGTGATTTTGCAAATTGGACTCCTTATTTTTATCTCACCATACCTCGGTATAGCGCCACGCCTCACTGTATTTAGTGGTCAAGCAGGCTGTTTATATCTCTATTGATAAAATCATTGAAATAAAATAGGAACTAATATAGGCTTAAGAGGTTTTATAACTTAATATTAATTTGCAAGGAGCATTATTTTGAATATCAACGGAACACTATTAGGTCAGATTATATTTTTATTAGCATTGATTATGGGCGCAGTATGTTATTACTTAGGCCGCCGTAAAACGCAAAACCCTGTTATAGCAGGATTTTTAGGGGGTGTATTAACACTAATCCCACCGCTTGGTTTTATTTATCTGGCTGTATTAGTTCTTAAAAAAGATATTGCACCATCTGCCACACCAGTAAACCTGTAAGTAACCTTAAATATAAATTCGCTATTACTCTTTAGCATTATTTAAAATATTGGGTTGCCGGCAAGTGCCAACAACCCAACAATTGATTTGTAACATGCTTCCTCTGCTGCCTAACAGCATATTGAACGGCTCAGCCATGTGAATTAACACTCACATTTTTCATTTTGTGGCGCATTACACCTTGTAGCCGTCAGTTTCACTTTTTAACGTCTCAGCCACCATAGATAATTCACTTGCGGCACTGGTAACATGGCCCGAAGACTCGGTAATTTCATGGGCTCTTAACTTTAATTCTTCCGCGCTTTCCTGAATATAAGCAATGGTGTAACCCTGCATTTGTGTTGCTGAGGTAATTTCAGAATTCATATTATTTAACCGCTGCATCACTTCTTTTAACTCATGCAGTGATTCGTTCACGTTTTCCACAAGATGGATGCCACCTTCTGCCGAAATACTGGCTCGCTCCATCGAATCAAATGCGGTCCCAGCCACTTCAGTGAGTTTATTAATTTGGCGCTGAATAGTCACGGTACTCTCTTGCGTTCTTGAGGCTAAACTTCGCACCTCATCGGCCACAACGGCAAACCCACGGCCTTGTTCACCCGCTCTTGCTGCTTCGATAGCCGCATTTAACGCAAGTAAATTTGTTTGCTCTGCAATTGCGTTAATGACACCTAACACTTCACCAATGTCTTGAACACTGACTTGCAGTTCTTTAATGGTTTTTGATGAATTATCAACTTCTTGAACTAAATGTTTGATGTTCTCAGAAGCTAAACTTGCTCGTTCTGAGTTTTCTTGTGTTTTTGCTTGTGCTTCATTGGCCTCACTCATCGCCTCTTTCGCTTGCTGAGTAATTTCGCTCACCGAGAGAGTAAATTGCTCAATGGACTCTTGTACTTTTATAATCGAGTCTTTTTGTTCTTTAAGTGTCTGGCTGGTTTGCTCTGAGGTAATACGAAGCTCTGTACCTGTTGAGGATATTCGAGAGGTTGAATCTTTCACATTGATAAATACCTGACTGATCACTCCCATAAAACCATTAAATCCGGTCACAATTTGGTTAATCTCAGCGGTTGTTGAATAGTCTAATCTTACCGTTAAATCAGCTTGCCCAGCTGATAGTAATGCAAAACGCTCGGCCAATTGATTTAATGGCAAGGCAAGCGAGCGTGATAAAACAAGTGCAAAAACTAACGCAGCGCCAATGGCACCTAAAACAAGTAACGTACCAATTTGCCAAATGTACTGAGTTAACTCATTGACAGACGCAAGCGCTTCACTTTCATCAATTTCAGATAAAATAGCCCATTGTTGTTGGCCCACCTTGACCGCAGCAAATGAACTAAATACTGGCACACCACGATAATCATTAAATTTTTCAAATCCGGTCTCACCGTTTAGTGCTTTTTGAGCACCCACAGTATTAACAGGTTGAATTGCAATGGATGTTTGCTTGTTTTCTAACAACTTAGTATCAAGTAACTTGGTTTGACTCATTAAAGCGATGTAGCCTTTTTTATCTTCGACAAAAAATCGGCTTTCGTTTCTTAATGTTTTATCTTTACCAATTAAATAAGTCTCACCGCTCTGGCCAAAGCCATTGTCTTGCCATTACTGATTTTGAGTCATTAGATTATTGATTCTGTTAATTGGCATTTGAAAAATAAGAATACCCACTCGTTGGTTTTGTTTAAAAATCGGCGTAGCAATAAAACTGGCCGTATTATTATAAGACGGCAGATAAGGTTCAAAATCAGTGATAAATGTTTCGCCATCAGCTAATTACATTGCGCCATTGTAGGCTGTGGCTAAACCCGATTGGCTATATGGCCCATTTTTTAAACTGGTGGCAAAATCTACTTCTTTAAAGACGCTGTACACCACATAGCCGGTGTCGGGTTCAACAATAAATACATCGTAATAGCCAAATTCTTTTAAAAATGTGCGGATTGAGGGATGGTATCTTTGATGAAGGTCATCGTATTGAGTACCGTCCCTGAGGGCATCAAGTGTGTCTTTTTCACCTAAAGGATATTGGTTTGACGCGATATATTTTGCTTGAAAATCCAAAGATAATGGCGCTAATTTATTAAATAAGGCTTGGGGATCGATAGACTTAATATTTTGCGTATTATAAGCGTTTAAAAATTGCTGGTTATAATAACGGCTTAGTTCATTTTTTGACTCTATAGCGCTGTTTGTTGCCAAAAAAATGACTAAAGCCAGATGCAGCTTCTTGAGTTGACACATCTTTTGCCATTACCACGGCTTGCTTTTCTATGGTGCCAATATAGTTATTAAGCTCTTTTGTTATTAACACTCGTTTTGACACTAAATCTTGTTCCGCTTTGTTGATTGCAGCGGTTTTCATACTTGCGATAGAAAAATAAGCAATAATACACACCGATACAAGCGTAAACAGGGTTGTTATTATCGATATAACCAGCATTAACTTATTTTTGAGTGAAAGCAGCATAATTGTACAACTCACCTTTATATTTAAAGAAACCACTTAACTGTAGCTGAAATAAACGCCCCCATTACAGACTGCTAACAAATTAAGTAAATAAATTCATTGTTAATCAAACCTATAAATTAAAGGATCAAAGGGTGAATTATAATTGGCAACCCCAGCACTTGAACGGCTCAAAATTTAACTAAGCGTCTGATCAAACTCATCAATAATGTTCATCTTCTCGCTATTTTTCGATGAAAAAGTAAAGCCCATTATGGTGAGAATCTTCTCATTGCGTGCACACTACACTTACAATCGCAAGTTTCATTACGCCAAAAAACCGACTTTAGTTCACTCTGAGCATAAGTTAGAATTTTTATGATCATATTTAAACAAGCATACGTATTGGCTAACACTCAAAATCAGTAAAAGAGCCGCCAATGTTTAGTTTTTTTAAATCTGATCCAACTAAAAAGTTGAGAAAACAGTACGATATTTTGTTAGAGCAAGCGATGCAGGCGCAACGAAAAGGCGATATTCGCGGTTATTCGATGCTGACGTTAGATGCCGAAAACGTTTGGCAAAAAATTCAAAGTTTAGAGGCACAAAAAAAGTAACTTTGAATCTCAGCTGTGGCTAAAAAATAATATATTGAACTAAAAGTAACTCTAACCGCTATTATCCACACAAAAAAATAGCTCGCTGCGCGCGAGCTATTTTGATGGGCTTCAATAATAGGCGTCCTTGCCTATGCAAGTGTTTTTAGGATACACATGAAACAAAGGATAATGTTGTGTTTACTGCTAATTAAACCGCTTAGTTGCAAAAATTAAGGGCGCAGTGATGAAAATGAGTATTTATGTATTAACACGTGCTGCACACTTTTTAAGGCACGTTGAATCGCATGCAACATATTTTTTCCTTTCGCTTTAACCATGATGCTGGGCAAACCTGGCAGCAACATATTAATTTTACACTCCTTCAAGGGGCCATGTTGACGGGTCGGTATGTCATCAACCTGTATGTCAACTTTGCGAATATGCAAAGCGTATTTACCAAGTTTAGTGTTGACTAACTTCGCCAGTGAGGCCGTTATACCCGATTGGATCAGTTTATTTTTGATTGTCAGTTTTAACTTCATATCAATACCACCTTTTAGTAGTCGCACCTGGCTTGCAGGCTTGGGCCTAATTTACTAACGTAACCAAAAAGAGAAAAGCTGATTATTTTTTACATAAGAACAGGTATTTTCGAATGATAACCAACATCAACTACAATCACTTGTACTATTTTTGGCAAGTCAGCCGCTGCGGCAGCATTGCAGGAGCAAGTAAAATACTGCATTTAACCCCGCAAACTGTAAGTGCTCAAATAACAAACCTAGAACAACGTTTAGGTAAACCGCTGTTTATTCGAGAAGGTCGCGGTTTAAGGCTCACCGATTTTGGCCACATCACAATGCGCTATACCAATGATATGTTTGCCATTGCTGAAGAATGGCTAGAAACCACACAAGGCGATATTAGCCAATTATCTAAAACGCTCAGAGTGGGGATTTCAGATGTTTTACCCAAATCATTAGTTTCTAAATGGCTTGCGCCGCTTATCGATAACGAACGCATTAGCAACTTACATTGCATTGATGGCCAACAAGATGAATTACTTGCGCAAATGGCCACCCATAAAATAGACCTTGTGTTAACCGATAAACCGCTTGATAACTCATTGCCTTTTAAAGTTTTTTGTCATGAAATTGGTAAAAGCCAGCTGGCTTTTTTTGGCAATACAGATTGGCATCAACGGCTAGCTGCTGATTTTCCACATTCTCTGAACCAACAACCTGTTGTGCTGCCCGCTAAAGGCAGCCCAGTTAACCGAGCTATTTATTATTGGCTGCAAGAGTTAGGCATAGAAATTAGCGTAAGCGGGCATGTTGATGACAGCGCGCTAATGAAAGCACTCGGTGAGCAAGGCTTTGGCGTTTTTCCGGCGCCCATGCTGGTAAAAACCGAAATTGAACGCCATTATGATGTGCATTTTATAGGCACTATTGACAATGCCTACCAACACTATTACGCATTTACACCAGAGCGGTTAATTAAAGATTCTATTTATTCTGAATTTGTAAAACATGCACAATTGAGTGCTTTTTAACATTCGCTTTTTTAGCGTGATATTTTCATATACCCAATGGATTTCAAAGTGCATGAAGGCACCAAGCGCCTCAATATTCATGAGCATAAATGCACTATGTGATTGGTGTGAGGGCGTGTGGCCAACACCCGAACAACTTGAAAGACGAAGGTGATACTAGGGTGCGTTGGCGTTTTTTTAATCCCAGCAACCTAGCTGACAAAACAACCTGCAAGCGTTACTATGCCCTAACTAAAACACTGAACTACAAGGAATTAAAGTGATAAGTGTGACCGATTTATGCTTTCGCAGGCAAGATGGCGATCAAGTACAAACTCTGTTTGATGGTTTAAGTTTTAACCTCGAAGCACAAGAGCAAGTGGCTTTAGTGGGCGACAGTGGCTCGGGTAAAACCACTTTACTGCATTTATTAGCCGGTTTACTTAGCCCAAATAGTGGGAAAATTAACGTCAATGGCGAGCTTATTTCAACCTATAACGAACAACAACGGGCGCATTACCGTCGTAAAATAGGCCTTATTTTTCAACACTATCAATTACTTGATTGCCTCACGGTACAGCAAAATATCCTGTTTCAACATAAGCTTAATTTTCCTAAACAACCCCCTACGGCGCTAAGCGAATTGGTTGAACAATTAGGGTTAGGCAACAAACTCAATAAGTTACCAAGCCAGCTGTCGGGTGGCGAGCAACAACGGGTGGGAATTGCCAGAGCCTTACTTAACCAGCCGAAACTGATTTTAGCCGATGAGCCAACTGGCAACCTTGATCAAGCACGTTCACATCAAGTGGTTGAAATGCTAACAAACTTATGCAAAGAGCGGCAAATTAACTTAATTATGGTCACGCATTCGCAGCAACTGACTCGCTATTTTAATCGCGTAAAAGTACTTGCCAACGGGCAGCTCAATGACTGAGGTTAATCTTATTTTACGTACGCATCTGGCGTATTTTAGGCAGCACCCTTGGTTGTTAGTATTGTTTATTGTTGGCTTGAGTTTAGGCAGTGCGCTGCTCAGTGCCATTGCCGGGCTCAACCAAGAAGCGAAAAATCGACACCAAACGTCTTCGGCACTCACCGATGCCGCAGTGAGCCATCTCATAAAACCGCCGATAGGCCAAACCTACCTTGACGGGCAACTGTGGTTAGCGCTTCGCGCGCAGGGTTTTACCAATGCACAGCCCGTATTAAGGGGAAAACTCAAACTGGCATCGGGTAAAACGCTTTATTTACAAGGCGTTGATAGCCTTGTTTGGTTAAATAACCCAGCCCCAACCCGCACGCAGCAACCGGCTCAACACTCTACACAACAATCAACTCAACATTCGCCCCAACAAACGGGTTTTTCACTTGATGCCATTTTTATTGACAGCAAAAGTGGCCAAAGGCTTAAGCTTGAACCAAGCAGTACCACACTGGAACTTGCCAATAGTGGCGATACACCGAGCTATTATTTGTTCAATGACATAGGAATATGGTCAATCACTGATCTAGCCAATGCTGATATGCTTTTACAGGCACAAGGCCGATTGAGCTTTATTGAGTTGATTGGTTTAACGCCCGAGCAAATCCCGCAGGTTGAATCCATACTCGCCAATTTCTCTGTCAACAACTCAGCACTTACCAATGCTTCACCCACTAACTCAACACTGACTCCCACTGCACGCCTTGTGGCCACGCAAGAGCAAGACTTTGATGCGTTATCTGAGGCGTTCTTTTTTAACCTTGCGGCATTGGCGCTGCTTGGTTACATTGTGGCGGCTTTTTTAAGTTTTAATGCTATTAAGCTCTCGATTGCGGGGCGCAAAAAGCTCCTCAAACAGTTGAGTATTTTAGGCTGCACGCCACAGGCCATTCGCAGCGCCATAATCATTGAATTTACCTTAATGAGTTTTATAACCGCACTATTTGGCAGCCTTGCAGGCTTTGTGATTGCCAATGCGTTGGTGCTTGATATAAACCGCACCCTGATGGGGCTGTATAAACTCGACCAAGCCCTGACCATCGGCTGGCAATGGCAAACCTTAGCACTGGGCTTTACTATTAACATTGCCACGTTGGCACTGATGCTACTCACACAAAAAAGCACTTTTGCACACACAGGCAACAAAGTATTTTATGTGGCATTAGGAATGGTTATTACCCCGCTTTGTTACTTGTACTTTAATGCCCAATCAGAGCTTGATGCGCTATTATTTTGCTTTTTTATTTTGCTGTTTTTTGTGCTGATCACCCCCCAATGTTTAGGGCGCTTACTACGTTTTAACAACCCCTTTGTACACCCTTTGTGGCAATGGTTGTATGCCGACAGCCAATCGCAATTAAAAGAGCTGCGACTGGCGATTGTTGCCATATTAGTGGCCCTTGGCAGTGCCATCGGCATGCAAATTATGGTCAAAAGTTTTAGCCACACCCTAAACGCGCACCTTGAAAAACAACTCAGCGCCGATGTATATCTTCACGTTGATAAATACGACCCCACACTACGCGCCCGTTTAAGCGCCGACGCCAACATAAAGCGTGTTGGCATTTATATGGCTGCCGATGGCTACCTTAATAAAATGCCCACCAAACTAGCCAGTTTTGGCCAAGGCGAAGCGGCGTTTGCGCACATTAACCTCACCTCGGGCGAAGCGGTAAACGCAGCGCACTTTGCCAATAATGGCTGTATTGCCAACGAGCAAGCCAGCATCAAACATGGCTATCGACTGGGCGAACTTGTCGAATTTAAGCAAAACAACGCAATTTTTACCTGTCGAATTTCAGCTTTTGCTTATGATTATGGCAACACCGCGCTTTCGCTTATGACGCAAGAGCAAACACTAACAGCAAGCCCTTTGCATTGGCAGGTGTATGGCTTGTCGCTCAGCCTTAACCCGCAAACCCCTGTTTTGCAGCTCACCGAGCGGCTGATCAATGATTACCAGATTGAGGGCGCCACCATCACTGAAAATAAACGCTTTAAAGAAATTGCCAACGGGCTGTTTAACGATACCTTTAAGGTCACTAAAGTTTTAAATGGGTTTATTCTCGCCATTGCGTTAGTGAGCCTTTGCATTAGTTTACTGAGTTTAAGCGCCCAACATGCCAAGCAATTAGCGGTGTTACATAGCCTAGGGGTCGATGCAGCTCAGTTACAAACTCTTAAGCTCGTGCAAACTAGCTTGTTGGTTGGCTTTACTTGCCTTTTTGCTATTCCCTTAGGGTTTGCGTTAGGGTTCGCATTATTAAAATTTGTCATGCCCATCGCCTTTGGTTGGACTATCCATTTCAATTTAGACTTACCAGCCCTATTCACCACCTGTTTGTTATTACTGATTACAGCGGTGCTGTGTGCCTATCTGCCGATTAAAAAACTCACCGCCCGTTTACATGCCAAAGGAAGGGATTAAATGATGAAGGAAATGACTAAATGATAAAACACGTTTTACTATTGCTAACCGTATTATTGGTTTTGGGCTGTGAGCCTGCGCAAAAACCACGACACAGCCAAGCACTGCAAATATCAAGCGGTGAGCCTGTGGATAAAAATACAGGGCTGGTTTTTCCTTCTGATCATGGTCCACACTTAGCGCAAGGCATTGAATGGTGGTACATCACCGCCAACCTCGAGACAGAGTCGGGCGAGACATTCGGCGCGCAGTGGACTTTATTCCGAACCCAAATGCCGCAACCCGTTCAATCCACATGGTGGGACAACCAACTGTATTTCGCCCATTTTGCACTGCAACATCAGCAATCTCATGTTGCCTTTGAACGCTTTGCCCGTGCAGGGCAAGCACATGTTACTGCCAGCCCTTTTTCGGCACAATTAGATGACTGGTCACTAAAAAGCACAGAGCAACACTTTTTACCGCTGCAGATGCACGCCAAACAAGATGACTACGCTATTGATGTATCGCTCAGCAATAGCCCACTGGTAATCCATGGCGACAAGGGTTATAGCCAAAAAACCGCGAGCGGCCATGCCTCTTACTATTTTAGCTACCCTTTTCTTGAAGCAACTGGCACGGTTACCTTTAAAGGTAAGCAATATAAAGTGCAGGGCAATGCATGGTACGACAGAGAATGGTCGGCCAGTTTGTTAGATAAAAGCCAACAAGGTTGGGATTGGTTTAGCTTAACCAGCAACGACACCCATAAAGAAGGGTTAATGCTTTTTTGTATTCGCAATGCGCAGCAACACTATGATTACTGCAGCGGAACCCGTATTGCACAAAATGGGCAAGCAAACGCACTCTCACGCGACGATATTCAATTACAAGCCCTTGAATATATCACGCTTGATGGCACCTCCTACCCCAGTAAATGGCAAATTACACTCCCACACATTGCCCCCATTTTCATTGAAACCCTCACCAAAGATTCGCTCAATAGGCTCTCAATACAATATTGGGAAGGCAGAGTCAGCGCAACTGGCGGCTTTAATGGCAAGGGCTATGCTGAGCTCGCAGGGTATTAGCGGCCAATAACATGATCCCTTAATTCATGACGCGGTTTTTTATAACGTTACCGGTTGCTTAAACTTACTTTGGCTGGCAAGTAAATACATGATGATGGCTGCCACACTCACCGTTAGTGCGGCAATGGCAAAACCATATTGGGTGAGATCGTAATGCGCCAATAAAGCTATCACTACATAGCTTAAGCTTTGCACTGAGGTTGAAAACAACACTAATCCACCTTCGACACGCCCACGTTGGTTAATTGCCACCGTATGATGAAGCCAGTTTGTGCGTGTAATGCGGTTAAGTGCATTGAAAAACCCTAATAATGCAGTAAAAATCAGTAAATACATTGGGCTGAGTGTCAGGCTAACGGCAATAAGAACCAGCGCCAGCATCGCCATAGAATACACTAACGTCACCCGATGGCTGGCCAAGCCCAGCAGTTTACTAATTAGCACGCCCGTTAATAGCGAGCCCAAACCAAATAAAATACTGTACGCCGCAAACCAATCACCAGACATGCCAAGCTCAGCAAACCAAATAGGCACTAATTTGCTTAAAAATGTCAGCACCGGATACGACAAGCAAGACAATAAAATTAACGCATAAAACCGAGGTTGTTGGCTAAAAATGGCTTTGCTTTGCACCATTTGGCTGATGAAGCGCACTGCATGTTGCTCGCGCAGTTGTTGTCGATACGGCGTAACTAAATAACTGATGGTAGCAAGGAATGATGCGCTGGCAGCAAACGCGGCAAACTCCAGCATGCCCCAATATTTTAGTAACATCACTCCTAATGCTCCGGCGCCTAAGGTGGTGCTTTGCAAAACCATTTCTTGTTTGCCCGAAATAGAGGCGTATTCGTGGCTGTCGTAGTTTTCTTGGGTAAACGCATTGTTGGTTGACCACGCCAAATTACTCGATACCCAAAATATCAGCTGGGCCGCACCAAGCAGCCAATTCGAATCAAGGTCAAACATGGCGGCCACCATCACCAGCCCTGCTGTGGCACTTTGAAATACTTGCACCCACACCAAAATGGCTTTACGAGAGTGGCGGTCAATTAACGTTGCAAAAAAAGGCGTAAATACAAACGACGTTGCAGTACACACTAGCGCTAACACCGCTACAAATGTGCCCATGTTGCCGGGCTCTAACAAGATCCAAGACAGCGCCATCATAAATAACCCAGATGAAATGCCATCAAAAAAGCGGCCCGATAAATAGGGGAGTGTTCTGTTTTTACTGCCAAGTACCATTGCATTATTCCAACTGAAAGTCTAAATTGACTTGCACTGTAAAACCTAAAGTTAACTTGAGGTAAAGCGGTTTTTGCAATTTATTATGGTTAATTACCGATTGCTTTATTTGTTGCTTTATTGTTCACTCGGTGCGGGAGCAAGCGAAACTTGGCTTTTTTTCCAGATCCGATAGAGCGAGGCTAAAAAAATCCCCAGCAGTAAAATACTGATGGCCGTGAGGTTTTCGATACCAAACGCATCAAAACGTTCGCCAAAAAAGTAACCGCCGCCAACCATCACACCCGTCCAAGTTGCCGCCGATGCAGCATTGAGTACTGTAAACGACCTCCAACGCAGGGATGTAAGCCCAAGGGGCAGCGCGCCAATTGTGCGCAGCCCTTTAGGATAGCGATACATAAAAATGTAAGCCGTACCATGTTGCTCGGCCAGTGCTTGTGCGCGGGTAAACAACGATGAAAACGTGCCCGAGCGCGCAATCCATCGCACGCCATATTTTTTGGCAGCAAAAAAGCGCACTTCATCCCCTAAGTACCCGCCTAAAAAAGTCGCGATCACAATGTAATGCACCTCAAGCGCCCCCGCATACGCAGCGTAACCGGCAAACAGCGGCAACCAGCCACTTTTAAGGGCGCAGTAACAAAACAAAATAAGGTACACCACCACCCCATATTCAGTTAACAAATCAAGCACAGTTTGCATGTCACTCCTTAGTAAAACGCAAGAGAAATAAAGTCACGTAAGTTAAAAAAAACCATCGCTAAAAGAGCCATTAAGCGATAAAAACGCCGATATATAAAAATCACTGATGAAAAATCAACAACCCAAAACCGCAACTCAAAATGCGAGTGTTTTAATTGTTAATACGTTAAAAAATCAGGTTTAGATTGCCACAAGCCGCAGTTAAGTGAGGTGAGTTTGATTGGGGGGCTGATAAAAAGAGAGGCAGGATCTCTAAATTGGGGCTGCTGTTAGCATTCACCCCTGAAGCTCGGTTTGGCTGCCTGTATCCATGCTTCCACTTCCTCAAGCTGCAAAGCGATGCTTTGGCCTTTCGTCACCCCTGCGCCCCGACATCACGCTTTATCCTGCAAATAACCAATTGATGTGAACTAAACAGAAAAAAACAGCCATCAATTGGTTATTTTTAGGGCATGATCACGGGGGAATTGCTTGCATCGGCGTTAGATTTGCGTAGGTGCAAGCCTGCTTGCGAAGGCGAGCGAAGCTTGCCCGCTTTTGTCGGTGCTTTAGCCCGAATGTTGTTTAAAAACATGACTGGTTTTCAAATTGGTATCGTTGTCACACTGGCGACGGCAGCCAAAGAGGGGCTGCAGGGGTATTTTCATGTATGTGTGTATACACAGTGTTAATGAGTTTCTCGTATAGTCATGAAAACGAGCCACTGGGTCGTTTTCACTCCAAAGTAATTTTAGCCTTAGAGGAAGAAGGCTTTTTGTAGCAATATGTTATCCAATGTGATAAAAATTCCGGAAGTAGAAACTCGAGACGGTTCACGGTAGAAAACGACCCAATCGCTCGATATTAAATGTTATGTGCCAGCTGGAACAGTTAAAATTCTCAGCGTTGTATTGCGCTAAATTTGGTGAAATATGGAAATATATGAATACGATTTTGTTGCGCTGTTAATTCTTATTGCTGGTCTTTATTTTCTAACCAAAAATGAACTCGAATTAACACTATCGGCAGGCCCTACAAAAATAAACGGTGGAGTTGATGACAATAGCAAGTATACAAAGAGTAAAAAAGTTCATCTCGGTAAAGCTCAGACCAAAGTTTTTGCATGCATCTTGATTGCGGCAAGCATTTTAGTTTATTCGACGATCAAGGGTGAGCTGGCATTTGTATTGTAAGTCTATGGTGTATTAATCATGGCACATAACAAGTCAATAAAGTCGGACACGTAACGCTTGGCTCGTGTTCGTTCCTCACATATTTTAGCCAAGCATTACTTGGCCTCTTATTGAGGCGTTGAGGCTGTAGAATTACTCTTTTTTAAGAAAAACAGCCTGTTTTATGGGTTCCAAATGCATTACCTAATGCCTTAAAAGCGCTTAGGGTTGATTACAGGAGCTCGTTTTTTAGTTAAATTTGGCTGTTGGAGTTATTCTACAGTCTCGTTAGCTACCTAAAAGGAATTATCATGAGTCCAAATGAAATTTTATTATTCTGTCTTTCAATATCAATTGTTACTGGTTTAACGTTTGTGTTTCTTGGATACCAAATAGCTTTTAAAGAAAAACAACATTGGATAAATGGTGTAGATTTTTCAAAGTTATCTAGTCCAATTGAATTTACAAAAGCAATGGGGCGCAGCCTAATAAATACGGGAGTTGTGTTTTTTATCGTTTCGCTGCTTTTATATGTTCAGGTTGTAGGGTATTTGACTTTTGCTCTAATTCTTACAGTTATATCTTTTTATCCTGTTCTTGTTTTTGTTCAAGCTAAGAAAAAATATTCATAATTGCATAAATCGGTAGCTAACAAGTTACTCAAAAGGACGCAAAATGCTTGGCTTGCGCTCCTTCGTCGCTAAGTTTAGCCAAGCATTTATGCGCCCATTAGTAAGGCGTTGAGGCTGTAGAATTACTCTTTTTTAAGAAAAACAGCCTGTTTTATGGGTTCCAAATGCATTACCTAATGCCTTAAAAGCGCTTAGGGTTGATTACAGGAGCTCGTTTTTTAGTTAAATTTGGCTGTTGGAGTTATTCTACAGTCTCGTTAGGTGTTTCTCAGGATGAGATTAATTTTCTTACTATTTTTAATGTTTTCTAGTTTCTTTAGTTTCGCTCATAAAGATACAGGTATTACTCTTGACGAAAGTGGAAATTTGAAAGGGTTGCCTGCTAAATATTTACCTGCAACTTTCAAATCCAAAAACTCAACTTTGCAAATAGCCAATCGACAATTGTTAATTCCTGAGTGTATCTCTAGATTTTTAGCTAAAAGTGAGCTTTCATTTTCAAGCTCTTGGTATCACACTCGAAGTAAATTACCGCCATATTTTAATATCATAGCAACTCATCCAGCTAAAAATATTGAATATACATTTATGCTAAATATGGATACATTGGAGTTAATTAAAGCTTATAGCTTTCCTAATAAAACAGATGTTGCTGGTATTCGTTATAGTATGGAACCAATAGATTTATCATCAAACTGTATAAAAAGCATTAAAGCTAGCTAGGTCAAAAAAAACACCTAACAAGCTAATTAATAAGGACAAAAAACAGTTGGCTGTTTTCGTTCCTCAACATTTTAGCCAACAATTTTTTGCCCATTATTAGGGCGTTGAGGCTGTAGAACTACTCTTTTTTAAGAAAAACAGGCTGTTTTCTGGGTTCAAATGCATTAGCTAATGCCTTAAATGCGCTTAGGGTTGGTTACAGGAGCTTGTTTTTTAATTGGATTTGGCTGTAGGAGTTATTCTACAGCCTCGTTAGGTAACACGGTAAAGTCTGAGTATGATTGAAACTTTAAAGATAAAATTACTTGATGGTATGCACGCTCATAATGAATGGGAATGTGCTTTAGAAATCCCGATTGACCATAGCTTAGATGAATTACATCAGGCAATTTTGTGTGCTGTAGGTTTTGGTAATGACCACATGTATGAGTTTTGTATTGCGAGCTCTTATTATTCTAGAAATGCGCAGCGCATATCATGTGATGATGACAAAGTAACTAAAGAAACAATTGAAACTATATTCTCAAAAGCAAAAGGCAAGAAGCTCTTTTATATGTTTGATTATGGCGATAGCTGGTTGTTTCAGATAAATAAAAGTCGTAAAAAGTGTTTTAGTGAAAAACCGGATACATTTTATCCTAGAGTGGTGCACGAAAGCGGTGTTAAACCAGAGCAGTACCCTGAGTGGGGCGAAGATAGGCCATCCATGGCCAAGCTTCACCTTGTATTTCATCCATGAAATACATGGCTCATCAATCGTTTATTTTCAGGGCGTGATCACGGGGGAAATTGGCATCGGTGTGAGTGTTGAGTAAATTGCGGTCAATCACACGTTATGATGTATGAATTCAAGATTTGACCCCTTTATTCTATGACCCCTTTATTCTAATTCCGTAATAAATTTAAATTTCAGAGCAAATTAACTGTATTGTGTACATATTGTCAGGTTTTATTTTAGGTATGTTTACTCCCTTGTTAAGGTTAGGTAGTGTTGGCATTGAATTCAGTTTTAATTCAATAACCTTTTTAGGAAAAGGAAAAATAGGACAGGCACATTTCTTTTTCCTATCAATGCCCATTGCATTGACGGTGAAATCGATATTGAAAACAATTTCACGAGTTTGTTGCGGATAAACCAGCCTGGTTGAAAATTGGTGATAACGCTCAGCAATTTGAAGCACACCCAAACAAAAGAGCGAAAATAAACAAGGCGGTACTGGATAATGTTTAAGGAATATCGGATGAAGTATGTGTGGCTATCTGTGGCGCTTTTGCTGTCTGCGTCGGTTCTGGCAGTAGATAATAACGCTCAGCAAGTCTTACCCTTGTTAGCAGGACCTTATCTTGGCCAGGTACCGCCAGGTTTAACACCGAAGAAATTTGCCCCGGGTTATGTTTCAACCCGGCATCGCGACTTTAGCGGCTCGTTCACGCCAGATTTAACCGAGTTCTACTTCTCCAGAAGGGACGTGGATACGCAACAGTGGTGGTTAATGCGTTTTAAACTTGAGAATAACCAGTGGCAAGAGTCGGTGATTGGCCCCAGAATTGGCCGGCCGATACTGTCACCAGATGGCAATACCCTGCATTTGGGTAACAAATACAGGGTGCGCACCGCGGATGGCTGGTCAGAGGTAAAAAGCCTTGGCCCGATGTTTGACCGCGAAGATTGGGGCATTATGCGCCTGTCAGCAGCAGCCGATGGTACCTATATATTTGATGATTACAAAAGCAATGATGTGCTCAGAATCTCTGAGGTTAAAAACGGCCAGCGCCAGACGCCGAGATTGCTGGCCGATCATATTAATTCTGGCAAGTGGACTGCTCATCCGTTTATCGCTCCTGATGAGTCTTACATTATCTGGGATAGTGAGAAAGAACAGGGATTTGGTGATACGGATCTGTATATCAGCTTTCGCCAGCCGGATGGTGCATGGGGTAGTGCAATAAACTTAGGCGATAGCATCAACACTGATGGAACAGAAGCGAGTGGCTATGTATCTCCAGATGGCAAGTATCTTTTCTTTAACCGAAAACCCGTTCGGGATACAGATGGCACTCAACCTGAAGGCGATATTTACTGGGTGGATTCGCAGGTTATAGAAATGCTCAGGCCCAAACAATAATCCATATAACAATCGAAGTAAGAGCGACGCCAAAAGCGGCGCGCCTTTTTCGGGCGTTGAGGCTGTAGAATTACTCTTTTTTAAGAAAAACTGTTCTGGTCAACTCCAACCGGACACTTTTCTAAAAGAGATTTCAAAATCTATCGGTGACTGATCAGCATTTGCCGAATGCAGTCGTTCTACATTGTAATATTTCATATATTCCGCCACATCATCACGCATATGTTGACGGGTTGGCTGTGGTACTTTTAACAACCAGTCATGCTTTAAACTACCAAAAAATCGCTCTACAACAGCATTGTTCCAACATGCTCCCACATCACCCATACTTGCTCGACAGCCCAATTGTTTTAATAAACGTCGATAACCTTTACTGGTATATTGCGAACCTCTATCGCTATGAAACACCAAGCCTTTAGGTGGTTTGCGCAAGTTGTAAGCCTTTAAAAATGCTTTCTCCACTAAGCTTCGCGTCATTCGCTTAGATATGTTCCAGCCGACGATTCTGCGAGAATACTGTTCTGGTCAACTCCAACCGGACACTTTTCTAAAAGAGATTTCAAAATCTATCGGTGACTGATCAGCATTTGCCGAATGCAGTCGTTCTACATTGTAATATTTCATATATTCCGCCACATCATCACGCATATGTTGACGGGTTGGCTGTGGTACTTTTAACAACCAGTCATGCTTTAAACTACCAAAAAATCGCTCTACAACAGCATTGTCCCAACATGCTCCCACATCACCCATACTTGCTCGACAGCCCAATTGTTTTAATAAACGTCGATAACCTTTACTGGTATATTGCGAACCTCTATCGCTATGAAACACCAAGCCTTTAGGTGGTTTGCGCAAGTTGTAAGCCTTTAAAAATGCTTTCTCCACTAAGCTTCGCGTCATTCGCTTAGATATGTTCCAGCCGACGATTCTGCGAGAATACAAATCCATTACCACTGCGAGATACAGCCAACCTTCGCCTGTTTTAAGATAGCTCACATCACCTGCCCAAACTTGGTTTGGCCCCACAGGATTAAAATTCATATTAAGCAAATTGTCAGCCACACTCTCACTGTGCTTACGCTTTGTGGTGACCTTATAAGCCAGACGTTGCGTCACATGCAGCTTCAGTCGCGCCATTAACTTAATGGTGCGATAACGTGTGATACTAAACCCTTCTTTGCGTAGCGCTTTAGCTAACTCTCGACTACCTAGAAATACAGACACCCACAAATATCTCATTGAAAAATCACAGTACTGGGTCTAATTTTAATTAATCACTTCCTGTTTTGGTGGCTCACATGGCACAAGCAAGACGTTCGTTAATTGATTTAGACTCCACACCTTACTATCACTGCATTAGTCGCTGTGTTCGCCGGGCATTTCTAGCGGGTTTTGATAAATACTCTGGTCAAAATTTTGAACACCGACGGGCTTGGTTAGTGGAGCGCTTTAAACGACTATCGCAAGTGTTTGCCATTGATATTGCGGCCTATGCGGTGATGTCGAACCATTACCATTTAGTGCTTAGGGTCGATAGAAGTAGGGCATTAAACTGGTCAAAGGAGGAAGTGATTGAGCGGTGGTATCAGTTGTATCACGGCACAATTTTAGTTGACCGCTATCGTAAAGGTGAAAAGCTCGATGAAGCCTATATGTACAGCGTTGATAAAACGGTCGAAGTTTGGCGAAATCGTTTATATGACATCAGTTGGTACATGCGTAACCTAAATGAGTTTATTGCCAGAGAAGCCAATAAAGAAGATAACTGCACAGGGCGATTTTGGGAAGGGCGCTTTAAGTCGCAAGCGCTACTGGATGAACAAGCCGTACTCAGTTGCATGATGTACGTCGATTTAAACCCAATCAGAGCTAGAATGGCCAATAACCTGCAAGATAGCGACTTTACGTCAATTCAAGAGCGAATTACCCACTACAAAAAACAGACCACGTCAGAAAACACCGAACATGCTACCCAGCAACCAAAGCAACTCATGGCGTTTGGCAGTAACCAAAACAATCAAACCATTCCTTTTAAGTTATTAGATTATCTAGAACTTGCCGATTGGAGTGGGCGACATATTGACCCTAAAAAGCGTGGTGCAATCAGCAAAGCTCAACCCAAAATATTAGTCGAACTCGGTATAGAAACCGCCATTTGGCTCGAAGCCGTACAAAACTTTAGACGACAATATAGCAACTTTGCAGGCCAACCCAGTGCTCTTAGGCAATGCGCTCATCAACATCAACAAAGTTGGTATCGCGGAGTCGGTTAATTCGCACCTTTTAGCCTTCATGTAAGCAAGCTAGGCAGCAGCCTAGTTTTGTGATGCCTGAATCGGAAAGTTTCAGTCAATTTATGCACCTAAACGGTGTTGATAGTAAAAAGCCGTAGCATCACATTCTCTCAAGCCGCAGTTATTCAATCTTTCACTTCCCTTGCTATTAAACTTGGTCTTGTTTTTTAATACAAACTATTTAAAATCAATGAGATACTTGTGAGTGTCAAATATTTTTTATCCATGCTTCCACTTCCTCAAGCTGCAAAGCGATGCTTTGGCCTTTCGTCACCCCTGCGCCCCGACATCACGCTTTATCCTGCAAATAACCAATTGATGTGAACTAAACAGAAAAAAACAGCCATCAATTGGTTATTTTTAGGGCATGATCACGGGGGAATTGCTTGCATCGGCGTTAGATTTGCGTAGGTGCAAGCCTGCTTGCGAAGGCGAGCGAAGCTTGCCCGCTTTTGTCGGTGCTTTAGCCCGAATGTTGTTTAAAAACATGACTGGTTTTCAAATTGGTATCGTTGTCACACTGGCGACGGCAGCCAAAGAGGGGCTGCAGGGGTATTTTCATGTATGTGTGTATATACAGTGTTAATGAGTTTCTCGTATAGTCATGAAAACGAGCCACTGGGTCGTTTTCACTCCAAAGTAATTTTAGCCTTAGAGGAAGAAGGCTTTTTGTAGCAATATGTTATCCAATGTGATAAAAATTCCGGAAGTAGAAACTCGAGACGGTTCACGGTAGAAAAACGACCCAATCGCTCGATATTAAATGTTATATTCTCGGAGAGTACGGTGCATTCAAAAGGATTTTATATTTGCGGAACAATTGTGACTTTGCTTTCTTTTTTAATTATCTTTTTTGAGAAAATTCCGTACATAAAATATCAAGATGAATATATATCAGTAAGCTACGTTAAAAATGTTCACAACGACACTTTAGAGCTTGAGAAGAAAGCTTATGAGTTAGCAATTGAAAAACAAGACTTAGATATTTTGAAAGCCATTTATTATCAGCGCTTAGCTGCAGAGCAAGAGTCAATTGAGTTATCAATTAAAGGGTTAGATGTTGCAAAAGCTATAGCTCAACTGATTATCATTATTATGGTTAGTTTTATGGTAATAAGCTTTGCGAAGCACAGAGAATATAACAAGTCGTTAAAGCAGGACAAATAACAGTTGGCTTTTGCTCCTGCGTCGCTTATTTTAGCCAACATATTATTTGCCTCTTAACGAGGCGTTGAGGCTGTAGAATTACTCTTTTTTAAGAAAAACAGCCTGTTTTATGGGTTCCAAATGCATTACCTAATGCCTTAAAAGCGCTTAGGGTTGATTACAGGAGCTCGTTTTTTAGTTAAATTTGGCTGTTGGAGTAATTCTACAGTCTCGTTGAGGCTGTAGAATTACTCTTTTTTAAGAAAAACAGGCTGTTTTCTGGGTTCAAATGCATTAGCTAATGCCTTAAATGCGCTTAGGGTTGGTTACAGGAGCTTGTTTTTTAATTGGATTTGGCTGTAGGAGTTATTCTACAGCCTCGTTAGGTAACACGGTAAAGTCTGAGTATGATTGAAACTTTAAAGATAAAATTACTTGATGGTATGCACGCTCATAATGAATGGGAATGTGCTTTAGAAATCCCGATTGACCATAGCTTAGATGAATTACATCAGGCAATTTTGTGTGCTGTAGGTTTTGGTAATGACCACATGTATGAGTTTTGTATTGCGAGCTCTTATTATTCTAGAAATGCGCAGCGCATATCATGTGATGATGACAAAGTAACTAAAGAAACAATTGAAACTATATTCTCAAAAGCAAAAGGCAAGAAGCTCTTTTATATGTTTGATTATGGCGATAGCTGGTTGTTTCAAATAAATAAAAGTCGTAAAAAGTGTTTTAGTGAAAAACCGGATACATTTTATCCTAGAGTGGTACACGAAAGCGGTGTTAAACCAGAGCAGTACCCTGAGTGGGGTGAGTAGTGTTACCTATCAAGTTGCTTAAACGGAGAAATAACAGTTGGCCATCGCTTCGCGATTGTAGCCAACCATTATTTTCCGCTTAGCAAAGCGTTGAGGCTGTAGAGATACCCATTTCAGGAACTGATTATACACTTCTTTCCTTGCTTTATTTTTAACCTTGAACCCACCGAGAGACTGTGATCTAATAGATATTATTCACCCATGGAAATAGAAAATACAGACACCCACAAATATCTTGTTGAAAAACCACAGTACTGGGTCTAATTTTAATTAATCACTTCCTGTTTTGGTGGCTCACATGGCACAAGCAAGACGTTCGTTAATTGATTTAGACTCCACACCTTACTATCACTGCATTAGTCGCTGTGTTCGCCGGGCATTTCTAGCGGGTTTTGATAAATACTCTGGTCAAAATTTTGAACACCGACGGGCTTGGTTAGTGGAGCGCTTTAAACGACTATCGCAAGTGTTTGCCATTGATATTGCGGCCTATGCGGTGATGTCGAACCATTACCATTTAGTGCTTAGGGTCGATAGAAGTAGGGCATTAAACTGGTCAAAGGAGGAAGTGATTGAGCGGTGGTATCAGTTGTATCACGGCACAATTTTAGTTGACCGCTATCGTAAAGGTGAAAAACTCGATGAAGCCTATATGTACAGCGTTGATAAAACGGTCGAAGTTTGGCGAAATCGTTTATATGACATCAGTTGGTATATGCGTAACCTTAACGAGTTCATTGCCAGAGAAGCCAATAAAGAAGATAACTGCACAGGGCGATTTTGGGAAGGGCGCTTTAAGTCGCAAGCGCTACTGGACGAGCAAGCCGTGCTCAGTTGCATGATGTACGTCGATTTAAACCCAATCAGAGCAAAAATGGCCAATAACCTGCAAGATAGCGACTTTACGTCAATTCAAGAGCGAATTACCCACTACAAAAAACAGACCACGTCAGAAAACACCGAACATGCTACCCAGCAACCAAAGCAACTGATGGCGTTTGGCAGTAACCAAAACAATCAAACCATTCCTTTTAAGTTATTAGATTATCTAGAACTTGCCGATTGGAGTGGGCGACATATTGACCCTAAAAAGCGTGGTGCAATCAGCAAAGCTCAACCCAAAATATTAGTCGAGCTCGGTATAGAAACCGCCATTTGGCTCGAAGCCGTACAAAACTTTAGACGACAATATAGCAACTTTGCAGGCCAACCCAGTGCTCTTAGGCAATGCGCTCATCAACAAAGTTGGTATCGCGGAGTCGGTTAATTCGCACCTTTTAGCCTTCATGTAAGCAAGCTAGGCAGCAGCCTAGTTTTGTGATGCCTGAAAACCCGATAATTCGGAAAGTTTCAGTCAATTTATGCACCTAAACGGTGTTGATAGTAAAAAGCCGTAGCATCACATTCTCTCAAGCCGCAGTTATTCAATCTTTCACTTCCCTTGCTATTAAACTTGGTCTTGTTTTTTAATACAAACTATTTAAAATCAATGAGATACTTGTGAGTGTCAAATATTTTAGGGTATAGAAACTGCTGTGTGGCTTGAAACCGTACAAAATTTCCGGCGGCAATACAGTAACTTTGCTGGCCAACCGAGCGCGCTTAGGCAATGTGCCCATCAACATCAACAAAGTTGGTATCGCGGAGTCGGTTAATTCGCACCTTTTAGCCTTCATGTAAGCAAGCTAGGCAGCAGCCTAGTTTTGTGATGCCTGAAAACCCGATAATTCGGAAAGTTTCAGTCAATTTATGCACCTAAACGGTGTTGATAGTAAAAAGCCGTAGCATCACATTCTCTCAAGCCGCAGTTATTCAATCTTTCACTTCCCTTGCTATTAAACTTGGTCTTTTTTTTTAATACAAACTATTTAAAATCAATGAGATACTTGTGAGTGTCAAATATTTTATTTTTTATTATTTTTTATCGCATAAATACTAAGATATTATACATCTAAAGGAGTCTGGATGAAAATTAATGAATTTGTGGAAGTTTCATTTAAAGAAGGGGCTACTTTCATTTTTCAAGTTGACTCGAATGAAATCGTTTATCAGTGTAGTCCTTTCTCTGGTAAAGTGTTCTGGTCAACTCCAACCGGACACTTTTCTAAAAGAGATTTCAAAATCTATCGGTGACTGATCAGCATTTGCCGAATGCAGTCGTTCTACATTGTAATATTTCATATATTCCGCCACATCATCACGCATATGTTGACGGGTTGGCTGTGGTACTTTTAACAACCAGTCATGCTTTAAACTACCAAAAAATCGCTCTACAACAGCATTGTCCCAACATGCTCCCACATCACCCATACTTGCTCGACAGCCCAATTGTTTTAATAAACGTCGATAACCTTTACTGGTATATTGCGAACCTCTATCGCTATGAAATACCAAGCCTTTAGGTGGTTTGCGCAAGTTGTAAGCCTTTAAAAATGCTTTCTCCACTAAGCTTCGCGTCATTCGCTTAGATATGTTCCAGCCGACGATTCTGCGAGAATACAAATCCATTACCACTGCGAGATACAGCCAACCTTCGCCTGTTTTAAGATAGCTCACATCACCTGCCCAAACTTGGTTTGGCCCCACAGGATTAAAATTCATATTAAGCAAATTGTCAGCCACACTCTCACTGTACTTACGCTTTGTGGTGACCTTATAAGCCAGACGTTGCGTCACATGCAGCTTCAGTCGCGCCATTAACTTAATGGTGCGATAACGTGTGATACTAAACCCTTCTTTGCGTAGCGCTTTAGCTAACTCTCGACTACCTAGGCTGTTTCGACTGGCCTTGAATAATGCTTTAGCTCGACGAAACAATGCGAGTGTATCGGCAGTGATAAGCTCACCAGGACTTTTAAGCCAAACGTAATACGCTGATGTACTGACCTGCATCACTTTGCACGCCATCGAAGTAGGATATTTCGACACAAGAGTCTTGATAAATGAGTACCTTACTTCATTTCTTTCGCAAAGAAGGCGCTGGCCTTTTTTAGGATTTCACGCTCCATTAATAAGCGTTTATTCTCTTTGCGTAACAGCATAAGTTCGGTGCGTTCATCGACAGATAAGGTATCACCTTGTGCCTGCTTTTTGTGTTTAGAAACCCAGCTGTAAAGGATTTTATCTGTGATACCTAAAGAAGCGGCTGCTTGAACTATTGTGTAACCTTGCTCAAGCACCAAAGCCACTGCTTCTTGTTTAAAATCGTTTGGATACTGCTTATTTATTCGTTTAGTCATATTCACCTCAATAATGGCATTATATTCCTTTATTAAAGTGTCCTGCTAATTCAACCACAACAAAGAATTTGTCTCTGTTAATGGAAAACTAGTTTCTGAAAGCCAGAATTACAAACTGAAATCTAATCATAAATTCATGGTAGACGGTGTTGAATATGAAATTACCTTCGAGAGTAAAGATTTAATTAAGGGTCGAAATGAGTGCTCTTTGAACAAAGAAGGCGTGCTGGTAAAACTTTATAAACTTAAATATATAAAACCACCCAAAAAGCCACTCTATCACTGGATACCCCCTATAATTCTGGGCGCTTTAGCAGGAATTGGGATTGCTCAAAGAGTGCTTCCTATTTGGCTATGTATTGCATTTGGCGTATTGGCTTTTGTTTTAATTTTCATTTCAGAGCTCAAATCAAGTATAGAAAACTGGGATTGTGAAGTTGTCGATGTATAACAAACAGTTTAAAAGCGGACAGCCCCAGCTGGCTGAATTTCTAAACCGAATTCATCTGAGCCCTCGTACGCTGTTTCATATTCAACGCCAAGGCCAAGCCCAAACGCCCAGCCATTATTGCCTTTTGTGAAGTCATCAACTGAGGGTAAAGGTACTAAAACTGTTTTTTCATCTTGTGCGAATGCGGTGTTAAAGGGGGAGATAAAGGTGCTTATGGTGATTAGAATGGCTAAGAGAACAGCTGAAATTTTGTTCATTTTTTATGTCTCTAATGTGTAGTAAAGCGCAATCAAACGCTCTTGTTTGTTTAATCAGTATACGCATGCTTTTGAAAAAAGTTCATTGATTGGCAAATAAAAGCTTGGCAGAGTCATTGATTGGCACTGAAATTTTATACTGAAAAAAACTGCCAATATGTCTGGTGTGATATGACCTGTCGGGCTAAAGCTCGACCTACAAAAAGCGGCAGAGCTGCACCCGACTTGGCAAGCAGGCTTGCACCTGCGCCTCTCAATTCTAACTCCGAAATCAAGTTCTTAAATAAAGTTCAAGCGCCACTGCAGCGCGTTAATCTGCGCTAAACAAGTGTGGTTTTTTGCTATAAACACAGTTGTTGGGCGCGTTTTAAACGGTTAATAGACGCAATAACGTGCGTGATGGTGCCATTATGGTTTTTAACTGGGGTTTCAACCTCATTGTTAGCCATACCGTTAAAGGCGCCCTTCACTGCCCCCTTCGTCTCGCTCCCAACTGCTAACGTGTGATACTGCTTTAGCGCTTGTACTATGGCAAGATAACTCGCTTGCAACTCATTTATAGACATAAACAGCTGGCGATTTTTTTCAAGTTCATTTTGCCATGTTTGCAGTTGCGCTTGTATGCCCACCAGCGCAGTAGCGGAGCACTGTAATTGATAATCGGCAACCTGATAATCAAAGTGTTTTAACGCCAAGCTTTCTACAGGGAGCGCGTCGACTAATTTATTAAGGGGGGCCAGTTGGTGATATTCATCACGTAAATAGGCCAAATGGTGCAAGGTATAATAATGAGCTGGCTCAATCAGTTGGCTAAAGGTGATTAGTGCATCCATGTTTTTTACTGTCCCACCCGCCACCTGTTGCAGCCGCTTTACCAATTGTTGCTGATGCAATAAGCCCACTTGTTCATCAGCATAACGGTGCATGATTGCCAGCCGTTGATACATATCGCGCTCATTGGTGAGGGTTGGCGATGACCAAAACCGCTCGGAAATGGCATACAGCCTTGGCCACAATCGGGTATCGAGGTTCTCGGTTGTAATGAGCTCAGACCAAATAGTGGCCTCACCGCCCAGCACATTGCCGCTTTGCTCACGCTGCTGCTCGGCAATTAATTGGCTATTTAAGTGCGCAAGGCTAGTTTTATTGGTTTGCGCGGCAAAGGTGTAGGGCGTATTGCCAATAAAAGCGTCGAGTTGGCTGTTTTGGCTAAGTGCAAAACGCAGTTGGGTTGGCCCCATCCAAGTATCGAGCGTAACCTGATACACACCGTCAGTGTGCGTGATATTGTGACTGATAAATTGCCCTTTGCCGTTTATTTCAACACGGGCAAAGGTTGTATTGTGTTGATTAGTAAACACATCAACCTGCCCAGTAACGGCACTGCCTTTTAATCGGGTGAGCGTAAACGTAACACTGCCTTTGAACGTGTGCGCCACCACTTTTTTTGTTAGCGCGGGTACGGGGTGATTACGATAGTGGTAGCTCGTCCACTGGGGCTGGTCGATATAAAAGCCGCTAGAGAGCAAACCATCGAGCCCTGCCTCGCGAATAGCCGCTAATGAATGGTGGCCACGCCACGATTGCACTAAGGTATTTTTCGGTAAACTCGGATGCAATACCTCATCCCAACCAATCATTTTTTTGTTGTATTTGGCTAAAATGGTGGCAACGCGTTGATTAAAATAGGCGTGCAAGGCTTCGCTGTCGTGCAGGTTTTTAGCGTGCATATACGCTTGTATTTGGCTGTTTGTTTGCCAGTCGCTGTCGTCCACCTCATCGCCGCCAATGTGTAAATAAGGGTCTGGAAATAACCCCGCAAGTTCTGCCACTACCTCATCAACAAATTGATATACCTTCGGATTGCTTGGGTCAAGCAGGGGTTTAAATACGCCCCAATGACGCTCCATTTTAGTTAAAGTTGTACCGCTACCAAGCTCTGGATACGCTAAAACAATCGCGCTGGCATGGCCTGGTACATCAAACTCGGGCACCACACGAATACCTAACTGCGCCGCATACGCGACCACGTCTTTAATTTGTGCTTGAGTATAAAATAGCCCATCGGAGGCCTTTTGGTGCAATTTAGGGTAGCTGTTTAATTCAATGCGCCAGCCTTGATCGTCGGTTAAATGCCAATGAAAAACGTTGTATTTAGCCGTGGCAAGCCCGCGCAAAGTGCGTTTGACATCCTCAATCGGCAAAAAATGGCGCACGCTATCAAATAACAACCCGCGCCACGGGTATGTAGGGCTATCGGTAATGGTGAGATTAGCCAGTTGCTTTGGTTTTTCAGCCAAAAACACCAACTGCGATAAAGTGGCAAGGCCGCGCAACATGCCGTATTGATTGGCACTGCTTAAGGTGATGACCTGATTTTCAATACTCAAGGTATAGCGTTCATCCATACCTAAATACGGCAAAGGGGCATCGAGCTTATCGACCTTCAGTTGCAGCAGGGCGTTGCCCTGTGCGGCCCATTTAATAGCAGAAAACTGCGTTGCCAGTTGAGATTGCGCCAATAATGACGCAATTGTGGGTTGCTGCTCTTGAACAATATGCACTGTCAACACCTCCTTTAGCTCGGTGTGGCCCTCTAGCAAGGTCACTTTGGCCGGCATTGGCATCAGGGCGGGTGTTGCATTGGCCAAATTGAACGTAAATAAAGTACTTAATGTGACAAAAAACACAAGGTGAATACACCGATTCATAATGATGATCCTTCCAAAGGCAACTCAGCGGTCGAGCGAGGTAAAATACTGGTCGTGACAATAGCGCCTTTACTTGCGATCACTTGTGCAGCAAGGCGCTGCGCTGTATTGATAGCAACCTTGATAGGTTGGCCAAGCAAATATTCTGCTAAAAAGCCAGCTGCAAATGCATCACCTGCGGCGGTGGTATCGACCACGCTCGCAACAGGGGTAACGGGGTAGCGCTGCGCTGTGTTTTGTTGCGCTGCATTGTGATTTTTCACACTGTAGGGGGGCCTATTTTGCATGACCAAGGTGTCATCAACGCCCTGTTTTATCACGACAAGGGCATGGCAGTATGTCTCATAAAACCTGCATAATTGCGCTTCACTACAATGGCCAAAGACACCAAAGTGGTCGTCATTGGTGACAAAAATAATATCCGCAAGGTTAAAGGCTACTTGATAACAGTGCTGCGCCTGTGCTTTATTTGACCAAAGTACCTCACGGTAATTACTGTCAAAAATAACTTGCCCACCCGCTTTTTTGTACGCCTCAACATGCGCCATAAATAACTGCAATGCGGCTTGATCTAAAATCGCCATGCTAATGGCCGAAAAATACAAGTAATCGCACTGTTTTTGTTTTAATGCGGTTAAAAAAATCTGTTGCTGATCAAGCTCAAAAAAGGTTCTGGCAGCGCTGTTTTTACGATTGTAGTGAAACACTCTATCGCCACATTCATCGGTAGTAATGCCATAGATACCGAGAGTGCGAGCTGTCGAGTGTTGCAAATACTGCAAATTTAATCCTTGATGCAGCCACAGGGTTTGAGCATGAATACTGAGCTCATCACACCCTATGGCACTGACAAACCCCACCTCGGCGCTGCGCCATAACAATCGCTTTAAATACACCGCCGTATTGTAAGTATCGCCACCAAAGCGCACGTCATTATCAGGCGAGAGTTCTTGCATGGCTTCACCAAAAAAAACGATATTAATCATGCTGCATCTCCTCACGCTGGGCTTGTAGCTTAGCCAGCGCCTGTGATGATGTCGTGGCTTGAACTGGGGTGAGCAAAGTCACAATCACCGATAACAGCGCAGAAATCAGCATGGCGGGAATGATCGGGTTGCTCCAATAAGCCAGCCAATTGGGCGTTAAAATAATTGCGAACGAAACAAGTAATGAAACAAACAACGCTGTCATTACCCCTTGCCAATTAAAGCGTGGCCAAAAATGCCCAAGCAATACCGCAACACATAAACCCGACATCAAAGTGGCAATCATATTGGTGATATAGCCAATCACATCATCGGTTAATAATGCGAGCAACAGCGCAATGCTGATTGTCATCACTAAACCCATGCGTGACAGCATCACTACTTCATTGGCATGAGGCATGCGCTTAAATACCAAACTATAAATATCGCGAATAAGCACGCTCACAGCGGCAATGGCATCGGAGCTCGCACTTGAAATCGTAGCCGACAGCCCCGCTATAATGACTAACGCCGCCAAGCCAAATGGTAAAAGCTCCATCGCCATGTAAGGAAACGAATACGCACTGTTTTCAAGACCGGGATTTAACTTATAGGCCGCCATGCCAATAATCGCAGGCACAATAGCAAACGCTAAATATAATCCGCCAGAGGTGTAAAATGATTGCCGAATACTGCTTACGTGTTTGCCCGAATAAATGCGCTGGCGAAACGAAGGCGCAACAAGCACCCCGACTAACACGGCAAAAAATAACGACAGGCCATGCACTAGCCCTACTTTATCAAGGGATAAAAAGCTTTGATTGAGCACAGGCTGGGCGCTGGCCATTTCGGCAACACCCCCAACTTCATAAAGAGCGACACCTGCCATCAAGAAAAAACCAACAAACAAGACTAACGCCTGAATTGAGTCCGTCCAAACCACAGCCACATAACCGCCAATCACCACATAAATGCTAAAACCCAGTGCGATAATTAATTTTGCCCAAAAAGGGGATAATCCAGTTAACCACGCAAGGTACATCCCGCCGCCCAAAATATGTGCCCCAAGCCACCCAATGCTGGCAACAAAAATAAAGATGGCAATGGTATTTTTTACCATGGGGTGTGCGCCAACATAATACGAAACTTCTTCGCTCATCGTCATAAACTGGTGTTCGCGCACTGGCGCAAATATTTTGGCGAGCAGTAAAATGCCGCACGCACCGCCAAGGCCATAAATCATGCCAGCCCAGCCATTTAAATAAGCAAAGCCCACCGCCCCCATGGATGAACCCGTGCCCACCATGGTTGCCACTGTTGTGCCTAGGGTTAAAAAAAACGGTAAATTACGCCCGCCCAGTAAAAAGTCATCGCCCCCTTTGCTGTTGCGACTGACCCACCAGCCAAACCAAATCATAAATCCTAAATAGCCCAAAAAGGCCATAAGTAATTGCCACTTCATACTACGCTCTTTTATTATTATGCTGTTGATGAAACGTAAGCTGCTTAATTTAATTGTTTTTTTATTGTGTTATTAAGCAGTGAGACTCAATGACGATTGCCAATGAGCTCGCTAAATAAGATTGCTCTGCTAAGGCCCTTTATAACAGGTGACATCGACTTCAACTTTACAGTCAACCACTAAGTCAGCCACGGCACAAATACGTGCAGGCGGGTTGGCACCAAAATATTCTTTAAACACTTTATTAAACGATTGAAAATAGCGTGAGTCGGTTAAAATCACTGTCACATGCACCACATCTTTAAGCTCATAACCGGCTTCGGTCATGATATCGACACAGTTTTGAATCGCTAAACGCGATTGCTCGATAATGCCCCCTTCAACCACTTCGCCATCTTTCATCGGTGTTTGCCCCGAGACCATTAACCAGCCTCCCGCTTCAACCGCGCGAGCAAAAGGTAAATGTTGCCCACCCGTGCCCGTGCCACCTTCAATACCTATGCGTCTAATCATGTTGTTTTGCTCCTTGTGAGGCTAAAAATTTGCCCGAAAATGCCGGTAAAATCTGTTTGTCTTTTAATGTGGTTTGCCCGTTTGTCCATACGCGGTGAATACCCGATGCAGGGAGTGTCGAATCTACAAAGGTGGCGTTATCGATAATTTTATCAGCGTCAAATAGCACCAAATCAGCAAAATTCCCGACTTTAATCACGCCGCGATCACGCAAGCGATAATTGGCGGCACTTAACCCCGTCATTTTATGAATGGCCGTTGCGAGCGAAAAAAGCCCTTGCTCACGACTGTAATAGCCAAGCACCCGTGCAAATGAACCCCATAAACGGGGATGTGGATGCGGATCGCACGGTAAACCGTCTGAACCAATCATGGTTTTCTCAAAGGCCAAAATGGTTTTTACATCGCCTTCGTTTAAGCCGTGATAGACAGCGCCAGCCGGTTGGAGTTTTTTCGCCGCATCAAGCAAGCTCATGCCCCATTGCTTGGCGATATCGCCTAATAATTGCTCGGCCATTTTTGGATGCGATTCTGACCAAGTGATAAAAATATCAAAATCATCGGTCACTTGATTTAAATCTAAGGTGCTGGAGCTTGCTGCATACGGGTAGGCATCGCAGCTGCACTTTGAATGCTTGCCTCGCTCGGCAAATTTGGCTAGTAACTCAGGCGCGCGCCCCCAGTTGTTTTTACCTGCGCATTTTAAATGCGAAATAATCACTTTGATGCCAAAGTGTGTTTCCATCGCAAACGCTTCGTCCATCGCGGTGAGCACGCCATCAAATTCGGTGCGTAAATGGGTGGTGTAAAGGGCATCGTATTTTTTTAAAATATCACCAAAAGCATGTATTTCTTGTTCTGGGGCGCACTTGGCATTGTGATAGGCAAGCCCTGTGCTTAACCCTAATGCGCCTTGGCTAATGGCTTGCTCAAGCTGTTGTTGCATGGCTGCTATTTCATCCGCATTCGCAGCACGCGCTAAGTTATCCATTACATTGTTACGTAACGTAGTGTGGCCAACCAAGGCAGCAACATTGACATTGGCATGTTTAACATTAAAAGCGCCGATGTAATCGCGCAGTTGGCCAAAAATAAACTCTGACTTAGCGCCCAATAAATTCATGGGATCAGGCGCATCGCTTTTAAGCGTTGCTGGGGCGGCACTAATGCCACAGTTGCCAATAATAACGGTTGTCACCCCTTGGCTGATTTTGGCAGCCATGGCAGGGTTGCGCAGCAGCTCTAAATCATCATGGGTGTGCACATCAATAAAGCCTGGGGCTAAACATAAGCCATCGGCCATTATTTTATGCGTGGCGTGTAAATGTGATAACTCGCCAGCGGCCACGATACGCTCGCCTTTAATCGCTACATCCATGCATGTGGGCTCATTGCCAAGCCCATCAAATACCCAAGCGCGATAAATGATTGTATCAACAGTGTTTGAGTGTCCATACTCCATCGTTAATCTCCTAATGGGACTCTGTCTGGCCCTTGGCGGTATTCATTTAACTCGTGTTTAATACGGCGTAATTTTTCGCGCGATTTTTTCTGAGTCAAAATTGCCACTTCGCTGGCTAATACATCAACGGCCGCTAACATGGCGTATCGCGCAGTACTTGGGGTAAAAATATAATCCGATTCATTGGTTTTAATCGGTAAATGAAGCGTTGCGACATCAGCAAGTGCGCTGCCTGGGCAAATTGCAATGACTTTGGCGCCATAGTCTTTGGCAATACTGGCGGCATCAATTAAATCTTGTGGTAACCCCGTCAGTGACAACACCAGCACTACATCACTGACATCAACGCTTGCTGCGGTCATGCGCATCATCACTGGGTCGCTGTAGGCATTACTTAATACATCAAGGCGAAACAAGCGGTTATGACATTCTTGTGCCACCACAGAGCTTCCGCCACCGACACCAAAAATAAGCGTATGGCGACTGCCTGCAATACACCGTGCCGCCTCTTCAACATCAGATTGCTCAATCAACCCAGCATTTAAATCTAAAATATCGTGAATGGCTTTATAAATTGCCGGAATGTCTTCTCGCTGCGATGAAGTATTTTCATTAATAAAACGCTCGCCGACCGCTAACGATTGCGCCAATTGCAATTTCATATCTCGCACATTGTCACAATCGAGCGCTTTGGCTAAACGCGTTATCGAGGCATGGCTGACATTGGCACGCTGTGCCAGTTCAGTAATACTGGCCGATGCGGCAAACTGTAAATTTTCTAAAATCAATTGTGCGACATGCTGTTCTGATTGGCGCAAATGCCCAAGGCGCTCTTTAATGCGCGAAACAATATCCAATGGATTATTCTCCTAAAAATAGGTCTCAAAAATATCAACAACGGTATAGCTATCATCTATCACGTTGATATAACGCCACTTATCAAATGTAAGGCAAGGGTGCGAAGTCGCAAAAGCAATCATATCGCCCACTTTTAACGGGTAAGTCGGATCAAAGCGCAGCATGGCGTGTTGATCCATTATTTTTTCAATGACCCAATCTGACTTTGCTTGGTTCACTGTGCCATATTCATCAATGTGTAAACTTGGTATGGGCAAGCCCGCATCAAAGGCCGCATCGCGTTTACCCATACCAATAATGGCACGACCAGCTTGTGGAATTGATTGTACATACGCCCAGATTTCTAAACACGACTGTAAGTCACTGCCGATATTACATGCCAAAGGGCTGCGCGCTAATACATCTTGCTGAGCCAGCTCATAAATACCTTGATCATGTGCCACATAACACCCAGGGCGAATAACCGGTATCATGTTTGTAAGTAAGTTTGGGGGTGAAAATGCCTCGCACACCAAGTCATACCATGTCGACCCGCCAGCGGTGATCATCACTTCTTCAGTATCAAAAACCTGATCGGCAATTAAGGCTTTACACTGGGCCACAGCCTGCGCTAAAAACGTTTTAACACTCGCTTCGTCGGGTAATACGCCTTCATAGACTTCAATGCCCGCCAGCTGCAACGTACTATATTGCTTAATCTGCTTAATTAACGTCTTTAATGTTTCAGGCTCAACCACACCGCAGCGCCCTCCAGCCACACCTAACTCAATGAGTATTTTGAGTGTTAAACCCAGCGGCTGAAAAAAAGCCCCTAATGCAGCAACGTTATCGCTACTATCGACCAAGCAATAAAACTCAATGTCGTGCTGCTGTAGCAGCTGTGCCAGTGCATTAAAATTGGCACGACCAATCAATTGATTAGCCATAATGACTCGCTTGGCTCCTGCTGCGACCGCAATGACAGCTTGATGAACCGTTGCCACAGTAATCGCATACGCACCTGCATTGAGCTGTTTTTTAAATATTTGCGGCGACATCGTAGTTTTACCGTGCGGTGAAAACTTAACCTGGCTTTGTGCAGCAAACTGTGCCATCCACGCAATGTTATTATCTAAACGGCTTTGATAAATACACGCGCACGGCAAGCTCACATCGTGTTGAGCAACATTCCACCCTAGGGCTTTAATTGTATCGTGCGCACCCAATCCCTTGTTCAACCGAAAGGTTTTAGCGCCCTCTTGTGTCACAAACTGTTGCATAACTAAAAACTCTTATTATTTTAAATCATCAGGTTAGGCTGAAAGCATACATTCTATTTAAAAAAAAGATCCAGTATCAATAGAATCGCAGTTGCATTTTCAAGAAAAGTGATGTTAATTAATAACACAACAACAATCAACTACTGTTATTAATTAACCTTGAATGTTAGACGTGAAATAAACAGATTAAACGCATAAACGGGGACAAGACTCAGAATGCGACAGACCAAATTTGGTACACTTCTGCCCAGAAGATGAACAAGCTTAAATTCAACCATTGAATAACGCTGTGTTACCAAATCAAAAACCAGTACAACCCCCCTTGAGTTGTACTGGTTTTTTTACATCAATGTGAGCACGTTTAACACTCTATACATCTGGCTACAAAATTAAACATTTTCAGACAAATTACCCACATACATATTTCACAATCCACCGCTATTATAGGTACAAAAAGCACAACTTAAAGATGTAAACAATTTTCTAATACCTACAACCCTCGCTCTCGAGGCTGTTAATTTTAAGCATCTTAAAAAGAGCGTTTCCCCTTCAATTAAGGCGCTTTTTTATCTGTGATGATTGGCCGCTAAATCTTTACAACTTTATTTTAAAATTAGGCCCAAGCTCGCTATTTATTAGTGTTTAAACCAAGTATGCTCCGCACGTTAAAGTTGCTTTACTTTAGCTCTCTCTACATTTGAATATTAGGTTCAAATCTGAATTATCTGGTAATGGTGAAAATATGACGTTAGCAATTATGGCAATTGTGTTTGGCTTGGCGTTACTCGTATGGAGTGCGGACAAGTTTATTGATGGTGCGGCCGTATCGGCCAAGTATGCGGGTTTACCGCCTTTATTGATTGGTATGATCGTGGTGGGTTTTGGTACTTCAGCCCCAGAAATGGTGGTCTCAGCGATGGCTGCAATGGATGGTAACTCCGACCTCGCTTTAGGTAATGCGATTGGGTCTAATATTGCCAATATCGCATTGATTTTAGGGATCACAGCTCTTATCTCCCCCATCATCGTAAAATCAGGCATTGTCAGTAAAGAATTACCCATGCTACTAGTGATCTGCTTAATATTTGGTGGCTTAATTTTAGATGGTGATATTTCTCGTCTTGATGCATTTATCTTACTGGCCGGATTTTTTTCAGTATTAATTTGGTCGGTTAAAAGCTCTAAAACAACCCCTGACGATGCCCTCAGTGATGAAGTCGACGAGGCGTTAGCAACCAACGAGATGCCTCTTAAAAAAGCAATTTTGTGGGTGATTGTCGGATTAGTATTACTGATTATTAGTTCTCGTTTTCTGGTTTGGGGTGCGGTCACGGTGGCAACAGAGCTCGGCGTCAGTGAGCTTATCATCGGCCTAACGATTGTTGCTCTTGGTACGTCATTACCCGAACTTGCCTCTTCTATCATGGCTGCACGCAAAGGCCAGCATGATATTGCGATAGGCAATATTATCGGTTCAAATATGTTTAACATTTTGGCTGTAGTGGGGATTGCAGGCATCATTGCACCACTCAATGTCGCTGCTGAAGTATTATGGCGAGACTGGGCTGTGATGATGGGATTAACCATTGTGTTGTTAAGTATGTGTTTTGCGATTAAAAATCGCTCTAGGATCAATCGTCTTGAAGGCTTTTTGTTAGTCTCAGCCTACATCACTTACAGCGTATTTTTAGTGTTATAACTAAGCAAGTTCTCACCTAGCCGCACCATATACTTTTGCGGCTAGGTTTTTTATTTAATGGGATACAATATTTAGCACCTTTGTCTTACTTTTCATCCCTCGTTTTTAATCTGATGTTCCCCGCCACACACAGGCATAAAAATCTCAAAGCGTTTAAAATTCAGCCTGTCCACAATGAATGTTAATTCTGTGGGAAATACGCAAGATAGCCGGTGTTTCGCGATGATATGAGCAAAGTTATACGCATCTGCTTATCAATATTATCTTTGTATCTCACGCTTTAAGCTATTTTTTGAACTACAGTAAAGGCTCAAAAAACGCTTTGCTCATTTTATAAAGGGTGCTTTTTGATATTGAGCGCCGGCTACATTCACAAAATAAATAACGAACATTTATTTCATATATACAAATTATGATGTAAGTGCGATACGATCTATAATCGTGTAGTAGATATCGTCAAAATATCGCAAGTAAAACCAGCTATTATTGTGGTTGGGCACAAAAGCTTTTTTCATTTGGGCATTACGAGACACTGTAAAATCAGTTAAAATGCTTAACTTCATATCAAGTAAAAATACCGAGAGTTTTCTATGAGTTTGTATACAAAATATATGGAAGAAATCCAAACCCGTAAAACGGAACTTGGATTAAACCCAAAACCAATCGATAGCGCAGAGCTACTATCTGAAATCATCGCTCAAATCAAAGAGACAACCAATGAGCACCGTAAAGATTCATTAAATTTCTTTATCTATAATACGCTGCCAGGCACAACAAGTGCTGCGGGCGTTAAAGCACAATTCTTAAAAGAAATTATTTTAGGCCAAGAAGCGGTTGCTGAAATCAGCGCTGAATTTGCATTCGAACTACTTTCACACATGAAAGGTGGCCCTTCTATCGAGATCCTGCTTGATTTAGCATTTGCTGATGATGCAACAATCGCCTCACAAGCCGCTGAAGTACTTAAAACACAAGTATTCTTATACGATGCCGACATGGCTCGTCTAAAAGCTGCTTTTAAAGCAGGCCACCCAGTTGCAAAAGATCTACTTGAAAGTTACGCGAAAGCCGAGTTTTTCACTAAGCTGCCTGACATCGCTGAAAAAATCGATGTAGTCACTTATATCGCTGGTGAAGGTGATATCTCTACTGATTTATTATCTCCAGGTAATCAAGCGCACTCACGTGCAGACCGTGAATTACACGGCAAATGTATGATTACTCCTGAAGCGCAACAAGAAATTGTTGAACTTCAGAAAAAACACCCAAATGCTAAAGTAATGCTGATTGCAGAAAAAGGCACGATGGGCGTAGGTTCATCACGTATGTCGGGTGTAAATAACGTTGCACTTTGGGCTGGTAAACAAGCTAGCCCATACGTGCCATTTATTAACATCGCGCCGGTTGTTGCGGGTACAAATGGTATTTCACCTATCTTTTTAACCACAGTTGATGTGACTGGCGGTATTGGTCTTGACCTTAAAAACTGGGTTAAAAAAGTAGACGCAAACGGTAACACAGTGACAGATGCAAACGGTGATCCAGTACTTGAAGAAGCTTACTCCGTTGCTACGGGTACTGTACTTACCATTAATACCAAAGAGAAAAAACTATACAACGGCGACAAAGTTCTTGCTGATGTATCGTCTGCATTCAAACCACAAAAAGTTGAATTTATGAAAGCTGGCGGCTCTTATGCCGTCGTATTTGGTAAAAAGCTACAAACGTTTGCCGCTAAAACTCTAGGTATTGATACACCACTTGTTTATGCACCTGCAAAAGAAATATCACATCCAGGCCAAGGTTTAACTGCGGTTGAAAAAATCTTCAACCGTAATGCTGTGGGCGTATTATCTAAAACACCACTACACGCAGGTTCTGACGTACGTGTAAACGTAAACATTGTTGGCTCGCAAGATACAACTGGCCCAATGACGGCACAAGAATTAGAAGCAATGGCTGCTGCGGTTATTTCACCAATTCTTGATGGTGCATACCAATCAGGTTGTCATACAGCATCAGTTTGGGATAGCAAAGCACAAGCTAATATTCCTAAATTAATGGCGTTCATGAATAAATTTGGTCTGATCACAGCACGTGATCCAGAAGGCGTTTATCATGCAATGACCGACGTAATCCATAAAGTATTAAACGATATTACGGTAGATGACCGCGCTATTATCATCGGTGGTGACTCACATACTCGTATGTCTAAAGGCGTAGCATTCGGCGCAGACTCAGGAACTGTAGCATTGGCACTGGCAACAGGTGAAGCAGCGATGCCAATTCCAGAATCAGTGAAAGTAACCTTCAAAGGCAGCATGGCCAAGCACATGGATTTCCGTGATGTTGTTCATGCAACGCAAGCGCAAATGCTTAAACAGTTTGGCGGCGAAAACGTATTCCAAGGTCGCGTAATTGAAGTGCACATTGGTACTTTAATGGCTGACCAAGCGTTTACGTTCACTGACTGGACTGCAGAAATGAAAGCGAAAGCGTCAATCTGTATTTCTAACGACGAAACCTTAATCAAGTCAATCGAACTTGCGAAAAGCCGTATCCAAATCATGATCAACAAAGGTATGGATAACAAAGCGCAAACGTTACAAGGCTTAATTAATCTTGCTGACAAACGTATTGAAGAAGTTAAATTGGGCACTCAACCAGCTCTTGCTCCTGATGATGTAGCAAAATACTACGCAGAAGTGGAAGTGAATCTAGATGAAATCGTAGAGCCTATGATTGCCGATCCAGATGTAAACAACGATGACGTGTCTAAGCGTTATACACATGACGTCATTCGCCCTGTTTCATACTACACAGACAAACCAGTTGACTTAGCGTTTGTGGGTTCATGTATGGTACATAAAGGCGATATGAAAATCATTGCACACATGCTGCGTAACCTTGAAAAGAAAAACGGTTCTATCGTATTTAAAGCACCGCTTGTTGTTGCGCCACCAACATACAACATTGTTGATGAACTAAAAGCAGAAGGCGACTGGAATATTTTAGCTAAGTACGCTGGTTTTGAATTTGACGATGCAAAACCAAAAACAGCTGCACGTACTAAGTACGAAAATATCTTATACCTAGAACGCCCAGGCTGTAACTTATGTATGGGTAACCAAGAAAAAGCAGAGCCTGGTGACACTGTAATCGCAACGTCAACGCGTCTTTTCCAAGGCCGAGTTGTAGCCGATACATCAGAGAAAAAAGGTGAATCACTGCTAGGTTCTACACCTTTGGTTGTACTTTCAAGCGTATTAGGCCGTTTCCCAACAATTGAAGAATACAAGTCTGCGGTT
The DNA here is from genome assembly GCF_058197095.2 of Pseudoalteromonas sp. J2K-J031. NCBI lineage: Bacteria > Pseudomonadati > Pseudomonadota > Gammaproteobacteria > Alteromonadales > Pseudoalteromonadaceae > Pseudoalteromonas > Pseudoalteromonas sp. J2K-J031. The sequence continues at coordinate 494,493 of NZ_CM200280.1, forward strand.
GAAGGCATCGACCTTACTTCGTTCACACCGGTTGAAGAAGCAATGACAACTAAGTTCAGTGCTGAGCAAGCAGTACCTGTGAAGGTTGTTAACTAATTCGAATGAGTTAATTGACTAAAAAAGCGCGGCTAACGCGCTTTTTTTATGTGTTGATGAGTAAAATTGACATAATCATGGCAATCATTTCATTCTAAAAATGGGCTCATAAAATACCAAGTCATACCACTCTTAACCATTATATTGCAGTTTTTGAATTGATTTTTCGCAGCGATAGAACACATGAGTATTGGTCTATTTCGCTTCAACCTTACTCATATATACGTTTAGCATCTGCGTTAGCGCCTTAATGTCAAAGTCACTAATACTACGCCATGATCGGTACTTTGATCATCACGTTCAAAGAGCGGATTAATTAAATGGCGGTCGGCGGTGTGGTAATTACTTACTTGAAAAAAGCTGCCCTGATAACCCGCATCAAATTCACATGACAATAAAATATAATCAAGCACGCTATGTGTAGCGCCAAAATAATGTGTTGGAGTCCTGAATAAATCAGTCCTAGGTTCTATTACTGAATTACTCGCTTTTTCATCATTGACACCTAACTTAGCGGCATCGTTCGCCCGCCCTTTTTGATATAAATCCCACGCATCACTTAAACAATATTTAGCCAAATGTGCCGTTTGTTCGCCATGTAAAACAAACCGTAGGGTATTAGTCAACAAATGACTAAGCACTCCATCAGAAAGGTTATTGTTAAAATCACCCATTAAGACCATTGGCAGCTGGGTTGCTTCACGTCGCACAATCATATCAATCATTAACAATGTGGCCTCGCTGCCACGTTGTATCGTCGACGCCCAACCTCCAGCTAGCTGGCTTTTCAAACCTTCGATGATGGCTTTTTGTGCAGAATATTCGGTGTTGTATTGATCAAATTCAAGCATTGAGCGTTTAGATTTAAAATGAACCACGTAGCAATCGGTGTGGCCAATGTGCGGCACATCAATGGTGGCTCTGAGTATTTGTCGGCTAAACGAAAACCCAGCAACTAAGCCAAGCAGAGCGACAATCTCGCTATCAGGCATAACCGCTGCAGTTTCTACAATCGCGAAACGCGAGGCAATCGCCACCACAGGGCTCTTATAAATGAAGCCATCAATAACTTCAGGCTGGTCAATCACAGCAAAATACGGGTAGCCTTGTGCAGCCACTAACGTCTGTAATGACTCAATGCTAAATACTTCTTGGAAACCAATAATATCTGGTTGATATTCAGACAGGTAATTGGTAATCCAGCGTTGTTTTTTCGCCCACTGCTCAGCTGTATATATACGTTCGAATTCATAAAATGCATTCGGAGGCTCAAGGTAATTGAATAAATTAAAGGTTGCGAATTTAATGTCAGTCGGCGCTAAATCACCGGTGTTATCTGTTACGCCCGACAGCTGTGCCGTATGTATTTTAAAACCAAGATTGCTAATAGCACCCACCACTTAAAATATAAAAATAAATAACAAAATTAAAAAGATACAACTTATTTATTATAATTTTATACGACCATTTCACCTTGTGCGATCAACAATAGCCCCTCCTCATTAATACCTAGGCATCGCAATACTATAAAAAAGGTATTTTAACAATTTAAAACAGTTTGATAACAGCATTAAAACTATAAACAAATATTCTAGCGAAAAAGTAAACGGGGAACTAAGTTGAAACGAATCTTTAGAACAGCGATTTTCATCACAACATCAACTGTCATAACAGGCTGTAGTGCTCCTGTACATTATGAAGAAGTTTATGATCCCAAGTGCGACCATATTTATAAAGTAATTCAACCGTCACCGAATCAATACCGCGCAAAAAATACCTGCACTACCTCTGATTGTTTTTTTATTCGCGGTTTAATTCAATTAGCGGGCGAGTCAGTTGATGATATCAATCGGGCTATCGTGCAAAAAGCACAGTTCACTCAATACAGAAAAGCGTGTGTAAAAAAAGGCATTATTATCACGCAACCACCAAGCAGCGAAATTATCAACATTAAGTCTCAAAAAGACTCTGCGAAAAAACATAATGATGAGATTTTAGAACAGATTGAAGTGTATTAAATTAAATCAACCATTGATATGGTGTACTGCACAAATAACGTTTATTGACTCTCACAACAGACTATCCGTTTTATAGACAATAAAAAGCGCCCTGTAGGCGCCTTCATTTATAAAATTATATTTTTATTAAGGCTCAATACCACAATAAGGACCGCCTTCTCGCACCCAAACACGGCGCGGCTCAGTTCTACAATTGTATTTCTCTGTTTCATATACTGTTTTAGTTGAATGACTTTGGTAAATTAAATTAAATCGGTTTAATGTTGGACACTCGATATGACCTTCATAACTGCGAAACAACTCTCTTGGCTCACCATAACCAGTGAAGTTTTTCTCGATATATTCACAGGAAGTGACTTCTTTTATAACAGGTACTTGCCTTTCATCACACACTTGAACATTGTAATATTCCCAATGACCACAATTTGCTAATGCAGCCGCTTCAACATCATTATTATTTGCATTTGCGTTACTAGCCAGCAACCCCAAAAATAGTAAACCTAGTACTTTTTTCATTATAAAATCCTTTAACTTATTGAAATATCTATCATGAGCAAAGAGATAAACTTAGCGCCAATCAAGGTACGTAAATAAGGTACACCCATAAAATTAACATTTCAATAACTTTTGTACCTTTAATTAAATAAACCATAGTGTGATGACTTGTTTTTTTTACAAATCAACTTGAAATAGTTAACATTTTTAAAACCTAGGTTATAGGTACGAATTTTGAAGATAACAAAACGAGTGGGTGTCTAAATTGCAGATCTATTCAAAATTTAACGCTCCCCTATTGCGTTAAAAATAACAGCCAAAAGTAAACCTCGAATAAAGTTACTGACTAACAACTTATGATTTGTAGGCTTTATTAGCAGACGGGCCAATGAAATCTTGCCCCAAAAAAGCGAGAATTTAAGAAGCCGAATAAAAGACGCGACACAAAACTAAAATAATCATCAGCTTCGTGCCTTTTAAGTTTTCATGCTTATAAAAAGTACTGCTTAAGCACGCCATATAAACTTTTCATATCGATGGGCTTGGCTATATGTGCAACAAAACCTTGTGCCAAATATGCTGTAACATCATTCGCCATGACATTCGCTGTTAAAGCAATGACGGGGATTTGTTTATTTATCTCTTTAATTTTTTGTTGCGCCTCTACCCCATCCATCTCTGGCATATGAATGTCCATTAACACCAAATCAAAGCCTTGCTTTTCAAATAGTTCGACTGCTAAAAGCCCATTTTCGACCATTGTGAGTTGTGCATGAGTGGCCTTTAACATCGTTTGGATTACAATTTGATTGATTTTATTATCTTCTGCGATAAGTATTTTTTTACCGCTCAAATCGGGTGCCAGCAACGATTGAGGTTTTTTTTCCTTAACCGAAAGAGTCGTTTTCTCCAAAGGTAATAACACGTTAACTTTTGTTCCCTTTTCAAGCTCACTGGTCAACTCAATATGGCCCCCCATTAACGCCACTAGATTACTCGTTATTGACATTCCAAGCCCCGTGCCACCATATTGCCGAGTTGTGGAAGTATCAGCCTGTGAAAAACGCTCAAATATTTTTTGTTGTACCTCTTCATTCATCCCAATGCCCGAGTCAATTACCGCAATACATAAAGCTTGCTTGTCGTGATAACGCGAGTGACCTATAGTGACCTGAACGCATCCTTGTTCGGTAAACTTTACCGCGTTTGAGGCTAGATTTAATAAAATTTGTTTGACCCGAACAAAATCGCCAAGCCAACCATCAACAAATGATTCATCTATAGTAATTACAAAATCAAGACCCTTCTTACTGATTTGTGAATCAAGATCATATTTAACTGAATCAATCACTTCTAGCAAAGAAAAAGGTGCGTATTCTAGCTCAAGCTTGTTCGATTCAATTTTTGAATAATCTAAAATATCATTAATAATGGTGAGCAAACTTTGCGCTGAATAAGAGGCGTTATCAAGTATGGTGCGTAAATTCCTATCAAGGCTGGCATTTTGCAGTAATTGTAAACCACCTAAAATAGCATTCATTGGAGTGCGGATTTCATGGCTCATATTAGCTAAAAAATCACTTTTAGCCTTTACTGCATTTTCAGCAGCTAATTTAGCTTTGGCTAATGTATTGATGGCTTCCACTTTCTCACTAACGTCATAGTTAACACCCACCACTTTAATTGCCTGTCCTTGTTCATTTTTTAAGATTTCGGCACTGGCTTTAATTGTCTTCACACTACCATCAGGATGTATCACCCTAAATTCAGGGCTATACTCACCACCACCAGCCACTGCAGACGCTAACTTCGCTTTAGCCTCTTCAATATCATCAGGATGAACACTGTTTTCCCATGCATCAAAAGCACCTGAAAACTGCTCTGGTAAAACACCGTACAATTTGTACATCCAATCATCCCAAACTAACTCGTTGCTTGCTAAGTCCCACTCCCACACTCCAATACCAGCAGAATCGTTCGCCAATTGCATGGTCCGAGTGCTCGCGTCTGCTTGCTTTTTCGCTTCAATTAATTGTTCTTCTGTTGTTTTCTGTTTCGAAATATCCTGAACAACGGACCAGATAAAATGGTTTCCATTCTCGTCAGTTATTTTTATGCCCGATAATAAAACAGGATAGGGAGTACCATTTTTATGGATATATTCTTTTTGGTATGGGCCATATCGGCCTGTTTCAGATAGTAAACTTAATTGCTGTTGCTCTTGTTCTTGATAAGATTGTGGCGTGAGTTTCCAATAATCCATGTTATTGAGTTCATCTACGTTATAACCCGTAAAACGACTAAACTCGCGATTAACATAATTAAAAGCACCATTATCAAATGCATTGATAGCAATTCCAATGGGGGCTAAATCGACAAAGATCTCAAATTTTTGTTTTTCAAGTAGGTAAGCGCTTTGATAGCGTTTAATATCAGTCAATGCCTTACTTAGCTGCTCTTGTGTGTTTACAAGCGAACTCACATCGCGACCAATAGCCAATAACAAGTTAGCACCGTTTAATTTCACAGCAGTTAGCGACACCAAACATGAAAATTCAGAACCATCTAATCGGGTGTGCGTCCATTGAAATAACTCTGAACCATTACGAAAAGCATTTTCAATGTGTGCTTGAGCCAGCGCTTGTGAAGCCCCACCACAAGGCTGGTATTGGGGGGATAAGTCCGCTGGCCTTAATTTTAGAAACGCATCTTGACTCGAAACACCGTGCAGAGCAACCGCAGCTTGGTTACATTCGACAAATTTGCCCGTGTTTAAATCAATAATCGATAAAGCATCGGCAGAGACATCAAAAAGTGTCTTATATTTGTCTCGCTCGAAAGTAAGATGTTGAATTTGAGCCTTTAGGCGCTCATTTTCTTCTTCCAACAGAGTATGTTGAGTGTTTGGCATTTCTTACTCTCAAATTGTTTATCGTTGCTGCAACCATACAAATTACTTGTATAAAAGTAGCATAAAACAGCTTGAAATATAATTTAGGTTTCGCTGAAATCAATTATTACCATATAAAAGTATTGATGCGTTTTTGCCTCCTTGCTTAGGTTACCCACTTTTTTCCCAACATAAAAACTGCTTTGCAGCTAGCAACTTTTACAGGCCTTTTATATCGGTACCGTCATGCTCATTCGATGAGTTATTGGCACAGTTTACTTTTAAAGCCTCGTCGATTGTGACTTTTGCACTTACATGAACCTTGCCACAGCCTGACTCGATATTTATTTTCTCTTTTTGAATAAGCGTAAATTCGCCTTCTGTTTCTGATTTCAATTTATATTCATAAGCGATATCTCCGCCTTCAAACAAGGCGGTAAACAATCCACCGACTAATGCACCCGCAAGTGCACCGGCAATCATATCCTCATGATCTCCGTCTAATTCATCAATCACACCAATAGCTGCGCCTCCTGCAATCCCTGTTTTCACTTGAGATGAAAGCCTGACTTGCTGCATAGAGACAATAGATACGTAAAACTCTTTAATGATTTCATTTTGGTCGGCTCTATCAACGCCAGAAGTTGAACAACCTGAAAGGAGTAAGAAAGGGATAAGTAATTTTTTCATTTTTGTTTCCATTTCATGTTTTTTTTCACTATAGCCAAAAATGAGTTATGAAAATGTGGGTAAAATGTTTTTTATTTGTAATAAACTGTAGAAAATCAACGTCACGCTACATTCTCGTTCCCAATACTCAACCTAATTTATGCCGTGATACAACTGATACCACCGCTCTATCACCTCATCATTTGACCAGTTTAATGCCCGATTTCTATCAACCATCAGCACCAAATGGTAATATTTCATGCTCCTGCCTTACACCTGATGACCAACTTTGCTGTTGTAAAATGCTCCCTGCATTTTGCTGATTCGACATCACCGCATAGGCCGCAATATCAATCGCAAGGTCTTCATTCGTTGAGTAAAAATAACAACTTAAATCGCTCAAGCAGCCGTGTGTGTCGGTGTTGAAAGTTTTGACCTGAATATTTATCAAACCCCGCTAAAAGTGCGCGGCAAACACAGCGACTAATGCAGTTCTTTTGTTAAATGGGAATAGAAGGAGCGGAGTCTAAATCAATTGACGAACGTCTTGCTTGTGCCCTTTTTTTTTGCAAAAAGTAGCCACCAAAACAGGAAATGATTAATTAAAATTAGACCCACTATTGTGGTTTTTCAACGAGATATTTATGGGTGTCATGTATTTTTTCTCAAGCCATCCAATCAAACCCTGTTTTTAAATCAACTTATCAGCGATTAGTTGCTGCTGGGAAACCGAAAAAAGTAGCGCTTATTGCATGTGTTAGGAAGATGATTGTAATCTTAAATTCGATGCTCAGAGACGGGGTGATGTGGGAAGCGCCAAAAGTTTAAAATTAGCTATTGACGCCATAGTCTCTTGTTAGGCTTGTTTTGCAATGGAGTTTGAACCTTTACCTGTACTTAATTTTAAGTCGATAAGAAAATAAATAATACAAAAAACAAAGCCAGAAAAAAGGCCATTTAATAAAGTATTTGTACTTTGACCACCAATTAATGAAAAAGCGAAGTAACAAAATACATAGATAAAAAATACTCTTACGCTACGTTTTAAAACACTGTGATTTTTAGTACTTTCAGAGAAATACCAATTAAATAACGAGTGCATTATTGCAGAAAGAACGAACATATTAGCTATAAGAAATATGTAACTTGGTTCTGTAAAAAATAAGTAACCAACAACTGATATTAAAAAAGAGAATAAACCTACCGATATTACAATTTTATTTGGTTTATATTTTGCTACAGAGTCCATGTTAGTTTTTAAAGCATCAACCAAATCTAATTCACTTAAATTAATATCAAACGTTGCCGCTAAGCACACTTTTGACTCTCTAGAAATATTTCCCTCAGCCTCTACTCGTTGAATTGTTCGTAAACTTAAACCTGATAAGGCAGATAACTGTTCTTGTGACCAACCTCTTTTATTTCTTAAGTTACGTACCTTTTCAGAATCGATTTTCATATTAATGTCCATTTGAAGCTCCTTTAAATAATAGAGCCTTTAGTATCCTAGATAAATAGAAGCTTTACCACGCCACTTTACCGCCATCACCCGTAAAACGTACGCCAAACTGACCGACAAGCATAACGCCTCACTAAGAGGCAAATAATAGTTGGTTAAAATAAGCGACGAAGGAGCAAAAACCAACTGTTATTTGTCCTGCTTGAGTGACTTGTTATATCTCAAGTCCTAGCTTTTTGGCATTTCTTTGTGTTATGCAAAAGAATATATCAGGGTACTCTTTAAACTCTATTTTAAATTTAAATATCAAATTGCGCTTTTCAATAGAAAACGATAGATCTTGAATTGGCACAAGTAAATTTGGCGTAAAAAACTTAAAGAATGGATTTATAGATAAGTGCATATAATTATCGTTAACACCAATATTTAAAATCCCATTAAAATAATCATTCTTAGTAAAGTTTGCCGATATATTTTTAATTATCACATCATCAAAATCTTCTTTATTTTTATACTTCTCACTTAATTTTGACCATCCACTGCTTTTTGAAAAAGACGAGAGAATAAATAAGAAGAAGCAAATAAAAATAAGTAGGAAGATTAACTCAAAACTCACAGCTCACTCCTTGAGATATAACGGCGCAAGCAAAGGCGAGCGTAGCGAGTCCAGTGGCGTGAAACGCCACGATTTTGACTTGCCTTGTTAGCTGACTCGCTCACTTATTATTACCACCCTGCTTTCCAAACGCTGGTTGTAGATCATGAGATAAGGCATCTTCAATTATTTGGAGGACGGCCAACGACTCATTATAAACCTTGACGGTAATTTTTTGCCTACCCTTAAACCAATGCTTCAAATGTAGCGAATAAGTACCTTTTGGACCATCACCTAAGTGCTGCTCAATTCGCTTCTTGACTCCAGTTGTAGAAGAACCGACATACATTACAGGCGATGGTGAATTTAATTTTGAACAGGAACGTTCTCTTGATTTTTTGTACACCGAATAATCTATAAATGTTTTCTCCGGTTGCCCATCTATTTCTTCAATTATGTAAATTGCTTTTTCTATATCATCTAGATCAGATAGTTCTTTAAGCTCAAACTCTCTTATTGGTACAGCCTTTTTTGCCAACCTACAATTCTCTATAAGTTCATCGATATAGCTCATGACTTCCCTTCCAGCTAACGCCCAATTAAGGGGCTGTTAATGTTTGGCTAAACTGTGTAGCGAAGCGAAACCGAGCCAAACGTTAGCAGTCCCGCTTGAATTGCTTGTTATACAACTTTTATCTGTTTTTCCCAGTTTTCCCATGAAATGAGCCTACCTGGATAAGCAATATTTTTAAAAGGCCAATCGCTTTGCATCCAATCCGATATTATTTTAAAAAGCTGTTCTTCAAATTTAATACTGTCAGAGCGAATCCAGAAATGAACTTCACAATCGTAATCTTTGGAACGACTTGGATCTATGTAAATAGAACCAAAGCATTTGGTTTTAGTATTATTTAATACAGAATATGCGAAGGCTTTTCTAGTTTTAAATTCATATTCATGAACTTTTAAGTCACTCATATTTTCCTGTAATGTCATATTTGATTTTGGCCAATCAGAATTTTGGCCAAATATCCCTTGAAGTTCCGCTCGGCTAGACATTACAGCTTCATAATCCATTGTCGCAACGTTTAGTGCTAATGGGAAAATATGAAACTTATCAGTTTCTAAATTGATTGGAGCTTTAAATTTGCTAGGAAGAAAGTGTTGTGACATTCATCAAAACCATAGAGTTGTATAACGTCCCGTTAAGCGGCGAGTAATTGTTGGCGTAAAATTGTGAGGAACGAACCAATGCCAACAGTTATCCGTCCGAATTAAACGCCTTGTTATGAAACGCTACCACGATACATGTCCTAGTGCTTCTTTATATGATGCCATTGCTTTAAAAAAGGCATATTTAACACTTAGCCTTTTAATGAATACCTGATAACAAAATACAGGTAAAAGCCAAACGATAAACAAAAAAGCCTGAACAAATAAGGCTACAAAAACAAACTCATTAGAAATGCCATCGACTAAAAAGAAAAGCAGCACAAAAGCATTAATAATAAAGAATGACCAAATTGCCCATCGAGCATCTTTGATTAGTTGCCTTAATTCTGTCACTGGGTTAGCAGGTTGCATCATAATTCTAAAGTTTCATAACGCCCTAATAATGGGCAAAAAATTGTTGGCTAAAATGTTGAGGAACGAAAACAGCCAACTGTTTTTTGTCCTTATTAATTAGCTTGTTATGTAGCATTTTTAGTTATACCACGAAAATAACCGCCAATGAATATTGCTACCAAAATAGATATTGCAGAAATGGGTAAATCAATAAACCATGTTGGTGAAATAAATACAGATCCCATAAGTACAGAAACGATAACAAAAGCTACAGTTGAACTTATTACAACGGTTATAAAAAGGTGCAATAGAACCTTGGAACCTTGTGTTTTAGCAAATAGCGTTAGGATAATTGAACCGACAATGAATGCTGGTACTTTGAAATAAATTAGCAAGTCACGTCCTGTTTGTTGCTCTAAATTATCGGCTCCAATTAACAACGTTGTTAACGTACTCACTAACGTGAGCGCTATAAAATGGAATCCTGAAAATTTTATTATACTCGACCAGTTCAACATGCTTCCTTGCTACATAACGCCGCCGTCACGCGGCAACTTTGGAGTTGTTTTTTGTGGCAGCGTAGCGCCCGCCACAAAAAAAGCGACGGAAAAATTGCTCGCTGTGCACGGCTTTGTTATGACTATTTTTGATAGCCATGGATAATCAAATGATCATCTAGCTCCTTTAGCGGTAGCTTACCTAACCTATTAATATCCGATAGAAATGCTTGATAAGTAGCATCATCTAGATACTTGGCTCCGCTAATTGGATTTCGCTTAGCTTCATACTTGGCGCACTTTATCGCAAAGATTTCTTTCAGATAGAACGGTCCATGCACACAGCAGTCTTTAGTATGATCACCTTGTACTCCATCCTCGGGAAAGAAAACATCACTCAAAAACTCTTCATCACCTATGAACGAAAAGTTAATTGCGACTCCATGCTTGCCTACCAAATCTAACACTTCTCTCCACTTGGTATTATTCATCAGTGAAGACGAGTAGTTAGTAATGAGCTTGTTTATTCTACGTTCGTAGTCATTCATCTGGGTAGTCATAACGCCTACTTAAGCGGAAAAATATAGTTGGCTATAATGTGAACGGAGTGAAACAGCCAACTGTATTTTTTCCGTTTGAAGTTCTTGTTATGTTTTTGATAACTCTACTTTAACCTGAAAATGTAAATGATGAATTAAAACAGAATACTGGTTCTAAATCTTTGTAAGGCTCTGGAGCCCAACAAGTGGTTCTAAAGTTTTCATAAACATCCCTAAACGGCGATACTATTAATTCACTTTCATCCATCATTATTTTAGAAAAATCAGCGGATTTGATAACAATATAGATGAATTCAAATTCATCGTCTTTTTCATAAAATACAGAATCCCAGAAGTACCCTTTTTGTTCCATTTCGCTTTTTGGAAACTCAATATTTTCACGCATATAAGAGATCAAAGTATCTAAATCACTTCGAGAATTGGGGTTCAATTTAATTTTTAACAGCTTAGATTGCACTCATACCTCTAGAAAAACATAACGCCCCAGTAAGCGGCGCAAAATAGTTGGCTAAAATTAGCGAAGAATGAGCGCAAGCCAACTGTTTTGCGTCCATTCTTGACTGGCTTGTTATGTTTTTATTGCACCATATTTTTGCTTTTTGCAGTGGACGCCAACAACGAAACCGATACTGCATAAGTAAAAAAGAAAACGATATAACCTGCGGACAAACCAAAAAGCCCCAAAAAATTACTTTCAATTGAAATGTCATAAATCAAGAAAGCTGATATAGGCAATGAAACAACCGAAATCGCTTTAGTTTTCGCGAAAGCGATTAGCTTATTTTTGATGTAAGGAACAGCCAAGACCAGAACAGGGATTAGTAACAACCCTGCGAATAAAATATCCATTTTTACTTCTATGTTCATATCAATATCCAGTTCCGATTAAAACATAACGCCCAAATAACAGGCTAAAAATAGTGGGCTAAAATGGAGCGAAGCGAACAGCCCACTGTTTTTAGTCCTTGTTGATTTTCTTGTTATGTTTTGTTACGCACCAACTCAAAGCTTTGCCCTATACTAACCGCAGTAAAATTTGACGGGTTAGCCATTAATGATTTACCCATAAAATCTGCTGCCATACCGAAAGGCTTTTTAGTAAGTGTGTTTTTAAGAACGACACCTTGACTCATTTCATTACTTAAATAGTTAAATGCTAAATCATTGCAGTCTTTTACCCAAACCACACTTTCACCAGCTACTTCACTTTTAGGGATGCACTTTAGATCTATAGATTTAGTTTTATGATTAATAGTTAATTCTGCGAATTCTGTACTTATTGGATCAACTCTCTGAGAATTAACCTGTACTTCTGTTGAAGTACAACCGCTTAATAACAAAGATATAAATAACACTCGATATTTCATTTTAACTCCATTTAAAAACATAACGCCGAGCTAAGCGGCAGGCTTTAAGTTGTGGCTTTGCCATAAAATGAGCGAAGCGAATGGCAAAGGCGCGACTTAAAGACTGTCCAGCACACGTAGTGTGCGAGCTTGAGCGATTTGTTAAATTTTTTGTATTTTACCTGATGAGTTTAATATTGGTTGCGCCCAAGTATAGTATTCTGATTTTTCTTCAGACCAAGGCCACATGCCGTTTGTAGCAGGCCAAATAAGTTGATAAGCTCTAAAGTCATCACCTGCGTATAGCCATAAGCCCCAACCAAGATATTCTTTATAGTGCTTTTTATCCATTTCAATGAAAGTAATCTCAAACCCTTCAATAAAGTCAGAATAAAATTTACCGGGAATAAAATCCTCACCTTGAAGCAAGCGCTGACAGTATTCGTTGATAATAAAATGAGCCAATTCAGATTTTAGACCAACAACAATTAATTCGGGTTTATTTTGCTTTTTTTCTATGCCTATAGAATAGGTAAAACAAGGCTGACCTTCCTCTTCAAATATATTTAAAACATGGCAGCCATGTTTCTCAATATTTTCAAGTGCTTTAAGATCATGCTCGTCCATTTGTACGTTCTCAATTTAACGCCCAAATAATGGGCTAAAAATTGTTGGCTAAAATGTTTGAGGAACGAAAAACAGCCAACACTTTTTTGTCCCTGTTAATTTGCTTGTTATGTTTCGATTAAGTCATTTTCTTTTAGAAAAATTATCGCATCTTCATAGCCGTTATTTGCAGCCAAAAACATATAATCTATTGCTGTGTCCTCGTCAATTGCGCCTCCCTCTCCATCAATTAGCATACCTGCATAGTAATATTGAGCCTTAGGAACACCTAAATCAGCTGAGCCCTTAAGGTATTCTCTAGCTTTTACCATGTTCTCACTCACACCTATACCATTTGCATAAATTGATGAAAGAAGGAATCCAGATTTTGGATTTTTTCCAATAAACGCCCGTTTAAGCCAGAAGATTCCTTCGGGGATGTTCTTCTCAACGCCTTTGCCTTCTACTTTTAGGGAACCTATAGCTAACTGAGCTGCCGGAGACCCTTTATATGCATATTCTTCCATTAACTCAAAGCCAGCGTTTATACCGTCGGCTTTGCTCGAAAGGAGTGTATTGATGAACTCGGCATCTATTTCCGAGCAGTTTTCTTGAAAAAACTGATTTGAACTCGCTAGCAATTCCTCATCATTAAGGTTTTCTTGAGAGATTGATTCTACAAATTGTTTAACTCGCTCTAAATTTGACACTTTACCTTCCTTGAGAAACATAACGCCTCGTTAAGAGGCAAAAAATTGTTGGCTAAAATTAGCGACGAAGGAGCAAAAGCCAACTGTTTTTTGTCCTTTTAAACGACTTGTTAGATTTATTTTTTTAACACCGAAACAAGTCCTATCACAGCACCAATTAAACCAGTACATAAAGTGAAATAAAAAGCGATTACCTCACGCTTTGCCTTTTGCTCGTCCCTTATTTTAGTTCTTAAATGGTGAATACCATTTAGAGTTAAAATTTTTACTGAACCACTTTCATCACCAAAATCATGGTTGGTGTACATAAGCGGTTCACTTTCGTCTGGCATTGGGATAAGCAACGAATCTGCTTTAGATTTAAAATATGAAGTTTTTCTATATTCTATCCACATATCCAAATCATGCTGTTGAGATGCTAAAAAAGACAAATGACCTTGATCATCTTTATCCTCATAGCTTTTTTCAATTTCAACATATTCATTCTCAAGTTTTGCCACTTTCTTTTTCAGAGAATGTAGCTCTTTTCGATATTTTAGATACGCGAGCATATATTCTCCGAATAAATCTAACAATTTAATATCGAGCGATTGGGTCGTTTTTCTACCGTGAACCGTCTCGAGTTTCTACTTCCGGAATTTTTATCACATTGGATAACATATTGCTACAAAAAGCCTTCTTCCTCTAAGGCTAAAATTACTTTGGAGTGAAAACGACCCAGTGGCTCGTTTTCTTGACTATACGAGAAACTCATCAACACTGTATATATATACATGCATTCAGGAAGGTATCTATGAAAACGCACTCACCGTTTCTAAACTCCATTTATGATTTTATGTTAACTCGTCAATACTCGTTAAGGTCAATCAAGACGTACCTTAAATGGATTTCGTCTTTTATCCATTTTCATAATAAGCGTCATCCAGCTTCAATGGGTGATAATGAGGTCGAACAGTACCTTGATCATTTAGTCTTAAACGACAATGTATCACCCAAAACTCAAGCAACAGCGTTAAACGCACTGGTCTTTTATATACCCAATCAACTTGAAGATGCCTGTTTCAGAGCCCCACCGTGTTTCCAATACTAGGCGCGCTAATGCAGGAATGTAGGCACCTTTTAAATTAGCGTAACAACGTAGTGGATACACGGTGACGCTCCCAAGGGGCAAGTTTTACAGGCGTTTATGCGGCGTGATTGATTTTGATAAGGGGACACCATTACCTGCAATCAATACCTTGCCTAAACGCCTGTAAACTCTTGCTGAAATCAAGCATCTCCAGGTTAATTGGGTATAAACACATTATTAAGCAAGAGCTTAATTGCTCATTGAACTTTGTGAGGAGTAAACGTCAAGCAAAACTTCCGGTCGTGATGACACCCGAAGAGGTCAAACTGCTTATGTCGCATTTGGGCAAACGTTATTATTTAATCGCGGGATTAATGTATGGTAGTGGTTTACGAGTTATGGAAGCTGTCCAGCTTAGGGTTCAAGATATTGATTTTGACTATAAGTGTGTTCGTGTTTGGAACGGCAAGGGCAACAAACACAGAATAGTCACCTTGGCAGCTGAGCTCTTCCCATTACTTAGAAATCAAATCCATCAGGTAGATGAATACTTAAAACTCGACTTACAAAAACCAACGTTTGCGGGCGCTTGGATGCCACATGCGCTTGCTAAAAAATATCCAAGCGCCAATAAATCATTGCCTTGGCAGTATCTTTTTCCATCTTACAAACTCAGTGCTGATCCGGAAACGGGTGAAATCCGCCGTCATCATTTTCATGAAACCGGGATCCGAAAAGCAATTAAACAGGCTGCCAAAGCTGCGCATTTAACAAAACCCATTACACCGCATACTTTACGCCACTCCTTTGCCACCCACTTGCTACAAAACGGGGCTGATATTCGCACTGTGCAAGCCCAATTAGGCCACACCGATGTGAGAACAACACAAATTTATACCCATGTTTTACAGCAAGGCGCGAATGGTGTGGTTAGCCCGCTATCGACACTGCTTTAAAGATATACAGAGCAATATTGCTGATTCTGAATGCTAATTATCGACGTTTTGTGTGGTTAAAAACCGCTCACCCAAGGCTGTTGAATCACACTTAAACCCGACCTTAAATCTCCATGACGCATACAAGCGCAGGGACAATATAGGTTCTTTCCAACTAAAAAAGCAGCACTGGGGGAGTGCTGCTTTGCATTGTTGTGTAGGAAAATGAATGGTGTAGTGGCGCGCCCTTTAAAGAAACACGCCATACACATTAAGGTGTTATTTTACATCCACTTGCAAGGCGACCCCTGCGGCTGTGGTGTCAGCGGTAATGTAGTACCAACCCACACTAGGGTTACTGACCGTAATACTTTGCACCGTTGTACCTGCTGTTGTCGACTTATACTGATATTGCGTGGCGCTTGCCCACGAAATATCTGAGTATAATTTCACTTCGCCTGCACCATGAGCAGTTTGAATGGTCACTTCGCTTTCGTTACCAGTAAAATAAATGTAGTAACTGTTATGGCCTTGGCCGGTACAAATTGCTTTACCCGACTCAACTGCGCCATAAGTAAAGGCACTTTGCGTTGCACAGGCATTGGCAATCGCGGCGTCCACTGGCGGCTCAGTACCACCGTTGTCTCCCCCGTCAGCCTGCCCTTCTGTGACTGTTAAACTCACTCCTTGGTATTGGCCACTCGTTTCAAGGCTGATATAACGCCATCCTCGATTTGCAGTCACGGCTAAGGTTTGCGCTGTGCCACTGTTACCCGATTGCGCTTGGGCATTACTTTGTGTGGCCCATGTATCGGCATTAAAGTAAATGCCAACATCGCCCTCTCCTCCTGCGGTGGCAATGACTAAGTCAGTATTGTCGTTTTCAACCCACACATAAAACGAGCCTCGGCCACCGGCTACACATTCTGTGCTGGCTAAGTTTAAACGGCCTGAACTAATGGTTGCCTCACCACAGTTGCTCACTGAGCCGCCGCCATTATCTGGATCGTTCGGGTAGGGATCACTGTTGTCACCTTGACCATCGCCATCCGAGTCGAGCCATTCTGACGCATCATTTGGAAAGGCGTCGCTGTTATCGCCATAGCCATCGCCATCACTGTCTTTGCTTTCGCTCGCATCCAGTGGAAAGGCATCACCATTGTCACCGACACCGTCACCATCGCTGTCTTTACTCTCGTTAGGATCAAGCGGAAACGCATCTTCTGAATCAATGACGCCATCGCCATCACTGTCAAGTGGGGTGGTGTCACCCACCGTTTCATTGGTGATCTCATAGCTATTGACCGAATTTTCTTCGCTCATGACCGCTACTGCTAAACACTGACCGGTTTCGGTCGTCACTGCTGCACGGCGATTACCAAACCATTTCCAACTGGTTGCGCTATCGTACGTATCGCCAGTATTGAGTGTTTTAAAGCCAAAGCTTTCACTCAGCTCGCCAGTTTCGTTATCAACGCGATAAATACGCACTGGGGTATTGCTGGTATTCACAAATGAAAAATCTGCTTCAAATGGGCCGGTTAAGTGTTTTTGCATCAAGTCACAGCTGCCTAACGTATTGGCGGCTGGAATGATTTCGGCTGGCTCTGCGGTGGCAACCATACTCTGATCGATTGTGAACGCTGCCGTTTGGTGATTAAGTACGCCCACACTTAAACAGTTTAAGCGCGCATCAGTCACCATAAGGCGACGATCGCCATACCAAACATCTGAGCTGTACGTTTCACCTTGCGCTAAAGTGCCATAACCAAAATCAAATCCTGTTGCCGCGCTGGCATACATAGGTTTGCCGGTTAAGTTATCAATACGGAATAAACGCACAGGGGTATCTGTGGTGTTCGTAATACTAAAGCCATGCGAGGTATCTTTAATAACGTGCGGTTGCACTAACGCGCAGCTGCCCATCTGGTTTTGCTCTGGGATGACTTCTGGCACGATGTTTTTAACGAGCTCTGCATCGATGTTAAAGGTGTTGTTTTGTTCACCCATAACCGCCATGCCTACACAGTTTAAATTGCCATCGCTGAGCATTAAGCGATCCCCTTCGCTCCAATTTGTACCGCTATAGCTTTCGCCCTGATTGAGGGTTTGATAGTTTTTAGCAAAATTCGCTTTACCAGTATTATTGTTGACCCAAAACAGCGAGATCGGCGTGTTAGTGGTATTGCTAATGGTAAAATTAGTTTTTGCAGCATCCACTTTACGCACATATTGCTGGGCTAAATCACAGCTACCTATGCTATCGGGTGCAGGTAAGGTTTCGGCCTTCGGCGCAACGGCTTCTGAGTTGGCAAGTACAAATGCTTCGAAACCTGCTTGAGTTCGCGCTTCGATTGCTTTTAACGTACTCACATAATCAGTTTTGTTGCCTGAGCGCATCGCAGCGGTGAGTAAATGAATGTCGTCATTATGCTCTTGCGCTAAATAACGCATTGCAAAGTAACTCCACGGGTAGAGCTCATCATAGCCATACGCCATAAATAATAAGTTATATAAAGGGGGGATCACTTTAATGCCGATCAGTTAAGAAATATTTTACTGATCGGTTGACCGATCTTCTGTAGATGTAACAATCCGATGAGCCCACATGTCATCGGATTTTTTATGGAACTGTCAGAAGCCTTAGCACGCACCTCAATTAACCGCCTTACCGAATTTTCGTCATTAGCGGATGTCCTAGACCCCGAAATTATTCAATCGTGTTTAGCCTCTAATGGTGTGGCCACATTGCGTAAACGCAAGCTGCCTATGGATGCAATGATTTGGGCCGTGATAGGTATGTCACTTTTTCGCACTGAATCAGTCCGCCTGCTCATCAACAAGCTCGATATTGTATTACCGCAGGATGTGGATTACGTCGCACGCAGTGCCGTGACACAAGCGAGAAAGAAGCTAGGCAGTGATGTGGTTCGAGATGTATTTCATCTTTCAGCACAGAAGTGGCATGAGCGAGCTGAGCATCCCCATTGGTGTGGTCTGAACTTATTTGGTGTAGATGGCGTTGTATGGCGCACGCCCGATAGTAAAGAAAACAGCGCAGCCTTTGCCCGTACAGCGAATAAAGCCAGTGAAGCAGGCTATCCTCAGGTACGAATGGTATGTCTGATGGAGCTTAGTAGCCACTTAATTCTTGATAGTGCATTGAGTAGCGTGAGTGAAAATGAGATGACACTGGCAGCACAGCTCATAGCACGTGTACCAGATAACAGCCTAACATTGTTTGATAAAGGCTTTTACTCACTAGGCTTGTTACATGATTGGCAGCATAAAGGCATCAACACACATTGGTTATTACCGCTAAAGAAGAACGTACAGTATGAGGAAATCAAACGTCTTGGCAGGCAAGATAAACTCATCCGCCTAACCACCACACCTCAAGCGAGAAAAAAGCGACCAGAGTTGCCCTTAACAATGGACGTGCGACTTATCACCAAACTAATCAAAGGAAAAGAAGTCAAAATACTCACGTCCATGGTCGACCCTATGGCATATCCATCGGCAGAAATAGTCGACCTTTATAGCCATCGCTGGGAAATAGAGATGGGCTACCGAGAAATGAAGCAACACTTGTTGGCAAGTAGGTTTACGTTAAGAAGCAACTTACCAGAGCTCATTAGACAGGAGTTATGGGGGGTGCTGTTGGCGTACAACTTAATCCGCTATAAGATGGTCCTGATGGCGAAGTCGCTCAAGAGTGTTTTCCCAAACCAACTAAGCTTTAGAGATGCCTCATCACACATCATCCATAAGCTGACTATGATGCCAATTTATGCGCCCGGTAATGTCCCCGGACAGATATTGGAAATAGAAAGAAATGCCAGTCAATTTAAGCTAGAGGGAAAACGAGAACGAAGTTACCCAAGAACACTAAAAGTATCGAAAAACCGCTACCCTGTGGCTAAAAATAAAAAAGCCGCTCACCTTAAGTGAACGGCATTAGGGGATCACTTGCCCTTTTAACGATTCAAGGGTTCGAGAATGATCATTGCCGTTAGCCATGTATTCTGCCATGCCTTCTGACCATGAAACGTTGTAATCAAAATAGCCAAAAGACCCCGCTTTGATGTAACGCCCATCTAAGTAATGCACGTATTCATGGCGCAAGTTATAAATTTGATCTTCATATTGGCACGAGCCGCCGACCCAATCATCTGGGCACTGCATGGCTATAAAGCGCGCTTGATTGCCTTCGTTTTCGGGCGTGCCTTCTAAATACATGCCGCCGTTATCGGTATCGATGCCATAAAATTCAGGGGCATATTTTTTGTATTCATCAGGGCTGGCAAACGCGATCACTTCAAGGTGTGCATTTTGATCTCCTGCCACAGGGTTGCCTTGGGTGTTGAAGAAGGCATGAAATTCAGATTCTTGTGTCGCCATATCGGCGCACGATTGCGACAGAGTCGCTTGGCTAATCGAGCTTTGCGCGCGAATAGTAATAAACTCATTACATTGGTGGCTAACCGTCAGAATATCGCATTCTTTGGGTGGCACAACACAATGGCCAAACAACGCATCACCCTGTGCACATTCTCGCCCTGCTGATTCTAAGTAGTTTTTAGTCGTAATGGTTTCAATTGTTTCAAGGCTGAGCGAGTTTTGCAGCGTCGTTTGTGCTTCACGCACTGTACTATCAAAGCGGGCTTTGGCTTCATCAGTGGCAATACTGGCAATTTTACCCAGTGCAATAAAACTGTGTGGCACAATCCATTTGCGATCCGCTTCACTCGTCCAGCGTAAATCAACAGCTGTTTCACCTAAATGCGCAAACGAGCGCAGTACCGAAAGCACATCAAGCATGCGATTATTAAATGCCGCCTTGGTCGGCGCATCACCATAATAGGCCGCAGAGCCCAAAGCACTTAACAGCGCCATGGTGGCATCGCCAGCATTAGTGGCTGCAAATGGGTTCGCTTGTAAAGAGTGGTATTGTAAAGCAGCAAGTGCATGTGGCAGTAAATCTTGATAATGCTGCGCGCCTGCACCGCGTTCAAAGTTATTCAACGCTTTGGCGAACCCTTCTTGAATGACGCCGCCTTTATTGGTTAAAAAATCACTCATTTTAGCCACTGCAACCATCGCATCGCTGAGCGCTTGGGCTTCTGCCTCACTCATGGCTGGGGCATAAAATTTATACGAGCCTAAAAAGTACAACAACTGATTTAAATCAGGATCGCTAATATTATCAGCGCTTGCTAAATAATGGATGGCTTGAGTAACATCAGTAAGTGGATCGTTTGTTGCGCTGGCAAGGCCTTCAAAGTCGTCATACACTGCGGTTAATATCGTTGGAATGATCGCGCCGTATTGATTTTTTGAGCTAATGACTGGGCTAGTGACCGTAACATTGATATCGGTATCAAACACGATGTAGTCGCCCATTGGCGGTGGCACATCGCCGCCGCTGACCGTCACGAGCAGTGAGGTTTGAGCAATATTACCGTTAATCGCAAAGTAACGATTTCCAGCGTGTGAAACAAAACTAACACTTTCATCATTGGTGCCTGTATTGGCACTGCGAAGCTGCTCATTGCCGCTCCAGTCATTGCCATCATACAAAATAATGGTGGCATCAGAGCCTGTGAAGGTCCCACCACTGGTGGTGATCGACACATCGCTGTTTTCGTATGGCACATTGACGTATAAATAATGGCCGTAATCGGTCATACACTGTGTTTGATTGGCGGGTACTTCGCCTTGACGAGGCTGCGTTTTTTCGCCACATAGCTCCGCGGCATTCACAGCCCCTATGTTTAGCGACATAAAAATGGCACTGGCGAGGAATGATTTTCTAGTTGTTAGTATCATAGTCATCAACTTTATTGGAATATTACTAGGGTCGGGTTAACGCAAAGCTGCATTAGACACGTCCTTTACTGCATGACCTGATTACAAATCTGGCAGCAGCCCCTATAGGATCCATCTGTCACTCAAACCTATATTTACATTTAATTATCATTTGAGACACAAACGTTATACATTAAAATGTATACAATATCCAATAAGTTTATTTTTATTTTATATTTGAACACGCACTTTACGAAGTATTTAGCAATGAGCGTCACCAGCAGTAGCTATAAATGGTGATTTAAAAAATACAATAAAGGAACGAGAGCATTACTTAGGTAGCCGCTCATTTACTTTGAATGCCTCGGGAAGAAATAACTTGGGAAGGAATAAAAATGAACATTATCACCCGACTACCGGCTTTATTTGGCCTGATTTTATTGGGTACTTTGGCAACTAAAAATAAAACCATAGTAATTGATTTTATTACTTTTTATGATATTCAAGTGCAAAATACTGATTGTGGCGATTACTAGAATGAGCGCAGAGTATATGTTTGTAATTACCGCACTGAACTTACCTATGTGACATATAAAAAATGCCATACCCAATGTTCGTTTGGTAATGCAAACTCTCGTTTTCCAGAGTGGGAAACAAGAACGGTGCAAGCAGCATCGGCTTGCCTGCTAATTGGACAGTCGTAGCCCTAGCGGCATAAGCCCGGTTGGCGTTGAGTTAACAATTATAAAACATACTTTACTCAGCAAGATCCTTGTACAGTTGCATTTAATTGCCGCTGGGAAATGAAGTCAATTTGGGTGTCTCACAATGGCCGATTGTGTCCAATAGAGCGATAAAATTGAGCAAAAAATAAAGCTCAAAAAAGCAAACAACCAGACCAAGAGAATCGTTATTTCGCCTTATCTAACAACGCTGCCATCACCAAATTCAATCAATCGAAAGTTATCAATTAAGTTAAAAACGTTTCTTTAAACCAGCCCCACACACCAAAAGAAAAATTCGGAAAGATATCAATGCCTAAAGCCGATTTAATAATGTACAAAACAAATATACCAAATAAGGCACTGAAAATAATAAAACCCGATACAAACAACGCCTGCACCATCAGTGCAAACTGCTTTTCTTGACGCGACAATTCTCGACGATTGCGCCCTGCGACAAACACATAATAATAACGATATTTAAATAACTTAAACGTACTTCGAATATCAACCTTATGATTTCCCCAACTTCGGGCTCCAAGTGCTACCCGCAAATGCGATAGCTGCGCTTCACTAAAGCTGTCTTGTATGTCTTTTGGCATCCTTTCAAGCAAGTGTTGAATCGCGCTGTCGCTGCGAATATCCGAGCGTGCTTGTTGGTTTTCAATATCCAGCTGATCTTGGTCGAACTTGGCCATTTACTTTGCTTCAAAGGTAATAATTACTTCTAATGCTAGCAACTTTATTGAATCACAAAGAAAAAACTCAACAAAATAATTATCTTGCATTGTTTTTTGAAAAATATATTGCAGCTAAATAGCCTAAAATACTCAGCCAATTAAAACGGAAGCACCTTCAAAGAAAGCATTTTATTACCTCTCACGCTTTCATCAAAAAACCAATTAAAAACAATTCTCATTTGCATTTATTTAGGTTAGACTGCCTCTAGTTGAGAATCATTATCAAATGGAGTTATTATGCAATCACAGTTATCAAGCCAGCTACAGACCCACCAACAGCTTTTACAAGACTGGCAACAACTGATGCAAGCCGCTAATCGCTCCTTTATCGAGCACCACTACGATAAAGCACTCGCAACTTATCAAGCCGCTGAGTTAGCCAGCGCCAACCAAATGAGTATGTTGCTGAGTAATTCGCTCGATGAAGCCGCTATTGAAACATTTGCTCATTGCGCGGCTGCATGGGTGGTAACGATGCACAATATTGCAGATTGCTTAAAAGCAAAAAATCAACCCGATCAAGGTGCTATACAGCTTTACCATGCCTATGAAGCCATGATGAGACTAACATTACATCGCAACCCTAATATTGCCGAAGTAGCCGCAAGACAAAGTCGGCGCTGTTATCAGCAATGGCTACAACATGGTGCGGCCTACACACCGCAAACCATACACCTCCCTTTCAATTCCCGTGTTTTACATTAAATAAGGACCGTTATGGCTTATCAACTTCCAAAACTTGCTTATGCATATGATGCACTTGAACCTCATATTGACGCCAGAACAATGGAGATTCACCATACGTTGCACCACAACACTTATGTCAATAACATCAATGCGGCACTTTCAGGTACCGATTATGAAAAATACAAAATAGAAGACGTATTACTGACATTTGCATCTCTGCCTGAATCACTCAAACCTGTGGTGCGCGATCATGGAGGCGGTCATGCAAATCACAGCCTGTTTTGGCAAATAATGTCACCTGATGGCGGTGGCGTACCGACGGATGACATTGCGATTGCAATTGATCACGAGTTAGGTGGGTTTAGCAATTTTAAAGATGCGTTTACCGCTGCGGCATTAAAACGTTTTGGTAGTGGCTGGGCGTGGTTGTCTGTAACGCCCCAAAAAACCTTAGTGGTTGAAAGCTCGCTCAATCAAGATAGCCCTTTAATGCATGGTAATACGCCGATTTTAGCGCTGGATGTATGGGAGCATGCGTATTATTTAAAATATCAAAATCGCCGCCCTGAATATATTAATGCATTTTATAACGTAATTGATTGGCAAGAAGTCAACCGCCGTTATTGCGACGCGATGGCGTAACAGCATGTAAGATAACGAGTACTGTTTGGTTTCCCCCTTAGAGCCAAAAGCAAAGAGGCAGCCTACTGGCTGCCTCTTATTTATTTTATCGACCGATTAATCGTGGTGATAACTCACATGCTGATAAAAACGGATCGTGACATTTTGTTGGTTTGCCGGGATTTGAAGTTTATCTGCAACGCTTCGCATTGCCCCCTCAACACTGTTCATAAACTTACCAAAACCGATGTCATTTTTATCTTCATCACCAGCAGCAATAATAAAATAAACCGTTTGCACTAATTTATCGTCTTGCCAAAAACCATAATATTGGGTGTCATGATTAGCAGGATCAAAACTGATTTTTTGTAACTCACTATTGTGTGCATTACCAT
The DNA here is from genome assembly GCF_058197095.2 of Pseudoalteromonas sp. J2K-J031. Classification (NCBI taxonomy): domain Bacteria; kingdom Pseudomonadati; phylum Pseudomonadota; class Gammaproteobacteria; order Alteromonadales; family Pseudoalteromonadaceae; genus Pseudoalteromonas; species Pseudoalteromonas sp. J2K-J031. The sequence goes on from NZ_CM200280.1 coordinate 518,977, forward strand.
CAACTTGGCTGTTGCGCACCAACGGAATACGGTCATTGGCGACCATGGCAATACGCTGTAATTTTTTACCACCACATGCGGTTAAAAACGTATCTTCTAAATAACGGTATAAATTAGCGTACCCTTGATCACCTTGCGGTAAAAATTGCGTTTTAATGGCGCGAGTTAGGGGAATACTCACCGTGGCATACGTCATTTCACTGTGCTTGGCCGGTAATGGACACTCACGAGTTTGATAACGCGGCGCTAGGCTTCGTAACTTATAACCATAACTTTCTTTATTGCCTTTTGCATTGGCAAATAAATCGTAGGTTAAATGCTGATGATCACGCACTTTAATCGTATTAATCGACTCAGGCAATGTCAGTTTAAACTGTTTAATGACCGCAGCGACACGCATGTGAAATTGGGCTGCATTAGCGCGCAGTTCATCACCGGTTGCTAAAAATACAATGCGAATTTTTTTAGCGACGTAGTGCTCATCACAAATACTCGTATATGACTCATGGTATTTAGGATTATAAAAAAACATCACCTGTTTTTTAGTTTGCATACAATACGCTTCTTCATGAAAACGTACGATTGGCAGCTTATCATTGGCAATCAAATGGACATTATGTAAATTCGACTCTTCACACAGCGCAAAGAGCTGTTCACTTATTTTTTGATACGCCTCTGCGGGGCTTGAAAATTGCTGATAAAACGCATCATCCAATTTAAACTCAGCCAAAATATATTGATTTGAACGCGCGTTGCTTGGGATATAAACACGATGCTGACTCTGTGAGGCCATTTACCTATTCCTTTAATCTTGAACAATGAAGTAAGTTAAGTTACAAGCAGTGTAAGAGCTATTGATGACCCATTTATTGCGCTAGAACAAACTTAAGGCCAAAAACAGCAGGTTTTAGTACTTAATTTTACTGTTAAACAAAAGACTTATTAACACCCTAAACTAATGATAAATATAAAATAAATTTATCATTAATTTAAAAATCAAGCCTCAAAATATAAGTTTACCGTATCCATATTATGTACAGTCAGCGCTGTTCACATTGAGTAATCTCACGTGCTAAACAAAGGTTGAAAGCCTAATTTTTAAACAGACCTTACCTTCATATAATAGTGATATACGTGTTGAATGACTGAATATAAACAGCCACCGATCAACGATGCCAAACTCAATAACAACATGCCAGTATGTGTAGCGGGTAAATATGATGCAAAGTTTTTACCCAAATGATAACCAAAACTCTTTGTACTCCCAAGCTGCGGATAGGTCTCTTGAGTGTAAATAAACGTATCGACAAACGGGTAAATAATGAATCCAATTGGTAAGAGTATAAACAATAAAAGTGGGAGTTTGCTTATCATCCATTTACACAAGTTAAGCATATTTAAGCCCTATAGCTCGATAATAATGTATGTACCGATCCTAACAAACTTTTGCCTTACCTCAAAAACTCAATTTGTTTAAACTCAGTGTGAATTGAGCCATTGTTCAAAAGCCGATTGAGGCAAAGCGCCCGCTTGTTGCACCACGATTGTTCCTTGTTTAATAATCATCAAGGTGGGTATAGAACGAATATTAAACTGCGCTGCTAAGGCTTGTTGTTGTTCTGTATTTATTTTACCAAAACGAAATTGGGTGGATTTTCGACTCGCCACTTGATTAAAAATAGGGGCAAATTGCTGACACGGGCCGCACCAGCTAGCCCAAAAATCAACCACCAACGGCAGTTCAGATTTTTGACTGTGAGCGATAAAATTGTCACTGGTTAAATCAAGCACTTGCCCCGTAAAAAGTAAGGCTTTGCATTTACCGCATTTAGGTTGCTCACTGACTTTACCGTCCGGAACTCGATTTAAGCCATTACACTGTGGGCACGCAATAATCATAACATCTCCAAAAACGCGACTAACTAGCTACAAAATTAAACATAACAATCAAAACGACCCATTACCAACAAACACCAAGCTAATTACTATAACGTTAGCGCCAAAATAGCCCGGCTATCACCTTGCTCAAAATAATCATTTTCGTGTGCAATTTCAGCAAAACCAAATTGTTGGTATAACGCTAAAGCCACGTCATTATCAGGGCTTACGGTCAATAATAAACGCTTAAAATCAGTTGCATGAACAATCGCATGTGTGACCATTGCTTTGGCGATCCCTTGCCCTCTTGCATGTTCACTGACTGCAAGCGATAAAATCCAGCCATCGCCCATGATGTCACTAGAGGGTACCAACAATAAATAGGCAATCACGTCACCGTTTTCTTTCATCACCCAAAAATGATTGCGCCAACAATCAAATGCCTGACGCAGAAAAAAAGCGGGGTACCCTTCACCAGTAAACGAATCATGATCGAGCTGATAAATAAAAGGCAGATCAGCTTTAACCGCATGTGAAATGGCAAAATTATTTACCATAAATATCTCCTAACAATTTAAACAAATAGGATATAAATTCAGCCTGAAGGCTGTGAAGTTAGACCTGAAAATAAGCACTTTAATTCAACAACCAAGTAATCTACTTAACCTGAGCTTTGGTTAAAAGATTTACTAACGTATTGATATTGAATTGGTAAATGTTTTTTCAAGTCTGTAGCCGGAAACTTTTAAGGATAACAAGGCGAATTTACGCGTCAATAGCTGGCCTATTGTAAGTAAATTCAACGCCGTTAGCGTTGAAAGTAGCCGCTGGAGATAAATTTATTATCCAGAGCTCAGGTTACTTAAGAGTGACGTGACCATAGCAAAGCCGACATTTTGATTCAATCAAACATAAACAAATAATTGGTAATCCTAGATATAAAAACGGCAGAGTAAACTCTGCCGTTTTTATATCTACCCGTAGAGGTGTTAATTATCGTTTTTTTCATCACTTGATAAGTCAGTGACTGTTACTGAACTACCTGTTTGCGTTTTCTTATCTTGAATTTTACGCAACATAACCGCTTGATCTGCACTAAAACGGCCAAAAGAAAGAGTACGTGATGCCACTTGATCCGAAATGAGCGCTAAATTGTAAGCTGATACCCCACCCCCTGAACCATCACGGCTAGAATCGGTTGAATTCGCTGATGCTGAGTCGAGCATTGCGGCACCATTATTATTTGCACTAGTGCCATAGCTGCGTAATGAACCATATACATCCGTGATGCTCCAATCTTCCATATCGGTGGTGATACGTTTGGCATCCACGAGAGCTGTTTTCATTTCGCCTTTTAAATACAGGGATAAATGCTTAACTAAATCCTCTTTAAAATTGGGGAAGTATTTAGCATGTTGCTCATAAAACTGGCTCACACGGACTTTATTTTTACCATGGCGAAATACGCCCCGATTTGAATTAATAAACTCCGTGGCATTACGCTCAAGTTGTAAATCCACTTTATCGCCAGTATAAGCCTCTGTTCGAATATTGGGGCTGCCTATATTGCCTTGATATAAGCCGTAAATCACAGTAGGTTGATCACCAAACTTTTCAAATAAAATTTCATCTTGAATTTGTCTTAGCGACAACTTATGACCCGCAACTGTCAGTAACTTTTCATTTAAAAATGAATCATCATCAGTTAATTCATCTTCTAGCTTGGAAATAGGATATCGATTGATCAGCTGCTCAAGCACAGTTACATTGTAAAGATTAAGCCAATAAGCCAGCTGCTCTTTACGTTTAAGCTCTTTTAACGGTAACTCATTGGGTACTTGCTCAAGTGATTGCCTGATTTTTGTAAAGACATTTTTTAGTTCATCTGTTTTGAACGCTTCAAAATAAAAACGATTAGCCTCAAGAGCTGTATGTTTATTACGGCTAGCTTTTAACTTTGTGCCAATGTTTGCACGATTACTCCCCATGCTATCTCGATTAGATAAACCGGTATCGAGCACCATAATATCAAGCACATTATTTAAATCGTCATAGGACAGAGTGTATTTAGAATTCCAAGTTTGCCCTTGGAATTCGGGTGCTAATTTTGTTTCATCGGCGCAAGCTAAGGTAGGTGTAAGAAATAACGTAGCAAGTAACAAATATTGTTTCATTTTAATTCATCCATGGTGATACACCTAAAATAAACTACAAGCCGCTCATTTAACAGTCAAGTGTTAATTTTATGTTTACAACTCATTATCTCAATGAAATTACTATGAAACTCAAGCAATTGGCTCTGTCGCTCGCGTGTTTTTTCTTAAACCTATCCATTAACGAGATGACACGCCCTAGAACTGATAGTTGAAACCTAGCGACATATTTTTTGAACTAGTTGAGTTATATGAACTAAAATCGGGTAGCACTTGATATTGAGCAAATACGCTCAATTGGGGTATTACTTGATAGCTTGCACCGACTCCATAGGTAAACCCATCACTCGTGTGCTTTAAATTATAAGGCTCACTGCCAATAAAGACTGAATCTTTATAGCTACTCGTTGAGGTTTTAATTTTAAAGACCGATTTTGACGCACCCGCTAACCCATATACGTTAAATACATCAGTAACGGGGTACGATACTTTCGCTAGCAATGCTGCTTGCCATTGAATATCTTCTTGATATTTATAATCAACGAACATCATTGCACCGCGATAACCTGAGACACCCGTTGAGAGCTGGCTTTCTAAACTTAAATAGTCTGAAATTTTATAACCACCTATTACGCCCACCGTTTCAAAATCATGGTCGTTAAACGATTGGGTGTTGTAAAGCGCACCGACATACCAGGGCTGCGATCCATTCGCCTGCGCCATTGTGCATATACCAAATACTGCTGTGAGAGCTAATAAGTAACCTTTTTTCATGTTGTATCTTCCTGATAAATATAATACCAATCGTAATGAATAACTGTTCACCCTAGCTTGTTAAAACACTCGATAACTTCGTTAGATTTTTTGATTGTAGAATAACGACTTATCGAAAAAATCTGCCTTGTTCTCAAATGTTTTTCCTACGCTATTTTTGATCACTTACTTATCGTGATTGGTATAACGTGTGTTTTTAATTGCTGGATTTCTAACTTTCTAGCCCATATTAGGTAATTTCATTGTTAATAACTGTTGGAAAATGTATCAACCTAGTTAAAAAGAGTACAAAGTGATATTGGCGGGTAACCAGCCCAAATTCGATGGTGTATTTACCGTATCGGCATTGTTGGTAATAAAAGAGGCTAAACCTGTATTTTTTAACCCGTAGACAGGTAGAAATTGATGATAGAACTGAGCTCTTCGGACGGTACTACTGTGAGCGCTTGCTCAATTATTTAGCGATTAAGTTGCTTAAATGACATTGCACGCTCAGAGTGTATGCAGATGGCGGCTATAAATTCGATAGGCAAACGCAAGCATCAAACAAATAATCGCTGGCATGGCTAAAGCCATAAATTGCCAGTAACTAAACAGCCAAGCACCTAACATTCCACCCACAATAAAGCCGATAATAATTAATAAAAACAGTATCGCTTTACGCTTATCGAACGTTTCGCCGCGCAGCTTTGCGCCAAGCATGATACCTAGATCAGTAAAAATACCCGTGACATGTGTAGTTCTGACAATCGCGCCACTGTACGTTGTAGCTAATGCATTTTGTAAACCGCAGGCTGCAGATGCACTAAAATGCCCCCACGCTAAATCTGCATTTAAAAAGTACATTGAGATAGCCAGCAACATGGCTTCAATGATCAGCAACACATCGTAATAACGCCCAAGCTTTAGTGATTGCCCCGATAACACCCAACCAGATAATGCAGCACCGACCATAAAGCTCAGCAATACACCAATTAAATGCACCACTTGCCCGTAAAAAGGGCTAATCAAACCCATGCCAAGTAAGGTGGCAGAGCCCGATAAATGCGAAATCGATTGATGCCCAAAACCAATCAACCCTATGGCATTCACACTGCCTGCCACTGCAGCCAAAATAAACGCCCCATATTCAACCCACCGAGGAAGTGTTGCTACCATAAAACCTATACTTATAGCGTTGTTACGCCAGTGTATGCGTTAGTAATCAGCATTTAAAATAGAGTATAGAGTGTTAAAGTAAATTTTGAGGGGCTAAAAAATCATCTAATCGGCTTAATGTTGGATTAATGGTTTTTCCACAATAAATAAACACCTCCCGTGCGCCTGCTCCTAATGCTAATTCACGAAGCACTCGAATTTCAATATCAGTTAAGCCACCCGCTGTTTTTTCTAATTGATGAATTAGCATGCGCGGTGCTGGTCGGAACCAGCCTTGATGCAAGGTTTTAACGGCATGTTGCAGTATTTTTTCTGCATAAACGAAGTTTGCCACTAGCATACGCGGATGCGAAAAAGGATTAACTACTTGAATATTTGAACCGCTAAAATTGGCGCAATCTTGCCCGATGGCACGGATCACGTCTTGGTTTTTTATCCGCTCAATCGCTATCAGCGGAATATCATCAAAACCAAAGCTGCTTGAAAACACCCTCGCTTGTATGCGTTTTTCACTCAGTTCGACCAAAATATCATGCGAAAAACAACTTCGTATCCAACGAAACATCGACCTACTCTATTTTATTAATTGTAAAATGGCTTTAAATTCTGGCGCGTCACAATCAGACATCAACTCAAACAAACACATTTCAACTGAGGTTAAATGTGCCCCAAAACTGACTAATTTCTTTAATGCTAATTCTTTATTAAATTCAGTTCGAGATGAAACACAATCGGTAACAATTTCAACGTGATGGCCTAATTGCAATAAGCCCATTGCCGTTTGATAAACACAAATGTGTGCTTCAATACCACATATTAGCCATTGTTTAATACCTGGTTGTTTTTTTAAGGCGTGGTTAAAAGAGTCGGTTTTACAAGCGTCAAAACTATACTTTTCAATGGGTTGATTTGGCGCTAAATGCTGCGCTAAGCAAGGTATTGTCGCACCAAGTTTTAATGGATTTTGTTCTAACCAAAAAATAGGTAAAGAAAGTTGGCGCGCCCCCAAAATAAGCGTTTCATTTTGGCTAATTAGCGTGTGGCTGTCGTGCATTAAGGTGGCGAGTTTACCTTGAATATCAACCACTATTAACCCCGTTGTCGATTGATGCAACATAACGCCCCCAAAACTAATCACATAAAACTAAAAAATACTCTTGAATAATTGCACCGAAAAATATCCAATCGCACAACCTAGTAACACCCCTAACACAATACCTAAATATTTAAGACTTTTATCGGTACTACCAGACAACTCTTCAGCGTCGTGCTTGTTCATATTGACCATCCTTGTTAAATGTCTGCTTATCTGTAAGCAAATAATGAATTTAAACTTATCAAACTACGCAACCTTTGTATAACAATTGTGGACTAATCTCGCATTTAAATGATACCTGTATCTGTATTTCACCCCACATTACAGGTATCAGAGTTAAAAATCTCATAGTCGATAGTCCAATACACAGCTAAAAACTCCATCCCCACTAACCCTATTGACTCATAACATTGCCGTCACGCTACTTAAAAAATAAAGCTCTATCAGTATTTATTGATACCTAAAGGCCTTAATTCAGACTACACTTTCGCAGCAATTTGAGTCGTTTACTCTTGGCATAGACAACAAAAATAAAACTCGTCTGTGTTATATTTTTAAAAGGCTTAAATTTGTACAAATATAGCGCAAAATTTAAACGCTGCATCTACAGCGCACCTAAGTGTCTATTTAGGAAATTGACTATCTGGCCATGCAGTTTACTTTCACACAATCCAAATCTGAACAAGCGATAACAAATGCTCACATTATCTGAACAAGAATGCATTAAACTCATCAACCAAGGACAATGTTTTCACGCAAGTGTCGCAGAGGGAGCATTTACCTTAAAAATTGATGAGTACAGCCCATTAGTGTGCACCGCACTAACAAGTGGTCAAAATCTTCGTCAGGATTTAGCGGCAATTGCGACCATGAGCCAAGAAGAGCGCTTAACATTAAGTAGCCAATACTGTGATGAATTACTCTCATCGTTTCCCATCACTCTGATTGCAAACGACAGCAGCCTTGAATACGATTTAAGTCAGGTGAAAGCCCATGCCATCAAATCAAGCCTACCTTGCGGCACACCTTTGTGGCACAAAAGCTGGACCAGCAAACAACGCGCCCTGAGTCTACAAAAGCATGACTGTTTTTATACTGTACTTAAAGCGCTTGTGACAAAACTCGAGCAGCTGTTTAAACATGCCATGGTGGTAAGCCTTTGCAGTGTTGATACGAAACGACAGCCCACCACGTTTGCTATAGATATTAGCCAGCTTGATGTCTCACGTTTTAACAACATTAGTCAGCATTTTGTTCGCCAATTAAAACAAATTCGTTTACCCAACCTTGAAGTGAGCGCGCAAGCAACCGCTAACAGAGACAACCACCATTACCTGACAACGCATATTTACGCCCATTTTGATCACACCCTAGCCCTGCCCTTGTGTGTACAAGATGTTTTTTTGAATGAAACAAAAAGCGAGCTTTATCATTTAGTGCTCGATGAGCTAAAAGTCGGCCTTAAACAAGCAGTGTCTGAAACTGCCGCGTTTTTTATGCGTCGCTTTAGCCACAGCCGTAAAACACGTCGTGAAGATATTTTGTCTTCAGCGATTGCGAAAGAAGTACTTGATGTTGATAAAAAACTCTATGCCCTGTGTAAAAATGTCGGCACGCTTAACTTTATTAATCCTGTTAATTTAGCCAGCGAGCGTAAAAAGTTTTTCAGTAACAAAACCAGTTACACGCCACAGTTTAAATACAAACAACTCAACATTAATCCGCACCAATTTCGTGAGCAACTGTATAAATTACCGGTTGAGAATATTTTAGATGCCGACATACAACAGTTTTATCGCCGTTTTATCGATCATCTTGCCACTAAAATTGAATTATTAACCTCCATTGGCAGCAATGAGTTTATCTATAACTCGTTAAAATATTATGGTGAACCTGACAAAAACGACCTCGCTAACGCAGAGTTTTTATTGCGCGCTCCTGTCATTGCCAATCAAGAAGGGCCACTTGAGCACAATGCCGATGCCGCTGTGGCGTATTTTAAGCAACGTGCCAAAGACTGGGGCCTTGATTGTAAAATCGAAAAGTCAGCCAAATTAGTGGCTAAAGCCATGGTCAATAATGAAAAACACATTTTATACATCAATAAAGACACGTGCTTTTCTGATCAAGAACTGAATGCGTTTGCCCACCATGAACTGGGTATTCATATGGTGACTACCTTAAATGCCAAAAAACAGCCGCTAAAAGTGATGTCATTAGGCTTAATTGGTGATACGCACACCCAAGAAGGGTTAGCTATTTTAAGTGAATATAGTTCGGGCAGCTTAACGTTGCGCCGCCTACAAACATTGGCAATGCGGGTGGTTGCCGTCAACTTAATGCTGACACAACGTGATTTTTCGCATACTTTTCACACTTTACAACAGCGCTTTGCATTACCCGATAATGATGCATTCACGCTTACAACACGGGTGTATCGCGGTGGCGGCTTTACCAAAGATTATTTATACCTAAAAGGATTTAGGGACATGCTTAATTTGAGTGAAACCCAAGATTTAAGTGTATTACTGGTGGGTAAAACGGGCGTGAGTGATATTACGCTGTTAAATGAAATGGTCGAACGCGGCTTTTTACCCAAACCACAGAGTTTATTCTCACTTAAAATTGTGCCATCAACACCACCGAGCGTGATGGATTATCTGGTTTCAGCCATTTACTGACGTATTTATTGCTACAGTCATAGCCTGATTGCTCAGGCTATGACAAAACCTTTTGCCGATTGTGAGCTTACATCACACTGATGAACAGTATTATTTCAGTGACACTTTTGCACTTTGATGCACTTTGATGCACTTTGATGCACTTTTTAACATCGTTAATTCAGACAGACATTCAAGTTATTAAATAAGAGTCAGGTTATCTATCGCGTTATTGCTATATCCTTATCAACTACACCTTAACTTGATGCTTAATTAACACCGCTTTAAGATCAGTCTCACTAAATGGTTTATTGATAAAACCATTAATACCCAACGCCGCGGCCTTGTCTCGCTCAGCTTTGCCCACACTCGCACTTAAAATTACAATAGGAATATGCCGTAACATTTCAGCTTGCCTTATTAACTCAGACGCAGTAAAGCCATCCATGTTGGGCATTTGTAAATCCATTAAGATCAAGTCTGGGATATGACACTTTAAATAATCAAGGGCTTCTAAACCATCATTAACAATGTCACAATTTATGTTTAAGTTTTGCAAATGTTTTTGTACAACGATTTGATTAATCTTATTATCTTCAACAACTAATACCTTCATTGCGCTGAAATCGAAATTTTCAGCGTCACCTTCTGATGACTGGCATTGTGACTCTGCAGCAGATGCTTTTTGCAATGTTAATGTCACAATAAACTCAGCTCCTTGACCAAATTCACTACGTAAGACCACATTTCCGCCCATTAAACCGCATAGCTGCTTAACAATCGAAAGCCCTAATCCCGTGCCACCGTATTTTCGGGTAATTGATCCTTGGGCTTGTGAAAATGATTGGAATAATTTTTCTTGGTTATGCAACGCGATCCCGATCCCCGTATCGACGACTTTGATTAACAAGTTGCATTCTTCTTTGTTAATGGAGCATTCGCCAAATAGCGTAATTGTGCCTTCATCAGTAAACTTAATCGCATTATTTAATAAATTAATCATGATTTGTTTAAAACGTAAATCATCCCCTTCAACCGAAGTTGAAAACTCATCATTAAAATGGCATGCAATGATTAAGCCTTTGGTAGAAGCTTTATCATTTAGCATATCAACCACCGACAAAACCGCAGTTTTAGGGTTAAACGGCACCATATCGAGTTCGAGTTGGCCCGCTTGCATCTTTGAAAAATCCAAGACATCGTTAACTGTGCCAAGCAAAATGGTCGAAGCGTCATGAATTTTCGCTAAATAATCTTGAATATGCGCTTCATGGGTTTCACGTTTGGCAATATCACAAAAACCCATAATAGCATTTAGCGGAGTACGGTATTCATGGCTGATATTGGCCAAAAACAAATTTTTAGCTTCATTGGCTTTGATAAGCTCGGTATTTTTTTTCTGAAGCTCATGCGTACTACTACTGACTTTTTTCTTTAAGTGTGAGTTAAATGACACAATTACAAATACAAAAAAGACGCAAATCACCCCTAATATTGAGCCAATAAGTACAATCACAAAATCAACCCAATTAACAAGGGTTCGCTCAAACACATCAGTGCTTGAAAATGTCAGTACTGCTTTTTTATCAAACAAACTAAATTCAACAGCGTGTACCAAAGCATTTAATGATTCAAATGACCCATTAGAAAACACATTATTACCATATTGTAATTGATAGCTAAATGGTCGCGAAGCGTCGTGGCCAAAAACAGGGTCAAGCAAGACCTCTAGCTCCAAAACCACCTCAGTTAAGCCAATCAGCGAGTGCAGATTTTTTGGTTCAGACTTAGCAAATACAGGGTAATAAACAACCACACCTGTGGTTTTATTTTGTTGCTGAGCCAGCGAAAGTAAGGGAGTAATCGAAAACGTATGTGTTTCAATTGCATTTTTTGCCGTTGCTCCAGCAATTGGGTGGCTGGCAATATCAAGCCCAATAGCAGCTTGATTGCCCGCTAACGGAGCAAGGTACTTAATTGGTAAATAAAAGTCTTGCTGTGGTGCTTTGATAAATCCAGAGGATGTTAGCTGCTTAATTTCTTTATTATTAAATGATTCAGCAGCTAAAACCGATTCGAACGCTTCTTTATCTTCTAACCGAATAAGTGGCAACCAGCCAATCGCCCTCACTTTAACCTTCTCATCTTGTACAATGGCCGTAAAATCATTGAACTCTTCTCGGGAAATAAGCGCACTGGCCTGAAAAAATGCCTCTAATGCTTTTAAATATAATTTAATGGTTGATTGCGCACTGCTAATTTGCTCAACAAAAGGAGCCGTTGTATTCACAAACTCTTCGCGCCTATCGCGCTCAAAATTAGCCTGTGAAACACTAAAAATAAAACTCACCATCAAATACGCGACAACGCTGGTTACTATTGCCGCAAATGGTTTTTTGGCTTTTTTAACAAAGCGATTTGGATACAGAAATAAAATAATCGGCGTTAAAAATATAATTGAAAACGCATCGCCCACCCATTTTGTTACTGCGATATAGATAACAACTTCAGGTAACAATGGCGTTATAACACACAAAACAACCCCTACACAAAGGGCTGTTACCAAGGACGACACTGGTCCTGTTACAATTAAAAACTTAATTATTTCAAATGGATAGCTTACTCTAACAGGGAGTGCAAACACCCTAAAGACCAACCACCGGCAGAACATCAATTGGATACATCCAATAACAGAAAGTAGCAATGCCCAACCGAGCGAGACTTGACTTAATACACTATCTTGTAGCCATACGATACTGAGCGAACAAAATGCAGCCACTAATACCGGCCAACCAAATAACAAATACAAACCCAGTATTACACCTGTCGCAGGCCAAATAACACTGGCAAAGCCAAACGGGATAGTAAATAAACTACCTACTTGCACTAAAGCAAAATGAATGGAAAACGATAAAATAAAAATCAACACAGAGATCGATATCTTTAAGGGTTTTGCTATTTTAGCGCCGTGGTTACTGTGCATTTTGATTCCAAGTTCACCTTATAACTTTACGATATCAATTGAATAAACATGATTATAGTGAAATTATCTAAAAACTCTCTGTTAGATATTTTTTATGGCGTGTTTTGTTGCCATCAATAACATAACGTATTAATTGGTCGATTTAGGGAGCACAACCACCCCACCATCTTCTGCTAAGATAAGGTTTGCGTGATAAAACTGCCTCACTTCTAGTGATAAAGGTTTTAGCATACTTGGGCCATGATGGCGACTTGAAAAGTGGTACAGCGCCACTTGAAGAATACGGCATTGCTCGGCAAAATTGCGCCACCCGTTTTGCATCACTGTGCCCAGTATGTTTACTCACTCGTCATAAATCGTCACCGGTAAACGTGGCTTCGTGCACCAATAAATCAATGTCGGCACATGCGTTAGCCAACAGGTTTGGGTTTTCATTATCACCGCATATTAAAACCTTACGAGGCCGCCAGCTTGGGTAAGTAACGTCAGCACTTTTAATAAGATGCTGGTTGTACATCACATCTTGCCCACGCTGAAGTTGATTGTAATGCGGACCACAACCCACACCTACAGCGTTTAATTCGTCAATTCTAAGCTTATTTAAATACGCCCTTTTAAATAATTTTAAAACCGGCACAGGGCACTCAATACCGTAAAGGATGAATTGTGACTAAACAGCTTTCAAACGCTAACACTTGCTCATTATTAAGTGTTTCCCATGCAGTAAAAGTAAGCGAAAAAGCGGTTTCCATTTCAATAAATGCAAGCGCAACTAAAGTGCGCTCTTTAACGAGACAAAACTTTTGTATTGGATAAGATTAAATGATAAATTTGATACATTATCACATAACATTAATCCAATAACTCATGATGGCTCGACACTCGACACATAAAACACCCACTACAATTTATCCAATTAGTGATTCTGCCAATATTTTAAGCGAGATATATCAAGTTAATGCCTCTTTAGCCTGTTATTGCAGCCCTGCTAATTGGGCACTTTCACAAGCAGCTAAAAAATTTGCTAGCCAAAAACACGGTGAAATCCTGCGATATCAAGGCGCTGTTAATAACGATTTAGCAGAACATATTAGCGCTATTTTTCAGACAAGCACTCACGGTAACTTAATTACCAACCATGCCATGCTGATGCTCGATATGTTTGTGACTTTATTTGAACCAAAAGAAATTGGCATTCGCATTTTAAGTTGCGATCATGCTCATAGCCCCGCATTTCATCAAAATCAAATGAGTGCAAGGATGACCTCAACAATTGGTGGCACAGGGGAGCGCTGGATCACCCATGAAGATGCTGAATTTTTACCGATGCAACCTAACGATACTCGCCATCAGATTAAACAGCCAAATCAATCCATTATTAACCACTTTTGTGATGGTGATATTGCCGTATATAAAGGCTCGCAATGGATTGATCATGAAGTGCATGCTTTGATCACAGCTTCACCTGAGTTTAAAGGCCACGATGCAAGGCTATGTATTTATATTGATTTTTTAGCTTAATGGTCTCCAAACTCTGGCTATTTCTGATTTGACAGAATACAGCCAGAGTAAAGTCATCGGGTTATTTCCTATCCATGCGACCGATTAAAACTGAGTCATCTTTACCAGCTAATGAGTTACTCCCTGCATCTATAACTCTTTCAAAAATAAGATTAAGCATTGTTTTAGTCGTTAATATCATCAACAATCAGCGCACAAACAAGGTGTTTTTCGATAATTAAATAAACAGCAAGGTAAATTGAATGAACAATAAAGTCGCCATAGTGATAGGTTCAACAGGCCTTGTCGGGAATGCGTTAGTTAATCAACTTATTCTGACTAACTACCAAAAAATTATTACGTTTACACGGCGCCCTGCGCCTCATGGTTCAGCCAAAGTGATCAATCAGGTGGTTGATTTTGACCATTTAGAGCAACATGCCGCACTTTTTAACGCCGATGTGCTTTTTTCTTGTTTAGGCACCACGAAAAAAAGAGCGGGTTCAATCGCTAATCAACGTAAAGTTGATGTCGACTATCAATTTAGTGCCGCCCAATTAGCAGCGCACAACGCCATTCCCCATTACATTCTTGTTTCATCCAGTGGTGCCAATGTCAACAGCACAAGCTCCTATTTAAAAATGAAAGGCGAACTTGAGCAACAAATACTGATCCTGCCCTTTAAACGCATTAGTATTGTGCAACCGTCGCTGTTGCTTGGCACTCGCAATCATGACTTTCGCTTAGGCGAAAAGATGGGGAGCTATTTATTACCCTTTGTGTGTAAACTCCCTGCGCTCAAAAAATACCGACCCATCCGCGCCGAGCAAGTCGCCCTTAAAATACAAAAAATCGCCGACCAACCAGGCCCCAAAATAGAATACTTTAAACTAGATGAGCTCTTTTAATTCACGCTATTACCAAAAGCACAAAGTTACTTTGATTAGTCAGTGTTGCTTTAAAAGTGCTGCTTGCGCGTGATTTTTTTATAGAAGATTAAGCTATATACCCAATGGATTTCAATATTCGCGTAGGCGGCAAGTGCCTGAATCTTCATGAGCATAGATAACCTGAGCTCTGGATAATAAATTTATCTCCAGCGGCTACTTTCAACGCTAACGGCGTTGAATTTACTTACAATAGGCCAGCTATTGACGCGTAAATTCGCCTTGTTATCCTTAAAAGTTTCCGGCTACAGACTTGAAAAAATATTTACCAATTCAATATCAATACGTTAGTAAATCTCTTAACCAAAGTTCAGGTTAGATAAGCTATGTAATTGAGCTGAAAGTTCGTAGCCAACACCCGAGCATCTTGAAAGATGACGGGTATAACCAGTCACAAAAAAGGCCAGCACACTTTGTGTTGCTGGCCTTACATAAACTGAACTCATGCTTTTATTTAAAAAGAATAAGTAACGGACATACCTAACGTTTGTGGATCAACCACCGCAACATGTCCATGTGGATACCAGCCTGGTGGTTCATTGACTGTTAATGCTTTTTCGTCAAACAGGTTATTAATATAGCCACTAATCAACCACTGGCCATGTTCATAATCCGCATTTAAGCGCGTCAACATATAGTCTCCGGCAACACGCTCTTTGGTATTTTGAAAATCTGCATAATACTCATCAATGTACTGACTACTTAAAGCCATGCTAAAGGCATCATTAAACCAGTAGGTCGCGGCTAAATTTGCAGTGATCCCCGGCGCACTATTTAGCTCATTGCCGATGATAGAGCCAAAACTTGGTTGGGCTTCTTTTATCTCTGATTGTAATAAACCTAAGCCACCTTTTAATTGTAAATCTCGGGTCAGCATTGTAAAGACTTCAAGCTCAATACCACTGGTCGTCACTTTATCAATATTGGTGATTCTGCGTTGCATATTAGATGATTGATAACCATTGTAGTTATTAAAAAACACATTGGCACTAATATTCACATTGCCTTCGTCCAGTGAACTGCGCAATGTCAATTCATACGTATTAACCGACTCTTCATCAAAATAATAATATTCATTGTCTTGTGACATAGCGCCACCTGCTGAGTTATACCCTCGGCGCGCACTAGCAGAAATAGTCGTATCATCTGAATATAAATACTGCAACACTAATTTTGGCAACACGATTGTCTTATCTGTGTTTAATTTGTCACTTACGAGTCCATGTCGAGACTGCATGGCAAAATCGCGTCGCTGTTTTTCTTTTTCAACTCGGCCACCGGCAATCACACGGTATTGAGCGCCTACATCCACACTGACTTCACCATAAATCGCATTTGAGTCGCTGCGATCATCTCCCCCATACACATAGGCTCCTGTACTGCCAAAATCTTGGGTACGTTGATAATGCGCAAAACCGATGAATCCTTTGAAATGCGGAGTATCTAAACCAAAGTTATATTTCGCATCGATGGTTCTGCTGTCGTCTTGCATATCAACAAAGGTGTCCATCTCAGGGGTCGGTTCATAGCCATAAAATCCCCACTGATAATCCATAATCGCTACAATCAAGTCGATCGAACTGCTGTTATTAAGGCGATAATCAGCATTGATTGCATGCGTGTTAGATTCTGTGCTGACATCTCTTTGCCACACAGGGATGTAGGCCCAAGGATCGTCACCCGAAAAGTAATTTCGGCCTGTATCACCTGTCTCTTTGTTAAATGAGTAGCTATACATCACTTGAAGATCGTCATTTTGCTGCGGCTGCCACAAAAACTTACTGCGCACGCGCTGCGTTTTTACTTCATTGAGATCAAAGTTAGCAGGGTTGGTTTCATAATTAACGCCTTTATTATACGTATCGCCATCTACATTTTGAGCGGTGATCCGAAACGCCAATTGATCGTCTAAAATCGGGCCAGTCAGCATCAATGCGCTATCGAGATGATTCTCTTGATTGCGATAACCAACTCGAACTGCTCCATTCCAATCAAAACTCGGATCTTTGGTTTTAATAAAGACAGAACCTGCAATACTATTTCGGCCATTACTGGTCGATTGTGGACCACGAAAGACCTCTATTTGTTCAATATCCCACAGCCCCGTATCACCGGTTAAATCAGCAATAAATGGATCAACAACACCATCGACAATGGTTGAAACACGTGCTTTTGCACCGCCGGTAAACGAGTTAAATCCCCCAGCAGAACCATTGCCCGAGACACCTCGAATATCAGGTGCAGATCCATTAAGCACCACGACATTCGATACTTCAGAAATCGCATTTGAAATAGATGAATATTGCCCATTTGCTAATTGCTCAGCACTAATCACCGATACTGACGAAGTGGTATCTTTTAAAGAACGTTCTGTTTTTTCACCCATTACTGTAATTTTTTCAATAGATGTCATGGGATCATCAGCTGCATCTTCAGCCAATACACTAGCACTTGATAAAACTGAAACAATAGATAGTGCCAAAGCACTTAATCGAAATACATTTGCCGTCATACATCCCTCTGTAAGAACAAATAAAAAGCCTAAGTAAATACTTAGCGCAAAAGTGGTATAAGAAAAAATCAGCGTTAATGTACCAAATAGAAAACACAACATCAAATAGAAATCATTTCTATTTATATTTGAATTTAAATTTCAACTCCTTCATAATGCATTGCTTTTTTCAGTTTTATGGCCACTACCGAGCCCTCAAACTCAGTAGTGGCCATACCTTCTGCTTACATAGACACCACTATTTGAGCGTCGGACGATTGAGCGATTTGTTAAAATATGTTTTTCATGGAGTCGAAATTATCGTGTTTGAAATACTTGCTATCTTATTAGCGTTTTTTGCTGTTAGCTTGCTGTACCTCACCAATAAATATCAACACATTCAACAAAAACCGGCACACAAAAAGTACCGAAAATGGGCATGCGGATTGATAATCCTATCAATGCTGAGTTTATTGTTAAGCATGAGTGTCGTCAGCAGTGTGTTTTCGGTCCTCGTTGTATTAATGCTCATTGGTGCGAGCTTGCCTTTGTGCGCCTTACTGTTTAAAGGAGCAAAAAATGAAGGCTGATACTCATTTCAAACCCCATTGGTGGAGCAAAACCCTGATTGGTGTGTTTTTTGGGCTGTTTTTGGCCTATGGTCTAGTCGCTATTTTTGCTTGGTTTGGCCCCCATGGCATAGAAGGCAAAGACAAAGTGCAGTTTAATATGTGGGTGGTTTCCCCCCTTTGGTTAACTTTTTTAAGCCTCGTCTATTTATTCACAAATCGTCGCAACGCATTACTGTATTTTGGTGGTGCAAACGGCTTAGTTTATTCGGTGTACTTTTTACTCTGGAGCCTCCAATGAGAATCCCCAGTCCTATTTTAAGAACCTATCAAAACCTACACACTTGGACAGGCATCATTGCCGGGTTATTTTTATTTATTGGTTTTTTTGCCGGCGCATTAACCATGTTTAAAGCCCCTATCGACCAATGGACTTCGCCACCTAATACGGTATTAAGCCATCCCGAACCAATCCATTATGATCATTTAGTCAAGCAAGCTGCGTTGCAATTTCCTGACATGGCAAACAGCTTTACGGTTGATTTAAACCCCGAGCACAGCCCCCTTACTTGGTACGAATCTGGCAGTGATCGCGAGCCTGGTTTCAACGACCACATGCGCCATGCAACGTTAGATCAACAAGGCCAGCTCATTACCACAATGCAAACTCCAAACCGATTGGGCACCCTAATTGACTATCTGCACCAAAGTGCAGGGATCCCCGGTAAAATTGGTCATCATCTCGCAGGTGGCTACCTAGTTGGAATTGCAGCCATCCTGTATTTTTTAGCCCTTATTTCAGGACTCATATTTTTGCTCCCAACCCTGACCAAAAGCTTTTTTGCCCTGCGCACAGATAAAGGGGCGAGCCGCTTTTGGTTAGACACCCATAATTTACTGGGGATCACCAGTTTTCCCTTCCATGTCATTATTGCTTTAACGGCAGTTGTTTTTACTTTTCATGATTTTTTTTACGGTGGCTTATTCCTGATCTACGGCGAAGTTGCGCTATTTGCACGACCCGTAGGTGCTGCCGTCGCCTATCAATTGGACGCCTTACCAAGCCTGAGTGAACAAATAGCCGTTGCGCAATCTTATGTTGAAGGTTATCAAGTACAGGCCATGAGTTTTAGCGGCCTGACTTCCACCACCCCCTCGCTCACCGTGACCCTGCTGAATGAACACGAAATGATGCGTGGCCCAATGTATGACTATCTTTTCATGAATCCTTATACTTTAGAAATCGCAGGTTCAACCTTTAATCCAGGCAATGAAGGGATTTGGAGCCGGATCGTGGGGAGTTTTTTCGCCCTGCACTTTGGTAGCTATGGGGGAGAATGGGTCCGTTGGGTGTATTTTGCTCTTGGTTTAGCGGGCGCTGCGCTTTTTTATACTGGTAATTTACTCTGGTTAGAAAAAAGACGAAATAAACACTCTGCAGAGCAAAACAAAAGCTACACGCGCATGGCAGCTCTTACTGTCGGGGTGTGTTTAGGATCGATAGCAGGTGTTATGGCTGCACTGTTAATCACTAAATGGGCAACCATTTCGTTACTTAACGTCAATGAGCTTTATATGTGGGTCTATTATGGCGTATTTTTAAGTGCGCTATTTTATGCTTTTTGGCAAGGTGCAGCCAAAGCAGCCATTCATTTACTAGCGCTAATTACCCTTATTTGTATCCTGATCCCAATCACGAGTTTAACGACGGCTATTTTCCTACCGACGCCTTGGTTGATCATGCAAGGGCAAGCTTGGTATGTTGAATTAATCGCTATTTTGTTTGCCATCATTGCATATTATGGCCAACGAAAAGTGATCAAACGTGCCTATCAGGGCGAAGAAAATAGTATTTGGTTTATTGAAAACTCAACCTCGAACACACACGCAGTGCAGTTAACAATGGAAAAAAGCACTTAAACATCAACAGATTGATTCTAATAAAAAGCCGCAGTACTTAGCTGCGGCTTTTTATGTTGCTCATCAGTTAGAATTGATATCTCACGGACGCTTTGATATTGCGACCCACTTCATTGTCGTTATATTCCGCATTACCCCAATACATGCCAAAACTCTTATGATTTTGATAGGCTTTATCAAACAGATTATTAATGGCGAGGTTTACCCTAAGCCCAGCAACAGCTTTGGGTTCGAACGATAGCCAAATATTAGCCACGCCATACCCCACTTTTTCAATTGGGTCTGAGACTAACGTGCCTTGACGATTAATATACGTATCTTTCAGTGATGCGTTATCAACCAAGGTATTGTACCAACCCGTGGTCCATTCATCGGTTGCTTGATACGTTAAGCCGACATTGAGTTGGTGGCTACCTGAGTACAAATCATCGGTTTTATAGTCGCTATAATCACGTTCGGCGTCGTTATAATTGTAATTAATATAACCACTTAATTGATGGTGGCTAAAACGAAAACCCGCTTCAACACCATTATTTTCTAAGTTAAAACGCCCGCGCCCTAAAGAGGTATTTTTTGTAGGATGGAAACTATCATCAATGGTAAATTGATAGGCATTGGCAAATAGGGCTGCGCTTTGTAAACCCAATCCAATACTTAAATCGTATTTAAGATTAAACTCAAGGTGTTGGCCACTTTCAGCTGCAACCTTGTCAGCTTGGGTTATTTGGTTATTGATCATTAATACTTCAGGTAAACCGGGGCCTTTAAATATCTTACCGTAACCAAGTTTTAAATTAAGATCGCTATTTGCTTGCCATGATGCAGTAAACTTCGGCGAAAACTCGTTAAATGACAAATCATACGCACCACCTAACTGATAACTATCATAACGAATGCCAGGAATAAAGGTCACATCACCTAAGCTAAACTCAGTTTGCACATAAGCGCCGATTAAGCGGGCAGTTGGGCCGTTATTAACCGACATAGCTCGGGTCGTAACATCGCCATTGCCTGTAGTCGTTTTTTGCAGCCCTTGCGCTTCAATACGCTGCTCAGATTTAAACGATTCAAGTCCATAGGTCCACACTAGACCATTAATATGTGACGTATTGCGGATATCTAAACCAGTCGTCTGATAAAAATAATCCCGCTCAGGGTAAAGCGCGATGCCATCAATTTGCCACTGCCCCTTAGCATCTCTTACCCAATTTAAATCTTTGATTTGCTCTCGATTCATCGATTTTTCATTAAAATACGCATTCACATATAAATCGATAAGGGGATCAGCACTGTTATTGAGATAGACCATGCTGTAAGTGTCGCGGATATAACCGTTATAAAGCTCTTCTTTTTCTATTTCGCTCATTCCTGGTTTTTCACCCGAAAAAGCGCGATTACCACCATCTTCAACGGATTGTAAATTCAGCGTTAACTTTTGCGACGTATCGAAATCATATACTGCTTTGACTAAGCCACTTTTAAGTTCACTGTGTTTGTTTACGATTGGATCTGCATTTGGGGTGTCAATATCACCATTTTCGTTTGCAGTTATCATTGCCAGTAAGCTCAATTGCTGATTAATACGGCCATAGGCATTGAGGTTAACTTGTCTGAATTCGGTCGCTGAATCCATGCTAATAGTGCCATTGGCGCCAAAGCTGTCATCTGCAGCTAATAAGTCGCTCGGATCTTTAGTTTGATACTTAATTGCCCCAGTATTTGCGCCGTAACCACTGAGTACCGAGGTCGCCCCTAACTCAACCGACACAGCTTTAAACATGCTTGTATCCATTACTTGATTGCCCGAGTGGTGAAACAACTGGCCATCTTGGCGTACGCCATCAATGGTGATATTAGCCGAGTGCTCTTCAACACCGCGTAAATAGGTTTTTTGTCCATAACGGCTAGTATTACTAACAGAAACACCGGCCACCGCATTGAGCGCACCTTTTAAATCATTCACCTGTTTTATTTCAAGTTCTTTGCCATCAACTTCAATTGCCGTTAACGCTTTGTCGGTTTTCACTTTAGTCAATTCAAGCTGCGTAACCTCGCTTGCAACTGCGTTCTGGGCCGCCAATAAAGCCAACGCAATGGCCGAGTACTTAACATTCATTTCGCTATCCCTTTAAAATTAACAAGACTTCATAAATGATATTGATTATCATTCACGAAACTAGAGTGCGCGTATGGTATAGAGTTTGTTTCGCTGCGAATAGACACGTATTACTTACAATACTTTTAAGCTGTACTTAACAATCAAAAGGGCGTTCATGGACGGGCAATTTTTAGCACGGTTAAAACTGAATGGGATTTTTTGTCAGGTCGTCGATTGCGGCTCAATGGGCAAAGCAGCAAAATCGCTAGGCATGACGACATCTGCCATCAGCCAACACCTCTCTCGGCTCGAAATGGAACTGGGTATTACCTTACTCAACCGCACCACACGCAAGCTCGACCTTTCTGAAGCAGGCGAGCGTTATTATGCTAAAGGTAAAAAAGCACTCGAAGCCGCAAAAGCAGCCGAAAACGCGGTGCATGAAGTCAAACATTCATTAACTGGAAAATTACGCATTGCGCTGCCTGTAGGCTTATCAACTCAACCTATTGCCCAAGCGTTATCAACTCTAATTATTGAGAACCCCGAGCTTAAAATTTGTATTTATGCCAATGACGCCTTAATCGATCCAATCTCTCAAGGTATTGATATTGTAATTGATGTCGGCACACCGCGAGATTCACAACTGTATTTTTACCCGCTTGGGCACAGCACTAAACACATTTATGCCAGCCCAAGCTACCTTGCACGGCGCGGTTATCCCACCACGCCACAAGCATTAACGGATCATACCTGGTTAGCACTAGGATTTAATGGTGTACTGAGTGATTTGTGCTTAACAACGCAGCACCAACAAAGCGTAACCTTCACAATCGCCCCCCAAATAGAGTTTAACGATTTAAACTCGCTCATTAGCCATGTCAGCCAAGGGCTAGGTATTGCGATTCTACCTGAGTTAGAAATTCAAGCGCATCTTGCTCGTGGCGAATTAGTCAAGCTTTTGCCTAACTGGCACATGCCCTCGCACCCAATTTATGCCCTCACCCCAAGTAATAACACACCCTACAAAGTCAAAAAAGTACTTAAAATATTAAAGGCTTACTTTTCAAAGCATGGCGCTAGTGTAAACCATTCCAACTCACTCACCGCTCAATAACACAGTGTTATTACACAGTGTTATTACACAGTGTTATTACACAGTGTTATTACACAGTGTTATTACACAGCCAATAAATATCACCGCAGCGAAATTCAACGCCATAAAAAGCAAAAAACCTCATGCAATGATGAGGTGAGTGATTAAAAAACAATCAAACTTATCCCAATAAATGGGTTGCACATAGCTTATTACCAAAAGGATCGCGTAAATAACCCAAATACAAACTCCTTTGGGCAACAGTGCGCACACCTGGCGGTTCTTCACACACCATGCCACCATGAGCAATACCTGCTGCATGCCATGCTTCAACTAATTCAGGGCTAGCCACCCTAAAACCAATGGTCATTCCATTACCATGTGTCGCTGGCTCACCATTAATTGGCTTTGTGATCCCCAAAATACCTTCTTTACTCATATAAATACAACGCCCTTTCCCATCAATCACCCCTTCTGGGTAACCCAAAACCGCCATAATCGCATCGTAAAAAACCTTTGATTTTTCAATATCATTTGAACCAATCATAATGTGGCTAAACATATTTATTCCCTTTATTTCATTATGTTGTACATACTCTGCAACATCTAATTATGGCTGTCTAGGGCGTGATAAAAAACAAGCAAAATAAAAATTTTTTAACCATCCTGATACTCACCTTTCAAGCACGCTTCGATGTTCAATTTACTAGTGCATTTTAGTCACAAAGGCGCCTATCGACCTGTAATGCGATTGCACATCACCCGCTATTTATTGCCAGGGAGTCTCATCAATAAAGTATTATGCTCACAGGCTTTAACATCACCGAAGGCGAACACGCCGATTTTATTATTGTTATACCACGTATCAAAGCCCGATAAATCGAGCTTATTTTCGACAATATAACAAAGCGCATGATCGAAAATGTACCTAGCAATATTTGCTCAGCGAAATTGATTAAAATGAATTTATTTTAGCAGGATAAGTCAGGCTTGACTCCTCACCCAACGAAAGAGCTACATCAGTTTACCGAGGGTGAATAATAACGATTAGATCACAGTAATTCGGTGGGTTCAAGGTTAAAAATCAAGCAAAGAAAGAAGTGTAGTGTTAATTCCTAAAAAGAAATAAATTCCGCTGCATCGCCTAACTTCTGAAGCGCTAATGGAGACCAAACTACTTTCACTTCTTAATGCGCCCCAGTACTTGAGCACGAGCATCATCATTTGAAACACCATGGCCTGAAGCTAATTGAGCTTCAGCTGTGCGCATTTCTTCTAGTAACTCGATCTTCTCTTGCATTGCTTCATACTCTGCAACATCGAGAACAACAGCTACGCCTTTGCCACGCTGTGTGATGACCAATGGACGGCGAGTCTCATTGATTTGTTTGATGTAAGAAGCGACACCTGCACGAAATTCAGATAACGGCTGAATATCTTGATCGAAATGAATACGACTCATATTGAACTCCAAATGGTACAAAATAACGTACAAATAATGGTTCAATTAACCTTTTTGAGCAAGAAGTTGATTCTGTGCTATAACGAGTCTGTAGAAAAACTCCAACAGCAAAATTTAACTAAAAAACGAGCGTCTGTAACCAATCCCAAGCGCATTTAAGGCATTAGCTAATGCATTTGGAACCCAGAAAACAACCTGTTTTTCTTAAAAAAGAGTAATTCTACAGCTTCAACGCTTTTAGCAGCGGTGCCGTTTGGCATCCGCTGACTAAACTTGTTAGCTGCCTTTGTTTTGCCTTGGAATAGCTTTTTGAAGACCATCCGTTAATAGCACTGCAAAAGCACTGTGATGAGTCAATCCTGACAATACTTTGGAGCGCACAACTAACCCTTGATAATCTCTTGATTTCAATTGACTCTCAAATGCCAGCATTTCTTTGACCATACTCCCCTCTTGACTACCTATATACATGAAAACATTCGCTTTCATGCTCTTATTACTTTTTGCATAGTCACTTTCAAGCCTAAACATCGCTTTGTTGTCGTACCAGAACGAAGGACTACCTAAGATGTAGTAATCAAATAGTTCGGGATTAGTGATCAAGATGTTGGCGCCTAGCAATCCGCCATATGAATGACCAACAAATACTTTTTTATCCTGCCTGATTCGATACTTTTGACTAATAAGAGGTAAAACCTCGTCTGAAATGAAACTAATGTACTGACTGGCTTTGCCTGAATACTTTTGAACTTCGAGCGAATGCCCCCTTTTTTCATTTGGAGCAAATGTTGGTGTGTAGTCTCTGGTGCGACTAAGCAAAGGATTATGCCCTTTGGAATATGAAACCCCTACAATAATAACATCCTCAATATCCCTGCCGGCCATCAGATGCACAATGCCACTGGCCACTGCAACTGAATAACCTGTGTCGTTTAATAAAACCAACGGGTATTTTTTGGTGTTTTCTGAGTAATCGTTAGGTAGGCGGATATACAGTTCGTACTCCAATCCGCTTACTTCAGATTTTATTTGCAGGGTATGCGTATTTCGAATTTTAAATTCAGTACTTTCCTCGGCACTTATTGATGTAGAGAAAAAAACAACAGTAAAAACTAACTTAATAAACTTAAATAACATCACTTTCCTTAAATGTGCGAACAAAATATTTAACACTCAAAACAAAAATGTTTGACACTCATAAATATCTCATTGATTTTAAATAATTTGTATTAAAAAACAATACAAAGTCTATTTCAAAGAGAGTAATGGTTTGAATAACGACTGCTTGAAAGACATATATATTGCGGTTTTATACCTGAAAAACCGCTAGTGAGTATTGAGTAAATATAAATTGATATGAAATATCAGATTTTCAGGCATGATAAAACTAGGCAGATGCCTCGTTTACTTAAATACAGATTAGAGATTGTGACTAACCGACTCCGCGATACCAACTTTGTTGATGTTGATGGGCGCATTGCCTAAGCGCACTCGGTTGACCTGCAAAGTTACTGTATTGTCGTCGGAAGTTTTGTACTGCCTCAAGCCAAACGGCGGTTTCTATTCCCAATTCGACCAGTATTTTAGGTTGAGTTTTGCTAATTGCACCGCGCTTTTTTGGGTCAATGTGCCGTCCACTCCAATCGGCGAGTTCTAGCCTGTTAGTATAAAAGAGGCCAATAACTTAAAATGATTCGACATCACCGCATAGGCCGCAATATCAATCGCAAAGACTTGAGATAACCGTTTAAATCGCTCAACTAACCACGCACGTCGGTGTTCAAAATTTTGACCTGAGTATTTATCAAAACCCGCTAGAAATGCCCTGCGAACACAGCGACTGATGCAGTGCTTTTGTTAAATGGGAATAGAAGGGGTGGAATCTAAGTCAATTAACGAACGTCTTGCTTGTGCCCCTTTTTTGTAAAAAGTAGCCACCAAAACAGGAAGTGATTAATTAAAATTAGACCCACTATTGTGCTTTTTCAACGAGATATTTGTGGGTGTCTTATTTTTTATTCTTGTTTTTCAAAGAGATATTTATGGGTGTCATGTATTTTTTTTAATTTATGAGCTAAATCGACACCAATTCTTAACTTATTCACAATCGAACTCCGGAAATAATTTCTACTTCAGTGGAGAAGTTGGGAGTCCAATTATCTTGTTAGATGCCCGACAGCTGGACCGAATTTAGTAGTGGTAACGACATGAAATTATTGTTATTGCTTGATCATCGACTGCGTAAACAAGTCTATTCGTGTCGTCAATGCGGCGAGACCAAAAGCCAGATAAGTTCTCTTTTAGCGGCTCAGGTTTACCAATACCCTCAAAAGGAGAACGCTTAACATCATTGATGAGTTTATTGATACGCTTGAGGGTTTTCTTATCTTGGGTTTGCCAATACAGATAGCCACTCCAAGCCTCATCAGTCCACGATAGTAAACGTTGGCTACTACTCATCGATTAACTCTCGTGCGGTTGTTTTACCTGCTCGGTACTGTGCTATTGAGCGGTTTAGGTGTTCAGCATTTTGAGGAGAGCGCAGCAAGTGCACTGTCTCCATAAGACTGTTGTAGTAGTCTAAAGACATAACCACAGCATCTTCAGAGTCACGACGTGTAATGACAGTTGTGTCTGCGTCATTAACTACACCATCTAAAACACCTTTAAGGCCATTTCTAGCTTCAGTAAAAGATACGATTCTCATAAGAACCTCCACATGTACATTTAATAGAACAAGTATAGTCTTCACTCATATACTTGTACAGTAAATTGAACATGCAATATTGATAAGGCAACTAGACATTATGACTCCCACACGGTGCTAGCCTCCGCATTTTCGTGGGTTAGCTTAAAGCCAGAGCCATAATTAGTTTGTCAAATAACAGACAGAAAGACATCAGCATCAGAAAGACATCACGAAAGACATGACACTCATAAATATCTCTCTGATTTTAAATAATTTATATTAAAGAAAGACATGACACGAAAGACATGACACTCATAAATATCTCTCTGATTTTAAATAATTTATATTAAAAAACAATACAAAATCTATTTCAAAGGGAGTAATGGATTGAATAACGACTGCTTGAATGACATATATATTGCGGTTTTATATCTGCAAAACCGCAGGTGAATATTGAGTGAATATAAATTAATATGAAATATCCGATTTTCAGGCCTAGTAAAACTAGGCCTATGCCATGTTTACTTAAATACAGATTAATGATTGTGACTAGCCGACTCCGCGATACCAACTTTGCTGATGTTGATGGGCACATTGCCTAAGGGCACTGGGTTGGCCAGCGAAGTTGCTGTATTGTCGTCGGAAATTTTGTACGGTTTCAAGCCACACAGCAGTTTCTATTCCCAATTCGACCAGTATTTTAGGTTGAGCTTTGCTGATTGCCCCGCGCTTTTTTGGGTCAATATGCCGCCCACTCCAATCAGCAAGTTCTAGCCTGTTAGTATAAAAGAGGCCAATAACTTAAAAGGAATGGTTTGATTGTTTTGGTTACTGCCAAACGCCATCAGTTGCTTTGGTTGCTGGGTAACTTGTTCAGTGTTTTCTGACGTGGACTGTTTTTTGTAATGAACTATGCGCTCTTGAATTGATGTAAAGTCGCTATTTTGTAGATTATTGGCCATTCTAGCTCTGATGGGGTTTAAATCGACGTACATCATGCAACTGAGCACGGCTTGCTCGTCCAGTAGCGCTTGCGATTGCTCTTAATTTAAAAGGAAGCGCCCCTCCCAAAAATTCATCTGGAATGAATTTTAATGCCGCTAGGCAGCCCGAAGGGTGAGCGCCATGGATGGCAGCGAATATAATCGGCCTGTGCAGTTATCTTCTTTATTGGCTTCTCTGGCAATGAACTCGTTAAGGTTACGCATATACCAACTGATGTCATATAAACGATTTCGCCAAACTTCTACCGTTTTATCAACGCTGTACATATAGGCTTCATCGAGCTTTTCACCTTGACGCCTGCTATCCCTAAGAAAGGGTCAACTAAAATTGTGCCGTGATACAACTGATACCAGCGCTCTATCACTTCCTCCTTTGACCAGTTTAATGCCCTACTTCTATCGACCCTAAGCACCAAATGGTAATATTTCAGGCTCCTGCCTTACACCTAACGACCAGCTTCGCTGTTGTAAAATGCTCCCGGCATTTTGCTGATTCGACATCACCGCATAGGCCGCAATATCAATGGCAAATACTTGAGATAGCCGTTTAAATCGCTCAACTAACCACGCACGTCGGTGTTCAAAATTTTGACCTGAGTATTTATCAAGACCCGCTAGAAATGCCCTGCGAACACAGCGACTGATGCAGTGCTTTTGTTAAATGGGAATAGAAGGGGTGGAATCTAAGTCAATTAACGAACGTCTTGCTTGTGCCATGAGAACCACCAAAACTCGAAATGATTAATTAAAATTAGACCCACTATTGTGGTTTTTCAACGAGATATTTATGGGTGTCATGTATTTTACGTAGTTGCCCCTTCGCTTATTCCTAAAAAGCCTGGGGAGCGTGTGAAAACTGACAAACGTGATGCCCTTAAGCTTGCTAAATTACTTAAATCTGAAGATTTAACACCTATTTATGTTCCAGAACCTGAAGATGAAGCCGTACGCGATTTATCTCGCGCACGCGAAGTAGCTATGAAGGATTTAAAAGATGCCAAATATCAATTAAAGGCGTTGCTGCTTCGTAATAATATTAATTACAAAGGCACTGCAAATTGGTCACAAAAACATTTACGTTGGCTCACTGAGCTTGTGTTGCCACATCCCGCGCAGCACATCGTTTTACAAGAGTTTTTACACACGATTAATGAACGAACAAGCCGACTTGAACGCCTAGACAATGAGCTAACACATCACGTCCATCAATGGCGCTATTACCCTGTAGTAAAAGCAATACAAGCTATGCGTGGTGTTCGTTTGTTGGTCGCCACTGGCGTTGTTGCTGAGCTTGGCGATTTATCGCGCTTCGACCATCCCCGTAAATTAATGAGTTATCTCGGTCTTGTACCTAGTGAATACTCGAGTGGTGGTAAACGCCATATTGGCGCCATCACAAAATGCGGAAACGGCCGAGCAAGGCGCCTTCTCGTTGAAGGTGCACACACTTACCGGTATGCGGCAAATATATCGACAGATATGCAAAAACGACAAGAAGGTTTACCAAAAAACATTATTGATATTGCGTGGAAAGCACAACTTAGGCTCTGCAAGCGCTATAAAAAAATGATAGCCAAAGGGAAACACTACAACCTGGTTGTCACCGCCATTGCCCGAGAAATGATTGCATACATATGGGCAATTGCAAAAGAAGTGGTGCTTACGCCAGTGAACGCAAAACTTAGATTGGCAAGAGTACCCGCATGATAAACGAATTAGAGTTAGTGCATGGGATCAAGCATCGGGTGTGGCACAACCACCGACGGCGTTAGGATGGCAATGCAGCTAACGCTGCATTGAACCACGAACATAGACTGAAGACAGGTGCTACGACGAAATAAGTAAGGTCTGCTCTGTTACTAGAAATAGTAATAACCAACGAATATCAGCAAGATAACCGACGACATTACTTGCTTCATCCTATGTATTAACTCGCTCTAATTCGAGCTGAAGTAATTATGGCTTAAAAAGTTAGGCAAGGATCAGTGTGCTTAACTTGACAGTGGGAGTCATACCAACGCCTAATTAACAGGCAAAAAATTGTTGGCTAAACTTAGCGACGAAGGAGCAAAAAGCCAACTGTTTTTTGTCCTTGTTTAATTTCTTGTTAGCTACCGCTGGACACTACAGTGTTTTCTAGTTTGGGAACTCCAACATAATATAAGAGCGCCAAAATATTAAAAAATGGTACGATACCTATTAGTAGTGCAGCTACTTTATTTCTATTTTTACTTTTTGCTAATATTAAACACAAGGCACCAACAGCTATTGCCTCTACAATAATAAAAAGTGGAACAATCACAGCCATTAAGGACAACTCACCACTTCTTAACATCTCCATAATATCCATATACTTCTCCAATTCCTTTAGGTAGCTAACGCTCTAGTAAGGGGCAAGGCGCAGAGCGCCGATGTCCCTTGCCGCGTATTTTGCGGCAACTTGCTTGACTAGCTTGTTAGTTGCCAAGATTAGGGCTGCGGCGCATGTAATCATTTTCATTATCCAACGGCTCAAAGCCGAATTTTTTATAGAGACTCTGTGCGTCCGCCGTGCGTAACAAAAAAGATACTGTTTGAAGCTCTGGGTGTGCAAATACTGCTTCAAGTAATGATTTAGAGTAACCATTGCCACGATGACTTTCTAAGACGAAAAGATCTAGAAGATATGCGAACTGCACCAAATCCGTTACCACCCTAGTAAATGCAACAAGCGCCCCGTCAACGTATAGTCCAAAGCAAATAGAGCCCTCGAGTGATTTCTTCACCTGTTCCTTAGTACGGCCTCGCCCCCAATACGAACGCTCACTGATGTAGCTATAGATAACTTCTATATCCAGAAGTTTTTTATCTGATGAAATCTTGATATCCATTTCTACTCACGTCCCATTGGCAACTAACGCCCGCATAAGGGGCTGATAATAGTTTGCTAAAATGTGCAGCGTAGCGGAACCGAGCAAACTGTTAGCAGTCCCGTGCTTAATGCGCTTGTTATATGCTACTGAAATAATTGCCAAAGTTGATAGATAGCAAAGATTGGTAAAGCCAGCCCCCAAATAAATAACCCAGCCATTACAGCTAAACCTATTAACTTATCCGATTTAGGTATTTCCTCTTCATGAGGTTTTATCTCAGTAGCACGTATAGATATAAAATCGGAATCTAAGCTCTCTGGTAATTTATAATTACCTTGATCCAAGGCTTTATCAATGGCCTTTTTTAATTCAACTAAGCCTTCATGATTTCCGATAATGCAATCTTGATACGATTCATTGTAAATTTCGAGCCAAGGCTTATTTTCCATCGCCGAATCTCCGTGGCATATAACGCCCAAATAATGGGCAAATATCAGTTGGTTAAAACAAGCGACGAAGGAGCAAAAACCAACTGTTATTTGTCCTTATTAATTTGCTTGTTATGTGAATTATTTACCGTACCTGCGAATTACAGATACTTTACCATTTTCTAATTCTAAAACATCGAGTACCACTTTACTGTAACTAAACTCAGAGCCATCAGAACGTAAACCTTTAGCAGAAAATGCATGTTTAAGTGCAATAGAATTATAACCGACAATATACTCAAGAATTTTAGCTTCATACTCTGTATGAACACCTAAATAACGTGACATACCTTCACGCATTAGTTTTTTACCATCAGGCTCTCTGGAATCATCTGGAGCATTCGGAAAATGCTGATTGCCCACATCTTCAGTCAATAATGACAGATAACTCTCTAAATCTTCTTTGGATGCTCCAGGCTTTTGAGTATTAGTCATTGCTTGATGATATTGATTAACGAATTGCTCATAATCAAATTTATCTTCTTTTGCAAACGCAATGGATGAAATTAAAGTGATTGAAATCGCTAGAATTGAAATATATTTGTTCATTGGTACTCCTTACCGTGAGATTCACATAACAATTTTATAGTGCGCGCTTCGCGCATCTTTCTGCCGATGACACGCTCATAATTCATTTTTAACAAATAACTTAACTCATTGCCAGCTATAAATTTTTTATCGGTACTAAAGATACTCAGACAAGAGAAAATGCGCTATTGGCTCATTTTCTTGAATATGGGAGCGCAACAGCCAAACTGTATATTTATACAGCTAATTTGTTAGTGATAAGATCAAAACGCGATCCCCATTAGCATACAGACTTTGTCGCGACGCAAAATACTTGCTACAACACAGGTGACTCCTCGTTCATTACTAAGCGGGTTATTTTGCCCGTTAACCAATGTAGGGGCTGATCAAAAAACATACCCACGATTAATTTAACAGCTTGTTTTGTTTTAAGTTTATCCAAAAAACACGATTTTTGTGTCTTTTTAATTCAGAAGCACGGATATCAAAATAGTCATTCAGATCGGTTGGCCGCGGCCAGTACCACGCTTGCAATCACACCTTTTGTTTCTTCGCGATTACTCACTTTTAGTTTGCCACCTTGTTGTTCAATCATGTTACGGCATAATGTTAACCCTATGCCTTTGCCTTGTGATTTAGTGGTATAAAAAGGCACAAATAGATTGTCTGGGTTAGCGATACCACAGCCGCTGTCGAGCACGGTTATTTCAACCCATTGCCCTTTTCGTAAAGCCGAAATGAAAATTTTGGCGTTATCTTTACTGGCTTCGATAGCATTTTTGAGCAGGTTAACTAACACTTGTTCTAACAATACTTTGTCAGCACTGACGAACTCGGCGTTTAGCTGACTGTCGATAGGATAGTCAAATAAGGTGATGACTTTTTCTAAGCAATCAGCCACGTTCACGGCTGTTAAATGCACATCGTAATCGGTGGCTAAGCTGGCATATCGATTTACAAACTTCATTAAACCATCACTGCGCTCGCCAATCACACTTAATGCATGTAACACATCGGGCTCTTGCGCGACGAGCATTTGTTCAAGCGATTGCGCTAATGACTTGATTGGCGCAAGTGAATTATTGATTTCATGGCTCAGCACTTTCGTCATTTTATGCCAAGCGGCTTGCTCTGTTTGGTACACCACTTGCTCAATGTTTGTCAGTACCACCAGCTGGAATTGCTGACCTTGCATGCTCAATTGGCTGTGGCGTAATTGCCACTTAGCAGCCAATTGCGGATCCATAAAGCGCCACTGGTTGGCTTGATTGGACTGCTCATGCCACTGTAAACCCAGTTGAGTTGCGTGACTCGATTTTAAATTTCGCCACGGCTTTTGACACCACGATGAAAACGCATCATTGCCATGTTGTAATCGTCCAGCTTGATCAAATAAAGCAATCGGAGTGGCCAGCTGCTCGATTAAACCCAAAACCAACACCGCTTGTTGGTCGTACAGATGTTTTCTGGCTTGTAAATCGCGGGCCAAAAACTTAACTTCATCACATAACGTATTCACTGCACCTTGGCTAAATTGTGAGTTAGCGCGCAAACTGTAATCTTCATGGCGAATAGCTTCGAGCATCGCCGATAAATTATAAAAAGGCTTCAAAATAGCCGTCTTACACAGCCAAGCCGCCACTGTTATCGGGATCACGATGGCGACTAAAACGGTCGTAATCACTAAGCCAGATGCATCAACTAAGTAAAAAATGCTGGCCAATAACGTCACCAGCAGCAAACAAGTGGTGAACATTAAACCATTCAGTAACTGCTCTAAAGACTTAGGCGCCCATGACCTCATCAGTGATGACCTTATTTGGTTTTAATATTGAATTTATCGAGGCGTCGATAAATCGCGCTTTTACTGATCCCAAGCAACAACGCCGCTTCTTCGACTTGATTTTGACTTTGCGCCATGGCCATTTTGAGCAATTTGAGTTCAGCCTGCTCCAATGTCATTAAGCTCAGCCCGACAGGCTCTTCTTCGGTGGCTGTTTGGTCGGTGCGAAGAGATAAATCAGCCTCGGTAATTTCATCGTGATCGCTCATCAACACGGCACGTGCCATCATATGACTAAGCTCTCGTACATTGCCAACAAAAGGGTAATCGTGCAAAGCTTGCACCGCACACGCACTTAAAGTCGGAGTCGTGAGCTGATATTTTTTACTGTGGAGCCTTAAGAAGTGCTCGGCTAATACGGCAATATCTTCTTTTCGTTCTCGTAATGGCGGGATCACGAGTTCGA
This sequence comes from Pseudoalteromonas sp. J2K-J031, assembly GCF_058197095.2. Lineage (NCBI taxonomy): Bacteria > Pseudomonadati > Pseudomonadota > Gammaproteobacteria > Alteromonadales > Pseudoalteromonadaceae > Pseudoalteromonas > Pseudoalteromonas sp. J2K-J031. Next base: position 553,572 of record NZ_CM200280.1, read on the forward strand.
TGGTGTTTAAGCGAAAATATAAGTCTGTTCGAAACCCGCCCACGGCCATTAATTGCTCAAAGTCAGCATTTGAAGCGCTGATCACCCGACAATCGGCAATCAAGGTGCTGTTATCGCCGACCCGCTCATACTGTTGGGATTCTAATACTCGCAGTAGCTTGGCTTGTTGGCTGAGGCCTAATGTGCCAATTTCATCCAAAAACAATGTGCCTGCAGAGGCGGCAGCAAAACGGCCCTGCCGATCTTGTTTGGCGTCAGTAAATGCGCCTTTTTTATGACCAAATAACTCACTTTCAAACAAGTTTTCAGCAATAGCGGCCATATTAACAGCAACAAAAGCGCCACTGCGAAGCGATTGTTGATGAATATATTCGGCAATGCATGTTTTTCCGGTGCCATTTTCTCCGCGTAAAAACACCGTCGCATCGGTTTTGGCGATGCGATCTATTTGTCGCTTAAGTTGCTGCATGGCTGGGCTATGCCAAAGCAATTCATCGCTTGAAGGCGCTGTAAACTCATCAGTGGGCGCTGCTCCCCGAGCCGACTTATCCATATCAGCGAGCGCTAAGTGTTTTTTCACCATCATTAACACAGCGTGGTTATCCCAAGGTTTGGCAAAAAAGTCTTTCGCTCCAACTTGCATGGCTTCAACCGCTAGGTTGACACTCGACCAGGCGGTCATCGCAATAATCGGCGGCGCAGTGGTGCCTTGCATCCCTTTTAAAAAATTCAGCCCTTCGTCACCTGAAGTGGTGTCAAATTCATAGTTCATATCGAGTAAGACTAAATCGATTGTTTGGCTGTGTATTAGCTCTTTGGCTTGGCTTAAGTCACTGGCTTCGAGCACAGAAAACCCATGGTTTTTGAATAAAGATCACGGGGTCAGGTCTTGCATTGTGCTACCCTAGACTTAAAAGAAGAATCAATGGGGTCGCGCCTTGCTTTTTGGCTAAATAATTTAATTTATCTTAAAGAAAAATCTGCCGAGCTTCGCTCGCCTTCGCAAGCAGGCTTGCACCTGCGCAAATATCAAAGCTCACGCCGATGCAAACAATTCCCCCTTAAATCAAACCTGAAAAAATAGATTTGGTGAATAATGCGCGACAGGAAGTTGAGCAAGCCATGCTAAGGCATGGATTGCCGCTTCATGGCGTTTATGGTTCACATCAAATGTATTTTTGAAGAGTCGTTTGCCTATTTTTTGAAAATCTGGGGCGCCGAGGGGTTCCAAGGGGAGACCGGCGATAGCCTCCCCTTGGCTGCCGTCGCCAGTGCGACAACAATGCTAATTTGATAAGCGGTTTTTCAATTTAAAAGCAGTTGTTGCTGTGAAAACGAGTAATGCTGTTAAATAGCTGTCGGGCTAAAGCCGCCTCAGGCTAATACCCAACCACAAAAGCCTGCCGAGCTGCGCTCGCCTTCGCAAGCAGGCTTGCACCTACGATAAAATCTCAAAACAAACACGGATATTAACAATCAAAAGCTCGGTGTGCGCAGCGCTCGGTGCCCTCTGTGGTGAAAGTCTTTTAACCACTGAGCTTTCTTTGGTGAAAAAGAAGGTTAACCACCGAGGTTAATAGAAACACAGAGGAAAGAAAAAGCTATTAATTAGTTGGCTTTACTCACTTAGCTTTGCTCGGTGAGCGAAGCATCGGTGTACTCTGTGGTGAAAAAGTACTCGGCGGTGAAAAATCACAATTTAATAAAGTAGCATCAGGCTAAAGCCCAACCTACAAAAAGCGGCCGAGCTTCGCTCGTCTTCGCAAGCAGGCTTGCACCGACCCCTTAACGCTACAATGTGCATTTGCTGTTTTTTAATTCAGGCACTCGGATATCACATTTATGATTTAAGATATAAAAACGCACCGAGTTGTTACCAAAGTATCTCTAAGGGTGAAACTCATGAAATTCGAATAAGTAATTCTGTGTGTTTTTGTATCACGACTCGCGTTATAGTAGCCGCACTGCACTTTTACTAACAAAAACACAGCATTTCTTATGATTATCAATGCCCAAACGTCGCAAAAAACAGCGGCGCTTTATCACGCTTATTTAGCCCTTAACCTGCCCGAGCAGTGGCTGCTCAAAATTCTTGCGGTTATTTATAAGCCGGTATCAAGTGGCAACATAAATCGGCTTTTGCGTTTGTATCAACAACATTTTTTGTTTGAGTGGCCTGAAGGGTTTATTAGCTTAAAACCTGAAATGAAAAAGCAATTGATCACACAAGGCTTTATCAGCTCAAGTCATAAAGGCATGCACATTTCACCTTATTTGGCAGCGCGACTGACCCGCGAGAGCTTGGCAGACAATCATTTTTTAACTATTTTAGACATCGCCGAACAGGTTGTGCCGGTGCTTAATATGTACGAATGGGAACGCACCGAAGAAGACGAGCTGCGTTTGGCTCGCGACTTTTATTATCTGGGTAATGTTAAACACCTTGAAGACACGCTGGCGTTTCATAAAAACCCGCAAACAGTCAATCATGTTCGTAATCAGGTATTAGTTGAGTGCTGTTTTATCGAGTTTGATTTAAACCACTTTGTGACCCTGCCCCCCGATACACAATACCAAGCATTTGCGAGCTGGTTTTACTTCATTCGCCAACACGGTGAACCGGTGCACTTTGCGCTGGATTTATTAAAAAATGTGCAGCAGTTACAGCCCGAATATGAACTTTTAGCGTTATTGTTGGCAGAGCAATACCTCTATGTGGGTCAATTAACACAAAGCGCGGCATTACTCGCGCCATTAAAAAGTAATTGTTATTACCTTGCACTACAAGCAAGCCTCACTTTAATGAACAACCAGCTTGAACAAGCGCAACAACTATTTAGCCAAGCACTGGCTGCAAAGCAAAAATACGGCAAACGAAAGCAACCACATTTATCAGGCCCGCTTGGTATCTTGCATACTTTAACGTTGCTCATCAGAGGAAATACGGTCGATGCAAGCATTTTTGAGCAAGCACGGGCGCACATTGAAGGGGAGTTACAAGAGAAAAAAATAGTCGATAACAGCCTTTATGTGGCTCAATTTCTCTTAGGCACTTTGCGCAGCCTAAGCCACGCTTGTCAGTATTTTTCTCATGCTCACACCTTAGACTTTTTAAACGAGCAACATCCTTTTTACTTTCATATGATCAATTGGCTTGATGCTTTATCACAGCATTGGATTAACCATCAAATAAGTGCACCAAGCCAAACATTGCTAATGCAAGCGATTGATTTTTTTGAGCAAGCCGAGCTATTTTTATTCGCGCGCCTTGCTCAACAATTACTGGCCAACCAGACCGCAGATAAGGGCGTTGAAATAAACGAGCCACTCCTACTTAATATCGCAACCATCATTGAGCCCAAGCACAGCTGGGACATTGCGCTTGAGCAGTTACTGGCACTGAACCCAGAAGCCATTGATAAACCTGAAGAAAAACCAACACGCCTCATTTGGGAAATGACACTCAGCCCTTATGAGCTGTCGTTTAGTGCACGTGAACAAAAACAAAGCGCCAGTGGCTGGAGTAAAGGGCGGGTCGTTTCTTTAAAGCGATTGCGCGAAAACCCACAGCAAATTAGTTATTTAACAGAACAAGACCGCGCCTTATGCCATGCTATTTCGGTGGCACAAGGGTGGTATTCGAATCAAAAAGAGTATTACCTAAGTGGCGCAAAAGCCTTGTTGGCTGCCAAAAATGCGCCCAATTTATATCTAGAAAATGCCTTGGCTGCGCCCATTTCGTTAAGCCAAAAAGAGCCTGAATTATTAGTCACCCAGCAAGGCAGCCATTACATTTTAAGCATTGCCAACGTACCGAGTATCGATGACAGCCAAAGCGCACAGCCTTTTTCAATTTACGAAAGTGCCGCTGGCCACTATGAATTTACCCTTTTTGAAGCCCAGCATTTAAAAATTGCCAAAATTATTGGCGAAGAAGGGTTGGCTATTCCTATTGCCGCCAAAGACAAAGTGCTGGCCAGTGTTAATGCCATTGCACCGCTACTTAATATTCATTCAGACTTGGCCGAACTCGATACCGGTTTAGCCACCGTTTTAGCTGATCCGCATTTATACATAAATGTGCAGCCTTTTCAGGATGGCCTTGAGTTTAATTGCTACACCATGCCTTTTGGTGAGCAAGGCCCCGCATTTAAACCCAGCATCGGCAGTGCAAAAATCACCACCGAAATTAATCAGGCTCGTATTGCCACCACCCGAGATTTACTGCAAGAGCAACAGCAGTTAGATGTGCTCGATACCCTCTGCCCTGCTTTTTTAAACATGCATGATAATCAGTTAGCCCTACCAGACTTACAAAGTGCTCTTGAAGCACTTGAGCAGCTAGAGCTCGCTTGCAGTGATCCTAACAGCCCGCTTGCCATTAAACTGCGCTGGCCAAAAGGTAAAAAATTTCATTTAACTAAACCGCTGCAAAGCCAACACATGCAATTGGCAATGACCAAAAAGAATCAGTGGTTTAACTTAAACGGATCATTACAAGTCAATGATGAAAAAGTCATTGAGTTAAAAGCGCTGTTGGCGCTTGTCGATAATCAACAAGGCCGATTTATTGCTTTAGATAATCAACAAATTCTTGCGCTATCTGATGAATTAAAACAACGCTTGGTGAGCTTAAATCAAGCCACTGACGAAGGGCAATTTCACCCCCTTGCAAGCTTGCAAGTGCAAGATGCCATTACCCCTATGCGCATGAAAACCCTTGATGCATGGGATGAACAAACCAAAAAAATGCACCAAGCCAACGCAATTACTCCCACTATTCCAAGCACTTTACAGGCGAGCTTGCGCGAATATCAGCTTGCAGGGTTTGATTGGGCAAGCCGCCTTGCTCATTGGGGGGCGGGCGCTTGTTTAGCCGACGACATGGGCTTAGGTAAAACATTACAAGCACTCGCCTTATTATTGGCTCGCGCAAAAGACGGCCCAAGTTTAGTCATAGCGCCGACATCTGTGTGCTTTAACTGGCAACAAGAAGCGAGAAAATTTGCCCCCACGCTTAATTTACATATATTTTCAGACACCGCCGCAGGCGAGGCGCGCCAAGCGCTCTTAAGCGGATTAGGGCCCTTTGACTGCATGATCATCAGCTATGGTTTATTACAAAGAGAAAGTGAATTATTACAAGAGTTTACTTGGCATACGATTGTTGCCGATGAAGCCCAAGCATTAAAAAACCCACTGGCAAAACGCACCCAAGCCGCGTGCGCACTCAAAGCCCCGTTTAAAATCATTACCACCGGAACGCCAATTGAAAATAACCTCACGGAACTGTGGAGCTTATTTCGCTTTATAAATCCTGGATTACTGGGTAATTTAAAACGCTTTAACCAGCGGTTTTCTGTACCGATTGATAACGCCAAACAAGATCCAACCGCCGCGCATAAAGCCCGCCAAGGCCTAAAAACCCTGATCAAACCCTTTATGCTCAGACGCATGAAACACCAAGTATTAACCGAGCTGCCACCGCGCACCGACATTAATCTCACTATAACGTTGAGTGAAGATGAACACGCTTTTTATGAGGCGCTCAGACAAACGGCCATTGCCAAATTAACCGATGCTAGCAGCCACAGCAATGCCGCAGAGCAGCGTATTCGCATGCTGGCGGAACTAACAAAACTACGCCAAGCATGTTGCCACCCTGCGCTCATTATGCCCAATAGCACATTGACTAGCTCAAAATTAGCCGCTTTAAATACCTTGCTTATTGAGCTGCAACAAAATAACCACAAGGCCCTGATTTTTAGCCAATTTGTTGGGCATTTAGCCTTAATAAAACAGCATTTAGATTCGCAAGGTATTGCTTATCAGTATCTTGATGGCAGCACCCCAACCAAAGAGCGCCAACAGCGCGTAAATGCCTTTCAACGCGGCGAAGGTGATGTATTTTTAATTAGTTTAAAAGCCGGTGGGTCGGGGCTTAATCTCACCGCAGCTGACTATGTTATTCACATGGATCCGTGGTGGAATCCTGCGGTGGAAGAACAAGCATCCGATCGCGCCCATCGCATGGGCCAACAACGCCCAGTAACTGTCTATCGGCTGATTGCCAAAGGCACCATCGAAGAGCAAATTGTCGCAATGCATCAGCATAAACGCGACTTAGCAGATACCTTGCTAGCCGGTAATGAAATGGCTACCAAATTATCGGTTGATGACATGTTAGGATTATTAAAAGACACTTTTTGATCAGGTGTCTGCGGGGCTGCCCTACTGACTTCATCTCAAAGCGCAGCACACGTTAGGCAATAAAAAAGCCAGTTACTAATCTAACTGGCTTCACAATTTCACTGTGCTAGCGTTTTAAACAAAGCGCTGCTGTTTAAAGCGTATCTGACTGATAACACCAAGAGCAAACATCATCACCAGTAGCAACCAGCCGCTTTGTGCTGGTTGATTGCTGTTTTCACTGACATAAGCAAACAAAGGGAAGCTATCGACATCGGCGGCAGTGACGGGCGTGTCGTTAAACAAATAAGGGTAAATAAACTCCCTGATCTGTTGATGATAGGCGCTCACCTGCGTTAAATAGTGCCAATAAGCTTGATTATCTGTCCCCGCTTGTTGGTTTAACTGGTTTTGAAAAAACAACGTAGGTGACAACAAGCTGAACTGAGTTAACCAACGCTGGCTTTGTTGTTGCTGCATCAAATGAGCGTGCCACTGCTCTTGCACCGATAAATCACTCAGTTGGTGCATGGCGTAATACCACTTCCAATGAAAGCGACCTTCATACTCGGTTTTATCAGCATACTCTGGATACTGCGAAGTAAATTCGGCCAATGCTGCTTGCTTATCTTGATCCCAACCATCATTTAAAATTAGCCGCTGTGAAGTGGCCGCTTTGAGTGGCGCAGCATTATCAAACTGACTATTGAGTGCCAGATGAATAAACCCAGGGATCAGCACAGCAAACAACAGCCAAGTCCCAATAAACGCCAAACTATTAAACAGTGACGACTGGTTAAAACTCATGATCACTGTGGCAATTAAAAACCACAGCAACGCATAGACACAACTGAGGGCATATAAAGTTAAAAACAGGCCATCTAAGGGTAAACTTAATAGCGCGGCACTGACTAAAAACAACACTGTGATCATCAAAACAATTAAAATGTAACGCCATAAAATCGCACGGAAAATCAGTTTTTTAGCCGTATGATTGGCAAAGGCGCTGAGCATACGCCAACGCCCAGATTGGCGCTCCTCACTGAGTAAATTCACACTGAGCACACCAATTAACACAGGTAACATATAAGCCAGTACAAACCCTAAATCGAAGCCTCCTGCACGATGTTTGGCTGGATTGATGGCCTCTTTATTGTGAATTTGCCCTTGCAGTGCCAGCGCATTAATTTTCATCGCCACTAAATTATTTTGGCTTTGACCATTAAATAGCGCCGCCCATGGCGACAACTGCCAAGCCGTTGGCGCGTAGGCATAATAAGCCAGCGATCCCATTTCAGGAATGGACTCTTTGCTTTTGATGTATTCGCGCTCTTTTTCAAACACGATGCTCGATTTAACCTGATCAATGCGCAACGATTTATAACTGTTGGCCCCTAAATAAATAGCCAATAAACCACTGATAATAAAAACCAGCAAACTGACTTTAGTTGCTGTGCCCTGAAATAATCGTTTTAATTCAAACTTAAGCATACACCACCGCCTTACGTTGTAATGAACCACGTGCCAGCACAAAAATGAGGATCAGCAGCGACAACAAAGGTGCAAAGATAGACAGCCATAAACCGTTTAACGACCAAGCTAAAGTAGGATTCGTGTATTCAAATGCAGAAAACTGCTGCCAAAAACTGGCCGAGACACGCTGATCGCGATCATTATGAAAATGCACTTCTTCGGTATGCAACTTGTTTAACTTTTGCGTGCGCTCATACCTGTGATGCTCAGCTTGGCGCTCAAAATCAAAAAAGTGCCGTTGGTCGCTGGCGCTCACTGCCATTGAAAAATCGCGAATGGCTAAATACGGATTCAACCAATAAAACCGCGACACAAACGCCTGCTGTGCGGCAAATTGTGCGAGTTGTTGATCCGCATGGCGCTGATAAATCTCAGCAGTGATCCGCTCTCCTTCTTGCATCACTAATCCCCGATAATTAACGGGTAAGTCTGCCACATCACTAACGCCATATTGCGCTAAAACCGTTTCTTTGAAGGTATTAAAATGTGGATCATCTGGGTTGTGGCTATTGCCCACTTTGCGCACATCTAACTTGACCGCAAGCGCTAAGTCATTGGCATTTTTATGAGGATAAAGATGCTCTGCAATATCGGCCACCGCCCGCGGGGTTAAAATCGTCAAGACAAACCAAATGGTGATCAGCACATTTAAGCTTTGTTTTGGTGCACTGGTTAAACACGAGCACACTAAAATCAATACCACCCAAAATAAACAGTACAAGGTATAACTCATAAACAATAAACCAATCCGTATCAGCACATCGCTGTTAAAGGTGGTCTCGCCCATGAGTGCCATCAATATCGTGGCAACAAACACCGGCACTAAAAACCCCATCGATAACAGCCAATACGCTAAGCCTTTGCCAATCAGAATATCTTTGAACTGCACACCTATCGATATTAACTGCTTGAGCGTGCCGGTTTGCCGCTCGCCACTAATGGAAGAAAACGCCATCACAATCAACAACAAAGGCCAAACTAACAGTAATAAATTTGCCACGCTCAATTCAGAAAACCGCAGCAACGTACTGCCGTGACTGTCGCTGGCAAAGTTAGCGCTATTTTGTTTGTGCGCTTCTAAAAACACACTGTGGCCAACCCAACTGTTGACGCCGACATCAAAGTAGCTCAACGCGCTGGGCGGTCGAAATGCAAAATGACCAAAATGCGCCACCCGATGCGGGTGACGATCAGGCTGGGCATTCCATTGCTCTTCGACCATGGCTTGTGAAGTATGCTGCAACTGCTGACTGTGTTGATATTGCTGCCAGCTGGTCCAAAGGGCCACTGCCAGCAACAGCTGCATGAGCGCAAACAACAGCCAGAGGCTATTATTTTTTAGCTTTAATCGCAGCTCATGCTGGCAGACATTAAAGCTCACTGAATTAATCATAAATAATCCCTTTTAAAAACGATAAGACAGACTCAAGTTGACCGCACGGCCACTGCTCGGTGAGTGAATGGTTTCGCTACCAACTAAGTAAACATATTCGTGGTAACTATCGAACACATTGTTAATGCGAAGGCCAGCATTGCCCCAGCCCAAGTCATAATCGAACGCTAAGTCAATAATGCTGTAATCACCGTAACGCTTAGTCTGCAGCACATTACTGACATAATAATCGCCTTGAAAATGACCAAATACTGAGACTTTTAGCAACTCTATCGGCTGATAAATCACACCTAAAGTCGCGGTATACTCAGGCACGCCACGCAACCAATTGCCTTTACTGGCCAATTGCGACTCACCTGGCTCAACCAATTTGGCTTCTTGACGTGTATACGCACCAAACCCAGACCATTGTTGATTAACATAGGCGCTAAAGCCGACATCCCAGCCATCACGTTTTGTACTGCCTAGGTTTTCAAAATCGCCAGAGCCATCGGTTTTTTGAGTCAGCTCATCTTTGGCCTCTTGTTGCCAAATAGATAAACGGGTATCGAGCCAATCAAGAGGCTGCCATTTAAGCCCTGCTTCGTAGCCATAATTTTTAGAAAAATCGTAATCGCTGTTGTTGTCGCCCAAATACGCATCGCTGCCTGTGGGGGCTTGAAAACTGACACCGTAGTTAGCAAACACATTGAGTGTCTCTTGCAGTTCGTACAACACATTGAATTTAGGTTGAACAGTGAGCCCCGGATCGTTAATCCGTTTTTGTTGCCCAGATAATTGATTGGTAAAGTCGCCAGCAAAGCCATCAACGCGCAAGCCACCACTGATCAGAAGTTTTTCACCGCGATATTGTGCTTGAGTAAACCCGCCGTAATTATTGTAATCAAAGTCCCAATAACGGCTTTGTTTTAATCTGTTTTGGCCTTCGCTAACAAAGCGCTCGTTGCTGTTGTCTTGCCCTTGATAGTCAAGGCCTGCGGTCAGTAACCAATCGGGGCTCAGCACATAACTTAAGGTGGCGATGACACCAAATTGCTGATCTTCTTCAAGACGCTCTTGCAAAGACGATCCTGCAGTGAAACGGACAAAACGATGACGGTCAAATTGCTGCCAATAACTTTTCACGCTCAGCGCTAATGCTTGGCTGACACTGTGATCAAGGTGCACACTGAGATGACGCGTTTGTTTATTACCTGAGTCATCGTTGGCATAACTGGCCGACTGGCGTGGGTTTCGTTTGGCTTCTTGCTCTGTTAAATAGCCCGGTGCATCAGCTTCATAATCAAAATAACGCGCAATCACGCCAATATCGGTGTCGGTATTAGGTTGATAAAACCATTTACCCGAAAAAGTATGCTTGTCTAAATCGCCATGTTCGCGATAACCATTGGTGGTGCGTGCACCGACAAAATAGTGCTGTGAGAAATTACCATCCACATCGCCAAAATAGCCTTGTGCCTCAACCGTATCAAAGCTACCTAATAGCATTTCGACTTCTTTTGCCTCATCACGGCGGCTATGCATATTGATATTGCCAGCCAAATTATGCAGGCCATAACGGGCATCATGGTTGCCTTTGACTACTTCAACCCAATCGAGTTCCATCGGAAACAACGCATCCATTTCACTCAAACCGACATGCAAATTACTCGGCACGCCATCAATGAGTAACTTGGTGTGGGGCATGGATCCTTCAGCATTAAAACCACGAATGGCTATATCGGTCGAAATAATGCCTTGGTTAAAGCGCGAAAAGTACACTCCGGGGATTTTTTTGAGTAAATCCATGGTGACATCCACATGCTCATTTTTAATTTGATCACGGCCTAAAATATCAACCGAGCCGACCAACTGGGCGTCAATTGCACTATTTTTAGCGGCTGTGACTTCAATCACATCACCAATAAATAAGGTCGAATCTTGGCTTTGTTGCTCATCTGCAAAAGCAATAGAACTGATTGAACAAGCACTTAAAATGGCTAAACGAAGAGGTTTGCGAGAAAACATAAACATACTACTAATACTTTCCAAAATTAGGCTAAATGAGGGGTGGCTGATAACGACTCTGTAGTGACAGTTGAGTGATCATTAATGTGTTGGTGATAATGGGTTTCGAGGCTTTCAAGGCTTAAATTTTGATTCACTAGCAGCGCTTTAAGTTGACCTTGTTTCATAATGCCAATCTGATCAGATAAACAATGGGCGCAATACAGATCATGAGTGACCATTAAAATAGCCGCGCCTCGTGATGCTAATGTTTCGATAATGCGGATGAATTCGAGTGTGGCACTTGGGTCAAGTCCTGAAGTAGGTTCATCAAGCAATAGCACTTTTGCACCGCGCACAATGGCAAAGGCAATGCCGACCTTTTGGCGCATGCCTTTTGAATAACTGCTTAATGGTTCAAGCCATGCGCTTTGCTGTAAACCCGTTTCAGTCAGGGCGTCGCGAATAGCTTGCTCTGTAACGACATCGCCACTGAGTTTGGCGAGATACGTCAAGTTTTCTAGTGCATTAAACTCTTCATATAAGTTGACTTGCTCTGGTAAATAAAACAATGCCTGTTTACTGCGTTCAGGCTCTTTTTGCACATTCATGCCATCAATAATAATTTCGCCGCTATCGGGCTCGATAAAATTGAGCAGCAAATTTAAGGTGGTGCTTTTACCTGCCCCATTGGCGCCAAGTAAGCACGTTACCTGACCGCTTGGCACCGTTAAACTGAGTGAATCAAGGGCTTTATGAGCACCAAAGGATTTACTCACGTTATTCATTTCAATCATAAAATACACCTTCATGTTATTTTTCAGACATAGCGTTGATATAACATATCATAACGAAATGTGATAACATAACATTTGTTATGTTTTTTATTGAAACTTATATCACTTCCCCCCTGTCGCCAGCTCATAAATCATCGACATAACATGCTGTAATTGCCACGAAAATAATGGTTGATCCAAACCATAGCGGCAGTGACTTATCTTAAAACGCGCATTAGCGGGACCTCGCTTGCAGTACTAGAAAGAAACACAACCCACCACGGACCCGGTTATTATCAGTGATGCGCCTCTTACTTAGGCTTGGCTATTTCTTGCGAAGCAACCTCTAGGCGCCTAAAAGTCAAAATGTTGAGCAATGCGCCTAATGTTGCTTGGCACTCATAGGCGATATAAATCAGGCAAGGCAGTAAAATCAGTGACGTAAACGTTGCAAACAAAACGGCAAAACTGAGTGAAACCGCCATTGGGATCACAAACTGCGCTTGTAAACTGCTTTCAAACATCAAGGGTAACAAACCAATAAAAGTGGTCAGTGAAGTGATTAAAATGGCCTTAAAACGCGCTATCGTCCCTTGGAAAATTGCCTCGTTAAGTGGCATCACATCGCGCAGCTGATTGACGCGAGTGAGTAACACCAGCGCATCGTTTATGACCACGCCTGCAGCGGCAATCATGCCAAAAACTGACATCATACTTAATGGAATACCCAACAATAGATGGCCATACACAGCTCCTGCTGTCGCAAACGGGATAACAATAATGACCAATAACGGTTGGCAATAACGCTTAAGTGGAATAGCTAATAAACTATACACCGCCAATAGCGCGATTATTGCAAAGGCAGTGACTTGGCTTTGCTCTTGTTGTTGCTCTTTTAAATGCGCCCCTAAATCAAATGCCACATCAGGGTAGCGTGCTTTTATTGTCGGTAAGATCTGCGCTGCGAGCGCTGAACGGATCGCCATGACTTGAGCTTTTTGGCTGGGCACAATAAACGCCGATACCGTAAAGGTGCGTTTGCCTTGTTCGGTATGAATTTCGTGACTGCTGCGTGTGGTGGTGAGTGTTGCTACGTCTGAAAAAAGCACCTGTGACTGGTGATTAATACGAATAGGCAGAGCTGCTAATGATGAGAAAGATTGGCGTTCATTCAAAGGCGCACGCACCATAAAACGCACCGTTTGCTGCTGCGTCACCACTCGTTGCACTTCTATGCCATAAAAATAAGCAAAAACCTGCTTGGCGACCTCACTGGAGGTCAACCCTAAATGAATGCCTTTGGGTGTCAGCTCAATTTGCCATTCTTGCTGATTAGTATTGAGATTTGAGGTTAATTGCGCGATGGCTTGATGCTCGGCCAACGCCGCACTCAAATCGTGCGTCGCGGCCGTTAAGCTGCTTAAGTTGTCGCTGTATAGCTGATAACTAAGCTCTGGCTTTTGATTAATATCAATCACATCAGATTCGATGGTAATGGCTTTGACCCCCAGAAGCGTCGGCATGGCCGCCTGCCAGCGGCGGGCTAATTCAAATGCATCAAATGGGCGTTTATCTTCATCAACCAATGGCGCAAGCACTTCGCCTTCGGTGTCATTATCGAGCCAAATATAGGTATCTTTTACCAGCTTTTTACCGGTGCTTTGCTGCGTTTGTTGCTCAACTTGCAGCACCATTTGTTCAATCTGTTTCACTGCCTGCAATGTGTGTTGATGGGACGCATTGTTATCCATTTGCACATGAATGGATGGGAAATCATGGGGCACTTTGGGCACGGCAGTAAAACCAATCACGCCAGCTTTTAAAATTAACACAGCTGCGACTAACACACCTATAAACAACATTAAAACCGGATACCTAAAATGAATCACCTGCTTTAAAGTAGGCAAAAAACGCCCTGTTAACCAACGCGATAACCCACCATCAAACCGTGTGCGCCAGTGAGTTGTAGGCAGTGGCTTAATTGGGCTATGCGCAAGGTGGGCGGGCAAAATCATTTTTGATTCAATTAAACTAAACAACAAACACAGCAGTGCAACCCCTGCAATGGCAATAAACTGTCCAGAATTTGGGCCAGTACTGAACATAAAGGGCAAAAACACAGCCATCGTGGTCAGCACGCCAAAAGTGGCTGGAGCTGCTACTTTACTGGCACCAACAATGATATTTTCAACATTGTGCCCCTTATCAGCAGCTTCTTGTGCAGCACTTTCGCTGATCACTATGGCATCATCAACCACAATGCCTAACACCATAATAAAGGCAAACAGTGAGACCACATTAAGCGTGATACCAATAAATGGCATCAACCAAATTGCACCTAAAAAGCTCACCGGTAAACCGAGCATCACCCACAATGCTAAACGCACACGTAAAAACACACTCAACACAATAAATACCAACAAGGCACCTTGGGCTAAATTGCTGAGCATCATATTCAATCGCCCCTCTAAATAATAAGTCGTGTCGACTAATTGATAGAGCGAATACCCAGCAGGCAACAGAGGCGTTTTATAGGCTAAATAGGCTTGAACACTTTGAGCTACGGCAGTAATCGATTGTGATTCATCGGCTAAAATACGCATATAAAATGCATTGTGGCCATTGAGCTGCGCAAGATGTAACTGCTCAGTGAGTGATTGTTTAACCGTGGCAACACTGCCTAGTGTCAATAATTCACCTTGCTCTGTGGTCAATAAAGGCAATGAATTTAAGCTGATCAGGGTGTCTTTTTGTGCTGGAACTTGCAGATTAATTTTGCCATTTTCGGTGGCGATTTGACCGGCACTAATATTTTGCGATTGCGCACGGATCAGGGCGGCAATATCCTCGAGTGCCAAACCGTAGCGCTGTAACGCATGACGTGATACTTCGATAGAAAACTCAACATCGGGTAAGTTGGTCGCCTGGACATGACTTATCACATCCCGTGCCAACAACTCTCGTTTGATCTGTTCGCCAAATTGTTTTAAAGCAAGCTTATCCTGAGGGCCTGTGAGCACTAAGCTCACCGCATTTTGTAATTGTGGTTTATTGAATAACACAATCGGCTCCATAGCTCTGGGTAAATCAGCGATAGCATCGAGTTTATGTTTGATTTCGTTAAGCCGTTGCTCGCTTGATTGATTGGCATATAACGCAATGATCATGCTGGCGCTGTGCTGTCTGGCCTCACTTTCAATACGCTTTATACCTGCTTGGCTATTGAGTGCCTGCTCAATTTTTTTGAGTACTTGCTCTTCAAGCTCTTTAGCTGATGCACCAAAGTATTGAATTTGAATGTGGATCTCTGGGGCTTTAGCAATGGGGAACATTTGCCTTTGAATGCTGCTAAAGCTCAGCAATCCCATCACAATAATAAAAATCATCAATAAGTTGGCAACTAAAGGACGGTGACAAAAAAATGCAATCACACTGTTTTTATAGGGGGGTGTTTTCTCGGGCTGTGCTTTTTCGGGCAGTGCGTTCATAATGATTGCCCCTTCACAGGCGCTGTTGCGAGCGTCGACTGTACGACATTAACCGCCATGTTTTCTCTGACAATTTCAGGGCGTTTATCGACTATCAACATCGGCTGGTGACTGGGCAGCGCAATGATGACATCCTGCTGTTGACTGCCCACAATCTCAACGGGGATCGATTGGAGAGTCTGATCCTGCGATAAAGTCCAAATGCGGCCATCATTCACCATATGGTGTGCAACAAGGGCTGCATTTTTAAACCTTTTTGTCGGCACTGATACCTGGACAAATTCACCAAACTCAATGCGTTTTCCTTCATTGCTTAATCCGTACGGATCGGTAATTTCGACAATAAACGTAGCACTGCGCGTTGCGGTAGAACGTGTCCCAAGACTACGCGTTAAGCGCCCGGTATGCTCAACTTGATGGTGATCAATACGAACATTACTGATCGGTAACTCTGCCAACAAAGGTAACTTGTCATCGGTAATCGCCACATGCACATCGGCTTTGGCGACATTGGCTAAACGCCCAAGAGTTTGCCCTTGGGTGATCACTTGACCTAGACCCACTTTGCGCTGCTGAACCAGTGCATCATAAGGGGCGCGATATTCGCTTCGAGTCAGGTTGGCTTGAGCAATTTGCAATTGAGTTTGCGCGGCCAATAACGCAGCTTTGGCGCTGTTAACCTGAGGCTCGCGCTGCGCAAGCGGATTATGAGCAGGTGAATTCGCCAGTAAAAGGGTCGATTTAGCGACGCTTGCCTTCGCTTTTTCTTCCTCAAACTCCGCACTGGCTTTGGCTACAGTTGCTTCTGCTAATGTCACTTTTGCTGCTAAATCAAACGGGTTAAGCGTGATCAGTACCGCTCCTTTTTGAACTATGCCCCCTTCGACAAAGCTTGGGTGTAAATAGGTCACTTTACCGGCCACTTCAAAGGCGATATCAGTATTTTCAATGGGCGTAACAATGCCCGATAATTCAAGTTGCGTATGCATAGATTGAGGCGTGATAGAGGTCACGCTGATCAAAGGTAACGGCTTGATTAATTCACCACTCCCCCCCTGTTTTGGGTTGGCTGAAGGGGCGATAAAATAACCCGCCAATACAATTAAACCGACTATTGCGAGGGTTAAAAACCACCGTCCTTTGATGCCATTAAACCTGTCGAGCATACACATCACTTCCTGTTAATATTACAAAGTACCCAAATTAAAAACGAAACACTTGCACCACTGAATTTTGTTATGTTATAACATTTTTAAAATATAAAGTGTAACAATTTTTCCTAAATTAGGTATTTATGATTCCTGTATTCTCTGCCACTCAATATGCCTCACAAATTTGTGATGTATTTCAGTCAATTAAAAACATCAGCCATGATTCTTTTACCGCTCCAAACATGGCGCTGTACACGCGTTTTATGGCGTTATTATCGAACCAGCAAGATGAAACATTTGCCAACCAAGTGTTGGCTGAGCAACAACAACCGTTGATGATGTCTGATTATTTACAAATTGGTAGAAGCAAGAAGTGATGATTTGGATTTCACAGCTGGGCATCATTTACGGCTGTTGGGATAATCAATTAGCCACTAAAGCCGGCGAAGTCTACTTAAGAGATATTGATCTTAAGTTTAAACGTACCATCAATAAAACCGAGCAAGTGAGTTTTGAAGGCTACTTTCCAAAGCATTGTAAAAAAAAATTATCTGATGATTTAGTGTATTACAAAGATGCAAAAATAATCGTTGAATCCGGCGCATTCATTGGCCAAGCAAGTTTTATGGTACCGTTGAAATGAGCAATCAGCACAGTATTTTTAATTATTTCAATAACTAACCAATAAATAAGTGCTTTACAACACAATCACACTAAATGTTATGATATAACAAATCTAAAGTATCCACTCTCATATTGTTAAAGGAATTACAATGCACATCAGCCTTCGCTCATTTCAACTTTGTTCTATTCACCTCGGGGTTGCGTTGAGTTTATGCTCTACTGGCCTTTTGGCGAACACTGACCAAACAATCGAAACAATTGAAGTGACCGCTAAGCGCCAAACTTACCGTGGTAATTTTGATGTATTAAAAACGCCTGAAGCTGTCTCTGAAATAAATCAACAGCTCATTAAAAACACTGGTGTAACAGGATTAACTCAGGCGCTCGATTTATCAGCCTCCGTTTCTCGGCAAAATAGTTTAGGCGGATTATGGGATAGTTTTGCGATACGGGGATTTTTTGGTGATGAAAATGTCCCAAGCGGCTATTTAGTCAATGGTTTTAATGCAGGGCGCGGTTTTTCAGGACCTAGGGATTTGTCGGGCATTGAACGAGTTGAAGTTTTAAAAGGCCCCAAAGCGGCACTGTATGGCCGAGGTGAGCCAGGTGGCACGATTAACTTAATCACCAAACAACCGACTTTTGAGCAACAAGGTAACATAGCGCTCGAATTGGGCAGCCGAGATAAACGTCGCATAGAGGCAGATTTGAGTGGCGGCTTAACAGAGCAAACCGCCGCGCGAGTGATTGGTTTTTACGAAACCGGCGATAGCTTTCGCGATACCATCGACATCAACAAAAAAGGCGTCATGGCCTCGGTATTATTTGAGCAAAGCGCGCGCTCTGTCTGGCAATATGAATTAGAAGCTGCCCGTCAAGAAATTCCATTCGACCGAGGCATTCTCGCCCTTGCCGGCGATTTTGATATGATGCCCATTGAGCGCTTTTTAGGTGAGCCTGGCGATGGCCCGACAACAACCGAAGTGCTCGGTCATCAGCTACAATGGCAATATGAGCTTGCGCACGATTGGTTCGTTAATTCAGGTTTGAGTTATCGTTCAACACAATTAACCGGTACATCGAGTGATGCAGAAGTCTCACCTTCGCGACAAAAGCTCTATTACAATGGCCGCACGCTCACTCGTCAAAGACGTCAACGTGATTACGACACCGATCAGTTTGTTATTCGTTCAGAAGTATCAGGGAAATTTGATACTGGTGCCATTACGCATGAGTTAATCGTCGGCATTGACTACGATTTATTCGATTATGATCGCGATTACCGTGTCTATCGCGCGCCTGCACTTTCAACTAACCCTAGTAATGAAAGGCTGCATGCGATTGATATATACCAACCTCTTTATGGCCAACATGCATTGCCGACACCTGTTCCTGCCATTGTCAGAGTGCAAGAACAAATCGCGACCGGCCTATACCTGCAAGATCAAATGCGTTTAACGGATAATTTACATGTTCGCGTTGGTGGGCGGATTGACCGTTTAAAACAAACCCTCGATGATCGCATTCGAAATGTCTCAGCGGAGCAATCTGAATCCCATTTCAGTCCGCAAGCGGGTGTGGTTTATCAATTAAATGACAGCTGGTCTGTGTATTCAAGTTACGGCGAAGGGTATCGCCTGAATTTTGGTACTGATGCCAGTGGTCAAGGCTTCAAACCCAATGAAACGACTTCGGGCGAAATCGGCACTAAATTTAATCTGATCGACAACAATTTAGGCGTTACGCTGGCTTATTTTGATAGTACGCAAAAAAATATAATCGTCGCAGATGCCGCCAATCCGGGTTACCACACTGCGATTGGCCAAGCGAGCAGCAAAGGGGTTGAGTTTGATGTCACTGGGCAGTTACCAGGTGATATTGATGTGTGGTTTTCTTATGCATATATAGATGCGCAAGTAGATAAAGATGCAAAAGATACCGGCCTTGGGGTGGCATTAAAGCAAGGTGATGCGCTGCTTAACATTCCACAAAACAGCGCCAGCTTACACATTAGCAAGCAATTGCCCGTGTTTGAGCGCGCACTCACGCTCGGCATTGGCGCTAATTATGTCGATGAACGTTTAGGTCAACGAGGCTCTGATTTTTACTTGCCAGCGTACACCGTGGCCAATATGTTTGCACGATATGATGTCACGCAGCAATTTGAAGTGAAATTACAAGTGCATAATTTATTTGACCGCACATACTTCCCCAACTCATACACACAAATATGGGTGCAGCCGGGCGAACCTCGCTCAGTTGATATCACCCTGAACTATTCTTTCTAATCTTTTGTTGGCTGCTACAGCACCTGTGGCAGCCACGTTAAAGCCCCCCTGAGCTATTTTCAACAGACAGTCACAACCTATTAAAATCAACACGATAAACTGACGTCTTTAAATCAGCCGTTCAATCAATGTACAATGAAACGTAAACTAATAATTTATAAGCGACTTTAAGAGCCGTTTAGTCATGAAAGTGTCTGAATAATGTCAATGACAACGTCTTGGTTTATTAATCAATATCGCCACCACATAATAAAAAATACCGTCATTCATCCAAACAGAGGTAAGCATGAACATCGCACTTAGACCAGCCACCCCCGCTGATTCTGCCTTTTTACTTGAGCTTCGCGCTCAAACTATGGGGCCGCATATTGCTGCGATGGGCCTTCCAACCAGTAAAGAAGACTACCTTGAGCGAGTAAATTACCGTTTTGATTGCGCACAAATCATCATGGTCGATAACCAAGCCGCGGGGTTATTCAAAACCTGCTTTTTAGCCGATAAAAACCAATGGTTTTTAGTGCAAATTCAAGTACACCCTGATTTTCAAAACCGTAAAATCGGCTACACCCTTGTTAGCCAATTGCTTGAGCAAGCTGCGCACGATCACGCTGATGTCTATTTAACGGTATTTAAATCAAATCCTGCGCAGCACTTATATTTGCGTTTAGGATTTAAACAAGTGGGTGAAACCGAACATGAATATGAAATGCTCTGGACACCACCAGGCGCTTTGTAAAACAAGCGCTTTATAATCACAATCACTATTTTAATGCTTGCTGGTTTTGGGAAGATACAAACGGATTACCAAACGCGGCATTGGTTAAAAACGCGTTATCGGTAAGCGAGTTTAAAAAAGCCAGTAAATCGGTTTTTTCGCTTTCGCTTAATTCAAACCCTTTCACAAAAGGGCTTTTGTGGCTGTTTTGGCGGCCATCGCCGCTATAGTCACCTTGAGTCACATTGCGCCCCCCTGCGGCGTAAATATCAATCACATCAGCTAATGTGCCGACACTGCCATCGTGCATATAAGGCGCACTTTTGGCGATATTGCGCAGCGTTGGCGCGCGAAAAGCACCGTTATCGCGCGGCTCTAAAGTGATTTCCGCCAAGCCGATGTCTTTATTTGGATACGAGTTTTCCTGATTATACAACCCGGTATTATGAAAAGGGCGACGGTCAAGCAGCTGCTTTTCATGGCTGGTCGACTGAGTAAAGTTAAAGCCGCCATGACAATGATGGCACTCTAAGCGCTCTGAAAAAAACAAGTTCATGCCTCGCAGTTGGCTTTCGTTAAGGGCATTATCATCAAGGCCATAAGCGTAGTGATCAAACGGGCTGCTAAAAGATACTAAACTGCGCACAAAACTGGCAATCGCTTGATTAATCTTATTAAACGTCACTTCGGTTGAGCCAAATGCGGCCACAAATAACCCTTGATAATGGGCTGTGCTAAAACGTGCTAATACTTTTTGTTCATGGCCTGTAATACCCATTTCAACAGGCGCTTCGCCAAACAGTGGCAGCAACATTTGTCGCTCGATTGAATCTAAACTCGGATGTGCCCAAGTAAGGGTTTTATTGTAAGCAATATTGACCAAGGCTTGCGCATTACGACGATGAGGTTCTCCAGTTGAACCTACAGATACCTTTAAAGGCTCTGCAAATGCATAAGTTTGCTGATGGCACGAGGCACAACTTTGTGTTTGATTTGCCGACAAATTGGTGTCGTAAAACAAAAACCGCCCCAAGGCGACTTTTTCGTCGCTCATTGGGTTATCAATTGGCACTTGGGGTTTTGGAAATCCCTCTGGGATAGCCCATTGATAGTCTGGTGCAGGTACTTTTTGTTCGCAGCCAAGCATACTTAGAAAAACCAAGCTTAAAAAGAGGTGTCGATTCACTGATAAAAGACCTCATTGCGCTGTAATTGGCCAAATAAACTTAAGCAAACGGGGTTGTTTTGCTCGCTCATACAACGGCTATCTTGATTAAGCGCCACGCCTTTGAGCAATACCGCTAAATCAAGGTAAATTGGCTGATTTACGTTAAAGTCTTTGAGTGTAATGGTAACTAAATTTGGATGCTGGCAGGGCGTTTTTGGCGCGCGTAAGCTTGATACTGCATCACAACCGGTCGAGCCTAAATGATAGGAAAACGAACGGGCAGCAGATTGATTCGCTATATCTAACCGTAAAAATTTATGGCCCATTTGCCAACTCCAAAACATATCGGCTTGATCTAAAGGCGCGGGAGCATTGAGAGGATTATTATGATTAAGCTCAAACGGGACTCCTAAATCAAAGCTTAATGTTCCCTCTTCAAAATCGGGCGCTGATAACGCACTAAGCTGCCAATATTCGCTTTGCTGGCACTGCCCACCCACTAAACCAATGTTAGGATTACTATTAACGCTGGTGTGCAAAGTAAGTGCTTGGTGCTGTGTATTATTGCTAAGTGTTAAGTTCGCAACAAAAAACTGTAATGTACTGATTTCAAAACCAGCTTCATTTTGATGAGACCATGTTTGCTCACAGTCAATTGGCGCGCCGTTATAAACAGGAATAAATTTAAACGTGATAGGAGTGCTTGGCTGACACGCCACTAATAATAAACAGACAAAAACGCCGATTAATCGTTTATAAAAATACACTTGTACCTCAACTCATAAACCGTTATTTTGTTAATGAAATAGTAACAAAAACAGATTATAACCACAGGATCGCGCAATGAACCAGCACTCTTTTTTAATCCCGCTTGGCCTCAGTTTACTGTGCTCAAGCCAATTTGTTTTGGCACATGCCGAACATGATAAAGCCCGCTACGTCGCCCAAAGCGGTAAAGATGCAGGTAAATGCGACAACCCAGTGCGCCCTTGCCAAAGCATTCATTATGCGGTGCAACAAGCCAATAAAGGCGACAAAGTGCTGGTTGCCAGCGGCCACTATGCCATGAGTAACGAATCAGATTTGTTTTATTTACAAAGCCAGCTGGTCCCCGTGAAAGGCGGCTTTAATAAATTTGACCATTTCCAAGTGCAAAGCCCTGATGTTAACCAAACAGTGCTCTCGGGCGTACCCGAAGTACTGCGTGAAACCTTAAGTGACGCTGGCTTTAAAGTGATTGCAGATACCAAGGGCGCTGATATTTCGGCCGATTTAAGCAAACGCTTGGCTAATTTTGAGATGCTGAGCCAAGCGCAACAAAATTTAAGCTGTACCAATGGCAAAGCAGGTAATTTTGCCTGTAATAAGGTTGATCTAGTATCGCATACGCCAATGGCGACCGGTGTTTCGGGCTCTGATGTGTGGGGGCACGTAGATTTAAATTCGGGCATTGAATACGCCATTATGGGTTATAGCAATGGCACCAAAGTATTTAGCTTAGCCAACCCTGCCGCGCCTGTTGAAGTGGGCCACATTAGCGGTTCCAGAACCAGCTGGCGCGATATTAAAGTATATCAATATTTTGATGCCGACTTTGCCAGCTATCGGGCTTATGCGTATGTTACTTCTGAGGGCAGCGATGGCATTCAAATCATCGATTTAAATAACTTACCGCAATCAGTTACCCTTGCCAAACGAGATAGTTCTGTGGGGTCATCTCATAATATTTATATCAGCAATGTCGATTACACCTTAAACAGCAAGCTCACCAATGCTGAACCTGCGGTGCAAATTGTCGGCGCAAACAGCTTTGGCGGTGCCTTTATTAGTTATTTACTCAGCGATGCTAAAAACATTAGCCGTGTTTACACGCCTGCTGTGTCATCTCGCAGTAATTACACCCACGATGCCACCTCAATCCAAATTGATGATGAACGTAACCAGCGTGATTGCATCAACGGTACTGAGTTTGGTTGTACCTTAATGGTCGATTTTAACGAAAATGAAGTGCGTTTTTGGGATGTAACTAATCCACAAAAAACGCAAGAGCTTAGCAGCATTGGTTATGATGATGTTGCGAAAGAATATCAATATGTCCATTCAGGTTGGTTCAGTGACGATAAACAATATGTATTTGTGCATGATGAGTGGGACGAAAACTACGGCGGCCTCAATACCACAGTGCGGGTATTAAATATTGAAGATTTAAATACCCCAACTTTGGCGGGTATGTGGCAAGGGCCGACAAAAGCTATTGATCATAATGGGTTTGTGCGCGGCAATCGTTATTACATGTCGAACTACGAGCGCGGTTTGACTATTTTAGATATCACCGACCCCACCAGCCCTCAAGAAGTTGGTTTTTTCGACTCCTTTCCAAGTTCCGATAACAACGCTTATCATGGCGCATGGGGCGTTTACCCTTATTTACCTTCGGGCTTAATTCTTTTAAGCGACATCAACAGCGGTTTATATGTCTTAAAAGAACACACCCGAGATGTTGTAAAAGGCAGCCTCTCGTTCCAAAGTGCTGCTATTTCAAGTGAGCGCGATACCAGCTTGAGCATCACTGTAAAACGTAATAAAACCGATGGTACAGCCACAAAGGTAGGGTACGAAACCATTCCAGGCAGTGCGCAGCACAACGTGCATTATCAAGGTGTTAAAGGTGTACTTGAATGGGATGGCAATGACATTGCTGACAAAACGTTTGATATTGCGATTAAGGCAGCAACCCCAGATGCGCTAAAACAATCGTTTTTTGTCCGCTTATTTGACCCTAAAAATGGCGTTACCCTTGGCGAACATCATTATTTGCGTATTAACCTTGCGGGTAAACTCAACTCAGGCAAAGTAAGTTTCAGCTCAAGTAAAAACACCATTGCAGAAAACCAAGGTAATTACACCGCCACCGTGATCCGAACAGGTGGCAGCGAAGGAGCCCTCACTATCAACTATAACGTTGTACCGAAGTCTGCATCGGTGCAAGATATTGAAACAACACAAGGCACACTGACATGGGCCGATGGCGATATTAGTAATAAAACCATTCGCTTTAACATCATTGATGATACCGAGTCTGAACAAAATGAAGTGGTAGAAATTCAACTTAGCCATGACACTGATGCAAGCTTAATTGAACAAACCACCTATCAAGTCACTATTTTAGATGATGAGAATAACCAAGCGCCGAATGTCGATGCAGGCCCAGATTTTGAAGAATCGACCAATATCAGTTTTGATTATACGGGCGCAGCGGTAAGCGATGCCGAAAACGATTTACTGACGTATAGCTGGAAGCAACTCTCAGGTCCGGCCGTGGCCTTAACACCTGTGGTTGATCATGTTTTAAATATTAAAACGGGCAGTGAAACCGGTGATTGCGTTATTGAGCTTACCGTCACGGATGAGCGCGGGGCTAGTACTCGCGATAGCGTTACCTTAAAAGTTGTAGGGGCTGAGGTTGTCACACCACCGCCGCCGCCACCTGTGGTTATTCCTGAAGAACCCAAGAAAAGTTCATCGGGCGGTGCGTTATCAATATTTTCGCTATTAGCCATGTTGATTGGAATTCGAAGAATTAAAAAACGCGTTTAATTGATTTAATAAAGCAAAAAAAAAGCCCGCAATGTTATTTAAACACTACGGGCTTTTTTAATAACGTTGATTCAAATAATCAAGCGCCTCAATAATTAACGGCTAAAACGGACCGCAGTACCAAATACCAATAACTCCGAAGCACCATCAACAATGGCACTGGTGGTATAACGCACGCCCACAATAGCATCGGCATCGAGCATATTGGCTTGCGCTATCATGCGCTCAGTTGCAATGGTTCGCGCTTCGGTAAGCATTTCGGTATAACCGCGAATCTCGCCGCCAACAATACTTTTAAGCCCCGCCATAATATCGCGACCAATATGTTTAGATTGCACCACATTACCAGTAACCACACCTAACGGTGTCGTTATTTCTTTGCCTGCTACCGTATCGGTTGTAACCAATAGCATATTAAAATCCTTCTATAAAATGGCCCAAGCTAAAAAGTTATTGGTAACGCGCTGCTAAAAACTCAAATGCCGCGCGCACACCAAATGCTTCACCCCCAATTGGACGACCCGGTAGTTTACGGTTATTCCAGGCCATAATATCAAAATGAACCCAAGGCGTGCTTGGCTCAACAAAAGCTTGTAAATAAAGCGCTGCGGTAATCGCGCCTCCAAATGGGCTTGGGGCACAGTTAGATAAATCTGCAATAT
Source organism: Pseudoalteromonas sp. J2K-J031 (assembly GCF_058197095.2). Lineage (NCBI taxonomy): Bacteria > Pseudomonadati > Pseudomonadota > Gammaproteobacteria > Alteromonadales > Pseudoalteromonadaceae > Pseudoalteromonas > Pseudoalteromonas sp. J2K-J031. The sequence goes on from NZ_CM200280.1 coordinate 579,142, forward strand.
CACTTTTGATTAAATCTTTATATGGTTTGTGCAACGGCAAATGCCATACCGCATCATCGACTTTTAATCCGGCTGCAATGAGCCCTGCTGCAATGTCATAATGATCAGTAAAAAAGCCAGGCAACTCAGTGCCAAGTGCTATACGACAAGCACCGGTTAACGTTGCAAAATCAACAATTAAATCAGGATTTTGGCTTTGCGCTTCGGCCAGTGCATCGCATAACACTAAACGCCCTTCGGCATCAGTATTATCAATTTCAACGGTTAACCCTTTACGAGTTTGCACCACATCGCCTGGGCGAAATGCATTACTTGATACCGCATTTTCAACCGCCGGTACTAACACTCTTAAACGCACGGGTAATTTAAACGCCATCACTAAATAGGCAAGCCCAATAACATGCGCCGCGCCGCCCATGTCTTTTTTCATGTAGCGCATTCCTGCGCCTGGTTTTAAATCTAAGCCACCTGAGTCAAAACACACGCCTTTACCAACAAGGGTTAACTTAGGAGCCGACTCTAAACCCCAATTGAGTTCTATTAGACGTGGTTTATTTTCGCTGGCGCGACCAACCATGTGAATGGTTGGATAATTTTGCTCTAACAATTCATCGCCAACTATTTCGCTAAACTGCCCATTAAATTGCTGCGCTAAGTCTTGCATCACCTCAGCTAAATGCTGCGGCATCATATCTGCGGCTGGGGTATTGACTAAATCACGCACTAAGGCTGTACCTTTAACTAAATGTAAGTAGTGCTGCAATTCATCTTGGTTATTGATCACCAATTGTGCTTTGTCTTTGACCACAGTTTTATAATTATCAAAGCTGTAATGACCCAGCGCCCAACTGAAGGCAATTTGCTTACGAAGAGCAGCATCGGTATTGGTGAGCAAGTATTGACCAACAGGAAGCTGGCTTACTAAATCACCACAGAGCCAATAAGAATTAAGATCTTTAACAAAAAACACAACGCGTTCTAATTGCCCCGTTGTTTGCGGTACCAAAACAACCCCTTCACCACTAAAACCCGTTGCACTTAACCAGTTTTGTACGTAGCTCGATTGTTTTGCACGCCAATCTTGATACTGTGCGCACGCTAATATTTCAAGGGGTGTGCCTGTTTGGCCAAAAATTAATGCTTGTTTCATATTTAACTCAAATTGTTACTCAACTCGTTTGAGCATACCAATTTCATCCGCACAAAGGTATAGCTGATAAATTAAATGCGTATCTTGCAACAAAACTGAACGATTATTCGACTTAACATTGGCGGGTAATAAAAACGAACTTATATCAACTCTAGATAATAACTTTAGCAACACATTGAATTTAAATAACCTGAGCTTTGGTTAAGAGATTTACTAACGTATTGATATTGAATTGGTAAATGTTTTTTCAAGTCTGTAGCCGAAAACCTTTAAGGATAACAAGGCGAATTTACGCGTCAATAGCTGGCCTATTGTAAGTAAATTCAACGCCGTTAGCGTTGAAAGTAGCCGCTGGAGATAAATTTATTATCCAGAGCTCAGGTTAAATGGCTATTGTAGCCATTAATTTGAAGTATGAGGTTTTTAATAATAAGAAGGTGGTTTGACGCGTCATAATTCTAATAAATTTAATACCAAAGTAAGGTTAATTTAAATCATTATTCAAAGGAGGCTGTTCAGCTTTAGGTAAAGGCTTATTAAATGAACTGGGTAATACATCAACGCCTACTAACTTACCTAGTTTGATTAAAATCGGAATAGTGATGGGCGCAAAAGGCAACACCGCAAAGACACTTAGGCCTAAACCTTTTAACAAATCACACAGTTGGCTATTAGCAAATTTAAGCTCTTCAGCGGTTGCTTGACGTTTGCTGTATTTTTTATAGATGGATAACATTTGTTTTGTTTCAGCTTTTTCTTGCGATAAAGCCTGCTTTAATTCCAGCATACTACGACGCAGCTTTAATTTACTTCGTACGATCGTAATTTTTGTCACCCTTACTGGGGCGCGATGGAGCAAAAAGATAATTCTCATACGTTATTGTCACATAGAGTCAAATAAAGCACTAAGACTAAATAGTAATATTGTGTAAATATCATCAAATAGCGACTAATGTCTAAGAAGGTTATTTTTAATAGGCGTCACCCTCATTTTGTAAGACACTATGTCACCTTTATTATTTTTATCCTGCGCTATGAACTCTACAATTCCTATTTTAACTGTCCCTGAAAAACCTAAACCCGGCGACTGCTGTGGTGGTGGAAGTTGCTGCCCTTGTGTATGGGATGAATACAAAAAGGCACTTAAAGACTTTAAAAACAGTAACTTAAATTCAAATAAAACTGAATAAAGTCAGCTTGCTTTATTTTACCGCGCTCTAAAAACATCAATCCAACATAACTTGGTCTCAACCCCTTAGAAACAAAATAAAAATTTAATAAATAAAAGGTTAGCGTTTTTCAAAAAAGTTCAAAATATCTCCTATACTAATTCGGAACATTTATATAACAAGTCAACATATTTAATATTTACATATTGCAACCAATGTTAACTGTATGTATAAACTAGGTTAAGCCAAATATAACGGCTAATCCTTTTTTCTTACTTACCATGTAAAAAGGATCTTATAATAATTCTGATTGGGGATTGGAATGAAAAAATATAACGCGCTACATAGAGCAGTGAAACTAGCTCTAACATCAACAGCAACTGCTGGTCTTTTACTTTCACAAGGCGTATTTGCTGAAGAAGCAGAAAAAACCGCTGTAGACAAAAACGTAGAAAAAATCGCCGTAGTTGGTTCTCGTGCTGCACCACGTTCGATTGGTGAATCACCAGTACCGATTGATATTATCGGTGGCGAAGAATTAGGTAAGTCAGGTAATACTGACATGCTTGAAATTTTAAAAGGCTCAGTGCCTTCTCTTAACGTACATACTAACCCGATTAGTGACGCCGCTTCTTTAGTTCGTCCGGCTAACTTACGTGGTTTACCTTCTGACAGCACCCTTATCTTATTAAACGGTAAACGTCGTCACCGCGCCTCTGTTATTGCGTTTTTAGGCGGCGGTATCAATGATGGTGCGCAAGGTCCTGATATTTCTGTTATTCCAAGTATTGCAATGAAACAAGTTGAAGTACTTCGTGATGGTGCTGCAGCGCAATACGGTTCTGATGCGATTGCAGGGGTAATGAACTTTGTTTTAAAAGACGCCTCTGAAGGCGGCTCTATGGTTGTTCGTCACGGCGAATATTATGAAGGTGATGGCGCATCAACAGAAGTGGCTGGTAACATTGGTATGCCATTTACTGACGATGGCTTTGTTAACTTAAGCTTCCAATATAAAAATGCAGATGCGACTAGCCGCAGCACACAACGCCCGGATGCAAAAGCATTTATTGATGCTGGCGTTCCTGGTGTAGGTAACCCAGCACAAATATGGGGTTCACCTGAAGTCAAAGATGACATCAGCTTATTTGGTAATGTTGGTTTAGATTTAACAGCAAACTCTGAATTTTATATGTTTGGTAACTACTCTGAGCGTGACGTACGTGGTGGTTTCTACTACCGTAACCCACACACTCGCCCAGGTGTTTACTCAAATGATGGTGGTTCTACATTACTCGTTGGTGACTTAACCCCAGGTCCTGTTGGCCAAGTCAATGACGGCTTAGGCCTTGGTGATGGTATAGATTGTCCAATTATTCCGATCGTTAATGCCGATGTACGTACACAGCAAGACTATATTAATGGTGTACAAAACAACCCGAATTGTTTTGCGTTTAACGAAATGATCCCAGGTGGTTTTACTCCAAATTTTGGTGGCAACATTACCGATACATCACTCACCATTGGTACTAAGGGTGAAGTTAAATCTGGCCTGTTAAATGGTGCTTATTACGACATCAGCGGTAACGTAGGCCGCAGTGAATCTCGCTTCTTTATTTACAATACGTTAAATGCATCTTTAGGTGCCGATACACCACGTGATTTTAGCCCTGGTAAATACATTCAACTTGAGAAAAACTTCAACGTTGATTTATCTAAAGGCTTTGATGCGGGTTACTACAGCGATGTTAACGTTGCCGGTGGTATTGAGTGGCATGAAGAAACATTTGAAGTGATTGCAGGCGACGAACCATCATTTAAAGTGGGCCCGTTAACTGATCAAGGCTTTGGTATTGGTTCCAATGGTTTTCCAGGTTTCCAACCATCAGCAGCAGGTGAATATACTCGTCGTAACTATGCCGCTTATGTTGATGTAGAAGCGCCATTCACTGAAGATTTCTTAATGGGTTTTGCACTTCGTTTTGAAGACTACGATACCTTTGGCTCAACAACTAATTACAAAGTTACAGCGCAGTACAATGCAACTGACGACTTATCACTTCGTAGTTCTGTCAGCACCGGTTTCCGTGCACCAACGGTAGGTCAAGCGAATGTTAGTAACGTACAAACTAACTTAAGCAGCGGTGTGTTAGTAGATTCGGCATTATTGCCACCAACGAACCCAATTTCAGTGCAATTAGGCGGTAAAGAGTTACAACCTGAAGAATCAAGCAGCTACACCTTTGGTGCAGTTTATAGCTTTGATAACTTCTTCTTTACAGCAGATTACTACCACATTGAAGTGGATGATCGCATCAGCCAATCGGATAAAATTGAATTATCAGCTGCTGATAAAGCAACGCTAAAAGCCGCGGGTGTTCCAAACGTAGACGGCCTTGCACAAGTAAGCTTCTTTACCAATGACTTTGATACCACAACTGAAGGTGTTGATATTGTTGCAAACTTCACTGCTGACTTATTTGATGGTAGTTCAACATTCAGCTTGGCATACAACTGGAATGAAACAACCGTTACTAAATGGTCTGATATCACAGGTGATTTTAAAGTAAACCGTTTAGAAAATGATTTACCAAAACACCGTGCAACCTTTACATGGTCACAAGATTGGGAAATATTCTCTATGTTTACCCGTGTAAACTATTACGGTGAATATCAAGGTGTGCACGTAGATTATGATGCAACCGCTATTACCGCCGATACAACGGTAACAGTAGATGCTGAGGTGAGCTACTTTGTAACAGAATCAATCACCTTGTCGCTGGGTGCTCAGAACATCTTCGACCAAGAAGCTGAAAAACTGAACTTCACTGCGCAATCTGGTGGCATTCCAAACAATAATTGGGGTGGCAAATACTACGAGACTTCACCATACGGCTTCAACGGTGGTTTCTACTACTTAAAAGCAACGTATAACTTCTAAACTAAGTTATCGTTAAAAAGAGCCCTGTTGGGCTCTTTTTTATTGCATAATCACGCCTTTTCGTTCAACTAAATAATGAAGCTAATTTATGTCAGATTTACTGATAAAACGTGCTTATCACTATCTGCAGCAACAGCAATTTCAAGCAGCAAGCACCTTATACCAGCAAGTATTACAGCAACAACCTACTCATTCTGGCGCCTTGTATGGCTTGGCAAGCATCGCCTTAGCACAGCATCAGTACGACTGTGCAATTTCACTGCTGCAAAAAGTATGTCAGCTAAGCCCAACTCAATTGCAACCATTGCTAGACCTTGCACATGCTTTTAGCGCTGTTGGTTCGGATGTTGATCATCACACCGTGCTTGTTTACGCGCTTAAGCGTTTTAACCACGCAGCCGAAATACGTTATCAATTAGCACGCCACTACCTTGCAACAGGTGAAATAACCCAAGCAACCCCTATTTTTGAGCAACTATTAAGCCAAGGCAACGTCGGGCTGATCGTATATAGCTTATTTGATTTAGTTAAAATACAACCTGAAAAATCAGCAGATTACCTTAGCTTTGCACATTCGTTGCACGTTAAACTACAAAAGCCAGAGCACGTTTATGTACTCAGTTACACCTTGGCGCAGTGTTATTTTAATCTGGGTAACATGGCAGAATTTGCGGCGCATTTAGAACACGCAAATCAGTTACAATATCAAGCGTGTGACTTTAAAACCCAAGACTTAGCACCTTTTTTTAATACTTTATCAGAGCTAAAACCCGCATCAATAGCACCAAGAAACGACTCTCAAGATACGCTAAAACCGATTTTTATCGTCGGATTACCACGCACAGGTTCAAGTTTATTAGCCCAAATGCTTGCAAGTCATAGTCAAATTGCTAATGCTGGTGAGCAACCTTTTTTGCCCGATACCGTTACAAAGTTATGTCAGCTTACCGCCAAACCCTATCCTGAATGTTTAGCATCTTTATCACCTGAACTGATTGAACAAGGCGCAGCTTATTACCTGACTCAGATGCAGCGTTTTAGTCATAATAAACGCTATGTAATAGATAAACTGCCCGCTAATTTTCAATCAATTGCGGCAATTGAGCTCATGTTTCCAACAGCACTAATCATCGATTTAACTCGAAATAACAGCGATATCGCATTGTCGATTTACCAAAATAATTTTGCTCAGACTGAGCCTTACTTTTGTGATTTGGATGAATTAGCACTGTATATTGGGTTTTATCAGCGCACCATGAGACATTTTTCTCAACTGTATGGGCAGCATATTGAGCAAGTGCATTACGAAGCACTTGTGACACATCCTAAGCTCGAACTAAGTACCCTATTACAAAAATTAGATTTAGAGTTTGAAGAAAATTGTTTAGCGTTTTACCAGCACAAGCTCACCGTTCACACCTTAAGTGCCGTGCAAATTCGAGAACAACTTCATAACAAATCAATTAATCGCGCACAGGCACTGATGCCTTATCTACCAAAACTTGTAAAATTTTCAAAAATTTAAGCGTAGCGTGCAAACCATGCTAATAAATCTGAAAATTGATCGTGCAATGCTTTTGGGTGCGTCAACATATTGATGTGATCATAATCATGTTGATGACCATGGCGTTTACCATACATATTTAACTGCTGGATCCCTAAACCAGACTCTTGCATAAATTTTTCAATGTCAATCGCTTGAGCCAATGCTTTATCTTTTACAGCACCAATATGCAAAATAGGTGGTAAGGCAATGTCACTGAGCGTTTGGGCATAGTCAAATTGATCATCACTATCAATCCAAGGTGATACTTTCGCCCACTGCATACTTTGCCAATGTGATTTAATACTTTCATTATCCGAGCCCCATCGCAAACGTTTGGCCGGTAAATAGCCATTTCGCTTGGCAATCCAAGGCGCTAAGCCGTACCACAAAAGATTAGCTTGCACTAACTTACTGGGATGTTTGTTATACAACGAACGTTTTGAGCCAAAATAGGCACACGCTTTTACCTTGTTGATCATTGCAGGATCACGGGCAAAATAACTGTTCATCAGCACACCTCCCCACGAATGTGCCACCCAATATTCGGCAGGTTGCCCACTGTGTTGCTCAATTTTCGCTAAAAAAGCAGGAATATCTTCTAAGATGGCCTCAGTTTGGCCGTAACTCGCGCCTTTGCCAATCGCAGGGCGGCTTTCACCTCGCCCACGCAAATCGGCAACATAACATTGGTAGCCATGAGAAGCTAAAAAAGGAGCGAGCCCTTTATTTGAATGTGTGTAAAAAATCTTGCCATTTTCGACCGCCCCATGCATAAAAAAGACCGCAGGCCCACGCGTATTAGGTTGATAAATATATCGAAGATGAAGTTGTTGCCCATCGGCTAAGTCGATAAAAAGTGATTGTTGTTGAACGTTTTCCATGCTGATTATCTTTATTTTTTAAACACATCGTACCAGTCAAAACTAAAAATGCTAACTATTTTATTGCTCTGCTCAAATTAATTCATTTAATAGTGACTCAAGCCAAATAGTTAAAAATAAACACGTTTACCAACATTAAAGTGAATTGCTTAATGCTACGGCATCTGTTTTTAGCCAGATTGAAGTGCCTTTTTTGAGCTGGCATATTGTTTAGCTACTTTTATCGAAATAACCCAACCTTGCGTGTATAATTGGCCAACTTGTTTGCTATACAGTTTATTATGTCTAAATCTCAACCTTTAAAAACCAACTTACACCCGCGCAATCAACACAATAATGGTTATGATTTTTCGGTCCTTGTACAAACATTGCCACAATTACATGGCTTTATGAGCAAAAATCCACATCAGCAAGACACCATTGATTTTAGCGATCCGCAGGCGGTAAAAATGCTTAATAAAGCGTTGTTGATGCATCATTATAACGTTGAATTTTGGGATATTCCTGATACCTATTTATGCCCACCAATCCCAGGGCGTGTTGATTACCTTCATTATTTAGCTGATTTATTAGCACAAGATAATAACGCCACCATTCCAACGGGCAAAAAAGTATCGGTACTTGATATTGGCACTGGGGCAAACTTGGTTTACCCCCTCACAGGCCAAAGTGAATATGGTTGGCAATTTGTCGGTTCGGATATCGACCCCGTCTCACTCAAAGTTGCCAAACAAATTAGCCAGTTTAATAAATTACCCATTAAGTTACGGGCGCAAAAAAATGCAGATAATATCTTTCACTCGGTAATAAACGATAAAGATTTATTTTGTCTAACGCTTTGTAATCCGCCGTTTCACTCATCACCCGAGCAAGCCTTACAGGGTACACAGCGAAAATGGCAAAACCTCGGGCACACAGCTAAAAACAACCTCAATTTTGGTGGCCAGAATGCCGAATTATGGTGCGAAGGGGGCGAATTAGCCTTTATCAAAACCATGATCTCTGAAAGTGCCGATTACCAAGACCAAGTTGTTTGGTTTAGCTCTCTCGTGTCGAAAAAAGAGCACCTAGCCCCTTTGCAAAAACATTTAACACGCTACCCTGTTGCAGAGGTGAAAATAGTTGAAATGGCACAAGGGCAAAAAGTAAGCCGCTTTATTGCTTGGAGTTATTTTAATCGCGAAGAGCGAAGCACCATACTGGCAGAGCTCGCTTAAACCATGTTACAAGCGATTCACCATGCTGCAATTATTTGCAGCGATTATGCGACATCAAAACATTTTTATTGCGAAGTTTTACAATTAAACGTTATCGCAGAGCATTTTCGCAGCAATAGGCAATCGTATAAATTAGATTTAGCGCTCCCCAATGGCGGTCAAATTGAGCTTTTTTCATTTGCCAATCCGCCAAAGCGGCCAAGTTACCCCGAAGCCTGTGGCTTACGGCACTTGGCGTTTTTAGTGGATGATATTGACGAAGTTGTGGCGCATTTAACACGTCATCAAGTTGAAGTTGAACCCATTCGTATCGATGAATATACCGCGAAACGTTTTACTTTTTTTGCCGATCCCGATGGTTTACCCTTAGAATTGTACGAAAAATAACACCAGCTTAAATTATTGCACATGCAGCTTGAGCTCTGCGCCATATAACTGCGCAATATCACGATCAACCTGATACCACTTGGTTAAAATCGCGTTATCGAACTGTACTTTACCTTGAAAAATGACCTTATTGTTATTTTCAATCCTGATCGCTTGGCTAAAATCGAATTGCTCAGGCGAAAGCAATAAGGTCAATTGACTTATATGCTCAGTCGTCATAACAATCCGATTACCTTGTTGAACTAACGAGATGAATTTTGCATCATCAGTTGGCTGCACTTCATCAATAATTAGCCAATGAAAACGGGGATAGCTCAATTGTGCATCCACCTCCCAATAAAACCGCTCTGGATACGGGTTTCGTTTTTCATTTTTAACAAAATCAATCACTTTATCTCGGTATTGTTCATACCAAGTCACAGTATGTGTTGCCCCTTCGACAGAAATAAATTCAACCGATGCACCGGCTTTACGTAAATGCGACACGAATGGCTCAATATTTTTGCTCGGGTACAGTTGGTCGCGCGATGCATTAATAATAAGCCAAGGTTTATTAACCAGATTACTTAAAAATGAGCTGTGCTCGGCGCCGTTTTGTGGCGAAAGCACAAAAGGAGAAGCTATGATTGGAATAAATCCCGCAAATTGGGTTGGATTGTGTGCAGCGAAATAATAAACACCGTGACCACCATCAGATACACCATGTAAAAATACCCGATTGGTATCAATAGGATATCTCGCTTTTAAGTCCTCAATAATCTGATGAATATTATCAACTTGCGCCGTTGTCCACCACATCGCTTTTTTCCAGCCCATCGGAAAAACATTAATACTGTGTGGTAAAGCAAGTGCCGCTAAATAAGGGTCAAGGGCTTGTTTTTGCCGCCCTTTATCTCGGCTGACTAAACCATGCAAAAAAATATGGACTGGGTAAATATGCTTATCTGAGTAATTTGGCGGTATATCAAGGGCATAATAAAATTTAGTGCCGACGTCATTAATTCGGGTATGGTAACTGCGCCCAACAGGCACGTCACTGTTGTATGTTAACTGTGCGATAAGCTTTTGTTTTTCAATCTCAAAAGCGGTTAAATTAGGCGCTAATCCACTGGCGCATACCGCGTTAAAACAACCAAAGCAAAAACCAATAAACACGAATCGATAAATATTGTTTAACACAGCTTAAAACAACCCTAATTGGCCATCAGCTTTCATTTTTATAAAAATATCAGTGAGTTGTTCAGCGATCAGATGGTGTTCTTTATTTAACCAAAGGTAAAACTTTACATCGCCTAGTTCCAGCGGTTTTTCTTCGACATTGGTAATATTATGTTTTTCCATTAACAGCGCAGCATATTGAGGGGTTGATAACGCGACATCTACTTTATCTTTCGAAACCAGAATAAAACAATGCTCCCAACTGAGTAACTCTACCTTTTTAAACGGGTATATATTTCGAAGATCATCAACCAATTTAGCCCCTCGTACCGTCGCAACAGTCGAGTTTATAAGCGCTTCATAAGTATCGATCTTTTTTGATTTAAGCGCATATGCGCGCATTTTTACAGTACCAAGTGGCTCTGCTACAGCAATAAAATCAGGCACGTAATTGCTATACTCTCCGGTGCGTATTAAATCACCATCCACCCGATTAGCATTTGCTTCACGCGTTCCACGTCCTGTTGGCACTTCGACATACGTGATTGTAATGCCAAGCTCCTTAAACGCTTGGCTGACATTGCTTTCTAAAAAAGGAAAGATTTGTTTTATTTCAGGCGCAACAGAAAGAGCCAGTGTGGTTTGTGCCATACACAGCGAGCTCATTGTTAAACACAAGCTCAAGCAACCTTTTAAAAACCACCCCATATTGCATCCTTTTTTACGGTTCAGCCAAAAGTATGGAATATTTATCAAAAAGTGCAATCAACAATATGCCAATAAGTTGAGCCACAGTATTTTATTAAGACATTGAATTACAATAGCAAATAGCATGTAAGCTAGGCATCAGCAGGCTAGCAAAAGCGGCCTCTGCCAAGCAGGTATTGAGTCGCCAACTCATTGCGGCTAGATGAATTTAACAGTTAAGATTTATAACTTAAATGCGCAGAATTTTGCCCTTAATTTAACCTTTAACTGGCGTTGCATGTTCCAATGCGTATTTATAATGCAAACGGCAAACCGATACATACCGCTCATTGCCACCTATTTCGACTTGCTCGCCATCTGCAATAGCAATACCTTGCTCATCAGTACGCAGCACCATGTTGGCTTTACGACCACAATGGCACACTGTTTTAAGCTCAATCAGCTTATCGGCCCACGCAAGTAAATATTGTGCGCCGATAAAAAGCTCGCCCCTAAAATCGGTTCTAAGACCATAACATAAAACGGGAATATCCAGCTTATCAACTACATCAGTTAGTTCATTGACTTGGGCTTTGGTTAAAAATTGGCTTTCATCAATCAACACACAGTCAATTTTTTTAGCCCTGTGCAAAGCATCTATTGCTGCATACATATCTGTTTGAGGTGCAAATAATTGCGCTTTGGCACTTAAACCAATGCGTGAACTAACCAGACCTTGACCATAACGCGTATCAATGGCGGCGGTATAAATGAGTGGATTCATACCTCGCTCTTGATAGTTAAAAGAGGATTGTAATAATGTCGTCGACTTACCTGCGTTCATTGCAGAATAATAAAAATACAGCTGGGCCAAGGTGATCACTCAGTTTATTCAAAGTGCCACGATGCTACAGAATAACGCGGATAAATAAAAGCAAGTGATCAGACTCCGCTGCACCACCTGCCTTTAAAAAGGTGTTAAAACTTAAAAATCATCCATCGTTATCAAACTCAATGGTAAGCCACCACCGACTGACTCAACCGCTGCGGCACTGTAAATTTTACCGCCTTCAAATGTCAGCATCAGTGGGCCAATTGCAGCGTCTTTGGTACCTGCAACCGTAGCCGTTACGTAATAAGTACCAGGCGTTAAGCTGACATAGCCCGTTTCAGCTTTAAAAGGCACATTGCTAAATGCTGCGGTATCATCGCTGATATCACTATCGGCTGTGACATACAAATCGACCTTCGGTGCATTAGGCGCAGCATGAAAAATACGCACTTTAGCTTCAGTTGCAACGCGTCTTGGCATATCAACTACCGGCCAAGCCGCTTGGCTATTGTCGGCAAGTTGCCCTGCAACAAGTACCGAATAATGCATGCCTTTTTCTAATGTCACATCCGCATCTACCACATAAGTACCAACCGCAGCACTGGGTTCAACTTTAAAATTATGGCTGGTTGAAGCAAGAGGAAGATAGTCACTTACCGATTTAAATGGCACATCACTTAGCGCTGTAATGGTATCGTCAACCACCAAGTTAACAGCTGGCGCATCGGCCACCGCATGAATGGCTCGAACATGACTTGAGGCGTTTTTATCCAAAATAACCCCCGTCGATTCAGTGCCCTGAGCAAGTAACATCACCGGCGATGTCCCCGTTTTGGTATTTGGTACTGCAACCACTAATAAATCGGTGCCTTCACCTAGCGCTAATGTGCCAGAATCATACACTACGTCTTTTTGACCCGTTAAGGTAATACGCACTTGGTAATCACCAACAGGTACATCAAGTGCATCGCTGTAAGTTTTATAAGCAACATTACTCAGTAAAGGGCTTTCATTACTTAAGGCAACATCTGGTGGGGTCACGTAAACATCGACTTGTGGTACATCGGGCGCACCATGAAGCACTTGCAAGCGTACGTTACCGCTGGCAAGTTCAGCCACGCTTCGACTGATCACTAAAGGCTCAAGGGTTGCTTGGGCCACGCTTCCTAATGCCACCACTGAATATTGTTTATTACCCATTAAATCTAAATCAACAGGCCCAATCACAGTTGCGCTTTCAGAAGGCAAAACTGCGTCGACGGCTATGTTGTAGCTTTTGGCATCAAGCTCAAAAAATGTTGAACCTACAGCATAGTCGGCACCTTCAACCACAATGCTATTGTTTACTTTTACATTAACTAGTGGTGCATCTGCTGATGCATGCAGTACGCGTAAGTATGTTTTAGCAACGGGTGGTGCAGGAGGAGCTGTTTCTACTTCGACCTTTTTGTTATCGTCATCATTACATGCAACTAACGCGGTCGCTAAAGCGATCAGGCCGATATTCTTAGCTATCTTTTTCATTGTTTGCCTATCCATTAAGTATGTAAAAAAATCATTAATAGATACGCCTGTTTTTTTATTCAGATCAGAATCGAGTGTCTATTTTTTATTCTAAAAAAGAATAATATCTTTAAAAATGGCTATTAAAAAATCACTTTTTACTTTTTATTCCTGCTATAACTACTTTATATTTGAACGATAAACTCGCTGTTGTGTTTGTTTTAGATAACATTTTTAGTTCTTAACACTTTCTTAATAAAACATTGTTAACGTTTTATTATCGGCACTCATTAAGTTCATTATGTTAAAAAATAATCGCTACATCCTGTTTTTTATTGAACCGAGTATTTACAGGCACGAGCTTGGCCCACTCTAATGACACTTCAACACAACTAAATACACTGTGAAAAATGCATCAGGGGAAAAAGCGATTTATCTCGATTTTTCGGCATCGTGGTGTAGGCAGTGTAAAAAGTCTTTCCCTTGGATGAATCAGATGCAAGCTCGATATACCCCGATGGTTTTACCGTCATTACGATCAATCTAAAGAAGTACTGCTTGCGAATGAATTTTTAGCAACCCATCCAACTAACTTTTCAGCTGTATATGAGCTCGATGACATATTAACAAGCAATGTAAATTAATCGGCATCCCAAGCAGCTAGCCTATTGGCCGATCGATCCGATAATCTGGTCACCTTAAAATAGATAGTTCGTTCCCATATACTTGTATTACTTACTAAATGTAGATTTTTATATATGTAACGTGCAGAGTGTTCTAAGATTAAAGAATAAAATCGCTTTACGATGAGAATGTGCGTATATGGATACAATTGCTACTCTAACAATTAAACTCAGCAATCCCAATTTATCAATGAGTGATAAATTAAAAGCAATTTGTCGTACTATTAAACACGCTGTGCCCAATGCCAGTCGAGTGAGTTTGTGGTCATTTAATGATTCGTTCGATAAAATTTTTTGTTTAATGAGCCAAGACAACAGTTTAAAATTTCAATTTGGCCAACAACTGTATAAAGCTGATTTCACACCTTATTTTAATTTTATTTTGAATGATCGGGTACTTAATGCCAGCGATGCACGTAACCATCCTGTGACATCCTGCTTTACAACTAGCTATTTTGAACCGCTGAATATTTACTCCTTACTCGATTTAATCTTTCACGATGATTTTGCCCCAGTTGGTATTATTTGCTGTGAGCATCTTGATGAAGTAATTGAGTGGCAAGAGCAAGATATTGTCTCTTTACAACGCATTGCCAGCATTACTACGCTTTTTTTTGCCAAAGAAATAAAATGTGTGAGCTGTAACGAAAACGACATCATCGCCACGCTCACCAATGAACAGCTTTAAACTTTTAGTAGCTAACCACCTAACAGATTACGCAACACGATAAACACGTATTATTACCCTATTTGGCAAGCCGCGCATGGAGGACTTTAATCACTTAGTGTCAAAAACGCAGTAATACCAATCACGATAAGTAAGTGATCAAAAATAGCGTAGGAAAAACGCTTGAGAACAAGGCATATTTTTTCGATAAGTCGTTATTCTACAATCAAAAAATATAACGAAGTTATCGAGTGTTTTAACAAGCTAGGGTGATCAGTTATTTATTACGATTGGTATAATTAGCGCTTGTTTCATCTTGACCGCATCATGGAACGAATAACCTTTACGTGTATTTTTTCGCCACATCAACATTACCATTTGCAACATGACATACAGCTGCAAATCGAGCAGTGTCATCAATATTACCGTTTTCACAAAGAGCTAAGATCAAATCATTAATATCAATACATTTTATTACACTTTGTGGTTATTGATTCTGCTATTCTTTTTGCGCTTTTTGACCAACTAAGGAACAGTGCATGTCAACTAAAAATCGGGTTCTTGGCTTTGATATCGCACGCGCTCTGGCTATTTTTGGCATGGTGATTGTCAACTTCAAAATAGCTATGGCGGCAGATACAGGTTCAGCATTTTGGTTAGGGTTTGCCAGCTTATTTGAAGGGCGAGCCTCGGCTTTATTTGTCATCCTCGCAGGCATTGGCATCAGTTTAATGAGTGCTAAAACACGACGTTCACCCACTGCAGCAGCAATAACATTAACCCAAAAAAGCTTACTTAAACGCGCAGCACTGTTGTTTATTATTGGCATTGCTTATACCCCCATTTGGCCTGCCGATATTTTGCATTTTTATGGCGTTTATTTTGTGATTGCTGCCGCCCTGTGTTTTAGCTCCAATCGCACTTTAGTACTTGCTTGTATTGGTTTTATTACTGGCTTTATTGCGCTGATGCTATTACTTGATTACAACCAAGGCTGGCAGTGGAGCACCCTTACCTATACCGATTTATGGACATGGCAAGGCATGCTGCGCCATTTGGTATTTAACGGCTTTCATCCGGTATTTCCTTGGTGTGCCTTTTTATTGTTTGGCATGTGGTTAGGTCGCCAGCCGCTCACCCAACCGAGCACGCAAAAACAACTAGCAAAAACAGCTTTTATTGTACTTGTCAGTGTTGAAACGGGCCTTTTTTTAATGCGTTACCTTGCTGTTGAGCATTTACATATATCACCAGAAGTTACCCAGCAACTCCTCACCAGCCGTATTATTCCACCTTTGCCGCAATACATGGTGTCAGCTGCAAGCTCTGCAGTCTTAATTTTAATGGCATGTTTATGGGTAGGTGAACATTATCAAAAACACAGGTTAAGCCAATCGCTTTATCGTACTGGGCAATTGTCATTAACCTTGTATATTGCCCATGTGATAGTTGGCATGGGAACGCTAGAAGCCTTTAACTTATTAAGCGGTCAGGTAATAGAAACGGCCCTATTAAGTGCGCTTATCTATTGCGTTGGCGCGACCATGTTTAGTGTCGTGTGGCTACACTTTTTCAAATTAGGGCCATGCGAATGGCTGTTTAAAAAAATAGCCAGCTAGCTAACCAAGGTACTGAATAATAAATCGATTTCAGGTTACTTTATTCAATGCTGTCGCGCTAAATTAACGCTTGAACGCACAAGGGGTGAGGTGCTTATCATCAATGCTCGCCCCACTATTGATATAAAAATGATACAAAAAACTTAAAATTAACACGCGCTCAATTCATTGCAAAAAACACAGTTAACTCGCCAAAACAGCAAAAAACCAATATAAACACATTAAGTGCAGCGAAAAAGCATAAAATACAATTTACATGCTCAGCACAGCGAATTTTCATCAAGTATCAGCAACATATTTTCTACCCTAGCCCATATTAAAAAACATAAATCCCTAAAACAGGTATTGACAGCGATGTCAAAAATAAACATCATATTTACAAGTTATACAAAATAATCACTTCTCTTGGTTGTGTTTTGTTTATTGCAATGGTTTTATAAGGAATAACGTCATGTTTAAACCCAAGCTTATTAGCGTAGTTATCGGCTCATTGGTGTCGGCCCATTGTTTAGCCATGACGCCCCAAACCGACCCTGATAACCCCAATGGTTACATAGTGTCACGTGCTCAAATCAATGCCGCCCAAGATGCTAAAACCCCAAACCCAATGTATGATATTTGGGCCAAAGCCCTTGAAACTCGCGCCAATAGCATAGTTGAAGCCATTCGCCCTGGTTTGGCGAGCAACCCTGAAAACGTAAAGCGAGTTGAGCGGGTTTTTCCACAATCTGAGTGGGATTTTTTAACCCAAATGGCGGCACCCGAATATACCTATACGCGCTTTTTACAAGCAATTGGCAAGTTTTCGGCCTTTTGTGGCGATTATACCGATGGCCGCAACGCCGATGCCATTTGTAAAAAATCAATTGTCACCGCATTTGCCCATTTTTCGCAAGAAACAGGCGGTCATATTGCAAAAACGAATACTTCCGATAATCCAAATGGCTTAGAAGAATGGCAGCAAGCACTGGTGCATGTGCGCGAAATGGGTTGGTCAGAAGGGCAACCGGGTTACACCACCGGCTGTGGGCAAAACGATTGGCAAAATAAACGTTGGCCATGTGCCACAGGCCAAGGCTATTTTGGTCGCGGCGCAAAACAGCTGTCTTACCATTTTAATTACGGCATGTTTTCAGAAGTGATGTTTAATGGCGATGCCACGGTTTTACTCAACAACCCAGGCCTAGTGGCCGATTCGTGGTTAAATTTAGCGTCTGCCATTTGGTTTTTCTTAACCCCGCAAGCGCCAAAACCGGCCATGCTTCATGTGATCGATCGCACTTGGACACCGTCACAACGCGAACAAGATGCCGGCATCGGTTATGGCTTTGGTACAACCATTAACGTGATCAACGGCGGCATTGAGTGCGGCGCACAAAATAAAACTAAAGGTCAGCCTGTTAATCGCATTCGATACTGGGAAGGACTGGCGCACTTTTATAACGTACCTGTTGAAACCGACGAAGAAAATACCTGCTGGCAACAAACCCCTTACGGCAGTCTTAATTTAAATGGTGCAACGGATGTGCTTTACACCAACTGGGATGGCAATTGGAAATACTATGCCGATCGCCCAGGCGGTTTCTCATTTGAATGTGAGTTAGTGGGCTTTCAAACCGCATACTCAGCCCTAGTACCGGGCGATTACGAAAAATGCGTCACTAATTTTTATGGCTCACATGCTAGCTGGCCAGCTATTCGCGTGGTAGATGCAGACCTCACCCCACCGCCAGTTGAAATGCCTCCGGTCGGTGGCATTGCACCGTGGATTGCTACCAAAGTGTATCTCAAAGGTGATAAAGCCAGCGTAACCGTAAATGGCGTCACCACCCACTACCAAGCAAAATGGTGGACACAAGGTGATAACCCAGCAGCGCAAGGCCCTTGGGCTGCATTGCCATAACAAGTTTTAAAAAATCCCCCTAAGGTTTTTTATAAGCCAAAACCGCAGCTTGCTGCGGTTTTTTTATTATCGAGTATTGAGGTTTATTGCCCCTTTGCCTGCTGATTTAAACATCACTAACAATCATCCAAACACGCAATCAAAAACATCCCCTTTTCTAGCACATTAATATTTTTCATATGAAAAACAACATAATAACCAGTAAGGTACACACTCAAATGGACCCTACTGCCAAGGATTAATTATGCTATGCCATCAACCCATTCGCTTTTATTTGTTCATGTTGCTAAGTGCCGTAGTACTTGGTGGTTGCGGGGGGGCGGGATCGAGTGAGTCAACAACGGTTAATACATCGCCAGTCATCACTAAACCTACACCATTAGTTGTTGATAACATTAGCTATACAGTTTGGCCGCACAGCGAGCTCAGCGTGTATATCTCTGATGACAGCCTAGCACCCGCCGACAACCCTTTCATGCTGGCGTTAATGGCCGATATTAAAACACTGAGCGAACCTTTTGCAGTCCATCAACGCCCTTGGCTCGTGCATTTAAGTGATAACAACCAAACAATTACCACCCAACATGCGTATTTTTATTTACCGATTAACAGCGCCGCGAATGACAGCGAGCGTCAAACACAACTTTTAAGCCAATTAATCTTAACTAAGCGCCAACAGCAGCACACTGCCAATACGCCTTTGCAATTAAGTGATGTGCTAATTAGCCAAGCGCTGGCACATTTAATTGCCGAACAATACTTTGACCTTGATAATCAATACCAAAGCTTCTCAACCACGCAAGACGATTTTACCGATTTAAAAGCAGAGCTAACCGCGCCATCAAGCACCGCTTTTAATCCAAACTCGCGCTGGTTAATCGGCGATGCAACGCTCACCCAAGGCTCAGGCATTGCATTGATGCAACACGCACTGTTGCACACCATCAAAAACTACCCAGGCAGTGACTTGGTGAGCATTTCAACCTTGCCACTTGGCTCTTTTTTACCATTTTTAGCAAAAGAACCTGCACAGCTTTCCCAAGTAAGCGAAGTGCGCCTGCGCACGCCTGACATCAGTGAATACGACCAAGTCCCCGCGAGCGAAATGCACCAGCTACAACAAAGCCATAGCAGCTATTATCTACATGGTTTACACGATAAAAAAGAAGTCGCACTGAGTTTTGACGATGGCCCATCGGCCTACACAGCTCAGGTGCTAGAAGTGCTGGCAAAACACCAAATACACGCCACCTTTTTTGTACTTGGGCAAAATATTCAAAACCGAACTGCCGATTTAATTGCCATTGACCAACAAGGCCACCTTATCGGCAACCACAGCTACCGCCATACCGACAGCAGTACCATTAGCGACAACACCCTGTTATGGCAAAACGAAATCGCCAATACCAACGACATCATTTATAACCTCATTGGTTATGCGCCAAGGCTGTTTCGCCCACCTTATGGTCGCATTCGGGGCGATCAAATCGACTACTTAACAAAACGGGGGATGCGCACTATTAATTGGTCCATTGATACCCGTGATTGGCACACACAGGTGGTCAATCAGCAAGACATTGAATTTGCCGCCAGCCACTACAGCCATCCCGAAGCGGTAATTTTAATGCACGATGGCGGCGGCAACCGCAGTAATACCGTCGCCGCGCTTGATAAAATCATCAGCCATTATAAAAGTGAAGGGTATCGCTTTGTTACTTTAGATGTGTTGTTTGGCATTGGTAAAGCGCGCTAATTTGACCTTACTTGCAAACGCTAAGCGGGCTTTTGCCCGA
Source organism: Pseudoalteromonas sp. J2K-J031 (assembly GCF_058197095.2). NCBI lineage: Bacteria > Pseudomonadati > Pseudomonadota > Gammaproteobacteria > Alteromonadales > Pseudoalteromonadaceae > Pseudoalteromonas > Pseudoalteromonas sp. J2K-J031. Next base: position 599,278 of record NZ_CM200280.1, read on the forward strand.
TAATTTACAAGCTTTAGGCAAACAGCACCGCGCAGCTTGCCTTAGTTAACCTGAGCTCAGGTTAGTTAGCCCAATCGCAACTGCGAGATTACTCGGCGTAATCTCGTTTTTTAGACATGCCGCCAATGCCAGCATTTAAACTATTGGTTGGATCAAGGGCACGGTAATTTTCGGCCAAAGCAGGTTTGGCATGATAATGATGCCCCACGTTATGCTCTGCAGGATATTGCGCACCCCGCTCTTCTAACAGCGCAAGTAAAGCGGCTTTTACGGCGTTACAGTCTTCACCTTTGCGCACCAAATAATCTTGATGAAACACATGACACAAAAAGTGGCCGTAATAAAGCTGGCTCACCAGCTTATCTGTGATGCTAGGCGGCAGTTTTTCAAACCAGTCGGTATCGTTGCGTTTTAGTGCGATATCTAGCGCAAGAATATCTTCCACTTCATGGTGGTTTATTTTTGCATACTGCACAGCGGCACCTGCAGCGGCAAAACGCAGCAAATAGGCCGCTTTGGCCTCTTGCGCGGTGCACTCGAAATAATCCAACTGGTGGCTTTTTTTAACGTGTTCAAGTAACTCAATGGTTTGCGGGTAAGCAGCCCCTTTAACGGTCAAAATTAATTGATGTTGATATTGTCGGTTCCACTGCTTTAGCTTTTGCGGTGTTTGGCTTGGGAATAACTTAGCAAGGCGATAAACCCACTTATCAACCGCATTTTTGGGTAAAAAAGGCAGCTTTTGGCACACAGCGTCTAGTTGGCGCTTAATATTAAAAAACTTAGGCAGCCAGTTAGTGCCTAAATGCTTGATTAATAAAACAGTGTCACGGCCGTAATTATCTGCAAGCTCAAAAATATCGTGGTGTAAATACTCAGCATACACCGGCAAGCTTGAGGCTTGCTCTAACAATATTTTGCGTACGGCTTGTAATGCGGCGGTGCAGTCAGTACCTAGGTATAAAGTAAGCTCTTGTTCGTTTTTAGCAAAGGTATCGACACGTACTGCAAAAACAGCCAATTTACCCGCGCAGCCACTGGCTTGGTGTAAACGCCGCGGATCAGCATTAAAACGTGCAGGAGTATCGTCGTTCGTTTTTCGCACCCAGTCGGCATATTCTCGATCGGATGCTTTTTTAGACGTTGTTTTTACATCGTGCTCGCTGTACTTTTTATTTTGCAAATTGCTGAGTATTTGCTCTGGCGTCTCACCTAGGTCAATGTCTAAATTATTAATTAAACTCACACTGCCATCGCTGTTTATTTGCGCATATAAAGCAAGCTCAGTATACGCAGGTCCGCGCTCAACTAAGGCACCGCCTGAGTTATTGCAAACGCCCCCCACAATCGAGGCACCAATGCACGACGACCCAATTACTGAATGAGGCACTCGGCCATAAGGAGCGAGGGCTTTTTCTAACGAAAATAAACTCGCCCCCGGAAACGCAACAATTTGCTGCTGTGCAGGTAATACATGAATATCGCTGATCCGCGTCGTATTAATAATAACCGTATTGCGCTCGCACCCTTGTGTCGGGGTTGACCCCCCCGTTAAACCGGTATTCGCAGCTTGCATAATCACAATAACATTGGCGCTCACACAGGCTTGTAAAATATGCCATTGCTCAAGTAATGTAGCGGGTTTTACCACCGCAAGCGCTGGGCCTTGGCCTTCTCTAAAGCCTTTACGGTAAGGGGCTGTAGCGCGCTCGCTGGTTAATACATAACGAGCGCCAACGATTTCTTTTAAGGATGCGATTAACTGTAACTGCGACATAATTGCTCGATAGTTCTAATTGAGTGAAGACTTTAATGAGGTATCGTTAAATTGGTTTTTACGCACGCTGGCGCGAAGCTTTTCTTGCTCAAGCAAATGTGTTGCATCAACCTCATTTAACGGCAATGCCTCTTCGCGAGTTAAATTACCATCGGCCACAAGCGATAAATAACGTGAACAACACACACGTAAAAAAGAAGTAAAGTTACTAATATCATGATCAGCATCTAGAGACTCAAGATACAACTTAGTGATCATTTGGTTTACGGTCATCTGATCACGAAATGCCACTTCTTCTAAAATATCCCAAAAAAAACCTTCTAAACGGATCGAGGTAACAACACCATCAATACGCAAAGATTTGGTGCGACACGTCCATAAACGGCTATCGGCATTAATAAAAAGTTGGCACATAAAATTAACCTCTAGATACTGATAAATGGTACTGATAAATGGTACTGATAAATGAGTACTGATATTAAAACAACGCCACAAATTGCTGTAACATCGCAGGATGCGCAGGCCATGCCGGTGCTGTAACTAATTTACCATCTGTGATTGCACCGTCCATCGGCAAATCAACATAACTGGCACCCGCCATTTTTACTTCTGGTTGGCAAGCTGGGTAGGCCGATACTTTTTTGCCTTCAATCACACCCGCCGCAGTCAGTAATTGCGGGCCGTGGCAAATTGCAGCAATCGGTTTATCCGCTTTAGCAAAGTATTGAATAATATCAATGACTTTTGGATTCAAACGTAAATACTCGGGCGCACGGCCACCGGGTAAATAAAGGGCATCGTAATCAGCCACATTAAGCTCGGCAAAGGTCGCGTTTAGCGTAAAGTTATGGCCGCGTTTTTCGGTATACGTTTGGTCGCCTTCAAAATCATGAATCGACGTTGCAATTGTATCCCCTGCTTTTTTATCAGGGCACACAGCATCAACAGCGTGCCCCATTGCTAATAAAGCTTGAAAAGGCACCATGTTTTCATAGTCTTCTACAAAATCGCCAGTGATCATAAGTACTTTAGCCATGTTTTGCTCCACAGATTAGTTAGGCTGAATGCGTATTCGCCCGCAACCTAAAGCGCGTTCAAATACAAGAATGTTTAGTAAATCATATACACAGCCACAGCAGGTAATATCCAAATACTACACACCTATTTTAACGAGCGTTTACATAAAAAATAAAAACACCCCTGAACCATGCAAATAGATAAAACTCAATCAAATTAACACTGTTAGCGCACTGGCAACACCCGCCAAAGGGAATTTAAGACACCTGCGTTGATTTTTATATTGCTGTAGGTGCAAGCCTGCTTGCGAAGGCTCGGCAGCCTTTTATAGTTCGGGCTTTAGGCGCTAGATTGTTGCATTGTGATTTTTCACCACAGAGAACGCCGAGGCGCTGCGCTACACCGAGCTTTTGAGTGAAAGGCTGGGTTTTTGTCGTAAAAATTGATTTAAAATTAATGTTCATTTTCAGGGCGTGCTCACAGGGGAATTATTGGCATCGACGTATGTTTTGAGATTGGCGTAGGTGCAAGCCTGCTTGCGAAGGCAAGCAAAGCTCGGCTGCCTTTTATAGTTCAGGCTTTAGGCGCTAGATTGTTGCATTGTGATTTTTCACCACAGAGAACGCCGAGGCGCTGCGCTACACCGAGCTTTTGAGTGAAAGGCTGGGTTTTTGTCGTAAAAATTGATTTAAAATTAATGTTCATTTTCAGGGCGTGCTCACAGGGGAATTATTGGCATCGACGTATGTTTTGAGATTGGCGTAGGTGCAAGCCTGCTTGCGAAGGCAAGCAAAGCTCGGCAGCCTTTTATAGTTCGGGCTTTAGGCGCTAGATTGTTGCATTGTGATTTTTCACCACAGAGGACGCCGAGGCGCTGCGCTACACCGAGCTTTTGAGTGAAAGGCTGGGTTTTTGTCGTAAAAATTGATTTAAAATTAATGTTCATTTTCAGGGCGCGATAACGGGGGAGTTGTTGGCATCGACGTATGTTTTGAGATTGGCGTAGGTGCAAGCCTGCTTGCGAAGGCAAGCAAAGCTCGGCAGCTTTTTCATCGCTATAAAATTGCTTGCTTGTAATAAGTTGTAAGGAAAATAAACTTGTATCTTATTGTCTATTATGAAGTTTATCAGTAACCTTGCTGCTTATTGCACTTAAAAATGTGAAATAGGAGTGAAAGTTAAGTTTTACTTTTTTATGATCAAAGGCAAAAAGAAAGATCAATCCCTATTGATTGTTGCTCTTTAATCATAATGAGAAAGACGGACTGCATGACGAACTTTTTACAATAAATAGTGTACTTACAAACAGTGTTTGATGAAGTGTCCAATAACATTGTTAGTCGCCGTTTTGTCGGATAATAACAACGCAATCTCGATAAACCTCATAATTGCTTGTTTACTATAGATAAAAATGTGTAAATATTGTGGATATGTTTTATACGCCGTTTTGGGGGATTTTATCACCCCATTATGGGATCTAATAAGCTGTTAGTTTTTATTTGGAGTTCCTATGCTGGATTACAGAAAAGTACTAGATCAACTAGACAGTACTTGCCCTGATAGTTTTGATGGTGAAAGGCCATCAAATCTGCTTTGTCTCTCTGTTTCACAACGTTACATCGATTCAGATCTTAAAGTAATGGTTTTTGGGCAAGAGACGAACGACTGGCATGGCTCATATAGTGACAAACATAATGAACAATGGCTTAAAGGCTGCTACGAGGATTTTTTTAATTCTGATTACTGTTTCAGCTATGGAGGTCAATTCTGGAATGGTGTTTCTAGAACAATAGACTTATTGGAATCACGCACAGGTAAGTCCGTTGGGTTGCTCTGGAATAACATTATAAAAATTGGCAAAGAGGGCGAAAAAGGTTTACCAAACCAAACTATTCTGGATTGGCAAGCGGAAGCACTGTCTTTCATTATTGAAGAAATTTCAACCACTAAACCAGATGTCGTTATTTTTTTCTCTGGTCCAAACTACGATAACTTCTTGTGTCAGGTGTTTGAAGATGTAACATTCATGAAGCTTTCAGATAAAACTCCAAGACAGTTATCATTGCTCCAATCGAAACACTTACCTGTAATGTCTTTCAGAACTTACCATCCGAACTATCTATGGAGAAATGACATCAATAGCTATCTTAATGATATTATTGATTTTATCGAAGTTAAAAACTAACAAAGCATTTAAGAGTGATTCGCAACGCTTGGCGTTTTCGCTTCGCTCAAGTATAGCCAAGCGTCGCTCACACCTTAATGCGGCGTTGAGGCTGTAGAATTACTCTTTTTTAAGAAAAACAGGCTGTTATCTGGGTTTCAAATGCATTAGCTAATGCCTTAAATGCGCTTAGAATTGATTACAGGAGCTCGTTTTTTAGTTAAATTTGGCTGTTGGAGTTTTTCTACAGTCTCGTTAGGTACTCTCGTTGTCTTAAGGATGGAGATTCAAATGAACAAACTCGATGATGATATTGGCTCATTTGCAGGTGTATACTCATTATTTGGTGTACTAGATGAATACCATGATAAGCAATATCTCGACAATCTGGAATATAAAAGACGTTCCGAAAAGGAACTGTCTGATTACATTTCATCTGCCCAGAAATCTATGGAAGAAATGGGAGAGGATTACGATTACCACAATTATGATTATGGTGTTGAACGAGAGCTAAGATTTGAAGAAATGGCTGCTAATGCTCAATTTGATTTCTTCAACGAAGCTAAAGAGCTGCATGCGTTAGCGTTGATCGAAATGAAAGTGATGTTTTTATATAAAGAGATAGAGATTCGATTGAAGAAAATAATCTCTACTCATTATTCTCAAAAAACAAGCCAGTTATCAAATCTAAATGCGTTGAATGAATGTTTTAAAAGCAATGGGGTAGTTTTGAAAGAAATAAGTAGCCACCAATTTATTGATGACCTAAGACGAGTTAATAATGACTTAAAACATTCGCTAAAGATTAATGCTTCTAAACATATCAAGGAATTTAAAGGTAAAACAAAATTTGATAGCGAATCATTGGATACATTTTTAAAGTTTGCATCGTATGAAATAGAGTCTTTTTTCAATCTTTTGATTAAAAAAATAAATAAAGAGGATGTTGTTGAGTTGGGTGATAACAGCTTTCTTGGAGATATCCCTTTCTAATCTGGGCGCGCACCTAACAAACGCTTTAACCAAGGGACGCAAAACAGCAGGCTTGCACTCCTTCGTCGCTAATTTTAGCCTGCTATTTTGAGCCGGTTAAGCGAGGCGTTGAGGCTGTAGAATTACTCTTTTTTAAGAAAAACAGGCTGTTATCTGGGTTTCAAATGCATTAGCTAATGCCTTAAATGCGCTTAGAATTGATTACAGGAGCTCGTTTTTTAGTTAAATTTGGCTGTTGGAGTTTTCCTACAGTCTCGTTAGCTGTACTAGGTGAAATTTGAACCCATATTTTGAAATCAGTTTAAAACCCAGCATTGATTACTTCTTGTGGGGACGGAAAATACGTGACACCCACAAACATCTCATTGATATCATTTTTTTACTGCATTAAAAACATTTGGCCTCAGAAATAATTGAGGCTTTTTATTTGCCGCTGATCTCTGTTTTGTCGCGATAAATCACGACCTACCACTAGCGTTTTTGTCTCAAAATGCATTTCAATCGGTTGAGCTATTCGCGGTTATAACCACACATGTTTTAACCTCTGTGTAGCGCAGCGCCTCGGTGCGCTCGGTGGTGAAATATGTTTTATCCCACAATTACACCGGAATTACCCACAAAAACCACGTGTTGTCGCGATAAATCACGACCTACCATTCGCGTTTTTGTCTCAAAATGCATTTCAATCGGTTGAGCTATTCGCGGTTATAACCACACATGTTTTAACCTCTGTGTAGCGCAGCGCCTCGGTGAGCTCGGTGGTGAAGTATGTTTTATCCCACAATTACAGCGGAATTACCCACCAAAACCACGTGTTGTCGCGATAAATCACACGACCTACCATTCGCGTTTTTGTCTCAAAATGCGTTTCAATCGGTTGAGCTATTCGCGGTTATAACCACACATGTTTTAACCTCGGTGAAGCGCAGCGCCTCGTTGCGCTCGCTGGTGCAATTTTTTCCACTAGGTGATTAAAATTTAGCAACCTTTTGAATAACCTGTCATTCCTCTCTTTAAGTTGTACGTTTATCGCCAAACAGGTGACGAACACCATTTAGTGGTCAACAATCAAACTCTACTTTTATTTTTGATTCGGAAACCTTATGTCAATCAACCTCAAACGGACGTTAGTTGCCTGCTTGTGCTTCCCAACTGTCGCCCTCGCAAACAGCCTATTTTCTGCCAATGATATTTTTTCGCTTGAATATGCCTCAGACGTGCAACTATCACCGTCTGGTCAACACGTCGTTTATATTCGTAATAGCAACGACGTAATGAAAGACAGCACCCGCCGCAACTTGTGGTTGGTCGATACAAAAACCGGTGTGCAATCACCGTTGTTTTCTGATGAAAACCAATATATGAGCCCGCGCTGGTCACCTGATGGTTCAAAGGTGGCATTTTTAAGCAATGCATCGGGCAGTACGCAAATTCATGTGCATTATTTAACAGAAAATCGTACTGCGTTGTTATCGCAATTAGAAGCTGGCATCAGCGGGTTAACGTGGTCGCCCGATGGTAAATGGCTTGCTTTTAGCCAGTTAGTGGCAGAAAAACCAGCTGTAATTGCAAAAATGCCCGCTAAACCAAAAGGCGCAAAATGGTCTGAGCCTGCCATTGTTATTGATAAAGCGTATTATCAAGCCGATGGTCAAGGGCTTGTAAAACCAGGTTATCGACATGTGTTTGTGATCCCAAGTGAAGGCGGCACAGCACGCCAGCTCACTTCAGGCAATTATCATCACAGTGGCAAACTGACTTGGCACAGCGACTCAAACGCGCTGGTATTTTCAGCCAATCGATTCGACGACTGGGAATACAAGCGCCTTGAAAGCGACTTATTTGAAATCGATTTTGATGGCAAACTCACGCAGTTAACCGACGCCCCGGGCAGCGAACATTCGCCTGAGTTTTCTAAAGATGGCAAACAACTGGCCTATTTGACTGCATCGAATGAACTTAACCCATACCGTAACCACAAGCTGGCCATCATGGCGTGGTCGAGTAAAGAATCAAAACTCATTGCCGCCGATTTTGACCGCTCTATTGCAGATCCAACATGGGTTTCAAGCAATACATTGGCCATCAGTTACGATGACTTTGGCAAACGTAAACTTGCGACCATCACCACCAAAGGTAAAATTACCGATTTAACTGATACGTTGTCGGGCACAACGCTTGGGCGCCCTTATATCAGCGGTGAATTTAGCGCCAATTATTCGGGTAACATTGCTTTTACTCATGGCACAGCGCTTCGCCCGTCAGATGTTGCAGTGGCCACAACCAGCGGTAAAGTGAAACAACTCACTCACCTTAATGATGATTTACTCGATCATAAAACCCTTGGCCAAGTACATGAAATTAACTATCAATCGTCGTTTGATGGCGAAACAATTCAAGGTTGGTATATCACGCCACCTAACTTCGATCCCAACAAAAAATATCCTTTATTGTTAGAAATTCATGGGGGTCCACATTTAGCGTATGGCCCACATTTTTCTGCTGAGTTACAACGATATGCAGCCGAAGGTTACGTGGTATTTTACGATAACCATCGCGGTAGCAGCTCATACGGCGAGCGTTTTGCGATGCTATTGAAGTACAAGTACAGCTCTAAAGAAGATTTTGCCGACCACAATTCAGGCATCGATGCGATAATAGCAAAAGGCTTTATCGACGAGAAAAACCTCTTTATTGCCGGCGGTTCGGCAGGCGGTATTGCAACTGCGTATGCAATCGGCTTAACAGACCGATTTAACGCTGCGGTGGTCGTAAAACCGGTTATTAACTGGTTGAGTAAAGTACTTACGGCTGACAGCGGTTTAACGCAAATTCCAACCCAATTCCCTGGTATGCCGTGGGAACATGTTGAGCACTACTGGCAGCGCTCACCGCTTTCATTGGTGGGTAATGTAACAACCCCGACCATGCTGATGACGGGTGAAGAAGATAAGCGTACACCAATGGCTGAAACTGAACAGTTTTATCAAGCGCTTAAACTACGTAAAATAGACGCCGTATTGGTTAAAATTCCAGGCGCACCGCACGGTATTGCAGGAAGACCCTCTCGGATGATCAGCAAAATTGAACATTCGATTGCATGGTTTGAGAAATACAAGAAATAGCCACTTCATCTGCAACAGGCCACCATATCTTAGGTGGCCTTTTCGTTTAAAAGCAAAAATTGAAACCAACGCCTGCATCTTCACACATTTGGCTTTGCACTTTAAAACACCTCGCAAAGCTGCGTAAGTGCTTGAATGATTGAAAGTGCTTATAATTCACGTTAACCTCAGCACATGAGGTCTTTGTTTTTACCTTTTACTTACAAAAGTAAAAGCCTCAGCCTGCAAAGTATTTAGCATTTTAAAAATGAAAGGAGACAACATGTTGTTTGTTAGAGCATTTCAATATAAAAAATGGGCTAATGCAGAATTGCTTCAATTAGGAGAGCAACAGTATTCAAAATTAGCACAAAGGGATGCTACTTTTTTCGTTCGGATTTTAAATCATACCACTGTTGTTGATAGCTTATTCATCAGCCGAATTTTAGGTGAGCAAGAAAAGTACAGCAATGACAATACTAAAGAAACACCTTCAATATCGGACTTACGCCAGACGATGCAAGATCATGACTCATGGCTTGTTAATTTTACGCAATCCATCACCCAAGAAGAACTCAAACGAAATATAATGTTTCAGTTCGTTGATGGTGATTTTGGGCAATTAAGCGTTGAAGAGATTTTGCTGCACTTATTGACCCATAGCAGTAATCATCGTGGAATGGCTGCAAGAGTCTTAGCTGAAAATGGACTTGAACGCCCCAAAGACACATTTACCCGTTACCTTCATAGAGCAGAACCAACCAGAAGAGAACCTTCGGGGATTTAATATATAAATTACGAAAACTAAGCAACCTCAAATATCTCATTGAAGTAAACATAGTTATTGTATTTTAAGCATGAAAAATCAGAAATATTGGCGGCTTTTTTATCTGCAACAACCAAGTCTTTGTCGCGATAAATCACGACCTACAAATAGATATTTATTTTAAAAGATTAATTTGGCCATGCTAGGGCTGGGGTTGTAAGGTATTTTTATCTCAGTGAAGCGCAGCGCCTCGGGGTACTCGGTGGTGAAGCTTTTTGATCGCACAAAAACCACACATCCATAATCTGCTATGTAAATGGCCAGAATAAATAAACACTTAAAAGAACACGCTGTTAGGCTGAAGCTGACTTAACACATCTAAAAATAGAGGAAAAAATCACTTGTTTTGTGAGTTAAAACATGAGGCATAAAGTAAGTTATTTTAATTAAACCATGAAATTGAATGATTTAATGTCGTAGCAAATTGGGGGTGATGCGATACCTCACTCATCATAGGCAGATGAGTGAGCGATTAACCTGTTTGATAACAGGTTAATTAAAGCAAGTTAGATACACACGATGTTATCAGCTTGCGGGCCTTTTTGGCCTTGCGATACAGTAAACTGTACACGTTGACCTTCAGCTAAGGTTTTAAAACCATCACCTGAAATAGCACTAAAATGTGCAAATACGTCTGGACCTGACGCTTGTTCAATAAAACCAAAACCTTTTGCTTCGTTGAACCATTTAACTGAACCAGTAGTTGTTGTAGACATAATCGATATCCTAAAAAAAATAATAAAAGTGCGCCTGAGTTAGGCAATTGAGCTGGAAAAATGAATATTTAGCTGAGGATAACGCGATGGATTATTACTAATAACAACGTGGTACGTACAAATAAACAGAACTTCTTTCAAACTTTATACCTAAGTGCTTAGTAGCACTTAGGTAGTGTGTAACAGGTGATAACACCTATCACATAAAACTTAGATGCAAACGATGTTATCAGCTTGCGGGCCTTTTTGGCCTTGCGATACAGTAAACTGTACACGTTGACCTTCAGCTAAGGTTTTAAAACCATCACCTGAAATAGCACTAAAATGTGCAAATACGTCTGGGCCTGACGCTTGTTCAATAAAACCAAAACCTTTTGCTTCGTTGAACCATTTAACTGAACCAGTAGTTGTTGTAGACATAATCGATATCCTAAAAATAATAAAAGTGCGCCTAAATAAGGCAATTGAGCCGGGAAAAACAACTATTTAACTGAGGATAACGCGAAGGATTATTACTAAAACAACGTGGTACTTACAAATAAACAAGGCTTGCTATCAGCCGACGAGCGCAATGTAACAGCAAGCTCATCACTACAGCAAGCTTTATTTATAAATATGCGAAAATAAATTTTTAACGTGATGCTCGGCTAGGTAACATTTAGTAAAACGTGCTTAAAAACAACGCTACACCACATATAAAAAAGTAAACCATTGATTTAAATAAAAATAATTAAACTATTAGTTTTAATTATTTTTATTTACTTTTTGATTCATCTAAAGAGCACTCTAGCGGTTAAGCGCAAAGCTCTTAGGCTTCTTGCTCACTGATTTGTTTTAAGGCTTGCACAAAAGCATCTCTTGGTTGGCCGCCAGTCAGTGCATATTGTTCATTGATGATAAACGTGGGCACCGAGGCAACGCCCATTTGTTGCAGCGCATGCTGCTCGCTGCGCACCTGCTGAAAAAACTCACCGCCGGCTAAAATTGCTTTGGCACGCTCTGTATCAAGGCCAACACTTGCGATGACATCAAGTAAGGTTTCTTGCTGGTTTAAATATAGGCCATCGGTAAAATGGGCTTTAAACATCGCTAATTTCAGCTCGGTTTGTTTGCCCTCGGTGGCCGCCCAAGTGAGTAATCGGTGGCAATCTAAACTGTTGATCATGATACGTTTGCCACTAAAATTAAAGTCAAAACCAGCACGTTCGCCCATTTCTAAAATACGGTTACGATTTTCAACGCCTTGCGCTTCGCTAAGACCATATTTTTGCGCTAAATGCTCGGCTAAATCTTGCCCTTCAATTGGCATGTTGGGGTTCAGTTCAAAGGGTTTCCAACTAATTTCAGCGTCAATTTCACCCGCTAATTGGCCAAGGGCAGCTTCTAAATTTTTATATCCGATGATGCACCACGGGCACATAATGTCTGACACGATTTCAATTTTGAGCTTTTTCATGGTTTACACTTTATCAATCAGGTTAGATGATTGGATATGCAGGCGATGACTGTAAATATCAAGTAAGGCTTTTATTTGATATCGAAAAAATGAATATCGTTAAACCCACTATTTTTACATGTTGTATTTAAAGTTCGTTTAACGCTTGCCAATGTTATAGTACTGATAAAATTAATAAATACGGTGCCAAATATGGAACATTCCTTTTATTCACTTTCGAGTGCGAAGCAACGTATGTTTGTATTAAAGCTCGCTGCCCTGTTTATTTTGCTCAATATCGTGCTTGCTGTACTGCTGAACTTTTGTGGCTTGTTATTTTTAAGCTTCTTTGTTTTTGCGATTTCGCTATCGGTGTTTGCGCCCTTTGTCGATGTGCCAAGTGGGGTAAAAAATGGGAGCTTGCGCTATTACTCACCCCTACTGATTGGCGAGAAAATCAAAAATAATCGTTTAGTACTCCATAGCGGCAGCTTGTTTGATTACTATTTTACCCTCGATTTTAATCAGACAGCGCAAGAGCGAAAAAAACAGGTGTTGAGTGCCCTTATTGACGGCTTATTAACTCTGATTGCTGAGCATGAGCATGACAAACCAACAACAATTCGAATTCATGCTACCAGTTATATTTTAAATCCCCGTACGGCTAAAAAACTTGGTTTACATGTTTGCCAAACTGATGTTATTCAGCAATTAATTTTGTATTTTAATTTCGTGAATTTAACCTGTGCACTGTCATTATTAACGGGTCGTCTGACGTTTCCAAATATAAAGAAAATCTACAGTTTTGAAGGCGAACTTAGCGCACTTATAGCCAATAAAGCTTATTTGCAACGCTTACACGCACGCCTTTAATTGCTTCACTTTATGCGGCTTAGCCTATAAAAAGACGCATTTAAAAAAACGTTTATACCCGCAGCTCTTTGCCTAAAAACCATTTAAAAATGGACTATTTCTTGCTTAGATTAGTTTTTATGTTTTTTGTGCCAATAAATTGTACAAATCAGCGCAAAAATAGAATCACTCTCATAATCAAACAAGCAGCATTAAATAGTAGGGGAATTAAATGGACTTTATGCACATTGATGATTTAACTGAAATAACACTCAAAAATGGTAACACTATCAGCTTAAGGGCGAAAAAATACCTCTACGATGATTATCACTTTGAACACAAATTAAGCTTAGGCATAGTGTACAGTGTGGCCAAAAAATTATACTCAGGTAGCACGCAAGCATTGCCTGATGAACCTTCGGTTATACAAGGGCTTGATCAACATCAACTTGAAGCAACAACCCCTTTGTTAGTCAAGGATGCTGACAATCAAACAATATCACTGCAAACACTTGAAAGTTTATTACAGCCTGCGTTAGTTAACTGTATTGAGGCCCATTTTGGCAGTCGTTTTTTTGTTGCGGGTTTTAGGTATATCAGCCAACAAAGTGCCCAAGACCAATTATGGGGTAATCAATCTTTACCGCAAAATTCGCTCAATTTGTATTTAAAGATCCCACACCCAAGCAGTAAAAATAACCACGAAAAAAACCGCACAACGCTCAGTTTTTTAGCTCGCGATAATGTCAACATATTAAAATATTATGGCTATTTGTTCGACAACGACATTAATAACAAAGTTGACGATATTACTGAGGTGCTCAATTACTTAAATCAAAAGCCGAGTATTACCGAGCTTGAACTACCATTTGGTGAGCTGATTGCGCTTAATATTCATGATGCGTGCATTAAATTTTCGCTCAATCCGTCCGATACTATTTTGTGCTTATCGCTAATGCCCTCTCCTATTTCATGGCATGAAATATACCAACTGTGTAAACCACCGATAAATCAGATTTTGGTTAATGGACTGTATGATTATGTCGCAAGCCAATACCCGCACCTCATTCACCAGCCTGAGGTATGCTTAATTGATAAAACCAACGCCATTCATACCGCAGAGCAATTAGAGTTTGAGTTACACGAAATTTTCTCTGACTCAAAAGTAATCAGTTATTTAGCGAAAAATTTATCAACTTTACTCGACAAAGATCAGATCCCTGATCAATTTCACTTTCTGGGGTTTATCGATGATTTATTGAAGCTAGAAATCAACAATACGCAGTTTCAAAGCTCAATTTACCAAGCATTATGGGAGTTGGCGCAATTTAAAGAAGCCAGTCTAGCATCGACTCAAAAATATCGTATCGACAATACTAAAATATTTTGGCCCAACCCAGGCCATGCAAAATACCCCAGAGAGATTTATGGTATTTTACCCTTCGTTAAAGCACATAAATTTATCACCCCAACCACGGCGGTTGGCAGTGCAGGCAGCTGTTTTGCGGTCGAAATCGCCAAATATTTTCAAAAAAATAGTTTTAACTATGTAGTTACTGAAAGGATCCCTCAAGAATATACCGGCGTGATGTATGATATTTTTTCAGCGTTTGATCCGTTTTCAGCCTATTCGGCGCAATATGGTATTTTGTTTAATACCCCAAGCTTTACCCAATTAGCCCAAAAAGCATTTAACCAGCGGCCTTTCAAAAAGCGCTTAATTTGGAACCCTGAACTTAACCGCTTGTACGATCCTTATCGCGAAGGTGTTGATTTTAGCTCTCCTCAAGCCTTTTTTAATGACTACCCAAAACATGTTGAGGCAGTGCGTCAGGCCTTTTTACAAAGTGAGGTATTTATTATCACGTTAGGCTTAAATGAGGCCTGGCAATTTAGAGATGGTACTTTTGCCTCGCGCAATCCAAAAGCTAACTCGCATCATTTATTGCAACATAGGGTGTTAACGGTGGCTGAAAATGTCGCATATCTCAAAACCTTTTATGACATTTTGAAAGAATATAATCCAACGATTAAACTAATCGTCAGCGTATCACCTGTGCCATTTTTAGCCACTGGTCGCGGCGAAACCCACCATGTTATTTCAGCCAATACTCATTCAAAAGCAGTGCTTCGGGTTGCAGCTGAAGAGTTTACATCGACCCACCCTGATACCTATTATTTTCCGAGTTATGAAATGGTGACAGAGTGCATAAAAGATCCGTGGCAAAGTGACTTGCGCCACGTCACACCACAAGCCGTCAGCCAAGTAATGAATTTATTTGAACAGATGTTTGTGGTGGGTAAATAACCCTTTGCACTGAGTTGATCATTCAATACAGCATTAAGATGATCAACTCACTTTAAAGTAAATAGCTGCCTCGCAGTTTTATTATCTAAAACTTTAGTGATTTACTTTTAGGCTTCTTGAATAAGCGATAGTTGATTTATCGCCAAGTTAAATTCACCCGCTTGTTTGGCGCTAATTAAAAAGCCCAGCGATCTTACATCCGAAAACTGTAATTGATAACTTGACTCAATGGTGCGGCCACGAAATTGCAACGTAAAATCGCTTGGTGAAAGGATGAAAGTCTGTTGTTGATTGGCTTTTGTTTGAAATTGGTACACAAATGCGGGGCCGTCTAGGTATTTATCAACTCGCAAACGCAGTTGATACAATTTACCGTCGCCAATTACTGACAATTGCATTTTGTTTGGTGCACTGCTTTTCATCGAATATAGCGCGCGCACCGAGGCAAAACCACCGTTGTTAGCAAGGCTCAACTGGCCGCTAAACAATAACGTTTTATTATCAATCAAACTGAGTGTGCTTTGTGAAATGCCTCCCATCACGGTATCGTTCACCACACCCCATTCAAGCTGTGTTAAATCAACGGCAGATGTCGGTAAAGTGGCGAGTAATAATCCGCAGCAAAAGGCAACGTTAGGTGTGGTCATAAACTAAGCTCCGATTTTATATATTTTAAATACGAAGCTAATCTTAATTTAGACTGATATAAACGCAGTTTTTAGCTCACATTTTAGCTCACATTTTAGCTCACATTTTAGCTCACAAAAATGCACCTTAAGGCATCACATCTCAGCACACCAAACTAATGTGAACACGCTTACCCTTAATGCTGATTGTTTGTACTCTAACTATTTTCGCTTGTAGTTTGCTTTTGTAGTTGCCCCACTTCGAGGACTGGCGATGCATCAAGGTTCTCTGCATTCATCATGCTTACGATCCGCTGCATCGTCGCCAACATTTGTGACTGCTCCCACTCTTGCATGGATTCAAATCGGGCAATAAAGTGCTCTTGCAGTGCTGTCGGTGAATCTTTAATAATATCAACACCTTTACTTGTTAAAGAGATCCCTACTTTACGTTTATCTGTGGTTGAACGCTCTCTAATAACTAATTCTCTTGCTTCGAGACGATCTAAAATACTGGTAATGGTGGCTGAACTGAGATTAATTTGTTCAGCAATTTCTTTTACCATCACGCCATCTTGCTGTGAGATAGCTTGTAATACCAACAATTGAGGGCTTGTAAGGCCTGTTTCTTTACTTAGCTTTTTTGAATATAAATCAATGGCACGGATCACTTGTCTTATTGATACTAAAAGCTCTTGGTACTGTTTCATAACACAACTCAATACAACTCAAATTAATTCAATTCTAACAAAAATAGATTAGATTATAAAAATAAATATTTAAGCGTTTAAAAACAACACCTTAAAAATGAAAAATTTAAAAAGGTTGAATTGCAACCAATTTAAGGGCAATATAATAGGTAGAACACTAATTATTAGTAGTGAATCAAGTTTGACGTTAAAACTGAAAGTGATGATACACTAAAAGTAATATTCAACTGTTTCATATAGGTTTTTATATGAAATAACTTAATCACTCTGGCAATAGCCCACGCGATTATTAAATTGAATACAATCTAAAACAGGAATGAAATGAACCTTCTTAAATGTAGTATGGCTGTGCAATCTATCACTACGCTTTACAAAACCCTGATGGGGCACCATGCACCTCAGTCTCATCAGCAATCCCATCTTACTTCTCTTAATATTTGCTGGTTATCACTCAGACAAGCGCAGTTAGCAGGCGTAGTCACAGCAAAAAATTCTCATTTTTCACTGATAATTAAATAAAGAGGACGTATGTCAATTACACAAAAGCAACGTTTAGTTATTAAAGTTGGCAGTGCGCTTATTGCACCAACGGACAGGGGCTGCAGTGAAAAATACCTAAAAAATATTGCTGATTTTATCCACCACTTTCGCCAGCAAGGCCAACAAGTCATTTTAGTGTCGTCAGGATCAGTAGCGGCCGGCCGCTATTTATTTGATGACAAACAACCCAACCCAGCACTTAAAAAAGCCATGGCTGCAGCGGGCCAAACCGCAATGATGGCTATGTGGGATAAGCTGCTTGGTTTGCCTGTTGCGCAAATTTTATTAACGCATGCCGATTTATGTAACCGTGAACGCTACATCAGTATCAAAGACACCATAGAGTCACTGCTCGATAGTGGGATCATGCCAATAGTCAACGAAAACGATACAGTCACCTCAGAAGAGCTCAAAGTAGGCGATAATGATAATTTAGCCGCCATGACAGCAGCTGCTGTTGATGCTGATGCCTTGTTGATCTGTACCGATGTAGATGGGCTTTATGATAAAAACCCTCATAAATACAGTGATGCTCAATTACTCAAGAAAGTAGACCATATTACGCCTGAAATTTTTTCAATGGCAGGCGGTGCTGTCAGCACCACTGGCACAGGGGGTATGCAAACCAAAATTGAGGCGGCACAAAAAGCAGCAGCACAAGGGATAGATACGTACATCATTAATGGTTTTAAAGCTCAGTCGTTCCATTATTTACTTGAAGGCCAAAATCCAGGCACACATTTTGTCGCTTGCCAAAGCCCGCTTTCACCAAGTCAACACTGGATGACACACACCACCAAAGAATGTGGCGAACTCATTATTGATGAAAGTAAAAACCATTTTAGCCCTGAGTCACCGGTCATCACCAGTGATGACATTCTTGAGGTGAAGGGTGAATTCTCGGTAGGGGATACCATTTTACTGAGAAGTGATGATGGTACACGCATGGCAAAGGCCACTACAAACTTTAGTAGCTGTTTACTTAACTATGTAAAACAGCAACCTACCACACCTAAGATCGTGGGTACTGCACACCCACAACATAATTCTATTATTTCAGAAAAACATTTTGCGCTATTGGAGAACGTATGAACCTCATTACTCAGTTATCACAGCAAGCGGCTCAAGCGGCTCGTACGTTATTAACCTTAAAAGAAGAAACAAAAAATACAATTTTACGCGAGATGGCCTCTCAATTACGCGCCAACTCAGCGGCTATTTTGGCGGCCAATCATGACGATTTAAATCAAGCAAAAGAAGATAATCTTCCCGATGCCATGCTCGATCGCTTACTGCTTAACGAAGCACGGATAGAAGCTATGGCTCATGGCATTGAAACAGTCGCCAGTTTACCCGACCCTGTGGGGCAACTGCGTGATTTAGGCACGCAACCGAATGGCTTAAAAATAAGTAAAATGCGGATGCCCCTGGGCGTAATTTGCATGATTTTTGAAGCGCGCCCGAATGTGACAGCTGATGCAGCAGCACTGTGTTTTAAATCGGGTAACGCCGTTATTTTACGTGGTGGTAAAGAAGCGCTCAATTCAAGTAAAGCCATTGCAAAAGTATTGCAAAGTGTATTGCGCTCTTTTGATTTACCCGAAGCACTCGTTACTGTCGTACCTACTGCGGAGCGTGCTTTATTGATGGATTTAATGCAACAACGCGATCACATCGACGTGATTATTCCCCGTGGTGGCGAAGGCTTAATAAACTTTGTTACTGATAACAGTAAAATACCGGTGATTCAGCACTTTAAAGGCGTGTGTCACTTATACATTGATAAAGAAGCTGATTTAGAAAAAGCACTTAACCTACTTCTTAATGGTAAAACTCAGCGTACCGGTGTCTGCAATGCGTTAGAAGGCCTAATTGTACATCGCGATATTATGGCGCAATTTTTACCTTTGGTATCGTATGCCTTTAAAATGCATAAAGTAAAAATAAATGCCTGTAAAACCGCGTTTGCTTTTTTTGAAGACGCGACGTTACTTGGCGATGATCAATTTGGTGAAGAGTATTTAGACCTAGAAATAGCCATAAAAGTGGTCGATAACATGTCACAAGCCTTAGATCATATTCATCAATTTGGCAGTAACCATACCGAAGTGATCTGCACCGAAGACCCCATGCGCGCTGCATTATTTCAACGTTTAGTTGATGCCTCTGTCGTAATGATTAACGCCTCATCACGCTTTTCAGATGGTAGCGAGTTAGGCTTAGGCGCTGAAATCGGCATTGCCACCACAAAACTGCACGCTTATGGGCCTATGGGGCTTGAATCACTGACCACCGAAAAATATTTAGTCTCGGGTAATGGCCAAGTGCGTGCTTAATACCAATCGTAATAAATAACTGATCACCCTAGCTTGTTAAAACACTCGATAACTTCGTTAGATTTTTTGATTGTAGAATAACTACTTATCGAAAAAATATGCCTTGTTCTCAAGCGTTTTTCCTACGCTATTTTTGATCACTTACTTATCGTGATTGGTATTACTAATGTTGTGTTAGATGCTTAAAATATCTAAGCTCAAACCAAAACGGTCGTTAAAGTAAGTTTACTTTAACGACCGTTTTAATTTTAAACTGTTAAAAAGCGACTCTTTAGTCGTGCGTAACATCAATACGAGATAAAAATCGGTTTCAGGCAGTGATCATAATGTTGAATGATGATTAGCTTGCACGGCCAAAAGCTGCTTTTGCCCTACTGATAATCCTTGCTCTAACCTCGGGCTTTAAACCAAATGCAATTAAACTTGATGACAACAGTAGAATAAACAAAATACTTTTAGCTATTTTAAGGCCTGTAAACGCCACTAATACAAGCAACATGACCACATAGGCAAGCCCTACTAGCCCTAAAAATAAACACAGTCCTTTAAAATCATTATTCATCTTTTATTCTTCGCTGCTTGAACCTGATATTAAAGTAACAAAATTATAACAAAACACCAATGAATGATCGTAAACAAATGTGTATGAACATATCGACCCCCTCAACCAAAGCGTAAAGATACGCGACAAAGTACTAGTTTAATTTAGGCGTAAGCTCTATCGCTCCGCTTTTAATCCGTAAATTTAATGGCATTGCCATTAATAAACGCTCAGTCGGATTAGCCTCATTTAAGCGATACACCGGATTATTAGCTAAAAAGTCATTGAGCATACTCTGAAAACGCTGATCGATAGGCTTTAAATTTCCTTTATAGCCCGGTGCGCTAATCGAGGAGTTTAAAATTTGCAATGAATTAAGATACACACTGTGATCTTGGCTGCGATATTCAGGTGAAGCTTCAAGTGCGGTGTTAAGCGTTACCGGATAATTTAAACCAAACACACTCACAGCCGCTTGCGCTTTGATGGCTATATTTAAAACATCTCGCCCTTCAGGGCCAATAATAAAATCGGCTTGCTGCACCGATAACGTGACCGGTAACCCCATGATGTGCTCATTACGAGTCAATTGTGCCAATTGCCCAGCCACTTGGCTGTTGAGTTTGGCTTCACTCACTTGGTATAAAGGCACTGAATTTAAACTGCTACACGCACTTAAATACGCCATACACCCTAAAGCAACAATCGTTTTTCCCATTTTTACTAACGACATATGCGCCTCTTGTATTAACAATTTTTCGTTGAATTCATCATAGCCGCCAATCTACCGTGCTTCTTTAGTAATACTCAAGCCTTTACGTGCTGATTTTAAGAAAGTAAATGGCTTACAGTGTTTAAAACTCCTATCAGGCTAAAAATTAACCACTCTTAGTGTGCTCTGCTATAACTGAAAAGTCACATTACAAAAACCCTACTAATTATCTTAACAGAGGAGTTTTTATGCCCACATCCACCATTGAGCTGCATCGCGTCCTGCGCGCGCCTGTAAGCCGTGTTTATCGTGCTTTTTTAGATGGACCTGCATTATGCAAATGGTTACCACCAAACGGATTTACATGCAGTGTTGAACATATCAATGCCACCGAAGGCGGCACTTTTTCACTGAACTTTCATAACTTTGCCACAGGCGAAGCACACTCTTTTGGTGGAACTTATTTAGAGCTCATTGCCGATCAGCGTATTCGTTATACCGACCAATTTGATGATCCTAATTTAAGCGGTGAAGTACTCGTCACCATTACCTTCAAAAAATTAATATCAGGAACTGATGTCACCATTGTACAAGCAGGCATTCCTGAAGTGATTTTAACCGAAGCTTGCTATTTAGCTTGGCAAGAATCCTTGCAGTTATTGGCTCAATTAGTTGAAACCAATATTACTCATTAAACTCACAACTGGATAATATATCTCTTATCCAGCGCTGCGACTTTCACAGCATCGTTTTGGCTTTCATCGTGCTTTTTAGCCTGTTCACTTTCCCTTAGTTAACACTTCATTGATCAATATCATGTGTAATACTTCTATGATTTCAATAACGTTTATTAAAATGGTAAATTATAAGTTGCGTATTTACGCGCACTTTTTCCGTTAACAAGACAAGGATCATTATGCTGCAACTGCTTGGCGCCTTAGGATTATTTTTACTTGGTATGTGGTTACTCACTGAAGGGCTAAAGCTTGCGGGAGGTAAAGCGCTTGAGCATTTACTTGGCACGTGGACCAAAAGCCGATCACGAGGTTTTGCTGCAGGAGTGCTTGTGACCGCATTAGTGCAATCGTCCAGTGCCGTTACCGTTGCCACTATCGGCTTCGTTAATGCCAGTTTAATGACTTTTCGCCAATCTGTTTGGGTTATTTTTGGTAGCAATGTCGGCACCACACTCACCGCATGGCTCGTCACCTTATTTGGTTTTACCGTTAAACTCGATGCCTATACATTTGCTTTAATTGGTATCGGGGCATTTTTAAAAGTTTTTGGTTGGAGTGATCGCGCACGCTCTTTTGGTATGGCGCTCGCTGGTTTTGGCTTACTCTTTATGGGTATTGGTGCGCTGCAACAAACCTTTTCATCACTTACGGGCCAAATTGACTTAGCGGCGTTTAGCGCATGGATTGGTAATGCTTATATTGCAGGTTTGCTATTAGGTACTTTGCTCACCGTATTAACTCAGTCATCCAGTGCGGCCTTGGCGCTGATTTTAACGGCAGTTGCCACTCAATTGGCCAGTTTAGAACTTGCAGCCGCCGCAGTGATTGGTGCCAACATTGGCACCACCTCTACCGCTTTATTAGCTACATTAGGGGCGACTGCAAACGCAAAACGCCTCGCATTTGCACATGTATTGTTTAACTGCGTCACCGCGGTAGTAGCTTTATTGCTTATCAGTCCATTATTATTGGGCATTTCATGGCTTGAACACACCTTAAACTTTACTTCAGCAGCAACCTTAACAGTCACTATTTTTCATAGTGTTTTTAATTTGTTAGGTGTCATGTTAATGCTGCCGCTAGAGCCTCGTATGTCAGCGTATTTGCTACGATGCTTTAATCAAAAGCGAACAGGGACAACCAGTCAGCTTGA
Source organism: Pseudoalteromonas sp. J2K-J031 (assembly GCF_058197095.2). NCBI lineage: Bacteria > Pseudomonadati > Pseudomonadota > Gammaproteobacteria > Alteromonadales > Pseudoalteromonadaceae > Pseudoalteromonas > Pseudoalteromonas sp. J2K-J031. Next base: position 621,825 of record NZ_CM200280.1, read on the forward strand.
TAACAATATTAGCCAAATCCCTGATTTAGCAACGCGCGCCGCACAAACCGAATTAAAACAACTCTACGCACAGGTGCTCAGCATTGATTTACAAAGCTTGGTACAGCCACAGCAAAAACCGGCGGCGATGGCTCAAATTGAACAAGGACTCAATCAATTAAACCTGTTTGTACAAAACTGCGCGCAGCAACAATTAACTGAACAACATGCCCATAGCTTCACGCAAGTACTGATTGCAAGTCATTACTTACATAATGCAAATAATGCACTAAAACAAATTTCGAGCCTTGATTTAGCAAGTACACAGCACGATGCATCACCCCGTTTAGCCCTGACACAATGGTTAAAGCAAGCCCACTATGTATGCCAAACTGCTGATCAACAATCTTGGCAAGAGGCACTGGCTGATTATCAGCATTTAAAAATGGCGATATTATCTAACGCGTTACAGCAAGGTTTGCCTGAAGTAGATAACTTATTGCAGTGTGCAAGTTTAGCAAAACGTTTTACTGAACAAATGCTGCAATTAAATACCTTTGAGCAACTCGACTCCCCCTTAAGTGAAAATAATAGCAATACAGTGTCAGCCGATGAACTGGAATCGACACCACAATAAAAACACCAAATATAAAGCAAAATTTGAATTTACTTTATATGGAGAGTAACATTACATTATTAAGGCAAGGTGTTGAGGCATAACATGTCAACAAATACAGCGCAGGTATTAGATACCCATCCCGAAAAAACAGCACAGGTCGCACTCAGCGTGTTTTTTAACATCATGAATGCATGGCATGTGAAAGGAAAAGATCAAATTACCTTACTTGGCAAACCTGCCGAATCAACCTTTTACAACTGGAAAAAAGGCAAAGTATCGGCATTATCCTACGATACCCTTGAACGTATTTCTTACATTATGGGGATTTATAAAGCGCTTGGGATTTTGTTTCCAACTCGCGCTCAAGCCGATGCGTGGCCACATAAACCCAACCAAGCCTTTAATGGCCAAACCGCCCTTGAATTTATGCTCAAGGGTAGCTTAATCCAACTGAGTGATTTAAGAAGGTATCTTGATGCTCAACGAGGTTAATAGTTGTTTACCAGACTGGGAAAATGTCTATCGCCTTGTTCCGAGTCACTTTCCGCCTATTGATTTATTTGAAAATGTTGCCGATCCACAAGATTTAGAGATAGTCTTTGCTATTGAATCACTGACCAACGATAGGCTGCGCGAACAAGCAGGTTGCCTTGCTTTAGTACCCAGTGAGGAGCGAATTTGTGGGGTTGGCTCAACGCCGGTGATGGCGGCATTTACTCATATTGGCATTGCAACACGCTTTACCGATGGCCGCGAATATGGCGTATATTACGGTGCAAAAGAGCTCAATACCGCCTTTAGTGAAACCATTTATCACCGCGAAAAATTTTTAGCAGCCACCGCAGAGCCCGATATCGAACTCACCATGCGCTGCTATATCAATAAAGTAGCACTGCCGCTGCATGATATTCGAGCAGATACTTATGCACATTTGCATCAAGATGATTACTCTGCGCCCCAGCAATTTGCTAAACAGCTACGCAGCCTTGGCAGCAATGGCTTAATTTATAACAGTGTTAGAGAACAAGGCGGGCAATGCATTGCAGCCTTTAAACCCAAAGCGGTGACCATTCCCATTCAAGCCGGCCATTATAAATACGTGTGGAATGGTAAAAAACAACAGATTGAACATGTGCTTGCAGTCAGTATAGTGAAATAATCTCTTTAGATTTTGCTACTGAAATCTTCTGTTAAACGGGTTACTATCGCTTTAGCGTTAATTTTGACCACCTGAAAACTCAATGAAACACTCTATTCAAATCCTATTAGTTGGCAGTATCACCCTGCTCACTGGCTGCAGTACAGCCAATCATATAAACCAAATTATTCAACCACAAAGTAAAGTATTTAAAGGGGATGATGGCCGCTATGTAAACCAATACAGCGGTGAAAAAACCTATCCGCTCACCTGCACAGAAAACTGTTATCAGCCTCACCCTCAATTGCAATGTAAAACAGACCAACCCGCCGAGCAATGCCAATATATTGGCCCAAGGCCAACGCTTGCCCTTAACAGTGGTTTTAAAATCAAATGGCTTGGCCATGCCAGTTTTCAAGTGACCACTGACAATGGCCAGCAATTTTTGTTTGACCCTGTTACAGCACAATTTGATTGGCCGGTTGATTTAGCCTTTCGACTTAATAGCGGCTTTTATCGTAATTTACCTACACAATTAAGTAAGCAAGAACTCACTCATGCCAATGCAATTATGTACTCACACGTTCACTACGATCATTTTAATAAGCGAGACATTGCTGACATCGGGACCAATACGCCTTTTTATGTGCCACTGGGTTTAGCCGATCATTTTCCAAAAGGCGGTTATCAGATTAATGAAATGGCGTGGTACAGCAAGCAGCAAGTGGGTGATACCACAATCCATAGCGTGCCTGCCCATCATTTTAGTAATCGAATTTGGGTGCCTTTTTTATATGAAGATTGGGCTAAAGCCTCTTGGAATGGCTGGGTTATAGAATCAAAAGGTAAAAAGCTCTTTTTTGCCGGTGATACCGGTTATTCGGCGCATTTTGCCGATATTAAACAACAACTAGGCGACATAGATATCTGTTTATTACCGATTGCTTCTTACCATCATCCTGAGGATGCAAAATGGTATCGCTATGTGCACATGACTCCTGAAGACGCCCTAACAGCCGCCCAAGACTTAGGCTGTAAAGTGATGATCCCGTGGGGTTATGGTAACGCCAGTTGGAAAATGGGCGACATCAGTTCACATTCGGCATTAGTACGTTTATTAAATATGTATGATCAAATGGGTTCATCCACGCCCCTTGTTGTACTCAATGAAGGTGATGCTGTTACGTTGTAATAAACCAAAAGTCATAAAAAAGCCCGCATGATCTGCAATCACGCGGGCTTTGGGATAAACAATTTTTTACTTTTGCTTAAAAATTGTAACTGAGCGACACCCAGTAACTACGTGCTTTTTGCGTTGTATTGTAATCAGACGTACATTCATATTCGTCTTGTGACGCTGCTAACAAACACGTTCTGCTTGATAAGTCATCATCTAAGATATTGTTAATACGTGCATTAATTGCAAGATTCTCATTAATCTTATAACTCGCTGCTAAATGGTATAAATCATACGCCTTGTAATATAACTTTTGTGTTTCTGGCCCTTGAGGGCCTGCGACATTAGCAGTACCACGAAACCGATCACTACGAATTTCAGCCAACAAAGACACACTCAGTTGATCGATTGGTTGCCATGCCAGCGTCACGTTATACATATTTTTTGGTGTGTTCACTAACGGCAAACCGCTGTCACGCCCGCTTTTCACTTCACTGTCGGTATAAGTAAAATTACCGCTAAGCGCTAAGGTTTCAATAAATTGATAACGCGCTGATACTTCTACACCACGAGTTTGAGATTCATCCACATTGGCTGCTTGAGTAAAACTGGTGCTGCCAACGCCCGCCCAACCTTTACCGATTTCAACACAGGGAGTATTAGCGGCTGCAACTTCACAGTTTGGTAAATTGTCTTGGTTAATAATTTTGTCTTTAAAATCATTATAAAACACGGTGATATTACCGCTTAATGCCTCGCTGCCATTAAAATAAGCGGCAACTTCATAATTGACGCTAGTTTCAGGTTGTAAGTCTGGCGTGCCAACAAACGGCCTAGTACCTTGACCACCAAAACCAGTAATACCAGGGAATAACTGATTAGGCTCTGGTGTTTTATACCCTGTGCTCACTCCGCCTTTTAACGTCCATTCATTGCTTGGCGCATACGCCAAATAAGCACGCGGGCTAACTTGTGAGCCAAAAATATTATGGTGATCATAACGGGCACCAAACGTTGCTGTTAACTCGCGACTTAATTCCCAATTATCTTCAGCAAAAATAGCGCTTTGGCGATGATCTTGCGTGGTCCCTGAGCGAAAGCCATCACCATACATACCAAATACGCCATCTTCCATCGAAGCATCAAAATATTGGGCGCCTACCACAAAATAGTGGTTATCGATATTTGATTCGAGTTTGGTATTTAAGATTACATTTTCGATTTTTAAGGTACGCACTGGACGTGGCAAAAATTGCGCTTCAAGTTGTTGATAAATAGCATCGGTTAATTTAGGTTTACTGGTGCCTTGCTCGGCCACTGCGTTATCCCAAATAGCCTGAACACCTAAACGCTCTTGCACATTAAGGGGTAAAGAACGGCCAAAATTTTCACTGCGGCTTTGGGTTAAGCTGCTTGAAAGCGTACCAAAGTCATAACGACCCACATGGGCAAATACAAATTGCTCGCGCTCAACACGTTGATAAGGCGTATAACCTACACGTGGTTGCACAATCCCTTTACTCACTCGCCATAAACTAACAGGGCTATCTAAAGTACCTGTTTGACCCTGCGTATTGTCGTAGCGCTGTTTAGCAATGTCATACTCAAACGCAAAGTCATTTTTACTATCAAATTGATAGTTAAGACTTAAACCAGCATTCCAGTTATGGGCGGCCACAATTTTTTTATCGCCAAAACTGCCATCATCGACCCACATTGAGCCATTCGGTAGCGGTAAGCTGTCACTATACGTCGGTGCACTTTCAGCGCGGTCGTAAAAACTACCACGCACGCCATACGTCAGCCCTTCAACTCCACTTGGGCCGGTTAGGTATAAATCAATTTTATTATCGTTACCATATTGGCTGTCTTCTTGCACATTACTGCTCAATGTCATGCTACCATGCGTGCTATCCATGTTTTTACGGGTAATAATGTTGATCACCCCACCAATAGCATCTGCACCGTATAAGGTCGACATTGGGCCACGCACCACTTCAATACGTTCAATCGCTTCCAGCGGTGGCATATACATAAATTGGCTATTACCAAAATTGTTTGGCCCAATATTACCGACATCACTTTGACGGCGGCCATCAATCAATACCAAGGTATAATTGGCCGGTAAACCACGCATAGTAATGCTGATATTACCGTTTTTATCTTGCCCAGCACCAACATCAATGCCCTCAATATCACGTAGTGCATCAGCCAAACTAGTAAACGGTTTATTTTGTAAATCTGCACGGCTTACCACCGACACACTGGCTGGAGCGTCTATTAATTTTTGTTCGTAACCAGATGCAGTCACCACCATGACTTCCATATTTTGCGCGCCATCATCCTCAGCAAAAACAGAACCGGATGAGAGTAATACACTGATAATTGAGGCTAAATAAAGCGGGCGAGGTTTCATGGTACTTCCTTAAAAAGCAATTAAATACATTCATTGATATCGAAGTTGCGCATAATAACCATTATCATTTGCATGTGCAATTGCATTTATGACAATAAAAATGGCGTATCAGATAAAAATAACGCAATGGCACGACCCCCGATTAAAAACCCCATAAAAAGCATGTTGAGAAACTGCCTGATTTAGAGCATGTGATTTATCGCCACATAACGCGGCATTAGCGGTCGTTGTGAAGTAAAAAAGTATTATTGCGCCACCAAGAAAACAAAAAGCACGACACTGAGGTTAAAAATGGAGCTGTGTTTTCACAATTATTTATTTCAGCTTGGCGTATAGATGTGGCATGATTTTGATTTAATATTAAACACTTAGAAGATTAAAAGGATTGTTATGAAGTGCATTATCTTTAGCTTAACGCTCGGCGCATCGCTTTTTGTTAATGCCTGTTTCGCAGCTAATTTACAGCAACTGCCAGCACATTTAGGCGGGCGCGCCCTCATCACCCAAGATGCAAATGGCAATACGCAGTACACTTATTCTTGGCCTGCAATTTACTTTGAAACTGCCTTTAAAACCTTAATAACAGGCGATGTACTGACCCTAAAATTCGATGACGATAACAATTATTTTCAGCTCATTATCGATAATGAAACACCGATATTAATTAAAAAACCGGGACAATTGGCGTATCAAGTACACAACCTCAAAGCAGGTAATCATACAATTAGGCTTGAAAAAATAACCGAAACCCAAACCAATACCGGTCGTTTTTTGGGCTTTTATCGCGATAAAAACACCCAAGCATTAGCAATGCCCAAAAGAAAACGCAGCATTGAATTTATTGGTGACTCCTTTACAGTTGGTTATGGCAACACTTCAAAAACTCGAGTGTGTACCGATGACGAGGTATTTGCCACTACTCACTCACAGCTGGCCTTTGGCCCACTTGTAGCCAAGCACTTTAATGCAGACTACCAAATTAATGCTTCTTCTGGTTTTGGCATGGTACGCAATTACAACGGCCATTCACCACATAAAAACCTGTTTAGCCTTTACCCATTTACGCAGCTCAACAGTCATGATCTTTACGCCAGTGATTGGCAACCACACATTGTGGTGATTGGCTTAGGCACTAACGATTTTTCAACCGACCTTAATGAAACCGAACGCTGGAAAACACGCACTGCGCTTCAACAAGATTACATCAATCACTATGTGCATTTTGTTAAGTCACTGCACAATGCCCATCCAAATACCCATTTTATTTTAATGGCGTCAGATCAATTAGCAGGTGAAATTGCAACGCAAGTCACCAAGGTGGTCGCGACCCTCAAAACCGATGGGATGCACAATGTCGACTCAATCATTTTCAGCGAGTTAGACTATCAAGGTTGCCACTTTCATCCCTCAGCCAAAGATAATGCCCAACTTGCAGATACCATTATCAACCATATACAAACCAAAGATATTTGGTAAAAATAAAACTAAGCACTGAGTTATACCAATCACGATAAGTAAGTGATCAAAAATAGCGTAGGAAAAACACTTGAGAACAAAACAGGTTTTTTCGATAAGTAGTTATTCTACAACCAAAAAATCTAACGAAGTTATCGAGTGTTTTAACAAGCTAGGGTGATCAGTTATTTATTAACCTGAGCTTTGGTTAAGAGATTTACTAACGTATTGATATTGAATTGGTAGATGTTTTTTCAAGTCTGTAGCCGGTAACGTTTAAGGATAACAAGGCGAATTTACGCGTCAATAGCTGCCCTATTGTAAGTAAATTCAACGCCGTTAGTGTTGAAAGTAGCCGCTGGAGATAAATTTATTATCCAGAGCTCAGGTTTATTACGATTGGTATTAAGCTGTATTTTAAAATAAACGGCCTGATGTGATGCGCTCTTTAGCCTCACATTAACGTGCCATTTCACGCCAACATACCTTTAACCAACCATCATAATTAAATCAAACCAACGCCTAGCGTTCGGGGGCTATTCTTGTTATTTGCTATTCTTATTTAGAATATACTTGCAGCAAAATAGCCATTCAAAGTTATAAAAAAAGGAATATTATGTCGGCACTAAACTCGATGAGATCCAACAAATGAGCATTGATGGCTGGCTAACTCTAGGCCTTACCTTTCTGGTGTTATTTACCTTAATCATAACCAAACTCAGCCCACATTTAGTAATGATGGCCGCACTAACCATACTAAGTGTGTGCGGTGTGCTCTCTGCCCCCGAAGCGTTAGCCGGATTTAGCAATGCAGGTTTAATTACCGTTGCCGCCATGTTTGTTGTCGCTGCCGGTATTCATGCCTCTGGCGGTATTGCTTTACTGGTAAATAAAGCATTAGGAACCCCCAAAACCGAGCGCCAAGCACTGTTAAAAATTTTTCTACCCGTGGTTACCTTGAGCGCTTTTTTAAATAACACACCTGTTGTTGCAACTTTAATCCCTGCGCTGAATGTATGGGCGAAAAAAATCAATATTCCAGCCTCAAAGCTAATGATCCCCCTAAGCTACACCGCGATCTTAGGCGGCACGATTACCCTCATAGGAACCAGCACTAACTTAGTGGTTAATGGTCAATATCAAACACTCACGGGCACCGCTGGTTTTGGCTTGTTCGACATCACCCTGATTGGTTTACCTGTTGCTATTGCAGGTTTAGCAGCCATGTATTGGTTTGGGCCAAAGCTATTACCGCATCACACCAGCCCAACCGTATTTGCTAACATTCGTGAATTCACCCTAGAAGTGATGGTGAAAGAAAATGGCCCCTTAGTTGGAAAGTCGATTGCCGCAGCAGGCCTTCGTAATTTAAAGCGTATTTATCTGATTGAAATTGAACGTAATGACACAGTGTTAAGTGCCGTCTCGCCCGAAGAAATTTTACGCAGCAATGACCGCTTAGTATTTGCTGGCGCAACCGAAGCAATCACCGACTTGTTAAATATCAATGGTCTTGTAGCTCCCGATAATTTAGATAGTGAGTCGTCACTGCAAGATAATCAATCGGCAAGACGCTTAGTAGAAGCGGTGATTTCGCCCCATTGTGAAGCCATTGGCAGCACCATCCGCGATGCACAATTTCGTAACCGATACGGCGCTGTGGTACTGGCCGCTGCGCGTAATGGTGAGCGTTTAACTGGCAACTTAGGTGGCATTACCCTGCAAGCGGGTGACACAGTATTGCTAGAAGCTCGCCCTGCGTTTGTGAGCCGCCAAAAATACAATAAAGACTTCTTGTTAATTAACGAGCTAGATCACGAACACCCCAACCATGATAAAGCTAAACTGGCATGGGGAATTTTACTGTCCGCCATCACTGCGGCGACCTTTGGTTGGCTAGATATGCTTAATGCGGCGTTACTTGCCGCAGGCGCGATGCTTGCTACGGGGTGTTTAAGTGTTAAACAGGCTGAACGCAGTTTAGATCTCAATGTGCTGATCACCATTGCCGCCTCTTTTGCGCTGGGCGCGGCACTGCAAAAAACCGGTGTGTCGAGCTTTTTAGCAGAAAACATCGTCAGCATGAGTGCGGGCAATGCTGTCTTACTGCTGATCTTAATTTATATCACCTTGTCAGTGTTAACCGAGATCATCACCAACAATGCCGCGGCCTTATTAATGCTGCCACTGACCCTTGATATCACCGAAAAAGCCGCGTTAAACCCCGAGCCTTTTGTGCTGGCCATCATGATGGCGGCGTCTGCCAGTTTCGCCACGCCACTCGGTTATCAAACCAACTTAATGGTAATGGGACCGGGCAATTATAAGTTCAGTGATTTTATTAAAGTGGGCCTACCGATGAACATTTTCATTGGCACTATCACGCTGTTTTTACTGGCAACATTTTGGCCTTTACAGGCTTAATATCCGTTTAGGTTAAAAAAGCCCTGCATACACAGGCAGCGATGCAGGGCTTGTTTAGAAAAAGAAATAAGTAGCAACAAAAATAATAAGAAACCACCTGCCAATACCCGTTGAGAATAAAGAAACTACTCGCGATCTGATTTAAGCGGTGCAAGTAAATAAAACAAAATTAAGCATACCCAACTGATAAATATACTGGCAACAATCCACGCTAACTTCTCGTTTTTTGACACATTTTTCGATCTGGATATTAAAATAATAGGTATAAGCCAAAGAAGAATAAGCGGTAGCCAAGCCGTTATAAAATCTGATAAATGCATATTAATATTTCTCCATAACCACATAACGAGCTGTAAAACTACTCAAATAAATCTCATTTAAATCAACGCACAGACGATAACTTAGTCCCTATTTTATCTCAATCTTTTTTGTTAATAGCCGATTAAAAATAAAGCAAAAGTTCATTGCTTTTACAGGAATTAAAATCAGGCTTTAAAGGACTCAGGATACAAATAAGTACATTTCACCACGAGGAAAAAAAGTGATAAAGTTAAAAGGGCGGGCATAGAGAGGCTCTGTCTTTTTCATTTTAATGTTAACTATATTGGTAAAAAACCTATCACGCTGTAACAAAAAGCCAATCAGCATCCGTCAATACGCTCTATGATTGGGCTTTTTTGTCTAGATCTAATAATTGAAATATTATACCAATCACGATAAGTAAGTGATCAAAAATAGCGTAGAAAAACGCTTGAGAACAAGGCAGATTTTTTCGATAAGTCGTTATTCTACAATAAAAAAATCTAACGAAGTTATCGAGTGTTTTAACAAGCTAGGGTGATCAGTTACTTATTACGATTGGTATTAGCCCCAAGAGCGGTATATCGTGTTGCTAAAATGCCCGTATCAATAGCCATAGCTAATATAGGGGCTTTCATAAGCAGGCATGCCTGTGCAATAACGTTTATTAATTGCATCTAAACACGTTATCAATTCAGGTTTATCGGTGGTGCTTGCAAAAGGTCACGTTGCTGACAATGACTATTTAGAGTAATTCAATCACACCCCAACCGATATAATACATTACTCGTTGAATAATTAATTTTTAAGGTGTGAACCTTATCTGAGTTCCTATTTTGAATCAATCGTTTAGTCTGTTTTGTATTTTTCAGATATAAAACATTTTCACCACAGAGCTCCCGAAGCACTGCGCTACAACGAGGTTTAAAAGGTTATTATCATAAGCACATAAGTTTAAAAACCTATTTATTCAATGAGATATTGATGGATATCATGTGTTTTTCGTTTGGTAAAACTTACACCAAAAGTAACAAAGCCGTACTTAAAAATATACTTGTTTCAGCTAACCTCTGAGCTAGACCAATAAAACCTTTAGGGAATCCAACGAGAAATATTAATAGGAAAGTACAAAGCAATGTAAAAGTTAATTCTATAAACCATGTTGCTCCGCTGTCCATTAATTCATTTAATTGATATGCCATCGCAGCATAACAAGCACCACCAATAATATTATGTATGGAGTTTTTCCAAGTTCCTAATAAAGGTGTTCCTGGATCGCACGGAAAAAATGCACTTAGAAGATAACTCAAGCCAATAGCACCAGATAAAAATGCAGCAGGATAATTACTGGTATAAGTAACAAAAGAAACAATTAAGCAACCCAGTCCTACGGGTAAAAATACAAAATATGAAACCTGCTTTTCATATTCAGAGCCTAACTCACCCAATTCACTTATTGAGTACCTGAAATGGCTATATGCTTTACGTTTTTTCGCATAAAACACTACACCACAAACTAAACAGATATAAATAAAAAGTAGAAGAAACGCCATACTTTCGTTTTACCTAACGAGCCTGTAGGATTACTCGTTTTTATTTGTTGCTATTAATCAGCAAACCATAACTGAGTTCCTATTTTGATTCAATTATTTAGGCTGTTTTGGGTTAATATTTTAAATCGGGGTTTTTGATGGATTTTCTTGCGGTTTCTATGGGGGGTTGCGGCTTCTTTAAGATAAATAAAATATTCGACACTAAAATATATCTCATTGATTTTAAATAGTTTGCATTAAAAAACAAGACCAAGTTTAATAGCAAAGGAAGTGAAAGATTGAATAACTACGGCTTGAGGGAATGTGATGCTACGGCTTTTTACTATCAACACCGTTTAGGTGCATAAATTGACTGAAACTTTCCGAATTATCAGGTTTTAAGGCATGGTAAAACGAGGCAGATGCCTCGTTTACTTAAATACAGATTAGAGATTGTGACTAACCGACTCCGCGATACCAACTTTGTTGATGTTGATGGGCGCATTGCCTAAGCGCACTCGGTTGACCTGCAAAGTTACTGTATTGTCGTCGGAAGTTTTGTACTGCCTCAAGCCAAACGGCGGTTTCTATTCCCAATTCGACCAGTATTTTAGGTTGAGTTTTGCTAATTGCACCGCGCTTTTTTGGGTCAATGTGCCGTCCACTCCAATCGGCGAGTTCTAGCCTGTTAGTATAAAAGAGGCCAATAACTTCAAAGGAATGGTTTGATTGTTTTGGTTACTGCCAAACGCCATCAGTTGCTTTGGTTGCTGGATATCGTGTTCGATGTTTTCTGACGTGGACTGTTTTTTGTAGTGTACGATGCGCTCTTGAATTGATGTAAAGTCGCTATCTTGCAGGTTTTTAGCCATTTTGGCTCTGATTGGGTTTAAATCGACGTACATCATGCAACTGAGTACGGCTTGTTCGTCCAGTAGCGCTTGCGATTGCTCTTAATTTAAAAGGAAGCGCCCCTCCCAAAAATTCATCTGGAATGAATTTTAATGCCGCTAGGCAGCCCGAAGGGTGAGCGCCATGGATGGCGGCGAATATAATCGGCCTGTGCAGTTATCTTCTTTATTGGCTTCTCTGGCAATGAACTCGTTAAGGTTACGCATATACCAACTGATGTCATATAAACGATTTCGCCAAACTTCGACCGTTTTATCAACGCTGTACATATAGGCTTCATCGAGCTTTTCACCTTTACGCCTGCTATCCCTAAGAAAGGGTCGACCAAAATTGTGCCGTGATACAACTGATACCAGCGCTCAATCACTTCCTCCTTTGACCAGTTTAATGCGCGACTTCTGTCCACTCTCAGCACCAAATGGTAATATTTCAGGCTCCTACCTTACACCTAACGACCAGCTTCGCTGTTGTAAAATGCTCCCGGCATTTTGCTGATTCGACATCACCGCATAGGCCGCAATATCAATGGCAAACACTTGCGATAGCCGTTTAAATCGCTCAACTAACCACACACGTCGATGTTCAAAATTTTGACCTGGGTATTTATCAAAACCCGCTAGAAATGCCCTGCGAACACAGCGACTGATGCAGTGCTTTTGTTAAATGGGAATAGAAGGGGTGGAATCTAAGTCAATTAACGAACGTCTTGCTTGCGCCCCTTTTTTGCAAAAAGTAGCCACCAAAACAGGAAGTGATTAATTAAAATTAGACCCACTATTGTGGTTTTTCAACGAGATATTTGTGGGTGTCACATATTTTTGCTCCGGAAATAATTTCTACTTCAGTGTATAGGTTGGGAGTCCAATTATCTTGTTAGGCAAATTTCCACTTCAACGCTGTAGCTTCGTGCTCTTTAATAAAGCTATCCTTATAGTCACAATACACACCAATGTCATTGTTACATATTGCTGCACCTTCTTGTTTCAGACGACCATATGCTAAAGCTACTGATGGAAAAGCAATAAGATAGTCACGAAAAGCAAGATGCCTATTCGCTCCCTCTGAGCCTGAAACAAAAGCATGAATTTGATGAGTAAGCTGCTCTCCACCTTTTTGGAAATAACGACGACCTGGAATTCCATACTCACCTTTTGCCCGGTAACCTATTGAGTTCATATGATCAGTTTTTGCATCTAAAGCATCAAGGTTCTTCACTTCGATAAGAATGTCAATAATTGGCTTGGCACACAAACCCTTTACGGAAGTACTGCCAATATGATGAATAGCAACAATATTGTCAGAGTTTAACGCTGACTGAATAACTCTCTTTTCTCGAATGAAGTCACTTACCCATTCATCTCGATATTCCACAACTTCTACTACTCTGAAGCTCATATTACCTCCATTTTCCTAACGAGACTGTAGAAAAACTCCAACAGCCAAATTTAACTAAAAAACGAGCTCCTGTAATCAATTCTAAGCGCATTTAAGGCATTAGCTAATGCATTTGGAGCCCAGAAAACAGCCTGTTTTTCTTAAAAAAGAGTAATTCTACAGCCTCAACGCCGCGTTAAGTGGTGAGTAAAAGTTGGCTAAAATGTGAAGCGAAGCGGAACCGAGCCAACTGTTACGAATCCGCCTTAAACGCTTTGTTATGTGCTTTGTTTAAAACAGATCTACTTTTTTAGATGCTGAATTAGGAATATTGTCATCAGAAAACTTTCCACATATAGATGCCATTCCGAGCTTTCTAGCGTCATTAGGTAAACCGTATCTAGCAGATACACGACTCACTGCATCATCACACCTATGCCATTCATCTTTATCGCCGAGTAAATATGCCATACGAGCGTAAAAAAGGTCATATACATAAGGGTGGTCTGGCTTTCCGTTTTTACCTACTGGCAACCCCAAAGTTAGAAGGCTCTGATTTATCTCTGTTTCTTCTATTTCTAATCTAGTTCTTGTAACACCATCTTTTTCTTGAGCGACAAAATTAAATGCGTATGCATCAATTTCATTTGCTACTACGTAATAGCCAAGTGATGTTCTTGTTGCATTAAATCCATCCCTAGTATTTTCAAAGTTGACATCACTTGGATCTGAAAGGCGAATAACTTCTCGTGCAGCTGCGATTACTTCCTCTTTATTGTGATTCTTATACTCCCTTAACTTCCACTCTTCCAGTGAAAGATCTGGACGTTGGCTCGCGCAGCCCGCTAATAATAGAATTGATGCAGCTACTAATGTTCTAACCATTTACTACTCCTTGGTTTCCTTGGTTATTATAAAATTCCTGATTGTATATCCGTGCCTTAGTACATAACGAGTCTGTAGAATTACTCGTTTTACATTTGTTGCTATTAATCAGCAAACCATAACTGAGTTCCTATTTTGATTCAATCATTTAGGCTGTTTTGAGTTAATATTTTAAATCGAGGTTTTAGGTGGGTTTTCTTGCGGTTTCAATAGGGGTTTTGCGGCTTTTTTAAGGGTAAAAAGGGTTTCCCCGGCTTAATGCATTCTATTTTGCAGTTTTTCGATATTATGAACCAAGCAATACAGTTGCCATTGCGCATTCACTTTCGTTTGACCCCGTAAGGTCAGTTTATTCATGCCTTTGTTTACCGTAATATTCCCGAACACGGGCTCGATACAGCCAAGTCGCTTACTGTATTGTCGTCGCCCCATTGGGCTGTCTATTTTGACTTTCATTTTGTCGATGTAACTGACTTTTTTGCGCGATTCATCATTTTTAAACTGCACTTGCCGCCCTGTTTTTATCGGTGCTTTTCGCATGCACTGCTGTTGCAGTGGGCAGATTTTACAGTCTTTTAAATAACCGCAGAACCGGGTGTATTGTTGGTTATGGCTGTTTACATTAATGCCGCTTCGCCACATCTCATTGCCTGCGGGGCAGCGGCAGGTTTGGGTTGCTTCATCATAGTGGAAGTCATCTGAGGTGAATAACCGTGGCTTGCCTTGACTGCGTTTTAATCGGCGTTTTTCTTGCTCTGTTTCGTAGGTTTCGCTCTCTTTAAACAGCGGGTTGCGTTTTCTAAACTGATTATCAGCTATGTAACTATCAAAGCCACTTTGCGCCATGAACTCAAGGTTCGCTTCGCTGTTAAAGCCACTATCTGCGGTAAATTTAATGGAGTGTTTGTCTATGATTTTATCGGTGTTTAATTTATCAAGCTGTCAGCAAAAAACATAGCAAAAAACATGACACTCATAAATACCTCATTGATTTTAAATAATTTATATTAAAAAACAATACAAAGTCTATTTCAAAGGGAGTAATGGATTGATTAACGACTGCTTGAAAGACATATATATTGCGCTTTTATACCAACAAAACCGCTAGTGAGTATTGAGTAAATATAAATTTATATGAAATATCCGGTTTTCAGGCATGGTAAAACTAGGCTGATGCCTTGTTTACTTAAATACAGATTAGAGATTGTGACTAGCCGACTCCGCGATACCAACTTTGTTGATGTTGATGGGCGCATTGCCTAAGCACACTCGGTTGGCCTGCGAAGTTGCTGTATTGTCGCCGGAAATTTTGTACGGTTTCAAGCCACACAGCAGTTTCTATACCCAGCTCGACTAATATTTTGGGTTGAGCTTTGCTAATTGCACCGCGCTTTTTTGGGTCTATGTGCCGTCCACTCCAATCGGCGAGTTCTAAATAATCTAATAACCTAAAGGGAATGGTTTGATTGTTTTGGTTACTGCCAAACGCCATGAGTTGCTTTGGTTGCTGGGTAGTGTGTTCGATGTTTTCTGATGTGGTCTGTTTTTTATAATGAACTATGCGTTCTTGAATAGACGTAAAGTCGCTATCTTGCAGATTATTGGCCATTTTGGCTCTGATTGGGTTTAAATCGACGTACATCATGCAACTGAGTACGGCTTGTTCATCCAGTAAAGCTTGCGACTTAAAGCGCCCCTCCCAAAATCGGCCTGTGCAGTTATCTTCTTTATTGGCTTCTCTGGCAATGAATTCGTTAAGGTTACGCATGTACCAACTGATGTCGTAAAGCCTAGCTCGCCAAACTTCGACCGTTTTATCAACGCTGTACATATAGGCTTTATCGAGCTTTTCACCTTTACGATAGCGGTCAACCAAAATTGTGCCGTGATACAACTGATACCAGCGTTCAATCACTTCATCCTTTGACCAGTTTAATGCCCTACTTCTATCGACCCTAAGCACCAAATGGTAATGATTCGACATCACCGCATAGGCCGCAATATCAATGGCAAACACTTGCGATAGCCGTTTAAATCGCTCAACTAACCACACACGTCGATGTTCAAAATTTTGACCTGAGTATTTATCAAAACCCGCTAGAAATGCCCTGCGAACACAGCGACTGATGCAGTGATAATAAGGTGTGGAGTCTAAATCAATTAACGAACGTCTTGCTTGTGCCATGAGAACCACCAAAACTCGAAGTGATTAATTAAAATTAGACCCTCTATTGTGGTTTTTCAACGAGATATTTATGGGTGTCATGTATTTTATGTACATCCTTTGACCAGTTTAATGCCCTACTTCTATCGACCCTAAGCACCAAATGGTAATGATTCGACATCACCGCATAGGCCGCAATATCAATGGCAAACACTTGCGATAGCCGTTTAAATCGCTCAACTAACCACACACGTCGATGTTCAAAATTTTGACCTGAGTATTTATCAAAACCCGCTAGAAATGCCCTGCGAACACAGCGACTGATGCAGTGATAATAAGGTGTGGAGTCTAAATCAATTAACGAACGTCTTGCTTGTGCCATGAGAACCACCAAAACTCGAAGTGATTAATTAAAATTAGACCCTCTATTGTGGTTTTTCAACGAGATATTTATGGGTGTCATGTATTTTATTTCTAAATAATCTAATAACCTAAAGGGAATGGTTTGATTGTTTTGGTTACTGCCAAACGCCATGAGTTGCTTTGGTTGCTGGGTAGTGTGTTCGATGTTTTCTGATGTGGTCTGTTTTTTATAATGAACTATGCGTTCTTGAATAGACGTAAAGTCGCTATCTTGCAGATTATTGGCCATTTTGGCTCTGATTGGGTTTAAATCGACGTACATCATGCAACTGAGTACGGCTTGTTCATCCAGTAAAGCTTGCGACTTAAAGCGCCCCTCCCAAAATCGGCCTGTGCAGTTATCTTCTTTATTGGCTTCTCTGGCAATGAATTCGTTAAGGTTACGCATGTACCAACTGATGTCGTAAAGCCTAGCTCGCCAAACTTCGACCGTTTTATCAACGCTGTACATATAGGCTTTATCGAGCTTTTCACCTTTACGATAGCGGCCAACCAAAATTGTGCCGTGATACAACTGATACCAGCGTTCAATCACTTCATCCTTTGACCAGTTTAATGCCCTACTTCTATCGACCCTAAGCACCAAATGGTAATGATTCGACATCACCGCATAGGCCGCAATATCAATGGCAAACACTTGCGATAGCCGTTTAAATCGCTCAACTAACCACACACGTCGATGTTCAAAATTTTGACCTGAGTATTTATCAAAACCCGCTAGAAATGCCCTGCGAACACAGCGACTGATGCAGTGATAATAAGGTGTGGAGTCTAAATCAATTAACGAACGTCTTGCTTGTGCCATGAGAACCACCAAAACTCGAAGTGATTAATTAAAATTAGACCCTCTATTGTGGTTTTTCAACGAGATATTTATGGGTGTCATGTATTTTATTTACCGCTTCCATATCACGTTTATTTTCTGGCTTTCGGTAATAGCCCCAAAATGTTCCCATAAACGCAGGCTGAAAAACTGTTTGCGACCAATCTAACCATCGTTCACTTAATGAGCGCTCATAAGGACAGGCAGGATACCAATTTTCATTTCCGTAACTCGCAGCTAAATACCTCAAGATAGTGTGCGATTCCCAAACAGATTTACCTCCATCAATTAAAACCGGCACTTTTTTCATTGGGTTTAATTTAATAAAGTCTTGATCATCCAACCCACCAAAACGGCCACCAAGTTCCTTATGCTCATAATTTACATTTAATTCTTCTAATAACCAAAGTACTTTTTGGACATTAAAGGACGTTGTACGACCGAAGAGTTTCACTGGACTTCCTTTTTAATATAACGCTTGCCTAACCGGCGCAAAATAGCAGGCTAAAATTAGCGACGAAGGAGCGCAAGCCTGCTGTTTTGCGTCCTTTGGTTTAGGCACTTGTTATATGCCAGTTACCAATTGTTCTGCTTAGACTTTTTATACCCTAACCACATAGTAATTGCCAATGTAAAACACCCGACTAATATTAGGATACCAGTTACATTTTTAGACTCTTGAAGGACTCTGACCTGTGAATTAAGCCAAGCTGGGAAAAATATGCTGAACGGAATATAAGAAATGATGAATAAGAGAAACCAAAAATACTGAGCTAATAAATTAAACCACCCTTGTTTCTTAACAGTTTTGAGTTTATCTGCCACGTATTTATGGAGTTTTACAGCAACTAAGCAGCACCCAAAATAAGCGGTAAATAAAATCAAAAAAATAACGATATTCAATTCATACTCTTTGGCATATAACGCCTCATTAAGCGGCGCGAAACTGTTGGCTAAACTTAGCGAGGAACGAGCGCGAGCCAACTGTTACGCGTCCGTTTAAATGACTTGTTATAAGCCAATATACGCAAATGCTTCGTTTGGTTTTTTAAAGTTTGTAATTGACTGATTATGTTTGAGTTTATCACCAACTAAAACAAAGTTAACACCAAGTTTTTTGCAGGCTTTCAAATCCCAACTTCCATCACCAAAATATGTGAATGATAAACGAGTTTCCTTAACCGCTCTTTTTTCAGCAATTTTCATAATCTCGATTCTTGAGTGATGATCATTAGCAGAAGCAATTGGAATGCCTGAAATATCAATGCCAGCAGACTCTAATTTTAAAATGGCACTTTCATACCAACCGCCAGTTGCAAGCGAAATTGTAACATTCTCTAACTCTTTTAAACTGGCGATAAATGCAGAGGCACCAACTATTTCACTAATTGGCTTCCTTGCAATTCGAGTTTGTATTTTAGATAAGAAAACACTCTTAATGCTTTCATGAGCACTTTCGGAATTCTCTATGTTCGTTTCTTTAAAAAACTGATTAAGGATTCCAGTGTCCGTTACGTGTTTATAGCGAGACCAATTGGTATCAATCTCATATCCAGTGACTTCCTTAACTGCTTCGGTAAAACACTCAGAATCAAAATCATATGATTCGATAAGTGTTCCATCAATATCAAACATTACGTGATTCACAGTGCAGATTCCTTTGGCTTATAACGCCTCATTAAGAGGCTAAAAATAGTTGGTTAAAATAAGCGACGAAGGAGCAAAAACCAACTGTTTTTTGTCCTGCTTTAATGACTTGTTATGATTCAATTTCTACCGAACCTAAGGAATAAACTCCAGGTTGTCCAAAAAGTTTACCGCCTTTTTCCAAATCCGAATATGCACCATTTAGAATTGGCCGTTTAAAGAGTTTAGCCTTAACCATTTTATTTCGAACATGTCTATGAAGTTTACCAGACAGGCTTTTAAACTCCGCCCAATTAACTCCCATGATATCGTCGTCTGAGTAATTTGCTCTTTGAAGTGCTCCTTTCTCATTCCAATGAGAGAAACAACTTAAGTTTAATGAGTTATCAGCTAAATCATGGGGTCTACCTTGGAGAAGTTGAAATACACCAGCACCGTTAAAATCATATTTAAAATTACCAATGGATGGATTTAAGTTAATTCTTCTTGGTTTTGGTTTGACAGTGACAGACTCCCAAAAACCTCTGACAAAAACACCATAATGATTTTCTTGAAGATTAAGGTAGTCAGAAAGTTCTTTGCTTGATTTGAACTCCATTATTTCTTGATCCACTCTAGAATTCGCTTCAAAAAGCCTCATAGGAGATAAATCAAACATATAATCAATTACATCAAACATATCTTGTCTATTTGCGTAAAAGTCTAATTGAGCCACCGAGCCCTCTTTGAATCATAACAATTTAATATCGAGCGATTGGGTCGTTTTTCTACCGTGAACCGTCTCGAGTTTCTACTTCCGGAATTTTTATCATATTGGATAACATATTGCTACAAAAAGCCTTCTTCCTCATAAGGCTAAAATTACTTTGGAGTGAAAACGACCCAGTGGCTCGTTTTCTTGACTATACGAGAAACCCATCAACACTGTATATATATATACATGCATTAAGGAAGGTATCTATGAAAACGCACTCACCGTTTCTAAACTCCATTTATGATTTTAAGCACAATCACGGGGTCAAAGCACAATCACGGGGTCAGGTCTTGCATTGTGCTACCCTAGACTTAAAAGAAGAATCAATGGGGTCGCGCCTTGCTTTTTGGCTAAATAATTTAATTTATCTTAAAGAAAAACCTGCCGAGCTGCGCTCGACTTCGCAAGCAGGCTTGCACCTACGCAAATATCAAAGCTCACGCCGATGCAAACAATTCCCCCTTAAATCAAACCTGAAAAAATAGATTTGATGAATAATGCGCGACAGGAAGTCGAGCAAGCCATGCTAAGGCATGGATGCCGCTTCATGGCGTTTATGGTTCACATCAAAAGTATTTTTGAAGAGTCGTTTGCCTATTTTTTGAAAATCTGGGGCGCCGAGGGTTCCAAGGGGAGACCGGCGATAGCCTCCCCTTGGCTGCCCATGCCCGCGCGACAACAATGCTAATTTGATAAGCGGTTTTTCAATTTAAAAGCTGTTGTTGCTGTGAAAACGAGTAATGCTGTTAAATAGCTGTCGGGCTAAAACCCGACCTACCATTCGCCAACAACCTAGCCCTAAAAAGCTCGGTGTAGCGCAGCGCCTCGGTGTGCTCTGTGGTGAAAAATCACAATGCAACAAATGTCGGGCAAAGCCCGACCCACAAAAACGGCCGAGCTTCGCTCGCCTTCGCAAGCAGGCTTGCACCTACAAAAAGTTAGCCTATTTGGGCGGCGGTTTGGTAGGCTGGGCGCTGCTGCATGGTTTTTAGGTATGCGAGTGTGTGCGGGTAGTCGGCTAATAAACCTAAGTTGGCGGCAAACTCGAGCATTACGGCCATCATGACGTCGGCGGCGGTAAAGTTATCACCAGCAAAATAAGGGCGAGAGGTGAGTGTTGCTTCGATATAGCTAAAATCAACCTGCTTTTCTTTGTCGATATAGCCATCTAGGGGTTGCGTGCCGGTGCGTGATTCCATCGTCAGTAATAAGCTGGTGATCACGGGCAATGCCAGCGAACCTTCGGCAAAATGTGACCATTCTAAATAACGATAATAATCGGCGCTACCGCGTGCTGGACGAAGGGCTGAGTCGCCCGCTTGATCAAGAATATACTCAAGCACTGCGCCCGATTCGCACAAGGTGATGTCGCCATCAACAATCACAGGGGCTTTGCCTAATGGGTGAATGGCTTTTAAGCTCGCTGGCGCTAGGCGCGAATTGGCATCACGCTGATGATCAATGCGTTGATAAGCGATGCCAAGCTCTTCGAGTAACCACAAAACCCGTTTTGAACGGGATTGATTTAAATGATGAACGGTTAACATATTTGTTTCCTATAAAATAAAAAACTCGTACCGATTAAATTAAAAAAGTGTTGGGTGCAAAATTAAAATCACTCAATTTTAGAGTGCAAACAGGACCTGATGCCCGTAACCATTGACTGTGTTTTGTAGCCGTTACCTTTGAGGTCATTTTGCTTTCCTTACAAGGCAGCGATTTACAGCGCTGCCACTAAAATTTCACGGCTTACATCAAGCGTTACCGCACCTTTTTCACCTAACTTCACCATGCCATGCGCAGCAAGTTGATTCACTAAACCATCAATCGCATCGTCTGCAAGTTCAACATGCGACAAACGCGTTGGCACTTGCATGGTGGTAAAGAAGTCTTCAGTTAAGGCTATGGCATGGGCAATACGCGATGCGTCATCACCATCGTTCAGTTGCCAAATGCGCGATGCATATTGTAATAATTTTTCACGTTTTGCATCGCTGCATACTTTCATAACCGCAGGCAATACAATTGATAACGTACGTGCGTGGTCAATGCCATAAGACGCCGTTAATTCGTGGCCAATCATGTGCGTGGTCCAATCTTGTGGAACACCAGCACCAATTAAACCATTTAATGCCATGGTGGCTGCCCACATAATGTTGCCACGTACCGCTAAATCGTGTTTGGTTTCATCTGCAAGGGCTTTGGGGCCTTCTTCAATTAAGGTCAGTAATAAGCCTTCGGCAAAGCGGTCTTGCACTTTGCCATTAACGTCATAAGTCAGGTATTGCTCCATAATATGAGCGAAGGCATCGACTACGCCATTACTAATTTGGCGATCGGAGAGCGATAACGTTACCGCAGGATCTAATACTGCAAACACTGGGCGCACCAACGGGCTCATAAACGGAAGCTTGTCGCCATTGCGAGTGATCACGGCGGCAATGTTACTTTCAGAACCAGTGGCTGGTAACGTCAGTACACAACCAATTGGTAACGCTGCGCTAATAGGCTGTTGCTTTGCAACCAGATCCCACGGATCGTCGCCTTCATAAAGTGCTGCAGCGGCAATAAATTTAGTGCCATCAACCACAGAACCACCGCCTACAGCCAATAAATAGTCAATGTTATGTTCACGAATTAGTGCTTGAGATTTCATTAACGTATCGTAACTTGGGTTGGGCTCAATGCCTGAAAACTCAAACCAGGTATGATCTTTAAGTGCGGTTGCTACTTGGTCGTACACGCCATTGCTTTTAATTGAACCGCCACCGTAGGTCACTAAAATGCGTGCCGACTTAGGAATGGCATCGGTAATGGCTGCTATTTGACCTTCGCCAAAATGAATATGAGTACTGTTTTCAAAGCTAAAATTAAACATTTTTTATTCCTAATTAATTGTTAAGCCATTGCTGTTAATAGTTTTTCGGCGGTTAATTCTGAACTAGCAGGGTTTTGACCGCTGATCAGCAATCCATCTTGTACGGAGAAAGCATGCCAATCGGCCACTTTTTGATAATCTGCGCCCCGTTTTTTTAGCTCATCTTCAAGTAAAAACGGCACTACGTCGGTCAATTGCACGGCTTCTTCTTCGGTATTACTAAAACCGGTTACTGCTTTGCCTTTTACGACAAAGTTACCTGTGGCAGTTTTAATGTTTAGTAAGGCAGCGGTTGCATGGCATACCGCAGCCACTGGTTTATTGGCGGCTAAAAAGGCTTCAAGCAGAGCGATAGATGCGGCGTTATCGGTTAAATCCCAAAGTGGGCCATGGCCGCCTGGGTAAAATACACCGTCGTAATCGGCTGCGTTTAAATCGGCCAGTACTAAGGTATTGGCTAATTGGTTTTTTGCCGCGTCGTCGTTATCGAAACGTTGTGTTGCGGCAGTTTGAAAATCAGCTAATTCACTTTTTGGATCTATGGGCGGTTGGCCGCCTAGCGGTGAGGCAAGCGTGACCTTCACGCCCGCATCAATAAAGGCATAATAAGGTGCGGCAAATTCTTCAACCCAAAAACCGGTTTTTTCATCAAGGTTGCCTAATTTATCGTGAGAAGTGAGAACCATTAATACATGTTTGCTTGCTACATTATTCATTGTGACGCCTCGTTATTGGGTTTGACGATTAACTGACCTTTAATCAGTGAAACCAGTGTAGGCCTACTAGCTAAATCTAACAATATGGATAAAATGAACTTCACTGTTAGAATTATTGATACAATAACGCAATGAATGTGTCATTTGAACAACTCAAAAGCATGGTGGTGTTTGCCCAAGTGGTTGAACAAGGCAACTTAACCGCAGCAGCAAAACACATAGGTTTATCGCGCGCGGTGGTGAGTTATCATCTTAAAAAGCTCGAATCACAATTGGGGGTAAAATTACTTAATCGCTCAACACGATCACTCTCTTTGACTCAAGCAGGCAATGAGTATTATCAGTCGTGTCGCATTATTGCCGAGCAAGCCGCCCTTGCTAATCAGCAAATAGAAAACCTAAAACACGAACCCGAAGGCCTATTAAAAATAACCTGCCCAGTTAATGCGGGTTTGCAAATGATTGTGCCCGCGCTGAATGAATTTCGCCGCCTTTATCCTAAAATTGAGCTTGATGTAATGCTGACCGATGAGGTAGTTAACATTATGCAAGAGGGGATTGATTTGGCCATTCGGGGCGCACCTTTGGTTGATTCAAACTTACAAGCGAGCAAACTTTCAACCCTTGCCACGTGTTTGTGCGGCTCACCCGATTACTTTAAAAAGCATGGTCGCCCCACCACCCCGACCGAGCTTGAACAACACGATTGGGTAATTTACAAACTCACCTCAGGGGCAATTAAGCTCAGTAAAGGCAGCCGTTCTTACAGCGTGGCGGTTAAAGGCAGTATCAGCACCAATAACGCCGCCGCACGTACCGCCTTTATTGAAGGTGGACACGGTTTAGGGCGCATTCCGGTGTACGATGCTTGGCCTAAAATTCAAGCAGGCACCCTTGAAACTATCTTAGATGACTATCAACTGAGTAATATTGATATTTATGGCGTGTTTCCGCCCGGCAGTGCCAGCTCAAAAAAGCTCAGGCTGCTAATTGATTATTTAAAAGACTATTTTATTCGCATCGACCGCCAAGCGTTACATGCTCAGCGAGGGTAAAAAGAGCTGTAAAGAAAACTGAATCTCTTTTTAACATGACTAACCAGCGTATTACGGCAGCCCAATAACTGATTATGAAACTTGGACTGGGTGTTTGGCACGCTCAGCACTTTGTTCGTATTTGTATTCAAGCAAAGCAATATAACGGTCAACAAGTAGTAATGCCTCACGAAATCCATCTTCTTTGGTCAATTGCGTTAAATGATGTAAAGACAGCCAATGGCTTAAAAAACTAAAAGGGGTTTGAAAACCAATCTGATTAATTTTAGGGTATTTAACCAACAGCTCATTCCAGTGGTACATTGGCGAAATAACTAAGTTGCTTTCACCAATATCGAGCAACGTGCACTGCACTTGTTTACATAAGTCATAAATAAGTTCTTTACGCTTTTTTACGTCAATCAACTGATTTGTACCTAAAGTTGTGCAATGATTGTCGAGAAATTTATCTAAATCGCAATCCACATAACTAAACAACTCTTTTTGATAAGGCTGCCACACATCTAAAAATTGCTGAAGGCATGTATCCATATTCAATCCCTTGTAAGATTTACGCTTGATATTACGGTTAATAAAACGAATGCTGGCGCTAGCATACAAGCCAAATAAGGATAAAAAATGGAAGTGACCGAGTTTAACCATCCTGTTTTACAGGAAGGTTCGTCATCTCACCCTCAGCCAAAAGGATTATGCTAGCAGTGAGATAATAAACGTTTAAAAAGTGTAAATGGTCCGATCTGTACCCAAAATGACATTTATTTCGTTATAAACCTGTTTAAAGCGTAATAAGGCGAGAAATAAACGGTTCAAAATCAATTGCCAAGACCTTATTATTAAAAGGCAAGGCTGAACGCAAAGCTGCGCGAGTGGGCAATAAATCTTGCGATGCAAACACCACAATATTTCGATAATCTGCAAAATCAACCAACATCACTGATGCAAAATACGTACGTAGGCTAGTTAAAATCTCAATGAGTTGCGCCTCATTTTCAACCATTATATTCATCACCACACAGCCTTGTGGAGCAAGTGTTTTTGCAAGATTTTGATAAAACGACCCTTGATAAATACATTCGCTTGGGTGTTTATCAGTAAATAAATCACACAAAATAACATCAAATTGCGGCCCTGTTTGTGCCAAATATTGCTGCGCTGCAGTGATTTCGACAGGGGTATTGTCTGCAATAGCAAAATAGCGTTTGCCAAGTGCCACAACGGTAGCATTAGCCTCAACCGATGTACAACTTACGTAAGGTACTGCTTTAAACGCACGCTCAAACGAACCAGTACCCATGCCTAAATTTAAAACCGATGTGACCGAAGGTTTCCAAAGTAAAAATAACAACATAGCTTGGCAATAAGGTAAATAAAGCTGATGGGGATGGTGTAAGTCAATCACCCCTTGCACCGCAGACCCCGAGGATTTCGGCGCGTCAATTGGCGTCATAGATAGCCAGCGGTAGTGGTGCTGCTGCCTCACGTCAAGCACCGTATCGTGAACCGTTTCACAAAAAATCGACTCGCTGGGCAAATTAAAGTCTAAGGTGCTTGAGTTGATACTTAAATTGGTGGTTAAGTCGGGCTTTAACATAGCCTGTTACCTTATCAAAAGGGGCATGGGCACACGCCTTCAACAAGCTGCAAGGTAGCAGGATGCCTAAAGGTGAGCGACGTTGCATGCAACATCAAACGTGACGCTTGGGCTAAACTGTGCGCTGTGCCATACAGATCGCAGCCTAAAATCGGGTGGCCAATGGCTTGGCTATGAATGCGCAATTGGTGGGTGCGCCCCGTCACCGGAAAATAAGTCACCTTTGTGCTATCGGTGTGTTTGCAATAGCTATGCACTTCATAATCACTTTGCGCGTGTTTACCGCTTTGCAAACACACCGCATGGCGCGGAAATTCAGCTTTAGCAATCGGTAAATTAATTGAGCCACTTAGCGGTGTTAACTGCCCAGCTAAAATCGCGGTATAGGTTTTTTGAATGGCTCGTTGTTGAAACTGACTCATCAACGCCGCATTAATCGTTTTATTTAACGCCACCAACATAATGCCCGAAGTGCCAAAATCAAGGCGGTGCAACAAAGTGGCCGCTGGAAAATCTTGGCATAAACGATAATGTACCGAGTCTAAATTCGCCGGATTTTTACCCGACAAACTCAATAAACCACTTGGTTTGTTGATGAGTAAAATCGCCTCATCTTGATATAAAATCTCAATGGCTTGCTCGCACTTAGGCGCAATAAATGAGTCAGGTAAAGGCTGCAAAAAAACGTACTCGTACATAAAAGTCAGTCGCTAGTCTAACTGCTTGAGAGGTAACTACAAGTAATAAGGGTTTTAGGATAGAGAACAAAATACACCAAAAATATAAAGCCCGATCATATAAACTATTTATAACCCAGAAAAAGACACTGCTTTTGTGCATAAAGACTTACATTTAAAGTGCAGCTTGCATGAAAAAAGGGGAAATATTGCCCGCTTTTTATAAACCGAGATAAATCATAACACTATTTAGCAGCCACGCGATTAGCTGATAGAAAAGCCCAATCAAATAATGAGGTAAGTAATGCAATAAAATAAATTATTTAATTTCAAAGATATAAATGATTTTTATTTTTAAATGATGCTGCATACGTGTTAAAAATAAGACTTTATCAGTCTCCAAATTGAATACTTTAAAATAGCAGGGTATGATCTGGGCTCACAAAAAGACTCAGAGACTTATATATTTTCAATTCAATAAGCGCTCAAATAACAATAATAAAAGGACGTTTATTATATGAATCGTATAATACTAATCTGCTGTTTTAGTTTACTTTCAGCCTGTGGAGGCGGCTCTGATAGTGCTCCCGACACATCCCCTCAACAGCCAAGTAAATCCTCAACAGACCCATTGAGTCAATATATCAATGTAAAAGAAGCTTATACTGGCAACGCTTCACCCGCGGCGCTAAATAATGCAACATTAGGCCAAGTGTATGCATACATTGCCTTACTCGCACCAGAATTACTTCCCGATTATAACGATGACCATGGTAGTGTAGGGGCTACTTGTAGCGGTGGAGGCAATTTAAGCATTGCAGATGGCAGTTCTGATAACGAAAAACAAGTTAGCTTTAATAACTGCTCTGAAGATGGCATGCTCACAAATGGTAAAGCAACTATCAGAGCAAATAAATTTTCAGCAAATGGTGAACTCATTGATAGCACGATTATCTTTGAAAATATTCAAGTCAAAAGCTTATTAAACACAGATTTAATCAGTGAAAGAGTACTCAGTGGCACATCACAATTCAAAGAGCTGGGTGAGGATTGTGCAAAAACTGAAGAGCTCCATAACTTGTTATTTACCGACCCGCAAACTAAGCATCAACTGCTCTATTCTAATTTTAAGACCTACCGCGTTGGCGGTCCAAGTGGTTGGTGTAGCCATAATAATAGTTTTTATGTTAGAGGCGATATATACGACTCTGATTTAGGGTACTGGCAAGTTCGTACTACCGAGCTTTTTATGCTTGAAACCCTAGGCTCGGCACTTAAAGAACAAGGTAGCCTTACCATTAAAGGCGCGAACGACAGCTCTTCAACACTTGCGGTAGAGTTTTATAGTGAACAACGAGGTAATCTTACCTCAAGCTACCCTTATTATCGAATAACGCATTTAAATGCAGCTAACGCCACGGCAACACAAACAGAATACATTTTTTTACACGAATACTTTAATGCTTCAATGTTGTTTGACTTCGCTGATGACGATGGCGACGGGATGACAAATGGCTGGGAAGTCGCATTTGGATTTAACCCCTTAGATGCCACCGATGCAGCTCTCGATTTTGATGGTGATGGCTATAGCAACTTAGATGAGTATCACTATTGGGGTCACCCGACTAATATTAAAATTCTCCCTAAGATAGCAGATATCAGTATATCGCTCACTCATGAGCCTAAAAGTTATGGTGCGACTATTGAAGTAGATGCCTTAATATCAAGCAATGTTGATTCTAGCCAAACTGCGACTGCCAATGTTAACTACACAACTCAAGCACCCACTCAATTTGATAGCAAAACATACCAATCACATCGCCTTTGTACCGTATCAGAGGACCTTTTACAGCTATCTTGTCAAATTAATCATTTAAAACCGGGGGGTAGCCAAAACCATAAAGTGTATTTAACCGCAGACAAAAATAACACTTTGGCAGTTACCAGCTCGCTTTTAGCTAAAGTCACCTACTTAGGGCATGATTTTGATACCACAAATGATAATGCGACAATCGAGATAGCCAGGCTTCCCATTGATGCTCAATTTGGTTTTAACGTGCCTACAGATCAACTTAATATGGTAATGTTAGTGGGTAACCAAAAAGAAGCTGAATTTAGTTTTATACAAAAAGAGACCGCTTCAGGTACTATTGATCCGTTGAATCATTTTAAAGTTCAACTTCAACTGCCTGAATTTGCAACCTTATTATCAGCCCAGTGTTATGAACAAACTACCTATACGTGGTATAACTGCTTGGAAAATGACCATCTGATTTTTACTGACAATAGCGGCTATAGGAATGCATATAATAAATTTAAATTAACCATTTCTGGTTATACTCAAGGTCAAGGGCATATCAGTTTTACAGCCAAAAGTGATACCACTAACGAGCAAGCGATTGGGTTTGCAAAATTTCCGCTAGTCGTAGGGCAGCCAACTCAAGGGATCCAGCAACAGATAGACACAGCCTCAAGCATGAGCATAATCACAGTACCAAATGGGATTTATTTGGGGCCGCTCGACTTAAGTAATAAGCAAATACAACTTCAAGCACAATCACAAAACGCCACACTGTACTTCAATCGCGATGGCGACCCTTTTTTTAACGAAGCCACAATTAAACTTGGCCAAAGTAGCCAACTCATTGGTTTTACGTTGGCAAGCCACTACATTACGGTTGACGAAGGCCATTCGCAAATAAACAATAACCTGTTCGATGGAACACAATACCATTTACCTTCGACGACTATCATGAACAATAGCACACTGACTTTAGCGCAAAATCGCTTCATAGGTTCAGCTTTAGATACAGGGTATCTTTATGATTATATTCGCGACCGCTACCATTGCCCCTCTATTGAAACTAGCGATTATTATACAGATGCAAAAGCTACAACAATTAATGCAATAAATAATGTGTATTCAGGCAACTTACTAACCCACCCCGATATTTACTTCGCCTGCGATTTTATTCGTGCTTATCCTGAAGCTAAAATAACCATGAATAATAATACTTTTCAAGGTATTGGCAGAGTATTAGAGTTAGTCTATAGATCTGGTGTAACACCTCATTATGAGGTCAATATGACCAATAATATTATATCTAACTCACGGTTTATTATAGAAAATGGCTCTTACAGTAGTACCTTAAAAGACTTCTCTGCCGCATCTACTTTTAACCTCCTTAACAACCTTATTTTTGACGTTGAGACTCCTTTTTTCAATATGCTGAATAAGCAAAAAGAGACAGGCAGTGTGCTTGCGGATCCACTCATTAATTATCTAGGTTATCAACAAGCTAACTCACCGAGTATCGATGCAGGTGCCGACATAACACTTTATGTTGATATTAATGGAACTGAAAGACCTTTAGATGGTGATAATAACGGCTCTAAATTGATTGATATTGGTGCGTTCGAGTTTCAAATAAACTAATGCTTATTGATTAAGTTTAATGATTATAATCGCGAGACTGATGTGATAGATAATAACGTAATTATCTATCACATTCAGCTCGAAAGCCAACAGGGTCAGCCATTAGATATTTTTCTTAAGAAGTTTATACCCGTTGTCTTTCAAGATGCTCGGGTGCCCAACTCACGAGAGGCAGTGCACTCTTTTCAAATTTAATCTCTTTTTTATTCCCAAAATCGCGCCGTAAAACGTTTCCTTTAATAGCAATTAATAATAACTAACCCAACAGGAAACAAACCGTGATGATTAAATCTGCAATAAAGCCTCTTGCGATTGGCTTAGTATGCGCAACTATCGCACCGAATGCCTTTGCGACACTTTCTGGCAGCGTGACAATTCATAACAATAGCCTTGAGTCATTAACCAATTAGGGTTGGCCGTTATTATTGTATTTAGATTACATGGTTTTTCCTAAATTATTAGGCGCTGCCGAACGTGCTTGGGTGCAAGATATGCCTGCATTAACGCCATTAAACCAAGATGGCGTTTCTCCAATTGACGCTGCATGGCATACCTTTACCAATACGCTTGGTCAGTATGCCTTGCCGTTACTCAATTATGTAAAACCCGTTGATTTACAAAACCAAATTACCGATGTCGCTGGTGTCAATTTTAGGATCCCACTGGCTGGAGCCAAAATTGAGCAAGGTAAACTATTGGCTAATACGCGTTTTATTGGGATGCAAGTAGAGTACTCTGTGGATGAAGGTCAAACTTGGCTGCCTTATTATCAACCCGTTGATATTGCACCCACAGATAAAGTGATGGTGAGAACCAAGAATCACGCAGGGAAAACCAGCCGCGCTGATTATGTTATGCCGTAATCGTATTTAACAATGGGGCAGCATGTTTGCCCCATTAACGCACGTTTTCTATCCAAATAGGAGTCTTAGGTGCAGCTCAATTTGAACAAACCACAAGATCAGGTATCACAAAATGAACAAGTGCGGCAGCTTTATCAGCAGCATCACCAAAAACTGATTCATCACATAATGAAAAAAGGCTTAGTACAAAGAGAAGCCGAAGACATTGCTCAAGAAGCCTTTATTAAACTGTTAGGGTTAGACAAACCAGAAATCGAAAGTTACATTGCGGCCTATTTATATAAAATTGCCAATAATTTAACCATAGATAGATTACGCAGTCAGGCCAGAAGCCCCATTGAATTTGATGAACAGCTGCAAATCAATTCAATTGATACCTTATCCGGTCCAGAGCAATCAAACCAACATCATCAGTTACTGGGTCAAATGGCGGTATTAATAAAACAATTACCGATAAAGTGCCAACAAGCCTTTATTTTATATAAAGTAAAAGAATGCAGTTATGAGCAAATTAGTGAACAACTCGACATTTCCCAAAGCATGGTTCGCAAATATGTGTTACGTGCTATTCGTCATTGCTATGACCATTTGCAACATGAACTTTGAGACAAGCAGTCTATGAATATGAAAACAACACCTGAGCCCAACCGCATTGCAGATGAAGCTGTGAACTGGTTATTAGCATTAGAAGAAGATAACAGCACTCAAACTGAGCAAGCTTTTAAAGCATGGCTTGAACAAGACACTCGCCATCAGCAGGAATTTAACAAGCTACAAATCATGTGGGGGTTGGCTGGCGAACTCCCAACAGATTGCCTAAACGAATTACCAAAGCCGAATGCTAAAACCTGGTGGCAAACAGTGCGCCAGACAATTAAAAGTCGTTTTTCCTTAGCACCGATGTGGCCTGCGGGCATAGCGGCGTGCGCCTTGTTTGTTATCACGTTTAGTTTTATACCATTTGAACAATCACAATTAATTGATAAACATAGTCCGACTCCAATTTTGGCTGCCCACAGCCCCATTATTTATCAAACCACAACGGCCACTCACCAAAGCTGGCAATTAGCCGATGGCAGCCAAGTCACGCTTGGCGCTGATAGCAAAATGAGTGTCGCTTTTGACCCCAATAAACGGGCCATCGAGTTACTGCAAGGTATCGCTGTATTTAAAGTAGCCAAAGATCCAAAGCGCCCGTTTGTCGTGAGCCACCAAGGGCACAGCGCCACCGCAATTGGCACCGAGTTTGTCGTTAAAGCTCATGTTAATCATGTCAATGTCGCGGTGTTAGAAGGAAAAGTAGCGGCGATGCCAGCAAACAGCACACACAGTGTGACGCTGAAATTGGGTGAACAAACCGAGCTTAGCCAAGCGTTAATCCCAACAAAGCAGCCTTATGATGTACATCAAGTATTTGAATGGCAAAGCCCATTATTAGAATACCATGATGTACCACTGGGTGAGGTCTTGCATGACATTAGACGTTTTACCACTCTCAATATTTATCTAGCCGACAACGACATTGCAAGCTACAAATATTCGGGCCAAGTCCATCACGATAAGGTCGAGCAATGGTTAAGCTCGCTTGCCCATTTATATCAAATAAAATTGGTGAAGGTCGACAATACCCGCATCCTGCAAAAGCGGGCGTCACAAGAGTAAGACTTAAGTTCAATCGCTCAATGACATAAACTCACACACACTGAGCAGTCAAAACTCTCACCTGACTGCTCAAAAAAGGGAACATGGCCAAGCAACAGCATTCATCGTTTTTACACATTTTCTCACGCTGCGCCTTTATGCTGTGCATCAGTGTGTGGCATCTCTCCGCCCTCGCTACAAGCACACTCTCCCTCACTGACGCCTTATTTAATGTCGCCAAACACCATCATTGGCAACTGAGTATGGCCCCCCTTGATGCAGAACCTAGGGTGCGCAGATTAACCCAACCTGCAAGTTTAAGCGCTGAGCTTGACCACCTCCTGACGCATACACCTTGGACATACACCTTATACCCTGAGCTCAATACCGTGGTGATCACCACACGGCCATCGGCAGTAGATGAGGGTAATCAAAGTGCCTCTGTCTTTGAGCGTATTTTAGTATCAGGTCAAGGCAGCTCAAATAGATCTATTTTAAGCTCCTCATTATCGATTACGTATTTAAATTCTGACCAACTTTACAATCAAGTACCGTTTAGTACCGCCGATACCTTTAATAACGCCCCAGGATTTTGGGTCGAAAACTCAGGCGGAGAAACCAACAATAATGTCGCTCCCAGAGGGCTGCGTGGTGGTGAAGGGTTTCGTTTTATTAGTTTGCTTGAAGATGATTTGCCTGTTGTTTACGATGGCATATGGCCCGATTTTTTCTTACGCCAAGATTTTACCACCGCCGCCATTCAAATTGTGCGCGGCGGCAGCAGCGGTATTTTTAGCGTCAATGGCCCTGCGGCCAACGTTAACTTTATTGGCCAAACTGGCGACAGTGACCAGAAAAAATTAAAATTAACCCATGCTATTAATTATGGTTATCAACGACTTGATGGCGTATATAGCCATTCACTCAGTGATAGCTGGTACGTATTATTTGGTGGATTTTATCGCCAATCAACGGGCATTCGTGAACCTGGTTTTACCAGCGACCAAGGTGGTCAATTCAGCATTCGAATCAATCAAATGGCGGCGCATTATACCCAACAATGGGTGGTGAAATATCTGGATGATAAAACCAGTTTCTTTTCACCTATTCCTATGCAAAACCAAAAAAAACCCTCTGCCATTACCTCGTTAGATGCAGGCACCAGTACCTTATTAAGCCCACAATTACGCTATTTTTTTGCACCCCATGATGGAAAAGAACGCCGTTATGATTTGGCCGATGGACAAAAAACCCGCGCGATGAGTCTGACTCACTTACTTGATTTATCGCTGAGTGACACACTGCAACTGAGTAATAAAAGTCGACTTTCTGATTTATCCACCACGTTATATACTTTAATGAATCAAGGTAATGAAACATTACTACTCGCCAAAAATTGGTTAACCAGTGCACCCGTAAACCAATTTTTAGCACACTATCCTGGCACAACCGCTGCGCTTTATTCTCCTGTGACGCAGCAATATCTTAATCCCGGACAACTAAACAATAATGGCTTAGTGACATTTTCTTACCCTTTGTATGCTGAATATCAGCAAATTCAGTGGATTAATCGCCTAAGCCTTAATTGGCAAATCAATGAACACACTGAACTTATGCTGGGCTCTTTGTGGGCCTATAATGACTTTTCAGAGCTACCTCATGATCGCTGGTTAGGGCAAATTTTAACAGATGTCACCCATCAACCTAACCCAATCGAAACCGTTGCAATTGATTCATTTAACCAAAAAGTGGCAACGCTTAATCCGGCGGGTATTTTATCCTTTTCGGGACCCGCTTATATAACAGGCCAAGGCGAAGCCAAGTCTCATTCGGTTTATGGCAATGTCCGCTACTCAATGACCGACACACTGACGGTTGATTTTGGCGCACGAACTGAGTGGTTACATTTAACCTCAAGCGCCAAGACTGATCAGCAAAGCCAATATTCGCAGCATCAAACCATCAATCAAAGTAGTCCTTATAATTTTGAAAAATCCGAGCAATTTACCAAAACCGCCATCAGTGCAGGGCTTAACTGGCAATTTGCTGATGCGGCTGCAACCTATGTTCGTATGGCCAATGCCTTTGAAATGCCCAAATTACTCAACTTTGGTAATACCCTCGGTTATGGCCCTTATCTTGATTCCATTCCTGAAACTCTTGGATTTGGCCAGCCGGTTGAGCTTCATTTTATTGAGTGGGGTACGCGCATTGCCGACACCTCGGGATTCATCAGCGCCAGTTTGTTTGAAACCCAATTCGACCCATTGCCTTTTACTGTTTATCAAGGCAACCAAAATACCCAGCTGGGGATTTTTATTAGCACACAAACCTATGGCATGGAGCTTGAATTTGCAAAAAATTTTTCGGAACATTGGTCCGTCAGTGGTGTAGCTGTATGGCAAAAAGGACGTTTTAAAGGCATTCCAACCACACTCTCAGAAAGCCAATATAACAATAACCAAATTACCCGCACCCCTAATTCCCAATTGCGAATTACACCTAAATATCGCTTTTCGCAGGGCGAGCTGGCGCTCACCGCTTCGTATATCGGCACGCGTTATTCTGATGTGGCCAACCAATTTGCACTGCCTGCTTACTACGTTGTTGATGCAAGCGCACAATGGGCACTGAGTGAACAGCTCACTTTTGGGCTCAGTATCACTAACCTTTTTAATACCATAGGCTTAACCGAAGGCAACCCACGAAGTGGCTTAATTCATCAACAAAATCAATATTATGCCCGCCCTATTTTTGGCCGCGCTTTAAGCTTAAGTATGAGTTATCAATTTTAAGCGCAGCATTTTTGCAGATAAACGTACTTTTATATTCCCAAATTGAGTTGTCCGAGCGTTTAACAAATAACCGAGTTTAAAAATCGGGGTTTTAATATCGTCAACTAGGGAAATTACATGTCTAATCAACAAAAAAAACAACCACGCTTTAATCGTTCATGTCTTGGCTTGGCCATCAGCAGCGCGTTACTCTGCTGCGCTGCAGCTGCCGAGCAAAATGCCCCCGCTGAAGAGGGCAAAAAATTACTCGATCTTGAAAAAATCATCGTCACCGGTACTACTCGTCGTGGCCAAACCAAACTTGAGTCATCAGTCTCCATTACAACCTTAGATGCAAAACAACTCGAACGAGAGCAACCCCTTGGCACTGCCGACTTACTCGAAGTCGTGCCTGGTTTTTGGGTCGAAGATTCCGGCGGTGAAACCAATAACAATGTTGCACCTCGCGGCCTACGCGGCGGTGAAGGGTTTCGGTATATTGGCGTAGAAGAGGATGGCTTGCCTGTCGTGTACGATGGAGTCTGGGTTGATTTTTACCAGCGCCAAGACATCACCATTCAAAATATGGAAGCGGTACGAGGCGGCACATCGGGTTTACTGACGGTCAATGGCCCAGCAGCTCTGGTCAACTTTATTACCCGTAAACCCGATGATATCGAAGAAGGCACACTTCGCGTATCGACTGCTGATTACGGCATGATCAAAACCGAACTGTTTTACGGCACGCCAATTAGCGACAATTGGAAAATGGCGGTCGGTGGTTTTTATCGTCATTCTGAAGGTGTGCGAGATACGGGCTTTACAGCTGATCATGGTGGCCAAGTCCGCCTGACCTTGGTGCGAGAATTTGAACAAGGCCAGTTAACGCTATCAGCCAAACACCTCAATGATCACACCACTTTTTATGTGCCAATTCCATTACAAGATCAACAAAATCCAACTGGGATCCCAGGAGTTGATCCACAAAGTGGCACTTTGATTGGCAACGACCAACGTTTATTAAGCTATCGCAAAGCGGATGGCAATTACGTAACACGCGACCTTAAAGATGGCCAGCATACCCAATTTTCAACCCTTGGCTTTAATTTAGATTGGGAGCTTAATGATAATTGGTTAATGAACGTCGCCGGGCGTTATTCAAAATTTGATAACGACATGTACATATTGCTCAACTTTGATAATTCAACCTTAATGAATGCAAACGAGCGCTTAACACAACCCGATGTACAAGGCATGTTAAGCCGCTTTGCTGATGACGGTGCTGTGCGCGCTATGTATCGATATGTGGGAGACGAGCAATTAATTAACGACCCAAGCCAACTTAATGGCAATGGCTTAGTGACAACGAGTTACCCATTATTTTCAAGCTACCAAGCAGAGCAGTTTGTAAATAAAGCCTCGTTCACTTACGAAGGCGAGCAAAACAACCTTACCTTTGGTTGGTTGTTTGCTTATGTTGATGCCGATACCCTACCTGTTGACAAATGGGAATCACAATTTTTAACTGAAGTACGTTCTAATGCCCGTCGCCTTGATATCGTTGCGGTCAATAACAGCGGTGATGTTGTGGGCCAGTTAACCGATAACGGTTCAACAGGTTATGCTCCGGGCTGGGGCCAAGCCACCGCATTTGGTACTTCAAGCTCACACTCCTTATTTATTAATGATGAATTTCAAGCCACCGATGATTTACGCCTTGATGCCGGTATTCGTATTGAATGGCTTAATTTGGATAGCACCGCATCAGGTACGCAATTTGCTGTGCCAATTTTGGGCGCGTTTAATGCCAATGGTGATGACAGCGATAACATCATGGCCAATAACTATGCCGATATGCCATCGAGTAAATTTTATAATCAAACCCGCAACGAAACCGAAGCCGCATGGACAGTCGGGTTTAATTACACCTTTAATAAAGACATGGCGATGTTTGGCCGTTATGCCGACGCCTTTGAAATGCCGCGCTTATTAAGCCATGGCCAAGGGATCCACAGCGGTAAAACGGCCGACTTTAGCGATGTGGTGAATTTGACCTTTAGCGAACTTGGCCTGCGTTATTCTGGTGATACCATTGGGACCTCTGCTACTTTATTTCGTACCAAGTTTAATGATTTAACCGAGCGTAACTTTACATCAAGTAACGGTGCAGTCGCCAATCAAACCATCGATACCATTACCGATGGCATCGAATTTGAAGCCGCATGGCACGCAACCGATGATTTAAAAATTGAGCTAACCGGTGTGGTACAAGATCCCAAAATGTCGGGCTTTGAAGGCGATTTTAAGCATTGGGAAAACAACCAAGTTAAACGCACCCCAAAAATGCAATTGCGCATCACCCCAACCTATTATTTTGATAACGGCGATGTGTATTTAACCATGCATCATTTAGGCGATCGTTTTTCTGATGGCGAAAATAAATTTGAATTGCCCGCCTATACCACATGGGATGCAGGGGTAAATTACCAATTTACCTCAGCCTTGCGCCTACATGTTAAAGCAGCAAACCTAACCGATGAAATTGGCTTAACAGAAGGCAATCCTCGTGCCATTAATGACCAACAAGCAGGTTATGAGTATTACTATGCTCGCCCCATTTTAGGGCGCACCATCAGTGCATCACTCACCTTTGATTTTTAACCTGTATCTTTAAAATTTGTTCAACTTCCCCTTGAACCTAACCAAAAACCCAACGTCTGCCAACGCTTGGGTTTTCTTTTTCTATTGGAGTTCTCGATGTACTGTAAAATTTTGACTGGCATTAGCCTATTAGCCTGCTCTTTTTGGCTGTTTGCCGCTCCTTTAATCACCATAGTGCCACAGCCGCAACACATCACGGTTTCAAGTGGTGTCTTTGCATTCAATAACCAAACCACAATCAGTTATGACAGTGCATCAAGTCACGCCACTGCCACCCTGTTTTACCAAACTGTTGCCCCCATCACCGGTTACCAACAACCTCTAGTAAAGCGCTCAAAGGTGAGCAATAACCATATTCATTTTCAACTTGATAACAAACTTGATAGCAGCCAAACCACACCAGAAAGCTATCAGTTAACTGTCACGCCACAACAGGTCGTGATCAGCGCCCCTGATAGCGCCGGACTGTTTTATGGCATGCAATCGTTATTACAATTACTTCCACCCGATATTTATGCCACACACCCCATTAATCAACGCAGTTGGGATATTCCTGCAATAGTGATTAACGACAGCCCACGCTTTAGCTATCGCGGAATGCACCTTGATGTTAGCCGTCATTTTTTTGATATTGCCTTCATTAAAAACTACATTGATTGGCTCGCCTTTCATAAACTCAACGTATTTCAGTGGCATTTAACCGATGACCAAGGCTGGCGCATCGAAATTAAGGCTTACCCTAAACTCACTGAAGTTGGGTCAATCCGCAATCAAACAGTATTGGGCCACACCTATGACTACCAACCCATGTTTGATACCACAGCTGTAAAGGGGCTTTACACGCAAGCACAAATTAAAGAAGTCGTAGCTTATGCGGCAGCAAGGCATGTAATGGTCATTCCTGAAATCGACATTCCAGGCCACAGTACCGCCATTTTAGCTGCCTACCCAGAGCTTGGTTGTAGCGGTGAGCGCCCTGAAGTTGAAGATAACTTTGGCATTTTTGAAGCCGTTTTATGCCCAACCGAGCAAACGTTTGCTTTTTTAGAGCAAGTTTATCAAGAAGTCGCAGCGCTTTTTCCTGCCCCTTATATTCATGTTGGGGGCGATGAAGTCATCAAAAAACAATGGCTCGAAAGCCCCTTTGTACAGCAACTAATGCAAGAGCAACAACTTACTAGCGCAGAGCAAGTACAAAGTTATTTTATTGGCCGCGTCAGCAAGATAGTAACTGCGCTTGGCAAAAAAATGATCGGTTGG
This sequence comes from Pseudoalteromonas sp. J2K-J031, assembly GCF_058197095.2. Lineage (NCBI taxonomy): Bacteria > Pseudomonadati > Pseudomonadota > Gammaproteobacteria > Alteromonadales > Pseudoalteromonadaceae > Pseudoalteromonas > Pseudoalteromonas sp. J2K-J031. Next base: position 661,399 of record NZ_CM200280.1, read on the forward strand.
GATGAAATATTAGATGGGGGTTTAGCCCCAAATACCTTAGTCACCAGCTGGCGCGGCGAAGAAGGTGGGGTAACAGCCGCAAATCTGGGCCATCAAGTGATTATGAGCCCTTACCAATTTGTTTATTTTGATGCTTACCAATCCCTGTCGCAATCTGAGCCAAAAGCAATTCATGGTTTAACCACCCTCAAAAACGTGTATTTATATGAGCCTATTCCTGCGGCACTGCCCGCATCACAGCATCATTTAGTATTAGGTGCACAAGGCGCACTGTGGACTGAGTACATCAAAACACCACAACAAGCCCAATACATGCTTTTTCCACGTATTGCCGCTTTTTCAGAAGGGGTTTGGAGCCAACCTAAACAACGCAATTGGTCTATGTTCCTGCAAAAATTACCGCAATTATTTGCTCGCTATCAAGCGCAAAACATTCATTTATCACTCAGTCATTTAGTGCCTGACATTACCATTAAGCAAGTCAAGCCGGGTCAATCGCACTTAACAATCACCAGCCAAATTGATGGCCAAATTCTAGTTAAACTCGCCCATGAGACATTGGAGCATTTTTATAGTGAACCTGTGTTAGTTGACAGTTCAAAGCAGATTGTCAGTGTCAGTGCGCGACTATTTGAGCCTAGCTTGTCGCGCTATTCTTTGCCTGTACAAATCAGTTTTGCCCACCATAAAGCGGTTGGTAAATCCATCACCTTAACGCACCCAGCGCAAGAAAATGGGCAACAAAAACTCAACGATGGTATTTTTGGTTTTGACCAGTTTTACCGCGCAGATAACTTCGCTATTTTTTATGATACCGACCTAGAGGCGATTATTGACCTTGAAACGCCAACCTCATTTGAGCACATTATGATGGGCATTGATGCTGGACGGCATCGCCAATTACACCCACCCATTGCAGTATCAGTGTGGGTATCGAATGACAAGCAACATTGGCAACAAGTAATACAATTAAAGGCAAGTGAAATAAATGGGCCCCTTCTTAGCTTAGAGTTAGGTAAACAGAGCGCACGTTATGTAAAAGTGCATGCTGTTAATGCCAAAAATAGTACCGATCCACAAATCCCAAAATTGCCGCTTTATATTGATGAAATTGCGATTTTTTAATAATGATTACAATTAAAACTAAATATGGCTAGGCTCAAAAACGCTCACATCGCGAGACGCTTGATTTTTAATGAACCTCGGTTCTGGATAATAGATTTAACAACGCATTGAATTAACTGTAAATTTTAAAGTTATCTAGCTCTAGCTAGATATTTTAAAAGCCAACAAGACAAAGTGACGCGTCAATTGCTGGCGAACATTAAAAATAGCAGCCTGAGATTGATGTATTATCCAGTATTGAGTTTAATGAATAAGGCTAATCAGCAACAAAAAAGGGCTCTGCGAGCCCTTTTAAATCAGTATCAATGAACTAAACTATTGCGGCGTATATTGATAAATCGCCTTACCATAATGATTAGTATAAGCGCCACCGACCGACAGCAGCGTATTACCATAGGCAACCGTTTTAAAGTCACGTAAATAATAGCTAGTTGTATCTTGCACCTCAACCGCAAACGGATTAGCAGTAAGCGTTTTCCATTGCATTAAATCAAAATCAAATTGCACAAAGTTTTTTGCACTTAACAGGTATAACGTATTGCCTGTCAGTGCGGTGTCATAATAAACACCGGCCTTAAAATTAGGGATTAATTCTGAATTTAAAATACTGTGAGTTGTCACATCAAATTGGCTTAACAGTAATTGCTCGTCTTGACGTTGGATAACAAAAAGCGCATCACCTTTGCTAAAACAATGCTGTATTTCATTAAAGTTTTCAGGTAGCTCTGTTGCTTGCCAGCTGTTGTCCACTGTATTTAAACGATTAAGGCGTTGCTGTTGACCATTTTTAGAAAACGCAATGACCTCACCGTTAAATGAACAACTCGCTTGTAGCGGATTACTAAACGGCGCAAAGATTGGTGCTGCAAACGTTTGCCAGGTTTGTTCTTGTGTATCAAACACTTCCATATTAGCCTGTGCATTTGCACCACTTGAACACGCCTCGGTACCACCAAAGAGATAAAGCTTTTTATCAACAAGTTCTGATTGATAATAATAACGACTCGATTGCGGTGAGCTCAGTTTTTGCCAAGTATTTTGTGCAATATCCCAATATGACAACATCGGAGCGCTCGGTTCGGCACTTGCACACAACATAGCAGAGGCTATCGCAAAATGATGTGTCAGCGCATACAGATCATTACCGGTTAACTGAGTATTTAAATGCGCACCTTCAAAACCCGGTAAATCACCGAATTTAACCCAAGGAACGGCAATCACTTCAATATCAAATGCAGGTAAAGCAGCTTCAGACTCACCATCTGAGACACGTATCACAATGCCACTGTTTGTACCTGCATGCTGGTTTGAAGGCATACCACTTAATACTCCCGTTACAGTATCAAACGACGCCCAATCCGGTTTATTGTCGATACTAAAACTCAATTGCTGCGAATCAATATCTGAAGCCTCTGCAGCAAAATGATACGTTTCATTCGCTTGCACAGCAGCAACAGGAGTTCCTGTAATTACTGGCGCATCGTTAACAGCCGCAAGGGTAATATTAACTTTTACCGTACTACTTTCTTTAGTGCCTTTTTTTAGTTTAAAGCTAAAAGTATCATCACCAAATTGGTCTGCCACCGGCACATAGTTTAAATTTGGGTATACGCCCGATATTTCGCCAAGCGTAGGTTGAGCAACTAATTCTAAAACGATGGTCTCTGTGCCAGCAGGGACTTTATTGGCTGTAATGACTACAGCTAATGGGCTATCTTCCTTGCCCGCAACCGTCATTACTGGCTGGACCTCAAATACACTTTGGACTTCGGTCTGTGTGCTTTTTTTATCAGAACTCCCACAGCCGGTTAACAATACAGATGATATAACTAAACTTAAAATTTTGAGCTTCATAAATAAAACCACCTCCAATGTGAAAAATAACGCATGACCTTTTATCAGCTCATTTTTGCCAAATAATTGACGGCCGATACGTAATAAAAAGATGAAACCTTATATAACATGCGTACCCTTTAAGGAACAAGTGAAATAGGCGAGTTAATTGTAAAAAAATGTTTAAAAACAAAGCCTTTTAAGCTGTAGTCTTATTCATTTTTTACTTACTAACACAACTTACTTATTCTTTGAGGTGCTTTTATCATGAACTCAATGACACCACAGCGCAGCTTTTCATCTTAATGGCTTCAAACGACTTAAACCCTATCGTGATGGCGCTTTTTATGTCGGTTTTATCTTCAAAATTGGCTTGTTGGGTCATTTGCTCGGTGGCATTGCCTAAGCTATAACGCATTTTTGCACTGCCGTGTCCGTAATAACGCAGCTGATAGGCGAACTGATACCGTTGATTATTGGCGTTGTACATAGGTTCTGAAAGTCGGTATTCAAGCGCACAATCATTGCCAAAAAAGCGCCAATCTGAATAATGGATCTGCGCTTTATTTTGCGAAAAGGTTTCTTGTGGTGTGCCGCGTCCTTGTAACACTCGGTATTCAATCGCCGACTGCGTGGCCAGTGGTTGGGTTTCTTGAAATGCTAAAAATGGCGTTACCAATAAGTCAGGCTGCACACCCTGCATCTGGCTTTGTGGTGGTGTTAAACCATTTACAGGTATAAACTTTCCAATCGGCAATGCCACTTTAAGATGTGGGTGCAGATTTACTTGCTTAAAGATATCAACTTGCCCTGCAGTCGGCGCGCCAACAACATAGGCTCGTTTAAGGTGTTGCAAGGCACTGGTAAAACGCTCTGCTACCGCGCCAGTTTGCTCGCTGGTCAGCACATAGACGGGCACTTGCCCCCGTTTTGTACCGTTCACCGTGGCAATAGTTGTAATGATTTCCGCCTGCTGTTTGTCAGCCTTATCAATACGATATAACTCTGTAGGTTGTTCAAATAAATAACTGACGGTGTACACTAGCACATCGGTGTTGGCATTACTTGGGCTGCGGCTGTGGCGCAAATCAAATACCAAAACTTCAGCATCTGTTACTTGGCTAAAAAGGGTATCGATTTGTGCGGGTGTACTGTGCAAATCAAGTTCAATCAGTGCTATTTCATCATTAACGAGTGTGATGTGATTCGAGGCTTTGGTAGTTCTTTCAACTGGCGATTGGTCGGGTTCAATTGCCGATACCACAATTGAAGGATCTTGTAACACAGTTTGCAGATCATGGGTTAATTTAGCGGCAAAGTCTGCAGGTTGATCAAACCCTAAGTATTTATAAGCGTTATATTGTTTAGTTAAGTGCTCAGCAACACGTTTACCCACTTGTGAGTCAATACTTTGTTGCTCAATCTGTAATGCCAAGGTATTGATCACGTCAAGCTGGGCTTCTTCGCTTATCGTCCCTGTTTTGTGAGCATTCCCATAGGTTAACGTGGCCATACTTGCTAACATCACAAGAGCCAATCCTTTGCCAATTTTTACAGTCATTCGTCTACGTCCTTATTTGCTGTGTGCTTCGAGTTAGTTTGAGTTCTCAATAACAGGTTTTGGCCCATTACACCTGAGGCCAGCACAATTCACTTTAAAAATTGCTGCCTGAACATAAGTCACCTGAGCTCAGGATAATAAATTTATCTCCAGCGGCTACTTTTAAGGCTAACGGCGTTGAATTTACTTACAATAGGTCAGCTATTGACGCGTAAATTCGCCTTGTTATCCTTAAAATTTTCCGGCTACAGACTTGAAAAAACATCTACCAATTCAATATCAATACGTTAGTAAATCTCTTAACCAAAGCTCAGGTTAAGTAATTACCCAGTATTTAAGTGAACGATATCATAAATATAAAAACACTCACGCAACCGACATTCAATAAAAAAACATACTGATTTGTAAGAAAATATTGCGGTTAATTAACGAGGTAGGAAGTAAAGAGGCAATAAAAAGCCGAGGTCGTTGCTTACCTCGGCCAGTGTCTATTTTAAGATCTGTTACGATTTAATGGCTTTCTCAGTCACATTAATGGTGTACAGATCGTGGCGTCTATCACGCATAGTATGAACCGCGCCATGGCTATGTAATTGTTTAAGTAAATCAATATTCACATCAACAATTACCGTCATTTCTGAATTCGGCGTGGCTTCGGCTTTAATCCCTGTTGTTGGGAAAGCAAAATCAGAAGGCGTAAATACCGCTGATTGTGCATATTGAATATCCATATTATTTACTTTAGGTAAATTACCGACCGCCCCAGCAATGGCAACATAACATTCATTTTCAATGGCTCGCGCCATGGCACAATGACGTACGCGAGTATAACCATTTTGTGTATCAGTTAAGAATGGGACAAACAAAATGTTCATACCTTGGTCAGCTAATATCCTTGAATATTCAGGAAATTCAACATCATAACAAATAATAATACCAATTTTACCACAGTCAGTATCAAACACTTTTAGCGTTTTACCGCCAACCATTGACCAATTTTTAACCTCAGACGGCGTCATATGAATTTTATCGTAACGTTCCCACGACCCATCGCGACGACACAAAAAGCCTGAATTATAAAGCTGTCCATCAACAAAATTCGGCATACTACCAGTAATAATATTGATGTTGTACGTAATGGCTAACTCAATGAATTTCTCACGGATTTGGTCAGTATATTCAGCCAAACGACGGATACTTTCGGTTAAACGTAAATGATTAAATTCAGCCATTAACGGTGCATTAAACAACTCCGGAAACATAACAAAATCACTTTTGTAATCCGAGACAGCATCAACATAAAATTCCATTTGATCGAACAAATCATTAATGCCTTTCATCGAGCGCATTTGCCATTGCACTAAGCCAAGGCGCACTTCTGAGCGAGGCGCATTAATTAATTTCACCGATTTAGTGTAAAAAATATTTGGCCATTCAAGAAGTGTTGCGTACTCCATTGACTCGTTATCACCACTTAAATAACCCGTTAAAAGCTTTCGGATATGAAAGTCATTGGCTAATTGAAAGCTTAATACGGGGTCATACAGTTCTTTCATTTTTACTTTTTCGATGTACTGTTTAGCTGACATAACATCGGAATTTTGGGCGTAGTTTGGCATTCTGCCACCGGCCATAATTGCGCGTAAATTTAAGTTTTCGCACAACTCTTTACGGGCATCATACAAACGGCGCGCAAGGCGCAAGCCGCGATAATCTGGGTGAATAAATACTTCAATGCCATAAAGTGAATCACCTTTAGGGTCATGACTTTCAAACGTCATATTGCTGGTGATTTGCGAATAAGTATGGTCATCACCAAAATCGTCATAACGAATAATAAGCGAAAAAGCACAGCCCACTACTTTACCATCAACACAGACACAGATTTGACCATCAGGAAACTTAGTGAGTAATGCTTCAACAATCGGTTCACTCCACGTTGCTAAAGCACGATTTAAATAAACTGACTCACTTGCTGCACGTAATTCAGCCATGTCTTGTAACGTCAAATGACGTACAATAACGCTATTTGCTTCCATAAGTTTTCCTATATAAAACAATGCATTGCCAATATAAAATATCGGCGCTACGTAAAAGTTATTTCTAGTATATCAAAAATGAGCTCTGACCAGCAGTGAAAATTTACATCCAAATAACAAAGACAGTAAATAAAATACTGATTAGTTGCTTGTTTTTATTTATATTTTTTTCAAATAAAATCAGAAGCAACCTTATTTGAGAAAATCTTGTAACAACATTAAAACCACCCATAAAAATTACGGGGAATTTTCTAGGTTTTATAAGCGGCACCGCAGTGTGCAAATATTGAAACAAAAAAGCATAATTAAACACTGCGGAAAACTAAACCAATTATCACCCAATACTGTTATATCTAATCGAATAAATAAAAATTGGAACTAGTTAACCTAAACTCTTGATAATAAATCTATCTCCAGTGGCTATTTTAAACAATAGCTACGTTGAGTTTACTTGCAATAGACTCGCTATTGACGCGTAAACTCGTCTTGTTATCCCTGTAAATCTCCGCATGGAGAATGTCTGGAATTTTATATAAATTAAATCAATACGTTACTAAATCTCTTAACCAGAGCTCAGGTTAGTTAACAATCTCTAAATTCAAAATCAATAATAGGCTTAGTATTAACGGCCACAGGTTGACGATAACGCAAATAGCATTGCAGCGCTCCTGCATCTTGAGTAAAGCTGCCATGCCAATACACCCATGCACCAGGAAAAATGCTCGCGCGACTGTGCCAATCGCTGTCTCGCTGATTATTAGCCCAATCCCCTTCGTCAAATTCAATCGCTGCACTGATCCCGTTTTTTGTACCTGCCGGGTAGCCATACACAACTTCAATAGTCTGACCGTTGATAGTGATTGATGCCGACTGTGACTTTTCGACACCCGCAATTACCGCTTTCATATATACCAAAGTTGAAGCGTTATTTATCACCCCTTTAAGGCTTTCAGACGTTGAAATAATCGCCTCCGAGCGCATACCTAAAAACTTCGGGCCTGCAGTCACCGACAATATGCCTAAAATAACAATGACAATAATTAGCTCTATAAGGGTAAAACCATGTGTGTTAACTTTGTACATGAATAAAATGTCCGTATTGATCTGATATACGCCATATATTGTTCACAAAATAAATTTTAATATTAATTACTTACCTTGATTTAATGCATTCAAAACAAAATATCTCAAACACACCACTCGTAAATAAACACATCAAAAATATCATTGAATAATTGGCTTTTTTAAACGGACATTGTCGAACTTGATAACTGCTCTTGCGTGTTTAAAAACTCTCGACGAAAGATTAAAGGGTCAGAAATACCGGGCACAGGTGCTTGCGGGTTACCAGCACCTGATACAATGATCGAGCCAAAATTTAAGAACCGACCAAGAACTCCTTGGTTAACCTGAATGCTCTCAATTCTTTGGATATTAATTTCTATTGTTGTGCGACTAATGAAGCCAAATTTTGCGATAACTCGTTTATTCGTAATAGCAAGTTCTGTTGAAAAATAGCGTATTGCGGCTATGATCCAAAAAATAATTCCAATACCAGATAAAACAATAGTAAATAAGCCTAATACTAATAATGGCAGCAAAGACCATACACTTGTCTTACCCTCATAAATAATATTCTCACCCTGAGTAAGCGCGCTTTCAATATAACGTCCCATATATATCCTTATTTTGTAAATTTATCGAAATGTACCTCACTACTTTCAAAAAAATACCAGCATGCAAACTCGCGATTTTAAAGAAAGTGCCACTTTATAATGCCAATGTATTTTATTTATGTAAACAGACACTTATAAGTAATTATTAATGAATCTGGGATTAAAGCAGATCACAACGGATTCTTATTCACAACAGGATAATAGAATGACGTAGACACCCACTGTTAAAGTATCAAAAAACAAACGTACAGTGCCAATACATGTGTATTTTCACACAAAAAGTATCTCAATCGATTATTGTTTGGTTTTATTCGAAGGTTTGGGGCTCGACAACGCAGTGGCAGGCGCAGTTTTATCTACTTAGTCAGCATCTTAGAGTGGTTGTCTGTTTAGGGTTGATTGGTGATTTAGCCCAGCAGCTTTTCACACTGGCTGATGTTGGTTCGCCGCTTTCTTTCTAAATGGGCATAGTAGCCACCAAGCTTATTGGGTCGTCCAACCGCTCCTTTAAACATCTTAGTAAAGCGTGTAGTGAGCATCAGAATATTTAATCGCGCTAAAAGTGGCGGTATTTGTTGCTCTATGTATCCGCGTTTACCTTCTCGCATACAGCAGCCTGTTAATTCAACTAACTCTAAATACGACATTAGCTCAAATGGTAGCCCTTTAGGTGGGTGCTTTGTGGGACTTCCGGCAAAACGGGCGAGTGATTTAGGTTGTTTGGCGTCTTTGGCGGCGTTTATGCGTTTTTGAACGCTGGTATGGTCTGAGTCTTCTGGTGTGTTGGCCATTTTCGCTCTGATGGGGTTGAGGTCAACATACGCCATGCAAGCCGCTAATGCTGCTTCATCTAAAAGTGCTTGAGATTTAAAGCGTCCTTCCCAAAAATTCATCTGGAATGAATTTTAATGCCACTAGGCAGCCCGAAGGGTGAGCGCCATGGATGGCAGCGAATATAATCGCCCGCTGCAGTTGTCTACTTTGTTGGCTTTTCTGGCGATATCTTCATTGAGGACACGCATAAACCAACTGATATCCGCTAATCGTTCACGATAATCTGCAATTGTGCGATTTAAAAAGAACTGTTGAGCCTTATCGAGCTTATCGCCTTGTAGATATTGTTGCGTCAGTGGCGTGCCTTTGAATAACCTATGCCAACGTATAAGTATGGCTTTATCATTCAACCGCTTCGCTTTTTTATCATCGACATACAACACAATATGCGTATGATTACTCATCACAGCATAAGCACATACATCGATACAAAATACTTTGCCAAGCGTTAGCAGCTTATCTTCTACCCATTGTCTGCGATGTTCATAGTTTTTACCTGTTACCCTATCATCACCACACAAAAATGCCCGCCGAACACAGCGTGAAATACAGTGATAATATTTGGTATCAACCAGACTCACCTGTCTTTTACGTGCCGTTGCCATATTAACTGTCTAATTGTTGATCAGATAATTTTAAAATAAGCAGTAGGTGTAAAACAAATAAATAAAAGTGGGTGTCTTGTTTATTAGTTTATTTATTTATTAGCAGAACTGATAGATACACGCAAAGCGAGCCCGTGTGCAATATTAGAACCTTTGCTGACTCAGCTAAAAATGCTGAAGGCAGGAACATAAAAAAAGTAACTATAAAAATCAATTTTTTATGCGCTTGAACGCTCTTTATATAAGTTTTGAGTGTTTGGTATTGACCCGCTGTATATGCTTGTTTGCAATAAATGATGATTAATAATAATGCAGGTAAATAAAAAAAAGCGGTATTGGCTGGTAAAGACATATTAAACAGCAGAAAAGGCCCGATAGCACTAAACACAAACGCTATGCTTAATAGTTTTATGCTTAAAGTTTGATTTTTGAAGTTATTAAATGTATTCAAACTTATAAACGATAACAAGATAAAAACACCGAAACTTGCAACCGCTATGGACGTTTTTTCCGTGATATAGGCGTAAGCAATAACTATAAAACAAATAAATAATACAATGTTTTGATATCTATTTTTCATAAGAGCTTGCACAAAAAATTCCTTTTAATATTTAACTTAATTCATTTAGCTAAGTAAACGCATGCACAAAAATATAGGTGCATGCGAGTTTTAATATATTACTAACAAGCGACTACCTTAATTTCGCTCCATCTAGTGCAACCGCCACCGGTGCAAACTTCGTGATGAGTAGTCTCTGTGCATACGCTACCAGCAGAACCACCACCAGAACCGTTATCTGGATTATTTTCAGTACAGGTTTTCCATTCATTAAAAGCGGCTTTATAGCTTCTTTGGCAACTTAGCTGTGAATCTGAATGTTGCACAATTGCTCCAGCATACAAAGTTCCAGCGCTTAAACCCATTAGTTTAGTTGGCTCTACTACACAGGCACCTAGTACAGCTAAACCACTTCCAACTAGAGCCATACCAGTGCCAAATGAACATCTGAACAGGCTTGAATGACCATTATATATACAAACAACTAAGACATATATGGACTCGACCCACTGTTAAAGTATCAAAAAACAAACGTACAGTGCCAACAAATAAAAGTGGGGGTCAATGTTATTTCCGAAATCTGTTGGTTTAATGAGATAAATTTTTGTTATGCATGCTCATAAATAAAAACGTCCCACCCCGCAAAAAAAGCCGACCATCACAAATAAAGCACATCTAAACCACATCAAGCTTGCATAATCCCAAAAATATCAGCACGATTAATCGCATGTTGACTTGGGTACAAATACTACGTACCTTATTTGGTACTTTCGAAAGTGCTTAAATAAAATATCAACATAAGGAAATTGATAATGAAAAAAAGTATCAATTTTAAGTGCGACAGCTGTTGTTGCTCTGTTTTCACTGAATGTGGCAGCAGCCTCATGCACAACTTCGTGCACAAGTGTCCTATGGGGCTTGTATAAGAGCTGTACAACAACATGTATAACAGACTCAGCTCCTGAACAGCCCTAATCCGCTATTAAAATTGTCAATAGTAGGGAGCCAAGCTCCCTACTAGTAAAATGGAATGTTACTGTGAAAAAAGTTCAACTCATCATCCTGTTAATTATTACCACCTTGGTCATCTCGATAACCGTTTCTGGGGAGCTGCGCGGTCAACTTGGATTAATGTCTCACCAAGAGCGTGTCCATATAACCATTAACAACGGCGATATTGGCCAACCCCTCATACAAGATGTGCCTATTGTTAATTTATCTGGCCAAGCGATCCAACTTAGCGAGATGACAAACCAACCTGTTAATCTATTACTCGCTGACGCGAGTTGCCCTGGTTGTAAATTGATGGTCAATGACTTCATTGAACAGCAGACTCCTTCAAGCCCCCGACTAATTGTGCTCTATTTTAATGAGCTGCCCACCAACCTTAAACCAAATCAGAAGGTGACTTACCTTAAAGCATCAGGTAATCGCCATTTTGGATACTTTGACAGCCCATTTACTCCAACGGTTTATCAAATTAATTCGCAAGGTATTGTCACTGACAAACACATTGGTTATAGCGACGAAACAATTGCATATTTATTGAGCCAACCAAATGCTTAACACCTTGCTCTCCAAAAAAGTTTGGATTGGAATCGCACTCTTCTTAGTACTACTCATCAGTGTTTACAGCGCATTGTCGAGCAAAGGGGTGCCTAAACATACGTTAGTGTTTGATACCGTGCAATTGGGTGATTATCACCACTATAGCCATGGCTTTGGCAAGTTTATCTCCAATCAAGCCATAACGCTTTCAGCACCCTCCAGCAGTATAATCAAAGAGATTTATGTAAATTCAGGGGATCAGATCACACCCGGGGATCCCTTATTTTTACTGCATAACCCCGATCTGGAGCGAGAGTTATTAACCCGAGAGTCTGAGTTAAATAAAGCACAGCTCCAACTAAAAAAGCTGCAAGCTGATTTACAACAAACCTTACTCCTACTCGAAAACGATATTACCGATGCCAAAGACGATTTAACGGTGGCGCAACTTGACTTTAAAGCTCAGCAAGCATTACGTGAAATTGAGATTATTTCAGAGATCCAATTTAATCAGGCGCAAGTAGCACTCAATAAAGCCCATAACAAAGTTAAGTCACTGCAACGCCGATTAGAATTGACCCGCTCAAATAACAATCAGCGCATTAATATTGAAAAGTTAATAATCTCACAAGCACAAAGACAAGTAGAACAAGCACAAGAAGACTTAAAAAAGCTCGAAATTGTCAGCACCAGTACCGGTATTATTGAAAACATTGAAGTCAACAAAGGCGATTTATTATCATTTGGTCAAAAAATTGCCCAAATTAAGCAACTGAAACCCAACCTAGTTGAGCTCAAGTTTCCAGCTGAAGATGCTGGAGCCATTATTCCCAAGACACAGGTCAACATTAGCTACTTACAACACACCTTAACCGCTGAGGTGACACGGGTGCGAAGTGAGTTGCTTGATGGTTTTGTTGTTGTGCAATTAGATGTATCAGATCTGGCACTCCCTCACGCTCGTAATCAACTCGAGGTATCGGCAAAAGCCGTGTTAGCCATCAAGCCCGACAGTATCTTTATTCGCCGCCCGGCTTATTTTAGTCATACTGACGAACACATGTTTGTTTATCGTCTAGGGCAACAGCAGCTTATTAAACAACCCGTGAGTATCTCTCATTTCGACCGTGAGTTTTTATTAATTACTGAGGGTGTCAAACAAGGCGAACAAATTCTGATCTCTCAACTCGATGACTTGCAAGGTCAGCAAACGATTAATGTGTTGTAAGCGATGATCGAAATAACACACCTCAATAAGTGGTATGGCGAAGAGCACTGTGCCCAGCATGTACTAAAAGACCTTTCATTCACTGTTGAACAAGGTGAATATGTCTCCATTACAGGGCCATCTGGCGGTGGAAAATCAACGCTACTGTCGATACTCGGCCTACTGGATCACCCCAGCCAAGGGCAGTATGTTTTTTTAAATGAAGAAGTCACCTCTATGGGGGTCAAAACACAAGCTGCCTTTCGAAATCAACATATTGGTTTTATTTTCCAATCGTTTCATTTGCTCGCAGAGCTGAGTGTATTTGATAATATTGCCTTGCCACTCCTTTACCGAAATCTTGATAAGTTGAGTATTCAACAAAAAGTCGACGCCGTTGCAAAACAACTCGATTTAACCGAAAAACTGCTCCATTTCCCCCATCAATTATCAGGTGGACAGCAACAGCGTGTTGCTGTAGCTCGCGCCTTGGTGACCGCCCCGAAATTATTGTTAGTCGATGAGCCTACCGGAAATTTAGACAGTAAAAATGGTGAAATCGTAATGGCATTGCTTGATGACGCCCACAAACAAGGCTGCACCATCATTTTAGTGACCCATGATCTTAACTTTGCATCTAGGGCAGAGCGTATTTTACGAATTTGTGACGGTGAGCTGCAATCATGCCAAGCTGTTTAACTGACTCCTATTTTTGGCGCTGTCAGTACAAGGTCGCTTGCTCTCGCTTAAACAGCCGAAAATTACAAAGTCTCACCATTGTGTTTTGTTTTGCAATATTAATCGCCTTATTAGGGAGTAGCCTCAAAACAGCCAGTGGCTTGACCGAGCAAGAATTGGGGTATCCGAACATCGGGGCGCTTTATGATATTTCGATACAAACCGAGCATCACGCCCCAGTAAACTTGGTTATCATTAATCAGTTTATCCGACAACAAACACAATTTGATCGCATTGCGTCCTTGTATCTGAAACTTCAAAAAATCAGAACCATCAATGGGGCCTTCCAAGAGTATTTTAGCAGTTATGTTTCTGATGACTATTGGGCGATTACAGGCGTGACACCACTACTGGGCCAATTACCTGCGCAGTCACATGAAGTGATGATTTCATATCAGTTTTGGCAAGATAGGTTATCTGGGCGCTCAGATATTATTGGCCAAACGTTAATTAGCAACAATCAGATCATCACTGTCAGTGGCGTACTACCACATGATTACCGGGTCCCTCCCTATAAAAATATTCAAGCGGTCACCACACTAAAAGGACCGATAGCGTTATGGTTTGCACAGCGCAAACAACCTGACAATACCAGCCAAGACATTATCCTGATAGGCCAAGCTAATTCATTCACAGCCAAAAACAAACAACAGGTCGAGTCAGTACTCAGTTCGACCACTTATCACCATGCTAACGTGATCACACTCGTCACACCTTTACTTGAACACCTTAATGGTGCCACAAAATGGCTGAGCCTTTTTTACCTCATCACTACGGGCATTTTTTCATCTGTTTTGATATGCGCTTTAATCAATTTATTAACCAGCCAAACCCTAGCGTTAAAAACAAACCATGCATTAAGACTCACCTTAGGCGCAAGTGCATGGCAGTTAGCCATCCCTCAAGCCATAGAACTGGGGATACTCTTAGCTGCATCGATCATTATCGCCCTACCCATTTCATTGTTATTTAGCAAAACAGTGCAAAGCTTCAGTTTGTATCAACTTGGTGCACATTCGTTGTTTCCACCGCTGGATATCACCTTACTACTCGGGGGGCTGATCTTAGGATTAATCGCCTTATTGATCTGGCTCCCAAATAAACAGATCATCCATTCACCACTGGCTAACTTGATAAAAACAGCCAGTAAAGGGGTCTCAAAAAGCCAACACGGGCCACTGCAAAACATGATTTTTTCATTACAGCTGTGTGTGAGTTTGGTTATGTTGCTGTGCGGATCGGTGCTGTTTCAGTGGCAAGGACCGACTTTTTATCAAGCATGGACCCATAAAGTAAGCGGCATCACCGCCATTGCACTCAAGAGTGTCCACTATCATGGGGAACCCCAATCTTTAACGCATTTTCGCCATTTACTCAAAAGTACCCAACAACTCAATTATGACGCAGCACTAATCAGTAGCTCTCCATTGGACTTGGCCGGTAATTTAATTCAGTACCAAGCAACGGGTTTGGGTGATCTAGCCTTTCATAAAATATTCATCAGTGACAATTATTTTTCAGTAATGAAAAGCCCATTATTAATTCCAAAATTAACTCAATATCACCATTCTGGCGATATTATTGCCAGTGAATTACTGCATGACAAAATCCAACAGCTGGGCCAACATAGTGAGAGCCTATTAGCCGAAGCGGGGATCCGTAAAGTGTTAGGCACCGTGCCCGAATCGCGCATTGCCAACCCTTTCCTTACCCATTTTATCGACCATGATATTGGTATCGCTTACTGGCCATTAAAATTAAACAGCCCAACCAACTCGGCCGATAACTATCACTTAGTTATTCGCCATGATCACCAAAAGTCATTGCCCGCCAACGAGCTTGAGCAATTACTGCAGCCGTTTAAACACCATATCAATATTTCAAGCATCATTAATTTAGAACAAGAACAAAATAACCGACTCAGCCGGATTTTTATTACTTTAGTCTTTTCGGTGATTTTACTCGGTGTGGGACTCGTTGTGGCCACTATTAGCTGCTACAGCTTGTGTTACAACCTATGCGTATCAAAGCGAAGTGAGTTTGGATTGAAATTAGCACTTGGGGCGCACCCCCAACGATTAATTACCGATTTTTTACTTCAATTAGCAAAAAACACTTGGTTTGCGCTAACGATGACCGTTGTGCTGTCATTGGGTGGTATTTGGCTGCTAACACAGGTGCTAAAGAGCCTCTCCACTCTGTCATTTTTTTACCTAATTATTACTGTCATAGTGTTTATATTATGTGTCGTAAGCAGCTGTATAGCCCCTCTTAGAAAGTTCATCTATAAATCCAACCCGATGAGCTCTTTAAGAGAAGACTAAGTTGATTAAGACAAAGAGCTGCTTTAATCGCGTTTATAAGACCGAGCAGCTTTTCATCTTGATGGGTGCAAACGTTTTAAAGCCACGACTAATAGCACTTTTCAGATCTTTTTTATCAGCAAAGTTAGCTTGTTGAGTCATCTGCTCAGTGTCATTGCCTAAGGTGTAACGCCTTTTAGCACTGCCATGGCCGTAATATCGCAGCTGATAGGCAAACTGATAACGCTTAGAAAGAACAAATAACAAAGACACCCACTCTAATTTGATTTAGTTTGAGTATTTTGCAGAGCTTCGCTCACCTGCGCAAGCAAGCTGCACCTACGCAAAACTCAAACCTCAAAACTCACACCGATGCCAATCCCCCCCCGTGATCACGCCATGAAAATAAACAATTGATGGCTGCTTTTACTGTGATTTCACATCAATTGATTATTTGCAGAATACAGCGTGATGTCGGTAGCGCTGAGAGTGTCCAAAGAGGGTGAGCGTCAGCCCCTCTTTGGCTGCCGTCGCCAGTGCGGCAACGATGCCGATTTAAAAAGCAGTTTTTGATTATAAAATCGGCTGTTGATTTAACAACTACGAATGCTTTGATAAAGCTGTCAGGCTAAAACCCGAACTACAATTCACCAACAACTTAATCCTAAAAAGCTCGGTGTAGCGCAGCGCCTCAGTGAACTCTGTGGTGAAAAATCACAGAATCAATGGGCTCGCTTTTTGCCTTTGGCTTAAAAATTTGATTATCTTAAAGAAAAAATCTGCCGAGCTTCGCTCGCCTTCGCAAGCAGGCTTGCACCTACAAAACAACCGATTACCAACTATATTGCATGGTCATCGCTAAGTTGCGCGGTTTGCCTGGAAAATACCGGTCGCCGCTAAAGCTGGTGTAATCGGCGCGATCGGCATAGGCGGTATCGGCTAAATTATTGATACGCAGGGTCAAGTTCAGATGCACTGTCGGTTGCCAGCTGGCGCGCACATTCAGTAACTGGTGCCCCTCATACTCATAGCGGTTTTCAGCATCGGTGAAATAACGGCTAACATGGTGCCACTCCAAGGAGGTATTGATAGAGTCGCTCGGTTGCCAATTTAACTGCACATTGGCGATATTACGCGGTGCGGTGTCCATCTCATTGCCTTTGATATTAATCTCACCCAGCTGTTGGTCTGACTCATACCGGTGTTTGGCATGGGTGGCGGCAAAGCGCAGTTGCCAATCAGAGTTAATCGCATAATCAAATTCGAGCTCGATGCCACGATGAGATGATTTGCCATCGTTAATGGTGAAAAAGTCACTGTCGCGGAAAATAACCTGCTTTTTATCCATCGTATAAGCGGATAATACATAGCTTAACGCTGCAATATTGCCTTTTAAGCCCATTTCTAAGTTGCTTGCTGTTTCGGGTGCTAAATCGGCGACGGTTTGTTTGCGCTCTAACTGATAAAGCTCCGATGCTTGCGGGGCGCGATAACCTTTTGAAAGATTGCTGTACACTACGTTATTGTCGTTTAGGGCAATACTCAGCCCCAGTTTTGGCGACCAAGTACTAAAACTATTTTCACCACTTTGTGGGCGACTATATCGGCACCCTCCCATTCCACATGGTGTGCCATCATCGCGATTGCGCCCTGCTGCCATGTTATTTTCGTAGTCATAACTGAGGTACTCATAACGCGCTCCTACGTCAATGCTCAGTGCTTGCCATTGCGAATGTAGATTAAAAAACGGCGCGTAGACGGTGCTGCTTACATCATAATCATAATGTTTGCCTTGCGGCACAGTGGCCACTAAAAAAGCAGAGCCTTCAGTGGGGTTGGCTTGATATTGCTGCATTTGAGCTTGTGTATATTCGGCGTCAACCCCCACGTCAACGCGCAGTTCTGTGTGCGCTTGGTATCGCCATAATGATTGCAGCCCGGCCCCGGTTTGGGCGTTTTCTTCAAGGGGTGTACCGGGCAAAAAATGCTTAAAAAAGGTCATTTTTTGATCCCGAAAGTACGGGGTAAGGACGAATGTACTGCGCTCGTCTTGCCACGTAAATTGCGACCAAGCCCGCAGCGCCTGTGCTTTACGAAACGCATCAGGGTACGCATTGCTTTGTGCTATGTCTGGGTCTTTATAACTTTCAAAACCTTCAATAAAGCCTGCGGTTTGTTGATCAAGATGAGTAAATGTCAGCCCCGACATCACCGAGACTTCATCAGTTTCAAGGCGATACCTCAGGCTCAGTTTTTCTTGTTCGACATTTTCATCGTCGCGGTAACCGCTATCACGCGTCACACTGGTACTGATACCAAGCCCTGAGTCGCCCATGTCATAGCCCTGTTGAAACTTAGCCCGTTTATAACCAAACGAACCTAAATCGAGCCCTGCAAAGCCGCGGTCTTGTGTACTGTCGGGTGTAATAACATTGATCACCCCATGCACGGCATTCGAGCCATAAAGTGCTGAACCCGGCCCTTTAAGCACTTCGATGCGCTCGGCCATTTCTGTGTGCGCTTCAAAGAGTTCGTTAATGTTACAAAATCCTGCCGCGCGAAGAGCAATGCCATCTTCGGCTGTTAAAATGCCGCCACACGCCCCCGCACCGGAAAGCACAGGCGATCGCAATGCTGGTAAATATTCTTGGCCATTGCCATGCTGAACATTCGCCCCAGCCACTTGTTTAAGCACTTGTTCAATATGGGTTGGTGCAACTAATTTAAGATCTGTTTGCGATACTGTGCTTATCACAAAAGGCAATGGTGTCAACTTGCCCGCACTTCGGGTTGCGGTCGTGGTAATGCGTTCGATATCGGCTAACTCATTGGCCATCATCGCTGTAGGCGAAAGTGCAAGAAGAACAAAGAGGTGTGAGCGGCGCAGTGTCATAAGGTGTCCACTAAGTAATAAGGCTAACTGATACGTTATACTAATGACTTTTAGTGCACAGCTCACCCAATCGCGATAAACAACCAATAAATACGATAGATACAAAAAAGCCCTGCTTAATTTACCGCAGGGCTTTGGACAAGTAACTTATTGACTAGCTATAACGTAGTTATTTAAAGGGCTTTAAAGCGAATAGCCGTGCCACCACTGGTAGCAAGCTTTAAGGTTAATGTGTCTTTGGCGGTTACAAGGCGCTGCTCGATCACTAAGTCGTATGGGTTGTTTTTCCACTCGGCCTTGTCGCCATCGCGGTATATTTGCGCTTCGTACTGGCGTTTGGCATCTAAAAAGTCGAGTTTAACGCTGATGTCACGCGCGTTTTCATCACTGACCGCCCCTAAAAACCAATCATCGCCGTTATATCGCGCATTGGCTTTTGCTTGGCGGGCAAACACCACGTAATCACCGACTTCTCCAGCCAACGCAATACTTTGTTGCCAGTCTGTCGGCACATCTTGAATAAACTGAAACGCATCAGGTTTGGCTAGGTAATTTTTGGGTAAATCAGCCGCCATTTGAATCGGGCTATACAAAACAACATATAATGCCAACTGTTTGGCAAGTGTTGTTTGTGGTCGATTGGTTTTATCGCCCAAGCCATTAAAACCCATATCAAAAATGCCAGGCGTAAAGTCCATTGGGCCTGCCAACATACGTGTAAAAGCCAGCATCGGTACATGCTCTGGTGGGTTTGGCGGTGTCCCCCATGCATTAAACTCTTGGCCTCGCGCGCCTTCACGGCTAATCCAATTAGGATAAGTGCGGCGTAACCCTGTGTCTTTTATCGGTTCATGAGTGTTGATGCTGAGTTTATATTTAGCCGCTAATTCAACGTTATACAGGTATTCATTTACCATAAACTGGCCATCGTGCCACTCTTTTCGGGCAATCCCCTGCTCGTCAATGCGTTTGATATTACCCCCATCGGCGACATAGCCTGTTTTAATTTGCGCCACACCCGCTTGGTTATACAACGCGAAAGCGGCGGGCATCTGGTTGCGATAATTAGTCACATTGCCTGATGTTTCATGATGGCCGATGAGTTTCACCCCGACTTTTTTACCGTACTCGCTCACGGCATCGATATCAAAATCAGGATAGGCTTGGTCAAACTTAAACACATCGCCGTTAAAAAACCAGTCGCCATCCCAACCAATATTCCACCCTTCAACTAACACGCCATCAAAGCCATATTTTGCGGCAAAGTCCATGTACTCAAGCGTATTTTTAGTCGTGGCACCGTGTTTTTCGCCGCTACCCCAGGTTTGTTCGTTAATGTGCATACCCCACCAAATCCCGATGTATTTACCTGGGTTGACCCAAGAGACATCGCCCAATTTATTTGGCTCATTGAGGTTTAAGATCAAGTGTGAGTTCAATAAGCCGGTGGCATGTTTGGCAATTTGAATGGTGCGCCACGGCGTTGTAAATCCGCCTTGTTTTTTTACTTTAATGCCATCAGACCAAGGCGTTAAATCGGCCTTAAACGTACCCGGACGACGCTGATTGAGGGTCATGGCCGCATAATCGACCAACGCCGCTTCATGAATACTGACATGAACATTATTGCGGGTTTTATAAGTAAACGGGGTATGAACATGGGCTGCTTGTTCAAGTGGCGTGGTCTGATACACATATTCATAACGGTTCCAGCCCCGTGCGGGGATCCACCATGCGGTACTTTGGTTGGCATCAGCAATGGCAAATTCTGTCAGCTCGTCAGTTATTTCACTGTGCTCAAAGCCCTTTTGTGCAGGTACTTCATAGCGAAAGCCAATGCCATCATTGAAGACTTTAAAGGTGACAGCATAACGACCGTACTGGTTATCGTCACTTTGGAGCATCAACGTCAAGGCATTATGATGATCACGAATATTTTGCTGCTCACCCCAAGGCTGTTGCCATGTACTGTCTTGTTCTGTTCGGCTCACTTTGTTGATTTTAAACCCTTCAGCAAAGGCTGCTTGGTGCTTAAACGCCATGCCTAAATTAGACGGCGCAATAACCACTTGGTCTGCAAACGACACTTGATACTGCACATAATTTTGATCATCGTTGATGCTAACAGTCAGTTGACCGTCTGGCGAACTAACCGTGACAGTTTGAGCCTGTGCGGTGGCGCTCAAACCTAATAACGCTAAGCTAATCAGTCGCATTTTAAAATTCTTATTTTATGAGAGGGGCTTCAGATTACCTTGAGATGACAAAAAAGCAGAAGGTTTGCATACGTATTCAATTTAATTGAGGGGGCTTTTCTCATCATGCGGGTAGGACTGTAAAATTGTACTTACTCGCTCAACCAGCTCTTTTGGGGTCGATAAACTAAAGGCTAAACAAGGGGCGCCAAAATCATATTCTTTAATCGCAAATAGTTTTTCGACATGATTGTATTCAAGATCTAACGCCTTGAGTTGGGTGATCATCGAATACTCAGTTTGCATTAAAAAATCGAGCCTGCCAGCAACAAATTTACGAATAGTCGCGGCAGAATCATTAGTGAGATCTAAATTTTCTCCTGCTACAAAACCATGGTTAAGCAAATACTTGTGACTGCTATCGTTTTTATTGCTGCCAGTGCGATATTTAGACGCCTCTGCGATGTTTTTAATTTGTACATCAGGGCGGCTACGCAAACGATACACATAAATTTTCACCGCGGGAATTAATGGACAAACCCATTGAAACCAGTTTTCTCGTTCTGCGTTTTTGTAAATAGAATAGATCATTACATTCGGTTGAGATTGGGCAATATGCATTGCTCTCATCCACGGGTAGCTGTGTAATGTATAGTCAATATTGGCCTGTGACAGCACTTCCTTTACTACTTTCGTAGAGCGGCCAACAATCTCGCCATGTTCATTAGTGTAGTTAAACGGCGGCCACTCTTCAGTGACAACTTGTAAGGTAATTGAATTTGCCAACACATTTGATGTGCTACATGCAAAAAGAAGAGCTAAAGGCAAAAAGAATTCTTTAATCATTAAAAGTCGATAAAAAACGCAAGGTATTTACAAGTATAGGCAAACAATTATTTTATGCCTGTAAACTCAGTAATCGCTAATTAGTTACACTGTAAAGGGGCTTTACAAAAAGCTTACCTTGAGGGGCAAATTAAATATGGTGAACAATGCGCTTTCACATAAGCAAGCCTAATTGCGCCATCAATTAAAAATTTGCTCAGTATTGCTCTGCTTTCAAGCTTGGCTATTTAGCCCTTAAATACCATGATTGAACGCCAAAGGGATATTT
The DNA here is from genome assembly GCF_058197095.2 of Pseudoalteromonas sp. J2K-J031. Lineage (NCBI taxonomy): Bacteria > Pseudomonadati > Pseudomonadota > Gammaproteobacteria > Alteromonadales > Pseudoalteromonadaceae > Pseudoalteromonas > Pseudoalteromonas sp. J2K-J031. Next base: position 683,629 of record NZ_CM200280.1, read on the forward strand.
CCTGTTTATTTTTATCAAGAATCAACTGAACATTAAAACCAACTACTCTAAACCAGACTTGATAACAAAAAAGTTATCCTCTCCACACCGTACCAATATTAAAAACATCTTGTGAAAGGATTTTTAGGGTGCTAAGTTACTTTTTGACCAAGGATTAGGTTTATAAAGAGCATTATTACGCAATGCCTTGGCTATCAAAACAACTTTTTACAGTAAGGATAGGTATGAAAAGCGTAAAAATACTATTAGCCATATTTATGACTGCCACCATAACGGCCGCCTCCGCTAATACTACATTAGAACAGGATGCATCTGTTGCACTTGCTCTGAAAGAGCTGAACTATAGTTACCCCGAATTAGCTCGTTCCGATAATTTTATAAAACAACTTTCCCATGACAAAGTAACCGGGATAAAAGTGTTTATATCAAAAAATATGCCTTCATCAATGTTTAACTCCCACAGCGACACAACCAATATTCAAGCTGTGGCATGTAATGCTGATAACGAAGATGAGGTGTGTACTACAACCACTAAAAATGGTCGTATCGTAAAACAATCGTGTGAATGCGTCGGTAAATAAAAACCAGCCTATTTTTATTGGGCTACGACTAACGTATTTGAGTTAATGCATCGCACCTTCAATTAGGTACTGCTAGGTTACTAAAAAAAACTGAGTTACTGTAAAGCCCCTTTACTGTTTTACTCAACCATAAAAAAGGGTCACATTGCTGTGACCCTTTGGCTAAATAAGCTTCTTACATCGCTTTTTATTCTTATTATGGATTTGCTTTAACTCTTAAAGTCATGCCCGATGATGCTCTGTAACCATATACATCGATGTGCCAAGTACCTGCAGCTGGTGAAACTTGTGTACATGATTCATTGTTAGATGAGTTTTCTGATTTACAATCAAAACTTGATGTTGTTGATTGTGCGCCATGACGGATGAATAAATCTGCATCACCTGAACCACCTGCAAGTGTTACATCAAGTGATGAATACCCAGTGGCTAATTCAATGGTGTAACGTGTCCAGCTACGACGTGACACAGATACATTAGTTTGAGTTTGGTCAATCACAGGAAGTTCACCACCTGTACCGCCACCCGTATCACCTTCAGTAAAAGCACCCGTTAAGCTAACGCCTGAAAACGAGCTGTATGCTTTAAGGCGAACATAGTAAGTACCACCCGCATTAGTTACATCACATGACTCGGCATTACCATTTTTATATGGGCGACAATCATATGATGAATCGGTTGGCGCTGAGCCAAATTTTACATACATATCAACATCACCGCTGCCACCGGCAGTTGCAAAGTTAATCGCTGTTGCGCCTGCTGGCACATCCATAGTGAACACAAGTTCATTACCTGTTGCAGCGCTAAGATTTGCTTTCGCAACACCATTAACAAGTACAGTATCGCCTGTTGGCGGTGGTGGAGGTGTTGTACCGCCATTACCATCACAACCATTTGCGGTAATGTAATCAATCGCATTTTTGGTTTGTGCTAAACCAAAACCAAACTTAACATCACGCCCGGTCGCACCTAAGTCTTGCGCTGTCGCATTAAGTACATTACGAATTTCGACGTTAGTACAGCTTGGGTGGTGACTCCATACAAGGGCTGCAACACCTGCAACATGAGGGGAAGCCATTGAAGTACCGCTCATTTTGCCATAATCACCCGCACCAATATTGATACTTGCTGATAAGCCCAGCTTAGTTTTCATTGCTGCGCCATCAGTGTCTGATACCGTTACACCAGGGATAGTAGTGGTATTTGTATCACCTAATGTACCGCCAAATGAGCCTGCAGCATTGTTATAAATAACAGCACCGACGCCACCTGAACTTTCACAATTTTTCACTTTATCGTGGAAAGAAATATTACCACGTTGGATTAAACAGATGCGGCCTGCAGCGCCATTATCAATACTTTCACCTGTTGCAAAGTCATACAGTGATCCTGATGCTTGGCCTTGATTTTCCATCGCATTGGCTGTGTATGCTGTACCAGCAACGTTTAAATCAATCACTGAACCTAAACCGTTAGGATAGGTTGAGTAAACATCAACACCTGGGCCTGCAATTTCTACTTGGCTATTTTTTTGCGAAAAATCAGCCAGTACTTTTGCACTATCAATGGCAGCAACTGACATGACTGAGTCATAGGACGCTGGGTAACTCATTGCGTCTGTGGTACTTGTTGCAACACCGTCATTACCTGCCGCTGCAATTAATAACATGCCACTATCGTAAGCTGCTTTAATACCATTTTTTTCAGTTGTTGTTGAACCTGCACCGCCTAAACTCATATTAACAACATGTGAGCCTGCATTTTTACACGCATTAATTGCATCAACTAATTCGGACGAATAACCCCAACCTGCTTCATTAAATACTTTAACGATATGTAGATTAGGATTTGAACCAATCACACCACGAACACCTAACCCATTGTTAAGTGCAGCAATAGTACCGGCTACGTGTGTACCGTGTGGGCCACCGTGCGCATACCAATTACCTGTACCACTGTCATTAGTACCACCAATCGTATCGTTGCGTGCGCCCATATCTTCGTGTGGTAGCTGTAATCCAGAATCGATAACACAGATTTTTTTACCGCCAGCCGCTGCAGATGCAACATAGTCATCAACTTGATCGGCTTGAACCATACTAATCCCATATGGTTGAGTTTGCGCCATCAAACGGCGTGGTAAATCTTCTTCTACATATTCAACATTGCTGTCAAGGCGCAATGCGATGATATCCGCAGCAGACAACTCGGCTGTTAACATATTTAATGCCGGATGCTCTGATTTAATTTTTGCACCTAAACTGGCTAATTTAGCTTTGACGTCTACATCACTCACAGCAGCAACATTATTTAAAGCGAAAGTTGCATTAGTGCCAGTTTTATATTTTACGATGTAACGTTTTGGTAATGGCGAAATTTTCTTCGCTGAATTTACATCATCAGAAATTTGCACACCCTGTGGCTGCGCTGCGTACAACGCTGTTGATACCGCCATTGATAACGTACTTGCGGTGATCAGTAACTGAGTTACTTTTTTATTGGTTTTATTTTGCATGAGATATTCCTGTGATAAATCGAGTTATTGTCCCTAGGGACAGGTCTGAAGATAACACCACACACAGAAACTTAACAATTAATTAACCCCAATATTGTTAACGACTGTAAACAAATAATTTACAAATTAATTATACCACTGAAATTAAAGGAAAATAAATAAAGTACTATTAAGCACTTTTGATTTGCAGGGCTTAAAACGCCAACAAAAAGATAAAAAAGGGCAATAAAAGCCATTATTTTAGTAACAATTACCTATTAACACCCTATTTAATGATTTTTTGGCCTAAAAAATGATGGCAAAACAATTTTATTGCATCGAACGCAATGACATCGCTGGCACTTTTATGTAGTCACGAGAACGACCCTCAAAAGTTGATAGATAAAACAATTGCAAATAGCAATGATTATCATTAAGATGCGTTAAAATTTATTGAATGAATTCTATATGTTACGTACATCTCTAACCTTAATTGCAGCCACTTTAAGCGGCTTACTTCACGCTGCACCCAATGAAAAAAGTGAAAACATTGAACGCGTTATCGTCACTGGTAGTCGTGTCATTGAAAATATTGACGAAGTTCCTGCTTCTATCACCATCATTAGCCAAACTGACATCCAAGAACAGTTAAAAATAACGCCTGAATTACAAAATATGCTGGCGCAACTCGTGCCTGGTATGGCGCCGTCGACCGGTACCGCAAGCAATGCGACACAAACCCTTCGGGGCCGAGCACCACTTGTGATGATTGATGGAGTACCACAATCGACTCCGCTTCGTAATGGTTCTTTAGGAATAAAATCCCTTGACCCTAGCGCCATTGAACGCATTGAAGTAATCAAAGGAGCAACCAGTATTTATGGTAATGGTGCTGCAGGCGGTATTATTAATTACATCACTAAAAAAGCAGCCAGCGATAAGCAACTTGCAGGCTCAGCAAGCATTTCAAGTCGCTTTAGTGCGGTAAAATTCGATGACAGCCTCGGCATGCGTTACAACGCAAACCTTCATGGCCAACAAAACAGCCTAAGTTATGTTGTGAGTGCTTCATATGAAGAAAACGGCTTACAACGCGATGCTCAAGGTGATGTCCCAGGTTTGATGTATGGCCTTTCTGACAGTGAAACTCAAAACGTTTTTGCTAAATTGGGTTATCAAATCGATGATGATAAGTCAGTGCAAGTGACTTACAATTTTTATAAATCACAACAGCAATCCGATTTAATTGATGTAACAAACAGCGTCAATACGGGCGAAAAAACCTATGCGATAAAAGCCCCAGCAGGGACTGAGATTAAAGGTGTACCACAAGGCCCCAGAGGCAATCATAACTTTATGCTCAAGTACACTGACTTGGCATTGCTTGACAATACCCAGCTAACCATTGATTTATATAAACAAACAATTGAAAACGTATTCTTCTTTTCTGCGGCACTGGCTAACCAAAGTGAAGGATATGACGGTGGTCAGTCACTAATTAAGTCAGATAAATCAGGATTGCGCCTCACCGCTAATAGCCAATTTGATTTTGATAAAGTCGAAAGCACCTTCATTTATGGTATTGACGCATTGAATGATGTGACCTCACAACCTATGGTCGATGGTCGCATTTGGGTGCCTGAAATGGACATGGATAATATCGCTGGTTTTTTACAAACTAAGTGGGTTGTCGCTGATGATTTAGTGCTCAAAGCTGGCCTGCGTAAAGAATCTATCGACTTGGCAGTTGATGATTATCAAACGCTAAAGTTATGCCGCACAATCACTCAGTGTTCCGTCGCGATGCAAGTTAAAGGCGATACCTTAAACTACAGTGCAACAACCTATAATCTCGGGGCAAAATACAATGCTTTCCCAGAATTTAGCCCATTCATCAGTTTTTCGCAGGGTGCTGATATTTCCGATACCGGCCGCTTATTACGTACCGCAACCGTAAATGATATTGCAGACATTCAAACTGCAGCGTCAATTATCGACAATTACGAGATAGGCTTTAATTCTGAATTTGATAATTTACGTTTTGAAGTAGCCGCATACCGAAGTACTTCTGAGCTGGGCACGACCAATAAATTTAACGCCGCTACTGGCGTCTACGAACCCGTACGCGCACCACAAAAGATTTGGGGGTATGAAGGATTAGTTAACTATCAAATCAATTCTGACTTGTCAGTTAATGCCACATACAGTTGGGTAGAAGGTAAAAATACCGCACAAGATGTGTATCTTGGTGCGCAACAAATATCAGCGCCAAAAGCAACGCTTAACTTACGTTGGCAAGCACTCGATAATGCGAGCTTAACCCTAAACTATTTACATGTCGGTAATCGTAAACGGTTTGAGAAAGTAAATGGGGAATATGTGGGAGATCAAGGGCCAGTTGACAGCTATCAAGTAGTCAATTTGAGCGGGAAAATTGCGTTTTCTGGCTATAACGCTTTTTTTGGTATCGAAAACCTCTTTAACCAAGATTACTACTCTGCACGTTCACAAAGTTTTACGTATAAGGGATACAATACAAAAAGTATTGGTACCACAGTTAACTTAGGCGTCAGTTTCGACTTTTAATCCTACCAGGCAGCCAAAGGATTGGCTGCTTAACGCTTAACTAAAAAAAACAATGCCGTTAATACAACAACACTGCTAAACAAAAGTGGCAAGCGCATCACTTTTAATTTTTTAGTTTTTAATTTATTAATTGCAGCAGCTTCGGTACAGGCTGCAACTTTATCAACATAACTATAACCAGATTCAAGATAGTTTTTACACACGACCTCATCTGCAGGGATAGCAGTGAGCTCGTTATTTTTCTTCAGGACATAAAAATCCATCTGCGCACCATTCTTTTAATTTTTGATTGTTTTAAACAGTGTTTACAACACGCCAACAAATTAACTATCGATTATTGCAATAATCACTGCAAAAAAGTGGGCCGAATTTAATTACAAATAGGCCTTAATTACAACCCTTTTCACTAACTTTTTAGTTATTAGCTTAAGCAAAAATGCACAGTGCCGATTTTTATGCACTTGCATCATTGTAAAGCCCCTTTACAGTTCAATTTAAGCAATAATAAATCCCATCAAAACCAACAATAATAGCCAGTGAGTCGTCGATGAAATAGTGTTGATAACACCCGAATGCCGAGAAACGGCTTTTAATGCAGCTTTTTCATTCCATGCTTTGACTTTAGTGACAAAAATATAACCTTGAGCAATATGATACTGATAAATATGGTGATCCGCAGTGATGGCAATAAACTTGTGGCGTTTGGCTAAAATATAATAATTCATCGCTCAACCTAGCTTGTGACTTTACCTTACAATAAAAGAGCGAGGCTGAACTTTTGATGAATTGAAATAGGCGACTTGGAATAATCGGCTTATACCAATCACGATAAGTAAGTGATCAAAAATAGCGTAAGAAAAACGCTTAAGAACAAGGCTGATTTTTTCGATAAGTAGTTATTCTACAATCAAAAAAACTAACGATGTTATCGAGTGTTTTAACAAGCTAGGGTGATCAGTTATTTATTACGATTGGTATTATGCCAAATCAGCACTTGAATTAATCACTTAACTTCTGTTGCTCTGCCGCCTCAATTTCTTTATCTAATGCAACACGCATCGCAGGGCGGCTGCTCATCGCTTTACGAAATGCGTCTAGGTTTTGCGGTAATTCACACCCCGATTTAACCGCCCAATTAAGAGTGTGCGCTAATAAAATATCAGCTACCAAAGGTTCTGTACCACACGTAAAAGGGCTATCTTTTAACCAAATAGCAGCAGTCTGAGCCGCTTTGTTAAATTCCCACAAACCAGTTTCAATTACAGCTGGGCATCGCTGTGCTTCTGGCAGTGCAAACTTATGTTTCGCCATGGTCCAAAGGCCCTGCTCAAGCTCACTAATAATAAAACTACACCATTGCCAATGTTGAGCACTTTGCGCACTGCCCGCTGCTGGCAACCAACTACCTTGACCGTACTTTTGCGCAATATACAAACAAATAGCAGCAGATTCTGTCAAAACTACGGTATCGTCTTGTAAAACAGGCACCTTGCCTTCGGGGCTAATCGCTAAAAAATCAGCTTGGCGCTGCAAGCCCTTCCCAAAATCAATAAAGCGATACTGCCACGGTAATTTTAATTCTTCGAGCAACCATGAAACTCGTAACGAACGAGAGCGTGGAGTACCAAATAATGTAAGCATGTTAACCTCGTAAAATTTATAGATTGGGGGTGTCTCAAACAATTATGCAAACGATTGTACAACTAACTTAAATTTATGACATTTGTCGCGAATTGATTGCTTATTTATGTCAGATTTGAAATGGTCAAACGATAACAAAATCATAACATTGCTTTTACAGGAACAGCCATGAAATTTAAGTTATCAAAAATCGCAGTACTCTTGCTGCCCTTGGTCGTGAGTAGTACGTTACAGGCGGGCGTTGTCGAACAAACTAAAGGCAACTATGCCGATAAGTTTCGCCAGCTTGATGAAGTACTCCCCACGCCTAATGTCTATCGAAATGCTGCAGGTGAACCAGGCCATCAATATTGGCAGCAACAAGTCGATTACAAAATAAAAGTCGCACTAGATGAACAAAAACGTTATTTATCAGGTTCACAAACAATTCGTTATCAAAATAACTCGCCCGATACCTTAAAATATTTATGGTTACAACTAGACCAAAATATCTATAAAAATGATTCTATCGCTGAAATGACCACCACTTATAGCAGCGATTTACAAAGCGGCCCATCAAGCAAACCAGCAAAATTAAGCTTAAATCAATTGCGTCGTCAGCAGTTTATGAGCGATACCGAATTAGGTTACACGTTAAGTAATATCAAAGACTCATCTGGTAAAGCCCTAAATGCCACAGTGGTGGGTACATTAATGCGGGTTGATTTAAACCAACCTCTCAAACCTGGCAAAAGTGTTGATTTGAGCTTAGATTTTGGCTTTAACATTGTTGAAGAAGATGCGGTTAATTCACGCTCTGGCTACGAGCACTTTGAAGAAGACGGTAACGATATCTTTTTACTTGCCCAATGGTTTCCGCGTCTTGCTGCATACACTGACTATGAAGCATGGACTAACAAAGAGTTTTTAGGTCGCGGTGAATTTACGCTTGAGTTCGGAAACTACGATGTAGCCATCACTGTGCCTGCAGATCATTTAGTCTCTGCAACGGGCGAGCTTACTAATGCCAGCAAAGTGCTGACTAAAGAGCAACAAAAACGCTTAGAACAGGCGAAAAAAGCCGACCGCCCTGTGTTTATCGTTACTGAAGAAGAAGCGCTAGAAAACGAAAAAGAAGGCACAGATAAACAAAAAACATGGCAATTTAAAGCTAATAATGTGCGTGACTTTGCTTTTGCTTCATCACGTAAATTTATCTGGGATGCCAAAGGGTATCAGCAAGGCGGTAAAGAGCGCCCACTGGTCATGGCGATGTCTTTTTATCCAAAAGAAGGCGGTGATTTATGGAAAAAATACTCAACTGAATCCGTCATTCACACTATGGAAGTGTATTCTCGTTTCTCGTTTGATTACCCCTACCCAGTAGCGCAATCGGTCAATGGCCCTGTCGGTGGCATGGAATACCCGATGATCACCTTTAACGGCCCACGGACTGAACTACAAAAAGATGGTAGTCGCACCTACACGCAAGCCGAAAAACGCTTTTTGATTGGTGTGGTTATACATGAAGTTGGCCATATCTACTTCCCTATGATAGTCAATTCAGATGAGCGCCAATGGACTTGGATGGATGAAGGCTTAAATAGCTTTTTAGATGGCGTTGCTGGTCGTGAGTGGGATCCAATGATCCCTTGGGGTGTAGAAGCACGTGATATCGTAGATTACATGAAATCACAAAATCAAGTGCCCGTCATGACGCAGTCAGACAGCGTGTTGAACTTAGGCCCTAACGCTTATAGTAAGCCAGCTGCGGCACTCAATATTTTACGCGAAGTGATTTTAGGCCGTGAGTTGTTTGATTTTGCCTTTAAAGAATACGCTAACCGCTGGAAATACAAGCGCCCTACTCCTTCTGATTTTTTCCGCACGATGGAAGAAGCCTCAGGTGTCGATTTAGATTGGTTCTGGCGTGGCTGGTTTTACACCACCGATCACGTTGATATCTCAATCGATAAAGTCTACCAACTGCGTTTAGATACAAAAAATCCTGATATTGATTTTGACCGTTTACGTGAAGAAGAGCTCAATAAGCCGGTTTCAATGCACGTCAAACGCAATCAAGAAGAAGGTAAAGTATTGTGGGTTGATAAAAATAAAGATATCACCGATTTTTATGACGAAAATGACCGCTTTACCGTCACAAATAAAGAGCGCAATGAGTACAACAAATTCCTTAAAGGGTTAAAACCTTGGGAACGTAAAACTCTTGAGCGCGCAGTCAATGAAGATAAAAATTATTATGTCTTTGAGTTTTCTAACTTAGGTGGCTTAGTGATGCCTATTTTACTGCAACTGACATACACCGATGGCACAGTAGAAGATCAATACATTCCAGCGGAGATCTGGCGTCGTAATAGTCAAAAAGTACAGAAATTAATTGTGACTGATAAAACCAAAGTACTTAAAGATATTGCGATTGACCCAAGCTGGGAAACGGCCGATGTTGATATCGAAAACAACTATTACCCACGTCGTATTATTCCATCACGCATTGAAGTATTTAAAGCGAAAAAACCAACCAGCAAAGTTAATCGCGACATTATGCAAGATAGTAAAACTGAGCTGAAAACTGAAAAAGACGATAAAGACAGTAAAGACGCTAAAACTGATGATAAAAATGCCACTGAAACGGAGCAAAACTAACTATTATGTTTAAAGCACTGATCATGGTCACATTATTAGTACTCAGTCAGGCTGCTTGGGCGCATCAGCTCAAAGCAGCCATTACCACTGTATTATTTAATGAGCGCACCAATAACCTTGAAGTGATGCATCGTTTTTATTTACACGATAGTGAGCATGCCATTCAGCATCTTTACAATAAAAATGCTGATTTAATGCAAGATAACGCGACACAAGCACAATTTGCTCGCTATGTTGAGGGGCAATTTAAATTGCAAAGCTTAGCGGGCGAGCCACTTGATTTACACAGTGTTGGCCATCAAGTTGAAGGTAAATTCTTTTGGGTTTATCAAGAAACAGCCACGCCAAAAGAAGTGAAGGGATTTAGAATGTCCCATGGCGCTTTGCGTGAGCTTTGGCCATCGCAAGTCAACATGGTCAATATTGAAGGAAAAGGCGAGATAAAAACCCTTACCTTCACTGGCGAAGACCAATGGTTAAGCACTGAGCTATCACAATAAACATCAACATCTCAAAGCCATCAAATCTGATGGCTTTCTTATTCAACCCAAGTGAGTAGTTAGATCTTTGCTAGGCTAACAATCCAATCGAGCGAGGCAATTAATACTGTAAAGCCCCTTTACAGTTAAAAAAGTGACTTGCCAAGAAGCACCAAACCAGTTACGTATCACTGTGATGAACTTCGAGTGTAAAGCCCCTTTACACTCAAAATAAACGCTATTGTAAAAAAGAATCTGTTCCCTAATAAAACTATTTGCCATACTAGCGCGTATAGCCAAATAAAGTTAATCAAGATAAGAATAGATGATAGAAATTAATAACATCCGTGGTTTTATTTTTGACTTAGACGGCACCTTAGTAAGCTCAAAACTCGACTTTGCACTCATCCGAAAAGAAATAAATTGCCCTACCGACCAAGATTTGCTGACGTTTATCGCCAATATCAATTGCGATATTGAAAAAGCAAACGCTTTAGCGCATGTGCACAAGCATGAATTAGACGATGCCTACGATGCGGTTATACTCCCAGGTGTTGCGAACTTTCTTACTGCATTGCAACAAAAAGGGCTGCCAACAGCAATTGTAACGCGCAATTTTAAACAAGCCGCTGAAATCAAAATGCGCAATAACCAAATTAATATCAGCACCTTAATCACCCGCGATGATGCGCCAGCAAAACCCGACCCCACCGCATTAGTTCAATTGGCCAACCAATGGCAAATTCCCACCGAAGAGTTAATGTACGTTGGCGATTATGTTTACGATATTGATGCCGCCATTAATGCCAACATGCGCAGCTGTTTATATGTGGAAAGTGAGATCCCCCATTATGCACACAAGGCCGATATCATTGTGCATCACTTTGATCAACTCACTGAAAAGTTACGCTAAATTACCGATTTTAACCGATTGTATCAACGCGGCTATCTGGCATAATCAATAACCTTGATGATTTTGGAGCCCTTGATTATGATTGATTTTCGCTCAGATACCGTGACACGCCCGAGCACCCAAATGCGCGAAGCTATTGCCAATGCCTTGGTTGGTGATGACGTGTATGGCGACGACCCTACCGTTAATCATCTTGAACAATTTGCGGCGCAGCGCCACGGTTTTGCCGCTGCCTTATTTTGTAGTTCAGGCACTCAAGCTAACTTACTGGCTTTAATGGCGCACTGTGAGCGTGGCGATGAATATTTATGTGGCCAACACGCTCATAATTACAAATTTGAAGGCGGCGGTGCGGCGGTGCTTGGTTCCATTCAACCTCAACCGATTGAAAACGAAAAAGACGGCTCCTTAGATTTTAACAAGCTAGCAGCCGCGATTAAGCCAAACGACCCTCATTTTGCTCGCACCAAATTACTCAGCCTTGAAAACACCATCAATGGCAAAGTGCTCCCACTCAGTTATTTAGCCAAAGCTCGAGAGTTTGTTAATCAACATCAACTTAGCCTGCATTTAGATGGCGCACGTGTTTATAATGCGGCAGTGGCACTCAATGTTGATATTACCGAAATCACCCAACATTTTGATTCGGTCAGCATTTGTTTATCAAAAGGCCTTGGCGCTCCAATTGGTTCTTTATTGCTTGGAAATGAACAACTGATAGCTAAAGCCAGACGCTGGCGCAAAGTGCTGGGCGGCGGCATGCGCCAAGCCGGTTTACTGGCCGCTGCAGGGCACATTGCCCTAACGCAAAATGTAGAGCGTTTAGCTGATGATCATGCCAATGCACGCTACTTAGGTGAATGTTTAAACACCATTACAGGCCTTGAGGTTAATCTCGATCACATACAAACCAATATGCTGTTTGTAAAAATTGACTCAAGCATTGATGTTCATGCCCTTGCAGCCACCCTTAAAGAACACGATATTCTAGTCACCCCAAACCATTTAATGCGCTTGGTATTGCATTTGGATATTAGTAAAGAGGATATAGCACAGTTTGTTCACACTCTAAAACATATCCTAGCGGGTTAGTTTTTATAGCATTGCCAGTAAAAAGCTAGCGCAGCCAAGCAAAGGCTCAGTTGCATCACTGATTCGTTAGAGAAAGCGTCATTTTTCTCTAACGGACCTTCATCAAAAAACACATATTAGAAACAAATTAATTGACTATGGATGTTTAACGCTTTAGCATTTTTAACTATAAACTCAAATAAATCATATCAATAGCACAGTATAGATATGATTCTACTTTCACCAGCTCAGTTTATAAAATAAGTTGCCACACTCGCAGTCCACTTTATATTAATGACTAAAAAAACCAAACAAGGAATGTGATGAAAAAAGAGTTAGGCTGCGGTCTTTTAGGATTTTCACTTTGCTTTTTACTGCTCAAAAGTGACATTTTAACTGATAAAAATATTCAAACTGAATCACTCAATCAATATGAAGTCACCGCTAAGCAGCTACCAACTATAAACACTAACCATCCGCAGCAAGCTTTATCAAACAATAAAGCCCAATCGCCATCTATCAATGTTTTACCCGACATCGCCGATGAAGAAGGCCCAGAGGTGCAAGAACCTTATTTTGCCACTGTGATTGAACTTGCAAAAATCAGTGATGATCTCGACTGGCTTGCTCATTTTCAAGGAAACAATACCCTATCCGCTTCGCAAAAAACGCAATTCCTCAACAATATTTTTGATTTATACACCCAAGAGACAGGCTATTTTTATGATGTTGGCTGCAATCATAATTATTGTGCCGTATTAGCACAAAATTTTAATTCTAAAGCCGAAGCACAATCCACTCTTGATAAAATAACCGCCAATCATCCTCTGGGTTCGATGATTTATACAAAAATATCAACAGTGCCCGAAGGCTATAACCTCAGGTTATCTGTTCCAATCAATCAAGATACAACTCTAGAAGCCAATCTTTTTGAAGCATTTAAACAGCTTTAGTGAGTTAGTAATTTTTTGAATTGTTTTCACTTAACCGTTAATTGCCAACAAAAAATCGCAGCCTTGCACCTAACTTCTAACATTATATAGACGGCTTAATTAAGCTTCTTAAGCATTATGTTAAATAATGGGTGTTTTTAATTTCATAAATATTGGATGAATAAAAAATGCAGCTAAATTAAATGTGCTACTAGCCCTTAAGAGCATCACTTGGTAAAATCGGGCAACGACAATTTCCCAAGATTAAGAGTGAAGAAGATGGGCAGAGCATTTGAAGTACGTAAAGGTTCAATGATGAAAACGGCTGCGGCCAAAACAAAAGTGAATTCAAAATACGGTAAGGAAATCTACGTAGCAGCTAAAAGTGGTGGCCCTGATCCTGATGCAAACTTATCTTTACGTCGTTTAATCGAAAAAGCTAAAAAAGACCAAGTTCCAGCTCATGTAATCGAAAAAGCAATTGAAAAAAGCCAAGGTGGAGCAGGGGAAGACTACTCACCAGCGCGTTACGAAGGCTTTGGTCCAGGTAGCTGTATGGTGATTGTCGATTGTTTAACTGATAACCCAAACCGTACCATTAAAGATGTACGGTTAGCATTTACTAAAACAGAATCAAAAATTGGTAGCCCAGGCACTGCAGCTCACATGTTCGATCACCTAGCTATTTTAGGCTTTCAAGGCGATGATGAAGATGCCGTACTTGAAGCATTAATGATGGCTGATGTGGATGTAACCGATGTTGAATCTGAAGAGGGCTTAATTTCGGTACTTGCACCACCTACTGAATACTTCAAAGCAAAAACAGCCATTATTGAAGCCTTTGGTGATGTAAACTTTGAAATAGACGAAATCACTTTTGTGCCACAAACATCCACCGAAATCACCGGTGATGACATCCCATTATTTGAAAAATTTATGGCGATGCTTGAAGATTTTGATGATGTACAACATGTGTATCACAATGCCATCGTTAAAAATTAAGTAAAGCTGATTAGGCATGAATAAAAAACCGAGTTTAATACTCGGTTTTTTACTTATAAAATTTAATTAATTACCCTCCTCTAATACCAATCGTAATAAATAACTGCTCACCCTAGCTTGTTAAAACACTCGATAACTTCGTTAGATTTTTTGATTGTAGAATAACGACTTATCGAAAAAATATGCCTTGTTCTCAAGCGTTTTTCCTACGCCATTTTTGATCACTTACTTATCGTGATTGGTATAAAACCTCAAGTCTCAAACCTCTAAATCGATAATTAACTTTAAATATAGCAATGATCCAGATCAGATTTTAACTAACACAATAAAATCAGATCACGATTTTACTAACCTAGTTATTTAAGATCAGATTTTTACTAACTAAGCCCCCAGATCATTAAAATCCCCAGTGAAAGCGCATAATGTGTTAAATAATTGAGCTAAAAAAGCTTTATGTCTCTGTTTATTACTGAATTGAGCCTTATTTTGAAGAGAGTAGGAAGATTTGAGCAAGCGATAGGTAATATTTTTATGCGTTGGATCAGATTTTTATTAACTCAATCACACTTGGATCAATAAATTACTAGCTCAAAGAGAAATGAAGTACAGGAATCTAACACTGTAAACCCCCTTTACAATTTTATTACAAGATAAAATGAAAAAAGCCATACTGAAATCAGTATGGCTTAGTAAAAAGGTGTTTTAAGCTCAAATTATACCAGTTGGCACTTTTTTTCGAGGCGACGACGATGCAAAACAGGCTCAGTATAACCATTTGGTTGTTTACAACCTTCGAGCACAAGCTCTAAAGCCGCTTGAAACGCGATGCTGTTAGTAAAATTTTGTTCTGAACCTGCCATGTTAGTATAATTCTGATCTGAAACATTCTGAGAATCAACAACCGCAGCCATACGTTTCATTGTTTCAATGACTTGTTCAACAGAACAGATCCCATGTCTAAGCCAGTTAGCAATATGCTGACTTGAAATACGCAGTGTAGCTCTGTCTTCCATTAAGCCAACATTATTGATATCGGGCACTTTAGAGCAACCAATTCCTTGATCTATCCAGCGCACCACATACCCTAAAATACCCTGTGCGTTGTTATCAAGCTCAGCTTGAATTTGCTCAGCAGTTAATTTTACGTCTGAAGAGCGAAGGGGAGGGGTTAATATATCGTCTAAAGAAGCAATAGGACGGTCAAGAATCTGCTTTTGTACTGCAAACACATCAACTTGATGGTAATGCATTGCATGCAATGTTGCCGCAGTAGGGGAGGGCACCCATGCCGTATTCGCACCTGATTGTGGGTGAGCCAGTTTTTGC
Source organism: Pseudoalteromonas sp. J2K-J031 (assembly GCF_058197095.2). Lineage (NCBI taxonomy): Bacteria > Pseudomonadati > Pseudomonadota > Gammaproteobacteria > Alteromonadales > Pseudoalteromonadaceae > Pseudoalteromonas > Pseudoalteromonas sp. J2K-J031. Next base: position 699,297 of record NZ_CM200280.1, read on the forward strand.
TCAAGCATGGCCGCCATCTGATCTGGAATAGGCCACATGCCTTTACCTATTTGGGCTTTGTTACTTAAACCACATTTAAGGCCAATATCAACATTCCAAAGCTCATAAGCTTGGATCCACTTAGCTTGTTTAATTTGCGCTTTAGGTGAAACTACGCCTGCTTCCATTGAGGTGTGAATTTCATCGCCGGTACGGTCTAAAAAGCCTGTATTGATAAACACCACACGCTCTTTAGCCTCAAAAATACACTGCGGCAAATTCACAGTTGTACGACGTTCTTCATCCATAATGCCCATTTTTATGGTATTGCGGCTTAAACCTAGCGCATCTTCAACTCGGTTAAACAACAAGTTACTAAATGCGACTTCTTCTGGGCCATGCATTTTAGGTTTCACAATATTAATACTGTGAGCGCTCGAGTTTTGTACAGAACTTAAGCCCTTTAAATCATGCAGTGCAGCTAAAGAAGTGATCATCGCATCCATGATCCCTTCAAAAACCTCATTGCCGTTTTGATCTAAAATGGCAGGGTTGGTCATCAAATGACCCACGTTGCGCACAAACATCATGCTGCGGCCTTTTAAGCTAAAACTGTCACCCTGCAAGTTAGTATAATGATGATCTGGAGCTAATTTACGTTCGATCACTTGGCCATTTTTTTCGAGCTTTTCAGTGAGCGTGCCTTGCATTAAACCCAGCCAGTTTCGGTAAACTTGTACTTTATCTTGCGCATCAACGGCAGCAACTGAGTCTTCACAATCCATGATGGTGGTTAACGCAGCTTCAAGCACTAAATCTTTAATACCTGCCGGATCTGACGAACCGATAGCACTGGCATGATCAATATTAATTTCGAAATGTAAGCCATTATTTTGCAGTAATATTGTTTTTGGATTTTGTGGCTGACCAACATAACCACGCAGTTTTTCAGGCTGAGCTAAGCATATTTGGCGGCTATCATTAAGGGTCACTAATAATTGACCATGAATGATAGAATAATTAGTACTATCACGATGCGAACCAGTTGAAAGCGGAATAGCTAAATCAAGAAAATCACGGCCCTTGGCAATGACTTTATAACCTCGAACTGGGTTATAAATTCCCCCTTTTTCTGCACCATCAGCCTCACTAATAACATCCGTACCATACAGTGCGTCGTATAAAGAGCCCCAGCGAGCATTGGCAGCATTAAGCGCAAAACGAGCGTTACTGACAGGCACTACCAGCTGCGGCGCACCATGTAGAGCAATTTCAGGCTCAACTTGCGCAGTGGTAATTGAAAAGTCGCCCACATCAGGGGCTAAGTAGCCTATTTGGGTTAAAAATGTCCGATATTGTGCTAGATCAAACTCTAAATGGCTCTGATGGTATAAATCAATTTGCAGTTGGAAGTCGTCACGTTTAGTCAACAAGGCGCGATTAATCGGTGTTAACTCATTCACCACCGCCGCAAATTTAGGCCAAAAGCTATCACTGCTGATCCCTGTACCTGGCAGTACTTCTAAATTAATAAATTCAAATAATTGTGAATCAATTTGCATCCCTGAATGCGAAACTCGTTCGGCCATAATCTTGCTACCCCTAAGCGAAATGAAAAATGTGACGTGCGGTTTAAATCAACTTTCAAAATCACACACGTTAACGATTGTTAATTAACTTATCGTGAAATAAGTAAAAAAGCTCGTTATGAGGCAAAAAATACCATTCACGAAGTAAATACTGGTGATAACAAGTATAAATTAACTAAATCAATTCAAATGGGCCTAGTGTTTATTTAAGCGCTAAACAACCGAAGAATTAGTCGCCTCTCACAATTAAGAAAATAACTGAATTAGTATCGCAACCCGTTTAAAGGAATTTTATTATGTCGACATATCAACAAGAAATTGACCATATCAGCACCTTATGCCAAATCCAAGGCACTGCTTGGAATGCTATTAATCCTGAATACGCAACTCGCATGCGTTTACAAAATCGTTTTCGTACCGGGTTAGATATTGCAAAATACACAGCTAAAATCATGCGTCAAGATATGGCCGATTACGATAAAGATCATAACGATTACACACAATCATTGGGCTGCTGGCATGGTTTTACCGCACAACAAATGATGATGGCAGTTAAGCGTCATCAAAAAACCACCAAAAAAAGCTATGTCTATTTAAGCGGTTGGATGGTTGCAGCACTTCGCTCTGACTTTGGCCCGCTGCCTGATCAAAGCATGCATGAAAAAACAGCTGTAGCGAACCTAATCGAAGAAATTTATACCTTCTTAAAACAAGCTGATGCACGCGAACTTGACCACCTTTACAAAGACTTAGATAAAGCCCGTGCAACTGGCGGTGATGTATCGGCAATTATTAATCAAATTGATAACTTCGAAACTCACATTGTGCCAATTATCGCTGATATCGATGCTGGCTTTGGAAACGAAGAAGCCACTTATTTATTGGCTAAAAAGATGATTGAAGCCGGTGCATGCTGTATTCAAATCGAAAACCAAGTATCAGACGCTAAACAATGTGGGCATCAAGCCGGTAAAGTAACCGTGCCACATGAAGACTTTTTAGCGAAAATTAACGCCGTACGTTATGCGTTTTTAGAACTTGGAGTGGATGATGGGGTTATTGTGGCGCGTACCGACTCATTAGGCGCAAGCTTAACGCAAAAAATTCCGGTATCTCGCACACCTGGCGACTTAGCAAGTCAATACAATAGCTTCTTAGATACGACACCGGTAAACAGCCCTGACGACTTAAAAGATGGCGATATGACGATGAAAATCGATGGTCAACTTGTTAAACCAGTACGTTTAGATAACGGTTTATATCAATTTCGTGAAGGTACTGAAAAACAACGTGTGGTACTCGATTGTATAACCAGCCTTCAATCTGGTGCTGATTTACTGTGGATTGAAACTGAAAAACCACATGTTAAACAAATTGCTGAACTCGTAAACGAGATTAAAGAAACCGTGCCTAATGCCAAGTTAGTGTACAACAACTCACCTTCGTTTAACTGGACGCTAAAATTCCGTGAACAAGTGTATCAAGAATGGCAAGCGCAAGGTAAAGACGTAAGCGCATATCCGGATCCAAGTGTGGATGCCAAAGCCTTAATGCATAGCACGATGGATGCAACCGACCTTGCTAAAGAAGCCGATTTATTAGTACAAAATTTCCAACGCGATGGCGCACGTGAGGCAGGTATTTTCCACCACTTAATCACGTTACCGACGTACCACACCGCAGCACTCAGTACAGATATTTTGGCTGAAGGTTACTTTGGTGATTTAGGTATGCTGGCTTATGTACGTGATGTACAACGCCAAGAAATTCGCCGCGAACAAGCGTCGGTTAAGCATCAAGACTTAGCAGGCTCAAACATTGGCGATACTCACAAAGAATACTTCTCAGGTGAAAACGCCCTTAAAGCAGGTGGCGAAGCCAATACCATGAATCAGTTTTAACCCACACACTGTTATTTCCTAACGGTATTCTAAAGGCTGGCAACAGCCTTTTTTTATGGCCAAAATAAAATAGAGATCAGTTTTATACCAAGGGAACAATGTGCCATCAATCTTCCCCTCCCTGCACCACTTAGTAAAACAATGTACTCGCCTTTTCTTTAACTCAACAACATAAAAACACAATAACCAATTGAATTTAAATGATTTTCTATATTACCTACCAACAATCTCAATGCAAAATAGTCAATCGTTATCTGGCAACACCGTTGAACATAAACAGGAATTCGTTAATGAAAGAGTCTAACTGTTTAAATATAAAGCACCTTATATTCAAGCAGCATTACAGATCATTATTTTATTAACTCAAAGCCTGTGCCTTTTTCCAGATCAATTTTTTACTAACTAATCCGAATTTTATCCCAATCTGTCTTGGATCGTATTATTACTAACTCATTAACAATCCAAAGCATTAAAAATATATAAATAAACCGTTATAACAGCGCTTTTACTCGCGCAAATCCAATAAAAACCTCTTTTTGCATGCATCAACACATGCATAGATCAGATTTTTACTAAGTATTTTACTGATCCCGTACACCGCAACTTCAATGATCACAGTCAACAACATCAATAGATCAGATTTTTACCAACTAAACGCTGCTAGAACACCTGCTTTATTCAGCTAAAAAATAAAGAATATTAACTGCTGTAATACTAAATGAGTCGCAGTCGGATAGGGCAAAAAAAGGCAAATTAAATCAATCAGTTTATAGGTTTTTTCCTTTTTTTATGTCATAACTAATATTGCTTTTTAAAATTAATAGGAAATATACAGTGCTGAATCTTAATGCCTGGCTTATCCCAAGTTTGCTTTTTATAAGCCAATTAAGCCTTGCTGCTGACATAACAATTGTACATACCTATGAAAATGAAAAACTAAAACTCTTAATAGAGAAATTTCGCGATGCCACGGGTATCGAAACAAAAATAACATGGCTTGATCAAGCCGATTTAAAGGTCAGAATTTTACGTAGCGCTGAAAAAAATGCGACGCCAGACATAGTGATTTTTCCGGCCGACCATTTAGGGCTTGATAAAGAGGTGAATTTTAGCGAAATACCTGCGGCACTCATTTCGCCCCATACCCATTCAAATACACAAGCCACCGCAAACATTAATGGTCGCACATTAGGTATTCCCATTATTTCAGGGAATCATTTATTGCTGTATTACAATAAAAAATGGATCAAACAAGCCGCATCTGATTGGCAAACCTTAATCGCTCAGCGCGAGCAACTACCAACATCATTACCTTTAATTAGCTGGAGTTTTATGGAAATGTATTGGTTTATTCCATTTTTAACTGCGTTTGAGGCGAAGCCAGTAGTGGGCATCATGCCTAATTTTGATAATGATGAAGTACAAAATGCCCTTGAGTTTGTTTGGCAATTATCAAAGCAAAAAATAGTAGACAATCAATGTGATTACCGCTGTGCCTTTGACCAATTTAGCCAAGGTAAATCTGCGTATACTATTAATGGAGTCTGGGCTTTTGGCCCATTTAAAGAAGCATTAGGAGCCGACTTTGGTTTAGCGCCTCTGCCAAATATCAATCATCATGCAATGCGCTCTTATTATTCAAGTTACGTGATTGCATTTCCAAACAATGCCTTAAGTGGACCAAAAAAAGAAATCCTGAGCCAATTTGCCACATTCATGCAAAGCGAAGCAATTCAAAATGAAATTAGGATGCAACTTCATGATTTACCGGTACATGAAAAGGTTCTTGCTCAGATTAAACGCTCTGATGACCATGACTTAAATATAATAATGAACACCTTATCGCAATCGATACCTATGCCTGTAAATCAAAATATGGCGATTATTTGGGAGGCCATGCTAAAAGGCTTTACTCGATATGGCAGCGGGGCCATGAGTAGTGAAAAAGCATCAATTTACATGCAACGAATTGCTGAGCGCTCAATTGAACGAAAGGCCGCTAAATGAAAGTAAAACAGTTTAGCCGAACTCTTTTTGTTAGTATTTTATTATTAGTGATCACCCCGTTATTACTTATTGCGGGCGTCTTTTCGTTTAATTTTTATCACAATACCTTGGCGCAAGCGAATACCACGGTGAGTTGGCATGCAAAAAACAGTGCTGCAGATTTAAAACAACTTATTATTGAGCAAAAGCACCTTACCCGCAGACTCAGTAATAATAAAGTCATTAATCAGTTACCAATTAATATCATTTATTCAAACTTAGCCGCTCGTAACTTAAACGACTTTGCCCAAAGTAATCCGGTGATTAGCGCCTCATTTATCTTTGACCTTGATGGTTTTGTTGTTGAATCACACCCGCTTGCATCTTTATCGGTCAATACCGAACAACTTTCGCCCATAGTATTAAATGCGCTAAAAAATCAATATTTAGAACCTATGGTTTATGTACTCAAAGATACACAAATCAGTAAATTATTTCCCCATAACAACCCAAAAGAGCCTTTTTTAGCAATTATTACTCCTTTAATACATGAACTTGATTTACTCGACACCCCTTATGAAATAACGGGTGCACTGGTCAATGTGCTGGCTTTTTCTGATCTGTTAACTTGGCTCATGCGCGTTGAAAACGGTGACATTAATCAATATCAGCTCTTTATCGAAAATAACCTGTCATTCGATGCATTTGTACCAAACAAGCAAAGCTACATTCGCCAAACAGCACCAATCATGCCTGTGTACTTAAACGACGGCAGCAAAAAAACGCTCGAATTTGCCATTTTAGAAGCGGAAAAGCCCTATTTAGCCGTGGTCGTACAAAGCATGTTTTTAGCAGGATTCTTAATTAGCTTCTTAATTGTGTTATGTGTTTATCTCAGTAAGTTACTAACCAACAAACTAAACAAACCATTAAAACAAATTGAGCTTATGAGCGACGCCTTTGCTAATGGTGATTACCAAAATAAACAGATGTCATTTAATTATATTGAGTTTCAATCGATTGCTAACTCATTAAATTTAATGGCTGAAACAATTAACACCCATATTTTAAAGCTCAACAAAGCCAAACTCGATGCCGAAAGCTCTGAACAACTCAAAACCCAATTTTTGGCCAACATGAGCCATGAAATACGCACCCCAATGAATGGAATTTTAGGATTTGTACAGCTGCTGCAAACATCTCAATTAACCCAAGAGCAAGCCGAGTACCTCCACCATATAAATAGTTCGAGTAAAATGCTGCTTACCATCATTAACGATATCCTCGATTTATCAAAAATAGAGGCCAATCAGCTGACCTTGCATATTGCCCCCACTAACTTAACGCAGCTTTTGAGCGATGTGGTCACCTTGTTTAAACCGGCCAGCAAAGCCAAAGGCATTCAGCTTGAGTTTCGGGCTCAAACCGCTCATTGGGTGTGGTGCGATGAAATGCGCATAAAACAAATTTTTACTAACTTACTTTCTAATGCGATTAAATTCACTTTAAAAGGCAAAGTGACCTTGAAATTACACGCAGCGGCGGTGGATGATGATCAGATTGAATTCCAGATCAGTGTCTGTGATACCGGCATTGGTATTGCTGAAAATATGATTAACAACCTGTTTAAGCCTTTTGTTCAGGCCCAAGCTGATACGACTCGGCGTTTTGGCGGCACAGGGCTTGGTTTATCCATTAGTAAGCGCTTAGTAGAGCTAATGGATGGGACAATCTCGTTAAGCAGTACAGAGCATGTAGGAACAACATTTTTAGTGGCGCTGAGCCTCAAAAAAAGCGCCCCCGTATTGTTAGAACTTGACCAAAAAGAAGATGCAAAAACGCTATTTAGTCACAAAGCGTATCAATTACTCGTTGCTGAAGATAACCCAATTAACCAAATAGTCATTACCAAGTTTTTGCAGCAGCTAGGGCTTGAAGCGGTTCTGGCAAATAATGGCCAAGAAGCCGTTGAGCTGGCCTCTAATCATACGTTTGATTTGATTTTAATGGATATACAAATGCCCGTGATGGACGGCTACCATGCCAGTGAGATTTTACTGGCGCAGAATAAATTTTCGACCCCCATTGTTGCTGTCAGCGCCAATGCAATGATGAGCGATATCGAAAAGTGCCTTAAGATTGGTATGGTAGGGCATTTAGCTAAGCCAATTGAATACTCAAAATTGGTTGAGCTGCTAAAAACGTGGTTGCACTAACTGTTTTGAACTAACTGTTTTGAACTGACAGTGTTAGTACTGACTTTGCTTGTACTGATGGTGCTAATACTGCGGGTTCAAAAGAGTATTAAAGACCATTACCCTGAGGCTAACGCCCGCTCAAGTGCTTCTTGCAAAGAGATTTTTGGCGTCAATGCCGACGCATTATGATTAAGCGCCTCATTGCTCGGTGTGAGGTCGCGATTGGGTACTAAGCTCAGTTCAGGCTTTTTTACAGTGACTTCGCCAAAGTGGGCATTGCTGTCAAGTGCGTTTGATAACACAGCTTTGGCTCTTGTTACATCATTGTGTTGTAGTTTTGCTTTCGCTGCGGCTATTTGCTGCTGCAAACGCAATTTTTCAGGATTTTGTTGCAATGCCTGACCTAGCAAAGATTTTGTTTTCTGTAATTTATCATTCGACACAGTAGCCTGCGGTGTCACGTTTTTTACCCCTAACCGATTAAGCGATAATCCTTCTTGCTCCATTTGGGCTAATAAGTTCTCAGAAGGTAATTTTAAATACGGCATGAGCGAACTAAACAACTCTCGCACTTCAATCGCTTGGCGCATGCTTAAACTCGATAGAACAGAGTTGAGCTGATTTAAATCTAAAAAAAGTGGTCTTAAATGGCTACGCAATACTGAATCAGCATTAGCGGTTTGATGGGGGAGCTTGTGATTGCTATCAAAATCTTCAAGCGATAATCCTTCAGCAGCCATGCTGGCTAAAAGAGCAGGGGATGGAATATTTAATGCAGCCAATGCATGCTTTAAGTTGTATTTCACCTGTAACGCTTCAGCAACTGAATACTTTTGAAATACCGCAATTAAATTGTTTTTATCAGAAATAACAGCAAACATTTCATTCACCCCTTTGTCATTGTTAGCCGCATGATAAAAAAAATATATGACAATAAAATGAAAAAGGGGCAATCACCCCCCTTTTTGTCAGCAATCTCTCACAAGTGCGCAGCCCTATAATAACCAAACTTCAACACGGCGATTACGCTCTCTGCCACTTTCGTTATCATTGTTTGCAACCGGTAAAGCTTCACCCAGTCCTTCAACCGCCATTACTGCAATACCCCGAGCTTGTAATTCTTTTTCAACCGCTTTAGCACGATTAAGTGACAGCTGCGTATTTTTAAGTTTTGCTCCAATGCTGTCGGAATAGCCCATTAATACCAAGCGGCGACCTGGATTTTCTTCCATAAATTCAATTAACCGATCAAGGTCACGCTTACCTTTGTTATCTAAATCTTGATCGCCATAGTTAAACCGAAAATTAAGTGATAAACGCTTACCTAAGTCTGCATAATGATTATAAATTTCAGGCGCTTGGGCCTGTGGGTAAACACTTTCTACTTTTATGTTTTGCGAAATTAGCCCTGCTTTTTCAACTATCGCTTGGCCTGCACTCGAAATAGCAAATTGCGAAAACTCTTTAACTTGATTACTGGCATTAGTGGGTGTGTATAAATAGAGGCGACGCGCAAGGGCATAATCTTCTGTTCCGATGGTAAAGCGCGTTGGAAAAATTGCGGTAGTGCCTTCGCCTTCAGAAATCGCCAACGCCTTGTTGTACTGAATGTAATTTAAACCAATAAAACCAATTGCAGCTTCATCTTGTGAGACTAGAGTCGAAAGCTCAGTACTTGACTCTAAACGAGTAGCAGTTTGTGCAAGTGATAAATCGAACTTGCTGAGAACTAAGTTTTTAAAAGTATCCCATGTGCCTGATTTTACATCACGGGCAAATAACTTTATGGGTAAATCTGAGCCACCTATTTGTGACCAATTATTGATTTTTCCAGCAAAAACTTTGGCTAGTGTGTCGGTTGACAACTTACTCACTGGGTTATTTTGATTAACGATCACCGCAAGCCCATCAAGGCCAATAATATGCTCATTACCAACTTTGCTTAAATCGCCCAAAGTTAAGCGTAAACGTTCAACTTCAGTCGGTTTTACTCTTCGTGATGACATCCCTATATCAGCATGCCCAAGCTCCAAACCTTTAAATGCGGTTGTAGAACCATGTGCGTGTAAATTAATTTGAAACACTTGACCCTCTGCAACATATTGCACATTACGTTCAACCGGATTGAGGCCATGCTGCCAGACAAACTCTGTAATTCCATGCTCCGAAAAATACGCTTCGATTAATGCAGGGGCAAGTTTTTCACCTATTGTATTTGAACCATGCACACTAAAAGCAACCTCGGCATGTTGAACAGGTAAATTAATCCCATTAACACTATTGGCTACAGGTGCAGCCGACACCACGGGCAAAGGTGCGACAACCGGTGTTGTGCTCGGTACAACTGGCGACTGAGATTGAAATGGGGACATCCATTGATATGTCACAAGTAATAACACTAATAAAACTAACCCACTGACAATCATTAAAATCGATTTTTTATTATTAGCTGAATGAGTTTGTGCAATCACCTCAGGCGCAGCCGCATGCACTGCAGCCTGATTTATTTGTTTGTATAGCCAATGGCAGCGGTCAATGATAGTGATAAACTCGGGGTGATTAAATTCATATAATTCAGATAAAACAAGATTACGGTATTCATCATCATCAAACATTTTTTGACTGGAAATTGTAATATCAAATTGACTTAATGACAGTTGCTCTAAAGATTGAAATAGACTGAGCAACTCTCGTTCTTGATCTGCGATTTGATTAACCGATTGGTTTTGCACCGATATTCCCCTCATTACTATATTAATTGCGCACATAATAAAAAGTTTTAATGGCATATTTATGACACTGTAAAGGGGGTTTACATTTTACGCTGGCTGAGAAATAAAAAAGCAGATGCTAAGGTGTGCACTATTTTTATTAAACCGCCTACAAAGCTGTTACCATATTTAAATCGGATTTATGCCAATAACACATCACTCTAATTAAGGGGCTACTTTATGAGTACAGCGCTCGAAGCACAAAAAATCGCTGCTATTTTAAAAAACGACAACCAACAACGTTATCAGTATTTATTAAAAGAAGTTGTGGCCAATAATGAAATTTGGATTTTAACGGATGAACACGGCTGTGTGATGCTCAATACTGATGATGAAGATTGTGTACCCGTGTGGCCGAATCAAGAATTTGCCGAGCTGTGGGCTACCGGTGATTGGCAAGATTGCCAAGCACAAGCAATTAGTTTAACAAAGTGGAAAAACGATTGGACTAATGGCTTGGCGGACGATGAATTAGCTATTGCTGTATTTCCCGTGCCGGATCAAGATGGTTTAATTATCTACCCAGATGAATTTGACTTTGAACTCACTGCACAAGCAAAAAAGAAATAATAACGCTAAGTGAACTTGCTGAGATAAAAGATAAAAAGGGAGTTTTACTACTCCCTTTTTATTTTTTTGCGCTATTGCTATCACATAACCAGCCTTTTAATAGTGTTTAATTAATCCAGACCGAATACTTTTCTTGTGGCAAACTCGCTAATTCAGAAATAGAAACTGAACCTCGATTAATGACATTTGCAGTGCGTGTTGCATTGTGGGTCAATGCAAATTGATATACCGATTCGCCATTACACATTAATTTATCGCGAATTGTACCTACTTTTAAATTGTATTCTTTCAATTGATTACGCAATTGCAAAGGGCTATTTGCTTTAACTGCAATACAAGTTTCAACCAAGGCATTGTGTAAATGGGGATCCATTTTTGCGTAACTAATAGAAAGTGGCGCTGCAATTGCAGCTAAAGTAATAATTGCACGAGTGAACTTATTCATACATCCTCCAAATTAATAATGTTCAAAATGAACATTGCTAACTCTAGTCGATGCCTAAAATCTTTTATCAATGAATCATGAGCAGAATGTCAACGTGATGTTCCAAACAGTTACAAGGTATGTAACTACTTACAATTCAGTCAAATACCTAAAGGGAGATTTTTGGAGGGACACATTATTTTACATTTCATCGTACAGTTTGAAAGATAAAACCTAAAAAATGATAAGAACTTTATCGTCGAATAAAGCTCCTATCATTACAGAGCAGAGTTTTACTAACACTCGCTAATAAAAAAGCCATCAAGCCCTTTAAGTTTAATAACAGCCTAAATAAAAAAAGGCCCGACACACATACTAACAAGAAGCGAAATTAGCGCTAACCACTTAATTAATATAGCTTTATATGTAAATAGCAAGGCAATAATCAGTACACTTGCCGCCATAAAACCACACCAAAGTAAAATGCCGTACCCTTCATAATGGTGATAAGACAGCACCATAGTTAGTAATATAATGATCCAAGCGACAAGAGTTAATAAAAAACTGATCCGTTGATTAGGGCGCACTTGAAAGACATCGCGATAATGATTGGCTTTTGCGAGTGCAAAGCAGTTAAAACTTACTAATGTAAGTGAAAAAATAACCAACGAAATCATGATGTCAGCCCTTGTTTCAAATCAGATCGACTTTTTACTAACGGTGTTGTTGGTGTACTTAATGCTTGATATTGCATAAAGGCAACAAAAGCAACCATTAGGCACAATAAGTCAGCACTCAGTAACACCCACTGTTTGGCATTAAAGTAAATCCATACGTTACCATCAAGTACCACACTATTGACCAAGGGTAGCGCTGTGAATACCGCACCAATTAATAAAGCTAAGTATCGCCACACCAAACGGTCTCGTTTAAAACAAGTAATGATTAAAACCATTGCCCAAATGATAAAAAAGCATGCTATCTCTTTGTCTGCTCTGTTTAATAAGGTATTGGGTAACAAACGGTTTGCGTATAAAAACCCTGCGGTGGCTAAAGGAAGGCCCATAATGGTTGCCACATTGAGTGTTTCTACCAGTTTTAGACCAAATGAAGGAGCGTTATTGGACTTTAAGCGCTCTTTGATACGTTTAGCCCACATAACGCAGCCTGTAGCAATCATCACGCAGCCAGCAATGCCACACAGAAAATAAAGCCACCGTAAAATAGGCTGTGCTAAGCGAGCGGTATGCAGCGCAGTCATTGAATCAAATAGTGTTTCACTATTGCTAAAATTTAACCCAGATGAAGCTAATAATTGCGCAGTATTGGCATCAAATACCAACGTTGGGGGTTCATCGCGCAGTGTTTTTAATGTACTTGCCCTAAATGTCATTGTGGCTGATTGATCTGATGGATAGCTTACCGTAACAGAATCAAGCGCAACATAAGGCCAAGTATGATGAACTTGAGTCAGGATTTGCTCAAGTGGTGCGTGTTGCTCAGCAATATTGCTACGCTGATATTGTATCTTTGTTGCGCTTAATTCTTGGGTGAATGCTTTAAAGTCGCCATTAAAAGTACTCAAGATAGGGTAGGGGAAAAAAAGAAAAATTAATGTAATTATGCCCGTATACGTGATCATTAAATGAAAAGGCAGTGCAATAACAGAGCTTAAATTATGCCCATCGAGCCAAGTACGGCTGCCTTTACCACGCCTAAAACTAAACATATCTTTAAAAATACGCTTATGGATCACCACGCCCGAGATCAAGGCAATTAACATAAACAAACTCGCAAAACCCACAAGCCAGCGCGCCAAAGTACGATCAATATAATGTAAATCAAAATGTAGGCGATAAAAAAAGTTACCACCGGCTGTGGGTCGATAATCCGTTAACTCATCAAACGTATTAGGGTCAAAATAATACGTATCGCGCTGACCTCTGCCTTTATCTTCGTTACGTGCAGCTTGAGTCGTCAGAGCAAGTGCAGGTTCGCGATCATTAGGTAAACTAATACGCCAATTATCGGCATCAGGCGCGCGGGTAGATAAGTGCTTAAACGCAAAATCGAGTTGTTGATTTTGCGCTTGAATATCGAACTGAGTAGGCGCTATTGAATGAAACGCAGGTTGACTCCAAAGCGTTATTTCATGACGAAAAAAGCTCAACGTTCCCGCAAAAAAGATTAAAAATAGCAACCAGCACACTGTTAATCCAACCCAAGTATGCAGCCAGGTCATACTGCGAAAAAAACTCTCTTTCATAGCGAACCCTGCAGCAAAACGCTCAGACCAACAAACAGCAGCGTACCACCGATAAAAAAGCTCCAAATGTACTTTAAAGACTGAAAATAAAACGCTGAAATAAAGCTGATGGCATACATCAAGACCGACAACGATAAAGTGAATAACACTGCATCGGTAGGTTTAAGAGGCAGAATGAAGGGTAAAAACGCGGTTAAACTCGCACAAAGCAAATAGCCGCCAAGCACGGCTGCGCAAAAACGAGACAATACCTGCAAACGATACTGCAATGAAGCGGTGAAACAGGCTGAAAAAGTAAGTTTTGTTCGAAGAAGTGCCGTCGTTGGTAATAAATGAGTTGTCTGATCGGGCTGATCAGTACTACGAAATTGATGTGCTAACATCCTAATCCCTTATTTTAAATAACAATAGCGAATAAGGATGACATTATATACAGGACAAACACAAAAGATAGTAGTTCTCATTTGCAATACTGTTTAGGTGTAACTCATTAAACTGTATTGCATTACCTTGCTTTGCTTTTAATAAATCAACCCCGTATTGGGTAAATTCATCTCAAGCAAAGCGCAAAGAAGTATAACGACGTTTATTGATCATTTTTAACTGCTATTTTATAAGCCCAAATAACCAACACAAACAATAAAAAAGGCAGTGCGGCCAAAGTATAAACTAACCAATCATGATCCGATAAACGCGGTTGCATTAACCAATGACCAACCACAGGAATTAAAATTGCCACTAATACCAAGGGCAGAATTAATAACTCTTTTTTATTGTTATGTTTTTCATTCATAAATAAGCCTATCTTATTGCAGTAATGGATGATCACTGGGTAATTGCTTAGCGATCCAAATCGCCAATTTATGCTTCATGTGAGGGATATCTTCATGGCCGAACGCCAGAGGTTGAATGAGCTTGTCATTGATAAGTAAACGATACAAAATTTCGACTTTTTGATTGGCCGATACCGTTGGTTCAAATCCTTTAAAACCGCGATTAAGCGCGTATTTCTCACCAATAACAATCGCTTTTTTTAACAGCCCACTTTCATTTTTAAGTTTTTTCATCTGCAATCCTTGAGTAATACATAAAACAATTAAGGCGTTGTCAGCATAAAAGTCTGTGAAGCAACTTCATTGCCGTTAACTAAAATACTAAGCTGATGACTACCTGCATAATATTGTCGTGTAGAGATTTTTTTAAACGAAAAACTTTTTTTAAAGTGCACAGCCTCCATTGGCTGTAACCTGATATTTTTTAATTTGAACACTTTGCGGCTGGTTTTGCCATTGCTTTTGACAAAATCAATCGCGAAATCGACAACGCAAGCTTGAACGCTATCACCCATTGCATGGATACAAAACTCAAACTCAATGACTTGGCCCATTGCAATGTGTGATGGTGTGATAGACAAAGCCACAGGCATCAGCGCAACATTTTCACCATAACCTAATAATTTAAAGACCTCGGGGTGACCTTGTTTAACTAAACTACGCGTTGCATGTTTGATAATCCAATGTGTTTGCGGGCTAGACTTTAATTGCCATGCGTAACAGGTGTTAAGCACAACATCCGGATGATCTTTTGTAATGTCATTAAGATGATTTGCAACAGAGCGACGCACATACAAACTTGAATCATTATTAAGCGCGGTTAACAACATTAAATTAGGTGTAGGATCGTCAATAAACACAGTTAAACGCTGCCCCCAAGGCAATCTCGGTCGCGTGCCTTCAGATACTAAGCGGCGCACGTGCTCGGATTCATCTTTTACCCAAATTAAAAAATAACGATGGCAAAGATCAGGGTAACGCTCAATAAAAGGGCGAATTGCAAACTCGGCCGAAAACAAACACGTTAATTGCTTTAAGGTATCAAGTGCAAGCTCTGGTTCATCTAAACCATGTTTGGCGACATAATCAACCAGCGGCCAAGCAGCAAAAGTAGAATGAGGCTCATTTGATACCGATTTTTGCCAATAAGGAATAACCGCGACAAAAAGCTGGCAGACTGAGCCAAAATCTTTTTTTAAACCACGATGCAAACACTCAATAAGATGGTTTACGCGCTGTTTGAGCGCTAAATCATCCAAACCACATAATGCTGATTTGATAAATAAGGTAGCATCAAAGCTTGGGTCTACACCGGCAATGGCATTGGCGATACGGGTGATGGCAGGTTCACCTAACCCATGTTTCATTAACGCCATTATGCCTCCTTAGGAGTACCAAAATTGACATGAAAATGAAGATGTTTTGAATCTTGGTATTGACCTAAATTAGTAAGCACTCGTGCTGCGCCATATTGCGCTTCAACCATAGCAGCGACCTCGGCTACAAAACCGATTAAATGCTGTAAATCAGCTGCGCTGTATGGCCCAAGTTGCGTCAAAGAAGGCACATGTAACTTGGGGATCACCACAATATGCACAGGCCAAAAGGGTTTGGTATGATAAAAAGCGAGACAGTGCTCATCTTCTTTAACTATGTTTGGCTTAATTTTGCCACTCAATACTTGATCGCAGTAAAAATCATTTCCTTGATAGCTCATAACATTACTCCCTAAAATGAGTGACAGATTGACTATTAAATTGCAGTACCGAAGGCTCATCATCCTTATTTGCAGTACCGAGTTCTAAATGTGCTTGCTCAACCAACGGGGCAGGGAGCTCTTTTTGCACGCTCACACCTAAATCTTTAAATTCAGCCGCTTGTTTAATTAAATTGCCTTTACCGCTGTAAAGCTGTGCAAATGCTTTATCATAGCTTTCTTTAGCTTTATCAAGTTGCTTACCAACACCTTGCATACTCGATAAAAAACTATTGAGTTTGTTATAAAAACGCTCAGCTCTGTTGGCAAGCTCCGCCGTATGCTTACTTTGATCTTCAAAACGCCACAGTTGTTTAACAATATTAAGGCTGGTCAGTAACGTTGTCGGGGTTGCAACTAAAACCTGGCGCTCTATCGCTTTTTGGTACAAGTCAGGTTGGTATTTTAACGCCTCAACATAAGCCGATTCGATTGGCACAAATAGCACCACCACTTCAGGCGAGTTTAATCCCGGCAACTTAAAATAATCTTTATTCGATAATTCATTAATGCGATCGTTCATAGCTTGCGCATGCTGCTTTAAAGCAACTTGTGCATCTAGTTCTGATTCTGCATTCACATAACGGGTATAAGCCGATAGAGATGTTTTAGCATCGATAACCAAATGGCGGTTTTGAGGAAGATACACCACCACATCAGGACGAAGCTTCCCTTCATCGGTTTGAAAATTAACCTCACGCTTGTAATCAAGGCCTAACCTTAATCCCGCGCTGTCGAGCACGTTTTCAAGCATTAGCTCACCCCAATTGCCTTGCACCTTTTTTTGTCCTTGTAATGCATTAGTGAGTTGTTGAGCCTGTGCGGTAATATCTTGATTTAATTTTTGTAAGTTAATTAACTCGGTTTTAAGCTCGCTACGCTGCTTTAACTCTTCACTATGAATTGCCTCAACTTTATCACGAAATCCTTTCATTTCAGTTTGCATAGGTCGCAATAGCTGCTGCACACTTTCTTGATTCAGTGTTTTAAATTCTGCACTTTTTTGCGATAAAACCCGATTAGCTAGGTTTTCAAACTCTTTACCTAACTCAGCCTTGCTGGTCGCAATATGCGCTAGTTGTGCATTAAAACTCAATTCTTTTTCAACTAAACTGCTTTGCAAAGCAGCTAACTGCACCGATAAATCGGTTAATTTTTCCTGGCTACTTTGCCATTGGCTCTGATAGTGTTTGCTTTGTTGCTGCGACTCAATTAAACGCGTTTTAAAATGTTGTTGCTGCTCTTTGCTCGTACGCAATTCAATCTGCAACTCTTGATTATTCAACTGCACAACTTGCAACTCAGATTTGAGATACTCAAGCTGCGGCTCTATCCCTTTAGCATGCGCCAATGCGATTTGATTGTCTTGATTGAGCGTTGTTAATTCGAGCACCTTATTTTCGCTATCGGATAAAATCTGATTGAGGTGACGAACTTTAAAAAAACACACTAAAGCACAAAGCAACAGTGGAAATGAGGCAACTAATAGATAAGGCTGCAAGTACAACCAAGAAAATTCAACCGACATAACATACCTTTACCGTTATTCTTATAAAGTTGATTATACCCTTGAATGGCGTTGAGGCGACTATCAAATCCCAACTAAGAGCAGGATATGTAAAAGATCTTTACATATAATCAGCCAATAATGGTCCATTTATCAGCAGAAGCGCTCAATACTGTAAAGGGCCTTTACAGGTCAAAAAATCGGCTCTATTCAAGATGATTTTTATCCGCTTAAATGGCGATATACAAACATCAACGAGTCAAATGCATGAGTGAAATTGCACAAGAATTAAAACAATTACAGCAAGCCTATCGATCAATTAATCCAGCTTGGGTAAAACCTGAAAAAATAGCGTTTATTAGCCATAAAATTACGCAGCTAAAAAAACAACAATATAAAGATTGGAGTACTAAGATAATCATCCCAATCCTAGAAGCGCTGAGCTTATTGAGCATGTTAGTGCTAAGCTGGGCTACTTTATGGTTATTTTAATCCTTAGCGGTTTAAAAATGGCGACAGGACCTTGCGACATTCAGGTTCTATAATAATTTGCTGCGATTGCGCATCTGTTTGATAAATATCAACTCTTAAGCGCTGTAATAAATAATTGAGTAATGCAGCACGGGTGCGGATCACTTTTTTACCAGCTTGCATTTGATAATCGAACTCAATGAATTGACGTTGCTTTAACCCTAAACGCTGATCTGGGCAGATAACGACATCAAGCCACGTATGCCAAAGTGTATCGTCAGCGCCAGTGTGCGTTGCCTCACCCTCAAATACAAATTCACCATTAAAACGCGATAGTACGAAATCGCGAAAGTCCTGATTTTTCTCACAAAATCCTCGAACGTGATAGCGAAATCCATCATAAACAATACTGTGGGGTTGGATAATTCGGTCTTCATAATCAGGGCTTGATAAAGACAAATAACCAATATCAAGACGCAGGGATTGTTTAATGGCCAGTAAGATAGGACGCACCCACTCAGGCGTGATATTACGCTGCGGTATAGGCAGCACTTCAATTGCAAAGTGCGATGCAGAGCCAGATCCATGCTGCGCTGCAAAAAATTGCTGATATTGACTAAAATCACGTGAGATAAACAAAGGTTCAAACCCTGCTACAGCAAGGTGGCCTTTTTCACTATTGCTGCGTTCAAATCCCGTTGGATTAACCTCTTTGTAATCAGTAATACTTTTTTGCGCCGAAGGGCGGCTAATTGAAAAATAATCCATTAAATGGCGCGCAGTTAAACGGCCCTCCCAAAGTAAAATGACTTCTATTAACTGAAATCGTACTAAGTCATCTTTTCTCATTGCCTAGCTCCAATAAAAATACCTTGTTGATAGTACAATGAAAAAACAAAAAGCCAACCTAAAAAGGTTGGCTTCAACATTACTATAAATAGTAATCAATCGGGGGAAAACAATTTAAAACTAACAGGGATAACGCAGTTCAACTGTATTAATAGACCGCACTAAAATCACTTAGTTCAATATAAATTGAAAATAAAAACATACTTTTATTACGACAGACTGAAACAAAAAATTTCGAGCACACAAAACAAAAAGCCAACCTATTGGTTGGCCATTATTACTAAATTTAGTAATCAAAGGGGGAAATCTAACTATCAGGGATAGCGCCTAAGCACTGTAAATATAGACTAGCGATAATTCATTAAGTTCAAAAAAATCTTCAATCTTTTTATTATTATTTAACTTGAGCTTTGGTTAAGAGATTTACTAACGTATTGATATTGAATTGGTCAATGTTTTTTCAAGTCTGTAGCCGGAAACTTTTAAGGATAACAAGGCGAATTTACGCGTCAATAGCTGGCCTATTGTAAGTAAATTCAACGCGGTTAGCGTTGAAAGTAGCCGCTGGAGATAAATTTATTATCCAGAGCTCAGGTTATTTAATATCTGATAAAAACTTTTATTTTTAGTGCGTTAGTTCCCATAGAAAATTAAATTATGAAACAGTGTTGCTTGCTGCGTTTGGTTACGGTAACCATGAGGCTGATCGGCATAAAACTTAGCGACCTGACCAGCAGTTAAACACATCCACTTTTCGTTGCACAAATACTCCATTTCACCGCTTAACACCACAATATGCTCTATCACCCCCTGATTGTGAGCTAAGGATAAATGACTATGATTTGGCTTAATCACAATCTGAAACAACTCTAACCGAGTATCGCTTGCAAAAGGCAGCAAGGTTTTTATTTGTAAATCATCTGAGGAGGATGAACTGTGAGCAAAAGTATCATCTGGTTCTTTAAGCCCTGTGCTTAAACCCTCACTTGATAAAAAGTAAGACAAGGGCAAAGCAAAGCCAGTCGCAATTTTCCAAAGCGTAGCCACCGTTGGGCTTGATTCTCCTCGCTCGATTTGACCGAGCATAGCTTTAGATACGCCTGTATGGCGCGCACAATAATCTAAACTCCAATTACGCTGTTGTCGGACCAATTTTAACTGCCTGCCAACATCAAGGCTGTAGGGCTGAATATTCATAATATTACCTTAGAAAAGTATCAAAAAATAACCAAAGGCAGCTTGTGCGTTATAACATACAATGCTAGTTTAAAATCAATATACGTTATAACGCACAGGATAACAGCCAAAAATGCAACAAATACACCAAGGTGTAAATGCATTAACCGCAGGGTTTATTGCCGTATTAATTGGCTTTGCGAGTTCAATAGCGCTTATTTACCAAGCTGTGATTAATTTAGGCGGCGATGCTAATTTAGTTGCAAGCTGGCTTTTAGTGCTGGGTTTAAGTATGGGAATACTTTCGATCTCGTTATCAGTGCTTTACCGTGTGCCTATTTTAATTGCTTGGTCAACACCAGGAGCTGCATTGCTCATTTCAAGCACGCAAGGTTTTACACTTGAGCAAGCGACTGGTGCGTTTATTTTTTGTGCGGTACTTATTTTTATTTCTGGTGTAACGGGTGCATTTGAAAAACTAATGCGCCGTATTCCATTGCCTTTAGCCAGTGCAATGCTTGCTGGTATTTTAGTGGGCTTTGGGATTGCAGTGTTTAATTTATTGCCGCAGCACACGGTGCTTATCTCAAGCATGTTAACCACTTATCTTTTTGCTAAATTGATAAGCCCAAAATGGTGTATGATTTTGGTACTCGCGATAGGCTTGATTTCGGCTTGGTTTTTACAATTACTGAATTTTGCTTCTCTAGAGTTTACGCTAGCAACCTTACATTTCACTCAACCTCAATTTAGCTTGCCTGCGCTATTGAATATCGGTTTACCCCTTTTTATTGTGACTATGGCATCACAAAACCTACCTGGTATTGCTGTTATGCAAGCGCATGATTATCGTGTGCCAATCTCAAAAACATTATCCATTACAGGCGCCACAAATATACTAATAGCACCCTTTGGCGGTTATGCGATTAACTTTGCGGCCATCACTGCAGCCATATGCATGACCCCCGAAGTGAATGCAGACCCAAAAAAACGGTTTTTAGGCAGTGTTGCAGCCGGATTCTTTTACATATTGCTTGCCATTGGCAGCGGTACGTTAATAAGCGTTTTAGATGCACTGCCAAGTGCTTTCATTCTTGCCTTAGCGGGTATCGCATTGTTTAGCACCATAGCAAGCAGCTTAAAATTAGCGTTATCTGAAACCTATTATTTAGAAGCTGCCATGATCACTTTTTTGGTTACTGCGTCAGATTTAGTGCTAATGAATATTGGCTCGCCACTATGGGGGATTTTAGCCGGTAGTTTTACACTGGCAATTCAAAAATTTATAAAAAGAAAAAGCCAACCTAATTAGGTTGGCTTTTAGACAAAAACAAACAAAGGAGTAACAAATTGAAACCAGTAACGAGTAACAAATCACAACTATTAAGATAGACCGAGTAACCAGTTATAAGTTCAAAAAATAATTAAATTATTTTAATAACGCTAAAATTTCTTCAGCAGAGCTCACACTAAATTGCTTACTGGCCGCATCAAAAAACGATTCGGCTAATGCGGCTTTATTTTGCTGCATTTCATAAACTCGCTCTTCAATAGTATCTTGGCAAATTAATTTATAAACAAACACCGGTTTTTTCTGACCAATTCGATACGCTCTATCGGTTGCTTGTTGCTCAACGGCTGGATTCCACCAGGGATCAAAATGAATAACGGTATCAGCAGCGGTTAAATTTAACCCAGTGCCTCCGGCTTTTAAGCTAATTAGAAAAATACTTTTCTCACCTTGCTGAAAAGAGTCCACCGCACTTTGGCGGTCACGAGTTTGGCCGGTTAAAATTGCATAACCTAAATCAAGTAACTGTAACTGCTGCTCAATTAAACTCAACATACTCGTAAATTGACTAAAAATGATGACTTTACGGCCTTGTTGCAGCATTTCAGGTAAGTGTTTTGCAAGCCAATCGAGCTTTGTACTATCTGTAAAGCTAAACTGCGATCCATTGTCGCTTAACAATTGAGGCGAACAACATATTTGCCGTAATTTCAACAAGGCCTCAAGAAATGCTAAGCGGCTTTTATCAATCCCAATTTCAGCAAAGAGATCTTTGAGTTTAAATTCCATTTTTTGACGGATTTCGCCATAACATTTTTGCTGAGAAGGCATCAACTCGAGCATTTTGACCATTTCAGTTTTTGCCGGTAACTCAGTGACGACTTGTGCTTTAGTTCGACGCAACAAAAAAGGCTTAACCAGCTCTTTAAGTTGATCGGCGCGTAATTGATTGTGCTCTTTTTCAATCGGCGTTTGATAAAACTCTTTAAAGTGGGTTTGTGACGGTAATAATCCTGGCATTGCAAAATCTAGCAGGGATTTAAGCTCGCTTAAGTTGTTTTCAACCGGAGTCCCGCTTAGGCACAAATTAAAATTACTATTTAGCGCTTTAACATGACGAGATACTTTAGCATTAATATTTTTGATGGTTTGCGCCTCATCTAAAATAACGTGCTCAAACACTAAATCATTAAAAATGGCTTCATCACGTACAAGCAAAGGGTAGGTGGTAATGATGCAATCGGCTTTTGAAAGCTTAACAAACTGCTTCTGTCGTTGACTACCAAAGCTAACAACAACCGATAAACTTGGGGCAAAACGCTGTAATTCTTGCAGCCAATTGTTAACTAAACTAGTTGGACAGATAATTAAAGAAGGCAACTTACTTTTTGCTTTACCCTGCTCAGCAAGTAAAAAAGCGATAGTTTGCAAGGTTTTCCCAAGGCCCATATCATCCGCTAAAATGCCACCTAATTGGAATTTTTTTAAAAAACGCAACCAGTGAAGTCCATGTAACTGATAGTCACGCAGCGTAGCATTGAGCTTTTTAGGTACTTGTAGCTTTGCACCAAAATCGTCTTTTGCGACCAGCTGAGTAAGCTCTAGCAGGTTAGGTTCGTCACTGGTAATTTGAGATTTGTGTAAGCCTGATAATTTTCGCGCATAAGCTAAGGGTAAATTAAGGCGTTTAGGATATTTTTTACCTTGATAAAACTCTTGATAAAAACCAAGTAAGATCTCAACGTCATCTTTGGCAAATGCCACCCAATGCTCATTTGGCAAACAAATGTAATAAAAACACTGCGCTGTATTATTACATAGAGAGCTCACAGTGAGAAAATCAGCAAATGAATAGCGTTTTTCTGATAAGTAAAAGTAAGGTTCTAGTACAAGTTTATTTTTTTTATCTCGGCTAAGGTGTACTAACAATTGAGCTTGAGAAACTTCATTTAGCTCTAGCGCTTGGCCATTTATCTGCCAACCATCTTTTTTCAAGTTCAGCGCTATCTCATGCACAAAACAATGCCACAGCGCTGAGCGCTCTGCTGAAATAGCCAAACTGTAATATTCAACATCATGTAAAGGGCCTTTACAGTCAACAAACCCAGCATTTTTTAGTCGATTAATACAGGTGTTTTCAAAACTAAAGTTGCGCTCACCAGCACTGACTCCTGCATTACTTTGGCTATTATACAGTTGGTTTGGATATTGGAATTGTAAGCGTATCAACGGAGTTTGTTGAATTGAGTCATAACTGATAATAGGTTTAATTGATAACTTTTTTAGTTTACGGCTTACCTCGCCATCTTGTTTGATAACAGATAAACCGAATAACTGGTTAAAACGCTTTTCAACCTGGCTTTGCATGGCCTTATTAATCACCGGCATTGTTAAAAGATGCTTAATTTCATCACCTTGCAAGGGTGTGATGAGCTCACCAATAACAGACTGCTCAATATCAATAAAATAAGGCGGGACAGTGTTAAATAATTGCCACGCTTTACTTCCCATCACATGGGCATGGAGCGAAAGAGTATCAGTTTCTGAGTGCCAATTAAATTCAAGCGACCGACTTTGTGTCATCACTAAAGGATCACGAGAGTCTTGCCAAAAGCAGCGCTCAGTAGCTATCAATTTGAGTAAGGCGATAGCTCCCCATTGCCCTTCGAGCATGAGTTTACCGAAAGTATTTTGTGAACGGATCCAACTAATTAAGCGAAAATCTGCTTCATCAATATTTTCGGGGGTCACTTGGCTGCTTAACTGTTTTTCGGTCAATAAACGTCCAAGGCCAAACTTGCCATTTTTTGCAACTGAAGCAACTTTTGGGGTAACAACCAATGAGTCTTTAAATGGCTCAATGACAAATAAGATGACATCTTTATTTTGTGGCTTTTGATTTACTTTTAATTTTTCGAGCTGATTAAACCAGTCGTGTAATAAATAATGCTGCCCAAATTCACCTGAATGCTCTGTTTTTAACTTCAATAATACAGCTGCAATATGTTTACATTTTCGCTGAACTTTACACGAACAATGCGCATTTAAGGTGATATTCGCGTTATCACGAATAATTTGTATATGTTGATGACTTGGTTCTGAAACATGATTAAACACTTCAGAGGTGATCTGCGAAAAGTCACTACTCGCATCAATTTGGCCAATTTGATTATTGGTTAAAAATTGCTTAGCATTTTCGAGTACTGCAGGTTTAAAGTATCGCTTTAAAAAAATTTCAGTAAGCGGAAATTCGCGGGCTTGTTCTGTTTTTATTTCATCAAACAAGGACAATAAATCTTTTTTGGTAAAGCCTTTAGCCATAACACTCTGCAAAAATCGAATTATCCAGCCAGTATATGCTGTTAGAACTGAGATCTAAAGCATTAAAAGGTATAAATTAGAATTGCTCAAGTTGATGATAATATGAAGTAAATGAGGGTAAATCTGAGGTAATAAATTTACCTCAGATCAATTTTATACTAACTTCAAGCTTAAAAATAAACAGTTTAACCATATCGACTAGTTTAATTAAAATTTGTTAGTAATTTCTCTAGCTGTTCAAAACGTTTATCTGTCAGTACTCGATTATCTATTTTAATCACTAAATCACCGGTTTTTTGATTTCGATGACCGATAATATATTCGCTGTTAAATTCGAGTTTTTCACGATGAGTTTCAGACACCGTAACAGGCTGCTCTACCAGCGCTTTTGTTAAGGCTATGGCTGTTTTTTCGTCACTTTCTTGTTGATACTGAGATAAATTATTTCTAATTTGAGCAACAGAATCGAAAAAAGCTGATTGATTAAGCTCTATAGCCGCAATAATTTTTTTAGCTACTTCACGGCCCACTAAATTAGCTGTAGGGTAAAGAGCTATGACTTCATTGGGTATTTTATCATAGGCTTTAAGCGCATCAGCGATGGCTGTATGCGAAACACCTTCTATTTCAGCGATTTCGCGGTATGAACCTTTTTTGCCTAAGTTAATCAAGTCTTGTTTTGTTTCACTGTATGCTTGGCCTAGCTCCCATAAACTTGGGGCGATGTATTGATCTGATGATATAGCCAAAATTTTCGCATCTTCGTCAGTAAAATCAGTAGACGTTAAAACAATATAATCAGCATGGGCTAATAAACACGCTTTGCGGCGTCGAGAGCCAGCAAGAACATATTCAAATCCATCTTTTGACCAACAAAGTGCTGGATGTTGATTGCGTTTATCTGCTTTGATAGCGGGTAAGATATCAGCAACCGCTTGTTCATTTAATAACGATTGAACACGACGGTTTTTACCATAAACCTTTGTAACTTGGTCTATTTCATTATATTTAATGATCTTACATGTTAGTTTGATTGATCGCGTAGGATCTGCGGGTGCTGGCATTGTAATTTGTTGACCAACACTTGCACTTTCAAGTAAAGCATCAAGGTTACTCGTTTCGACAAAAGTTGAGAATGGATCGATTCGAGTGTCATTTTTACGTTTTTTAACCATGGAAGTTCCTTACTTATGCTGACTCTAATGTGCATTGGGTCGAAGCCCAATTTGAACGGATCAGCATTTCAAGCTCATCAACAACATCTTTTATATTTTCTTGTGCTTTGATCAGTGATTCTCTGCTTGCTAAGCTGTCAGACGTTTTTTGATCAAAAATGGTATTAAATGATGACGAACTGGCGGTAATAGCAGCGCTGTGATTTATCGGATAGCTCATTACTTGACGACCAAAAGCACTTCTTACATCTTTAACAATGTCTCGTTGTGAGTGGTTGCCTTTGACGTAGTTGGTGACTAAAAACTGCATAAAATCCCAGCCATCATGGCCAAGTGCCGCAACTGTGTGATAAATCTCGCCTAAACGTTTCAAATATTTATTATTAGCATCGAAATCAACCGCTTCTGGATGAACAGGTATTAACATTGCTGTAGAAGCCATTAATGCATTATAAAACATGAAGTTAAGTGATGGTGCTGTGTCAATTAAGATTAAATCAAATTCACTAGCAACAGGTTCTATCACTTTTTCTAATAATTTATGGTAGTGACGCGTTTGATCATAGCCAATATGATCTTTTAATTGTGTTGCTGTTTCATGTTCAAAATAAAAGTCATCCATCCCTGATGGTAAAATACGAATATTAGGAATGTGGGTAGGTAAAAAGGCAGAAGAAACGACATCTGACCATACTTCGTTTTCATCAAGTTCAATGCAATCACGCATAAGATCACCAACCGTGATTGGGTCATGGGCAATAGGAGGGAAGAAACTAGAAGAAGAGCCTTGAGGATCAAGATCTATAATACCAATACGGTAACGTTTAATATTCGTAGTCGCTAAAGCTGCTGCAATATTCACTAAGCTTGTGGTTTTCCCACAGCCACCTTTTAAAGAATTAACCACAATGACTTGAAGTTTATCACTAGGTGAACGATGACTCGGAGATAACCCCATAATATCAGCCATTGCATAGATATTACTTAAAGTATAAGCGTAGTGACCATTTGCTCCACGTTTTATATCAAGAATGTCAAAATCACCTTGGTCATGCTTTCTTTTTAAGGTTCTATTATTACATCCTAGTAAATCTGCTGCCGCTTTTTGTGTGTACGTACGTAACTCTTTGTCTTCGGCTTTTATATGAGCTCGATAATGTTGAATGCGTCCTTCTAAAGATTGCTCTGCAACTGTCGCTGTTGCTTTGAGCAATTTATAAGTATCTAACGCTGATTTTTTTATTGTCATTCAATGAACCCTCTTAATTGCAGATAGTATAATGTCCATTGAAAAACAAGTAAACCATTAAAGTAGAGGACATTCTAATAAAGTAATAAATAAAATAATTTATTACTTTATTAGAATAATTAAATAAGGATGAATATGGTTAGTATTAAGGTAATAAAAGGATAAGAGCGAATAAATCCACCTTAAGTAACTGATATATTTGAATTATATATAAAAACTTAGATCAGTATTTTACTTGGTTAAGATCAGATTTATATGTACATAGAGATCAGTATTATACTTACCTTTAAAGTTAAATACAGGATGAGCACAGGTTATCAACATTGTTATAAACAGAAGTTGGCATTCAGATCAGTAAGATACTAAGTGAAACGGCGTTTTATAAAGCCAAAAAAGTATAATTAACAGGT